>NZ_CM147875.1:1655000-3956385 GCF_055808595.1 Devosia sp. J20-27 | reverse complement strand
AGACCTCATCCTGAGCTTGTCGAAGGACGAGGTCGGGCGCGGTAACGGGCCGGTGCAGCGCCTCGTGGTTCGACAGGCTCATCATGAGGCGAGAGGGGGCAGGGGTGGCTTCGTTACTGGGTGACCTACATCCCCGCGGGGTCCAGCGCCCTGGAAGGGTTTCCGAGTTGCTTGCGTGCCCCAATTTGCCGATCAGGCAGCGTGTTGTCCCACGGCCGATGGCACACTGAAACGCTCCAGGGCAGTCTTCAGGATGACCAGGTCGGGAGCGGCTTTGCTGCGGCAGCTCTGCTCGGCAGTGGCCGCCAGATCCCCGATTTCTAGCAAGCCAAGTGTGTAGGCCATTCCTTTGAGATTGTGCAGCGCGCGCACGGCGTCCGAGACGCTGGTGCTGTCCTCGGCATGCGCGACGAGGCCGTTTGCATCATCATAGAAACAGTTCAGGAGTTCGTCGAACTGCTCCTGACCGAGCTCGTCGATAAGCGATTGTTGTTGCTCGGTGTCAATTCGTGTTGCGACGAGTCGGCCATTCGGCGTTGCAGGGTTCTTCTCGGTCAAGCCCGCTGCGTCGATCACACTCTCGAGCTTGGCACGAGACACTGGTTTGGTGACAAAATCGTCCATGCCGGCGGCGATGCACTCAACCTTGTCGGACGCGAAGGCGTTCGCGGTCAGTCCTACAATCCTCGTGGTGCAGCCTTCGGCGCGAAGGGTGCGGGTGGCCGTCAGTCCGTCCATTACCGGCATCTGCATGTCCATCAGAACCAGGTCGAATTGTTGACGGTGCATGAGGTTGACGGCTTCGAGGCCATTCGCTGCGAGGCTCACCGTCATGCCGATCCGGGTCAGAAGTCCTTCAGCAACCTGGCGGTTGATCGGGTTATCTTCAACCAGAAGCACGTGACCGGCGAAGTGACGATTGGTGGGTGTTGCCGAGGGCTCCCCGCGCGCCGGTGCAACTTCGCAGGGAAACTGCAGGGAAAACGTACTGCCCACAGCTTCCTGGCTGACCACGGAAATGCTGCCGCCCATCGCCTCGACCAGCCGTTTGCAGATTGCCAGTCCGAGACCTGTGCCGCCGAAGCGTCGACTGATCGAGGGGTCGCCTTGTACGAATTCGTTGAACAACCCGGCCAAGGTCTTATCCGACATCCCTATGCCGGTGTCACTAACACTGACGTGCATTCGTTCTTTTCCCGTCCTGTCCGTGCCGATCCTGGCGATGATCTCAATCGTCCCCTCTTCGGTGAACTTGATGGCATTTCCGACGAGGTTGATTATCACCTGGCGGAATCTTGCGGCGTCGGCTGTCACGTTCAGATCGGGATATTCGACGCTCATCTGAAGGCCCTTGGCGGCAGCTCTCGGCAGCATCATTTTCTCAATGGCGTTCATGACCTCCGCCAGCGGGAAGCTTGCTACCGCCAGATCAATCACCCCCGACTCCAGTTTTGAGAAATCCAGAATATCGTTGATGACATCGAGCAGCACGTCGCCCGAATGCTGGATGATGCCCACCTTCGCACGCTGCTCCGAAGTCAGATTGGCGTCGTTGAGCAGGTCCGTCATGCCCAGAATGCCATTGAGCGGTGTTCGGATCTCATGGCTCATCGATGCCAAGAAGGTGGACTTTGCCCTACTGGCGCTCTCCGCCTCTCGTGCGGCAAGCTGGAATTTGTCGCTTAACCGACGAATGTGCCGGAGCTGAGACACCAGCAGTACAATGGACAGAGCGAAGGTGGCCGCCAGCCCACCTGCACTCCATGCGAGTTGGTTGTAGTAGCCGATGACTTCTGCGCGCTCGGCAACCTTGACCTGTCCATGAAGTGCATTGGTGGCGATGAGAAATTGGCCAGCATTGCGCTCTATCGACTCGACTTGTCTCGCCAGTTTGTCGGGAGCAATTGCGCCCAGTTCTCCGTTGGCAGTGACCTGAGCCCCTGGATCTCCTCCAGATTTTGGTAGAGTCCGCCGCATTAGGGGGCGGACGGATGAAGCGCAGCAGGTTCAACGAAGAGCAGATCATTGCGATCTTGAAGGAACAGGAGGCCGGGCTGGGGACGGCCGACCTGTGCCGCAAGCATGGGATCAGCAGTGCCACCTTCTACAAGTGGAAGGCCAAGTATGGTGGCCTGGAAGTGTCCGATGCCCGTCGGCTGAGGGCACTCGAGGACGAGAACACTCGGCTCAAGAAGCTTCTGGCCGAGGCAATGCTGGACAACGCCATCCTCAAGGATGTCGCTGCAAAAAAATGGTGACGCCCGACGCGAAGCGGGATGCGGTGGCCCATGCCTGCCTGGTGCATGGCGTGAGCCAGCGGCGGGCGTGTGAAGCTCTCGAAGTTGACCGATCGAGTGTCAGGTATCGCAGCCTGCGGCCGGACGATCGGGAACTGCGTGAGGCGATGAAGGCAGTCGCGTCACAACGCCGGCGGTTCGGCTACCGCCGCATCCACGTGATGCTGCAGCGGCAGGGCATCGACATGAACATCAAGAAGCTCAGGCGGCTCTATGGCGAGGAGAGACTGCAGGTGCGCAAGCGCGGCGGTCGCAAACGGGCCTTGGGCACGAGGCGCCCGATGATCGTGCCGGACCAGCCGAACCAGCGCTGGAGCCTCGACTTCGTCTCCGATGCCTTCACCGATGGTCGCCGCTTCCGGGTGCTGGCCGTCGTCGACGATCATACGCGCGAGTGCCTGGCTCTGGTCGCCGATACCGCGCTCTCGGGTAGGCGTGTGGTGCGCGAGCTCGATACCATCATTGCTCGCCGCGGTCGGCCCCTGACGGTGGTCAGCGACAACGGCACCGAGTTCACCAGCATGGCGATCCTGCGCTGGACCCAGGACCGCCAGATCGACTGGCACTACATCGCTCCCGGCAAGCCCATGCAGAACGGCCTCATCGAGAGCTTCAACGGCAGCTTCCGCGATGAATGTCTCAACGAGACGCTGTTCTCGTCACTGGCTGAGGCTCGGGACCGGATCAGCGCATGGAAGGAGGACTATAACACCCAGCGACCACACTCCTCGCTGGGCAATCTCACGCCCAACGAGTTCGCCACGCAACTGGCACTGGAAAAGCAGGCCGCATAGGGCCAAAACATCAACCAAGGACTCTCCTCAAAGCCGGAGGGAACTTGGGGCTCAGGTCAGCAGCCAGATTGTCAAAGACCGGTGCAAGATCGACAATCATGGCCCGCAACCTAGCAACCTGCTGCGACAGCGACGGCACTTCACCGAAGCGTGCGGCCATCTGACCTTCGGTCAGCAGGGCCGTTCTGCTGTAGAGAATGTCATAGCGCTCGATGGCATCGGCCACCCAGCTGTCCTTCTCCGCCGGCCCGGCGACCAGAACGTCATGAAGGCGGTTGGTTTCCCGCTCAAGTTGGTAGGCCGCCCAGACTGTATCTTCGCGCACGGCATCAATGCTGGCGCGTCCTCGCTCATTCAGCACGATGAAAAGGCCGACCAAATTGACCAGAAAAGCTAGCCCGGCAAATGTCAGGAGGGCGCCAGCGATTGCCCGAGGCTGCAGCAGCCGCCGCCAGAACGTTGCTGTCTTGCTGAAACGCATGAGCCGCTAAAATATCTCGATCGATTTGACCTGCCAGGCAGAGCGGCCGTAGTGGGTCTCATTGTTCAGCTTCGGGACTTCATCGAACGGGTAGATGACAAAGATCGGCCCCTTTTCGCGAACCGACATCGGTTTGCCTTCGAGCTTGATGGCCAGGATCACCGGATTTTCGAGGAAATCCGCGACAGGAATTTCTGTCACGTAGTCGTTGAGGGCGATAACCCTGAGCGTTGTGCCGCTGGCGCCGACTGCCTCGAGGAGTGCCATCCCAAGAGGTCCCTCAAAAGTCTTGGTGTCGTCGTACCATGGCGTCTTGGTGATGGTGCTTCGTCCAGGAAGGGCTTCCAACATCGCCATGTCGAAGGCAGCGGCATTGCCTTCATTTGTATTGCCGATCAGACCAGTAACATGGAGCACAACCTTGCCGGTCGGCTTTGCAAGTTCGGCGGCGAGGCCGGACGCCGTCGATAGCAGCACGGCCAGGGCGCCAGCGAGAAGAGAAACGCGCATGTGTTGATCCTATGCAGAAAGGGAGAGGGGATGGGTACGGGCGGCGTCGGTGCCTGAGTATAGTCTGGCGATATCCGGCCACCGATGCTCGAACGCGGCGACGCAGCCTGGGTCAAACTGGCTGCCGGCACCACGCTGGATTTCGCTGCGCGCCTCGGACAAAGTCCATGCCGCCTTGTAGGGACGAGCGCTGCAGAGAGCGTCGAACACATCCGCAATGGCGGCGATGCGGCCCTCAATCGGGATCGCCTCAGCGACAAGGCGATAGGGATACCCTGTGCCATCCCATCGCTCGTGATGCGAGGCAGCAATCCGCTCCGCCGTCCGCACCAGTTCGGTCATGCCCTTGGAAAGGATTGCTTCACCAATGGACACATGTGTGCGCATGACACGCATCTCGTCGGTCGTCAGCCGTCCAGGTTTGGAGAGGATGGCGTCGGGAATTGCGACCTTGCCTATGTCATGCAGAGGCGTCGCCAGATAAATGGTACGAACGGTATCCTTAGGCAGCCCAAGATCCTCGGCGATCAGCCGGGCGACGGAAGCCACGCGTGAGGTATGATCGCCGGTGTCGGTGTCCCGATATTCCAGTGCCCGCGACAGTCGCCAGATCATTTCCTCCTGGCTGTCGGCGAGCTCGCGAGTTGCACGGTCAACTTCGTCGGCCAGCAGCTCTGCCCGGCTTTCCAGCACTATCTGCTGCCGGCGCAGCAGCAGGAGATTGCCGATGCGGGCGCGCAGTTCGACAGGATCGACAGGCTTGTTGAGGAAATCGGTCGCACCGGCCGCGATGCTATCGATGCGCGTCTGACGGTTCCCGTCAGCGGTGATCATTACCATCGGAATGTGACGATATTCTTCCTGATCACGGAGCCGGGTAATGAATGCCCGCCCATCAAGATGCGGCATCATGTAATCCACGAGAATCAGATCGAACAACCGGACCTCGGCCCGGGCCAAGGCCTCAAGCGGATCGAGGAACGCCTCGACCGTGCAGCCCGGAAACTTTTCCAGGATACCCTTGAGCACCATTAGGTTCGTTCGATTGTCCTCAACGATCATTAGCCGCATGCGGAGCCTCCTTTCTCAAGAGACTAGCGCGCGGGTGCAAATGGCCGATTAACTTCATACGATGTATATAAGAGATGACGTAAACCGTTTGGCTACCCAAAAAGGTGAGTGAAGTGGCGATATGTGCAGGGGGGCAGCAGCGATGCCGCCCCCCCAAAATTCACCAGCGGTCCATGGCGCGCCACCATTGCTCTTCGCGGGCGGTGGGGAAGCCGATGTCGCGGCGGAGGTGTTCGGACCCCGGGGGTGAGCCGCGGGCGCTGGTGCCGGTGTGGCCGGTGGCCAGCGGGCGGCTCGACATCAGGCGGGCGACTGCCGCGACGACGGCCATGCGGAGACGCGGCCGCGGGGTTGCGCTGGCGGTGCGGAGGGAATGGTCAATGTTCAGTTCGGTCATTTGAGCCTCAGATAGGTCAGGATGGCGATGTGGATGCCGACGGCATCGAACCGGTTGTCGGCCTCGGGCAGGCCGAGGTCGCGCCGGAGATAGGGCGGGATGTCGCTGAGCCGGGTCCGTTTGGGCCGGGTGATCCGCCGCAGGGCGGATCTGGCCTGGAGGATGGCGAGCAGCATCTGGAGAGCACGTAGGGGCGGACTGCGCTTGCGGCGGTCGCGCTTCAAACGGCTCTCGTCTTCCGAGAGCAGAGTCATGGGATCATCCGGACGCGTTGCCGCGCCGGCTCCAGTAGTGTGAGAGTCGGGTGATGGGACCCCGGGACGCGCGACAGGTCGCGGGTCTTCGGAGTCGGTCTGGATCGGTAGTCTAGGGAGTGTGGCGGTCAGTCAGCGGCGGGGCCGCAGACAATCAGTGTCGCTGACCAGCGCTGCCGAGAGAGCCGCCACACATAAAGGTATCGAGACGATGGGTCATGCAATCCTCCTTGGGTTGGCGTTTCGGACGAGCGGCTTCTAGCCCGTTCGGGGGCCGCCGCCAAGCACAGATGCGACAGGCTGTCGCAGTGGCGTGATTTTGTTGCCGATCCGCAACATGGCCGTTCGCCTTGTCTCGATTGGGCCTTTCCGCTAACAAGCAGCGGAATCTGGACCCGGACAATGAACGAGAAGACCAAACGCATCGAACCGCGGCTCCCGCGGGGCTTTGAAGACCGTTTGCCTGCGGAAATCGCCGCGGTCGACCAGATGATCGCCAGGATCAAGGCGGTCTACGAGCGCTATGGATTCGATCCGGTGGAGACGCCGCTGTTCGAATATACCGATGCGCTGGGCAAGTTCCTGCCCGATACCGACCGGCCCAATGCCGGCGTGTTCAGCCTGCAGGACGATGACGAGCGCTGGATGAGCCTGCGCTACGACCTGACGGCGCCGCTGGCCCGTCACTTTGCCGAGCACTTCAACGACCTGCCCAAGCCCTACCGCTCGTACCGGGCGGGCTATGTGTTCCGCAACGAAAAGCCCGGCCCCGGCCGCTTCCGCCAGTTCATGCAATTCGATGCCGATACGGTCGGCGCCGCGGGTCCGGAAGCGGATGCCGAGATGTGCATGATGATGGCCGACACCATGGATGCTCTCGGCCTCGCCGGGAAGTATGTGGTCAAGGTCAATAACCGCAAGGTGCTGGATGGCGTGCTGCAGGCGGCCGGCGTTGCTGCCGACGATGCCGCACGGCGCCTGACGGTGCTGCGCGCCATCGACAAGCTCGACAAGTTCGGCCTGCCGGGCGTCGAACTGCTGCTCGGCAAGGGCCGCAAGGACGAGAGCGGCGACTTCACTGCCGGTGCCGAACTCGACCAGACCGGCATCCGCACCATTCTCGATTTCCTCGCCACCTCGGCCAAGCAGACGGTGGGCGACTACGACGCGACGCTGTTGAGCTGGGAGCCCTCGGCGGGGGCTACCGAGATCGGCGCCGAAGGCATTGCCGAACTGCGCGCCATGGCCGCGATGTTTGCGGCCTCGGGTTACGGCGAGCGCATCGACATCACCGCCTCGATCGTCCGTGGCCTCGAATATTACACCGGGCCGGTGTTCGAGATCGAACTGACCTTTGCGGTGCAGAACGAGAAGGGCCAGGACGTGGTCTTCGGTTCGGTTGGCGGCGGCGGGCGCTATGATGGGCTGGTGAGCCGATTCCGCTCCGAGCCGGTGCCGGCGACGGGCTTTTCCATCGGCGTGTCGCGGCTGGCCAATGCGCTCAAGATGACCGGCAACCTGGCGACCGAGGAGCCGATCGGCCCGGTGGTGGTGCTGGTGCTCGACAAGGAGCAGACGCCGCGCTACCAGGAAATCACCTCGCGGCTGCGCCAGGCCGGTATCCGCGCCGAAATGTTCATGGGCAACACCAAGAACTTCGGCAAGCAGGTGGCCTATGCCGACAAGCGCAATTCCCCTGCCGTGATCATCGAGGGCACGCAGGAGCGCGAGCAGGGCATCGTGCAGATCAAGGATCTGGTGGTCGGCAAGGAGAAGGCCAAGGCCATCACCGACAATGCCGAATGGAAGGCCGAGCGCCCCGGCCAGTTCGAATGCGCCGATGCCGATATCGTCGTGAAAATCTCGGAACTGCCGGCCGTCAAGGCCTGGCTGGAGCGCAGCAAGTGAAGTCTGCGTCCGAACGCTACGCCGCACTGGTCCGGCTGGTGGAATCGCGCACGGTGACGCGCGTGACCCCGCCGCTGCTGCTGCCGGCCGGCCCGTTCTTCGACCTTGCCGGCGAGGAATTCGGACGCAATCTGCTGCTGACCACCGCCAATAACGGCGTCGAATACTGCCTGCGGCCTGACTTCACCCTGCCCATCGCCCAGGGCTATCTCGACGAGGGCTCGCTCGGCATTCCCGCCGCCTATACTTACCTCGGCACGATTTTCCGCCAGCAGAACGGCTTTCCGGTCGAGCACGAGCAGGCCGGCCTCGAACTGCTCGGCCAGCCCGATGCCGGTGCGGCGCTCGACCAGGTGCTGACCTTTGCCCGCTGGGCGCTGGCCATCTACGACATCACCGCCCCCAATGTCCGCCTGGGCGGCGTCGGGCTGTTCGAAGCCTTCCTCGAGGCCGCCGAAGTGCCGCCCGCCTGGCGCTCGCGCATCCGCCACCGCTTCGGCCACCCCGAGGCGCTCGGGCGGCTGATGGAACGGCTCGGCGAACCGCGCGAGCCGACCGGTGGCCAGGCCCCGGACGGGCGCGAGACCATGATCGAGATCGTCACCGACGCCATGCTGTCGGGTGGCCTCAGCCTGATCGGCTCGCGCACCCCCGAGGAGATCGCCGACCGCTATCTGGAAAAGCAGGCGCTCGACGCCTCGCCGATCCCCGAGCGCACGGTGCAGCTGCTGCGCGACTATCTCGACGTCTGCGACAGCGCCCAGCGCGCGCTCGACACCATCGGCACGCTCTGCCGCGCCTATGGCTTCGATTTCGAGGAGCCGCTGTTCGAGGTCCGCAACCATGCCGCGGCGCTGGCGGCGTTGTCGCCCAAGGCCGACGTGATCTTTGACGCCAGCTTTTCGCCGCGGCTCGACTATTATACCGGCATCGTTTTCGAGATGACCGGCGCCGAGGGCGACGTGCTCGCCTCGGGCGGCGAATATGACCGGCTGCTCGACCGGCTCGGCGCCAGCGAGCCGGTGACGGCCTCGGGCTGTGCGCTGTGGACCGAACGGCTGGAAAAGGAGGCCAACCGATGAGCGGCGGACTGACGCTGGCCGTTCCCTCCAAGGGCCGGCTCGAGGAACTGACGCGCAAGGCATTCTCGTCCTCGCGCCTGACCATTGCCCGCCCCGGCGGCGCCCGCAGCTATGTCGGCTCGATCAAGAACCAGCCGCAGGTGACGGTGCGCTTCTATCCGGCTGCCGAGATTGCCCGCGAGCTGATCCTGGGCGGCATCGATATCGGCGTCACCGGCACCGACCTGATCCACGAGGCCTCCGAGAACGGCGAGGAGAACGTGCTGTTCGTCCGCGGTCTCGGCTTTGGCGAGGCCAATGTCGTGGTCGCGGTGCCCGATGCCTGGATCGATGTGCAGCAGATGGTCGACCTCGCCGACGTCGCCTCCGATTTCCGCGCCCGGCATGGCCGCTGGCTGCGGGTGGCCACCAAATATGTCAACCTGACGCGCCGTCACTTCGCCCAGTACGGCATTGCCGAATACCGCATCGTCGAGAGCGCCGGCGCCACCGAGGCCGCTCCCGCAGCGGGCTCTGCCGATCTGATTGTCGACATCACCTCGACCGGCTCGACCCTTGCCGCCAATTCGCTGCGCATCCTCGAGGACGGGCTGATCATGAAGTCCGAAGCCAACCTCATCGTCTCGCGCACCGCCGACTGGACGCCGCTGCGCAAGGCGCAACTGGAAGCCCTGCTGTCGATCATGGGCGGCGTCCCGCCCGGCATTTCGACGCTGTTGTAGGTGGGCCTCTGCCTATCTCGTTCGGTGGCCTCTCAGACCTCCCTCCCCCTTGAGGGGAGGGACCGAGGGAGGGGGTGGTGCGGTGGACACCCGATGGACCCCCACCCCAACCCCTCCCCTCAAGGGGGAGGGGCATCCCTGGCACCCACTGTGGTCGAGCAACGCCCCAATTGACCGTCGATCTTCTCACCCTTGTGGCGCTGGGCGCGGTCGGCATGCTGGCCGGCTTCGTTGACGCGATTGCCGGCGGCGGCGGGCTGATCGCGCTGCCGGCACTTCTGTCGGCCGGCGTGCCGCCGATTGCCGCCTTCGGCACCAACAAGGTGCAGTCGGTCATCGGCACGGCGATGGCGGCGCTGACCTACTGGCGGCGCGGCTACGTCTCGCTGCCCGACTTGCTGCCGGCGATCGTCGCGACCTTTGCCGGGTCCTTTCTCGGCGCCTTCACGGTCAAGTCCATCGACACCTCGCTGCTCACCTATGCCGTGCCGGTGGCGCTGATCTGCATCGCGCTCTACTTCACCTTTGCCCCCAGGCTGACCGACGCCGATCGCCAGGCGCGGTTGAAGTTTGCCATCTGGGTGCCGGTGATGGGCTTTACCGTCGGCTATTATGACGGCATTTTCGGGCCGGGGACCGGCAGCTTCCTGACTATGGGCTTCGTCACCCTGTTCGGGCTGGGGCTGACGCGGGCGGCCGGCAACACCAAGTTCCTCAATTTCACTTCCAACCTGGGGGCGCTGGCGCTCTTCATCCCCTCGGGCGACGTCATCTGGCCGATCGCCATTGCCATGGCGATCGGCCAGCTTGCCGGCGGCTATCTCGGGGCTGTCATCGGCATCCGCTTCGGCGCCCGGCTGATCCGCCCGATGGTGGTCATCATCTCGATCATCCTGGCGCTGCGGCTGCTGGTGTTCCGCTGACCCGCTGCCGGCAGGCAGGACGGTTCAGGGCTTGAGCTGGCTCAGGTCGACAGGTGGCAACGGGCCATTGGCGACAGCGGCCACCTGCGGGGCGCCGATCGGCATGTTGGCGATCGCCAGCAGGTCACGGATGTCCCAGGTGTCGAGCGCCGTCTTGTCGTCACCCGGCAGGGTGGGTCGGCGCGGGCCGAAGGCAAGCACCGGTTCTTCTGCCGGCGTCCATTCGGGGAACTGCTCGACATAGGAGAGCGGATCGCCCTTGAGCAGGCCCGCGAATACCGCCGCGACGATGCTGCCGCCCACTTGACCGAGCCGCAGGCCACCCTGCGTCCTTTCTGCTTCCTTGAGGATGTAGACCCAGAGCGAGTCCTCCATCGGATGATCGAGCGCGATGGGCGTAAAACCCATGGCCCGGGCGACCGCCGTGCCCGAGGGCAGGTCGAAGCGCCAGCCACGGCGGATGTTGAGCATGGCCAGCGGATTGGGGATGTCGACGTCGTCGCCCGGAATGTGGAACACCGAGCGCGCCAGTCGCGCATCCAGAGCATTGGCCATCTGCGGGAATGGCGGCGGCGCCCCCATGTCGAAGAACCAGTCCCACTGCAGGCTGTGTCCTTCGGGCAGCAGCCGGCCGCCATGCAGATCGTCCCCCTTGCCGCCCGTCGGATCGAAGATCGGGCGTTCAAAACTGCTGCCGACACCGCCCTGCAGGGGAAAGTTGAGCTGGTAGCCGGTGCGGATCAGCGAGTGGCCGAAGCGGTAGGCCGCCACCGAGAACTCGACAGGGATGTAGGGGTGCACCTTCCAGTTGTAGATGTCCTTGAGCCCCAGGCTCATGCCTGAACCGGTGCCGGACGGCTTGAGCGCCTCGCTCCACACGGTGTCGGGCACGATGCGACGGACGAAATCGTTCCAGACCAGGTACTGGTAGAACCAGCGCACGATGCGTTGCGCTTCATGGAACTGGATCATGGGGTCGATAGCCAGCTTGCGCCCCTCGCTCGCAGCGGCCTCGATCCGCTGGTCGTCGAGATGGCGGACCCGCCGCAGCACCTCGTTGTGCAGGCGGATGACGGCGAGCTGCAATTGCGAGACGATGATGTTCTCGTCATTGCGCGGATCGCCGATCAGCGCGGTGGCGTGCTCCTTGCCGTCGGCGCCCGGCGGTACGAGGCGGGCGAGGTCGGGCTCGGTCTTGTTGAAGCCGGTGCCGGTGATGAGAAAGCCGTTGCGCTCGTAGAGATAGGGCTGATCGTTCGGCCCCCGACCGTAGATGCTGTCGAGATCGAGGCGCGGCGACCGGAAATTGGTCAGCCCCTCGGGATCGTTCTGGCGCTGCAGGCTCGAGGTCGGGTCGAAGGTGATGTCGTGATCGATGAACTGGCCGAAATAGGTGTAGCCGGCAGTCAGATCGGGATGTTCCGCCGGCTGCTGACCCTCGGGCAGGAACATGTGCGTGGTGGCGAAGTCGCGGATTGCCTTCTCCCGCTCCGCATCACTGTCGCCGGGCGGGACCCACGGCGGCAACTTGCCGAAGATGCGGCCGAAGCGGCCATCATAGCTGGTTGAGCGCGGCACGAAGGCGGGAAGGACGGAATGGACGCGAGCGTGTTCCATGGCATTGAGTCTCCAGTTGAAAATCCACCCAGAACAAATACCTGGGGAGGATGATTGTCAGACCGGAGTGCAATACTCGTGAGATCGCCGTCACAACATCGATGACGTAGGTATTTATAGTTACAGGAGTTGGAGAAACAGTAAAGCAGATGTCGCCACGCAACGAAAACGGCGCGCCGGTTGCCCGACGCGCCGTCTTCAAAGTCCGTGACTGGGAAGTCTGGACCGAGCTTTTTGGCTTCTTAGAAGTCCATACCGCCCATGCCGCCCATGCCGCCGCCGCCCGGCATTGCCGGTGCAGCGAAGTCCTTGGGCATCTCGGCGATCATCGCTTCGGTGGTGATCAGCAGCGAGGCAACCGAAGCCGCGTCCTGCAGGGCGGTGCGAACCACCTTCACCGGGTCGATGATGCCCATGGCGATCATGTCGCCATAGGTCGAGGTCTGGGCGTCGTAGCCGTAGGTCAGCGAGGTGTTCTCGAGGATCTTGCCGATCACCACGGAACCTTCGTCGCCGGCGTTGTTGGCGATCTGGCGCAGCGGCTCCTGCAGAGCGCGGCGGACCAGGTTGATGCCGGCCTGCTGGTCGGGGTTCGCACCCTTGACCGTCAGCGCGCTGGAGGCGCGGAGCAGGGCGACGCCGCCGCCCGGGACGATGCCTTCTTCAACGGCAGCGCGGGTGGCGTTCAGGGCGTCGTCGACGCGATCCTTGCGCTCCTTGACTTCGACTTCCGTCGAGCCGCCGACCTTGATCACGGCAACACCGCCGGCGAGCTTGGCCAGACGTTCCTGCAGCTTTTCCTTGTCGTAGTCCGACGAGGTCTCTTCGATCTGCGCCTTGATCTGCGCAACGCGACCCGTGATGTCGTCCTTGGAACCGGCACCATCGACGATGGTCGTGTTTTCCTTGGAGATTTCAACGCGCTTGGCAGTGCCGAGCATGTCGAGGGTCACGTTCTCGAGCTTGATGCCGAGATCTTCCGAGATCACCGAACCACCGGTCAGGATGGCGATGTCCTCGAGCATGGCCTTGCGGCGATCGCCGAAGCCCGGAGCCTTGACGGCAGCAACCTTGAGGCCGCCGCGGAGACGGTTGACGACAAGGGTCGCCAGCGCTTCGCCTTCGATGTCTTCGGCAATGATGAGCAGCGGACGCTGGCTCTGCACGACGGCTTCGAGGATCGGCAGCATGGCCTGCAGGTTCGAGAGCTTCTTCTCGTGCAGCAGGATCACCGGGTCCTCGAGGACGGCGGTCATCTTTTCTGCATTGGTCACGAAGTAGGGGCTGAGGTAGCCACGGTCGAACTGCATGCCTTCGACGACTTCGAGCTCGGTCTCGGCGGTCTTGGCTTCCTCGACGGTGATCACACCCTCGTTGCCGACCTTCTGCATGGCATTGGCGATCATCTCGCCGATGGCAGCTTCGCCATTTGCCGAGATGGTGCCGACCTGTGCGACTTCGCCGTTCGACGAAATGGTCTTCTTGGCCTTGGCGAGGTTCTCGACGACTTCAGTCACGGCCAGATCGATGCCGCGCTTGAGATCCATCGGGTTCATGCCGGCGGCGACGAGCTTGATGCCCTCGTTGACGATGGCCTGGCCCAGGACGGTCGCGGTGGTGGTGCCGTCGCCGGCAACGTCATTGGTCTTGGAAGCGACCGAGCGCAGCATCTGCGCGCCCATGTTCTCGAACTTGTCTTCGAGTTCGATTTCCTTGGCGACGGTGACGCCGTCCTTGGTGATGCGCGGGGCGCCGAACGACTTGTCGATGACGACATTACGGCCCTTCGGACCGAGCGTCACCTTCACCGCATTGGCGAGGATGTTGACGCCACGGACCATCTTGTCGCGGGCATCGGTGGAAAACTTTACGTCTTTAGCAGCCATGAGAGGCGCTCCTTACGGTTGAATGGGAGAAAACGCTGCGAGCCGGAGGCTTACTGCGTGATCACGCCCATGATGTCGCTTTCCTTCATGATCAGCAGGTCCTGACCATTCAGCTTGACTTCGGTGCCGCTCCACTTGCCAAAGAGCACACGATCGCCCTCCTTGACGTCGAGGGCGACAACCTTGCCGCTTTCATCGCGGGCACCAGGGCCGACCGAGACGATCACGCCCTCGGAGGGCTTTTCCTTGGCAGTGTCGGGGATGATGATGCCGCCGGAAGATTTCTCTTCGCTGTCGACACGCCGAACGACAACGCGGTCGTGCAGGGGACGGAAAGCCATGATAGCTCCATATTCTTTGTTGAAATCCGGTGCCTGTTAGCACTCGTCGTTTGTGAGTGCTAACAAGCTGCTCGGGGATATATGGCTGGCACCGGGCAGAGTCAATATTTTGCCGCAGCGAAATCGTCTCGCGGCGCAAAGCCGGGGCGCGGCGTTGCATTAGCCCGTGCGAGCGGCTAACCAAGCGCGACTTCGCACCCGGACTTCTGCCTTGAACGACCGATCCGACATACAGCCCGCGATGGCAGCTGCGTGGATTGCCCCGCAACTGGCTGTCATCGTGCCCAGCTACAACGAGCGCGACAATATCGTGCCGCTCTATGACAAGGTGGCGACAGCCCTCAAGGGCATCGCCTTCGAGTTCATCGTGGTCGACGACAATTCGCCCGATGGCACCGCCGCCGTGGTCAAGGATCTGGCGCGCGAGCGGCACAATGTCCGGTGCATCCACCGCATCGGCCGGCGGGGCCTGAGCTCGGCCGTCGTCGAGGGCATCTCCGCCAGCGCTGCGCCGTTTTTCGCGGTGATCGACGCCGATCACCAGCACGATAAGTCGATCCTGCCGCAGATGTATGCCCGGGCCCAGGCCGGCGACGATATCGTCGTGGGCACCCGCTACGCCGGCGACGGCAGCGCCGGCGACGGCCTGTCCTCGACGCGCGAGGCCGGCAGCCGGCTTGCCACGCGGCTCTCCAGCATACTCACCGGCACCCGGCTCTCCGATCCGATGAGCGGCTTTTTCCTGATGAAGCGCGAGGTGTTCGACGAGATCGCTCCGACGCTGAGCAAGGACGGCTTCAAGATCCTGCTCGACATCATCGTCTCGGCCACCCGCTTCCGCAGCCGCGCCGACCGGGAGCTGAGGATCGGCGAGGTGCCCTATACCTTCCGGCCGCGCTTTGCCGGCGAGAGCAAGATGAGCCCGCTCATCGTCATCCAGTTCCTCGGCCTGCTGATCTCCAAGCTGACCGGCGGCCTGCTGCCCACCAGTTTCCTGCTGTTCGGCATGGTCGGTGGCAGCGGCGTCGTCGTGCATCTGGTGACGCTCTGGGTCACGCATCAGTATCTGGGGTTCAATTTCACCAATGCCCAGCTGGCCGCCACCGTCGTCGCAATGACGACAAACTATGTGCTCAATAACGAACTGACCTATTCCGACAAGAAGCTGCGCGGCCGTCGCTACTGGACCGGGCTGCTGAGCTTTTATGCCGTCTGCTCGATCGGCGCCCTGGCCAATGTCTCGGTCGCCACCTGGATCTATCAGGCCAGCCCCGACCTCCTGCTCGCCGGCATACTCGGCGCACTCATGAGCGTCGTTTTCAATTACTCCGTGACGCGCGTCTTTACCTGGCGCTGAGGACCTCAACATGACCGATACCAAGCACGACATCCGACTGAAGCGCACCGGCGGGGCCGGCCCCAACACCCAGTGGACGTGGGAAATTCACGTCGATGGCAAGCTGGTCAAGAAGGGCAGCGCCCTGGGCGAGGAAGCCAAGGCCTTCGCGACCGCCCGCAAGGTCGCCGACAAGCTCGCCAAGGGCTAGAGCCGGCGCGGCCAGCGCTGCGCCTGGTGGATCACTCTGAGAATCCACACGCCGGATGCTGTCACTCGATAGACCAGCAGGTAGGGGGTGCCGGTCACAAGCAACTCCCGCGTCGCGACCACGCGTCCCGTGCGACCTGCCAGCGGGAAGTCGCTCAAGAGGTCCTTGCTGCCTTCGATGGCGGTGTCGATCCGGTCCGGGACGGCAAGACCGCCGGTCTCGGCAGCCAGATAGCGATAGATTTTCTCGCGGTCGGCGAGTGAGCGGCTGGTCCACTCGACCCTCACTGCTCGCTCAGGCCCATCTTTTGCGCCAACTCGCGCCTGACCTTCGCCATATGTTCGCGGACTTCCTCATCGCTGAGCGGCGGCCGTGGATCGTCCAGCGCTTCCTGGACCTGTTCGCGGAACCAGGCGTCGTAGCCGGGGTCCTCGCCCTGCAGGCCGAAGGGCACGGCGCCGTCCTCGGCGGTGCGCGTCAGCGCCAGTCGCAGCAGCTCCGGAATGGTCATGCCGGCGTCGCGCAGCACCTTTTCGGCGCGATCGCGGATCTCGGCGTCGATATGCGTTTCTACGATGGCGTCTTCGGACATATCTGTCTCCCGCTCGGCACGCCCAAAGATAGGCCACCGGCAGGGAGAAATGAAGGCATCAGGCGGCGCCGCGCTTGCCGGCCATTTCGGCCCAGGCCTGGCGCTTGCGATAGATCGTCGACGGGCTGAGCTCGAGCGCCGCGGCGGCGAGCGCGATATTGCCGTCGAAACTGTCGATGGCGTCTTCGATGATCCGCTGCTCCTGCTGCCAGAGCGGCAGCACCGACTGGCGCCGTGGCACCGCCTTGGGCGCGTCACGCTCGAAGACGATGCCCTCGATATCGGCGGCCGCCACCATCTGGGCGGTGATCTCGCCACCGTCGAACATCACCACCAGCCGGCGGATGATGTTCTGCAACTGGCGGACATTGCCTGGCCATTCGCGGGAAATCAGCTGGTTGGCCGTCTCGTTGGCAAAGCCGGAGAACTGCTTGCGCTCCTCGCGGGCGTAGCGTTCGAGAAAATGCCGCGCCAGCACCAGGATGTCGGCCGGCCGCTGCCGCAGCGGCGGAATGTGGATGGGCAGCACGTGCAGCCGGTAGAACAGGTCCTCGCGGAACTTCTTTTCGGCGATCAGCTGCATCGGGTTGCGATTGGTGGCGCAGATGACGCGCACATCGATCTGCCGCGTCGAGGCCTCGCCCACCCGGCTGATGCTGCCGGTCTGCAGGAAGCGCAGCAGCTTGGACTGCAGCGACAGGTCCATTTCGCCGATCTCGTCGAGAAACAGCGTGCCGCCGTCGGCCAGCTCGGCGGCGCCCTTGCGGTCCTCATGCGCGCCGGTATAGGCGCCGCGGGCGACGCCGAACAGTTCGCTTTCCATCAGGTCGCGCGGGATGGCGGCGCAATTGATGGCCACGAAGCGCTTGCCGGCGCGCGGCCCGCGCTCGTGCAGGGCCTCGGCGCACACATCCTTGCCGGCGCCGCTCTCGCCGGTGATGAACACCGGTGCCGCCGAAGGCGCGATGCGGTCGATCTGCTCGTAGACGAACTGCATCTGGGTGGAGACGCCGACAAAGCCGGAGAAACCGCCGGCCAACTCAGCCGATCCGGTCTCAATGGTCAGCGCCCGGGCCTTGCCGTGACGCTGTGCCAGCTCTCCAATTCGGGTGGCAAAGGCCGGTCCGCTGACCGGCTTTGCGACATAGTCATGGGCGCCCGCCCGCATGGCGGCGACCGCCGAGGAGACCGAGGCGCCATCCGCCAGCGCCACGACAAGGGCGCCTGAGGCCAGCTTGACCAGCCGCATGACGGCGTCTTCGGTCTGGCTCGAGAGATCATCGAGGCTGGCGAGATCCATCAGCACGATGTCAAAGCCAGTGCCCTTGAGCAGCTCGGCTGCCTGGCGTCCACCCCGCGCCTCGACCACTTCGGGCGCGATGAGGAAGCAGCCCGACAGATTGGCAGCCATCAACCGGCCGCCGGCCGGATCGCGATCGATCAGGAGGAGGCGGGCGGGTGCGTCCGAAGCTCGGCCGGTCGTCGGAGGCATGCATGGTCCTTCACAGATGGGCTCAATTGAGATGAGCTCCTGGCAACGTGTTCACCGGAGTGTTGACGAACAGGGTAAATAATCCGTTTTGAACAGACCTCTTTGGCGCAATGCTTTCGGCTGCCGGTGCGCAATGCTATGACCACAGGGCGTCGAATCCACGTGAGTACGGAGGCGCGAAGCGGCACGTGCAGGGTCTGGTCTACATATTTATCGCACTTGCGGCTGTGGGGGTCGGAGGAGCAGCCTATTTCGGACTGACGTTCTCGCCCATTGAGGCGGTGGTGACGGCAGTGGCGTTCGGCTGCGTCGCGGTTCTCCTGCAGGAGCGGGCGCTACGCATGCGCGCCGAGGCGCGGTTCGAACGCGCCATCGAGGATCTGGCGCGGCTGCTGTCGACCGATGCGCAGGCCGGCGCCGTGCTCAGCCAGCGCATCAACGCCCTGACCGACGCCAATGCCGGGAGCCGTCTCGAAAGCATCGAGGCCGATATTTCCGTGCTCGGCACGGTGGTCCGGCAGGTTGCCGAAACCGTCAACGAACTCGAGGAAGCCCGTCGGCGCGAAGAAGACGCCGCGCTCGGCGTCTCGACGCCGGCAGTCGCCGACGAGGAGGACGAGGACGACGAGGACGCTTTCCCCGAACCGGTGATTCCGCCCGAACTGCTCAAGCAGGCGCTGGACGAGAACCGCCTGGTCTTCCACATCGAGCCCGTCGTGGCTCTGCCGCAGCGCCGCCCCTACGCCTATGATCTGGTGCCGCGCCTGATGCTGGAAGACGGCGAACTGGCCGATGCGCCGGATTTCATGCCGCGTGCCGGCGGCGAGAAGGTGACGCGGCTGGTCGAGGAAATGGCGCTCGACGAGGCCGTTGTCATTGCCCGCCGGGCCAAGACCTCGGGCCAGCCGGTGCGGCTGTTCGTGCCGCTGACCCACGCCACGCTGCAGGACAAGCGGCTGGTCGAGCAATTCGCCGCGCTGCTCGACGCCAACCGGGCGATCAACGACGCGCTGCTCTTTTCCATCCCGCAGTCGAGCTTCAAGCTGCTCGGCACGCCCGAAAAGGCGGTGCTGCAGCAACTGGGCCGCATCGGCATCGGCTTTTCGCTCACTCATGTCGGGTCGCTGCGCTTCGACTTTGCCGAGATCGAGGGGCTGGGCTTCAAGTCGGTGCGCTTTGACGCCAGCAAGTTTCTGCGTCAGCCCTCGGCCTTCACCGATTTCCACACCGCCGACATCGCTCCCTATGCGCGGCGCTTCCACATTGAGCTCTGCGCTACCGGGGTGGCCAGCGAACAGCAGTTGCTTGCCCTGTTCGAGGATGGCATCACATTGGCGCAGGGGCCGCATATTGCCGCCCCCGGTCCGGTCCGTCCGGACCTGCGCGTCGACCGGCCCGTCCTCCCCGCCGAGCCGCGCCGCGCCGAAGTCTGAAAGGGAATGCCCCGATGTCCGACCCCGCCCGAGCCCTGTCCGGGCTGTCCGAGATTGCCCAGAACTATGATGCGGCGCTCTGCGACGTCTGGGGTGTCGTGCATAACGGCGTCGCCGCCTTCCCGAGCGCCGTCAAGGCACTGGTCGAATACCGCCGGCAGGGCGGCGTGCTGGTCTTCATCACCAATGCACCGCGCCCCTCCGGGCCGATCGTGGAACTGCTCGATCGCATGATGGTGCCGCGCGATGCCTATGACGGCATCGTCTCGTCGGGCGACGCCACCCGCGCCATGATCGCTCCCTACAAGGGCAAGGTCGTCCATCATGTCGGCCCGGCCACCGAGGACGACTCGCTCTACGAAGGGCTGGGGGTCATTCGCGGCCCGGCCGAGGAGGCCGAGGTGGTCATTGTCACCGACCTCGACAGCGACGACGATACGCCCGACATGTACAATGAGCGCGCCACGCTCTGGCTGAAGCGCGGCCTGCCCATGATCTGCGCCAATCCCGACCGCGTGGTCGAGCATGGCGACCAACTGATCTATTGCGGCGGTGCTCTCGGCGATCTCTACGAAGCGCGCGGCGGCAAGGTACGCATGGCCGGCAAGCCCTACCGCCCGATCTATACCGAGGCGCTGCGGCTGGCCGAACTGGCCGCCGGGCGGACGCTCGACCGCAAGCGCATCGTGGCCATCGGCGACAGCGTGCGCACCGACGCCATGGGCGCCGGCCAGTTCGATATCGACCTGCTGTTCATCACCGGCTCGATCCATGCCGGCGAACTCGACGCCTTCGGCAATGTCGACCCGCAGGCGGTTGCCGACCTCGTGGCGCCCAGCGGCGCCAATCTTGCCGGTTTCCTGCCGCGTCTCGCCTGGTAGCCGTTCGGGGAGCTTGCACCTCGCCCGGTTTCTTGCGATGGAACCCCACCTTTACACTGGGCGAGTAGCGATTTGTCCGGCTTTATCAGGCTCTCCGGCCTCGACCATGTGCCTGCCTCGCTCAAGGGCGCCATGGTCGCCATTGGCAATTTCGACGGCTGCCACCGCGGCCATCAGCGGGTGTTTTCGGCGCTGAAGGCGAAGGCCCGCGCGGCCGGCGTGCCGGCCATCGTGCTGACCTTCGAGCCGCATCCGCGCGACGTGTTTGCGCCGGCGCCGTTCATGTTCCGCCTCACCCATGCCGACGCCAAGGCCCGTATCGTCGAGGCGCTCGGGCTCGACGGCATTGTCGTCATGCCGTTCTCGATGGAGTTTTCGAGGATCGAGGCCGAGGACTTCGTCAGCCGCTTCCTGGTCGAGGCGCTGGCGGTCCGCGGTGTCTCCGTCGGGGCTGATTTCCATTTCGGCTACAAGCGCCGCGGCACCCCCGAGTTCCTGCAGGCCGCCGGTGTTGCGCAGGGTTTTGACGTCGACATTCTCGACATGCTGGACGAGGGCGACGACCATATCTCGTCGTCGCGCATCCGCACCGCCCTCGGGGGCGGGGACGTCCCCGCCGCCAACGCGCTGCTCGGCTACCACTGGTTCCTCAGCGGCACGGTGATCAAGGGCGACCAGCGCGGCCGCGAACTCGGCTTTCCGACGGCCAATGTCGCCAGCCCCACCGGTTTCGGCCTCGCCCAGGGCATCTATGCCGTCCGCGTCAGGCTGGGCGATCGCCTGCTCGACGGCGCCGCCGCCTATGGCAAGCCGATGTTCAACAACGAGCGCCCGCCCTTCGAGACCTGGATCTTTGACTTCGACGAGAACATTTACGGCGCGGAGCTGTCGGTGTCGCTGGTCGCCCATGTTCGCGGCCAGAAGGTATTTTCCGGCCTCGACGAGCTGATCGAGGCCATGACCGCCGACGGGCGCATCGCCCGCGACCTGCTGAGCCGCTGCGGCCCGCTGGGCGAACTGGACAGAAAGCTCGGGTTTTTCGGCTAGGGAGGTCCCCCTCTCTGCTGCGACGAGTTCACTGCGTTCGCAAGTCTCGCGTCTCCCCCTCACCGGGGGAGAGGTTCAGGACCCGGTCAGCGCCCTGGTCGCAGCCAGAGAGGGGTGGCGTGATCTCCAGCGCGCCGCTTTGCAAAGAAGAAACTAGCCCCGACCGCCTCGCCTTGCTAAAAGCCCCCGACTTCCAGCCAGGCCGAGAATGATGAACGATACTCCAGTGAGCGGCGGCGAGGCCGATTACAGCGCTACGCTCTTTCTGCCCCAGACCGAATTCCCGATGCGCGCCGGCCTGCCGGCCCGTGAGCCCGTGTGGCTGCAGCGCTGGGAAGACATGGACCTTTACAAGCGTCAGCGCGCGGCGGCCCACGACCGGCCGAAATTCACGCTGCATGACGGCCCGCCCTACGCCAACGGCAACATTCACATCGGCCACGCCCTCAACAAGATCCTCAAGGATCTGGTGAGCCGCAGTAAGCAGATGATGGGGTTCAACTCCGCCTATGTCCCCGGCTGGGACTGTCACGGGCTGCCCATCGAGTGGAAGATCGAGGAGCAGTATCGCGCCAAGGGTCTCGACAAAGGCCAGGTCGAGATCAACCAGTTCCGCGCCGAATGCCGGACCTTTGCGCAGTTCTGGGTCGATACCCAGCGCGATGAGTTCAAGCGCCTGGGCGTGCTCGGCGACTGGGGCAATCCCTATCTGACCATGAGCTTTGACGCCGAGGCGCAGATCGCCCGCGAGCTGATGAAGATCGCCGCCTCCGGCCAGCTCTATCGCGGCTCCAAGCCGGTGATGTGGTCGGTGGTCGAGCGCACGGCGCTGGCCGAGGCCGAAGTCGAATATGCCGACCACGAGAGCGACACCATCTGGGTGAAATTCCCGATCCGGTCGGCGGGCGGCGAAGTGACCTCGAAGGCCTTCCACGACCTCAATGCTTCGGTAGTGATCTGGACCACGACGCCGTGGACCATCCCGGCCAACCGCGCCATCTCGTTCTCGTCGCGGATCAGCTACGGCCTCTATGAAGTGATCAAGGCACCCGCGGGCAACTGGGCTGCGGTCGGCGAGAAATACGTGCTCGGCGACAATCTGGCCGCCGATGTCTTCGCCAAGGCCAAGGTCGAGGAATTCGCCCGTATCGGCGATGTCGATCCGGCCCATATCACCTCGTGCACCCATCCGCTCAAGGGTCTGGCCGGCGGCTACGAGTTCGAAGTGCCGCTGCTCGACGGCGAGCATGTGACCGATGACGCCGGTACCGGCTTTGTGCACACCGCGCCGGGCCACGGCCTCGACGACTTCGGTATCTGGATGGAATCGAGCCGCCGCCTGATCGAGCTGGGCATCGCCACGATCATCCCTTATGTCGTTGATGACGCAGGCTTTTACACCAAGGACGCGCCGGGCTTCGAAGGCGCGCGCGTCATCGACGATGCCGGCAAGAAGGGCGACGCCAATAACCGCGTCATCACTGCCTTGGCCGAAAAGGGCGCCATGGTGGCCCGCGGCCGGGTCAAGCACCAGTATCCGCATTCGTGGCGGTCCAAGAAGCCGATCATCTATCGCAACACGCCGCAGTGGTTCGTCTACATGGACCGCGATATCGAAGGCAAAGCCGGCGATACGCTGCGCCATCGTGCCCTCAACGCCATCGACGCGACGAAATTCTATCCGCAGGCCGGCCAGACCCGGCTGCGCGCCATGATCGCCGACCGCCCCGACTGGGTCCTCAGCCGTCAGCGCGCCTGGGGCGTGCCGATCGCCGTGTTCTACAATCTCGAAACCAATGAGATCCTCAAGGACGAGGCGGTCAATCACCGCATCGGCCAGGCCTTCGAGGAAGAGGGCGCCGACGCCTGGTTCAAGCCGGGCGCCAAGGAGCGCTTTCTCGGCGATGCCGTGCCCGACCCCGAGAACTGGACCAAGATCGACGACATCCTCGATGTCTGGTTCGAGAGCGGCACGACGCACTCATGGGTGCTGCGCAACAAGCAGAAATGGCCCGACCTGCAGTTCCCGGCCGGCATGTATCTCGAAGGCAGCGACCAGCATCGCGGCTGGTTCCATTCCTCGCTGCTCGAAAGCTGCGCCACCAACGGCTTTGCGCCTTATGCCTCGGTGCTGACGCACGGCTTCACCCTCGACGGCGAGGGCAAGAAGATGAGCAAGTCGCTGGGCAATACCGTCGCCCCGCAGGATGTCATCAAGCAGTATGGCGCCGATATCCTGCGGCTCTGGGTGGCCTCGTCGGACTATGCCGACGACCTGCGCATCGGCAAGGAAATCATCAACACCACCGTCGATTCCTACCGCAAGCTGCGCAATTCCATCCGCTGGCTGATCGGCAACCTGGCGCATTACAGGCCCGAGGAGCGTGTCGCCTATGCCGACATGCCCGAACTCGAGCGCGTCATCCTGTCCCGCCTCAGCCAGATCGGCGTGACGGTCAAGACGGCCTACGAGGCCTATGACTACAAGCGCGTCGTCTCGGTGCTGTCGAACTTCATGAACGTCGATCTGTCGGCCTTCTATTTCGACATCCGCAAGGACGCGCTCTATTGCGATCCGATCTCCTCGGCCAAGCGCCGGGCGAGCCTGACCGTGCTCAATGACGTGTTCGACACGCTGACCGCCTGGCTGGCGCCGATCCTGGTGTTCACCATGGAAGAGGCCTGGCTCGAACGCCACCCGGGCGACACCGAATCGGTGCACCTGCGGCTCTTCCCCGAAATCCCGGCCGACTGGCGCGACGACAAGCTGATGGCCAAGTGGGACAAGATCCGTGCCGTCCGCCGCGTCGTTACCGGCGCGCTGGAGATCGAGCGCAAGAACAAGGTCATCGGCTCCTCGCTGGAGGCCGCGCCGATCGTCGCCATCACCGACCCGGCACTGTATGAGGCGGTCAAGGACGTCGATTTCGCCGAAATCGCCATCACCTCCTACATTTCCGTGGTCAAGACGGACGCACCGGCCGATGCCTTCCGGCTCGACGAGCAGCCCGGCGTTGCCGTGGTGTTCGAAAAGGCCACCGGCCGGCAGTGTGCCCGCTCCTGGCGGTTCTTTGCCGATGTCGGGTCGGACCCGGACTATCCCGACCTCTCGGCCCGCGATGCCCAGGCGATGCGCGAACGCGCCGCGGCGGGGCTCTGAGCCCGTCGGTGAAGCACCGCCAGGGCCTCGGCCTCTCGATCGTGCTCCTGCTCTTTGCCTTCGGGCTGGATCGGGCACACAAGTTCTTCCACGTGGCGGCCGAGTGCATCTCGCCCGGCGCGGCCGTCTGCGTCGAGTTCTTCGGCACCTATACGCCGATCGGCTGGCAGGGCTGGCGCGGCGGCGAATTCGTGCCGGTCACCGATTTCTTCGACTACGTCCTCGTCTGGAATACCGGCATTTCCTACGGCCTGCTGGGGTCGCTGCCGGTCTGGGGTATCGGCCTGCTGATGGCGGCAGCGGTGCTGCTGCTCTGCGTCTGGTGGTGGCGCTCGGATTCGGCGCTGGTCCGCGCCGGACTGGCGCTCTGCATCGGCGGCGCCCTGTCGAACGCCCTCGACCGCCTGCTGTACGGCGCCGTGGCGGACTTCTTCCATTTCCACTGGCAGGACACGTCTTTCTACATTTTCAACCTGGCTGATGCCATGATCACCGCCGGAGTGTTGCTGCTGATCCTCGATGTGCTGGGAATCGGCCGCGCCAAGGCACCATCCAATGGCTTGTGAACGCATTACCGCCCAAATCTGGTTTTACGGCCCGGGATGGGCTATAAGCCGGGCGCGAGGGGTAAAAGGGAAGTTGCATGCGTATTGACTTGACCTGGCGGTCCTCCGCCATTGCGGCCGCGACCCGTGCAGGCCTCCTCTCGATCGCCGTCCTGGCTGGTCTGGCCCTGACGGCCTGCACCACCACCGAAGGCACCAACGCCATGGGCGATTTCGGCACCTTCGAACGCGAAGTGATGACCGAGACGCTGATCGGCCTCGGCGGCATTCCGCGCGAGGAAAAGGAAGAGCCCAAGACGCCGCGTGCGCCGCTCGTCCTGCCCAAGGACGGCAGTGCACTGCCGGCGCCGCAGACCAGGACCGCTGCCGCCCAGCTGCCCGAAGATTCCGACAAGGTACAGATCGACGCTTCCTCGCTCTCGGATGCCGACCTGGCCCGCCTGCGCAACGCCAAGGTCGTCGATCTGCGGACCCTTTCGGGTCGCCCGCTGACCGACCAGGAAGCCCAAATCCTGACGGCCCGCATGACCGCGGCCCGCCTGAAGCCGGGCGCCCGCCCGCTCTATCTGCCGCCTGACGAGTACTTCACCACCGTCGCCGGAACCGAGCTGGTCTGCGCCGCCAAGAATGGCGACCTGGTGCCGATCGACAGCAAGCAGTGCCCCGAGGAAATCCGCAAGGCGCTCAAGCGCTCCGGACCGACCGGTGCTGCCCCCTCCAATCCGAATGCCAGTTTTTCCGATGAGCTTGGCCTGAAAAGCAACTAAGGCCTGCTGACTGCTGCCGCGCCATGGGGCGCGGCATTCCTTGTTTGCGCCGCCCGTCCGGGTCCCGCATGATAGAAAGTGTTCTTCGGCAATGACCGACCTCACCTCCAATTCCGCCGGCGATCGTCTCGCCAAGATCATGGCCCGCGCCGGGCTCTGCTCGCGTCGCGACGCCGAACTCTGGATCAAGGACGGCCGCGTCTCCGTCAACGGCAAGGTGGTGAAAACCCCGGCCTTCAACGTTGCCGCCAAGGACAAGATCAAGGTCGACGGCGAGCCGCTGGCTGCCAAGCAGGGCACCCGCGTCTGGCTCTACCACAAGCCCGAAGGCCTGGTGGTCACCGAGAAAGACCCCGAGGGTCGCCCGACGATCTTTGAAGCGCTCGAGCAGCATGGTCTGCCGCGCGTCGTCACCATTGGCCGCCTCGACATCAATACCGAGGGACTGCTGCTGCTGACCAATGATGGCGGCCTGAAGCGCACGCTCGAGCTTCCGGCAACCGGCTGGTTGCGTAAATATCGCGTGCGGGCCTTTGGCACCGTCACTCAGGCGCAGCTCGACCAGCTCAAGGACGGCATCGAGGTCGAGGGTATCAAGTATGGCCCCATCGAAGCCGTGCTGGAGCGTGATCTGGGCAGCAATGTCTGGCTGGTCGTGGCGCTGCGCGAAGGCAAGAACCGCGAGGTCAAGAACGTCCTCGCCGCGCTCGGCCTGCAGGTCAACCGCCTGATCCGCATCAGCTACGGTCCGTTCCAGCTTGGCGACCTGCCGATCGGTGCGGTCGAGACCGTCAAGGCCCGGGTCCTGCGCGAGCAGCTCGGCAAGCGCCTGACCGAAGAATCGGGCGCCGATTTTGACAGCGAGATGCCCGAACAGGCAACCGCCACCGACCGTCGCCGCGCCATCAATCCCAAGATGCGGGCCGCCGCGCCCGGCAAGCCGGCGCCGAAGCAGCGCAAGGCGATCGAGGAGTCGACGGCGCCCTTCCGCTTTACCGACCGCGATCCGGCGCCCAAGACCACCGACGAAAGCCTGCAGCGCCGTGACCGGCCCGGCGGCCGCTACACCCAGCGCAAGCCCATGGCCGGCAAGCCGGCGCGCGAGCCCGAATATATTCCGCTGCGCACCATCCACAACGAAGACGGCACCACCAGCCAGGTCCGCATCAAGCAGGAGCGTCCGCGCCGCGAAGACGGCGACGACAAGCCGTTCCGCCGTGGCGCCACCCGCGCTCCGCGCGATTTCGACGATAGGCCCAAGCGCGACTACGGCGACAAGCCGGCGCGCAGCTTTGGCGACAAGCCCAAGCGTGACTATGGCGACAAGCCCAAGCGTCCTTATGGTGACAAGCCGGCCGGCGACCGCCCGGCGCGGCCCTTTGCCGGCAAGCCGCGTGGCGACTTCGCCGATCGTCCCAAGCGCGATTTCGGGGATCGTCCGCAACGCGCTGCCGCCAGCGACCGTCCGGCCCGCAGCTACGGCGACAAGCCGGCCCGCAGCTTTGGCGACAAGCCCAAGCGCGACTACGGCGACAAGCCCCGTACGGCCCGTCCGGTCGGTGACCGGCCGGCCTTTGCCGGCAAGCCGCGCGCGCCGCGTCCCGATGGCGACCGTCCGAAGCGCGATTATGGCGACAAGCCGCGCGGCCCGCGCGCCGCTGGCGACAAGCCCGCTTTCGCCGGCAAGCCACGTGGCCCGCGTCCGGGTGGAGCGGGCGGCAAGCCGTCCCGTCCTGCCGGTCCGCGCAAGCCGCGCAGCTAAATGCGGATCGTCGCCGGGAAATTTCGCGGCAAGTCTCTGCTGTCGCCGTCGGACGAGTCCATTCGCCCGACGTCCGACCGCACCCGCGAGTCGATGTTCAACATCCTCGCCAGCCGCCTGTCGCCCAATCTCGACGGTCTCAAGGTGCTCGATCTGTTTGCCGGCACCGGGGCGCTGGGGCTGGAAGCTCTGTCGCGCGGCGCCGCCAGCGTCGTCTTCGTCGATACCAGCGCCGAGTCGCGCGGACTGATCCGCGACCATATCGAGGCGTTCGGGGCAGGGGGCGTGGCCAAGCTGCTGCGCCGCGACGCCACCTCGCTCGGCCCTGCCGGCACCATGGGCCCGATGGATCTGGCGTTTCTCGACCCGCCCTATGGCAAGGGGCTCGGCCAGCAGGCCCTGCTGTCGCTGCGCGACGGCAACTGGCTGGCCGATGATGTGACCATCGTGCTCGAGGAGAGCGTCGACTCGACGCTCGCCCTGCCCGAGGGCTTCGTCCTCGACGACCGCCGCGCCTATGGTGCCGCCGCCGTGCACTTCATCTCGCTGGCCTAGTCGCCCACGCCTTCGAAGCACGGTCCGAAAATGGCGTCGAAGGTCACTTCGCTGGCGAGGTGCTCGCCCAGTTCCGGCCGGTCGGCGACATAGCGGCGCAACTGATAGGTCAGTTCGCCCAGCGTATGGTCGCGCGTGCACTGGTGCAGGGCGTCGATGCAGGCCTTGTCGGTCCCGGCCAGCACCGAGATCAGCACACCCTGCGAATAGCCCATGATATAGGCCGCCAGACCGACATCGGACAATGTCAGCAGATCGGTGGTGCTGATCTGGAAGTTATCGGCAATCCAGCCGCCCTTCACCCCGTCGCACGCGGCCTGCGCCCCGCTGGCCCAGCCTGCGGTCCCCGCAAGCAGCGCCAGCGCCATCAGAAATCTCATTGCGTCCCCTCCAGGACTTGCGCCGCCGGACAAGCCTACGCGGCGCAGGCGGGCGCTGTCACGGCACCGCGGCAACAAAAGCGCCGGACTGGTTAGCGCGTGCGCCCGAACAGCCGCTCGATATCGGTCTTCTTGAGCTCGACATAGGTCGGCCGGCCGTGGATGCACTGCCCCGAATGCGGCGTCGCTTCCATCTCGCGCAGCAGGGCGTTCATCTCGTCGACCCGCAGCCGCCGCCCCGATCGGACGGAGCCGTGGCAGGCCATGCGGGCAATGATGGCGTCGAGCCGGTCGCCCAGCGCCGCCGAACTGTCCCATTCGGCCAGGCCATCGGCAATGTCCTGGATCAGCCCGCTGATATCGGTCTGGCCCAGCAGCCCCGGCGTCTCCCGCACGGCAATGGCGCGTGGCCCGAAACGTTCGAGATAGAGCCCGAGCTTTTCCAGCGTCGGCGCCGCCTCTTCGAGCCGTCCGCAGTCGTCTTCGGGCAGCTCGATGACCACCGGGATCAGCTGGGCCTGACTGGCGACCGGCCCGGCGGCTATCTGTGCCTTGAAGCGCTCGTAGACCAGCCGCTCATGCGCCGCATGCTGGTCGACCAGCAGCAGGCTGTCGCCATTCTGTGCCACGATGAAGTTCTCGAACATCTGTGCCCGTGCCGTGCCGAGCGGATAGTCGACGGGGTCGGCCTCCGGCGCCGCCTCGTAGCGGGCACTCGGCTCGGCAAAGCCGGCAAAGCCCTGCGGCGCCGGCTCGTAACGGGGGATGGCGTCGCTGCGCGCCGGGGCAGAGGCAGGCGCACTTTCGGCCATCTCCGGCATGCGGAAGGCATCCATCACCGAATCCGCAACGGTCGATGAGGCACGATAGCCGGCAGCTTCGAGGGCTTCCGAGATTGCCCGGATCACCGCGCTGCGCACCGCCCCGGCATCGCGGAACCGCAGTTCGGCCTTGGCCGGATGGACGTTGACGTCGACTTCCGCCGGATCGATGGCCAGAAACAGCGCGATGGCCGGGAAGCGGTCGCGGAAGATGAAATCGGCATAGGCCGCCCGCACCGCACCCAGCAGCACCTTGTCGCGCACCGAGCGGCCGTTGACGAAGTAGAACTGGCTCAGCGAATTGGCGCGCGAATAGGTCGGCAGCCCGGCCAGCCCCGCCACCACCACGCCATGCCGCGTCGTGGCCAGCAGCGCCGAATTGGCGGTGAAATCGGCGCCCATCACCTGCGCCAGCCGCGCCGCCAGCGCCCCGCTGCCCTCTTGCGCCGGCCAGTTGGCCGCTGACCGGTCGCTGCCGTCGAGGACGAAATGCACATGCGGGTTGGCCATGGCCAGCCGCTTGACCACATCGGTGATCGCCCCGGCCTCGGCGCGCTCGGACTTGAGGAACTTGAGTCGCGCCGGCACCGCTGCGAAAAGCTTCTTCACCTCGACAATGGTGCCGCGGTTCATCGCCTGCGGCATCACCGGCCGTTTGACCGAACGGATCACCTCGATCCGCAAACCGGACGGCGCGCCATCCGGGCGGGAGGAGATGGCGAGATCGGCGACCGAACCGATCGAGGCCAGCGCCTCGCCGCGAAAGCCGAGCGTCCGGATATCGTCGAGTTCGCCGGCCCCCAGCTTGCTGGTGGCATGGCGTTCGACCGACAGCTCCAGATCGGCGCGGTCCATGCCCATCCCGTCATCCTCGATGCGGATGAGTTCCTTGCCACCGGCCGCCGTGGTGATGACGATGCGGCGGGCCCCGGCATCGACGGCATTTTCCACCAGTTCCTTGACCACGCTGGCCGGCCGTTCCACCACTTCGCCGGCGGCGATGCGGTTGATCAGATCTTCGGGCAACTGGCGGATGGACACGGGGGCGATTCTCCTTGGCCGCCGACTATATGGGATGGCTGCGCCGCCTCCACCCCCCGCCATTCATGCCGCTTGGCAGACGGCGGAAAAAGGCAGATATGTCACTGGCGGAAACCGCTCCGGGGACGTGACTTGCCTCCATCGAGATTGAGACAGATGGTTCGCCTCGGGCTCTGGGCGCTGGCGCTGCTGCTGGTGCAGTGGAGCTACGCGGTCGCCGAGCTGCCGCTGCATGGCCGCAACACGATCACCGCCGATCGCGGCGCACCCACGGTGATGCAGCTCTCCTCCTCGGTTACCGTGCTGCGGGCCGATGCGGCCACCCCCGACAGGCCGGCCGGCAATGCTGCCGGCATCGCCCTGCTGCAGGCCGAAGTGCCGGACGTTCCGGTTGCGTCCCGAGATTTTCGCGGTAGCTGGCAGGCGATCTGTCGCCCGGCGGCCGTGGAAAAAGGCTTCGACGCCTGCGCTCCGCCGCACCTGCGTGTCGCCGGCCTCTAGGCCGCAAAGCTACCTCCAGATCCACTTCCAGGACGTGCACCCGAGCGGCGATTGCTGCTGCGTGGCGTTCGAGGCATGTAAAATGACAGACACTTCCCATACGGACGATTTCGTCCGCTCCTTTCCCATGGCCGTTCTCTGTGCCATCCCGGCCATCAGCCTGCTCGGCTTCTACCTCTGGCTTGGCGTCGCCATGCTGGCGGGCATCGCCTTCGGGCTGACCGGATCGATGATCATCGGCCTGGTGATTGCCGGCCTGCTCGGCATCCCCGCATCGGTGCTGAGCTGGCGCATCATCCTCAGCTGCGTCGACGCCGAACGCCGCACCCCCTGATGCCCATCGCTCCCGCCTCTCCGCCCGGCCCCTTGTGGCGGGGCCGGGGAGGCGGTAGGTCGAGGAGATGCTCCACCCCTCGCCCCCATCGCCGATGACGCTCGCCCTCGAGCTGGCTGCCGAAGCGGCAGCGGCCGGCGAGGCCCCGGTGGGCGCGGTGATTGTCGAGAATGGCGAGATCCTCGCGGCCGAAGCCAATCGCATGAAGGCGCTGGGCGACCCCACCGCCCATGCCGAAATGCTGGCCATCCGGGCGGCGCTGGCCAAACGCGGCACCGGCCGGCTCGACGGTTGCGACCTCTACGTGACACTCGAGCCCTGCGCCATGTGCGCCGGCGCCATTGCCCATGTACGGCTGCGCCGGCTCTATTTCGGCGCGGAAGACCAGAAGGCTGGCGCCGTCGAGAACGGTGTCCGCCTCTTCGAGCAGCCCACCTGCCACCACGCGCCCGAGGTGATCTCCGGTATCGGCGAACGCCAGGCGGCCGCGCTGCTCAGGGATTTCTTCGCGGCCCGCAGGGGCTGAACGGCACGCCGCCTGTGACAGGTTACGCCCGGGCCGTGACGATGCGCTCGAGGGTGTCGTGATGCCTGACCAGCCAGGCCCCACTGCGCGCCCGCCAGGTCACGCCCCATAGAGCAGTCGGGTCCGTGGTGTCCGGCGTCACCCTGGCGTCCATGGCCTCGTTGGCGGCACTCAGAATGGCAAAGTCCCGCATCAGGCCGACAAATCCGCCACGGCGTGACGGCGCCAGTTCATAGCCGTCGAGCAGCAACTTGACCTGCCGCCCTCTGGCCTCCGCCGAGGCCAGCCCCAGAGACTCGGCCAGGTCATCATCGAACAGCAGCGCATTGAGCCAGCAGGCCTGCGCCAGTTCGATCACCGGATCGACCGGCCCGGCTTCCTCCCAATCGATCAGGGCGACTGGGAGCCTGTCGCGGGCGATGATGTTCCACGCACCGGTGTCGCAATGGCCGATGACACTTGGCTGGCCGAGTTGCCGCCCGAACCACGGTCGCCATGTGGCGTCGGCTGCCGGCACGAAGGAGGCCGTCGCATCGTGCAGCTTCCGCAGCATCTGCCCAAGCACGGGCAGAGCGGCGTCGTCCCAGGGATAGGGGTGGGGGCTCTCCCCTTCGACAAAGCTCAGCATCTCGCGGCCGTGCGCATCAAAGCCGTCGCCGATGATGCGTGGTGCGTGCGCGAAACCTTCGCGCTCCAGATGCTTGAGCAGGGCCACTGTCGATGTCGACCACGGGGCCGCCTGCCGGAAGACCACGTCGCCCTGCCGCGTGACCGTGGATCTGCCGCCCGTCAGCGATGTCTCGGGAGCAGGGTCCTGGTCTTCGGTCATGCGCTTACCGTTGCTCGGTTGGTTCAGAGATCGGGCACCCTGATTCTGGCACAGTGCAGCATCCTGCGGCACCCCATATGCGACTTAAGCAGTGCAGCGGTGCGGGGGTATCCCGTCTAGTTTGTAATCTTTATCCTTTTGACTTGCCTCGCAAACTGCCAGGCCTCAGGACGCATTTATGGATTCTCGGTTGTTCTGGCTGTCCCTGGCGGCTTTTGTCGGCGCCATCGAAGGCGGCCTGATCGCGGGCATCCTGCCGCTGATCAGCGCCGACCTCGGCGTCAGCCTGGGCCAGGCCGGGCTGCTGGTGCTGTTCTATTCGCTGGCCTATGCCTTCGGCCCCCCTCTCATGGCGCTGCTGCTCGGCGGCGTGGGGCGGCGGCGCATCCTTGCCTGGTCGGAATTCGGGCTGGCCGTCTGTGCCCTGCTGATGGTGCTGATGCCCTTCTTCGAGGGCCTCGTCATTATCCGCACCGTGCTGGCGGTGGTGGCGGGGACCTACACCGGAACCGCCATGGCAACCGCCGCGATGATCGCCCCGCCGGGAAAGCGCGGGCGCTACATGCAGGTGATCAGCATGGGGCAGGCCATCGCGTCGCTGGCAGGTGTGCCGCTGGGTGCGCTGCTGGCCGCCAGTTTCGGCTGGCGCATCGAATATGTGGCGCTGGCCATCATGGCCTCGCTGGCGGCACTGGCGCTCTACATCAAGCTGCCGCGCGGCATGCCCGGCGACACCATGACCATCGGCGAGCGGCTGCGGGTCCTGCGCAACCCGGCCATCGGCACAGCGCTGCTGTCGACGCTGTTCTTCATGATCGGCTCTTCGCCGCTGATGGTCTATATCAGCGCCATCCTGACGGCAGCCAATGTCGGTTACGAGGCGCTGCCACTGGTGCTGCTGGCCGGCGGCATCGGCGCCATCGCCTGCAGCGCCACGGCCGGGCGGATGTCGGACCGCTTCGGCAGCAAGCGCACGGCGACGATGGCCGGCCTCGCCGTCATCGTGGTGATGGCGGTCTTTGTCGGGTTGCCCTACCTGCCGGTCGACCTGGCGCTGCCGGCCCTCATGCTGACGGTCGCGGCGCAGGGCTTCGTGGGCCGCACCTACATGATCGCGGTGGCCAGCCACGTGGCCCAGATCGCGCCCGGCGCCGTGCCGGTCGCCATCTCGCTCAACATGTCGGCCATGATGATCGGCATGGCATTCGCCGCCGCCGTGGGGGGCATCGTGGTGGACAGCTTCGGCGCCATGACCCTGTCGCTGCTCGGTGGGCCTGTCGTCGGCCTGTCGCTGCTGATCTGGCGGCGCGTGCCGGAAGGCGAGCCCGAACTGCGGCCGGGCCCGTCGGAACCGCCGCCGATGCACTGACGGTCAGGCCGGCGGCTGGCGCAGGATCTTGGCCATCGCCTTGCCCTTGGCCAGTTCGTCGACGAGCTTGTCGAGATAGCGGATCTCGCGCATCGTGGGCTCCTCGATCTCCTCCACGCGCACGCCGCAGACCACTCCCTTAATCAGCGACCGGGATGGGTTGAGCTGCGGCGCCTGCGCAAAGAAATCCTCGAAGGTGGTCTGCCGGGCAATCTGCTCGTCCAGCGTTTTGCGGTCATGCCCGGTCAGCCAGAAGATGATCTCGTCGACCTCCGCCCTGGTGCGCCCCTTGCGCTCGGCCTTGGCGAGGTAGAGCGGATAGACGCTGGCAAAACTGGTCGTGTAGATGCGATGGCCGGCCATCTTTCCCTCGTTCACAACCGTGAGGACCCCTGCGGTCCTAGTCCTCGGCGCGGATGGTCAGGGCCGTGTTGGTGATGAAGGCCTCGACCTTGCGGGTCAGATGGCGCTTGAAGTTGTCCTTGTCCTTTTCGACATGCGCGATGATTTCGCGTACGCGCCAGAACTCCAGCGCCCCGAACGGCATGACGTGGGGCCGGACATAGACGTCGGGCGGATAGGCGGCCATCATGTGTGCGGTCAGCGAGTGCATCATGATCTGGGCCGAGCCGAACCAGACATCGACGGCACTGTGATTGACGCGCTTGATGACCTCGGACGGGTCGCCATTGACGTCGATGCCGACCAGGATGTCGGTGTCGGCCGCCGCCTGATCGAGCGGCAGCGGATTCACCACGCCGCCATCGACCAGCATGTGATTGGCAAACACCACCGGCTTGAACAGGCTCGGGATCGAGATCGATCCGGCAATCGCCTCGCGCAGCGGTCCGCTCGAGAACACCGCCTGGTGCCAGGACTGGAAATCGGTCGCCACGACATAGAGCGGCACCTTGAGATCCTTGAACTCCAGCGGAAAGGGCTGCGGCAGGAAGGCATCCACCACCCGGGTGGCGTCGAGCTGGACGTTGAAACCGTTGGCAAAGAACTTGCCCAGGTTGCGCACCTGCGCGCCCCACAGCCGACTGGCGATGTCGCGCATGGTGCCCAGTGTTGCGAACGAGTGGTCGCGCAGTTCGGCACCGGTCATGCCACTGGCCCAGCCCGCCCCGATCAAGGCACCGATCGAGGTGCCCGAGATGACGCTGGGTGTCAGCCCCAGTTCGTCCATGGCCTCGATGAAGGGAATATGGGTCAGGCCGCGGGCCGATCCGCCGCCAAGTGCCACGCCGATCCGCGGCATCGCCCCGCGTTCGGGCGGCGGGGTAGCTTCGCCCCGAAGCCGACTCACAATTTCCCGACCCCGTTTGAGGATTGGGATAATGCTGTCGGTGTCCTTCAGGTGCTCACTCACGGCAACTACCACTTGCGGTAACTATTCAGGCTACGCGCGTGGAGTTTACAAGTCGTTAGAGCGACTCCCTGGCGATCGCCCGCCATCCGATGTCGCGGCGGCAGAAGCCTTCTGGCCAGTCCACGCGGTCCACCGCAGCATAGGCGCGGCTCTGGGCTTCGGCAACCGTACGGCCCAAGGCCGTGACATTGAGCACCCGCCCGCCATTGGCCACCAGATGCGTGCCATTGCGCGCCGTGCCCGCCTGGAACACCCGGACGGTGTCGCTGTCCTGGTTCTCCGCTCCCCTGATGACGCTGCCCTTGACGGCGCTCACCGGGTAGCCCCGGGTGGCCAGAACCACGGTCAGTGCCACCTCGTCCGACCATTCCGGCGTGACGCCGGCCAGCTCGCCTTTGGCGGTGGCTTCGAGCAGGTCGACGATGTCGGTCTTGAGCCGCATCATCAGCACCTGGCACTCCGGGTCGCCGAACCGCACGTTGTATTCGATGAGCTTTGGCCCCTCGGGGGTGATCATCAGCCCTGCGAACAGCACCCCGGTGAACGGCGTGCCGCGCGCGATCATGCGGCGCACCGTCGGCTCGATGATCTCGGTACGGGTGCGCTGCATCATGTCGTCGGTCATCACCGGGGCAGGGGAATAGGCCCCCATGCCGCCGGTATTGGGTCCCTTGTCGCCATCCCAGACCCGTTTGTGGTCCTGGGCGCTGGCCAGCATGACGATGTTCTCGCCGTCGCAGAGGGCAAAGACGCTGGCTTCCTCGCCGCTGAGGAATTCCTCGATCACCACCGACGATCCCGACTCGCCAAAGGCCCCGGAGAAGCAGTCGCGCACCGCGTCCTCGGCCTCCTGCAGCGTCATGGCCACGGTGACGCCCTTGCCGGCGGCGAGCCCGTCGGCCTTGACCACGATCGGCGCGCCGCGTTCGCGGATATAGTCGAGAGCCGCCGTTTCGGTCTCGAACCGGCCGTAGGCGGCGGTTGGAATATGCGCCTCGTCGCAGATCTGCTTGGTGAACGACTTCGAACCCTCGAGCTGCGCCGCGGCCTTCGACGGGCCAAAGCAGAGATAGCCCTCGGACCGCACGTCATCGGCCAGTCCGGCGACCGCCGGGGCGTCCGGACCGATGACGACGAAATCGACACGGTTGGCTTCGGCAAAGGCCAACACGGCATCGTGCCGGGTGATGTCGATTTCGGCATTCTCGGCGATACGGCCGGTGCCGGCATTGCCGGGCGCCACGAAGAGCTTCTCCACTCGCGGCGACTTCGAGATCGCCCAGGCCAGCGCATGCTCGCGCCCGCCAGACCCGATGACCAGTACGCGCATGATGAGACCCCGGCTTGCTGTTGCTGCGCCCCTCTAGCACGGGTGAAAAGGGGCGTCACCCCGACTGCGGCGCTTGACTGACTCGCCGGCATGCCGCACCTCTCGGGCATGGCCGAAGCCCTTACCAATGCCGCCGAGTTCACCGTTTCCGAAATCGCGCAGGCGGTCAAACGCACGGTCGAGGACGAATTCGGCCATGTGCGGGTGCGCGGCGAGATCTCCGGCTTTCGCGGCCAGCATTCGTCCGGCCATGCCTATTTCACCCTCAAGGACGAGAACGCCTCGATCGACGCGGTCGTCTGGAAGGGCAGCTGGGCGCGCCTTTTGTTCAAGCCCGAGGAAGGGCTCGAGGTCATCGCCACGGGGCGGATGACGACCTTCCCGCGCTCGTCCAAGTACCAGATCGTCATCGACCAGATCGAGCCGGCCGGCGCCGGGGCGCTGATGGCGCTGCTCGAGGATCGTCGGAGGAAGCTCGCTGCCGAGGGCCTGTTTGCCAAGGAGCGCAAGCGCCAGCTGCCCTACCTGCCGCGCGTCATCGGCGTCGTCACCTCGCCGACCGGCGCGGTGATCCGCGATATCCTGCACCGGCTCGAGGATCGCTTTCCCAGCCACGTCCTAGTCTGGCCGGTCCGTGTCCAGGGCGACACCTGCGCCCCCGAAGTCGTGGCCGCCATCGACGGCTTCAACCGCTTCCGGCCGGATGGCCCGATCCCGCGGCCCGACCTGCTGATCGTGGCGCGCGGCGGCGGTTCCATCGAGGATCTCTGGGGGTTCAACGAGGAAGCCGTGGTGCGCGCCGTGGCGGCCAGCACCATCCCGGTCATTTCCGCGGTCGGCCACGAGACCGATACGACGCTGATCGACTATGTCTCGGACATGCGCGCCCCGACCCCGACGGCGGCGGCCGAGGCGGCCGTGCCGGTGAGGGCCGAGCTCATCGCCTATGTCGACGACCAGGGCCAGCGCCTGCGCAACACCACACGCCGGCAACTGCTCAATGATCGCGACCGGCTGCGGGCGGCTGCCGCCAGCCTGCCGCGGCCGCTCGACCTGCTGGCCACCGCCCGGCAGCGCGTCGACCACGCTGCGTCCAACCTGTTTTCGGCTCTGCGCCACATGGCCCAGCTCAAGCGGGGCGACCTGCGCGATACGGCGCCCTTGCTGACGCCGGCCCTGCTGCAGCGCCGCGTCGCCGACCTGCGGCTGCGCCTTGCCGATTTCGGCCGCCGCAACGGCGCCGGCATGTCGCTCGGGGTCGAGCGCCGCCGCGCCGCCTTCGCGGCGCTGGGCGCGCGCGTGTCCCCCAAGGCGCTGGAGGCCGAACTGCGCAGTTCGGCGCAGCGCCTCGGCCCTGTCGCTGCCCGCCTGCAGCCCAGTCTGGTGCGCCAGATCGAGACCGGCCGGCAGCGGCTGACCGCGCTCGACAAGCTGCTGCAATCCTATAGCTACAAGAACGTCCTCGCCCGCGGTTTTGCCCTCGTGACCGATGCTGACGGCGACATCGTTCGCTCGGCCACGGCTGTCGAGCCGGGTCAGGCCCTCACGATTGAGGTGGCCGATGGCCAGATCGGCGCCACGGTCGGCGGCGCGCCGGCAACCCCGCGCAAGAAACCGAGGCCCGCACCCGGGGGCGGCGGTCAGGAAAGCCTCTTCTGATCGGGCCGGGTCAGCGCCCGGTTTTCAACCTGCACGATCTCGCCTATATGTCGGGTGAAAGAGATTGCCATGAACATTTTCGACAAGGGTTTCGCACCCGCCGAAGCGCAGCTCCGCTACCTTGATGGCGACTATGTCGTGGTCAAGCCGGGCAGCTTTGTGCGCTGTGCGGTGACCGGCACGCCCATTCCGCTCGACGATCTGACCTACTGGAATGTCGACCGCCAGGAGGCCTATGTCGACGCCAAGGCTGCGCACGAGGCGTTTGTCCGCCACGGTCTTGGCCGGGGCTGAGTTGGCCGCGCCTGAATTGGTCCCGCCGCGGCGTCTGCTCTTTATCACCAACGGTTATGGCGAAGACTCTGTCGGCGCTGAAATCATCCGCCGGCTGCCGCCGCAACTGAGCGCCGAGGCCTACCCGACGCTCGGGCCAGGCAAGGCCTATGACGGTGTCTGTTCGATTGTTGGCCCGCGCGCCCAGTTGGCGAGCGAAGGCTCGCGTGTCGCCCGCGGCACCGTCGCCCGCGATATCGCCAGCGGCGGCCTCGGCACGTTGCTGCCCGGCATCGCCTTCATGCGCGCGGCCCGGCAGGCCTATGACCATGTGATCGTCATCGGCGATTTCATCGGAGTCGCCGGCTGCCTGCTCGCCGGGATCAGCGGCATCACCTATCTCGACGTCTACAAGACCGGCTATGGCCGTCCTTACTCGGCAATCGAGACATGGGCCATCCGCCGCACCTGCCGCCGCGTCTTCAATCGCAGCCCGCAACTGGCCGCGACCTTGCAGTCCGCCGGCATCGATGCCGTCGCCGCCGGCAATGTCATGATGGATACCATCACCACCGGCGACTATGACGCCAGGGCGCGCCGCAGCCGCCCGCAGGCGGTGACGCTCCTGCCGGGCAGCCGCGATCAGACCGCCGTCAACTTCGCGCTGCAGATTGCCGCGCTGCGGCTGATCCCGGAGGTCGAGCGGCCCGACATCTTTCTGGCTCTGGCCGGCGGCGTCGACTTGGAGGGGCTCGCCCGCGCCGCCGGACTGACCCAGGACGGCGACCGGCTCACGGGCGACCTCACCGTCCATGCGGCGCAGGGCGCCATGCGCAACATGGTGGAAGCCTCCGACCTCGTGCTGTCGCAGGCCGGGACGGCAACCATCCAGTCGCTCGGACTGGGCGTGCCGGCCATCACCTTCACCCGCAGCACCGACCGCATGAAGCGTTTCCTCGAGGAAAACCGGCTGTTCGGCGGCGCCCGCTTGCTGTCCAGCGACGATCCGGCCGACCTCGCCCGGGTGACGCGTCAGCTTCTGGGCGATCCGGCGGAACTTGCCCGGCTGGGCCGGATTGGCCGCGAACGCATCGGCGGGCCGGGCGTGATCGACGCGATCATTGCCGCGATCAGCGCGACGTAAGCTCCAGCGCCCTTGCATAGGCGGCGTCGAGCCGCAACTTGATCTCGGCCGTGGCGGCCTCGTCGGTCAGTGCCTCATCGACCTGCAGCGGCTCGGCGGCCACCACCACGGCCTTCGAAAACGGGTGGTTGAGCTGGGTCTGGTCCCACACCTTCGCCAAGATGCTCCGGCGCGCACTGGCCATGGCGACCGGCTGCACCAGACATCCGGCCAGCCGCGCCAGCCGTACCAGTCCCTTGGACACCATGCGGCCACGCTTGGGCGGGATGTCGGCAGACATGACGATCGAATGGCCGGCCTTGATCTCGCGCAGCGTCTCGAGCGTGCCGCCGACGGCGCGGGCGCCGCTGAACGTATTGCCGGTGCCGTAGATGACCTTGCCGCCCCAGCGGGCAATGGCCGCGGCGCCCAGCCGGCCGTCGCTGTGCGGTGACACCAGAACCCGGGCATTCGCATAGTCTGCGGCCGGCACCATGTAGCCGATGGCCGTCATGTTGGCGTGCCAGAAGGTGTAGATGACCGGCACCTGCGCCAGCACCCGCGCCGGATAGTCCGGCGGGTCAAAGCTCAGCTTGCTGGTGCGCATGCCCAGATCGACATAGGCCCCCAGCACGTGGCGGCCGACGAAGTTGTAGACGGCAGGGCGGTCGAGCAGGCGGGTTTTCTTACCCGTCAATCATCGAGACCGGGCTCGAGCAGCCGATGCAGATGCACGACGAAATAGCGCATCTCGGCATTGTCGACGGTCTGCTGCGCCTTCTGCTTCCACACCGTGTAGGCCGCAGCGTAATCGGGATAGACCCCGACCACATCGACCTTGCTCAGGTCCTTGAAGGTGATGTCCTTGAGGTCTTCGAGCTCGCCGCCGAGGACGAGGTGCAACAGTTGTTTCTTGGGGGTGGTGCTCACGGCGTCTGTCTCTCCATCTGCACAGTATCGGCGGGACAACCATAGACCCGGATCAGCGCTGCATGTAGGGGGGCTTTTAGCGAGGCATCGCCCAGCGCCGCAAGCGCCCCGTGCCGGATTTCCGGGCGATTGAAACGCAAGGCACCCATGCACACATCCTCGAATGCCAGTCCGCATTCAGCAAGAATCACCGCTGCCCCGGCAATGTCCCAATCCTGCGCGCCGCGCCGCGCCACGGCCGCATCGAGCTTGCCGGTCGCCACCTGCACGATGCGGTAGGCCAGCGAGGGATAGGCCGGGCCACGGGTATAGTCGAGGCCTTCGGCCTGCAGTTCCTGATGCACCGCGCCAGGCGCAGGAATCAGCGGCTGGGTGCGGCCGGCAACCTTCTGGCGCAGCAGCGGCTGACCGTTCAGCCGCGCCCCGCCACCGATCGCGGCATCATACATTTCGTCGCGCGCCGGCGCGTAGACCACCCCGGCAATGGCAACGCCATCCTCGACCACCGCCAGCGACACCGTCCACGAATCCTCGCCGCGGATAAAGCCGCGCGTGCCGTCGATCGGGTCGACGACGAAGACCCGGGATTTGCCGAGCCGATCCGCATTGTCCGCCGTTTCCTCGCTCAGCCAGCCATAGTCGGGCCGGGCCGCGGTCAGCGCCGAGTGCAGGAACTTGTCGAGCACGATGTCGGCCTCGCTCACCGGCGAGTTGTGCTCCTTGGTCCAGTGCTTGAAGTCGCGGCGGAAATAGCCCGAGGCAATGATGCCTGCCGTAACGGCGGTAGAGCGCAGGAGCTGCAGGTCTTGTTCCGCTGTGCTGAGCTTGGCGTCTGGCATCGATGATCCGCAAGAAATCTGGCGCCCTTCTAGGCTTGCGCGCCTCCGAGGACAAGAGCGGCAGGTGCGGGAAGGGGCTTCGGCCTGTGCATGGAATGGGTCGCCCTGGGCCGGGTTCCCGTGGAGTGTTGCAAGTTGTCGATCAGTTGACGGAAGAACAAACGCAGACGGAGATTTGTGGTCGTCTGGACGTGATCTGGCGGCAGGCAATGAGAGTGAAAGGAAGATCAGAACAGGTGCGAGATGCAGGCTCCGGCCGGCAGATGAACGGCGCCGCGGCAGCGACGCGATTTTTCGCAATTGACATCCGCGTGTCGAGATTGAAACATAAGGCATCTGAGAGGGATGCATTCCCTCAGGATCGGCCGGAGACACGTCATGGGCAGGCCGCCCAGCCGGGGTAAGCGGTTAAGCGTGCGCTACGTGCAGCATCTGTGGTTGGACCGTAGAACCAACGGCCACTGTTTGCTGCAACCTTCTGAGAGACCCGTCACAGATTTCAACCGAGCGGTCCCGGTTGATGGCTAGGCTTATGCAGCTGCCCCCATCCGATACCGCCGATAGTCCCCTGCCGGGGACCTGAAAGCTGTCGGAAGGACACTATGAACGAGCATGCAAGGGCCCAGTCGCCAACCACCGAGATGGAAGAGTATCTCTTCGATCTCAACGGCTACCTGATCATCAAGAACGCACTGACGCCGGCCCAGGTCGACGCCTGCAACGCCACCTACGACGAGATCGAGGCCGCTGCCATCAAGGGCCGCGGCTGGTGGGGCAACGTTGCGGTCAACAATTCCGGCCAGCAGGAGGGCGTCACCCTCCAGCAGCTCTACGAGGCCGGCCCGGTTTGGGAAGAACTGCTCGACCATCCGAGCTGGTACGACAAGGCCATCCACTTCATCGGCACCGACGATCCCGAGAATTTTGACGGCAATCACGGTCCGGCGTTCATCGACGAGTGCTTCGGCACCATCCGTCCCGAAGGCGGCGCGCAGCGCCTGCATTCCGGCGGCCATGTCGGTACCATCCGCACGCAGTTCCGCTATCACGCGGGCAAGTTCCATTGCGGCCAGATCAACATCCTGATGGCCTTCACCGACATCGGTCCGGGCGACGGCGCCACCATGGTGATTCCGGGGTCGCACAAGTCCAACGTGCGCCATCCGCAGACCGTGGCCCTCGACAAGCGCAGCGAGGAAACTTCGGTCGACGGCATTGCCGGCGCCATCGAGGTGCATCTCGAAAAGGGCGACGCGCTGCTGTTTGTCGACGCGATCGCGCACGGTTCGGCCCGCCGTACCAATCCGGGCAACCGGCGCATCGCCGTCTATCGCTACGGCCCGAGCTGGGGCTCGTTCCGCCTGCCTTACCGGCCAAGCCCAGAACTGCTGGAGCGGCTGACGCCGCGCCGCCGCGGGCTGGTCTATCCGCACGGGGACGTCGTGCTGCCGCCCGGTCGGGCGGCCTGAAGTCGAACGAGCGATTAACTGCTCGGACTGGGAGGAGGTACGTACTTCAAATGCTGAGTCGCGCGCCGGATATGCTGTCGCAGTTGCGCTCCGTCGATGTTGCCGATCAGCTCGGCGACCTCGATGGCGCCGGCCTTGCGTTGCGCGACGAGTGGCTGGCCTCAGGCGTCCGCTTCACCGCCTCGGACCCGCGCATGGAGCAGCAGTATTACCGCGCCGTGCGCGAACTGTTCTCCTGCATCAAGCCGGCCGGCACCGCTGCGCCGATCCTGCATGAGGGCGGTATCTATCTGGGCTGCTGGCTGGAAAGCACCGGCACCATCAATGCCGAACTGCTGTCCCGCTTCCTGCCTTCGGTTGCTGCCCGCACCTTTACCGCCTTTGCCGACGGCCAGCGCGACGACGGCCTGCTGCCCTACAAGCTGACGGCCAGCGGTCCCGTCTTCTCGCAGATCCAGACGGTGACGCCGTTGGCCCGCTCGGTCTGGACCCATTACCAGCTCAATGGCCGCGACCGCGCCTGGCTAAAGCCGCTCTATAAGGCCATGGCCCGCAACGACGCCTGGCTGGCGCAATGGCGCGACACGCGCGGTACCGGCGGGGTCGAGGCGTTCTGCTGCTACGATACCGGTCACGACCTGTCGCCGCGTTTCTGGCACGTGCCCGACAGCCCGTTCGGCAACGACCCCAAGGTCTGCAACCCCGACAATCCGCTGCTGCCCTTCGTGGCGCCGGACCTCACCGCCAATGTCGCCTGCCAGCGTAGCTATCTGGCCCTGATGGCCGAGGAACTGGGAGATGACGGGGCGCCTTGGCGAGACGCCAGCGCGCGCTCTGCCCGTGCGCTTTTTGCGAGCTGCTACGACGCTGACGACGGCTTCTTCTACGATCTGGACCGGCACGACCGGCTGGTTCGCGTGCAGTCCGACGTACTGCTGCGTGTGCTGGCCTGCGAGATCGGCGACGACGCGTTCTTCGCCGCGTCCCTGCGCCGCTACCTGCTCAACACCAGAAAATTCTTCGCCAAATACCCGCTGACCTCGGTGGCGCTGGATGACCCGCGCTACGATCCGGCGTTCGACTACAACAGCTGGGCCGGCCCCACGAACTTCCTCACGCTGATCCGCACCCCGCATGCATTCGAGGCCCATGGCCGCCATGTCGAGCTGACCTGGATCCTCCATCCGACGCTGTCGGCCCTCTGGAAGGCCGACCGCTTTCCGCAGACGCTGCACCCCTTTACCGGTCGCGCCGGCTTCACCGAGGGCTATTCGCCCAGCCTGCTCTGCCTCGTCGACTTCGTCGAACGGCTGTGCGGCATCCAGCCCCGGCCCGACGGCACGATCTGGTTCACCGGGCTGGTGCCTGCCCAGATTGAGCATCGCGATGCCGCGCATCAGACCGGCTATGCCCGCCGCGTCGATGGCCGGCTGTTCGAGCTGACCAATTCGCCACACGAAACCGTCGCCTGGCGCGACGGCGAACTGCTGTTCCGGGCCCCCAGGGGGATCCGCGTCGTGACCGATCGTGCCGGCACCATCCGCGCCCTGGTCGGCATGAGCGTGCAGGACATCGAGGGCACGCTCTCGACCCCGGACGGCGACATCTCCTTTCGTATCGCTGCCAACCAGCAGCTCGACCTTGAGGACGGTCGGCTGCAGAGCGTGCGAGACCCCGGCCTGGTGCCACCAAGCTACTGAGGACGAACGACCAACACCTGAACACTATGGGAGGACTACAATGAGCTTTCTGACACGTAGAAAATTTCTGACCGGTACAGCGACTGCCGCGGGTACGCTCGCGCTGAGCACGGCGCTTGGGGGCCGGGCCTTTGCCCAGTCTGCCGAGATCCGCCATTTCTGGTGGGGCAACCCGGAACGTGACAAGCGGACCTTTGCCGTCATCGACATCTTCAACGGCAAGCATCCCGACATCACGGTGAGCGGCGAGACGCTCGGCTTTGCCGATTACTTCACCAAGCTCACCACGCAGATCGCCGGCCGCAACATGCCCGACGTGATCCAGCAGGGCTATGGCGTGCTGTTCGAGTACATCAACAACGGCGCCGTGGTGCCGCTGGACGACTATGTCGGCAAGAGCCTCGACATCTCCAGGATGGACCAGAGCGCCATCGATGCCGGTACCGTCAACGGCAAGTTCTACGCTCTCTCGATCGGCGCCAACTCGCACATGGCCATGTACAACACTCGCCTCTACGAGGAAGCGGGCATCAAGGTCGGCGAGAACTTCGACCCCTTCGGCTGGACCTATGACGACGTCGCCCGCATCGGCAAGGCCATCAAGGACGCCACCGGCGTCGCCGGTACCGACGACAACACCGCCGACTACCAGAATTTCTCCGACTTCGTCGGCCAGAAGGGCGCCATGATGTTCACCGACGGCGAGTACACCGTCACCCAGGACATCGTCGAGGAATACTGGTCGACCTGGGAAATGATCCGCAATGCCGGCGCTACCCCGGCCGGTGCGGAATCGGCCGGCCTGGCCGGCGTCTCCGATCTCGCCCAGTCCGGCGTGGTCACCGGCAAGACCGCCACGTCCTATGCCTGGTCGAACCAGCTTGTCGGCACCCAGGCCCTGATGCAGGACATCCTCGGCGCCGCCATGTATCCCAATACCCCAGCCATGGTGCCCGGCTCGATCGTGCAGCCCAGCCAGTTCGTCTGTCTCTCCCGCGATTCCAAGAATCCGGAAGCGGCGACCACCTACATGAGCAGCTTCGTCAACGATCTGGACATGACCAAGGTGCTCGGCCTGGAACGCGGTATCCCGTCGCAGTCCGATGTCCGCGACGCACTGGCGCCGCAGCTGTCGGAGGCGGAAAAGGTCTCGGTTGCCTTCTTCGACGGAATCCAGGGCAAGACGGCAGTCCTGCCGCCGCCGCCGCCGTCGGGCGCCAACGAGGTCGAGCAGACCTTCGAGCGTCTCGCCGTCGCCGTGCTGCTCGGCGAACGCTCCATCCCGGACGTCGCTGCCGATTTCCTCGGCCAGGCCAAGGCGATCCTCGCCCGCGCCTGATGCGCCAGACTTGCCCGCCGCGATGGCTCGCGGCGGGCCCACCTTTTTGACAGGACGACGACATGCAGGCGATGCGGAAATTCTTGCGGCGCAACTACGCCGGCTACGCGTTTTTGACGCCGTGGCTGATCGGCTTTTTCCTGCTCGCCATCGGGCCGATCCTCGCATCGCTCTATCTGGCCTTCACCAAATACAACGTCATCAACCCGCCCAAATGGATCGGCTGGGACAACTTCGCCTACATGTTCCAGTACGACGACCGCTTCAAGAAGGCGCTGCAGGTGACGTTCTCGTTCGTCGCCATGGCGGTACCGGCCAAGCTGGTCTTCGCCCTCGGCGTCGCCATGGTGCTCGACAAGGGCGTGCGGGCCATCGGGCTCTATCGGGCGCTGTTCTATCTGCCCTCCATCCTCGGCGGCTCCATCGCGGTTGCCATCCTGTGGCGCCAGCTCTTTGCCTATGAGGGCATCGTCAACACCATCCTGGGCGGCGTTGGCATCAGCGGACCCTATTGGCTCAGCGATCCGAAATATTCGCTCTACACCCTGATCGTGCTGTCGGTCTGGCAGTTCGGCTCGCCCATGCTGATCTTCCTTGCCGGCCTGCGCGCCATTCCACAGGAACTCTACGAGGCTGCCGAGATCGACGCGGCGGGGCCGATCAAGAAATTCTTCTCGATCACCGTGCCGCTGCTGGCGCCGGTCATCTTCTTCAATCTGGTGCTGCAGATGATCGAGGCGTTCAAGAGCTTCTCGGGGGCTTTCATCATATCCGGCGGCTCGGGCGCACCGCTCGACTCGCTGCTGTTCTACACCGTGTTCCTGTTCAACGAGGCGTTCAGCTTCCTGCGCATGGGCTATGCCTCGGCGCTCGCCTGGGTGCTGCTGGTGATCATCGGCGCCTTCACGGCGATTGCCTTCTGGAGCAGCAAATACTGGGTTCACTACGAAGGACAGAAGGGCTGATCATGAGCACCGCAACCCTGCCCACCTCGGCCGAAACCGCTGTCATCGCCCAGGCCTTCCGCGAGGCGCGTGCCAAGCGGGCCAAGCGCGCCGCGTTCTTCAAGCACCTGTTCCTGATCGGCACCTCGCTGATCATGATCTATCCGTTGCTCTGGATGTTCGCGTCCTCGCTCAAGCCCAACAACCAGATCTTCGGCGACCTGTCGCTGTGGCCCAGCGAGTTCCGCTTCGACAATTACTCGTCGGGCTGGAACGCCATGTCGGTGAGCTTCACCACCTTCTTCACCAATTCGCTGTTCGTCACGGTGCTCTCGGTCATCGGCAACGTGATCAGCTGCTCGTTTGCCGCCTATGCCTTTGCGCGGCTCGAATTCACCGGCAAGAACATCTGGTTCGCGCTGATGATGATGACGCTGATGATCCCCTACCATGTGGTGCTCATCCCGCAGTACCTGATCTTCCTCAATCTGGGCTGGGTGAACACCTACCTGCCGCTCATCGTGCCGCAATTCCTCGCCGGCGACGCCTTCTTCATCTTCCTGATGGTGCAGTTCTTCCGGCAGCTGCCGCGCGACCTCGACGAGGCGGCCATGATCGACGGCTGCTCACCCTTCAAGATCTACTGGGCGATCATCATGCCGCTGTCGATCCCGGCCATCGCCACGGCCGCGATCTTTTCCTTCATCTGGACCTGGGACGATTTCCTCGGGCCGCTCGTCTATCTCAACGACGTCAAGGACTACACGGTGCCGCTGGCGCTGCGCATGTTCAACAGCCAGGACAGCGTCACCCAGTTCGGCCAGATGTTCGCCATGTCGGTGCTCTCGCTGGCCCCGATCTTCCTGTTCTTCGTCATTTTCCAGCGCCTGATCATTCGCGGTATCGCGATGAGCGGGCTCAAGTAGGAGTCTTCGTTTGTCCGGCGTTCAACTCAACGACGTGCGCAAGTCCTATGGCGGCCTCGAGGTCGTCCACGGCGTCAATCTCGACATCCATTCCGGCGAATTCGTCGTGCTGGTCGGCCCGTCGGGCTGCGGCAAGTCCACGCTGCTGCGCATGATTGCCGGCCTCGAGGAGATCACCGACGGCACGATCGCCATCGGCGACCGCATCGTCAACGACCTGCCTGCCAGCCAGCGCAATCTGTCGATGGTGTTCCAGTCCTACGCGCTCTATCCGCACATGAGCGTGCGCAAGAACCTCGCCTTCGGCCTGTCCAACCTGCGCATGCCCAAGCCCGAGATCGAGCGGCGGGTCTCCGGCGCCGCCAGAATCCTGCAGATCGAGGAACTGATGGAGCGCAAGCCGCGCCAGCTCTCGGGCGGGCAGAAGCAGCGCGTCGCCATCGGCCGCGCCATCGTCCGCGAGCCGCAGCTCTTCCTCTTCGACGAGCCGCTCTCCAACCTGGATGCCGAACTGCGCGTGCAGATGCGGGTCGAACTGGCCGGCCTCTACAACCGGCTGGGTACGACGATGATTTACGTCACCCACGACCAGGTCGAGGCCATGACCATGGCGACCCGCATCGTGGTGCTGTCCAAGGGCAATATCGAGCAGGTCGGTACGCCTTACGAGCTCTACAACTTCCCGCGCAATCGCTTTGTCGCCAGCTTCATCGGCTCGCCCAAGATGAACATGATCGAGGGCGCCGCCACCGACGGCAAGGTGACGCTGCCCGATTTCGGCGCCCTGGCTGTACCGGCCGCAAGCGCCGGTCCGGTGACAGTCGGTGTGCGGCCCGAGCAGTTCACCATCGGTCATGCCGGCGATCTCAGCGCCGATGGCACGATCACGCTGGTCGAGTATCTGGGCAGCGAGATCTTCGTCTATGTCCGGCTCGCCTCCGGCCAGACGGTGCTGGTGCAGACCGACGGCAAGGCGCAGCACAAGCTCGGCGAACCCATCACCCTCTCCATGATGGCCGCCAATGCCCATTATTTCGACGCGTCCGGTGATCGCCTGCCCCTGTTCGACACGGCGCCTTGACGGAAGTAACCAGACGGTGAATTAGTAACCGGAATGCTGGCGGGAGGATGCCGGCCGAATTGCGAATGAGGATACCCCGACAGTGAAGTACGCAATCGTTGGCACCGGTGGCCGCCATGCCATGTTCCGCACCGCCGTGACCCAGACCCACGCCGACAACAATGATCTGGTGGCGCTGTGCGACGTCAATCAGACGCGCCTGGCGCTGTCGTCGAGCAAGATTCCGGACCAGTCCGGCAATGGCATCGCTACCTACCAGGCCGCCGAGTTCGACCGCATGCTCACCGAGCAGCAGCCTGATACCGTGATCGTCACGACGCCAGACTACCTGCATCACGAATATATCGTGCGGGCGCTCAAGGACGGGCGCGACGTGATGACCGAAAAGCCCATGACGGTCGATCTCGCCAAGCTCAAGGAAATCCTCGACGCCCAGGCCGCCAGCGGCCGCAAGCTCACCGTCACCTTCAACTATCGCTATACCCCCGCCCGCACCCAGCTCAAGGACCTGCTGATGTCCGGGGTGATCGGCGACATCACCGCGGTCGATTTCCGCTGGTATCTCGATCGCGTGCACGGCGCCGACTATTTCCGCCGCTGGCATCGCTACAAGGAAAAGTCCGGCGGCCTGCTGGTGCACAAGTCCACGCACCATTTCGACCTGATGAACTGGTGGGTCGACTCGACCCCCAGGACCGTCAGTGCCAATGGCAAGCGCGTCTTCTACACCCCGGAAATGGCCAGGGAACTCGGGCTCGAGAACCATGGCGAACGCTGCCACGGCTGCCCGGTGTTCGACAAATGCGACTACCGGCTCGACCTCGAGAATGATCCGGCCCTGCGCGAACTCTATCTGGAGGCCGAGGACGACGACGGCTACCTGCGCGACAAGTGCGTCTTCGCCGACGACATCACCATCGAAGACACCATGCAGGTGCAGGTGCGCTACGCCAACGACGTATTCCTCAACTATACGCTTTGTGCCTACTCCCCCTGGGAAGGCCTGGAGATCAAGTTCCACGGCACCAAGGGTGAACTCACCCACAAGCATATCGAGGTGCATGGCGTGTTCGGCGGTCAGCGCGACAAGGCGCATGACGAGAACATGACCACGACGCTGCATCTGGCCGGCGAACGGCCCCGCGACATCGAGGTCTGGAAGGGATCGGGCGACCATGGCGGCGCCGATCCGGTGATGCTGGGCTATCTGTTTGACCCGGCCGGCATGGAGCCCGACCGGTACAATCGCGCCTCCAGCCACCGCGAGGGCGCCTGGTCGATCCTCACCGGCATCGCCGCCAATACCGCCATGGCACGCCAGCGGACCGTTGACGTCGCCAGCATGCTGGCAGAAGCGGGGATCGATCTGACGCGATTGTAAGCAGAGGGGCTGGCTGCGCGTTTATTGTGCAGCCTGCCGGAGTGGCGGGCGGATTGCACCGACCTCCGCAGTGACAAGGACCACGGCCAAACGGCTAACCGATTGGCATTTCAGTGAAATAGAACTCTCCACCAAACTGGCACAGTCCCTGCATAATGACATGTGAGCGACTTCGGTCGCACCGCGCCCAAGGTTGGGCGCGCACAGGCAAAGCCGCCACCGGTTCGCGCACCCGCCCTCCCAGGCCCTGCGTATCCGGTGGCGGCTTTTTCGTTTTCGAGGGTCCAGATGTCCGACGCCACACCATTCGATTTCTCGCCCGAGCAGCGCCGCTACCTCGAAGGGCTGGTCGCCGGCATGAGCGCGGCCCGCAGCGTGGCGCTCGGCCCGGTGGCCGGCGACCCAACCGGACCCGACGCGCCGCACCTGCTGGCCATGGCCCGCTTCGAGAGCGAGGGGCGCACCCTCGCCGACCCGGAGAAGTTCAAGCGCGAGGAGCACCCATTCGACGCCTGGGAGCGGCTCAAGACCGACGCCGAGGCCGGCAACTACCCCAAGCCGCCCGATAATTTCCGCTGGCGCTACCATGGCCTGTTCTACGTGGCGCCGAACCAGAACAGCTTCATGTGCCGGCTGCGCATGCCCAACGGCATCCTCAACCACTGGCAGATGGCCGGTCTGGGCCTGCTCGCCTCCACCCATGGTGGCGGCTATGCCCATGTCACCACCCGCGCCAACCTGCAGATCCGCGAGATCGCCGCCGAAAAGGGACCCAGCCTGCTCGAGGCCATCCAGGATCTTGGCCTGACGGCGCGCGGCTCCGGCGCCGACAATATCCGCAACGTCACCGGCTCGCCCACCGCCGGCATTGACCCCCAGGAACTGCTTGATACCCGTCCCTACGCCCGGCAGTGGCACTTCCACGTGCTCAATGCGCGCCTGCTGACCGGCCTGCCGCGCAAGTTCAACGTCGCCTTCGACGGCGGCGGCAGGATAGCCGCGCTCGAGGACACCAACGATATCGGTTTCCAGGCCGTCGAGATCGTCGATGGGGCAGGGGTGGAACCGGGCATCTGGTTCCGTCTCGTGCTGGGAGGCATCACCGGCCACATGGATTTCGCTCGTCCCACCGGGGTCTACGTGCGTCCGTCCGAGGCGACAGCGGTGGCCGATGCCATCGTCCGCGTCTTCATCGATCACGGCGACCGCACCGACCGCAACAAGGCCCGGCTCAAATATCTGCTCGACGCCTGGGGCTTCGAGAAATTCCTGATGGCGGTCGAGGAACTTTATGGCCGGCCCTTCGCCAAGGTGCCCGAGGACTGCGTCAAGCCGCGTCCCGAGGTCGACCGGCTTGCCCATATCGGCGTGCATCCGCAAAAGCAGGCCGGCCACAACTGGGTGGGCGTGGTGCTGCCGAGCGGCAAGCTCACCTCGGCTCAGATGCACGGCCTGGCCGAGATCGCGCGCACCTACGGCGATGGCGATATCCGTCTCACCGTCTGGCAGAACCTGCTGCTTTCGGGAGTGCGCGACGCCGATGTCGTTGATGTCGAGGCAGCCGTTTCGGCGCTGGGTCTCGCCACGGAGGCGACCCCGGTCCGTGCCGGGCTTGTGTCGTGCACCGGCAATACCGGCTGCAAGTTCGCCGCCGCCAATACCAAGGGCACCGGCGAGGCCATCGTCCGGCAGATCGAGGCCAGCGTGCCGGTCGACACCCCTCTCAATATCCACCTGACCGGCTGCCACCATTCCTGTGCCCAGCACTATATCGGCGATATCGGCCTGATCGCCTGCAAGATCGAGGCGGAGGGCGATGCCGATCCGGTCGAGGGCTTTCACCTGTTTGTCGGCGGCGGCGCGGGCAGTGAGGCGAAGATCGGCCGCGAACTGTGGCGCGAGATCCCCAGCGACGAGTGTCCGGCGGCCGTCGAGCGGCTGCTCCGGGCCTATCTGGCGCGCCGTACCGCGCCCGACGAGACCTTCTATCAGTTCGCCAACCGCCATGATGCCGAAGCTCTCAAGGCCATCGTCGATGAGGTCGCCACATGAGCATTCACGTCGTTCCCGAACTGATCCCCGACGATGCGCCGTTCAGCGCGCCGCAGCGCGCCTGGTTGAACAGCTTCTTTTTCGAAGCGCTTGGCCGGCAATGGGGCGACACGCTCAGTCCAGCGGCTCCGGCCGCCCCCAAGGAGGACGACTCGACGCCGTGGAAAGATCCGGCCATGGCCATCGAGGAGCGCATGGACCTTGCCAAGGAGCGGCCGGTGCGCTGGAAGCTGATGGCCGCCATGGCCCAGCAGGATTGCGGCCAGTGCGGCTATAACTGCTCGGACTATTCCCGTCTCATCCATGAGCAGGCCGAGCCGCGCCTCAACCTCTGCGCCCCCGGCGGCAAGGCGACGGCCCGCATGCTCAAGGCGCTGGTCGAGGAGATGGGCGGTGGCGTGCTCGACCCCGACAAGCCGGCGTCCGCCCCGGCCGAGGCGGCGGACGCGACGCCCGGCTACTCGCGCAGCCATCCCGTGCCCGCCCGCTTCGTCAGCCGCACCCGGCTCAACGGCGAGGCATCGGAGAAGCTGACCTGCCACATCGAGATCGATCTCTCGGACTCCGGTCTCGACTATGTCGTGGGGGACAGCCTCGGGGTTTTTGCCCGCAACGACCCGGCGCTGGCCGATGCCGTCATCGCCGCCATTGACGTGCCCCCGGATTTCCCGATTGCCGGCGAGAGCTTCCGCGATGTGCTGATCGAGCGAACCTCGCTGGGTGCCGCTCCGGACGCGCTGTTCCAGTTCATTTCCTATCTGACTGGCGGCGAGCGCCGCAAGAAGGCCCAGGCGCTGGCCCGCGGCGAGGACCCCGATGGCGATGCCGCGACCCTCGACGTGCTGGGCGCGCTGCAGAAATTTGCCGGTATCCGGCCTGACCCGGAGGCGCTGATCGAAGTGCTCGAGCCGCTGCAGCCGCGGCTCTATTCCATCTCGTCATCGCCCAAGACCAATCCCGGCCGGGTCAGCCTGACCGTCGACACGGTGCGTTACGACCTGGAGGGGCGCGAGCGTCTGGGCGTCGCCTCCACCTATCTGGGGGGGCGTATCGAGGCGGCCGGGGAGCTCTTGGTCTATGTGCAGCGGGCCCACAATTTCGCGCTGCCGGAAAACCCCGAGACGCCGATCATCATGGTCGGGCCGGGAACCGGCGTTGCGCCGTTCCGAGCCTTCCTGCATGAACGCCTGGCCATCGAGGCCAAGGGGCCGGCCTGGCTGTTCTTCGGCCATCAGCGCGAAGCCTGCGATTTCTTCTATGCCGACGAATGGGAGATGATGCGGGCCCGTGGCACGCTGAGCAAGCTGTCGCTGGCCTGGTCACGCGACGCCGGTCCGAAAACCTATGTCCAGGACCGTATGCGCGAGCAGGGCGCCGAACTCTTCGCCTGGCTGGAGCAGGGCGCGCACTTTTACGTCTGTGGCGATGCCAAGCGCATGGCCAGGGATGTCGAGGCGGCCATCGTCCACGTGGCACAGGAGCATGGCGGCAAGTCCGAAGCCGAGGCCAAGGCCTATCTCGCCGCGCTCAAGGCGACGTCGCGCTATCAGGCCGACGTCTATTAGGCGTCAGTCGCCGCCATCGCCATCGCCGCCGGGGTCGACGTCGGCCCGGCTGTCCGAACGGAAGTCGTCACCCGGGTTGTCGCCCGCTGCCCGGCTGTTCTGTCGCTTGATTTGCACCGCAATGACCGCGCCAATGACGACGACGCAGCCGACGATGACGAGAAGATCCCACCCCATGGCCCGACTCCCTTGCAGCTCGCCTGCAAGATAGCCCATTTTCGGTCCGAGGCCGAGACAAGGTGAACAAACCCTTCGTGCTTAAGCGCTCCTTACACCCAGTGACTCACTGCTAACCCTTTTCAAAACAACCTAAATTTAACCCCGTTTCTTAAGCGCCGCGGAAAGGCGGTCGCGTAGGTTTGGGTCCATAAGAGAGCACCAAACTCAACAAGCTCTCGAAGTTAACAGTGAGGCAGAAAATGGTTCGTGGTGTGGGGATCGAGGGTTCGTCCGTCATCATGCTGTTCGGGACGAAGGCCGCAGACGCTGCGGCGCCCCTGGCAGCACGCCCTTTCGGCGCGGCAAATGACAATGGTCCCAAGGACCCGGTCAAGACCGTCACGGTGCGAAAGAAGCTCGAAAAGAGCGGCGTTGCCATCAAGATCAAGGTGCCGGTCGACGAATTTGTCGGCGTCGCAGTGTCCACCAGCATTTCCGAGGAAGGTCTGCTCTCGAGCACGATCGAACTGGTGCATGGCGACCCGGAACTGAATTATCGCGTCTTTGAAGAGATCGGCAACGCCAACGTCGTGGCCGAATGGCAGAACTGGGGCCGCAAGCTCCGCCTGCCACTGTTCATCAAGGCCGGCGACGGCAATCTGTTGCCCTATTCCCAACAGGTCGATGGCGTGGCGCTCGGCGCCTCCTCGTCCCGCCGCAAGCTGGCCGCAGAGGCCGGCCGCCGCCCGCGCTTCCTCAACCGCCGCAAGCCGGGCGACAGCGCCGACTGAGAATTTCCGGCGCCCCACCCGAGGCATGCAAGCTCCCGGGGCGCCTGTGACGATCCTTTACCACTGCCCTCCAAAGGCTGACTTCAGGCCGGTTCTCTCGAGAACCGGCCTTTGTTGTTTTTTCGTGGTGCGTTCTGCAACCTTTCCTGGAGCCGCCCGTTACTGCTCTGACCGCGACGAACACTGCACATGTTCTCGCTGGCCCGCTGCCAGATTTCCCCCGATCTCGCAGCCAAAAAAAGCGACCTCCAAGCGCTGTCTCGCAAAACCGATCCGTCCCCCCCGGATCGGTTTTGCACGTTCTGGGTCCGGATTTGCCTCAGCCCTGGTGCGCCAGATTGCCGTGCACCGGCACGCCGCCCTTGCGCTCGGGGAGGGGCAGGTCGCCCTCCAGGCTCTTGATGATCGGGCAGTGCGGCCGGTCATCGCCGTCGCAGCTGTCCACCAGGTGGTTCAGCGTGTCGCGCATTTCCTGCAACAGCGTGATCCGCTTTTCGAGTTCGGCGACATGCTGCCGGGTCAATGCCTTGACCTGGCTGCTGGAGCGCGAACTGTCGGCCCAGAGGCGCAGCAGGTCGCGGATCTCGTCCATCGAGAAACCGAGATCGCGGGCCCGCCGGATGAAACCGAGCCGGTGCACGTCGTGGTGCGAATAGTCGCGATAATTGCTGTCGCGCCGGTCGGCCGCCGGGATCAGCCCGATGGCTTCGTAATGCCGGATCATCTTGGTCGAGACGCCCGTGGCGCGTGAGGCTTCGCCGATCTGCATGAGATATCTCCCCGTATACCTTCCTATGATGGGAAGGTCAGGCGCCGGTTGCAAGCCAGATCCGCAGCGCCTCACCGAGAAGTGCGAGCGTCAGCGCGAGGCCGACCCAGTGGTTGGATCTGAATTTCCTGAGCGCGTCGGCAGCATCGGCGCGTCTGAGCGTCAGCACCTGCCAGGCGAGGATGGCCGCCGGTGCCGCAATGAGCAGCGCGAGCAGCAGGCTGGCGCCCGAGATGAGGCCGGCTGCCAGCCACAGCAGCACGGCCCCGGCGTAGAACAGGCCGATGATCGGTCGGGCCTTGTCGCCGAAGAGCCGGGCGGTCGACTTGACCCCGATCATGGCGTCGTCCTCGATGTCCTGCAGGGCGTAGATGGTGTCGTAGCCGATGGTCCAGAGGATCGAGCCCAGATAGAGCACGATCGGCGCCGCACCGATGCTGTCGACCTGCGAGGTCCAGCCGATCAGCGCGCCCCAGTTGAAGGCGAGGCCGAGGAACAGCTGCGGCCACCACGTTACCCGCTTCATGAACGGATAGATGGCCACCAGCACCAGCGACGCGATCCCCAGGGTGACGGTCAGGCTGTTGAACTGCAGCAGCACCACGAGGCCGACGAGCGACTGCGCGACAAGAAACAGCGCGGCCTGCCGCTTGGTCACCTGCCCGGAAGGAATGGGCCGCGACCGCGTCCGCGCCACCTTCATGTCGATATCGGTGTCGACGATATCGTTGAAGGTGCAGCCGGCGCCGCGCATCGCCACCGCGCCCACCAGGCAGAGCAGCAGCGCCCAGAGATCAAAGCCGGTGCCCGGGCGGGCAACCGTGGCGAGGGCGAGAGAGAAGCCGCATGGCCAGAACAGCAGCAGCAGTGGAATGGGCCGGTCCCAGCGCGCCAGCCGCCCGTAAGGCTTCAGCCACTCGGGGGCATGCCGGTCCAGCCAGTTGTCGCGCTGCGCGTCAGCAACCATGCCAGTCGATGCGTCGGGGGTTTGCATGGGCCCAATCCTGTGCGGTAATGCGAGGCTTATCCCGCCTGGCGTCATTCGAGGCAAGATGCCCCGTACCTACAAATCCTTCTCGCGTCTTTATGTCGAGGCCGACCTGCGGGCCCACGCCACGCTGACGCTCGGCCACGACCAGACCAGCTATCTTGTCTCGGTGCTCCGCATGAAGGCGGGTGATTCCGTCATTCTGTTCAACGGCCGTGATGGCGCCTGGCTGGCGCGCATCACCGACCCGCACCGCAAGGGCGTCACCGTGGAACTGACGGTGCAGACCGCCCACCAGACACGCACGCCCGACCTCTGGTTCGGCTTTGCGCCGCTCAAGACCGGCCGTCTCGACTATCTGGTGCAGAAGGCGACCGAAATGGGGGCAGGGGTGATCCAGCCGGTGATCACCCGCTACACCCAGGTCAGCCGGCTCAAGGTCGACAAGCTCGCTGCCAATATCATTGAGGCCGCCGAGCAATGCGAGGTGCTCAGCGTCCCCGTGCTGGCCGCCGAAACCTCATTGGAGGACCTGCTCCGCACCTGGCGCGACACCCATGGCCTGCGCCGCCTGGTGTTTTGCGACGAGGCGGCGCCCGCCGGCTCCCCCACCGAGCAACTGGCCTGGCTCGAGGGCCTGCCGGTCGGCATTCTCATCGGGCCGGAAGGCGGTTTCTCGGTTGAGGAGCGTCTGCTGCTTCTGGCCCAGCCATTTGTGATTCCGGTCAGCCTCGGACCGCGTATCCTGCGCGCCGACACGGCCGCGGTGGCCGCCCTGGCGCTGGTGCAGGCAACCATCGGTGATTGGCGATAAAAGCCATTGCTTTCGGACCGCGGCTGGCTATTGTCCGCCCCGACCGGTTCCCGGTCGCGGACTTACGGTAAGGACTTCTTATGGCCGGTGACGACACCTCGCCCCCGATCGAAACGCGTGCCGACCTGATCGAGGCCATGGCGCGCGGGGCGAAACCCCGCTCGGAGTGGCGGGTGGGTACCGAGCACGAAAAGCACGTCTTCCGGAAGAACCCGCTCCGTCCCGTGCCCTATGGCGGCCCTGACGGCGTCCACGCCCTGCTCAAGGGCATCGAGGCACGGACCGGCTGGGACCCGTTTTTCGACAAGGAAAACCCCATTGGCCTGCGTAATCTGGGCGATGTCGGCGGCATATCGCTGGAGCCCGGCGGGCAGTTCGAACTCTCCGGCGCGCCGCAGGACACCATTCACGGCGCTGCCGCCGAGCTGAAGGCCCATCTGCTCGACTGCCACGCCATCGGCAGCGAACTCGGCATCCATTTCCTTGGCCTCGGCGTCACGCCGCTCTGGTCGGTCAAGGAGATCCCGGCCATGCCCAAGTCGCGTTATGGCATCATGACCCCCTACATGGAAAAGGTCGGCACGCTCGGTACCTCGATGATGTACCGCTCGTGCACGGTGCAGGCCAATCTCGACTTCTCCGACGAAGCCGACATGGTCAAGAAGCTCCGCGTCTCGCTGGCTTTGCAGCCGATCGTCACCGCGCTCTTTGCCAATTCGCCCTTCGTCGACGGCAAGCCCTCCGGTTACCTCAGCTTCCGCTCGCATATCTGGCTCAACACCGACGCCGCCCGCACCGGCATGCTGCCCTTCGCCTTCGACGCGGGCATGGGCTTTGAGCGCTATGCCGACCATGCGCTCGACGTGCCGATGTATTTCGTCATTCGCGACAAGCAGTACGTCAACGTCGCCGGCGAGAGCTTCCGCGCCTTCCTCGAGGGCAAGCTGCCACAGCTGCCGGGCGAAAAGCCCACCATCAAGGACTGGGAAGACCACCTCTCGACGCTGTTCCCGGAAGTCCGGCTCAAGCAGTTCCTCGAAATGCGCGGCACCGACATGGGCGACGAGGCCCATATCAACGCCCTGCCGGCACTCTGGGTCGGGCTACTTTATGACGACGAGGCGCTCGACGGCGCCTGGCAACTGGTCAAGAACTGGGGCACCGCGGCGCAGCAGCGGCTGCGCGAGGAAGTGCCGAGAACCGCGCTTGCCACCCGCTGCGGCAACCGCTCGGTACTCGAGATCGCCGCCGACATGATCGACCTGGCCAAGGGCGGCCTCAGCCGCCGGGCCGAGATCGACAACGGCAAGGACGAGACGGTCTATCTCGCCCCGCTCGAGGAAACCATCGCCCTCAGGAAGACCCCGGCCGAGCGCTGGCTCGACAGGTACCACGGCGAATGGGCCGGCGATCTCACCCGCATCTTCGACGAGGCTGAAATCTAGGGCGCTATCTGGTCTGCGCGGCCAGTACGCGGGTGCCGATCCAGGCGCCGATGGCGACCAGGATCAACGCCAGGCCGAGGCCGACCAGGACGATCGGCTCGCCCATGTCGCCGCGATACACCGCCCGCAGCGCCTCGACGATATGCTTGAACGGGTTGAAGTTGGCGATGGTCTGCAGCCAGACCGGCGCCAGCGTCATCGGCAGCAGGATGCCCGAGAGCAGCAGGATCGGCAGTGCCAGCGAGTTGACCATCGGCGCCAGCGCATCCTCGCTCTTGGTGGCGATGCCGATGGCATTGGAGATGAACGAGAAGGCCGCGCCCAGCATGGCCACCAGCACGAGGCCGATCAGGAACGCCGCGAGCGGGATGCGCAGCCCCATCAGATAGGCCGCGCCGACCAGCACGATGCCCTGCACCGTGATCACCAGCACATCGCGCAGCGTGCGTCCGCCGATGATCGCCACGCGCGAGGCGGGGGAGACCATCTGCCGCTCCAGCACGCCCGACCGCCATTCGGCAATGATGCCGAAACCGACGAACAGGCCGCCAAAAATACCCAGCTGTACCAGAAGGCCGGGCACGAACACCTGCCAGGCGTCGCCCGCAAAGCCCGAACGCGCCGCCACGGTCTGCAGCAGGGGCCCGAACAGGGTGAGATAGAGGATCGGCTGCAGCAGGCCGATCGCCACCCACATGGGTTGCCGCAGCGACAGCCGCAGCGAACGGGAAAAAATCACCCCGGTATCGCGTAGCACACTCATCTCATCCTCCTTAGTCGCGCAGCGAGCGCCCGGTGAGGGTCAGGAACACATCGTCCAGCGTCGGCCGGTTGACGTCCACGCCGATGGCGTCGATCCCGGACTTGGTCAGGTCGCCGAGCAGCACGGGCAAAGCGCGCCCGCCGTCGGGCACGTGCAGGCGCACGATATGCGCCTCGATGCTTGGCTCATCCGCACCGGCCAGCCGTCGGGCGATCTCGCCGGACGCCACAGCATCCTCACTGCTCCGCAGCGTCAACGTGATGGTATCGCCCGATACCTTCTGCTTGAGCTCGGCCGGCGTGCCCTCGGCGACGATGGCGCCGTGATCGATGATCAGGATGCGGTCCGACAGCGAATCCGCTTCGTCCATATAGTGGGTGGTGAGAAACACCGTGGTGCCCAGCTCGTCGCGCAGCTTGCGGATATGGGTCCAGAGGTTGGCGCGGCTCTGCGGGTCAAGGCCGGTGGACGGTTCGTCGAGGAACACCAGCCTGGGCTCGTGGATCAGTCCCATGACGATATCGAGGCGCCGCCGCTGCCCGCCCGACAGCGATCCGCAGGTCCGGTTCCAGATATCGCCCAGATCGAGCGCCGTCAGCAGCTCCCGGCCACGCGCCTCGGCGGCGGCGCGCTCGATGCCGTAAAGCTGGGCGTGGCTGACGATCTCTTCCCCGGCCCGGGCATCCCTGGCGGTCGAGCCGGCCTGGCTGACATAGCCGATCTTGCGGCGGACGTCGGCTGCGTCGGTGCGCAGATCGCTGCCGGCCACTGTGGCGGTGCCGTCGGTCGGCTCCAGCAGCGTGCACAGCATCTTGAGGGTTGTTGTCTTGCCGGCGCCGTTGGGGCCCAGAAAGCCCACGATCTCGCCGTCGCTGACGGTCAGGTCGATGCCGCGCACGGCATCGACTGCCTTGCCCTTGGTGCCGCGCGCCTTGAAGGTTCGCTTGAGGCCATGTGCCTCGATGATCGGTTGGGGCATGTAGCTTTCCGTCTGCCGGCTTATTCTGCTGCCACTTTCAGGCTGTCCCGGCCTTCCAGGTTGCCCATATTGGCAACGATATGGCTGGCCAGCGCATCATAGATGCCGCCATAGGCGTGGCTGCCCCGCATGATGGCGATTTCGGCATCGCGCAGGCGCGGCAGGCCCTTGTCCTCGGAAATCACCCGCATTCCCGGCTGCAGGGCGCTTTCCGGCAGGAAGCCCACGGCGAGGTCGGTGAGCACGGCGCTGGTGATGGCGAGGGCGTTCGAGGACGTATAGGCGATGCGGTAGTCGCGGCCGATGCGGTTGAGCACTTCCATGGCGTTCTCTTTCCAGCAGCAATGCAGGCCACCGGCAATCGGCAGCGGATCGGTGCTGAGCGCCTGCCCGCCATGCGAGGCCACCCAGAACATCCGCTCGGTGCGAAACAGCTCGCCATATTCATGGCTGGTGCCCTGGGTGAAGACGATCAGGTCGTACTTGCCGGTCTTCATGCCCTCGATCAGTTCCTCGGACGGCTGGCAACGCACATCGACCACGATCCTGGGATGCGTGCGCTGGAAGCTCGACAGGATCACCGGCAGCAGCCGCACCGCATAGTCGTCGGGTACCCCGAAGCGGATCGAGCCGGAGAGGTCGTCGTCCGAGAAGAGGTCCATGATCTCGGCATTGGTGCGCAGCATCTTGCGCGCCCGCCCGTAGAGCGCGTCGCCGTGCTCGGTCAGCGTCACGCCGCGCCCGTCACGGCTCAGCAGACTTCGCCCCAGGCGTTCCTCGAGGCGCTTGATCTGCATCGATACTGCCGACTGGGTCTTGTTCACCCGTCGCGCTGCCTCGGTGAAACTGCCGCAATCGGCGATGGCACAAAAGCTCTGCAGCTGATCGAGATCGAGGGGGGAGGCCATGAGAAGCTCCATCACCAATTTTGATGAACCGGATGAAATCTATTTGTTGGATTAATGGATGGCAAGAGCGCATCTTCAATTCATCGGTGATCGACGATCAACCGGCCGTCCCGCGCTCCCCGCCGGACACACCTGAGACATTGGAGAAGTATCATGGCTTACTTGCTTTCGGGCGAGCGGCCTGCCGTGGCCGCTGCGCGCACCAACCTGGTTCAGACCATCGTGGGGTGGTTCGCCAACGCCCGCGCCGCTCGTGCCAAGCGCCGCGCCCTGCTCAACCTTCTCGATTTCGACGCCAGCAGGCTGAGGGATATCGGCATCGAGCGTGCCGATCTGTTTGATGCCCTGCAGTCGCCACGCGCCGGCCAGACCCTGGCGCAGCGCCGTGCCGCGGCCTCACGCAATTGGCTCAATCCCTGATTGGGCCGATCCGGAGCGCCTGCACGGAGGGCTTGCCTGCCTGTCCGCCGCAGCGTGCCCGCCTGGATGAAGCACCCTGCGCTTCATGCTCGGGATCGTCACCGACGGTCCCCGTTTCCTGACAACTGCCGGGTCTTTGGACCCGGCTTTTTTGTTGCGATGACAGGGGAGGGGCGGCGTCAACCCGCCGCAATGCTCTTACGGCAGCTGGGCGAACCCGTCCGAAAAGCCGTTGAGCGACACCGGGATGCCGATGCCTTCTTCGGGGGTCTTGAACACCACGAAGATCGCATTCTGGCCGTCCGAGAGCTTCTTGAGCAGCTCATCGTCGAGCACGACCTCGGCGACGCAGCCATTGGGCAGGCAGCGCACGAAGGCGACGCGGCCGATATCGGCGCCGTCGATATTGAGGCCCAGGCCGTTGGGCAGCAGCACGCCGAGCGGCGCCAGCACCCGCAGCAGCCGTGCCTGCCGGTCGGCCGTCTTGAGCACAATCACCGACAACCCGACATTGGGCTGATCCTCGGCGGTCACGTTCTGGATGATGGCGCATTGCTCGAAGCTGGCGCCCGGCGGCGTGTCGCAGCTCATCTGCCAGTCGCCATACTGGGCCTTCACCACGCCCTGCCCGAGGGAAGGGGCGGTCGACGCCAGGCCAACAGCCGAGAGCAGCCCGAACATCAGGGCGATACGCATCAAACGAGACTTCAACAACCGATCCACTTCTTCCCGAATCGCAGCATTTCCGGTCACCCAGCCTGTCTCGGGCAACCGCGCGGCCCTTGTCAATCACGGGGCCCGGCGATGGCGCGCATAGAGCAGAGACAAAAACGGCAGACATGAGGCGGCCGGAAATTCCCGCGGGCTGACGAAAAAAGCGCGATATGCCGCATCATTGTGCAGTCGCCCTCAATTGCAACCGCCGCGCCGATGTGGTTTAGACAAGTTCTCAACTAGAAGCGCTCCGAGGTTGAGTCGGAGCGGCGTTTGCTATGCCGCGATCCCCATCTCAACCCTCGCCAGCCAGCCGCACCAACGGGACCAAGGGGGTTATTCGGTGACCGGACAGTTTCTCCGTTCTTTCGGGACCAAGATCGCTGCCTTTGCCGCGCTTATGCCGGCGGCCGCTCTGGCCCAGGACACCGCGTCAGTGCCGGGCCATCCGGTGTCGGGCCAGATCGGCCTGCAGCCTTCCGTGACCCCGATCATGGACTCGATCCATGCGTTCCACGACGGCATCCTGCTGTGGACTGCCGTGCTCATCACCCTCTTGGTGCTGGCGCTGCTGATCGTGGTCATCGTGCGCTTCAATGCCAAGGCCAATCCCAAGCCGTCGGCGACCACGCACAACACGCTGATCGAGATCGTCTGGACGGTTGCCCCCATCCTGGTGCTCGTCGTCATCGCCATCCCGTCCTTCTCGGTGCTGACCGATCAGCTGACCATGCCCGACGGCGAGCGCAAGTATCTGGGCTCGAACATCTTCTCGTTCGGCGAGGAAGAGGTGCCGGCGCCGGCCTTCACCATCAAGGCGACCGGCAACCAGTGGAACTGGGAATACGAGTACCAGATGCCCGCCACCGCCGATGCTGCCGCAGTCGACGCCGTTGCCACGGTCGAGGGTGACGCAGTGGCCGAGGCTCCTGCCGAGGTCACCGCGTCCTTCTCCTCGTTCATGCTCAACGAGACCGATCGCGCCGCCAAGAAGCCCAATCAGCCGCGCCTGCTGGCCGTCGACAACGAGATCGTCGTGCCGGTCAACACCACCATCCGCATGCAGGTGACCGCAGCACCCGATGGCGTTATCCACGCCTTTGCGGTGCCGTCTTTCGGTATCAAGATCGACGCCGTCCCGGGCAAGCTGAACGAAACCTGGTTCAATGCCCGCAAGGAGGGCATCTACTACGGTCAGTGTTCGGAATTGTGCGGCAAGGACCATGCGTTCATGCCCATTGGCGTGCGCGTTGTCAGCCAGGAGCAGTTCGATCTCTGGTGGAAGACCTTGCAGGTGGGTTTTGTCGAAGATGCCAACGACACTCTCCCCGCACTCTGAACAGGACCAGGGCGCCCGCACAGCGGCGCTGCCCAGCAAAGAAGTTAAATAGGGAACGCTGCAATGGCCGACACTCACTCCTTGGAAGCCCACGACGCCGGCGGTCACGCCGCAGGCGCGCATGAGCATCACGGTCACCCCACTGGCTGGCGGCGTTACGTCTATTCGACCAACCACAAGGACATCGGCACGATGTACCTCATCTTCGCGATTGTCGCGGGGGTGATCGGTGCGCTGCTGTCGGGCGCCATGCGCCTCGAACTGCAGGAGCCGGGGATCCAGATCTTCCACGGCCTCGCCTCGATGGTCTACGGCAGCTCGGGCGAAGCCGCCCTCGACGCCGGCAAGCACATGTACAACGTGTTCACCACCGCGCACGCGCTCATCATGATCTTCTTCATGGTGATGCCGGCAATGATCGGTGGCTATGGCAACTGGTTCGTGCCGCTCATGATCGGCGCGCCGGACATGGCCTTCCCGCGCATGAACAACGTGTCGTTCTGGCTGCTGCCGCCGGCCTTCCTGCTGCTGGTGCTGTCGATGTTCTTCGAAGGTCCCGCGGGTGCCTTGGGCGTCGGTGGCGGCTGGACCATCTATCCGCCGCTTTCCACCTCCGGCCAGCCGGGTCCGGCGATGGATTTTGCCATTCTGTCGCTGCACATTGCCGGCGCCAGCTCGATCCTCGGCGCCATCAACTTCATCACTACCATCTTCAACATGCGCGCCCCGGGCATGACGCTGCACAAGATGCCGCTGTTCCCGTGGTCGGTGCTGGTCACGGCCTTCCTGCTGCTGCTGTCGCTGCCGGTTCTCGCCGGCGGCATCACCATGCTGCTGACCGACCGCAACTTCGGCACCACCTTCTTCGCCCCTGAGGGCGGCGGTGACCCAATCCTCTTCCAGCACCTGTTCTGGTTCTTCGGCCACCCCGAGGTGTACATCCTGATCCTGCCGGGCTTCGGCATCATCAGCCACATCGTCTCCACCTTCTCGCGCAAGCCGGTCTTCGGCTACCTCGCCATGGTCTACGCCATGGTCGCCATCGGTGCCGTCGGCTTCATCGTCTGGGCCCACCACATGTATACCGTGGGCATGAGCCTCGACGTGCAGCGCTACTTCGTGGCCGCCACCATGGTCATCGCGGTGCCCACCGGCGTGAAGATCTTCTCGTGGATCGCAACCATGTGGGGCGGCTCGATCTCGTTCCGCACGCCCATGCTGTGGGCCATCGGCTTCATCTTCCTGTTCACCGTTGGCGGTGTGACGGGCGTGGTGCTGGCCAATGCCGGTGCCGACCGTGCCCTGCACGACACCTATTATGTGGTTGCCCACTTCCACTACGTGCTGTCGCTGGGCGCCGTGTTCGCCATCTTCGCGGCCTGGTACTACTGGTACCCCAAGATGTTCGGCATCATGTACAACGAGACGCTGGCCAACCTGCATTTCTGGCTGACCTTCGTGGGCGTGAACCTGGTGTTCTTCCCGCAGCATTTCCTCGGCCTTGCCGGCATGCCGCGCCGCTATATCGACTATCCCGATGCGTTCGCACTGTGGAACCGCGTCTCCTCGATCGGCTACTACATCACCTTCGCCGGTCTCTGCGTCTTCCTCTACCTGCTGTTCGAAGCGGCGCGCAAAAAGCGTCCGGCTGCGGCCAATCCGTGGGGCGAAGGCGCTACGACGCTGGAATGGACCCTGCCGTCGCCGCCGCCGTTCCACCAGTTCGAAACGCTGCCGCGCATCGACAGCGGTTCGGCCGGCCACTAGGCAGATCGATCCACAAGCGGGGCCTCCGGGCCCCGCCGTTCCAAAGGCGAGTACCAGTTGGCCTATATCGACGACAGCAGTGACCTTCCCGCCTATGCAGGCGGTGCGCGCGTAGAGGACTACTTCCAGCTCCTCAAGCCACGCGTCATGTCGCTTGTCGTCTTCACCGCCTTCGTCGGCCTGTTGCTGGCGCCCGGTGGTGTGAACCCGGTGATCGGCGTCATCTCGATCCTCTGCATTGCCGTCGGGGCAGGGGCCTCGGGCGCGCTCAACATGTGGTACGACGCCGACATCGACCGCGTCATGAGCCGCACGGCCAATCGTCCCATTCCCGCAGGCCGCATCGAGCGCGACCACGCGCTGGCCCTCGGACTTGTGCTCTCGGCCTTCTCGGTGCTGCTGCTCGGCCTGGCGGCAAACTGGCTGGCGGCGGGCCTGCTGGCCTTCACCATCTTCTTTTACGCCGTCATCTACACGATGTGGCTGAAGCGTTCGACGCCGCAGAACATCGTCATCGGCGGCGCCGCCGGCGCCTTTCCGCCGATGATCGGCTGGGCTGCCGTCACCGGCACCGTCACGCTCGAAAGCGCGTTGCTGTTCCTCATCATCTTCCTGTGGACGCCGCCGCACTTCTGGGCGCTGGCGCTCTACAAGCAGTCCGACTACGGCGCGGCCGGCATCCCCATGCTGCCCAATGTAGCCGGCGAGGCCGCGACCAAGCTGCAGATCCTGCTCTATTCCGTCATTCTCGTGGCGACGACCCTGGTGCCCGCCTTCATCGGCTTTGGCGGCATCGTCTATACGCTGGTGGCCGCCGGCACCGGCGCCTGGTTCATCCTCCTCGCCTGGCGGCTGTTCCGCACGCGCGAGGACAAGGCGATGCGCAAGGCCGGCCGGTCGCTGTTCACCTATTCGCTGAGCTATCTGGCACTGATCTTTGTGGCGTTCCTCGCCGACCATGCGCTGACCGCGTTCGGAGTTCTCGCATGAGCCTCCCTGAGCAGGTGCCGCAGCCACACTCCGACGAATTCCTCAAGCGCCGCCGCAAGCGCTCGCTCGTCCTCGCTCTGGTGCTCGGCGGCCTGGTGGTGATCTTTTACGTGCTGACCATCGTCAAGATGGGCCCCTCCGTCTTCGACCGGGTGCTCTGATGGCCGACCGCGTTCTTGCTCCGCACACCCATGACAACCTGCGCGTCGCCGTCATCCTCGGCGGAGTGGTGCTCGGCATGGTCGGGGCCGCCTATGCGGCCGTGCCGCTCTACCAGATGTTCTGCCAGGTCACCGGCTTTGGCGGCACCACGCAGAAGGCGGACGCCAATCTCAAGGGCGTCATCGACCGCGAGATGACGGTGCGCTTCAACTCCAATGTCGGCGGCGACCTGCCGTGGAAGGTCGTGCCTGCATCGCCCGTCACCGCCAAGATCGGCACGGTCGAGACCATCAACTTCATCGCCAAGAACCTCTCGGACAAGCCGGTCACCGGCCAGGCCTCGTTCAACGTCGTTCCCGAGCAGACCGGTATTTACTTCAACAAGATCCAGTGCTTCTGCTTTACCGAGCAGACCCTCCAGCCTGGACAGGAAGTGCAGATGCCTGTCACCTTCTTTGTCGATCCCGATATCGCCGAGAACGGTGATCTCGACACTGTACGCAATATCACCCTCTCCTATACATTCTACGCATCCGAATCCGAGGACCGTTGACCATGGCCGCTCATGCCAAGCCAAACCACGACTATCATCTGGTAAATCCCAGCCCCTGGCCGTTCGTGGGCTCGGTGTCGGCATTCATCACCGCCATCGGCGCCATTCTCTGGTTCCACGACATCATGCCGGTCTGGCTGATGCTGGTCGGCTTTGCCGGCATCCTCTACACCTTCTTCGCTTGGTGGAGCGATGTCATCCACGAGGCCGAGACAGGCGACCACACCCCGGTCGTGCAGATGCACCACCGCTACGGCATGATCCTGTTCATCGCGTCCGAAGTGATGTTCTTCGTGGCGTGGTTCTGGGCCTATTTCGACGGCTTCTTCAACCATGACGCCGCCGAGCAGGTGGCCCGCGTCGCCGCCATGGGCGCCAACTGGCCGCCGACCGGCGTCGAGTTGTTCGACCCCTTCCACCTGCCGCTGTTCAACACGCTGATCCTGCTGACCTCGGGGACCACCGTGACCTGGGCGCACCATGCCCTGCTGCACAATGATCGCGATGGCCTCAAGTGGGGTCTGGCGTTGACCATCGCGCTGGGCGCGCTGTTCACCGTGGTGCAGGCGCTTGAGTACTCGCAGGCCGGCTTCCAGTATTCCGGCAACCTCTATGGTGCCACCTTCTTCATGGCCACCGGCTTCCACGGCTTCCACGTGCTGATCGGTACCATCTTCCTGACCGTGTGCCTGCTGCTCGCCATGCGTGGCGGCCTCAGCACCAAGAACCATCTCAGCTTCGAGTTCGCCGCCTGGTACTGGCACTTCGTTGACGTGGTCTGGCTCTTCCTCTTTGCCTCGGTCTACGTCTGGGGCAGCTGGGGCGTGGCCATCCACCACGGCTGATCCAGCTGAACGATTTGAAGGGCGCGGCACGGACTGCGCCCTTCGTTTTTGAGGACTATCGATGGCCGAACGGCTTCCCTCTCCCTTTTCGGCCGGTCTTAGATCGCGCTGCCCGCGCTGCGGTGAGGGTGCGCTCTTTTCCGGCTATCTCAAGACCGTGGACCGGTGCGAAAGCTGCGGTGCCGATCTCAGCTTCGCCGCCACTACCGAGGGACCAGCGGTCTTTATCATCTTGATCGTCGGCTTCGTCATCGTCGGTGCCGCCGCGGTGGTGGAAAAGCTGTTCCATCCCGCCCCCTTCGTTCACCTGCTGCTCTGGCTGCCGGCCACCGTGATCCTCAGCCTCGTCCTCTTGCGTCCCTTCAAGGCCACGCTGATTGCCCTGCAGTACCAGCGCATGCACCACGAGGACGCCGCCCCTTGAGCCGATGGCTCCGCCTTGCCTTCGTCCTGTTGATGCTCGCGCTGACGGCCCTCTTTGCCGGTCTGGGCGTCTGGCAGGTCGAGCGGCTGGCCGAAAAGGAAGCCCTTATCGCCACGGTTGCCGAGGGTGTCGCCAGCCCGGCCGTGCCCCTCGCCGAGGCGGCCGACTTCCGGCCGGTCAATGTGTCGGGCACCTATATCGCGCAGAGCAACGTCCGGGTGTTCACCAGCCTCGTCGACCCAAGAGGGCAGGCCTCCGGCCCCGGTTACTGGCTGCTGACGGCATTGGCGCTTGATGAGGGCGGCTCGGTCTTCATCAATCGCGGTTTCGTTCCCGAGGCGAAGTCTGCCGAACTGGCGGCGACGCCGGTGCCCGAAGGTCAGCAGGATCTCGAGGGCCTCGCACGGCAGGCTGAAGCGTCAGGCATGTTCACCCCGGCAGCCAATGTCGCGGAGCGCATCGACTGGGTGCGCGATCCACAGCGTCTCGCCCTGCTGGTCGGCGACCTGCCACAGCCGCTTTCCAGTTTCTATATCGACCTGCCGGCGGGCGCCGCCGGCGAGCTGCCGCAGGGCGGCGAGACCGTTGTCGAGTTCCCCAACAACCATCTGGGCTATGCTATCACCTGGTTCGGCTTTGCCGTCCTGACGCCGATCCTGCTCGGCTTTTGGCTGGCGCGTCAGCGACGTGACCGGCCCTGATGGCGCAAAACTTGCCCTTTTCGCCCCGCTTGATTAGGTTGCCGCGCAATCCCAGAGCATGTTTGCGGGAACATGCCAGCAGCAAGACGGGGCACTTCCCATAATGCACTTCATCTCAACGCGCGGCCGAGCGCCGGCGCTCGGTTTCTCTGACGCTGTGCTGGCGGGGCTCGCCAGCGACGGCGGGCTCTATGTGCCGCAGACCTGGCCACAGCTATCGGCCGCCGAAATCGCCGGCTATGCCAACAAGCCCTACGCCACAGTTGCCTTCGACATCATCTCGCGGTTCGTGGACGGCGAAATCCCCGATGCGGCGCTCAAGCGCATCATCGATGATGCCTACGCCACCTTCCGCCATCCTTCGGTGGCGCCACTGGTGGAGATTGCGCCCGGGCATTTCATCCTCGAACTGTTCCACGGGCCGACGCTCGCCTTCAAGGACGTGGCCATGCAGTTCCTCGCCCGTACCATGGACCACATCCTCGCCGAGCGCGGCGCCCGCGCCACTATTGTCGGCGCCACCTCGGGTGATACCGGTTCAGCCGCCATCGAGGCCTTCCGGGGTCGCGAGACCACCGACATCTTCATCCTGCACCCGGAAAACCGCACCTCGGCCGTGCAGCGCCGGCAGATGACCACGGTGCTCGACGCCAACGTCCACAATCTCGCCATTCGCGGCACCTTCGACGACTGCCAGACCATCGTCAAAGGCCTGTTCAACAATCACCGCTTCCGCGATGCCGTGAAGCTGTCGGGCGTCAACTCCATCAACTGGGGCCGCATCGTCGCGCAGATCGTCTATTATTTCACGGCGGCCGTTTCGCTGGGCAGTCCGCACCGCGAGGTGACCTTCGTGGTCCCGACCGGCAATTTCGGCGACATTTTTGCCGGCTACTGCGCCCGGCGCATGGGCCTGCCGATCCGCACCCTCGCCATTGCCACCAACTCCAATGACATCCTGGCGCGCACGCTCGAGACCGGCCGCTACGAGACCGGCAGCGTCACCCCGACGACTTCGCCCTCCATGGATATCCAGGTCAGCTCCAATTTCGAGCGACTGCTGTTCGAGAGCCTCGATCGCGACGCGGCGACGCTGCAAAGCCTGATGGACAGCCTCGGCCAGTCCGGCAGCTTCACCGTCCCGGCGGCAGCGCTGGCGGCGATCCGCAAGCAGTTTACGGCCGCCCGCGCCTCCGAGGCCGAGACGGCTGCGACCATTGCCCGTGTCCTCAAGGACTCCGGCTACCTGCTCGATCCGCACAGCGCCGTAGGCGTAGCCGTGGCCACGCCGCAGGTCGGCGGCGATACGCCGGTTATTACCCTTTCGACGGCGCATCCGGCCAAGTTCCCGGCCGCCGTCGCGGCGGCGTCGGGCATTGAACCGGCCTTGCCGCTGTGGTTGGCTGACCTTTACGACCGGGAAGAACGGTTCGCCGTTCTCGACAACGATCAGGGTGAAGTGGAAAGCTTCATCTCGACCCGTACGCGGGTCCTGGAGGAGACGAAGTGAGCGTAAGATCCACCACCCTGGATAACGGCATGATTGTCCTCACCGACAGCATGCCGCATCTGGAAAGTGCGTCCCTGGGCATCTGGGTCAAGGCCGGTTCGCGCAGTGAAACTGCCGCCGAGCATGGCATCTCGCATATGCTCGAGCATATGGCGTTCAAGGGCACCCAGTCCCGCAACGCGCTGCAGATTGCCGAGGCGATCGAGGATGTGGGTGGCGATCTCAACGCCGCGACGTCGGTCGAGCATACGGGTTACTTTGCCCGCGTGCTCAAGGAAGACGTGGCCCTTGCCGCCGATATCCTGTCCGACATCATGCAGAACTCGAAATTTGATCAGGATGAACTCGACCGCGAGCAGCAGGTCATCATCCAGGAGATCGGCGCTGCCCGCGACAATCCCGATGATCACGTCTTCGACCTGTTTCAGTCGGCCGCCTATCCGAGCCAGCCGATCGGGCGCACCATTCTGGGCACCATCGACAGCGTCAGGAGCTTCGGCCCGGACACTATCCGCGCCTACATGGATCGCAACTATGTCGGCGACCAGATGGTCCTCTGCGCCGCCGGCAATGTCGATCACGACCAGCTGGTCGACATCACCAACGATCGCTTCCACACGCTCAAGCCCTCCGGCGCCCCGCAGCCGGAAAAGGCCACCTATCGCGGCGGCGAGGAACGCGTGCTGTCCGACCACGAGCAGGCGCACATCGTCCTTGGCTTTGAAGGTCGCGCCTATAATTCCGATGGCTTCTACGCCGCGCAGATCCTGGCCTCCATCCTGGGCGGCGGCATGTCGTCCCGGCTGTTCCAGGAAGTGCGCGAGAAACGGGGCCTCTGCTATTCGGTCTATGCGTTCCACTGGGCCTTTGCCGATAGCGGCATATTCGGCGTCGCCGCGTCCACCGGCGAGGACGAGGTGGCCGACCTGATGCCCGTCGTCGTCGAGGAACTGCGCAGGGCCACCCAGACCATCACCGACGAGGAAGTCATCCGCGTGCGCAACCAGATTCGCGCCGGCCTTTTGATGTCGCTCGAGAGCCCGTCCTCGCGCGCCGGGCAGCTGGCCCGCCAGCAGATCCTCTGGGGCCGCACCATTCCGCTGCAGGAGACCGTCGACCGGATCAATCGCATCACTGCCGATCGGGTCAAGCACGTCGCCCATCAGCTGTTTACCTCGGGCGAGGTCTCGCTCGCCGGCATCGGGCCGGTGGCGCGGCTGCCGGACTTCAGATCGCTGACGGCCGAACTCAAGGGATAAGGTGCGTCTGCCGTGATGCTCACGTGGTTCGCGCGCGACGATACGCCAGTCCTCATCGGTTCGCGGGTGACCCTGCGGGCGCCCCGGCCGTCCGATTTCCAGGCCTGGCACAACCTGCGCAAGTCCAGCCGTGCTTTCCTCAAGCCATTCGAGCCGCGCTGGACCGAGGCCGACCTGGCACACCGCGTCTACAGTGCCCGCCTCCGGCGCAGCCTGCAGGAATCACGCGAGGGCAGCGACTTCACCTTCTTCATCTTTCTGCAGCAGAGCGGCGGCGAAGTTCTGGCCGGCGGCGTCACCCTCTCCAATATCCGCCGCCGGGCCGCCCAGTTCGGCAACCTGGGCTACTGGATGGGGCGGGACTATGCCGGGCAGGGCCTGATGACCGAGGCCGTCCGCCTGGTCGTCGCCCATGCCTTTGATGGCCTGCTGCTGCACCGCGTGCATGCCGCCTTCATGCCCCACAACATGGCCAGCCGCCGGGTCCTTGAAAAGAACGGATTCAAGGAAGAAGGATTCGCCGAGAACTACCTGCAGATCGACGGAAGATGGGCCGATCACGTGCTTTTCGGACTGACACGTGAACGTTATGAGACGCTCGTTAAGCAGGCGGGACGCTGAATGCTTGTCGCAAAGGGGAAACCCCGATACCTAGGTTGCCCATTGATGACAGCGGCCGGAATAATTTGCCACTAATGCGCCTGCTTCGTAGCCTCGCGATCTGTCTCGTGTTCGCGCTGGTCACAGTATTGCCCGCCGCGGCTTTCGAAGTGATCACGATCCCCGAGGACGTCAACGCGGTGAACCTCACCGGCGTTGTCGACATCGTCCCGTCCGAGGGCGGCAAGGTGCAGCTGTCTACCGCTCCGGGCGAGGACGGCATTATCCGCCGCATCGAAGTGCTGGCCTCGACCAATGGCACCAATCCCCAGTGGGCCCTGTTCGCCCTGAGCAATGACGGCGATGCCCAGGTCGAGCGCCTGCTGGTCGCCCCGTTCTTCCGCCTGCCCGGCTCGGGCGTGTTTCGCCCCGACCTGGGCGCGGAACGCATCAAGGTCCTGACCCCGAGTGCCGGTCTTCGCCCGGTTCGCGTCACCGACCGCGAGGCCGACGTCTTCGAGGTCACCATCGACCCGGGTGCGACCGTCACCTTCGTTGCCGAGCTGTCGAGCGGCGATCTGCCAGAACTTTATATGTGGAAGGCCGATGCCTACCGCGACTATGTGAACTCGTTCACGCTGTTCCGCGGCACGGTGCTGGGCGTTTCCTCGCTGGCCGCGGTCTTTCTCACCATCATGTTCGTGGTGCGGGGCAGGGGCATTTTCCCGGCCACTGCGGCATTTTCCTGGGCCGTGCTGGTCTACCTGCTGATCGATTTCGGCGTGCTCGGGCCGTTGCTGGGCATATCCAACGGCGCCGTGCAGCCTTTCCGCGCCGCCGCCGAGGCAGCCATCGCCACGACTCTGTTCGGCTTCCTGTTCATCTATCTCAATCTCCATCGCTGGCACCTGCGCTTCATCCACCTGGCGCTCGCCCTCGTGGTGGTCTTCCTGGCGCTTTTCGGCTTTGCCTTCTTCCAGCCCGAGATCGCCTCGACCGTGGCCCGCCTCGTGCTGGCGCTGCTCGGCATTACCGGCTTCTTCCTGATCCTCTTGCTGGCGCTGCGCGGCTACGACCGCGCCGTGCTGCTGGTGCCGACCTGGATCATCTACATCGCCTGGCTGTTCTACGCCTGGCTGGTGGTGACCGGTCAGGTCTCCAACGACGTGGCCCAGCCGGCCGTCGCCGGCGGACTGGTGCTCACCGTCATGCTGCTCGGGTTTACCTCGGTCCAGCACGCCTTCTCGGAAGGCCAGGTCTCGATCGGCACGCTCTCGGAAGTCGAGCGCCGCGCCCTGGCGCTCACCGGCTCGGGTGACTTCGTCTTCGACTGGAACATCGAACGCGACCGCGTCGCCGTGTCCGATGAACTGGGCACCCGCCTCGGCGAGCGCCGCGGCGCTTTGCGCGGCTCGATCAAGCGCTGGCTCGACCGCGTCCATGCCGAAGACCGCGACCGTTTCCGTACCGCTTTCGATACGCTCGTCGAGCTGCGTCGGGGCAAGGTCTCGGCCGACATGCGGCTCATCGCCCATGACGGCAGCTTCCGCACCTTCCGCATGCGCGTCAAACCGGTGCTCGGCGGCGATGGCCAGGTCAACCGCATTGTCGGCACCCTGCAGGACGTCAACGAGGAGCGCGCCAGCCGCGACCGGCTGCTGCACGATGCCGTGCATGACAGCCTGACGGGCCTGCCCAACAAGCAGCTGTTCCTCGACCGGCTCGAGCGCGGCCTGGTCCGCGCCCGCCTGCCCAATGGCATCAAGCCGGCCGTCTTCCTCATCGACATCGACCGCTTCATGGAGCTCGAGGAGCGTGTTGGCCACTCGGCCGGCGACTCGGTGCTGCTGGCCATCTCGCGCCGTATCGCCCGCATCATGCGGCCGCTCGATACCGTGGCCCGCCTCGGCGGCGACCAGTTCGCGGTCATCCTCGGATCCGAGCAGGCTGCCGGCAAGATCGCCGAAACCGCCGAACAGATCCGCAAGCAGCTCAAGTCGCCGTTCAACTTCGGCGAACGTGATCTCAGCCTCACCGCCTCGATCGGCGTCACCATCTACGATGGCAATCCGGTGGGTGCCGAGGACGTGCTGCGCGACGCCGAACTGGCGATGTATTACGCCAAGCGGCTTGGCGGCGACCGCATCGAAGCCTACCGGGCCTCGGCCCGCTCGATCGCCGCCTATTCCAAGGCCAGCGAGGAAGACCTCGACCGCGGCCTGCGTCATGGCGAGCTGCAGGTGCAGTTCCAGCCGATCATGGACATCCATTCGGGCGTCATCGCCGGCTGCGAGGCGCTGATGCGCTGGAACCATCCGCAGCGCGGACTTGTGCCACCCGAAGAGTTCGTGCCGCTGGCCGAACGCACCGGCCTGATCGAGCGGCTCGGCCGGCTCGCCTTCGAACAGGCGGCCAACCAGACCCGCGACTGGGTCAACCAGTTCGAGCTGCCCGAGGACTTCTTCGTTTCAGTCAACCTGTCGCCCAGCCAGCTGTCCACCGAGACGCTGCTCAATGACATGCGCGTGCTGGTCAACGAGCACCGCACCGTCGCCGGCCACCTCAAGCTCGAGATCACCGAGAGCCAGGTGATGACCAACCCCGAGCACTCGGCCTATATGCTGTCGGCCCTCAAGGCGCTGGGCCTGCGGCTGGCGCTAGACGATTTCGGCACCGGCCACTCCTCGCTCAGCTATTTGCACCGCTTCCCGGTCGACACCATCAAGATCCCGGCGCCCTTCGTGCAGATGGGGGATGACAGCGGTATTGCCCACACGCAGGTGCCGATCATGAAGGCCGTCATCGCCCTGGCGACCGATCTCGACATGCTGGTCATCGCCGAGGGCGTCGAGACGCTCGAGGAGATCGAGCGCCTGCAGCAGCTCAACTGTCACTACGCGCAGGGTTATGCCTTTGGGGCAGCCATGACCGGTGCGGAACTGGGCAAGCGGCTGGCAACGCAGTTCAGCCGCTAGAGCGGTCAGGCATTGCCGGCCGTCGAACTGAGGCTGGCGCGGGTGATCCCCAGCGTTCCCAGGGCAGCGTCATAGCGCATTTCGATCGGCGTTTCGAACAGCAGGTCGCGCGAGAACGGCACGGTCAGCCAGCCATTGCTCTTGATCTCGTTCTCGAGCTGGCCGGGGCTCCAGCCGCAATAGCCCAGCGCGAACAGCGCCTCGGCCGGCTGGTTCTTGAACGCCATCGCCTTGAGCACATCCAGCGTTGCGGTCAGGCAGACATCGTCGCTGACGGTGTAGCTGTTGTCCTGCCGGAAATAGTCCGAAGAGTGCAGCACAAAGCCGCGGCTGCGCTGCACCGGACCGCCGCGCAGCACCTGCCGGCCCTTGATATCGTCGGGCAGGCGGATGAGATCCTCTTCCTCGCCAATGCCCAGTTCTTCGAGGATGTCGGCAAAGCGCATGTCCTCCAAACTCTGGTTGACGACCAGGCCCATGGCGCCCTCGTCGCCATGGCCGACCATGTAGATCACCGAATTCCTGAAGCGGTCGTCTCCCATGTCGGGCATGGAGACCAGAAACTGGCCCTTGAGCGAAATCATCTGCAAAACTCCTTCGCCTGATCGTCGGGCGAGAACCAAACAGCCACCGCAAATCAGAGTCTAGACCGCAATCGGGGCCCTGCAAAGTCCGCTCACGCGGCGATGAACCAGGAGTGTCTTTTTTGCAGCCCGAAGTTCGGTTATCGCTGTGCATGCGCTTTTTTGCCCTCGTCCTCGCCGTCTTTTGCAGCACTCCCGTCCTCGCCGCCGCCACGGACTGGCAGCAGGTGGCGCCCGATACCATGATCCGTCTGATCTCCAGCGATCAGCTGACCGCTGACGGCAGGCTGCTGGCCGGCATCGAGATCGACATGCCGCAGAGCTACAAGACCTACTGGCGGGTTCCCGGCGAGTCCGGCATTCCCACAACGGTGGATTTCGCCGGCTCCACCGGCCTGGATGCCCACAGGATTCTCTGGCCCTTGCCGGTTATCGACCAGTCCCAGGGTTTTCTGGATTTCGTCTACCACGGGCCCACCCTGCTGCCGCTCGAACTTGATGCCGACGGGGGCGCCCTCGACCTGCAACTGCGGGTGGTGATGGGCGTCTGCTCGGACATCTGCGTGCCGGTGCAGGCGACGTTCTCGCTGCCGGTCGATCTGGCCAGACCAGATGTGGGGCAGGCACTGCGGCTGACCCAGGCGCTGGCTGAGGTCCCCCTGCCGGCGCCCGACGACGCGGTGATCGGCGAGGTCACCGAGACCCCGGCAGGCCTTGCGGTTCCGCTGATCGATGCCGCCATCGATCCCGCCTCGATCGTGGCCGCTGTCGACGACCCGTCGGTGCTGATCGGCGCGCCGCAAAAAAGCCCGGATAGCGGCATAATTGTCCTGCCGGTGTTCGGGGGCGACGCGCAGCCGTCACTGGTGGGGCAATCCATCGAGATCAACTATATGACGCCCGCGGGCCCCTTCAGGGTGGTGCGCAAGATCGCTGCCGGTGGGTCGACGTAGATCGCCGGGTGATCTAGGGTGCGCGCCGCTGCCTTGGCGGCATTTGAGTCAAATTTCGAGGTTGCGCCTTTGATGATCCGATCCGGTGATGCCATCCCCCCGGTGCCCGTCAAACTCGTCGACACCGGCGGCGTCAGCGACACGACAGCCAACGCGGTGCTAGGCAGCGGCAAGGTCGTCTTCTTCGGCGTTCCCGGCGCCTTTACGCCGACCTGCGACACCTCCCATTTGCCCGGTTTCGTCGCCACCGCAGACCGGATCATGGCGCTCGGCGTCGACCGCATCGTCTGCGGTACGGTCAATGACCATCACGTCACCAAGGCCTGGGCCGAACGCTCCGAGGCGTTGGGCAAGGTCGATTTCATTGCCGATGCGCACGCCGAATTGGCCGATGCGATCGGCCTGTCCAAGAATTTCGGCGATCTGGGCAAGCGTTTTGCCCGCTTCGCCATGATCCTCAATGATGGCATCGTGCAGGATGTCTTCGTTCAGGACGTGTCGGGTGTCACCGTGTCCGGTGCCGCCGCAATCATCCTTGCCCTCGAGGGGCAGGACGCGCGTATCAGTGCGTAAGGGGGAGTTGACTATGCGTAAGTCTGATGTGGCGCGGGCCGCGCGCTTTGCCGGCGTCGGGGCCCTGGCCCTGATCCTGTCGGCCTGCTCGATGGGCAACATGTTCGCGCCGGGCGACTCCGGCCAGTCCGCGAAGTTGAAGAATTCCAGCGCCACGCCGCAGGAAATCTCGGCCGCTAGCACCAATGCCCTGCCTGCGATCGCCACCGAATGCCCGGAAATCAAGGTCCGGCCCGGCAGCGAGGCGCTGTTCTACTACGGCAAGGGCAAGGTCGGCGATCCGCGCAGCCTCAACTACCAGGCCGTCATCGAAAAGCAGTCGCGCAACTGCGTCGTGTCCAACGGCCTGATTTCCGTGAAGATGGGCGTCGTCGGCCGGCTGCTGCTTGGCCCGGCCGGCAACCAGACCAACGTCAACCTGCCGCTCCGCTTTGCCGTCGAGCGCGAAGGCGTTGCCGTGTTCTCCGAGCGCTACGACATTCCGGTCAACATCACGCCACCCAGCCAGGCCGAGGAATTCGTCAAGGTCGTCGAAAACGTCGACATCCCTTACCTGGGCGGCGAGCGCATCACCATCTGGGTCGGCTTCGACACCAAGGGCTGATCGCTGTGGCTTGCTGACGCCGCCGATTGACTCGGCGGCGCCCAGGCCGCAATAGAGGAATTGACTGCGGGAGAGACCGTCCGGACCATGTCCGCGTCGGCGCCGAAGGAGCAACCGCCCCGGAAACTCTCAGGCAAAAGGACCGCAGTTCTTAGTCACTCTGGAAAGCGGGCGATCTCGCCCCACCGAAGGAGCAACCTGCCCATAGGCTGGCAGGGAAATCTCTCAGGTTAGCGGACAGAGGGGGCATGACGTGTGAGGGCTCGCCCTTGCGCGATAGCATGCCTTCGAACCGCGGGTGACTTATGTCTGACGCCAATCTCAAGACCGTCGCATTGAACGACCAGCACGTCGCCGCCGGCGGCCGCATGGTGCCGTTCTCCGGCTATTCCCTGCCGGTGCAATATCCCACCGGCATCATGGCCGAGCACAAATGGACCCGCGAACACGCCGGCCTGTTTGACGTCTCGCACATGGGCCCCAGCTTCCTGACGCTGACCGCGCCGACCGGCGATGCCGAGGCCGACCACGCCGCCGTCGCTGCCCTGGTCGAACCGCTGATCTGCGGCGACATCCAGAGCCTCAAGCCCGGCCAGGTCCGCTACACCCTGCTGCTCAATGCGTCCGGCGGCGCCCTCGACGATCTGATGATCGCGCGGTCGCCGAAATTTGCCGGTGCGCTCTATATCGTCGTCAACGCCGGCACCAAGGAGGACGATTTCGCCCTTATTGCCAAGGCTGCCGGCGACAAGGCCAGCTTCACCCGGGTCGACGACAATGCGCTGCTGGCCCTGCAGGGGCCGGAAGCTGTCGCGGTGCTCGAGGCCATGGTGCCCGGCGTTGCCGAACTCGGCTTCATGACCTATGCGCCCTTCCAGTGGAAGGGTGAGGAATTGATCATCTCGCGGTCCGGCTATACCGGCGAAGACGGCTACGAAATCCTCTGTGGTGCCGATCGCGTCGCCGAATTCTGGGACGCTCTGCTCGCCGACGAGCGCGTCAGGCCCATCGGCCTCGGCGCCCGCGATTCCCTCCGCCTCGAGGCCGGCCTGCCGCTCTATGGCCACGACCTCGACGAGACCGTGTCACCGGTCGAGGCGGGCCTGAAATTTGCCGTTTCGAAACGCCGCCGCGAAGCCGCCGACTTCCCCGGCGCGGCGCGTATTCTCAAGGAATTCGGCGGTGAACTCGATCGGGTCCGCGTTGGCCTGCTGGTCGACGGCGCACCGGCTCGCGAGGGCGCCGACATCCTCGACAGTTCCGGCGCAGTGATCGGCAAGGTCACCTCCGGCGGCTTCGCCCCGACGCTCGGTCGCGCCATCGCCCTCGGCTTCGTGCCGCCGGCCAGTGCCGCTGCCGGCACCATGCTCTCCGTCTCCGTCCGCGGCCGCTCGCAGCCGGCTCAGGTCGCCGAAACCCCCTTCGTTCCCCATCGCTACTTCCGGAAGGCCAAGTGATGACCACCAAGTTCACCAAGGACCACGAATACATCGCCGTCATCGGCAATATCGGCACCGTGGGCATCACGCCCTACGCCCAGGAGCAACTCGGCGACATCGTCTTTGTCGAACTCCCCGAAGTCGGCAAGCAGGTGAAAAAGGGCGACGAGGCCGCCGTGGTCGAGTCGGTCAAGGCCGCCTCCGAAATCTACGCCCCGGTCTCGGGCACCATCACCGAGGTGAACCAGCGCCTCTCCGGCGAGCCGGGTCTCATCAACACCGATCCGGAGACCGACGGCTGGATCTACCGCATCGAGATCGCCAGCGCCGACGAACTCGACGCCCTGCTGGACGCCGCCGCCTACGCCGAAATCAAGGCCTAGAACGGTGGCCCTCCACCCACTCCCCAACCCTCCCCGCAAGGGGGAGGGTGTCCGCCGATGGGTTGTGCAGGATCGGGCCGTTGCCTCGATCCACACCTCCCCCCTGGTGGGGGAGGCGGGGAGGGGGGATGCCTCTCGCGCCGCCATCAGCCGTTTCACCCGAAAGATCTGACCCCATGCGTTACCTTCCTCATTCCGAGGCTGATCGGGCCGATATGCTGGCCGCCATCGGCGCCAGCGATGTCGATGCGCTGTTCGCCCGTGTGCCCGCCGGCGCCTACAAGAGCTCGCCCCTCGATCTGCCGTCGCATTTGCCCGAATTTCTCGTCGAAGCCCATATGCGTGCCCTGGCGGGACGCAATCGTGCGGCCGGTGACGGCCCGTTCTTCCTCGGCGCCGGCGCCTATCGCCACCACGTGCCGGCCTCGGTCGATCATCTGATCCAGCGCTCCGAGTGGCTGACGGCCTATACGCCCTACCAGCCGGAAGTGTCGCAGGGCACCCTGCAGATGCTGTTCGAATTCCAGACCCAGGTGGCCAATTTGACCGGCATGGAGGTCGCCAACGCCTCCATGTATGACGGCTCCACCGCCACCGCCGAAGCGGTGCTGATGGCCCGCCGGCTGACCCGCCGCAACAAGATCATCCTCTCCTCCGGTCTGCATCCGCACTATCGCGATGTCGTTCGCACCTATGTCGGCGACGGCGATGATCTCGTCATCGTCCCGCACGCCCAGGCCGGCAGCCTGCCGCTGCGCATCGACACCGAGACCGCGGCCATCGTCGTGCAGACGCCGGACTATTACGGCTCGCTGCGCAATATCGAGGAATATGCGCTGCTGGCCCATGATGTCGGCGCGCTGCTGATCGTCGTGGTCACCGAGGTAGTCTCGCTCGGGCTGCTCGAATCGCCCGGTGCGCTCGGCGCCGATATCGTCGTCTGCGAAGGCCAGTCGATCGGCAATCCGTTGAACTTCGGCGGTCCCTATGTGGGGCTGATGGCGACGCGCAAGGAATTCATCCGCCAGATGCCCGGCCGCCTCTGCGGCGAAACCGTCGATGCCGACGGCAACCGCGGCTTCGTGCTGACCCTCTCCACCCGCGAGCAGCATATCCGCCGCGAGAAGGCGACCAGCAATATCTGCACCAATTCCGGCCTCTGCGCGCTGGCCTTCACCATCCATCTGTCGCTGCTGGGTGAAGCCGGCCTGAAGCGGCTTGCCCGCCTCAACCACGCCAATGCCAGAAAGCTGGCTGATGCGCTGGCGGTGGTGCCCGGGGTCGAACTGATCAACAAGACCTATTTCAACGAGATGACCGTGCGCCTCAACAAGCCGGCCGCCCGTGTCGTCGATATCCTCGCCGATCGCGGCATCCTGGCCGGCGTCCCTGCCGGCCGCCTCGATCCCGAACATCCCGACGTCGAGAACCTGCTGATCGTCGCCGCGACTGAACTGACCACTGATTACGATATTGCCGCGCTCGTTGCCGGCCTGCGTGAGGTGCTCTGATGGCCATGAACACACAAGGCCGGCCGACCGGCATCGGCAGCGGCAGCTACGCCTCCACCGGCTCGTCGCTGCTGCCCAATGAACCGCTGATCTTCGAACTCGGCGACACCGAGGTGTCCGGCGTCGACCTGCCGGAAGCCGAGATCGACATGAGTCATCTCGGCGGCTTCGAACGCCACACGCCGCTCGGGCTGCCCGGTCTCTCCGAGCCCGAAGCGATGCGCCACTATGTGCGCCTCAGCCGCCTTAACTACTCAATCGACAGCGGCATGTATCCGCTCGGCTCGTGCACCATGAAGCACAACCCGCGGCTCAACGAGAAGATGGCGCGGCTGCCCGGCTTTGCCGACATCCATCCACTGCAGCCGGCTTCGACGGTGCAGGGCGCGCTGGAACTGATGAACCAGCTTGCCCACTGGCTGATGACCCTCACCAACACCGCTGCCGTGTGTCTCACCCCCAAGGCCGGGGCACATGGCGAGATGTGCGGCATGATGGCTATCCGCGCCGCACAGGACGCGGCGGGGCAGGGCCATCGCAAGATCGTCCTGGTCCCCGAAAGTGCCCACGGCACCAATCCCGCCACGGCGGCCTTCCTCGGCTATTCCGTGCGGGCTGTCCCGGCGCGCGATGATGGTACGGTGGACGTCGAGGCGGTCAAGGCGGTGCTGTCGCCCGATGTGGCGGCCATCATGCTGACCAATCCCAACACCTGCGGTCTCTTCGAGCCGCAGGTCATCGAGATTGCCGCGGCGGTTCATGAGGCCGGCGCCTTCTTCTACTGCGACGGCGCCAACTTCAACGCCATCATGGGTGTCGTGCGCCCCGGTGATCTCGGCATCGACGCCATGCACATCAACCTGCACAAGACCTTCTCCACGCCGCATGGCGGTGGCGGGCCGGGCGCCGGCCCCGTGGTACTGTCCGAAGCATTGGCGCCGTTCGCGCCGGTCCCCTTCGTCCGGCAGGGCGATGGCCCGCTGGCGCTGGTCGAGCATGCCGAAGGCACCCATCTGGGGCGGATCACCGCCTTCCAGGGACAGATGGGCATGTATGTGCGGGCACTGACCTATATGCTCAGCCACGGCGGCGACGGCCTCGCCCAGGCCGCCAAGGATGCGGTGCTCAACGCCAACTACGTGAAGGCACGGCTCGAGAGTGTGTTCTCGGTGCCCTATCCCGATCAGCCCTGCATGCATGAGGCCCTGTTCGACGACAGCTTCCTCGAGGGCACCGGCGTATCCACCCTCGATTTTGCCAAGGCGATGATCGACGAGGGCTTCCATCCCATGACCATGTACTTCCCGCTGGTCGTGCATGGCGCCATGCTGATCGAACCCACCGAAAGCGAGCCCAGGCAGACCCTCGACCATTTCTGTGATGTCATGCTCGAACTGGCTGCCGACGCCAAGGCCGGCAACAGTGCGCGCTTTACCGCCGCACCCACCCGCGCCCCGCGCCGCCGTCTCGACGAGACCCGGGCCGCCCGCTCGCCGCGTCTAAAGTGGGAGCCCCAGGCCGACGTGCCGCAGGCCGCCGAGTAACCTGGCTTCCCTCGCCCTTGAGGGAGGGATCGAGGGTGGGGTGGTCCAGTGTCACTGATGGACTCCCACCCCCAGCCCTTCCCCTCAAGGGGGAGGGGAGTGACAGGGCAGCGATATACGAACCCTCGCGTGAGACTTCGCGCACGGGCTGTGCTAGGTTGCTGGAATTCCACTCCTGTCGCGTAGCCCATGCCCCCCACATTCTCTCCGCAGGCGCGCAACGTCGCTCTCGTCGTTGCCGCTGCCTTCTTCCTGCAACTGCTCGATGGCGTGATCATCGTCACTGCGCTGCCGCAGATGGCGGTGGCCTTCGGCGTCGATACGCTGCAGATGAGCATCGGTGTCACCATCTACATGCTGGCCAGCGCCATCTTCATTCCGGCGGCCGGCTGGCTGTCGGACCGCTTCGGCGCGCGCCGCGTCTTCCTGGCCTCGATGGCGCTCTTTACTCTTGCCTCACTGGCCTGCGGCCTGTCGTCCGATCTCACCCAGTTCACCGTCGCCCGCTTCGTGCAAGGCATGGGCGGCGCCATCATGGTGCCGGTGGGCCGCATCATCGTGTTGCGCAACGCCAAGAAGTCCGAAATCGTCTCCGCGATCGGGCTGACCGTGTGGCCGGCCCTGTTCGCCCCGGTCATCGGCCCCGCCATCGGCGGCTTTTTCACCACCTATATTTCGTGGCACTGGAATTTCCTGGTCAATATCCCGCTCGGCCTCTTCGGTCTGGCGATGGTCATGCTGATCATCCCGGCCGACACCGAACGGCGCGAGTCGCCCTTCGACTGGGTCGGCTTCCTGCTCTCGGCCCTTGGTCTTGCCGGGTTACTCTATGGTTTTGACGGTCTTGCCAACGGCGCCCTGCAGCCGGAGCTCTCCGCTCTGCTGATCACGCTCAGCCTTGCCATCGGCACTGCCGCCGTCCTCTGGCTTCGCCGCACGGCGCATCCTTTGCTCGATCTGACCGCCTTGCGCATCCCCACCTTTGCCGCTGCCGAGGCATTGGCCGGCGCCGCCCTGCGGCTCGCCATCAATGCCACGCCATTCCTGCTGCCGCTGATGTTCCAGGTCGCCTTCGGCCTCGATCCGCTGCAATCGGGTGGGCTCGTCATGGCGTACTTCTTCGGCAACCTGCTGATGAAGACGGTGTCGACGCCGGTGCTGCGCCGCTTCGGCTTCCGCAATGTCCTCACCATCAATGGCACCATGGCCGGCATCGGCATCGTGCTCTGCGGCTTCCTGATGCCCGATACGCCCTATCCCCTGCTGGTCGCCATCCTGGTCTTTGCCGGCCTCACCCGCTCGATGCAGTTCACCGCCCTCGCGACGCTGGCCTTCGCCGATATTGAAGGCGACCAGCGCGCCTCGGCCTCGACCCTGCAATCGATGTTCCAGCAGATCACCTCGGTGTTCGGCATCGCGCTGATTATCGGCCTGCTCAACGTCGCCCAGTTGTTCCACAGCGGCGAACCACTGGGCCTGGGTGATTTCCGCTTCGCCTTCATGTTCGTCGGGGCAATCACCATTGCCGCGTCGCTGCAGCTGCTGACGCTGCATCGGGCGGCCGGCGCCGAAGTGTCTGGTCACCAGCGCGGCTAGAAGGCGGAACTACAGCCGCTTGCTCAAATAGACCACGGTACCGTCGCCGAATGGCTCCTCGCGGTCCTCGACATAGCCATGGTCGGCGTAGAGCTGGCGGTTGCTGCCCATCCGCCCGTTGGTCAGCATCCGGATCTCGCCAAACCCCTGTACCAGCGCCAGTTCCTCGGCATGCGCCAGCAGACGCTTGCCCGGTCCCTGGCCCTGCGCCTCCGGCGTCACCGCGATGTTCTCGATCCACAGGTGATCGTCCCGAGGCTCGGTCTCGATCAGCGCCACCATGCGTCCGGCCTGCTCCAGCACGTCGAAGCGGTGGCGTTTGAGCGCGGCCTCGTAGTCCGCCTGCATCGGCCGAGGCTCCCGGCCGATCACCGGCACCCACTTGGCATAGGCCGCGCGCACCAGGTCGCGGATCACGCTGGCTTCATCTGCTCTGGCCCGCCGGAAACCGCTGTCGCTGTCCATTCAGAACCTCCAGCCCAAAACAAAAAAGGCGGGCTCGCTGCCCGCCTTCCAAAACCTCTGACTGACGGCAGCGCCTCAGTTCAGTCGGTCGCCCACATCCTTGATCGCCTGGGTGACGAGAGCGTCGCCCTTTTCGGCCATCTGCTGGGTGAGCAGCACGCGCGCAGCTTCCACTGCGACATCGGCTGAGCGCGATCGCACATCGGCAATCGCTTGGGCCTCGGCCTGGGCGATCTTGTCTTCGACGGCCTTGGTGCGGCGCACGATCATCTGCTCGAGCGACGCCTTGGCGTCGGCGGTCAGCCGGAAGGCTTCCTCGCGGGCGGCCGCGACGATGTCCTCGGCTTCCTTCTCGGCGTTTTCGCGCCGGGTCTGGTAGTCGGCGAGCAGGTCCTTGGCTTCGGCGCGCAGCGCCTCGGCTTCGGCGAGTTCCTTCTCGATCTGGGCGATCCGGCCATCAATGGCCTTGGCCAGCATCTTGGGGACACCAAAATAGATCGCCACGCCGATAAAGATCAGCAGGCCGATGGTGGCCCAGATGGTTGCGCCAGTCGTTGCGTCGAAACCGAAGCTCACGATGCCATCTCCTTGGTCGCGGTTGCCACGGCGGCCTTGGCCTGGGCGGCGGTTACCTTGCCCGAGAGCTTCTCGACCAGCGCCACGGCCGTATCGGCCGCAATGCCGTCGACATTGCCCAGGGCGGTCTGCTTGGTCTCGGCGATCCGGGCCTCGGCAGCGGCAACGCGCTTGCTGAGGTCGGCCTCGACATCGGCACGCTTGCCGTCGATATCGGCCTTGATCGAGCTGCGGGTCTCCTCGGCGATCTTGTGCGCATTGGCGCGCGCATCGCTGAGAGCCTGCTCATAGGCCTCGGCCGCCCGTTCGGTTTCCGTGCGCAGACGCTCGGCTTCCTTGAGGTCGCCCTCGATCCGCACGCGGCGGCTCTCGAGGATCGAGCCGATGCGCGGCAGGGCCGCCCGGCTCATCACCACGTAAAGGAACACGAAGGCAATCGCCAGCCAGAGCAACTGGCCGCCGAAGCCTGCCGGATCGAATGGCGGAAAAACTTCACTATGCTCGGTGCCGGCGGCATGAGCTTCAGTGGTCGCATGGGTAGCGTCCGTGGCGGCATGCTCCGCGTCGGTAGCATGGCCCGCGTCAGGCGTGTCGACGACGACGCCTTCCTGCAACGCATCGCCAGTCTCGGCCTGCGCGACAATGATGATGTTGGAGGTCGAACCCGCCATTTTCTGTCCCTATGCCACCCGAGCCCCGGCACGCCGGGGCTCGATGTTTCGTCTCGTCCGTCCCGGTCTGAAAAATCAGACTGCGAACAGGAGGAGCAGGGCGATCAGGAACGAGAAGATGCCCAGAGCTTCGGTCACGGCGAAACCGAAAATCAGGTTACCGAACTGGCTCTGTGCAGCCGACGGGTTGCGCAGTGCACCCGACAGGAAGCTGCCGAAGATGTTGCCCACACCGATGGCGGCGCCGGCCATACCGATTGCGGCGATACCTGCGCCGATAAACTTTGCTGCTTCAGCTTCCATTATAGTCTGCTCCTGTTAGCGACCGATTGGCGACGCTCACCGCCGCCTCACTGTGAACCGGTCAGAGATTAATGCGACGGATGGATCGCATCATTGATGTACATCGAGGTCAGGACTGCAAACACATAGGCCTGCAGGGCCGCCACGAGGAATTCGAGAGCCGTGATCGCCACCGTCATGGCCAGCGGCAGCAGTGCGCCGAGCCAGCCGAGGAAGCCCAGCGAACCGAGCGTCACGATGAAGCCGGCGAACACCTTGAGGGTGATGTGGCCAGCCAGAATGTTGGCGAACAGACGGACAGAGAGTGAAATCGGGCGCGAGAGGAACGAAACGACCTCGATCGGCACCACGATGGGCAACACATAGGCGGGCACGCCAGCCGGAACGAACAGCTTGAGGAATTTGAAGCCGTTGCGCCAGAAGCCGTAGATAATGACGGTGATGAACACCAGCATCGCCAGGGCGAAGGTGACGATGATGTGGCTGGTGACCGTAAAGAAGAACGGCACCATGCCGAACAGGTTTGCCACCAGCACGAACATGAACAGCGAGAACACGAACGGGAAGAACTTCATGCCTTCCTTGCCCGCCGAGTCTCTTACCATCTTGGCGACGAACTCATAGAGCATCTCGGACACCGCCTGCCAGCGGTTCGGCACGATCGAGCGGTTGCGCGTCGACAGCAGCAGGTAGCCGGCGATGAGGCCGACCGTCAGCAGCATGAACAGCGAGGAATTGGTGAAGCCAAAACCGCCATCTCCAAAGGAGAAGAGGTCGGTAATCACGAACTGGTGGATCGGGTCGACTTTGTTCGGATCGGCCAAGACTTAGGTCCTCTGGGACAGGGGTTATACGTTGTCGTCTTCGTCAGTTCCCGGACCGAGGTCCGAGCCGGGCGGCGGTGGTGACGCCCGGTTTATTTCGGCGGCCGCGCGAGTGACGTTCAGCACGCCCGCCGCAAAACCGACCATCAGCAGCACCAGCAACAGCCAGGGTCCGGTGTTCAACCAGAGATCCAGCAGATACCCGATGCCGGCCCCGACGAGAATAGCCGCGATGAATTCCGACCCGAGCCGCAAACCGCGGCTCAACCCGGACATGTCCCGCGCAGCGTTTCCCCCCGAAGAGGCCTGCCCGACTTTGTCCTGCTCCCGTGCACGGCGAATGCGCGCTGCCAGATCCGAGGTCAATCCCCCGGTTTTGCCAGTACCACCGGAACGCTTCGTCTCGCGCGGATCAACCATACCGCCGTCCTCGCCACGTATCCGGTCCGAAACACTTTACGGAGCCCTGAAAGTCGCGCGCACCATAGTGTTGCGCCCGAAGTGTGTCAAGACTGCCAAAATCGATGTAACGCATTGAAATAGAAGGGAGTTTTCTTCCACAATTCGGGTGTGACATTAAGTCATCTCCCGGTCGCGAGGATTCTCTCAACCTGCCTCCGCCACGGCGTGTGCCGTCGTCAGATCAACCGACACCAGCTGGCTCACGCCGCGCTCGGCCATGGTGACCCCGAACAGCCGGTCCACCCGGCTCATGGTGATCGGATTGTGGGTGATCACCAGAAACCTGGTTTCGGTGCGCTGCCGCATCGTGTCGAGCAGGTTGCAGAAGCGCTCCACATTGGCGTCATCGAGCGGCGCATCGACTTCGTCGAGCACGCAGATCGGTGCCGGATTGGTGAGGAATACCGCAAAGATCAGGCTCATCGCCGTCAGTGCCTGCTCGCCACCCGACAGCAGCGTCATGGTGGTCGGTTTCTTGCCCGGCGGCCGGGCGATGATCTCGAGCCCGGCTTCCAGCGGATCGTCGCTCTCGACGAACTGCAGTTCTGCCGTACCGCCGCCGAACAGGGTCGTGAACAGCTCCTGGAAGTGTGCGTTGACCTTGTCGAAGGCCTCGTTGAGCCGCTGCCGGCCTTCCCGGTTGAGGCTCTGGATGCCGCCGCGCAGCTTGGCGATCGCCGCGATCAGGTCGTCGCGATCCTTGACCATGATGTCGAGCTTCTCGCGGACCTCTTCGCTTTCCTTCTCGGCGGTCAGGTTGACCCCGCCCAGCCGCTCGCGCTCGGTCTTGAGACGCTCGACCTGTGTCTCGACCTGCGCCTCGGGGGGCAGCGCCTGTTCCGGCTTGATGCCGGCGGCCTGCGCCGTCTGGCTGGCCTGGATCGACAGCGTTTCGTTGACCTGACGCTCGATCTGGTGCCGCTGCGCCACGAGCCCCTTCATCCGCTCCTCGACCCGGCCGAGCAGTTCGCGGGCCCCGCTCAAGCCTTCGGCCGCCAGCCGCTGCGCCTTGTCGGCATCGCGATGCCGGTTCTGCGCCTCTGTCAGCCGGTCGGTGGCTGCCTGATGCGCCGCCCGGGCATGAGCGATATCGGCGTCGATGGCCCCGCGCCGGGCCACAAAGCTTTCCGGTGTCGCCGACGCGGCCGCCAGTTGCGCCGCCACCTCGGCCAGCCGGGCTTCCAGCGTCGCCACCTGGTTGACCGCTGCCTCGCGCCGCCGCTGCCAGTTGCTGGTTTCCGTGGCAATCTGCCCGAGCCGGGAACTGCGCATCCGCGCCGCCGTCTCGAACGTGCCGAGGCGCAGCCGCGCCTGGTCGGCCTTGTCACGGGCTGCGGTCAGCAGGCCCTGTCGGGCTGCCGCCACTTCGGCTGCCTCGCTCTCGTCGTGGGCCTCCGCCAGCGCCTTCTCGGCTTCGGCCTGTGCGGCCTCGGCTTCGGCGAGTCCCGTATCGAGTCGTGTCCGTGCTTCTTCCAGCGCGCTCTGCCGCGCCGTCAACTCACTGATTGCCCGTTGTGCCTTGTCGACGGCGGCCTGGGCCACGCCGATGGCGTGCTGCGCCCGGCGCCAGCCTTCGCGCTTGTCGCGCTCGATGCTGCGGGCGTTTTCGAGGGCCTCGCTCAGCACCGCGACATCGGCCCGCTTCGAGTTGCGCTCGGCGCGCACGTCGGTGATGTCCGCCTGCAGCTCCGTCAGGCGGTTCTTTTGCGCCAGCCGTTCGGCTGCCGCACTCGGCGCGTCGGCGGCTGCGACCAGCCCGTCCCAGCGCCACAGCGCTCCGTCCCGCGCCACCAGCCGTTGCCCGGGCTTCAGTTCGTTCTGCAGGCGCGGACCATCGCCGTTCTCGACCAGTCCGATCTGGTCCAGCCGCCGCTTCAAGAGGGCCGAGCCGGACACCATCTGCGACAGCGGCGTCACGCCGGCGGGCAGGGCAGGGTCGCCCGCACCATCAAGCGGGCCTGCCCAGTGCAGCGGTGCCGCTGCATCCGGTGAGGCATCGAGGTCGTCGCCCAGTGCCGCGCCCAGCGCAGTTTCGTAGCCCGATTGCACCGTCAGGCTGTCGACGATCGACGGCCAGGCGCTGCTGCCGCCACGCTTGAGCATGCGCTCGAGCGTCTGCGCTTCGGCGTCGAGCCGATTGAGCCGGTTCTCGATCTCCTGCAGGGCCGGCCGGGCGCCATCGACGGCCGCCTGTGCCGCCTGCGTCGCATTCTCCGCCGTCACTGCCGCGCTTTCGGCATCGGCCGTCGCCGCCTGTGCGGCTGCCAGCGCCGCCCGCTCCCGCTTGAGCGTGTCGTCGGCCTCGAGCGACCTGGCAATGCCCGCCGCTTCCTGCACCACGTCGGCGATCTGCTGCTTGAGCCGCGCCACCCGCGTCCGTGCGTCTTCGGCCGTGCGCTGCGCCTGGGCCCGCCGGGCCCGCACCTGCGCCTGCGCATCGGCGGCGCTGCGGGCCTCTGCCTCGGCAGCTGCGACGGCGGCCTGAGCCGCCTCGGCCGCCTGTCGCGCCGTGTCATAGGCCTGCTGTTCGCCGGCCGTCTCGGCCTCGAGCCGCGCCTTTTCCTCGATATAGGTCTTGAGCGTCTCTTCGCTCTCGCCGGCCAGCGTCCGCTCGCGCGCCGCATCGGCCTCGACCTGCTTGAGACGAACTGCCAGTTCTTCGCGCCGCGCTTCGGCCCGGCGGGCCTCTTCGGCCAGCTGTTCGGCGAGGATGGTGAGACGCTGCAGCGCCGCACTCTTGGCAGCATCTTCCTCACGCAGCGGCTGTACGGCCTTGTCGGCGAGGAACAGCACCTTCTGCGCTTCCAGCTCGAGATGCTGGGCCTCGGCGAGCTGGTTGACCAGCCGGCCCTGCTCGGCCTCCGCTTCTTTCTCGGCGGCGCGCGCATGCACCCAGCGTATATGGAAGAGCGTTGCCTCGGCCCGGCGGATATCGCCCGACAGGGCGCGGTAGCGTATCGCCAGCCGCGCCTGGCGCTTGAGCTGTTCGAGCTGCTGCTCGACCTGGGCAATGATGTCGTCGACGCGTTCGAGGTTCTGCTCGGCGGCCCGCAACCGCAATTCGGCCTCGTGCCGGCGCGAGTGCAGGCCGGAAATGCCGGCGGCTTCCTCGAGCAGGGCGCGGCGCTGCTGCGGCTTGGCCGCGATCAGTTCGCCGATCTGTCCCTGCCGCACCAGTGCCGGCGAATGGGCGCCGGTCGAGGCATCGGCAAAGAGCAGCTGCACGTCGCGGGCGCGCACTTCCTTGCCGTTGACGCGATAGACCGAGCCTTCTTCCCGCTCGATTCTGCGCGTGATCTCGAGCACATCGGCATTGTTGAGCAGGGCAGGGGCGGTGCGGTCGGAATTGTTGAGCACCAGCGTGACTTCGGCGGCATTGCGCCCCGGCCGGTTGCCCGAACCGGAAAAGATCACGTCGTCCATGCCCGAGGCGCGCATCGCCTTGTACGAGCTTTCGCCCATCACCCAGCGCAGCGCTTCGACCAGATTGGACTTGCCGCAGCCGTTCGGACCGACCACACCGGACAGACCGGGCTCCAGATGGAGCTCGGTCGGATCGCAGAACGATTTGAAGCCGTGCAGCTTGAGACGCGAGAACTTCATCCCGCGCCTTTACCAGAATGGCGGTTAGCTGAGGAGAGGGTCGATGACCGCCTTGAGCTCCTCGAGCGACTTGTCCCCAGTCAACTGCTTGCCGTTGACGTAGAACGTCGGGGTGCCTTCCAGCTTGAATTCGTTGGCCGCCTGCTCCTGCATCACCTTGAGCTTCTCGAACAGCTCCTGATTCGCCAGCGCGGCATCGAAGGTCTCGTCGGTGAAACCGAGCTGCTTGGCCACCGCCAGCAGCGCGTCGCGCGGCTTTTCGGCAATGCCCCAGGTCGCCTGCGTGGCGAAATAGGTGTCGACGACCTGGTGATACTTCTCCTCGCCCGCGGCTTCCGCCAGCAGGAACACCACGGCGTCCTGCAGATTGCGGATGAACGGGCGCAGGATGAAGCGCACCTTGCCGGTGTCGATATATTCTGCCTTGAAGCTGGGATAGACGTCGTTGGCGAACGTCGCGCAATGCGGGCAGGTCGGCGACGCGTATTCGATCACCGTAACCTTGGCATCGTCCGGGCCGAGCACCTTGTCGGGGATCGCCACATCGGCAAGCGCCGCCACGTCCTTGGTGGTGCCTTCCTGCGCCTGAGCCGACCCGAGCCCGAGTGACGTGGCGAGAGAGGCCGAGGCTGCGAGGATCAGCGTGTCGCGGCGGGTAAGTTTCACTGGTTAGCTCCGGTTCTTGAATTTGTAGCGCACACTACACTTCAGCAAGGTGGCGGCAAGGGGGCAGTCGCATCAAGAGGCAGTGATCCGGGAGTGTCCGGTTCTCAGCCCTTCCTGCGCCCGGCAAGTGCCAGGCCGAGCTGCCGCAGCGCTTCCTTGACGCCTTTATCCTCCACCTTCTCGACTGCCGCGCCGACGGTGCGCCGTGCCGGCTCGGACAGGGGAACTACCTCGTCCTCGTCGGCTGAACGGGGCGTGAACGGCTCCGCCGAGATGCGGCAATTGGCAACCAGAAGGTAGCCGAAATAGCGATTGATCGACCGGGCGATCGTCGCGCCCTCGTGGCTGACCGCCAAAGCATGGCCCGGCGCACAGCGCAGATAGAGCGTCGCCCCGTCCGAGCCGCGCTCGCCGCGGGGCCAGGTCAGCCGGTCGGGAATGGTCACCGTGTCATAGGGCTTGGGCGCCATCGCCGCCCAGTGGGTCAGGATATCGCGGCTGGCAAAGCCGCGCTTGCGCATCGCCGGATCGAGCGCGCCCTTGAGCGCCTCGGCCATGTCGACGGTGCGGTTGAGCCGCTTGGGCGGTGTGTCCGCCTTGGGCTTTGCAGCCATGTCGCCTCTTCCCCGCCGATCACGCGTCGCTGATAACCGATCAATGCGCTTGCGCCGCGGCGCCGGCTCATTCATCTCTCGTCATCTATCATGCCGCAAGCCGCTTCCCGACAAAACCCTGCACCCATCGACGCGCATGCCGTGCTTGCCTGGTACGATCAGCACGCCCGCGACCTGCCCTGGCGCGTCAGCCCGGCCGATCGCCGCGCCGGTATTGTGCCCGATCCCTACCGGATCTGGCTCAGCGAGGTGATGCTGCAGCAGACCACCGTTGCTGCGGTGCAGAAATACTTCCTGCGCTTTACCAGCCTGTGGCCGACGGTCGCCGATCTCGCTACGGCGCCGCTGGACGCCGTGCTCAAGGAGTGGGCCGGCCTTGGCTACTACGCCCGGGCGCGCAATCTGCACGCCTGTGCCGAGGCGGTCATGGCAACGACCGGCGAGTTTCCCCGCACCTCGGCGGCGCTCTCGGCGCTGCCGGGCATCGGCCCCTACACATCGGCGGCCGTCGCCGCCATCAGTTCGGATGAACGCGTTGCCGTCGTCGATGGCAATGTCGATCGCGTCCTCGCCCGCTATCTCGCCCTCGAGACCCCGGTTCGCGAGGCCAAGGACCTGATCCGCCAGACCGTGCAGGCCGCCGTGCCGGAGCGCGCCGGCGACTTTGCCCAGGCACTGATGGATCTGGGGGCCACAATCTGCACGCCGCGCGCCGCGCTCTGCATGCTCTGCCCGCTGCAGGCGGGGTGCCTGGGGACGAAGGGCAATCCGCTTGCCTTCCCGGTCAAACCGGTCAAGCCCGAGCGGCCCGTCCGCCATGGCCATGCCTTCGTCATGCGCGACCCCTCGGGCGACGTTTACCTGCAGAGCCGCCCGGACAAGGGGCTGCTCGCCAAGATGACCGAAACCCCCGGTTCGTCCTGGCTGCCGGAGAAATCAGCCCCTGTCTTTCCGCGGCAGGAAGACTGGAGACACCACGGCCAGGTGGTACACATCTTCACCCATTTCCGCCTCGAACTCGAGATCTGGTCGGCGACGGTAGATCCCGCCGGCCTTGAAGGCGGCTGGTGGGCCGCCCCGCACGATCTCTCCGGCGAGGCCTTGCCGACGCTGTTCCGCAAGGTCCTCGCGGCAGCGGGCCTTGCGGCAAAAGAAGACCGCCGGTCCATGCACGGAACCGGCGGTTCATAGGCCTGACGCTTTTTGGAGGTCCACTCAGGCAGATAGTCGGTCCATCTGCGCCCGGATATCGGCGCGAAAGATATCGATGGGGGCCAGCCGGCCCTGGTGTTCGGCGTGCCAGAAGGTCCAGCCATTGCAGGCTTCGGCGCCCTGGACCAGCGCCCCGACCTTGTGGATCGAGCCGGCGTGCTCGCCGGAACTCACCGAACCGTCGGCCCGCACCAGCGCCGAATAGCGCATCCGGTCGTCGTAGAGGAATGTCCCGGGCTCGATCATGCCCATCTCGATCAGCGAACCGAACGGCACGCGCGGGGCGCTGCGCCTGGTCGGCGCCGTCGCAATGGTCTCGGCGCTGTAGGGCTTGACCGAGGCGATGCGCTTGAGCGCCGCCGCGATATAGCTGTCCTCGCGCTCGATGCCGATGAAATGCCGGCCCAGCTTCTTGGCTACAGCGCCCGTTGTCCCGGTTCCGAAGAACGGATCGAGCACCACGTCGCCCGGCCTGGTCGTGGCAGTCAGCACCCGGTAGAGCAGGGCTTCGGGCTTCTGCGTCGGATGCACCTTGTCGCCAGCGTCATCGGTCAGCCGTTCGCCGCCGGTGCAGATCGGAAACAGCCAGTCGCTGCGCATCTGCGTGTCGTCATTGGCCTGCTTGAGGGCTTCGTAATTGAAGGTGACGCGGCTCTTCTGGCTGCGCGCCGCCCAGATCAGCGTCTCATGCGCATTGGTAAAGCGCGTGCCGCGGAAGTTCGGCATCGGGTTGGCCTTGCGCCAGACCACGTCGTTGAGCATCCAGAAATCGAGATCCTGCAGCGCCGCGCCGACCCGGAAGATGTTGTGGTACGATCCGATCACCCACAGCGCTCCGTCCGGCTTGAGCACGCGGCGCGCTGCCTGCAGCCAGGCGCGGGTGAACACGTCGTAATGGCCGAAGCTCTCGAACTTGTCCCACTCGTCATCGACCGCATCGACCTTGGACTGGTCGGGCCGGGTCAGGCCCTGCTCGAGCTGCAGATTGTAAGGTGGATCGGCGAAGATCAGGTCGACCGAACCGGCCGGCAGGGCGTTCATTTGCTTGATGCAGTCACCGACCAGAATGGTGTCGATCGGCAGGTGAGCCTGGTCCGCCGTGGCGGCTTCGTCCATTTGACGCGCGGTACGCAACATACTGATAACCCTAACGCAGCACTAACCATGCCGTTCTAGGCCGTCAGGGTTAAGGCTGGGCTAAGCATCAGGGTTAACAGAGGGTTAGCTGGTCCTCTGCAGGCAGGGTCGCAACTTTGCCGCCGCCTGTCAGGCCACCGATTTCAGGCGCAGCGCCTGGGCGCAGGGGGCAAAATCCATGCGGTGGTGTCGTCCAGGCCCATGCATGGTCAGGGCGGCCATATGCACCGGCGCCGCGTAGCCCTTGTGGCTGGCAAAGCCGAAATGCGGCTCTTCGCAATCCATCACCGCGCACATCCGGTCGCGCGTCACCTTGGCGACGATCGAGGCCGCTGCAATCGAGACGCTGCGGCCGTCGCCGCCGATAATGGTTTCGACCGGGCAGGGCATGTCCTTGGGCGGGCGATTGCCGTCGATCAGCACGTGGTCAGGTGTCAGGGCCAGCCCCAGGACCGCCTGGCGCATGGCCCAGAGCGTGGCGCCAAGGATGTTGAGACGCTCGATCACCAGCGGCGGCGCCATCACGATGCTCACCGTCGCCGTCGCCATGATCCTGTCGTAGAGCGTCTCGCGTTCGGCGGCAGTGAGCTTTTTGGAATCATCGAGCCCCACAGGCACCTTCCGCCTGTCGAACACCACGGCGCTGACCACCACCGGTCCGGCCAGCGGCCCGCGTCCGGCCTCATCGATACCGGCCACCACCGTTGCGCCGCGCCGCACCGCCCGCCTTTCGAAGGCGAGGTCGGGACCTTTTCCGGTATCGGGCGAATCGGCACGCATGTCTCCAGCATGCCGATCCCGCCTCGCCAGTAAAGGCGCTCTGCGCCGCGGCGTCAGGGTCGCGAAGGCGGCCAGCCGGCCGGAACAGGGCCTGCTCACTGGACCTGCAAACGCCCGGCCCCGCCTTCGCGGCCATGACGCCGCAGCCCATGTGCTCAAAACAGGTCGAGCTGTGCGTCCTCAAGCCGCGGCGGCACGAAGAGGTCAGTGCGCAGCGCTGGCATCTTGTCGACGAGGCCATAGCGCACCCGCGCCTTTTCCAGTCTCTGCTGCATCAGCACCGCATAGGGACCTTCGCCGACAAAGCGCGTGCCGAAATTGGGGTCATTGTCCTTGCCGCCCCGCACGTCGCGCACGAGACTCATGACGTGCCGCACCCGATCCGGATAGTGCCGCAGCAGCCACTCGCGGAAAATGTCCCGCACTTCGCCCGGCAGCCGCAGCATGATCGCATGCGCCGTCCTGACGCCCTGCGCCGCCGCTGCGTCGATGATCCGTTCCAGCTCCATATCATTGATGGCCGGCACGATCGGCGCCACCATGACGCCGGTCGGCACCCCCGCCTCGCTCAACAGCCGCAGCGCCTCAAGCCGCTTTTCCGGCGATGAGGCCCGCGGCTCCATCTTGCGGCTGAGTTTGTGGTCCATGCTGGTCACCGAGATGCCGACCCGGATGAGCCCCAGTTCGGCCATCGGCTGCAGGATGTCGAGGTCCCGCACCACCAGCGCCGATTTGGTCGTGATCGTCGCCGGGTGCCGCGTCTCCAGCAGCAGCTTCAGGATCTCGCGGGTCAGCTTGTGGGTGCGCTCGGACGGTTGATAGGGGTCCGTGTTGGTGCCCATGGCGATCGGCCTGGGCTTGTAGCGCTTGTCGGCCAGCTCCTTCTTGAGCTGCTCGACGGCATTGACCTTCACATAGATGTCGCGCTCGAACTCCAGCCCCGGCGAATGCCCGAGATAGGAATGCGTCGGCCGCGCGAAGCAGTACGAGCAGCCGTGCTCGCAGCCGCGATAGGCGTTGATAGAGCGGTCGAAACCGATATCGGGACTGTCATTGCGGGTGATGATGGTTCGCGCCCGCTCGATATGCTCGACGGTCTCGAAACCCTTCAGTTCCTCGACCTGGCCCCAGCCGTCGTCCACCGCTTCGCGGCTCTGCATCTCGAACCGTCCGGCGCGATTGCTCTGCGCCCCGCGGCCACGATTGGACCTCGAGTCCAGCAGCCTGCGGCCGATCAGATCGGCATCGCGCGTCTGGCTCAGTTTCTCCAAGGCTTCAAAACTTGGGGCAACGTGCATTGCCATGGTCTGTCTCCTGGCGGGCCGATTCGGCCTGCATCATGGATTGACACTAACGCGGAAAAGAGAACAAAGGAAGAACAAAAGCTGGAACGCGTTCTTCATGGGGCTTGCGTGCACAACGCGCTGCAAAGGCAAAGCGTTGCCCTCCCCATTAGGTGGTGCCTACAGCTGGCCTCGCGAAGGGGCGCAGATGGCCTTGGATAAGCGCTGGAGCCGGCGAGGCACACGGCCGCCCAGCCGTAATTGTCCCCAACCCGCCCCAAACACCGTCATCCTCGGACTTGATCCGAGGACCCATCTCACCCTCACACCGGCGGCGGCATGGATCCTCGCGTCAAGCGCGAGGATGACGGTGCGAGGGGATGGATGGCGGTGCGAGGGGATGGATGGTGGCGCCATGAGACGGTTGCGGCGCCAGAGCATCATAGATGGAATTAAGCGGGACAGCGGTGAAGCCAATCCTGATTGGTTCCCCGTGCTGCAAACGGAAGCGCCTACCGCTCCGCCAGCCGTGGCATCAGTTCGACGAAATTGCAGGGCTGGTGCCGGTTGTCGAGCTGCGCCCGCAGGATGCCTTCCCAGGCGTCGCGGCAGGCGCCGCGCGAGCCCGGCAGCACGAAAACGAAAGTCTCGCCGATCAGCCCGCCCGTCGCCCGCGATTGCAGCGAACTCGTGCCCACTGTCGTTGCCGAATACTGATGGAACAGCACCGAGAACCCGTCCATCCGCTTCTGGAACAGCGTCTCCAGCGCCTCTGGCGTCACGTCGCGGCCCGAAAATCCGGTGCCGCCGGTGGTGAGGATGGCGTCAATATCGGGATCGACCACCCAGCCCATCACCGTGTTGCGGATCTGGTGGATATCGTCGCGCACCACGGCGCGCTCTGCACAGATATGGCCGTCGGCCTCCATCAGCGACTTGAGCAGGGCCCCGGCCGTGTCGGTCTCCAGCGTTCGGGTGTCCGAGACGGCGAGCACCGCAATCCGGAGCGGCACGAACGGCTTGCTCTGGTCGAGCTCACTCTTGAACATTCTTGTCCGTTTTCTCTTTTGGCGCGTCTTCGCCGTCTACGGTCTTGGGCACGTCCTCGACGATCACCGTCGGATTGAGCGGGTCGGGCACCAGGATATCGGCCTCGTGCGGGCGCGACGTCGCGGCGGTCCGCGGCAGGTTTTCCTGCGTCTCGTCGGCGCGCGGATCGAGCTCGACCGAACCCGGGGTGACGCCCTTTTCGGCATTCATCGCCCGGAACCGCACGCGCCCGGCCGCATCACGCACCGGCCGTACCTTCATGCGCAGGAACGCCGTCACCGCCAGCGCGCCGTGAAATGTCGCCGTGACGATGAACAGCCCGACCGGCGCAATATGCTCCATCGCCCACGAGGCAATGATCGGTCCCACGGCCAGCCCGGTGCCGAGGATCAGCAGCATGCCGCCGGCCACCCGCGCGAACTCGCCGTCCTTGGCGAAGTCGTTGGCGTGCGCCACCGCGATGGCATAGAGCGGATTGGCGGCAAAGCCGTAGAGCCCGAAGAGCACGAAGGTCAGCACGCTGCCCCCCGCCAGCAGTCCTGTGGTCCCCGCCAGCACCGTGAACAGCCCCACCAGCGACGCGCCGCCGCTCAGAAAGACGATGACCAGCCGGCGGTCCATCCGGTCGCTCAGCCGCCCGAAGGGGATCTGCGCTGCGGCGCCGAGGATGGCCGTCACCGCAAACAGCAGGGCGATGCCGGCCGCATCGAGCCCCGTCTTGAATCCGTAGACCGGCGCCAGCGTGCCGAAACTGCCGTTTGTCATGCCGCAGGCAAAGCTTGCGATCACCGCCAGCGGCGAGGTCTTGTAGAGCAGGCGCACATCGAGCTTTGCCGACTTCAGCGGCCGCGGCTGCGGCGTCGAAGTCAGCGCGCTGGGCAGAATGGCGCAGATAAAGGCAATGGCCCCGATCACGAACGGCACATAGCCGCCGGTCCCGGTGACCGACATGGCTAGCTGGCCGATCGTCGAGGCCGCCATGTTGATGGTCACATAGATCGAAAAAATGGTGCCGCGGCTGCGGTTCTCCGCCACCTCGTTGAGCCAGCTTTCAACGATCATCGCCGCGCCGGCAAAGCAGAAGCCGGAAAAGGCCCGCATCACGATCCAGCCGATATCCTGCACCCAGAGCAGGTTGAGCAGGATCGTCACCGTGCCAATGGCGGCCATGATCGAAAACGCCCGGATATGCCCGACGCGCTGCACCAGCATCGGCACCGTCACCGATCCGGCCACGAACCCGACCGACCAGCCGGTGCCGATCAGGCCCAACGACATCAGCGAGAACCCTTCTTCGGCGCCACGCACGCTGAGCAGCAGCCCCTGCAGCCCGCCGCCAAACATCAGCAGCGCCGAACCAATAAACAGGGCGTAGATCTTGTAGGCTGATGTCATGGGTCTTCTGCGTATCCGAAGCCGCTGCGAGGGCAGGCGGTCGCTTGCCCCTCAACTCAGACCAAATTCAGGCCAATCCTTCAACCCGCAACAGAATTTTCCCGGTCGATTGCCTGCTTGAGACTCAGCATGTCCTGCCAAGCCATGGCCTTGGAGGCAGGCGAACGCAGCAGATAGGCCGGGTGCAGGGTCGGCAGTGCCGGCACGCTGTGGGAATTGATCGTCAGCGTCTTCCACTGCCCGCGTGTCCGGGTGATCCCGAGGCTGGTCTCGAACAGCGCCTGGGTCGGCACATTGCCCAGCGTCACCAGCAATCTGGGCGCCACCAGTTCCACCTGCCGATGCAGGAACGGGGCGCACAGCGCCAGTTCCTCCGGCGACGGGTTGCGATTGCCGGGTGGCCGCCACGGCACCATGTTGGCGATATAGACCTTGCTGCGGTCCAGCCCGATGGCTGCCAGCATCCTGTCGAGCAACTGCCCGGCCCTGCCCACGAAGGGCTTGCCCTGCAGGTCTTCCTGCTCGCCCGGGCCTTCGCCCACCAGCATGATCTCGGCCTCCGGGTTGCCGTCGGCAAAGCAGAGCTGGGTCGCCCGCTTCTTGAGCAGGCACCCCTCATAGGCGTCCATCACGGCGCGAAGCTCATCCAGTGTCGCGGCGCCGGCGGCGAGCGCCCGCGTCTCGGACGGATCGGCATTGAGCGGCGCCGCCACCGGTGGCGGCGTATCCAGCGCACGCGCCTGGACCGGCTGCGGCGCCACGCTGGCCGGCCGCGATCGGGCGGCCGGGACCGAGGCGGCGAAGCGGTCGACCGGCTCCTCGCCGACGCTCAGGTCGACGCCCGCCGCCCGATACCAGTCGAGCGCCGCAAGCATTTCGGCGTCATTTAGCGGTCGATCTTCAGCCATGCCTTCTGTTATGTCACAGCCCTTCATGCGCTGCCAGCGCGACCAGACCGAACCCTGAATTCCGAGGATTGTGACGATTGGCCGAGGCCGGTGACCGCGAAACACTCCCAACCGATGTCGTCATCGTCGGCGCCGGCCCGGCCGGGCTGGCGGCAGCCATCCGGCTGAAGCAGCGCCATCCCGATCTGGCCGTCACCGTGGTCGAGAAAGCCGCCGAGATCGGCGGCCATATCCTCTCGGGCGCCGTCATGAACCCCGTCGGCATGGATGAACTGATCCCCGGCTGGCGCGACAAGGGTGCTCCCGTCGGCCCCGCCGTTACCCGCGACACCTATCACTGGCTGACCGCCGGCGCCGATATCGCCTTGCCCGGTTTCATGCTGCCACCGCAGATGCACACCAGCGACGCCGTCATCGTCAGCCTTGGCAACCTCTGCCGCTGGCTGGGCGAACAGGCCACCGCGCTCGGCGTCGACATCTTCCCCATGACCGCCGCCGTCGATGTCCTCACGGGTCCCGATGGCGAGGTGCGCGGCATCATCACCGGCGATCTCGGCATCGACGCAGCCGGCAACCCGAAGTCGGGCTTTGCACGCGGTATTGCCCTGGAAGCGAAATATACCCTGATCGGCGAGGGCGCCCGCGGCTCGCTGGCCAAGGCGCTGATCCCCGCCTTCGACCTTGCCGCCGCCAGCCCGCAGAAATACGGCCTCGGCATCAAGGAAATCTGGGAAATCCCGGCCGAAAGGCACCAGCCCGGCCGTGTCGATCACTATCTCGGCCACCCGCTCGATCTTGAGACCTCCGGCGGCGGCTTCTGCTATCACGCCGGTAATCGGCAGATCTATCTCGGCTTCGTCACCCATCTCGACTACGCCAATCCCACACTCTCGCCCTTCGACGAATTCCAGCGTTTCAAGACCCACAAGGCCATTGCGCCGCTGCTCGAGGGCGGCCGTCGCGTCAGCTATGGCGCCCGCGCCATTACTTCGGGTGGCCTGCAATCGATCCCCACCCTGGCCTTTCCGGGCGGCGCGCTGATCGGCTGTGCCGCAGGCTTCATGAACATGCCCGCCCTCAAGGCCATCCACAGCGCCATCCGTTCCGGCATGGCGGTCGCCGACGCTGTCGGCGAGGCAGTTGTTGCCGGTCGCGCCCACGACACGCTCGAAAACCTCAATGACAGGGTGCTCGCCACCGGCATCGGTGTTGAACTGGCGAAAGTGCGGAACGTCAAGCCGCTATGGAGCCGCTTCGGCCTGCTGCTGGGCGTGGCGCTGGGTGGTTTCGACATGTGGACACAGGCGCTGTTCGGCGTCTCGCTCTTTGGCACCCTGCCACATGCCAGCGCCGACTCGGACAAGCTCAAGCCGCTTGCCGACGTCCAGGCCATCGCCTATCCGCGCGCCGACGGCAAAACCACCTTCGACCGCGCCTCGTCGGTCTTTCTCGCCAACATCGCCCATGACGAGGACCAGCCGGTGCATCTCCGGTTGGCCGATCCCACCGTCCCAGTGCGCGAAAACCTGCCCCGCTATGGCGAACCGGCGCCGCTCTATTGCCCCGCCGGTGTCTATGAAATGGCCGAAGAGGGCGGCGTGCCGGTGTTTCGCATCCACGCCGCCAACTGCGTCCACTGCAAGACCTGCGACATCAAGGACCCAGCCCGCAACATTACCTGGGTGCCGCCAGAGGGCGGCAGCGGCCCGAACTATTCGGGGATGTAGGGGGCCGAGCGCACCGCCTCACGAAACTGTGGCGCGCTCTTGCGGCGCAGCCGTATTATGGCCCATCTTTGTGCGCTAATCGCACTATCCCGAATGACCCCGGAGGCTCTGTGCCTGTGACCCTGATCTCGCGCCTGCTGTCCACCACCGTCCTGGTGGCCGTCCTCGTAACTTCCGGCGCGGCCGGCGCAGTGACCTTCCAGGCTCAGCAACCCAGTCCCACCGGCAGCTACCTTGCCGGCCAGGCAGCGTTGATGTCGATGGAAACCGGTCCCGCCTCGCGCTATCTGCGCGATGCGCTCGAGGGCGACTACGATCATCCGCAGGTGGTGCAGACCGCGCTGATCGCCTTTGCCGCCAATGGCCAGATCACCGACTCGGCCAATGCGGCGCGGCATATGCTGCAGGTCGACCCAGGCAATGAACTGGCCCTGCTTGTCATCGCTACCGAGGCGCTGAAGCAGGGGCGCTATGACGACGTCATTGCCGGTCTCGACAAGCTCGGCAACCAGAGTTTTGCCGGCATTACCGGCTCGATCATCCGCGCCTGGGCCCTCGTCGGGCAGGGCAAGCTCGAGGACGGCTTCGCCAGCCTTGAACCCGTTGTTGCCAACGGGCTCGGCGATTTCCTCGTCTTCCATCGCGCGCTGATGGCTGACGTCGCCGGCCAGCACGACGAGGCCATCGATCTGGTCGCCAAGGCTTATGAGGCCGATCCCTATGTCGCCCGCATCGTCGAGGCCTATGCCCGCATGCTCGGCAATGCCGGTCGCTTCGACAAGGCAGCTTCCGTACTGGCCGGCTTTGCCGCCGAGGGCCTGACCCACCCGCTGGTCGCCAATGTGCGTGCCGCGGTGCAGCGCAAGCAGGCCCCCGGACCGTTTGCCGATAATGTGCAGACCGGTGCCGCCGAAATGTTCCACGGCATCGGCGTGGCGCTGGCGCGCGAGGGCAATAGCGAACTGGCGCTGGTCTTCCTGCGCCTCGGGCTCTATCTCGATCCGCAGGCCGATGTCATTGCGCTGGTGCTCGGCCAGTTCCTCGATGATTCTGGTCAGCACACCGCGGCCAACGCGCTCTACGATGCCGTACCGGCTGGTTCGCCGATGAAGGCCACTGCCGTCGTCCGCGTCGCCGAGAACATCGATGCCATGGGCGACAGGCCCGAGGCGCTCCGCCGGCTGAACAATATCGTCAGTGCCAATCCGACCGATGTCGACGCCCTGTCTGTGCTGGGCGACATGCAGCGGTCCGACAAGCGCTATGCCGACGCCGCCGAAACCTATTCGCGCGCCATCGCCGTGAACGAGGGCGACGTGCCGGGCGACTGGCGCTTCTACTACGTCCGCGGCATTGCCTACGAGCGCAACAAGGAGTGGCCCAAGGCCGAGGCCGACTTCAAGCGTGCCCTGGAACTCCGCCCCGACCAGCCGCAGGTGCTCAACTATCTCGGCTACAGCTGGGTCGACCAGGGCATACACCTCACCGAAGCGCTGGAACTGATCCAGAAGGCAGTCGCTGCCGCGCCCAACGACGGCTACATCATCGACAGCCTCGGCTGGGCCTATTACCGCCTGGGCCGCTACGACGAGGCGGTGACGACGCTCGAACAGGCCGTCATGCTCAAGCCCAATGATCCCGAGATCAATGATCACCTCGGCGATGCCTACTATCGGGCGGGCCGCAAGCTGGAGGCCCGCTTCCAGTACAATGTCGCCAGTTCGGTCGACAAGGAAGGCACCGTGCGCGAGCGGGTCGCCCGGAAGCTCTCTTCGCCGTCGCAGGGACCGATCGACGATCCCGTCGTGCCCAAGGCGGCCGAAGGCAAGGAAGATGATGCGGCCCGGCTGGACAAGAGCCAGGCTGCCATCAGCCGCGTCGCTCCACCCGCAGCACTCTAGGGCTGCGGCGCTTGACGGCAGATTTCCCGGTGATCGAGGCGGCACCCGCCAAGGTCAATCTTGCACTCCATGTCACCGGCCGCCGCGCCGATGGCTATCATGAGCTCGAAAGCCTCGTCGTCTTTGCCGATGTTGCCGACGAGATCGTGGCCATGCCCGCCAGGCGCGATGGCCTGCGCGTCACCGGGCCGTTTGCCACGGCCGCCGGCAGCGGCGACAGCAATCTGGTGGCCCGCGCCGTCGCCGCCTTTCGCGCCCGCTGGCCCGATCGCATCGAGACCGGACTCGATATCGAACTGCGCAAGAACCTGCCGGTTGCCGCCGGACTCGGCGGCGGCTCGGCCGATGCCGCCGCCGCCCTTCGCCTGCTCGCCGGGCTCGCTGGCGACGACATCCCGCTGGCCGATCTGACGGCCATCGCGCTGGGCCTCGGCGCCGATGTGCCCGCCTGCCTCCTCTCCCGCCCCTGCGAGATCCGCGGCGTCGGCGAAATCATCCATCCGTTGCCGGCCTTTCCGGATCTGCACCTTGTGCTGGTCAATCCTTTGCAGCCGGTCGTCACCGCCGATGTATTCCGTCGCCTGCAACGGCGCGACAACCCCGGCATGCCGGCGCTGCCGCAGCCGCTGACCCGCCCGGCCCAGCTCGGCATCTGGCTGTCGGAAACTCGCAACGATCTCGAGCCACCCGCCATCGCCCTGCTGCCGGTGATTGGCGACCTGATCACCCGCATCAATGCCATTGAGGGGTGCATGCTCTCCCGCATGTCAGGCTCCGGCGGCACCGTGTTCGGTCTCTTCGGCTCGAGCGCCCAGGCCCACAACGCCGCCCATGAACTGCGTGCCGTCTGGCCCGGCTACTGGGTCGCTGCCGCGCCAGTCATCTAGCCCCCATTGGCGGCCGGCAAGGCGAGGCCGAAGATCCGAAATCGCGCTGCGGGTTGACGTACGTCAATACCCGCGTGTCCCGCTCTGTCAGGGTTGCGCCCGGACGAGAGAAATCCCGCCTTCGATCGCGCCCAGGAGCTGCCGCGTGCCGGCCACGACATCTGATATTGAAGCTGTGTTGCGCAAGGCAAAGCCGCGGCGCAACTGGATCTGGCCAGCACTGGCCGTCGCGGCGCTGGGTCTGGTTGCGGCTGGCGTCTGGCTCTGGTGGCCGCAGGCCGGCGGCGACAACGCCTCCCGATACGTGACCGAAACCATCGATCGCGGCGATGTCATTGTCACCGTCACGGCCACCGGATCGGTAGAGCCCACCAATACCGTGCAGATCTCCACCGAGCTCTCGGGCACGGTCCGGTCCGTCAATTACGACTTCAACGATACCGTCAAGTCGGGCGATGTCCTGGCCCAGCTCGATACCGAGACGCTCGAGGCCAACCTCACCCGCGCCCGCGCCAATGTCGATGCCGCCGAGGCGCGACTGGCCGAGGCCCAGGCGACGCTCGAGGAGATGGATCAGTCCTACGAACGCTCTCTGCAACTCGCCGACCGGGGCGTTGCCTCCGATCAGGCCTTGCTCAACGCCAAATCCAATTTCTCCCGTGCCGCTGCCGCGCTGCAGAGCGCAACTGCCAACGTCGCCATTGCCAAGGCCGATCTGGCGCTCAACGAAGCCAATCTTGCCAAGGCCTGCATCTGCGCCCCGATCGACGGCATCATCCTCGATCGCAATGTCGAGGTCGGTCAGATCCTCGCGGCCTCATTCTCCGCTCCGACGCTGTTCACCCTGGCCGAGGATCTGGGGCGCATGCAGTTGCGAGTCGACATTGACGAGGCCGAGATTGGCCTCGTCTCGGAAGGCGACAAGGCCAGCTTCACCGTCGAGGCCTTCCAGGACAAGGTCTTTCCGGCCGAGATCGCCGAGCTGCGCTACGCCCCGCTGACGGTCAACGGTGTGGTGACCTACAAGGCCATCCTGGACGTCGACAATTCCGCCCTGTTGCTGCGTCCGGGCATGACCGCTACCGCTTCCATCGTCGTTGCGGAGTCGCACGATGTGCTGCGCGTCCCCAATGCGGCCTTGCGGTTCATTCCGCCCGCGCCGACGGTCTCGCCAGCTGAGACGGCCGGGCAGCGAACCGTCTGGGTGCTGCGCAACGAGCAGGCCGAGCCGGTGAGTATTCAACCCGGCAGCAGCGATGGCAGCTTCACCGCGGTAAGCAGCGGCGACCTCGCCGTTGGCGATCGTGTCATCGTCGACGCGGGCCCGGCCTGATGGCACCCGGCGCGGTGCCGCCCCAAGCGCCAGAGGCGCCAGAGACACTCATCGAGCTTCGTGGCATCACCAAGATCTTTGGCGCCGGCGAGGCCGAGGTACAGGCCCTGCGCGGCATCGATCTCAGGATTGCCCGTGGCGAGTTCGTGGCCATCATGGGCCCCAGCGGCTCGGGCAAATCCACCGCCATGAACATCATCGGCTGTCTCGACAGCCCCACTGCCGGCACCTACCTGTTCGGTGGCGTCAATGTTGGCGATATCGGCCGCCAGCAGAGTGCGCTGCTGCGCCGCAACTTTCTCGGTTTCGTGTTCCAGGGCTACAACCTGCTTGCCCGCACCTCGGCGCTCGACAATGTCGAACTGCCGCTCATCTACCAGGGCGTCTCGCCTGCAGACCGGCGCCGCATGGCGCTGGAGGCGCTCGCCCGTGTCGGCCTGAAGGGACGCGAACACCACGATCCGTCGGAACTCTCCGGTGGCCAGCAGCAGCGTGTCGCCATTGCCCGCGCCATCGTCAGCCGCCCCGACGTCGTCCTTGCCGACGAGCCCACCGGCAATCTGGATTCGGCCATGGCCGCCGATATCATGACCCTGCTGGTTGCGCTCAACCGCGACGAGGGGATTACCATCGTCATGGTGACCCATGAGCCGGACATGGCAGCCTATGCCGACCGGCTGATCAGCTTCCGCGACGGGCGCATCGAGTCCGATGCCGTGACGAAGGGAGCCGCCTGAGATGATCGTGGAAACCGGCAGGCTGGCTATTCAGGCGATCTTTCGAAATGCCATGCGCTCCTCGCTGACCGTGCTGGGCGTGGTGATCGGCGTCGCCGCCGTTATCGCCATGGTGACGCTGGGGCAGGGCACCACAGTGCGGGTCAGTACCGAAGTCGCGCAACTGGGCAGCAACCTGCTGATGGTCCTGCCCGGACAGGTCGCCGGCGGCCCCGCCTCGGGCAGCGCCAGCTCGGCGCGCTTCACCATTCGCGACGTCGACGCCATTGCCAATCAGATTCCCGGCACCCAGACTGCAGCGCCCTATGCGTCGCAGTCGATGACCCTGGTATTCGGCGCCGAGCACCATACCTCCGTGGTCACTGGCACCGACAATCGCTATTTCATCGCCCGCGACTGGCCGCTCGAGAGCGGCCGCGATTTTTACGAAAGCGAACTTCAGGCCGGCAGCGCTGCCTGCATCATCGGCGATACCACCAGAGAAGTGTTCTTCGGCGCCGGCGATCCCATCGGCGAGACCATTCGCGTCGGCCAGATCTCCTGCCGCATCATCGGCCTTCTCGCTTCCCGCGGCGGTTCAAGCTTCGGCTCCGACCAGGACGACACCGTCATCATGCCATTGCGCACTTTCCAGCGTCGCGTCGCCGGCAATGCCGATGTGAACATGATCTATGTCGCCGTCCGCGAGGGGTTTTCGACCGAAAAAGTGATCCGCGACATCGAGTTGCTGATGCGTGAACGCCGTCAGATCGCCTCCGGCGAGGACGACGATTTCAATGTCTTCGACATGGAACAGGTGGCATCCATGCTCTCCACGGTCACCGGCATTCTCACCGGCCTGCTCGCCGCCGTGGCCGGGGTCAGTCTGCTGGTGGGCGGTATCGGCATCATGAACATCATGCTGGTGTCGGTCACCGAACGAACCAAGGAAATCGGAATCCGCCTCGCCATCGGCGCGTCCGAAAGCCAGATTCTGATGCAGTTTCTGGTCGAGGCCATCGCGCTGTCGCTGTTCGGCGGCATCATCGGCATCGGTCTCGGGCTTGCCCTCGCCGCCATTGCCGGCAGCTTCCTCGCAGTGCCCTTCGTCATCGATCCGATCGTCGTTTTCGGGGCCTCCGCCTTCTCGGCCGTTATCGGCGTGATCTTCGGCTATTTCCCGGCCCGCCAGGCCGCCCGTCTCAATCCGATCGAAGCGCTGCGCCGCGAGTAGGATCTGGCTGGCCCGCGCACGGATCGCAACTATCCGCACCACGACCTCGTCCTTCGACACGTTCAGGGTGAGGTCTACGGGTTGTCCCGATGAAGTCAGCATGCCCGTGCCCAACGAGCCTCATGCTGAGCTTGTCGAACCACGAGGCGGGAACGCAACTCGGCACGTTCACAGTCCCACCCCAACCACCGTCATCCTCGGGCTTGACCCGAGGACCCATCCCTCCGCCGCACTGACGATGGGGGTGGAGCAAGCGGGCGGTGGAGAGAGCAAGCAGCAATGCCGAGAGCGGCAGGGCGATTCAATCGCGAACGAACCTTTGTATCAGGGGCAACGCCCCGGCGCCCGTACCTAGTAAGCGCGTCCGACGTAGAAATCGGCGATGTCGCTGAGCAGCGTCCGCATCTCGGACGCGGGCAGGGGGGCGAGGGCGGCGCGCGCCTTGCGCACATGCTCGTCGGCCTGCGCCACGGTCCGGTCGAGGCTCTTGTGGCGGTTGAAGATCGCCACCACCTTCTCGAGCACGCCATCCGGCGTTTCGCTCTGCCCCAGCGCCGAGGCGATGATCTCCCGCTCGGCGGGGTTGGCGTCCCCCAATGCGAGGATCACCGGCAGCGTCATCTTGCCTTCGCGCAGGTCGTCGCCGGTATTCTTGCCCAGCGTGCCGCTCTCACCGCGATAGTCGAGCACGTCGTCGACCAGCTGAAACGCCAGCCCGAGCTCCTCGCCATAGACGCGCATCGCCTCGCATCCGGCCGCGTCGGCGCCGCCGGCCATCGCCCCGACCTCCGCCGCGGCGGCAAACAGCGTCGCCGTCTTGGCCTGGATCACCTGACGATACTCTTCGGCGGTGGTGTCGAGGTCCTTGGCCTTGGCCAGCTGGAACACTTCCCCCTCGGCAATGATGGTTGCTGCCTTGGAGAGCACGCCCAACGCGTTGATATCGCCGGCTTCCACCATCATCATGAAGGCCTGACCGAGCAGGAAGTCGCCCACCAGCACGCTGGCCTGGTTGCCCCAGATCATCCGCGCCGCCGGCCGGCCGCGGCGCATGTCGCTCTCGTCGACCACGTCGTCGTGCAGCAGCGTGGCATTGTGCATGAACTCGACGGCTGCCGCGTAGTTGATTTCGGCGCCCTTGCCTTTGCCGAACAGCTGCGCCACCGCCACCGTCAGCATGGGTCGCAACCGCTTGCCGCCGGCTTCGATCAGGTAGCGGGCCAGTTGCGGCACCATCTCGACATGGGACTCGGCACGCTTGAGGATCAGCGCGTTGACGCGCTCCATATCCCCCTGCGTGACGGCGAGCAGACGATCCAGCGCGCCCGCGCCGGTCGCTTGTTTGGTCGCCGCTGCTGACGAAGTTGCCATAAATTCCTCGTTTGAGCGGTACATTGCGGGCTAGATAGCTTCCCGTGCAACCGGCAACCTGGTGCGAATGTCCCTAGACCACGCTACCGATTTTGTAAAACAACAAACGCTGACGCGCGACGCCTTTCTCGGCGGCCGGTTGAATCTGTCGCAACCGCGCAACGGCTTCCGGGCCGGGCTGGATTCGGTGCTTCTCGGGGCGGCGGTCGATCGCGGCAGCGCCAGCCTGCTCGACCTGGGCGCCGGCGTCGGGACCGCCGGGCTGGTAGCCTTCGCCCTCAATCCCGGCCTGGTTGGCACACTCGCCGAAATCGATGCCCCCACGGCCGCTCTGGCCGGGCAGAACATCACCGAGAACGGCTTTACCGGTCGGGCCCGCGCCGCCCATGTCGATATCACGGCCTCCGGTCTCGCCCGCGTCGATGCCGGGCTGTCGCCCGACAGCTTCACCACCGTGATCGCCAACCCGCCCTTTTTCGATCCGGCCCGCGGCACCGCGCCCTCCAGCGAACGCAGCGCCGCCCGGCATATGCCACCCGATGCGCTCGACCTCTGGGTGCGCACGGCTGCCTCGACCGCTGCACCCGGCGGCGAAATCATCTTCATCTACCCCGCCGAGGGCCTGCCGGCCCTGCTGGCGGCCTTTGCGCGCCGTTTCGGCGCCGTGCACGTCCTGCCACTGGTGCCCCGCGACGCCGATGCCGCCAGCCGCATCCTGATCCGCGGCATCAAGGGGTCGCGGGCGCCCACCCGCCTGCTCGCCTCGCGGGTGCTGCATCTGGCCGACGGGCGCGGCTTTCAGCCCGAATTCGACGCGATCTTCCGCGGTAGCGCACGGCTCGACTGGTAATTGGCGGCGCGCTTCCCTAAATCTGGGCGCGCACGCCGCAAGGGGACTTTATGGCCAACAGACTTGTCAGCATGATCAGCCGCCTGTTCGGAAAGGGCGGGCCGGTCATTCCGGTGGTCCGCCTGCAGGGCGTTATCGCCGCCGACCAGCGCGCCGGGCGTCTCAACATTGCCAATGTCGGGCCGCTGCTCAAGCGTGCCTTTGCCATGAAGTCCGCCCCCGCCGTCGCCATCATCGTCAACTCGCCGGGCGGCTCGCCGGTGCAGTCCCGCCTGATCGCCAAGCGCATCCGCGACCTCGCTGATGAAAACAGCAAGCCGGTGCTCGTCTTCGTCGAGGATGCTGCGGCGTCCGGCGGCTATTTCATCGCCACCGCTGGCGACGAGATCATTGCCGACCCGTCCTCCATCGTCGGCTCCATCGGCGTCATCATGGCCGGTTTCGGCTTTGTCGGCGCTCTCGACAAGCTCGGCGTCGAGCGCCGCGTTCATACCGCCGGCCGCAACAAGTCAACCCTCGATCCCTTCCTGCCGGAAAAGCCCGAGGACATCGAACGCATCAAGACGCTCGAGCTGGACATCCACGAGGTGTTCATCGACTGGGTCAAGGCGCGGCGGGCCGGCAAGATCACTGCCGCCGACGATGATGTGTTCACCGGTGAATTCTGGAGCGGCGTCCGGGGGCTGCAGCTCGGGCTGGTGGACGCCCTCGGCGACCTCCGCCAGGTTCTCCGCGACCGCTTCGGCAAGCACATCCAGCTCAAGCTGATCGAGCCCAAGCGCAGCTTCATCTCCCTGCCGCCGTTAGGCTTTTCACTGGCCAGCGACGCCACTGCCGTCCTCGAGGATCGGGCCGTCTGGGCTCGCATAGGGCTCTGACATGACCATCTTCCTGTTCCGCATCCTGCTCTTTGTCGTCATCGTCCTGTTGATCTGGTTCGGCGCCCGCCGCATCTGGCGCGACTGGAAAAACGCCTTCAAGGCCGTCGACAAGGCAAAGCACAAGCGCGACGTCGCCGAACGCGCGCGTCCCGATGTCGTTACCCTGACCCGCGACAAGGATGGCAAGTTCCGGCAGCCCGAGGAGCGGGATCGCCAATAGCCGCCACGGCCGATTGACCCGTTCGCCTGCTGCCACTAGGTTCGCGCCGCACTTCCAGCCGGTGAGAAATAATGTCCGACCGTCCCGCCCACATGGACCCGAAGAATTCCTTCCAGGGTCTGATCCTGACGCTCCAGCGCTTCTGGGCGGATCAGGGTTGCGTCATTCTGCAGCCCTACGACATGCAGATGGGCGCCGGCACCTTCCATACCGCCACCACCCTGCGCGCCCTCGGCCCCAAGCCCTGGAAGGCGGCCTATGTGCAGCCGTCGCGCCGCCCCAAGGATGGCCGTTACGGCGAAAATCCCAACCGCCTGCAGCACTATTACCAGTTCCAGGTGATCCTCAAGCCGTCACCCGACAACATCCAGCAGCTCTACCTCGACAGCCTCGCCGAGATCGGCCTCGACGCCAAACTGCATGATATCCGCTTTGTCGAGGACGACTGGGAGAGCCCGACGCTGGGCGCCTGGGGCCTCGGCTGGGAATGCTGGTGCGACGGCATGGAAGTCAGCCAGTTCACCTATTTCCAGCAGGTCGCCGGCTTCGAGACCAAGCCTGTCCCCGGGGAGATCACCTACGGGCTCGAGCGCCTCGCCATGTATGTGCAGGGTGTCGAAAACGTCTACGATCTCAACTTCAACGGCCGCGAGGGCGACGAGAAGGTCACCTATGGCGACGTATTCCTGCAGAACGAGCAGGAATTCTCGAAGTACAATTTCGAGGCCGCCGACACCGAAATCCTCTTCCGCCACTTCGCCGATGCCGAGAACGAGTGCAAGGCCATCCTGAAAAAGGGTGCCGAGGGCAACCGCCAGACCATGGCCGTCCCGGCCTACGAGCAGGTCGTCAAGGCCAGCCACAATTTCAATCTGCTCGACGCCCGCGGCGTCATCTCCGTCACCGAGCGCCAGAGCTACATTCTCCGCATCCGCGACCTCGCCAAGGAATGTGGCGCCGCGTGGTTGCAGACAGCCGGCGGCGGCGCGGAGTAGTCCGCACAGGGGGCATTGCGCCCGCTCTAGGCCAGTTACCCCGATCTTCGCCGATATCGGCGGGCGTCTGCCTCAGGGCGAAAGCCTGACGCGGCTGCCTTATCCTTCCTCATAGCTTACCTGGCCGGCAAGCTCCTGTGGGAGACAGACGAAATAACTGAAATGCAGTAAATATAAACCGATCAACCAGAAACAGGTTCTGGTAAGTTTGAGGGCACTCTTCCGGTGCCCCGGTCCCATTCATCCTCCATTCAGCCGGACTGCGGCAATTGCCCTTCCCGGGGCAACCTGCCAAAAGTTCGTGTGCCGCCACGCGGACCCATCAGCTCAGGAGGGCAAGATGACTGGACTGATCATTCTCGCGATCGTCGTCGCCGTACTCGGATACGCCGTTTATCTTTACAACGACCTGGTCAAGAACCGGCAGCTCACCCAGGAGGGCTGGTCCGGCATCGATGTGCAGCTCAAGCGCCGCACCGATCTCATTCCCAACCTCCTCGAAACCGTCAAAGGCTATATGGGCCACGAGCGCGAGACGCTCGAGGCCGTGGTCAAGGCCCGCGCCGATGCCACTGCAGCCGCCAGCGCTTCGCCGGAGGATCGCGCCAAGGTGGAAGGCGCACTCTCGGGCGCGCTGGGCAGGCTGCTGGCCATCGCCGAGGCCTATCCTGACCTCAAGGCCAATACCACCTTCCTCGAGTTCCAGCAGGCGCTGCAGACCGTCGAGGACGAGTTGCAGCTGTCCCGCCGCTACTACAACGGCACCGTCCGCAACCTGAACACGGCCGTCGAGAGCTTCCCCTCGGTCATTGTCGCCAACATGTTCCGGTTCGAGAAGGCCGAATATTTCGAGCTCGAGAACGCTGCCGATCGCGCGGTTCCGAACGTCAAGTTCTGATCGGGCAGGGGGGAGCGACCGACATGGCGATATTGGCACGGTTTCTGACACGGGCCACTGCGGCCCTTGCCCTGCTGCTGGCGCTGGCGCTCCCGGCCCTTGCCGCCGAGACCATCCGGTCGTTCAACACCGACGTCACCCTGCGAGTCGACGGCACTGTGGACGTCATCGAGACCATCGCCGTCAACGCCGAGGGCAACCAGATCCGTCGCGGCATCTATCGCGATATCCCGATCACTCTCGTCAACGAGGACAACTCCCGCCTGCGCTCCGACCTCAAGGTCATTTCGGTCAAGCGCGACGGCCGTACCGAGCCCTACGAGATCGAGAACCTCAGCACCTCGATCAAGCGCATCCGCATCGGCGACGCCGACGTCTTTCTCGACTACGGCGTCCACACCTACGAAATCCGCTACACCATGAGCCGCATGGGCCGGTTTTTCGAGGGCTATGACGAGCTCTACTGGAATGCCACCGGCAACTACTGGGACTTCCCCATCGAGCAATCGGTGACCACGATCAGCCTGCCGCCCGGTGCCCAGATTTCCAGCCTTGCCGGCTATACCGGAGCCCCGGGTTCCACTGAGCGGGCCCTCGCCATCGAGCAGACTGCCGCCAACAGCGCGACGTTCACGCTGACCCGTCCGCTCCGCTCCGGCGAAGGCGTCACCGTGGCAGCGGCCTTTCAGAAAGGCATCCTGACCCAGCCCGAAGGTCTTGCTGCCGGCGCCAACTGGCTGTCGGACCACCGCGATGTGGTCTTTCCGGCTCTCGCCGTGTTGCTGGTGCTGCTCTACAACCTGCTGGCATGGAACGCCGTGGGCCGCGACCCGGCCAAGGGGACCATCATCCCGCTCTTCCATCCGCCCAAGGGCTTTTCGCCGGCGCTGATGCACTTTGTCCATCGCATGGGCTGGCAGAACTCGGGCTGGACGGCCTTTACCGCTGCCATTTTCGATCTTGGCGTCAAAGGGCTCGTCACCATCGACAACACCGGCAAGAAGCTCAAGCTGAAGGTCACCGGTAAGCAGGCCGCCGACCTGCCCGCCGGCGAGGCCATCGTCTACAAGTACATTGCCGGCAAGGGCGAACTGACGGTCAACACCAGCACCGGCGCAGCCATCAACGGCAAACGCGCCGAGTTCATCAGTGCCCTGCAGGGCGAAAATCGCGCCCGCTACTTCAACAATAACGGCCTCTATATCTTTGGCGGCATCGCCCTGTCGGCGCTGCTGCTGATCGGCCTCGTGGTGTTCGGCATTCTCGAGCCGGTGTTCCTGATCTTTGCCTTCATCGGCGGCATTGCCATCGGTGTGTTCGTCTCGGTGATCCCGAAATTCTGGGCCGGCAGCATTGTGGGCAAGATCATCCTGCTCGGCTGGCTGGCCATCTTTGGCAGCAACTTGTTCGGCGCTCTGTTCGGTGTCCTCACCGACATCCGCATCGATACCAGCCTGCTGGCGGCCGGGTCGATTGTCCTGGTCAATGTCGTCTTCGCCGTCCTGATGCGCGCGCCCACCGTGCAGGGCCGCAAGGTCATGGACCAGATCGATGGCTTCAAGATGTATCTCGAGACCGCCGAGAAGAACCGGCTGAACTTTGCCGGGGCGCCGCCGATGACGGTGTCGCGCTTTGAATCCATCCTGCCCTTTGCCATCGCCCTCGGCGTCGAAAAGCCCTGGTCTGAGCACTTCGAGGGCGAACTCTCCCGCCACGCCGTCAGCGATGTCCGCGGCACCTATCACCCGGGCTGGTATTCCGGCACCGACTGGAGTTCGGGCAACGGCTTCGGCAAGACCGTCGCCGCCGCAACCTCCGGCATGGCTGCGGCCATGATTTCGGCCCAGCCCGCCTCGTCGTCTTCGTCGGGCTCGTCCGGCGGCGGGTCCTCGGGCGGCGGCGGCGGCGGTGGCGGCGGTGGCGGCTGGTAGCTTCGCCCGAGGGTGACAACTCAAACCCCCGCATGCTAACTCACCGCGCCCCTTGAAAATCGCGCGGTAGAGCCGAAATGCCCGAACTTCTCCTCGAACTCTTCTCTGAAGAAATCCCCGCGCGCATGCAGCGCCGCGCTGCCGAGGAGCTCAAGAAGGCCGTGACCAACGCGCTGGTCGATGCCGGTCTCGTCTACGAGGGCGCCAAGGCCTTCGTCACGCCGCGCCGCCTGGCACTGACCGTCACCGGTCTGCCGGCCCGCTCGCCCGATACCCGCGAAGAGCGCAAGGGGCCGCGTGTCGGCTCGCCGCAGCAGGCCATCGACGGCTTCCTCAAGGCTGCAGGCCTGACCTCCATCGACCAGGTCAAGATCGAATCCGATCCCAAGAAGGGCGAATTCTACGTCGCCCACATCGAAAAGCACGGCGCCGGAGCCGAGAGCATTCTCGCCGGCATCCTGCCCGGCATCATCACCGGCTTCCAGTGGCCGAAATCCATGCAGTGGGGCAATGGCGGGCTCAACTGGGTGCGCCCGCTCCGCGCCATCACCGCCACCTTCGGCACCGAGAACGACGAACCGGTGGTCATCCCGTTCGAGTCCAACCTGGTGGCCTCCGGCCAGACCACCTTCGGCCACCGCTTCCTGTCGCCCGACGCCATCCGGGTGAAGCGCTTCGACGACTACATCCAGGCACTGGAAAGGGCCAAGGTCGTCCTCGACATCGATCGCCGCAAGGAGATCATCAAGACCGACGCCGATCACCTCGCCTTTGCCCAGGGCCTCTCCGTCATCCATGACGATGGCCTGCTCGAGGAGGTCGCCGGCCTCGTCGAATGGCCGGTCGTCATGATGGGATCGTTCGACCCGAAATTCCTCGCCGTGCCGGAGGAGGTGATCATCGCCACCATCCGCGCCAACCAGAAGTGCTTCTGCCTGCGCGATGCCTCGGGCAAGCTGGCGCCCAATTTCATCATCACGTCCAACAATATCGCCAGCGACGGCGGCGCCACGATCATCGCCGGCAACGAGCGCGTCATCCGCGCCCGGCTGTCCGATGCCGAGTTCTTCTACAACCATGATCTGGCGCTGCCGCTCGAGCACGGCCTGCCCAAGCTTGAGGAATCGGTGTTCCACGCCAAGCTGGGCACCCAGTTCCAGCGCGTCGAGCGGCTGGTCAAGCTGGCCGGCGACATCGCCCCGCTGGTCGGCGCCAATGCGGAGCAGGCCAGGCGCGCCGCCATGCTGGCCAAGGCCGATCTGACCACCGGCATGGTCGGCGAGTTCCCCGAACTGCAGGGCCTGATGGGCCGCTATTATGCGCTGGCCCAGAACGAGCCGCAGTCCATCGCCAACGCCATTGCCGATCACTACAAACCTCTCGGCCCCACCGATCTGGTGCCCGCCGAGCCGGTCGCCATTGCCGTCGCCCTGGCCGACAAGCTCGATCTCCTCACCGGTTTCTGGTCGATCGACGAAAAGCCCACCGGCTCGCGCGATCCCTTCGCCCTCCGCCGCGCGGCGCTGGGTGTCATCCGCATCGTGACCGACAACAATCTGAAGTTCCCGCTGCAGGTCGAGCCCGACCTGCTCGCTTTCTTCCATGACCGCCTGAAGGTGACGCTCCGCGACGCCGGTGCCCGCCATGACCTCGTCGATGCCGTGATCACACCCGAGAGCGACGACATCCTCGAAATCACCCAGCGCGTCGAGGCCCTGTCGGCGCTGCTCGGTTCGCCCGATGGCCAGAACCTGCTCGCCGGCTACCGTCGCGCCGCCAACATCCTCGCCGCCGAGGAGAAGAAGGACGGCCGGAGCTTTGCCGGCTCGGTCGATCCGCAATTGCTCTCTCTGGCCGAGGAACAGGCCCTTGCCACGGCGCTCGCCTCTGCCGACGCGACGGTCGGCGCCAAGGTGGCCGGCAACGACTACAAGGGCGCCATCAGCGCCCTGGCAACGCTCCGCGCCCCGGTCGATGCGTTTTTCGAGGCGGTCATGGTCAACGACGCCGATCCCGCCATCCGCGCCAACCGCCTGACGCTGCTATCGCGCCTCCGCGACACCATGCGCCTCGTCGCCGATTTCTCGAAGGTGGCAGGCTAGGACCCCTCATCCGCCCTTGCGGGAGAAGGTGGCGCGCGGCGCCGGATGAGGGGGGAGTGCCGCAGCGAGCGCGATCACTCCGACCGTTCGGCATGCCACCGAACCCACCCCAGCCACCGTCATCCTCGGACTTGATCCGAGGATCCATTTCTCGGTCCGCGCCAAGGCAGCATAGGTCCTCGGGTCAAGCCCGAGGATGACGGCGTGAGGGACAGGGCAGCGCTCGCCGAGAGCACTTCAAAAGCACCCCACCCACCTTCCTGACCTCCGCTGAGAGGGGAATATGGCACCATCCCGGAACCCCTTCTCCCCTTGCGGGAGAAGGTGGCGCGCAGCGCCGGATGAGGGGTGAGTGGCGGCGGGACGCCCCCTTACACCATCGGCCCGCAATCGATCGGGCCGACATCGGAATCCAGCGTCAGGCGCGTGGTGCCGCTGTCATCGGTGACGAACACGCCTTTGACATGGATGTCGGCCAGCGGGCCGCTCAGCGCCCGCAGGCTGGTCCCGGCCGAAGCGATCTGGCCGGTTCCTGCGCCACCGGTGTCGCGCAGCAGCTGGTAATCGCCGGCGGCAAACAGATCGATCGTTCCGAACGGGGCGCCCTGGCTGGTGGTGCAGAAATAGACACCGGGCGGCGGAAACTGCGCCAAGGCGGGCAGGGGAGCCGCGGCGGTCAGCAGGGCGACGACGATGGGGAACGTGCGCATATGCCGATGTTGCCTAAAGCGGCCCGCCGCGCAAGCCCCGCCGGCGTTTACAGCTTGTTAACAACTTGGTCGCACTCTTCAGGAACTGATCAGCGGTTGCGATGTCTCCTCAGCAACCGGAAGTAGACGTCTTGGTCTCTATGCCTCGGTCTGAAGATGCAACGGCCAGTGCATTTTCTGATGACTGCACAGGCAGGGAGCGGTCTCCTCCCCCGCAGCCCTGCCGGTGCTCTATAGTGACCGATGCAACGAAATGTCTTGCTAGACCGGCGGCAGGAGTTCTGCCGTCGGTCGCTTTGGTTTGTAGGGTGCCATGCCCTCATTTGCCAGCTGATCGGCGCGCTCGTTCATTTCGTCGCCATTGTGGCCTTTTACCCAGTGCCAGTTGATGGTGTGACGCGTCACGGCGGCGTCCAGCGCCTGCCACAACTCCACGTTCTTGACGGGTTTCTTGTCCGCCGTGCGCCAGCCGTTCTTCTTCCAGCCATGGATCCACTTGGTCAGCCCGTCCTTGACGTAGTTGCTGTCGGTGTGGAGTTCGATCTCGCACGGCCGCTTCAGCGCGTTGAGCGCCTCGATCGCCGCGGTCAGTTCCATCTGGTTATTGGTGGTCAGTTGGGCGCCGCCCTTCAGCTCCTTGACGGTATCGCCATACTGCAGCACCGCGCCCCAGCCCCCCGGACCGGGATTGCCCGAGCAGGCGCCGTCCGTATGGATGGTCACGCCGCTCACGCCACGGGCCTTTCGTAGATGAAGAACTGGCAGAGCTGGTTGTCGCCGGGCGTCGTGCCGACCCGGGTCCGCGTCATTCCGATCCGGTCCAGCACCTTGAGTGAATTGGCATTGTTGACGTCCGCCAGGCCGATGAAGTGATCGCCGTCGGTTTCCCGGAAGAACCAGTCCCGCAGCCCGCTCGCTGCTTCGGAGGCGTAGCCCTTGCCCCAGTGCTCGGGGAACAGGGAATAGCCGATCTCCGGCTCCCCGGTCTCGCCATAGATGCCGAACCCGGCCCGCCCGACCAGTTCGCCATCTTCCTTGCGCCGCACCCGCAGCTTGCCCAGCTGCCGGGTCTCGAACAGCTCGATCCAGTGCCCCAGCGCCGTCTCCATCTCGGCCATCGACCACGGCTGGCCATGCGCCTTGAGATAGCGTGCCACCACCGGGTCGCCATGCAGCCGCACCAGGTCGGGCAGTTGCTCGGGTGTCCAGCCCGACAGGACGAGCCTCTCGGTTTCGAATAGGTCGAGGTCGCTCATGCTGCCTGCGGTCCGGTTGGCGCCCGCAATTCGCGTGGCAGGTTGAAGACGATGCTTTCGCGCTGTTCGCCGCTGGCCGTGACCTTGATGTCAAAGCGCTGTGCAAACGCCTCGATCACTTCGTCCACCAGCGCTTCCGGCGCCGACGCGCCAGCCGAGATGCCGAGCGTGCGGATGGCCTCGAACTGGCTCCAGTCGATCCGGTCGGCCCGCTCGACCAGCATGGCCTTGCGGCAGCCGGCGCGCAGCGCTACTTCCACCAGCCGCACCGAATTGCTCGACTCGGGCGCCCCGACCACGATCATGGCATCGACCTCGGGGGCAACGCGCTTGATCGCTTCCTGCCGGTTGGTCGTGGCGTAACAGATGTCTTCCTTGTGCGGCAGCGTGATCGCCGGAAAGCGGCGGCGCAGCGTGTCGACAATCTCCTTGGTGTCGTCGACGCTCAGCGTCGTCTGCGTCACGAACGCCACATTGGCCGGGTCGCGCGGCGTGAATGCCTCGGCATCCGCCACCGTTTCCACCAGCGTGATGGCGCCCGGCGGCAACTGCCCCATCGTGCCGATCACTTCAACATGCCCGGCATGTCCGATCAGCACGATTTCGCGGCCCTGGTTGAAATGCCGGTTGGCCTCGATATGCACCTTGCTCACCAGCGGGCAGGTGGCATCGAGGAAAAACATGTTTCGCGCCCTGGCGCCGGCCGGCACGCTCTTGGGCACGCCATGCGCCGAAAACACCACCGGCGCTCCGGTATCGGGGATCTCGTCGAGTTCCTCGACGAAGACGGCGCCCTTCTGTCGCAGGCCATCCACGACATATTTGTTGTGCACGATGGCGTGGCGCACATAAACGGGGGCACCGAATTTCTCGAGCGCGAGCTCGACAATCTGGATGGCACGGTCGACGCCTGCGCAGAATCCGCGCGGCGCACAGAGCGTAATGTCAAGCTGCGGCCTTGTTTGCATAGCACTGCAGATGCTTTCTCGCCGCTGCCAAGTCAAGCCTTGTTGCGGTGAATGGGGCGCGTGGGGCAGTATGCCTCCAATAACTTGAGGGACTTAGGGTTGTCACTTGCCCTGGAAATGTTCGCTGCCGCGCCTGCCCATGGCAAGGCGGGCCTCAGCACGTTCCAGCAGTCCCTGCTCACCGGCAAGGCGCGGTGGATCTGGCTGGCGGCCGAAGCGGGTCTGCCCACCGTCCCCACCATCGTCCTCACCCGTGCCGCCTGGGACGGGCTGCAGGCCGAGCGCAAGGCCGGTGACTCCCGCCTGCTGGTGCACTGGGTGGCAACGCTGTTCCGCCTCGTTGCCCGCGACGGCAAGCCGCCGGCGCTGGTGGTCCGGACGTCGGCCGATGTGCACTCCGCCGGCCTGATGTCCGCCCGTCTCGGCATCACCCCGCCGGCCAGCGAGGCCGACGCCGTCGATCCCAAAAAGCCCCTGGCCCGCGCCATCGATGAAGCCTTCGCCTCCTATGGCGAGAGCTGGACCACGTCGGAAAAGACCACCACCCGCGCCGGCCAGATCATCATCGTGCAGGCAGCGTCGCCCGGTACGCTGTCGCAATTCATGACCCGCGACCCGCAGACCGGCGTCGTCGGGCCCCTGCCTGTCGATGGCAAGGCGCCGCCCGAGGGCGCCGACGCCTTCGTCGAGGCGCTCGATCCGCACGGTCCTTTCCTGTCCGCCCTTGTCACTGTCGAGGGGGATGTCACCCGCCTGGTCTCGGCCCGGCCGCTGCCGGCCAGCATGGCTGCCGTGCTCGAGGCCAGCGTCGATCGCGTCCGGCACAAGGTCTGGGACCGCCAGCGCGCCGTCGCCGGTCTGGATCCCAACGGCCTCGCGCTGTTGCTGCATCCGCGTCTGAAGACGACCGACGCCGAGCCCATCGCCACCGGCCTTGGCGTCTCGCCCGGTGCCGCCTCCGGGCTGATCGTCTTCACTGCCGAAGACGCCGCGCGCCTCAAGGCGCGTGGCCGCCACTGCATCCTCGTCGTCACCGAGACCGGCCCCACCGATATCCAGGGCATGAAGGCCGCCACCGGCATTCTGACGGCTCGCGGCGGCATGACCAGCCACGCCGCCGTTGTTGCCCGCATCACCGGCAAGCCCTGCGTCGCCTCGGTCCGCTCGCTGTCGGTCGACCTGCAGGAAATGACCTGCTGCATCGGTGACCGCGTCTTCCAGCAGGGGGACCGCATCACCATCGATGGCACCGATGGGTCGGTCTATCTCGATGCCCTGCCGCTGGCCCAGCCTCATATCGGTGGCGCCATGGGCACGCTGCTCGACTGGTCCGATGCCTCGCGCCAGATCGAGGTGCGGGCCAATGCCGAGACAGTCGAGGCGCTGCGCACCGCCCAGAGCTTTGGCGCCCAGGGTATCGGCCTCGCCCGCTCCGAGCACATGTTCTTTTCCAACGAACGCATGGTGGCGCTGCGCCGGCTGATTCTCTCCGAGGACGAAGACGACCGCGCCGCCGCCCTCACCGGCCTTGTTGACTACCAGACCGGCGACTATTCCGACCTCTTCGCCGCCATGCGCGGCAAGCCCGTCACGGTGCGCCTCTTTGATCCGCCGTTGCACGAGTTCCTGCCGCGCACCGAAGAGGACATCGAGGAAACCGCGCAGTCGCTCGGTCTTGCCAGCCGCGCCCTGCGCTTGCGGCTCGATCGCATTGCCGAGGTCAACCCGATGCTCGGGCACCGCGGCGTCCGCCTCGCCATTACCTATCCCGAAATCCTCGAAATGCAGATGCAGGCGCTGCTCGCCGGCGTCCGCGAGGCCTCGCGCCGCCAGTCCGAGCCGGTGGCGCTCGAGGTCATGGTGCCATTCGTCTCGCTGGCCGCCGAAGTGCTGTGGATGCGCGACCGCGTCATGCAGATCGTCGATGCCGGGGATCTGCCAAAGGAAGCCCGCAGCCGGTTCAAGTTCGGCACCATGATCGAGCTGCCGCGCGCCTGCCTGCGCGCCGGCGACATCGCCCATGCCGTCGACTTCTTCTCCTTCGGCACCAACGATCTGACGCAGACCACCTTCGGCATCTCGCGCGACGATGCGCCGGCCTTCCTCGCTGCCTATCAGCGCAAGGGCGTGTTCGAACTCGATCCTTTCGTCACCCTCGATCAGCGGGGCGTCGGCGAGATCATTTCGATTGCCATCGAGCGGGGCCGGGCAGCCAACCCCGACCTCAAGATCGGCATCTGCGGCGAACATGCCGGCGACCCGGCATCGCTGCGCTTTTTCGCCGGTCTGCCGATCGATTACGTCTCCTGTTCGCCCTACCGCGTGCCTGTCGCCCGCCTCGCCCTGGCCCAGGCCGCGACCCGCTGAACGGCCGGCAAACTAACCGGCCAAACGCCCGCAAACTGAAGTTTCTCCGGCGTTTACGACTAAATAACCCTACTGCCGCATTATTCCGAAGTCCGGCTTTTGCGTCACAGTTTATCTGAATTGCCGGGTTGTTTTAGTTGCGTTGCGTTTTGGGTAGTACAGAGTTTGATGGCCCCTCAGTTCAGGTCCGCCGGAGCCCGTAGGGTTCGGAGCGAGTTTGCCGTGCTCAAGGGCTTCGGCGCGGCCGTGTTGGCCTTGGTCGGCTACGCCGGGCTCACCTTTCCGGCCGTCGGCCCCGCCTATGGCGATATCGCCGGTTCGGTTTCGCCCCTCGCCAGCCTCACCCGGTCCGGCACAGATCTCATCATCACCGGCTCCATCGAGCACATGTTCGAGGCCTTCGCCGGTCCCAACCGTTCGGAAAAGCAGGATCGCCTGCGTCCGGTGGTCGATGTCATGACCCATGTCAGTGGCTTTGCCGGCGTCCGCGCGCGACTGGCAGCGCTGCGCCTGCCCCAGACCGTCGTCGTGGCCAAGTCGGCCCCGGTGGCTGTCGCCTCTGTCGATGTGTCGCTGGGCTCTACTGCGCTCGACGCCATCGACGACATGGCGCCCGATCTGGTGGTCCCCAAGCGTCGGCCCGAATCCCAGCTCGCCTACGCGCCCTCCGACGGCGGCCTGGGCGGCATCGATCTGGATGCGCCCGCCACCTCCAGGGACGGCAGGAAGTGGAGCCAGAAGGAACTGGGTTGTCTGGCCACTGCCATCTATTTCGAGGCCCGTGGCGAGGCCTATCGTGGCCAGGTCGCGGTCGGGCAGGTGGTAATGAACCGCGTCAAGCACCGGCTCTACCCCTCGACGATCTGCGGCGTCGTCTTTCAGAACCAGTCCAAGCGCAATGCCTGCCAGTTCTCGTTTGCCTGCGACGGCATCCCCGAGCGGATCAACGAACCCAAGCCGTGGAAGCAGGCGCAGGAAATCGCCAAGGGCATCGTCGACGGCAGCCTCTATCTCACCGAGGTCGGCTACGCCACGCACTACCACGCCACCTATGTCTACCCGCACTGGGCGCCGCGCATGAAAAAGGTGACCAAGGTCGGCCTGCACGTCTTCTATCAGTTCAAGCGTGGCTGGAAGTTCGGCTGAGAAGGACTCGTTCGGAAACGACAAATCGCCATCGTTGAAGCGATGTGTGAAGTCCGTCGATGCTATGGGCTGCTCAGCAGAACATCGATCCGTTGACGAAATGGCACGAGCCGCCGCCGGTGACGATGCTGCCGCCCGCTTCGGTGCGGATGACGTGCATGAACGATCCGGCCGCCACCGGCTGGACCACGCTCCAGTGGCCGCCGGCGAGCAGTGCCAGGGTCGCCGCAGCCTGACCTTCGGCATGGATGCCGGGATAGCGCACATTCTCGGACGTCAGCCCGTCGCTTGAATAGACGCCGGTTGCCGTCGTGGCGACGGTGACAAAACTCGTCTTGCCGGCGGAAATCTTGCGCACCGTGCGGGTGCTCTGCACGTCGGTCGAGACGCTCGCTTCCACTGTCCAGTCCGGCTTGAAGAACTCTGCGGGACGCCCTTCAAAGATCTCGATCAGCTTGGCCTTGTTGGCCGTCAGGACTTTCATCGGCTGGTCGTCGGCGATGGCGTGGGGGATCAGGTTCGGCCACGCCAATCCGACAGAAACCACCGTGCCGATCACTGCACCGATGAGGATATGCTTGGTCTTGTCGGCCATGGGGGTCGCTCCGCGGATGACTCATGAGAGCCTTAACTCTTCATCAACCATCCGGGCGACTGTGTCAAAATGGAACGCTCGTTTACGTTAACTTCACCATTCAGTGGAGGTTGTCTGCCAGGTCCTCGACAGCGGCCACGAAGCGATCATGCGCTTCCCGAGTCGGCCATGGCCGGATCAACTGCTCGAACCGGTCGAGCTCGAAGGCGGGCAGGGCCGGTTCGCCGAAGAACTTGCGGGCCTCGCCTACGTCGAACCCGGCCAGATGCACGGCTTCGAGATAGGCCGACTCGCGGTCTGCAATCTTGATCCGTTTGACCAGTTGCGCCGGCGGCATGGCGCCCAGCGAGAACCGCAGGTGCACCGCACCGAGCAACCGGTTCTCCACGTCCTTGTAGTTGCCGCCCATCACTGTCTTGAAGGGGCTGATCAGGTCGCCCATCACATATTCGGGCGCATCGTGCAGCACCGCGTAGAGTTGCTCGGCCACCGTCGCCTCGCGATTGAGCGCCCGGAACAGTTCCAGTACCAGCACCGAGTGCTGTGCCACGGAAAACGGGTAGTCGCCCTGCGTCTGGCCGTTCCAGCGCGCCACGCGGGCCAGCCCATGTGCAATATCACTGAGTTCGACGTCGAGCGGCGACGGATCAAGGATGTCCAGGCGCCTGCCGCTCAGCATCCGTTGCCATGCCCGCTCCTTGCCACGCGCCATCTGTGTGCCCCCGGTTTCCGACCCGGGCGTACTCTGCACGATTCTCCCGTCACAGTCGTAGGCCGGAAACTACTCCTCTGCCGGCGTCGCGGCGAAGTCGTAGCTGGCCCATCCCGGAATGTGCAGTTCGACCGGCAGGCCGGCAAATGTGGCAGCTTGCCCGTGCGGAACGCGGTCAAGCCGCACGATCGCCACCGCGTGCCCCTCCTGCGCACTGAGGATCGTCCCCACCTCGCGCTCCCCGACCAGCAGCGGCGCGCCGGGGGCAGCGCCGTCGGGCAGGCCCGACACCAGCACCGGCCGACGCCGCGCCGTGCCGCGATGCTGCATCCGGCTCACCACTTCCTGGCCGATATAGCAGCCCTTCTTGAAATCGACGCCCTCCAGCATGTCCATGCCGATATCGTGCGGAAACACCTCGTTGCTGCCGAAATCCGGGCCGCATTCGGCGATGCCGGCCTGGATCCGCCGCCGGTCGTACTCGCCTTCGTCGGAGGGCACATGCCCCCGCAGGTCGGCCCAGTCGATGATGTAGCGCCGCCCCAGGGTCGGTCCGCGTTCGTCGATATAGGAGATGAAACTGCCTTTGACAGGCTCCTCGCCATCGGGTGACCAGGCCACCCCATAGCTCTCGCTCAGCACGATCTCGGCCTTGGCCCGCAGCTTGTACATCTTCATGCGCTTGATGAAGTCCTGGGCCGCCGCGGCATCGATATCGAACCAGTAGGCGCCGTTTTCCAGGGTCACCAGCCCTTCGATCAGGATCTTGCCCTGCGGGCTCAGCAAGGCGAACCAGCGCCCCGCACCCGATCCCAGCCCGTCGAAGCGGCAGGTCAGCGTATCGTTGATCAGTTTCTTCGCGTCCTCGCCCGAAATGCGAACCACGCGTCTGGAATCGAGATTGAAGAGTGCCATTTTTCACCGTGTCATTCCCGCGACGGCGGGAATCCAGTATGCCCCTACATGATAGAGGTAAGGGACACATGGCGCACTACCAAACGATCTACAAGAACGGCACCGTCGCCAATCATGACGGCGTCCACGCCACCGATATCGCCGTCAGCGGCGGCCGCATCGCAGCAATTGGCAACCTTGCCACATCGAGCGCCGACGAAACCGTTGATTGCCGCGGGCTGCATATCCTCCCCGGCGTCATCGACACCCAGGTGCATTTCCGCGAACCCGGGCTGACGCACAAGGAAGACCTCGAATCCGGTTCCCGCTCGGCGGTCATGGGTGGCGTCACCGGCGTTTTTGAAATGCCCAACACCAATCCGCTGACCACCAGCCGCGAGACCTTCGAGGAAAAGATCCGCTTCGGCACCAACCGCATGCACTGCGATTTCGCCTTCTATATCGGCGGCACGCACGAGAATGTCGGGGAACTCGCCGCCCTCGAGAAACTGCCCGGCTGCGCCGGCATCAAGGTCTTCATGGGCTCCTCCACCGGCAGCCTGCTGGTTGCCGATGACGACGGTGTCGAGGCCATTCTGCGCGCCATTTCACGCCGCGCTGCCTTCCACTCGGAAGACGAGTACCGGCTCGAGGCGCGCAAGCCGCTGCGCGTGCCGGGCGATCCGTCCTCGCACCCGGTTTGGCGCGACCCCGAGGCGGCCATGCTCTCGACCCGTCGATTGGTGGCGCTCGCCCACAAGACCGGCAAGCGCATCCATGTGCTCCATATCTCCACCGCTGAGGAAATGGTGTTTCTCGCCGATCACAAGGATGTCGCGTCCGTCGAGGTGACGCCGCATCACCTGACGCTCGACGAAACCGCCTACACCCGTCTTGGCACCTATGCGCAGATGAACCCGCCGGTGCGCGACAAGGCGCATCGCGAGGGCATCTGGGCAGGCGTCCACAACGGTGTCGCCGACATCCTTGGCTCCGACCATGCCCCGCACACCCGCGCCGAGAAGGATCACGCCTATCCCGACAGCCACTCGGGCATGACCGGCGTCCAGACTCTCGTGCCTATCATGCTCGACCACGTCCATGCCGGCCGCATGAGCCTCGAACGCTTCGTCGACATGACCAGCCATGGGCCCAACCGCCTCTTCGGCATTGCCGGAAAAGGCCGCATCGCCGTCGGCTATGATGCCGATCTCACCATCGTCGATCTCAAGCGCAGCGAAACCATCACCAATGACCAGGTCGCCTCGCGCGCCGGCTGGACACCCTATGACGGCGTCACCGTAACCGGCTGGCCGGTCGGCACCATCGTGCGTGGCCACAAGGTGATGTGGCAGGGAGAACTGGTCACCCCGTCCGTGGGGCAGCCGATGCGCTTTCTCGAAGCGCTCTAGCTACTGGATGGTGCGGTCGAGTTCGTATTCGCCCGAGCGGATACGGGTCGGCAGGCCTTCGACGAGCAGGGCCACGGCTTCCGAGCCGTGCGCCGTCACCAGTGCCGTCAGCGCTGCAAACAGCGAGGCGTGGGCGAGGGCGTGGCTCTCGACGCCTTCGTCTTCGGCTGTGTTCCAGGCTTCGGCCAGATACTCGAGCGCCAGCTGCCGCTCTTCGTGGTCATTGTCCTGCGCCGCTTCCGCGGCAGAATCAGCAAACAGCGGCTTATCGTGTTTCATGTCGACTCGCGTACCACGCTGGCCCGTCGCCGCCGCATCAGAAGTAAGGCGAAGGTTAACATCGCCTCGAAATGTTTAGTTAATTCGGCTTACTCGGCATAGCGCGAGTGGATGTCGCGCGCCACTGTCTCGGCCTCGACCAGCAGCCGCGTCAGCGATTCATTGGCCGACACCGTGCAGGCGCGATAAAGCCGCGAATAATTGGTGTAGCCCTCGTTGAATGCGCCGGCGAGCCGTTGCCGCCGGTCCTCGTCGGGCTGGTCGAGCAGGATCAGCTGTTCCATCTGCGCCCGCCAGTCCTCGACGCCCGGCTGGCACAGCGGCTGCAGGAAATAGAGGCTGCCCAGCAGCTCCGCCAGCCGCTCCATGTCGTCCTGATAGGGCGGGTCGACCGCCATCGCCGGCTGGCACAGCAGGGCGGCAACAAGCATCGAGCGGAGGAGGGGCGGGAGACGCATGCCTGAGAGCTACCTGATTTAGGTCCGGTCGAACAGTCGGAAGGCGGCATCCAGCACGCTGTCGAGGTCGGGTGTGGTCGCCAATCCCGCAATCTCCCATGGCCGTACCCAGCGATAGGCCGAAATCTCGTCCGAAACGGCCACGTTTCCCTCAAATCCCTCGGTGGCAAAGACCTGCAGCAGGAACACCCCGTCGTCGCCCAGGTACATCCGCCGCACCGGCATCAGCCGGAAGCAGGTCAGCCCGACTTCCTCGAGAACCTCGCGCTGGGCGGCGTCCTCGGGTGTCTCGCCTGGCTCCAGCCGTCCGCCCGGCAGGCTCCACAACCCGAAATAGGGTTTGCGCGCCCGCTGGATCAGCAGCACCTTGTCCCGGTCGATCAGGGCGACGCTGGCGGCGTTGGGTGTTCTTGTCATGTTCACGGTGTCGCAATTTGCCTCCCGCCTCGCAAGCCCCTAACTAAGGGGTGATCGGAGACGACACGATGTGCGGACGCTATGCGGCAACCCTGCCGCCCGAAATGATGACCGAGCTGTTCAAGCTGCTCAATCGCATCGACTATCCACCGCGCTACAACATTGCCCCGACGCAACCGATCGCCGTCATCTGGGAGCAGGAGGCGCGCCGCACCGTGCAACTGGTGCGCTGGGGCTTCGTCCCCGGCTGGCTCAAGGACCCGCGCGACTTCCCGCTGCTGATCAATGCCCGCGCCGAGTCCATGGCCGAAAAGCCGTCTTTCCGCGACACCGTCAAGCGCATGCGATGCGTCATTCCCGCCAACGGCTACTACGAGTGGATGAAGGCCCCGGACGGCCGGAAGCAACCCTATTACATCACGCTCAAAAACGACGAACCGATGGCCTTTGCCGGTCTCTACTCCACCTGGTCGGGCCCCGAGGGCGAAGAGATCGACACCGCCGCGATCGTCACCGTCGAACCCAATCCCGAGATTTCCGCCATTTACGACCGCATGCCGGCCATTCTGCGCGACGAGCAGGCCATGGACGACTGGCTCAACACCCGCGACGTCTCGGCGCGCGACGCCGTCAAGCTTGCCGTCCCGCCACCCCCCGGCACCATGAAATTTCATGCCGTCGGCAAGGCCATAGGGTCCGCCCTGGCCGAGGGCCCCGAACTCATCCGCCCGCTCACCCCCGACGAACTCGCCGCCGATGCCGCACCGTCACCCGCCCGCAAGAACAAGGCCGCCAGCGGCGGCGGTCAGGGCGAGCTGTTCTAGCTTGTCGATCGGTTGTCCCCGCACTACATTGCTTAGCTAAGCCTAGCTAATGCGGGATCTCGAATGAAAACCGTCAACATGCATGAGGCCAAGACCGGTCTTTCCAGGCTGGTCGGTGCCATCGAGGACGGCACCGAGGATGAGGTGATCCTTGCACGCAACGGCCGTCCCGTGGCGCGCCTGGTGCCGCTTGCCGATCAGCCACGCCCCGCGCGTCGGCTCGGTCTGGCAAAGAACAAGTATCCGCCACTTGACTACGACGCGTTCCAGGCCCTCGACAAGGTCGTCTGGGGCGAGGCGCTCGGGCATCCCTGGGACGCTGCCGCCGCACCGTCCGATGCCGAGCCAGAGCCCTCCAAGTGAGGCTGCTGCTTGATACGCATCTCGTGGTGTGGTCCCTCACCGGCCCGGACAGAATCCCAAGGGCCGTGCAGGTGATCCTCCTGGATCCGGCAAATGACGTCATTGTCTCCGCCATCAGCCTGTTCGAGATTGCCATGAAGCGGGCGACCGGGCGCAAGGGCGCCCCTGCTATCTCCGCAGAAGACGTTCAAGACCTCATACCTGAAGCCGGCTTCCGCCTGCTCGACGTCACCGCCGATCACGCTGTTGCATCGGAGACCATTGCCGTCGCCCATCCGGACCCGTTCGACCGGCTGCTGCTGGCGCAGGCGCAAGTCGAGCGCCTGCGGCTGGTGACCCATGACGAGACGCTTGCGGCTTACGACAGCCGCAGCATCCTCTTCTAGAGCAGCCCGAAATAGCCGATGGCGTCGCCGATCTCGTCTTCCTCGTAGCCCAGGTGTGACAGCAGGACCTTTTCCAGCGTCTCGTAGAGCAGCCTGGCGTCGGCAAAGGTATCGGCGCCGGGCGCTTCCACCAGGGCGTTGAGCGCCCCCACCAGCCGCACCAGCAGTTCGTGCACCACCACGTGCTCGGCCTGCAGCCGGTCCGCCACCTTCTTGAACGCCGCGCCCTGCGCCGCCAGCGCCGGGAAGATCGAGTAGTCCTCGATCGAGTGGTGCGTGTTGACGATCTGGCAGTGCTGCCCGCAGAGATTTCCGAAGCGCCGGAAATTGGCGATCATTTCCATGTTGCCAGTCTCGGCAGCGACATCCGCCGCCGTGGCCTGACCCGTAGCCGCGCGCTGGATGAGCGTGCGCAATGTGGTCATGTTGCTGCGCAAGTGGTCGTGGATCATCCGCAGATGCTCACCAGCCTGCTTCTGATGCGGTGTCAGGCCGTCCAGCTTGGGAGCCTTGGGTCGCGTCGCGTCGTCCAGGAATTCGATATCGTCGATCATTCGTCCGAGATAACCGCTGCGCGCCTGCATTCAAGTAGGCACTTTTCGGTGACCGTCCTCAGCCCAGCATCTTGCCCGGATTGAGAATGCCCCTGGGGTCGAGCGCCGTCTTGATCGCCCGCATCATCTCCAGCGCCACCGGATCTTTCACCTGCCTCAGCAGATCGACCTTGAGCTGGCCGATGCCGTGCTCGGCCGATACCGATCCGCCCAGCCGCAGCACCACCGCATAGATCGCCTCATGCACCCGCTCGTCATAGCTTGCCATGAACGCCTTGCCGTCGACACCTTCGGGCTGGCTGAAATTGAAGTGGATATTGCCGTCGCCCATGTGCCCGAAGGGGCAGGCGCGAATGCCCGGCGCGATCTGTTCGACCGCCGCCACGCCTTCGGCAATCAACTGCGGCACCGCCGCAATCGGCACCGAAACGTCGTGCTTGATCGAAGCGCCTTCCTTGCTCTGCACTTCGCTCATCTGCTCGCGCGCCGCCCACATGGCGATCCGGTCGGCCTCGGATTCGGCCATCACCGCGTCGCTGATCAGCTCCGACGACAGCGCTTCCTCCAGCGCCGCCTGTAACGCGCCCGGCATGCCGCCCTTCATGCGGTTGACTTCGATCAGTGCATACCACGGCGACGGGCTCGCCGTCGGGTCCCGGCTGAGCAACCCGTGCTTGAGCTGCAGGTCGACACCGAACCGCGGCATCAGTTCGAACGCCGTCAGTCGCGCTCCCGTCCGGGCGCGCAGCAGGTAGAAGACCTCCAGCGCTGCCTTGGGCGAGGCGACGTTGACGATTGCCGTCTCCTGCGCCTCCGGCGGCGGGAACAGCTTCAGCGTTGCCGCCGTGATGATCCCCAGCGTACCCTCTGCCCCGATCAGCAGGTTCTTGAGGTCATAGCCGGTATTGTCCTTCTTGAGCGAGTTGAGCCCCTGGTAGAGTCGTCCGTCGGCCAGCACGGCTTCGACTCCCAGCGTCAGTTCACGCGCATTGCCGAACGCCAGCACCTGCACGCCGCCGGCATTCGAGGACAGCAGGCCGCCGATTCGTGCCGAGCCCTGGCTGGCCAGCCAGAGCGGGAACATGGCGCCGGCTGCTTCGGCGACCCGATGCGCCTCCTGCAGGATGACCCCGGCCTCCAGCGTCATGTGCCCGGCCGTCGCATCGATCTCGCGCACCTTGTCGAGCCGGGTAAGGCTGACGATCACCTCGTCGCCCCGCAGCGGCACCTGGGCTCCCACAAGCCCTGTATTGCCGCCCTGCGGGATCAACCCGATCCCCTCGGCATTCGCCCAGCGCACCAGCGCCTGTACCTCGGCCACGCTGCTCGGCAGGACCACTGCGGCGGCCGGCTGGTGAAAGCGCTTGCGCGGTTCATTGAGATAGATGGCCATCTTGCCGGCGTCGGCGATGACGGCATTGGCGCCGAGCAGTCCGGTCAGGGCGTCGGCAATCTGCTGGGGAGTTTTGGTCATGGTGCGTGGACCATAGCCGGGCCGCTTGGCACCAGCAATAACGCGAAACTTGCCCGCCACTGCCCGCTATGCCAAAACCGGCGCACCCCAAGCGGCAAAGGACAAGAAAAATGGCTGGTTTGATGGCAGGCAAGCGCGGGCTCATCATGGGCGTCGCCAACAAGAATTCGATTGCCTGGGGCATCGCCAAGGCTTTGGCCGATCAGGGCGCCGAGATCGCCTTCTCCTATCAGGGCGAAGCACTCAAGAAGCGCGTCGAACCTCTGGCCGCCGAAATCGGCGTCACCACGCTGGTCGAGTGCGACGTCTCCAGCGACAGCGCCATGGACGAGACCTTCCGCATCCTCAAGGACAAGTGGGGGACGATGGATTTCGTCGTCCATGCCATCGGCTATTCCAACAAGGACGAGCTCGAAGGCCGCTATATCGAAACCTCGGCCGACAACTTCGCCCTGACCATGAACATCTCGGTCTATTCCTTCACCGCCGTCGCCAAGCGCGCCGAGCCGATGCTGAACCCCGGCGCCTCGCTGCTGACGCTGACCTATTACGGCGCCGAGAAATACGTGCCCAACTACAACGTCATGGGCGTCGCCAAGGCCGCGCTGGAAGCCTCGGTGCGCTACCTCGCCAATGATCTCGGCCCCAGCAATATCCGCGTCAACGCCATCTCCGCCGGCGCCATCAAGACGCTGGCCGCCTCCGGCATCAAGGGCCTGCGCGACATGCTGCGCTGGCAGGAGAAGTCGGCGCCGCTCAAGCGCAATGTCACCCAGGACGAGGTCGGCTCTGCCGCCCTCTATCTTCTGTCCGACCTTGCGTCCGGTGTCACCGGCCAGATCCAGTACGTCGACTGCGGCTTCAACATCATCGGCATGTATGTCGACCAGGAAGCCGCAGCCGAGTAACGCCCGCCTCTGCGTTCCATTCCCTAGAGACTGACAATGTCCTTCGTCTGGCCTGAACTCTACTTCATCCGTCACGGCCAGACCGACTGGAACGCCGAGGGACGCTATCAGGGCAGCCGCGACATCCCGCTCAACGAGATCGGCCGCGGCCAGGCCGATCTCAACGGCACTCTGCTGCGCCAGCTCTTCGAGCGTGACCGTCGCGACCCCGCCGAATTCTCCTGGAACGTCTCGCCGCTGGGGCGCACCATGGAGACCATGCAGCGGGTGCGCAGCGCCTTCGATGTCGAACTGCCCGCAGTCGTGCCCGACAAGCGTCTGGTCGAGGTCTCCTTCGGTGTCTACGAGGGCCGGCTGCATACCGAGCTCGCAGCCGGCGAAATGGCCATTGCCGGCGAACGCACGGCCGATTTCTGGCATTTCCGTCCACCCTCGGGGGAAAGCTACGAGGATGTGGCGCAACGCGTCCTCAGTTTTGCGGAGTCGCTCAACGGGCCGGCGATTGTCGTCGCTCATGGCGGCATCCTCCGCATCCTCCGCCGCCTGATTGAAGACTTTCCCGCTGATCGCACCGTCAACTGGTTCCCGCCCCAGGACTCGGTGGTGCATTTCATCGACGGCAAGTCCGTCGTCTACCCCGCCGGCCAGAGCTGGGACGACTGAGGCACTGACAACCGTCAGTGCATTGCCATCCTTTGCGACAGTCGCCGGCCCGGCCTGGGGATGGCGGTCTGTGCGTCTGCCTGAAGGACGGATTTCTCCAACATGGACGTCTCGCGTTGACCGACCTCATAAAATGGTACTATTTTTGGCCCTTAATAGGAGGTCAGAATGAACCATGTTGGGCAACGTATTGAAGCAGACCTGGCGTTTAGCGTTTCCGAACTGAAACGGAATCCGATGGCCGTGGTGAAGGCGTCGGAGGAGGAAGCTGTCGCCATCCTCAACCATAACAAGGTGGTGGCCTACGTCGTCACACCCGCCGTCTGGGAATATGTGCAGGAGCTCTATGACGACGTAAAGCTCGCCGAGCTGGCTGAAGCATCGGACAACGAGCCGGTCGTGGAGGTCACGATTGCCGACCTATCGGCTGACATTTAGCGAACGGGCCCGAAAGCAGTGGAACAAGCTGGATTCGGCGGTCCGCCTGCAGTTCCAGGTGGTCATTGCCCGACGCATTGAAGAACCACACGTGCCCTCGGCCCGACTGCGTGGCCGCTGGCCCGGCCCGCGCTACAAGATAAAACTCAAGACGGTCGGATACAGACTGGTCTACGAAGTGCGGGACGATCAGGTGCTGATTATCGTCATCGCAATCGGCCGGCGCGACAACGTGTACGATGAAATCTAGACGTCGTGGCCACTTGCCCCTAGAACGCCCTGACCATTCGGGACGCAGTCGGCCATGAGCTTCAATACTTTCGGACATCTCTTCCGCTTCACCACCTGGGGTGAAAGCCACGGTCCTGCGCTCGGCGTCGTTGTCGATGGCTGCCCGCCGGGGATCCCGATCTCGGCCGACATCATCCAGCGCGACCTCGATCGCCGCAAGCCGGGCCAGTCCCGCTTCACCACCCAGCGCCGCGAGGACGACACGGTTCGGATACTCTCCGGTACCTTCGAGGACGAGCGCAGCGGCGGTCTGAAGACCACGGGCACGCCGATCTCCATGCAGATCGAAAACACCGACCAGCGCTCCAAGGACTATTCCGAGATCCGCGATAAATACCGGCCGGGTCATGCCGATTTCACTTACCACCAGAAATACGGCATCCGCGACTACAAGGGGTCGGGCCGGGCCTCGGCCCGCGAAACCGCTGCCCGCGTCGCCGCCGGAGCCGTGGCGCGGCTCGTCATCCCGGAAGTGACGATCCGCGCTTCGCTGGTCCAGATCGGCCCGCACAAGATCGACTACGCCAATTTCGATTGGGACGAGGTCGGCAACAACCCGTTCTTTTGCGCCGACCCGAAGGCCGCGCAAATGTGGGAAGGCTATCTCGATGGCATCCGCAAGGACGGCAACTCGGTCGGCGCTGTCATCGAAGTCGTCGCCGAAGGCGTGCCGCCCGGCTGGGGTGCCCCGATCTACGGCAAGCTCTCGGCCGATCTGGCCTCCGCCATGATGTCGATCAATGCCGTGAAAGCCGTCGAGATCGGCGCCGGTTTCGAGGCCGCCAGCCTCACCGGCACCGAGAACGCCGACGAGATGCGGGCCGGCAATGCCGGGCCGTATTTCACCTCGAACAAGGCTGGTGGCATCCTTGGCGGCATCTCCAACGGCGACCCGGTCGTCGTCCGCTTTGCCGTCAAGCCGACCTCCTCGATCATCTCCCCGCGCCAGTCGGTGACGACGGAGAACGAGAACACCGAAGTCGTCACCAAGGGTCGCCACGACCCCTGCGTCGGCATCCGCGCCGTGCCCATCGGCGAAGCCATGATGGCCCTCACCCTCGCCGACCACTTCCTCCGCCACCGCGGCCAGACCGGCCGCGACGGCGGGGTAGGCTACTGAGCTAGAAGCGCTGCGGTTCTGCCGGTTTGTTGCCGGCGATCTCGTCGATCTTGGCCATCACCTCATCGGTCACCTTTTCGCGGTGCTCCAGCGCGGCGATGTTGTCCTTGAGCTGGCTGAGGCGGCTGGCGCCGAGGATCACGGTGGAGACGTGCGGGTTCTTGAGGCACCAGAGGATCGCCAGTTGCGCCAGCGGCACGCCGATCTCCTTGCTCAGGCTCCCCAGTTGCCCGACCTTGCGGATGCGTTCCTTGCCCTCTTCGGTCTCAAGGCTCTTTTTCAGCCACTCGTATCCGGGCAGGTTCATGCGGCTGTCGTCGGGAATGCCATCCTGATACTTGCCGGTCAGGATGCCGGAGGCCAGCGGCGACCAGATGGTCGTGCCCAGACCCATCTCGTAGACCGGCAGGTAGTCGGCCTCCACCTTCTGGCGCGTGAAGATGTTGTACTGCGGCTGCTCCATCGTCGGCGGCGTCAGGTGCTCGCGCCGCGCCACTGCGTGGGCTTCGGTGAGTTGCTGGGCATTCCACTCGGACGTGCCCCAGTAGAGCACCTTGCCCTGCGTGATCAGGTTGTGCATCGCCCACACCGTCTCCTCGATCGGCGTATCGATATCCGGGCGATGGCAGAAATAGAGATCAAGATAGTCGACCTGCAAGCGCTTGAGCGCGGCATGCGCGGCGTCCGTCACGTGCTTGCGCGACAGGCCCTTCTGCGTCGGCTTGGCACCACCCCAGAACACCTTCGACGACACGGCGAAGCTGTCGCGGCTCCAGCCGAGCTGCTTCAGCGCCTCACCCATCACCACTTCGGAATTACCCGCTTCATAGCCTTCGGCATTGTCGAAGAAGTTGATGCCCTGATCATAGGCGTAGCTCATCAGGCTGATGGCATCGCCACCATCCACCTGCTTGCCGAAGGTCACCCACGAGCCAAAGCTCAGTTCGCTGACCTTGAGGCCGGACTTTCCAAGACGCCGATATTCCATGATGTCGTTCCAATCGTTGGTCGGCCCGCAGACCGCCCCGTTGGGACGTCACTCGGGCCGACAGCATGTTTGTGCAAGCGCGGGCAGAGCCGCCACGCACCACGATCATCGTATATTGACGATGAAACCGTCAACCCTCGCGGTCGGCAAACACTGCGGCGATCAGCAGCACCTCTCCGCCAATCGCGGCGGCCAGCCGCAGCATATGCCAGCTCCACCACCTGTCACGCAGGCCGGTCCAGCTTTCCGGCGGCGATGCCGGCGCCCAGGTCATGATGATGTCGTTGATCGGCTGGTTGGCAAAGCGGGTGATCAGTCCGGCCGCAACCAGTGCTGCGGCGCCGGCAAGGTAGAGCGCCAGCACCATTGGTCTTTGCCGCCCCAGTCCGGCCAGCAGCACGCAGAGAACGATCGCCGCCAGCCCCATCGCGGGAAGCAACGTATTGAGGCCACGCACCGCGCCATGATGCACTTCCACAAAGGTCGATGGCGAAAACAGCGCCGGGTCATACCCACGCCAGATTCCAAACATGCTGCCCGCCAGCAGGGACGTCACGAGCAGGGCAGTTGCTTGCAGGACCGTCGGAACAAATGCAGCCATGGCGAGCCTCATTGCGCCGGGGCTTGCAGCTCCCGGACAGGTTGGTAGTGTAGGGGTGTATTCAATATAGTGAGTATGTAGTGAAATGCCGGAGGCTGTCAATTCCAAACGCCGGTACCGGTCCGGCCGCCGCTCGGCCCAGGCGGCGGACACCCGCGATGCCGTCCTCGAGGCGGCGCGCCGGCTTTTCGTGACCACCGGCTGGCAGAAGACCACTATCGCCGCAATCGCCCGTACCGCCGGCGTTTCGGTGGAAACCATCTACGCTGTGTTTGGTAACAAGCTCGCCCTGCTTGAGGCGCTGGTCACCACGGCCATCCGCGGCGCGGCGCCGGAGACGCCCTTGCTTGACCAGGCCGTACCACGCGCTCTTGCGGCCGAGACCGACCAGCACCGGCAGGTCGTGATTTTCGCTGCGGATATCGCGGCTGTGCTGTCACGGGTAGCGCCACTGGTGGCTGTGGTGCGCTCCGCCGCCGAAACCGACCCGCAAATGGCCACCCTCTACCGTCAGCTCCATACCGGCCGCAGAAACAACCTGCACTTTGTCATCAGTACCCTGCTGGCCAATGGAACGTTGCGGGTCGATGAGGCTGAGGCGACGGCCCAGCTCTGGCGTCTCGCCAGCCCTGAACTCTTCCTGCTGCTGCGCGATGTAGATGGGCTGTCGCCCGAGGCCTATGCCGCGTGGTTGGCGGCGACGCTGTCGGCCACCCTGCTGCCCTGAGCGCGCGAGAACACCGCAACCGTCTCGCGATTGCCGTCACCGCCATGGATCGGGGAGGGAACCGCGATGCGCAGCGCCCAGCCGCGCGTGGCCATGAAGTCGATGACCGCCTCGACCGCGCCGGCAATCGCCGCCTCGTCGGTGACGATGCCGCCGCGTCCGACATTGTCGCGGCCCACCTCGAACTGCGGCTTGATCAGGATCACCGCCTCGGCATCCGCCGTGCAGAGGCCGAGCGCCGGCTCGATCACCTTGACCACCGACACGAAACTGAGATCGCTGACCAGCAGCGCAACCGGCTCGGGGACGAGCGTCGCCTCGAGATCGCGACCGTTCACGCCCTCGAGGCTGACGATCCGGTCGCTGCCCTGCAGCCGCTCGCTGAGCTGCGCGTGCCCCACATCCACCGCGTAGATGCGCTTCGCCCCGCGTTCCATCAGCACCTGCGTGAAGCCGCCCGTCGAGGCGCCGAGGTCGAGGCAAACCTTGCCATCCGCCGAGATGCCTCCGGCATCGAGCCCGGCGATCAGCTTGAGCGCGGCGCGCGACACATAGTGCGCGGCCGGATCGTCCAGCGCGATGAGGTCGTCCCTGCCTACCATCTGGTTGGGCTTTTTCGCCGGCTCGCCATTCACGGTCACCGTACCGCGATTGATCGCATCGCGGGCTCGCGCCCGGCTCGGCAGCAGCCCGCGCGCCTCGATTGCCTGATCCAGTCTGGTCCGGTCGCTCATGTGGCGTCTGCTTGGCTGGGGCAGGCGGGGGAAGTGCTCACGTCAGCTCTTTCCCACCAGTTTCTCGATCTTGCCCACCGCTGTCGCCTCGGCTTCACCATAGGCAATCGTGCCCTCGAACGAACCGTCGCGGCCGATCAGGAACACCGAGGCGGTATGGCTGACCAGATAGAAGCCGCTGCCGTCGTCATCGCTCTTTTCGCTCAGCACCCCGAACGAGGCCTTGATCGCTTCGGTCTGCTTGGGAGTGCCGACCAGCCCGATCACATCCGGATCGAAGCCCCCCAGATAGTCCGTGAGCACCTCTCTGGTGTCGCGCTCGGGGTCGACGGTGACAAAGATCGTCCGCAACTGCGCGTCCGTCAGTCCGGCCGCCTGCTTCCAGGCAACGCTCTCGGCCAGAGTCGTCGGGCAGACGTCGGGGCAGTAGGTGTAGCCGAAGAACACCAGGCTCGGCGTCCCCTTCAGGTCATCCTGGGTAAATGTGCCGCCCTGGGTCGATTGCATCGCAAACGGCTTGCCGGTAACCGCCAGAGGGTTGGCCGGCGGCCGCAGCACAAACAGCAGCGTCGCGCCGATCGCCGCCACGATCACCAGTCCCCAGAGAATCATGCGGAACCGGCGCAGGCCGACAGACGCGGTTTCAGGCATGCAGAACTCCTACTGGGCGTCCAGCGGCTCGGTGCCAGTTGGCTGGCCGTTGCGCAACGTGATCTTTTCGATCCGTGCTTCTGCCGTCTTGAGCAGGGCTTCACAATGCGACTTGAGCGCCTCGCCACGGGCATAGATCTCGATCGACTCGGCCAGCGGCGCCTTGCCGCTCTCCAGCGTGCCGACAATCTTCTCGAGCTCGCTCAGTGCGGCCTCAAAGCTCATCGTCTTCACGTCGTCATTGGTCGTCTCGGCCACGGGCTTGCTCCTTGGATAGGGCTCTGGTCTAGCGCCATCGGCGCGTCCGGCGCAAGCCGTGCAGGCGGCTAGTGCCCCATCAGCCGCGCCACATGCGCGCTCACGCCTTCGGCCAGTCCGTGCCGGTCGTAGCCGCCCTCGAGCAGCGACACGATACGCCCGCCGCAGCGCCGGTCGGCAATGTCCATCAGCTTGCCGGTCAGCCAGGAAAAGTCGTCCGGCTTCCAGTTCAGCTGCGCCAGCGGGTCGCGATAGTCGGCATCAAAGCCCGCCGAAAGGAAGAGGAAATCTGGCCGGAACTCTTCGAGGTCGATGAAGATGCGCTCGTTGTAGACTTCACGCATGGCCTCGCCGCCAGTGTTGGCCGAGAGCGCCGCATTCACGATATTGCCCACCCCGTGCTCGCTCGGCGAACCGGTGCCGGGAAACAGCGGCATCTGGTGGCTCGAGGCGTAGAACACTGTCGGGTCGCGCTGGAAGATATCCTGCGTACCATTGCCGTGATGCACGTCGAAATCGACGATGGCCACACGCTCGGCGCCATATTTGCGCTGCGCCTCGCGTGCCGCAATGGCAACGGTATTGATGAGGCAGAAGCCCATCGGCAGCTCGGCTTCCGCGTGATGACCGGGTGGCCTGATGGCGCAGAAGGCATTGTCGACTTCGCCCATCGCCACCGCATCAAGCGCATGCAGGGCGGCGCCCAGCGCCGTCGAGGCGGCATCCAGCGAGCCCGAGGAAATGAAGGTGTCTTCATCGATCCGTGCCAGCCCCTCTGCTGGCCGCGCCTGCCGCACCGCTTCCAGGTAGTCGGGGTGATGTACGAGGCCAGCAAGGTTCAGGTCGCCCGATGGCGCGTCCCGGCGCAACAGGGCTTCAAACCCTTCGCGGCTCAGCGCTTCGTTTACCGCCCGAAGTCGGTCCGGCCGCTCCGGATGACCGGCAGGGGTCACATGGCTTTCGAAATTGCGCTGACTGACAAGTAGGGTGGTCATTGCCTCTGGAAACGCCGCCGTGTGAAGCTTTCTTGACGCGGACCCGGCGCCTTGTCAAACACGCGTCATGCTCGATCTCGGCAAACCCACGGAAATCGCACATTTTGCGGCCCTGCTAAGGGCCGGCGACGTCGTCGCCTTTCCCACCGAGACGGTCTACGGGCTGGGTGCCGATGCCACCAATTCCGATGCCGTGCTCAAGATCTACGAGACCAAGGGCCGCCCGCGCTTCAATCCGCTGATCGTCCATGTCGCCGATCAGGAAATGGCCGAGACGTTGTGCGTCTTCTCGCCGCTGGCGCGTCAGCTTGCCACGTTCTGGCCCGGCCCGCTCACCCTCGTGCTGCCCAAACGCCCCGATGCGGGCCTCTCCGATCTGGTGAACGCCGGGCTCGACACCGTTGGCATCCGCATCCCGGCCCACAAGCTGGCGCACGATCTCATCCGCGCCACCGGCCGCCCGCTGGCCGCGCCATCCGCCAATCCCTCCGGCAAGCTGTCGCCCACCACAGCCGGGCAGGTGGTGCGCGGCTTTGACGGTCGTGTGCCCGTGCTCGATGGCGGTCCCTGCGCTTCCGGCGTCGAATCCACCATCATTGCCGTCGATGGCGACAGCGTGACCCAGTTGCGCGCCGGCGCCCTCTCGCGGGACCGGGTCGAGGCCGCCATTGGCCGGCCGGTTGCGGTCGCCGCCGCCAACGCCGCCATCGCCGCGCCGGGCATGCTGGCCAGCCACTACGCCCCGAACGCCACCCTGCGCCTCAATGCCACGGTACCGCGACCGGGCGAGGCAACGCTCGGCTTCGGGGCAGGGGCCTTCACCCTCAACCTCTCGCCCACCGGCGACCTGCACGAAGCCGCCCGTAACCTGTTTTCCATGCTGCACCAGCTTGATGGCATGGCCACCCGTATCGCCGTCTCTCCCATCCCGGCGACCGGTCTGGGCGAAGCGATCAACGACCGCCTGCAGCGCGCTGCAGCGCCGCGCAACTAGCCAGGGCGATGAGACGCCGGTCGCGGATCGTGGCCAAGCAAAATGTGATCAAGCCTAAAACCGGACATTAGGGATTGCGCTGCTTGACTGCAGTCATGACCGAACTTGCGACCAACATCCATCTTGCCGAGATCGTCGGCGCCCTCAGCTACGCTCTCGACGTGACCGAGGGGCAGCCCGAAGGGCATTCCATCCGCTGCTGCTGGATCGGCATGCATATCGGCAAGAAGCTCGGTCTGGACGATGCCGCACTGTCCGACCTCTATTATACCTTGTTGCTCAAGGACGTCGGCTGCTCCAGCAATGCCGCCCGCCTCTGCCAGCTCTATCTGGCGGACGACCTGCAGTTCAAGCGCGACTACAAGTTCGTCGAACACACACTGCCCCAGTTGCTCGGCTTCATCATCTCGCATGCCGGCGTGAAGCACAGCCTTGCCGAACGCTTCCGCGCCATCATCAACAGCGCCCGCAATGGCGGCGAGTTTTCCCGCGAACTGATCGAGACACGCTGTCAGCGCGGCGCCGAAATCGCGCGCCAGATGCGCTTTTCCGAAACCGTCGCCCAGGGCATTCTCGATCTCGATGAACACTGGAACGGCAAGGGCCTGCCGCTCGGGCGGCAGGGCGCGGAAATTGCGCAGGGCGCCCGCATTGCCTTGCTGGCGCAGGTGATCGACGTTTTCTACATGTCCGGCGGCCCGAAGGCGGCCATGCAGGAAATCCGCCAGCGCAAGGGCGGCTGGTTTGATCCGGCACTGGTGGACCTGTTCGAGACCGTCGCGGCCGACCCCTTTTTCTGGTCCGGTCTTGGATCGGCCGATATCGAGGCCCAGGTCCTGGCCCTTGAACCCGTGCAACTGGTCATCACCGTCGACGACGACTATCTCGATGATGTTGCTGCGGGTTTTGCCAAGGTGGTCGATTCCAAAAGTCCCTACACCAGTGGTCATTCCGACCGCGTGGCGCTCTTTACCGATCTGATTGCCGAGGCGATGGGCCTCTCCGCCGAGCGCCGCCGCTGGCTGCGGCGCGCTGCCTTGCTGCACGACATCGGCAAGCTCGGGGTCTCCAATCAGGTGCTCGACAAGCCCGGCAAGCTCGACGATGACGAATGGTGCGAAATCAAGCGCCACCCGGAATTGGGTGAGACGATTCTGTCACGTATTGCCGCCTTCGCCGATCTGGCGCGCATCGCTGCCACCCATCACGAAAAACTCGACGGGACCGGTTATCCGCGCCGCCTCGCCGCGGCCGAGCTGCCGCTCGAGACCCGCATTGTCACCACTGCCGATATCTTTGACGCCTTGACCGCCGAGCGCCCCTATCGCGGTCCCATGCCGGTCGGCAAGGCCCTGCAGATCATGGCGGAGATGAGTGGCACCGCCGTCGATCCGGATTGTCTGGCGGCACTTGAGCGGGCCGTTGCCCGCATCGACGCCGACGCTGCCTGAGCCAGGAGCCGTCGGCGCACGCGAGGGCTTGCGGCCCTCGCGCCTGCGCTAGTCGCGTACCTTGTAGGGCTTCTGATCCCGCCAGAAGCGCATCAGGCTCTCGAGATCGGGGTCGCCGCTTTCGGGCAGCACGATCTTGAGCGTGGCGAACAGGTCGCCGCCGCCATGCAGACCCTTGCCTTTGAGCCGCAGCGCCTTGGTAGTGTTGGCCGAGGCGGGGATGGAAATCTCCACCGATCCGTCCAGCGTTGGCACGCGCACCTTGCCGCCCAGCACCGCCTCGTAGAGCGTGATCGGCACCTCGACCCGGATGTCCGCACCGTCGCGGCGGAACTGCTTGTGCCGCGCAAATTTCACCGTGACGATGGCATCGCCCGGTTCCCCGCCGAACGGCGAGGGCAGGCCCTGGCCCTTGAGCCGGATCTGCTGGCCGTCTTCCACCTTCTCGGGCAGCTTGACGTTCAGCATCTTGCCATTGGGCATGCGCAGCGCCACGCTGGCGGCCTTGTGGGCATCCTCGAGGCTGACCGTGGCCGTCACCGGGGCGTCCTCGCCGCGCACCTGCGCGCCGCGACCGCCGGTATCGCCGGCGCCGGTTCCCTGGAACGGATCAAAGCCGGCCGAACGTCCGGCCCCCGGTCCGGCGCCGCGCTGCGTGCCGCCGAAGCCGCTCATGAACTCTTTCAGGATGTCCTCGGCCGAAAACCCGCCCTGCGCCGTACGCGCACCGCCGCGGCCGGCACCGTTGAAGCCGCCGCCCTGGGAAAAGCCGGAGAACTTCGGTTGCCCGCTGGCGTCGATTTCTCCACGGTCATACGACCCGCGCTTTTCCGGGTCGGTGAGGAAATCATAGGCCGAAGAAATCTCGGCGAACTTCGCCTGAGCCTTCGGATCGTCTCGGTTCTGGTCGGGGTGATGCGCCTTCGCCAGCTTGCGATAAGCAGACTTGAGGTCCTTTTCGCTCACAGACCGCGGCACCCCGAGCACGGTGTATGGATCGCGCATGGGTTCCTTCGAATTGTCGTTTGTGCCGATTGTATCACCGGCCCTTTGCGTCCTATATGGGCCTGCCTCCCGGCCTTGTCCAGTGTGGGGCACGCCTTAGGTTTTGCGGGTTTTCAAGGGATATCAGGCCCTTCAGCCCACAGGACAGCAAAACGCGGCCCCGCCGCAAACGAGAGCAGTCGATGACCTCCAGCACCGCCGCCACCAATCTGACGCAACGTCTGTTCGATGACGCCGACACCGGGCCCATCGACCCCTGCTCGCTGTTCGAGGACTGGTTCGAGGAAGCGCGCCTGTCCGAACCCAACGACCCCCACGCCATGGCGCTGGCAACCGTCGACGCCGACGGCATGCCCGATGCCCGCATGGTCCTGCTCAATGCCCGCGACCACCGCGGTTATTGCTTCTTCACCAATTTCGAAAGCGACAAGGCCACCGAACTGCTGGCCAACCCCAAGGCCGCCTTGCTGCTGCACTGGAAGTCGCTGCGTCGCCAGATCCGTATTCGCGGCCCGGTCGAGGTGGTGTCCGACAGCGAGGCCGATGCCTATTTCTCCACCCGCGGCCGCGCCAGCCAGATCGGCGCCCACGCCTCCAAGCAGTCCCGGCCGCTGCCCAACCGCTTCACCTTGCTCGAACGCGTCGAGACTCTGACCAAGAGCCTGGGCGCCGATGAGCCGGTGCAGCGTCCAAGGCACTGGTCGGGCTTCCGCGTCATTCCCCAGAGCATGGAATTCTGGAAGGACGGCGCCAATCGTCTGCATGATCGTGTCCGCTTCACCCGCGATGCGGCCGGTAACTGGACGCGCCAGCGCCTTTACCCCTGAGGCGTGCGCGTCACATCGCCTTCATCTCGGTGGCCAGACTATGACGCGGCGCAGCTTCGGGCACTTGCAGCTTCGGGCACTTGAAGTGCGTATAAACCGCGCCGGGCGCTTCCCATCACTTGCCGCATCAGTGCAATAGTCGGGTAACCCCAACAACCATCCGGATTCCATGCGCATCCTCATCCGCACCTCGAAATGGGCGATCTGGTCTCGCCGGCTGGGCGCCTTTGCCCTGCCGCTGGCGATCATCCCGATCTTCCTGCACCGCGAGCGGATGATCGGCAGCAACGACTTCCATGTCATTGAACTGGTTGCCGGCGGCTTCGCCTTCCTGGCGCTTTTCCTCGCCATCGGTGCCTTCGCCCGGCTCTGGGTCACCGGCGATCAAGGCTGGGCGCGCGCCGCCATCGGCCTGGTCTTCTCGCTCATCTGTCTGGTGCCGCTGGCTTTTGTCTTCTGGATGGCCTTCCACTATCCGGCCACCACCGATGTCTCGACCAATTTCACCAACCCGCCGCGGTTTGTCAGTATCACCGGTCGGGTGTCGACGCCGGATCAGCGCGCCGAACTCGAGGCCACCTTCCCCAACGCCCGGACGCGGACCTACCCCATCGAGGCTGGCCAGATGTTCGGTCTGGTCGAGCAACTGGCCCTCGCCAATGGCTGGGAATTGCGGGCCCGCCGGGCTCCCACCACCCCGCTCGATACCGGCGAACTCAACGTCATTGCCACGACCCTGCTTGGATGGCGCGACGAGGTGGCCGTGCGAGTCGGCGGCATTCCGACTGGGTCGACGGTGGATATGCGGTCGGCCGCGGCCCATGACTGGTCCGATCTCGGCGAGAATGGCCGCCGCATCGAGCAGTTCCTGCTCGCCCTCGACGAACGCATCACCCTGATGCTGCGCGACGCACCGCAAACGCCCGCCGCCCCGGTCGAACCGGATGAGGCCGGCGCCGCCACCGACAACTAGGCGGGCGCGAGGCGCAGCCCGAGCACGCCTCGCGATACCCGGATGGACTGCCTGGCCTCGAGATATTCGACATGCGCCTTCAGCGTCATCAGCGCCGCCGGCACTACCGCCAATTGCAGGCCCGGATAGATCTGCCGCAGCAGGTCGCGCAGGCTCCGCGCACCGGCGTTTACGGCTGCGATCACCTGATCGTTGCGGGCTTCCCGATGCGCCAGCAGCGCCTCGGCATAGGTCCGGCCATCATCGATCGCACCACCATGGCCGGGCAGGTAGCGGCTGGCGGGCAGGGCAATGACCTTCCGCAATGACTCCAGGTAATCGGCCATCGACCCGTCCGGCACCGAGACCAGCGTCGAATTCCAGCCCATCACGTGGTCGCCGACAAACAACAGTCCGGTGCCGCCGAGCGTGAATGCCAGATGGTTGGCGCAATGTCCCGGCGTGGCGACGACCGTCAGCGAACGGCCGGCAATGTTGAGCCGCTCGCCATCGCGAAGCACCCGGTCCGGCCGCAGTCCCCAGTCGCTTGCGCCGCCCACGCCGTTGACCTCGAACAGGCGCGGCTTCCGGCTGAGGCGATGCTGCCCCTCGAACCAGATCGGGGCGCCGGTCGCTGCCTGCAGTCGGGGCGCCAGAGCCGAATGGTCGGTGTGCGTGTGGGTCAGCAGAATGGCCTCGACGGGCCGGCCGGCGATCGCCCGGAGCAGGGCCGCGAGATGATCCGGGTCGTACGGCCCCGGATCGATCACGATCAGCGACGCCCCGCCGACCAGATAGCTGTTGGTGCCGGTAAAGGTATAAGCCCCCCGATTGGGCGCGGTAACCCGCCACACCCCGTCGGAGATTGCTTCGGCTTGGCCGGTTTGCGGCGAGAAACCCGTGTCAAAGACCAGTTTGGGAGGAGGGGCGGCCATTGCGCTCGCTTGGGGGACGGACTAGAACTCGAACGATATATTCGCCCTTCTGGAAGGTACATCAATGGCCGAGACTTTGACCACTCCGAACACGGTTCTGGGCACCCTGCTGCCCGAGGCGCGGAGCGCCAGGCTCGCAACGCAGGTCGCTGCCGTCATCCTGGGGACGGTCGCCCTGGCGATTGCCTCCAAGATTCAGGTGCCGGTCTGGCCGGTCGCCATCACCGTGCAGAGCATGGTTGTTGCCGTCATCGGCGGTGTCATGGGCTGGCGCCTCGGCCTGGCGACGCTGGCGCTCTACATCGCTGAAGGCCTGCTGGGCCTGCCGGTGTTCTCCCGCGGTGGCGGCTTTGCCTACGTCTTCTCCCCCAGCTTCGGCTTCATCGTCGGCTGGGTGCCGATGGTCATCATTGCCGGCCTTGTCGCCGAAAAGGCCCGCGGTCGCATCGTGCCGATGGCCCTGGGCATGATTGCCGCGGACGCCGTGTCGTTTGCCTTCGGCTTTGCCTGGCTGATGGCCGTCGCCAACATGATCCTGGGCACGGGCGGTGAATTGCCCCAGTGGCTCGCCTCCGGCGACCTGCTGACCGTCGCCTGGAACGGCGCGGTGCAGCCCTTCATCGTCTGGGATATCCTCAAGATGGTCTTTGCGGCGCTGACCGTTGCCGGCGCCCTGAGCCTGACCCGGCGCAGCGCCCGCTAGGGCCGCTGACAGCCTCGAAATGGCAAAGGGCCGAAGATCCAAGGATCTTCGGCCCTTTCTTTTGGTCGGAGTAGAGTGATTTCGAACACTCGACCCCCTGCTCCCGAAGCAGGTGCGCTACCAGGCTGCGCTATACTCCGTCATCGCCGAAACCGGCCCGGACGGCGGCTATATAGCCTTGCTGCCCCTCCTGTTCAAGCCATGAAACGCCCCATCTCACCTCAGTTGCACGCCCCAATCAAACCGTGTACCAACCCGCGCGTTGGGGCGTCGCCAAGTGGTAAGGCAGCGGTTTTTGGTACCGCCATTCCCAGGTTCGAATCCTGGCGCCCCAGCCAGCTCCCAATTGGGTGACGCCGCGCTGCGCTCACGCGTCGAATATGTACTCATCGAGAAATGCGTTGCGGAATTTGCCGTGTGGATCGTGGCGGCGGGCCAGGGCGCGGAATGCGGCGAGGTCGGGATAGCCGGACTGCACCTCTTGGGCAGCCATGACGAAGAGCTTGCCCCAGTGCGGACGCGGCCTGAACGGCGCGAGCGCCGCCTCGAGGGCATGGAGTGCCGTGCTGACCACGCTCCAGTCGCGCTGCCAGGAGAAGTGAAAGCCGACGCTGGGCCCCCCGGAGTTGGTGCTGAGCCAGAAGCTGTCCGCGGCGATGGTGCGGATCTCGGCCACGATCAGCGCCGGGTGCAATGCCGCCTCGATCGCCTTGATGGCGCGAAGCGCCGCCGGGCCGTCGCTGCGGGCAACGAAATATTCGGACTGGTACTCGCCCCCGATCGGCGGGATGGCGCCGATGCGGGCATGCGGCAGCCGGTCGAACCAGGGCCCGGGCACGCCCATCTGCGCCGTGGTCCCGGCCGGGTCCTTGCCCCAGACCGGACTGCTCTCGGCCTCGGCAGAGTGGCCACCGAAGAACGCGCGGCCCGGCGGTTCGGCATCGGCGAGGGTCTTGAGCCAGGCCTGCTCGATACGGTCGCCGCGGAAATGGGTGAACAGACTGACGCTGTAGGCGCTGCCCATCAGGGCATCGAAATTGTCGGCGACGGTCTGGAAGGGCAGGTCATGGAAGACGTCCTGCCGGATGTCGAAGCGCGGCACCAGATCGAGCGTCAGGGCGGTGACGACGCCCAGGGCGCCCAGCCCGACGACCGCACCGTCAAAATCGGCGTCGCCGCGCTGCAGCGTCAGCAGCTCGCCCGATGCCGTGACGATCTCGAGACCGGCGACGCACCCGGCGAGGTTCTTGTTGTGGTTCCCCGAGCCGTGTGTTGCCGTGGACACGGCGCCGACCACCGAGAAGTCGGGGATCGAGGGCAGGTTGGCGAGCGCCCAGCCCGCGGCATCGAGCAGCGGGCAGAGCTGTGCATAGGTGATGCCGCCATCGATGGTGACCGTCCTTGAGGCGGCGTCGATCTCGACGCGCCGGGCCAGTCCCCTGAGCGACACCATGGCACCGGTCGTGTCGGCAATGCTGTTGAACGAGTGCCGGGCCCCGACGGCGCGCAGCTTTGCCGATTGCCGGACGACATCCTGCACCTCGGCAAGGCTGGCCGGCAGATGCGTCGAGGTAGCGCCGAAGGCGACATGCTCGGCCCAGTTGTGAATGATCGTTTCCATGACGTCCTGCCCCCTCGCGCGAGACCGGATAATCCCGGTCCTGCGATCGTCTGGCAAGCTCGGTGATGCCCCTTATCGCAGGAAGGCGAGCGGCATGGTGAACGTCCAGCTGCTGCGGCCTGCCGCCGCCGGGATCGCCGGAAAAGGTGCGGCCCGCTTCACCGTCGCAATGGCTTCCCGGTCGAGCACGGCGTGCCCGGACGAACGGGTGACGGCAATCTGCGAGGCGGCGCCCGACGACGAGACGACAAAGGTGACCTGCACTTCGCCGCGGGCGCTGCCGGCGCCCTTGGGGAACCGCAGCGCCCGGCGCAAGGCGCGCTGCACCAATCCCGGATATTTGCTGACGGCGGCATTTCCGGCGGCGGTGCTGGCCCCCTTGCCACCCGACTGCGCCACCGCTGCGACGGTGGCATTGGATTTGCCGCCGTCACCGGCCTGGCTCGGCTTGGCTTTGGGTTTCGGTTCGGCCTTGGGCTTTGGCCGCGGTGTCTCCGACCGGTCGGCCCTGGGGGACGGCTTTTGTGGCGGTGGCGCAGCCTGCTGCTTGAAGACCGGTCGCGGCAACGGTGTGGGAGCCACCTTATCCTCGATCGCCTGAAGGGGCGCGCCTGTGGTGCTGACAGGCTCGACCATTTGCGGCGCTACCGCCGCGACGCGCAGGTCGGCTGCCGGGGCAGCGGGCGCGACCTCGAAGGCCACTGCCGCCGTCCGGACGGGAACCAGCCCCTCGACCGGCGGGCTGTCGGGGACCGTCGCGGCCGCCAGAACGGCAAGTGATGCGGCATCGTCTGTCGCTGCTGCTTCTGTCGTCGAGGGGCGCGCAGCATCTGGCTGCAGCGGTTCCGGGCTGTCGACGGCCGCCGGCCCGGCGACCTCGGCCTCGGGCTGGATTGCTTCGGCTGTGACCGGCTCGGTCGGGGCGATCACTTCGGCTTCAGGCACAGCCTCCGCCCCGGCCGCGACCAAAGCTTCGGTCGCCGAACTGACGGCGGTGCTGGCGCTGCTGCTGGCGAACTCCTCGATATTGAGAATATCGACCGTGACCGATTCCAGTCCCGTGTCTTCCGGCGGCGGTGTCAGGTCGAGCGCCAGCCAGGCGCCGCCGAGCAGCGCCAGATGCACGAGCACGGAGGCCGGCAGCGCGCGGCGCATCAGGGCGTCTTCTTCTGCTCGGTGATCAGCCCGATATGCGCGTAGCCTGCACCCGAGAGCGTGCCCATCACCTCCATGATGGCGCCGTAGGCTGCGGTGGCGTCCCCGCGGATGTAGAGGCGCTGCGCGACGTCGCCGCCGGCCAGGGCGTTGACTTCGGCCAGCAGGGCATCGGCCGCCACCGGGTCCTCGCCGAGGTAGAGCGCCCCGTCGGGACGCACCGTCACGGTGATCGGCTTGCTCTCGGTGGCGAGGGCCTGGGCCGCCGTCTGTGGCAGATCGATCGGCACGCCGGAAGTCAGCAACGGCGCTGCCACCATGAAGATGATCAGCAGCACCAGCATGACGTCGACCATCGGCGTGACGTTGATATCGCTCATCAGGCCGCCACGCCGCAATCCGCGCCGGCCCCGCTTGCCGCCGGTGCTGCCCGGCATCATCGCCATCAGTTGGCGCTCTTGCTGTCGAGCTGCCGCGACAGCAGCACGGCCAGCCGGTCGGCAAAGGCTTCCAGCCGGCCCAGCAGCTTGCCGCTGTCGATCGAGAGCTTGTTGTAGGCGATGACCGCGGGGATGGCGGCGAGCAGGCCGATCGCCGTGGCGAACAGGGCCTCGGCAATGCCCGGCGCCACCACGGCAAGGCTGGTGTCCTTGCTGGCGGCAATCGAGGTGAAGGCATTCATGATCCCCCACACCGTTCCGAACAGACCGACAAACGGCGCCGCGCTGCCAACGGTGGCGAGGAAGGGCAGGGCCTGTTCGAGCGTGTCGGCCTCCTGGGCGATGGCGCCATCGAGCACCAGCCGCAGGCGCGCCTGCAGGCCCGCCGGGGTGGCGGCATCGGCGGCATGGCTGCCGTTCCACTCATCCATGGCCGCCACAAAGATCGCCGACAGGCCGCGCGCCGGTGTCTGCCTCAACCGTTCGTGCAGCGAACCGAGCGGCTCGCCCGCTGCAAAGGCTTTCTCGAAGCGACGCATCTCGCGGCGCGCGCGCCCATAGGCCGCGATCTTGGAGAAGATGATTGCCCAGCAGATCATCGACGCGAGCAACAGCCCGAGCATGACCGACTTCACCACCCAGTCGGCCTGCATGAACAGGGCGAACGGCGACATGTCGATATGCGGGAGCGTCGTGCCGGCTGAAATGGCGAGTGCGGGATTGTCCATGGCCTAGACCCCGAACGCGGCCTGGACGCGGCTGGAGGTCGACAGACCGGCGAGGCACGAGACCGGGTCGAGTCCCTCGCCCTCGCAGGCGGTCACGTCATTGACCAGCACCCGGCCGAGCGATGCGCACTCAAGACCGGCCAGTTCGAACTGCAGCACCTTGGTCTTTCCCGGCGCCAGGTTCTTGAAGTCCAGCGACACCAGCCGGTCGATGCCGCCGCCTGTGCCAAACAGCGCGATCTCGAAGGTGGCCTTGTCGACGGCCGTGCCGAGCCCATTGCTGGCGACGAACGTGATGCGACAACCGGCGTCGGACGGCTGCAGCGCATTGAGCTCGAGCGACATCGATGCGGCGTCCTGGGCCACCGCCGGCGACGCGACGATGGCCAGCGCAAGGGCGGCAGCGGTGAGAGTGTGGTTCATAAGGGCCTCTACTTGTTGAGGATCAGTTTGCCGGCCTTGGTGATGCGCAGCCGGTAGATCGCGCCCTGATGCAGGATGCGGATCTCGCTCCGGCTGCCGAACAGCTGCCGGGTGTCGAGGTCAGGCTTCTGGTCCGCAGCCGGGGGGCGCGCGCCAGTTTCGATCGCCGGTGCCTGCGTCATGCCGCCACCTGCTGCTGCCGGCGTCCGGGCAGCGTGAAGATGCGGCCGCCGGAGGGGCGTTCCATTGCGTCGAGGCTGCAGTCGAACACCTCGCGCACCAGAGCCGCGTCGAGCACGTTCTGCGGTGTGCCGAACGTCACCGCCCGGCCGGACTTCAGTGCCAGCACCTGGTCGGCGTAGAGCGCCGCCAGATTGAGGTCGTGCAGGATCGCCAGCACCCCGCCGCCGCGCCGGGCAAAGTCCTGGGCGATTTCCATGACCAGCAGCTGGTGCCGGATGTCGAGGCTCGATACCGGCTCGTCCAGCAGCAGGAAGCGGGGCACGCCGTCGAGCACGGGCTGCCACACCTGGCAGAGCACGCGCGCCAGTTGCACCCGCTGCTGTTCGCCGCCCGAGAGGCTCTGGTACATCCGCCCGCCGAAGCCACCCAGATCGACTGCCTTCAGGGCCTCCATCGGCAGATGGGCGCGCCGGCGGCCGTCGACGCCGCTGACCCCGGCACTCAGCCCTATGCGCACCACTTCAAGTACGGTGAAGGGGAAGGTCAGCGTCGACGCCTGTGGCAGCACGGCCCGCATGCGCGCTGTTTCGTAGGGCTTGAGCGCGCCAATGTCGTGGCCGTTGATGCTGATCGAACCGCCATAGGCGAGATCGCTGCACAGCGCCTTCATCACGGTGGACTTGCCCGAGCCGTTCGGCCCGATGATGGCTGTCACCTCGCCGGCGCGGGCAGAAAATGACAGGCCCTGGACGATGGGTCGCCCGTCGATAGAGACCGAAAGCCGCTTTGCCTGGAGCATCGCAATCACCACGCCAGCTGGCTGCGTTTGCGCAGCAGGATCCAGAGGAAGAATGGTCCGCCGACGGCAGCCGTGACGATGCCGATGGGCAGTTCCGCCGGTGCCACCAGCGTGCGGGCAACGGCGTCGGCCGCCAGCAGGAATGCAGCGCCGAGCAGGGCCGAGGCCGGCAGCAGGAAGCGGTGGTCCGGTCCGATGACGAGCCGCAGCAGATGCGGCACGACAATGCCGACAAAGCCGATGCCGCCACTGGCCGCAACGGCTGCTCCGGTCGCCGCCGCCACCGCGACGATTGCGATCTTCTTGAGCCGCTCGACCCGCAGGCCGAGATGACCCGCCGTTGCCTCGCCCAGCGTCAGGGCATTGAGGCCGGCGGAAAGACCGAAGGAGGCAATGATCGCGATGAGGATGATCGGGGTGGACGCCGCGACCTTCTGCCAGTTCGATCCGGCCAGCGAGCCCATGCTCCAGAAGGTGAAGTCGCGCAGCTGCGAGTCACTGGCGATGTAGATCAGGACGCCCATCAGTGCTGCCGCCAGCGCCGCGATGGCGATGCCGGCCAGCAACATGGTGGCGACCTGGGTCTGTCCGCCCCGGGTGGCGACACGATAGAGCATTGTCGTGGTCGCCAGCCCGCCGGCAAAGGCAAAGATCTGCAAGCCATAGATGCCGAGCGGCAGCAGCAGCGGCGCCAATGCGGTGCCGCCGAGAACGATGACCAGCACCGCGCCGAGCCCGGCGCCGGAGGAGACGCCGACGAGACCGGGGTCGGCCAGCGGATTGCGGAACAGCCCCTGCATCACCACGCCGGAGACTGCGAGCCCGGCGCCGATGGCGGCACCCAGCAGCAGCCGCGGCAGGCGGATATCGAGAAACACCAGACGGTCGCGGGCCAGCAGGGTCTGGTCGACCTCAAGGCCGAGCCAGCTCTGCAGCAGGCGCAGCAGCGAGGCGTCGGAGGCCCCGGTCAGCAGACCCAGCACCATGGCTGCGACGAGCAGCAAGCCGAGGCCCACGAGGGCGAGACGGGCAAGCCCGCTTCTGTCGCCAGCCAGTCCCGGATCGGCAGTGTCGGCGCGCATCAGCATCAGTGCGCCGCCACTGCATCGCCATAGAGGCTGCCGGCCAGCTCGAGGATCGCCGCCGGCGTGCGCGGCCCGAACCCCAGGAGGAAGGCGCCGTCGATCTGGATGATCCGGCCATCGCGCAGCGCCGGTGTCGCGACCAGCGCCGGGTTGGCCGACAACTGCTGGTAGAGGTCCTCCTGGCCACCATTGCTCATCATCAGCACGGCATCGGGGTTGGCCGCAAGGATCGCCTCATCGGTCAGCGTCTGGTAGCCGTTCATGTCGGAGAGGGGATTGATGCCGCCGGCCAGCGCGATGATGCCGTTGGCGGCCGTGCCGCCGCCGGCCGCCCGGATCTTGCCGTCCTGCACCGAGATCACAAACAGCACCCGCTGCCGGTCCGCCTCTGCCAGTTGCGCGGTCGCGGCCTCGGCGGCCGTGATTTCGGCGTCGAGCCGCTGCGCCAGCGCTTCGGCCTTGTCAGGGACGCCGAGCGCCGCGCCGACGGTGCGCACCTTGGTCAGCACGCCCTCATGACTGAAGCTGTCGGGCACGACGACATAGGGCACTGAGCCCTTGGAGAGTACGTCGAGCGTCTCCGGCGGGCCGGCGCCCTCGACCACCAGCAGGGCGGTCGGGTTGACCGCGATCACGCCTTCCGGCGACAGGGCACGCATATACCCGACATCGGGCAGGGCGGTCGCTTCGGGCGGAAAGACGCCGGTCGTGTCGCGGGCGACGACCTTGCTGCCTTCGTCCAGCGCATAGACGATTTCCAGCAGCGAGCCGCCGATCACCACGAGACGCGAGGGATCGCCAAAGGGTTCTACGGGAGACTGCGCCAGCGCCGGGAGCGAAAGACCTGCAAGGGCTGCGATGGCGAGCAGGGACGAGCGGAAGGGATGCATCTGGGGAGAGGTCCTAGGCGGCGTTGGAACGATTGAGGCGGGGCAGGCTTTCGACCAGGTCACGCCAGCCCTGGCGTTCGCCACCACCCTCGCGGCGCTTGCCGAAGAACTGGATGATCATCTTGTTGTCGGCGCCGAACGCCTCGAAGGAGGTAACGATGCCGTCGGCGGTCGGCTTGCGCACGGCCCAGGCCTCGGTGATGTGGTCAAGACGCAGGTGCAGGTGGAAGGTCTCATCCATGATGTTGAGCCAGGGGCCCATCTCCTTGACCGACTGCACCGGTCCCGAATGGATCTGGATGCAGCCGCGATTGCCGACAAAGGCCATGATCGGCAGGTCCGTGCCGGCAGCGCCGGAGAGCATGGCGCGCGTCGCGCCGGGCTCAAGCGGCCAGGCATAGTCGGCGTCGATGCTGGTCAGGGCCTGATGCCGCGACAGGTTGAGCTTGCGCAGCATCGGGAAGAACTGATGCGTGTCGGTGAGCTTGTCCCACGCGGCGCGAAGTTCGGCGGGCGAACCGACGGGTTCGTCGGAGCGGACCTCGCTGTCGTCCACGGGCTGGGTCGCGACCTCGTCAGACTGTTCGTCGGCGCGCAGCGCCGCGACCAGCGCATCATAGGCGACGAGGTCCGACGCAGGGCGCAGATGCAGCTTGTGGACGGCGTCGCCGGCCGCATCGAAGAACTGCAGCGAGTGCTTGATGGCGCCATCCGCGTCGGTCTTCTGCACCGCAAAGCCGGACGCCCACTTGCCCGGAAAGATCCGCAGGTCGATCTGTTCGCCGAGCACGGTCGTGGCGTGCGGATGGAACTTCGCCGCTTCGTAAGGACCGATCTTTTCGTGCACGGCGCTCTCGTTGCGTGTCAGCGCCATCACTTCCCCGAGCGCCGGAGCGCCCTCGAGCAGCGTGCGCACGTCGGGCCGCAACCGGACCACCGTGTCACCGACATAGGCGGCAACCAGCTGCGCTTCGCTCAGCTTGTGGATGCGGGCGAAATCGCGTTCGCGCATCTCCGGATGCCTGGCGCGCAGCTGGCGGATCTGGGCCGGATCAAGGGTGTGGGCGTCGTGCACTTTATGCGTCTCCATGGTGCGTGCGGCGTCCGGCGGAGAGCGGCATCAGCCGTCGACCACCTTTCGAACATATTTGTTGACTTTCCACATCAGGATTTATACGTCAAGCGATAGATGAGTGGCGGAGTCATATTTAAATTTCCGCCCCTCGGTGCCAGCAAGCCTTTCGCCAGCCAGCATTTTTTGAACGCATCCGTGGCGTGGCTACGGAGCAGAACCGACTGGAGAAAGACTATGGGGCACGTGGCACGTCTGGCCACAACGCTGCTTGGCGGCGTTGCGCTGGGAGTACTGGCGGGGGGCGCGGCCAGCGCACAATCGGCCAATGCCAACACCAAATTCGTCACCCTGCTGGAACGCCTGGTGATCGGCTCGGGTGCCGCCAAGGTGGCGATCGATACGCCCCAGGCGGTGACCGTGGTCGACCAGAAAGACATTGACGACAAGCAGGCCGCAACCACGGGCGAGATCTTCAAGGACGTTCCCGGCGTCACCCTGGTCGGTTCGGAACGGCCGCTGGGCGAAAGCTTCAACATCCGCGGCATCGGCGCGGCCGAAACCTCCGGCGACGAGTCGCGCATCATCATCACCGTGGACGGCGCCAAGAAGTTCTACGAACAGTACCGCATGGGCTCGTTCTTCTCCGATCCCGAACTCTACAAGCAGGTCGAGGTGCTGCGCGGCCCGGCGTCCTCGACGCTCTACGGCTCGGGCGCCTTTGGCGGCGTCGTCAACTTCACCACCAAGGATGCGGCCGACTTCATCGCGGACGGCAAGACCGGCGCGCTGCGTCTCAAGCAGAACTACAGCAGCAACGGCAACGGCACGCTGACCTCGGCCATCCTGGCACATCGGCTCAACGAGACCTTCGAAGTGCTGGCCGCCGGCAATTTCCGCCGCTCGGACCTGCAGGCCCTGGCCAATGGCGGCACGCTGCAGGGCTCGGAGTTCCAGGCGTGGTCGGGGCTGCTCAAGGGCACCATGCATCTCGACGACGAGCAGGTGGTGCGCGTTTCGTACCAGCGCTGGGACAACGACGCGGACAACCAGTATTACGCCCAGACCGGGACCGCCGACTTCGGCACCGTCGACCGCCATGTCGTCGACCAGACCACCATCGTCTCCTATGAGAACCCGGACTCCGCCAATGACATGCTCGACCTCAAGGTCCAGCTCTCCTACTCCGATACCGCCGTTGAACAGGAAAATGCCACCTTGGTGGCTCCCGGGTTCAATATCTTGAACGCCGACTACGGCTACAAGACTGTTCAACTCAATGCGCAGAATACGTCGACCTTCACCGGTGAGAACTGGGTCAATTATCTCACTTATGGCGTGCAGGTGAGTAACCAGGACCGCGTGGCCACTCCGAGCACCGGCACCATCATCACGACGCACCCCGAAGGCACCTCGACCAACCTGGGTGTCTTCGCCCAGTCCGAGCACACCATCGACGAGAAGCTGACGCTGATCGGCGGGGCGCGGCTCGACTTCGCGCACCTCGCGCCAAGCGCGAGCTTTACTGTCACCACCCCCAGTGACGATGTCGCTTTTTCGCCCAAGGTCGCCGCGCTTTACCGCTTCAACGACAACTTCAACATCTTCGGCTCGGCCGCGCATACCGAGCGCATGCCGACGCTGGACGAGATGTTCCAGTATTCGGGTACCCGCACGTCGAACCTGAACCTGCAGAAGGAATACTCGGATAACGTCGAAGCCGGCTTCGGGCTCTCGGGCTACGACCTGCTGACCCAGGGCGACACGGTGGGCATCAAGACCACGGCCTTCGTCAACAACATCACTGATGGCATCCGGTCCAACCCGGTCACCGCCAACGCGCCCTATTTCGTCAACATCGCCGGCATGCGGCTCTGGGGTCTCGAGGTCGAGGGCTCCTACGAGTCCGAGGTGGCCTTTGCGCGCCTGGCCTATACGCTGACGCGCGGCGAATACACGCAGAGCTTTGCGGCCAGCAGCGCCACCAACGCCCGCAATGCCGGCGACCCGCTGGACGGGCTGCCGCAGGACAAGGTGGTGCTGACGCTTGGCGGACGCCTGCCTGACCAGTACCTCGAATACGGCGCCCGGCTGACCGTCGCGGCCAATCCGATCACCTATGTCGAGACGTCGCCGGCCACCGGCAAGCCGGACGGCTGGGCGTCGGTCGATCTCTTCGCCAGCTGGAAGCCGCAGGATGGCCCGCTGGCCGGCCTCGAGGCCCAGCTGGGTGTCGATAATGTCTTCGACACCGACTATCGCGAGAACCTGTCGATGGACCGCTCGAAGGGCCGGACCTTCAAGGTGACGCTCGCCAAGCAGTTCGACTACTGACCTCCAGAGTCGCGCAAATGCGGGGGCGGTCTGCGGCAGCAGGCCGCCCCTGCAGATTCCGGACTGGTTTGTGACAGTCGATTGTGCTGCAACGCCACTTGGGAAAATCACACGGGGGCGCGCGATGACATCTGAGAAAGACCTGCGGAGCACGTTGTTGAGCCTGGCATCATCGAAGATGACGCCGAAGGACCTGCTCAAGGCCACCAGGAAGGCTCACCCCAAGGCGACCAAGAAGGAAATCGTGCACGCGGCATTCGCCTCGCTGATCGCCGTCGCCGACCAGGACATCGACACCGCCCTGGCGCTGCAGGATTTCGCCATTCGCGAGCGCGGCGACGACTAGACCACCAGTTCCAGCCGGTCGGCTGGAAAGCGCGTCAGGGCATACTGGATCGGCACGGCATCGGCATCGATGTCGACGATCTCGGTGACCAGCATGACCGTGCCCGGCACCAGCCGGGCATCGCGCACTTCCTCGGGCGTGGCATAGCGCGCCGAGATGCGGGTGGAGTGCCGCGAGTAGTCGGCGACGCCGAGGCGCGCCAGGCTCTGGGTGATCGACTGCGTTTCGGCATAGATCGACTCGATCTGCCCGAAGCGCTGGTAGGGGAACCAGCTGGTGCCGCGCGACAGCGGCCGGCCATCGGCAAATGACAGCGTCTCCAGCCGGATCACCCGTGCCCCCGGCTTGATCGCAAGGCCGCGCGCCACATTGGCACTGGCGGCCTCGTGGCGCGACGACAGCAGGTCGCCATGCGTGTCCCGCGCCTGACCGGCCAGCCCCTCGGAAAACCGCGTCCGCTTGCCGATACGGTAGGAGAGGCGCCGTGCTTCGTTGACGAAGGTGCCGCGTCCCTGTTCGGCCCGCACCACGCCTTCCTCGGCCAGCACGGCCAGCGCCCGGCGCACCGTATGCCGGTTGGCATCGAAGCGCGCTGCCAGTGCTGCCTCGGTGGGCAGTTGCTCGTCCCGCGCCAGCTTGCCGCCGATGATGTCGAGCCGGATATCGTCGGCGATCCGCCGCCACAGGGCAACGCCGCCGCGTTCGTCTGACTTTGTCATTGCAAATTCATACCCAGGGCGTAAGAGCGAAACAGCAGAACAAGTTGTCTACTAAATTAGACAAATTGAGGCAAACATGTCGACCGCACAATCCGCTCGCAAGGCGAGTATCGATACCCTCTCGGTCGCTGCGCCGGCGGAGCTGGAAAAGCTCTGGAAAGCACTGGCCGTGACGCCCGAGTACCGGCTGGTTCGCGGCCCCGAGACCGGGCTGGTGATGATCCGCGGCCGGGCAGGGGGCGGCGGCAAGCCGTTCAACCTCGGCGAAGCCACGGTGACGCGCGCCACGGTGCGGCTCGCCAGCGGCGAGATCGGCCACTCATATGCGCTTGGCCGCGATGGCGAGAAGGCGGTGCGGGCGGCATTGCTCGACGCGCTCTGGCAGCGCGAGCCGGACCGGATCGAGGCCCAGGTGCTGGAACCCCTGCGCCAGACGCGGACCGCCGCCGACGCTGCCATGCGCCGCGAGACCGCTGCCACCCGCGTCAATTTCTTCACCATGGTGCGAGGCGACGACTGATGACCGAGGCACTCTCGATTGAAGGCGGTTTCGCCGATCCGGTGCTGGCCGGCCAGCGTGGCTTCAAGGCGGTGATGGATGCACTGGCGCGCCCCGGCACGATCCAGCAACTGCCGGCCGAGGCAGTTCCACCCGCGCCGATGCCGCAGGGGCTGGCCGAGATCGCACTGACGCTCTGCGACCACGACTCGCCGGTCTATCTCGACGGCCTGCTGTCGGCCGCGGGCGCCGTTGCCGACTGGCTCCGCTTCCACACCGGTGCGCCACTGGTGGAAAGCGTCGCGGAGGCCGATTTTGTCTTCGTCACGTCTCAGGAACAGTTGCCGAAACTTTCTGTTTTTTCGCTCGGGACGGACGAATATCCGGACCGCTCTGCCACAATTTGCCTCGCCGTTTCGTCGCTCGATGGCGGTCCCGCGCTGACCTTGCGCGGACCCGGGATCAAGGACGTCACCACTATAAGCCCGCTCGGACTGCCCGGGGATTTCCTTGCGCAGTGGAGCGACAATCGCGCCCGGTTTCCGCGCGGCGTCGACCTGTTGCTGGTGGCGCCCGAGGGCCTTGTCGGGCTGCCGCGCAGCACCCGCATTTCTGCCGGAGGCCAGTAGACATGTATGTTGCCGTCAAGGGTGGCGAGGCCGCCATTGCCAATGCCCACAGACTGCTCGCCGATCGCCGGCGCGGCGACCGCGCGGTCCCGGCGCTGCGGATTGACCAGATCGTTCAACAGCTTGGGCTGGCCGTCGACCGGGCGATGGGCGAGGGCTCGCTCTATGACAAGGAGCTGGCGGCGCTCGCCATCGTGCAGGCGCGCGGCGATCTGATCGAGGCGATCTTCCTCGTTCGCGCCTATCGCACCACGCTGCCGCGCTTCGGCTACTCGACCCCGATCGACACCGGCACGATGCTGATCGAGCGGCGTATTTCAGCCACCTTCAAGGACCTGCCGGGCGGCCAGGTGCTCGGCCCGACGTTCGACTATACGCATCGCCTGCTCGACCCCAGCCTGCTCGAGGGGCTGACCGAAGCGCCCGAGTCAGCCGTCAGCGACGACGAAAATACGCCGCGTGTCACTGACCTGCTCAATGGCGAGGGCTTGATTGAGCCAGATTTCGGCCACGTTGATGAAGCCGATATGAACGACGCCATCGGCGATCTGACGCGCGAGCCGCTGGAGTTCCCGCTGGACCGCGATCTGCGCCTGCAGGCACTGGCGCGCGGCGACGAGGGTTTCCTGCTCTCGCTCGCCTATTCCACCCAGCGCGGCTATGCCCGCTCGCACCCCTTTGTCGGTGAAATCCGTATCGGCGAGGTCGAGGTGGAGCTCGACATTCCCGAGCTCGGCTTTCCGGTGTCGCTCGGTCGCATCAAGGTGACCGAGTGCCAGATGGTCAACCAGTTCAAGGGCAGCGCCAAGGTGCCGCCGCAGTTCACCCGCGGCTACGGCCTCGCCTTCGGCCAGGCCGAGCGCAAGGCGATGTCGATGTCGCTGGTGGATCGGGCATTGCGGGCCCGCGAGTTCGGCGAGGATTTGAAGGGCATCGCCCAGGACGAGGAATTCGTCATCAGCCATTGCGACAACGTGCAGGCCACCGGCTTTGTCGAGCACCTGAAGCTGCCGCATTATGTCGACTTCCAGGCCGAGCTCGATCTCGTGCGGCGGATGCGCGGCGAGTACGAGGCGGCGCAAGCAGAAGACGACGATCGCCTGGTAGCCACCGGCGCGCCCGACGCTCCGGCAGACACCCTCCCCCTTGCGGGGAGGGTTGGGGAGGGGGGTGACGCACTCTCCGTGCCCACCGCTCCCCCCCACCCATCCTCCCCCGCAAGGGGGGAGGTGCCGGCCGGTGGACCAGGCAAGACCGAGCCAGCTTCCCAGGAGGCAGCGGAATGAGCGGGTCGCGGACTGCGGGGGTGCCTCTCGCTTCAACCTCGTTGCGCGCGGCTCTCTCGCCTCCCTCCATCCCTCCCCCCAGGGGGGAGGGATGGAGGGAGGGGGTGGCTCAGTGCGACGCCGATGGACCCCCACCCCCGGCCCCTCCCCTCAAGGGGGAGGGGAGTTCGGGCGCCGGTTGAGGTGTCGCTGGTGCAGACGGATGCAATACACGGCCTCTTCAACGTCCTCGCGTTCGGTGTTTTCGCCTCCCTCCCCCTTGAGGGGAGGGATTGAGGGAGGGGGTGGTTCAGTGTGTCGCCGATGGACCCCCACCCCCAGCCCCTCCCCGCAAGGGGGAGGGGAGTGCGAGCGCCGGTTGAGGTGTCGTTGTTGCAATAGGTCTCAGTTCACCCGCGCCCAATTCGAGAGGTATCCGCTGTGACCGCCCCGACCTACAATTTTGCCTATCTCGACGAGCAGACCAAGCGGATGATCCGGCGGGCGATCCTCAAGGCGATTGCCATTCCCGGCTATCAGGTGCCGTTTGCCAGCCGCGAGATGCCGATGCCCTATGGCTGGGGCACCGGCGGGGTGCAGGTGACGGCGGCGATCATCGGGCCGGACGACGTGCTCAAGGTCATCGACCAGGGCGCCGACGACACCACCAATGCGGTGTCGATCCGGGCCTTCTTTGCCAAGGTGGCCAATGTCGCGGTGACCACGCACACCGCCGACGCCAGCATCATCCAGACCCGGCACCGCATTCCCGAAAAGCCGCTGCACGAGGGGCAGGTGCTGGTCTACCAGGTGCCGATCCCCGAGCCCTTGCGCTTCCTCGAACCGCGCGAGACCGAAACGCGCAAGATGCATGCGCTGGAGGAATACGGGCTGATGCACGTCAAGCTCTACGAGGACATCGCGCGGCACGGCCGCATTGCCACGACCTATGCCTATCCGGTCAAGGTCGAGGGCCGCTACGTCATGGACCCCTCGCCGACGCCGAAATTCGACAACCCCAAGATGCACATGTCCGAGGCGCTGCAGCTGTTCGGGGCAGGGCGCGAAAAGCGCATCTACGCGGTGCCGCCCTACACCGAAGTGGTCAGCCTCGATTTCGAGGACCACCCGTTCGAGATCCAGCAGTTCGAGCAGCCCTGCGCGCTCTGTGGCGCCGAGGGCGTCTATCTCGACGAGGTCATCCTCGATGACCAGGGCGGGCACATGTTCGTCTGCTCCGACACCGACAATTGCGAGGACCGCCGCGCCGACGGGCATCGTGGCGCGCTGGCGGGACATCCGCTGGAGGCGGCGGAATGATGATCGCTCCTGAGCATCGGCATGCCCCCTCCACCACCCTCCGGGTGGTCCCCCTCCCCCGCTTCGCAGGGGAGGATCATGGAGAGATCGCGCCACAGCTGATCCTCACCCGCGAAACGGGGGAGGGGGACCATGCGGAGCATGGTGGAGGGGGCGTAGCGTCTGCCTCGAGCCTCTCTTCCACGCACTCCGGTGTTAGCGCCTTCCTCCCCCTTGAGGGGAGGGATCGAGGGTGGGGGTGGTGCGGTGGCACGCCGATGGACCCCCAGCCCCAGCCCCTCCCCTCAAGGGGGAAGGGAGCGACAGCGACAGCGCGGAGCAATGCAAATGACTGACGAACCCCTTCTTCGCGTCACCAACCTCTCCAAGACCTATGGCAGCCGCATTGGCTGCGCCGACGTGTCGTTCGAGCTCTGGCCCGGCGAAGTGCTGGCGGTGGTGGGCGAGAGCGGTTCGGGCAAGACGACGCTGCTCAACTGCCTGTCCACCCGGCTCGAGCCGAGCGGCGGCCGGGCCGAGTACCGGATGCGTGACGAGAGCTGGCGCAATCTCTACGAGCTCAGCGAGGCCGAGCGTCGCTTCCTGATGCGGACCGACTGGGGTTTTGTGCATCAGAACCCGGCCGACGGGCTGCGCATGGCGGTGTCGGCCGGCGCCAATGTCGGCGAGCGCATGATGGCCGTGGGCGACCGGCACTACGGCCATATCCGCTCCACCGCCATCGAATGGCTCGGGCGCGTCGAGATTGCCGAGGACCGCGTCGACGACGAGCCGCGCAGCTTTTCCGGCGGCATGCGGCAGCGGCTGCAGATCGCCCGCAATCTCGTCACCAATCCGCGGCTGGTGTTCATGGACGAGCCGACCGGTGGCCTCGACGTCTCGGTGCAGGCGCGGCTGCTCGACCTGCTGCGCGGGCTGGTCGCCGATCTGGGGCTGGCGGCCATCGTCGTCACTCATGATCTCGCCGTGGCGCGGCTGCTGAGCCACCGCATGATGGTGATGAAGGACGGCAAGGTGATCGAACAGGGCCTGACCGACCGCGTGCTCGACGACCCGCGCGAACCCTATACGCAGCTGCTCGTCAGCTCGATTTTGCAGGTGTAGAGCGGTGGCCCTCCATCACCCTCATCCGGCCTTCGGCCACCTTCTCCCATCAAGGGAGAAGGCGTGCGCTGAACTCTCCGTGGTCGCCTTCTCCCCTCGTGGGAGAAGGTGCCCGACAGGGCGGATGAGGGGGAGTTCGGTCGTCCCTAAAAGGTACGGGTCATGACAATCCGCATCGCCGGTGCCCAGACGCCGGAGTTCCGCAACGAAGTCGCCGCTGCCCTCGACTGGGCGGAGAGCGTCGCCGACGCGGCAGTGGCCGAAGGCGCGGCGCTGCTCTGCTTCCCCGAGGGATACTTGCAGGGTTACCTGACAGATACTCTGGCACATAGCGTGGCGATGGAGTTGGACTCTGCTGAGTTCAAGGTCATCGCGGCCCACCTGTCGCGTCCCGGCCTCACCATCGTACTCGGCCTTGTCGAGCGGGATGGCGACGCGATCTACAATACGGCCGCAGTCATCGCGGAGGGCGGGCTCATCGGCCGCTATCGCAAGGTCAACCTGCTCGAAGGCGAGCGCCTCTTCACGGCTGGCGCGGAAAGTCCGACCTTCGACGTCGGCGGACTGCGCTTCGGCATCAACATCTGTTTCGATACCAATTTCCCGCCGGCTGCCAAGCAGCTGCGCGAGGCTGGCGCATCGTTGATCGTCCGCCCCGCCAACAACATGATGCCTGCCGATCGCGCCGAGATCTGGAAGGACCGGCACAACGCGGCGCGTGGCGAGCGCTGCCGCGAGACTGGCCTGTGGCTGATCTCTGCTGATGTCACCGGCACCCGCGACGGCCGCGTCGCCTGGGGGCCGACGGCGATACTCAATCCCGCCGGCGAAGTGGTGGCGCAACTGCCGCTCGATGCGCCCGGCCTGCTACTTTTCGATCTGCCTCACGAGGTTCACGAATGACCACGCTCCTCTCCGTCTCCGATGTCGAAAAATCCTTCACCATGCATCTGCGCGACGGCATTGTGCTGCCGGTGGTGGAGCATGTGAATTTTGAGGTGGTGGCGGGCGAATGCGTGGTGCTCGGCGGGCCATCGGGGGCCGGCAAAAGTTCGCTGCTCAAGATGGTCTATGGCAATTACGGCGTCGACGGCGGCGCCATCCGGCTGCTGCATCATGGCGACTGGGTCGACCTGGCGACAGCCAGCCCCCGCACCGTCATCGGCCTGCGCCGCGACACCATCGGTTATGTCAGCCAGTTCCTGCGCACCGTGCCGCGCGTCTCGACGCTCGACGTGGTGGCCGAGCCGCTGGTCAGCCGCGGCATAGAGCGCGAAGCGGCACGGGGCCGGGCGGCGGCACTGCTGGCCCGCCTCAACCTGCCCGAGCGGCTGTGGTCACTGCCGCCGGCGACGTTTTCGGGCGGCGAGCAGCAGCGGGTCAACATCGCGCGCGGCTTCATCACCGACCATCCGGTGCTGCTCTGCGACGAGCCGACCGCCTCGCTCGATGCCACCAACCGCGCCGTGGTGGTCGAGATGATCGCTGAAAAGAAAGCCGCGGGGACGGCGCTGCTCGGCATTTTTCATGACGAGGAGGTGCGCGCCCAGGTGGCCGACCGCGTCGTCGACGTCACCGCCTTCGCACCCCGGCAGGCCGCATGAAACTCTCCGAGACGCCGCTCATCCATCCCACCGCCAGCGTCACCGACGCCGTGCTCGGCAAATATACCGAGGTCGGCGCCGGCTGCCATGTCGCCCATGCCAGCCTCGGCGACTATTCCTATTGCGTCGAGAACACCCAGATCGCCTATGCCAGTATCGGCAAGTTTTCCAACATTGCTGCCCATGTGCGCATCTATGCCAGCATGCACCCGCAGCAGCGCGCCTCGCTGCACCACTTCACCTACCGCTCGAGCTGGTATTTTGACGACGCCGAGGACGACCAGAGCTTCTTCGACTGGCGCGCCGCGACCCCGATTTCGATAGGCCACGACACCTGGATCGGTCATGGCGCCATCGTCATGCCCGGCATCCGCATCGGCACCGGCGCCATCATCGGCTCGGGCGCCGTGGTGACCAGGGACGTCGCCGACTTCGCCATTGCCGTCGGGGTGCCGGCGAGAACCATCAAGCAGCGCTTCCCCGACGCCATCGCGGCGCGGCTGCTGGAGCTCGCCTGGTGGGACTGGGACCACGCCCGCCTGCGCGGCGCGCTCGAGGATTTCCGCACGCTCGAGATCGAGGCCTTTCTGGAGAAGTACGAGTAGGGGTGAGTCTGCGCGGGGCATGTGCGCGTTGCCCAGAGCCTCGTCCCTGATCACCCCCACGCTCCGTCATCCTCGGGCTTGACCCGAGGAACCAGTCTGGTCTGGCCGGTGACTGGGGAGGGATGGGTCCTCGGGTCGAGCCCGAGGATGACGGTGGTGGGGGTGGGGCTGTGCCAGGCTAGACGAGGTCGGACTGCGCCTTGGCGGTCAGTTCGATGCCCAGTGCCTTCATCACCGCGATCGTAGTCTTGACGGTTGGATTGCCGTTCTCGCTGAAGGACCGGTAGAGCTGCTCGCGCGACAGCCCGGTTTCCCGCGAAATCTGCGTCATGCCTCTGGCGCGGGCCACGACACCAAGCGCATGTGCGATGTAGGCCGCGTCTTCAGTCTTGAAGGCCTTCTCCATGAACACCGTGACGGCCTCGGCCGATCCCAGGTCTTCCGCTGGATCATAAGTCGTCAGCTTCTCGTTCATCAGCCTGTCCATGTGCCAGCAAGTTGCCGCGCCGCCTTGATGTCTCTTGCCTGCGAACTCTTGTCGCCCCCGCACAGCAGGACAACGATCGTATCGCCGCGCTTCTGGAAATAGACCTCGACGTCGCCCATATGCCCCAGCGCAACCGATCAAGCCGGGAGGCAATGATCGCCCGGGCCCGGACGTCCTTGAGCGCAGACCGCCACTTCCGGAACGTCTCGGTCTGTCTGAGCTCGAGCATGTGTAGTTTATAGACGACGATTAGCCCGGTGGCAAGGGTATGCCGGTGACTGGGGAGGGCTGGGTCCTCGGGTCGGGCCCGAGGATGACGGTGCGGGGGATAGGGCGTGGCGAACGCGACAATGCCCTCAACGATTTACGCAATGGTTTGGGGACGCACCGGGTCGTGCCATGCGCATCGCAGCGCATAACGCTGCCGTCTCAAAGGCTTGCGCCGGAGACGCAGCGGCTTTTCCACTGTCACAGACCCGTCATCCAATCTTCACACGCAGGTCGCGCAACCGACTTAACTCTTGATCCCGTCGATCACGGACGGGGGACGGTCCATGCTGAAGATTTCCGGGGTGTCACGACGCTTCGGCGCCAAGACTGCGGTTGATGGCGTCACGCTTGAAATCCCCGCCGGCCAGATGGTCGGCATTATCGGGCGCTCCGGCGCCGGCAAGTCGACACTGTTGCGCATGGTCAACCGGCTGACCGATGTTTCGGATGGCGCGATCCACTTCGATGGCGTGCAGGTGTCGGCGTTGCGCGGCAGGGAGCTGCGCAGCTGGCAGCGCGACTGCGCCATGATCTTCCAGCAGTTCAACCTGGTGCCGCGGCTCGACGTGATCACCAATGTGATGTTCGGCCGCCTCAACCAGCGCTCGACCCTGCGCACGGTGCTCAACCTGTTCCAGCGCGACGACATCTACGCCGCCATCGACATTCTGGAGCGCCTTGGCATTTCCGAGCATGGCGCCAAGCGTGCCGAGGCGCTGTCGGGCGGCCAGCAGCAGCGCGTCGGCATCGCCCGGGCGCTGATGCAGGACCCGCGCATCATTCTGGCGGACGAGCCGATCGCCTCCCTCGATCCGATGAACGCCCAGGTCGTCATGGACACGCTGCGGCGCATCCATGACGAGGACGGACGCATGGTCATCTGCAACCTGCACACGCTCGATACCGCCCGCCGCTATTGCGACCGGGTCATCGGGATGCGCGCCGGCCGCATCGTCTTCGACGGCAAGGCCGAGGAACTGACCACCAGCGTGGCGCGCGAAATCTACGGCGCCGACGCCGATTTCTCGGAGGAGGCCACCTCCACGAGCATCGAATCCCTCAGCCGCATCAGCGGCTTCAGCAAACCAGACGTCGCACTGGCAGTTTGACGACACCGCCCCGTTTTCGGGGTTTCCCCTATCGGAGAGTTGAAATGAAGAAGCTTGTTGCAGCGCTGCTGCTCACGTCGACGATGGTCGTCCCGGCCTTCGCCCAGGATATCACCGAATTCCGCATCGGCATCCTCGGCGGCGAGAACGCCCAGGACCGCCTGACCTCGAACGAATGCGTCCGCGCCTACACCGAGGAACTGCTTGGCGTCCCCACCAAGATCTTCACGCCCGCCGACTATGACGGCGTCATCCAGGGCCTGCTCGGCGGCACCATCGACATGGCCTGGCTCGGCGCCTCGGCCTATGCCAAGACCTACATCACCGATCCGGAAGCGGTCGACGTCGTGCTGGTCAAGACCAATCTCGACGGCTCGTTTGCCTATCACTCGATCGGTTTCGCCCGCGCCGACTCCGGCATCAAGTCGCTGGCCGACATGAAGGGCAGGGTGTTCGGCTTCGGTGATCCGAACTCGACTTCGGGCTACCTCATCCCCTCCGTCGAAATCCCCAAGGAAATCGGCGCCACCATGGAAAGCGGCGACTATTTCGGCGAAGTCCGCTTCACCGGCGGTCACGAGCAGACCATCGTTGCCGTCAACAACGGCGATGTCGATGGCGGCGTCACCTGGGCCGACGGCCAGGGCGACTGGGCCGACGGCTACAATTCCGGCGCGCTGCGCAAGGCCGTGGACTCGGGCCTGGTCGACATGAACGACCTGGTGGAAATCTGGAAGTCCAAGCCGATCCCGGAAGGCCCCATCGTGCTGCGCCGCGCACTGCCCGACGACGTCAAGACCAAGATGGTCGAGTTCCTGTCCGGCCTGCATGCCAAGGACAAGCAGTGCGCCTACAACATGGCCGCTGGCGACACGGCCGGTTTCGCGCCGATCACCCATGACGCCTACCAGACCATGATCGACCTGCGCCTGTCGCAGGAGAACTAAGGTCGGCTCAAACGAGCCAGGGCCGGGCACCGTGATGGTGCCCGGCCATTATTTGTACGGGGCCGACACACAATGTCCGAAACCTCCGCCAGCCTGCCGCGTCCACCCGGTATCCGCGGCAGCTATGTCGAAGACCTGCAGCGCCGGCGGCTCTATTCGGGTCTGCTGGTGGCGATCTTCGCGCTGCTGCTTGTCTCCGGCTTCATGCTGGCCGACGAGCGCAATGCCGGTGGTTTCTGGGACGGCCTGCCCAGGCTTTTCGATTTTCCCACCGAGCTGATCGCCGAGGCGTTCGAGAAATCGGCCAACCTGCCCGGCCACCTGGTCAAGTATTTCCCCTCGCTGGTCGAGACCATCAATATCGCCGCCGCCTCGACCCTGGTTGGCGGGCTGCTGGCGGTACTGATCTCGTTGCTGGCGACGCGCGGCCTGGCCCGCTGGCCGTTGCTGATCCCGGTGTTCCGCCGGATCATGGATATCAGCCGCGCCGTGCCCGAGGTGGTGGTGGCGCTGGTGCTGATCTTTGTGCTGGGTGGCGGGCCGGTTGCGGCCATGATTGCCATTGCCTTTCACACCACCGGTGCGCTGGGCAAGCTCTTCTCCGAGGTCAACGAGAATGCCGATCTCCGGCCCGTTGAGGGCCTGGCATCGGTCGGTTCGACCTGGCTGCAGCGCATGTGGTTTGCCGTGGTGCCACAAGTGGCGCCGAACTTTCTCAGCTACGCGCTGCTGCGCTTCGAGATCAATATCCGCGCCTCCGCCATCCTCGGCTTCGTCGGCTCGGGCGGCATCGGCTACGACCTGCGCAATGCCCTGAGCTGGGGCAAGGGCCGCTATGACGAAGTCGCCGCCATCTTCCTGCTGCTGCTGGTCACCATCATCGTCGTCGACCAGCTCTCGAGCCTTTACCGCAATCGCCTTGTGCGGGGGAACTGAGCATGACCGCTGCACAGAGCACTGCGACCGAAACCGTCTTCGACCTGCGCGCCGCCGCCGTCAGCCATTTTGGCCGCAAGCGCCTCGTCAGCATCGGCATCCCGCTGCTGATCCTCGCCTATCTCGGCTACATCTTCATCAGCTTCGACATTGCCGGCATTGCCGAGCGGGCGCGGCCGGAGAATGCCCGCATCCTGCTGGCCGATGCCTACAGCTTCAAGACCCATGTCACCCGCGACAACCGCTCGGGTGAGATCAGTGTCGCCATCGAAGGCGAGAACAAGGGCAGCTATGCCCAGGGCGTGGCCCCCGACTGGGTGACGCTCTACGGCACCGATGCCGATGTTGCGCTGGAGGACGGCACCAAGGTGCAGTTCCGCGGCGAGACGGTAACCGTCGACGCTCCTCACTACGGGCTGGTGACCATTGCCGCCGTCGATGGCGCCATCAAGCTGACGCTGCCGAGCGCCGGGACGCCCGACTGGATCAGCGCCTCGAACACCCGTGTCTCGCTGGTCATGCCGTCGGGCCGCGTGCAGGTGACGCGCTCGAAATCGGAAGTGTTCCGCTACGAGACCGGCTGGGAGCTGTTCTTTTTCACTCTCGACAGCCCGTTCTACGGCAAGAGCTTCGGCGAACTTGTCGCGCTCGCCGTATCCGGCAATGAACTGGTGGCCGGGCAGCCCAACATCGTCGCCATGGCCAGCGAGTTCTGGAACAACCGCATGTGGCGGCATGGCGATGTCGCGTGGGCCTTGTTCGAAACGGTGCTCATGGCTTTTCTCGGCACGTTCGGTGCGGGTCTCGTCGCCCTGCCGCTGGCCTTCTTTGCCGCGTCGAACTTCTCGCCGGCGCGAACCTTGCGCTTCGCCCTGCGGCGCGTCTTCGACGTGCTGCGCGGCGTCGACGGCCTCATCTGGACCATCATCCTGTCGCGCGCCTTCGGTCCGGGACCGCTGACCGGGGCGCTGGCTATCCTGCTCACCGACACCGGTACCTTCGGCAAGCTGTTCTCCGAGGCGCTGGAAAATGTCGACGACAAGCAGATCGAGGGCGTCCGCTCGACCGGCGCCAATGCCCTGCAGCGGCACCGCTTCGGCGTCATGCCGCAGATCGTGCCGGTGCTGCTCAGCCAGTTGCTCTACTACTTCGAGTCCAATACCCGGTCGGCAACGGTGATCGGCGCCATCGTCGGCGGTGGTATCGGGCTGCTGCTGACCCAGGCCATTGCCACGCAGAAAGACTGGGAAGAGGTGACCTACTACATCATTCTCATCGTGCTGATGGTCATGGCCATGGACGCCCTGTCGGGCTGGGCCCGCCGCAAGCTGATCAAGGGCGACGAGGCGCGTCACTGACGAACCGGTCAGGGCGGCGCTCGGGCCTGATCGGCACGTTGCACTGGCCAGGCGCGTCGTCTTCCTGTCACAGAGTGCCGCTAGAGCCCCGAACCCGCATCTGGAGATTTCACACTTGGCTGCCGAACAGGTCCTGAGCAACGCCCGCATTGTCCTTGCCGATCGCATCCTTGAGGGCCACCTCGTGCTGCGCGACGGGCTGATCGCCGAGATCGGCGACGGCAGGGCCACCGGCGAGGACCTCGAGGGCGATTTTCTGCTGCCCGGTCTGGTCGAGCTGCACACCGACCATATGGAGGGCCACTACGCGCCGCGCCCCGGCGTGCGCTGGAACGCGCTGGCCTCGGTGCAGGCCCATGACTCCCAGGTCGCCGCCTCGGGCATCACCACCGTGCTCGATGCGCTGCGCGTCGGCCTCAATACCGATGACGGCATGACGGCGGAGGATTTCCGGACGCTGGGCGAAGCCATCCACCTGGGCATGAATTCCGGGCGGCTGCGGGCCGAGCATCACATCCACCTGCGTTGCGAGGTGGCAGCGCCGAACTGCCTCGAAAGCTTCCTGCCGTTCGAGGGCGACAGCCGGGTGCGGCTGATCTCGCTGATGGATCACTCTCCCGGCCAGCGCCAGTTCGCCTCGATGGACGCCTACCGGAACTACTACCAGAAGAAGAAACGCCTGTCGGATGCCGAGTTCGAGCTGTTCGCCGAAACGCGCACCCGCGAGTCGGCGGAGTTCGCGGCGCCCAACCGAGATGTCATCTCCCGCCGTGCCGCCGAACTGGGCATCGTGCTGGCCAGCCACGACGACGCCACGGTCGAGCAGGTCGCCGACGCCCGCGCCCTCGGCATCCGCATTGCCGAATTTCCCACCAGCCTCGAAGCGGCCCGCGCCTCGCGTGACGGCAACATGGCGATCCTGATGGGCGCCCCCAATGTGGTACGCGGCGGCTCGCATTCAGGCAATGTCTCGGCTCGCGAACTGGCAGCCGAGGGGCTGCTCGACATCCTCTCGTCCGACTATGTGCCGTTCAGTCTGATGCAGGCGATCTTCGCCTTCGACGACATCATCGAGCTGCCCGCCGCCGTCGCCATGGTGACGCGCCACCCCGCCGAAGCCGCCGGCTTCACCGACCGCGGCGTCATCGCCGCCGGCAAGCGCGCCGACCTGGTGCGGGTCAATGCCGAACTCGGCCTGCCGATGGTGCGGACGGTGTGGCGCGAGGGGCTGCGGGTCATCTAGAGGCCGTCCCCCTCTCTTGCCGCGACGAAGGCCCTCGCGGGCCCAAGTCTCGCTTTCTCTCCCTCAAGGGGGGAGAGGTCCCGACTGAGAGATATCGGCTTTCGAACCCTCTCTCCCCTTGCGGGAGAGACGCGAGACTTGCGAACGCAGTGAGTTCGTCGCAGCAGAGAGGGGAGACTTGCCCCCAAACACTCACGTCCCGCGGGGTTTGGCGCGGCTGGTGGCGGCCGATCGCGCCGGGTCGTCGGGCCAGAAGTGCCGGGGATAGCGACCGCGCAGGTCCTTGGCGACGTCCGTCCAGCTGCCGGCCCAGAAACCGGGCAGGTCGCGCGTCGTCTGGATCGGGCGATGGGCCGGCGACAGCAGCACCAGCAGCAGCGGGATCTTGCCGCCGCCCACTGCCGGGTGTGCCTTGAGCCCGAACAGCTCCTGCACCCGCACTTCCAGCGCGGGACCGTTTTCGGCGGCGTAGTCGATCGGCAGGTGCGAGCCGGACGGCGCATGGAAATGGCTGGGCAGCAGTTTTTCGATCTCGGCCCGTTGCGACCATGGCAGCAGGGTGGCGAGCGCGGCGTCCAGGTGGTTGCCCGACACCTCGCTCAGCGCCGAAACGCCCATGGCGGCGATCCAGCCGGGCTGCGCCAGCCCCGCATCGGAGAGATCGGGCCAGTCGCCACCAATATGCTGGTGCAGATAGGTCGAGCGCGCCCGCAGCGCCTTCTGGTCCTTCGACCAGGGCAGGGCAGCGACATTGCCCGTCATGTGCTCGGCAAAGAGGGCGGCTGCCTGCGCCACATCGGTGATTTTGGACGGCGCATCGCCGAGCCGCAAGGCGCCGAGGGATTTGACCTGTCGCGCCCGTACCGATTTCGAGCCGGCATCGAAGCTCAGCGTCTCCGCGTCGGTGATCTGGCCGGAAAAGAGCTCCTCGATAGTCGCGCGGTCGATCTCGGCGGCGGCGCGGATGCGGCCATTGGCGGCCGAGCCGGTGACGTCGGCGACAACGAGATAGGGCGCTCGTGCCAGCGCGTCCGTTTCGTCGACGGCGGCACCACGGCCATTGGCCAGCCGGAAGCGGCCGCGCGCCCCGGCTGCCTGCGCCACCCGGTCCGGATAGGCGCGGGCCAGATGCCGCCCGACGTCTTCGGAACGTCCGGAGGCGCCGCCGGCGAGCTTTGCCCAGCGTTGCGCCAGCTTGCGGGCCTCGTCGGCGCGCGGACCGCGTTCCGAGCGGAAGCGCGACAGCCGGTGCGCGATATCCGTGCCATCGCCGCCCAGTCCGCGTTCCGAGAGCAGCACGGCCAGTTCGGCGGCGGTCGTGGCGTCGCCCTCTGCGGCGGCGCGGTGCACCATATGGGCGAGGCGGGGATGCAGCGGCAGGCGGGCCAGCGCCTGACCTTCCGCGGTGATGCGGCCACCGGCATCGAGCGCTTCGAGCGAGACGAGGAGGTTGACGGCTTCGGTCCAGGCCGGTCCCGGCGGCGGATCGAGGAAGCGCAGCGCCCCGGGGTCGCTGACCCCCCAGCTGGCAAGATCGAGCGCCAGACCGGAGAGATCGGCGCCGAGGATCTCCGGCGTATCGAAGGCGGCGAGGGCGGCGGTCTGGCCCTCGCTCCAGAGGCGATAGCAGATGCCGGGCTCGGTGCGTCCGGCGCGGCCGCGACGCTGGTCGGCGCTGGCGCGCGAGACGCGGCGGGTCTCCAGCGTCGTCAGTCCGGTGGCGGGCTCATAGGCGGGGACGCGGGCAAAGCCGCTGTCGACGACGATGCGGACGCCCTCGATGGTCAGCGAGGTTTCGGCAATCGAGGTCGCCAGCACCACCTTGCGGCGGCCGGGCGGGGCCGGGGCGATGGCCCGGTCCTGCTCCTGCGGCGAGAGCTGGCCATAGAGCGGGGCAATCTCGACATCGGCCGGCAGGCGGTCGGCCAGATGCGCGGCAGTGCGCCGGATTTCGGCCTGGCCGGGCAGGAAGACCAGCACCGAGCCGGGATCGCTGCGCAGGGCTTCGAGCACCGCAGACGCCACCTGCTCCTCGAGCTTGCGCAGCGGATCGCGGTCGAGATGCCGGGTGTCGACGGGAAACGCGCGGCCGAGGCTTTCGATCACCGGCGCGCCGTCGAGCAGCCGCGCGACCCGGGCGCCATCGATGGTGGCCGACATCACCAGCACGCGCAGGTCCTCGCGCAGCGCCGCGGCGTCGAGCGCCAAGGCCAGCCCCAGATCACCATCGAGGCTGCGTTCATGGAACTCGTCAAAGATCACCGCTGCGACGCCGGAAAGCTCCGGATCGTCCAGCAGCATGCGGGTGAAGACGCCCTCGGTGACCACCTCGATGCGCGTCGCCTTGCTGACTTTCGCGTCCAGCCGCACCCGGTAACCGACCCGGTCGCCGACGGCCTCACCGAGGCTCCCGGCCATGCGCCGGGCGGCGGCGCGGGCGGCCAGCCGGCGCGGTTCGAGCATGATGATGCGGCCATCGCCGCGCCAGGTCGCCTCCAGCAGCGCCAGCGGCACGCGGGTCGTCTTGCCGGCGCCGGGCGGCGCCACGAGGACAGCAAACGGCCCGGCTGCCAGCGCCGCCAGCAGACCGGGCAGGGCATCGTCAATCGGCAAGACATCAGCGAAGGGCGTCACTGTCGCGTCATCCTCATTTCATTGCCCTGTCATTTGAAACCTGTTGCCATACTGCAATTGTCATCCAAAAGTCGTATTTGAACCGCTGCCTCCATACTTGAACCGGTCGGCAAACCGGTTCATGAATTTATTCTGCTTTCACGCGCATGAGGCCGAGCCCGGAGGAGACTGGGGCTCCTTATCCGGATGCGCGTTCAATACATAGTCTGGATATTCCCGTGAACACCGATACGGTGGCGAGCGCCAACGAGCGCACAAATCCCTTTTCTCATGTTGCAGCGGCTGGCTGGGGCCAGGGCCTGGGCACATTGGTGCGCATTACGCGCCTTAATCTGCGGCATCCCTGGCAAGTCACGTTCTGCCTGCTGGCGACTTTGGTTGCGGCCTCGCTGCAGCTGCTGATCCCGCGGCTGCTCGGACAGGCGGTCGACCAGTCGGCCGGCGTGCTGACCAGCGGCGCGGCCGGCGAAGCGGCCCTGTGGTTCACCGCCATCACGCTGCTGGTCGTCGCCGTGCTGCGCGGCCTGTTCACCCTGGTGCAGAACTACCTGTCGGAATCGGTGGGCCTGAGCGCCGCCTATGAACTGCGCCTTGCCACCTACGAAAAGGTGCAGCGGCTGAGCTATTCCTTCCACGACAGCGTGCACTCGGGCGACCTGATCATGCTCGGCATCCTCGATATCGAGGGCGTGCGCATGTTCTTTTCCACCGGGCTGGTGCGGCTGGTGCTGCTGACCATCCTGATCGGCGTCGGCGCCTATCTGCTGCTCTCGACCGATGTGGTGATGGGGCTGCTGAGCCTCTCCTTCGTGCCCTTCGTCGCCTGGCGCTCCTCGGTCGCCCAGCTGACGCTGCGCGCCACCTGGCTCGAACTGCAGGAACGCCTTGGCAAGCTGTCGCGGGTGATGGAAGAAAATCTCGGCGGCATCCGCGTCGTGCGGGCTTTCGCCGCCGGCTGGCACGAGCTCAACAAGTTCGACAAGGCCAGCCGCCATGCGCTGGAACTGGCGCACAAGCGCACCAATATCCGCGTCAAATCCACCAGCTCGATGAACTTCTCGTTCTTTATCGCCATGGGGCTGGTGCTCTGGGTCGGCGGCCAGAAGGTGATTGCCGAGGAAATCAGCGTCGGCACGCTGGCCTCGTTCCTCACCTTCATGACCATCCTGCAGATGCCGGTGCGCCAGCTCGGCCTGCTGGTCAATTCCTTTGCCCGCGCCTCCACCTGCGGCTCCCGCCTGTTCCAGCTGCTCGATCTCGAGCTGGCCATCAAGGACAAGCCGGGCGCCAAGCCGATCGAGGTCACCGAAGGCACCATCCGCTTCGAAAATGTCAGCTTCGCCTATCCCAGCGCGCCGGAACGGCCGGTGCTGACGGACGTCTCCTTCGAGGGACGCAAGGGCCAGACGATCGCCATCGTCGGCCCGCCGGGCAGCGGCAAGTCGACCATCGCCCACCTCATCCCGCGCTTTTACGACGTCACCGGCGGCCGCATCACCCTGGACGGCCAGGACATCCGCGACGTGACCCTGACCTCGCTGCGCAATGCGGTGGGCGTGGTGCAGCAGGACAGCTTCCTGTTCACCACCAGCATCGAGAACAATATCGCCTACGGCAATCCATGGGCGCGCGAGCAGCGCATCGAGCGGGCGGCCGAGTCGGCGCAGCTGCACAACTACGTGGCCGGGCTGCCGGCGGGCTATGAGACCATTGTCGGCGAACGTGGCATGTCGCTGTCGGGCGGCCAGCGCCAGCGCCTCGCCATTGCCCGCAGCCTCGTGCTCAAGCCCGCGGTGATGGTGTTCGACGACTCCACCGCGGCCATCGACGCCGGCACCGAGCAGCGCATCCGCGTCGCCATGAAGCGCTACGCCCAGGACCGGGTGACGCTGATCGTCTCGCACCGCCTGTCCTCGCTCATGCATGCCGACCTGATCCTGTTCATCGAGAATGGCCGCATTGTCGAGCGCGGCACCCACGACGAACTGCTCAAGCAGGGTGGCCGCTACAGCAGGCTCTACGAATTGCAGGTTCGTCCCGCCGACGACATCGAACTGGGAGCCGCGCAATGACCGCCGAGTCCTTGGAAGACCATACCGACAAGCCGCGGCGCCTGAAGGCCGTTGTCGGATCGCATAGCGAAAAGGAAGAGGCCTTCGGCAAGGCCTACGACCCGCGCGTCGTGCGGCGCATTCTCAGCTTCGTCCAGCCCTACCGCAAGGAAATGCTGATCTCGATCGTGGCGGTCGTGGTCTTCACCGGCATCCAGTTGATGATCCCGCTGATCATCCGCTACGCCATTGACAACGGCATGGCGCCGGGTGCCGACGGCAGCGTGCTGACCATTGCGGTGGTGGTTTTTGCCATCGCCGTGGTGATCAACTATGCCGCCAGCCATATCCAGGAACTGGTGGTCGGCAAGGCCGCCGAGAACGTGCTGTTCGACATGCGGCGCGCCATGTTCGCCCAGTTGCAGCGCGTGTCGCTCAGCTTCATGGACAAGACCGAAGTCGGCCGGCTGATGTCGCGCCTGACCGGCGACGTCAACTCGATGCAGGAGTTTCTGGAGAACTCGGTGCTCTCGGTGGGCGATATCCTGCTGCTGTTCGGTATCGTGGTGGCGCTGCTTTGGATGGACCTGCGGCTCGGGCTGCTGACCCTGATCACCATGCCGCTGCTCTTTGTCTTCCGGCTGTTTTGGCTGCCCCCGGCCAAGCGCGCCTTCATGGCGGCACATGAAACCAACTCGCTGGCCAACGGCGCCCTCGCCGAAGGCATCAACGGCGTCCGCACCATCCAGAGCCTCGAGCGTCAGAGGGTCAATTTCGACCTCTACGAAGAAAAGGCGATGAAGAACCTCAAGACCCACCTTACTGCCGCGAAATATTCGCAGGTGATGGTGCCCGTGGTCGACACGCTGACCGGCATTTCCATGGCCACGGTGATCGTTGTGGGCGGCCAGATGGTGCTGAACGGCGGCCTCGACGTCGGCGTCATGGTGGCCTTCCTGTTCTACATCCAGCGCTTTTTCGATCCGATCCGCTCGCTCACCATGCAGTATTCGGTGATGCAGCGCGCCATGGCCTCGGGCCAGCGCATCATCGAAGTGCTCGACGTGCCGGTGGAGATCACCGACAAGCCCGACGCCAAGGTGCTGTCGCCCGACATGGACGGCTCGGTCGAGTTCAAGAACGTGACCTTCGGCTACCGCAAGGACCTGCCGATCCTGAAAAATGTCAGCTTCCGCGTGAACCCGGGCGAGACCGTCGCCCTGGTCGGCCCCACCGGTTCGGGCAAGACCAGCTCGATGGCGCTGGTGCACCGCTTCTATGACGTCTGGGACGGCTCGGTGACGGTGGGTGGCTACGACGTGCGCGACCTGACCCAGGACTCGCTGGGCGAGCAGGTGGCCATGGTGCTGCAGGACAGCTTCCTGTTCTCCGGCTCGGTGATCGACAATATCCGCTACCACAAGACCGAAGCCACCCGCGATCAGGTGGTCGAGGCCGCCAAGGCCGTTGGTGCGCATGACTTCATCATGCGTCTGGCCCAGGGCTATGACACCCAGCTCGAGCAGCGCGGCGGCAACCTCTCGCAGGGCCAGCGGCAGTTGCTCAGCTTTGCCAGAGCTTTGGTGGCGGACGCCAAGATTCTGGTGCTCGACGAGGCAACGGCCAATATCGACAGCTACACCGAAATGCTGATCCAGAAGGCGCTGGTCAAGGTGCTCGAGGGCCGCACTGGCCTGGTCATCGCCCACCGCCTCGCCACCATCCGCAATGCCGACCGCATTATCGTCCTGGCGTCGGGCGAAGTGGCCGAAAGCGGCAGTCACGACGAGCTGATGGCCAAGCAGGGGCTTTATGCCAAGCTCTACAACATGAACTACGCCTCGTTCGACGATATCCCGGAAGAACTGGTCGAACAGGTCACCGCAAGTCAGACCTAGCGGCGGCGCTGCCTGCAGGCTATTGCTCCCGCATGCGTATTTTCGTTGCCGGCATCGCCACCGAGGTCAACACCTTCTCGCCGATCTTCATCGGCATGGAGGACTTCCAAGCCAGCCTGCTGGCGCGCCCGTACCAGCATCCGGCGACGCCGACGCTGTGCACGGCGCCGCTCACCGAGGCGCGCAAGCGCGCCGCGACGGGCGAGTTCGAACTGATCGAGGGGACCACGGCCTGGGCCGATCCCGGCGGGCTGGTGGCGCGGCAGGCCTATGAAGACCTGCGCGACGAAATCCTCGAGCAGCTGCGGGCGGCGTTGCCGGTGGATGGCGTGGCGCTCTGCCTGCACGGCGCCATGGTGGCGCAGGGCTATGACGATCCCGAGGGCGACCTGATCGGCCGCATCCGCGAACTCGTCGGACCCGGGACGAAGATCTCGGTCGGCATCGATCCGCACAGCCATCTGACGGCCAAGCGGGTGGCGGGCGCTGATGTCATCGTCGCCTTCAAGGAATTTCCGCATACCGATTTCGTCCAGCGCGGCGCCGAGGTGGTCGATCTGCTGGTGCGGGCGATCCGCGACGAGATCGCGCCTGTCATGTCGGTCTTCGATTGCCGGATGATCGACGTCTTCCCGACCTCGCGCCAGCCGATGCGCGACTTTGTCGACCGCCTGTTTGCGCTGGAGCGCGACGACGCCAAGGTTCTGTCCGTCTCGCTGGTGCACGGCTTCATGGCCGCCGACGTGCCCGAAATGGGCACCAGGATGCTGGTCGTCACCGATGGCGACGCCGCCTACGGCGCGGCGCTGGCCGAACGCCTCGGCCGCGAGGTGTTCGAGATGCGCGGCAAGGTGATGCCCAAGATGCTGTCGCCGGAAGCGGCGATCGCCCGGGCGCGCGAACTGCCCGGCCCGGTAGTGATCTCCGACACCTGGGACAATCCCGGCGGGGGCGTCGCCGGTGATGCCACGGTGCTGCTGCAGGCGCTGATCGATGCCAGGGTCGAGAACGCCGCGCTGGCGACGATCTGGGACCCGATCGCGGTCAGGCTCTGCTTCGTTGCCGGCGAGGGCGCCCGCGTGCCGCTGCGCTTCGGCGCCAAGTCGGCCCCCGGTTGCGGCGATCCGATCGACGCCGAAGTGCTGGTCAAGCGGCTGGTGCGCGGCGCCGAGCAGACGTTTGGCGCCAGCATGGTGCCGATGGGCGACGCGGCGCTGATCGAGGTGGCGGGCATCGAGGTGGTGCTCAATTCCACGCGCAGTCAGGCCTTCGAGCGCACCGTGTTTTCGGCGGTCGGTATCGTTCCTGAGGAGAAGGCCGTGCTGGTGGTCAAATCGACCAACCATTTCTACGCCGACTTCTCGAAATTTGCCTCCGAGGTGCTCTATTGCGAGGCCGGGTCGCCCTATCCGAATAACCCGCGGGTCACGGCCTACAAGAAGGCCCCGACACAGATCTGGCCGCGGATCGAGGATCCCTGGGCGTAGGGGATTGTCCCCGCTCTCGCGTTTTCGCCTCCCTCCCCCTTGAGGGGAGGGAACGAGGGTGGGGGTGGTGCGGTGGTCCAATGATGGACCCCCACCCCCAACCCCTCCCCTCAAGGGGGAGGGGAGCGCCGACTACTCGGTTTTGGTGCGGTGCCTGAAGGTGACGCCGATGGCGTCGCCGGTGGCGAAGATGCGGTCGCGGGCGGTGGTGTACTCTTCGGGGGTGCTCAGGTGCTCGGTGAGCAGCGGTACGTCGTGGGGCAGGCGGTCGAGCTGGGTGAGATATTCGCGGTAGTCGAGCGCACCCTCGCCGATCTGGCATTCGTCCAGATGCAGCGCTGCCTCGGGATGCAGGACGATGTCCTTGGCATGGCAGGAGACGAGGTGCGCCCCGAGCTTGTCGAAGCACTCGCGGATCAGCGCCCCCGTGTTCCAGTAGACGCGCGGCGTCATCACCAGGTTGACCGGATCGAGATGCGCCCCGAACATCGGGCGATCCACTGCCCTGATCAGGTCGACATAGCTGTCGACGCTGTCGGGCAGGGAGTTCTGCATCATCTCGAGCGCGAACTTCGCCCGCTTCGGCTTGACGGTGTCGATGAGATAGCGGGCCGTCTCGACGCAGGCGTCAAAGGCCTCCGGGCCGAAGTTCTCGAGGGCCGGCTCGTGATTGGTGCCGGACTTGAGGGAGCCGATATAGCTGACGGCGCAGCCGGCGCCGACCGCGTCGGCCACGGCGAGCTTGTCGGCGGCGTAGGCGAGATTGGCCTTGCGCACCGCGTCGTCGGGGCTGACGAGATTGCGCCAGACGCCGACCTCGGCCAGCATCACGTCGGCAGCGGCAAAGGCCGCTTCGAAGTCGGCGAGCCTCTGCGTGTCGGCCGCTGTGAGCGTCGCCGGCACGTAGGCGGCGCCATAGCCATGCTCGACATGGGCGCGCGCCAGCAGCTGCGGATCGTCAGTGCCGACCGGCAGGCCGTGTCCTCCAAGTCGGATCATCAGACGTGGTTCTTCCAGCTGTGCTGGGGGTTGTAGTCGAGCAGCCGCTTGGCCTTGTCGATGGAGAGCAGGGTGCCGTGCGGTGACAGGCTGCCCTTGATCGGCACATCGGGGAAGACCTCGGCAACGAGGGACTTGTTGTCCCGCCGCATGACGGTGTCGGCATTGGCGATGATGAAGGCCTCAAAGCCCTTGAACTCGGCCTCGATGCCGCGGCGCACCGCCTGGGCGCCGTCGCGGGCATCGATATAGGCCCAGAGGTTCCACTTGCGCTGGCGCGGATCGGCATCGAAGGCAGGGAAGGCCTTGTAGTCTTCGACATCCATGACGTTGGAAAAGCGCAGGCCGACCATCTTCAGCTCGGGATCCCAGCGGCAATATTGCCCGGCCATGGTCTCGTCGAGCAGCTTGCCGAGCGAATAGGCGCTCTCGGGCCGCGGGAAGTACTCCTCGTCCACCGGGATGTAGGGCGGCGGCGTGTCGAAGGGCAGGCCGAGCACGGTTTCGCTGGAGGCGAACACCACGGTCTTGATCCTGGCCTGCCGGGCCGCCTCGAACACATTGTAGCTCGAGGGCACATTGTTCTTGAAGGTGCGGGAATTGGAGAACTGGCCGGGCGCCGGGATCGCCGCCAGGTGCACAACCGCGTCGAATGGCCCGCCCCGCTCGTCGACCCCGAGCATGGCCTCCATCACCTGGCCGAAATCGGAAAGATCGATGCGCACCGTCGGGCAGACGGCGTCGCGCGGCACGGTCTGGTCGATGTTGAGCACCGAATAGCCGTTGGCCACCAGGTCCTTGAGTACGGCTTTGCCGAGCTTGCCGCTGCCGCCGGTCACCAGAACTCTTGCCATGACATCCTCCTGTTCTTGTTGCTTGCGGCAAGCCTAGCGGCGGGCGTCGACGGGGTAAATGGGACGATCGTGAGAACACGATGAAAGGCAGTGGCCCGGGGACAGCGGCGGCGGCCCGGCATGGTGAAGCATTGGTTGACGTCAGCACTGCAACTGTCGCGGCTTTGGAGCGAAACCGTGAGCATTTTTCGGCCAGTATGGCTGGCGTGGGGCTTACCGGCCGGACACCGGATCAGCCAGTTTCTATAGGCCTCTTATGCGAGGAACTTTTGCTACGGCGTACTCAAACCGTCGCTGCCAGAATGGATGACGAAAGCCAGGGGTTGCGTGCTGCCAATGAGCGCGTCCTCGCCACCGGCCCGTCGCTCAGCCTGCGGCGCTCCCAGCCCAAGCCAGTCGACGCATTTCTTGTGCCTGATCCCGCCCCGGAACCGGAGCTTGACGTAATGGAACAGGCCTTTGAACGGGACCGCTTCGACCCGGAGCCCGAAGTCGAGCAGATCGCGCCGCAGCGCCCCAGCTTCCGACCCAAGCCGGACGAGGGCCGCTCGGCCCGGCGCGGCATGGACTCGCTGCGCGAACAGGCGCTGCAGAATCTCATCTCCAAGGTCGAGGACCGCAATTTCGGCGGCCTGCGCGGCCGCAGCTTCGGCCGTGGTTTCACCCCGTCGCGGGTGATCCTCGTTTCCGTGGCGCTGCTTGCCGGCGGTGTTGCCGCCTATCTCGCCACCACCATCCAGCCGCCCGAGCCGCCGGCACCCGAAGTGGTGACGCAGGTGGTTGCCGCGCCGACCACTCAGGTGCTGGTCGCCAAAGACACCATCGCCGTCGGCCAGCGCGTCACCGCCTCGGCGCTGGAATGGATCGACTGGCCGGAAAATGCCGTGCCGGCAGGCTTTGTGACGCAATCGGCGACGCCCGACGCGATCACCGACATGGAAGGCTCGGTGGTGCGCACCGAGATCCTGCCCGGCGAACCGATCCTCGAACAGAAACTCGTGGCGCCCGGCGGCAGCTATCTGGCGAGCGTCCTCGCCACCGGCAAGCGCGCCGTCTCGGTGCCGGTCAAGGCCGCCTCGGCCTCGGGGGGCTTCATCGCCCCCAACGACCGGGTCGACCTTGTCGCCACACGGATATTCGAAACCAGCCAGGCGACGGAAACCATCCTCCGCAATGTGCGCGTTCTCGCCCTCAACGGCCAACTCGGCCAGCAGGGCAGCGAGGCGGTCAGGGACGAGTCGCAGACCGACATCTTCGATGGCGATGCGCTGGCGACGCTCGAACTGACGCCGGCCGAAGCCGAACTGGTGATCAATGCCGTGGCCATCGGTCGGCTGTCGATGGTGTTGCGATCGGTCACCGATCTCGATGCCAATATCTCCAGCGAGGAACTGGCAGCCAACCAGGCGATCCGCGCCTCCAGCCCATTCTGGTCGAGGTGATGATCATGTTGCACCCGATCCCCAGCAGGTCCCGAACCGAAATGTCAAAATCCCAGACGCTTGTGGCCGTCCACCGCGGCCGGACGCTCGCCATGCTGACCTGGTCAGCGCTGCTGCTGGTCTTTCTGCTGCTCGCCGGCCCGGCGCAGGCGCAGACCGTGCACTACGATCTCGCCACCACTTCGGTGATGCGGATCAACCTGCCAGTGTCGCAGGCGGTGACGGTGACCATCTCGGGCCCGGTAGGCAAGGTGGTCTCGGCCGACAACACTGTGGCCGAAGCGCAGCCGATCACCGCCCGGTCGCTCTATCTGGTCGGCCGCACCTTCGGCACCACGACGGTCAATCTCTTCTCTGAAAGCGGTGCGCCGGTGGGGCTGCTGGCGGTCGAAGTCGGCGCCGATGTCGGCGACATGACCCGCTCGATCAAGGCGGCGCTGCCCAATTCCAGTGTCAAGGTGGACACCGTGAACGGCCGCGTGCGGCTGTCGGGGTCGGTCGCCGACGACTATTCGATGCAGAAGGCGCTCGAGATCGTGGCGCAGTATGGCAGCCCGGCGGTGATCAACACCATGACCCTGACCGGCGGTCAGCAGGTCAATCTCGAGGTGCGCATCCTCGAGGCCCAGCGCGATGCCGGCCGCGAACTCGGCATCCAGTGGGGCGGTAGCGTCGGCGGCATGCAGACCCGCATCGGCAGCACCGGCGCCGACAGCCCGACGGCCGGCGCCCAGACCTTCTCGTCCTTTATCACCAGCGTCATCTCCGGCGCGGCCGGAATCAGCCTCTCGGCCACCATCAATGCCCTCGAATCCAAGAACCTGGTGCGGACCCTGGCCGAGCCGAACCTGACCACCCTCTCGGGCGTCGATGCCAGTTTCCTCGCCGGTGGCCAGATCCCGATCCGGGTGCCCGATTCCAACGGCAACCAGACCATCGAATATCGCGATTTCGGCGTGCGGCTGAAGTTTGCCCCGGTTGTGCTCGACGGTGACCGCATCCAGATCCATCTGACCCCGGAAGTCAGCGGCATCAACGGCTTCACCTCGGCGGGCGACCCGGTGTTCAATACCCGCAACCTCGACGCCACGGTGGAACTGCGCGACGGCCAGAGCTTTGCGGTGGCCGGGCTGCTGCAGAGCGAGACCGGCCTCAAGCAGAACCAGTTGCCATGGCTGGGCGACGTGCCGATCCTCGGCTCGCTGTTCAAGTCATCGAAATTCCAGAAGCATGACACCGAGCTGGTGGTGATCGTCACCCCGCGGCTGGTGCAGCCATCGACGCCGGGGCAGGTGGTGGCCACGCCGCTCGACCAGACCATGCCGGCCAATGACGTCGAGTTCTTCGCCTTCGGGCAGATGGAAGTGACGCCCAAGATGATCGACACCTTCCAGTCCGGCGCCGGCGTCTCCGGACCCTATGGCTTCATCATCGACCTGGGAGAAGGCATTTGAACCGCTTGATCCGTATCGGCGCCGCCCTCGGGCTGGCGCTTGCCCTCGGCGGCTGTGCCTATGACTACCTGCAGCGCACCGACCGCGTCGCCTACAGTGCCGGTGATGCGGTGCGCGCCAATATCGAGCGCCACACCACCAACCCCACCAAGGGCTCGCAATACGAGACCAAGGGGCTGGGCAAGAACGGCGTCGTCATCGTGCCGGAGCCCGCTGACGGCGTCATCGTTCCCTAGCGCGGCGATAGACACGATCTGGATAAAGAAGCGGCGGCCCGAGGGCCGCCGTTCTGTATTTCAGCGTTTCGTCTGAACGGGTCAGGTGCGGGCCGTCGCCGCGGCACGGGCCACCAGCTGCAGATTATTGGCGATCACCAGATTGTCCGGCGCCAGCTTCTGTGCCTTGCGGAAGTTGCCGACCGCCTCGCGCAGGTTGCCGCGCAGCATCTGCGAGTAACCGACATTGTTGTAGTACTGCGCCGTGCCCCCCGAGATGGCAAAGAGCGAGGCATAGACGCGGTCCGACAGATCGAAGCGCCGCAGGCGGTCGTAGGAGGCGCCGAGCCCGATATAGCCTTCGGCTGAATTCGGCGACAGCTCGACGACGCGCTTGTAGAGCGCGGCGGAGTGGCCGAAATCGTTGTTGCGGAAATGCCCGCGGGCTTCGACCAGCGCCGTATCGGCGGTGTAGCTGCCCGGATTTTTGAGCTCGGCGACTTGCAGGCGGTTGTTGCCATAGGTGCCGAGCCCGGCAGCGCTGCAGGCGGCCAGCGGCACGACAAGCAGGGCGATTGCCCCCATACGGAACCCCAGCGACCTCCTGGGCGACTTGTTGGATTGGCTGAACATCGTTTTGCCCCCTGGCAGAAGACGGAGCGAGCCCCGCGATTGTCAGGAGAGCCTAGCAGAACGACCGTCCGGACTTGGTAAAGGACCAGTTATTCCGGGGGGTTGGGCGACTTTTCTGCAAGCTGTCCCTAACACCGCCTTTTCGCGAATGCTTCAAATTGCAGGCAGTTGGTGGCGCTTCGGCGTGGTGAACAATCTGTGAATGCCGATCTCAGCCGCCGTTCAACGGCGAGCGGTCAAAAGGGCGCCATCGAACACGGTGTTCGACGCACCCAACCGGCGGCGAGCGGCTTGATCCCTTCAGCAGACCCGCGCTGCCCAACAGACGGACCAAACAGATGAAAAATCTCACACTTGCCGCTCTGCTCGCAGTCGGCGTCATCGCAATCTATACCGCCCCCACCTTCGCGCAGTTTGCTGCCGCGCCTCGCTGCACAGTCAACTGCGGCGGCGGCGGAGGAGGCGGCGGCGGCCAGCCGACCGAGCCGGGCGACCCGTTTATCCCTGATGATCCGAAGGGCGGTGACGACCCCGGTGATCCGGGCAATCCCGACGATCCGGGCAACCCGGATGACCCGGGTAACCCCGACAATCCGGGCGACAATCCGGGTGGAAAGCCCGGCGGCGACCCGGCCAAGCAGGCGGCCGCCAATCTCCGGGCCTGCGAGGCGCGCCTTGAACGCCTGCCGCAGGTCAGCGCAGCCGAGATCGACAGCTTCGGCAATCCGCGCAAGGTGACGCTGACACCGATCTGCGAGGAGAAGTCGCTGACCGGTCTGCAGCCGGTGCTGGTTGAGGGCGGCAATGCCTACGCGCTGGAGCCGTCGCTCAAGGCCAACGACCTGATCCGCTCCAAGCTCGGGCAGACCGCTTATCGTGCCGGCGACGTGGTCGGCATCGACTGGGACAAGGACGGCAACGCCATCCTGTTTGTCCACAAGCGCAGCTAAGCGCTTCGCCAGACTCGGAAAATTGCGGGCGGGAGCAGCGGCTCCCGCCCTTTTTCTTGGGCCTGGAGCGGGCTTGCCGGATGAACGGAAAATGAATGCGGGTCTCAGGGGCGGTTCAAGGCCGCCCCGCTAGAACGGGGACAACAAACGCAACTCCCCGAGGGGAACTGACATGAACAAGGTTCAAGAAAAGCTGCTGGTTGCCACGCTCGCCGGTCTCGTAATCTGCAGCGCTGCCGCCTTCGCCGTCCAGCCCGCCATGGCTGCCGGCTACACTGTCGACGCGCCGGCCCAGGTGACGGGCGTGCGGCACTGGGACGTGCTCAATATCCGCAAGTGGCCCGCTGCCTATTCGCAGAAGACCGGCGCGCTCTCGCCGCAGGTCCATGTCTGGGTCGAGCGCTGCATCATCAACGAGGACGGTGGCTCCGACTGGTGCCTCGTCGAGCGTGGCGCGCAGCGCGGCTGGGTCAACTCCCGCTATCTCGAACTCGCCTACGACACCGATATCTAGGTTTTGCCTCCGACGTGCCGACCGACTGACCTCCCATGCACTGACTATCGACTGACCTCCAGACGTTGACTTTGATGGCCCGGTGTTGTCCCAAGAGGGAACCACCGGGCCCTTTTTTTCATGTCAGACGCCAATCCCATTCTTGTTGAGCAGACCCGCGGCGACTTCGTCGAGAACCGCCACCGCGGCACCTATGTGATCGCCGATGCCGCAGGGCAGATCATTGCCAGCGCCGGGGACTTCTCCCGGCCGGTCTTCCCGCGCTCGGCCATCAAGTCGATGCAGGCGCTGGCCATGGTCAGTTCCGGTTCGCTCGGCAGGTTCGACCTGAGCGACGAGGAACTGGCGCTCGCCTGCGCCAGCCATCAGGGCGAGGATTTCCATGTGGCGGGGGTCGAGGCGTTTCTCGGCCATGTCGGCCTGACCCCGGAGGCGCTGGAATGCGGCGCCCATGCCCCGACCTTCGCGCCAGCCCGCGACGCCATGCGGGCGGCCGGCGGCCATCCGACGGCCCTGCACAACAATTGCTCGGGCAAGCATTCGGGCATGCTCAGCGTGGCGCTGGCGCTCGGCGTGCCCACCGAAAATTACGTCGAGCGCGACCACCCGGTGCAGATCGCGGTGCGCAAGGCGATCGAGACGGTCACCGGCGCGACGCTCTCGGTCGACCAGTGCGGGCGCGATGGCTGCTCGATCCCGACCTGGGCGGCGCCACTGCACAATTTTGCGCAGGGCTTTGCCCGGATGGCGACGGGGCAGGGACTGCCCGACGATCTCGCCAGTGCGGCAAGGCGCATTTTCGATGCCGCCACCGCGCATCCGCATCTCGTCGCCGGTACCGATCATCTCGATACGCTGGTGATGCGCGCCTTTGGCGGCAGGGTGATGCAGAAGGGCGGCGCGGAAGGCGTGCAATGCGGCGCCATCCGCGACAAGGGCTGGGGCTATGCCCTCAAGATCGATGACGGCAACATGCAGGCGAGCCAGCTGGCCGTCGCCAACCTGCTGCTGCGCTTTGCCGATCCGGATGCGGCGCAGCGCCAGGTGCTCGACCGCCTTGCCCGGCAGACCATCCGCAATGTCCGCAAGTTCGACGTCGGCGAGATGCGACCGACGGCGGCACTGGCGGGCTGAGGCGGGGTTTTCTGCATCCATCCCCAAGCTTTGCTGAGCGGGTGGCGTCTCATGTCTGAACGGCCGCAGGATCGGCGGCCCAATCTGGAGGTTTGACGTGCGTCATCTGCTTGTTGCTGTTGCTGTCCTGACCCTGGTGACGCCTGCCGTGGCCGGCGCGCCTTATGCGCCGCCCGAGCTTGCAGCGCCGGAGCGGGTCGAGCCTTCGGCGGAGATGCTGGCGGATGTCGCCGCGTTCGTGGCGGCGCTGAAATCGGGCGACGGCGCCGGCATTGCGAGCGGCCTCGCCCCGGAAGTAACCGTTGTCGACGGCGCGCTCGAGCTGGCCATCCCGCGGCGCAGGGACGTGCTCGGACCCTTTGACGGCATCGAACAGATGCTCGAGGAGCTGGCCTATAATACCGGGGGTGACCTGCCTCTGACCGACGACAAGGCGGAATCGACGCGCATCGCCATCGACGCCGAGCGCCAGTACATCCTCGGTTTTGTCGACGACGCGCCGCAATGGGGCCGCGATCCGATGTTCAAGGACTCGATCTGCACCTACGCCTATCGCAGCTTCGACCAGAACGGTCTGCAAACGCTGGCGGACGCCTTGGGCGTGCAGAGCTCGGGCTTTTTCTATGTCGATGCGCCGACGGAACTGCACGCCGCAACCGATGCGGCCTCGCCGGTGGTCGCGACGCTGGAGCCCGACCGGCTCTATGCGCTCGACTACGATACCGATGCACCGGGCCGCTGGATTGCCGTGCACCTGCCCGAGGGCGGCTCGGCCTTCGTCAATTTCGAAACGGTGGCGCTGGAAAAGCCATGGGCGGCGGGCGTGTGCTTCAGCCAGGGTGCAGACGGCCACTGGCAGATGTCGGGGCAGGCGTCGACGAGTTTGTGAGACGCTAGAGGCGAAGATCGCTGCCGGCGTCCTTCAGGATGCCGTTGGCGGTGTGTCTTGAGTAGAGATGGCGCGGGACGATAAGAATTCTGCCCGCGGCGTTTGCCCACTTCTCATGGGATCCTTTCGCATTCGAGCTATAGGAAAAGCCAAGACGCCGCAGTTCGGCAGTCACAGCCTTGAAGTAGCCCGCAACCACGTCAGGCGACTTGCCGTGGACGCTCCCAGACGATAGCGGGCAGGACGTCCTTGAGGGACTTGCTGGCCAGATCGTCTGCGGACAGATGGTTGGCAATGACCAGTTCCGACGCAACGTCGAAGATCACCGCTTCGAACTCATCCAGCGTCTTGGCCTCGACGTGCAGGCCGATGATATCGCTGTCGGCATAGTAGACGGCGGCCTCGTCATCCCAGACCGCGCGGATCGTGAAGGCTTTTCGGCTCATCTGCGCACTCCTTGGCCTTCAACTTATGCTCGAAGTCGCGCCTTTGCCATAGGGTGCTTGAGTGACGGTCACGCCCCCGCAGCACCCTTCTCCAGCATCTCGTTGATGCGCTTGCCGGAGGCGGCGCCGGCGAAGGCGGCAAAATTGCCGGCCTCGTAAATGCTGTCCATGGCCTGGGCGATCGCGGCGTGCGTCAGCCGGGAGATCATCGAGCCGGTCGAGATGCGGCGGACGCCGATGCCGGCGAGTTCGCTGACGCTGAGCTTGGCCAATGGCCCGACGGCGAGGGCGTTGACGGGCTTGTCGACAGCGGCGACGACGCGGCGCAGCTCGTCGGCACCGGGCGGCACGGGGACATAGAGCAGGTCGGCCCCGGCGGCCTCGAAAGCCTGGATGCGGCGGATGCCCTCGTCGAGATCGTAGGCGCCGTTCATGACGCCATCGGCGCGGGCGCAGAGCACGAAGGGGCGCCCGAGCGAGCGGGCCGCGTCGGCGGCGGCCCGGATGCGGTCGACGGCGAGGTCGAACGCATAGGCCGGGTTGCCCTCGACCATCTGCGTATCCTCGATCGAGCAGCCCGAGAGCCCGACTTCGGCTGCCAGCCGGATGGTCTCGGCGACATCGTCGGGGGCGTCGGCAAAGCCGTTCTCGAAATCGCCCGACACCGGCAGCGCCGTGGCGCGCACCATGGTTTCGGCATGCAGCAGCGACTCCTCGCGGCTGACCCGGCCCATGTCGGGGCGGCCCAGCGTGAAGGCGAGGGCGGCCGAACTGGTGGCCAGCGCCCTGGCGCCGGAGGCGGCCATCATGCGGGCCGAGCCGATATCCCACGGGTTGGGAATGACGAAGCACCCGCTCTGGTGCAGCGCAAGGAAACTCTCGTGACGATCGGCGAGCATGGGGGATCCTCTGAAAGGCGCAGGGCGGCCGGTCAGCCGACCTGGTTGCCGCTGACGACGACGTTGCGATACTTCGCGGCATTGGTGGCGAGATCGGGTTCGACCAGGTCCTGCCAGCGCATGCCCACGATATTGCCTGACGCGGCCTGCGAGATCTGGTTGTCGGTGACACTGACCGGACCGGACGGCTCCTCGTCGACCACACTGACGCCGATGCCGTAGGTCACGGCGGAAATGGTGTTGCCGGTGATCACCACGTTGCGGCGGTAGGGGCCGAAGCCGGCGACGATGCCGAAGCCGGCGACCGTGCTGACGGTATTGGCCGAGACCACGGTTTCGGCTTCGGCGTAGATGCCGACGCCGCGCGTGTCGGGATTGACTGCCGAGGTCTCCGAGATGTTGCGCACGATATTGCCGGTGCAGACCGCGAGGTTGCCGCCGGAATCCAGATTGGTGATCGAGATGCCGGTGGCGGCATTGTCGATCAGGTTGTTGGCGATGACCGAGCCGGAAAAGCCGAACTCGGAAAAGATCGCCACTTCCCCGCAATTGACGCAGACATTGCCGCTCACCTGGCAGTCGCGGCTGGCATTGAGGCGCACGGCGGTGAAGGCGCAATCGGCGATGTGATTGTTGGCAACGATCACCTCGGCGGCACGGAAGATATTGATGCCATTGCCGTTCTGGCCGTTGCCGCCGGCCTTCCAGTCGATCCGCTCGATCGAGTTGCCGGTGATGATCGAGCCGTCGCGGCGGACCTCGCTCGACCAGATCAGGATGCCGCCATTGCCGCAGTCGCGCACCCTGTTGTCGGCAATGCGCAGGCCGCGGCTGTCGACGGAAAAGATGCCGGCCTGGGCGTGGCTGTCGAAATGGCAGCCGACAATGCTGGCGGCCGCGTCCCTCACGGTCAGGCCATTGCCGGCGTTGCCGGTAAAGGCGCAGTTCTCGATGGCGATGTTGTCGCTGGCATTGATCTCGAGCAGGCCGCCGTCGCCTCCCGGTCCGCCGGTGCCGCCGGCAAAGGTCAGGCCGCGCAGGGTGACATCGGTATTGCCCGAAATCCGGGCCACCGGATCACTGGCCGAGGCGGCCAGCACCGTGGCCCCCGGCACGCCCTCGACCATCACGTCGCTGGGCAGCAGCAGATTGGTGACGAAATAGGTCCCGGCAGGCAGGAACAGCGGCCGGCCCTCGGCAGCGGCGCGCAGCAGCGCGTCCTGCAGCACGGCGCTCTGGTCGCTGCCATCGGCAGTGATTCCCATCTGGCTGCCGTCCAGCGACTGCGCCATGACCGGGGTGACGGTCGCGGCTGCGAGGGCGGCAAGGAGAGTACGGCGGCTCGGCATCATGTCCCGACTTTAGGCTCAAGCGCCGGATTTTGGGAGCATTCCCGCTGACAATGGTGAAGATCATCCCCAGAAGACAGGCCTTGGGCAGCGGCGCCGGGCGGGCAGGCCTTTTGGTCCCCGGCGGGCGCGTCTATAAGGGACGCCACAGCAATTGCGTGAGGCCCCATGCTCGTCGACGACAAGATCTTTCTCGGCACCAGCACCAGACCCGAATATCTGACGCTGAAATATGCCAATCGCCACGGGCTGATCACCGGCGCCACCGGCACCGGCAAGACGGTGACGCTGCAGGTGCTGGCCGAGGGCTTTGCCGCCGCCGGCGTGCCGGTCTTTGCCGCCGATATCAAGGGCGACCTGTCCGGCGTTGGCGGCATGGGCGAACTGCTCGGCTGGCAGACCGGGCGGGCCAAGGATATCGGCTTTGAGGACTACAAGGCCGACCGCTTCCAGGCGATGTTCTGGGACCTCTTCGGCAAGCAGGGCCACCCGGTCCGCGCCACCATTTCCGAGATGGGACCGCTGCTGCTCTCCCGCATCCTCGACCTCAACGATGTGCAGGAAGGCGTGCTCAACATCGCCTTCAAATATGCCGACGATCAGGGCCTGCTGCTGCTCGACCTCAAGGACCTGCGCGCCCTGCTGGTCAACGTGGCCGAGAATTCAAAACTGATTTCAACCACTTACGGCAATGTCTCGACAGCATCCATCGGCGCCGTGCAGCGTGCGCTGCTGGTAATCGAGCAGCAGGGCGGCGCCGGCTTCTTCGGCGAACGGGCGCTGACGATCAACGACCTGATGCGGACGACGACGGACGGGCGCGGCGTCATCTCGATCCTCGCCGCCGACGACCTGATGCAGTCGCCACGGCTCTACTCGACCTTCCTGCTCTGGCTGCTCTCGGAACTGTTCGAGGAACTGCCCGAAATCGGCGACCCGGACAAACCGCGGCTCGTCTTCTTTTTCGACGAGGCGCACCTGCTCTTTAACGACGCGCCGCGTGCGCTGGTCGAAAAGGTCGAGCAGGTGGTCAAGCTGGTGCGCTCGAAGGGCGTCGGCGTCTATTTCGTCACCCAGAACCCGGTCGATATCCCCGAACCGGTGCTGGCGCAGCTTGCCAACCGCATCCAGCACGCGTTGCGCGCCTATACGCCGCGCGAGCAGAAGGCAGTGCGGGTGGCAGCCGAGACCTTCCGGCCCAACCCCGCCTTTTCCACCGAGGAGGCCATAACCCAGCTCGGCGTCGGCGAGGCGCTGGTCTCGGTCCTCGAGAGCAAGGGCGTGCCGTCCATGGTGGGCCGGACGCTGATCCGGCCGCCATCGGCCAAGGTGGGGCCGATTTCGCCGGACGAGCGCCGGACGCTGATCCAGACGTCGCCGGTAGCCGGGATCTACGACACTGCCATCGACCGCGAGTCGGCCTACGAGATCCTGACCAGGCGTGCCGAGGAGAAGCAGCACGCCGAACGGCTGGAGGCGGCCCGCGAGGAAGCCGAGGCTGCGGCCAAAGCGGCAGAGCGCAAGGAGCCGGCGGCGCGCCGCTCGACCCGGGCCTCGCCGCTTGAGGCGGCCATCACCTCGATGGCCCGCTCGGCAGCGTCGTCGCTGGGCCGGGCGCTGGTACGCGGCATTCTGGGGAGCCTCAAGAGTGGCAAATGAACCCGCGTCGCGCCCGCACAAGCCGACCCTGGCCGTCTTTGCCTCGGACAAGGGGCGCGGCGATCCCGAGCGGGCCTCGATCATGTCGCAGGCCGGCGCCCTGTTTGCCCGCAAGGGTATCAGGCTGGTCTGTCTGGCCCAGGAAAGCGGCGTGCCGGTGCCGCTGATCACCAGCGCCCGGTCGTCCGGCGGCGAAGTGCTGCTGATCGGCGATGGCCGGGTCAAGTTGCCGGCGGCGCTGTCCAGCGCCACAATCGAGAGCATCGAGGATCAGGCCACGCGCTGCGCCCGGGTGGCGGCACTGGCCGATGCCTTTGTCGGGCTGCCCGGATCGTTGCAGTCGGTGGCCAATCTCTATCGCGTCTGGGTGGCGGCCGGAGCCGGCTCGAGCCACAAGCCGGTAGTGCTGTTCAACCGCAACAGGGCCTTCGAGGTGGTGCGCGGCATGTCGGCCGATGTGCTCTCGCACAGCGTCAAGCAGTTCGACCGCATGGCCGTGTTCACCGACAATTTCGACGATCTCTGGAACAAGGTGGCCTGGGCGCTGGGCCATCCGGCCGACTGACGCGCGCGTCAACTTTCCGCGTTTCACCTTGCGGCAGCCATGGCGCGTCAGCATATTCGGTAGATGGCAGACAAAACCCACAGCCTGAAGCCGTTCGCCAAGCCGGGCAAAGCGCCTGAGGCGCCGTCTTCGAGCAATGATATTGCCGATTTCGTCAAGAAAGTCGGGCAGGTGGCCCGTCCGGCGGGCGCGCGCGGCCGTGGCCGGCTGCTGTTTGCGCTCGATGCGACGATGAGCCGGCAACCGACCTGGGATCTCGCCTGCTCGTTGCAGGCCGAAATGTTCAAGGCGCTGCCCAGCGACAACAGCCTCTCGGTGCAGCTGATCTATTTTCGCGGACTGGGCGAGTGCAAGGCCTCCAAGTGGGTCGGCGACACGACGGAACTCGCCAGGGTGATGTCGGGCGTGGCCTGCCAGGGCGGCAATACGCAGATTTCCAAGGTGCTGGCGCATGCGCGGCGCGAGCACGCCCGTCAGCCGATCGATGCCGTGGTCTATGTCGGTGACGCCATCGAGGAGAACGTCGACAGCCTCGCCGCCAAGGCCGGCGAACTGGGCCTGCTCGGGTGCCGGATGTTCGTCTTTCAGGAAGGCCGCGATCCCCGGGTCGAGGCGGCATTCCGCGAATTCGCGCGGCTGACCAAGGGCGCCTATGCCCGGTTCGACGCCAATGCCCCGGCCGAACTGGCGGCGCTGCTGCGCGCCGTCGCCGCCTATGCCAGTGGCGGACGTGCGGCGCTCAAGCTGCAGAAATCGGCAGGCGCCACGGCGCTGCTGGAGCAGTTGTCCTGACATGACCTACGTGCTTCTCGGCGCCCTGGTGCTGCTCCTTGGAGCTCTCGCCTACAATGGCTACGCCAGACTGCGCCCGGCGGCGCGAGCCGGCGTGCTGCGCTGGGGATTGGGCGGCATTGCGGTGCTGGCGACGGTGGGTCTGGCCTTCGTGCGGCGCATCGATCTCGCCGCCTTTACCGGCATGGCGGCCGTGTCGATCCTGCGCTTCGGCCGGCTGGGACCGATTAGCCTGGGCGGCGGCGATGTCAGCGAGAACAATGCCTCAAAAGTCCGCAGCCGCTACTTTGCCATGGAACTCGACCACGACAGCGGCACGGTTGCCGGGCGGGTAATTGCCGGCGAGTTCCGTGGCCAGGACCTGATGGATCTGGGCGAGATGGAAACCCGCGCCCTGTTTGCCGAAATCGAGGGCGATGCAGACAGCGAGCGGCTGCTGGAAAGCTGGCTCGACGCCAACCGCGCCGGATGGCGCGAGTACTTCGAGGAAACGGCGCAGGCCGGAGCCGGAGCCGGGGCCGAGGCGGCGCCGCGGACCGACCCCGATGACGAGGCCTATGCGGTGCTGGGCCTGTCGCGCGGCGCCACCGCCGACGAGATCAAGGCGGCGCATCGCGAGTTGATGAAGGGGCTGCACCCCGACCATGGCGGCTCAAGCTATCTGGCGGCCAAGATCAACGATGCCCGCGAGCGGCTGCTCAAGTCGCTGCACGAACGCCGTCAGGGCTAGATCGAAAAGTCTCAGTGCTGCGGTTGCGGATGGCGGCCGAACAGCGGAATCACATTGGCCGGCCACTGCACCGGCGCCAGCCGGCGGGGCGGCTGTTGCGCCGGCCGACGGCTGAGCCGCGACATCACCCGCTCCAGCAGGTATTTTGGCGACATCGGCTTGAGGATGATCTCATCGATGCCGGCATGCACCGACGCGGTCTTGATGGCGCCATCGATGGTGCTGGTGAGCGCGATGATCTGGAAGCTGCGGCGCTCGACCCGGTCGTCGACGCGCAGGTCGCGGGCCAGCTGGTCGGCGCGGGTCTCGCCATCGAAATCGCAGACCACCAGATCCACCGGCGCCAGCCGCATGTAGGTGGTCAGTGCGATCTGTGATTCGAACGGCCGGACCCGCAGGGCCGGAGAGGAGGCCAGCGTTGCCGACAGCAAGGCGCACAGTGCTGGATTCGAGACCAGGATCGCCACGACTGCTGCGTTGGATGCCATCATCCGCCTCCCTATGGTTAAGCAGACGTTAACACCGGGGACTCGGCGATTGAAGGCGACGCAACGGTCGATCCGCTGATTTAGGCCCTTGCAACGAAAAAGGCCCGCCGAAGCGGGCCTTCCGGGAGCAGGGCTCCGAAGCTTATTTGGCTTCCTCGAACATGTGCTCGACATGCTCCCAGTTCACCAGATTGTCGAACCAGGCCTCGAGATATTTCGGCCGCGCGTTGCGATAGTCGATGTAATAGCTGTGCTCCCAGACGTCGACGCCGAGCAGCGGATGCGCGCCGTGAATCAGCGGGCTTTCGCCATTGGGCGTCTTGGAGACTTCGAGCTTGCCGTTCTTGAGGCTGAGCCAGGCCCAGCCGGAACCGAACTGCGTCGTGCCGGCAGCTATGAAATCGGCGCGGAACATGTCAAAACCGCCCAGGTCGGACTCGATGGCCTTGAGCAGCGCACCGGGCACCTTGTCGGCACCGCCGCCGCCATTGGGCTTCATCCAGTTCCAGAAGTGCACGTGGTTGTAGTGCTGGCCGACATTGTTGAAGAGGCCGGGATCCTTTCCGTGCACTTCCTTGACGATGTCTTCGAGCGGCAGGATGTCCAGGCCCTTGCCTTCCATCAGCTTGTTGCCGTTGGTGACATAGGCCTGGTGGTGCTTGTCGTGGTGGAACTCAAGCGTTTCCGCCGACATGTAAGGGCCGAGCGCGTCGTAGGCATAGGGCAGCGGGGGGAGTTCGAGAGCCATGGTGAGCCTCCTGTTCCGGATTATTGGGATGGACGCCACTGGGGCGCTGAAAATCGACCTGCCTCATATAGGCGCTTTGAGTTTGCTCAACAATCGCGCCATTGGAAGGATTATGCCAATCCTGCACAAGACAGCGCAAATGCATAACACAATGCCGTCTCCTTGATCCGCTCGAAGCGGCCCGACGCGCCGCCGTGTCCTGCCCCCATGTGGGTCTTGAGATAGAGCGGGTTGCTGTCGGTCTTGGTGGCCCGCAGCTTGGCCACCCACTTGGCCGGCTCCCAGTAGGTGACGCGCGGATCGGTGAGCCCGGCGAGCACCAGAATCGGCGGATAGTCCCTGGCTTCGACCTGTTCGTAGGGGGCGTAGGCGGCGATGCGCTCGTAGTCGGCGACGGCGGCAATCGGGTTGCCCCATTCTGGCCATTCCGGCGGCGTCAGCGGCAGGCTGGCGTCGAGCATGGTGTTGAGCACATCGACGAACGGCACCTCGGCAATGACCCCGGCCCAGAGGTCGGGGCGCTGGTTGGCCACCGCGCCCATCAGCATGCCGCCGGCCGACCCGCCTTCGGCCACGATGCGGCCTTTCGAGGTGTAGCCGGATTGAATCAATGTCTCGGCCGCGGCGATGAAGTCGCTGAAGCTGTTGGTTTTCTTGTCCCGGCGGCCATTGCGGTACCAGGCGTAGCCCTTTTCCATGCCGCCGCGGATATGGGCGGTGGCATAGACGAAGCCGCGATCGACCAGCGACAGGTTGGAGACCGAGAAACTGGCCGGCATCGCCATGCCATAGGCGCCATAGCCATAGAGCAGGGCAGGGGCCGTGCCGTCGAGCGCCAGGCCTTTCCGGTAGAGCAGCGTCACCGGTACGCGTTCGCCATCGGCGGTATCGGCAAAGATGCGGCGGGTCTCGTAGTCATCGGGATTATGCCCCGAGGGCACCTGCTGCTCCTTGAGCAGGGTACGGGCGCCGGTTTCGAGATCGAGATCATAGGTGCGCGACGGCGTCGTCGGTGAGGAATAGACGAAGCGGATGGTGGTGGTGTCGAACTCGTAGCCGGCCGACATGCCGAGCGAATAGGCCTCTTCCTCGAAGCGGATGGTCTCTTCCTTGCCGGTGCGCAGGTCGCGCGAGATGAGCCGCGGCAGCCCCTCATGGCGCTCCAGCCGCACCACGTGGTTGGCCAGCACGATGATATCGAGGATCAGGACGCCCGGCACGTGCGGGATCAAGTCGCGCCAGTTCTCGGCACCGGGTGCCTCGACCGGCGCGGTGACGATCTTGAAGTCCTCGGCGCCATCGGCATTGGTCAGGATGTAGAGTTCGCCATTGCGCTCGTCGAACTCGTATTCGCGGTCGACGACGCGCGGCGCCACGAGGCGCGGGGCATCCTGCAGCCGTGCGTCGATCAGCCGGCTTTCCGAGGTCTGGTGGTCGTGCGCGTCAATGAAGATGTACTTGCCCGACAGCGTCTGGCCGACGCCGACGAAAAAGCCCGGGTCCTTCTCCTCGTAGACGATGCTGTCCTCCGACTGCGGCGTACCCAGCACATGGCGGCGTACCCGGAAGGGCCGGTGACTGTCGTCGAATTCGGTGTAGTAGAGCGCCGTGCTGTCGGCCGACCACACGGCGTCCCCGGCCATGTCGACGATGCGCTCGCCGGTATCCTTGCCGGTCGCCATGTCGCGGATTTCGAGGGTGTAGAACTCCGATCCCTGCCGGTCGGCACTCCAGGCCAGCAGCCGATGCGACGGATCGTGCTCGCTGTCGCCAAAACCGAAATAGCCGTCGCCGGCTTCTATATTGCAGTCGAGCAGCACCTGCTCGGCGCCGCCGTCGCGCGGCGTGCGCACCATGATCGGGTACTGCTTGCCCTCTTCCATGCGCGAATTATAGGCCCACGGCCCGTCAGGCGACGGGATGCCGCTGTCGTCTTCCTTGATGCGGCCGCGGATCTCCCGGTAGATCTTTTCGGTCAGCGCGGCGTGCGGCTCCTCGAAGCTGGCCGCCAGGTAGGCGTTCTCGGCCTCGAGATAGCTGCGGATATCGGCCGGCAGCGTCTCCGGCTTCTGCATCACTTCCTGCCAGTTATCGGCCCGCAGCCAGTGGTACGGGTCCTGCCGCGTGATGCCGTGAAAGGTCGTGGCGTGCGGCCGCTGTTCGGCGACGGGCGGGGTAAGCTTGGTCATGCGGGTTCCGGACTGCGAGGGGAGGTCTGGCGAAGGCAGACTTGATAGCCCGATCGTCGCCAAATGTAAGCCCGCCAATCGGGGAGGCGGGGGCAGGGGCTCCGGGCGTCCACATCCGCAATGACGCGCTGCGGTGCAACAAACCCAGCAGACTATCTCGCAAGACCACAGAAAATCCCGCTGATGACGGCCTCTATCCGCATTTCTGGTTGAACTATTTCAAGTCCATGAAATAAATGTATTGGCAAAAACGAATAATCGGATCGCTTGCAGTGTCCGAATATAGACCCCGTGCAGTCGGGGTAAGTGGGGGATTCATGTTTATCAGCCTAGGGCGCGCCGTCGTCACTGCCGGCGCCATTTCATTCGCGAGCCCTGTGTGGGCCGCATCCAGCGCAGTACTTTGCGTGCAGGAGGAACTGGCGCAGCTCGGCTACAATCCCGGCCAGATCGACGGAGAGCTCAGCGGCATGACGCGCGGCGCCTCCGAGGCCTACCGGGCAGACATGAAGCGGCGCGATCCCAACTGGGCCCAGCCGGCGCTCAAGGCCGACAATGCCGACTTCTGGTGCGAGAAGGTGGCCGGGGCCTTTCCCGAGGTTGCTTCGCATTACCGGAAATTCCTGGGGGAGGACGAAGGCGACCAACCGGCATTCGATCCGAAGTTCAGCGTCGAGGCGGCCAGACGCGAGTTCCTTTTTGACAAGGACTACTACCTGGCGCAACTGCCCGATCCCTCGGTGGCCAGGACCAGCGCCTATTCCCACTTTCTGCAGAAAGGCTGGAAGGACGGTTACGACCCTTCCGCGCTGTTCGATACCTCAGCCTATCTCGAGGCGAATCCGGACGTCGCGGCTCTGGGGATCAACCCCCTGACCCACTTCATTCAGAAAGGCATGGCCGAATATCGCGGTTTCGGCGGGACTCCCGACGAGTCCGGCTTCATCTTCGACGTCGGCAAGGGCGTCACCAAAAAGCAGGTGGCGGAGATCAAGGAAGGGCTGGCCATCGCTCAGACCTTTCTGGAGAGAGAATTCGGCGGCGCCATCCCGGCCGAAGTGGCCGCCAAGGTGATCGTCAAGGTGGAGGCCACCGGCAAAGGCAACCAGGAGCGTGGCGGCGGCAATGGTGTCGCAACGGGGCTGTCATCGCAGAACGACCTCTTGCCGCGTCCGTATTTCGACGTTGCCAACAAGCAGTGGAACCAGAACGCCAAGTCACGGGGCTGGACGACCGCGACCGACAACATCAAGACCGTGGTGCATGAATATACGCACGGCTGGCAGGCCTATCTCGGTGTCATGTCCATATACCAGCAACCGCTCGGCAACTGGATGAACGAGGGCATCGCCGAGTACATCGCCTACCAGGCAATGGTCGATGCCGGCCGGATGTCGCTGAAGAACGCCAATGCCAGCGTCGCCAGTGCGGCGAGGGGGCCCGAACTCGACAATCCGCTGGAAGCCTTCGGCACCACCGAGAGTCCTGCCTGGGCGGGACACGTGGGGTATCTGGCCATCGACTGGCTCGTCGCCGAGTCGCCGAACGGCCGCCGATCCATCCGCATCATTGCCGATGAACTCAAGGCGGGAAAGTCCGTGGCCAAGACCTTCAGGTCGGCTTTCGGGCTGGAACTGACGTCGTTCTACGAGCAGTTCGAGCCCTACCGTCAGGCGCTGCGGAAAAACCCCGGACGGGCCATGGCCAACCGTCCTCGCCTGGCGCTTGCCGACGGGGTGATGGGGCCGATCTCAACCGCAACGCTGGCGAAATGCGTCCAGACCGGCCTGAATGCCGCCGGCTTTCCGGTCGGTGGCGTGGACGGCGTGATCGGCAATGGCACCAAGAAGGCGTTCGACGCCCATATGAAGGCCTCCAACATCGCCGGACCGGCCCTCGCGCTCAGGGAAGACAACTACGCGGTCATCTGCCTCTGGCTGGCACGGCACAATGATCTCGGTCCCGAGTACGAGGCGGTGGCGGAGCAGTTGCTGGATACAACCGAGGCCCGGATCCACATCGCCATCCCGGAAGACTCAAAGTTCGTCGTCCAGTTCCTCAAAGGCGATCAGGTCATTGCCGATGTCGAGGATTTCCAATGGGCGCCGTATGCCGGCGGACATGCGCACCGTGCCACCCGCCCACTGACCGATTTGATGGCCGCCGACACGATGTGCATCAATTTTCGGGAGGGGTGGGCGGTCAAGGACCAGGCCGGCAAGCTTTACCAGGGCAGTTGCGACCCGGTGGAGCCGGCGTTCTACGCGCTCCCCGCCCTCTCGCACGTCTATACTGTCGAGAATACGGCGAAATAAGTCACGGCGGCCGCGGCGTCCGCCGCGGCTGCTTTCCCCGCCTCCCCGGGTGAAACAAGTTGTTACAATCTGGCCGATGCACGAGGTGTGACATCGGTTCAGCTTGTTTGGGAGGCGGCAGTCGTTAAGTTGGCGGCAGAGATTCCCGCCAAAGGATGCACTGACGCTTGCCCGTACCTATGGACATCGCCCTGATCCTTTGCGCGCTGGCGCCCTTTGTGGCGGCAGCGCTGATGCCTGTCATCCACAAGGCCTTCCCCGAGGCGGCAGGCTGGATCGCGGCGCTGGTGCCGGCCGTGGCCTTTGTCTTCCTCTGGCAGTTCCTGCCCGATATCGCCGCTGGCGAGGCCTTCTCGGGCGGCCTGTCCTGGGGCGCGCTGCACGGGCTTGAGCTGACGTTCCGCCTCGACGGGCTGAGCATGACCTTTGCGCTGGCCATTGCGGGCATCGGCGCCTTTATCCTGGTCTATTCGGGCAGCTACCTGCACGGGCATGTGCACCGCGGCCGCTTCCTCAGCTTCATGCTGATGTTCATGGGCGCCATGCAGGGGCTGGTGCTGAGCGACAACATGGTGGCGCTCTATGCCTTCTGGGAGCTGACCTCGGTCACCTCCTTCCTGCTGATCGGCTTTGACGGCAGCCGCATGGCGGCCCGCCGGGCAGCCATTCAGGCGCTGGTGATCACCGGCATGGGCGGACTGGCGCTGCTCGCCGCCGGCATCCTGCTCCAGCGCATCGGCGGCAGCTGGGACATCAGCGGGCTCGGCGATCTCACCACCCATGGCGCCTATCCGGTAGTGCTGGCGCTGGTCCTGCTGGCTGCCTTTACCAAGTCGGCGCAGTTCCCGTTCCAGTTCTGGCTGCCCAACGCCATGGAAGCGCCGACCCCGGTGTCGGCCTATCTCCATTCGGCCACCATGGTGCAGGGCGGCGTCTACCTGCTGGCCCGTTTCTCGCCGGTCCTTGGCGGCACCGATATGTGGACCCTGCTGCTGGTCGGGTTCGGTGGCGTGACGCTGCTGTGGGGCGGCATTTTTGCGCTCAAGCAGACCGATCTCAAGCAGATGCTGGCGCAATCGACCATTGCCTCGCTCGGCCTGCTGGTGCTGCTGCTCGGTATCGGCACCGAAATGGCGGTGATCGGCGCGATGGTCTATTTCGTCGCCCACGCGCTCTACAAGGCCGCGCTGTTTCTCGTCGCCGGCGCCATCGACCACGAGACCGGCACCCGCGACATCACCGCCCTGGGCGGACTGCGGGACCTGATGCCGGCGACCTTCATCGCCACCATCCTCGCGGCGGTGTCGATGATCGGCCTGCCGCCGGTGCTCGGCTACATGGCCAAGGAAGAAATGTATGCGGCGCTGCCGCCCGAGGGCTGGCAGCCGATCCTCACGCTGATCCTGCTGATCGTCGGCAACGGCCTGCTCGGCGCAGTGGCTCTCGCCGTGATGATCCGGCCCTTCATGGGGGCGTTCATCGTGCCGCCCAAAAATCCGCACGAGGCCCCGATGGCCATGCTGGCCGGCCCGGTGGTCTTTGGACTTGTGGCGCTGCTGGCCGGCTTCGTGCCGGGCTGGTTTGGCGACAATCTGGTGATGACGGCGGCCGGCGTGATCACCGCGCACGACGTCGAGCACTATCTCGCCCTGCATCTCGATCCGCTCAGTCTGCTGTTCTGGCTGTCGCTGGCGACCTGGGCGGTGGGCGCCTTGATCTACTGGCGGCTCGACTGGCTGCGCACCACCTTGCGCCGTATTGGCGGCAACTGGAGTTTCGACCGCGGCTTTGACGCCATGATGTTCGGGCTGATCCGCTTCAGCGCCTGGGTGACGCGGCTCTTCCACCACGGCCGGCTGGAGATCTACCTGGTGGTGGTCTTCGCCCTCTTCGCACTGGCGGCCATCGTGCCGCTCTGGGCCATGGGCGGGCTGCCCTATATCCCGGCGATGCCGGACCTCAGTTTCTACGAGTGGAGCGTCATTGGCCTGGCGCTGATCGGCCTCGTCACGTTGATCGCCGCGCGCGACCGGCTGTTCGCCATTCTGGCGCTCGGCATCCAGGGTATCGCGGTGGCCATGATCTACATGCTGTTCGGCGCGCCGGACCTGAGCTTTACCCAGTTCATGGTGGAAATCCTCTCGGTGGTGATCCTCGCGCTGGTCATGACCCGGCTCAATCTCGACGAGCATGACGCCCGCACGTTCAAGGAGTTCGTCGGCGACGGCCTGCTGTCGCTGGCCGTGGGCATTGCCATCACGGTGCTGATGTTTGCCGTGCTGCAGGGCGTCTTCGATCCGCGTCTCAGCGACTTCTTCAACGCCAACAGCAAGGTGCTGGCGCATGGCAGCAATATCGTCAACGTCATCCTCGTCGACTTCCGCGGCCTCGATACGCTGGGCGAGATCTCGGTGGTGATGACGGCCGGCATTGCCATCCTGGCGCTGATCCGCGGCGCCCGGAGGACCTCGAAATGAACACGCTGATCTTCCGCACCATCGCGCCGCTGCTGGTCGTCGTCATGCTGGTGTTCTCGGTGTTCATCACCCTGCGCGGCCATAACGAGCCGGGCGGCGGCTTCATCGGCGGGCTGATCGCCGCCTCCGCCATTGCCATCTACGGCATGGCCGCCGGGCCCAAGGCCACGCGCCACGCCATGAAGGTCGATCCGCTGTCGATCGCCGGGGCAGGGGTGGTGCTGGCGGCGCTGGCCGGCGTGCTGTCGCTGCCGTTCGAACTGCCGTTCCTCACCGGCCTGTGGACCGAACTGCATCTGGGCAGCACCGAAATCTCGCTGTCGACACCGATGTTCTTCGACATTGGCGTCTACGCCGCGGTGATGGGGACGATTTCGGCCATTGCGCTGGCCCTCGAGGATAGCGGGGAGGACGGCTGATGGATTACGCCATTGCCGCGCTCAGCGGCGTCTTTTTCACGGCGGCTACCTATCTGCTGCTCAGCCGGGCGCTGATCCGCATGTTGCTCGGGCTGGGCGTGCTGGGCAATGCGGTGAACCTCTTGATCTTCGTGTCGGGCCGGCTGACCCGGGCCGTGCCGCCCATCGTGCCGGAGGGCGAGAAGGTCCTCGAACTGGGCGCCAATCCGCTGCCGCAGGCCCTGATCCTGACCGCCATCGTCATCGGCTTTGCCATGTTCAGTTTCCTCCTGGTGCTCAGCTACCGCGCCTACCAGTCGCTGGAAGCCGACGACACCGACAAGATGCGGGTTGCAGAACCCCGGAGCGGCCCGACCCCGCCATTGAGCTACTAGATGATCGATTTTCCGACATATCCGGGCGACTGGTTCATCATCCTGCCGGTGGTGCTGTGCCTGCTCGGCGCCGCGCTGCTGCTGGTGCTGCGCTTCGCCCGCGACTTCCATCTGCTGCTGGCGCTGATCACCGTGGGCAGCGTGGCGCTCTGCGACCTGGCACTGCTGCTGCATGTGCTCGAGGTCGGTCCGGTCTCGATGACCATGGGCAACTGGCTGCCGCCCTTCGGCATCAGCTTCACGGCCGACCTGATGGGCGCCAGCTTTGCCTTCGTGGCCGCCATCGTCACCTTCCTGCTGCTGATCTACATGCAGATGGATGCGCCCGAGCGCGCCAAGACCGACGGCCTCTATGCGCTGACCATATTGCTGCTGGCCGGCGTCAGCGGCAGCTTTCTGACCGGCGATCTCTTCAACCTCTATGTCTGGTTCGAGGTGATGCTGATCTCGAGCTTCGGCCTGATGGTGCTGGGCGGCCGCAACATCCAGCTCGACGGTACGGTCAAGTACGGCTTCCTCAACTTCCTCGCCACCACCTTCTTCCTGCTGGCGCTGGGACTGCTCTACGGCCTGCTCGGCACGCTCAACATGGCCGACATCGCGCGGGTCGCGACCACCGCCGATCCGGCCGCCATGGCCTCGGTGGCAGCCATCCTGATGCTGGCCTTCGGCATGAAGGCCGCCGCGTTCCCGGTCAACGCCTGGCTGCCCGCCAGCTATCACACGCCCCCGGCGGCGATTTCGGCGCTGCTCGCCGGACTTCTGACCAAGGTCGGCGTCTATGCCCTGCTGCGCTCGCTCGTGCTCCTGCTGCCGGCCAGCCGCGATGTGCTCGATCCGGTGCTGACGCTGGTTGCCATCCTGACGCTGGTGATCGCCCCGCTGGGCGCCATTGCCGAGACGCACCTGCGCCGGGCGCTGGGCTTCCTCGTCATCGGCGGCATCGGCTCGACCATTGCCGGCATTGCCCTGCCCAGTGCCGCAGGCATCGGCGGCAGCGCGGTCTACGTGCTGCATGCCATGATCACCATGACCGGGCTCTATCTGGCGGCCGGCCTCATCGAAAAGCTCACCGGCCAGACCGATACGCGCAAGATGGGCGGTCTCTATGCCGCCGTCAGCGTGCCCTCGATCCTCTTTCTCACCTTGGTGCTGGCCGTGGCCGGCGTACCGCCGCTGCTGGGCTTCTGGCCCAAGCTGCTGCTGATCGAGGCCGGTATCGATGGCAGCGGACTGGTCTCGGGTGCCTTCGACTGGGGGGCGCTGCTGCTCACCGGGGCCCTGCTGGTCAATGCCCTGCTGACGCTGATTGCCGGGTCGCGGCTCTGGGCCCATATCTTCTGGCGCGCCGGACCGGACGGGCCGATGGCCGAGACGCCCAATCCGGACCTGAAATCGCTGAGCCGGCGCGACCTCTGGCTCGGGGTGACGCCGACCGCGCTGCTCGTCGCCCTCGTGGCGCTGGCCGCACTGGTGCCAGATGTGCTCTTTGAACTGGGCGACACGGCGGCCCGCGACCTGCTGACCCCCGAACTCTACATTCAGGCGGTGGGGCTCAAATGAACCTTCCTCTGATCGCATTGCTGCTTGGTCTCGGCTGGTGTGCCGCCACCGACACGTTCTCGCTGCTCAATCTGGTGTTCGGCGCCACGCTGGGCGGCGTGACGCTCTACTTCGTGCGCGACAACATGGACGGGACCAGCTTCTGGATCCGCTTCCTGCGCGTCATCGCCCTCGCCTGGCTGTTCATCAAGGAACTGATGCTCAGTGCCGTGCGCGTCGCGCTGCTGGTGCTGCGGCCCAATATGGACAGCGAACTGGCGCCCGAGATCATCGAGTTTCCGCTGACCGTTGAATCGGATGCCGAGATCACCCTGCTGGCCAACCTGATCACCCTGACCCCGGGCACGTTGAGCATCGACGTGTCAGAGGACAAGAAGATCCTCTATGTGCACGCCTTGCGGGTCACCGACCGCGAGGTGCTGATCGCCGAAATCCGCGATGGCTTCGAGCGGGCAGTCGCGAGGGCATTCCGATGAGCGGCGCACTGGCTATCCTCTGGGCCTGCTGGATCGGCCTCGCCTGCCTGTCGCTGGGGCTGGTGCTGGTCATCATCCGGCTGATCCGCGGGCCGACCCTGCCGGACCGCATCCTCGCGCTCGACATGATCACCACGCTGGCACTGGGCTTCACGGTGCTGGTGGCGATCCTGACCGGCTTTCACCTCTATCTCGACATCGCCATCTCGCTCGGCCTCGTCGGCTTCCTGTCGACGGTGGCGCTGGCCCGCTATGTGCTCAAGCGCGCCGAGGCAGAGGCTGCCGCCAAGGAGACCTCGAAATGATCGACGAGATCATGCTCTTCATCGCCGCTCTGGCGATCATTGCCGGCGGCCTGTTCGGGCTGGTCGCGGCCATCGGCGTGCTGCGTCTGCCGGACCTTTTCACCCGCATGCACGCCGCCTCCAAGGCCGGTATTGTCGGCGCCGGATTACTGATGCTGGGCATCGCCATAGTTTCGGCGGACAGTGCAATTATTCTGCGCGCTCTTCTCGGCACGTTGTTCCTCGCACTGACGACGCCGGTTGCAGCGCATCTCTTGGCGCGGGCGGCCATCAAGGCCGGACATGTTCCATTGAACAGAAAAAATACTGACAATTTAAACAAGTAGACTGGCGTCTCACGTTTAGTAAGCATATTTTGATTACGGTTTTGTCACATAGTCGATTCAGCTATTGCCTTTGAAAGCAAACACACGTAATCCCGGCATCAACAGCGGGCCACCTTTCCGCCCTGCACCAAAGCTTCAATAAAGGACCCGAAATGAACGACATGTCCGGCACCATTGATGGCACTGACAACGATCTCATCGATCTCAGCGCCGATATCGTCTGTGCCTATGTTTCTCACAACGCCCTGAGCGTGACCGACCTGCCCAAGCTGATTGCCGACGTCCATGCGGCCCTGCGCGGCCTGGGCACGAACCCGGATGTGGAAGTCGCCGAGGAACTCAAGCCGGCCGTGCCGGTCAAGAAGTCGATCGCGCCCGACTACATCATCTGCCTCGAAGACGGCAAGAAGTTCAAATCGCTCAAGCGCCACCTGCGCACCCACTACAATCTCTCGCCCGAAGAGTATCGCGAGAAGTGGGGCCTGCCGTCGGACTACCCGATGGTGGCGCCGAGCTATTCGGCCACGCGCTCGCGCCTGGCCAAAGATAACGGCCTGGGCCGCAAGGCCGCCTGAGGTCGCCGGCGCCCGGCGCCGCACCTCTGACGCACGACGTATCGGCCGCCCTCTCGGGCGGCCGTTTTGGTTTGGACTTTCGGCGGCTGATAGCCCGATGAGAAGGCAAAAGGATGCAAGGTCCGCTAAGCCTTTGGCCGGCAAGGGCAATATTAAAACCTTGATTCTTAAGGCGAAATGCCATATTTAGTCAGGTGACCTGAAAATGGGCACAACCCACTAGTAGGGTTAACCCGGCGGGCAGGTAATACTGCCCGCCCTTATTTTTAGAGTCTTACAATACCTAGCGGATCAGTGCGGCTCGCCTTCACATTCAGTACAGGTTTCAGTCTTGAGAAGTAGGTGTCAGCCTTCTTCTTTCGGATGTATACGCTTGGCCATCTCGTGCTTTTCAAAAAGTACGCGGCTACGTCGCACACTTGAACGGGTAAAGACTCGGAAGAGTCGCGTCCGGATGGGTCTTCAATCACCTTTACGATTGGGATGTTTCTCGGCGCTGCACCCGCTTGAAGGCTCGGAATGTAGTTGAACACCGACATCCTACGCATGAGCCGCATTAGCTGCTTGCCGGCAGTGGCGTCTGTAATGACCATCCCGTAGTCGCCCTTGTGTCCTCCGGGAAAGTTGCCGTGGATAAGGGTATTCTCAAACCTCTGAAACAGCGTCCCCCAAGCGGCCTCGAACACGTCATAATTGGGAGGCTTACCGGCCTTGTCGATCAAAATGTGGGTGAGCGAGACGTAGGGAACCTTCGCAATCTCATCGAGTACATTCCTCAAGATCGCCAGTCGATTGTGCTTGGCGAGCCCGTATACTGCCGTCTGCATGTACTCAGAAGAATGGATTTCTGACCGCAAAGGGAGGCCATAATTGGCCTTCAACACCCTACGGTGGGCTAGAAGTACTGCCACCAAATCGCGCCATCTCGATTCGTGAACTACCAGCCCGGAGAGGCCGAAGTAGGGAGTGGAGCCCGGCAGGCGCCCAGTGTCCCCAGTTTCATCGACGTACATCACATACATTCGTCGATGTTGACCAAGATGGGAATCAAAGCAAGAGTTGATGGTTTCTTCAGTTGGTTATTTTGGAGGTCCAAAGTCAGGAACAGGCAATGAACTGTCGTTTCTGCCACGTGATGTGAGATCAGAACTCCCAGGCGCAAGAATTTGGATCACTGCGAAATTTAGAATGCCCTTCGACCATTGTTATAGTTGGCGGTCACCAGCCTTCCTACGGCAGAAGCCAACTCCGGCACTATTTAGGATCTCGCATCAAATTCCTCGGCGCGTGTGCTAACGAGCCGCCCGCGCACCTCCCCCTAACATCTTCCCCCACCACAATTTTCCCCAAGCTATCCCCCTCGCCATTTGCCTCGTGCACAACATAGGAATATTGTCCCAATTATATACATGACAAAGCAAACGGGACGTCCTATTGATTCGGCTGACAGGCCGGCGCAGATCGAGCATCGCGGGCGCCGTCTCCCGGTGGGGATGACGCCTTCGATGTTTGACGCGTTGGAGAAACTGTTTGGGGACTTTGACCGAGACGAATTCGATGGGCTTGCGTCTGACGCGGCTATCCGCGCTTTTGCAATAGTTCGTAGCCAGCAGGAGTAAAAAGCTCCTGCGTGATCGAGCCTAGGAATACGTTGCAGCGCTGGACCAGATCGGCAAAGACGGCCAACTTATCCAAAGTGAGCGCAATGTGCCTCGAATGGATGTTGGCGCCGACGAACCTTAGGTGGTGGAGTGTTAGCGTTTGAGTTTTGGCGTCGAACTTTGCCGGTATGGCATGAAGCAGGACGTTGCGGCTTAGGGCAACCTTGCCGTCTTCTTTTGAGAGGAAGACAAGCCGCGATGTCAGCCACGCCATATCCTGTTTGTAGGGCGCGAGCGGCGGGTACTGGTTGAACCATTTTCGCAGCACGCGGATTTTGCGCGAGAAGGAGACGGGGTGTTCGGGCTCGAATAGCCGTTCCGAGTATTGCGGCTTGTTGATCTGAATGATGAGGGCATCGAGGTGGTGCTCCATCCGCGACCAACTGGCTGCAATGCGACCAAGTGCTTCAAGAGCAGGCGCAGCATGGGCAGGATCGTCATCAACCAAGCTGTGATAGAAGGCGAACTCCAGGTTGCTGCTTTCCCACCCATTTTCACCGGCTGGTCCCAAAGTGTCTGACAAGCAAGATCTCCCCAAAGACGACGAAACCAAATTCAACGAGACGCTAAAGCGGATGCTCAAGAGCCCGCCAAAGCCGCACAAGACGAGCGATGGGGCAGCTTCTAGGGATGGAAAATCTAACGTTCCACGCGATAGAGAGCGCCCCAAACCCAAGTCCTGAACTCGCCCCTACCGGAAGCGTACTCATCCGTTCGGAAGATGGGTCTTACGGAGTTGTCCAAGCGCCGCATCGCACCGTGCTCGCGCTACTTCCTTTGAGCGTTCGTTCATTTCTGGGTCGCCGTCGATTGGCTTTAGACGTTCAAAGATATTGTCGAAGCTGGTCTCAAACCGCTTCAGAACCTTCCGCCGAACGTCGTCGTTCGCTGCCATTACCATCAGGGTATCAAGCGCCGTTAGCGCCATTGCCCAGCCAGTTATGCCCTCGCCCGCGATATTGGCGAAGTGCTCTGAAAGCTCTCGCTCGATTTTTGCTGCCAATTGGAACGCCCCTCCTTTGTTTGCGAAGAGGCTATCCTTTGCTGGCACGTTTGTGGACTCGCTTGAGCAACTTTAGGCGCTGAGACTTAGTGACGGGCTTCACCAATCCGCCGATAGGTGAGGCGCTTGCCGCCGATGGCTGCGAGCAGCATGTCGTGGCGCTCGGTGTCGCTGACCTTGAGCGCCGTGCGGCGGTTGTAGCGGAAATCAAATTCCGCAAGGTAGCGGTGCAGGTGGGCTTCTCCGCAATGCTGGTAAGTGCCATGCATGCCGCGCTTGAACACTGAGAACACGTTCTCAATCGTATTGGTGTGGACGACCTTGCCAGCCTCACGGCGGGCATATTCCTTGCCGCTGTGATTGACGGTGCGGTGCTGCTGATAGTCCTTGCCCAACTCGGTGTAGAGGCGGCTTTCGTCGGTGTAGAGCACTGACTTGCGCGAGGCATTGGTGAACAGGATTTCGCGCACGCTGTCCTTGGTGGCGTGCTCAACATGGAACGAGCGGACAGAGCCGCCGCGCTCGACCAGAGCAACAACGGTGCGCTTGATGTTGCCCGGCTTGCGCTTCAGGTACGGCTTGCCCTTGCGCTGCGGTGACGGCGACTGATCGTCCTTCTTGCCGATGTAGGTTTCATCGGCCTCAACGGTTTTGCCTTCGCCACCAATCGGACCAGACGAAGCAACGTCCTCTTTCATGGCTTCGCGGATGCGGTGCGCCATGAACCAAGCGGTTTTGTAGGTAACGCCAAGCATGCGGTGCAGCTGGTGCGCGCTCATGCCCTTCTTTGACGAAGTGAGCAGGAACGTCGCCAGTAGCCACTTGTTCAGGGCGATCTTGGAACGCTCGAACACCGAACCAACGGTCACGGTGAACTGTTCGCGGCATTCCTTGCAGTTGTAGAGGCCCGGACGGTGCGCCTTGCCCTGCATCGCCGTGATCTTGGACTGATCGACGTTTCCGCAATGCGGGCAAACCGGACCATTCGGCCAACGCTGGGCTTCAAGGTGCTTACGGGCTTCGTCGGCATTGGTGAAGACGGGGTGATCAAGGCGCATCGCAGTTCTCCTATGGGTTCTTTGTACCAAAGGGAGCGTGCTTTGTCACGTATATAATTGGGAATATTGTCCTACGTAGGAGCGCGAGATGGCGGGATCGGTCAGTTATACGATTGGGGAACAGCGCCGGCGGGCGCGGCGGCTGAGGCGGCGGCGGCCGCGTGACCGCTCGGCGGCGTTCGTGATCGAGGTGGTGGGGGCGGCGCGGGGGATTGCCGGCACCGAAATGCTGGGGCGGCGGCGCTCGCAGCAGATCGCCGGGACCCGGCAGCTGGCCATGTACCTCGTGCACGTGCTGCTGGGGCGGACCTATGCGGAGGTCGGCGAAGTCTTTGGCCGCGACCGGACCACGGTGTCCTACGCCTGCGCCCGCATCGAGGACCGGCGCGACGACCGCAGCGCCTTCGACCGCGAGGTCGAGGCCATCGAGGCCATTGTGCAGGCCCGGCTCGGGGAGCTTCGTCATGACCCGTCGTGAACGGGCAAGTCTCCGTTTCGTCCGGGCCGTGCTGGCGGGCGCGGCCGTGCAGGCCAGCGACGGGGAGGTCGAGGCCGCGGGGGTCCGGCTGGCACGCGCGCAGCTCTCCAAGCTGGTGTCCGACGGGGTGTTGCAGGCAGATGGCCGTGCGCGTGCCGAGACCCGCGGCTGGCTCAAGCGGCAATTGCTCGACGATGCTGCCTTTGCAGCGCAGCACCGCATCGAGGCCGTCAGCGGCGACGGCCTGCGGATCAATCTGGCCGAGAGCCCGCTGGCCCGCCTGGCGTCCGGCGCCGAGCCGTTCCTCGCCCGGCATCAGCTCGAGGCCGGGGAAAAGGTCCGCAGGCTCTACGAGCGGGCCCAGCTGCAGCCACGCCTCACCATGAGCTACAGCGCCGCCCACACCGCCGGCAAAGGCGTGTCGCAGCTGCGGGACCTGACCGACATGGCGGCCGAGTCACGCCGCCAGCTGGCCGGCCTGCATCGCAGCCTGCCGTCCGATTGTGCCGGCGTGGTGCTCGACGTCTGCGGGCTGCTCAAGGGGCTGCAGCAGGTCGAGAGCGAACGCGGCTGGCCGCGGCGCAGCGCCAAGCTGGTGCTGCGCATCGGGCTCGAGCAGGCGGCACGCTATTTCGGGCTGGCGGAAGCGGCAGAGGGGCCGGAGAACCGGCGGGCGCGGGTCTGGGGCGAACGGCCCGGCACTGTCGGTTAGGCTGCGACGGCGCTGGCCTCGCCGCGCATGCGGTTGACCATGGCGACCAGACCGTTCGAGCGCTGGGTGGTCAGATGCTCGCGCAGCCCCAGTTCGTCGAACAGCGCGATGGCGTCGGTGTCGACGATCTCGCTGGCCGGCCGGTCGGAATAGAGGGCGAGCAGCACGGCGACGAGGCCCTTGACGATCATCGCATCGCTGTCGCCGCGGAACTGCATGTTCTGGCGATCGCCCTCCGAGGTCAGCCAGACCTGCGAGACGCAGCCATGCACCTTGTTTTCGGCGGTCTTTTCGTCCTCGGCGAGCGCCGGCAGCGCCTGCCCGAGTTCGATCAGGTAGCGGTAGCGGTCTTCCCAGTCGTCGAGGAAGGTGAGGTTTTCGCGGATGTCTTCAAATGCCTGGGGATGCGCCATGTCCGCTAAATAGGGGATTTGACCGGGCGATGGAAGGTCGGGACCACGCCGCGCAAGAAAGAAGGCCGGAAACACGGGGCAGCGTGTTTCCGGCCGGCCAAGGGCGTTGACTTGGAGTAGCGTCGGGGAAGTGACGCACCCTGGCTTAACCCATCCAGTCCGGTCGCGGTCGGGGGAAAGGGACCGGAGCGATCGAGGTATCCTGCATGGGACGTTCGACGGACGGGGTCTTGGTGACGACGGCAGCAAGAACGGCCTTGCCGCCGACGCATTCGAGGCTGGAGCAATCGCTCGCGAGAATCTGGGAGACGATCATCTGCTGCCCGGCCGAGACGGCCTTCGCCGACATGTCCTCGGCCCGCTGACGGAGGTCGACGTCCTTGGGGGCGAGCACGATGAACGCCATTGTGAGCCAGAATGCCGACCGCAGCAGAAACATGAATAGTGAACCCCAGATCGGGCGGCCGAGTTCCGCCTTCGTTGAGGGAACGCTAGGCGCCCCGGCTTAAAACCGCTTTTGGCAACTCGATAAAATTCGATGCAAATTGCTGCGACCCGCAGTTGCACGGGTCGCAACTGCCGAACGCGGCAGGGGAAACGAACTGTTTACGCTAACCCTAGAAAGCAACCCGCCAACGACGGGGAAAGCACGCGAAACGCCGACCGGGGCGTTTTCCTTAAACCCGCTTTAGGGTCTCGGGACGAGGTTGGGCGCAACAAGAACAGGCGTCTCCGAAGTGAGCTTTTGTAATGCGTAGCCTCTTCTCCCAGATTGTCGGGAAAGATGTGTCCGATGTGCGGCCCGCCGGCGAGGCACGCGACGGCAACAGCCGTCCCGAAGTGCTGCGCAAGCGTACACTCGCGGTCAATTCGTACATCCTCGTGGCCGCCAGTGCCCTCGGCCTGCCCGGCGCACTCTATGTCCTGTTGCATGGCACGCTGCTGCCTTTCATCCTCTGCATTGTCGGCCTGAGCGCCGGCATCCTGACGCTGGCGCTGCACCACCGCGGCCAGTATGAGCGCGCTGCCGCCGGTCAGGTCTATGCCATGCTCATCGCCGGTTTCCTGCTGGCCATGATCGACCCGGCAATTGCCGATTTCGGACTTGCGGTCGCCCTGCTGGCGCCGGTGCATGCCTCGCTGCTGGCCCGTACGCCGGTCAAGAAGCGCGCCTGGGTCGGCCTGGTGGTCGTCGTCAGCTTTGCCGCATTGGCGTCGCTGGGCCTGCCGGCCTGGCCCGATGCCTTTGCCGGCGACAACAGCCTCGTCTCGATGCTGGCCTTTGGCGTGGCGGCGCTGATCGTGGCGCATTCGGCCAACCGGCTGAACTCGGTATTCGAGGTCTACGAGAAGTCCCAGATCAACGCCTACCGGCACCTGATCGAGCACGTGCAGGACGCGGTGATGCGCTTTGCCTCGGACGGCACGCTGCTGTTTTCGTCGCGTTCCACCGAAAGGCTGCTTGGCTGCCATCGCTATGAACTGAGCGGCGGCGGCCTGATCGAGCGCATCCATGTGCTCGATCGACCCGCCTACATGACCGCCTTCGCCGAAGCCAACCATGACGGCCGGACCCGCCGCGTCGAGATGCGGATGCGTCGCGACGACCATGAAATGCCCGCGCCGGCGGCCCAGTTCTTCTGGGTCGAGGCCAGCCTGTCGCCGGTGATCGAGAATTCCGACGCCGACGGCCGGCATGAAGTGGTGGCGCTGTTTCGCGACATCACCGAGCGGCGCGACCATGAGACCGAGATGCGCAATGCCCGCAAGGCGGCCGAAGACGCGTCGAGTGCCAAGTCGCGCTTCCTCGCGACCATCGGCCACGAGCTGCGCACTCCGCTGAACGCCATTGTCGGGTTCTCGGAAATGATGACCACTGGCGTGGTCGGCGATCTCAGCCCGCAGCACCAGGAATATGCCTCGCTCATCCACTCGTCGGGCAAGCACCTGATCGAGGTGGTGCAGATGCTGCTCGACATGAGCCGTCTCGATGCCGGCAAGTTCGAACTGCAGACCGAAACCTTCCCGGCCGATGCACTGGTCGAGCCGTGCCTCAAGATCGTCGACACGCTGGCGCGCGAGAAGAGCATTCGCCTTGCCACCGACCTGCCCAAGATCCTGCCGCAGATCACCGCCGACGAGCGGGCGCTGCGCCAGGTGCTGATCAACCTGCTGTCCAATGCCATCAAGTTCAGCCACGAGCATTCGGTGGTCACCGTCGGGATGCGCCGCCAGGGCCGCTATCTCAACGTGTCGGTGACCGATCTGGGCATCGGCATGGGCGAAGATGCGGTCAAGCGCATCGGCGAACCCTTCTTCCAGGCAAATGACGGCCTCAACCGGCGCTATGAAGGCTCCGGACTGGGCCTGTCCATCGTCAAGGGGCTCGTCGAACTGCACGACGGCCAGCTCCACGTCATGTCGTCACCCGGGCAGGGAACGATTGTGACTGTTCTGCTGCCTATAAACGGTCCGGCAATAAAGGTGGAGGAGACTGCCTCCATCACCCCCCTCCATAGGGACCCCGCACCGCAGCAGACGCCGCAATGGCAAGAAGACGGAAAAAGAAAAGCGCTATGACCGCAGCAACCCTGACGCGCCTGCCTCTCCAGGCAGGTGGCGCCGTGCTGGCCACGACAGGCCGCGCGGTGCAATCGGCCATTTCCTGGGGCTTTGCCCGCTACATGCGGGCGCCACTCGCCTCCACCGGCGTCGCCGTCATGGTGACGCTGAGTCTGGTGGCGACCAGCAATGCCCTCTATTTCCAGCACAGCCGCCATCCGGCACCGCTCTTCGGCGACGCGGTGCAGACCGCCGGCATCATCGATCCAAGTGTCGAACCGGTGGTCCCCGCCATGCGCCCGGACCGCACGGTCACGGCATCGACGCCCAAGCTGGTGGTTCCGCGGGTCGAGAACATCGCCCCGGCGCCCGCCGTGGAAAGCGTCGAGCCGATCGGCAATTCCGAAGTCTTTGCCCTGCAGCGCAAGCTCGAGAGCATGCGGCTCTTTACCGGCACTGTGGATGGCTACTATGGCCCGCAGACCGCCGGCGCCATCCGGGCCTTCGAAAAGAAGGCCGGCCTCAAGTCCACCGGTCAGCTGACCCCGGAAATCGTCAAGGCCATTCTCGATGCGCCGCTGATCGCGTCCGAGCCCGAGCCCAAGATCCTGCCGACGCCCGAACCGCTGCCCGCCGCCGATCCGTTGCCCAAGGTGATGGTGCAGGTGGTGCCCCAGCCGGTCGCCGAACCGGTGGCCGAAGCGCAGCCGCTGCCGGCGCCCGAGCCGCTGCAGGCGAGCGCGCCGGTCGACCTGCTGCCAGTCGCAGAAAAGCGCGTCACCACGCGCGAACTGCCGGCCACGCCGCAGGAGGCAATGAGCATCGCCGCCGACACAGCGGGTGATGCCATCGACACCATCATCAACGGCGTGCAGTCGCTGGCCATGACCAAGCCGGGCAGGGCGCCCGCGCCACAGCCGGCCGCGACCCCGCTGCCGCTGGTGCCCATGACGAACACGACGCCCGGCACCGATCCGCAATTGACCGCCAGCGTCTCGGCGACTGCCGTGGTGGCGCCCAAGGCCGCTGCCCAAGCCGAGGTGAAGGCCCGTCCTGTCGTCGTTCCGGTGCTCGACACCGACGCCAAGGTCGAGGACCTGATGCCGCCCTTCTCGGTGACCGACCCGGTGATCGTCTCCAGCGTGCAGCGCGGTCTGTCCAGCCTGGGCTTCCTGCACGGCCCGATCGACGGCGTTGCCGGCGAGGCCACGGCCAAGGCCATCCGCACCTTCGAGACCTTCTACAATTACGAGCGGACCGGCCGGATCACCCCCGAACTGCCCGACCTGCTTGTGAAGGCCGGCGCCACGCTGTAACCAGCAGCCATGCTGCGCACCGACCTCTGGACCGCCGCCTTCGTGCGGCGGCACAACGACCTTGGCCACCTCTGCGTCGTGTCGCGGCGGGGCGATCCGATTGCCGGCCAGGTGTTTGTCGAGCTCGATCACCTCAACGGCACGTCGACGCTCTACGTCCCCGCGCCGGCTTCGGCGATCGAGGAGCGGATCGAGGACCGGCTGTTCCAGGTGCGCTATGCAGGCGTTGAACCGGCCAAGGTGGCTGAACGCATTGCGCGCGAGGCCGATTTCGACCCCGACCTCTGGGTGCTGACGCTGGAGATGCGGTCCGGGGATCCCGGACTCGAGCTGGTAAAGCCCTAGCTGGCCTGACGCACGCCGATCCGGGCCAGTGCCTCGATGGCCTGGTCGACCACGGGATCGCGCTCGCGCTTCTGCGGGGCAGGGGTGCGGCGGCTTTCCTGCGTGAACGGCCGGTATTCGGGCTTGGACAGATCGAGCAGGTTCACCTCGCCGCGCCACGAGCTCATCAGGAACGCCGTGGCATCGACATTGACCGTCTGGAACAGGGTGGCGAACTGCGACAGCGCCTTGGACCGGTCCTCGTCATGGCTGGTGGCGTGGATCAGCACCTTGAGCCCGTCATATTCGTTGCAGCCGAAGGCCCGCAGCACCACGAACAGCGCGGCACCGCTGGTGTCGTGGGCGATCTGCCCGCAGCGCACTTCATCGAGGCCGGTGATCTGGTGCAGCAGCGTGGTGACTTCGGGGCGGCGGTTCTCCGAGAACAGCTTCATCAGCGCCTTGGTGAGCTCGGGTGTCGCCACCGACAGCTGTTCCAGCGTCTTCTTGATCGGCGCGACCGGCGTGCTGCGATTGGCAAAGGCGGTGATGACCTTGATGCGGTCGGTCTCGTTGAGATCGAAGAAGGCCGGCGCCAGCAGGGCGCAATCGAAGTCGTCGCGGGCGGCCAGCGACCAGGCGACCTGATGATCCATCTGCGCCGAACGAGCGAGGGCGGAAAGGAAGGCGCCGCGCGGCACGATCGAGGTATTGGTGGCAAGCGCGCGATAGACCTTGCGGCTGTTTAGCTGGAAGAGCTTGGCCAGCACCACATTGGTCAGGTCGTTGCGCCGCGCCAGCGCGGCAGCGGTCGGCACGTCATTGTTCGAAACCAGCTTGAGCATGGTCTGTTCGGACAATCTGGGCGCGGCAACGAGGAAATCCGGGAGGTCCTCACCCAGATGGGCGATCACCAGCTCCTCGAGCTCGGGAGAGAGCGAGTCGGAGCGTCCCAGCGTTGCCGCGGCTTTTGCGCGGGCTGAAGGCGCCGCGGTGGGGAAGAGGCGCTGCGCCAGCGCCGCAAACTGTTCCATTTCGGCATGAGTCGGGGTGCCGCGCCGGGAGAAAGCGTCGCAGGCAGCCACCAGCAAGGTGTTGGTCCGATCGATCCCGCCGGTCTCGATCAGAAGTTGAAACGTCTCATACGGCTGGAAACCGATCATAATCTGCCCTGAATGCCCGAGACTCGGACGTAAACCACGCAAGGCGACTATTTCCGCAAAATCGTTAGCGAACTGTTAACCTTGACGAACTCTTAATGACCCTGTCGGGGAACGCGTCGCCCCGATTTGTCCGCTGCAATGGTGCGCGGCCAAAAACGGAGTCGGGTCTTGGGTAAACTGGTCCAATTCGACAAACGCGGACGTCATCCGAAGGTGAGGCCCATTCTGGCGGGCAACGCGCAAATCTTCCTGTTCACCGGTGTGCGCTACGAGCGCGACGGGACTCCGGTTCCCGGGAAGCCTTTGAATTCGGCACGGCAGAAGCGCAAACGTGGGTGAACACTGCGTCGCCCTGATCCGCGCAGCGGTCGCTACCGGCTTGCTGCTCGCCAGCGCTGCGTGCATGACGCGGCCGACCGGCGATTTCGGTCGGGCCAGCGACAGCGTTCTCCATGACCAGGTGATGCCGGCGGCCGGCCGGCTGAAGTCGGAATATATCGACAAGAAACCGGTTTCGACCTTCAACCAGACCGACGAGGAACGCGAGATGCACGATCGCGTCTGGCGTTATCTGACGGCTGCGCACGCCAAGGACTGGTCCTTCAATGTGTCGGTCGAGTTCCAGCGCACCCGCATCGGCACGACCGACCGGCATTTTCAGACCGATCGCTACTACAAGCTGCTGTCGAGCGAAGCCTATGCGTCCTCGCACACGCGCTTCTCGACGCTGGCCGATCACGTCTCGCTCGACATCGACATGATGCAGCCGACCTTCCGCGCCATCTGCACGGTGATCGACATCGACCGGCAGCGCGCCGTTGCAGCCGCCGAGATCGACGGGCTGGCGCCGCACATGCGCCAGGAGCAGCGTGACCGCAAGGCCGAGAACGACGAGAAGATCGGCTGGTTCGTCCGCGCCATCCGCTACCGCTACGAGTCCTACAACTACGCGCTCGAACACCTGCTGGTGGAAACACCGCATCGGGAAGCGGTGCGCGTCGACGGCTTCCTCAGCCAGTGGCTGACCTGGGTGGAACGCGGCGAGCGACACGATTTCTGCAGCGACGCCGGACGCTATGCCCAGGGCGGCAAAGGCGGCGTGCCGTCGCGCGTGCTCATGGGCGACGGCAAGGTCTATCCCAAATAGCTCGAGCTAGCTCGGAATGTTGCCGCAGGTCAGTGCCTGAAGCTGCGCCTCGTAGCGCGGCCGCATGACCTGATGGGCAGGGGCCAGACGCACCACCACATAGACATCATCCACGGCGCTCTCGACGATCAGCAGCCCGGCGGCCACGTCCAGCTTCTGCTCGGCCAGCAGCCGTGTCTGCGCCTGGTTGAAGAGTCCCAGGTCGAGTGTCTGGCCGATGCCGTCGCGATTGGTGGTCGAGTAGATGGCCACGCCGTTCCGGTTGTAGACGGCGACTGACCAGAACGCCTGCGGCAGCGTGCCGGCGACGACGCCCGGGCCATGCCGGAGATCGATCTGGCAGACGGCATAGGCGAGTTCGGGATCGAGCCGCAGCGGATTGGGCTGGCCGGGCGCCGGCGCGGCCAGCACCACGGGACGGTTGAGCGCGCCCATCGCGGTGACCTGCGCCCAGACGCCACTGCCGGTCAGCGTCGGCAGCGCCAGGATGACGGCAATGTGGATGATGCCGCCCAGCACCAGCCCGCCAAAGACCCAGAGCAGGGTGCGGATCATGCGCAGGCCTCGCGGATGATCGAGGGCAGGGTGGGGGAGGCGAGGCCGGTGCCGATGCTCGAGGTGTCGTAGAGGTTAAGCGCGAGGGCGAAGGCGCCGTCGCCGGTGATCTCGAGCCAGTTGCGGGGCGCCAGCGTGCGGCTGATATAGAGTTCCATCGATCCGTCATTGGCCCGCGCGATGTGCCGGCTGGAGAGCGCGGCTGGAGAGCCCTCGCGGGTGATGAGCGTGCCGGTGGCATCGACTGCCGTCAGCGTCCAGAAGGTTGCCACCGGCGTCGTGCCGTCGATGCGATAGCGGCATGCGCGGTCGAGGGCGCGTCCCTCGCTGTCGACTTTGGCGACGAACTGCAGACCCTCGCTGGAGCCAAGCTGCAAGGCGCCGGTACGGGCAACATAGGCGCGGCTATAGGGATCGGGAGCGGGGGAGCCGGCATCGCGCCAGGTGGTCCACGGCCCGACCTGCGTGACGCCGAAGAACCGTCCGTCGGTCAGGGCGAACCACGACAGGCCGAAGCCGAAGGCCAGGGCCACGCCGATCAGCAGCAGCAGGTGGGTGACAAAGCGCAAGGACTACAGCGCCTTGTCTGCAGGCTTGGTGCCGATTGCGGCCGTGTCGCCGGGACGCGCCGACTTGAGCGTGAAGTTGAGGCGATCGGCGACCTCGAGCAGCTTCTGCGCCGCGGCCGGCTGCAGCGTCGGCGGACGCTCGGCCTGCTGTGCGGCGGCGGCGTCGGCATCGGCCTGGGCGATGACGAAGGGCGCAGTCTTGAAGTCGACGCCGAACAGCGGTTTCACCTCGATATTGGTGTGCGCATAGGCCATGAACTTCTGCCAGGCGATGGCCGGCAACGTGCCGCCGGTGAGGTTCTTGGTCGGCCGGTAGTCGTCATTGCCGAACCAGACCGCGGCGACGTAATTGCCGGTAAAACCGCAGAACCAGGCATCGCGATAGGACGAGGTCGTGCCGGTCTTGCCGGCCGTCGGTACACCTTCGACGGCGGCGCGGCGGCCGGTGCCGTGGTCGACGACGCCGCGCATCATCTGGTTCATGAAGGTGACCGTCCGTTCCGACAGCACGCGCTCATGCGGGGTGGTGGTATCGGCCTCGTAGACCGGTGTGCCCGCCAGGGTGCTGATGCGGGTGATGCTGTAGGCCGTGGCCTTCAGCCCGCCATTGGGAAACACGGCGTAGGCCGAGGTCATGTCCAGCACGCTGACCGAGGCCACACCGAGCGCCAGCGAGCGGGTGACCGGGAATTCGTTCGTGATCCCCATGCGATGCGCCGTCTCGGCGATCGGGCCGCGGCCGGTCTTGATCGAGAGCGTCACCGGCACGGTATTGATCGATTGGGCAAAGGCGCTTTCCAGCGTCACCGAGCCCTTGTAGTTGCGGCCATAGTTGACCGGGCACCAGTTGCCGATACAGACCGGGCGATCGGTGATGGTGCTCTTGGGTGTGTACTCGGGCACCAGTTCGAAGGCGGTCGAATAGACGAAGGGCTTGAACGCCGAGCCGGGCTGCCGGGTGGAGACGATGGCGCGGTTGAACTGGCTCTTGCCGTAATCCATGCCGCCGACCATGGCGCGCATGGCGCCGGCCGGCTCGGTCACCACCATCGCCGCTTCCTTGACGCCATATTGCTCGCCCTGTTCGCGCACGACGGAGGTGACGGCGTCCTCGGCATAGGACTGCAGCACCGGATCGATGGTGGTGCGCACGACGAAGCTGTTCGAGGTGCTGTCCGAATCCTCGATGATCCGCTTGGCTTCCTCGAAGGCGTAATCGAGGAAGTAGTTCGGCGAATTGAGTTCGTGCGAGCGATCCACCGGCGTTGCCGGATTGCGCCGCGCCGCCGTCACCTGGCCTTCAGTGAGGAAGCCCGAATCGACGAGGTTGGAGAGCACCAGATTGGCGCGCGCCCGCGCCGCGGCCAGATCGACATGCGGCGCATAGCGCGTCGGAGCCTTGAACAGGCCGGCCAGCATGGCGCCTTCGGCGAGGTTCACATCGGTGATCTTCTTGCCGAAATAATACTCGGCCGCCGCCGCCGCGCCAAAATTGCCGCCGCCCATATAGGCGCGGTCGAAGTAGAGCTTGAGGATCTCGTCCTTGGAGTAGTGCCACTCCAGCCAGACCGAGAGGAAGGCTTCCTTGATCTTGCGCTCGATGGTGCGCTCGGAGGAGAGGAAGAGGTTCTTGGCCAGCTGCTGGGTGATCGACGAGCCGCCCTGCAGCGACAACTCGCCCGAGGCATTGCTCATCAGCGCGCGCAGCGTGCCGACCACGTCGATGCCGAAATGCTCGTAGAAGCGCCGGTCCTCGGTGGCGAGCGCCGCCTTGACGAAATAGTCGGGCAACTTGTCGAGCGGATAGGAATCGTCCGAGCGGATGCCGCGGCGGCCGATCTCGTTGCCGTAGCGATCGAGAAACAGCACCGAATAATCCTCGGCCTTGTTGAACTTGCCCGACGCCGTGGCGTCGAAGGCGGGGAGGGCGAGGGCGGTCATCAGCACCGCGCCGATGGCGCCGAAGCTCAGGGCATCCGAAAAGATCTCGACAAAAAACCGCTTGAACCCGGTGACCTGGAAGATCGAGAAGAAGTCCTGCACGCGGTTGTAGCCGCGGCCGAGCGACTGCCAGAACTCGTACATGGCCGAGTCGAGCCAGGCGTCCGCATCCAGCATCCGGACTTTCTTCTTGCGCTTCTCTTTGTGGTAGAAGGGGTCTTGCACCGAAGTCTCCGGAACGCGCGCTCTTGCCGAGTCTCCCCGTTTCGCGCCCGGGGTGCAAGTCTATCGCTGGATTATGATTGAGATCGCTTTCTCGCAAGTGCAAAGCGCTAATGAAAGGCTGCAATTGGCTTTCTGGGACGAAAAGACACTCGAGGAAATGACCGTGGTGGAGTGGGAATCGCTCTGCGACGGTTGTGGCCGCTGCTGCCTGATGAAGCTCGAGGACGAGGACACGGCCGAGATCTTCACCTCGGACGTCCACTGCAAGCTGCTCGACGGCGAAAGCTGCAAGTGCAGCGACTACCCCAACCGGCTGGCCCGGGTGCCCGATTGCATCAAGCTCAACCCGGAAAATGTCCGCACCATCAGCTGGATCCCGAAGACCTGCGCCTACCGCCGCCTGGCCGAGGGCAAGGGGCTCGCCTGGTGGCACCCGCTGATCTCGGGCGACCCCGAGACCGTGGTGGCGGTCGGCGTCTCGGTGCGCGGCCGCACCATCAACGAGGACAAGGTCAAGCCGGGCGAATGGGAGACTCACCTCGCTGACTGGCCCGACTGGGAGCCGCCGGAGGAGATCTGAGCGTCCTGACGACTTTGTGAAGCGGGAAGTTATCAGCGCGAGGCGCGTGGGCTGCCGCGGCAAATGTGGCGGGCTGAACCGTTGCTGAGCAGCGCGTTCAGCACTGCGTCAGCAATGCTGTCTTGTTGACGACACATCAGGGCCGCGTTCCTGAACGCCAGATGAACGGCGCTGTTATCCGCAATTCAGACAATGGCCCTATTTATGGGGTCAACAACCGCCCATCACCCCATCGATCTGATCCGGAGACGCATCCCGATGCACCTCGCGAAGAAACTCGCTGCCGCAACCCTGGCCCTCGGCCTCGCCACGGCTCCCGCCCTCAGCCTCGCCGCTGATCCCACCGGCACCTGGCAATCCTCGACCGGCGAAAGCCGCTACAAGGTGAGCTATTGCGGCGACGGCACGCAATTGTGCGCCAAGCTGACCTGGCTGCGCGACGACGTCAAAACTCCAGAGAACCTGGCTCTGCTGGGCGCCTATGTGATGCGCGGCGCCAAGCCGACCGGCACCGACCAGTGGAAGGGCATGGTGCGCTACGACGGCGATACCTTCGCCGGCAGCGTCAAGATGGTCAGTTCCAACGCGCTCAAGCTCTCGGGCTGCAAGGGCGTGTTCTGCAAATCCATGAGCTTCGACCGGCTCTAGTGCCGACGAAATAGGCGGCGCCCAAGACCGCCAAACTGCGACCCCGCGCCCCCCCGCCAGGCGCGGGGCGTTTTGGTTTGGGGGTTTGGCAGAGACAGCCTAGCCAGCCGCCATCGCGGCGTGCCGGGCGATGACGGCCTCTTCGTCGGTTGGCAGGACAAGGACCTTCACCCGGCTGTCGGGCGGGGAGGCGACGGTGGATGCCGCCCGGTTGGCCTCCGGGGAAATCTCGACGCCGAGCCAGGCAAGGCGGTCAGCCACCATCTGCCGGATGCGGGCATTGTGTTCGCCAATGCCGCCGGTAAAGACGAGGCCGTCCAGTCCCCCGAGCGTGGCGGTGAGCGCGGCCACTTCGCGGGCGACGCGAAAGACGAAGAGCTCAATTGCCTCCACGGCATGCGGATCGTCGGACTGCGCCAGCGCGGCCATGTCGCTGCTGATGCCGGAGACGCCGAGCAGGCCGCATTCGTAGTAGAGCAGGTGCTCGAGCTGATCGACCGAGAGGTTCTCGGTGCGCAGCAGATGCAGCAGCACCCCGGGGTCGATGGCGCCGGGACGGGTGCCCATCACCAGGCCGTCGAGGGCGCTGAAGCCCATGGTGGTGTCGACGCTGTGGCCGTCGATCATGGCGGTAAGGCTGGCGCCGCTGCCCAGATGCGCGACGATGACGCGGCCGGCTGCCAGCTGTGGCCAGCTCTGGCGCAACTGCCCGGCAATGGACTCGCAGGAGAGGCCATGAAAGCCATAGCGCCGGATGCCCTTGGCTTCGAGCTGGCGGGGGATGGCGTAGCGACTGGCCGGCGGCGTCAGCCCGTGGTGGAAGGCCGTATCGAAAGAGCAGATCTGCCGGACGTCCGGGCGAGCCTGCGCGATGGCTTTCACCGGAGCAAGACCGAGCGGCTGATGCAGCGGCGCCAGCGGCGTCAGCGCCTCGATGGCGGCGATCACGTCGGCGTCGACCACGACCGGATCGACGAAGCGGCGCCCGCCATGCACGATCCGGTGCCCGACGGCCGTCACCACCTGGGCATCGGGCCGCTCCTCGACGAGGTGCAGCAGCGCCAGGGCATCGGCGCCCGGCTCATCGCTGGGCCGCCACTGCCGCTCCTCGATGATCTGGCCGGACCCGTCCCGGAGGCGCAGGTGATGCCCGAACGCCGACTGGGTGATCTGCCCGCGCAAGACTGCCTCCAGGTCCGCTCCGGCGCCGGCAAAGAACGCAAACTTCAGGCTCGACGAGCCGGCATTGAAGGCAAGGACGCCTTCAGGCATGGCTTTCCCCTTCGGTCCTGGCCGCGTAGGGCCAGCTCCAGCCGCGGATCTCGGGCATGTCCTCGCCGTGCTCGCAGATGTACTTCTGGTGCGCGATCAGCTTGTGGTTGAGCTGCTGCTTGGCCTGCGCTGCCCGGCCGCTCAGCCCCGGCACCCAGTCGATGGCGGCGATCGCCAGATGATACCGGTCGATCTCGTTGATGACGGCCATGTCGAACGGGGTGGTGGTGGTGCCTTCCTCCTGGAAGCCGTGCACGTGGAAATTGTCGTGGTTGGAGCGGCGATAGATCAGCCGGTGGATGAGGTGCGGATAGCCGTGATAGGCAAAGATCACCGGCTTGTCCGGAGTGAACAGGCTGTCGAAGTCGCGGTCGCTCAGGCCATGCGGGTGCACGTCCTTAGGCTGCAGGGCCATCAGGTCGACGACGTTGACGACCCGCACCTTGATGTCGGGCAGCAGCGTGCGCAGCAGGTCGCTCGCCGCCAGCGTTTCCAGCGTCGGCACATCGCCTGCGCAGGCCAGCACCACATCGGGTTCGCCCTCGAAGGCTTCATTGCCGGCCCAGTCCCAGATGCCGACGCCCGCCTCGCAATGCGCCACGGCCTGGTCCAGCGACAGCCATTGCGGCGCCGGCTGCTTGCCGGCGACGATCACATTGATGCGGTCATGGGTGCGCAGGCAGTGGTCGGTGACCCACAGCAGGCAGTTGGCGTCGGGCGGAAAGTAGACGCGCACGATGTCGGATTTCTTGTTGACGACGTGGTCGACGAAGCCGGGGTCCTGATGCGAGAAGCCATTATGGTCCTGCCGCCAGACATGCGAGGTGAGCAGATAGTTCAGCGACGATACCGGCGCACGCCAGCGCAGGTCGCGTGACACCTTCAGCCACTTAGCGTGCTGGTTGAACATCGAATCCACGATGTGGATGAACGCCTCGTAGCACGAGAACAGCCCGTGCCGGCCGGACAGCAGATAGCCTTCGAGCCAGCCCTGGCAGAGGTGTTCGCTGAGGATCTCCATGACCCGGCCGTCCGTGCCGAGCTGCACGTCATAATCCTCGATCGGCTCCATCCAGGTGCGGGTCGTTGTCTCGAACACCGCATCGAGCCGGTTGGAGGCGGTTTCGTCGGGACCGAAGACGCGGAAATTGCTGCTGGCATCGTTGAGCCGCAGCACGTCGCGCAGGAAACTGCCCATGACCCGCGTCGCCTCCGCCGTGGTAGCGCCCGGTGTGTCGACGCTGACGGCGAAGTCGGTCATGGCCGGCAGCATCAGTTCGCGCCGCAGCACGCCGCCATTGGCATGCGGGCTCGATCCCATGCGCTTGCGGCCCCTGGGCGCCAGCTCCCTGAGTTCGGGGCGCAGCCGGCCGGTCGCGTCGAACAGCTCCTCGGGCCGGTAGCTGCGCATCCAGTCCTCGAGGATGCGGCGATGGCCCTCGTCGCCCCGTGCATTGCTGACGGGCACCTGGTGCGAGCGCCAGAAGCCCTCGACCTTCTTGCCGTCGACTTCCTTCGGTCCGGTCCAGCCCTTGGGGCTGCGCAGGATGATCATCGGCCAGCGCGGCCGCTCGGGCGGGGCGGTGCCCTGCCGGGCCGTGCGCTGGATCTCGGCGATCCTCTCCGCGGCCTGGTCCATGCCGGCGGCCATGTTCGCATGCATGGGCATCGGGTCACTGCCCTCGACGAGGATCGGGGCGTAGCCCAGCCCCGTAAAGAGAGCGAGCAGCTCTTCGGTATCGATGCGCGACAGCACCGTGGGGTTGGCGATCTTGTAGCCATTGAGATGCAGGATCGGCAGCACGGCGCCATCGCGGCGCGGATTGAGGAACTTGTTCGACTGCCAGGAGGCGGCCAGCGGTCCGGTCTCGGCCTCGCCATCGCCGACCACGCAGGCGACGACCAGATCGGGATTGTCGAACGCCGCGCCGAAGGCATGCGCCAGGGAATAGCCGAGTTCGCCACCCTCATGGATCGAGCCGGGCGTGTCGGCGGAGACGTGGCTGGGCACGCCACCCGGAAACGAGAACTGCCGGAACAGGCGGCGCATGCCGTCGAGGTTTTCGCCGATCTGCGGATAGGTCTCGCTGTAGCTGCCCTCGAGCCAGACATTGGCGACCATGCCCGGTCCGCCGTGACCGGGACCGCAGATATAGATCATGTCGAGATCGCGGGCACGGATCAGCCGGTTGAGATGCGCGTAGATGAAGTTGAGTCCCGGCGTGGTGCCCCAGTGCCCCAACAGCCGCGGCTTGACGTGCTCGGGCCGCAAGGGCTCGCGCAGCATGGGATTGTCGAGCAGATAGATCTGTCCGGCCGAGAGATAATTGGCGGCCCGCCAGTACCGGTCGAGCAGCTCAAACTCGGCTGACGGGTTGTGATCTTGCGTCACGGCGGTCTCCTCGCATCGGGCGTTTCGGCGCCGCCGGAACCGGCTTTCGCGCTGCCGCATCAGGAGCAGGAAAGGTGGTCGGGGGAGTTGATCTCTGTCAAGGCGCCGGCAGGCGAGTGCGGACCGGCGTGACCGCGGGTCGGAAACCCATCCTCGCTGCCTCGACAATGGCAGCGTTGATCGTATTGAACTGAATTCAATTCAACACGGGACCGAGCATGGCAAAGGTGATCGGAACATATGAGCGGCTGGTGGCGGCGGCGCAGCAGGACCTGATCGAGGGACAGGGGCACCTGGAGATGCAATCGGTCGCCAGGCGGGCGCAGGTTTCCGTCGGGCTGGCCTATCACCACTTCGGCTCGAAGGCCGGATTGATCGCCGCAGTGGTCGAGGCGTTCTACGCCCGGCTGGAAGAGACGGTGTTCGGCAAACCGACGTGGCCGGCAACGACCTGGGCGGAGAGGGAGCGGGGGCGGATCGCTGCCTATGTCGCCTTTCACTACGATCATCCGTTCGCGCCGCTGGTGATCGGACCGTTGAGCCGCGCCGCCGAAGTGCTGGCCGTCGAGACCGCCTTTACCGACCGGCAGCTGGGCGGCGGGGCGGAGATGCTGATCGCGGCGCAGCGGGACGGCATCGTGCACGGCGATATCGATCCGCACCTGACCATCGCGATGATGATCGGCGGCATTCGCCAGGCTTTGATCTTCGCCTTCCGGCAGGCAGAGCGCCCGCCGCCGGAAAAGCTCACAGCCGACATCTGGGCCTATATCGCCTCCGCCCTCCGGCTGACGACGGCCTAGACTCTCACCCAGCAACTGTTCGCCAAGGTATCCGCGTGTCCGACCCGCTTGAATGTCATACGCCGCAGGCCTCCTACAGCCGCGAGGATCTGCTCCGTTCCGGCGAGGGCGGCTATTTCGGCCCGGGCAATGCACAATTGCCGGCGCCACCCATGCTGATGATGGACCGGATCACCGGCATCAGCCGCGACGGCGGGGCGTTCGGCAAGGGGCATGTCGTCGCCGAACTGGATATCGTGCCCGACCTCTGGTTCTTCGCTTGCCACTTTCCCGGCGACCCGGTGATGCCCGGATGCCTGGGGCTCGATGCCATGTGGCAGGTCATCGGCTTCTGGCTCGGCTGGTCCGGCTCGCCCGGCAAGGGCAGGGCGACCGGCGTCGGCGAGGTCCGGTTCCGCGGCCAGATCACGCCGGACTGCCGGCAGGTCCGCTACGAGATCGATATCCGCCAGGTGCGCCGTGGCCGTCTGGTGCTCGGCGTCGCGGACGGGCGCGTCTTTGCCGACGATATTGGCGTCTACGAAGCCAGGGAGATGCGCGTCAGCCTGATCCCGCCGGCGAGGTGATCGTCCGGAGATGGGCCTGCCGCTGCATCGCTCGAGTGCCGTCACCTTGTGAGTGCAGCGGCCCGTCTGGCAATAACGATCCTCGCCAGCTGCCAGAGGTTCAGGCCCATGAAGGCCAGGTTCCAGGCCACGACATTGAGCATGGGCACCGGCTGGTTGAAGAAGTAGAGGGCGAGGCAGCCTGCCGCAGCCAGCGTGAGCAGGCGCAACCGCAGCAGATCAGCGGTGAAGTAGGCAACGATGTAGAGCACGTTTGCCAGATTGATGAGCGGGTCCATGGCGATCACCCGGACGGCCTGGCGGGGGAGCAAGCAAAGGGCATTCTGGTCTCCGGCGCGCGGGAGAGACAGCGCCCGTCGGGGACGGGCGCTGCATCGGGTTATTCGCCGCCGAACTCGGCTTTGAAGGTGTCGAAGTCGATCTGCATGCCGTTGATGACAGTGCTCCAGTGGCGGACATAAGCCGCCTGGGCCACCGCTTCGGACACTTCCTCGTCGGTGGCGCCCTGCTGCTTGGCGAACCTGGTCTCCAGCCAGATGCAATACTGGCAGGGGATCTGGGCCGCGACGGCGAGGTTGATGAGCGACTTCACCTTGGGTTCGAGCTTGTTTGCCGGATCGAGCAGCAGGCTCTTGGTCATCGCCCAGGCGCCCGCAACCGCGGTGTCGGGGTAGGCCTTGAAGTGGGACGGCACGACGCCGAGCGTGGTCTCGATGTCCTGGTAGGCATTGGCCGCCGAGGACGTCTCCTGAGCATTGGCGGATGCGCAGAGGCCGAGAATGGCGACGGTTGTGACGGCAAGACTGGTAGTGAACTTCTTCATTTGACTATCCGTAGGATTATGGAGCTGCCGTTGCGGCGAGCCTTGATCCGGCGGTTGGGGCGCGCGTTGCGCCGTGGCCACCGATGGCCTGCTCTAGTGCCGCACCCGTTCGGCTGGTAGGTTGGCTTCCGTCGGAAACGGTCTGAATCGGACACTCGTGTGCCCCCGGAAAGCAGCAAGCCGCTCGTGACTGCGGTTGTCGTCACCCCCGAGACGGGGACCGCCGGCACCTTCATCATCATGGATCTGCTGTCGGCCGTCGGGCAGCTCTGGGAAACGCTGCATGGCGAGGAGTTGCGCCCGCCGCGCTTCCTGCCGCGCCTCGTGACCCTCGACGGTGAGCCCTACAAGGACCTGCACGGTGTCACCATTCATCCGCATGGCGCGCTCGAGGACTTTCCGGCCCCCGACATCGTGATGATCCCTGAACTGGCGATCGATCCCTGGAAGCCGCTGCCGAACTCGTTCTCGGCCATCGCCAGCTGGATCGCCACCGCGCACCAGAATGGTGCCACCGTCGCGGCGCTCTGTTCGGGATCGATGCTGCTGAGCGAAACCGGGCTGCTCGATGGTGAGGACGCGACCTCGCACTGGGGCTATTGCGACGCGATCAGCAGCCGGCACCCCGAGATCCGCATGCGCAAGGAGCGTGTGCTGGTGCCCGCCGGGGAGGGGCACCGGCTCATCACCACCGGAGGCTTTGCCTCCTGGCACGATCTGCTGCTCTATATCGTGGGGCGCATGGCGGGAGCGGAAGAAGCCCGCCGGCTGGCCAAGCTCTTTCTCCTCGACTGGCATTCAGATGGGCAATTGCCCTATGCCGCATTGACGGTCGGCATGCGCCACCATGACAGCCTCGTCACGGCTGCCCAGGTCTGGATCGTGGACAATTACGCCAATCCCAACCCGGTCGCGGCAATGGCGGCACAGACCGGGCTCACCGAACGCAGTTTCCTGCGACGGTTCAAGGGCGCCACCGGTCAGTCGCCGATGCAATATGTGCAAACCCTTCGGATTGAAGAGGCCAAGCAGCTCATTGAAACCACCGAGCTGCCGCTCGACGAAATTGCCGCCCAGGTCGGTTATGCCGAAGCCTCGGCGTTTCGTCGCCTGTTCAAGCGCCTCGTCGGCATTACCCCGGCAGCCTATCGCCGGCGCTTCGTCAAAGCGCCAATCGACGTGCCGCACTGACGGGGCCGTTCGCAGGGCGAACGGCGGGACGGACCATTCTATCGCTGGATGTCGCGCGCATAGCGTGTCGGCGGCATGCCGACGAAGCGGGTGAACGCGACGCTGAAGGCGCTGGCGGACCCATAGCCGACGCGTTCGGCGATCTCCTTGATGCCGCCTTCGCGGCGGCGCAGCAGATCTTTGGCCAGCGCCATGCGCCAGGCGATCAGATATTCCATCGGTGACATCCCCACCGCCTTGCGGAACCGCTCGAAGAACACCGAGCGGGAGAGCGCGGCTGCGTTGGCCAGCTGCTCGACCGTCCAGTCGCGCCGCGTATCCTCGTGCATGCGGCGCAGGGCGGTGGCGAGACGCTCGTCTGCCAGCCCGCGCAGCAGGCCGGGCGAGGCGGCGCTGTCGGAGGCCGAGCGCAAGGCCTCGATCAGCAGCACTTGCAGCAGCCGCTCCAGCACCATGTCGCGGGCAGGCCGGTCATCGAGGGCCTCGCCGCGGATCAGTTCGACCAGCCGGGCCAGCCGCTTCTGGCCGCGCACGTGGATGAACTCGGGCAGCAATGCCAGCAGCAGCGCGGCATCGGGCGAACCGAAGGCCAGCTGACCAACCATCCCCCGCATATTGGGCGGCCCGTCCGGATCGCCATGCCGGGTTTCGTCCGCCCGTTTGGTGACCGCCCGAAGGTGACCGCTGGTGCCGGTCTCAAGGCTCGACATCGAGAACTCGTGAGCGGCAGGCAGCAGGAAGAAATCGTTCTCCCGCAGTTCGCGCTCGGCATGCCCGGCGACGGTCAGGCGCGCCGCGCCCTCAAGGAGGACGCAGAAGAAGGGCTGTCCGTTGCCGCTGGCCTCCACGTGCCAGACGCCCGAACCGCTGGTGGTCTTCGAGAACGGCAGGCTCGGCTGCAGTAGCGCGACGACTTCGGCGAACGGGTCAGTCATTTCGGACTATCTCGAATGAAAGCAGGACTATTCATGATAGAAAGTCTGACATGGGGAGTCCACATGAGAGCCGTGAAACCCTCGAAAGGATTTTCCCATGACTACCGTTCTCATCACCGGCTGCTCGTCCGGCTTCGGCCTCGACATTGCAAAATACTTCCTGGCGCGGGACTGGACCGTCATCGCCACCATGCGTACGCCGCGTGAGGATGTGCTGCCGGCATCAGACCGCCTCCGCATCCTGCCGCTCGATGTCACCGACGAGACCAGCGTCAAGGCGGCGCTGGCCGCTGCCGGTCCGGTCGACGTGCTGGTCAACAATGCCGGCATCGGTTTCCTCAATGCGCTTGAAGGCACGCCGATCGATGTCGCCCGCGACCTGTTCGACACCAATACGCTGGGCACCATGCGCATGACCCAGGCCGTGCTGCCGCAGTTCCGCGCGCGACGGGCCGGCATGATCATCAACGTGACCTCCAGCGTCACCCTCGAACCCCTGCCGCTGCTCTCGGTCTATACGGCCAGCAAGGCAGCGGTGAACGCCTTCACCGAGTCACTGGCGCTGGAACTGGAGCCGCTCAACATCAAGGTGCGCATCGTCCTGCCCGGTGCCGCACCGGGGACCAGTTTCGCGGAGACCGCCATGGCGCGAATCCAGGGCGCCGGCGGGTTCCCCGAGGCCTATTCCGGTCTGGCCCAGGAGGTTATCGCACGCCTGCAGCAGCCCGACGCCCCCAAGACGCTGTCGTCGGATGTGGCCGAAGCGGTGTGGCGGGCAGCGACTGATCCCTCCTGCCCGATGCGCCTGCCGGCGGGCGCCGACGCCGTGGCGCTGGCGGCCTGATCACGCGCAGAATCGGACCCGTCGCCGGTCAGCGGCGGCGGGTCAGCCGCAGATGTCGAGCACTCGCTTGATGGCGGCCGATGAGCCCTTGGCGCCGAAGGCGTTGCTGTCGAAGACCTCGAGCTTGCCCGACGTGTTGCGGACATAGGCGACGCCGATGGCGGTCCGCGCCTGTTGCGCGATGCGCGCCCACTGCCGGGCCACCGGGCCGCGCACGATCACCGAGCTGCCATCGCTGTGAATGAGCGGCATGTCCTGCGCAAAGCTGCTGCCGGCCGGCACCGTGCCCGAGGCGCCGGCGGCCGGATCGGGAGTGATCGCGAGGTTCATCGAGCTGGCCCCGGCGACCTGCCGGTGCGGCGAGCGCACCCAGAAGCCGAGCGCCAGATCGCCGCCGCGGCAGGCGAACTGCAACTGCGCGCCGCCATTGTCGTAATAGGCGATGGGCACGCCGGCATCCTCGAACTGCCAGGTCTCGGCACTGGCTGTCGTCGCCGGCAGGAGGACCAGGAGCGCCGAAAATATCCTCAACATGTTCATCTCTCGAAGGTCCTCAAGTCGCTGCCGGGCGGCCGCCGTCACAGGCGCGATTCAATAGCGTCGAAGCGGCAAATTTTTGATGAAGCCAAATCGTCCGATCGAGGTTTATCGTGACGATGCGGCGGGCGGATGCGTCTTCGCCCACTGCAGCGTTGATCTCGAGGAGGCGATCGACATGCAGAACCAGCCAGGGTCCGGACCCCATACCGATCCGGCAGACGTGCACAACCGCCAGGCGGCGGAGTTGAAGGAAGATACGTTCAGGGGCGGCAACAGGGCCAGCCGGTTTCGCCGGCCGCTCGACTTCCTGCGCAGCCCCTGGAAACCGGCACCGGGTCGCTTGTGGCCGGGCCGGAACGGGCCGAAGACACCCGCATAGGGTGGCGGTCCAGAGGGCCAGTGCTGCGGCGGAGCGATCCGCCGCCAGCTGAATCCGCGTCGCAACTTGACCCCGCAACGCCCTGCGCCAGCACCAGATTTGCAGAAAGTTCAGCCGACTTATCCCCGCGTCACGCTGGTCGGGTAGAGTTCAGGCATGGTCGGAGAAGTGGGCGAGGGCGAGGGTGGAGGACAATCCTGAAGGCGACGGACTGGCACAGCCGCCTGTCGCGCCGGCGGAGCCGAACTGGGACATTGTCGCCATCGATTACCAGACGGGACATCTCACCCTTCCGGCGCTCTGCCGGAAGCACGGCATCACCCGCAGCACGCTGCTGCTGCGGGCCACCCGGCACAAATGGCGCACGCTGCGCACCGACGACACGGATCGGCTGATCCTGATCGACATGCTCTTCGGCGCGCTGGAGCGGCAGATTGCACATCTGGAGACTGTTGAAATGACCCGGACCGGAGACAAGGAGGTCGTCGTGCTTGGCAAACTGGCAGCGACGCTGGAAAGGCTCGTCACTATCGAGGATCGCTCGAAGGCCCCGGCGGGCAGCGGCGAGAACATGAAAGACCTGCGCATCAAGCTGGCCCGGCGCATTGAAAACCTTAAGCGCTCGTAGCGCGCTCGATGGCACCTACAGCGACCAGCGGGTCATCGACGAATATTACGACTGGCGGCGCTGGGGCCGCCCGGAACAACGTGCGCCGGAAGGCGACTGGACCACCTGGCTGCTGCTCGGCGGACGCGGCTCGGGCAAGACACTGGCCGGCGCGCAATGGGTGCGAGCGCTGGCCGAGGCGGAGATTTCTCCCATCGCGCTGGTCGGCCAGACGATGACCGAGGCGGTGACCGTGATGGTGCGCGGCGACAGCGGCATTCTCGGCGCGCATCCGGCCGACAAACGGCCGCGCGTGCGGGACAATGTGCTGCGCTGGCGCAACGGGGTGGAAGCCTTCGTCATGTCGGCCAGCGACCCGGACCGGTTCCGCGGGCCGCAATTTGCTGCGGCCTGGTGCGACGAGGTGGCCAAATGGCCCGACCCCGATGCGGCCTGGGACATGCTGCAGTTTGCGCTGCGACTGGGGGATCATCCGCGGCAGCTGGCGACGACAACGCCGCGGCCGATCCCGCTGCTCAAGCGCCTGCTCGGCGATCCGGCCACCATGGTGGGCCGGATGAAGACCGACGAGAACAAGCACCTGGCGCGAACCTTTCTCAGCGCCGTGGTCGGTCGCTATCGCGGCTCGGTGCTCGGACGGCAGGAACTGGACGGCGAACTGATCGAGGACCGGCCTGACGCACTCTGGCAGCGCCATATGTTCCGGTCGCCGACGGCCGAGGCGCCGGGACGCATCGTCGTGGCGGTCGATCCGCCGGTAACCGGCGGGCTGCGCTCGGACGCCTGCGGCATCATCGTCTCGGGCAAGACCGAGAGCGGCGCGGTGGTACTGCAAGACCTGACGCTGCAGCCGGCCAGCCCGATGGGCTGGGCCCGGCGGGCGGTCGCCGCGTTTCATGCGCATCGCGCCGACTGCATCGTGGTCGAGGTCAACCAGGGCGGCGACATGGTGAAAACCGTGATCGGCCAGGTCGATGCCGGTGTGCCGGTGAAGGCGGTGCGGGCCATGCGCGGCAAGTGGCTGCGGGCCGAACCGGTGGCAACGCTTTATGCGCAGGGCAGGGTGCGGCATATGCCCGGCCTCGCGGCGCTGGAAGACGAGATGTGCGCCTTCGGCGCCGACGGCCGCAGCGAGGGCCACTCGCCCGACAGGGTCGATGCGCTGGTCTGGGCCATCACCGACCTGCTGCTGCAGGGGAGCGAACCGCGGGTGCGGTTCTGAGATTTTTGATAGGGCGCAAAGCAACAGTCGTCCCTCCCCCTTGAGGGAGAGGAGCGAGGGGCTCTCCCCCCTCCCAACCTCCCCCGCAAAGGGGGGAGGTGCCGATCCAGTCTGGGGCGCGTTCTCGCCGATCCAACCGGCGGACACCCTCCCCCTTGTGGGGAGGGCTGGGGAGGGGGCGTGTGGTTCGTCATTGATGGACCCCCACCCCCGGCCCCTCCCCTCGAGGGGGAGGGGAGCGAGGGGCTCTCCCGCCTTTGGAGGGGAGACCTCATCCTGAGCCGTGTCGAAGGACGAGGCCGGGCACTGAGGCACCGCCCTCGTGGTTCGACAGGCTCGCCCTGAGGGCGTCCGAGGGACGCTGAGAACGAGACCCGCAGAAACGTCAGAGGATAGACATGCCCAACTGGTGGAGCCGCCTGAGCGGCCGATCGACTGCGCCTGCGGAGGCCAAGAGTGTGGGGCCGCAGAGTCTGCTGGCGCTGACGGCGCTGGGCGATGCCAACTGGAGCCGGCGTGGCTTTGTCAGCCTCGCCAATGAGGGCTTCGTGCGCAATCCGGTGGTGCACCGCTGCGTGCGGATGATCGCCGAGGCGGCCAACTCGGTGCCGCTCGCTGTCGAGGAAGGCGGCCGGCGGCTGGCTGAGCATCCGGCGCTGGCGCTGCTGCGGCGGCCCAACCCGCGCCAGTCGGGCGGCGAACTGCTCGAGGCGGTCTATGCCTACCTGCAGACGGCGGGCAATGCCTATCTCGAGGCGGCGATCATCGAGGGAGAAGTGCGGGGTCTCTACTGCCTGCGGCCCGACCGCATGAAGGTGGTGCCAGGTCGGGACGGCTGGCCGGGCGCCTATGCCTATGCCGTCGGCGGCGCCACGCGCACCCTGAGCCAGGAGTCGACGCCGATTGCCAAGGTGCTGCACCTGGCACTGTTCCACCCGCTCGACGATCACTACGGGCTGAGCCCGCTGGAGGCGGCGCAGACCAGCCTCGATATCCACAATGCCGCCGCCCGCTGGAACAAGTCGCTGCTCGACAACGCAGCACGGCCGAGCGGCGCGCTGGTCTATTCGGTCGCCAATGGCCAGCTGACGCCCGACCAGTTCGCGCGGCTCAAGACGGAACTGGAGCAGGGCTTCGCCGGCGCCCACAATGCCGGCCGGCCAATGGTGCTGGAAGGCGGGCTCGACTGGAAGACCATCGCGCTCAGCCCCAAAGACATGGACTTTATCGAATTGAAGAACGGCGCGGCGCGCGACATCGCCCTGGCCTTCGGCGTGCCGCCCATGCTGCTCGGCATTCCCGGCGACAATACCTACGCCAACATGGCCGAAGCCAACCGCGCTTTGTGGCGGCAGACGGTGGTGCCGCTGGTGCGCCGCGTCGCCGACGACCTCGGCTTCTGGCTGGCCCCGGCCTTCGGCGGCGGCTTTGCCATCGTGCCGGACCTCGAAAGGGTCGAGGCGCTGGCCGAGGACCGCACGGCGCTTTGGGCGCGCATCGGCGCGGCGGAATTCCTCAGCGATGAGGAGAAGCGGGGTATGCTGGGGGTCGGGGGATGAGGGCCCGGCTTTAACTGGCGACCTTGCCCTTGATGATGACGTGGACCGCACTGTTCCCACTCGCACCGTCATCCTCAGGCTTGACCCGAGGATCTAGCGGCGCCGGCGCCGAACGCCGGAGCATGGCGCTGTGGCGAGATGGGTCCTCGGGTCAAGCCCGAGGATGACGGTGGGTGGGGAGATTGGAGCGGCATTCTGCACTCCGTGGGGCTGGCTGCGACGGCGGGGGCGACCCTCTGCAAGGCCGATGGGCGCTGCTGTCGTGCAGCGGCAGGAGGGAGGGACAGATGGATGACCTGACCAAGACCATCGCCGAGCGGGGCGACCTGGCGCATCTGGCATTGTTTCTGTGGGCCAGCGGGGCCTCGGGGCTGCTGATCTGGGCGCTGCGCGAGATGGCGGCGGCGAACCGGCGCTTCGAGGACTTCGTCAAGGAAATCTCGAGCCTCAACCGGCTGTTCCAGCACAAGGACTGACATGAAAACGACCTCGGAGGAGGCACAGCAGGTGTTCCGGCAGTTTGACTGGCACCTGGCGGGGAAACTCGCCCGGACCAATGGGCCGCGACGACCGGCGGCAAAGCCGCAACCGGCGGCGAAGCGATGAACCCTCGCGCCCGGATCATTTGGATCGTCAGGGATGGTACACGCTGAAGGACTGAGATTATGCTGGGACTGTGCTCTGAAGCACCTCGGCATACAGCATTTGAGCCCAGCGGATCAGCTAAAGATCATACGTGACTTCGATCCAAGGGCCTTCAAGTGAGGAGTGTTTCACCGATGGCAGTCGAGGAAATCCCCTTGGATACGATAAAGGTCGGCGACATCATCTTTGGCATCGCCGGGGGCGGACAGAAGAAGATTCTGATCGTCATCCATGCCGATGATGATCGCTTTGTGGCGCGGCATATCACCAGCCAGGCTGTGGTGGAGTTTGGACGTGACGGCAGGTCACGGCGAACCCCGGACGGTGGAAGCTGTGTCATCAGGTCAACGGCAAAGCTGCCTCTCGATGCGCATGAAACTGCCGTTGGGCTGGATCGCAAGATGCAGACAGCGCGGCAGCACCCGGACTTTGTCCTGAGCCGTCGAGAGATCGAGCTGATCCTGCACGCCGACCAGTTCTTCGAAGCTCATCCGCTGCCATCTGACTAACTGCATCGGCGCGCGCTGCTCGCCTGGGCACTGCGCGAGATGGCGGCGGCGAACCGGCGCTTCGAGGACTTCGTCAAGGAGATCGCCAGCCTTAACCGGCTGTTCCAGCGAAAGGACTGAACCGATGAAGACGACCTCGGAAGAGGCGCAGCAGGTGTTCCGGCAGTTTGCCTGGCACCTGGCGGGGAAACTCGCGCGGAGGACGCCCGCGGCGGGCAAGCCGCAGGGCAGGGCGGGCAGCCGCGGCGCGAGGGCGGGCAAGCGATGAAGCGGCCGCTGCCGATCGACGACGATGGGCGCTTCGCCGGCTATGCGAGCCTCTTCACCACGCTTGACGCGAGCGGCGACATGGTGATGCCGGGCGCCTTCGGCAAAAGCCTGAGCCGGCGCGGCGCGGCCGGGATCCGCATGCTGTTCCAGCACGATCCCAAGGAGCCGGTGGGCGTCTGGGAGCGGGTCGGCGAGGACGCAGCGGGACTCTGGGTCGAGGGCCGGCTGGTGCCGGGCGTGCCCCGCGCCGATGCACTGCAGCGGCTGATCGAGACGCGGGCCATCGATGGCCTTTCCATCGGCTTTCGCACCGTCCGCGCCACCCGCGAGGCCCGCGGCGGCCCCCGAAAACTCTGGCAGATCGACCTGTGGGAGATCTCCATCGTCACCTTCCCGATGCTCGACCGGGCACGGATTGCAGAGGCCGGGTCGAGCGCCCGGCTGGCCGGCACGCTGGGTGCCGCGCTTTCGCTACTCAAACCATGAGGACAGCAATGACGGAAGTTTTGACCGACCGCCTCGAGAACAAGGCGGCGGCGCCGGGGGATATCGGCGGCATGTTCGCCGAGTTCATGGGCGCCTTCGAGGAGTTCAAGCGCACCAATGACGGGCGTCTTGCCGAGCTCGAAAAGCGCGGCGCCAGCGATGCGCTGACCGAAGAAAAGCTCAACCGGCTCAACGGTGTGCTCGACAATGCCAAATCGGCGCTGGAACGGGCGCAACTGGAGCGCAGCCGGCCGCAACTGGAAGCCGGGCGGCCGCAGGACCACGACGAATACAAGGACGCCTTTGCCGGCTACATCAAGCGCGGCGAGGAGAAGGCGCTGTCGATCGGCGTCAATGCCGATGGCGGCTATCTGGTGCCCAGCGAAACCGAGAGCGACATTCTTGGCCGGCTGACGGCGATCTCGCCGATCCGCGCCATTGCCGCGGTGCGGCAGGTGTCGACCACGGTCTACAAGAAGCCGGTGGCGCTGAGCGGTCCCGCGGTGGGCTGGGTGGCTGAAACGGCGGCGCGGCCGCAGACCAATGCGCAGACCATCGACCTGCTCGATTTCCCGACCGCCGAACTCTATGCCATGCCGGCGGCGACCAGCGCCTTCCTCGACGACGCGGCGGTGGATGTCGGCCAGTGGATTGCCGACGAGGTCAACGCCGCCTTTGCCGAGCAGGAGACGACGGCGTTCGTCTCGGGCAACGGCACCAACAAGCCCAAGGGCTTTCTCAGCGAAACCCAGATCGCCGAGGCCAGCTGGGCCTGGGACAAGATCGGCTACCTGGCAACGGGCGTGGCCGGCGACTGGCCGGCCAGCGACGAGACCGACGTGCTGATCGACCTCGTCTATGCGCTCAAGGCCGGCTACCGGCAGAACGCCAGCTGGGTGATGAACCGCCGCACCCAGGCAGCGGTGCGCAAGTTCAAGGATGCCGACGGCAACTACCTGTGGCAGCCGGCCAATGCGCCGGGCGGCAAGGCGACGCTGATGGGCTTTGACCTGGTCGAGGCCGAGGACATGCCCGACATCGCCGCCAGCACCACGCCGATCGCCTTTGGCGACTTCCGCCGCGGCTATCTGGTGGTCGACCGCCAGGGCGTCAACGTGCTGCGCGATCCGTTCAGCGCGAAACCCTATGTGCTGTTCTACACCACCAAGCGCGTCGGCGGCGGCGTGCAGGATTTTGACGCCATCAAGCTGCTGAAGTTCGCGGCGAGCTGAGAAAGGCGCAAGGGACGCTCCCAGGGATCGTCACCCCGGCGCAGGCCGGGGCCCAGTACACGCGGAACGTGCGGTGCGGGCACGGCATGTGCCGCAGCATCGAGGATACTGGGTCCAGGCCTTCGCCGGGATGACCGCCGATGGGTTGGCGCCATTTTGTGGGCCATTGGCCCGGGGGTGCCGTGGTTCACGAATGGACCCCCCACCCCCGGCCCCTCCCCTCAAGGGGGAGGGGTGAACGGGGGGCGGCGCTAGCGGCACCCCGCTCAGAGGGTGGCACGCCCTCGTCCTTCGACAGGCTCAGGATGAGGGCTGTTGCGGGAGTGAGCGCTGCCGGCTGGGCGGGCGTTAGTTCCAAACCCGTTGATCGTCACCCCGGCGCAGGCCGGGGCCCAGTACACACGGGACGTGTGGCGCGTGCACGGCATGTGCCGCAGCATCGAGGATACTGGGTCCCGGCCTGCGCCGGGATGACGCCGGTGGGTGGGTGCCATTGTGGCCCATCGGCCCACCCACCTCTTCCAACAAGGTGAAAGACCATGATTTCCTACCTTCTCGCGGGGCCCGCGGAGGAGCCGGTATCGCTTGCCGATGCGAAAGCGTTTCTGCGGCTCGACGACACGGCCGAGGACGGGCTGATAACGACGCTGGTTACGGCAGCGCGGCTGCATGTCGAGAGCGTCACGGCGCGCGCCATGCTGCTGCAGAGCTGGCGGCTGGTGACCGATGCCTGGCCGCACGCGCGGACCATTGCGCTGCCGGTTGGGCCGGTGGCGACGCTGACGGCGGTGACCGCCTTTGACGCCGATGACGATCCGCACGAACTGGGGCTGGCGCAGTTCTCGGTGCAGGCAGGGCGGCTCATGCTGCCTGCGGACATCAAGGGCATGCCGGCATTGCGCCAGCGGCTGGGCATCGAGATCGACTACGTCGCCGGCTATGGCGAGGACGGGTCGGCGGTGCCGGCCGATCTCCGGCATGCCTGCCTGGTGCTGGTCGGCTACTGGTTCGAGCATCGCGACGCGGTGATTGTCGCCGGTTCCGGCGCCGTGGTGCCGGTCGCCTTCGACCGGCTGCTGGCACCCTATCGCCGGGTGTCGCTGTGAGCGCCGAGGTGCCGCTGGGCGGGCTGACCGAGCGGCTGCAATGGCAGCGCAAGGTCACCACCACCGAGGATGAGAGCGGCCACGCCGTCACCTACATGCCCATGCTGACGCTCTGGGGCCGGGTACGCCCGCTGGGGCTGTCGCGCTCGAATGCGGCCGACGGGCGCGGCATGGTGGCGAGCCACAGCGTCGTCATCCGGCATCGCAGCGGCATTGCGCCGGGCGACCGTTTCGTGCTGGCGGGGCGGCAGCTGGAAATCCTGGGCAGCGAACCGCTGGGCGGGCGTCGGGCGTTTCTCGCCTGCCGCTGTAGCGAGCGGCAGGTGACCGGATGACCCACCCGATTGTAGAATTGCAGGCCATGCTGGTCGGCGCGCTGCGGGCGGCGTCGGCCGTACCGGTATTCGATGCGCCGCCCAACGGCGCCGCCGCGCCCTACCTCGCCATCGCCCGCCACGACCTCGTGCCGCGCGACGGCGACATGGCGCCCGGCTTCGAGCATCGCGTCGCCATCCATTGCTGGGCTGGCGAGCCGAGCCGCAAGGCGGCGCTGGCGCTGGCCGACACTGTGCTGGCGGCAGGGCTCGGGCCGCTGTCGGGTGGCGTGCTGGTGACCACTGCCCGGCATGAACGCACCGAAACCGCGATCGACGGCGAGACCGGCCTGGCCCGCGCCGCCGTGGTGCTGCGGTTTCTGACGGAGGCGAGTTGATGGCAAGACCTCTCACCCGGCGCTGACGCGCCACCCTTTCCCGGAGGGGCGAGGGGACCTGACTGAGACCTCTCCGCATCGTCCCTTCTCCCCGCCGGGGAGAAGGTGCCTGAAGGGCGGACGAGGGGTGTGCAAAGGATACAAAAATGAGCGCCCAGAGCGGCAAGGATATGCTTCTAAAGCTCGACCAGACGGGGTCGGGGAGTTTTGTCACGGTGGCGGGGCTGCGCAGCCGCAGCCTGGCGTTCAACGCCGCGCCGATCGACGTCACCGACGCCGAAAGCGCCGGACGCTGGCGCGAGCTGCTGGCCGGCGGTGGCATCAAGCGCGCCGCGGTGGCGGGCTCGGGCATCTTCAAGGACGCGGCGTCGGACGCGCTCATCCGCGAGCTGTTCTTTGCCGGCACCATCCGTGCGTGGCAGCTGATCCTGCCCGATTTCGGCACGGTCGAGGGGCCGTTCCAGATCGTCGCCCTGGAGTTTTCGGCCGACCATGCCGGCGAGGTGGTGTTCGAGATGGCGCTGGAGAGCGCGGGAGAGATGGGGTTTACGGCGGCATAGGCGGGGCAGGACCCCTCTCTGCTGCGACTAACTCACTGCGTTCGTAAGTCTCGCGTCTCCCCCTCAAGGGGGGAGAGGTCCCGGCAGAGAATACTCGGCTCTTGCGCTTCTCTCCCCGTGAGGGAGAGAAAGCGAGACTTGAGAGCGCCAGCGAACTAGTCGCAGCAAGAGAGGGGTCTTGCGGGGCGCGGGCAGGCAGAGCTAGCTCTCGTGCAGGAGGTCGGAATGGCAAGTCCTCATCTGCACTTCGCCAAGGTGATGCGTGCGCGGCCGACCGATGCCGAGCGAGCGATCTGGCACATGCTACGCGCCGGGCGGTTGCATGGGCTGAAGTTCAAGCGGCAGGTGCCGATGGGGCCCTACATCGTTGATTTCGTGTGTTTTGAGGAAATGCTGATTGTCGAGATCGACGGTGGGCAGCACGCGGGATCTTTACGCGACGAGCAGCGGGATGCCTATTTCGAGACAGCCGGATTTCGGACGTTGCGGGTGTGGAACAACGAGGCGCTGCGGAACCGCGAGGGAGTTGCGACAGCGATCCTGGCGTTGGTCGGGCGGCGGAGATGAAACGGCGGGGCAGGACCCCTCTCTGCTGCGACTAACTCACTGCGTTCGTAAGTCTCGCGCCTCCCCCTCAAGGGGGGAGAGGTCCCGGCAGAGAATACTCGGCTCTTGTTGCTTCTCTCCCCTTTGAGGGAGAGAAAGCGAGACTTGTGAGCGGAGCGAACTAGTCGCAGCAAGAGAGGGGTTATGCGTCCCGTGTCTCCACCCCCAGCCCGCGCAGCATGTCCCAGTATCCGGGGTAGGTCTTCCCCACACACGCCGGGTCGAGGATGGTGATGCCGCCGATCTTGAGGCCGGCGAGGGCGAAACTCATGGCGATGCGGTGGTCGGCGTAGGTTTCGATGCGGGCGGGCAGCGTCTGGCCGATGAGACCGGGGTCGGCGTGGACGATGAGGTCATCGCCCACTTCCTCGGCGAGGCCGGGCCGGATGCGGTTGAGTTCGGTCGAGAGGGCGCTGATGCGGTCGCATTCCTTGACGCGCAGGTTGGCGATGCCGACGAAGCGGACCGGATTGTTATTAAAGGCGGCCAGCACCGCCATGGTGGGGACCGCGTCCTGCATCTGCGAGCCGTCGATTTCGGCCGGCATGTTGGGGAACATGGCGATCAGTTCGGCTGATCTGGCATCGGGCTGGGTGAACTCGTCGGTGGGTACGCCCAGGTCGATGGCGCCGCCGGTCAGCACTGCGGCGGCCCACAGATAGGTGGCGGCCGAGGCGTCGGGTTCGATGTGGAAGTCGCGGGCGGTATAGCCGGTGCCTTCGACGCGCCAGGCGCCGGAGCCGGTCTGGCTGAAGCGCGCGCCGAAATGCGCCATGCCGGCCAGCGTCAGATCCACATAGCCGCGGGCACCGATATTGTCGCCGGCGAGGGTGATGTCGACCGCGTGGTCGCCACCACCGGCCAGCATCAGCACGGCACTGAGATATTGTGACGAGAGACCGGCGTCGAGCGTGACCAAGGTGCCGGGGAAACCGCCGGTACCGTAGACGGTGACGGGCGGGCAGCCGGAGGGTGCATCGGCGGTGACGCCGAGCTGGCGCAGCGCATCGACCAGCGGCTGGATCGGCCGCTTCTGCATGTGTTCGTCGCCGGTGACGATCACCGTGCCATCGACGAGCGCAACGGCGGCGGTGAGAAAGCGCGTCGCGGTGCCGGCATTGCCGAGGAACAGCGGTGCGGAGGGCGCCATCAGCCGGCCGGTGCTCTCGACCACAAAGGTCGTGGCGTCTGGTTCGGAGATCTTGACGCCCATGGCGATCAGCGCTTCGGCCATCCGCGCCGTGTCGTCGCTCTTGAGCGCGCCGGTGAGGCGGCTCGTGCCCCTGGCGAGGGCGGCCAGCAGCAGGGCGCGATTGGTGATCGACTTCGAGCCGGGCGGCGACACGCGGCCGCGGAGCGGGTGGCTGGGCGGCACGATTTCGAGCGCGTCGGACATGTTGAGAAACCCCTGTTGGCGCCGGTCGTAGCGGCAGCCGCAGAGAAAATCAAATCGGAGAAACGGCTATGGCGAACCCGCAGCGCGGCGAGGTCAGCGCGATCATCGAGGGTGAGGAAAAACTGCTGTGCCTGACGCTGGGGGCACTGGCCGAACTGGAGGCCCGGCTGCAGGCCGGCGACCTGGTGGGGCTGAGCGAGCGCTTTGCCGGCGGCCGGGTGACGGCGCGGGACCTGACCGCCATCATCGGCGCGGGATTGCGCGGCGGCGGCAATGCGGTGACCGACGACGATCTCGCCCGCATGCATATCGAGGGCGGGCTGAAGGGCGCCGCCGAGATCGCGGCACGATTGCTGCGCGCCACCTTCGGAGAACCGGCATGAGGGCGTTTCCGTGGTCCGAGGCGATGGCCTTCGGCTTCGGCGTGCTGCGGCTTTCGAGCAAGGACTTCTGGGGGCTGACGCCGCGCGAACTGGCGGCGGCGTTCGGCGCCCGCAGCGGCCGGACGGCGCCGCCAGGCCGCGACGGGCTGGACGAACTGATGGCGCGATTTCCTGACGAGGTGACCCATGGCTGACGGCTTTGACGATTTTCGCAGCGAACTGGGCGACCTATCGGTGGAGCTCGAGCGCATTGGCGACCTTGCCGATGGCGTGGCCAGATCGCTGAGCCGGGCGTTTCGTGGCGCCGTGCTCGACGGCAAATCGCTCAACTCCGTGCTGGGGCAGGTGGCGCGCAGTTTTGCCGACATTGCCCTGCAGGCCGCATTCAAGCCGCTGGGCACGCTGGTGGGCGGGTTGGTCGAGAATGTCCTTGCCGCCAGCAATCCGGCGATCACGCCTTTCGCCAAGGGCGGGGTGGTGGCGGCGCCGAGCTATTTTCCGCTGGGGCGCGGGCTGGGGTTGATGGGCGAGGCCGGAGCGGAAGCTATCCTGCCGCTGGCGCGTGGCCCGGATGGGCGGCTGGGTGTCACTGGCGGTGGCGGATCGGTGAACGTGACGTTCAATGTCACGGCGACGGATGCCCGGAGCTTTGCCGCGAGCGAGGCGGAAATTTCCGCGATGCTGCTGCGGGTCGTGCGGCGGGGAACGCGGGCGAGCTGAGCGTCTGGACCACCCCTCTCTGGCTGCGACCAACTCACTGCGTTCGCAAGTCTCGCTTTCTCTCCCTCAAGGGGAGAGAGGTCCCGACTGAGACGCCCCGGATGCATCGCCCCCTCCACCAGCCTGCGGCTGGTCCCCCTCCCCCGTGAACGGGGGAGGACCCCGACAGCACTGCCGGTGGTTCATCCAACATGGAGACCGCAAATGTCCTTCCATCCCATCCGCTTTCCGCTCGATATCGCGCTGGCCTCGCGGGGTGGGCCGGAGCGGACGACCGATGTCGTCGTGCTGGCCAGTGGCCGCGAGGAGCGGAACAGTCGCTGGGCGCATGCGCGACGGCGGTATAATGCCGGTTACGGCATCAAGAGCCGCGCCGACATGGCGGCGGTGCTGGCGTTTTTCGAGGAGCGACGCGGGCGGTTTCACAGCTTTCTGTGGCGCGACGGGCTCGATCACGCGGCGACCGACCAGGTGATCGGCAGCGGCGACGGGGTAAGCGCGCAGTTTCAGCTGGTGAAGCGCTATGGCGCCGATTTCGATCCCTATGTGCGACCGATCAGCAAGCCGGTGGCGGCGAGCGTCGTGGTGAAAGTCGACGGGGTGGCGGTGGAGGCCACCACCGATCCGCTGACCGGCGTGGTGACCTGCGATGCGGCGCCCGGGGAGGGCGCAGTGGTCAGCGCCAGTTTCGAGTTCGACGTGCCGGTGCGCTTCGATACCGACCGGCTCGATATCGAACTCTCCAGCTTCGACGCCGCCGAGGCGCCCAGCATTCCACTGATCGAGGTGCGCGAATGAGAACGCTCGACCTGGGGTTCAGGACGCATCTGGAAAGCGGCGCGACGACGCTTGCCACCTGCTGGCGGCTGGTGCGCAGCGATGCGGTGACGCTCGGCTTCACCGATCACGACGAGGTGCTGGATTTCGACGGCACGGCATTCGTGCCGCTGCTCGACGGTGGCGAGGGCGCGCAGAAGCTCGGGGCGCAGACCGATACCGGCGAGGTGGTCGGCGTGCTGACCTCCGACGCCATTACCGAGGACGACATCCTGCTCGGCCGCTATGACGGCGCCAGCGTCGAGACCTGGCGGGTGAACTGGCGCGATGTCGGCCAGCGGCTGCTGCTGCGCCGGGCCAGTATCGGCGAGATCACGCGTGAGGACGGGGCGTTCCGGGCCGAGCTGCGCAGCGCCCAGTGGGTACTGAACCGGACGCGCGGGCGGCTCTATCAGGCGCTCTGCGATGCCGAGCTCGGCGATGCGCGGTGCGGCATCAGCCTCGAGGACTCAGCGTTTCGCGCCATCGCCACGGTGACCGAGGTCCGAGACCGCTTCCGGGTCGTGGTCGACGGCATCGAGGCTTATGCGGAGAACTGGTTCGGGCTGGGGCATGGACTGTGGACCGACGGCCGGCGCAGCGGGCTGCGCGACGGCATTGTCAGCCACCGCCGGATCGGTGGCATCGATATTCTGGGCTTTGCCGCGCCGGTGGGGGACTGGGTCGAGGCGGGCGACGGCCTGACGGTCCGTGCCGGTTGCGACCGACAACTGGCGACGTGCCGGGAGAAGTTCGGCAACGTGCCCAATTTTCGCGGCTTTCCGCATGTGCCGGGCAATGACTTCGTGCTGCGCTATCCGCGCGCCGGAGCCGAACTCGACGGCCGGGCGCTCTATCGATGACGCCGGAACGGATCGTTGCCACGGCGCGAAACTGGCTCGGCACGCCCTACCGGCATCTGGCAGCGACACGCGGCGCCGGCTGCGATTGCCTCGGGCTGATCCGCGGCGTCTGGGCCGAGCTCTATGGCGAACTGCCGGAGGTGCCGAACTATCGGCCCGACCTGCGGGACCATCGCGATCTGCTGGCGGCGGCGCAGGCGCGGCTGCTGCCCGCTCCGCTGACGGCAGGTGCCATTGTGCTGTTCCGGCTCGGCGCCGTACCGCGCCATTGCGGCATCCTCACCAGTCCGGCGCGCTTCCTCCATGCGCAGGAGCGGGTGGGTGTGGTCGAGGTCAACCTGACCGAAGGCTGGGCCAGGCGGGTGGCCGGCTGTTTCGCCTTTCCGGAGAGCACCTAGATGGCGACACTGGCACTTTCGCTGGCCGGGCAGTTAGTCGGCGGCGCGGTGGGCGGGCCGATCGGCGCCACCATCGGACGGGCGCTCGGGGCGCTGGCCGGCTCGGCCATCGACGCGCAACTCTTCGGCGAGAAGCCGCAGACCCGGCAGGTAGCGGGCGCCGATATCCGGCTGCAGGGCTCGACCGAAGGCGCGCCGATCCCCAGGCTCTATGGCTGGAGCCGCATCACCGGCAACATCATCTGGGCCACTGAGCTCGAGGAGGTGACCAGCGAAACCTCCGGCGGCAAGGGAACTTCGCAGTCGACCGAGAGCGAAACGACGATCCTTGCCAGTTTCGCCGTCGGGCTGTGCGAAGGCGAGGTCAGCCACCTCGGCCGCATCTGGGCCGACGGCCAGGTGCTGCCGACCGAGGGCCTGTCGCTGCGCTTTTATCGCGGCACCGAGACGCAGGACGCCGACAGCCTGATCGAGGCGCGGCAGGGCGTCGACGCGCCCGCCTATCGCGGGCTCTGCTATCTGGTGTTCGAACGGCTGCCGATCGGTTCGTTCGGCAACCGCATTCCCAACATTTCCGTCGAGCTCTGCCGGGTGCGGGGCGAACTGGAGCCGCAGATCAGGGCGGTGACGGTGATCCCCGGCGCTTCCGAGTTCGGCTACGATCCGGTGCCGCGGGTACGCGTGGTCGGCCCCGGTGCGACGGTCAACGAGAACGCGCATCTGAGCGCCGGCAGCAGCGACTGGACGCTGTCGATCGACGAACTGACGGCGCTCTGCCCCCATCTCGAACATGTGGCGCTGGTGGTGGCCTGGTTCGGTGACGACCTGCGCGCCGGCCAATGCAGCATCGCGCCGCGCGTCGAGTCCAGTGTACGCGACATATCGGGCGCGACCTGGTCGGTGGCGGGGATGGCGCGGGGCGCCGCGCAGGTGGTGAGTTCTGTCGACGGTGGCCCGGCCTATGGCGGCACGCCCAGCGATGCGGCGGTGCTGGCTGCAATCGCCGATCTCAGGGCGCGCGGGCTGGGCGTGACGCTCTACCCCATCGTGCTGATGGATATTGCGGCTGACAATCCGATGGCGCAGCCCGCCTATCCCTGGCGCGGCCGGATCACCGGCGACGCTGCGGACGTAGCGGCCTTCGTGCCGGGTTATGCCGGGTTCGTCTCTCACTATGCCGGGCTGGCAGCGGCGGCGGGCGGCGTCGATGCCTTCATCATCGGGTCGGAACTGCGCGGACTGACGGCTGTGCGCGACGGCGCGTCATTTCCGTTCGTCTCGGCGCTGGTCGATCTGGCGGCCGGGGTGCGGGCAATCCTGCCGGCGGCAAAGCTGACCTATGCCGCCGACTGGTCGGAATATTCCGGCGTGCAGTCGGGCGATGGCGAGAAACTCTTTCATCTCGATCCGCTGTGGGCCGACGACAATATCGACGCGGTCGGCATCGACAATTACATGCCGGTGAGCGACTGGCGCGACGGCGACGACCATGCCGATGCCGTGCTGTTCGAAGGCCCGTATGCGCGCGATTATCTCGCGGCCAATATTGAGGGCGGCGAAGGATTCGACTGGTTCTATGCCAGCGACGCCGACCGCATCGACGGGCTGCGGACGCCGATTGGCGACGATCAGGGCGAGCCCTGGATCTGGCGCTTCAAGGACATTGCCAGCTGGTGGAGCCATGCTCATCACAACCGGCCGGGCGGCGTGCGCGACGCACTGCCGACAGCCTGGGTCCCGGGCAGCAAGCCGGTGTGGTTTACCGAACTGGGCTGCGGGGCAGTCGACAAGGGCGGCAACCAGCCCAATGTCTTCGGTGATCCCAAGAGTGCCGAGGATGCAAGGCCGTGGTTCTCCAGCGGGGCGCCCGATCCGCTGATGCAGCGGCAGGTGCTGCGCGCCCATCTGGCCCATTGGGCCGGTTCGGCAATGGTCGAGCGGATCTATCTCTGGACCTGGGACGCGCGGCCGTTTCCCGCCTTTCCGCAGCTGGATACTGTCTGGTCCGACGGCCCCAACCATGCCACCGGCCACTGGCTCACCGGCCGCGCCGGCGGCTTTGCCAGCGACGAACTGGCACGCGCCGTTGCCGCCGACTATGGCGTGACGCTGGCTGGGGTCGCTGCTCAGCCGCCGCTGTTGCAGGGCTTTTGCATCGAGGGGCAGGCGAGTCTGCGCGATGCCCTGGCGCCGCTGCTGGCGGCGACGGGGCTCAGTTTCCGCGATACCGCCAGCGGCCTCGAATTGCGACGGACGCGCGGGCGCGATGCCGTGGCGGTTGCGGAGCCTGTCGGGGGTGAGCCGAGGCTGTCGCGCAAGCGGCCGGATCCGGGAGAAGCGGTGGGGCAACTGGCCCTCAGCTATCCCGATCGGGGCCGCAGCTACCTCACCGGCACGGTGACGGCGATGCGGCTCGACGGCGGCATTGCCGCCAGCGAGGCCTCGGCGCTGGTGCTTGATCTCGCCGGAGCCCGGGCGGCAGCGGAGCGCATTCTGCTCGACGGCACGGTGCAACGCGATACGCTCGAGCTCACCCTGCCGCCATCGGCACTGGGACTCGAGGTTGGCGACGCGATTGCGGTGGCCGGGCAGGGCGAGGGGCCCTTCGAGATCACCGAAATCCGCGACGGGCTGGCCCGCAGGATTTCGGCGCGTGCCATTCCGCCGGTGCTGACGGCTGCCATCGTCGCCGATCGTCCGGCACCGGGGAGCGGCGAGGTTCCGGCACGGTCGATCCCCGTGCTGGCGGCAGCGCATCTGCCCGGAGTGCCGGCAAGTCCGGCGCAGTCCCGCATGGCCTTTGCCGCTTCAGCGCAGCCCTGGCCCGGCGATGTCAGCGTCACCGAGGCGGTGACGGGGGCGGCTGTCGCGCGACTGGGCCGCAATGCCGCGCTGGGTGAGTTGCTGGCGCCGCTCATGCCGGGCACGATCTTCGCCTGGGACATGGCAAATGCGCTGGAGCTCAGGCTCTATTCCGGCCATCTGGCGGCGATGGACGAGGAGGTGGTGCTGGCGGGCGGCAACCGGCTGGCGGTCGAGACCGACTCGGGCAACTGGGAAGTCATCGGCTTTGCCGGGGCGGAGCTGATCGCGTCCGGCACTTACCGGCTGACGCGACTGCTGCGCGGGCGGAGCGGCACCGACTGGGCCATGGGCCCGGCGGCGGCCGGCAATCGCGTCCTTGTGCTCGATGATCGACCCACGCTGCTGCCGGTGCCCGGTGAATGGCTCGGCGGCTCTGTCGATCTGCGCGCCTATGCCGGCCGGAACGACGTCGAGGGCGCGGCTTTCGCCGTCACCGCCGGATTCGGACCGCTGCTGCCGCTGGCGCCGGTGCACCTGCGGGCGACGCGACAGCCCGGCAGCGACGATATCGCAATCACATGGACGCGCCGCAGCCGGGCCGACAGCGACAGCTGGGCCAGCGAGGCGCCGCTCGAGGTGACGCCCGAGGCTTACCGACTCATCATCCTCGACGGTGGGATCGAGGTCCGGTCGATCGATCTGCCTACGCCGTCGGCCACCTACGCGGCGGTCGAACAAATCGCCGACTTCGGCCTGCTGCCCGCCACCCTGGACTTCACCGTCGCCCAGCTCAGCCCGGTCTACGGGCCCGGCCACGCGGCAACCGGCAGCTTTGCCGGCTGACAGACTTCACAAAAAGGAGACTTCGGATGAACTTGGCGTTCCTCGTCGGGTACCGCACCTATCTGGTTGCGGTCGCAATGATATTGGCTGCAGTCACGCAGCTGTTCGGCGTCGATCTGCCCAGCTTTGACGGCCAGTCGGCCGGCGACCTGCTGATGCAGGCCTGTGCCATCATCTTCCTGCGCAAGGGGATCAAGACCTGACACCGCAAAGCGACATCGAACGTTCATCTAACGTTCAGGCGTTCGTTCATATTCTTGCCACATGAACAAAACGAACGTGAACATCCTGGCGGCCATGGTCGTGGCGCTGCTGGCGAGTGCTCTCTTGCCGGCAGCGGCGCAGCAGCGTGACTGCCTGACCAAGCAGGATATCCAGAATGAGCTGGCCGACGGCAGGATTGCGCCGCTGGCCGACGTGATGAATCGTGCCGGCATCAAGGAGCGCCCACTATCGGTGCAGGTCTGCGATGTGGACGGCGCGCCGCATTACATCGTCAACATGATGGATTCCTACGGCGGCAGCCAAAGCGTTACCTTGAACGCCCGGGATGGCTCGCAATAGACTGGCAACGCGAATGCTGCTGATGTCGGGCGGAGGGTCTACCCGGCAGTTACCGCAGCGCTCGCCTGGAGAGGGACTATCCGATGCGCATCCTCGTCGTGGAAGACGATACCAATCTCAATAGGCAGATCAAGGACGCCCTGACCGAGGCCGGCTATGCGGTCGACGTCGCCTTCGATGGCGAAGAGGGGCATTTCCTCGGCGATACCGAACCCTATGATGCGGTGGTGCTCGACATCGGCCTGCCGCATATGGACGGGCTTTCGGTGCTCGAGGAGTGGCGCCGCGCCGGACGGACCATGCCGGTGCTGCTGCTCACCGCCCGCGACCGCTGGAGCGACAAGGTGCAGGGCATCGATGCCGGCGCCGACGACTACGTCGCCAAGCCCTTCCACATGGAAGAAATTCTCGCCCGCCTTCGCGCCCTGGTGCGCCGTGCCGCCGGCCACTCGTCCAACGAGATCACTGCCGGTCCGGTGCGGCTCGACGTCAAGGCCGGCAAGGTCACGGTGGATGGGCACTCGGTCAAGCTGACCAGCCACGAACTGCGCCTGCTGAGCTATCTGATGCACCACAAGGGCAAGGTGATCTCGCGCACCGAACTGACCGAGCATCTCTACGACCAGGATTTTGACCGCGACAGCAACACCATCGAGGTGTTCGTCGGACGCCTGCGCAAGAAGCTGCCCGAGGAAGTCATCCAGACGGTTCGTGGCCTCGGCTATCAGATCGCCGAGGACTGATGGCGGGCGGGGGCGCCTGACAGATGCGCAAGGGTTCGATAGCGGCATCGCTGTTCTGGCTGTCGGCGGGGTGGTTGATCATCGCCCTGCTGGCGACGGCATTCCTGCTGACCGAGCTCTATTCGCGCGCGCTCGACACCAGCCTGACCGAAACCCTGAAGTTCCACATCGAGTCGCTGGTCGACCGGACGCTCAACAGCGACGATCCGATGAGCGAGTCGGTCCGTGTCGGCGATCCGCGCTTCGAGCGCACCGCCTCGGGCTGGTACTGGGTGATCCGCGACGACACGGGGCAGGTACTCAATTTCTCCGGTTCCATGGTGGGCATGCTGCTGCCCGAACTGACCGGCACCTACGACGCCAACAACCTGCGCACGGCGGTCGCGACCGACCCCTTCAATACCCGCATGCGGGTCGTCGAACTGGCGGCCACGGTCAACGGCACCCGGCTGCGCTTCACCGCTACCGGCAGCCTCGACGAGATCCTGCAGCTGGTCGACGAGTTCCGCGGCCAGACGCTGATCGTGTTGCTGGCGGTGGCGATCATGCTGGCCATCATGAGCACCATCGTCGCCCGCATCGCGCTGCGCCCGATCGGCCGTCTGGGCAAGGCCATCGAGAAGGTGCGCGAGGGCGAGGCCGAGAACGTCGTCGGGACCTATCCCCGCGAGATTGCACCGCTCGCCGAAGAGGTCAATGAACTGCTGCGCTCCAATACCCAGATCCTCGAGCGCGCCCGCAACCAGGTCGGCAACCTGGCCCACGGCTTGAAGACGCCGCTGGCCGTGCTGCGCAACGAGGCCGCTGCCGCCAAGGAATCGGGTCTGAGCCGCGTTGTGCTCTCGGAGTCCGAGAAGATGTCGCAGCTGGTCACCACCTATCTCGATCGTGCCCGCATCGCGGCGCGCAGCACGGTGGTGGGCAAGAAGGCCGACGCCACCCATGTCATGCTGCGGCTGGCGCGCGTCATGGAAAAGCTCAATCCCGGCAAGACCATCGCCTTTGTGCGTCCCGACGCCTCGCTGCCCTGGTTCCGCGGTGACGAGGGCGATCTCGAGGAAATGGCGGGCAACCTGCTCGACAATGCCTGCAAATGGTCGCGCGGCAAGATCGGCATTTCCATGCTGGCCGAGCGCACGCCGGCCGGCAGCAATCTGCTGATCAAGATCGAGGACGATGGTCCGGGTCTGACCGAGGAAGAGGCCAAGGCCGCGCTGCGCCGCGGCGTCCGCCTCGACGAGAAAACCCCCGGCAGCGGGCTGGGTCTGGATATCGTCAAGGAACTGGTTGACGTCTACGGCGGCAGCCTGCATTTGAAGCGCTCCGTGCTCGGCGGACTTCTGGCAGAGTTGCGGCTGCCGGGCGCCAAGCTCGGAATGGGGCGAGGGCTGTCCGCACTTTCGCCGCAATAAAACCCGACTAAGGCGCGGCCACTCCCCCGGGACCAGTATGCAGCTTATGATCCGCGTTCTTCCATTTTTCGGCGTCCTCCTGCTCGCCGGTTGTGCCTCCGGTCCCACCACCCAATACGCGCAGGGCCCGACGCTGGCCCAGCCGGCACCGACCCTGCAGACCGCTGCGCTGCCCAGCCCGGCCCAGCAGCTCTCGTCGGCGGCCTCGCTGACCGATGTGAGCGCCTTTGTCGATGCGACCATCATTCCGCAGCTGAGCTCGAACGATCGGGCCCAGGCAGCCGGTGCGCAGTTCAACGCGCTGCAGTTCGGCCGCCCCGGCGCACCGCGCGCCTGGCAGGGCGACAAGGGGACCTCCGGCAACGTCACCGTCGGTCCCTATGTGCGGGTCAACAATATCGACTGCCGCGACTTCACCCATACCGTCAAGCTGGGCGGTCAGGACCACGCCAGGAAGGGCACGGCGTGCCGTGAGGCCGACGGCAGCTGGACCGTCGTCAATCAGGGTTGATGCCGATTTGTGCTGGCGCCGGCAGTAACTTGCGGCCGGTTCGGTAATCTTTGTTTACCAGGGGCCGGTAGGGTAGCGGGGACGCAAACCCGGACTGATAGTACGCCCCGATGACTTCTGCCGCAGCCAGCCCCGTTTCGCCCGCCCCGACAGCGCCCGCCGGTGCTGCCTCCCCGCGCGCCCAGCGCGCCGGCCGGCCGTTTTTCGGCCTGATCGAGAGCGTGGTTGTCGAATCTCCGGCCAGTTTCGAGTTCGACGGCGCCGTCTCGCGCGAGCATGCCAATGCCATCTGGACATGGATGGCGCGCGACCTGGCGCCGGACCTGATCGACCCGGCGGTGCCCGAAAGCGACGCCGCCCGCAAGGCGCTCGACACTCTGATGCCCGAACTGCTCAGCCGGGCCCGCAAGGCCGTGTCCGCCGCATCGAGCAGTTTCGAACTGGAGCGGCGCCTCAAGTCGCAGCTGGGCGGCGAGCTCGTCTGGGCCCGCCTGCCGGTGGTGCTCAACGCACTCAAATGCCGGACCCTGCTCGACAAGGCCCAGGCCTTCGGCCGCGCCGCTAACAACATGCCCGATGAAGCCGGCATGGCGCTGGCGCTGCAATCCATGCCGCTGCAGGACCAGGCCGTCTCGTCGCTGCTGTTCATGGCCGCACTCGGGCAGGTCGCCAATCCGGCCAAGCTCATCACCGCGGTGATCCGCATTGCCGGTTCGGCCCGCGAATCGACCATCCAGGCGGCTGGCTTCGGCCCGCTGGTTGAGGCCATCCTGGCGCACGCCCAGAACCAGACGCACAGCCTGAACAATGCCGGCGCCTTCTCGGATGTCGACCAGATTTGCCGCTCCATCGAGCGGTTCCACCGCCTGGCGCGTGCCATCAACGGTTACGTCGAACTCTCGCGCAACAGCCGCTGGACGACGACCATGGCAGCGGTGACGCGGGCCATGTCCGAACGCGTGGAGCCGCGGCTGCGCGAACTGGCCGGCAATCTCAACATTGCCCTGCGTCGCGGCCGCGAGGGTAGCGACCGGCTCGACAGCGACATGCTGCTGGTGGCGCTGCATGGCGTCTACGTGCTGGCGGCCGTGCGCGCCGCGCGCGACTCGCTGGGCGTCAACGCCACGTTGGACCAGGTGTGGCAGCAGGTCGGGCAGGCGCTGGAGATCCATATCGAGCGCAATCTCGAGGTGCTGCGGGCCAACCCCGCCGACACCGTGACCTCGGCCCGGCTCGACGCCGCCATCACCATGGCCGGACAGCGCTTCAATGCCGAATATGCCGCGGCCCTGCGCCGCTCCAAGGAAAGCGCCGAGCGCCCGCACTAGGCCGGTTTGATCGTCTCGATCGGCACGGCGCCGCCGCTGTCGCGGACAAAAAGGCGCGTCTCGGCGGCGCTTGCCGCCTTCTCGATCAGGGCCAGCCCGCCGACACTCCCGTCCGGCACCTTGCCGACAATGACGCCAACCGCCAGTTCCGGCTCGCGCAGGTCGGAGCCGGCAAAGATCAGGCTGCCGCGCTCGAAATAGCGCGCATCGGCCGACCTGACGACGCTCAGTTGTGGCCTCGGTCCGAACCGGCCGGTAAGGTAGGCCGGCAGTTCGGCGCTCGGCGGCGCGACCGGCACTTTCCAGCCACTGTCGACCAGATCGACACTCCATAGCACCCGCTCGGCCGCCACGCGGCCGGCCACGGCCGCCGGGTGTGCCCCCAATTGCACCGACGCGATGACCTCGCCGAGGCTCAGGGCACCGAGCGGTGCGAAGGCGCCGGGCTCGGCCGGACGGCGCGCCAGCCCGCGGCCGCGCGCCAGATAGGTCGGCGGCGCGAAGATGAAGGGTCCGACGGGCGTCGGTGCGTCCGGCGTCTCGTAGATAGCCTCGATCACCGGGTCGTCGATGGCCTCGGGCTTGCCGGTGATGGCGGCGCGACCGCTGGCGACGCAGGCCGCGGACCGGCGATAGCCGGCGGCCGAGCCGACGAGGCGGATGCCGGGCAGAGTGCCGCGCGCCTCGAGCCGGTCGGCCGTCCAGTTCGCCTCGCCGCCGGCTTGCAGCCAGAGTGACAGGTCCGGCTGCAGTCCGCCGCCGGCGATGAACTGGTCGGTGCGGGTGACGCCGGTCTCCTGCTCGATGTCATCGATGGCCACGGCAAAGTCGATGGCGAGGCCGCTCTGGCCCTTGCCCGCAAGGACGGCCGAACGCGGCAGCAGGCCGGAGGTGAACGAGACGCCGCTGGCCTTGCAGAAATCGATGAAGCGCGAGTTGGGCGCCAGTCGGGTGTCGGCGATGCGCAGCACGTCGACGCCGGCATCCTTGGCCAGCAGCGCCAGCCGGTAGCCGAAACCGCTCGGCGTGCTCAGCAGGGTGCGCTTGCCGGCCCACACGCCATGCCGCTCGGCCCGGTGGAAAGCGGCGATGGCGCCGGTAATGCCCGGCATCAGGTTGCCGGCAAAGAGCGGCAGCCGCTCCAGTGCGCCGGTCGCCAGCACCACCTGTCCGGCGACGATCTCGATGACCCGGGTGACCGGGCGACCGTTCTCGATCCGCACCTGATGGGCGCGGGCCGTCGTTCCGGCCAGTGCAAACACCTCGGTCCCCAGGAGTATCTCTGCCGCTTGCGCGTCGATCAGCCCGGCGATGAGGCGATCGGGTGGCGTCTCGTCGCCGGTGGTCCCGAAATAGCGGGCGTCGCCGCCCAGCCAGGGCCGCCGCTCGACCAGCAAGGCGCGTGTTCCGGCGGCTTCGGCGGCACTCAGTCCGGCGATGCCGCCGCCGATGATCAGCGTCTCGACCTCGATGGTCGTTTCCGCTCTGGCGTTGAACCAGGGCGGTGTACTGTGGTCGCTGAACTTCAGCGTCAAGGCGTCGGCGGGACTGCCGATGCGGTCCAGCAGGCGCGACAGCAGGCCCAGGCCACCCGGTCCGGCGCTTTCCGCAAGTGTCAGGTCGAGCCCGGCAAGGGCCGGCGTGCGCTCCATCGGCAGCACAGTGCCGGGCGCGGATCGCGGTGACACCAGCGGCGCGAGGCTCTCGTCAAGTCCGATCGGCGTGCCGCCATGCGTGCCGGCAGTGATGATGCCGTTGGCGAGCAGGGCGCTCAGCACCGTGTCGCCGGAAAAGCCGTGGATCGTGCGGCCGTCGAGCCGAAAACTGAGCGGCTTGCTGCGGTCGAGCGCGGCACCGCCGAACCCGTGCAGCGCGTCGGCTGGCAGGCGATTGGGCTGCACCATCACGCCGGCTCCGCGATGAAGTCGGCGATCTGCTTGCGGGCATTGCCGCGGCCGGTGTCGCGGGCGGCGAAATAACTGGCCTCGCTCTCGGTGGAGGCCTCGGCATAGTGCCGGGCCAGTGCCGGTGCAAAGAACGCTGCAGCCTCGCCGAACCCTGCGAGGATGCTGACCTTCGGGCCATTGGCGGTGGCCACCAGCGGCCCGCCATCCTGCGTTTCAAGATGGAGATGCGACACGTCGGCAGCCGAGCGGAGCGGCGCCTGCAGCGTCAGCGTCGAGCCGACCCGTTCCAGGATCGCCTCGGCGCCGGTGACGAGGACGGTGATGCCTGATTTGCCGCGCTGCGCCAGCGACACGCCCCGATCGAGATATCTGACCATTGGCGCCGCTATGGCGCGCGCCGGCTCGGTCAGCAGGGTGCGGGCAGGGACCGTCCGTAGCAGCCGCTCGCGCACCGATTCGTCGAGCCAGGCGAGGAGCGCCGCGTCGTCCGCCAGAATCGCCCGCGCCGCCTCCAGTTCGATGCCGCCGCCGCGGATCTTGACCACGCCGTCGCGCCGGATCGCGATATCGTGCTCCGCCGGGGCGATGCGGCGCAGGCCAATCTGGTCGAGCCAGTGCTCGATTGCCGAGTCGGCCTTGTCGCGCACCAGCGCCGGAATGCCGCGCAGCACCCAGGCCGCGCCGGGCTCGGCCAGGGTATGATCGGCGACGCGCTCGAGCGCATAGCCGCAGCCGCCCGCACTGGTCCGCATATGCGCGATCGCCTCGGTGCTGGCGTGCGTCTCGGCGATCAGCAGAACATCGATATGCTCGACAAGACCTCGTCCCAACCCGTTGAGAAATTTACTTGTTTCGGCACCAGCGGTGCGCAGTTGCGTCCAGGTCTCCGGCCGCGTCGCCACCATCATGGCGGCATCGAGCCGGCGCGGCAGCAGCAGCGGTGACCAGGCGTCGCCAATGAGGCAGACGGACTTGCCGTGCTGCTCGGCCAGGAAGCCGGCCAGCAGCCGGGCGAGCGGCGATGTGCCAAAGATCGCAAAATCAAGGGGCATGGGGTCAGGGCGTTCCCCGGCCGTGGACTGCGGCAATGCGCGCGTCACCGATTGACATATCGCAATGCCATTTCTGCCAAAATGCCCCTATAGATGCAGCCCGCAAGTAACCCGGGTTCGCATGTTCTGGATTTTTGCCATCGCGATTACTGCGATCGCCTCCGCCGCACTCTATTATGCGGCTCGCGGTCGAACGGTCAACGCAGCGTCAGCACCGACTGACGACGCGACCACGGCGCATTTTCGCCTGCAGCTCAAGGAAATCGAGAACGACAGCGCCGCCGGCCGCCTGCAGGACGCCGAGGCGATCGCGGCGAAGGCCGAGCTGGCGCGCGAATTGCTGCGTCGCCAGGATCAGCCGGCAGCGGCTGCCCTGAAGGTGCAGGGCTGGGTCGTCTCCGGTGCCGTGCTGCTGACGGCTCTATTGGCCTTCGGCACCTACACCTTCCTGGGCAATCCCGGATTGCCGGCCCTGCCGCTGGCCGAGCGGCAGGTGGAAACCACCGGACTCAGCCTCGATGCGGCGCTGGCCACGATCGAGGCGCAGCTCGAAAAGGCGCCGGACGACGCCCGCGGCTGGACGGTGATTGCACCGGTCTACATGCAGCAGGGGCGCTATGCCGATGCCGAGCGCGCCTATCGCCAGCTGATTGCGCTCAGCGGCCCGTCTGCCGATCTCGAGACCAATCTGGGCGAGGCGCTGATGATGCAGAACGGCGGCAGTGCCACCGGTGCGCCGCTGGAGCTGTTCGAAAGCGCTGCGGCGCGCGATCCCCAGCACGTGCGCTCACGCTTCTATATCGCCAGCGAGTCGACCCGCAGCGGTGCCTATGAGGCGGCGATCCAGCAATGGACCGACCTGCTGGCGCTCGGCAATGGCACCGAGGCCTGGGTCGAGACGGCAAAGGCAGGACTTTCAGCCGCGCAGGCCGGCTTGAACGGCGACGCCCAGGTGCCGGATGATGCGGCGATCCGCGGCATGGTCGAAGGCCTCGGCGCGCGGCTTTATGAGAGTGGCGGCAGCGTCGAGGAATGGACCCGGCTGGTACGGTCGCGGCTGGTGCTCGGCCAGACCGCCGAAGCCCAGGACGCCTACGAGAAGGCCCGCGCTGCCTATCCCGATCCGGCGCAGCGTCAGGAACTCGATGTGCTCGCCGCCGACAATGGACTGGTCAGTTCCAAGGAGCCGATGTGACCCGCAAGCAGAAACGCCTCGCTACCATTGCCGGACTGGGTGCCGTGCTGGCCGTCGCTGTCGGGCTGATCCTCTATGCGCTGTCGTCCCAGATCAGCTTTTTCTATTCTCCCAGCCAGGCCAGGGAGGCTGCGGTGGCGCCCGGAACGGCGTTCCGCCTTGGCGGCCTGGTCAAGGACGGCAGCTGGAAAAAGACCGGCGAAGCCAGCGATTTCATCGTCACCGACGGCGAGACCGAACTCAGCGTGCACTTTGTCGGCCTGCTGCCCGATCTCTTCCGCGAGGGGCAGGGCATTGTCGCCGACGGGACACTGGCCAATGACGGCACGTTTGCCGCCAGCCGTGTGCTCGCCAAGCATGACGAGAACTACATGCCCAAGGAAGTCGTCGAGGAACTCAAGGCGCGCGGCGAATGGCAGCGCGAGGGAGCCGGGACCTGATGTCGATCGAACTCGGCCACTTCGCGCTCATTCTGGCGACGGCCATTGCGTCCGTATCGGCCGTGCTGGGCTACGCCTACTGGCGCGGCGGGGCGCGGGTTGCCGGCTATCTGCAACAGGGCGCCGTGCTGCAGTTCCTGCTGGTCGCAGCGGCCTTTGCCACGCTGATCCAGGCCTTCCTGAACTCCGACTTCTCGTTGCTGCTGGCGGCTGAGCATTCGCATTCGGACCAGCCGCTGCTCTACAAGATCACCTCGGTCTGGGGCAATCACGAAGGCTCCATGGTGCTCTGGGTGATGATCCTGGTGCTGATGGGCGCCGCGGTGGCAGCCTTTGGCCGAACGCTGCCCAAGGACCTGCTGACGCTGGTGCTGGCAACGCAAAGCCTGCTGGCCGCCGCCTTCGGTGCCTTCACGCTGTTCACGTCCAATCCCTTTACCCGGCTCGACCCGGCTCCGTTCCAGGGCCAGGACCTCAATCCGGTGCTGCAGGACATCGGCCTCGCGATCCATCCTCCGCTGCTCTACACCGGCTATGTCGGCTTCTCGATCTGCTTCTCGTTTGCCGTGGCAGCACTGATCTCGGGTCGTATCGATACCGCCTGGGCCCGCTGGGTGCGGCCGTGGACGCTGCTCTCCTGGGTGTTCCTGACCCTCGGTATCGCCATGGGCTCGTACTGGGCCTATTACGAACTCGGCTGGGGCGGCTGGTGGTTCTGGGATCCGGTGGAGAACGCCAGCTTCATGCCCTGGCTCGCCGGTACGGCGCTGCTGCATTCGGCCCTGGTGATGGAAAAGCGCAACGCGCTCAAGATCTGGACGGTGTTCCTCTCGATCATCACCTTCTCGCTGTCGCTGCTCGGCACCTTCCTCGTCCGCTCCGGCATCCTGACCTCGGTGCATACCTTCGCCTCGGATCCGACGCGCGGACTGGTCATCCTGGCACTCCTCGCCGCGGTGATCGGCGGCGCCTTCGCACTCTTTGCCTTCCGTTCGCAGAGCCTGAAATCGGGCGGCCTGTTTGCGCCGGTGAGCCGCGAGGGTGCGCTGATCCTCAACAACCTGCTGCTTGCCTCGGCGACGGTGGCAGTTCTGGTAGGGACGCTTTATCCGCTGCTGCTCGATGCGCTGGGCGGCCAGACGATTTCGGTGGGGGCACCGTTCTTCGACCTGACCTTCGGGGCGATCATGGCGCCGCTGCTGGTCATCCTGCCGTTCGGGCCATTCCTGGCATGGAAGCGGGCTGATCTGGTGGCCGTCACCCAGCGCCTCGCCTGGGTCGCCGGGTTGGCGCTGTTTGTCACCATCCTGTTCTTTGCGCTGCGTGGCGGCTCGGTGTCGCTGGCGCCGCTCGGGCTTTTCCTCGGCTTCTGGGTGGCCATCGGCGCGCTGGCCGAACTGCAGGACCGGGCGAAATTCTTCCGCACCGACATCGGCACCAGCTTCCGTCGCCTCTTCGGCCTGCCGCGCACCGCGTGGTCAACCGCACTGGCGCATTTCGGCCTCGGCATCTCGGTGATCGGCATCGTTTCGGCCTCGGCCTGGCAGAGCGAAGTGGTGACTACCATGACGCCCGGGCAGTCGGCGGAAATCGCCGGCTTTACGGTGACGTTCAACAGTCTCGAGGACGTCGCCGGCCCCAACTTCCGCAGCCAGACCGGCTCCTTCACCGTGGCCGGGCCGGAGGGCGGCCTGCGCCAGCCGACACCGGAGCGCCGAATCTATGCCGCCAGCGGCATGCCGACCACCGAAGCGGCCATCGAAACCTACGGCTTCTCACAGCTCTACATGCAGCTGGGCGAGGCCCAGGACGATGGCAGCCAGGTGGTGCGGCTCTGGTACAAGCCGTTCGTGACGCTGATCTGGCTGGGCGCGCTGCTGATGGCCGGGGCAGGGGTGATCTCGCTCTCCTATCGGCGTCTGCGCGTCGGGGCGCCACGTCCATCGCACAAGCCGGTGGCCGCCCAATGAGACGGTTGCTCGCCGCGCTGCTGCTGCTGCTGGCGACGCTGCCGGCCTTCGCGGTCAATCCCGACGAGATGCTGGACGATCCGGCGCTGGAGGCACGGGCGCGCGCCATTTCCGGCGACCTGCGCTGCCTTGTCTGCCAGAACCAGTCGATTGACGACAGCGACGCCGATCTGGCGCGCGACCTGCGTATCCTGGTGCGCGAGCGGCTCAGCGCCGGCGATAGCGATGGCGAGGCCGTGCAGTACATTGTCGATCGCTATGGCGAGTACGTGCTGCTCAACCCGCGGATGGGTCCGCACACGCTGCTGCTGTGGATCACCGCGCCGCTGGTGCTGCTGATCGGTGGCATCGGCGTGTTCATCGGCCTGCGCCGCCGTCGCGCCGCACCGTCCCCGCAGGCCGAACTGTCGGCCGAAGAAGCCCGCGCCCTGGAAAAGCTCGAGCGCTAGCTGCCGCCGCTTCTTGCCGGGCGGGGTTTTGCGGCGTATCCAGCCGGCGTGCCCCTCTCCGAGTTCCTCCCCGCCGGTCTCGATCCCCTGATGGCGCTGACGCTGGTCGCGCTCAGCTTCGTGTCGTCGCTGATTACCGCCACCTTCAGCCTGGGTGGCGGCATCCTGATGCTGGCCATGCTGGCCTCGGTTTTCCCGCCGGCAATCGTCGTACCCTTGCATGGCGCCATCCAGCTCGGCTCCAATGCCGGCCGGACACTGCTGCAGCGCGCCCATGTGCAGTGGAACCTGGTGCTCTGGATGTCGCTGGGTGCTGCCATCGGCACGGTGGCCGGCGGCCAGTTTGCCAATCTCCTGCCCGAACAGCTTTTCACCGCCCTGATCGGCGCCTTCATCCTCGTGTCCGTCTGGTTGCCGCAGCCGAGGGTCGTGGGCACCAGCCGGGCAGCTCAGGTGGCCGGCGGCGCCGTGATCGGGGCATTGTCGATGCTGGTCGGGGCGACGGGGCCGCTGGTGGCGGTGTTTCTGCGGGGCCTGCCGGTGCGCCAGCACCTCGTGGCCACCCACGCCATGCTGATGACCTTCCAGAACAGCTTCAAGGTCATCGTCTTTGTGGCGCTGGGCTTTGCCTTTGCCAGCTATCTCCCGCTGATTCTCGTGATGGTCGTCGCCGGCTTCGGCGGCACGGCATTAGGCAGCCGCTTTCTGCTCCGCGTGCCCGAAGCGGCGTTTCGCTGGGGCTTCAAGATCGTCCTCAGCCTGGTGGCGCTGAACCTCGTGCGCGGCGCCGTGTTCGCCTGACCGGCGGCCAGTTTCGGCAATGCCGGGCCAATCTGGGCAATATTGAGCAACATTACGGAACGTTAATGCGGGCGTCACAGTGCGGAAAGGCGACGCGTTGCAAGAGTCCCTGCAACTGTTGAGACGCTCAAAGGAGAATATCTAGATGCGCACCGGTTTCCTGTCTCGCACCCGCAAGTGGATTGGCGCCTCGGCGCTGGCCATTCTGGTCGGCGTCGGCGGCGGTTCGGCCTTCCTGGCCACTTCCAGCCCCAGTGCTTTCGCCCAGGTCCAGCCTGCGGCCCAGATCACCCTGCCCACCGAAGTCACCCCCACCAGCTTTGCCGACCTCGTCGACGCCGTGAAGCCGGCCGTGGTCTCCATCGTCGTTGAAGGCGATGATGCCAGCCGCAACCTGCGGTCGGGCGGCCGTCAGTTCAACTTCCAGTTCCCCGACCTGCCCGATGGCGACCTGCGCGACTTCCTCGAGCAGTTTGGCCAGCAGTTCGGTCAGGGCGACCGCGGCGCCCCGCAGCAGCGCGCACCGGCCCGCAAGTTCATGGCGGCCGGCTCCGGCTTTGCCATTTCGGCCGACGGCTACATCGTCACCAACAACCACGTGGTCGAGAACGCCAGCAAGGTGACGGTGATCTTTGACGATGGCGACGAAAAGACCGCCACCGTTGTCGGCACCGACAAGCGCACCGATCTCGCTGTGGTCAAGGTCGATGATGTCTCCGACCTGCCTTATGTCGATTTCACCACCGAGGACGTCCGCGTCGGCGACTGGGTCGTTGCCGTCGGCAATCCCTTCGGTCTGGGCGGCACGGTGACGGCCGGTATCGTTTCGGCCCGTGGCCGCGACATCGCCGGCTCGTCGCAGGGCGACTTCCTGCAGATCGACGCTGCCGTCAACACCGGCAACTCGGGTGGCCCGGCCTTCAACCTCAAGGGCGAAGTGGTCGGCGTCAACACGGCGATCTTCTCGCCAAATGGCGGCAATGTCGGCATCGCCTTCGCCATTCCGTCCGATATCGTCAAGCAGGTGGCCAACCAGTTGATCAAGAGCGGCACGGTTGTTCGCGGCTATCTCGGCGTCGGCATCCAGGATGTCAGCCGCGATATCGCCGACAGCGTCGGTCTCGACTCCCCGCGTGGCGCCCTCGTCACCGAGCCGGCCGCCGATGGCCCCGGCAAGGCTGCCGGCATCAAGTCGGGCGACATCATCACTGAGGTCGACGGAAAGTCGATCAGCAATGCGCTCGCCCTGTCGCGCACCATTGCCAGCAAGGACCCCGGCACCGAGGTTGACCTCACCGTGTTCCGCGATGGCGAGGAAACCAGCATCAAGGTGACGCTCGGCAAGCTGAACGAAGACGTCGCTGCCGCTGCCGAAGAAGAGCAGCCCGCGCCGGCCGAGGAACCTGCCGCTCCCGCTCCATCGAGCGTTGGCGTGACCGTTGTCCCCAATGGCGATGGTGAAGGCCTGCTGGTGCAGGACATCGATCCGTCCTCGATCGCAGCCGAGAAGGGGTTTGCCGTCGGCGATGCCATCCTCGAAGTCGACAACAAGAAGGTGGCGACCGCCGCCGAGTTCGAGGACGCCATCCAGGGCGTCAAGGACAGCGGCCGCAACACCGCCCTGATCAAGGCCGAACGCGGCGGCAATGTCCGCTATCTCGGCCTGCCGCTCGACGCGTCCAACTAAGACGCAGCACGCGTGGTCCCGGGGCTCGCCCCGGGACCATTCCGTTTCGACGTTCCGGCGAAGGCCGCAGTCAGTCAGGGGTTAGTCCGCGTATCTGGAGCCCTGTGTCCTGCCTCCGCCAGGCAGCACGATTGCGGTCTTCACCGGAACGGCGCTATCCCTTTCTGATCAGGCCGAGGGCGACCCATGAAGATCCTGCTGATCGAAGACGACCGTGAGGCGGCGAGCTACCTGATCCAGGCGCTCGACGAGGCCGGGCACGTCACCCATCATGCCAGCGACGGCGAGACCGGCTATGCCATGGCCTCGAGCATGGACTACGACGTGCTGATCGTGGACCGCATGCTGCCGCGCCGCGACGGACTGTCGATCATCGAGTCACTGCGCGCCGAGGACGACAAGACCCCGGTGCTCATCCTCTCGGCGCTCGGTGAAGTCGACGACCGCGTCACCGGACTGCGGGCCGGCGGCGACGACTATCTGGTCAAGCCTTATGCCTTTACCGAACTGCTGGCCCGCATCGAAGTGCTGGCCCGCCGTTCCAGCCCGGCCGAGGCCGCCACCAGCTTCGAGGTGGGCGGCCTGTCGCTGGACCGCCTGAGCCGCAAGGTCGAACGCGAAGGCGAAAGCATCCTGCTGCAGCCGCGCGAGTTCCGTCTGCTCGAATACCTGATGAAAAATGCCGGCAAGGTGGTGACCCGCACCATGCTGCTCGAAAATGTCTGGGACTATCACTTCGATCCGCAGACCAATGTCATCGACGTGCACATGTCCCGCCTGCGCAGCAAGATCGACAAGGGTTTCGCCAGCCCGCTGCTGCACACCATTCGCGGTGCCGGCTACATGATCCGGGACTAGCCAGCACCTTGAACAGGATCATCCAGCTCTGGCGCACGTCCACCGTCCGCCTGACCGCGCTCTTCATTGTCATTTTCGTCGTCTTCTCGGTGCTGCTGCTGGCGATCATCTCGTATCAGTCGAGCATCCAGATCCAGACCCAGCAGTCCAACGACATCGACCGGGAAGTGACCCAGCTCGAACGCGTCGACCGCGAGCGCGGTTTCCGCGCTACCATCGTGGCCGTCGAGCGCCTGTCGCGCCAGCCGGGACCCGGCGTCTACTATCTGGGAACCGACGCCGGCCTGATGATCACCGGCAACGTCTCCGACCTGCCGCTCAACGTGCTCAAGGAACCGGGCACCTTCAGCTTCAACTACGCCCTGTCGCGGCCGTTCGACGGCGAGCCCGACGACAAGCGCGAAGGCAACGCCATGGTGCGCTCCACCGTGCTGACCAGCGGCCTGATCCTTGTGGTCGGACGTGATGTGGTGGAGCGGCGCGGCTTTACCGCGATCATCTTCCAGAGCTTCCTGTTCGGCGTCGGCGGCATCCTGGTGTTCTCGCTGATTGCCGGCGGCATCACCGCGGTGCGCGTGCTGCGCCGCATCGACACCATTGCCTCGACCTCCCGCAAGATCATGTCAGGCAATCTCTCCGAGCGGGTGCCGCTGACCAAGCGCAATGACGAGTTCGACGAGCTGGCCCAGAACCTCAACCAGATGCTCGACCGGATCGAGCAGTTGATGGCCGGGCTCAAGGAAGTGACCGACAACGTCGCGCACGACCTCAAGACGCCGCTGACCCGGATGCGCAATCGCGCCGAGGCAGCGCTGCGCGACAGCCACAGCGAAGAGGCGCGCCGCGAGGCACTCGAAACGGTGATCGGCGAGAGTGATCAGTTGATCAAGACCTTCAACGCGCTGCTGATGATTGCCCGCGCCGAGGCCGGGGCGCCTTCGGGCGCCTTTGCCGAAGTCGACCTCAGTGCCGTGGCCGCCGACGTTGCCGAGCTCTATGGCCCCGTGGCCGAGGACGCCGGGATCGACCTCGAGACGGAGGTGACCGAAGGCATCAAGGCGCGCGCCAACCGCGAACTGATCGGCCAGGCGCTGGTCAACCTGGTCGAGAACGCGCTGAAATATTACGAGCCCGCCGAGGGCAAGACGGGCCGGATCAAGGTCGGCATCCGCGTCGTCGATGGCCGGGTGCTGATCGAGGTCAGCGACAACGGTCCGGGCATCGCGCCGGAGGATCGCGAACGAGTGCTCGAGCGTTTCGTCCGGCTGGAAAAGAGCCGCACCGAGCCCGGCTCGGGACTCGGGCTGTCGCTGGTCGCCGCCGTCGCCCGGCTACACAAGGGCGAGTTCCGCATCGAGGACAACATGCCCGGTGTACGGGCCATCATCGATCTGCCGGCGGACTGACCGCGTCAGAGCCTAGTGTTGGGTCGGTACCGAGGTCTCGCCCACGCCGATGCCCGACACCTTGCCGCCCTTGAGGGTGTAGCCGATATACTGGGCGATATTGGCATAGCCACCCGGCCGGTCGACGCGGTAGCTGACCTTGCTGCCCGAGGCCGCGCCGAACGCCGCCTTGAGGTCGGCGGCACTGGCGCCCAGCCCCGGGATGCCAAGATCGGGAACAGCGAATTCCGCAGGTGCCGTATCGCAGCCGGCCGCCGGGCGCGTACTGGCTTCAGCCGCCACCATCATCACGAATTCATAGCCGCCCAGGGCGTTGGAGACGAACCACACCGTGGCGCCTTCGGTATTGTAGCAGAGCCAGTCGGCCCGCTCCGCGCCATCACCTTCCTGCTGCAGTGTGCCGCCGAAGGCCTTCTGCACATCCTTCAGCCGCGTCGTCTGCAGTGCCATCTTGAGCTTGCCCACGGTGATGGCGCTGACGGGGGTCTTTTCCAGGTTTGCCTTGCTGAAATTGAAGGTATTGCCAAAGATCGCCTTGCCCATGCCGCCCAGCGAGGCAGCCGCGACGGGCAGGGCGCACGCCAGCGACAGGGCGGCTACAACAGCAACAGAGACAAGGCGCATGGGAACTCGCAGGGCTGGTTTTCGCGCCGGAAGATAGCGGGCTCCGTGCCGAAATCCAGTGACATTTGCGGCCAGTGCGCTATCGATCGGAAATGACCGCCTCGCTCGACACGCTTCTCGCTTCTGCCCCGTATCTGGCGGACCTTGCCCAACTGCATGGCGCCTGGCTTGACCAGGCACTGGCGGAGCCCGATGCGGCACTTGCCGCGCTGCTCGCCGATCTGCGCGCCCAAGGCGTTGCCGCCAGCGAGGAGCCGTCGGTGTCGCAGGCCCTGCGCGTCGCCAAGGGCCGCGTTGCCCTGCTTGCGGCGGCGGCCGAGGTGACCGGCGTCTGGAGCACGGCGCAATCGACCGCGGCATTGTCCGACCTCGCCGATGCGGCGCTCGATGCGGGCCTCGACTTCCTGATGCGCAAGGCTGCGGAAAAGGGCGACGTTGTCCCCGAGTTTGCCAGCGCGGCCAAATCCGGCCTCGCCATCTTTGCGCTCGGCAAGCATGGCGGCCGGGAACTCAACTACTCCAGCGACATCGACATCGTTGCCTTCTTCGACCCATCCACACCCGTGCTGACCGACCCGTACGAGTGCACCAAGATCTACACGCGCATTGTCCAGAAGCTGGCGGCGCTGATGATGGATCGCACCGAGCACGGCTATGTGTTTCGCACCGACCTGCGGCTGCGGCCCGATCCCGGCTCGACGCCGGTGGCGCTGCCGATCGAGGCGGCGCTGACCTATTACGAGGCTCGCGGCCAGAACTGGGAGCGCGCCGCCTGGATCAAGGCGCGGCCCTGCGCCGGCGACATCGCTGTCGGCGAAGCCTTCCTCACCGAACTCGCGCCCTATATCTGGCGCAAGCACCTCGACTTCGCCACCATTGCCGATATCCAGGCGATGAAGCGGCAGATCAACATCGCCAAGAATGTCGGCGACATCCGGGTCGAGGGGCACAACGTCAAGCTCGGGCTCGGCGGCATTCGCGAGATCGAATTCTTCACCCAGACCCAGCAGCTGATCGCAGGCGGCCGCGACCGTTCGCTGCGCGTGCGGCCGACGACCGAAGCGCTGGCGGCGCTGGCGGCAGCCAACTGGATTTCGCCGACGGCGCGCGACGAGCTGACTGCGACCTATTGGTTCCTGCGCGGGGTCGAGAACCGGCTGCAGATGCTGCGCGACGAGCAGACCCACGTGATGCCCGAGACCCCGGCCGAGGTCGCCACCATCGCGACGCTGATGGGCGAAGCGGATTTGCCTGCATTTGAAAAGCGTTACCGCGACGCGTTGACTCTGGTTGTCGGTTACTACTCGGAGCTGTTCACCGAAGGCGAGACCCTGGGGAGCATCGACGGCAACCTGGTCTTTACCGGGTCCGACGACGATCCCGGGACGCTCGAAACCCTTTCGCACATGGGCTTCAAGGAACCGGCCAAGGCGTCGGCAATCATTCGCAAGTGGCACTATGGCAGCTACGCCGCGACCCGCACCTCGGCGGCGCGCGCGCATCTGACCGAGCTGCTCCCGGCGCTGCTGACCACCATCGCCGGAGCTGGCAATGCCGACGAGGCGATGCTGCGCTTCGACAACTTCCTGTCGCGCCTGCCGGCGGGAGTGCAGTTGTTCTCGCTGCTGCGCCAGCACGAGAACCTGCGCAGTCTGCTGATCGCGCTGATGGCCTCGGCGCCGCGCATGGCCGATGCGGTCATCCACCGTGCCCATGTCATGGATGGCCTGATCGACCCGGCCTTTGCCGACGACGTGCGGCGGCGCAAGCTGCTGGTCAAGAAGGTGGGCGCCTTCCTGGACGAGGCCCGCGACTACCAGGACCTGATCGATCGGGCCCGGATCATCGGCCAGGAACAGAAGTTCCTGATCGCTGCCGGCCTGCTCTCGGGCACCATGACCGCCGAGCGGGCCGGGGAGCAGTTCACGGCGCTGGCCGAGACGCTGCTCGATCACCTCTTTGATGCCGTGCGTGCCGAGTTCGCCAAGCGCCACGGCACCATCCCCGGAGCGCGCGCGGCGCTGCTGGCTTTCGGCAAGATGGCGAGCCGCGAGATGACGGTCAGCTCCGATCTCGATTTCATCCTGCTCTACGACCAGCAGCAGGAGGCCGACGAGTCCGATGGCGAAAAGCCGCTGAGCGTGAATCAGTACTTTACCCGGCTGACCCAACGCCTTGTGGCAGCAATCACTTCGCCGACGTCCGAGGGTGTGCTCTACGAGGCTGATATGCGCCTGCGTCCGTCGGGCAATGCCGGGCCGCTGGCGACCGGCATGCCGGGATTCATCATCTACCACCACGAGAACGCCTGGACCTGGGAACATCTGGCACTGAGCCGCGCCCGGGTGATGGTGGCCGATGACGGGCTGGGCGAGCGGATCGAGACGACGTTGCAGGAAATCCTGTCACGGCCGCGCGACGTGCCCAAGACCATTGATGACGTCGTGTCGATGCGGGCCCTGATGGCGCGCGAGCGGCGGCCGCGTCATCCGTTCGATCTGAAGCTGGCGGCCGGCGGCCTGGTCGACCTCGAGTTCATTGCCCAGTCGGCGCAACTGGTGGCGCGCCAGCAGGTCGATGCGCCGCATGCGCGAACCGATGCGGTGCTGCAGCGCCTCGCGCTGACCGGGCTGCTGCCCGAAGGCGAACGGCTGGCCGAGATCTACCGCACCTATGCGACGGTGCTGCAGGTCATGAGTGCCGCGCTGGTGGCGCCGTTCAAGGACAGCGGCTGGACCGACGCCTTCCGCGAACTGCTGGCACAGCGCACCAACAGCCCCAGTTTCGAGCGTCTCGAAGCCGACCTCAAGGACATGCAGACCGAAGTCAGTGCGGCAGCGACGAAATGGTACGAGAAGGCCCGGTCGCTTTAGGCGGCCGCGGCGGCGGGCAGGTCCATGGCCGGCTGCAGCGGCAGCGAAACGGCCACGGTTGTGCCGATGCCCAGGCGGCTGTCGATGGCCAGTCGTCCGCCGCTGGTTTCGGCAATGGCGCGGGCGATAGCCACACCCAGCCCGGCGCCGCTCTGCTGCCGGGTGAGCACGTCATCGCGGAAGGCAAAGGGTTGTGACAGGGTTTCGAGCCGTTCAGGGGGAATACCGATTCCGGTGTCGGTGATTTCGAGCACCACGCCATCGCTTGCGGCATAGGCGGCCAGTGTCACCTTGCCGCCGCTCGGCGTGAAGCGGAGGGCGTTGTCGACCAGATTGGCCACCATCCGTTCCAGCGAGAACCGGTCGCCCACGATCGAGGCCTGGCAGCGCTCGCCGATGCGCAAGGTCAGGCCCGCGCGGCTGGCCTGGCTGGAAAAGCGTCGTGCCGCCGCCTGCAGCAGGTCGTCCGCGCCCATCCGTTCGAGACGTTGCGGCCGCCGGCCGGCTTCCAGTTCGGCCAGTTCGAGGATCGAGGCGAAGTAGGAGAGCAGACGTTCGCCCGAGCCCTTCATGGCGTCGACATAGTTGACGTAGCGCGGGTCGCCCAACGCGCCGTAGGTCTGCTGCCGCATCAGGTCGGCAAAGCCGATGATGTGGTTGAGGGGGGTGCGGATGTCGTGGGAGAGGTGGGCGAGGAAGGCTGTCTTGGCGCGGTTGGCAGCCTCGGCCTTGAGCTTTTCCTCGTGATAGCGGCGGGCCAGCAGGCGCTGCTCCTCACGGATGGTGGCCAGCAGCTGGTCGGTGCGACGCGAGGCCGTGACGTCCGAGATCAGGGTGATGAACGTGCCGTTGCCCAGCGGGCGCTCGTCGATAAGGAGGCAGGAATCGTCGCTGCGATGCAGTTCCAGGAGGCGGTTCTTGTCATTCTCGCGCAGCAGTTGCGTGTAGCCGCCAATGGTCAGCTGCCTGATCGACTGAAGATAGCGGGTGCCGGCCGGGAACTCGCCGGTCTTGAGGTTCAGCCGGGCCCGAAACTGCTCATTGCAGCTGATCAGGTCGCCTTCGGCGGTCCAGCAGGCAACCCCGAACGGGATCGACGACATCAGCGCGTGACAGTCAATCGGCGGTTCCGGCCTGACTGCGGCCGGTCGGCGCATCCAGGCGAGCCCCGAGATCAGCAGTGCCAGCGCAAAGGCGGCGAGGCCGCGCTGCGTGACGCCATCGAGGTTGGTTTCGGTCTGCGACAGCGCCGCGACGGGCCCCTGTGCAACAGCGATCTGCGCGATCAGCGCCTTCCGGCTGCTGTCCTCGTCGATTGTGCGCTGCAGGTCCATGCCGACCGACAGCACGGCAGCGAACAGCGCGGCGACGGTAATCAGCAGCGTGGCGGCGGGCGGAAACCGAAGCTGGTTGGTCCGCGCGCCACTGTAGGCCGGCGGAGGTTGCGGATGATCGAATCCTTCACCTCCGACGTCGGATGGCCTTGCCGACACCATGAAATAGTCCTCGCAGTTTTAGTATTCGCCCCGGCGGTGATTTGCACCGCGAAGCAACTTTGAATCAGCGCTGCGACGCTGTCCAGTAGGGCCTAAACGGCCGTCCGGGTCGTTCGGGAATTTCGTGAGTCCGCAGAGTCACTTACGCAGGGAAGAAAAATTCTTCCAAATTTAGGTTCTGTTAACCAGCCAGCGTTCGCTCGAGAATGTCGGCGGCGTTGCGGCTCAAGGAACCGGAATCCTGCAGCGATTTCAGAGCGGATTCCGCGAGCTCGCGACGCCCCGGCTCGAGGCTGCGCCAGATGCGGAAGCTGGTGAGCACACGGGCTGCGACCTGCGGGTTGCGCGTATCGACATCCGCAACGAACTCGGTGACGAAACGGAACCCTTCGCCGTCGGGACGGGCGAACTGCACCAGATTGGCGTTGGCGAAGGTATAGACCAGCGCGCGCAGGCGGTTGGGATTGTTCTTGGGGAAGTCGGGGTCGGCCAGGATGGCGCGCAGCCGCGCGATGGTCTCGTCATGCGCCGGGGCGCTGTTGAGCATCAGCCACTTGTCGAACACCAGTGGGTCGGCAGTGTACATGGTACGGAAGTCGCCGAGCAGGCCGGCGGCTTGCGGCGTCCAGACTGCAACCGAGGCCCGCAGCGCGCCGAAGCGATCGGTCATGTTCTGCGCCGTGCGGTACTGCGCGGCAGCCAGTTCCGCGCCCCTTTCCGGCAGGCCGCGGACCAGATAGTCGAGCGCCATGTTCTTCAGCGACCGCTTGCCCGACTGGGCAGGGGACGGGGCGTAGGCCTCGCTGTCCTGGGTGCGCTCGTAGACGCGCTCGAGCGCCTCGCCGGCGCGATCGGCGATCTGCACGATCATGGCATTGCGCGCGTCGAGAATGGCGCTTGGATCGACATCGCTGCCCTTGGCCTGCGCAATCTCGGGGACGCTGGGCAGGGTGATGGCGAGTGCCTTGAAGGCATCGTCCAGCGTCTCGCTGGTCGCCGTCTGTTCGATCGCCTCGGCAAGGCCGGTGATCTGCGCCTCGCTCCACGGCTTACCGCCGGCAGCATTGACCAGCAGCCCCATCGAGACGTCCTGCAACGCCTGCCAGCGCCCGAACGGATCTTCGTCGTGACGGGCCAAAAACAGCCGGTCGGCCTCTGTGGCATTCGACCTGATCTTCACCGGAGCCGAGAAGTCGCGGAACAGCGACGGCACGGGCCGGTTCGCAATGCCGGTGAACGTCAGCGTGGCGCTGTCGGTGTCGAGGACGATCATGTCGCCTTCGACCCGGCCGCCGCTGACGCCGGTCCAGGTCATCGGGCTGCCATTGGGGCCGATCAGACCAAACTTGACCGGTACCACCATCCCCTGCTTGTCAGGCTGGTCGGGGGTCGGCGCGGTGTGCTGTGTCAGGGTCAGCGTATAGGTCTGGGCAGCAGCGTCGTAGCTGTCGGTGACGGTCACCTCGGGTGTGCCGGCCTGCAGGTACCACTGGCCGAACTGCGCCAGGTCGACGCCATTGGCGTCCTCGAACACCTTGAGGAAGGCCTCGATCGTGGTGGCCTCGCCGTCATGGCGCTCGAAATAGAGGTCCATGCCCTTGCGGAAGCCGGCCTCGCCGAGCAGCGTCGCCAGCATGCGGACGATCTCGGCGCCCTTCTCGTAGACCGTGGTCGTATAGAAGTTGCTGATTTCCTTGTACTGGCTCGGCCGCGCCGGGTGGGCGAGGGGGCCCCCGTCCTCGGGGAACTGCGCCGTGCGCAGCAGCCGCACGTCGCTGATGCGCTTGACCGGGCGCGAGCGCTCGTCCGACGAGAATTCCTGGTCGCGATAGACGGTCAGGCCTTCCTTGAGGCAGAGCTGGAACCAGTCGCGGCAGGTGATGCGATTGCCGGTCCAGTTGTGGAAATACTCGTGCGCAATGACCCGTTCGACGCCGTCATAGTCGGCATCGGTCGCCGACTCGGGCGAGACGAACACCACCTTGTCGTTGAAGATGTTGAGGCCCTTGTTCTCCATTGCGCCGAAATTGAAGTCGGAGACGGCGACGATATTGAAGATGTCGAGGTCGTACTCGCGCCCGAAACGCCGCTCGTCCCAGGCCATCGAGCGCTTGAGCGAGTCCATCGCCCAGGTGCACTGGTCTTCCTTGCCATGCGCACAATAGATGCCCAGCGCTACCTCGCGGCCAGAGGCCGTCGTGAAGCTGTCATGGATTGAGCCGAGATCACCGGCGACCATGGCAAACAGATAGGCGGGCTTGGGGTGCGGATCCTCCCAGACGGCGAAGTGACGACCATTGGGCTCGTCGCCGCTGTCGACCAGATTGCCGTTCGCCAGCAGCACCGGCGCCAGCGCCTTGTCGGCATGCATGCGCACCTTGAAGACAGCGAGATTGTCGGGCCGGTCGAGGAAATAGGTGATGCGGCGGAACCCCTCCGGCTCGCACTGCGTGCACCAGGTGCCGTTCGAGCGGTAGAGACCCATCAGCCGCGTATTCTTCTCGGGCTCGATCTCGACTTCGGTTTCCAGCACGAAGCGCTTCTTCGGCGGCTCGAGCACGGTGAGCGTGGTCGGCGTCGTGTCATAGGCGGTCAGCGCCAGCGGCAGTCCGTCAATGGCGATGGAGTGGAGCGTCAGTCCGTCACCATCCAGGATCAGCGGTGTACCGGGTGGCGTACCCTCGCGCGGCACCACGGTCAGCAGGGCGCGCACCTGGGCCAGACCGGGCTCGATCCTCACGTCAAGGTCGACACGCTCCACCATATAGGGGGCGGGGACGTAGTCCTTGAGGTAGATGGTGTGTTCGTCTTCAGCGCGCATCATTCACTCCGCAGGGCGTCAACTCGTAACTCGTTATCTGATTGTGGCAGTGGCGCAACAGCCGACTCCGACAGTTCGTGTATTCTGACGGGCTGTGAACGACTGAATAGCCATACTTCCTGCCAACCGCGGCAGCATTGGGGTGGCCGGTCGGATCTCAGCTCGCACCTCCGTCATGTCAATTGTGGGCATGCCGCGTGCGAAATCCAGCATAGCCCGCGCGGCGAGTTTTTGCATCGGAACGTTTTCGCGCTTGACCTCAACAGGTGTTGAGGTTGTAGCGCAGCACGTGTCGTGCGTCGGAGGAAGAACGGAATGATCAATCAGGTTTTCAAGTGGTTCGAGGGCCGCATTGATCCTTACCCGCAGGAAGAACCGCAGCAGCCGCCCAAGACGCTGCTGGGCTTTTGCCTGCATTACTCGTTCGGAGCCAAGCGCTGGCTGGCGGCGATGACGGTGCTCGGCGCCAGCATCGCGGTCGGCGAAGTCATGCTGTTCGGCTTCATGGGTTCGCTGGTCGACTGGCTGGGGACCGCCGACAAGGCGACGTTCCTCGCCACCGAAGGCTGGAAGCTCGGCCTGATGGCGGCTTTCCTGCTGCTCCTGCTGCCGGCGCTGCAACTGGCCGACTCCCTGATCATCCATCAGTCGCTGCTCGGCAACTTCCCGCAGCGCATTCGCTGGATGGCCCACCGCTACCTGATCCGGCAGTCGATGAGCTACTTCCAGGACGAGTTCGCCGGCCGCATCGGCGCCAAGCTGATGCAGACCTCGCTGGCGGCGCGCGAAGTGGTGATGAAACTGCTCGACGTCACCGTGTTCGTCGTCGTCTACTTCATCGGCGCTGTGGTTCTCGCCTTCATGGGCGATCCGTGGCTGGCCGTGCCCTTCCTCGTCTGGCTGGCCGCCTACACGCTGCTGCTCCGGCACTATATCCCGCGACTCGGCAAGGTGTCCGAGAAGCAGGCCGATGCCCGCTCGATGATGACCGGACGGATCGTCGACAGCTACACCAACATCGCCACGGTCAAGCTCTTTTCCTACTCCAAGCGGGAGGAGGCCTACGCCCGCGAGGCGATGGACGGCTTCATGGGCACCGTGCACACGCAGATGCGCATGGTCAGCATCCTCAACGTCACCATCACGGCGATGAACGCGACGTTGCTGGCGGCCGTGGTATCGGTCGGCATCTGGCAGTGGCTCACCGGCACGATGACGCCGGGCGCCATTGCTGTTGCGGCGGCGCTGGTGCTGCGCTTCCAGGGCATGAGCCAGTGGATCATGTGGGAAATGTCGGCGCTGTTCGAGAATATCGGCGTGGTCCGCGACGGCATCAATTCGATCTCGCTGCCGCGCATCGTCGCCGACGTGCCCGACGCCAAGCCGATCGGCACGGTGAAGGGCGATATCCGCTTCAGCGATGTCTCCTTCCACTACGGCAAGAAGGCCGGCGTCATCGATCATCTCGACCTGCATATCCGGCCGGGCGAGAAGATCGGTCTGGTCGGCCGCTCCGGCGCGGGCAAGTCGACCATCGTCAACCTGCTGCTGCGGTTCTACGACCGTGAGGGCGGTGTCATTTCCATCGATGGCCAGGACATCGCCCAGGTGACACAGGACTTGCTGCGCAGCCAGATCGGCGTGGTGACCCAGGACACCTCGCTGCTGCATCGTTCGGTGCGCGAGAACATTCTCTACGGTCGCCCCGCGGCAACGGACGAGGAAATGTACGAAGCGGCGCGGCTGGCCGAGGCCGACAAGTTCATCGACACGCTCGTCGACCCCAAGGGTAACCGTGGCTACGAGGCGCAGGTTGGGGAACGCGGCGTGAAGCTCTCGGGCGGCCAGCGACAGCGTATCGCCATTGCCCGGGTGCTGCTCAAGAACGCCCCCATCCTGGTGCTCGACGAAGCGACCTCGGCCCTCGACAGCGAAGTGGAAGCGGCCATCCAGAGCCAGTTCCAGCTGCTGATGCAGAACAAGACCGTGATCGCCATCGCCCATCGGCTCTCGACCATCGCGGCGATGGACCGGCTGGTGATCCTCGATGGCGGCAGGATCGTCGAGCAGGGCAGCCACGCCCAGTTGCTGGAACTGGGCGGCCACTACGCCAAGCTCTGGGCCCGCCAGTCGGGTGGGTTCATCGACGCAGACCATACCGAGGCTGCCGAGTAGGCAGCGTCGCAACCATCAACCATCCAAGGAGGACAGAATGGATAACAGTTCAATCATCAGCGCGGGACGTCACTTCAATGCCGGGGGCCAGGGGCCCGAGGCCGTGAGACGAAAACAACTCCACAAGAGCCAGTCCCTGACCTGAGGTCAGCGCCGGCTCTCATCCCGATGAGAGAAAAATGCTCAATCGCGTCATTTCCTGGTTCGATGCCAGGTATTCCCCCGTTGCGCTGGCCGCCGATCGCCAGCCGCCCATGGGCGTCAACAAGTTCATCCTCTACTTCGTCGGTCAGTTCCGCACCGGCTTCATCCTGCGCATGATCCTTGTGGCCATCGGCTCGGTCTCCGACTCGATGATGCCGATCTTTGTCGGCCTGGTCGTCGGCTTCCTCGCGACCACTGCACAGGGCGAGATGTTCTCCGCCCACTGGCCGGCCTTTCTCGCCATGATTGCGGTGATCGTGATTGTGCGGCCGCTGTCGTTCTTTCTCGACACGCTGGTGCGCAACCATTCCATCGTCCCCAACCTCGTCAACCTGGCGCGCTGGCAGAGCCACTGGCACGTCATCCGGCAGAGCTGGACCTTCTTCCAGAACGACTTTGCCGGGCGCGTTGCCAACAAGATCATGCAGACCGGCGAAGCCATCGAGACGGCGGTCAACCTGCTGATCGACGCGGCCTGGTATGCGCTGGTCTTTGTGATCGTGGCGGTGGTGGTGCTGGCCGGCCTCGATCCGGTACTGCTGCTGCCCATCGCAGCCTGGCTGATCTTTTATGGCGTGCTGTTCACCATCACCATGCCGTTGATCGCCAAGTACTCGGAGGATCTTTCCGAGGCCAAGTCGGTCCTGACCGGCCGGGTGGTGGACAGCTACACCAACATCCAGACCATCAAGACCTTCTCCACCGATGGTCACGAGGATCAGTACGTCGCCGACTCGGTCACCGCGCACACGGTGGAATTCCGCAAGCTGATGCGGGTCTTTACCTACATGTGGTCGACCCTGTTCCTGCTCAACGGCGGGCTGGTGGTGGCGACCACCTGGCTGGCGCTGGCCGGCTGGAATGCCGGCACGCTCTCGGCGGCTGCCGTGGCCACCGTCATCCCGTTCGTGCTGCAGATCATGAACATGTCGGGCTGGATCCTCGAGATCGGCTCCAACATCTTCCGCCAGGTCGGCACCATCCGCGATTCGATGGAAACCATCGCCCAGCCGCTCACCATGCTCGACGCTCCGGACGCGCCGCCGCTGGTGGTCAAGGCCGGTGGCATCGAGTTCGACAATGTCAGCTTCAACTACTGGCGCGGCAAGTCCGGCACGGTGATCGAGGATTTTTCGCTCACCATCAGGCCGGGCGAGAAGGTCGGCCTTGTCGGCCGGTCGGGTGCCGGCAAGTCGACGCTGGTCAACCTGGCGCTGCGGCTCTTTGACGTCGAGGCCGGCGCCATCCGCATCGACGGGCAGGATGTCAGCAAGGTGACGCAGGAGAGCCTGCGCGCCGCTATCGGCCTGGTCAGCCAGGACACCTCGCTGCTGCACCGCTCGGTGCGGGAGAACCTCAAGTTCGGCCGCCAGTCGGCGACCGACGAAGAGATGATCCGCGCGGCCGAACAGGCCAAGGTCGCCGAGGTCATCGCTGGCCTCGTCGATCCCAAGGATCGCCGGGGCTACGATGCGCATGTCGGCGAACGCGGGGTGAAACTCTCGGGCGGTCAGCGCCAGCGCGTTGCCATCGCCCGGGTGCTGCTCAAGAACGCGCCGATCCTCGTGCTCGACGAAGCCACCTCGGCGCTCGACTCCGAGGTCGAGGCGGCCATCCAGGAGCAGCTGACCAGCCTGATGCAGGGCAAGACGGTGATCGCCATTGCCCACCGGCTGTCGACCATCGCCGCGATGGACCGGCTGGTCGTGCTCGAGCAGGGCCGGATCGTCGAGGAGGGCACCCATGCCCAGCTCCTCGCCTCGGGCGGACACTATGCCAAGCTCTGGGAGCGCCAGTCCGGCGGCTTCCTCGACCTCGACGCCAAGGCGGCCGAGTAACAACCAGGCGGCAGGGCGGCATGCGCCCTGCCGTTTCGGACTTCAGGCGATAGGTCTGTCTTCGACTTCGGCAAGGATGGTCGCCACGGAGTCCTCGAAGTCCCGGTAGAGATCGCCGCCCAGCCGGAACGCCTTGATGATCTCCATGGAGACAAAGCCGTGAAGAAAGGCCGCAAGGGTCCGCGACAGCGGCAGAATGCGGCCGGCCGGCACGCCGGCTTTGGCCAGTTCCTCGAACAGCGGCTCGGCTGAAAAGCGGCAGGCGGCCTCGATCTCGGGATCGTCGAATGCCTCCCGCGAATAGATGACGCCATAGCGATGGGGCTGGCTGTTGGCGAACCGCCGATAGGCCTGCGCCATGCTGAGCAAGCGCTGACGCGCATGGGTGCCCTTGGTCCCGGCGCGGAGGCTCTGCTCGAGGTCGTGCAGGACCGATATCTCGACGGCCTTGAGGATGGCGGCGCGATCGGTGAAATGCTTGTAGAGCGAGGGTGGCTTGACCCCGGCCTGTTGCGCCACGGCGCTGACCGTAAGCGCCTCGGCACCGCCGGCATCGACCAGCGCGCGGGCGATGCCGACCAAGGCGTCGCGTGAGGTCTTAGCCGGGGTTGGCAAGCTTGGCGTCCTTCCTGGCTTGGCCCATCGGACCCAGATGGGTCGCATCGAACTTGCCGGGATATTTGAGGCCATAGCCCAGAGCACGGTCCAGAGCGATATGCGCCGCCCAGATCAATGCATAGGGGACCACGGGCATCGCGCCCGCCAGCCAGGCGAGGCCGCCGAAGGCGATCGGCAGCGCGTAGGTGTGGGCAAGATTGTAGATGCGGGTACCCGTTGTCTTCCCGGCCAGCATTGCCAGCATCGACAGGTCGGGCGCCAGGATCAGCAGCGCAAACAGCCACCAGTTGCCGCCAAGCATCTGGTAGGCGGCGATCGTCGCGATCAGCGCGACAACGCCTTCGAGTCGGAGCAGGAGCGACACCTCCCGCGGTGGAAAGCCAGTCATGGCAAGCACCTTATAGCTAAGTACAGTAGCGATGATAGATAATGAAGTTAGCTATCACTGTCAACTGTCCTGCGTATGGTCGTGGCAGTGTCGGCACCTGGCTTGGCAGCCCTCATCGGCCTGTCTATGACTGCCGCACCATTCCGCACGCTGATCGAGGTAGAGATCCATGGCGAAAGCCGCTGCAATGCCGAAGTCGACCGATTACGCCGAGCTCAACCTGGCCGGCGACTTTGCGCTGTCGTCGCCCGGCCACAAGACCAGGGCCAGGATCAGCCTGCCGGGCGACGTGCACACCGCCTTGCTGGAAGCGGGTGAAATCCCCGATCCCTATTTCGGCCTCAACGAGCAGGACGTGATGTGGGTCAATCACACCGCCTGGACCGTGGAGCGCACCTTCAAAGCGACGGCGGATGATGTCGACGGGTTCCTGACGCTGACGCTCGACAATGTCGACTGCATCGCCACCGTGCTGCTCAACGGCGAGGTCGTCGCGCGGACGCAGAACCAGTTCATCCGCTACGACATCGACGTCACCGGCAAGGTCAGAACCGGCGACAACACGCTGCGCATCGAGTTCGACGTCACCCGCGAGGTGGCCAAGGCGCGCGCCGAGGCACATCCGTTCCCGATCCCCTTCACCTATAACTACCTGACCAACGGCCTCGAAGGCGTGCACATGAACTTCGTGCGCAAGGCCGCCTGCCACGCTGGCTGGGACTGGGGCATCTGCCTGATGCCGACCGGCGTCTACGGCAGGATGGCGATCCGCCGCAGCAGGCTGGCCCGCCAGGAGAGTGTGCAGGTCGACCAGAAGCACTCGAAGTCGGGCGTCGAACTGACCGTAAAGACTCGGCTTTTCGCCTTCGCTGCAGGAGAGGTTGAACTCGGCCACGTCTTCGACGGCAAGGCCATCGGCGGCAAGGTGAAGGTGGGCCAGGGCGAAAACGTCTTCATCCACAAGATCAAGGTCACGGAGCCGAACCTCTGGTGGCCGAACGGGCAGGGCGAGCAGCCGCTCTATACCCTTGAGACGACCCTCGATGGCGAGCTGACGACGCGCCGGATCGGGCTGCGCAAGCTCGAGTGGATCGTCGAGAAGGACAAGATCGACCACAGCTTCAAGTGCCGGATCAATGGCCGCGACATCACCATGATGGGCGCCAACTGGATTCCGGCCGACGCCATTCCGTCGCGCCAGACCCCGGCCGCCATCCGTGACCTGCTCGAGAGCGCCAAAGCGGTCAACATGAACATGATCCGCGTCTGGGGTGGCGGCCAGTACGAGCCCGACGTCTTCTACGAGATCTGCGACGAACTCGGACTGCTGATCTGGCACGATTTCATGTTCTCGTGCATGAGCTACCCGTCCAACCGCGAGTTCCTCGATGACGTGCGGGTCGAGATCACCCAGCAGATCCGGCGTCTCAGCCACCACGCCTGCATTGCCCTGTGGTGCGGCGACAACGAGGTGATCGGTTCCCTCAGCTGGTACCCCGAGACCAAGGCCAATCCCGAGCGCTACGTCGCCAATTACGACCGGCTCAACTCCATGCTCGGCTATCTGGTCGAGGACGAGGATCCGGCGCGCCGTTTCTGGCCGTCATCGCCCTCGCTGGGCTACATGGACTTTTCCGACGGCTGGCACTCCGACACCCGCGGCGACCTGCATTTCTGGGACGTCTGGCACTCGGCCAAGGACTTTTCCGCCTATCGCAACGTCAATCCGCGCTTTGCCTCCGAGTTCGGCTTCCAGTCCTTCACCTCGATGAACGTCATCGAGAGTTTTTCCAATCCCGAGGACCGCAACCCGTCATCCGCGGTGATGGAAGGCCATCAGCGCAATACTGGTGGCAATGCCCGCATCCTCGAAACCATGACGCGCTACTTCCGCTTCCCGCGCGATTTCGACCAGATGGTGTTCCTCAGCCAGATCCAGCAGGGCCTCGCCATCAAGACGGCCATCGAATACTGGCGCTCGACCAAGCCGCGCTGCATGGGCACGCTGTTCTGGCAGATCAACGACACCTATCCGGTCGCCAGCTGGGCCAGCCTCGACTATGGCGGGCAGTGGAAGATCCTGCAGTACATGGCCAAGCGCTTCTTCCTGCCGGTCAATGTGGTGGCCTATCCGGAAGGCGACACCATCCTCTTCAAGGCCATCAACGACACCGGCGCCAGGACCGAGATCAGCCTCGAAATCCGTGCCGTCGACGTCGACGGCGGCGATCGCGTCATCCATTCGGGCAAGACTGCGGTGTCTCCCGATGCGTCCGGCCTTGCCTTCAGGCTGCCTGCCGAAAAGCTCGGGGCAGGGGAGTTCCTGTTTTTCTCCTGGCGCGACGCGGCCGGTACCCTGCTCGGCGAGAACGACTACTTCCCCAAACCCTACAAGGCCTACGACCCCGCCATGGCCAAGGTCACGGCGACTTGGTCGGGGGATGATGCGTCGCCCGTGCTGACGCTGAGCGCCGACAAGCCGGCGCTGTTCGTCACCGCGACCGTGGACGTGCCGGGGTATTTCTCCGACAACGCCGTCACCCTGCTACCGGGCCGCGAGACCAGGCTGTCCTTCACGCCGCGGCTTGGCGCCAAGGTGACGCAGAAGGCGCTGGCAAGGAGCCTCAAGGTCCGGCATCTGCGCGAGACCTACTGAGCGCTTGACCTCGGTCAAGGGGGAGCGTGGGCTTCGGGACTAGAAGGTGCAGACCCTGGTCCCGGAGTCTTCAACTTGCTTGAGCATCGTATCCGCCGCCCCGAATTGCTGTCCCGCATCGTGACGCCGGACGAGGCCGCCGCCCATATCGGCGACGGCATGACCGTCGGCATGAGCGGCTTCACCCGGGCCGGCGATGCCAAGGCCGTGCCACTGGCCATGGTGCGGCGCGCCGAGGCGGAGCCGTTCAAGATCACGCTGCTCACCGGGGCCTCGCTCGGCCACGACATCGATGGCCTGCTCAACCGCGCGCATATCCTGGCGCGGCGCCTGCCGTTTCAGACCGACCCGAACCTGCGTGCCGCGATCAATCGCGGCGAGGTGATGTTCGTGGACCAGCATCTGTCCGAGATGGTCGAGCATCTGCGCGCCCGGGAGATGGGGGCCCTCGACGTCGCGGTGATCGAAGCCACGGCCATCACCGAGGAGGGGCACATCGTTCCCACCACCTCGGTTGGCAATACGGCGAGTTTTGGCCGGCTGGCCCAGAAGATCATCGTCGAGATCAACCTCAACCAGCCGCTCGAACTCGAGGGCCTGCACGATATCTATATCCCCGGCAAACGCCCGACGCGCACGCCCATTCCCATTGTTGCCTGCGACAGCCGCATTGGCAGCACGGCCATCCCCGTCGATCCGGACCGTATCGTCGCCATTGTCATGACCGGCGAGGCCGACAGCTTCTCCACCATTGAACCCGGCGACGCGGTGACCGAAGCCATTGCGGCCCACCTTGTCGATTTCCTGGCGGCCGAGGTCGCCGCGGGGCGGCTCGACATGACGCTCAATCCACTGCAGGCCGGCATCGGCACGATCGCCAACTCGGTGCTCGGCGCCTTCGCCGAGGGGCCGTTCCACGATCTGCGCATGTATAGCGAGGTGCTGCAGGATTCGACCTTCGCCCTGTTCGATGCGGGCAAGCTGAACTTTGCCTCTGGCTCGGCAATTACCCTGTCGTCGGACTATTCCAGCCGGGTCTTCGGCAATCTGGCGGCCTACCGCGACAGGGTGGTTCTGCGCCCGCAGGAAATCTCCAATCATCCCGAAGTGATCCGCCGCCTCGGCATCATCGGCATCAACACGGCGCTGGAGTTCGACATCTACGGCAATGTCAATTCCACCCATGTCAACGGCACCATGATGATGAATGGCATCGGCGGCTCCGGCGACTTTGCCCGCAATGCCTATCTGTCGATCTTCGTCGCCCGCTCGACCGCCAAGGCCGGCGCCATCTCCTCGGTGGTGCCAATGGTGACCCATGTCGATCACTGCGAGCATGACGTGGATATCCTCGTCACCGAGCATGGCCTGGCCGACCTGCGCGGCCTCGCGCCGCGCGAGCGCGCGGCCGAGGTGATCGCCAATTGCGTTGATCCAGCCTATCGCGACGCCCTGGCCGATTATTTCCGGCGCGCCACTGCCCGCGGCGGACATACCCCGCATCTGCTGGAGGAGGCGTTCGCCTGGCACACGCGACGCATGGCGACCGGAACCATGCTGGCCTGACACCGGGCGTTGCCGATGCCCCCAATTGTGGACATGACGTTCGTCCCGGCGCGCGCTAGGAAAGAGGTACTGTTCCAGGCCGGTCGGCCTTGAAATGTTCCGGAGGACCTCGTGACCCAACCATCCATCAAGCGCAGCCGCGTCAACCAGATCATGCGCGAAAGTGACGAGTTCATCCGCTCGTTTGGCTATATCCTGCCGCCCTTCGCCTACTGGAGCCCGGCCGAGTTCAAGCAGAACAAGCCGATTGCCCAGGCCATCATCAATTCCAATCTTGGCTGGGATATTTCCGACTACGGTCTCGGCGATTTCGACAAGACCGGGCTGTTCCTGTTCACGGTCCGGAATGGCAACAGCGCCGATCTGGCGAAGGGCCGCGGCATGCTCTACGCAGAAAAGGCGATGATTTCGCGCCAGGATCAGTATTCCCCCATGCATCGGCACAACCTGAAGGCCGAGGACATCATCAACCGCGGCGGCGGCACGCTGGTGATTGAGCTGTTCGGCGATACCAATGGCGAGTGCGACCGTGAAAAGGGCACCGTTGTCTTCACCGATGGCATCCGCCACGAGTTCGCGCCCGGCCACAAGCTGCGGCTCAAGCCGGGCGAGAGTGTCACCCTGATGCCCAACGAGCACTGGCACGCCTTCTGGGGCGAGGGCGGCGACGTCTTCATCGGCGAGGTGTCGACCGTCAACGACGACAACACTGACAACGTCTTCGAGGATCCCAGGATCGCCCGCTTCGGCGGCATCGAGGAGGATGAGGAACCCTGGCACCTGCTGGTGTCTGATTACGCCAAGTGGCTCGCCTGAGCGCATTTGCCAGCTGACACGATGACGATGGGCCGGCCCGCGCCGGCCCATCGTCTTTTCGTCTGATGCGTACCGAACTGACGGCCGCTGCGATTGACAGGCGGGCCATCCGCCGGTCTGTTTGCTGCAGCATCGCAGGTCCCCCTCCCGGCCTGGATTTGCCCAAGCGGACTGCCCGCCGGATAAGCCATGACCACGACAATAGCGCAGATCGAGGATCGCCGAGGCCTCGGCATCGGCATTCTGATGGTCGCGCAGCTGTTCTTTGCGACGCTGGACACCTCGGCCAAATTCCTCGCTGTCGCCGGGCTGCCCACCACCGAGATCATCTTCGTGCGCTACGGCGTGCACGTGCTGCTGACGCTGGCGCTGTTTCTCCCCGTCAGCGGCTGGCAGCTCTTTCGCAGCCAGAACTGGAAGCTCGAGCTGGCCCGTGGCCTCAGCCTGCTCGGCGTCACCTTCGGCAATTTTCTGGCCATGCGCTTCCTGCCGCTGCCGGTGACCGGCGCGCTGATGTTCACCATGCCACTGATGGTCACCGTTCTGTCGGTCTTCATGCTGGGCGAGACTGTCGGGCTGCGGCGCTGGATCGCGGTGCTGATCGGCTTTGTCGGCGTCCTGATCATCGTCCGCCCGGGCACCGATGCTTTTCATCCGGCGGCCCTGATCGCGCTGGCCGGTGCCGTCTCCGCCGCGCTCTACACCATCTTCACCCGTAAACTGGCCGGCGTGGACGCCCCGGCGACCCAGCAGGTCTATTCCGGTATCATTGCGCTGTGCTGCGTCACGCCCTTTGCCTTCGAGGGCTGGGTCTGGCCCAGCGACGGGCCGACTTGGTTCGCCTTCTGCGCGGCCGGGGTTGCCGGCATGATCGCGCACCAGCTCAATACCATCGCGCTGCGCTACGCGCCGCCCTCGCTGCTGGCGCCCTTCAGCTATACCGAGCTGCTTCTCCTCGCCTTTGCCAGCTGGCTGATTTTCAAGGAACCACCCGACATCTGGTTCTATATCGGAGCACCCATCATCATTTCCTCGGGCCTCTATATCTGGCTGCGTGAGCGCATGCTGCGCCGCGCCATCATGCTCAAGACGGTGCAGGACTGATGGCCGGCGCTACCATCCATCCGATGGAAGACCGCCGCCTGCTCGGCATCGGCCTCGTGCTCCTCGGCTACTTCTGCTTTTCGATCATCGACAGCTGCGCCAAGTGGCTGATGCTGCACGGGCTGCCGCCGATGGAAGTGGTTTTTGTCCGCTATCTCGGGCAGTTCGTCCTGGTGCTGGCATTGTTCATGCCGCGGCAGGGTGTGGTTGCCGTGGTGAAGACGAACCGGCCGCTGCTCGAGCTGCTGAGGGCACTCTGCCTGCTCGGCTCGACCATCTGCAACTTCGTTGCCATCGTCTATATTCCACTCACGGTGACCGCCTCCATCGGCTTCACCATGCCCTTCGTGCTCTGTGCCCTGTCGATCCCGCTGCTCGGTGAAAAGGTCGGCTGGCGCCGCTGGATGGCGATCCTCGTCGGCTTCGCCGGTGTGCTCGTCATCGTCCGGCCGGGCACCGATGCCTTTCACCCGGCCATGCTGCTGTCGCTGCTGGGCGTGGTGTTCACCGCCTTCTACTTCCTGCTGACCCGCAAGCTGGCCGGCATCGACGCCACCACCACCCAGCAGTTCTATGCCGCCGGTATCTCGACACTGTGCCTGGTCCCGTTCGCCCTCGGCGGCTGGCAGTGGCCGGACGGTCCGGAAACCTGGATTCCGTTCATCCTGATCGGCGCCGCCGCACTGACCGGGCATCAGGCGATCACCGTCGCCCACCGCTTCGCCGAGGCCTCGGTTCTGGCGCCGTTCAACTACTCGCTGATCGTCTACCTGACGGCGTCGAGCTGGCTGGTATTCAACCAGCCGCCCGACATCTGGATCTTTATTGGCGCGCCCATCGTGATTGGCTCGGGTCTCTATATCTGGGTGCGCGAGCGTCAGCTCGCCAAACCGGTGGTCACGGAACTGGCGTCGCGGGACTAGGTCTTGGACTCATAACTTCTGGTCCAGAGTGGGATTGAGGCGAGCAGAACGCTGGCGAGGAAGTTGCGGGCGAGCTTGTCGAATTGTGTGGCGACGCGACGGAAGTGTTTGAGTTTGCAGAAGAAGCGCTCGACCAGATTGCGTTCGCGATAGAGGCCCCGGTCAATGCTGCGCTGGACCCTGCGGTCTTTCTGTGTGGGGATGTGGGCACGGGCTCCCCGTGCCGCAGCCAGGTCGATGAGGACGCGAGCGTCATAGCCGCGGTCGGCAACAAGGTCGCGGGTGCGTGTAAGGCTCTCGATGAGGACGGCGGCGGCCTGCTTGTCGGAGGCTTGGCCGGGAGTGAGCATGATGCGGATCGGCAGGCCGGTCCCATCGACCACGGCATTGATTTTGGTGCTCAGTCCTCCACGAGACCGACCGATGGCGTGATCCGGGCCCCCTTTTTTCCGCCCGCGGCGTGCTGGTGTGCCCGGATGATCGAACTGTCGATCAGCGCCATCGACTGCGGCGAGCGCTCGGCGAGGGCTTCGAATATCCCGAGCCACACCCCGGCCTTGGCCCACCGGTTGTACCGGTTATAGGCGGTCGTATAGGGGCCGTAGCGCTCCGGCAGGTCGCGCCAGGGCGAGCCGGTGCGCAGCACATAGAAGATGGCGTTGATCACCCGTCGGTCATCGGTGCGCGGCACTCCGCGCGGCTTGTTGGGCAGGAGGGGCAGAATGATCCGCCACTCCGCATCGCTGAGATCAAATCGAGCCATCGCCACCTCCATTCAGGAGGTTGAATCAGCCTTCGTACTCAAAGGGAATCCCCTTTATGGGTACAGAACCTAGCACCCTGAACCGGTCGCGTCCGCGCCGATTTCGCGGAACAGCGCTCCGACATCGACGTTTTGCCACCTCAACAACATGAGGAGGCGGACATGCCCCGTGGTGACAAGTCGAAATATACCGACAAGCAGGAACGCAAGGCCGAGCACATCGAGGAAAGCTACGAAGCGCGCGGTGTTTCCGAAAAGGAGGCCGAGCGCCGTGCCTGGGCAACGGTCAACAAGGATGATGGTGGTGGCAAGAAGCCGGGCGGCTCAGGCCGCGGCAAGGACACCGGCCATCCAGCCGCCAAGAAGGGTGGTAAGAAGGGCGGCGAGGCGTCCGCCAGCCGCAGCGCTGCGGAGCGTTCGGCCTCAGCCAGGAAGGCCGCGGCGACACGCAAGCGCAACGCCGAGCACCACGCCGGCCACTGAGTCAGTTTCTGGTGGCGCGGCGTTCGGTTGCCGCGCCATCCGGCTTCAGCGCGGCACTTCCGGTGCTGCGGGCTGTTCCTGTGGCGCTCGCCGGCGCAGCAACCCGCCGCGCGGCGCAAAGAGCAGGGCGGCGAGAAACAGCATTGTCTGGATCAGGACGATACTGGGGCCGGTCGAGGAATTGATCTGGAAGCTCACCAGCGTGCCCAGAATGCTCGACGAGATCGATACGGCGAGGGCCACCAGCAGCATCCTGTCGAACCTGCGGGTGAGCAGGAAGCCGGTTGCGCCCGGCGCAATCAGCATGGCCACCACAAGGATGATGCCGACCGCCTTGAGCGAGGCAACGATGGTCAGCGACAGCATGGCCAGCAGGCCGTAATGCAGCAGCCCGACGGGCAGACCGATGGCCCGGGCGTGCTGCGGGTCGAAGGCATGCAGCAGGAAGTCCCGGCGCTTGGCGAGGATGACCAGCAGCGTCCCGCCGGCGATCACCGCCGTTTCGATCAGATCGCTCCAGCCCACCCCCAGCATGTCACCGAAGAGGATATGGTTGAGATGCTGGTCGGTCTCGATGCGCGAGAACAGCACCAGCCCGAACCCGAACATGCCGGTGAAGACAATGCCCATGGCAGTATCTTCCTTGATCCGGCTGTTGTCCTTGAGATAGCCGGTGGCGATCGCCGAGAACAGGCCGGCCACAAAGGCGCCGACAGCCAGCGGCAGGCCGACCACATAGGCCAGCACCACGCCGGGCAACACGGCGTGCGAGATCGCATCGCCCATCAGCGACCAGCCCTTGAGCACCAGAAAGCACGACAGCACCGCCGAGACCGAGCCGACGAGGATGGCAACCATCAGCGCCCGCTGCATGAAGTCGTAAGCCAGAGGGTCGACGAAGAAGCCGATGACTGCGTCCATCACTGCACGTCCCCCGAAGCCAGAGCCCGGCGTCGCGCGGCGAGCCGCCCGTGTTTGGGCGCGAAGAAGAATGCCAGCAGGAAGATGACGGTCTGCAGCGTGACGATGACGCCGCCGGTGGCGCCGTCGACGAAATAGCTGACATAGGCGCCCAGCGCCGAGGTCGCCGATCCCAGCACCACGGCGAGGATCAGCAGCACCTTGAAGCGGTCCGTCAGCAGGTAGGCCGTCGCGCCCGGCGTCACCACCATCGCGATGACGAGGATGGCGCCAACGGTCTGCAAGGCAGCCACGGTGCAGGCCGCCAGCAAGGCAAAGAACAGCACCTGCAGGGCACGGGCATTGATCCCGACGGTGCGCGCATAACTCTCGTCGAAGAACACCAGCATCAGGTCCTTCCACTTGGCGATCAGGATCACCAGTGACACCACCGAGATCAGGGCGACCTGGATCACGTCGCCGTCCGAGATGCCGAGGATATTGCCCATGACGATGGCCTGCACGTCGACCGCCGTCGGATTGAGCGACACCATCAGCAACCCGAGTGCGAAAAAGGAGGTGAAGACAATGCCGATCACCGCGTCCTCCCGCAGCCGCGTCCGCTGCCGCACCAGCACCATGGCAGCGGCGGCGAGGCCGCCGGCAAAGAAGGCGCCGAGCGAATAGGGCAGGCCGAGCATGTAGGCTCCGGCGACGCCCGGCACCACGGCGTGACCCAGCGCATCGCCGATCAGCGACCAGCCCTTGAGCATCAGGTAGGCAGACAGGAAGGCGCAGACCGCCCCCACCAGGGCGGAGACCCAGATCGCCTTGAGCATGTAGTCGTAGCCGAACGGCACCAGCAATTCTTCCACCGGTCAGTCTCCGCTGCCGCTGGAACTTGTCGGGCTTTGCGACCTGGGCTGGCCATAAAACACCACGGGACGCTCGTCGTCGGTGAGCACTGTCACCTGCCTGGTGTCGCTGTCGTCGTGCAGGTCTGCACCGCCCAGATGGAAATGCCGCAGCACGCCGCCAAACGCCCGCTCGAGATTTTCCTGGGTGAACACTTCGGCCGTAGGGCCAGCCGCCAGCACCGTCCGGTTGACCAGCACGACCTGGTCGCAGAAGTCGGGCACGCTGCCCAGATTATGCGTGGAGACGAGGATCAGGTGACCGCTGCCCCGCAGGTCCTGCAGCAGCTCGACAATGGCCGTCTCGGTCTTGACGTCGACGCCGGTGAAGGGTTCATCCAGCAGGATCACCTTGCCCTCCTGCGCCAGTGCCCGGGCGAGGAAGACGCGCTTTTTCTGGCCGCCCGAGAGTTCGCCGATCTGACGCTTGCGGAAATCCGTCATGCCGACGCGCTCGAGGGCCTGCGCCACGAGCTGCTTGTCATGGGCCGACGGAATGCGGAAGAAGCCCATATGGCCCTGCCGGCCCATCATCACCACGTCCTCGACCAGCACCGGAAAGTTCCAGTCGACCTCCTCGGCCTGCGGCACGTAGGCGACCATGCTCTTGCGGAGCGCCTCAACGGCCGGCATGCCGGCGATCTCGACCGAACCTGCTACGGGACGCACGAATCCCATGATGGCCTTGAAGAGCGTCGACTTGCCACTGCCGTTGACGCCCACGAGCCCGGCAATGGTGCCGGCGCTCAGCTCGAAGCTGGCGTCCCGCAATGCGACATTGCCGTTCGGATAAGCCACGGTCACGCCGCTGACGCTGAGCGAGGCGAGGGGAGTCGTGGTGCCAGCCATTGGCGAAGCCTTGCCGGCCTGATTCACTTGCCGAACCCCTTGGCGATCGTATCCACAGTCACCTCCAGCAGCTTGAGATAGGTCGGCACCGGCCCGTCCGCCTCGCTCAGCGAGTCCACATAGAGCACGCCACCATAGGCAGCGCCCGTTTCCTTGCTGACTTGCAGCGCCGGCTTGTCGGACACCGTGCTCTCCGAGAATACCACCGGGATGTTGTTGGCCCGCACCGCGTCGATCACCTTGCGCACCTGCTGCGGGGTACTCTGCTGGTCGGCATTGATCGGCCAGAGATAGAGCTCTTTCATGTCGTAGTCGCGCGCCAGGTAGCTGAAGGCACCCTCGCTGGTGACCAGCCAGCGCTGCCCCTCCGGGATCTGCGCCAGCCGCTCGCGCAGCGGTGCATCCAGCGCTTCGATCCGGGCCGAGTAGGCGGCCGCGTTGGCATTGTAGGTTTCGGCATTGGCCGGGTCGTGTTCGACCAGTGCCTTGCGGATGTTCTCGACGTAGATGATGGCACTTGTCGGCGACATCCAGGCATGCGGATTCGGATTGCCGGTATAGGGCCCCTCGGCGATCCCCATGGGCTCCACGCCATCGCTGAGCACGGCCTGCGGCACGTCGCGGACATTCTCGAAGAACTTCTCGAACCATTTTTCGAGGTTCATGCCGTTCCACAGCACGAGGTCGGCGTTCTGCGCCTTGACGATATCGCGCGGTCCCGGCTGGAAGCCGTGGATCTCGGCGCCGGGGCGGGTGATCGACTCGACGGTCGCCGCGTCACCGGCCACGTTGGCTGCGATGTCGGCAATGATGGTGAAGGTGGTGATGACCTTGAACTTGTCCTGCGCCGATGCCGGCAGGGCGGCAAGACCGAGGGCGCCTGCCAGCAGCGCGGAGACGAGAAGACGAAACATCAATGGGCTCGTTAGTTGCAAATGGTTCCTAATAGCAGCTGATCTTGACGGACTTGTCAATGCCCGCGATTGCAAAGCCGCGTCGATTGCCGCACCATCAATCCCCGATCCCTGTAGTTGTTGCGTGTTGCCCATGACCAAAGTCCGACTGATCCAGGCCAGGTTGCCGGATTTCGGTGTGCCCACGGACCGTCCGGAGCTCTCACGCGACGTCTATGCCGAGCGGCTTGCCGCCCTTGGCAAGGCGCGACGACAGGCCAGTCTCGATGCGCTGCTGATCTACGCCGACCGCGAGCATTGCGCCAATCTCGCCTGGCTCACCGGCTTTGATCCGCGCTTCGAGGAGGCGCTGCTGATCCTCGCGCCGGGGTGCACGCCCACCCTGCTGGCCGGACCCGAGAACCTGGGGCGCGCGCAGGCCTCGGCAATCGAAGTCGAGGCGCGCCTCTATCCGCCCTTCGGGCTGCTGGGGCAGGACCGCTCCAGCACCCCGGCGCTGCATGAAGTGCTGGCCCATGCCGGCCTTCAGTCCGGACAGCGCATCGGCATCCTGGGATGGAAATACTTCGGTTCCGACGAGGCGGCGCGCCCCGAATCGTGGTTCGAGACGCCATCCTATATCGTTGACACGCTGCGCCGTATTGCCGGCGAGGCCGGCCGCGTGGTGAACGCCAATGGCCTGCTGATGCAGTCCTCTACCGGGTTGCGCGCGATCAACGAAGTCGAGCAGATCGCCCAGTTCGAGTTCGGAGCGGTCGCCTGCTCCGAGGCACTCAAGGCACTGATCGCCGGCATCCGACCGGGTATGACCGAAATGCAGGCCGCCCAGCTCATGGGTCTGGGTGTGCTGCCGCACTCCTGCCATACCATGCTGTCCTCCGGCGAGAACCTTGTCGGGCTCAACAGCCCGTCAAGCCGGCGACTGCAGGCAGGCGATCCGGTGACCAGCGCCGTGGGCTATGTCGGTGGCCTCTCGAGCCGTGTCGGCTGGCTCTGCGAGGATGAGTCCGGGCTGCCGGCGGAGGCAGCGGACTATGTCGAGCGCCTCGCCGCGCCGTACTTTGCCTGCGTCGCCGAGTGGTACGAAACGGTCGGCATCGGTGTGACCGGGGGCGAACTCGACGCGCTGGTGCGCCGGCACCTGGGCGGCCCATTCTTCAATCTCGTGCTCAATCCCGGCCACCTCATCCATATCGACGAGTGGATGAACACCCCGGTCTATCCCGGCTCCACCGAGACGCTGCGCTCCGGGCAGGCGATCCAGTGCGACATCATTCCGGCCGTGGGCGCGCCTTACCACTCGGCCAATATCGAGGACGGCATCGCCCTGCTGGACGAGCGCGGGCGCGCCGAGATGGCGGAAAAGTTCCCAGCCCTGTGGCAGCGGGTCGAGGCGCGGCGGACCTTCATGGCCGACGTCCTGGGGATCCGGCTCAAGCCGGAGGTGTTGCCATTGTCCAACCTTGCTTCAGCCATGCCGCCCTACTGGCTGGCCCCGGACCGGTTACTGTCCAGAGCATAGCGATCACTCCAAGCTCCGGGTTGCATTTGGATTGGTCTGCAAGTATCTCTAGTGTATCGACATTTGGCTGACATTCGGCCGGGTGCCACCATAACTGGCCAGGCGCACGTTCAGAGACTTCCAAACATCGACTGGCCGGGACGAGGTGACGTGTGTCGCTACAATCCCAAAACGTAAGCTGACACAAGGACTTCACCGATGGAAAACGGTACCGTCAAATTCTACAACGACCAGAAGGGCTATGGCTTCATCCAGCCCGACAACGGCGGCAAGGACGTCTTCGTCCACGCCACCGCTCTTGAGCGCGCTGGTCTGCGCGGCCTCACGGAAGGTCAGAAGGTCTCCTTCGATACCGCCGAAGACCGTCGCACCGGCAAGATGGCCGTCAACAACATCTCGGCTGAGTAAGCCGCACAATCGCCACCGTGATGAACGGTGTCTGAACGTGGAAACGGGGTGCCTCTGGCGCCCCGTTTTTCGTTTCAGTGTTTTTTGCCCGCTTCGCCCCAGGTGATCAGCCGGGCACTGCGATGGCCGCTCAGATAGATCCACAGCCAGCTCATTGCCACCGAGATGCGGTTCTTGAGGCCGATGAGGAAATAGATGTGGGCGAGCCCCCAGGCCCACCAGCCGACCCAGCCCGTCAGCTGGATCCAGCCGAAGTCGATGACTGCCGCGCTGCGCCCGATGGTGGCGATGTCGCCGGCGTGGCTGTAGCGGAACACCGGCGGTGTCTCGCCCTTGAGCCGCGCCCGGATGACCCTGGCTGCATGCCGCCCGCCTTGCTTGGCGGCATCGCCGACACCGGGCACCGGCTTGCCGTTCGGGCCGATCACCGTCACCGTGTCGCCGACGGCAAAGATCTCCGGGCTGCCCGGCACGCTCAGGTCTGGCGCCACGATGATCCGGCCGGCGCGATCGGCCTCGACGCCGAGCCACTTGGCGGCGGGTGAGGCCTGCACGCCGGCCGTCCAGACGATGGTCTCGGCCTTTACCGTCGAGTCGCCGTAAGTGACGATCCCGTCGGCGACCGAGGTGACGGCCTGTCCCAGCGAGACTTCGACGCCCAGCCGGTTCAGCGCCTTGAGCGCATAGGCCGAGAGGCTCTCGCGGAAATTGCCGAGCACCCGCGGACCCGCCTCGTTCAGCAGCACGCGCGCCTCCTCGGGGTGGATGGTGCGGAAATCCTCGCGCAGCGAGATGCGCGCCAGTTCGACGATGGCGCCGGCCAGTTCGACGCCGGTGGCGCCGCCGCCGATCAGGACGAAGGTCAGCAAGGCCTTGCGGCGCGCCGGATCGGTCTCGCGCTCCGCCTTTTCAAACGCCATCAGCAATTGCCGGCGGATCGCCGTGGCGTCCTCCAGCGACTTCAGGCCGGGCGCATGCGGCTCCCAGTCGTCGTGGCCGAAATAGGCGTGACGCGCGCCGGTGGCGATGACCAAGCTGTCATAGGGCAGGGTGCTGCCGTCCTCGAGCAGGACCTGCCGTGCTGCCTTGTCGATGCCGGTGACATTGCCCAGCAGGGTCGTGACCTCCGGCCGGTGGCGCAGCAGTTGCCGGATCGGCCAGGCGATCTCGGACGGCGACAGCGCGGTGGTCGCGACCTGATAGAGCAGGGGCTGAAAGAGATGGTGATTGCGCCGGTCGACGAGAGTGATCTCGACATCGGCGCCCTTGAGTTCCTGTGCGGCGCTCAGCCCGCCAAAGCCGCCACCGATGATGACGACGCGATGCTTGCCTGTGCTGGTCATTTTCTGCCTGCCTGTGCCGGGCCCCCGGCCATTCAGAGATAAGCGTCCCGGGCGGCGGGCTCAAGCCATGCCGGCATCTGCCGGCGCATGGTTGGCATGCACCGCGAGGCTAGCGCGCGCCGATACGGAAGCTGGCGGCAACCACCAGCGCACCCGCCGCGAGCAGGGCAAACGCTGTCGGGAGCGAGGTCGCGTGCGCGACGAACCCGATCAGCGCCGGACCGGCCAGCAGGCCGAGATAGCCCAGCGTGGAGACGGCAGTGACGGCGAGGCCGGATGGCATGTCCTTGCTGCGCCCGGCAGCCGAGAACAGCACCGGCACGATATTGGCGGCTCCCGCCCCGACAAGGAAGTAGCCGACGAGGCCGGCCGCGAACGACGGCACGCCGAGCACCATGACAAAGCCGGCGGCGGCGATCAGCGCGCCGACGAGCAGCACGCGCGGATCGCCGAGCGCGCTGCGAATGCGGTCGCCGGTCAGCCGGACGATGGTCATGGCGACGGCAAAGGACGTGTAGCCCAGTCCCGCCTCCGCGATGCCGGCGCCGCGTTCGCTGCTGAGGAACACGGCACTCCAGTCGAGCACCGAGCCTTCGGCGAGGAAGGTGACGAAGCACAGCAAGCCAATGAACAGCACGCCACCGCGCGGCAAGACGAAGGGTGATGCGTTGCCGGCACTGCGGTCTCCATAGGGTAGCAGCCCGGGCACGATGAGCAGCAGGGCGGCGATCGACAGCGCACTCACGATCAGCGCCGCGACCAGCGGCTGAAGTCCCAGCAGCAGCATGGCGCTCATGCCGCCGGCACCGGCCATGCCACCGACACTGAAGAGGCCATGGAAGCCCGACATCATGGCCCGGCTGGCGTCACGCTCCACCAGCACTGCCTGGATGTTCATGGTCACATCCACTGTGCCGAGTGCCGCGCCATAGAGAATGATCACGAGGGCGAGCAGCAGCCAGCTGTCGAGGATCGCCAGCAGCGGGAACATCAGCGCCATCAGCACGGTGCCGGCAACGATCACCGGCCGGCAGCCGATGCGGCTGCTGATGGCGCCGGTGAACGGCATGGCGGCGATCGACCCCAGCCCGATGCAGAGCAGCAACAGCCCGAGCGAGCCCTCGTCGGCGTCGAGACGCAGCTTGATCAGCGGCACCAGCGGCGCAAAGGCTGCCATGACAAAGCCGAGAACGAGAAAGATCACCCGCGTCGCCACCTGCTCGCGACGGGCGGCGGGCGGGAACAGAGTCTCTGCGGCGTCAATGGTCACGGTGTGTCTCCCAATCGGCAAGGTGGATGGTGGTTCGGGTCAGGCCGCCGAGAAGACGCGGATCGACGTCCGGCTCGACCACCAGATGCGTCAACTGCTCCGGCGGCACGACGCGGAAGGGGGCTGCGGTGCCGAGCTTGTCGGAGGTCGCCGCGACCACGATGGACCCGCTGCGGGCCGCCATGGCGCGCTTGATCTCGGCCTCCTCGTCGTCCAGCGCGGAGACGCCGAAGCCGGCCTCGACGGCGCAGCCGCCCAGCACGAAGAGATCGGCCTGCACGTTGTCGATCTCGCGCAGCACTTTCGGGCCGCCGGTGCTGCCGAGCCGGCCATTGTAGCGCCCGCCCAGCAGCATGATCGAAATGCCGGCATGCGCCGCCAGCGCTTCGGCAATCCCCGGAGCATTGGTGACCACGGTGAGGCTGATGTCTGCCGGCAGGGCCCGCGCGATGGCGAGGTTGGTACTACCGGCATCGATGAACAGCGTCTGCCCCGACGTCACCAGTCCTGCGGCCTTGGCCGCCAGCCGGGCCTTGCCGGCGACGTTGACCTTCCGCCGTTCGGCGATGCTGCCCGCCGCCGGGGCAGGGGGCAGGGCTCCGCCATGGACGCGCCGGCAGTCACCCGCCCTGGCGAGCTCGCGCAGATCGCGCCGGGCCGTGTCCTCCGACACCCCGAACCGCTGCGCCAGCTCCTGCGCCAGCACCCTCCCGTCGGTCGCCAGCAGATGGCGGATGATGTCGTGTCGTTCGTCGGTGAGCATAGTGTTCGTGCCGGTTCATGCGTGAAATTGCACGAAACTGCACGTTTGGCAAGCGGTGTCGTTGGGACAGTGCTGCGGCTGCCTCGGCACACGAGACAGGGCTTGGCGAACCCGCTCTGCAAATGAAACGGCGCCGGGGGAGGTCGCTCCCGGCGCCGCTGCTTACTCCGCCACAGCGTGGGCGGGGTCGGGTTTGGCGGCCGCCTTGGGCCGCCGCAACAGCAGGATGATGGGCACGGACGCCAGCGTGATCCACATCATCAGCTTGAAGTCATCGAGGAAGGCCAGCATTGCCGCCTGCTGGGTGATCAGCCCGTTGAGCGTGCCGATGACGTTCTGGAAGCCGCCGGCCGCGGCCGTGAAGTCGCGAACAGGACCGGAATCGAGCGTGATGCGCTCGGCCAGTTCGGCGTGGTTGATCACCTGCATATTGGCCAGCACCGCCGTCACGATCGAGATGCCGACGCCCGAACCGACATTGCGGATGAGGCTGAACATCGCCGTCGCGTCGACGCGGTACTTGGCGTTGATGGTGGCAAAGGCCAGCGTGTTGAGCGGAATGAACACAAAGCCCATGCCGACGCCCTGCAGCAGCCCCGAGAGCATGATCGGTCCGGTGCCCATGACGATGTCGAATTCGGTCATCATGTAGAGCGAATAGGCCATCAGCAGCGTCCCGCCGAACACCAGGATACGGGCATCGTAACGCGCCACCAGCCGGCCCACCAGGATCATCGACACCATCGTGCCGATGCCGCGCGGCCCCATGACCAGACCGGTCTCGATGACCGGCAGGCCCATCAGGCTCTGCAGCATGGGCGGCAACAGCGCCAGCCCCGCGAACAGCGAGATGCCGATGACAAAGATCATCACCAGACCGGTGGCAAAATTCCGGTCCTTGAACATCTTGAGGTCGACGAACGGATTGCCCGAGGTGGCGCAGTGGAAGATGAACACCCAGGCGCCGGAAATGGCGAGGATCAGGTAGAGCCAGATTTCGGGCGAGTTGAACCAGCCCACGCCCTGGCCGCGGTCCAGCAGCAACTGGGCCGAGGCCACAGCGAGCGCCAGCATGCCGAAGCCGAAGAAGTCGAACTTGCGGATCTTGATCTCGCTCTTGGGCATCAGGGCGAACAGCATGAAGAATGCCAGAATGCCGATCGGCAGGTTGACGAGGAACACGGCACGCCAGTTGAACGACTCGGTGAGCCAGCCGCCCAGCGTCGGTCCGATGATCGGCCCGATCATGATGCCGGCGCCGAAGATCGCCATTGCCTGGCCGAGCTTTTCGCGCGGGTTGACATCCATCATGGTGGCCTGTGCCAGCGGCACCAGCATGGCACCGCAAATGCCCTGCAGCACCCGGAACAGCACCATCTGCTCAAGGTTGGTGGCAATGCCGCAGAGCAGCGACGCGGCGGTGAAACCGAACACGGCACCCACCATCAGCTCCTTGCGACCGAAGCGGTCGGCAAACCAGCCGGTCAGTGGCGTCGCAATCGCCGAGGCGACGATATAGCTCGTCAGCACCCAGTTGATCTCGTCCTGGCTGGCCCCCAGGCTCGAGCGCATGTGCGGCAGGGCGACATTGGCGATGGTGGTGTCCAGCACCTGCATGATGACGGCCGCCATGATGCCGAACGTCAGCAGTCCCTTGTTCGGGACGACGACCGTCGGGACCGAGTCGGCAACAGCGGCGGCCATGCCTACTGCGCCTTTTCGCCGGCGGCAGGTGCCTTGGTGTCGACAGAGACCAGTGCGCTCATGCCCGAGCGCAGCACTTCGCCCTTGGCGTCATCGACGCGGATGACCACGGGGATGCGCTGGGTCACCTTGACCCAGTTGCCGGTGGCGTTCTGCGCCGGGATCAGCGCGAACTCGGCGCCGGTCGCCGCGCCGATCGATTCCACATGGCCGGGCAGCTTGGTGCCGGGGTAGGCGTCGACGGTCAGTTCGGCCGGCATGCCGGCGGCGATGCCGACGAGCTGGGTTTCCTTGAAGTTGGCTTCCACCCAGATGTCGCCGGTCTCCACCAGCGTGGCGATGGTCGAGCCTGTATTGATGAACTGCCCGGGGTTCAGGCTGCCCACCTGGCTGACGATGCCGTCGGCGGGAGCGAGGATCGTGGTCTTGTCGAGATTGCGCTGGGCATTGTCGCGCGCCGCCAGGGCGGCCAGCACGGCGGGATGCTCGTCGGTGGCGATGTCGGGATTGCCGGCCAGTGCGGCGGTGCTGCTGGCCACTTCCTGCTGCGCCAGGGCCAGCGTCGAACTGGCGGTCTGCAGCGACAGGCGCAGGTCATCGAGCGTCGACTCGGCGCTCACGCCCTGGCTGACGAGGCTCTGCTTGCGGTCGAATTCCTTCTGCCGGATGTCGAGTGTCGTCTGCGCTGCCTTCAGCTTGGCATTGGCCGTGCCGAAGGCGACGCGCAACTGCTCGACATTGACGCGGGCAGCGGCCAGCGCGGCGTCGGACTGGGCCAGCGCGATGCGGTAGGGCTCGGCGTCAATGGCGAACAGCACATCGCCCGTCTTGACCATTTGGTTGTCCGCAACGGCCACCGACGCGATGCGTCCGGCGACGTCGGAAGAGATCGAGACCTTGGACTGCTTCACATAGGCATTGTCGGTTTCGATGAAGCGGCCGCCCGTCAGGTAGAAATAGCCGCCCGCGACCGCCAGCAGCAGCGGCACCGACAGCATGATCGCGATACGTCGCCCCGAGCGTTTCTTTGCGGCGGGCGCTGCCGGAGCGACGGTCTCGGCCAGTGTGGCGTCGACGGGCGTGGCCTCACCGGGGCCGGGCTTTTTGGCAGGTGCGTTCATCTAGGCAGATTCCTTCTGATCGGCCGTCGGGCCCGAGAGGTTGTCGCGCATGCGCGCAAGAGAGGAGATGACGACGTCGCGGTCGCCCATGGAGATGCCGTCGAGGGTCGCCTCGTACATCGCACTGCCAAAGGCACGGGCGGTCTCGAGCAGGTCGTCCCCATCCCGGGTCAGCTGAGCCAGTTTGGCGCGGCTGTCAGCGGGATCGGGCAGGCGCTCGATCAACCCGCGCTTTTCCAGCCGGTCGAGAATGCCTGACATGGTCATGGGATCGATATCGGTCGCGGCCGCCAGCGCCGACTGGGTCATCCCCTCGCTCTCGGCGATCTGCGCCAGCGTCTTCCACTGCGGCAGGGTGATGCCGTGCGTGCGTGCCTCGTCCTCGAAGCGACGCTTCATCAGCCGCGCCACTTCGTGGATCAGGTAGCCCAGCGGGGCGCGCTTCTTGAACGTCTCGTTTTTCATAAGCGCACATATAATAAGTACACTTAGGATGTCAACGTACTGGCTTGCTGCCGTGTTGCACCGCTGTTGAGCCTAGAACTTGTAGCCGAGGTTGAAGCCGACGGCGTTGAAGCCGTCATTGGTCGGGCCGCACAACTTGGCGTGCGAGCCGTGCTCGAGATTGACCGAAGCCGTCATGTGCTCGTTGATATCGAGGCCGAACGTCCCCCGGGCGTAGATGAGGGCGCGGCAGCCGAGGGCGTCGCGGCCGGCGGGGGCGTTGGTGAGATAGACATCGTGGATCGTCCCGCCGAGCGTGAACTCGAAGAACACCGGGTCGATGAGCGGCGCGTGATAGTTGACGCCCGCCCACGCCCAGCTGTCGTCGCCGGTCAGGCTGATCGTTGCGCCGGCGGCGGGCCGGAAGGAGCCATAGAGATTGAGCACATTGAGGTCGACGCCGCCGAAGATGGCTTCGACGCTCAGCTTGTGGAGGCGATCAAGCGGTACCTCGCCGGGCAGGATCAGAAACGTCTCGTTGAGCTCCACGCCCTCGAAGGCGGCACCCACGCGCAACTCGCTGATCAGCGGAGAATTTACCGTCACCGGCTTGAAGCTGAGCCCCTCGCCCAGAGCCGCCGAGGGGAGGAGCGCTGCAACGACGACGGACAACAACCAACGCAAACGCACGATATATGACCCGCAGATGTCTCTTTCTGACTATTACGCCAACGACGCGGGACAGCAATCGTTCCGTCGTGCATGCCGGCCATGCATGCGGGCGGGCAGCGTTGAGCTGATGCCGACGCTAGCGTTCGTCGGCGATCAGCCCGATAGCGTCGCCGGCTGCGGTCGCGATAATCTCGGCATCGCCGTCGCCATCGATGCGCGCCAGGCCCCGGGAGACGAGGAACGCCACGGCCGCATCGTCGTCCTGACCGAACAGCGTTGCCGTCGGGACCCCGGTGCCCTGGGATAGCCTGCGGAGCAGATGGTAGGCATAGACGGGGATGTATTCGAGCTTGGGGGCGGTGGTGACCGACTGATCGGTTTGTGCGGCTGCATCAGACATGGCGCGGTGCCTCCGGCTTGCCGTCGCGCGCAAGCCGCTGCCGTCCCGCGCGGCGCTGCAGGGCCACGACCAGCGGATGATGCGGTTGCGCCAACGTCGGGATGAATTGCGGCGACACGGCAACCACGTCGGTCAGCCCGAACACCCGCAGCACTTCGCCGAGGGCAGGCTTGCCGCCGCGAATGCGATAGTCGATCGCCGACTTGCCGTTCCGGGAGCGTGACAACACGCCGCCGCGTGAGACGGTGACCGTCTCGACCAGCATGGTCTCGGGATCGATTCCGTAAAAGGTATTGGTCAGCTCCGCGCGGAGCTGCTGGGATGTCTTGGTCGGCATGGCGCACTCCTGGATCTGCCGAAACGGCGGACCGGTTCCTGCGCTGCGAATGCCGGCGCGGGTCGAACGGATGTGAGAGCTGCGTGCACAATCGGCACGGCTCACCTTATGTGGGGTCTGTCCGGCCATCGGCAATGGCAACTAATCACTCGATGGCCCCGCAGCGGCGATACGTGGCCCTCAGGACGTGATAGGCATGCAGCCATGCGTGCTGTGCGCTCCGGTTCCGGAACCGCCTTCGGGAGACATTGATGTGACTCCGACCAAGATCATTCCGCTTCCGAACCTTGCCGGCGACAGCATGGCGCCTGAGCCGGGTGGCGGAGAAATGGCGGTCGCCTTGCCCGAGCCACCGCAAAGCGTCACGTTTCGCGCCCCGTTCATGCTGCCGGGGCTGGACAAGCCGCATCGTGCCGGCACTTTCGAGCTCCGGCAAACCCGGCGCGAGCTCGACCTGAGCTGGCAGGCCTACCAGATCAGCCTCAGCCTGATGCTTGTGTCCGGCGGCATCACCCAGGCCCTCGACGTGACGCGGCAGGATCTCGAACTGGCGCTTGCCGCGGACCGCACCACAGCCTGATCCGGGACAGAACATCGATTTCGTCTCAATGCCGGTCAATATGTGTTAACCTGCACAGGCGTCGTGATCCTGCGTCGTTTTCTCCGACACGAATCGGACACTCTCTATGAAATTTCCAATCTGGCTGAAGCCCGCTCTGTTTGGCGCGGCTGCAGGTGCTATCGTTATTTCTGCTCTGGGATTCATGCAGCTTGGCTGGGTGACAGGCAGTACCGCTGCCACGCTCGCAAGCGACCAATCCGAAGCGGCAGTCGTCACCGCTCTCGTACCCTATTGCCTCCAGAAGTCGGCAAGCGACCCTGCGTCCATGGCCGTGATGACCGAACTCAAGGCCGCCTCGAGCTACAACCGCCGCGCGATCGTCGAGAAGGCCGGCTGGGCGACGCCACTCGGCGCCGAAAAGCCGAACGTCGACCTCGCGCAGGCCTGCCAGCTCGAACTGAGCAAGGGCTGAACCTGACGCAGTGCGCGTCCCCGTCCCTGAGACGGTGGACGCTGCGCTGCGCTTGGTTGCGAAAGACGCGTCTACCCCTGCTGCATCACTGCGCCAGAAACCCGCCGTCAACCGGCAGGATGTGACCTGTCACCATGCGGGAGGACGGGGAGGCGAGGAAGAGGACCGCATTGGCGATGTCCTCGGGCGTGGCGAATTCCCCCAGCGGCGTCATTGCCTCGATGCGGGCCACCAGTTCGGGCTGCGCCGTGAGTGCGGCGATGAACGGGGTTTTGACATAGGTGGGGGCCACGGCGTTGACCCGTATGCCGTTGGGTGCCCATTCCACTGCGAGGGCCCGGGTCATGTTGACGACGGCGCCCTTGGTCGTCTGGTACGACACGTTGGGGTAGAGCCCGCCACCTGACAGTCCCATGATCGAGGCAATATTGACGATGCTGCCCTTGCGGCCGGCGGCGATCATCTGTCGCGCCGCGGCGCGGGCGCAGAGAAAGCTGCCCGTCATGTTGATGCTGGTGACCAGGTCCCAGTCGTCCAACGGGTGATCCACGGCGGCGTGGCGCCGCGCGATGCCGGCACAGTTGACCAGAACACCGATATCGGGCTGACCGGCAAAGAACGCGTCGACCTGGACCGCGTCGGCGACGTCGAGTTCGGCGGCCGTCGCCTGAGGCAGGTCTGCGGCTGCTGCGGCGGCAGCCTCCGTGTTGCGATCGGCAATGATCACCCGTGCCCCGTTCTCTGACAGCATCTTGCTGGTGGCCAGACCGATGCCGCTGGCGCCGCCGGTGACAACGGCGCACACGCCGTTCAGGGGCAGCGTCCCGGTGGTCTGCGGGCGTTCGATCGTCTCGGTCATGATGTTCTCCCCCTGTCGTCTGCGAGCCACCCAGGCAGCCCATCCGTTCGTGCCGCAGCTTAGGGCGATTGCCTCGCCTGCATATAGGACTTCAGCCTAGTTGCCGGCGCGGCGAGCCGGTCGCACACGGCGGGACGTCGTTCAGCATTGCCGAAATTCACAGGGTCACGTGACGGCTTGCCAAGCCGCCTAAAGATGATAACGTTTCAACTTAGTTGACGACGATCAATAAGGTCGCGTCACAAGGAGGAGGAAATCAATGACCATGGGTATGTTGAAGGCCGCGCTGTCGAGGCGCTCTGTACTGGCTGCCGCCGGCGCCGCGCTGCTGCTGTCAACCGCGCCTGTTCTGGCGCAGGACATCAGCGGCGAACTCGTCATCCTGCAGTTTCAGAGCGGCACCGATGGCGAAATGTGGAAGAAGCTCGAGGACGCCTTCGTCGCCAGCAATCCGGGCGTGACCGTGCGTGAACTGGCCATTACCGCTCAGGGTGATGCCCGTGGCGGCATGCGTACCGCACTGATGGGCGGCGAGGTCGTCGACATCATCATCAATACCTGGCCGGCCTTCCGTGCCGAACTGGCCGATGCCGGCATCCTGCGCCCGATCGATGCCGAATGGGCCAAGTACAACTGGGACGACAAGCTCAGCGCCTCCTGGAAGGAACTCGGCCAGATCGGTTCCGATACCTATGGCCTGACCTATACCTATGGCGATCGCTCGGCCGTCTGGTACAAGACTGCCCACATGGAAAAGGCCGGCATCGAGGCCCCCAAGACCTGGGAAGAATTCCTCGCCAGCTTCGACAAGCTCAAGGCCGCCGGCTTCCCAACGCCGGTTGCCATCGGTGCCAAGTACTGGGCCCATGCCGAATGGTTCGAAACGCTGCTGCTGCGTACCGCCGGCGTCGAGACGGCGGCCAGGCTCGCCCGGCACGAAATTCCGTGGACCGATCCGGCCGTCAAGGGCGCGCTCAAGAAGTTCGCCGAGATGCTTGCCGCCGGCTGCTGCGGCGACGCCAACACCATGTTTGCCAATGACTGGGACGGCGCTGCCGACCTCGTGTTCAAGGCCGACACATCCAACTTCATGATGATCGGCATGTGGAACAACGCCCGTGCCCGCAACGACTACGCGCTGACCGAAGGCGTCGACTACAACATCTTCCAGTTCCCGGCCCTCGGCATGGGCCATGACGACACCTCGAGCGTCGACACCAAGGAACTCAACGTCACTGCCAACGGCAAGAACCCGGAAGCCGCCAACGCCTTCCTCGACTTCATCGTCAGCGCCGAGGCCGCGAAGATCCAGGCCGACTATGGCTATGCCTCACCCAGCACCGCTGCCGACACGTCGTTGCTTGGTCCGGTGCAGCAGACGGCAACCGCTGCCGTCGCGGCATCCAAGGTGCAGTTCGTGCTCGGCGACCTGCTGCCCGGCGATCTGGTCGATGAATACCGCGTGCAACTGCAGAAGTTCCTGCAGGACCCGTCTGACGCCACCATCGATGCAGTGACTGCTGCCATCGAGGCCAAAGCTGCGGACGCCTACTAATGCATGAGACCGTCGCATCCGATGCGGCGGCCTCGGACGTCGGGCGATCCTCCCGCATGGCTGGTGAGCGGCGCAAGCTGCTCGCCAGCCGTGGCTGGCGGTTGCGCGACTGGCCGGCGGCCTGGCTGCTGATCCTCCCGGTCCTGGTGCTGTTCGGCATCGCCGTGGTGTACCCCTTGTTCGAGACCATCCGGCTCAGCCTGTTCGACATCAAGGGCCTGGGTAAGCCAAAGTTCGTCGGCATCGGCAACTATGTGCGCCTGTTCGGCGATGCCACGTTTCTCAATACCATCAGCACGACGCTGATCTTCACCCTCGGGACCACGGCGATCACCGTCTGCCTGGGCTGGGCGCTGGCCATGCTGTGCGCCTTCTCGCCGCAACGGACGCTGCCCTTCCGTGTCATGATCTTTGCCGCCTTCGGCATCTCCGAAGCGGTGGCGGGCTTCATGTGGCTGGGCATCCTGCGCCCCGACGCCGGCGGGCTGCTCAACACCGTCATCGGCATCTTCAGTCCGGGCTTTGCCCATGCCTGGCTGGGCGACGCCAACACCGCGCTCGGCGCCCTTATCATCGCCGCCTCCTGGAGCGGCGTGGGACTGCCGCTGATGCTCTGCTTCGCTTCGGTGCAGGCCATCCCGAAATCGGTGCTCGAAGCCTCCTATCTCGATGGCGCCACCTCGACCCAGATCATGCGTCACATCATGATGCCGCTGTCGCTGCCCGGTGTGCGCGTCGCCATCTTCATCAACCTGCTCGGCGCCCTGCGGGCCTTCGACATCATCTACATCATCACCGGTGGCGGACCGGTGCGCGCCACCGAAACCGTCGGCTATTTCATGTACCGGGAGTCGATGACGCAGTTCAAACTCGGCTACGGCGCCGCCGCGACCGTCATCCTGCTGGTGGCCGTGCTTGTCGTCTCCGTCCCCGCCATCATCCAGCGTACGGCAGGTGTCAGATGATCGGTCGCCCGCCCGTCTGGACCACGCCGGTGGTCGCCATCGTTGCCTTCCTCTGGATCATCCCGATCGTGGGCATGGTCGTGACCTCGATCCGTCCGCCCTCGGAGATCACGCTGGGCTGGTGGCGTATCGACGAACTGACCTTGACCCTCAGCGCCTGGATACGCGTCTGGAGCGAGTATCCGCTGGCCAAGGCCTTCTGGACCACCGCCCAGCTCGCCTTCATCGCCACCGCCGGCACCATGCTGCTCACCCCGGCCGCGGCCTATGCGTTCCACTTCCTGAAGTTCCCGTTCCGGCGTCTGCTGCTGGTGCTCATCATCAACGCCTTCGTGATGCCCCAGCAGGTCGTGATCATCCCGCTGTTCCAGCTCTGGCGCGACACCGGCCTGATCGACAACATCCTCGCGGTGCTCATTCCCTATGTCGGGCTGAGCTTTGCGTGGTCGATCTTCCTCGTGAAGAACTTCCTCGAGGATTTTCCCAGGGAACTGGTCGAGGCGGCCCGCATCGACGGGGCCGGGCCGCTGCAGACCTTCTGGTTCGTCGTGCTGCCCAACTCGCTGTCGCCTGTCTTTGCCGTCGGCATCCTGCAGTTTCTCTGGACCTGGAACGCCCTGCTGCTGCCCATGCTCTACCTGCGCACCGACGTGCCACTGCCAGTCGTCCTTGCCCGTATCTCGGGAACCTACGACCTCAACTGGGACATGCGCTCGGTGGCGGCCATCATCACCACCATCGTGCCGCTTCTCGTCTTCCTCATCTTCCAACGTCAATTCGCCGCCGGGGCCGAAACCCGGTCCGGCGCCAAGGAATAACCATGCCGACCTCAACCAATCGTCCGCTGCGCTACCGCCAGATTCACCTCGATTTCCACACGTCCGAGCATATCCCGGGGATCGGTTCGGCCTTCGACCCGGACGACTTCGTGGCGACCTTCAAGGCTGCCCACGTGGATTCGGTGACCATCTTCGCCAAGTGTCATCATGGCTGGTCGTACTATCCGACCAAGGTCGGCGCGCCGCATCCCAACCTCGTGCGCCCCGACCTGATGGGCGACATGGTCAAGGCGCTGTCGGCCGCCGATATCGACAGTCCGATCTACATCTCGGTGCAGTGGGACGAGCGCAACGCACGGCTGCATCCGGAGTGGCGTGTGCGTTCGGCCCGTCCTAACCGCTTCGATCCCGACCAACTGACGGCCGGCTGGCACACGCTCTGCCTCAACCACAAGGCCTATCGTGATGAACTGCTCGAGCAGGCGCGCGAGGTGGCAACCCTCTACCCCACGCAAGGCCTGTTCTTTGACATCGTGCTGACGCCGGACTGCGTCTGTGCCGAGTGCCTTGCCACCATGGCCGAGCATGGTCTCGATCCCGAGAGCGCGGCCGACCGGCTCAAGAACGACGAGTGGGTCAACGAGCGCTTCCGCTCCGAAACGAGCGCTGCGCTCCGCGAAGAGTTCCCCGGCCTGCGGCTGTTCTACAATTGCGGCCATATCCACAAGCAGGGACCGCAGCGCTTCGCCAATTACAGCCATCTCGAACTCGAGAGTCTGCCGACCGGCGGCTGGGGTTATGACCATTTTCCCTCCAGCGCCCGCTATGCTGCAACGCTCGGACTGGACTTCCTCGCCCACACCGGCAAGTTCCATACCTCCTGGGGCGAGTTCGGCGGCCTCAAGCATCCCGATGCGCTGGAATTCGAGGCCGCGCAGATGGTGGCATTGGGATCGAAATGCCTGGTCGGCGACCAGTTGCACCCCAATGGCGCCATCAATCCCGACACCTATGCCTCGATCGCGCCGGCCTATGCCCGCATCGAGAAGCTGGAACCCTACCTCGAAGACGCACGCCAGGTGTCCGACGTCGCCATCCTCGCCGCCGAGTTCTTCCACCCGGTCGGTGCCAAGAACAACCAGAGCGACGACGGTGCCGCGCAGATGCTGCAGGAACTCAAGCAGCCCTTCGACGTCATCGACCCCAGTGCCCGCTTCGAGGACTACCGGCTCATCATCCTGCCCGACAACATCCCGGTCGACGATGCGCTGGGCGCACGGCTCCGCGCCTATGCCGAGGGCGGTGGCAAGCTGCTGCTGAGCGGCACCTCAGGCATCAAGGCCGACGGCAGTTTCGCCGTGCCGGCCGGCGTCCGGCGCAGTGGTCCGGAGGTGGCGTTCAATCCATCCTATCTGCGGGCAGGGCAGGCGCTCGATGCCTCCATGCCGGTGACGCCGTTCGTCATGTATGGCGTCGGGCAGACCATCGCGTCCGAGGGTGCTGAGGTTCTGGCCGAAATCGGACGCCCCTATTTCAACCGGACCTACGCGCATTTCAGCTCGCACCAGCATGCGCCGGACGATCCCGACGCCGCCCCGCTCGGTGCCGCCGTCACGGTGTCGGAGTCGGTAGGCTACATCGCCTATCCGATCTTCAGCATGTACCACGCCATGGGTCAGCCGCTGTACAAGTATGTCGTCCGCGGCCTGCTGCAGCGCCTGTTGCCCAATCCGGTGATCATCTCCAACCTGCCGTCGTCGGGCCGCGCCACGCTGACCCGGCAATCGACAGAGGGCCGGCACATCCTGCATCTGCTCTATGGCGCGCCGCAGGTGCGCGGCAAGCAGGTTCCTACCGGCGACGGTGGCTATCGCGTCATGGAAATGATCGAGGACGTCCCCACGCTCGGCCCGGTCACCGCCAGCATCCGGCTTCCCCGAACGCCGTCGCGCGTCTATGACGCCCTGACCGGTGCGGACATCCCGTTCGTGAACGGTGGCGATCGCGTGGAGATCACCGTGCCATTCCTGAAGATCCACACCGCCCTGGTGTTCGAGGGGACTTTGTGACGATTGAAGAAGATGTCGGCCGCCGGCGGCAGGCGACCATTGTCGAGGTAGCCGATCGCGCCGGTGTCGCGATCGGCACCGTCTCGCGCTATCTCAACGGCCATCCCGTGCGGCGGGGCAATCGCGAGCAGATCGAGCAGGCCATTGCCGAACTCGGCTATCGCCGCAATGCGGTGGCCGCGGCGATGAAGACCGACCTCACCAATACGGTCGGCTTCATGGTGCCCTCGCTGAGCGAGTTCCATTCGCCGGTGCTCGAGTATCTCAGCCGGCGCATGCGCCGGTCCGGCCGCGCCATGATCAGCTACTGCCACGCCGGCGATACCGATGCCGTGATCAATGCCCTCGATTTCTTCGACATGCACCGCGTCGACTGCCTGATCATGGATGCGCATGTCGGCGTCGACGATCGTATCCGCGATATCGTCGCCAACGGCACGCCGGTGGTCTTCTACGACAACGACATCCCGGGACTCCCGGTTGACCGCGTGCTGGTCGAGAACCGCGAGGCGAGCTACCGGGCCGTCTCGCATCTGCTCGATCTCGGACACACCGATATCGCCGTGCTGACCGGCGCAACCAGCAACTGGACGGCCCGCGAACGCTACGAGGGCTATCGTCTGGCGCTGCAGGAGCGGGGGATCGAGATCAATCCGGATTATGTCCTCGACACCCACTGGAACGAGGATGAGGCCTATACCGGCGCGCTTGGCATGATGTCGCTGCCGCGGCCGCCGACGGCGCTGTTCTGCTGCAACTACAACATGACCATCGGCGTGCTGCAGTTGCTCAAGGAGCGGCGCCTGCATGTGCCCGCCGATATCTCGCTGGTCAGCTTCGATGACATCGCGCTGTTCCGGCTGCATGACGCCGGCATCACGGCGATCGAGCAGCCGCTCGAAAAGATCGCCGAAAGCATTGCCAGTGTGGTCGAGACGCGCCTCTCCGAACGGGCCGGCCACCATGATCTCCATACCATCACGCATCAGTGCAACGTCATCCTGCGCGGCTCGACCCGCCGCCTGATCGCTCCCGCAGACATGGCCCGACAGGGTAGAAAATGACCGATCTCGAACTCTGGTACGACAAGCCCGCCACCGTCTGGACGGAGGCCTTGCCGGTCGGCAACGGCCGTCTGGGGGCGATGGTGTTTGGCGGCACGGCGCGCGAACGTCTGCAGCTCAACGAGGAGACGCTCTGGGCCGGCGGCCCGTATTCGCCGGTCAACCCGCAGGCGCTGCCCCATCTGCAGGAGGTGCGGGGGCTGCTCTTCGCCGGCCGCTACGCGGAGGCCGAGGCCCTTGCCGAGCGCCACCTGATGGCCATTCCCATCCGCCAGATGCCCTACCAGCCGACAGCAGACCTCTGGCTGGACATGACCTTTTCCGGCGAGGCGCAGGACTATCGCCGGGCCCTCGATCTCGACACGGCGATCACCGTGACGACGTTTATCGCCGGAGGCATCACCTTCCGCCGCGAGGTGTTCGCGACGGCCGTCGACGGCATTCTTGTCGTCCAGCTTTCTGCCAGCCAGCCCGGCGCGCTCAATGCGGTGCTGTCGATGACCTCCGAACAGCCCGGCGGGGTCGAGCGGGTGGCAGAGGGGACGATCCGCCTTACCGGCCGCAACCGTGGCGCCGAGGGGATCGAGGGCCGGCTGAGTTTTGTCGTCGAGGCGGAGATCGCCACCGATGGCGCACTGGCTGCGGAGGGCCAGGGCATCTCGATTTCGGGGGCGACGCAGGCAACGATCCTGGTCGATGCCGCGACCAGCTATCGGCGCTTTGACGATGTTTCCGGCGATCCGCTCGCATCGGTCGCCGAACGTCTGTCGAGCGCCCGCCAGCACAGCTACGCGCGCCTGCGCGATGACCATGTGGCCGAGCACCGCCGTCTGTTCCGGCGGCTGGATATCGATCTGGGAGCGTCGCCCGGCCAGAGCCTGCCGACCGACCGGCGCATCGCGGCGAACCTGACAACACCCGATCCGGGGCTGGCAGCGCTCTACACGCAGTTCGGCCGCTACCTGATGATCTCCTCGTCACGGCCCGGCACCCAGCCGGCCACGCTGCAGGGCATCTGGAACGATTTGACCGACCCGCCCTGGGGCTGCAAGTACACCACCAATATCAACCTGCAGATGAACTACTGGCTCCCCGAACTGGCCAACCTGGGCGAGTGCCTCGAGCCGCTCGTGGCGCTGGCCGAGGACCTGACGGTCACCGGTGCCGAGATGGCCAAGGCGCATTATGACGCGCGCGGCTGGGTGATGCATCACAACACCGACCTGTGGCGGGCCGCCGGCCCGGTCGACGGATCCAAGTGGGGGCTCTGGCCGACGGGCGGCGCCTGGCTCTGCGCCCAGCTCTGGGACCAGCTGAGCTTTTCCGGCGATCTCGACCTGATGCGCCGGCTCTACCCCGTGCTTGCGCGGGCGGCCCGCTTCATCCTTGATGTGCTCGTGCCGCTGCCGGGCACCGAGTTCCTCGTCACCGCGCCATCGCTGTCGCCCGAGAACGTGCATCCGGAGGGCGCTGCGCTTTGCTACGGCCCGACCATGGACAACCAAATCATCCGCGATCTGTTCGATGCGGTGCAAGCCGCCGCGACCACGCTCGGCATTGCCGACGACATGCTCCCCGAGGTCGAGGCCGCCAGAGCGCGGCTGCTGCCGCACCGCATCGGCAAGGCCGGACAGCTGCAGGAGTGGCCGGAAGACTGGGACCTCGACGTCCCCGAGATCGACCACCGCCACGTCTCGCATCTCTACGGGCTCTATCCGAGCCATCAGATCTCGCTTGATGGCACGCCGGAACTGGCGGCGGCGGTGCGTCGCTCACTGGAGATCCGCGGTGACGAGGCCACCGGCTGGGGTATCGGCTGGCGCATCAATCTCTGGGCCCGGCTGCGGGATGGCGACCACGCCCACGACGTGGTGCAACTGCTGCTCGGCCCGGAGCGCACCTATCCCAACATGTTCGATGCCCATCCGCCGTTCCAGATCGACGGCAATTTCGGCGGCGCCGCCGGCATTCTGGAAATGCTGGTGCAGTCGCGTCCAGGGGAACTGTTCCTGCTGCCGGCCTTGCCCGCTGCCTGGCCCGACGGCCATGTACACGGCGTTCGCGCGCGCGGCGGCCTGACGCTCGATCTCGACTGGGCAAACGGCAGGCTGTCGAAAGTGACGATGACCGCGGCGACCGAACAGTCGGTCGCGGTAACGGTTGACGGGCGGACGCACCAGCTGCGCGTCGGTCCGGCCGGCCTCACCTTCACGGGGCAGAGCTACTCGTAGGCGCGGCGCTGGGCGTAGAACGACTTCATGGTCTCGTCGATCTCGAAACGCTGCATGTAGCCACCCTGGCTGTCGACGACATGGCAGAGGCCCCAGCGCAGTCCCTCGAGCGGACCCAGGTCGGGCTCCGCCGTCCGGAACAAACCCAGGGCATGCGGGGCGCTCTTGATGGCTGCCATGATCTCGAAATTGATGCCGTCGGCGGCCCATTGCAGGGTATTGCGCTCGGGGCCGTCAGTGGTGAGCAGCGCAGCGATGCCGCCGTCATAGGGCCAGACGCAGACCTCGTGACCTGAATTGGTCACCGGGTTGAACGGGCTGCGGACATAGGGGCCCTCGGGCCGGTCGGCAATGGCGACACCCCATTTGGTCTCGCGACCGCCGAAGGTCATCTCTTCGCCCATCGGTTCGCCCTTGTAGTAGAGGTAGAACTTGCCGCCATAGGCGAGCAGGCAGGGGTCGTGCACCTTGTGGCTGTCGAAGCTGCCCTTGCGTTTGACGAGGAAGCGGTTGTCCTCCTCGCCGTCCCATTCGCCGTCGGCTGACGTCTGCAGGATCGGCTCGGGCAGTTTGGTCCACGGCCCCCACACGGAGTCGGCCACTGCCATGGCGATGTGCTCCATTGACCGGCGCACATAGGGCGATTGCACCACCTGATGGACGAGGTAGAAGCGGCCCGCGTGGGCGAGAATCTCCGGGGTGAAGACACTGCGGTCGTCGAAGGCTCCCGCTTCGCCCCGCGCTACGGCAAGCCCTTCTTCGCGCCACTCCCAGCCGTCGACGCTGCTGGCGTGCCAGATGTCGCAATAGTCCCAGGGGAAGGTCTTGGCCAGCGGATCGCCGCTGCCGAAGCCATGGCTGCGGCCGGTCGAGCGGCTGTACCAGACGTGATAGCGGCCGTCGGCCTCGATGATGGCGCTGGGATCGCGCCGGACCATGCCGGGCCTTGCCACCGCGAGGTCACCCGAGACCGGGTAGGTCCGCAACTCGCAATACCACTCGGGGCCGCGTGTATGGGCCCTGGCACGGAGCGAGGCAGCGCTCAGCGTTTCGGTCATAGCCGCCCCATGATCATATCGCTGGCGGACCTTGCCGCGCCGACGCCCCCGACCACAACCTGATCGATCAAGTTCATTGGTTGTCGAACTCGAAGGTCGCCTCGACGTGGCGCCAGGCGGCGTCGAGATGGCTGACCAGCGCTGCTTCGGCCGCCGCCGGATCGCGCGACAGGATGCCGTCGAGGATCGCCTGATGGCCGTGATAGCTGATCTCGTTGCGCGCGCGGGAGCGCTCCATCTTGTCCCACTGCGGCGCCAGCCAGGCGGTGTAGCCGAGGTGAATGGCGGGGAAGATCGGGTTGCGAGGAATGCGGTAGAGGACGGCGTGAAAGGCGGTATCCGTCCGGTAGAAGGCCTGCGAGTCGGGGATCGCCTCATGATTGGCGGCCAGCGCGGCCCGAAGCTCGGCAATGTCCTCCTTGCGCGCCGAGGTTGCTGCGTCGCGCACCAGCCCGCGCTCGAGAAAGAGACGGCTGGCATAGAGGTTCTTGACCCCCTCGAGGTCGCCCAGCAGGTGCCGCACCACGCCGCCCACCGCATGCAGCGCCGTACCGTAGTCCGGTTTGCGCACCACGGGCCGGAAGCGCGGGCGGCTTTCGATCAGGCCGCGGCTGGCGAGGGTCGAAATGGCTTCGCGGATCACCGTCCGGCTGGTGCCGAACTGCTCCATCAGATCGCGCTCCGGCGGCAACGGCTTTGCATCGGCGAGCGCGCCGGAAACGATCTGCTGCTCGAGGCGGGCAATGATCGCATCGGCGGCCCGGCCGGAGGCCGGGCGAGTCATCGCGGTATCCAGTCCCGGCATGAGATCTCCAAAGGTCTGCTAACAGCTCAATTTGGTATAACAAAACGCTGAAATTTGACAACAAGGAAACAGTCGCCTAATCCATCGGCAAATTTGGTAGAACCAAAAAAGCGGAGGGCGTAGTGGCGGATCAGGATTTTGGCAATGGCTCGGTGATCAGGGCCAGCATGTTCATCGATGGCGACTGGCGCGCGCCCGGCGACCGGCAGCAGATCGAGGTCGAGAACCCGGCGACCGAAGCTGTCATCGCCACCATCCCGGAGGGCACCGCCGAGGATGCACTCGATGCACTGGCGGCAGCGCGCCGGGCGCAACCGGCCTGGGCCGCACTGCCGGCCATCGAGCGCGGGCGCCTCGTCGCCAAGCTCGCCGATGCGGTAGTCGCCGATGCCGAGCGACTGGCCCGCATCGTGACGCTCGAGCAGGGCAAGCCGCTGGCGCAGGCCCGCGGCGAGATCGGGGCGGTGGAAACCTTCCTGCGCTACGCCGCCGAGAATGCCCGCCGCATCAAAGGCGATATTATCGCCTCGGACAATCCCGACGAGGAGATCCAGATCCGCCGCCACCCCTATGGCGTGGTAGTCGGGCTGACCGCCTGGAGCTATCCCTCGGCACTGGCCGCCCGCAAGCTGGGTCCGGCGTTGGTGGCCGGCAATACTTTCGTGCTGCTGCCCCATGAGATCACGCCACTGTCGGGCCTCGAACTGGCCCGTCTGGCACAGCGCGTCGGCTTTCCTCCAGGGGTCTTCAATGTCGTGACCGGCCGGGGCAGGGTGGTCGGCAAGGCGCTGGTCGAGAGCCCGCTCTCCGACCTCGTGACGATGACCGGCAGCACCCGGGCGGGCAAGGAAATCTACGCCAGCGCCGCTGCCGACCTCAAGGTCGTGCGCCTCGAACTGGGTGGCAAGGCGCCGTTCCTCGTCATGGAAGATGCCGATATTGACGCTGCAGTGGCTGCGGCGGTGACGGCGCGCTACACCAATTGCGGCCAGATCTGCACTTGCAACGAGCGCATGTATCTGCACCGGGCCATTGCCGACGAATTCCTCGAAAAATTCGTGGCCGCTTCCCGCGCCCTCAGCATCGGCGATCCGCTCGGTGCGGTGGATATCGGCCCCAAGGTCAGCGGCATCGAGGTCGATAAGGTTGCCGATCTGGTCGATCGCGCGGTGGCGGGCGGGGCCAGTGTCCTGCTCGAAGGCGGCCGCCTGTCCGACGGCGCCTATGCGCGCGGCCACTGGTATGCGCCGACCGTTCTCGAACTCGCCGACAATGCCTCGCCGGTGATGCAGGAGGAGGTGTTCGGTCCGGTCGTGCCGGCCATGCGGGTCGACAGTTTCGAGGAGGCGGTGACTCTCGCCAATGACACCAGCTATGGCCTCTCAGCCTATCTCTTCACCAGCAGCATGAAGCGGTTGCTGCGGCTGCCGACGGCGCTGAAATTCGGCGAGATCTACTTCAATCGCAGCAATGGCGAGGCCGTGCAGGGTTTTCATACCGGCTGGGGGCACTCGGGCCTGGGCGGTGAAGACGGCAAGTATGGTTTTGACGGCCATATGCGCAAGCAGACGCTTTATGTGAACTGGGCCGGCAAATGAGCATCATAGACGCGATCGACGTCCGGCTGTTCCACGTGCCGCTGGCCGAGGTGCTAGTGGACGCCAAGCACGGCGACCACACGCATTTCGAGCTGGTCACCGCCACCATCCGGCTGGCCGACGGCACCGAGGGCACCGGCTACACCTATACCGGCGGCAAGGGTGGCCATGCGATCCGGGCGATGATCGCGCACGATCTGGCGCCGTTCCTCATCGGCCAGGACGCCACCGATGTCGAGGCGCTCTATGAGGCCATGCAGTGGCATGTGCACTATGTCGGCCGCGGCGGCATCGCCTCGTTTGCCATCTCGGCCGTGGACATCGCGCTGTGGGACATCCGCGGGCGACGGACCGGCGAGCCGCTCTGGAAGATGGCCGGCGGCGCCGGCTCGGCCTGTCGCGCCTATTGCGGTGGCATCGATCTGGGCTTCCCGCTGCCCAGGCTGCTCGACAATGTGCGCGGCTATCTGGCGCGCGGCTTCAACGGCATCAAGATCAAGGTCGGCCGTCCGCATCTGAGCGAGGACGTGGAACGCGTCGCGGCGGTCCGAGAGCTCATCGGGCCCGACGTCGCTTTCATGGTCGACGCCAACTATGCCCTGAGCGTCGACGCGGCGATCCGTGCCGCCGAGGCGTTCAAGCCCTATGACCTGCTCTGGTTCGAGGAGCCGATCATCCCCGACGACTATGCCGGCTATGCCCGCATCGCGGCGGCCACCGGCATGCCGCTGGCCATGGGCGAGAACCTCCACACCATCCACGAGTTCGAGTTCGCGCTCGATCAGGCCAGCCTGACCTACATCCAGCCCGATTCGTCCAACTGCGGCGGCATCACCGGCTTTCTGCAGGTAGCAGAACTGACCCGTCCGCACGGGCCTGAGATCTGCAGCCACGGCATGCAGGAGCTCCATGTCAGCCTCGTCGCCGGCCAGCCCAATGCCGGCTGGATCGAAGTCCATTCCTTCCCCATCGACCAGTACACCACCCGCCCGCTGGTGGTCCGCGACAGGCTCGCCATCGCCCCGGACGACCCCGGCACCGGCGTCAGCTTCCGCTGGGACCTGCTGGACGGATTTGCGGTGAGCTAGGAGGCGACGGGCCCGGCGCAGCCAACCCTTTGACCATCACGCATCGGTCAGGCGGTGGACAAAGTGGTCGTCTCGACCGATATACGGCCCCTCAACCTCGAAAAGGTGCCCGTTTCGCCCATGCCTGCGACGTCCGACCAGCCTTCCATCGATCTCGCGACCGCCCGGAAATTCTCCGTGGCGCCGATGATGGACTGGACCCACTGAGGCGGAGACAGGCTAGAATTCTGGACGTATTGGCGTTTGTTGTCTCGACCCGTAGGACTGTCGTAGGACTGCCGGCGAGAGGGGATCTCTGACCGAAGCACCAATGAGTACCTGGTTCGAGTTGGGCAGGTCTGTGTGCTCATAGCTACGCTGGGTTTCGACGTCTGCACTTGGCTCAAAACTGCACGTCGGCTCTGCGCCCAATTTCGGACGTTGGGTCGATCGTGGCAGGATCTCGATAGCGGACACACCGGCTATCAGGTCAGGGCGGCAGACGAGAGTTCCTTGGCGGCGGCGATCGAGCCGATCAGGCGCTGCTGGAACAGAGCGCGGTCGGCGTACAGTTCGCTGGTCCGTTATTGGTTTTCTTCGGTCGAACCGGGGCGGTTGTCGCGTCCGAAAACGTCGATGGCCAAGCCAGTGTAGCCCCGCTCGACGAGCATCTCGGCTCGGCGGACTTCGTAGTCGGTCAGCCCGTCCCAGTCGTGCAGGATGGCGACCGTGCCACGGGTCTCTAAAAGTTCACTATTATAGGCCACATGCCCTTCAAATACGGCACCGCCAACATCTTAGGTGAATGCCTCGGAGACGATTTCGGCATGGGCCGATGTCGCGGTCAGGGCAATGGCAACTGCAAGCAATATTCGACGCATGGTCTCTTCTCCAAAAGTTTGAGAGCTTGGTGACTGACACTCTACTGACCCCGCGACGGTCTCGTCGATCTCCAGAATTGTTTCCCGCCGGTCTGGGTGGGGGAATGTTGGGCAGGGTCAGACCGGCGGGATGTCGACGCGTCAAAGGAAGAGGGCGCGTCGATGTCTTAGTTGGCGGGCGGCATGAGCACGGTGTCGATTACGTGGATGATACCGTTCGAGGTCATGATGTCGGTGGCGGTCACTGTCGTGTCGCCATTCAGCATCACTGTACCGCCCTCTACCTTGATTGAGACCTTGGCGCCGTTGACCGTGGTCGCCTCGGTCAAAGTGACAACATCGGCAGCTGGTACTGCACCAGCGACCACGTGGTAAGTGAGGATTGCTGTGAGCTTGTCCTTGTTCTCGGGCAGCAGAAGGCTCTCCACGGTGCCGGCGGGAAGCTTGGCGAAGGCTGCGTCAGTCGGCGCGAAAACGGTAAACGGACCATCACCCTTCAGCGTTTCGACAAGACCAGCTGCACCAAGTGCGGCGGCCAGAGTGTTGAAGTCGCCGGCAGCAACAGCCGTATCGACGATGTCCTTGGAGTGGTCAGCGGCCATTGCGGCCGAGCTCGCCATTGCGAAAACGACAGCTGTGGCCGTGGTGGCTGCGAACTTTACGATCTTGGAAGCAAACATGGTTTCTATCCTCCGTGTGGCGTTTGATGCCGCGTCGTCCATCGACTCTGTGCGGCGAATCAGAATGTCATAACATGATAATTCTTTTGCACGTAATGCACATGTTCGTGTTGTGATAATTTACTTTCCTGTCACGACAATAGGAATAGACTGATATGCGAACCGGAAACCGAAACGATGCTGTCTGACACACTCTCTGAGGGTCTTGAGACCTACAGGATCGGCCCAAAGATCCGCGCCCTGCGCCAGGCCAAGGACCTTGGCCTCGTGCAACTGGGTGAACACACGGGTCTGTCCTCAGGCATGCTGTCGAAGATCGAACGCGGCACGGTGTTCCCGACGTTGCCCACGTTGCTCAGGATTGCGATGGTCTTCGGGGTTGGGTTGGAGCACTTCTTCGTCAACGAACAGCAGGCAACGATCGCAGTGGTGCGCAAGAAGGATCGCATGCGGCTTCCGAGCCAGCCGGGGAAAGAGCCGCCGACCTACTTTTTCGAGAGCCTCGACTACCCGGTCAGTGACCGCAAGATGGAGGCATTCTTTGCGGAGTTCGAGGGTGCAAACCGCGCCTCCGAGCCACATACGCACTCGGGAGCAGAGATCATCTATGTGATCTCAGGTGTCCTTGTGATCAATGTCGACGGAACCGAGACGTCTCTTGCCGCGGGTGACGCGATGTATTTCGACTCGGCCTACCCCCACAGCTACCGTCGGGACAGCGACGATCCGTGCAGGGCGATCGTTGTTGTGTCGCGGTAGCGGAACGGCGGAACCAAGCCTGGGCCGGGCGCCTGGCAGATATGCCCAAGTCGCGCTGGCAGCAGATGACTCGTGAGACAAAGGAAAGCAACGATGAAGGTACTCGGCAGGATGCTCCTTGCCACCGCACTTGCAGTTGTTACGACCGCAGCAATGGCTGTGTCGGTTGGCGAGATCGCCGGCAAGTGCGGCGACGATGCGAAAAAGTTCTGCAAAGGTGTCGGCTATGGCGATGCGATGACCGAATGCCTCGACAAGCGACGGTCTGACTTGCAGCCTTCTTGCAAGGTGGTTGTCGATCGGATCAAGGGCGGTGAGCCGGTCACCCTCTTCTAGCTTGGCTGCAAGGGTCTCGGCAGACTGGTTTGCGCCAAGGGGGCCGTGCCGATCAGATGACGGCCTGCGCTCCAGTCGAAAGCCAAATCACCGAGCTTGGCCTGGGAGGCGATCGACTATCTGGCGCGTCTTAATTAAGGCACGCGCTGACAACCTGTCGCACCCCATTGCCGATGGTCACTGGACGCATCACCTGACGCTGCACACGACAGCTGGCCAGGGAGTGCATCAGCATGTTCAATATCGATGGGATTATCAAAGCGCTGCAGTCAGATCCAAATGCAAAACGCACCGCGCTGACCGGAGCTGCCGGGCTGGCGGCTGGGATGCTGCTGAGCGGAGGCGGATTGGGCAAACTCGCGGGCAATGCTGCAAAGGTTGGCGCTGTCGCCGCAATCGGGGGGATCGCTTATGCCGCTTGGAAAGATCATCAACAACAGCTCGGTGGTGTGCAGCCGAAACTCGAGGATTTTGCGCCGTCTGCACACGCTCCGGTGGCCAACGAGGAACTTGGAAAAAAGATGGTTCGCGCGATGATCGCCGCTGCAAAGGCCGACGGTCAGATCGATGCTGACGAAAAGCGGCGTATCTTCAGCCAGCTCGAGGCAATGCCGCTTTCTGCCGAAGAGAAGGCTTTTGTCTTTGACGAGCTCTCAGGTCCACTAGACATGGATGCAATTATCGCCAGCGCCGACAGTCCAGAGCATGCCGCGGATATCTACGCCGCTTCACTGGTTGCGATGGTTGCCGATACCGACATAGAGCGTAGTTACCTGAATCGCCTCGCCCGGAGTTCTGGGGCTGGACGCGGGTCTGGTTGCCGAAATACACCGTGCGGCCGAACTCCCACCAGCGGCATCTGCACAGCACACACCATAGAGCGCAGTTCCGTTTGGAGACGATGCAGACAAAATCAAACCCCGGACCTTGAAGTGCGGAGATCGGATCCTAACTCTTCATTGTGATCCGGGCCCCTCTGGTGCGGTAAGGTTCTAGCTTTACCCACGATGTCGGTTCACCTCAGGGGCCAGCATTCAGCACATGGTGTGATGAACTCTTGGTCCCTTGTTCGCCAACGGCAATGAGGAGTTCCGCCATGACAAAGCATCGAAACAACGACTTCTGACATTTTTACCCGCCGCCCTGTCGTAGACCTCCGCGCCAAGCTCAACCGACTGGACGTTCTTGCCGAGGCCGATATTGCGGGTCACGAGACGTTCATGGAGGCAACGATCGCCGCAGCAATGATCATTGCGCATGCAGATGGCCAGGCCGACCTGACAGAGCGCCGCCGCGTCATCTCGTTGTTTCGAACCAACCCGATGCTCCAAGGCTTTTCGGCCGACGATATCGCTCGGGAAATTGTCTCTCATACCCAGGCATTTCAACTGGACCACGCCTCCGCCGATCGTCGTGCACGCTCGCAGATCGTCATGGCCGATCTGAGCGACGATAAGTTCCGAGCGCTTCTCGGCGTCTGCGTTTCGGTGCTTGAAGCGGACGGCGTGCGGCATCCCGCAGAGGAAGATGCGTTGGCGAACATCTCGACGATGCGGCCATGGGGATATCGCTAGCTATTGGTGCCTTAATTCTACAACTCGCCGAATGAGGCTGAGGTGCCCCGAGCCACTGCGCCCGGGGCGCCACACTTAACTAGAGCGCGTGCTCCGATGGAGCAATCTCGAGGAGCAGTTCTGCCAGTAGCTGGTTGGGAAACCGACGTTTCTGGACGATGGCATAGAAGCTTTCAGTCACCTCTGGGATTCGGCAATGTTCGACCAGAACGCCGCTCTCAAGCTCGTCACGCACGACAATTGGTGGAACCAGCGTCAAGCCCTCGCGCTCTCGAGCGAGTAGTCGCAACATCGCCATGTCATCGACCTCAGCCAAAATGATCGGCCTGATTCCTGCGCGTTCGAGGACACGGTCAAAGGCCACGCGGATATCGCTGTCGAGACTTGGTAGGAGCAAGGGTTCAGTGCGCAAATCGTCCGGAAAGCGAAACGCTCGAGTGGCAGTTCGCGGCCGGCCAACAAGGCTCACCGGCTGTTCGTTGAGCAGATGGTTACGCAGCAACGAACGTGCTTCCTGTGGTGCAGCGCTATTTGCGAGCACGACGTCGACCGTGTGAGCTTCAAGCTGCGAAAAGAGATCGCGAATGTTACCGGATCTGACAATGAGCTCAACGTCGGCGCGGCCGACCAGCGGACGAAGGAACTCCAGTTGGAAATTTCTGGAGAGGGTTGTCAGTGCGCCGACCCTGAGGACTTGGCTGTTAGCCGCGGGGCGCCCCTGCAGCGTACTCATTAGTTCGTCGCCAGCCTTGAACACGGAATCGGCATAGTCGAGCGTGATCTGTCCCGCTTCAGTGAGGACGAGCTTTCGGCCGATCCGATCAAAGAGCAGATGACCCATCTGCTGTTCAAGCTTTTGTATCTGCACCGAGAGCGCCGACTGCGACAAGTTCATGTTGGCGGCAGCGCGCGTGAGACTCCCTTCGTGAGCGACGGCCCAAAAATACCGCAGGTGATTGAAGTTTATCCCTCTCATATAGTTCTATTATAGCGAACGATAAGGCCGAAACAATGAATTTTTCATCGGGCAGATGGCTCCGATATCAATGTCCCCGCCGGATGGGTCCATTGAGAGAGCAATGAATGCCGATATTGTTTCTGCCGACATTAGCGATAGCGCCGCTGCTTGCGGTCGCTGCGGTCTACCTCCAGTCGCGTCCTTCGCGGAGAAAACGCCAGTATGCGTTGGCGGAAGCTGGAGCTCTGCTGGCTCTTGTGGCAGCGGTATTGTCTACGGCCTATCTGATCACATTCGGTGCCGGCGTCAGCGCGTTGATCGGGATCAACGGCGTTGGGCTGTCGTTCCGGCTCGACGCAATCAGTTCGATAATGCTGCTTCTGGTTGCCTTCATCGGCTGGATCGTCATTCGTTACACACGGACCTATCTAGACGGTGAGCTCAACCAAAGAGCGTTCACCGGGTGGCTGTGCCTGACATTGGCGTCGGTGATGCTCTTTGTAACAGCAGGAAACCTCGTACTTTTGGTCCTGGCTTGGATCGGGACCAGTCTGTTTCTGCACAAACTGCTCCTTTTCTATCCCAATCGGTTGGCAGCGCAGCGAGCGGCGCGCAAAAAGTTTCTGACAGCGCGTCTGGGCGATGCTGCACTTATTGGAGCAACCGTCGCGCTGGCGCTAGCTTATGACACTTCTGACATAGGTTCGATACTTCAGGCTGCGCGCAACGGTGAAGGCGGCAGTTTGGTCATGTTGGCTGCAGGCCTATTGGCGTTCGCTGCAGTCCTTAAGTCTGCGCAGTTCCCGCTCCATGGTTGGCTGACCGAGGTTATGGAAACACCTACGCCCGTATCGGCGCTTCTCCATGCGGGTGTGATCAACGCCGGCGGCTTTCTACTCATCCGCTTCGCTGACGTCGTTGTTCTATTGCCTTCCGTGCTGGCGATACTCGTCATCATTGGGGGGTTGACCGCACTTTTCGGTAGCCTTGTGATGCTCACGCAACCCGTTGTAAAGACCTCGCTCGCTTGGTCTACCATCGCACAGATGGGTTTCATGATCATGCAGTGCGGACTTGCACTCTTTCCATTGGCACTTCTGCATATAGTCGCGCACTCGCTCTACAAGGCGCACTCGTTTCTCGCGTCAGGAGGCGCGGTAGAGAGGGTCGCAGCGATCCGCAGGCCAGGTGCCATCGCTATTCCACGAGCCGGCGCCGTCGCTCGAGCCTTCATCGTGGCGCTCGTTATTTACGTAGTCGTGGGTTTTGGCTTCGGACTGACGCACAAGTCTCCCCAGGCGATCGCGCTTGGCGCGATCCTGATCTTTGGAGTGGCTTACATGCTGGCGCAAGGCTTTGCTGACGCTGCGCCGAAGGCTCTCACTCGTCGGACAGCGCTTTATGCCGTGGCCACTTCGATCGCCTACTTCGCGCTTCAAGCCCTAGCTACAAGTCTTACCATTGCTGACCTGCCGGCAACGCCAGCAACCGGGGCACTGGAGTGGTCGCTGATCATCCTCGCTGTCATGAGCTTTGGCCTTGTCGCCATTGTGCAGGCCATGTTCCCGCTCTGGGCCTATCATCCCGCGGCCGCCGGGCTGCGGGTCCATCTCTCGAACGGCCTTTATGCCAACGCCGTCTTTGATCGTCTGATCCGGGGATGGTCGCTTCGCGCCAATTCCTGATCCATCCTTGTCCAGAGAGATCCTCAAATGCCACAGCTCGGTACTTCCCATATCCTCGATCTGAAAACCGTCAAGGATGCAGCCTCTCGTGCAGCCCGCTCTATCCCGCCTGCCTGGCCGCTGGCCTCAAGCGTGGCCGTCAATCCATTCCTCGGGCAGACAGGAGAGAATCTTGCAGTTGCTGGCGCCCGCCTTGCAAGAGTTGCGGGTCTAGCGGTCACGATGCCCAGGAGTTGGTATCTTGAGAAGATCGCAGCCGGTACGATCTCAGACGAGGACTTGAGGCAAGCTTGGTCTCGCGCGCCAGTGCACCTGAGACCTGTAGATACTTATACCTTGAAAGTGGCCGCACGGGTGGAGACGCCAAAGCCCTCAAGGCTACCGACGATCGCCGACATTGCGGCGCGCACATCTGGTACCGATTGGCCTGGCTTGATGGCAGAGCGCATAGGTGCGTGGGCGGCCGGCTATTTCGACGAGGGACAGGCTCTCTGGTCCGCGCCCCGGCTCAAGAGTGCGTATGCTGCCTGGCGTGCGGTTGCTACCCATGACCTGACCCCCGAAATCGCTGGTCTGGCAGGCTTTGCGCAGCACGTATCCGAAGGGCCTGAGAATGCAAATGACCTGATCGTGGGTGTGGTCAGCCGACTTGGCCTAAACGAAGAGGCTCTGGAAACCTATTTTCACCAGATGCTTTCGACGCTTGGGGGCTGGGCTCAGTATGCGCGCTACAAGCTCTGGCAGGCAGAGCTTGCCGGCCATTCAGATCAGACCGTCACGGACTTACTCGCTATACGCTTGGTATGGGAAGAAGCTCTCTTTCTTCGGTATTCCGCTGATATCATGGACGAATGGCATCTCGTATGTACAGCCCACGCTGAGCCGGTAGAGGCTTGTTCAGAAACAGTTCTGGATGCGATCCTGCAAGAGGCTGCCGAGCGTTCTGCACAGAGGGCCCTCGGGCATGTGCTCGCGCAGACTTTAACTACAAGCGCTGGTCGTCCTTCCCTGCAGGCGGCCTTTTGCATCGACGTCCGGTCCGAGGTCTTCCGGCGCGCCTTGGAGGGCCTGTCTCCAAACATCCAGACGATTGGATTTGCTGGGTTTTTCGGTTTGACTACGTCCCACCGTCGCTTCGCATCGGACGTTGACGAACTGCACTTGCCGGTATTGCTCAATCCGGGTTTGCATTCAAGGTCAGGCGGCACAGCTGTCGCCCAGGCAGATCAAAAGGCCAGGGTGCAAGCGAGGGCGACGCGCGCGTGGGGTCGCTTCAAACTTGCTGCCGTCTCGTCGTTCGCGTTCGTCGAGGCCGCTGGACCCGTCTACATCGGGAAACTCATCAAAGATGCATTGGGCATTCGCACGGGCGTTTCACAAAGCGAGCCGCCTCCTTACCTCGACCCGGCGCTTGATCTCCCGACCCGGATAAAAATAGCTGAAGGCGTGCTACGAGCCATGTCTATGACAGGTGGGTTTGCGCGGCTTTTCATTGTTGCTGGGCACGGCGCCAACGTTGTCAACAACCCCCATGCCAGCAGCCTGCATTGCGGCGCCTGCGGGGGATATTCAGGAGAAGTGAATGCTCGGCTATTGGCTACCCTCCTAAACGATTACGAGGTGCGAGCAGGTCTGCAACTCGCCGGCATCAGCATTCCTGACGACACGCTGTTTGTTGCGGCGCTGCACGATACCACTACAGATCACGTGACGCTTTACGTCGACGATGTTTCGATCGCTGACCACACCAAGGATATCGAGCGTGCGGGGTCCTGGCTTGCCGCCGCGGGCAGGATTGCTCGAACGGAAAGGGCGCTGCGTTTGCCCAGAGCAAAAGGCGACATGTCCATTGCGGGCCGGAGTCGGAACTGGGCCGAAACCCGTCCGGAATGGGCGCTTGCCGGATGTCAATCTTTCATAGCCGCACCGCGTTCGAGAACTGCCGGAAAGAACTTGGAAGGTAGAACCTTCTTGCATAACTACGACTGGAAACTGGACAAGGAATTTGGTGTTCTTGAGCTTATATTGACCGCGCCGGTCGTAGTGGCGAGCTGGATTAGCCTACAATACTACGGCTCGACAGTAGCTCCCGATGCTTTCGGCGGCGGCAATAAACTGCTCCACAACGTCACGGGCGGTATCGGCGTCGTTGAGGGCAACGGGGGTCTGCTGAGGGCAGGGCTTCCATGGCAATCGGTCCACGACGGCGAGCGGCTTGCGCACGACCCGTTGCGGCTGTCGGTATGTATTGAAGCGCCGCGCGAAGCAATTTCAAACGTGCTGTCCCGGCATGATGCCGTGCGAGCTCTGTTCGACAACTCCTGGCTGCATCTGTTCGCTCTCGATGAAGATGGGCAGATGGCTTGGCGCTATGGAGGTGGCCTGCAGTGGATTGCAATGGCAAGTGCTGATGATTTTGCATCGCCTCCTCAGTTGCAGGAAGTGCTGTAAAGGCCTCAGGTACAAAAACGTCAGCGGGAATGGTCTGTCACCCAAAACGGCTAGCCATGCTGACATCAATGCATGGAAAGGAACGGGTTATCGCCCCGGTTCTCCGAGATGAAATGGGACTGATTTTGGAGGTTTGTACTGCGGTAGATACTGACAAATTCGGCACATTCAGTCACGAGATCAAGCGGACTGGCTCGCAGCTCGAAGCGGCCCGACTAAAGATTGCCGAAGGATTTCGGCATAGACCTGATGCGAAGGTGGGTGTCGCGAGCGAAGGAAGCTTCCGGCCGCATCCCACAGTCCCATTCTTGGCGATGGGACGGGAGATCGTCCTCTTGGTTGACCGCGAGAGTAGCACCGAGCTGACTGGCATCGATGTCAGTGTTGCGGCTAACTTCCGGCACATTATTGCAAGCAGCACAGAGGTGGCCCGTTCTTTCGCGAGTAGCGTCGGATTTCCCAAACAAGGGCTAATCGTCCTTGGCTGTGACCTGAGCCCCAAGTTCCCTCCGGCTTTGAGGAGAGTCCTTGGTTGATGTTTTGGCCCTATGCGGCCTGCTTTTCCAGTGCCAGTTGCGTGGCGAACTCGTTGGGCGTGAGATTGCCCAGCGAGGAGTGTGGTCGCTGGGTGTTATAGTCCTCCTTCCATGCGCTGATCCGGTCCCGAGCCTCAGCCAGTGACGAGAACAGCGTCTCGTTGAGACATTCATCGCGGAAGCTGCCGTTGAAGCTCTCGATGAGGCCGTTCTGCATGGGCTTGCCGGGAGCGATGTAGTGCCAGTCGATCTGGCGGTCCTGGGTCCAGCGCAGGATCGCCATGCTGGTGAACTCGGTGCCGTTGTCGCTGACCACCGTCAGGGGCCGACCGCGGCGAGCAATGATGGTATCGAGCTCGCGCACCACACGCCTACCCGAGAGCGCGGTATCGGCGACCAGAGCCAGGCACTCGCGCGTATGATTGTCGACGACGGCCAGCACCCGGAAGCGGCGACCATCGGTGAAGGCATCGGAGACGAAGTCGAGGCTCCAGCGCTGGTTCGGCTGGTCCGGCACGATCATCGGGCGCCTCGTGCCCAAGGCCCGTTTGCGACCGCCGCGCTTGCGCACCTGCAGTCTCTCCTCGCCATAGAGCCGCCTGAGCTTCTTGATGTTCATGTCGATGCCCTGCCGCTGCAGCATCACGTGGATGCGGCGGTAGCCGAACCGCCGGCGTTGTGACGCGACTGCCTTCATCGCCTCACGCAGTTCCCGATCGTCCGGCCGCAGGCTGCGATACCTGACACTCGATCGGTCAACTTCGAGAGCTTCACACGCCCGCCGCTGGCTCACGCCATGCACCAGGCAGGCATGGGCCACCGCATCCCGCTTCGCGTCGGGCGTCACCATTTTTTTGCAGCGACATCCTTGAGGATGGCGTTGTCCAGCATTGCCTCGGCCAGAAGCTTCTTGAGCCGAGTGTTCTCGTCCTCGAGTGCCTTCAGCCGACGGGCATCGGACACTTCCAGGCCACCATACTTGGCCTTCCACTTGTAGAAGGTGGCACTGCCGATCCCATGCTTGCGGCACAGGTCGGCCGTCCCCAGCCCGGCCTCCTGTTCCTTCAAGATCGCAATGATCTGCTCTTCGTTGAACCTGCTGCGCTTCATCCGTCCGCCCCCTAATGCGGCGGACTCTACCAAAATCTGGAGGAGATCCAGGGGCTCAGGTCAGCTGTAGGGACAACCAGCCCGCTCCAGACCTTCTCATGGACAAACAAGCAACCGAACTGTCGCGTCTTGAAGCGTCGGTTATGGACGCTGTTCGCGCTTGCGGCGCCGCCTTCATTCAAACGGACATGCGGGCCCATCGGAACCCCATACGCATGCTCGCAATAGAGCGGGCAACGCGGGATCTCGCGCGACGATTTCACAGCCATTGCCCTCGGTGTGACGAGCGCGGCTTTGATATCACCGACATCATATCTGGCTTGCCCTGCTCGTGGTGCGGTCGGCCCACGCATGCGACAATGGCAAAGGTCTTCTCATGCCCCTCTTGTGGGTACAGTGAGCATCGAGCAGTTGCGACACACCTTACAGCAGACCCCAGCCAATGCAACAACTGCAATCCATGATCACTCAACAACATGGCGGCGTATATAAAATGAGCGGATCTAACAAATCGTCTTTCGGTGTCGATGCCGAGATCGCGCTGAAAGAACAGATGGATTTCGTACTTGCTCATCCAGACATGAGCACATGGCTGAAAACGGCCTTGAGAGACGCTCTCGATCGTGACCCCATTGAGGTCCTGAACGATTTAGAAATCCTCGTTCTGCTTTTACGCAAGCGATGCTTGTTCTTGATGGAAGATAAAACCCCACCGGAACTGTGAGCGCCCTTGCCACAGCAGGGGCAGTGCGGTGTCACCAATTGCTTCATAGGTCTGGTCCGAAAGAAGCCAAGACCGTCACCCGGTAGCAGATTCGTAAAAGTACATCCTAACAAAGGCGGTAAAACGGTCATTCTTTGTGCGCGACTAAGTGTCACATCTGGTGCCTTTCAACAGGGATCATCACTTCATTGCGTCGCATGAACCAAAGCGTCCAAGGCGGGTCGTAGCGAGCGAGGGACGTCGCGCCAAGCGGGCTCAGATTGCGCTGCCGCACGATATTCTCAAGTTCTTTTGTATGTCGAGCGACTGCATCATCGCCGGCGAGCCCTGAGAATCTCAAGACCGCCATGCGAACCGGCGGTACCGTCTTGATGACCACACGTTGGTCATTGGGTATCGGTAACTCTTCGATAGATAGTCGGCTTGGCATTGTGAACCTGACAGTCCACCGTCCCTGTTCTCCCAGCAGATTGACCGGCGCAGTCATGGCGATCTTGCTCCCGGTTGCGGCAGACTGCCCCACCGGGACGGTCATGGCGATACTGCGTTTACCCGAGTTCCCCCCAAAGATGTAACCAGCAAGCAAACGAAACCCCTCACTGGAAGCAGATCGTCGGTCTCCTCCCACAATGGTTTCAGCGACGATGAGACTTGGGTAGTCACGCAACTCAAAGGCCCGGTCCCTCGAGACGAGAGAAAACTTAGGTTCTTCGGTAGCCATTCTTCTTCGCCTCGAATTGTGCCTCTTCCAGCCTGCGGGCTGATGATAGTTGCTGACCTTCAGCAGAGCTTCCTGGACGTCGAAGTTCGACGCTACCTCATACCTGTGTCGCGAACAGAACCAGCCAATCCGGCATCAATTGCACCAGACTTGCTTCCAGCATGCGATCAAGACCGGTAATCGCAAAAAGCCCCACGATGACAAGGACGCCTCCTAGAGCGATACGGCCTATGCGTGCCGACTGGCGGGTGATCGCCTTGTTGCGACTTGTCAGCCGTCCCAGCAGGAAGCCCGCAAGTAGGAGAGATAGTGCCGACCCTAGGGCGAAAACGCCCATGGTCAGCATCGCCAGCGGCAATGTGCCGGTTCCAGCTGCCAAGACGAGCGCTGCCCCAAGCGTTGGTCCAACGCATGGCCCCCATAGCAGGGCTAGAAGAGCGCCAAGTCCAGCCTGTCCAAGCAATCCGGTCTGAGGGATAGCCGCAGATAAGCGGTGTCCGAGTTGCACGACCGGGGCCAGGAGCCGCTCGCCTCCGTGTGATATCACTGGCAACACCATCGCGAGGCCGAGGACTATCATGATCAAGGACGATGCAACGCGAAGTGCGAGATTATCGCCCAATTCAGCCCCAGCCGATGCGATCAACCCGCCTGCAACTCCGAAAGTCAGAGCCAGCCCTAGCGCCAGAGCAAAGGGCCCACGCGGGTCTTTTGCAGCCGCTCCGGCCACCACAATCGGCGCAAGCGGGAGCACGCAGGGATTGAGGATGGTCAGCAAGCCTGCAAGGAACGCCAGCCCTATGCTGAGCATGCTATTCTACAGTCTCAAGCACACCCAGCACCGCACTCGTGCTCGTACCCCAGGACATCTTCGACACTTCCGCTCCGCCCTTGTAGGCGATCAGAGTTGAGCGCGGCACCCCAAGGGTTTTTACTGCATCCTTCTGCTTGTCATAGTCGACGCGATAGAAGGCGACGCCGTCAAAGCTGGCGTCAGTCGACAAGCGCTCGAGAATGGTCTGCTGCGCCCGGCATTGCAGGCACCAAGGTGCAAACACATGCACTACTACGGGTTTGCCTGAGGCGATTACCTTCTGCACGGCGGAAGCATCATATGCCTTGAATTCAAAGGCACCCGCCGATGACGCCCACGTCAGCGCCAGCATTACTCCCGCAGCAAAGCCCGTCAATTTTTTGGTCATTATCGGTCTCCGAACACCCTTGTGCCTGCCAAGAGCTACGGCAATGTGCCCCAGATAGTTTCAGAGAGTCATGGACCTACCAGGGGACGGTCTCCCCCTTCCAGTCGAAGAAGCCGCCATTTCCCTCTGGCCCCAGCGCATCGATCACCGAGAGCAGGTGGCCGGCCGCCACCGCAGGGCTATGGAACTCAAGTCCGGCCGACGCGAATGGCGCTGACAGTCCCGTCGCCACCGTACCCGGGTGCAGAGCCACGCAGATTGCCTCGGGGCATCACCGCCTCAGTTCGATCGAGGCCGTTCGTACCAGTTGATTGAGCGCGGCCTTGGATGACCTGTAAGCGTACCAGCCCCCCCAGCAGCAATTTTGCCGCACACCAAGTGCAGCTTAGCAATGTTCGACGACATGATAAGAGTCCTCAATCGATTGTTGGTGACGGCTACCTAGCTGCGGCGCGGGTTGGTTTCGGCCGAGCGCCAACCAGCAGCCAAATCGCGAACGCCAGTTCGGCAATCAGCGGTATGAGGTAGGCAATGGTCATAACCGTCGGCTGATCGCCGGTCACGACGGCAAATGCGCTCCCTGAAAGATAGACCAGGCCCGATGCGGCAATTCCCAACCCGACTAGGCGGGGTGCAATGCCCGAACCTATGATCAGCCAGGCCGTCAACAGGCAGTTGATCCCGAAGAAGATGAGGCCGAGATCATAGCCTTGCCCCTGCAAGTCGAGCAATGCTTGCACCGCCCAGGCGAGATTGTCGGCCCCGAAAGCCTCGGCAAAGTGCTCCCCGCGCAACAGCACCATCGCGGCCGCCTGAAAGAGGAGGTTTGTGGCAAGCACGATGGCTTGCGTCAGTCGCAGGATCATCGCGGTCAGCGCCACACGCGGCGCAACCTGGCGAAACAGCAGGTAGAGAAGGATACCCACCGTTGACTGGAACCGCGCCCGAGCCTTTCTGGTCACGGCCGAGGAGGGCTCGTTGTCGGCCGCCGCGCGCGCTGGGCATGGCGCACCCGACGCATGGCCGTCAGGTCGAGGCCCTGCAGGAGGAACTGGGCGTGGTTCTCTTCGAGCGCACCGGCCGTGGGCTGGAGTTCACACCCAGCGGCCTGGACCTGCTCGAGCATGTGCGCACCATGGGCGAAGCGGCAGGGCGTTTTTCGCTCGGCGCATCAGGACGGGCACAGGCGCTCGAAGGCACAATCGCCATCACCGCCAGCGAGATCGACGCAGCCTATCTGCTGCCCCCCATCATCGAGAAGTTGCGCCGCACCGCCACGGGCCTGACCGTGGACCTAATCGCAAAGAACTCCGCCGCCGACCTGCGCCGCAGAGAAGCCGACATTGCCATCCGCAATTTCCGTCCCGACCAGCCAGAACTGATCGCCCGCAAGATCAAGGACGTTGCTGCGCGGCTCTATGTATCGGAGGCCTATATCGAACGTTTCGGCAAGCCGCTGAGCGCGGAAACAGTCGCCGAGGCCGACTTCATCAGCCTGTGGTCGCCTGACACCTACCTGTCTGCACTGGCGGGGCGGGCCTGCCAGTCGACCGCAGCAACCTGACCATCCTGGCAGACAGCCACTTGGTCCATTGGGAACTGCTCAAGGCTGGCCTGAGCATTGGCATGGTCCCAGAGTTGCTGGGCGAAGCCACCCCTGGTATCGTCCGCGCCTTGGAGGGCGCCTACCCACCCTTTCAATTCGCCATCTGGCTCACCACGCATCGCGAGCACAATACCCCCGGGCATGTCCGCATGGTGTCCGACTTCCTCGCTAAGGAACTCGGCAGCATCTAGCGCATGCTCAACTCTGCCCCTACCGCCCGACGAGGTTGAACGACTTTTATCCGCCCGCAAACCCGGTTACCGTTGGCCAAAGCCCTTTCGAGACCGCAGGCCGAACATGGACAAGCTTTCGGTGATGAATGCCTTCCGACGGATCGTGGAGCGTGGAAGCTTTGTGGGCGCAGCCAGCGATCTCGGGGTATCTCCCGGCCTGCTCAGCAAGGAAATCAAGCTGCTTGAGAAAAGCCTGGGTTGCACTCTGGTGACGCGAACCACCCGCAGCATGTCACTCACGGAGGCCGGGCGAGATTACTACGAGAAGTCCGTGACCATACTGTCGGCCATAAACACGCTCGAAAATGACATCCGGGCGAGCGCCAGTTCGCTGATCGGCCAACTCAAGATCAACGCTCCGCATTCCTTCGGACAATTGGTCATCGCGCCTATGCTGCCTCGCTTCCTGCAGGATCATCCTGACCTCGAGGTCAACTTGTCCCTGGATGATCGGATTCTCGACATGATCGAGGGTGGATTCGACATCTCCATCCGTATTCGACCCGCTTTACCAGACTCTTCGCTGGTGATTCGGCGATTGGGACAGCTCAAGCAGGCAATCTTTGCCTCGTCCACTTATCTCAAACGTTTCGGGACGCCGGCTAGGCCGGAAGATATTGCCGCTCACACGGTGATCGGGTTCACTCTGGCCGGTCATCAGAGCGAGTGGCAATTGCATGGGCCAGGCGAGCCAAGAAAGCTTGCCCTGCATCCGCGCATCAAAGTTGGTAGCAGCGTCGTTCTGCGCGATCTGCTGATTGCAGGCTGCGGCATCGGGACACTTCCAGACTTCATATCTCGTGAGCCCGAGATCGATGGGCGTCTCGAGCGCGTCTTGCCCGAATACGAGTTGCCATCGCCCGAGGTCTTTGCCGTCACCGCGTCGCATATGGGATCCGACCCCAGGGCCAAGGCCTTTGTTGCCCATCTTCAGGATGCGCTTAACGACCTCTATTCCTGACGTGGCGTGAACAGTGTTTTGAGCGCCGGGTGATTACTCGGGCGCCCAAGTTCAGGGATGTTGCTGGCAGCTTTAAACCTTGCCAGAGGCATCCAAATGACCCGCATTCTTGTCGCCTACTATTCCAGCTATGGCCATGTTCGCGCTTTGGCGCAGGCAGAGGCCGAAGGCGCGCAGAGCGTCCCAGGGACAATCGTAGACCTGCGCCGTATTCCTGAAACGGTTCCTGCGGCCGTCCGCGAGAAGTCCGGATATATTGTTGACGAAACGCCACTGGTCAGTCCGGGCGACCTCGCCAACTACGACGGCATCATCCTTGGAACCCCGACACGCTTCGGCATGATGGCGGGGCAGATGAAGCAGTTTCTTGACCAGGCGGGCGGTTTGTGGGCGCGCAATGCCCTGGTGGGCAAGGTTGGTGCAGTCTTCGCCTCGACCGGTTCGCAACACGGTGGCCACGAAAACACGATTCTGTCGGCACATGTTCCGCTCATGCACTTCGGCATGATCATTGTCGGACTGCCTTACTCATTTGCGGGGCAGACGCATGGTGACCACGTCATAGGGGGCTCCCCATACGGCGCAGGGACGATTGCAGGCGTCGATGGCTCGCTTCATCCGACTGAAATCGATCTCGCTGGCGCCCGTTTCCAGGGTGCTCACGTTGCCCGGGTTGCAGGGCGGCTTGCACAAGAAGATTGGGTACAGGACGCGGCCTGAAACGCACTGACCCGATCCTGCACCATCCGGCATTGGAACCTAGAAATGGCACGGATATCAGACATTTTCCTGACTGCCCTGGCACCGGCTGTATGGGGCAGCACCCATATTGTGACCACCGAGGCTCTCCCGGGTGGTCACCCTCTGACCCTGGCTGCGCTCCGAGCTCTGCCCGCGGGAATCCTGCTCCTGGCGCTCACCCGCAGTTTTCCACCCCTTGCCCTTATGGGACGCATCCTGGTCCTTGGCTTCCTGAACTTCGGGCTTTTCTGGACCATGCTGTTCATCGCCGCAGACCGGCTGCCAGGCGGTGTGGCGGCAACCCTGGGTGCCGTCCAGGCACTCATGGTAGTCATTTTGGCTCGCGCCTGGCTGGGCACGCCCATTTTGGGCGGCGCCGTATTTGCAGCGCTTGCTGGTGTGGTCGGGGTCGCACTCCTGCTACTGGGACCAACCGCTGCGCTTGATCCGGTGGGCATTCTGGCCGGCGTGCTAGGGGCGGCATCAATGGCTGCGGGCACGGTGCTGAGTCGGAAATGGGCTCCGCCGGTTTCCCCTCTAAGGTTCACGGCCTGGCAATTGACTGCCGGCGGTCTGGTGCTGCTGCCTGTTGCCATAGTTGTTGAGCCAGCACTGCCATCCTTGTCTGGCACCAACTGGTTGGCCCTTGCCTGGCTCGGCCTGATAGGGGCGGCTGCAACATATGGCCTTTGGTTTCGCGGGCTGGCCCGGCTGGAACCGGCAGCCGTCTCCATGCTGGGCATGGTCAGCCCGCTTGTTGCCGTTGCCCTAGGGTGGTTGTGGCTGCACCAGTCACTGACGCCATTGCAGATCCTTGGCGGCGCTATCGTTCTGGCTTCCGTCTGGGCCGGACAAATCAATAATCGTCGACCGCGAGGCGAAATCAGCACTGCGCAGATCTTGCTACCTTCCGAAAACCATTGGGGACCGCATAAGTTTCTGGCCTCCAAGCTTGGTCGTCTTGCCGACCGCCGCCGAAAGCGCATTGCGACCGTCGACCTCTGTGCTCTTTCGGAACACCGACTGAATGATCTTGGACTCTCGCACTCAGATCTCGTTTGTCCAGCGCCAACGGTGAATTGCCAAGCAGGCTACAATTGATCCTCGCCCAGGCCCCCGTTGTTTGTAACGACTGCGACCCGTCACCAGGAGAACAAAATGGAAGACATAACCGCCGCTCGGTTCGGCATCATCCTCAAGACAGAGAACTTCGCCGGATGCATTGAATTCTATCGAGACGTGCTTTCGTTGAAATTATGGTACCAGAAGCAAGATCTGTTCTGCTTCCATTTCGGTGCCGACAGTTACCTATTGGTGGAGCAGGGCGGCGTGGGGTCGAGTCTTCGAAAGGGCACGGAGAGCAATCCGGTCGTCTTGCGGTTTGATGTAGCCGATGTTGATCGTGCAGCCGATCGAGTTGCAGAGTTCGGGATCGAAGTCGAGGTTCTGAGGTTCGACTGGGGTACGATCGCCATCTTTTCGGACCCGGACGGCAATCCCTGCGAGTTCAAGAATGCTGACGATCCGTACTTCGAACTGCCCTAACTTATGGCACGGTTTGCACGCGCAAACCCACATGCCGAACAATCCGGCATACGCCCCCATCTCGGTCATTGCGGCGGTAGCGGTGCCCAGAAGTGGACATCCCTCTAGCCACGCAGGTTGGCCCCTTTGCGCCAAAGCGGACATTATCGCTCCAGCGCCGGTGCCAACTCGGTGGAAAAGCACTCGGCTGTGCCGCTGAGGGATGCGACGGAGTGGTAGACGCTGCCGTTGTCGCCGACGCCTACCTGAGGATAGTCAGGCGTATCGCTTCTGATGCCTCACGGCACCTATCAGTAGCAGCGAAAGGCAGAAGGCCGTTTCGGTGAGCATCGGAATGACGTATGCGGCGGAGAACACGTCATAGGCATCCGGCGCAAGGAAGTGCAGCGCGCTGCCAACGAGGTACACGGCCCCGGCCAGGGCGACGCCGATGCCTATGGCCTTGTGCACGATGCGGGAGCGCCAGATCAGGTAGCCGGTCATCAGACTGTTGATGCCGAAGAAGACGAGCCCGAAATCGTATCCGTGCGCGTGCAGGTTGAGGAACAGGACCCCGAGCGCGTCCACCTGTCCCGGCGCCAGGCCGGCGATGTCCTGGCCGCCGGAGATCAGCAGCCACGCCGCCTGCATGTACATCAGGTTGGCGCCGATCAGCACCGACTGGATGAGCCGGAAGATCATCGCGGCGAGCGCCAGCGTCGGTGCGAACGGCTTGAACAGGACGTAGAGCAGGATGGCGAGGCCCGCGTCGGCGATGGCCATCACCAGGTCGGCGGCGATCGACAGGCGATAGGCGCCGGCCGCACCGAGGATTGCTTCCGTCGTGCCACTGGCGTTGGCGAGATCGACGAGCGGGCCGCGCAGCGCGACTTGCGAACCGATGCCGAAGGTGATGATGATCAGGTACAGCAGGCCGGCATAGCGGGCCGTCGATGTCTCTGTGCGGGTGAGTTGGGCGGTCATGGTGGGAACTCCTTGTGTTGTGCCGCGCGCCATCAGGCGGCAGCGCGTTCGGCGGTCTGTGCGTGGATGCGGGCTGACACCGAAATGCGGCTCACGATGGCGGGGGCCTCGTGGATGAGGCTGTCGTCAGTCAGGGCGTTGACCATGAACAGGGCGAAGTCGGTCCGCCGGGTCATGTTCGAACTGAGGAGCGGGTCGCCGACATGCGGCGCCCAGATCGGCAGGCCCTCGCTTTCGCCTTCCTCGAGGTCCGAGGCGCGCACGAGCGTCCAGTTCGCCTCGGAGGCGAAGATCAGCCGTGCGGCGCGCTTGTGGTCCTCGAAGTCGGCCATGCGCGTCAGCTTGGCGATCCGTCCGAACAACCAGTTCGTCAGACGCTGCCGCAGTGAGTAGCGATCGCTGTCGTCGCGGCGCATGTGCCAGCCGCCCGAAAAGACCAGTCGCGTCCCCGGCGCTGCGTGACCCAGCACGGCGAGCGCTGTGCGGGTGGCCATGCCATTCGTGCCCCAGGGTACGAGAACCGTCAGCACCCCGTCGCAGCCCTTGACGGCTTCGGCAATCACCTGCGGATTGCTGGTGTCGCCGGCAACGATGGTGATCCGGTCGCCGAACCGTTCGAGCTTGGCAGTGCTTTCGGGGCGGCAGACCCCGACCACCTCGTATCCGAGGTCGAGGGCGTGGGCCGCCATGTACTGGCCGAGCTTGCCCGAAATGCCGATGATGGCGATGCGTGTCATGGATTTGTCCTCTGCTGGATGGTTGCCGCGCCGGGCGGTCGGGCCCGGCGCGCTCGGGCTCAATCGTCGAGAAAGCTGATGATCGCCTCGGCGAACTCGGGCATGACCGGCGTCGACAGGTGGTCCGCGCCGGGCACGATCGTGATCGTTACTGTCGGCAGCGCCTCTGCGAGGGCCTCGACATTGGCGCGCTCGGGATCGGCCTCCCCGCTGATGCCCAGCACCGGCACCGCGACGCCAGCCAGGGCCGGGGCCTCGATCGAGATGATCTCGGGCAGTCCGCCGGCAACCGCTGCCAGCGGCGCAGCCGCCTGGGCGGGGTCGATGCCGTGCGTCCCGAGCAGGTCCATCATCGCCGCCGCTGCTTCGGGCGGCTGTTCCTGGTCGGGTGGCGCCATCGCCGCCATGAACTCGCCGAACGAGCCGGACTCGGCAAGAGCATCCGCGATTAAGCCATAGCTCTGCGCTTCCGCTTCGCCGGACCAGCCCGAGCCGCCGGCAACGACCGACAGCACGCGGTCGCCATGTTCGGCAGCGAGAGCCAGTGCCATCTCGGCCCCCATCGAGTAGCCGACGACGTGGGCGGCCTCGACGCCGCGCGCATCCATCAGGCGGAGGACGTCGTCGACGAGTTCGCGCCCATAGGCCGACGGGTCCGTCGGCTTGCCGCTCTGGCCGTGGCCGCGCGCGTCGAAGGCAATGGTGCGGAAACCGTCGAGCGGCAGCAGCCCGACGGCCGGCCACATGTCGGACGAACCGGCGAAGCCGTGGAGGAAGATGACAGTCTCGCCGGTACCTTCATCGATGAAGTGGATCGGCACCCCGTTGGAGTCGAACCGGCCGGTCTCGGCAAGCGCGACGGAGCTCATCAGGGACAGCGACAGGGCGATTGCCGCGGCTCGGTAGGTCGAGCGGACGCGCAGCGCGTGATTGTTGGTGGCCGGGGTGTGGTGGGGGGCAGGCATGGTGGTCTCCCTTGGTTGATTGATGACCAAGGGATAGGCCGGCAGGTGTCCCCCGGTATTTGCCGAGACCGCCAGGCTTTTGAGCGAGCCTGCCAAAACCGCCTTCGGCTCAGGTCAGGGCGGCCTGTTTCCGGTAGGCGCCAGGGGACAGTCCCGCCCAGCGCTTGAAGGCACGGGTGAAGCTGCTCTGTTCGGAAAAGCCGGTGAGAAAGGCCACCTCGGCGATCGAGAACGCGCTCTCCGACAGCAGGTTCTCGGCCAGCGACTTCTGCGTCTTCTCGAGCACGCCCTGATAGGTCAGGCGTGACTCCGAGAGCCGGCGATAGAGCGTCCGCTCGCTCATACCCACGGCCCGCGCCACCGCGGCGGCACTGGGGATGCCATTGCTGAGGGCATTGGACAAATGCTCGGCGAGCAGGCGCTCGAACGTCGCTTCAGCGTCCGGCAGCTTACCGAGCTCGGCTTCGAGGTGTTCGGTCAGAAAGCGCGAGACCGCTGGATCCCCGAGGCGGGTCGGCAGGTCGAGCATGGCCGTTTCGATGGCGATGGTGTTTCGATCGGCCCCGAAACGCACGGGACAGCCGAAGAAGGTCTCGTAGCGCCCCACTTCGCCGGTGCCGGCGTGCCGGAAGGCCACATACTCGTAGCGGAGGTCCGGCCCGACGAACTTCTTGAAGATGTGGCCAAAGCCGCAAATGGCGCATTCGTTGCGCAGGTCGAGCGCCGGATGGGGCTCGCTCTGTTGATGCAACGTGAAGAGGCTCGGCTCCTGCCCGTCGTCCAGGCGGTAGGCCACCGTGTCAGTCAGCAGGCGAAAATAGCGCTCGGCTCGTTGCAGTGAATCGCGAAGCCTGGGCGCCGTCTTCATGGCAAGCCCCAGGGCGCCGAGATTGTCGATGTTGACCGCACGGGCGTAGGCGAAGGGCAGCCCGGTCCTGTCTGGGGTGGTCTGTTGCACCCATTCGACCAGATCGAAATAGTCCTCGTGCGACAGCTTGCCGTTGGTCGCCGTGACCCGACGTACGACCTGGTCCTCCTTGAGCAGCCGACCATCGGTCGCCAGCGTCAAACCTGCCGCGCTTGCCAGTGCCTGCGCGAATGTCGGCGTTACCGTCCCCATGGCGCCGCAGTATGGTTTGACACCATTGGCCCTGGCAACCCGGTGCGCCGGTTGGCGGCTGGAAGTCACCCACAGGCGGTTGTCATCGGGGCCGCTATCGCTAAGCTGCGCGACGATGAGAGCCGTTCACTGCACACGCTATGGTCCACCCGATGTGCTGACGCTACCGAGAACCGGCGCAAGCGGGTGCGCGTGCTGTTCCAGCTGGCCGGCGAACCGGTCGAAGACCTCGACTACCTCAAGCAGCAGATTGCCGGAGCGCTCAAGGTCGTCATCGATCGCAGCTCTCGGCTCGAGCAGGCCGTCGCGGCGCCGCGCCACGTCGAAAGCGGCGCCAATACCGGCATCGTCGTCCTCGACGTCAGCGGCGAGGCGAACGCGCGACCGGCGTAGCCCCTGCGCCCGGCGCCTGGTGCGACAGCTCGGCGGCGAGGAAGTCGAACACGTAGCGCACCCGGCGCGAGGTATTGAGCTCGCGGTACGTGGTCAGCCACATCGGAAAGACGATGGGTTTCGCAACCCCGTCGAGCACCCGTTCCACCCCCGGTTCGGCGTCGCCCAACCGATCGGGAATGACGGATATGCCCACGCCCAGCTTGACCAGTTCCCAGTGTATCGCGGAACTTGAGCTGATCACCTTCAGGTTGGCCCGGGACACGTCGAGCCCGATGCGCTCGTTAAGGCTCTGCAGGAACGTCTCCGGCGGCTCGTAGCCGATGAAGTCGGCGCTGTTGATCTTCGCGATATCGATGGGCCGCCCGAGCCGATCGTGAAACTCCGTAGAGGCGTAGAGCCGGGCCGAGTTCTCCCGGATCTTCTTGGCGATCAGTTCCGGTTCGGTCGGACGAAAGCTGCGAATGGCGATGTCCGCCTCGCGGCGTCTCAGGTCCGACGCCGCGTTGGAGGCGACGACCTCAACCTCGATGCCGGGCGCTTCCCGTCGCAGTCTGGCGACGATCGCCGGCAGCAGCGTCAAGGTCTCGATTTCGCTGGCACTGATGCGGATATTGCCCTCGATGGTCTGCGCCTGCCCCGAGGCGGTGAGCGACACGCCGCTCGCCGCCTCGCCCATGCGACGGACCTGGTCGAGCAACTCGAGACCGGAAGGCGTCAGAACCAACCCCCGCCCGGCACGCTCGAACAGCACGACGCCGAGCTCTTCCTCCAGCGCATCGACCTGACGCCCGAGCGTCGGCTGGGTCATGCCGAGCGCCCGCGCCGCCGCCGAGAGCGAGCCCTCCTCCGCGGTGACGAGAAACGCCCGCGCCCGGTTCCAGTTAAATCTTACGCTGCGCCAATCCATGCGAAAACGCATATCAAATGGAGGGATTCAGTTAATTTCTCTTTGGACGCGCTGTGCCTAGAACGCCTCCGTCAACAACAGCAAGCGCAGATCGAAGGGACTGAAGACATGAAGGCCGCAGTCAACACCGCATACGGACCAGCAGAAAAAGTCGTGCACATCGAAGAAGTCGCGCGCCCGGAGATCAAGGACAATGAAGTCCTCGTGAAGGTCTATGCCACCTCGGTTTCGACCGGAGCCTGGCGGATGGTCGAAATGAACGCCGGCGGCGTTCTACAGATTGCCGCCCGGATGATCTTCGGCTTCTTCAGGCCCCGCAACCCCATCCAGGGTGAGAGCTTTTCCGGTCGCGTCGTGGCGATCGGCGCTTCGGTCACGCGCTTCCGGCTGGGCGACGAGGTGTTTGGCGTCGTCGGGGCCGGCGCACACGCCGAGTATATCGCTGTCGCCGAGGACAAGACCATCGTCGTCAAGCCCGCCGCACTGGGTTACGACGAAGCGGCGGCATTGCCCTTTGGCGGCCTGTCGGCGCTGGTCTTTCTCCGCGACTTTGCGAAGATCCGGCCCGGCCAGAAAGTCTTGGTCACCGGCGCATCGGGCGGCGTCGGCGTCTTCGCCGTGCAGATCGCCAGGCACCTTGGCGCCGAGGTCACCGGGCTGACGAGCACCGACAACGTCGCGTTCGTGAAGTCGCTCGGGGCCGACCACGTCATCGACTACAAGCGGGTCGATTTCACCCGCGGCGGCGAGACCTATGATGTTATCCTCGATACCGCGGGTGTGTCGACCTTTCGGAAGGCCGCGCGCGTCCTTGCTCCGGGCGGCCAGTTCGTGCCGCTCGAGTTCGGCGTGCCCGAAATCCTGGGCTCGATGCGTTCCGATCGGCAGGGCCGCAGGATCGTCATCGGCGTCAACGGCGACGCCGCAGCCGACCTCGAAATCCTCGTCGACCTCGCAGCCCGCGGCGTAGTGCGCCCTGTGATCGACAGCATCGAGCCGCTGGCGAACATCGTCGATGCCTACCGCCGCGTGGCCGGGCGCCACAAGGTCGGCGCCGTCATCATCGACGTCGACATGCCGGCCGCTGTCCTCGCCGCCGCCTAGCTCACTCACCACCACAGTAACCCGCGCCGGCCGCGACCGCGCCGCGCTCCCGCACGTCCAGGAATCCAGTCCGATGAACCGCTCCGAAACAGCCACGACCCGCTTCAACTGGGCCCGCTCCGCCGGTCTCGCCTATCTTGGCGTGGCCTTCCTCGCCGGCTTCGCCGAGTTCTCCGTCCGCACTGGCATGGTCGTCCCCGGCGATGCCGCTGCGACCATGGCCAAAATCGCCGCCGACCAGACGACCTACGCCCTCGCCGGCACCGCCGACCTCTTCGTGCTGCTGCTTGACGCGTTTCTCGGCCTGGCCTTCTGGGTCCTGCTCAAGCCGGTCGACAGGAACCTTGCCCTGCTAGCCCTCTTCCTCAACCTGCTGCGTCTGCCGTGGATGGGCGCCAACGTCGTCTATCACTTCGGCGTGCTGCTGCTGGTGAATGGAGCCCTCCCCTCCTTCGCGCCCGAACAAGTGCAGGACCTCGTCCAGTTGCTGCTCAACCTGCATGCCTACGGCTACACCGCGAACGGCATCTTCTTCGGCGCCTGGTGCTTCACCATCGGCCTGCTGTTTTACCGCTCGGGCTTCATGCCGAAGCTGCTCGGCATCGTCATGATGCTGGCGCTCGTCGGCTACTGGACGGACCTCTTCGTGGTCTTCCTCGCCCCCGAACTCGAGCCGACCATCTCGCCGCTGGCCGTGATGCCCGCCGCCCTCGCCGAAATCGCCACCTGCCTGTGGCTGACCATCATGGGCGGCCGGGTACACCGGGGTTTCAATGCGATGCAGGGTCGCGTTGCCGCTGCCTGAGGCCAGAGACCCGCCTCACAGACGCAACCGCGCTGCCACCCATGGTGCAGAGCTGTATTGCTTCTAGGCGGTCAGCACTGCCGCGCCTGCCAGCACCAGCATGAGCGTGGTCGTCGGCCCCCACAGCCGCCGCTCTGCAGCCGAAGGAGTGATCCAGTTGAGGATGGTGGACACGGCCTGCAGCGCCACCGCTGCCCAACCCGTCCAGGTCGGCCAACTCGGCCACATGCCCGCCGCGGACACGATGGCCAGCGCCATGGCGGCGATGAGCAATCCCGAGATGCCAGCGGCAACCCGCCCCCGAACAGGCAGCGCCCCCTCGGTACCACCTCCCTGCGTCAGCCGTCCCCAAGGCGCGCCGGCAATCAGCGCAACCTGAAACACAACGACGCCTGCACAGGTTAGTGCGAAGGCCAGAGCGCTGAGCGCGGAGAGGGTCATGGCTGGCTCCTGTCGTTCAATGCTGCACGCCGTGGTTGGCGACTCCGAGGGGCAATTGCCCAGCTGGCATCAACCTCGACAACGTTGTTTGTTGCCCAATCCAGAACATGCAATTCTTCGCGGTCACACGGACGTTGCGCCCAAGACCATCGATGTCCAGGTCAGGGTTTGTGGCCGACGGCCGCTCCTGCAATCAGGTCGCCGGTGTCCGGGCGACCCAGAGTAGCCCAGACATCAACAGGGCAGCCGAAGCAACGCAAGCAAACGTCCGCACGGTATTCCAAAAGGTCCAGCGCGGGAGGTAGGTATCGGTCCAGTAGCGGCCCGTTTCCTCGGACGACAATTCCATTCTTGCGAGCGCATTGTTCATTGGTACATTGAATACGACGGTCACACCGAAACAGCCGATGACGTAGACGGCACCGGCGGCGACAAACATGGCGGCTGCTGGTCCTTCAAGCGCAATCGCCGCATAGCCGCCGATGAGAAACGACCCGGCTGCCATGCCCAAGAACAGCGTCATGAAGACCCAGCGAAAGACTTCGCGGTTGATGACCTGCATTGCCTCTATGCCGCCGACACTGCGAGTACGCGACAAGGAGCGCATGATGAAGTCGGAAAACGCGAGAAAGACACCTCCAACGAGGGCATAGGCGAGGACACCAATCGACATAAGAAAGAGTGGGATGGGTGACACGGGGGCCTCCTTTGGCTCACTGGTTGCAGGGTCCAGAGTAGCCAGAAAACTGAACCCGTCTTGACCGTAGTCGCCATGTCTTTGACCGATGCTGCCACTAAGCCGGAGCGGTCTGGACAAATTTGGTTTGCAGTAGGGCACCCGAATTGGAAAACCAATACTTAACCCGACTGGCCGATCGTACACTGGCAGCAGACCGGGACAACGAAACTCTCGTGAACGAACAGATACTCGACACTCTTGCCAACGTCGGCGTGACCCTCGCCGCGTTCTCGGGCATGGCTGGTGCCTTCAGGGCCCGCGGTCAGGACAAGTGGTCTCCTGCCGAGTTCCGAGTGCTCTGGTTTCTCATCCTCGACGGTTTTCTGGTCGTCTTCTTTGCCCTGCTACCCATTCCTTTGGTTCTGGCGCAGATGTCACCGGAAATCGTTTGGGCGGTTTGCAGTGCTCTACTGGGTACCTGGTTCCTGCTCGGTGCGGTACTCGCTTGGGTAGGAAACCGCCGGGACCACCTCGCCGGTCGGACCGTCAGAGTTCCAGTGATCACCCCGATCATCAATTGGGTTATCGCACTGACGCCACTCGTGGGCGTGGTTCTCTGGCTCAGTGTCTGGGATATCGTCCCTCGCGGGCAAGCCATCTTTGTGGCGGGGCTGATCACGCTGCTCGTGGTTGCGGCAGTTGAGTTCTTGTTCTTCATCGGGATTTCTGCGTTCGGAACCGTCCCGAACTCACCCGGAGACAAGGTCTAGCGGCAGCCGCCAAGCAGGGCGGCCTGGCAGTTCACCTTCAAAGCGCCAAGCTATGCCATGCCCGAGCTGACCGCCTTGGTTTACCGGTCGCCCTGTTCTTCGCGCGTCGATGGTCAGATGGCTCATTTGCGGTCGCCGGCACTGCCGATTTAGATTTGTCAGAGGATGCGAACGTCCGGTTCGGGCCAAAACCGGCCGCGACGCCACTCCGCCGTCACCTATCGCGACAATGGCTTCAGGAACTGCTCGGTATAGGCAAGCGCAACAAAGTCGTCTTTGGTTGCGGGTCCGTGCTCGACGCTGCCAAGGGCCTTCTCGATCCTGCCGTGCAACAGCAACGTCGCAAGGCCATGGGCGAGCGACCAATTCCGGATCGCCGCGATGCGCGACCCCTGACTGTCAGGTTCCGAATGCGCCTGCAATCGGACGAGGGCCTGGCGCCGGGCAGTGTGCAGCGGCGCGTCCTCGGCGTCCAGCACATCATCCCTCCACATCAGATCGAACAGTCGCGGCGCGGAGACGGCGAAAGCCACATACGCGCCGACCAGCACCGATGACTCCGATGCGCCACCCCGCGCCTTCAGCTCGGCGTCCAGTCGCTCGATCAACTGCTCGAAGCCGCGTGCCGCAAGCGCGCTGAGCAAGCCCTTGAGTGAACCAAAATGATGTATTGCCGCGCCCCCCGACACGCCAGTGTCGCGGGCACAGGCGCGGATGCTCACCGCTTCCAATCCGGCGCTCCCCAGTCGCGACTGCGCGGCATCAAGAAGGGCACGGCGGAGGTCGCCGTGATGGTAGGGACGACTTTTGGCTTCTTGCGACAAAGCTGCCACTCCTGTAATCTAAACACTGTTTAGATAAGCGAAAGTGTCACGGTGTCAAACTCTCTCACACTGCCCACTCGCCTTTTTCACGTCGCTGGCATGATCTCGGCATTTGCCGGTCGGCCCGTCTCGAAATGGTCGCCACGTCCCGCTCTGCCTCCTCTGCCCGTTCCCAAGGCTTACGCGATGGGAAACGGAATCACTCTCTGGCATATGCCGGTCGGACTGGTGCGGATTCGTGAGCGGCATCGCGCACTGCCCGGCGATCTGGCCGATGTCGAAGACGATTTCCGTTTCCCGGTAATGATGTCGGACCGCCGCATTACAGGCTGGCTCGACTGCACCGCCTGGCTCATCGAGCATCCCGAACGCCGCATTCTGGTCGACACCGGCGAGAGCGCAGCGTTTGGCACACCGGAATACTTTGGCGGCGCGGCCCGAGGCATGGGGCGGATCTACCCCAAGATCATCGATGGCACCGCCGCTGCGGGCAATGACCTGCCGGCAGTGATCGCGCGCACCGGGCACGATCTTTCCGGGATTGACCTTTGCGTCCTGACCCATACCCATTCCGATCACGTCGGCAACCTCGATGCGCTGCCGGCATCGACGCGCCTGCTCGTCTCGCCCGAGGAACTTGTGCCGGCCGCCCGATCGGGCCGCTTGCTCGACAAGCTGCCCACAGATGGCCGCGTCCAGCGCACCCAGCGATCCTTGGCCCACCCCGTTTTCGGTACCGTCATGCCGCTGACGCAAAGCATGGATGTCTATGTGGTTGCGACGCCCGGCCATACAGGTGGGCACCAGAGTGTTGTCATAGATTTGGGCGACCGCCGCATCATTCTCGCCGGCGACAGTGCATTCGATGACCAGCAGGTCCGACTGGGCACCATCCCCGGGATCGTCGAGGACCGCAATGCGACGTTAAGCACCTACGCCCTGCTGCAACGGGCGGCTGCCGAGAGACCGACGCTTCCACTCTTTACGCACGATCCCGCCAACAGGCAGAAGCTAGAGGCGTTCGTCTCTGCCGCTCGGCTTTAACTGGGCCGTGGTTGGGTCGCTTGGCACGAGGAAAAGAATCCTTCAGAAGTCTGGATGTGCCCGAGCGGCCTCTTGGTGGCCTCGAATGGAATGATGTCTTCAGCTGGTATGAACTCCAGCTCCGGGATGCGCTATTCTGTGGACTGCCTGCTGGCGGGACGGTCGCCGCAACCCGATTTTCGTGTCGGCGCCCGTGTTCAGGATGCTGTCGACGTAGCCTATGCCTCCTCTCTGGAGGGAAGGCGGATCCAGCTGTGACTACCTCGCCTTGGCCTGCCGCCCCCAGCTCGCCGCTGCTATCGCAGCACCTTGGATAGTTGTCTCGGGGTGAGAACACAGCCCGTATCTGGGAGTCGAAGACGCATTGGAACTGGCGGAGCACACCGAAGCTTGACGACCAGTGGCCCCACAGCAGGTGAGGCCACACGAGAAAACTCCGGCGGCTCACGATCAGACTTTCGGGCGAAATCGGTCTGCATGTGTTGCTCTCTATTCCTACGGGCCCCTGAACGGATGAATGGTACGACGTGTGAGCGCCAAAACGTCACTAGTAGAACATTGGTTGGGGTTTCAACCTGGCGCTGATGAGAAACTCCCGAATGGTAGAAACAGTGGCTTTCGGGTTGTCCCAGACGACATCATGACCCGCCTCGGGGATAACTGCGAGGTCTGAGTCCGCGAACAGGGCAGCGTGGCGTTCCTGAAGAGCGGCGCCGGTCCAGTCGTTGCAGGCGCCGGCCAAAAACAGGATGGGGCCCTTGAACGCCGACCCTTTGGCGATGCGGGTAATGTCGGCGTCCGACATCGCGCGCCAAATCGAACTGGCGAGGGCACCGAACCGCCAGCTCGGTGCAGTGTAACCTTCGCCGCAATGGTAGGGGTTCTCGGGATGGTTCGCGAAAGCCCCGACCATGTGCCCGATCAGAAAGTCATCGCTGGCATGGGCATCCGGCCCGCTGACATGGACGGCGCGAAAGCCGTTCAATACCGAGTGAACCGAATAGGAGAGGCCCGAGGTATACTTCTGGCTCGTGGCCAGCCAACCCGCTTTTCCCTCAGCGTCCAGATAGCCCGGTTCGATCAGGACGGCCCGGTTCACGCGCTCCGGGTGTGCACCAAGATAGGCCGAGGCCAGCATCGCCCCCCATGAATGGCCGATCAGCGCGACGGGCTGGTCTGGGGACGTCAGATCGATGACGCCGTTCAGTTCCTCCAGATAGCCATCGAGCGCCAATTGCTCGGGCGGCACGCGCTCGGAGAGACCCGCACCGCGCTGGTCGTAAAAGACGACGCGATGCGTATCGGACAAGTCGGAAAGCGCCAGCAGGGAGCGAAAATCACCGCCCGCGCCACCATGCAGCACGACGATGGTTTGCGCACCGGGTGGACCGTCCACGATCTGCATGTGCAGCGTGATACCGGCCACCTCCTGCGAAGGCGGGGCGGGGTCCTCGGTAACCAACGCAGCGACAGGATAGTCCCCGCGGGTTCCGACAAACAGGGCGAGGATCAGTCCGATCACGAACGCGAGCGAACCAAGTCCCCTTTTCACAACCGTTCTCATATGGCATCTCCCCTGGCTTTGATCGTCTTCAGAACCTCCAGCATGAAGCTAAACGGGCGTTTCGGCGCGTCGGTCTGGTTGAAGGTCCCGATGAGGAAGATGTCCGCCTCGGGGGCGTAATAGGCAAAGGTGGCACTGGCCCCTGAATGTCCGATCAATTCCGGTGAAGATCGCCAGAGTGTCATCCAGCCGGGCAGCTTGAACCGCATCAAGCCGCCTCCATATTCCATGGAGAAAAACAGCGGTTTCCAGTCTTGAAGGAATGGCATGCTGTCGAGCCGGAACAGGCGTCCCGCAAGAAATGCGCGCAGAAAGACCATCATGTCTTTGGTGTCCGACACTATGCCCCCGTCCGGACCCATGCTTGACAAGAGGAGAGGAGTGTCGAGCTGCATGTCCTTGTGAAAGACCGGGAGCGTTTGCCCGCCGCCGTCTCGGGCCGGGTCGAACAAAGCCGTCTTCGTCAAGCCCAGGGGTGCGCAGATCCTTTCCTGCAAGGCCTTCCCATAGGACTGGCCCGTGACCGCCTCGATGATGGCGCCGAGAAGCTGGAAGTTGGTATCGGCGTAATGTGCCTTGCCGCTGTCGGGCGCGGCTTGCGGGGTTCTCGCCCTGGCCCATGCGAGGACCTCTTGCAGGTGGTAAGCGTAGTCCCTGTTCCGTACCAGATCCTCGGCCACGCCTCCTTCGTAATAGTCGGCGAGGCCGGAGGTCTGGAACAGCAGATGGCGGACGGTCAGTCGCGGGCCATGTGCGACGCCCTTCACCACATGCAGAGCCGAAAGATCAAGACTGGGCAGAAGGCTCTGGACCGACTGATCGTGTGCAATTCGCTCCTCGTCCATCAACTGCCGGATCATCGCTGCGGTGAACATCTTGGAGATGCTGGCGATCGGATACCGTGTGTCCGGCACCGCCGCGCCGGCGCTTCCGGCGAAGTCGATCCGGTCATCTGCAGACTGGACGCGCAGAAGCACGGCGTTCGCCTTGCTCTTTGTCTGCGCGTCAACGACAAGCCGCTGCAGCGCGTCGCGCAAGCCGGTCATGCCGTCCGGACCTTCAGTTCGGGCCTGGGTTTGCCTCGCGCCGCAAGCAGCGCCCAGCCGACCGCGAAGAACCAGACGATCGCGCCGAGACCGAAGACGGCGCCGGCGGCGTCTCCCATGGCCGGGATAACCGTAAGCAGCCCGCTCGCGCCTACGATGACACCAAGCCAGGCCGTCAAGCGGGGCAGAGCGCCGGCAGTGGCGGCGGACAGGCTGACAACGAGGATCCAGGCGCCACCGGCAATCTCATTTCCGCCGCCCAGTCCAAGTTCGACCGAGTGCAAAAGATACCAGCGCTCGGCTGCAGCCACCGGATCGGCCGCGAACAGGTATGCCGCCTGTTCGGCAGCGACGTTGCCCAGCATGCCGGCCCCGAGCACCAGCGCGGCCCAGATCAGACCGAACGCCATAGTCAGCTCGGCGAAGCGCGACGATCGCGCGGTCAGCCTCTCCCGCAGCGCCATCACCAGTACGGCGAGGGCAAAGGCGTTGATGACGTAGATCGTGGTGTTGAACGCGAGCATGACGAGGGGGTTGGCATCGATGAACGCCGTCACGGCCTGCGGGTCGATCTGCGTCGTGCCATAGCCCATCGGGGCCAGAAAGATTGCGAGAAGCGCGAAACCCGTCAGATAAGTCGCGCCGCAGACAAGGGCGGCAATCCCGCCGAGATTTTGATTGGACATGGGGCCGTTCTCCTTTCGTCAAAGCTGTTCAGGATGCACTAAAGGTTTGTTGCCGAATTTCGGCGAAGTGATCGGCAAGGTGGTGGGTGCCGTTACAGGGGCCGACCATGTCCATGCCCATTGCCGTTAAGAAAAAGCGGGCGGGCCCGCTGATATGGCTCGGCGCGGCTACCGCAAGGATCCGCAACGCAGTCAGCCGTAGCGCATCGGGGAGGCGAGTGATCCTGTGTGGTTTGCCCAGCACGCGGAAAGCGAGTTGCGCCAGTTCGATATGGGTGAACACATCCGGCCCCCCTATATCGAGGCGATCCACGCCTGCCTCGAGCGCTTCGGCGAGAGCATGCGCGAGATCGGCGCCATGAATCGGGTTGAGCTTCAGTGTACCGGACCCGAACAGCCAGACCCGGCCGCTCCGCGCCATCTTCAGGAAGTCCTCGATGTCCGAGAAATAGCCGCTCGGCGCGATGACGCATGAGGAGATGGGCGCGGCCGCGAGCCTGTCGGCGAAGGCCTGCTTTGCGGCCACCAGTGGCACGTCCAGCATGTGTTCCGCGCCCAGAACATGCACATAGCCAAAGCGCGGCACGCCCGCTGTCAGCGCTTCTTCCAGGAGGTTCAGATTGGCCTGGAAATCGACATCGCGATAGCTCAGCCCATCGCGCTGTCGGGTGAGGCCGAGACAGGAGACGACAATGTCCACGCGTTCGAAATGTCCATTTAAGGTCGCTGGCTGAGTCGCCTCGGCTTTGATTAGCTCGCACCCGGCGAGGCCGGCCTTATGCGCCTTGCCCAGGTCGCGGACCAGCGCGCGGACGCGCCAGCCTCTCATGGCGTATTCCGATACGACATGCCGGCCGAGATAGCCGGTTGCGCCGGCTACAAGAACCGTTCTCATGTCCATGCCTCCGCCGCGAAACCACGCTCTGCCTTACGGAAGCGGTCGCGATAGTCCGTTGCCGACACCCCCAGAAGGCGGTTGAAAGCGCGGCGCATGCGCTCGGCATTCTGAAAGCCAACGGTCGCTGCGATCTGTTCGACACCCTTATCGCTCGTCTCCAGCGCAACCCGCGCCGCCTGCACACGCGCCGCCTCGACATAGGCCGCCGGCGTCATGCCCGTCTCATCCTTGAACCGGCGCGCGAAGGTGCGCTCCGACATCATTGCCCGCGCCGCGAGCGCCGTGACGGTCAGCGTCTCGCCGAGGCTGGAAAGGATAAGGCCGAGCGCCGCATTGATGGCCGGGTCCTGAGCCTTCTGGGCCACAAGATGCGCGCTGAACTGCGACTGGCCGCCGGGACGCATCATGTACATCACGTTGTAGCGCGCGACATTGAGAGCCATCTCGTGACCCCAGTCCATCTCCACGAGGGACAGGGCGAGGTCCATGCCCGCCGTCACCCCAGCGGATGTCCAAACGTTCCCGTCGCGTACGAAAATCGCATCGCGGTCGACACTGACGTCCGGGTAGCGCCGCTCGAGGATTGGACACCACCACCAATGCGTCGTTGCCCGGCGCCCCTTGAGGAGGCCCGCCTCGGCCAGGATCAGCGCCCCGGTGCAGATCGAAACCACGCGACGCGCCGTGCCGGCCGCTGCGCGCACATACGCCATCAACACTGCATCTTCGAGCGCTGCGGTCGTGCCATGTCCGCCGCACACGATTAGCGTGTCGATCTCCGAGTTTTCCTGGTGCGCATCGGCAAAAGACGCATGGGCCGCGACCATCAGCCCGCTGGAGGTGCGCACCGGACCGGAGGATCGGGCGACGATTCTCACTTCGTAGGGCTGCGGGCCCTCGGGCAGGAAGAACTTGGTGCCGCTCAGGATTTCGAGCGGACCCACAAGGTCGAGAATGTGGGCATCGGGATAGGCAACCATCACGATGCGGCGTCCGCGCATATCTGTCTGGATTGGTGCTGTCTCGGTCATGGTCCGACATTACTGTCGTACCCCCAGTGACCGAAAGGACAAATGCCCCACCATTTCTGCCAGCTGTGTGCCGAGCTTTGGACAAAGGTCCCAGACAGGGGTCATGGTTCCCGGTTGTGCCGAATGCGGCTCGGAGTAGATGCAGCGCGGCTGGGCTGCGGCGAAGGGTCAGGTGGCTTTAAAGGCAGGTTTTGGTGTAGTGGGATCACACCATGTGGAAGATTGTGCTTGTCGTTATCTTGTTGATAGTGCTCGGCGCCGTGACTGCTGCATATTGGTCCTTCCTCCGTCAGGTCGGCGAGGAAACTGAACGTGCCATGGCTGCTGTTGCAGGGCGGGCGCAAGATCCTTCAGGTACTTTCGATCCATCGACGGTTTCGGACCTGCCAGAAGTGGCGCAAGGCTATTTCAACCATGCGATCAGACCGGGCACGCCGCTCCACATCACTGTCCATCTCGAGATGGAGGGGAAGTTCTTGCTCGGGACCATCGGGAAAACCAGACCTACCTCCTCTCACAATAATGCTTCTGGCCGGGAAGCCGCTAGTGCTCGCTGAAACCAAGGCCAGCTGGCGCCGGAGAGGTTGATTTCGCAGTCTCTAGATTACGCTCATCTACGCTCGGTGGTGAAACAAACCGTTCGGAGTGCAAACCCATCCCACACAAAACGGATGAGGTTCCAAATTGAAGCCCGAAAGTTTCCTACCCCGCTCAAGCGCCGCTGGCTACCTGCTGTCCAAGGGTCTGCGGTTTAGCAGGAATACTTTGGCCAAGTTAGCCACCGTTGGTGGCGGTCCTGAGTATCGCCTCTTCGGTGGGCGCGCCTACTACACCGAGGCAGCGCTTGACGCATGGGTAAACGAAAAACTTTCGTCCCCCCGCCGCTCGACCTCGGAAATGGTTTGATCATGGCGGGCCAACAATTTGGTAGGCCCTACCTTCCGAGCGATTGGCGTGCCGGCGTCAAGCCGCCGAAGGGTTGGGATTGCGCCGACATGATCGAGGACGGCTGGACGATAGGCGACATTGAGGCTTGGATGGAGGAGGTGACTTCCGACACACTTTCCGATCCCGCCCCCGTCGGAAGGCACTCAACCGCAGCCTCAGGGACAAGCCGCCTTCCGGCGATGCCTCCTGCTGCAATGGCATCATCCCCATCGCTCGCGCAAGGTTATGGGGATCGTCGCGAGGTCATTTCAGGGGCAGCAAACTCTATGGGGAGGAGGCAGCTTGTCACCTATGTGGACAGCGAACTCCACCTTGTTGTCGATGAAGCATGTGCAGTCCTGCTTTCGACTAGCGCTCCAATCTATGCACGTGGAACGTCACTTGTGACGCCAGTGTCGCTCGCTCAGCCGTCTCTTGACGGTGGGGTTCGGCGGCGGGAGGGATCAGTTGTCCTTGTACCGCTGGGCAAAGCAGGCCTTGTCGAGATGCTCACTCGGCACGCTCAGTTTATCAAACACATGCTGGATGGAAGACAGAAGCAAATCTCCTGCCCGCCAGTCGTGGCAGAGACGATCATCGCCCGTCAGGGAGATTGGCCCTTTCCCCAGTTGAGGGCCGTGGTTTCTGCTCCAACACTGCGGCCCGATGGTTCGGTCCTGAGCATCCCAGGTTTTGACCGATCGACGGGCATTCTATTCGCCTCATCGAGCCACTGGCCGGCGATCGCAGATGAGCCAACCCGTGATGATGCATTGGGTGCGCTGAGGAAGCTCACCGCCTTGGTTGGCGACTTCCCCTTCGTGTCCGATGCCGATGTGTCAGGAACGGTTGCCATGATCCTGACGGCTCTTGTCCGGCCATCCCTTGCCACTGCTCCCTTATTTGGGATCAGCGCGCCAACGCCCGGTACTGGAAAGTCCAAACTCGTCGACATCGCCGCCATCCTCGCCACGGGCCGACCTGCAGCAGTGATGTCTGCGTCACGTGAAGAGGCAGAACTCAAGAAGCAGATCGATGCCGCACTCATGGCAGGCGACGGTTTCCTTTCGCTCGATAACATCGACCACCCCATGCGTTCGGAATTCCTCTGCCAGGTCCTCACTCAGGTCACGGTGAAATCCCGAGTGCTGGGCGAAAGCCGAAACCTTGACCTGCCGACCAGCGTCACCATGTGCGCGACCGGCAATAGCCTGCGCTTCGTGGGGGATCTCACGCGTCGCGTGGTTCTGATCAATCTTGATGCGCGGACGGAGCGGCCAGAGGAACGGATCTTCGCTAGCGACCCCGTCGAGATCGCACAACGTAATCGAGTTGACCTCGTGACTGCAGCATTGACGATAATGCGGGCGTTCATCGTCTCAAGAGCGCCGGCAGTGCGCCCGGCCCTGGGCTCGTTTGAGGCATGGTCCAACCTTGTCCGATCGACTCTCATCTGGATCGGTATGGAAGACCCGCTCTCAAATTCGGCCCGGGTCCGAGACGACGATCCTGAAAGGGAACGCACGAGCGCAATCCTTCGCGCACTGCCTGCCGGCCCTTGGACAGTCTCAGAGATCGCAGTCCGCCTAAGGCAAGGACTTGGAAGTTACGGTTACAACAGCCAGGACGGTGGCCTCCCGGAGGCGCTGGCCGACTTCATCGAGCGCGACGCTCTCAACGTCTCGCGGTTCGCTTCTTTTTTGCGGAAGCACAGAAACCGCATCATTGAAGGCAAGGTGATCGTCAAGGATGGGGATCGAAACCATACCTCGCTGTGGAGGGTGGATGACACCTCGTAACCATCATCTCGGGAAATCAGCAGGGATGGGGAGCCGTTGCCTCCACTGCCAAACCGATCGTTTCCCGCAGCCTTTCTTCCGCCTAGCCGAGCTATCCCCTTACCCCTGACCGCCGATCCAAGATCGCGCGCTCAAACTGAAAGTTTACGCACTTGTTCACCTTGACCTTGAAGACCACTGCCTCGAACCTCATCGCCCTAAATGCTGAGGTGGCGACACTCCTGCCCGATGTCCCCACCGAGGTGCGACGCCTTGGCGTTGCGCAGGGGCTCGGATTTTCCAATTCTGAGGAACTTCACCAAGCAGCGCGCACTGAAATCTCTCACTCATCGGTGGCTAGTGGCGCCGCGTTCGTGTCCTGCCTGGGAAAAAACGGCCATGAAGTCAGCGCCGCTAGCTTCTTTATTTCTGTGGCGTTGGTCGTGGTTCGGAGCCTGGCCAAAGAGCATCCTGACCTGACCTATTCGGGCATGGGCCTGGAAGGCCGCTACCAGTTCGCGAGAGGCACCGACATGGACCTCAAAAGGCAGAGGGCCAATTTCGAAAGGGAGCGGTCGCGTCTGCTGGGCCACAGTTCGGCGCCCGAGTTTCTGCAGGCGCTTGCGTACGTGCAGAACGCGGTAGTGGAAAGGCGTCAACCCTTCACGAAGTGCAGCTATGGGCTAAAGCACCTCGCGGAAAAGGCAGTATGCACTTTCCCTGATGGCGCAGCTCTGGGGGTCGGTCATGTCTCAAACGGGGTGTTCATCGCTGCCGCAATGCACGCCGGAGTTCCGTGGACGCTGATCGAAGGGGAGCCGAACGTGACCTTTGAGATGAAGAGCTACTTGGCAGCAAAGCCTCGGTCGCGAGGCGTGGGCGTGGCGGCTGACTGCAAGGGGGTGGCCCATGCTTGAGCAATACTACCGTTCACGGGAAGCTAAGGCTCTGGCATTGGCTGCTCACAAAGCCGGAGGTCGAAGTGACTTCATCTTCCATGGCACGCGGTCACCGCTAGCCGTGCTGAAAAGCAATTGTCTTTTGTACTCGCGGTCCGGTTGCCCGTCAGTGAGTTTCTCTCGCTCACCGGAGGTTGCCGCATATTGGGCAGTTCTTCCGCGGGAAGAGATCGACGAGGGTCGTGGCGCAATCCTCATAGTTGATCGGAAAGCGCTGAGGGCGAACTACCGGCTCGAAGCGCACCACGACTTCGAGGAAAGCGCCCAGTGTCTCCATGATGAGATGGAAGAGATGGTTTACGGCAGAGACGTTCTTGGCCTGGGAAGGCTACTGGTCGGCCTCGTCGCTGAGAGTCGGGGGTGGTACACGGCCGGCCGCAGGTATGCCGCGATTTAGGCGGTGGGCCGAAAGCTTCGCTCCCATTGGCTTGACGCGAAAGGGCCTCTCATGGCGGGGCAAACCCGTTGTGGGAGGTCATACCATCGGCGTGCCAAAGAACCAGACGACGATGCCTGAACTTATCAGCACACTCAGAACAAAGGTCGTCCAGACGGTGCTTCGACTGTCGGCCCTGCCAAGCCAGCCTGCCACGGTGACGCCGGCTAGGACAAACGTCACCCAGTGTGTCCAATCCAGCCGGGCCCAAGACAGATAGAACAACGAAACGAGCGCTGAGGCCGAATACAAGAGCCCGAGAACCATAATTAGAAGGCTTATGCCGATGCCCTTTCCCCGGATTTCGCCTGTATTCTGAAGTCGTGCTGCTGTGGCTCCCGAAATCGGTATAGACAGCGCGAGAATGTATCCAAGGACAGCGGTCAATTGGCGCTGTCACTCGGCAGCATTGACATAAGTGATTCAGAAATTGCTTTTGCCGGTTGCCGAGGACCTATGAAAGCGCAAAATCTTTCGAGCCTTCGATGGTGATGTGTGCCGATGCGGTTACCTGCTAGCGCGGGTCCAGCGCCGGAGACCTGTACGCGCAGGATCGGCTTTTCTGTGCGAGCTATGGCCGAGCCCACGCCACCGACAGCGGCGCCTCTATTTGGCCCTGCGACCAAGCCGCAGGTGCTCCAGCGGCCATTCGCGAGCACGCGGCCAGTCAGGATGTTGGTCAAAATTCATTCTCCGTTAGGTCTGACCTTGGGCACGTGTGAGGCGCTCACACAAACGAAAAGGCGCTGGCTCACCCGTGCGCCCCCGCTTCGGGTGAGCTGTGGTTCTGCCGGCGCCTTCCAGCAGCGGGAGGTACGGGAGGTGCGGGAGCTGTTTTGACCTGTAGCGAACGTTACTCTGACAAAACCTCTCTCGTCCTTCTGGAATGACCCCCCGCATCTCCCGACCCCCCCTGAGTCGGCCAAACAAACCATCTGCTCTTAGTCTCGACGCGACCTCAAAGTGATGAAGGATGGACCACAATGTCCCTTACAAAAAAGCAAGGCCGATTTGTCGACGAATACCTCATCGACCTGAACGCGACACAAGCGGCAGTTCGCGCCGGCTATACGCGTCACACCGCGCGCGTCCAAGGGTCCTTCTTGTTGACCAATCCTGACATAACAGCAGCAATCGACGTTGCAGTCGCTGAGCGCTCCGAGCAAACAGCAACTGACGCAGCGTGGGTACTCCGGCGTCTACGCCAGGAGGCTGAAGCCGATATCGCCGACATCTATGGCGATCACGGTGAACTTCTGCCGGTCGCTGAATGGCCGTTGGTCTGGCGGACAGGACTAGTCGTCGCGCTTGAGACAGAAGAGCTTGAAGTCAACGGCATGCGCATAGGCACTGTCCGCAAAGTGAAGCAGTCCGACCGGATCAAGCGGCTCGAACTGATCGGCCGTCATGTCGGCGTCCAGGCCTTCAAGGACAATGTGGAGGTGTCGGTCACCGATGGCCTCGCTGATCGCGTCCAGAGGGCCAAGGATCGCGCCAACGCCGCGGCTGCTGCCAAGGCTCCAGGCTGACGGTTGATGCCTCCTGCCGGCCCTCTCTCGAATGTCGAAGCCGCCATTGAGGATGCGCTCGCCGCCTATCAGTTCGATCCTGATGGGTGGGCGCGCGTTCGACTAGGGGACGGGCGAGCTGGCCGCGCCGGACGAAAGAACGCGATAGACTGAGGCACGGCCAATCCCCATCCGCCTAGCGATCTCACTCGGGCCCACGCCCTCGTTCCGCAGTTCGCTAACCCTCGCCACGTTAATGGAAGCCCTTCGGCCCTTGTATACGCCCGCCTGCTTTGCCTTCGCGATGCCCTCCAGTTGACGCTCTTTGCGCATCGCAGTCTCAAACTCGGCAAAGACCCCGAGCATCTGCAGAAAGGCACGACCCGCAGCTGTGCCGGTGTCGATGGGCTGCTCGGTGGCTCTTAGGGCAATACCCCGAGACTCTAGGGTACGGACAAGGAGCGCAAGATCGGCAATGGAGCGCGCGAGCCGGTCAATTCGGGTAACAACGATGGTGTCACCCTGACGCGCAAACTCTATGAGGGTCTGCAATTCAGTGCGTCCATCCGTTGTGTTGCCCGACTTTTTCTCCGACCGGATGATGGTACATCCGGCATGGCGAAGGCTCGCCTCCTGGATCGAGAGGTCCTGATCCGTGGTTGAAACCCGGGCGTACCCGAAAAGCTGCCCCATCGCGATCTCCGAATGTGTTTTTTGGCTCTAGACCATGACACGGTAGTGTCTCGAAAATCGAAAGTAAACCCTATTGAGACGCTCACTGTGTCTCGTCCACTGTGTCTCGTGAGGGTATACGCTATCGAGGCAGCTCCAGAGGCGATTGGAGGAAGCCCGGTCGGAAGGTTACCAAATTGCCACCGCCGCTTCGTTGCTGAACGTTGGAGAAGCAGAATACTACGCAGCCAGGGGATTGCCTGAAGCGAAAAAAGCTCATCGTTTCTGTGTCGTCCCGACCGCGAGTTGTGGCGAACGCGAAGTCCCTTCTCCGATTCTTAAGCCCTTCTGCATGAGCGCCATAAATGGCCCCACATCGCGTCGGCCAAATCATCGCCACCCCAAGACGGATAGCGGCGCGGCATTTTTTCTAGCGGAGAGGCCCTACCGGGGGTAACTCGCAGTCCTACGAGACCTGTAGTTGGTCTCGCGTGAGCGCCCCTCAACGCTTCCGCCTGGAGCTATTGTTCCGCAATGGCCCGCGCAGTGTGCCGGCCATTTCCGACTTTGTTGGGGGACCATTTCGAAACTAGATAGAAGGTCCATTCGCAAGGGATTACCTTGCGGAAAGTATTGATGACCGGCAAACTCATAGAGTTGTTTTCTTGCTCTGGGGGAAGTAATTTCAGATTTTGTTCGCAATCCTTCCTTGTGGGAAATTGGCTGTCAGACTGACGAGGTTCGCAATACCCTCGTCATACCCGATTTGATCGCTGTGATTAAACAGACTGCCCCGGCGACAGTCGCTGACGTGGGAGCTGGTACCGGCTATGTCTCGCGGCGAGCCTCAGAGGCTACAAGCGCGGGTATTGTTTGGACGCTTGACCTGAGCCCCTGGATCTCCTCCAGATTTTGGTAGAGTCCGCCGCATTAGGGGGCGGACGGATGAAGCGCAGCAGGTTCAACGAAGAGCAGATCATTGCGATCTTGAAGGAACAGGAGGCCGGGCTGGGGACGGCCGACCTGTGCCGCAAGCATGGGATCAGCAGTGCCACCTTCTACAAGTGGAAGGCCAAGTATGGTGGCCTGGAAGTGTCCGATGCCCGTCGGCTGAGGGCACTCGAGGACGAGAACACTCGGCTCAAGAAGCTTCTGGCCGAGGCAATGCTGGACAACGCCATCCTCAAGGATGTCGCTGCAAAAAAATGGTGACGCCCGACGCGAAGCGGGATGCGGTGGCCCATGCCTGCCTGGTGCATGGCGTGAGCCAGCGGCGGGCGTGTGAAGCTCTCGAAGTTGACCGATCGAGTGTCAGGTATCGCAGCCTGCGGCCGGACGATCGGGAACTGCGTGAGGCGATGAAGGCAGTCGCGTCACAACGCCGGCGGTTCGGCTACCGCCGCATCCACGTGATGCTGCAGCGGCAGGGCATCGACATGAACATCAAGAAGCTCAGGCGGCTCTATGGCGAGGAGAGACTGCAGGTGCGCAAGCGCGGCGGTCGCAAACGGGCCTTGGGCACGAGGCGCCCGATGATCGTGCCGGACCAGCCGAACCAGCGCTGGAGCCTCGACTTCGTCTCCGATGCCTTCACCGATGGTCGCCGCTTCCGGGTGCTGGCCGTCGTCGACGATCATACGCGCGAGTGCCTGGCTCTGGTCGCCGATACCGCGCTCTCGGGTAGGCGTGTGGTGCGCGAGCTCGATACCATCATTGCTCGCCGCGGTCGGCCCCTGACGGTGGTCAGCGACAACGGCACCGAGTTCACCAGCATGGCGATCCTGCGCTGGACCCAGGACCGCCAGATCGACTGGCACTACATCGCTCCCGGCAAGCCCATGCAGAACGGCCTCATCGAGAGCTTCAACGGCAGCTTCCGCGATGAATGTCTCAACGAGACGCTGTTCTCGTCACTGGCTGAGGCTCGGGACCGGATCAGCGCATGGAAGGAGGACTATAACACCCAGCGACCACACTCCTCGCTGGGCAATCTCACGCCCAACGAGTTCGCCACGCAACTGGCACTGGAAAAGCAGGCCGCATAGGGCCAAAACATCAACCAAGGACTCTCCTCAAAGCCGGAGGGAACTTGGGGCTCAGGTCACGGGCAGTGCATGATGGGCACGGTCGGCGGCAAGGACAAGACACGCGTCAGGAACGCCACCCCGATGGAGTCTCGCGACATCCTCATCCGGATGCCTCTAGGCCTGTGTGCGCTACGGCCGCGTGATGCCTGGCAATGTTCAGTCGATGAGATCGAAGTCGGCCAAGGATGCGATCCCCTCAACGGCAACAGCCGAGTGATCGACCAGCCTCTCAACTCGATGAAGCAATTGAAGGCGGAGCTCTTCTCGGCCTTCGCCGTGGTGAAGTTGGCGGTGACAGTTTGGGCAGATAGCAGCGGCATTGTCCACTTGGTCGGGACCGCCTTCGCCAAGAGGCCTGACGTGGTGAACCTCCAGGAAGGGATAACCATCAGTGCCGGTGAATGGCGCGTCGTTCCCGCAGCACTCACAACGGCCGTTGGACTCTTGCAACACCCAAGCTCTTACGGACGGGTCTCGTACAAAGCTCAAGACGGTCACTGTCTCCAAGCTCACCTTCGTTGGGCGAACCGGCGGAGGGGGAAGTCGCTTGGACCGCAAGGCTGCAGTGCGAGCTCTGAGAAATCGCGGGTTGCTGGTGGGGGCGATTGTCTGGCCCGCGGGCTGCAATGCGGGGTGAAGTTGCGGAAAAGCGTCAACGAAGGAGGCAGGCAGTTTGAACGCGTACCCCTGCAACGCACGGGTGGGTCGGTTCGCCAACTCGAACGGAAAGTAGACGGCACCCTTCGTGGTGGCCGTAACGGCATCACGAACTCTCGCGACCAATTCAGTGCTCGCGCGGATTTGGTCGAGCGTCAGAGGGTTGTCGAACTCGGTGTGGTCTTGTAGCGGCACGAAGTAGCCATCCACTTCGACCGGAACTGCTCTTCGGGCCCGTGCAGATGTGCCGCGGGCGTGACGCATAATGCGGCGGCTCCGAACGCTGCCTGCGACACGCGACCAGCTGCTGATGATGTGCTTGTCGGACTGGTAGTGCAGCACAACGTCGCCGACCTTGGCGTCGAGAAAGAGCGTGTACCGCCAGTTGTCCTTTTCGTTGTCGTCAGTCAGCGGCGCGCGGAGATCGACACCGATATCGGGGCGCCGCGTCACTTCCAGCCAGAAGCGTTCCTCGGGTCGATCCTGCCACCATCGATTGACCATTGTTAAGCCCCAGTCTCATTTGGGCAGCCTATCGCGGCGCCGGCGGCTGTCCAGTGGCTGGGCGGCTCATTTGCAAGGCCATGCCTGCGCGGCAGATTCGGCGACAAGGTCTGCAGCGATCCAGTGGCGGTGTTCGGGATTATCGTCGAGGTACTTGCAGCTCACGTCGAGAACCTGGTCGGTCTTCACGCCCGCAGGCATGCAGATGCGGTTCTTAACGCCGTTGAGCCTCTGGTAGAAGAACGCCGCATCCAATGCTCCGACCATATAGGCAATCGACGTTTCAGTCCGCTCGGCGCACATCTTCTTGAGATCTTCGCCGAAGAAGAACTGGGCGGCCGAAGGCGTCACGTACCACAACGTCATCAGTGCTACCGCAGCAATCTTCCTCATCAGCGTTCCCCCGGCGCGCACACTGCACCGTACAGCGGCGCCTGTGGCTGTCTAGTGTTTGCCGCCACCTACAAGATCTCCGGCGGCGCCCGCGTCCTGATCATCACCTGCTGGGCCCGGCCGCATCGCTCGTTTCAGCGAGCGGCCCATATCCTCGAGGCTGTCCCGTACCGGACAGGTCGATCACGCGGGCTATTGGTCCTCCGGACACGTGAACAGTCCCGCGACGCGCTCCGAATACCTCCGCTAGGGTGAACGCCAGCTTCAGCCGTCATCTGGCGTTCAGATTTCAGGAGCCACGCGCACACGGACGCCGGTGCCAAGCGAAAGCCTCAATTGATATCCTAACGCAAAGCATCTATGGCCGACAAAGGCCTATGCGCTCGGTTCAGCGCCTATCGCTTGACGATGTAGTCGAGCTCCCATGCCTCGCGAAGCTTTTCGTCGGTGGGGTTTTCCCAATCAGCAGGACCGTGCGGGGGCATGAACTCGTCCGCATTTCGACGCCACTGCCAGACGTAGAATAACCATGGGAGAGCGAGTAGCGGAACAGCAACAATCGCGCTCCACGAGTTCGTCAGGTCGACAAGGTGGAAGAAATTGGCGTCGATGAGAAGTGCGCCAATCGCACTCAAAAGAACCGTGCCGCCCGCCAACGCCTGTTGCTTCGTATCATAGGCCGCCAATTCAAGCTCGTTGATATACCTTTGCGCTTCCTCCGGCAGTTGCTCATACCTGACAGCTGGGTGCGGCTCACGGCCCCGAATGTCATCGAGCTGTCGCTTCTGCTCCTCGGTCATCTTGCCGCGATACCCAGGCTTTCGATACCATGGTAGGAACTCTCGCTTGCGCTGACGAAACATAGTCCCACATCCTCAATTGACGCCTCGGAGGGATCGTCACACGCGATGCAAAGTACGGTCAATGACAGCGCTGCAGACGCGTGTTTTCCGTTGAACGCGACGGCAACGTAACTCTCGACGTGGTAGGACACGCGACGCCTGGTGTAGCCTTGGGTGCTCCATGGAGAGCGACTAATGTTGGCACCTAGACAGGCGGCCAGGCTGACGGGTGTGTCAAAGACCACTATCACCCGGTCTACTAAGCTGGTGGATTGGACCGCCTGAGATACAAGCTCGTTGGTGTCGGGCTGTTCTGCTTGCTACTCTGCGGGCGAGCTTGGGTGTTCAAATTTCACCGCCTCAAGCTCTGCCTCGGAGGCGACTGGCCCCAGGCTGTTGATAAGTAATCTGGATTTTGTTTCCCTTGGGGCATCAACTTGGTGCCTCGCTTGCCTCTCCTGGGCACCATCGGGCTGTAGCGTTTAAGCGGGTGTCACTGACGCCAACCACTTCCAACCGGCATACTTGTCTCCGCTCTGCCGGATATGCGTGTAGCGCTTGAGGCTGGTCCACGAACGGTGCCCAGAAACGGCTGCAGCATGGGGAATGGACGTCCCGATCTCGAATAAGCGCGAAATGCCCTCATGCCTCAGATCATGGAAGTGCAGGTCGACTATACCCAGTAACTTGCAGGCCCGGGTGAACGCCGCGCTGATGGCGTCGGTCGTGTAGGGGAAGATCGAACCCTCCGACTGCGTTTGGGCGCGGATGATGTCGAGGGCGGGGGAGGGGAGGTCGCACCAGACATTGTTGCCTACTTTCTCGCCGGGGTTCTTCATGTCACGGACTAGGATCCTGCTACCGGCATCGTCTAGATCTTCGTACGCAATGCGAGTGATCTCCTCTTGGCGCCTGGTGGAGAAGAGTGCGAACGCCATTATCACATGCATTGGCACGGACTGGGGGCGCCGCCGATAGACTTCGGAAAAGTGCGTCATCAGGCGGTCCAACTCATCCAGCGTGGGTCTGCGGTCGCGCTCCCGGCTCTTGCTGGTGATCCCTAGCCGCTTGGCTACCTTCATCGCGTCGCGCATGGCCTGCTCATTGAGCTGGTAGCCCCAGGCAGGGCGTGCAATGGCAAACACTGCCCCGAGGTGGCTCAGGTAGTTTCCGACCGTCTGTGGTGCCCTGCCGGCAGACAGCTCGGTGGCAAAAGCCACAATGTCGCTGCTGGTGATCTTTGCGCAGTCCATGTCCGCGATGTCGTGAGACTTGATCGACTGGAGGACCTGGGCCTTCGTTCGCCCTATGGCCTTGGAAGTCGTCGTGATGTATCGATCGATCGCCTCGGCAAGCGTCGCGACGGGCCGAGATGGCTCCAGCCCGCCAGCCGACCGTAGCACGCGCTCGCGTGCCTTCATCCAAACTGCGGCCGCCTGTCGGCGCACAAAGGTCTGCGCTTCACTGTGAACTGTTCGTCCACCCTGCTTGATGATGATCTGAGCGGTGAAACTCGTGGTGCCATCTTTGCGCCTACGCTCATTGATCGTGCCCATTCGGTACTACAGCGCCTTCTGCGGTCCTACATTGTAGGATCCGTAGCATGGAAACGTTCCGCCACGTGCGATAATGAGCGACGATAGTTGATTTTGAGATGACAAGAAAAATTATAGAAAACAGCAGGATGCCCGAAACGTCGGATGTTGTCACCGCCCGCCGCTTTTCGGTGGCGCCGATGATGGACTGGACCGACAGGCATTGCCGCATGCTGCATCGGCACCTGACGGGGAGGGCGCTGCTGTTTACCGAGATGGTGACCAGTGCCGCCATTGCGCATGGCCGGCGTGACCAGTTGCTAGGCTTTGATGCCTTCGAGCAGCCCGTGGCGTTGCAGCTGGGCGGCTCCGATCCGAGGGAACTGGCCGAGGCGGTCAAGGTTGGCGCGGCCTATGGCTACGCCGAGATCAATCTCAATGTCGGCTGCCCCTCCGACCGCGTGCAGTCGGGTCGTTTCGGGGCTTGCCTGATGGCGGAGCCCGAGCTTGTGGCCGAGTGCGTGCGCGTCATGCGCGACGCCAGCGACGTGCCGGTGACGGTCAAGTGCCGTATCGGCATCGACGACCAGGACACCGAGGAAAGTCTCGACCGCTTCGCCGACGCGATGGTTGGTGCCGGCGTCGCGGCGCTTTATGTCCATGCGCGAAAAGCCTGGCTCAAGGGCCTGTCACCAAAGGAAAATCGCACTATCCCGCCGCTCGACTATCCGCGCGTGCATCGGCTGGCAGCGCGGCTGGACGTGCCCACCTATATCAATGGCGGCATCGAGACGCTGGCGGATGCAGTCAGTCATCTCGACCACATGGACGGGGTGATGCTGGGGCGCGCCGCCTACCATGACCCGGTGCTGCTGGCGCAGGTCGATGAGGTGATCTTCGGCGAGGCGCCCAAGGCGTTCGATCTGAAGACGGTGATGGATGCCATGGCCGACTATGCCGAGCACCAGCTGGCCGCAGGCGTACGGCTCAACCAGATCACCCGCCACATGCTCGGACTGGCCAATGGCCGGCGCGGCGCGCGCAGCTTCCGCCAGATCCTCAGCGTCGAGGCCTGCAGGCGCGGCGCCGGGCCCGAGGTCATCGCCCAGGCCTGGCAGGCGATCAGCGAGCAGGAACTCGCCGCCTAAACCTTGCTGTTCCAGAAGTCAGCCTGCAATTGGGCTGCTTCCTCGGCCAGCAATGGCCCGACGATCTCGGTCGACCGCTGACCGGCCTCGAACACGATATGGCAGGGCAGGTCGAGCGTCGGGTTCTCCTCGTGCGCGCCAGTCTGTGCCTTGAGGTCGCGCTCGGTCTGGCCGAAAACGACGCGACCGATGCCGGCCCAGTAGATGGCGCCCGAGCACATGGCGCAGGGTTCGGCCGAACTGTAGAGGGTGCAGCCGGCCAGGTCCTCGAGGCTCAGGTGCTTCGCGGCCCAGCTGGCCAGCAGCCGTTCGGCATGGGCGGTGCGGTCATTGCCTTCGGACGAAAACCCGTTGCCCTGTTCGCGCAGCACCTTGCCGTCCTTGTCGGCCAGCACCGCACCGAACGGATGGTCGCCGCGTTCGCGTGATTGCCGGGCGACGGCAAACGACTGGCGCAGCAGGTCGTGATCATAGGGGCGGGGCAAAGGCGCGGGCATGAAAGGCTCCGTTCGGGGACACGTCGCCCGGACTATGCCCCAGCCGCGTGGCCGAGTCAGTCCGTCAGTTCGAGCGAGTTGCCGCTCACCGAATAGCGCGTCAGCGTGCGCAGGAAGCTCATGCCGAGCAGGCTCTGGTCGAGCGCGCCCGGTGCCGCGACGAAGGCGCGGATGCCGTCGCGCGAAATGCCGCCCACTTCGATGCGGTCGAGCCGGACCTGCGCCGCGCGCCCGGTGCCGTTGGCCGTGGCCACCGGCGTATCGTAGCGCAGGTTGTCGACATCGATGCCGGCGGCGCGTGCATCGCGGTCGGTCAGCACCACGGCGCTGGCGCCGGTGTCGAACGTGGTGGTGATGGGGCTGCCATTGATCAGCGTGCTGATCTGGTAGTGGCCGTCGCGGCCCGCCCGGAAGGTCGCCGTGCCGCGCTCGACATCGACCTGCGCCTGACCCGGCACCAATTCGCCGAACACGCGCGCCGCAACGTTCTGCAGGTCGTCGCGATAGCTGTAGCCCACCAGCGCCACGCCAAAAATGCCGATCCAGAGGATCACATGGGTGAACATCTGCGAGAGCTTGACCCGCCGCGTCGCAAAGGCGCTGGCGAGCATGACGAGAATGATGACCAGCGGCGCCAGCTGCCCGGTCTGGTTCTGTGTCAGCCCGATAGCGCTGCCGGCATCCGCACTGATGAGCAGCGCGATGCCGACCGAGATCAGCAAGGCAAAGCCGACAAACATCATTCCGCTGGATCCTCCTGGGCGCATGCTACCAGATAAGGGGATCGGAATGCGGCATTTCAAGTCCGCTCACGCGAACGCCACCAGCACCGCCAGCACCGCAATCTCGAGCAGCGCCTGCAGCGCGCCGATCAGATCGCCGGTCTGCCCGCCGACCAGCCGGTTGCAGAGCTGTGTCCAGCCGAAGGCGACAGCCCCGGCCAGCGCCACGGCAAGGATGATGGCAAGGAAGCTCGTCGCCGGCGCGCCGAAGGCAAAGCCGATCAGCACCGCCATCCCCATGCCGATGCCGAAGCCGCGCTTGCCGACCCGCCCCGCTGCCGCCGAGGCGCCGTCGGCGCGGGCCGGCGGCAGTTCAACCGTCAGCCACAGCGAGAACGAGCGCGACAGCACCATGGCGGCCATCCAGATGCCGCCGGCGACCAGCGGATGGATGGCAGCGATCGCGCCGATGGCCGTGACCCGCGCCACCAGCAGCAGCACAATGGCGGCCACGCCATAGGTGCCGTGGCGGCTGTCCTTCATGATTTCGAGCCGGCGCTCCCGGCTCTGCCCGCCAAACAGCCCGTCCATCGAATCGGCAAGGGCGTCTTCGGTCATGGCGCCGGTGAGCAGCACCGCCAGCACCACGGCCAGCGTCGCGGCGAACAATGGCGGCAGGCCAAGCCATACACCGCCCATCAGGACCAGCACCGGCAGGAAGCCGATGACCACGCTGGCGAACGGCAGCGCCAGCGCGATCCGCGACAGGTTGGGCAATTCATGCGGACGGTCGCCCACCGGCAGGCGCGAGAAGAAGCGCAGCGCCATGACGAGGTCGTCGATCAGCCGGGCGCCGAACTCCACCGGGCCGTGATTGTCCTGGCGGGGCGGTGGAGGGGCAGGCCGCTGCGGGTCGTCCTGGGTCAATTGCATTGCACTCGGATTCGGGAGAGAAGGCCGTTGTCGATCAGCCGCCCGCCCAATGCAACCTCGGAGCCAACATGACCTCGCCCTACGCCGATATTCTCGATCTGCTCAGGATCGTTCCCGGTGGCGACGAGACGGCGGTTGCAGCGGTGCGCGCGCGCGATGCCACGCTGACCAAGCCCCCCGGCTCCCTGGGTGAACTCGAGCGGCTGGTGGAATTTCTGGCGCGCTGGCAGGGCAAGGCCAAGCCGACGCTCGACAACCCGATGATCGCCATCTTTGCCGGCAATCACGGTGTCACCGATCAGGGCGTCTCGGCCTTTCCGCGCGAAGTGACTGCCCAGATGGTGCAGAACTTCACCGATGGCGGCGCCGCGATCAGCCAGATCTGCGCCCTGCATGAGCTCAACCTGCGAGTCTTCGAGCTGGCGCTCGAACTGCCGACCGGCGACATCACGCAGGCCCCCGCCATGGACGACCGCATGTGCGCGGCCACCATCGCCTATGGCATGGAAGCCATTGCCGGCAAGCCCGACCTCCTCGCCATCGGCGAGATGGGGATCGGCAATACCACCATCGCCGCCGCAATCTATGCCGCGCTCTATGGCGGCAGCGGCGCCGACTGGGTCGGCCGCGGCACCGGCGTCGACGATGCCGGGCTCGCCCGCAAGGCCGACGCGGTCGACCGGGCGCTGGCGCTGCACAAGGACGCGCTCGGCGATCCACTGGCCATCCTCGCCCGCCTCGGTGGCCGCGAGATCGCCGCCATGCTTGGCGCCATCATCGCCACCCGGGCGCAGAAGATCCCGGTGATTGTCGATGGCTTTGTCGCCAGTTCGGCCGCCGCCATTGCCCATGCGGTCAATCCGGCCAGCATCGACCACTGCATTTTCGGCCACGTCTCGGCCGAGCACGCCCATGTCCGCGCCCTCGAGGCCATGGGCCGCCCGGCCTTGCTCAACCTCGACATGCGTCTGGGCGAAGGTTCCGGCGCTGCCCTTGCCGCGGTGCTGGTCAAGACCGCCCTGCACCTGCACAACAACATGGCGACCTTCGAGAGCGCCGCCGTCAGCGGCAAGGCGCACTAACAGGACACCAGCTTACTTGTTGGAGTAGATTTCCAGCCGGTCGCGCTTTTCGAACACCGGGGCGAGGGCGTCCATGACGCGGGCCCGCGGGAAACTGGCGATCACTTCAGTGCCGAAGCGGAGCTTGGAGAAGAGGTCGAAGCGACCCTGATGCAGCTCCATGATCTTCTGCACGATGGGCAGGCCGAGCCCGGCGCCCTGTTCGGCAGACTTCTGCGCCAGGGAGCCCTGGCCGAACGAGGAGAGCACGGTGGCGATCTCGTCTTCGGGGATGCCGGGGCCATTGTCGCGCACCGCCACCAGCTGGCCACCGTCGGCGCTGCGCGAGACTGACAGGTTGATCTTGCCCGACTGCGGCGTGAACTTGATGGCGTTCGAAAGCAGGTTGAGCACCACCTGGCGAATGGCCCGCTCGTCGCCCCAGAGCTTGGGCAATTTTTCGTCGTAAGTGAAGTTGACCTCGATGCCCTTGGACTTGGCACGGATGTCGAGCATCCGCTTGCAGTCCTCGGCAATGTCGATCAGCGACACCACTTCCTCATTGAGCTCGTACTTGCCGGCCTCGATGCGGCTGAGGTCGAGCAGTTCGTTGATCAGGTTGAGCAGGTGCTGGCCGGAGCGGTGGATGTCGCCGGCATATTCCTTGTACTGCGGCACCTGATGCGGCCCCAGCAGTTCGGAGTGCAGCACCTCGGAAAAGCCGATAATGGCATTGAGCGGCGTGCGTAGTTCGTGGCTCATGGTGGCGAGGAACTGGCTCTTGGCGATATTGGCCTGCTCGGCGTGGCGGCGCGCCTCGTCCGACATATGTCGCGCCTCCTCGAGCTCCATGATCAGCGCGTCTTTCTCGGCCTGGTGTGCCACCGTTTCGAGTTCGGAACTGTGCAACTGGCGGGCGAGATAAACAAAGAAGATCTCGCCGCCGATCGTCACTGCCGCCAGCGACCAGTTGAGCAGGCCACCCTGGACGATCAGGTTGATCGAGACCGTCGCTGCGGCGGGGAGGGTGGAGACCAGCGTCGCGCCCGGCACGGTGCGGCTCGAGGTGGAATTGGCCGCCACACCCACCAGCACGATCGAGAACATCACCACCGAGAGGCTTGGGTCGTCCGTCACCAGCGTGAACAGCGCCAGGGCGGACCAGGCGATGCCATAGCTGGTCTCGGCCGCAATGAAACTGCGCGTCCACTGGTCGACGGTGAAACGTGACTTGTCGGCACGCTTGAAGCGTTTGCACAGCCACACCACCGAAAGATTGGTGAGAATGACAGCGCTGACCCAGGCAATGGCGGGCAGGGGGCCGACAAACAGGCTGGCAAACAGCGCCAGGATCAGCAGCAGCGCCGGGAGGGCGAGGGCCCCGGACAGCCGGGAATCGGCATATTCGTGCAGCAGCTCGTAGTCGAAGCTGGCCCGCGTACCGGTGGTGGAAGTGAGCCTCTGGCGCGCCTCGAATACCGCGTGGCGCGAGTTGCGGCGCAACTCACGTCCCATCTGTGCGCGCACGTCGCCGTCTGTGGCGGGCGTTGAGGGCATTTTCGCCGGGTACTCGTTACTGAACAGCTGATGCGAAGACCCGTCGCCTTCGCTACGCTAGCTCCAGTGATGCTAGGGGGACGTGGTTAAGGGAGAGTAACCGGATGGCATCCAGACGACGGCAATTCACACGTATCTCCGGCATGCCGCGCTGGACCAGGCGCGGACACGCCTTGCGGTCGCCCTTGCGCTACCTCGCCTCGCTCCTCGGCGTCATTGTGCTGCTTGCCGTCGTCGCCTGGATCGCCGCCCGTCTCGATCCCCTGCCGCCGCGCTTTACCGGCATTGCCACCGCGTCGGACGGGGACAGTCTGCGGGTCGGCGGCGACCGCATCCGCCTCCTCGGCCTCGATGCGCCCGAACGCGACCAGATCTGCTGGGACGCGGCGGGCGCCGAATGGCGCTGTGGTCGCGCCGCCGCCGACAGGCTGGCCGAACTGGTGCGCGCCGGTCCGGTGGAGTGCCAGCCCGAAGGCAGCGACCGCTATGACCGTACGCTGGCGCGCTGCGCCGTCGCCGGCAGCGACCTCGGCGCCCGCATGGTGCGTGAAGGTCTGGCACTGGCCACGGACGGCTATGGTGCCGAGGAGGCGGCGGCCAGACGGGCCGGGATAGGCCTTTGGCAGGGGCGGTTCGTTGATCCGCGAACCTGGCGGGACGATGGGCCATCGGGCGACCCCGGCAAGGGCGTGCTCGAAATGCTGTGGGACGGCTTCAGGGAGTTGACAGGCGCAAGAACTTTGCGTTGAGATCGTCGATATGGCGGACTGATTGCGCAGAAAGACGATTTAATTCACATTCTCGCAAACTGATTTCGGGGGCTGTTATCGCTTTGGACAAGATTGACCGCAAGATTCTGGCGCTCCTGCAGAAGGACGCCACGACGCCTGTTGCCGAAATCGGCCGCAAGGTCGGCCTGTCCACCACGCCGTGCTGGCGGCGCATCCAGAAGATGGAGGAAGATGGCGTCATCCGCGGGCGCGTTGCCGTGCTCGACCCGGTCAAGATCAATGTCGGCGTCACCGTCTTCGTCTCGGTCAAGACCAACGAGCACAACGACATCTGGATGCGCAAGTTTGCCAGTGTCGTCGACGATTTCACCGAGGTGGTCGAGTTCTACCGCATGAGCGGCGACGTCGACTACCTGCTGCGCGTTGTGGTGCCCGATATCGCGGCCTACGACTCGTTCTACAAGAAGCTGATTTCACGGATCAATCTGACGGATGTGAGTTCGTCCTTCGCCATGGGCCAGATCAAGTACACGACCGCCCTGCCGCTGGAATTCGCGCTCGTCCCGGACGACGAGAAATGACATGCCAATAGGGCGCGACCGACTGCATGACCTGTTCGGACTGCGGCAGCGAGGCGTTGGCCTCTATACGATCAGCGAGGAAAAGCGGGACGGCTATGTGCTCGAAACCCTCGATCTGCTGATCGATGGCACCCATGTGCGCGGCCTGCTGACCAAGCCGGACCGGCCCGGCAAGTTCCCGGCCATCCTGTATGCCCACTCGCACGGCGGCAATTACGCCATGGGCGCCGACGAATTGCTGCAGGGCAGGGAGTACCTGCTGGATCCGCCGCTCGGACCGGTGTTTGCCGCTGCGGGCTATGTGACGCTCTGCATTGATATGCCGGTGTTCGGCAAACGCGCCACCGCCAGCGAAAGCTCGGTGGCCAAGGCCCTGCTCTGGTACGACAAGGCGCTGATCTGCGAAATGCTGGCCGACCAGCAGGCCGCGCTATCCTATCTGATCTCGCGAGACGACGTCGATCACAGCCGCGTCGGCGCCTTCGGCATGTCGATGGGGTGCACGCTCAGCTACTGGCTGGCAGCGGTTGACGAGCGCATCCGCGCCGTGGCGCATCTCTGCTGCTTTGCCGACATGCGCACCATGATCAAGCTGGGAGCCCATGATGGCCACGGCATCTATATGGTTGTCCCGGGTCTCCTCGATGAGGCCGACGCCGGGGCCATAGGTGCGCTGGTCAGCCCGCGCCCGCAACTGGTCTGCATCGGCGATGCGGACGCGCTGACGCCGATCCCGGCCTTCGAGATGGCCTGGCACGAAATGGCCCAGTCCTACGCCGGTTACGACACGCTGAGCCTGGTTCGCGAGCCGGGTGTCGGCCATCAGGAAACGCCCAAAATGCGTGAGGCCGTGCTCGACTTCTTTGGCAAGTACCTCACCCCCTAGAGCGCCACCTCCCGCGTCACCCCGATGGCCTCGAGGAAGTCGCGGTCATGGCTGACCACCAGCAGCGCCCCGTCATAGCCCCGCAGACCTGCTTCGACCGCCGCAATGGCGTGGATGTCGAGGTGGTTGGTGGGCTCGTCGAGGATCAGCAGTTCCGGCGGGGTATCCGAGCCGATCGTGGCGGCCAGCGCCGCGCGCAGCATCTCCCCGCCGCTGAGGCTGCCCACAACCTGCAAAGCGGCATCGGCGCGAAACATCATCCGCGCCAGTGCGGCGCGGCAATCGTTCTCCGTTGCCGCTGGATTGATGAGTCGAAAATTGTCGCGGATGGAAAGGCTTGGGTCGAGCAGGCTCACCTGCTGGTCGAGCATGGCGACTCTCTCGGTCAGACGCACCGTGCCGCTGCCCAAGGGCAGCAGGCCGGTAAGCAGCCGCAGCAGCGTGGTCTTGCCCGAGCCGTTGGGGCCGGTCACGGCGACGCGCTCCGGGCCGACGATCTTGAGGTCCAGCCCGGTGATGATCTCGCTGCCGTCGTGGCCGCCGCCAAGGCCCGTGGCTTCCAGCACCGTCCGCCCCGCCGGCAGCCCGGTTGATGTCAGGACGACGCTGAGCGGCGTCAGCACTTCGATCTCGGCCCGCGCCGCAGCTGCATCGGCCTCGGCCTGAGCCCGCAGTCTGCTCGCAAGGTTGGACTGTCCTGCCGTCGTCCGTTGCGCATTCTCTTTCATGCCGCCCAGCAGAATCTTCGGCACGCCGCCGCGCGCCGCCGCCTTCTTGCCGGCGGCATTGCGCTTTTCTTGTCGCTCCTGCAGCAGCTGCAGCTTGCGCCCTGTCTCCTTGAGCGAGCGTTCGGCCGTCTCCAGCTTCTGCTCGCTGGCCGCCAGTTCCACCGCCTTCCGCTCGGCATAGGCGTCCCAGTTGCCGCCATAGGTTCTGGCACCGAGTGTTGTGAGTTCGACGATGGCATCCACCTGGCGCAGCAGCGCCCGGTCGTGGCTGACCACGATCGCTGCGCCGCGCCAGTTTTGCAGCATGTCGGCTACTGCGGCGCGTCCATCGGCATCGAGATTGTTGGTCGGCTCATCGAGCAGGATCATCTCCGGCTCGGCCAGCAGCAGCGCTGCCAGATGCACCCGGGTGCGCTGGCCCCCGCTGAGCGTCGCCATCGGCCGCTCGGGCGCGATATCGAGCCCGACAGCAGCCAGTGCCGTGGCGACGCGGCCAGGGAGCGTCCAGTCGGCATCGGCGAATTCGTCTGCCGATGCCGATCCGGCTTCGATCCGGTCGAGCAGCGCCTGGGCCTCGGCAGCGCCGAGTGCATCAAGGACCGTGCCGTCCTCGGAACGGACGATCTGGCGCAGCACACCCAGCCGATCGGGGCGCGAGATGCTGCCGCTCGCGGGCTGCAGTTCGCCGGCAATCAGTCGCAGCAGTGTCGTCTTGCCGGTGCCGTTGCGGCCGACAAGTCCGGTACGGCGCGCGCCGAACGTCAGGTCGAGATGAGAAAAAAGGCTTGTGCCGTCAGGCGTCGCGTAGGCGACCGAGGCAAGAGTGACAGGCGTGGGCATGGGCAGATTCCAGTTGAGCGATCAGAACGGAGAGATCGGTCGACTGGAAATCCATCGGGTACCTGCCTGTCGGGTTGCGATGGCCGAAACATAGGCAGCGGCGGACGCATGTCAAGTTTCCCCAGCTCGCGGCGCTCCGCTCTGGCCAAACCGCGGCCCGCCATTCCGCTTCCCGAAACGATGATGCTAGGGTGCCCCCACCAGAATTTTAGACTGCCCACGCGACCCGATCAGCCGCTATGCGTTGTCGCTGACCACGGAGTATTGAGTCGATGGCGACAGAGCAGATCCTGGCGTTTGCGGTAATTGCGCTGCTGATGGCCGCATTCATCTGGGGGCGCGTCCGCTACGACATCGTCGCCGCCCTCGGCCTGCTCGTGGCGGTGCTGGTCGGCATCGTACCGGCCGACGCAGCCTTCTCAGGGTTCTCGGACGACATTGTCATCATCGTCGCCAGCGCCCTGGTCGTCAGTGCGGCTGTGTCGCGCTCGGGCGTGATGGAGGTGATCCTGCAGCGCGTCGCGCCGAACGTTTCTTCGGCGCGTATCCAGTTGCTCATGCTTGTCGTGGTGGTCGCGGCGCTGTCGGCCTTCGTCAAGAATATCGGCGCCCTCGCCATCATGATCCCGATTGCCTTCCAGATGGCGCGCCGCTCCAATGTCTCGCCGTCCATGTTCCTGATGCCGATGTCATTTGCGGCCCTGCTGGGCGGCCTGATGACCCAGATCGGCACCTCGCCCAACATCATCGTCTCCCGGGTGCGGCAGGACCTGACCGGCCAGAGCTTCCAGATGTTCGACTTCATGCCGGTCGGCATCGTGCTGGCCCTGGCGGGCGTCGTCTTCCTGTCGCTCTTTTACTGGCTGCTGCCGATCCGCAAGCGCGAAGGCCTGTCGATCGACGAGGTCATGGAGATCAAGAACTATACGACCGAAGCCACGGTCGATGCGGAATCCGATGTCGTCGACAAGACGGTGGGCCAGCTGCAAAAGCTCGCCGACGGCTACGCCATGGTGACCTCGATCGTCTCGGCCGACGGCAAGAAGCGCAGTCCGCTGCCCGATGCAACCCTGCGGGCCGGCGACAAGCTGATGCTGGAGGGGCGCCCGGAGGGCCTCGATGCGCTGGTCGAACGTGGCGGTCTGCAACTGGGCGACCGGGTGCGCAAGCGCGCCGGCGACGAGATGTCCATCGAGGTCATCATCGGCCCCAATTCCGATCTGGTGAATTCCACGGCGCGGGAGTTCGCGCTGCTTGAGCGCACCGGCCTCAACCTGATTGCCGTCAGCCGGCGGGGCAAGCGCTTTTCCGAGCGTCTCAGCCTGATCCGCTTTGAAGCCGGCGACGTGATCATGGTGCAGGGCAGCCGCAAGGAGATCGGCGAGCAACTGAGGATACTGGACCTGCTGCCGCTGGCCGAGCGCAACCTGCAGCTGGGCTCGGTCCGGCACCGCCTGCAGCCGCTGCTCATCCTGCTCGCCGCCATGGCCGTGACGGCCTTTGGCCTGCTGCCGGTCTCGGTCGCCTTCTTTGCCGCCGCAGTGATCATGATCATCACCGGCACACTGCCCTTGCGCGATATCTACAGCAAACTCGACGGCCCCATCCTGCTGATGCTCGCCTGCCTGATCCCGGTGTCGGATTCCCTGCGCACCACGGGGGCAACAGACCTCATTGCCAGCTTCCTCTCCGATATTGCCATGGGCCTGCCGCCCTTTGCGGCGCTCGGGCTGATCATGCTTGCGGCAATGGCGGTGACGCCGTTCCTCAACAACGCTGCCACCGTGCTGGTTATGGCGCCGATTGCCGCGACCTTCGCCAGCGACCTCGGCCTGCGCCCGGAAGCCTTCCTGATGGCCGTCGCCATCGGCGCCGGCTGCGACTTCCTCACCCCGATCGGCCACCAGTGCAACACTCTGGTCATGGGTCCGGGCGGCTATCGCTTCGGCGACTACTGGCGGCTCGGCCTGCCACTCTCTATTCTGGTGCTGCTGATCGGCGTGCCCATGCTGCTGGTGGTCTGGCCGATCAGTTGATCGCAGCGGCTGCGCCTAGCCGCCGGTGACGCTCATGTGGCGGCTGACGGTCATCGCCGGAGCCCCGCGCTCGAGCACGAAATCGTGCCCCTTGGGTTTGAGCAGCATGGCCTGATCGAGCGCCGCATCCAGCGCCTCGGCGCCACCCTCGCGCAGGGCGAGGCGCAGGTTGACCATGTCCTCCTGGCCCAGGCACATGTAGAGCTGGCCAGTAGCCGTCAGCCGCACGCGGTTGCAGCTTTCACAGAAATTGTGACTCATCGGCGTAATAAAGCCGAGCAGGCCGTTGGTTTCCTTGACGAAATCATATCGCGCCGGTCCGCCGGTCCGGTGGTCGGCTCGCTCCAGCGTATAGCGTTGCGCCAGCGTTTCGCGCAGTTCGCGCAGCGGCAGGTAGCTGTCGACCCGGTCGATGCCGACTTCACCCAGCGGCATGCCCTCGATCAGCGTCAACCCGTAGCCGCGACCATGCGCCCATTCCAGCATGGCGGGGATCTCGGCATCGTTGACGCCGCGCATCGCCACCATGTTGATCTTGACCTGCAGTCCCGCCTCGTCGGCCGCGTCGAGCCCGTCGAGCACGTCGCCGATCCGGCCGCGCCGGGTAATGTCGGCGAACTTCCTCTCGTCCAGCGTATCCAGCGACACGTTGAGCCGCCTGATGCCGGACGTCGCCAGCCCCGCCGCATGGCGCCGCAGCTGGCTGCCATTGGTGGTCATGGTCAACTCGTCCAGCCCGCCGCCGATATGGCCGCCAATGGTCTCGACCAGTTCCATGATGTCGCGCCGCACCAGCGGCTCGCCGCCGGTCAGCCTGACCTTGCGGACGCCGCGGCGTACGAAGGCGGAGACGATGATCTCGATCTCCTCGAAGCTCAGGACGTCCTTTTTGGGCAGGAACATCATGTGCTCGGACATGCAGTAGGTGCAGCGGAAGTCGCAGCGATCGGTCACCGACACACGCAGATAGGTGATCGCGCGCCCGTAGCGGTCGATCAGCTTGCCGGTCGGCTCGAGATTGGGCTGGGTGAGCAGAGTGGTCATTGCCGGGATACTATCCGGGGAATGCACAAACAAAAAGGCCGGTCACGCGGACCGGCCTCTGGGATGTGCGGCTTGCCTGAACCTAATGGTTCACGACGACCAGGGCGCCGACCTTGACGCGCTCGTAGAGGTCGGTGACGTCTTCATTGGTGAGGCGGATGCAACCGGAGGACACGGCCTGGCCAATGGTCCACGGTTCCGACGTTCCATGAATGCGATAGAGCGTCGACCCGATATAGAGGGCGCGGGCGCCGAGCGGGTTGTTCGGGCCACCGGGCATATAGGCCGGCAGATCGGGGACGCGCTTGCGCATCGCTGCGGGCGGCGTCCAGCCCGGCCATTCGGCCGTACGGGTGATCCGGTGCTGGCCGGCCCAGCGGAAACCGTCGCGACCCACGCCGATGCCGTACTTCATGGCCTTGCCGTCATCGAGCACCAGATACAGCCGGCGTTCGCTGGTTTCGACAACGATGGTGCCCGGCTTGTACTTGGTCTGGTAGGACACGAGTTCCTTGCGGATCGAGCTGCCCTTGCGGCCCGGCTTGACGGCCGATGCCTCTTCCCAGGTATTGGTATCGCGATTGTAGACACGCGCCGCCGAAGCGGGCAGGGCCACCGAAACGGTGAGCAGTGCCGCAAGCAATGCGGCGACGATAGTTTTCAACTTTTTCATGTGTCGAACGGCGCCTCTAACAGTGTAATCTCTGCCCTGTACCGCCAAGGCAAAACGATACTTGCTGCTTAACTGGTTTGGCTGCACAGAAAAAGTCGGATCGCCGCAATTTGACCACAGCATCGACACTTGCCGCCAAAATGTTGCCGTGCCGCGACATTTTGGCGATCACCAATGCGTGAAAAGCGGCGTTGACAAGCCGTTTTCGGCTCTCTAGCAGGGCAGGGCGACCTGGGAGGACACAGTGAGCGAAGACCTGAAGCGAATCGCCGCCGCACGGGCCCTCGAGGAGGTCCGCCCCGGCATGCGGCTCGGCCTCGGCACCGGATCCACGGCACGGCACTTTGTCGACCTGCTGGGCGCCCGCGTTGCCGATGGCCTGGATGTGCTGTGCGTACCCACTTCGGAAGTCACTGCGGCCCAGGCCAGCGGCCTCAAGATTCCCCTGACCGACCTGGAAGCGACGCCCCGTCTCGATCTGACGGTGGATGGCGCCGACGAGATCGGCCCCGGACTGGCCTTGATCAAGGGCGCAGGTGGCGCTCTGCTGCGCGAAAAGATCGTCGCAGCCGCCTCCGATCGCATGGTGGTCATTGCCGATGCGTCCAAAGTCGTGGAGGCCCTTGGCCGTTTTCCGCTTCCCATCGAGGTCAACCCGTTCGGGCTGGGCGCCACGCGGGCGGTGATCGAGGCCGTGATGGTCGAACAGCAGGCAGCCGGCGGGCTTGAGCTGCGGCGCCGGCCGAACGGGGATGTCTACGTCACCGATGGCGGGCACTACATTCTGGATGCTTTATTTGGCCGCATTCTTTCGCCAGAAGCCCTGTCACGGGCGCTCCTGGATATTCCAGGTGTCGTGCAGCACGGACTGTTCCTCGGGATGTGCAAGCGCGCCTACGTAGCCGGACCTGACGGCGTCAGCACAATTGACGCGTGACGGCCCGGCGGTTTTGGGGCAAGAACGGGGTGGAATTCCAAACATGGACAAGACTGTTATGAAGTTTTTGCGCAAGCGCCTGTCGCTGCTGATCGTCGCGATCCTTGCCGTGACCATGGGTGCATCGGCCATGCCGGCTGCCGCCCAGGAGATCGCTCCCGAGCATCTGACCCTGGCCCGCGAGTACATCGACCTCACCGACAAGGGGAATGTCTACGAGGGGATGCTGATCTCCACGGCGGTCGAAACGATGAAGACCATCATCGCGCAGAACCCGGAACTGGTGGAGCAGACCGACTCTGCGATCACCAAGACGCTGGATAGCTACCGCGACAAGAAGGGCGACCTGCTCGACCAGTTCGCGCGAGTCTACGCGCTGACCTTCTCCCCGGATGAATTGCGGGTCATCGTCGATTTCTACAAGAGCGATATCGGCCAGAAGCTGGCGACGGCCAATGCCACAATCAACGACCGCATCCAGACGGTCGTCGGCGTCTTCAACTCCAATCTGCAGCGCGAGTTCTACGCCAAGGTGCGCGCCGAGCTGAAGGCTGCCGGTTTCGACGTCTGATCTGCCGCGCGCGACTTCTTTGAGACCCCGCCCTTGTGCGGGGTCTTTTGTTTGGTGCTAGAACCTCTCCGTCAAACGAGGAGTCTTCGACGTGTCCGACGCATACGATCTGGTGGTCATTGGAGCAGGATCCGGCGGCGTGCGGGCGGCGCGCATGGCGGCGACCTATGGCGCCAAGGTTGCGATCATCGAGGAATATCGCGTCGGCGGCACCTGCGTGATCCGCGGTTGCGTGCCCAAGAAGCTCTTCGTCTATGCCTCCCGCTTCTCCGACATGTTCGACATTGCCTCGACCTTTGGCTGGACGGTGGACGCCAGTTTCGACTGGCCGACACTGCTGGCCAACAAGGACAAGGAGATCGACCGGCTCGAGAGCGCCTATGTCGCGGCCCTCGAGGGGCCGGGTGTCGAACTCATCCGCGACCGCGCCGTCGTCACCGGGCCGAACAGCGTCAAGCTGGTCAAGCTAGGGCGGGAACTGTCGGCCAAGTACATCCTGGTCGCCACCGGCGGGCATCCCCATATCCCCGACATTCCGGGCCGCGAACTGGGCATCACCTCCAACGAGGCATTCCACCTCGAAAAACTGCCCCATTCCATCCTGATTGAAGGCGGCGGCTACATCGCGGTCGAGTTCGCCACCATCTTTGCCGGTCTGGGCGTGCACACAACCATCGTCTATCGCGGCGAATGCCTGCTTCGCGGCTTCGACGAGGACATGCGGCATGGCCTCGAGGCCGGACTGACCGAGCGCGGCATCAAGATCATCTATCAGACCACCATCGCCTCCCTGCGCAAAGCGGGCGACGATGTGGTGGCCACCTTCAGCGACGAGGTCGAGGCGCCCTATGGCGCCGTCATGTTCGCCACCGGCCGCCGCGCCAACTCGCACGGCATCGGCCTGGCCGAAATCGGCGTCAAGCTGAAGGCCCAGGGCGCTATCGAGGTGGATCAGTACTCCCGCAGCACGGTCCCCTCCATCTATGCCGTGGGCGACGTCACGGGGCGGGCCGCGTTGACGCCGGTCGCCATTCGCGAGGGCGCTGCCTTTGCGGCGACGGTGTTCAACGACACGCCGACGGTGGTCGATCATTCGCTGATCGGCACGGCCGTCTTTGCCGAGCCCGAACTCGCCACCATCGGCCTGACCGAGGCGGAAGCGGCGACCCATGATGATATCGATGTCTACCTTGCCCGCTTCCGGCCGATGATCAACACCCTGTCGACACGCACCGAGCGCGTCATCTTCAAGCTCATCACCGAGGCCAACGGGGGCAGGGTGCTCGGCCTGCATGTGCTTGGCCACGGCGCCGCCGAAATGGTCCAACTCGCGGCCATCGCCATCGGCATGAAGGCCAGCAAGGCGGACTTCGACCGCGCCATCGCCATGCATCCTACGGCGGCCGAAGAGCTGGTGACCTTCAAGGCTCCGAGCTACGTCTATCGGAACGGCACCAAGCAGACCTGAGGACGGCCGGGTTACCCTGCAACCAATTGAGGCTTGGCATTGCCGCGTTGGGTTGGTAGACCGCCGCTCCTATGGATGGAGCGCGTGACATGAGCGACTGGACCCCGAAAAGCTGGAGAGACAAGCCGATTTCTCAGGTCCCGGCCTATCCGGACACCGTGAGATTGTCGTCGGTCGAGGCCCAGCTCGCCTCCTTCCCGCCGCTGGTGTTTGCCGGCGAGGCGCGCGAGCTCAAGACCCATCTGGCCGAAGTTGCCAACGGCAATGCCTTTCTGCTGCAGGGTGGCGACTGCGCCGAAAGCTTCGCCGAGCATGGCGCCGACCACATCCGGGACTTCTTCCGCGTCTTCCTGCAGATGGCCGTGGTCCTGACCCACGGCGCCAGCAAGCCAGTGGTCAAGGTCGGCCGCATTGCCGGCCAGTTCGCCAAGCCGCGCTCCTCCGACACCGAGACCATCGGTGGCGTCACACTGCCGAGCTATCGGGGCGACATCATCAACGATATCGCCTTCAGCGAGGCCTCGCGCGTGCCCGATCCGGAGCGCCTGCTGCTGGCCTACCGCCAGTCTGCAGCCACCCTCAACCTGCTCCGTGCCTTCGCTTCCGGCGGCTATGCCGACCTGACCCGCGTCCACGAGTGGACCATGGGGTTCATGAAGGACTCCAAGGCCTATCCTCGCTTCGAGGAACTGGCGACCAAGATCGATGACGCCATCGACTTCATGCGCGCCCTCGGCCTGACGCCGGAAAATACCCCGGCCATGCGCGAAACCCGCTTCTATACCAGCCACGAAGCGCTGCTGCTGGGCTATGAGGAGGCGCTGACCCGCCGCGACTTCATCTCCGGCGACTACTACGCGACCTCCGGCCATATGCTCTGGATCGGCGATCGCACCCGGCAGCCCGATGCGGCTCATGTCGAGTACTTCTCCGGCATCCGTAATCCCATCGGCATCAAATGCGGGCCAAGCCTGGCCAGCGACGACCTGCTCAAGCTGCTCGACCGGCTCAATCCAGACAACGAGCCGGGCCGGATCACGCTGATCGGCCGCTTCGGCGCCGAAAAGGTCAATGACCACCTGCCGCGGCTCATCGAGACCGTGCAGAAGGCCGGTGCGACGGTCGTCTGGTGCTCCGATCCGATGCATGGCAACACCGTCAAGGCCTCTTCGGGCTACAAGACGCGTCCGTTCGATCTCATCATGTCCGAAGTGCAGTCGTTCTTTGCCGTGCACCGGGCGATGGGCACCTATGCTGGCGGCATCCACATCGAAATGACCGGCGACGACGTCACCGAATGCACCGGTGGCGGCGTGGCGGCGATTACCGAGGCCGGCCTGCAGGATCGCTACCACACCTATTGCGACCCGCGGCTCAATGCGTCGCAGGCGCTGGAACTGGCCTTCCTCGTTGCCGAGGAGATCCGCTCGCAGCGTCCGGCGCGGGAGATCCGGGCCGCTGAGTAACGGCTTTCTTTCTGCGAGAGCCTGGCAATTTAGCCAATATTAACCCTAACAAGGCCTAAATGATCTCGCGTATCCGAGTTTCGAGGTCATGATGTTGCGTTCCGTTTCACTGGCTGCCGTCCTGGCGGCAATTGGCCTTTCGACGCCGGCACTCGCCGCCGACTGGGGCGGGGACCTGCGCGACAGCTACCCCGATAGCTGGGCCCTCGAGGAAGACAGCCCGATCGCTGTCGAACTGGGCGCCCGCTACTGGTACTCGATGGGCCAGCACAACATGCGGGTCACCAACCAGGATTATTCTTCCACCGACACCACCCACGTGGTCGAAGGCGTGCTGCGCGTCGAGGAAGTGGCGACCGGCTGGTACGGCAAGGGCATTGCCGGCTATTCGGCGGTGATCAGCAACAACTACACCACGCCCTCGGGCAGCGGCCATCTCGAGTCCGGCGAGGTGCGCTACTACGGCGCCGATATCGGCTGGCGCGCTTTGGGCAACGAAACGCTCAGCAGCGGCGGCTTTGTCGGCTACCAATACTGGAACGACTCCCCGGATATGGGGCGCGAGAACTTCACGACGTCCAGCGGCGGCGGCAACAGCGAGCCGAACAAGATCGAGTACCACATGCTGCGCATGGGGCTTTCGAGCAAGGCCAATTTCGGGGAAGTCTTCGACATCACGGCAGAAGCTGCCTTCATCCCTTATGCGATGGTGAACGGTAGCTACGGTGCATTCGTCCATCCGACCTACGCTGGCGCCTTCGTCGCCGGCTCGTCCGGCACGCTGGGTGGCTGGCTCTACGGTGCGTCGGCAGAGGTCATGGCTCGTGTTCACCCGGACAAGAACTGGACGCTCGGCGTCGGTGCCCGCGCCTGGTACCTCACGGGTGAAGCTGACTTCACCTTTGAAAGCCGCGATGGCGGCACGCCATCCAGCCAGGTCAACTACATCACCAAGACCCAGCAGTTCTCGACCTTCCGCTACGGCCTGCTCGGTGAGGTCAGCTACAAGTTCTAGCGGCAGGGAGCGCCTTGCTCTCACCAGGGTGAGAGGCTAAGTCTTGCCGCGGTTTTACCCAGCAAGAGCCCCTCAGTGACCGACAGACTTCGCATCGCGCTGGCGCAGCTCAACCCCACGGTTGGCGCGCTCAAGGCCAATCTGGCGCTTGCCCGGCAGGCCCTGACCGATGCCGTCGGTGCGGGCGCCGACATCCTGCTGTTCTCCGAACTGTTCCTGACCGGCTATTTCCCCGAGGACCTGCTCGAAAAGCCGCAATTTGTCGCCGACGCCATGGCTGCCGCGCACGAGCTTGCCGCAGCCACGGCGGGGACAGCGGTCAGCGTACTACTGCCCAGCGTCTGGCGTGACGGCGACAAGCTCTATAACGCCGTCCTCCTGGCCAAGAATGGCGAGGTCGTTGCCGTCCGCTACAAGCGCGAACTGCCCAACGACGACGTGTTCTTTGAAAAGCGCTATTTCACCGCCGGGCCGCTGGCCGAGCCGATGACCATCAAGGGCGTCTCGGTCGGAGTCCCGATCTGCGAGGACATCTGGCACCCCAATGTCTGCGCGCATCTGGTCGATCAGGGGGCGCGCATCCTGCTGTGCCCGAACGGCTCGCCCTACTGGCGCAACAAGGACGCCATCCGCAAGAAGCTGGTGAAGGCGCGCGTGCATGAAGACAACGTCCCCATGCTCTATCTCAACCAGGTCGGCGGGCAGGATGAACTGGTCTATGACGGCGCCAGCTTTGCCGTCGAGCCGGGCGGGCGCCTCGTTATCCAGGGCAAGAGCTGGGAAAGCGAACTCATCATCTCGAACTGGGCGCTGACCGACAACGGCTGGCGCTGTACCGATCCGCATGTCACCGACCTGACTTCGGTCAACGAGACGCCGTGGCGCGCCTGTGTCCTCGGCTTGCGCGACTATTGCCGCAAGAACGGCTTCAAGGACGTGGTCCTCGGCCTTTCGGGCGGCATCGACAGTGCCGTGGTCGCCGCCATGGCGGTGGATGCGCTGGGGCCCGAGCATGTGCACTGCATCATGCTGCCTTACCGCTACACGTCCGAGGCCAGCCTCGTCGATGCCAAGGGCTGTGCCGACTACCTCGGCGTCCGCTATGACATCGTGCCGATCGGCGGACCGGTGGATGCGGCCCTGCAGGAACTGCAGCCGGTCTTCGGCAATCGGCCGCTCGACCTCACCGAGGAAAATATCCAGTCGCGCATGCGCGGCGTCTATCTGATGGCCGTCTCCAACAAGCTCGGCTCGCTGCTGCTGACCACCGGCAACAAGTCGGAAATGGCCGTCGGCTACGCCACCATCTATGGCGACATGAACGGCGGCTTCAACCCGATCAAGGACCTGCTCAAGATGCGGGTCTATGAGCTGGCGGCCTGGCGCAATGCCAACATGCCCGGCGACTGCTACGGGCCGGGTGGCATGGTGATCCCGCAGGCCATTATCGACAAGGCGCCCAGCGCCGAACTGCGGCCCGACCAGACCGACCAGGACTCGCTGCCGCCTTACCCGATCCTCGACGAGATTCTCGAAGGTCTGGTCGAGAACGAACTCTCGGTCGAGGCCATCGTCGCCAAGGGGCAGGGGCGCTTCGACCGTGCGCTGGTCAAGCGCATCGAGAAGCTACTCTACATTGCCGAATACAAGCGGCGGCAATCGGCGCCGGGCGTCAAGATCTCGGTCAAGGCGTTCGGCCTCGGACGCAAGTACCCCATTACCAACGGCTATCGCGACGAGACCGGCGCATGACCGGCACTGTCGTCCGCTACGCGCCGTCGCCGACCGGCTACCTGCACCTCGGCAACGCCCGCCCGCTGCTGCTGAACTGGATCTTTGCCGCGGCCCGCTCGGGGGATTACATCCTGCGGCTCGACGACACCGACACGGCCCGCTCCACCGAGGCTTTTGCCCAGGGCATCGAGGAGGACCTGGCCTGGCTCGGCGTGACGCCTTCGGCAAAGGTCCGGCAGTCCGAGCGCACCGCACTCTATGACGCGGCCCGCGACAGGCTGACTGCCGCCGGCAGGCTCTATCCCGCCTACGAGACCGAAGATGAACTCGGTCGCCGTCGCGCCCGCGCCCGCGCCATGGGCAAGCCGCCAATCTACGACCGCTCCGCGCTCAATCTGACCGAGGCGCAGAAGGCCGCCTTCGAGGCCGAGGGCCGACGGCCGCACTGGCGTTTCAGGCTGGACGGCAAGCCGGTCCACTTCGACGACATGATCAAGGGGCCACAGACGGTCAACACCGCCTCGATGTCCGACCCGGTGCTGATCCGCGAGGACGGGTCCTATCTCTATACCCTGCCGTCGGTGGTCGATGACATCGACCTGGGCATCACCCACATCATCCGCGGCGAGGATCACGTCTCCAATACCGGCACCCAGATCGAGATCATCGAGGCGCTCGGCGGCAAGGTGCCGTTCTTCGCCCACCACAACCTGCTGACCGGCGCCGATGGCGAGGGCCTGTCCAAGCGCCTCGGGTCGTTATCGCTGGCCGACCTGCGCGCCGCCGGCTACGAGCCGCTCGCGGTGGCCCTGGCGGCGGTGCTCACCGGCACCAGCCTCGCCGTCGAGCCTTACCCAGACCTCGCCGCAGTCGGTCAGGCCCTCGACCTGTCGATGATCTCGCACGGCCCGGCGCGCTTTGACCCGGCCGAGCTCGATACCCTGAATGCCCGCATCCTTCACGCCATGAACTATGAAACGGCCCGCCCGCGTCTTCAGGCCCTGCAGCTCGACAGCGAGCCGCTCTGGCTGGCGCTGCGCGAGAACCTTTCAAAGTTCAGCGATATCAAGGATCTGGCAGTTCTGGTGCACGGACCGGTCGAAGCCGTGATCGCCGACGAGGACCGGGAGTTCCTGACGCAGGCCAAGGACATGCTGCCCCTCGAGCCGTGGGACGCCGGCACCTGGGCGCTGTGGACAGGGGTCCTCAAGGAAAAGACCGGCCGCAAGGGCAAGGCGCTGTTTCACCCGCTCCGTCTGGCGCTGACCGGACGCGAGCAGGGGCCCGAACTCAAGTCCCTGTTGCCGCTGTTGGGGCGTAAGGCGTGTCTGGACCGACTACCCTGACGCGCTTGTCGCCGAACTGTACGATGCGTTCCGACTGAGCACTGGCGATCGGTGCCACCGGCACCGGCTTGGGTGTTTCCCCTGGTGCGGCCGGCCGGCGGCGCGGCAACGGCACTTGAACGAACATCGATGTGTCGAGCGCCACGGTGGTGATCTGCGCTTGCTGGCCACGCGGATCGCGCACCGGCAGTGGAAAATCGAGGCCGTTATAGTTGATCATGGCGCGCGATGATCCGTCCGCGGTCGCAATCAGCGTCACCGAACCGAAGGTATTGGTCTGCTTGCAGGTGGCGGTCTTGTCGATCTCGGTGCGGAAGCGGAAGGCATTGGGCAGCGCCGTGTAGGGCTCGCCATAGACGTTGACCATCTGCTCAACCTCCTGCCCGGGATTGTCGTAATAGTAGAGGTCGACATCAAGCGTCGGGCACTGCGACCGGCAGGCCTCGAGGTCGTTCTGCACATAGTCGGTGAGGGTCGAGTAGCTGATCGGCCAGTAGAAGCCGTCGGACTTGCGCACGCAGAGCGTCCGCACCGTATGGTAGCCGCCGAACGGCTCGAACTCGCCGCCGCGCAGCCCGCCATCGCCATCAAACCTGTCGCCAAGCGCGTCAAACAGCTGCTCGAACAGGTTGCCGCGGCTGCGGCCGCCGGAAATGAGCTGGCCGTTCCGGTCGATCACCCGCGCACGTGAGCCGTTACCGCAATTGAAGCGCGCCATTTCCTGCAGGATGGCTTCGCGCTGCTGGGCGATGGCATTGCCGGTTTCCAGCGTGCGCGACATGTTGGCCACTTCCTCGCGACCAGTCGTGATCTCCCGGGCCAGTGCCCGGCACTGCTGGCTCAGCCGACGTCCGGCCTTGGCGTCGTCATTGCAGCCGCCGCGGATATAGGCACTTTCATTGCGCTGCACCTGCCTTTGCAGGCTGCGGGCGGCGCCGGCGCCATCCAGCGACGTCTGGTAGGCGCGATTGCGCTCAAGCGTCTGCAGCGTGGCGGACAGCTGATTGCAGCTGGACGATTGGGCAAACGCCGTCGCGACATCGAGCATCAGCATCGCCATTCCGGTCAGGAGGAGAAGGGCAAAGCGCAAGGCGATGTTCGAGGCTGATGACATGTGCATTCTCTAGCTGCCGCTGTCCTGGCGTTTCAATGCGCCCAAAGCGAGACGGTGCGGCCCGTTACCTTGACCTTTAGCACATAGTGCGACTGCGTTAAGACCGCCTTGAGCATGTGTGATAGCGTCGCATCACCAACCTGTGAGCATCAGAAGGACGTTCGTGATCCTGTGCACCGATGCCAACGCCTGCAATCGGCATTAGGCTCCCAATTGCAGCAGCGTCACTGGCAAGATCATGAAATATCTTGCAAAGCTGCGAGACTGACAGGCCGTCCCCAAATGGAGCTCCCCCGATGTCCCTTTCGAAATTTGCCGGCGTCTTCGCCGCCGGTGCCATGATCGCCAGCCTTGTCGCCGGCGCAGTTGCCCAGGATGCAATGGTCGATCCGGCGCTCGCCACGATGACCCCCGAACAGCTCGTTGAAATGCGCCAGGATGCCATGAAGGAAAATGGCGGCCTGATGCGCGGCGCTGGCAGCCTGAGCGGGGACGAGGCGGTCGCGGCGGCCGATACGCTCATCAAGAACTTCGCCAATTTCCCGGCCATGTACCCTGAAGGGTCGATCCTCGGTGACTCCAAGGCGCTGCCGGCCATCTGGGAAAACAAGGAGGCCTTCGACGCCATCTTCGCCAAGGCACTGGCTGGCGCCAACGACATGAAGACCGCAGCTCTTGCCGGTGACACCGCGGCTTATGGTGCGGCCCTCAAGACGATCGGCGCGACCTGCGGCGAGTGCCACCAGACCTTCCGCGGCAAGTAATCTCCAGCCTTTGCCGAGGGGCGATCCCACCGGGTCGCCCTCCGGCCAGGTCCTCTGACCCTCCCGGTCCGCGCCCCCTTGGCCCGCGGCCGGTGCATGCACCGCTTTGCCCGGACTCCCGATAGCGCTTGATTTCACGGGCCGTTGCAGTCAGATTGCGACCATGAAAACCACGGCGCACCGCGCGATCTGCATTATCGGTTGCATCATTATCCGCTAACTTCGGTCGGCGGCGCGGTTTTCTTCATCTCCAGTTTGTCACCCGAAGAGCCCGCTGCCAGCGTCAATCTGTCTGGCTTGGGGAACTGTCATGGACGTCAAACTGCGGCTCTACAACACGCTGACGCGTGAAAAGGCCGTTTTCGAGCCCATCGATGCAGACAACGTCCGCCTCTATGTGTGCGGGCCGACAGTCTATGACTATGCCCATATCGGCAATGCCCGCCCGGCCATCGTCTTTGACCTGCTTTTCCGGCTGCTGCGCCACGTCTACGGCGCCGGCCACGTCACCTATGTGCGCAACATCACCGACGTCGACGACAAGATCAACGCCCGCGCCGTCCGCGATTTCCCCAAACTGCCGCTCAACGAGGCGATCCGCGAAGTCACCGAGAAGACGGCCCTGCAATATATGGCCGATGTCACGGCGCTGGGCTGCCTCGAGCCGACGGTGCAGCCGCGGGCCACCGAGAATATCGCCGAGATGCAGCAACTGATCGCTGCGCTGATCCAGCGCGGCAACGCCTATGAGGCGGGTGGCGAGGTGCTGTTCGACGTCGGCTCGATGCCCGACTACGGCCAGCTCTCGGGCCGCAACCTCGACGACAACCTGGCCGGCGCCCGCATTGCCGTCGATGCGCACAAGCGCAGCCCCGCCGATTTCGTGCTCTGGAAGCAATCGTCTCCGGACGAGCCGGGCTGGGACAGTCCCTGGGGCAGGGGCCGTCCGGGCTGGCACATCGAGTGCTCGGCCATGAGCGAACGCTATCTCGGCCAGGTCTTTGACATCCACGGCGGCGGCCTCGACCTGATCTTCCCGCACCACGAGAACGAAATCGCACAGTCTCGCTGCGCCCATGGCACCCATGCCATGGCCAACGTCTGGATGCACAATGGCTTTCTGCAGGTCGAAGGCCAGAAGATGTCAAAGTCGGTTGGCAACTTCATCACCATCAACGAGCTGCTGGCGACAGAAAAATTCGGCGGCCGCAAATGGCCGGGCGAGGTACTGCGCCTCGCCATGCTGATGACCCACTATCGCGAGCCGATCGATTTCTCGGTGGCGCGGCTCGAGGAGGCGGAAAAGAAGCTGCGTGACTGGCAGACGATCGCCGCCGCCGCTCGCCATGCCGAGACCACGCCGCCGGATGCTTCGGTGATCGATGCCCTCTCGGACGACCTGAACTTCCATCGTGCCTCGGTCGCTCTCGACGTCATCGCCCGCAAGGCGGCACGCGGCACCGAGACCGCCGTCGAATGCCTGGCCGCCACGCTGCTGTTTTTCGGTTTCACCCTCGACAGCCTGCTGCAGGCCGAGACCACCGACATCGACACCGCCGTCATCGAGACGGCCATCGCCGACCGTCTCGCCGCCTTCCAGGCCAAGGACTTCGCCAGGGCCGACGAGATCCGCGCCGACCTCCTCGCTCAGGGTATCCAGCTGATGGACTCCAAGAACGAGGTCGGAGAGCGCGTGACCAAATGGGAGGTCAAGCGGTGACCGCCAGCCAACCAGACCTGCCGCTGTCCCCTTCTCCCCTTGCGGGAGAAGGTGCCCGAAGGGCGGATGAGGGGTATGCCCCAACGCTCTCGGAAGTTCCTTTTGCAGCGCGCAACGAGAGCACCGCAGACCCCTCATCCGGCGCTGCGCGCCACCTTCTCCCGCAAGGGGAGAAGGGAGGCGGGCACCATCGGAGGTTGCGGCCGTTCAATCGTGGCGCGGCACGTCGTCTTCGCCGGACGCAGACTCCGCAGGAACAGAAGCTTTGGGCCATATTGCGGGACCGCCGCTTCGCCGCTTTCAAGTTTCGCCGCCAGGTCCCAATCGGTCCCTACATCGCGGATTTTGCATGTTTCTCTCGGCGATTGATCGTCGAGCTTGACGGTTCGCAGCATGCCGCATCCGTGCGCGATCGGGCGCGCGATACGTGGTTCCGTGCTGAAGGGCTGCGCGTCCTTCGCTTCTGGAACAACCAGGTTGATTTCGAAGCCATTTCTGTCGCCGATGCCATCTGGCACGCCCTGCAGGAGCGCGCGTCATGAGTGCCATTCTCGATCACGTCGGCCTGAAGGTTTCCGATTTCGATCGGTCCTTTGCGCTCTATCGCGAGGCGCTGGCGACGCTGGGGATCGATGTGCTGGCCGACATGAGCTTCGGTCGCGATCGGGTTGCCGGCTTTGGCAAGGAGCACCCGACGTTCTGGATTTCCAACGGCGCTGATGCGCGGGGCGAGACGCACGTCGCCTTCACAGCGGCCAGCCGGGCCCAGGTCGAGGCGTTCTATTCGGTCGCGTTGTCGATGGGGGCCCGCGACAATGGCGCGCCGGGGCTGCGCGCCCAGTACCATCCGCACTATTTCGGCGCCTACGTGCTCGACCCCGACGGCAACAATATCGAGGCGGTGTGCCATGCCCCCGAATGAGACCGCGGCGCCCGAGGATCTGACCGGCGGTTGCCAGTGCGGTGCGGTGCGTTTTCGCATCGGTCGTGTCGGTCGCGCCACCATCTGCCACTGTCGCATGTGCCAGAAGGCCTTCGGCAGCTTTTTCGGCCCGCTGGTGTCCAGCTTCGATGTGGTCTGGACCCGCGGCGCGCCGAAATATTTCGAGAGTTCGGACAAGATCAGGCGCGGCTTCTGCGGCAATTGCGGTACGCCGCTGACCTACGAGGAAATCCATCGGCCGCCCGAGCAGCAAATCGAGATCGCCATCGGCGCCTTCGATGATCCGACACGTGTGGCGCCGGTCATGCAGGTCAACATGGCGGACAAGCTGCCGTTCTTTGATGGCCTGACCTCACTGCCGGTCCGCACCGAATACCCGCCCGACTGGGTGGAGTTCATGCGCACTCTCACCAGCCACCAGCATCCCGACCATGACACCGATGCGTGGCCGCCCGGAGGAGCATCGAAGTGACCGACCTGCGCACCTTCTATCCCGAGATCGAGCCCTATGCTTCGGGCTGGCTGGATGTCGGCGATGGCCACCAGATCTACTGGGAGCGGATCGGCACGCCCGGCGCCAAGCCGGCGGTCTACCTGCATGGCGGTCCCGGCGGCGGCATGTCGCCGAGCCAGCGGCGCGTCTTCGACCCGGCGCGCTACGATGCGCTGCTGTTCGACCAGCGCGGCTGCGGCAAGTCCAAGCCGTTTGCCTCGCTCGAGCACAACACCACCTGGGACCTCGTCGGCGACATCGAAAAGCTGCGCGAGATGGTCGGCGTCGACGAGTGGCTGGTGTTCGGCGGCTCCTGGGGCTCGACCCTCGCCCTGGCCTACGCCCAGACCCATCCCGAGCGTGTCAGCGAACTGGTGCTGCGCGGCATCTTCACGCTGCGGCGTGCCGAACTGCTCTGGTACTATCAGCACGGCGCCTCGCTGCTCTTTCCCGACAAATGGGAACGCTTCGTCGCCCCCATTCCCGAGGCCGAGCGCGGCGACCTGATGGCGGCCTACCGCAAGCGTCTGGTCGATCCCGACCGCGACATCCGCCTCAACGCCGCCCGCGAATGGGCGCGCTGGGAGGGCGAAACCATCACCCTGCTGCCCGAGTCATCGGTGAGCAACGCCTTCTACGATCCGGAATACGCGCTGGCCTTCGCCCGCATCGAGAACCATTACTTCGTCCACGAAGGCTGGATGGAGGAGGGGCAACTGATCCGCGACGCGCACAAGCTGCGCGATATTCCCGCGGTCATCGTGCAGGGGCGCTATGACATGGCCTGTCCGGTGCAGACGGCATGGGACCTGCACAAGGCCTGGCCGGAGGCCGAGTTCATCCTGGTGGAGGGGCAGGGCCACGTGCTCAGCGAGCCCGGCCTGCTGCACCACCTGATCATGGCCGCCGACCGCTTTGCCAGGGGAGAGTTCATATGAACTGGTCGGGAGGCTGCCAGTGCGGCGCCGTTCGCTATCGCTTCACCAGGAAGCCCGAGGGCGCCCACATCTGCCACTGCCGCATGTGCCAGAAGGCGTTCGGCGCCTTCTACGCGCCGCTGGTGGGAGGCCCCAAGGAGACATTCGAGGTGACGCGGGGCGAGATCGCCTATTTCCGCTCCTCCGACCTCGTCGAGCGCGGCTTCTGCCGCGATTGCGGTACCCCGCTCTCGTTCGTGCACATTGGTGGTGGCTGGATCAGCATCTCCATCGGCTCGCTCGATGACCCGGAGGCCTTTCCACCGATCGACCAGCACGGCACCGACAGCCGCATGAGCTGGGCCAATGACCTTGGCGCGCTGCCCGACGTGCCCTCGATCGAGGACCGCCACCCGACGTCGGCGGCCGCCATCGCGGCCTCCAACCACCAGCATCCCGATCATGACACGGCCGTCTGGCCACCCACCGAGTAAGAGTTATGCCCAAGGAACGCCTCTACCTGTTCGACACCACACTTCGCGACGGCGCACAGACCGCCGGGGTCGAGTTCTCGCTCGAGGACAAGATCTCGATTGTTGCCCTGCTCGAGGAGATTGGCGTCGACTATATCGAGGGCGGCTTTCCGGGCGCCAATGTCATCGACGACCAGTTCTTTGCCGAAAAGCGCACCCAAGCGGCGACCTTCACCGCCTTCGGCATGACCAAGCGCTCCGGCCGTTCGGTCGGCAACGATCCGGGCGTGCAGTCCGTCCTCAATTCAAGCGCCAGCGCTGCCTGCTTCGTCGCCAAGACCTCGCCCAAACAGGTCAAGGTCGCGCTCGGCATCTCGCTCGACGAAAATCTCAAGAGCCTGCGCGAAACCGTTGCCGCCGCTGTCGCTTCCGGCAAGGAGGCATTGATCGACTGCGAGCACTTCTTCGATGGCTTCAAGGAAGACCCCGACTATGCGCTCAAATGCGTGAGCACGGCGCTCGCCGCCGGAGCGCGCTGGGTCGTACTCTGCGACACCAATGGCGGTACCATGCCGTCCGAGGTCGAGGAGATCGTGGGTGCGGTGCTCAAGGTCGCTCCCGGCGACAGGATCGGCATCCATGCCCATGACGATACCGGCCAGGCCGTGGCCAACTCGCTGGCCGCGATCCTGGCGGGCGTGCGGCAGGTGCAGGGCACGCTGAACGGCATCGGCGAGCGCTGCGGCAATGCCAATCTCGTCACCCTGATCCCGACCCTGCTGCTCAAGCCCGCCTTCGCCGACCGCTTCGAAACCGGTATCAGCGCCGAAAAACTGACCCATCTGACCCAGGTGTCGCGGGCCTTCGACGAAATCCTCAACCGCGCCCCGGCCCGGCAGGCGCCCTATGTCGGGGCCTCAGCCTTCGCCACCAAGGCCGGCATCCATGCCTCGGCGCTTGCCAAGGACTTCTCGAGCTACGAACATGTTCCGCCCGAGAGCGTCGGCAACGAGCGCTCCATCATGGTCAGCCAGCAGGCCGGCAAGTCCAACCTGCTGACCGCCCTCAAGCGCCATGGCATCGATCTCGCCAAGGACGATCCGCGCCTGGAAAAGCTGCTCAAGACCGTTAAGGAACGCGAGGCACGCGGCTATTCCTACGATGGCGCCGATGCCAGCTTCGCCATCCTGGCGCGCCGCGTGCTCGGCACCTCGCCGAAATTCTTCGACGTCGAAAGCTATCGCGCCAGCGTCGAGCGCCGCCACAACGCGCAGGGCAAGGAGATCACCGTCACCGAGGCCGTGGTCAAGATCGTCGTCGACGGCGAGCGCCTGATGTCGGTGGCCGAGGGCAACGGCCCGGTCAACGCTCTCGATACCGCCATGCGCAAGGACCTCGGCAAATATTCCGATCGCATCGGTGACCTCGAACTGGTCGACTTCAAGGTCCGTATTCTGGACGGCGGCACGGGCGCGGTCACCCGTGTACTGGTCGAAAGCCGCGATAACACCGGCGAGCGCTGGTACACTATCGGCGTCTCGCCCAACATCATTGATGCCTCATTCGAGGCACTTTATGAATCCATTACCTATAAGCTGATGAAGACTGAGGCAGGAGCCTCGGCCGCCTGATCCGCACGCCGCTCCTGCCTCTCTACCGGGAGAACGGCTTTGGCATCGTCCAACAGGACGCTCTGGATGACCTTTGCGGCGGCGGCCGGCACGCTGGTCGTCGCCTGCCTGGTTGTCGCCGGTCCCGCCTTCCTGCGCTGCGCCGACAATCCCGATGGTCTGCTGGCCTGTCTGCGCCAGGACATCGTCGAAATCGGCCTGCTGCCGCCGGCCGAGCCGGAGCTGCCCGAGCCTGCCGCGCCGCTGGCTCCCGCCGTCCCGGCGGAGACAAACCCCGCCGACCCTGACCCCAACCTGGTGCGCGTCGAGCCTGATGGCCATGTCATTGTCGCGGGCACGGCGCAGCCCGGCATCGAGGTCGAAGTGTTTGCCAACGGCAATCTCGTCGGCAAGGCCATGGCCGAAGCCAGCGGCGACTGGGTGGTCGTGCCCGACCGGCCACTGGCGGTCGGGACGGTCGAGATCACGGTCGGCATCACCGGCTCCAACGCCCGCTCGCCGCACAGCTTTACGGTGGTCATCCCCGAAGACAGGACATCGAGCCCCGTCATCACCTCGTCGACCGCCCCGGAGGCCGGGCCATCAACACCCTCCACCGGGCCCGCGCCGCCGGTCGAGCCTGCACCTGCACTGTCTCCAGAACCCGACCAGGACGCTGATGTGTCGCCGGCGGCTCCCGTCGCTCAGCCTGTTGCAACTCCAGCTGTCGGCGATGCGCCGCCGATGGTGACAGCGGATGCCGAAGCGGTAGCGCTTCCTCAGCCTCAGCCTCAGCCTCAGCCTCAGCCTCAGCCTCAGCCTCAGCCTGCGCCTCAGACCGAGCCCGCATCTCAGACCAAGCCTCAAGTTCAGTCTGAGCCGCAGCCGCCAACAGCGCCGGACACTCCGGCGATTGTCGTCGCCGAGGCGGATCCGGCACCCGCTGGTCGGTCGCCGGGCCCGGCTGTCGTCCAGGAACCAGTCGCCAACCCCGAGGTCGCCAGGCCCCAGGACGCGAAGCCCGAGACCAGGGCTCCCGAGACCGTCGAGCCCACTCCGGTCGCGCCAACTGCCGCCCAGAGCGCGCCAACGTCGGAGCAGCGGCGCATGAAGACGCCGGCCGCCGGAACGTCCGGGATTGCCGACCCCACGCCTCAAGAGGTGCCGGCTTCAGCAGCTGTGCCTGTGGTCGCTGCGCCGGAGCCCAAGACCACCGCTGAGGCCCCGCCGGCTGGCCCGGAACTGACGACTCCGGCGCCAGATATGGAGACACCGTCACCGCATCCGGCCGAGGCTCCCGAGACATCGCCGCAACCTGCCGCCGCGCCCGCCGCGCCCGTCGCGCCCGACATGCGCCTCGCCGAAGCGGTACCGGAAGACCCGACGCCCGATTCCACCACGCCCATGACGCCGGTGCCGGACCAGCCGCCGAGCATCGATGCCATCGAGATCGATGGCGGCGCCAACTTCTTTGCCGGGGCAGGGCCCGAAGGCGCCACGGTCGAGCTCTTCGTCCAGGACAGGTTCATCGCCTCGGCGAAGGTGGAAGGCGGACGCTGGCTGATCGAGGCGGAGGGCGTCCTCACCCTGCCGCGGCAACGCATCCGCATCGACCTCTACCAGCCGCAGCAAGGGACAAAGTCGGCCAGCGCGGCGGTCAACTTCGTTATCGATGTCCCGCCGCCGGCGGTCGAGATCGACATCAGCGGCGCTGGCGCGGCGCAGACCGGCGCCAGCGGTTCCGCAAGCGCAGCCGTGGACTTGGCCGCCGCCGTTGAATCGGAACCTGAGCCCGACGCGGACGTGCCGACCCTCCACGGCGTCCCCACCGCCGATCCCGCCATGCTGCGCTTCAAGTCCGGCAAGGCCATCATTCGCCGGGGCGAGACGCTGTGGGCCATTGCCCGGCGCGTCTATGGCGATGGCAGCCAGTACCAGCGGATTTTTGACGCCAACCGGGCGGTGATAACCCGGCCGGGCCGGATTTTCCCCGGTCAGGTCTTCGATCTGCCGCCGCTGCAGCCCGCCGATAGCGGGAACTAGTCGACAAGGCAGCTTGCGCCCCTTCCCAAGTTCTTCTATCGCTGTTCAACGATGAACGAAAACGCCATGCAAGACGAGGATCTGGCAAATGTCATGCGCGCACTGGGGCACCCCGTGCGGCTGAGCATCTTGCGCATTCTTGCCGAAAAGCAGGCCAACAGCTGCTGCTGTACCGACGTTACCCAGTGTCTGCCGCTGGCCCAGTCGACCGTCAGTCAGCACATCAAGGTTCTGCTCGACGCCGATCTCGTCGTGCGCGAGGCCCGCGGCACGCGCAATTGCTACAAACTGCGCGAGGACCGTCTCCGGTCGCTCGGCGCTGCCACCAACGGCCTGTTTCAGGGACTGATCTCCGACATTTCGGTGCCCTACAGGACCATAGAAACGGCCTGATATGTCTTCAGATACGGCTGGCAAGCAGCCCACAGTCGATGCCGACGATAGCAACCTATTGCAGACGGTGCGCAATCTGTGGGGCTATATGTGGCCCGACGACCGGCCAGACCTGCGGCTGCGCGTCGTCCTCGCCATCGGCGCCCTGCTGCTCTCCAAGGTTGCCACGACGCTCATTCCCTTTGCCTATAAGGGCATTATCGACAGCCTCGACGGCACCGCGCCTGACAGCACGCTGATCCTCGGCCTCGCCGTGCCGATCGTGCTGGTCATCGCCTATGTGCTGGGCAACGTCATCGATGCCGGGTTTCAGCAGTTGCGCGATGTGCTGTTTGCCAGCGTCGGCCAGAATGCTGTGCGCAAGCTGGCGCTGCGCACCTTCCACCACATGCACCGCCTGTCGCTGCGCTTCCATCTGGCGCGCCGCACCGGCGGCCTCAGCCGTGTCATCGAGCGCGGCACCAAGGGCATTGAAACCATTGTGCGTTTCACCATGCTCAACATCGCGCCCACGATCGTCGAGTTCGCCATCACGGCGGTGATCTTCGTCTGGATGTTCGGCATCAGCTATCTGGGCGTGCTGATCGCCACGATCTGGGGCTACCTGTTCTTCACCATCAAGGCGTCGAACTGGCGTATCGGCATTCGCCGCGACATGAACCATTCCGACACCGATGCCAACGGCAAGGCTATCGACAGTCTGCTCAACTACGAGACGGTCAAGTACTTCGCCAACGAGAAGATGGAGGCGGACCGCTACGACGCCTCCATGGCCGGGTACGAGCGCTCCGCCATCCGCATCTGGACCTCGCTGGGCGTGCTCAACTTCGGCCAGGCGGTCATCTTCTACGGCGGCTTCCTGGTCATCGGCGTCATGGCGATCAACGGCGTTCTGGCCAGGACGCTGACGCTGGGCGATTTCGTGCTGCTCAACACCTTCCTGATGCAGATCTACCGTCCGCTCAACTTCATCGGCTTCGTCTACCGGGAACTGCGCCAGGGCCTCACCGATATCGAGGAGATGTTCAAGCTGCTCGACCAGGACCCCGAGATCGTCGACAAGCCGGGCGCCAGGCCGCTCGCCGTCACCGGTCCGGTGATCCGCTTCGAGAACGTCACGTTCAGCTACGATCCCGACCGTGCCATTCTCAAGGGCGTCAGCTTCGAAGTGCCCGCCGGCAAGACCGTCGCCATTGTCGGGCCCACGGGCGCCGGCAAATCCACCATCTCGCGGCTGCTCTATCGCTTTTACGACGTCACCGGTGGTGCCATCACCATTGATGGCCAGGATCTGCGCGACGTCACCCAGGAAAGCCTGCGCTCCTCGATCGGCATGGTCCCGCAGGATACCGTGCTGTTCAACGACACCATCGGCTACAATATCGAATATGGCCGCCCCGGCGCGACCATCGACGAGGTCCGCGAAGCGGCCGCCATGGCTCAGGTCGGCCCCTTCATCGACACGCTGCCCAAGGGCTACGATACACCTGTGGGCGAGCGCGGCCTCAAGCTCTCTGGCGGCGAGAAACAGCGCGTGGCCATCGCCCGCACCATCCTCAAGCAGCCCTCCATCCTCATCCTCGATGAGGCCACCTCGGCCCTCGATACCAAGACCGAGCGTGACATCCAGTCAGCGCTCGACGTGGTCTCGGCCAACCGCACCACTGTCGTCATCGCGCACCGCCTCTCCACTGTGGTCAAAGCCGACGAGATTCTGGTGCTGCGCGAAGGGGTGATTGCCGAACGCGGCAACCATCAGGATCTCCTGGCTCAGGAGGGGCTCTACGCCCAGATGTGGAACCGCCAGCGCGAGGCCACCGAGGCCGAGGAGAAGCTGCTCCAGACCGCCAACGATCCCGACGGCTTCGTCAAGCGCGGCCTGCCGGCAGCGGAGTAGAGCAGGGGGCACCGCTGGTGCTAGGGCTCCAGCGGCACGGTGTGCCGGCCTAACCAATCCTGCAGCACCTCTTTTACGAAAGTCTTTGCCTCCAGGTGCTCGTAGATGAACTGCTCCAGTTCATCATTGGTCGCGTCAATTTCGAGGCCATTGAGGGCAAGGAAGATTTCGGCGCAAGCATAGGCTACTCGTTTGTTGCCATCGACGAACCCGTGGTTCATGGCGAGGCTCTCCCACAGTGCGGCAGCCTCCTCGACAATGGTAGCATAGTAGCCCGTCTGCGGCCGCAGCAGAGCTGACTCAACCAGTCCAAGGTCGCGAACGCCTTCGGCACCTCCAAAAGCCTCGATCAGCCTGGCATGGATATGCAAGACCATCTTCGATGGTCAGATAGGCATTCACCCTGGGCTACTTTGCCAGTGCTTCATAGAGTGACTTGCGACGCTGAATGCTGCGTTCCAGAAGCTGTTCGACAAGCGGTCTGACGCTAGGTGCACCGGCCCGTGCCAAAGGGTCGGCATGGTGTTCCTGCGACATCAGAACCGCCACGTCACAGCCATTTTTCGTGATGTGAACCGGTTCTGCTTGGGCCAATTCCAGGATTTGCCCGAACTTGTTCTTTGCGTCAGTCGCAGTGAAATCGGCCATGAGTGACCTCAACTAGCTATTTCAGCTAAAATAGGCGATGCCGCCAGCGTTCGGAAAGCGATAAAAAGGCCCGCATCGCTGCGGGCCTTTGCATTTGGTCGGGAGCAGGGCCTATTCGGCCGCCTGCCGTGACACCACGGTCACGCCATCCTGCTCGGTCTCGACCAGTCCCGAACCATCCGCGCCGATATACTTGGCGGCGGAGTCGGCATCTGCCGGGATCTCGATCCTGGCTCCCTCCGGAGTAACCGCAGTCTTGCGGCCCAGAAGCTTGCCGAAAAAGCCGGCGATCGAGGCCCAGATCCGCATCGCCGAAGCGCCGATCACATGCGGAGCAGTCAGCATCACCGGCACCATCACCAGCGTCAGGGCGGTGGACACGAAGAGGCCCGAGACCAGCGCCGCCGACAGGTGGACGAACCATGACCCGGCGATACCCCCGACCACGACCTCGCGGCGGATGAAGTCGAACTCGATGTTGAGCGCCATCGGGATGACACCGAGCGCCGTCACCGTCGCGGTGAGCAGCACGGGCCGCACACGCTGGCTGGCCGTGATCAGCATCGCCTTGATCGGCTCGACATGATCGTCACGGCGATAGTGGTTGTAGGTATCGATCAGAACGATGCCGTTTTTCACCACGATGCCGGCCAGTGCCACGATGCCGAGACCCGTCATGATCGCCGAGAAGCTCATCCCCGTGACCATCATGCCCAGCAGCACACCCGCCAGCGACATGATCACCGTCGTGAGCGTCACCACCACCTGATAGAAGCTGTTGTACTCCAGCAGCAGGATCAGGAAGATCAGGAACATCGCTGCGCCGAACGCCGAAACGATGAACGCGTTGGTGTCGTCGATCTGCTCTTCGGCGCCGCCATAGACGATCTTGACCGAAGACGGCCAGGTCTGCGTCGCTTCCCAGGCCTGCAGGGTCTTGATCTTCTCGTCGGCCGCCACGTCGGGCTGCAGGTTGGCCGCCACTGACATCGCATAGACGCCGTTGTGACGGGTGATGTTGGCGACCTTGGGCACAGCCTTGCGCTCGAGGAAGTTCGACACCGGGATCAGGCCCTGCGAGGTCACGATCCGCAAGGAGTCCAGCGTATCGAAGGTGCGCTCCTCGATCGGCAGGCGAACCCGGATTTCGAGTTCGTCCGTCGCATCGTCGGGCCGATAGGTCCCGAGCTTCACGCCCGAGGTCACCAGCTGCACATAGGGGCTGAGCTCGCGCACGCCGATGCCGTACTTGGCCGCTTCGACGCGATCGATCGTTACCTGCCAGTCGATGCCCGGGGACGGACGGCCGTCCTCGACGTCGATGGTCTGGCCAAGCTCGTTCTCGACGTAGTCACGCAGCTTGGTGACGGCCGGCAGCAGCTCTGCATAGACAGTCGACTCGACGCGCAGGTTGATCGCCTTGCCGGCCGGCGGGCCGTTCTCCTGGGCAGCAATCTGCACCTGAAGGCCGGAAATGTCCTTCACCCGCTCACGGATGTTCTGGAAGATTTCCTCGGCCTTGACGCGGTCGTTCCACGGCAGCAGCTGCAGCTGGAACTGGCCGATGGTGTCCGGCGGACCGCCATTGCCGCTGAGCCCGCTGCTGCCGCCGCCAAATGTCATGATGACGTCCTGGATGCCTTGCACCTGCAGGATCTCTTTTTCCACCTCGACCAGGAAGTCGCGGATCTCGTTGGGCGAGTAGTTGCCGCGCGCCACCACGTTCACGGTACCGAACTCGGCTTCCGAAGCTGGGAAGGCCTCGGCCCCGGTCGGGTTCATGCCATAGGCGACGAAGATACCGATGACGAGACCGAAGCCCACCGTCAGGGTGAGGATCGGGTGCCGGATCAGCGTCTGCAGGATGCGCACATAGCCGCCGGTGAAGCCCTTGACCTTGTTCACTTCGAACTTGTCCGGATACATGACAATGTCCGCAGCTTCCTTGGCCTTGGGGTCGACATGGGTCGAGGCGATGATTGCGCCGATGATCGGCATGAACACCAGCGCCGACAGCAGTGACGCGATCATCACCACGATCACGATGATCGGCAGGTAGCTCATGAACTTGCCGATGATGCCCGGCCAGAACAGCAGTGGCACGAAGGCGCCCAGCGTCGTGAAGGTGGCCGAAACCACCGGTATGAACATCTTGCGCGCCGCCATGATGAAGGCGTCCTTCTTGGGCACGCCTTCCTGCAGCTTTCGTTCGGCATATTCCACGACCACGATCGGGTCGTCGACGAGCACACCCACCGCCAGCACCAGGCCGAACATGATCATCATGTTGATGGTCATGCCCAGCATCTGCACCACGAGGAACGCGATCATGAACGAGATCGGGATCGAGGTGCCGATCATCAGGGCAGGGCGCACACCCAGCGTCGCCACACAGGTGATCATCACCAGCGCCACGGCGGTCAGCACCGCTGCTTCCAGCGACCGGAACAGGTCCTTGGTCGAGTCCGCCTGGTCGATCAGGAAGCTGTGGCCGATGCCGCTTGGCCAGTCGGCCGTGAAGGCAGTCGTCCGGGCCCGCACGTCATCGGAGATGTCGATGACATTGGTGCCCAGCTTCTTGATCACGCCCAGCGTGATCGCCGGCTTGCCATTGACGTGCGCGTATTCGGTCGCGTCCTTGAAGGTGCGGGTAATGGTGGCCACGTCGCCGAACGTCACCACCGTGTCGCCGTCGGTCTTCAGCGGCAGGTCGTAGACGTCCTTGGCAGTGGTGATCAGGCCCGGCACTTCGACGTTGAACGAGCCGTTGCCGGTGTCCAGCGTACCGCCGGCAACCACCATGTTGTTCTTGGCGAGTGCGTCGAAGAGCTGGCTCGCCGTCAGGTTATAGGCGTCGAGCCGGTTGTTATCGATGGTGACAGCCAGCAGTTCGTCGCGCGAGCCCGACAGCGTCACGCTCTGCACGGTCGGAATGCTCTCGAGTTCGTCCTGCAGGTCCTTGGCGCGCTGCACCAGGGTGCGCTCGGGCACATCGCCATAGACCGCCACCGAGATCGTCGGCATGTTCGAGAATGAGATTTCCGTCACCGTCGGCTCGGTGGCGTCGTCGGGCAGTTCGCTCGAGACGCCGTCCAGCTTGGCGCGAATATCGGACAGTGCCTTGTCCTTGTCGGCATTCACGTTGAATTCGAGAAATACCGAGACATGGCCGGTGGTCGAGGTGGAGGTATAGTTCTCCAGCCCCTCGATGTCTTTGATGCGGTCCTCGATCGGCTTGGCGAGCAGGCGCTCCGCGTCGCCCGGTGCCACGCCGGTCTGGCTGGTCGACACATAGAAATACGGGATGTCGATTGCCGGGAAGCTCTCCTTGGGCAGCGTCGTATACGCCCCGAAGCCTGCCACCAGCAGCAGCACCATAACCGTCAGAACAACCCGCGGCATGCGCAGGATGCGTTCGAGAAAATCCATCATGATTGGGCGCCCTCAGCCATGGCTTCCGTGGCGACATCAGTCGCCGACACATTCGTTGCATTCACGGTCTGGCCGGCCGTGACAAAGTCCTGGCCAACGGTAATCACGTCCACCGTGGCCGGCAGTCCGGTCACCCAGACGCCGTCACGCGTGTCCTGCAGAATGGTGATCGGGTAGAACGCCACCTTGCTGTTTTCGACGGCCCGCACGCCCAGGCCGCCGTTTTCATCGAGCGTCAGCACCGACTGCGGCAGCAGATGCGCCGGGGCGGTACCGACATTGACCACCGCCTCGGCGGTCAGGCCGTCAAGCACCTTGCCGTCGGCATTGGGAATTTCGATCTCGGCAGGGAACGAGCGGGTCGCATCGTCGGCGACCGACGAGACATAGCTCACCTTGCCCTCGACCGAGGCGCCGGTGACGGTCTTGACCGTCGCGGTCAACCCGACCTTGGCGTAATTGATGCGGGCTTCCGGCACCTGCGTCTTGAACAGCATCGGATCGAGCTGAACGATGGTGGCGCAGGGAGCCGACGGGCCTGCCATGCTGCCGACATTGGCCAGCGGCGCCTGAACGACGCCGGAAATGGTGGCTTTCACTTCGGTGCGGCCGAGTTCGGTCGTCGCATTGTCGAGTGCTGCCTGGGCCTGCTTGAGCGCTGCTTCCAGCTGCAATCCGCTATTGGCGGGCGCGAGACCCTTCTGGCGGAGCGCGGCGTTGGAATCGAGAGCGCTCTGGGCGGTGGCCAGCGCCGCTTCGGCCTGCGCCACTGCTGCCTGCCGATCACCGGGATCGAGCTGGCAGAGCACGTCGCCCTCGGCAACAGTCTGGCCTTTGGTGACCAGCACCTTCTGCACAGTGCCCGACGTCTGCGGCACCACCGACACCAATGTCTTGGCCTCGGTGCGGCCGCGCAGCGGCACTTCGATGGACATGGGCTGCACCGTGTAGGTCACAGTGCGGACCGATTGTGCCGGAGCGCTTGCGCCCGAAGTCTCGGCGACGCGTTCGGCGATCGTCAGGTGCGGATCGGGGCCATCGCCATGATGCACCTCGGCCGTTTCGGCATCCTTGTCGATCAGCGAGATGATCGGCTTTTCACCATTGCCCGGGCCGTTGCCGCCGATCACCAGCGTCCCGGTCGATAGCCAGGCGCCGATACCAATCACGATCAGCCCGGCAACGCCGTAGGAATAAATCGCTCGCATTCAGAAAACCCTCTATTCAGCCGCTGCGGCGGTGTCCGTGTCGGGACGCGCCAGCGCGATCAGTTCGCCCTTGTGGGCCTGGATGAAATCGTGCGCCGCCTGCATGCAGGTGCGTCCGTAATTGATCACCCAGGTGTCGCCCGGGTGGGTGTGCTCTTTGCGGAGCCGATCGAAGTCGTCGAGAATGGTGCAGACCTGTTCCAGCCGCTCGTTGAGGCGCTGCTCGACGAGCGACGCCGGCAATTCCGAGGCAAAGCGCAGGAACAGCAGGAATTCGCTGCGGAACTCGTCCTCGCCCAGCTTCTCGAACATCGAATTGATGAAATAGGCCCGGCCCGCCTGGGTGATCACGTAGATCTTCTTGGCCGGCTTGCCGTCCTGCTGCTCGACCCGGCTGGTGACGAGTCCGTCTACCTCGAGCTTGGCCAGCGCCGGATAGATCGAGCCGAAGCTCGCGTCGATGAAATAGGAGTATTCTCCCTCCACCGAGAGCTTGCGGATTTCATATCCGGTGGCTTCCCCGTCATAGAGAATGGCCAGGCAGATCGTGCGAACGTTCATTGCAACCTATCGTGCGGACATATGTCGGACTAGGATATGCCGGCCGTATATATGCACCGAAAGCAGATCGCAACAGATCGGGCTGCAAATAAAACGTTAGGCTGCTATGCAGAAATCGCATGCCCCGAAGGGTCAGGCGACAAGTCTACGCATGATCTCGGCAGCCTGAACGGCAAGTGAACGGCTTGCGGCTGCAACAAAGTAAGCATTCAGGAAGCTGTTTTCGACGTGGCCACAGTCGAGCGCCGTGCCGTCCATGTTCAGAACGGCGCCCCCCGCCGCCTCCAGCACGGCCTGTCCGGCCGCGGTGTCCCACTCCGATGTCGGGGTGAAGCGCGGGTAGAGCTGCGCCTTGCCGTCCGCCACCAGGCAGAACTTGAGCGACGAGCCGACCGACACATCCTCGGTCACGTTCATCGTGTGGCAGAGTTCGGTCAGCGCGGCATGCTTGTGCGACCGGCTGGCGACAATCCGCAACGGCGTCGCCGACACCGTGTCGATGCGGCGGCGGTCAATGATCTGGCCACCCACCAGCCTGCCGGCCATCGCGCCCTCGGCTGCGGTCCAGAAGACGTCGCCAGTTACGGGCGCGAGCACCACACCCAGTTTCGGCGCCCGCTGCTCGACCAGCGCGATGTTGACGGTGAATTCGCCGTTCCGCTTGACGAATTCCTTGGTTCCGTCCAGCGGATCGACGATGAAAAACCGGTCTCCAAGCACCGGGATATCGCCGGCGGAGACGCTTTCCTCGGCCAGCACGGGGAGGCCAAGCGGCCTGAGATAATCGAGGATGACGGCCTCGGCCCTGGCATCGGCTTCCGTCACCGGCGATCCGTCCGCCTTGCTGTTGGCTTCGAACGGCCGGCCGTAGACCTCGAGAATAACCTCGGAGGCCGCAATGGCTGCCGCCAGCATCGTCTCGATGATCATGTGATGGTGACGTCCAGTCCGAGGTCGAGCGGCGGTGCCGCCATGGTAATCTGGCTGGTCGAGATATAGTCGACGCCTGTTTCGGCAATCGAGCGCACCCGGTCCAATTTCACGCCGCCGGAGGCCTCGAGCCGCGCTCGCCCCGCATTGAGGTTCACCGCCTGGCGCAACATGTCATTGTCCATGTTGTCCAGCAGCACGATGCGCGCACCGGCCTCCAGCACCTCGTCGAGTTCGGCAAGCGTCTGCACTTCAATCTCGATGGCCACCAGATGTCCGGCAAACGCCCGCGCCGCCTTGTAGGCGGCAGCGGCACTGCCTGCCACGGCAATATGATTGTCCTTGATCAGGATGGCGTCGTCGAGGGCGAAGCGGTGGTTGGAGCCGCCGCCGCAGCGAACCGCATATTTCTGGAACGCCCGCAGTCCCGGCGTTGTCTTGCGCGTATCGCAGATCCGCGCCGACGTGCCCTCGATGGCATCGACGAAGCGCCGGGTCAGCGTGGCAATTCCCGAGAGATGATTGAGGAAGTTGAGCGCTGTCCGCTCCGCCGACATCACCTGCCGTGCATTGCCCCAGACCCGGCCGACGATCTCGCCGGCCTCGACCCGGTCGCCATCCCGGTGGCTGGCCTCGAACGTCACGCCGTCGCCGATCAGCCGGAAGGCGCAGGCCACCAGTGGCAATCCGGCCAGTACCCCCGGTTCGCGCGTCGCGAGCGTCGCGGTGGCCGAAGCATCCCTGGGCAGGGTCGCCTGACTGGTCAGGTCGCCGGCCAGCCCGAAATCTTCGGCAAAGGCCGCACGCACGGCCTGCTCGATGAGCAGGGGAGGGATTTCGCCAATGTTGAGCGCGCTTTTCACGGCGCCGGTTTACGCGCGGGCCGCAGCGCTGGCAAGAATTTCCGCTGATCCGGAGTGCCCCGGCATCGCTATTCCGCCAGTTCCGTCTCGCCGCGCCGGGCCCGCCGGTTCTGCCGCGCGATCCGGAACCGCATCACCACGCCGCGAACCAGCACATAGAAGATGCCGAATGTGAGCAGGCTCAGGGGGATCGCGCCGACCGACATGGTCTTGATCGCCGGCAGCAGGGTGTCGAGCGTATTCAGGCTGAAGCCGGAATCGAGGATTTCGGCGGCCTGCGCATCCGCCAGTTCGGCCGGCGCCTGCGACGATCCGAAAAACCCGAACAGCACGTTGCCCAGCGAATAGGTGGCCGAAAAGATGATCGGAAAGGTCAGCGGATTGCCCACGGCCGTCCCCAGCGCCGCCGCCAGCATGTTGCCACGCACCACGAAGGCGAGCACGAACCCCAGCACGAAATGCAGCCCGATAAACGGGAAGATCGAGACCGCCGCACCCGAGGCGAAGCCGGCGGCAATCGCGTGTGGCCCGGCCGACAGGCGCAGCACCTTGTTCTTGAGATAGGTCACATAGCGGCGCAAACCCATCCTGGGCCACACGGCATTGCGCACTCTCTCCGCTAGGGGGCGCTTTCGTTTGGCCAAGCCTTGTGTCTCCTCATTGGTCGTCTGAGCAAATCCTACTGAAGTTCGCAGCAGACGAAAGCACTAATGCGGCCGACGCTGCCCGGTGCGACGCTTTGGCTGCCCTTGTGGGCGCTAGACAATCTCGTAGGGCACGATCGACCGGCGTTCCGGCCGCACGGCGATCTCCGCCGCAATTGGCGGCACGGCACGCTGCGGGCAGTTGCGCCGCTCGCAGATGCGGCACGAAATGCCGATCGGATCGAACGGCGCCCGCCCTAGATCGAGCCCGTCGGCATAGACCAGCTTGCCGGCGTGGCTGACTTCGCATCCCAATGCATAGGCATAGCGCCGCGTCGTCCCGTGATAGCCGCCCATCCGCTTTTCCGTCCCCCAGGCGAGGCAGAGATAGCGATTGCCATCGGGCGTCTCGGCCAGTTGCCGGATCATCTCGCCGCGCGCCTCGAATGCCCGGTGCACGTTCCACAGCGGACAGGCCCCGCCGAACCGGGCAAATTGCAGCGATGTCGCCGAGTGGCGCTTGGTAATGGTGCCGGCCGCGTCGACCCGCGCGAAAAAGAACGGCACGCCCCGCTCCCGCGGTCGCTGCATGGTCGAGAGCCGGTGCGCCACCTGCTCGAGGCTGGCGCCAAAGGCGTGTCCCAGTTCCTCGATGTCGTAGCGCACCGCCTCGGCCGCCTTCAGAAACCGTCCGTAGGGCATCTGCAGCGCCCCGGCGAAGTAGTTGGCAAGTCCCATCCGGGCGATCTCGCGCGCCTCGGCGGCAATGAAATTGGCCTGTTCCACGATCCTCGAGATCAGCGTGGTCTGCTCGATTTGCGCCAGATGATTGGCGATCTGGAAGAACTGCGTCGCCGGCTCCAGCCGCAGGTTGATGGTGAGCGTGCGCGTCGCCCGGTCGAAACTGCGGATCAGGTCGGGCTGCGACGGCACCGTCAGGCTGACCTTGAGATCGTGCGTGTCGCGGCAATAGTCGATCAGGCGAGCCAGCCGGTTCGGGCCGAATTCGCCGATCTCGGCCGCCAGGTCCTCGGCGGCCCGGTCGAGCGGATCAACATAGTTGTCGGCATAATGGAAGAAGTCGCGCACTTCCTCATAGGCCGTCTTGATGCCGCTCGACGGATCGCGCGTCAGCACCGCGTCCACCCCCGCCAGTCGCTCGGTGGTCTTGCGATAGGCTTCGTAGAGCCGGAGCAGGGCGCGCGCCGTGTCGGGCGCATTCACGCTCATGGTCTTGAGCTCCTGCAGGTTCGGCACGGCCTCGCCAAACAGCGGATCAGCCAGCGCCTCGCGCAGATCGGCCAGCAGGCGATCGGAGGAATCGGTCATCAATTCCGAGAGGTCGAGGCCGAAGCCATCGGCCAGCGCCAGCATCACTGAGGCCGTCAGCGGCCTCTGGTTGCTTTCCAGCTGATTGACGTAACTGGTTGAGATATCGAGCCGGATAGCCAACTCGGCCTGGGTCAGCTGATGCTGCGCCCGGACGGCTCGAAGCTTGGCTCCGGCAAAGACCTTGCGTGCCGCCATTTCACAACTTCACAACATCACATTGCATCGAGTGTGTTTTGTAACATCTTTGCCTTTTCCTGTCTCGCACCCTTGAAGAGAACGGGTTAGGCTCCAGCACGACGGTGAGGCGACGGGGCAGGAGACTTCATGCAGAACATCATCGAAGCGCTGGACGGGCGGCGCGAGGAAGCCCGGTTGGGCGGTGGCCAAAAGCGCATCGATACCCAGCATGCCAAGGGCAAGCTCATCGCCCGCGAACGCCTCGATGTGCTGCTCGACCCCGGCAGCTTTGAAGAATACGACATGTTCGTCACCCACCGCGCGGTGGATTTCGGCATGCAGAAGACCATCATCCCCGGCGATGGCGTGGTCACCGGCTGGGGCACCATCAATGGCCGGCTGATCTATGTGTTCTCGCAGGACTTTACCGTCTTTGGCGGCTCGCTGTCCGAAACCCACGCCAAGAAGATCTGCAAGGTCATGGAACTGGCGGTGCAGAACGGCGCCCCCATCATCGGTCTCAACGATTCCGGCGGCGCCCGCATCCAGGAAGGTGTCGCAGCCCTTGGCGGCTATGCCGACGTCTTCCTGCGCAACGTGCTGGCCTCCGGCGCCGTGCCGCAGATTTCGGTGATCATGGGCCCCTGCGCCGGTGGCGCGGTCTATTCACCGGCCATGACCGACTTCATCTACATGGTCAAAGACACCAGCTACATGTTCGTGACTGGTCCCGATGTGGTGAAAACCGTCACCAACGAGATCGTCACCCAGGAAGAGCTCGGCGGCGCCTCGACCCACACGAAGATCTCCTCGGTTGCCGATGCGGCCTTCGACAACGACATCGAGACCCTGCTCGAGGTCCGGCGCCTCGTCGATTTCCTGCCGCTCAACGCCAACGAGAAGGCGCCGATGGTCGCCACCAACGACCAGATCGACCGCGCCGAACTCAGCCTCGATACCATCATCCCCGACAGCGCCGCCAAGCCCTATGACATGCGCGAGGTGATCCACAAGATCGCCGATGAGGCCGATTTCCTCGAAATCCAGAAGGACCATGCCGGCAACATCCTCACCGGCTTCATCCGCCTCAACGGCTCGACTGTTGGCGTCGTCGCCAACCAGCCGCTGGTGCTTGCCGGCTGTCTCGACATCAACTCGTCCAAGAAGGCGGCGCGCTTCATCCGCTTCTGCGATTGCTTCAACATCCCCATCCTGACGCTGGTCGACGTCCCCGGCTTCCTGCCCGGCGTGGCGCAGGAATATGGCGGCATCATCAAGCACGGCGCCAAGCTGCTCTTTGCCTATGCCGAGGCGACCGTCCCCAAGGTCACCGTCATCACCCGCAAGGCCTATGGCGGCGCCTATGACGTGATGGCCTCAAAGCACATCCGCGCCGACGTCAATTATGCCTGGCCCACCGCCGAGATCGCCGTCATGGGCGCCAAGGGCGCCACCGAAATCCTCTACCGCTCCGAACTGGGCGACAAGGACAAGATCGCCGCCCGCACCGCCGAATACGAGGCTCGCTTCGCCAACCCCTTCGTCGCCGCCGAACGCGGCTTCATCGACGACGTCATCCTCCCCCGCGAAACCCGCCGCCGCGTCGCCCGGGCCTTCGAGGCGCTCAAGAACAAGAAGCAGTCGATGCCGATGAAAAAGCACGACAATATTCCGCTATGAGGGGGATCATGCCACGACCACCGGCAGACACCCTCCCCCTTGCTGGGAGGGATGGGGAGGGGGGAGCCAGGCGCTCCGGACTGGCAAGGAAGCTACGCGCCAACCCCACCGCTGCGGAAGTTCGCCCCTGGCGTTTGTTGCAGGGGGGGGACCAGCGCGCCAATCCCGAAGAGGGCCACGATTGATGATCTCCCTCATCGCCAATCGCGTCGAGGTCGCCCGTCGCCTCGTCAAGGCGACGAGGCGCTGGGGCGTCCCAGTCGTGCAGGGTGCAGACGACTTGGTCGCTGGTCCATCCCGCGCCGCAGCCTACCTCCGTGACCGCAGCGTGGGGACTCGGGAACCGCTAGTTCCGCTGGTCGGCGTAGTCGTCGACGAGGTTGTCGACAATGTTGCCGGCCCATTTGCGGATGTCGTCCGTGAGGTAGGTCTCGGACCGGCGGTTTCTGTTGGCCGCCATCAGCAGGGCCTCGTCAAAGACCTCGGGACTGACGTCCGCCTGGGCTTCTGCCAGTTCCCCCGCTTCTGTATTCTTGAGTTGATAGGCCTCGAACAGCGCGGTCCAGAGGCCGCTGGCCTCAATCGCTTCGAGCGCGTCTTTGAGCGCGTCAAGCTTGGCCTCTTCGACCTCGTCCTCCTTCACCTCGGTCTCAGGATCATCTGCAGGGATTTCGAAGTCGGCGATCTGCCTTTGCAAGTCGGGAAGCCTCACCTCCTTCAGCCCGAGATCGTCGAGCATTTTGCGATAGGCGACTACAGCATCGAGGTAGGCCTTGTCGGCCGCCTTGGCTTCGGCTTCCGCCTTTTCCAGCGCGACGCTGGCGATGATGAACTCGCGAATGCCGTCCATGCGCGGGTCGGAGCTGTTCATCATGCCGTTGATGTTGCGCCTGAGCGAGTTGAGCCCGTCCAGTTCGGCCTTGAGGTTGCGCGTGCGTTCCCGCGGCGTCTCGCCTTCGAGGCTGGCCACCGCTTCTGTGGCGCTCTTTATTCCCCGCGACTGGTTTTTTCCGCTCTCATCGGAGCCCGAGGCGGACGCGGTGCCGTTGCGCGAAGATCGGCTGTTTCCATTGTCACTGCCCCCGCCGCCGTTGCCGTTGCCATTCCCGTGGTCGCCGCTATTGCCGTGATCTCCACCACCACCGCTATTCCCGCCACCTCCGCCATTGCCGCTGCCCCCTCCATTGCCGTTTCCGTTGCCGGCGATCGCGGCCGCTGCCGAAAGAATGGGCAGGTCGGGAAGCATCAGCGGTCCGGTAAGCAGCGCCAATGTGCTGGCCGAAAGGATGAGCGTGCGGCGAAGGCGGTTTGTCATTCTGGTGGTCCCTTTTGGCAGTCAGGTGTGAAGTCGCCCCAGCACGTCCATCGGCGGTTAAGGTCACCCTGCAAGGATCGGTCGGTTTCTATCTATCGGGGCCTATCGGGACTTGAGGCGCCAGCCGCTACCGACCAATGGCCCTACCGGGCCAACGGTCAACGTGATGCACTCGCCACCGTAAGAAAGAACAGCTGAATGTTCTCCTCCCTCCTCATTGCCAATCGTGGTGAAATCGCCTGTCGGGTCATCAAGACGGCGAGGCGCATGGGCATCCGGACCATCGCCGTCTATTCCGACGCCGACGCCAATGCACTGCATGTGAAAATGGCCGACGAGGCCGTGCATATCGGTGGCTCGGCGGCGCGCGACAGTTACCTGTCGATCGACAAGATCGTTGCGGCCTGCCTGCAGACCGGCGCCGAAGCGGTGCACCCGGGCTACGGCTTCCTCTCCGAGAATGCCGCATTTCCGGCGGCGCTTGAAAAGCATGGCATCATCTTCGTCGGCCCGCCGTTCAAGGCTATCGAGGCGATGGGCGACAAGATCACCTCCAAGAAGCTGGCGGCCGAAGCCGGCGTCTCCACCGTCCCCGGCCATATGGGGCTGATCGCCGATGCCGCCGAGGCGGTGACGATTTCGCAGTCCGTCGGCTATCCGGTGATGATCAAGGCCAGCGCCGGCGGCGGCGGCAAGGGCATGCGCATTGCCTGGAACGACGCCGAGGCCAGGGAAGGCTTCGAGCGCTCGAAGTCCGAGGCCGCCTCGTCCTTCGGCGACGACCGTATCTTCATCGAAAAATTCGTCACCGAACCGCGCCATATCGAAATCCAGCTGATCGGCGACCAGCACGGCAACGTGCTCTGGCTCAACGAGCGCGAGTGCTCGATCCAGCGCCGCAACCAGAAGGTCATCGAGGAGGCGCCGTCGCCGTTTCTCGATGCCGCGACGCGCAGGGCCATGGGCGAGCAGTCGGTCGCGCTGGCCAAGGCGGTCGGCTACACCTCCGCCGGCACGGTCGAGTTCATCGTCGACAAGGATCGCAACTTCTATTTCCTCGAGATGAACACCCGCCTGCAGGTCGAGCATCCGGTGACCGAACTGATCACCGGCCTCGATCTCGTCGAACTGATGCTGCGCGCCGCCTCGGGCGAAAAGCTGCCGCTCACCCAGGACGACGTGACGATCGACGGCTGGGCCATCGAGAGCCGGCTCTACGCCGAAGACCCGTACCGCAACTTCCTGCCGTCCACCGGCCGCCTGACGCGCTACAACCCGCCCGACGAAAAGCAGACGGCCGACCTCGTCGTCCGCAATGATACCGGCGTCTACGAAGGCGGCGAAATCTCCACCTTCTACGATCCGATGATCGCCAAACTCTGCACCTGGGCGCCGACGCGTTCCGATGCCATCGACGCCATGGCTGTGGCGCTGGACCAGTTCGAGGTCGAGGGTGTCGGCCACAACATCCCGTTTCTGTCGACCGTCATGGCGCAGGAGCGCTTCAGGGAAGGGCGGCTCACCACCGGCTACATTGCCGAGGAATTCGCGGAGGGGTTCACCGGCGCCACGCTGTCCGATGACCTGCTGACGCATCTCGCGGCGCTCGCCTGCTGCTCGGCCTATGCGCTGGAGTCGCGCGGCTTTGCCGATGGCTCGACCCTCAACATGCACAATGCCAGCAATTCGCGCGCCGTGCTGATCGGCGATCAGCGCTGGGACTTCGCTGTCCGCGCCGACGGCATCGAGTACTGGCTGACCATGCCGGGCGGCAAGAAATTCCTCGTCGAAAGCGGCTGGCGCCCCGGCTTCAGCCTGGCCTCCGCCCGCGTCGATGGCGAACTGCACCATGTGCGCATGGATCGGCTCACCTCGGGCTGGCGCATGCGCTATCGCGGCGCCGACATCACCGCCCGCGTCCTGCTGCCCGGCGCGGCCGACCTGATGCCGCTGATGCCGGTCAAGATCCCGCCCGACATGAGCCGCTTCCTGCTCTGCCCGATGCCGGGGCAGGTGGTGCGCATCGACGTCGCCGAGGGCGACATTGTCGAGGACGGCCAGCCGCTGGCCATCGTCGAGGCCATGAAGATGGAAAACCTCCTCAGGTCCGAAAAACGCGCCCGCGTCAAATCCATCCGCGTCAAACCCGGCGCGGTCCTGGCGGTGGACGAGGTGATCCTGGAGTTCGAGGCGATATGAGCTCGATGTTTCTGACGACGGACGTCCCGCCCCTCAAGGGTGAGGGAAGAAGGGCTGAGCGACCTGCTGCGATGCATGCTCGATCCCCGGGCCTGACTTCTCCCCTTGCGGGAGAAGGTGGCGCGCAGCGCCGGATGAGGGGTCTGCGGTGCCTGCAAGACACCCCTCATCCGCCCTTCGGGCACCTTCTCCCGCAAGGGGAGAAGGCATGGGGGGACACAGATGTCTGACAGGACCAGAGACTGGCAAACCATCGCCAAGAAGGAACTCCGCGATACCCCCCTGAACGCCCTCGATCGCGATTACGGCACCTTGCCCGTCGCCCCGGTCTATTTCGAGGCGCCGTCCGATCCCGGCATCCCCGGCGTCGAGCCCTACACCCGCGGCGTGCGCGCCACCATGTATGCCAACCGCCCGTGGACCATCCGGCAATATGCCGGCTTCTCCACGGCGCGTGAGTTCAACGCCTTTTACCGGCAGGCGCTGGAGAAGGGCCAGAAGGGGCTCTCGGTCGCCTTCGATCTCGCCACCCATCGCGGCTATGACAGCGACCATCCGCGCGTCACCGGCGATGTCGGCAAGGCCGGCGTCGCCATCGACACTGTCGAAGACATGAAGATCCTCTTCGATGGCATTCCGCTCGACCAGATGTCGGTCTCCATGACCATGAACGGCGCCGTGTTGCCGGTGCTCGCCATGTTCATCGTCGCGGCCGAGGAGCAGGGCGTGCCGCAGGCGAAACTCGAGGGGACCATCCAGAACGACATCCTCAAGGAGTTCATGGTCCGCAATACCTATATCTACCCGCCCGAGCCGAGCATGCGCATCGTCGGCGACATCATCGCCCACACCGCCGAGCACATGCCGAAATGGAACTCGATTTCCATTTCCGGCTACCACATGCACGAGGCCGGTGCGACGGCGGTGCAGGAACTGGCCTACACCCTTGCCGACGGCATCGACTATGTCCGCGCCGCCCAGGCCCGCGGCCTCGATATCGACGCCTTCGCCGGCCGCCTCAGCTTCTTTTTCGGCATCGGCATGAACTTCTTTCTGGAAGTCGCCAAGCTGCGCGCCGCACGTACCCTGTGGTCCAGGCTGATGACCGATCTGGGCGCTAAAGACCCGCGGTCAAAAATGCTGCGCACCCATTGCCAGACCTCGGGCGTCTCGCTCACCGAGCAGGATCCGCACAACAACATCGTCCGCACCACCATCGAGGCGCTCGCCGCCGTGCTCGGCGGCACGCAGAGTCTCCATACCAACTCTTTCGACGAAGCCATTGCGCTGCCGACGGAATTTTCCTCGCACATCGCCCGCAACACGCAACTCATCCTGCAGCACGAGAGCCGCGTCACCGATGTCGTCGATCCGCTCGGCGGCTCCTACTACATCGAGTCTCTCACCGCCGATCTGGTGGCAAAGGCCTCCGAACTGATCGCCGAAGTCGAGGCCATGGGCGGCATGACCCGCGCCGTACAGTCAGGCGTGCCCAAGCTCGAGATCGAGAAGGCCGCCGCCATCCGCCAGGCCCGCGTCGATCGCGGCGAGGACGTCGTCGTCGGCGTCAATCGCTATAGGCTCGACAACGAGGCTCCCGTCGAGGTGCGCGACATCGACAACGCCAAGGTCCGCGCCGAGCAGGTCGAGCGCCTCGGCGACGTGCGCCGCACCCGCAACGAGGAGTTGTGCCGGTCCATGCTCGCGGCGCTGCGCGAATACGCCGCCAAGGATGAAGGCAATCTCCTCGCTGCCGCCATCGAGGCAGCCCGCGCCCGCGCCACCCTTGGCGAAATCAGCCAGGCGCTGGAAGATGTTTATGGCCGTCACCAGGCCATCACCCGGGTCATCTCCGGCGTCTATGCCGAAGGTTATGCCGGTGACCCGCAATTCACGGCTCTGACTGACCGTATCGAGGCGTTCAAGGCAGGGCAGGGGCGCCCGCCCTCGCTCTTCATCGCCAAGATGGGTCAGGATGGCCACGATCGCGGCGCCAAGGTCATCGCTTCGGCTTTCGCCGATCTCGGCTTTGATGTCCACATGGGCGATCTGTTCGAGACCGCCGCCGAAGTCGCGCACCATGTCGAGGTGCTCGGCGTCGACGCGGTCGGCGTCTCCTCGCTCGCCGCCGGCCACAAGACGCTGGTCCCCGAACTCATCGCCGAACTGCGCGCCAAGGGCCTCGGCGACACCACGATCATCGTCGGCGGTGTCATTCCCGAGCAGGATTATGCTTTCCTGCGCGAGGCCGGTGTGGCCGAAATCTTCGGTCCCGGCACCAATGTGCTGGAAGCCGCTTTCTCGGTGCTCGGCCAGATCGAGGGCAGGATAGGGAACAGATGATGTTGCAACTCCCCCCTCCCATCCTCCCCCACAAGGGGGGAGGTGTTTCCAGCGTGTGGGGCACCATGGCGCCGCATTCACCGGCAGACACCCGCCCCCTCCGTGGGGAGGGTTGGGGAGGGGGTCTTCCCAGGGCCGCGGAGCTTGCCCCATGATCGGCCGTCTCAACCACCTCGCCATCGTCGTCCCCGACCTCAAGGCCGCAGCGGCAAAGTATCGTGACCTGCTGGGCGCCGAGGTGCATCACCCCCGCGACCTCCCCGAGCATGGCGTCACGGTCGTTTTCGTCCAGCTGGCAAACACCAAGATCGAGCTGATGACGCCGCTCGGCGAAAACTCGCCGGTGGCAAAATTCCTCGCCGAGCATCCATCCGGCGGCATGCACCACATCTGCTATGAGGTGCCCGACATCGCCAGCGCCGCGGAAACGCTCACTGCCGGCGGCGCCCGCATCCTCGGCGACGGCCGCCCCAAAACCGGCGCCCACGGCCTGCCGGTACTGTTCCTCCATCCCAAGGATTTCGACGGCACGCTGATCGAGCTCGAGGAAGTCAAACCCGACCTGCAGCCCGCATAAGTCGGCGTCCCATGGCTTAGCCCTCTTCTACCCCCCGCACCGTCATACTCGGGCTTGACCCGAGGACCTGTTCCTTACCTTGCGCCTGAGTTTGCATGGATCCTCGGGGCAAGCCCGAGGATGACGGCGTTCGGGGACAACGAGGAGCCACGACCTCGTCCTTCGACAAGCTCAGGATGAGGTCTAGTTCGGAAGACGGGGCTGAGCCTGTGAGCTCTGTCGAACCACGAGGCGGGCGCGCCTACCCCAACTTCACCACGAACCGCGCAGTAAAATCACCCTCCCACCACATCGGGAAATTCGTCCCCCACTTGTTGTTGTGGAGGTTGAAGCGGATGCCGGCCGAGAAGTCCGGTGGCAGTTTCTCGAACGGAAAGAACGGCGACCCCGCCGGGGCCACCAGTGGCGTATCGAGCGGTGTGATCTCGAAGCCGTCGCCGCGCACCCGGGACACCGCCTGCAACTGTCCGCCGCCGGATGCCGCAACGCGATCCGCCGGCTGCCATAGCCCCATCTTCTCGAACATCCACGTCCCCGCATCTGCGGGCGTGAACGTCACAAAACTCGCCTCCGGCATGCGGTTGGCGGGCTTGCCGGTCAGCCGCACCGAAATCTCCAACCGCTCCGCGTCCAGCGCCCGAAACGCATAGTCGACCCGCGCCGGCGCCCCGAGCGTGGCATGCGCCCTGGCGTCCATAGCGCCATCAAGGGCAGGGGCGTGGCGCGCCGATGTCGCCGTCGTCGCGTTCTCCAGCCCGGGCTTGGCATGATCGAGGATCGCCCATTCCTCCCGGTGCGTCAGATAGCTGTCCATATGCGCATCGACGTCGCTCTGGTCGTAACTCTCGTAGCGATAGCCCAGCAGGCTGCCATCCAGGCCGACGATTGTCGCGCCACCCGGCGCGGTGATCGAGGTTACGTCGCCATAGGCGCCGCGCTCGACGCGCCAGCCCGCAGCCTCGACAGGAGCCTCGACGGTCTCGGCCCGCTGCCGGTCCTCTGCAGTGAGTTCGGCAAGAGCGCTGTCGAGATAACCGCGCTGCTCGGCCCACGACTGCTCGGCATAGGCAAAGCGATAATCGCTGGCGCGCAGCTTTTCGAAGTCCGCGCGGTCCCATGCCGTGGTGTCCCGCAGGTAGGATTTGATATCGACGCCCCAGGTGTGCTCGGCCACCATGCTCAGGCCACGCCCGAAAGCGCGCCGCTCCGGCGTCAGCCCTTCGGCCGCGAACGCGTCGTAGAGGCGCTGCAATGCCAGGAAGCGCTGCATCTTGTGCGGATCGGTTGCCGCGCCGTGGATCCAGCTGTCGCCCAGTTCGATATCGACAACGGGGAATTCGTCCCGCCGCGCCCAGAGCAGGTCGCCATAGGCATCGAGCGTCGAGGCCGCCACCTCGGCGCCTGGATAGTGGCGGGCCATGTCGCGATAGACCTCGGCCGTCTGCGGCACGCTCTGCGGGCCCATATTGTCATTGGTATGGGCGAACGACAGCCCCGCCTCGAACCCGTCTGGAAAGTGCGTCGCGCCATAGCTCTTCTGGTACATCACCACCACTTGGCTGCCGTCCGGCGCCTGCCAGCGGAAGATGTCGGGCACATCCGGTGGCGGCGACGCGGTGTTCACGCCCAGATGCAGAAATTTCACGCCGGCCTCGGCCAGCAGCGGCACGATCCCCAGTGTGTGTCCGGGCACGTCCGTCATCTTGGCAGCGGTCGTTGCCTTGCCGAAGCGCCTGTCCAGTTCGGCCGAATAGCTGAGACCGGCGCGGAACAGGTCCGGGCTCATCAGCTCGGAATGCGTGGTGAAGGGCAGGGCGTGCCAGCGGATCAGTCCGCGCTCGATCGCCCGCTCCAGCTTTGCGACGCGATCAGCCGGTTGCGAACTGAGGTGATCCCAGATCAGCCAGGCGCCGGTCGTCCAGATGAAACGCGGCCGATTGGAGTCCTCGGCAAAGAAGTGCTCCCCGGTCTCGATGGCCTGCGGAATGAAGCGCTCGTGATACTGCGCCCGCACCTTGGCGGCATGGTCGGTAAAGCCGATGTCGAGATGTGTCTTAAAGACGAGATGGATGTGGCGCTGCGGCATGGTGGCGTCCTTCACCCCACCGTGCCGCGCACGACGAGGCTGGTCGAAATGGTTTCGGTCATCGACGGCGAATGTGGCGACTTCAGGCGGCGCAGGATCAGTCGCATCAGCGCCCGCGTCCGGTCCTGCAGGTCAAACCGCACCGTCGTCAGGTTGTAACTCCTCCAGTGCGCCTGGTTCACATCGTCGAAGCCGCAGACCATCACGTCGCCCGGCACGCTCATCCCCAGGTCATGGCGCAGCGCATCCATGGCGCCAAAGGCGCTGACGTCGTTGACCGCAAAGACCGCGTCCGCGCCGTCGCCAATCCGGAACAGGTCGATGGTCGCCCGATAGGCGGTGTCGTAGGAATAGTCGCCGGCAACAATCACGGGAGGCTCGAGCCCACGCTCGGCGGCAATCGCGCACACCATGGCCTGACGGGCCCGCGCCGCCAGCGAGCCGGCCACGCCGCCAAGAAAGGCGATCCGCCGTGCGCCATAGCCCTGCATCAGCGCCAGTGCCTGCTCGACCCCGTCGCGCTGCAGCACGTCGAGCCGGTCCGAGAGCGGCGCATCGCTGCCCCCGCTCTCGTCAGGCGCGCCATCGAACGGATAGCCGACATAGATCGGCACCGCCCGTTCCAGGACCTGTGACAGCACCTGCGGCCGCACGTTCTCGGCATAGGCGATCACCGAGTCCGGGTTGAACCCCTTCATGTAGGTGAGCATGGCTTCGTCGAGTTGCAGGTCGCCGCGCGTCCGGAACAGCAGCGTGGCGAACCCATGCTGCTGCAGCAGGCTGGTCATGGCGTCGATCTCCTGCGCCTCCCAGGGGGCCGACACGTCCGGCACGATAAGTGCCACCAGGTGCGAACGGCCGGTGACCATCGAGCGGGCTGCCATGTCAGGTGTATAGTTCAGCTCCTGCGCCACCTTCAGTATCCGGTCGCGTTTTTCCGGCTTGATCGAGGCGTGCGGGTTGAACGCCCGGCTCACCATCACCCGCGAGACTTCGGCGGCGCTGGCCACCATTTCGGCTGTTGCGCGGCGCGCCGGAGCTTTCATCGGTTCAGTCAAAATCTTCTCATTTTTGCAAGCGTGTGCAAGGATATGCTGATGCAAGGCGGACACTCGATATCCGGCAGAATATCCACAGTTTGCATTTTTCGCTACTTCTATTGCGGTTTTGTGACTATTGTCGTCACGTCGACGCAACGGCCGAGGAGGCGTTGGTGTCGATCGTGCGAGCATGAAATGAAAGCGTGTTCATGCTTCTGTCACGTCAGGGAGGTATGGCTCGGAATATGCAGAGGCCGGCACGGCCCGCATCCGAGCTCTAGAAGGGAAGGCGCCTTACAATGAAACTGGGTATCGCCACGGGCCTTGCGGCCATCACCATCGCACTGTCGTCCTCGACGGCGTTTTCAGCCGATCTGCGTATCCTCTCGGCTGTTGCCGGCGGCAAGGACGCGGCCGAGCACGAACTGTTCGTCAAGGAACTCGAAGCACACCTCGGCATGGATATCGAGATGGTCAAGCCCGAGTCCGACTACAACAATGTGCTGTTCACTTCGCTCGCCAGCGGCGAACAGTACGATCTCGTCTATGGCGACTCCGGCATGCTCGCCACGTTTGTCGAGCAGGGCGCCATCACCGACCTGACCGATCGCGTTGCGGCGTCACCGGTCCTCTCTGACACGGCCGTCATTCCGGCTGCCGAGTGGGCGCTGTTCGACATGGATGGTCACAAGTGGGCCGTTCCCAACAAGTTCGAGGGCGGCACGCTGCCAACGGTCCGCCAGGACTGGCTGGAGGAATTCGGCATGGCCGACCCGGTCACGCTGGCCGATTGGGAAGCCTATTGGCGCAAGGCCAAGGAAGTGAAGGGTGCCTACGGCATCTCCACCGCCGGCCTCTATGACATCCAGGGCTTCATGTCCGCTGCTGGCGTCAAGTACGGCTACGTCATGGCCGACGGCAAGCGGACCGTTCCCTACGCCACGCCGGCTGCTGCCGAAATCTATGACTGGTTCGCCAGCATGTCCAAGGAAGGGCTGGTTGATCCGTCCTTCCCCACCAACGGCTCGGGCGATTTCCGCAGCCTGTTCATGACCGACCGCGTCGCCACCGTCACCTACTGGGACGCCTGGGTGGGTCTGTTCAACAATATCATGGCCACCGACCATCCCGAGTCGACGTTCGAGGCCAAGGGCGTCAACGGCGTTCCCGGTCCGGACGGCAAGGTCATCCTGCGGCGCGGCGCGGCCTCGCTGTGGTTCGTGCCGGCCAACGCCCAGCACGTCGACAACGCCATCAAGTTCCTCGAGTTCTGGCACTCCGAGCCGGGCTACCTGATGGGCACGCTGGGCATCAAGGATGTCGACTACACCGTCAATGCCGATGGCAGCTACGCGCTCACCGACCAGGGCAAGGCGCATGGCATGGATCACGGCGCTCCGCGCGTCGCCTCCACCACCTGGCAGAACCCGTTCGGCATGCTGCCCGGCGTCAAGGAAGCCCAGGATATCGTCCTCGCCAATGCCAGCATCGAATACATGCCTGCCGGCTGGTCCGACGCGCAGACCATCGTGCAGAAATACGCCTACCCGGCCATGCTCGGTGAAATCACCGGCGCCGAAGCCGTCGCCAAGATGGACGAAGAGCTCCGCGCTGCCGGTCTCATCGATTGATCTGATCCTCCCTGGGTCCGCGGGGCATCGTCCCGCGGGCCTCCTTTTCCGAGGCTGATGATGGCGATCGATACTCCTGCATCAGGGCCGGCGGCCCCACCCCTCTTGCGTCGCAGCCGCTGGGCCGAAACCCGGCGCAACTTGCGTCGGCACTGGGCGCTCTACCTGCTGATCTCGCCGGTGCTGCTCTACTTCGCGGTTTTCCTGTTCTACCCTATGGCGCAGGGCATCTATATCTCTACCCAGAAGGCTGGCCTCCTGGGTCCGGTCGGCTTCATCGGCCTGGAGAACTACCGCAAGATCTTCTCCAGCCCCGATGTCTGGCGCGCCACCATCAACACAGTTGTGCTGGCCACCGGCATTACCCTCTTCGGCACATTCATGCCGCTGATCCCCGCCATCGCGCTGGCCGAAATCACCCCCATGTGGATGCGGCGTACCTTCCAGACGGTGATCTACACGCCCTACCTGCTGTCCTGGGTGATCATCATCGGCATCTGGGGGAACACCCTCTCGCCCATCGGTCTGGTCAATTCGGTGCTGATCGGCCTGGGCATCATTGATCAGCCGATCCTCTTTTTTGCCCATCCCGACTGGGCCCGGCCGCTGCTCGTCGGCCAGACCGTCTGGCGCGACATGGGTTTTCACGCCCTCATCTATTATTCGGCGCTGCTGTCGCTGAACCCGGACACGGTGGACGCCGCCGCCATCGATGGCGCCAATGGGCCGCAAAAGATCTGGTACATCGTCATCCCGCATCTCCGCCCGATGATCGCGGTCGTCTTCATCATCATCCTGCAGGGGTCGCTGCACACTTTCGACTCCGCTTTCCTGATGCTGAACGGGAGGACGGCCGACCAGATCACCACACTGGCCATCTATTCCTATCAGCGCGGCCTGCTGCAGTTCGATCTGGGCATGGCCAGCGCCGCTGGCGTCGTGCTGCTGGCGCTCTGCCTGATCGTTGCCGCGATCACCCGCATCGCCCTGCCCAACGCTACGAGGATGTGAGCATGCTGCGCAGCCCCGCCATCCGCATTGCCTCCTGGATCGTGCTGGTCCTGCTGGCCGGTACCATGCTGGTGCCGCTCTGGAGCGTCGTCGCCACCTCCTTCACCACCAAATATGCCAGCCTGCAGCCGGGCATCCAGCTCTGGCCGGAACCGTTCTCGCTGGAGGGCTACCAGACCCTCTTCAACCGGCTGAATTTCCTGCTGCCGTTCTACAACACCATGCTGGTGACCGCCGTCGGCACCACGCTGCACGTGCTCCTCGCCGGTTTCGGCGGCTATGTGCTGGCGCAGGAAAACCTGCCCGGACGGCGGCTGATCGCCAGCATCATCGTGGTCACCCTGACCATTCCCTCGCACGTCATCCTTGTGCCGCTCTTTGTGGTCTTCAAGCAGTTGCACCTGCTTAACACCATCTTCTCGCTCTTTCTCTCGGGCACGGTCAGCGCCTTCTCCATCCTGCTCATGAAGGGCTATTTCGAGCAGGTGCCGAAGCCGCTGGTCGAGTCGGCCCAGCTCGATGGCGCCACCACCTTCGAGATCCTTCGCTATGTCTATGTGCCGCTGGCGCTGCCCGGCATCGTCACCGTGGCCGCTTTCCAGATCGTCTATCGCTACAACATGTTCATCGAGCCGCTGCTCTACATCAACGACACCAACCTCGCGACGCTGCAGATCGCCCTCAAGTCCGTGATCCTGAGCGAGGGCTCGACATCCACCAATGACTACATCGCTCCCAACGTCATGATGGCGGGCATTGTGGTGGCGCTGATCCCGCTTCTGGTCTTCTATCCGATCATGCAGCGCTTCTTGCTGCGCGGTTTGACCGTTGGAGGCGTCAAGGAATGATCGCGATATTGTCAGGAGTGGCGTGGCTCCCCGCCCGCTTCCCAACCTCTCCCACAGAGGGGGAGGGTGTCTGCCGGTGGCATTGGCACAATCGTGTCTCAAACTCGACCTGCACCTCCCCCCTTGTGGGGGAGGTTGGGAGGGGGGACGCCACTTGAGCCAGACCATCACTTTGCAGGTGACCCCCGCGGACCAGGCGGAGAGCCCCTATTTCTACGTGCCGGTCGAGGTCCCCGTCGGCACCACCCGCATCGATGTCGTCCTCGCCTATCCCAAGGCCGCAGATTGCATCATCGACCTCGGCATGTTCGATCCCGGCATGGGCGATTTCCCGTCGCAGGCCGGCTTCCGCGGCTGGTCAGGCGGCTTTCGCGATCGCTTCTTCGTCGCCACCGACGACGCTACCCCGGGCTACATCCACGGCCCTATGCCGGCCGGCGCCTGGAACATCATTCTCGGGCTCTACAAGCTGCCGCCCGGCGGCGCCGAGGTCACCCTCAGCATCGATCTGGACGACGCCCTGAGGGGCACCACGCCGCAGCCCGTCCGTACCGAGCCGGTGCGCGTCGGGGCAGGGTGGTACAAGGGCGACCTGCACTGCCACACCTACCATTCCGATGCTGCCGGCTCGCCGGAGACACTGCACGCTGCGGCGCGCCAGGCCGGGCTCGATTTCCTCGCCATCACCGACCACAACACCATCAGCCAGCGCCGCTACTTCCATCCACAGTCGACGCCCGACCTGGTGTTCATGCGCGGCATGGAGATGACCACCGCCACCGGCCACGCCAATATCTACGGCGTCGACGACTGGATCGACTTCCGCATGACGCGGCCGTCGGACGCCCACATCCTCGCCGACGAGGTGCATCGCCGCGGTGGACTGCTCTCGATCAACCACGACAAGCCACCCATCCCGTGGGAGCACGAGTGGCCTGACGCCGACTGCATGGAAGTGTTCCACGAGCCCTGGCTGCACTGGAACTGGGTGACACTCGAGCGCTGGCAGGCCCGTCTCGCCTCCGGCATGCGGCTCCCCGCCATCGGCGGCAGCGACTATCATCAGCCCGCGCAACTGCAGCCCGAGGGTCCGCTGGTACTGGGCCGCCCCACAACCGTCTTCTGGCTCGAGGAACTCTCCGAGAGGGCGATCCTCGCCGCCATGCAGGTCGGCCGCGGCTACATGACCGAAAGCCCGACCGGTCCACACATCGCCATCAAGGTCAATAACGTGCCCATGGGCGGCACCGTCACCCACCCCGAGACCTGTCTCGCTGAGGTGCGCGGCGCCAAGGGCGACACGCTCGTCTGGATCGACGCCAGGGGCACTCTCACCGAGCAGCCCATCCACTCCGACGATTGCCTGCTCGAACTCGCCATGCTGGACGGTGCCGAGACATTCGTTCGCGCCGAGATCGTCGCCCGGGCCAGTCGGGAGCGGCTGATCGACGAGATGCTGGCCGCCCACGATCCGCGCCGCATCGACGCCTATCTGCAGGACACCCGCATCGCCGACCAGCCCATCCGGCGCGCCATTTCAAATCCCGTCTACATCCAAGGATGATCATGCTGATCGGCAACGCACCCTGTTCCTGGGGCATCAACTATCCCACCGGCAATGCCTTCACCTGGCAGCAATATCTCGATGAGGTGGCCGCCTCGGGCTATCGCGGCACCGAACTCGGGCCCTTCGGCTTCCTGCCCAAGGACAAGGCCGTGCTGCGCGATGAACTGGCCCGGCGCGACCTGACGCTGATCGGCGCCACCCACGTCCACACCTTTGGCGATCGCGGCTCGGCCCCTGTGCTGATGCAGACGCTGCGCGAACTGGCGCCGCTGATGCAGGAGCTTGGCGCCGGCCATATCGTCATCATGGATGAATCCAACTGGTATCCGCCCGGACAGGAAGGCGTGCTGGACGAAGCTGGCTGGCAGGGGCTCGTCGCCACCGTGCGCGAAGCGCAGGCGGTGATCGAGGGCGAATTCGGTCTCAAGGCCAGCTTCCACCCGCATGTCGGCACCGCGGTCGAGCTTGAAGCGCAGATCGACCGGCTGCTCGCCGAGACCGAGATCGATCTCTGCTTCGACACCGGCCATCACGCCTTCTGGAACCAGGACCCGCTGAGCTACATGAAAAAGGTCTGGGACCGCATCGCCTACATGCATCTCAAGAACGTCGACGCCGGCGTGCGCCAGCGCGTCCTCGACAAACAGCTGTCGGTCGAAGCCTCCTACGGCCAGGGCGTCATGGCGCCCTTGCCCGATGGTGCCGTCGATATCCAGGCCATCATGCGTTTTCTCGAAGAACGCAACTTCACCGGTCCCGTCGTCGTCGAGCAGGACATCGCCGAAAACGCCGCCGAAACGCCGCTGCAGCTCGCCACCCGCAATTTCAACTACGTGCAGGCACTCTCCTGATGCAAAAGATCAAGGTTGGCCTCATCGGCCTCGGCGAAGTCGCCCAGCTCATGCACCTGCCGCTGCTGGCCGATGATCCGCGCTTCGAGATTGCCGCCATCACCGACGTTTCGCCGGGCCTCGTTGCCCACGTCGCGCAGCGCTATGGCGTCGCCACCGTGCACATCTCTGCTGACGCACTCATCGCCGATCCGGAGCTCGATGCGGTCTTCATCCTGACGCCCGATCACCTGCACGCGCCGCTGCTTGAAAAAGCCATCCGCGCCAGAAAGCACGTGTTCATCGAAAAGCCGGCGGCCCTGACTGCAGCTGAGCTCGTGCCACTGCTCGACCTCAACAAGTCCAACGACAGGATCGTCTTCGTCGGCTACATGCGGCGCTTTTCACCGGCCTTTCTCGAACTCAAGAAGCGTCTGCCGCCACGCGACGACATTCGCCACGTGCGCATTCGCGATCTCATCCGCGAGAGCCAGTTCTTCGTCGACCAGACGCGCAATATCTTCCGTCCCGACGATGTCCCCGCCGATATCATCGCCGAGGGCAGGGCGGAGACCCAGCGCCTGCTCAAGTCGGTCATGGGCAGCGAGGCCCGCTCCGATCAGCTGCGCGCCTACCAAGTGCTCACCGGCCTCTCCTCGCACAGCTTCTCGGCCATGCGTGAACTCTTCGGTGCGCCGCTCAAGGTGGCTGCCGCCCGCCAGCATCGCGGCGAGAACGTCTTCGTCATGTTCGACTATGGCAGCTTCACTGCACTCTATGAGGCCGTCATTCACGACGTCGCCCGGTTCGACGCCGGTATCGAGGTGCTCACCCTCAACCAGCACTTCAGGATGAACTACGACACCCCCTATATCCGCAATCTGCCGACTCGCCTCGAGATCACCACCTCCGGCGATCATTCCACCGGCACCGAGATCATCGGCCCCTGGTACGAGGATGCGTTCCGTGTCGAGCTCGGCGCCTTCCATCATTCCGTCACCACCGGCGAAAGGCCCAAGACGCTGCTCTCGGACTCGCTCGCCGACCTTGAACTGTTTGCCGAAGTCGGCCGGCATTTCCTGTCGCAATAGCGTCTTGTGCCGCCGTCACTGTGAATGTCTCCGGGCTGTCATCTACCTGTCACCAAACTGCGGTTAAAGCCGCGCAGACTTGGCAGAACGTTCAGTCGAACAGGTGTCACAATGGAATTTTCGTTCCATTTTTCACTTGCGCCCGGCTGCACGCGGAATAGTCTGGTGCCAGGTCGGCGTCAGATTGACCCGCCGCGGATGACCCGCAGGCGAACATGGGAGACAACAATGAAACGTCGTGCATTTATGCTGTCCGTCGGTGGCGCTGCCGCCGGTATGGTGCTGCTGCCCGGTATGTCGTTTGCCGAGGAAGGCCGGATCGACTGGTACACCTCGTCCGACACCAACATCCTCGACTTCTGGACCAACATCGTGAAGCCGAAGTTCGAGGCCGCCAATCCTGGCGTGACCATCAACCTCGTCGACGCCGGTGACGCGTCTGGCCAGACCGCGATTGCCGAACGCGCCGTCGCCGCCATGCAGACCAACACCGATCCGCAGGCCGACTATTTCGAGTCTGCCGATCCGCGTCTGCCCGCCGGCGCCATCGAGGCCGGCCTCTACGTCAACATGAAGGAAGCGGGTCTTTCCAACTATTCCAAGGTCAATCCGCTGGCCATCGATACCGAGTATTCATTGCCCTATCGCGGCAGCCAGGTGCTGCTGGCCTACGACACGGCCAAACTGTCGCCGGCCGATGCCCCCAAGACCTGGGCCGACCTCGTTGCCTGGATCAAGGCGAACCCCGGCCAGTTCATCTACAACCGTCCCGACAAGGGCGGTTCGGGTGGCAACTTCGTGCGTCGCGCCATCCTGGAAGTGAACGGCAAGGACCCGAGCAAGTTCACCGTCGACAACTACACCGACGAGGCCGCTGCTGCGGCTCTCGAGCCGGCCTGGGCCATGCTTCAGGATCTCGCTCCGTCGCTCTTTGACGGCGGCGCCTATACCGGCGGCAACACGCCGTCCGTGCAGTTGCTGGCCCAGTCGGCCGTCACCATGATCCCCGCCTGGTCCGATCAGGCCCTGCAGGCGATCTCGACCGGCGTGCTGCCTGAGACCACCGGCCTCGTGCAGCTGCAGGATCTGGCTCTGCCGGGCGGCTTCTCCCGTTCCGTGGTGCTGGCCAACGGCGCTAACAAGGACGCCGCTCTCAAGCTCGCCGACTTCCTCCTCACCGAGGAAATCCAGTCGGCCGTGCTGACCGAACTCGGCGGCTTCCCGGGCGTGTCCTGGGAGTACATCTCCAAGGAACTCTTCGAGAAGTACAAGGACGTCGTTCCGACCTCGATCCCGACCTTCCCGGGCGGCGCCTGGGAAAAGGCCATCAATGACGGCTGGTATCGCAACGTGGCGCCCAACGTGGACCGCAACGCGTGACATCCGTGCCGGCGAACGATGTCGTCGGCGGCAAGAAAAGCAGGGGGCTCATGGGCCTCCTGCTGGTTGCCGTTCCGGTGCTGCTGGTCTGCTGGATGGTGATCTGGCCGATCATTTCGGCCATTGTCCGGACCATCTGGCTGCCTGACGAAACCGGCGTCTCGCGGCTGTCGTTCGAGACCTACGACTTCTTCTTTTCCGACCAGTACAGCATCAACAACCTGATGGTGACCCTCTGGACCACGGCGGTCTGCGCGGTTCTCCTGCTGGTCATCTGCGTACCCATTGCGCTCTACCTGCGCTTTGCCAACAGCCGCTGGGCTGCCTATGTGCAGGGCCTTGCCATCTTCCCGATGTTCGTGCCTTCGATCATCCTGAGCTACGCCTTCATCCGCGTGCTCGGTCCGAACGGCACCGTCGACCTGCTGCTAAATGCCGTCAACCTGCCCAAGATCCGCTCGCCCTACCTGACGCCCTGGGGACCGGTGATCGGCCTGGTCTGGGACAACATTCCGCTCACCGTGCTGATCCTGCTCTCGGGCATGGGCGCCGTGACTAACCATTCCATCGAGGCAGCGCGCGATGTCGGTGCAGGACGCCTGCGCGTCTTCTGGTCGATCATCCTGCCGCGCATCTCAAACTCCATCCTCGTGGCCATCAGCTTCACCGTGCTCGGCCTCTTCTCCGCTTTCACGCTGCCCTACGTGCTCGGCCCCGCCGCGCCGGAAATGATGGGCCCCTTCATGCAACGCACCTTCCGCGACCTCAACGATCCGACCAACGCCATCACCCAGGCCGTCATCACCTTCGCCTTCTGTCTGGTCTTTGGCCTCTTCTACGTGCGCTCCGTTGCCAAGAACCGGACGCCCTGACATGGCCAGAGCACTCAATGACCGCCGCACGGATTGGGCCGGTATCGCCTTCGCCGCCATTCTCTCTGTCGCCATCGTTTTCCCGCTGCTCGTCGTCGGCACCTGGGCCTTCACCAATGTCTGGCGCTATCCCTCGGTGATCCCGCAGGAGTTCGGCCTGCGGTACTGGGCCTCGGCCCTGGCGCGCGCCGACGTCTGGACCTCGATCACCATGAGCCTGTCGCTGGCCAGCATCGTCACCTTCCTGTCGGCGCTCATCTGCCTGCCGGCGGCCTACGCTTTCGCCCGGCTCGATTTCCCCGGCCGCAACGTCCTCTTCTTCTCGTTCCTCTTCGGCCACGCCTTTCCCAAGTTCGGCCTGCTCGTCGCCATCGCCGGCATCTTCCTGCAGCTCAACCTGATCGGCACCTTCTGGGGTGTCGTGCTCATCCAGCTCGTGGGCACGCTGCTCTTCATGATCTGGATCCCCGTCGCCGCCTTCCAGTCGGTCGACCGCCGCATGGAGGAAGCGGCACGCGACGTCGGCGCCAGCCCGCTCCGCGTCTTCTGGTCCATCACCCTGCCGCAGGCCGGACCGACCATCGCGGCCGCCATCCTGCTCTCGTTTGTCGGTACCTTCTATGAAACCGAAGGCGCCTGGCTCATCGGCGCGCCGCAGATCCGCACGCTGCCGGTGCTGATGATCTCGTTCATCAACAACCAGCCGGTGATCCAGTATGGCGCCGTGCTGTCGGTGATCCTCTGGGTCCCGAGCTTTATTGCCCTGCTGTTCGCCCGCCGCGTGATCAGCTCCGGTTCCTTCGCACGCGGCTTTGGTGCCTGACGCATGGCCGAACTCGAAATCAAGGATGTCTCCAAGGTCTTTGGCGGCAATACCCGCGTGGTGGCCGTCGACACCTTCTCGCTCACCGTCGCCAACGGCGAGCTCGTCTGCCTGCTCGGCCCGTCCGGCTCCGGCAAGTCGACGCTGCTGCGCATGATCGGCGGCTTCGAGCGGCCGTCCTCGGGCCAGATGCTGATCGACGGCGAAGACATCTCGCGCCTGCCGCCCGAGAAGCGGCCAACCGGCATGGTGTTCCAGAGCCACGCGCTCTGGACCCACATGAACGTCTTCAAGAACCTCGCCTTCGGCCTCAAGATCCGCAAGCTGCCCGCCGCCGAGATCAAGGATCGTGTGGAGAACGTGCTCGAACTGGTTGGCCTCAAGGGCTACGGCACCCGCATGACCGGCCAGCTCTCCGGCGGCCAGCAGCAGCGCGTCGCGCTTGCCCGCTCGCTCGTGCTCGAGCCCAAGATCCTGCTGCTCGACGAGCCCTTCGCCAGCCTCGACCAGCATCTGCGCGAACGCCTGCGCGAGGAAGTCCGCGACATCCAGCAGCGCCTCAAGATCACCACGCTCTTCGTCACGCACGGTCAGGACGAGGCCCTGGCCCTCGCCGACCGCATCGTCGTCATGCGCGACGGCCGTGTTGAGCAGGTCGCGCGCCCCGACATCGTCTATCGCGAGCCGGCAACGCCCTTCGTCGCCGGCTTCATCGGCACCATGAACCTCCTCGACGGCACCGTCGCCAACGGCATCTTCAGCCATTCGAGCTTTTCGGTACCACTGGCCGTGCCCGACGGACCGGCCACGCTCGCCATGCGCCCCGAAGCCCTCGACCTTGTTCCTGGCAAGCAGGGCGTCGTCCATCGCGTCACCGACTACGGCACCCACGGCCTCGTCGATATCGACCTGCCCGACGGCACCCGTATCAAGTCGATGACCAGCGACGCCAAGGCCTTCGCTGCCGACCAGTCGGTCGACCTCAAGCCTCGCGCCATATCCGCCTATCGCGACAACTCCGTGATCTTCCGCACCTGATGCAAAACCCCGTCTCCATCACTCGCGACGGCCACACCACCTGGTTCAAGTGGCACCGTGGCCGCCGTCGCGCCGCCGACCCGGTCTTCACCGGCCAGCGCATTCTCGAAGCCATGGCCATGGGCGCCTCGACCGAAGTCGATCTCGTTGTCACCGCCGACCGCGGCTTTGCCGTGCTGCACAATATGACGCTCGATCGCGAGACCACCGGCACCGGCGCCGTCGTCGCAGCGCGCGATGCCGACATCCGGCAGCTCCATTTGCGTGGCAACGACGGTGCTCCGATCCCCGACAAGGTCATGCTGCTCGAGGACCTCTGCGCCCTCATGGCCAGCGGCACAGTGCATCCCGATGCGCTGCTGCAGCTCGACTACAAGGAAGATGCCGCCGCCCTCGACGCGCAAACGATCGCGAACTTCGCCCGCGCCGTGACCCCGGTCGCCGCCAATGTCATCGTCTCCTCAGGAGACGCCGAAGCCGTCGATCTGCTGCGCCGCGCCGTGCCCGCCATGCGTGGCGGCTACGATCCCAGCGACGAGGAACGAGTGAACATCGCCCGCCTCGATGGCACGCATGCCGCGTTCGTCGAGGACGCTCTCGCGGCCTCGCCTGACTCGGAGTTCATCTACCTCTACTGGGAAATCATTCTCTGGTTTGCCGACGATGGCTTTGACATCGTTGCGGCCTTCCACGCCGCCGGCAAGCGCATCGACGCCTGGACGATCAACACGGTTGACGAGGCCTCGACTGCTGCCGTCGAACGCCTGCTTGCCCTAAAGGTCGATCAGGTCACCACCGACGATCCCGAGGGGCTCGCCGCAGCACTGGAGTCGCGTTTGTGACCGACCTGAACTACGAGGCTATCCTCGCCGACATCGAACAGCTCGCCCGCGATGCCGGTGCGCTGACCCTGCGCTACTTCGAAAAGTTCCGCGACATCGAGATCGGCATCAAGGGCCCGGCCGATTTCGTCTCCGACGCCGACAAGGAGAGCGAGCTGCTGATCCGCAAGCACCTCTTCGAGCGCTATCCCGGCTGGAGCTTCACCGGCGAGGAGTTCGCTCCCGTGGACAATGCCGACAGCGACTTCCGCTGGCTGGTCGACCCGATCGACGGGACCACCAATTTCCTCAACGGCATGCACTACACCATCTCCATCGCGTTGCGGCGCGGCAACGAGACGGTGCTCGGCATTCTCTATAATCCGCCCGCCGACGAGATGTTCACCGTCATCAAGGGGCAGGGCGCCTTCATGAACGGCGAACGGCTGCGCGTCAGCCAGCAGACCGAAATCGCCACCATGTGCGTCGGCACCGGCCTGCCCACGCCGAACCTCTCGCTCTATCCGGGATCCTATGAACGGCTCGACGCCATCCGCGCCCCCATCGGCGCCGTCCGCATCGTCGGCAGCGCCGCCAACTCCTGCGCCTATGTCGCCATGGGCCGCCTCACCGGCTACTACGAGGAAACCGGCTTCACCGACACCGCCTCGGCCATCCTCATGGTGCAGGAAGCCGGCGGCATCGTCACCGACTGGTGGGGCCGCGGCCCCGAATTCTACGAGCGCACCGGTTGCCTGCTGGTCGCCAATGCGGCAACGCACGCCTTCCTGCTCGACAAGCTCAAGGACGTCCCGCCCAAGAATCCGGCCAGCGGCGCGACTTACGCCTGACGCTGCAAAACCGGGCGCTGTCACAAACTCGTCACCCAACCGTCACCTGACCTTTTTCTCCCTCTTCTAAGCGGTGCGCATCACTGCATTTGGGAATTGGGAGAATATGATGAAGCGTCAGGGTGTACTGGCTGTCCTCGCGGCAGGCCTCATGATGGCGACTGCCACAACCGCGCTCGCTGCGCCGGTCTTCAACCGCATCGCGAGTTTCCCCGTCGAGCTCAACCGCGCAGAAGGGTCGTCCTCCTCCGAAATCATCGCCGCCTCCGACGACGGCATGACGCTCGTCTATTCCGACAGCCCCGGTGGCGGCATCGGCTTTGTCGACATCACCGATCCTGCCGCCCCTAAGGCCGGCGGCTACGTCGCGCTCGAGGGTGAACCCACTTCGGTGATCATCGTCAGCGACAAGGTCTACGCGGCGCTCAACACCAGCAAGGACTATGTCGACGTCGGCGGCCAGCTCGTCGTCATCGATCTGGCCAGCAAGGCCATCGAGCAGACCATTGACCTGGGCGGCCAGCCCGACTCCATCGCCCGCAACAAGGCCGGGACGCTGCTCGCCATCGCCATCGAGAACGAGCGCGACGAGGACCTGGGTGACGGCGGCCTGCCGCAGGCTCCCGCCGGTTACCTCGTGCTGCTCGGCATTGCCGATGGCAAGCTCGATGCTGCCAGCCTCAGGAAGGTTGACGTCACCGGCCTCGCCGCTGTCGGCGGTGATGATCCCGAGCCCGAATTCGTCGGCATCAACGAGCTCGACGAAGTCGCCTTCACCATGCAGGAAAACAACGAGATCGTCATCGTCGACGGCAAGACCGGCACGGTGATCCATCATTTCTCCGCCGGCTCGGTGACCCTGGAAGGCGTCGACACCAAAAAGGATGGTGCCTTCAACTTCACCGGCACCATCAAGGACGTCCCGCGCGAGCCCGATGGCCTCAAGTGGCTCGACAATGACCGCCTGTTCGTTGCCAACGAAGGCGACTGGAATGGCGGCGCACGCGGCTTCACCATCTTCAGCAAGGACGGCACCGAACTCTACGAAAGCGGTCCGAGCCTCGAGATGGAAGCGGTCCGCATGGGTCACTATCCCGACCTGCGCAACAAGAAGGGCGTCGAGCCCGAGGGCGTGGAAGCTGCCACCTACGGCGACGACAAGCTGTTTTTCATCGCCGAAGAGCGCTCCTCGCTGATCGCCGTCTACAAGGACACCGGGGCCGATCCGGAATACCTGCAGTCGCTGCCGTCCGGCATTTCGCCCGAAGGCGTGGTCGCCATTCCGTCGCGCAATCTGCTGGCCACCGCCAATGAAGTCGATCTGCGCGAAGACGGCCTCGGCGGTTCGCACGTCATGATCTACCAGCGCGGCGAAGGCGAAACGGCCTATCCGCAGCTCGTCTCCGGCGACGATGCCGACGGACACCCGATCGGCTGGGCCGCCATCTCCGGCGCCGTTGCCGATGCTGAAACCCCCGGCATGCTCTATGCCGTCAGCGACAGCTTCCTTGGCAACCAGCCCTCGATCTACCAGATCGACGCCACCGCCAAACCGGCCCGCATCGTCAAGCGCACCGTTGTCACCCGCGGCGGCGACACTGCCCAGAAGCTCGACCTCGAGGGCATCACCCTCGACGGCAAGGGTGGCTTCTGGCTGGCGTCCGAAGGCCGCAGCGACCGCCTGATCCCGCATGCCCTCTACCATGTCGATGGTAATGGCAAGATCGTTGCGGAAGTGGCCTTCCCCGAGGCCTTGCTGCCCAGCGAAATCCGTTTCGGCGCGGAAGGCGTCACCATGGTCGGCGACACCCTCTGGGTGGCCATCCAGCGCGAGTGGAAGGACGACCCCAGGGGCCTCGTCAAGCTCCTCGGCTACAACACCAAGGACAAGACCTGGAGCGCCGTGCACTACCCGCTCGAGGCTGCTGACAAGGGCGCCTGGGTCGGTCTCTCGGAAATCACTGCGCACGGCGATTTCGTCTACATCGTCGAGCGTGACAACCAGATCGCCGGCAAGGCCAGGCTCAAGAAGGTCTATCGCGTCCCGGTCGCCGAACTGGTCGGCGCCGAGATCGGCACCGAACTGCAGGTCGTGACCAAGCAGGAAGTGCGCGACCTCGTCCCCGACCTCGCCGCTAACAACGGCTACGTCGTCGACAAGATCGAAAGCCTCGCCATCGCTGCCGACGGCACCGCCTACGCCATCACCGACAATGACGGCATCGACGACTCCTCGGGCGAGACCTTCTTCTGGTCCTTCAAGATCGACTGATCGATCGTCGGGGTGGGCAATCGTCCCACCCCGTTCTGACGACCCGACGGCTTTCGTCCGGCGGCAGACTGGAGGCGGCGGTGTCCCTGCCGTCGCCTCATATCCTCCCGCGCGGGAGGCGGGCAGGGGAGCCCGCGGCACGTCGAGATCGCCACCTCGCTATGTGCCCAGACTCATCCCCACCTTTACCTTCGGGCACTTCTCCTCTACACCCGCGCGCAACAGGGTGCTTTTGAGCCCCATTCCTTGCTTGCCACGCTACTTGCCAAAGCTCGTGCGCCGCGCCTCCGGGACGCGCCGCTTTCGGCATTGATGAAAGCCCCCAAATGACCGACCAGACGCCAGACCAGTCCGCCGACGCCGCCCCCGAAGCCGCACCGAATCCGCTGCTGGCCTCCCTGCATCCGGCGCTGGCCTCGGCCCTCACGGCCAAGGGCTATGACAATCTGACCCCCGTGCAGATGCTCATGCTGGAGCCCGAGCACACCGACGGCGACCTCCTGGTCTCGGCGCAGACCGGCTCGGGCAAGACCGTCGCCTTCGGCATGGCCATCTCCTCGAACCTGCTCGCCGATGCCGAAAAGTTCGGTCCGGCAGGCCTGCCGCTGGGCCTTGTCATTGCCCCGACCCGCGAACTGGCCATGCAGGTTCGCCGCGAGCTCGACTGGCTCTATGCCGATGCGGGGGTGGTCACTGCGGCCTGCGTCGGCGGCATGGACCAGCGCACCGAGCGCCGGGCGCTCGAGCGCGGCGCCCATATCGTGGTCGGCACTCCCGGTCGTCTGCGCGACCACATCACCCGCAACGCCCTCGATCTCTCGGGCCTGAGGGCCGTGGTGCTGGACGAAGCAGACGAGATGCTCGATCTCGGCTTCCGCGAGGATCTCGAGTTCATCCTTGCCGCTGCGCCCGATGAGCGCCGTACCCTGATGTTCTCGGCCACCGTGCCGCCCGCGATTGCCAAGCTGGCCAAGACCTTCCAGCGCGACGCCGTGCGCGTCACCGCCACCTCGGCCGGCGAACGCCATGCCGATATCGATTATCAGCTCATGCTGGTGCAGAAGGACGAGCGCGAGCACGCCGTCATCAACGCACTGCTCTATTACGATGCGGCCAATACCATCGTCTTCTGCCACACCCGCGACGCGGTCAAACACCTGTCGGCGCGCCTTGCCAACCGGGGCTTCGCGGTCGTGGCGCTGTCGGGCGAACTGACCCAGTCGGAGCGGACCAACGCCCTGCAGGCCATGCGCGATGGCCGGGCCCGCGTCTGCGTCGCCACCGACGTTGCTGCGCGGGGCATCGATCTGCCCAACCTCGACCTCGTCATCCACGCCGATATGCCGAGCAATCCCGATACCCTGCTGCACCGTTCGGGCCGCACCGGTCGGGCCGGGCGCAAGGGCATCTGCGTCATCGTCGCGCCGATCTTCAGGCGCAATGCCGCCAACCGCGTCCTCAGCCTTGCCAATCTCAAGGCCACCACGCGCGGCGCCCCAACCATGACCGAGATCGAGGCCAAGCAGCGCGCCCAGATCATCGAGCTGGCCCAGACCACCCCCGAGCCCGACGAGATCGAGGCGCCGCTGGTCGCCGAACTGCTGCAGAGCGTCTCGCCCGAGCGTCTGGCCGTGGCCTATCTGCGTCAGCAGCTTGCGGCCCGGCCATCGCCCGAGGAGACCTCGGAAATGTCCATCCCGCAGCAGGACGACTCCCGTCCGGCCCGCCGCGACAAGCGCTTCGCCGACGAGGGCATGCGCGCCCCCGACCTCAGCGATGGCGTCTGGTTCACCCTGTCGCTCGGCCGCCAGCAGCGTGCCGATCCGAAATGGCTGCTGCCGCTGATCTGCAAGGCCGGCGACGTCGTCAAACGCGACATCGGCTCGATCAAGATTTTCGACACCGAGACCAAGTTCGAGATCGCCGCCGACAAGGCCGCCGCCTTTGCCGAACGTGTCAGCCAGCCCGGCGCGCTGGAAAAGGGCGCGCGCATTTCCCGCGTCGACGAGAAGCTGACCCGATCCGGCAAGCCGTTCTCGCGGCCGCGCAGCGGTGCCCCGTACGAAAGGCCGGATGCGCCGCGGCCCGGCAAGAAGAAGTGGCCATCTGCCGCCGAACTCGATGCCCAGTACGCCGACAAGCCGAAAAAGCCGTGGCAGCCTGCGCCGCAGACCGATGGCGCATCCGCTGAAAGGCCCAGGAAGAAGTGGGAAGCCAAGCGTCCGACGGATGCCCCGCGTGCCGATGCACCGGGCAAGAAGTGGCAGCCTTCGCTCGACCCCGCCCCCGCCACTGCGTCCGAGCGTGAGCCACACTACAAGGTGCGCTCCGACCGTGGCGATGACCTCGGCACCCAGCCGGCCGCCGGCGACAAGCCGCGCAAGCCCAAAAAGCCGAGCACCAAGGACAAGGGCAAGCCGAAATACAAGAACCGGCCCAACGCCGCGGCGCCGACCGGCGACGCTCCGCGCAAGAAGTCCAAGGCCCTGCCGCAGGACTGAACCTTGCCACTGGCCATGGCTTGCCCCGGGCAGTCACGAGTCAAAAAGCAACGGCGCGGCCCCTTCCGGGACCGCGCCGTACTCAATTCGGAACTCCGGGACCTGTCGGCCCCGGTTGTCTTTAGCGGCTCGGGCTGGGCGGCATGCCGTTTGCCTTGCGCCAAGCCTGGTACTCGTCCTCGGCGTCCGGGTGCAGCGGGTAGTAGCGGCGCAGATCGGCGCCGGCCATCAGCTTCTCGCGGCTGAACACTTCCCACTCGGCATGCTTCTTGGAGTCCTCGATGACCTTCTCGGCCATCGACTGCGGCAGCACCACGACGCCATCGTCGTCGGCCATGATGATGTCGCCGGGGATCACGGTGACCCCGCCGCACGAGATCGGCACGTTCACCGCGTTCGGGAAGATCGACACCTGCACATGGTAGTTCGGCGTCCAGCCGCGCAGCCAGGTGGCGACGCCGAGCTTTTCGACATTCGGCCGGTCGCGCATGCAGCCGTCGATGACGATGCCGGCGCCGCCGCGGCCCTTGAAATAGGTCGACATCATGTCGCCGAAGACGCCCGAGCTCATGTCGCCGCGGGCATCGACCACCACAACGTCACCTTCTTCGATCTCATAGAGAACGTGGCGGTGCAGTTGCGTCTCCGGATCGGAATACTCGCCCTCGCTGAACAGGTCCGGACGCTGCGGCAGGAACTGCAGCGTCTGTGCAATACCCACGATCGACTTGCCGGGGTTCTGCGTCACCGGGCCGAGCATATGCGGATTGCTGAAGCCGGCATGGCCAAGCGAGCCGGCGACTGTCGCTGTGCCGATGTCCTTGAGGGCGTTGATGGTGTCCTTGCTCGGCCGCTTGAATGCGGGGATTGGGGTGTGAACCGTCTGCATTGGTAGTCCTCCTGAAAATCTAGCTTGTGGTCTACCAGTTGGTGACCGAACCGTCCTTGCGCTTCCAGTGCGGGGCTTCCCAGAACTTGAAGCGTTGTTTCTTGATTTCCGCCTCATCGACCTCGATGCCGAGGCCGGGCGCATTCGAGACGGGGTAGGTGGCCCCCTCAAGTCGCGGCTGCACCGGGAACAGCGGCGACTCGCCGGCTCCCATGTAGTTTTCGGCCGGCGACGCGCGGGTTTCCAGCCAGGCAAAGTTGGCAACCGCGGCCGAGACGTGGATCGTTGCTGCGGTGCAGATGGGACCGAGCGGATTGTGCGGCATCATGTCGACATAATGCGCCTCGCTCCAGCCGGCGACTTTCATCGACTCGGTGATGCCGCCGACATTGCACACGTCGATGCGGTTGAACTGATGAATGCCGCGCTCGATGTAGGGCAGGAACTGCCACTTGCTGGCGAACTCCTCGCCGATGGCGAACGGCACATTGGTCAGTGTGCGCAGCGACTCATAGGCCTCCGGCGTCTCGTCACGGATCGGCTCCTCGAGGAAATCCAGCGTCCCCGACGGCATCTTCTGGCAGAAGCTTGCCGTCTCGGCGACGCTCAGCCGGTGATGGTAGTCGATTCCGAGGACCGCCCGGTCACCCAGCAGTTCGCGCGCCTTCACCATCCATTTGGCGGTGTCGGCAATGGACTGGCGCGGCTCGAAAATGCCGTCCTTGTCGTGGGCCGGAAAGAACCGGATGGTGTCCCAGCCGCGTTCCATCAGCTGCTGCGCCTGCGCCAGCATCTCCTCGCCCGGCGCTGCCGAGGTCGAGGCGAACGTCGGGATGCGATCGCGCTGCTTGCCGCCCAGGAGGTCGTAGACGGGCACGCCCAGCTCCTTGCCCTTGATATCGTGCAGCGCGATGTCGATGGCCGAGATCGCTGCCTGCAGCACCCGGCCGCCTTCGAAATACTGGCTGCGGTACATTTCCTGCCAGAGCGCGCCGATATTGAAGGCGTCCTTGCCGATCAGCCACTCGCGATAGTGCTCGATGGCGCCGACCACGGCCTTCTCCCGGCCCGACAGCCCGCTCTCGCCCCAGCCGTAGACGCCCTCTTCGGTCTCGACCTTGACGATGAGCTGGTTCCGGTGGCCGACCCAGGTCGGGTAGCTCTTGATGTCTCTGATCTTCATTTTCACGCTCTTACCAGCTTGTCAGCGTACCGTCCTCGAGCCGGGCAACCGGCAGGTAGGCGGGGGCATAGGGATATTTCTCGGCGGCCTTCTCGTCGATGTCGACGCCGTGGCCCGGGACTTCACCGGGCTGCAGGTAACCACGGTCATAGGTCCAGGCACAGGGGAACATATCGTGTGTGGCCTCGGTATAGCCGGAGAATTCCTGGATGCCGAAATTGTTGATCGCCACGTCGACATGGATATTGCAGCCCATGGCGATAGGCGACACGTCCATCGGCCCGTGGCAGGCCGACCGCACGTGATAGATCGAGGCGAAGTCGAAGATCTTCTTGAGCCCGGTGACGCCGCCCGCGTGCACCGAGGTCACACGGATGAAATCGATCAGCTGTTCGGTGATCAGCGTCGTGGTGTCAAAGATCGAGTTGAAGATCTCGCCCACGGCCAGCGGCTGCGTGGTGTGCTGCCGGATGATGCGGAAGCCTTCCTGCAGCTCGGCCGGGATCGCGTCTTCCAGCCAGAACAGCCGGTAGGGTTCCAGGTCCTTGCCCAGCCGTGCCGCCTCGATCGGGGTCAGCCGGTGGTGCACGTCATGCAGCAGATGCACGTCCCAGCCCACCGCGTCGCGCACCTTCTCGAAGAGCTTGGGCACCAGCGGCAGGTATTTGTGCGTCGCCCACACTTCTTCGTTGGGCATCGGCTGGATCATGCCGCCAGCCGACTGGTCAGTGGAGGGACCCGTGCCGTAGATCGGCGGCAGGCCGGGGATCGAGACCTGTGCCCGGATCGCATCCAGCCCCTGTTCGCGCAGGCGCACCACGCCTTCGACGACCTCGTTGATGTCGAGCCCGCCGACATGTTTGTAGACCATCACCTTGTCGCGGCTGCGGCCGCCCAGCAGCTGGTAGAGCGGCATGTTCGCCGCCTTGGCCTTGATGTCCCACAGCGCCATGTCGATGGCCCCGATCGCGGCCATGGTGATCGGCCCGCGGCGCCAGTAGGCGCCCTTGTAGAGATACTGCCAGATGTCCTCGATCCGCATCGGGTCCTTGCCGATCAGCGTCGGGATCACGTGGTCGCTCAGATAGCTGGCGACCGACAGTTCGCGGCCGTTCACCGTGCCGTCGCCGATGCCATAGAGGCCCTCGTCGGTGATCACCTTGACGGTGACGAAGTTGCGCCCCGGCGAGGCAACGATAACCTTGATGTCCTTGATCTTCATGGCTGAGTATTCCGCAGGTCTTCGCGCAGCCGGTCGGCTGCTGCTGGGTGGGCGTTGGGGTGGGTCCTGGAGTAGGGCGCCTTCAGAAAGTGCTTGGGTCTCAGTCGGCCTTCAGCGCGTTGGTGGTTTCGGCATCGAACAGATGCATGCGCTCCTGGTCGAACTCGACATAGACCGTCGTGTCCGGCCGTACATTCACGCTCGGCTCGACACTGACATTGACTACGGCTCCGCCAATGAACAACTGCACAAACGTGATGTCGCCGGTCGGCTCGACCGTATAGACCCGCGCCGGAACGGCCCCCCGAGATGCTGCCGCGTGCAGCTTCACCGTCGAGTGACGCGCGCCGAGGATGACCTTGTTGCTGGTCGCCTTCCGTGCCTTGCTGGCATTCATCGGCGACAGCGGCAGTTCCCAGCCTTCGGCGCTGGTCAGCACCACGTCGGTGCCCCGCGTCGAGGTTTCGAGCGGCACCAGACTCATCGCCGGGCTGCCGATGAAGCTCGCCACGAACGTGTTCACCGGATTGGCGAAGACGTTGGCCGGCGTATCGTATTGCTGCAGGAAGCCGCCGTTCATGACCGCCATCTTGTCGGCCATGGTCACGGCTTCGAGCTGGTCATGCGTCACGTAGATGATCGTGGCATTCAGGTCCTGGTGGAAGCGCTTGATCTCGGTCCGCATCTGCACGCGCAGCTTGGCGTCGAGGTTCGACAGCGGCTCGTCCATCAGGAAGACGCGCGGGTCGCGCACCAGCGCCCGGCCCAGCGCCACGCGCTGCTGCTGGCCACCCGACAGTTCGCGCGGCTTGCGTTCGAGTAGCGGCACGATGTCGAGGACCTTGGCCGCCGCCATCACCTTGGAGTCGATCTCTTCCTTGGACAGCTTGCGCATCTGCAGCGGGAAGGCGAGGTTCTTGTACACCGACTTCTGCGGATAGAGCGCGTAGTTCTGGAACACCATGGCGATGTCCCGGTCCTTCGGATCGAGATCGGTAACGTTGCGATCACCGATGACGATGTCGCCGCCCGTCATCGGGATCAGCCCCGCCACGAGATTGAGCGTTGTCGTCTTGCCGCACCCCGAAGGTCCGACCAGCGCGACGAACTCTCCGTCCTCGACGGTCAGCGAGACGTGGTTTACGGCAAACACATTGCCATAGGTCTTGACCACGTCGTGGAGGACTACCTGAGCCATTCATACTTCCCCTTGAAACCCACCGCGGACGCCTTGCGACGCGGAACTAATGCTTGACGGCGCCTTCGGTGAGGGCACGAACGAAATACTTCTGCAGGACCAGGAACAGCACAACCACCGGCACGCTCATCAGGAACGTTGCCGACATCAGGCCGGGCCAATCGGTCGCAAATTCGGTGAAGAAACGCTGGATACCCACCGGCAAGGTCATCGACTCCTGCTTGGAGAGGAACGTGTAGGCGTACACATACTCGTTCCAAGCCCCGATGAACGAGAAGATCGAGGTCGCGATGATGCCCGGCGTCGATAGCGGCATGACGATCAGCAGGAACGCCTGGAAGCGCGTGGCGCCATCAATGCGCGCCGCCTGCTCGAGCTGGATCGGGATATTGTCGAAGAACCCCTTGAGCAGCCAGATCGAGAGCGGCAGCCCGAACGTCAAATAGGTCAGGATCAGCGAGCCGTGCGTGTTGACCAGGCCCATCCAGCGCATCAGCAGGAACAGCGGCATCAGGAACACCACCGCCGGGAACATGTTGCGCACCAGCACCGAGAAGAACAGGAACGTCCGGCCCGGAAAACGGAAGCGCGAGAAGGCATAGGCCGCCGGCACCGCCACCGCGACGCCGAGCACCGTGGTGATCGTCGACACGTAAAGGCTGTTCCAGAAGTAAAGCAGGAACTCCTGGCCGGTCGAACCGCTGGGGTCGATCAGTTTCCAGTAATTCTGCAGCGTCGGCTCGGTTGGCCACCACTGTGGCGGATACTGCATGGCGGCGAACTGGCTCTTGACCGAGGTCAGCACCATCCAGGCCATCGGCAGCACGGTGAAGATCAGCAGCAGCACCAGCGTCAGCCGGCCGGCCCAGCGCCACCAGTCAATTGGCTTCTTGTGCGCGGTGCGGCTGGGCAGTCCGGCCTTGGCCGCGCTGGTCTGGTTTATGGTTGCGTCGGTCATGATCAGTGTCCCGCCCGGTTTTCGTCGCCGCGCGTCAGCGCTTTCACGTAGAAGTAACCCAGCGTCATCATGACGATGAACAGGATCACCGCGTAGGCCGCAGCCGTGCCGTAGCGTGTCTTGCCGAAGGCCGTGGTGTAGATCTGGGTGATCCAGATGTCGGAGGCGCCGGCAGGTCCGCCGCCCGTCATCACGAACGGAATGATGAAGCCGTTGAAGTTGGCAACCAGCAGCAGCAGCAGCGTCACCATCGACACACCTTTGAGGTGTGGGAAGGTCACATGCCAGAAGCGCTGCCAGGCGCTTGCGCCGTCGACCTGCGCGGCCCGCAGCAACTGTTCCGGCACGGTCTGCAGACCGGCCATCAGCATGATCATGGCGAAGGAGAATTCCTTCCAGATATTCACCACGATCAGCGACGGCAGCACGGTGTGCACGTTGTCGAGGAAGTTGATCGGTTCGTCCGACAGTCCGAGCTGGACCGCGATGGCGCCGATCACGCCGAAATCGGAATGGTAGAGCCACTTCCACACATAGGAGGCGGCAACCGCGCTCACCACGTAGGGAATGAGGAGGACGGCGCGCAGCACGCCGCGGCCGAGGAATTCGCGGTGCAGCGACAGGGCAGCGCCCAGTCCCAGCAGGAAGGCAAACAGCGTCGAAAAGAACGTCCAGATCGCCGTATTGATCGACACCTGGTGGAACGACGGGCTGGTGAGCACGGTCACGTAGTTGTCGAGACCGGTCCAGACCTTGTCCCGCATCTGCAGGTTCGGCGGCGTTTTGAAAAAGCTCAACTCGATCGTGTAGTAGATCGGGTAGGCGATGACGATCATCATGACGATCAGCGCCGGCAGGACGTACAGATAGTCATTCCGGTGATTGATCATACGGCGGAATATGTTGGGCCGTTTCACGGGCGGGGCGGCGCGTGCCACAGCGGCCTGTCCAGTCACGATCGTCACCGGTGTCGTCCTTCTGAATTTACGGGCTTGGCAGACCGGCGGCACGCATGCCGCCGGTCCGTTGGGTGGGAGAGGGGGCTAGAGGCCGCCTTCGCCTGCCATCAGGGCTTCGACCTTTGCAGCGGCGTCGTTGACCGCTTCATCGACGGTCATCTTCTCGGTCAGGGCGTTCTGCAGCATGTCAGGAACAATGATGTTCATGATTTCAGTTGCTTCCGGCACCACCGGGAACGGAATGCCGTTCGGCAGCATGGAGGTGGTGACGTCGAGGAACCGGATGGTGTCCAGACGTTCCTTCATCCACTTGGTCTTGAAGCCTGCCAGGTTGCCGGGGTTGGAACCGGTCCAGGCCAGCTTGGTTGACCATTCCGGGCTGTTCCAGAAGCAGGCAAACGCCTTGGCAGCCATCTCGTCGAAGTCGCCTTCAACGTACTCGTCCTTGATGAAGTGCATGTTCGAACCACCGAACACCACGGCACGACGCTCACCCTTGGGGATCAGGCCGTAACGCATGTTCTCGACCACCTTGTCGGCCACTTCCTTGTCCGCACCGGTCGCCTTGGAGGCGAGGTCGGTCATCTTTGCGTACTCGGACGGGTGGGCGATCACCATGGCCAGCTGGCCGGCGATGAACGGTGACTGGTTCTCGTTCTGCGTGTTGGTCAGCGCCGAGGCCGGCACGGACTTGTCACGCACATACATGTCGTACGAAGCCTGCAGGGCAGCCTTGGCACCATCATTGTTGATCCAGACTTCCTTGTAGGTCGGCGAGTCGGCGGCTTCGTCCAGCGCGCCGCCACCGTATGCCCACATCTGCGGCATGAAGCGGAACGGTGTGTTGCCGGCGTTCTGGCGGGCAACCATGCCGTAGCCGGCAATACCCAGCTTGTCATGGATCTGCTTGGAGTAGGTGACGACGTCATCCCACGTTGCCGGCGGATTCTCGGGATCGAGCCCGGCGCGCTTGAAGATGTCGGCGTTCCAGATGAAGGCCATCGTCTCGTTGTTGGTCGGCACGCCGTACGTCACGCCTTCCCAGGTCACGGACTTCATCGCGCCCGGCCAGAAGTCGGCGGTCGAATAGCCGATGTCTTCGGGCTTGAGCGGCTGCAGGTAACCCTTGGACGCGAATTCGACGCCACCCAGGATCTGCAGACGCAGCACCATCGGGCCGGCATTGCCCAGAAGGGCGGTGCGCAGCTTGTCGAGCAGCTGGTTGTAGTCGATGTTCTGGGCGTCGGTCTCGATGTTCGGGTAGGTGGCTTTCCACGCTGCCCAGAAGTCATCGTTGATCTTGCGCTCGATGTCCGGCGAGGCTTCGTTCGGCCCCGTCCACCAGTAGCTGAGCTTGCCCTTGTAATCGAGGGGAACGACGGAAGCGCACTTGCCCGCCGTGTCAAACTCTTCGGTACCAGCAATGGCCTTCACATATTCGGGCGACCACTGGCTCAGATCGACGCTCTGGCCGATCGCCGAAGTCGAGACCATCGATACAGCCAAGGCTGCTGCGAGCGCTCCGCGCGAAACGGAGCGACCGAGTTGAAAACTCTTCATGGATTCCTCCTCCAAGATCATTCTTACCGGGATGCTCGGGCACCTCGGGCATATGCGTCCGGCTGCAGGGCTACAGCCAAAGAAGTGTTCTGTCCCTGATGCACACCACCGTTTCAGACCGGGGATTGCGTGTCAATTGATGCCAATAGTACATTGTTTGACAAAGTTCGCACACGGAAGCCAGTCTTTAGGCGTAGTCTCGAAAAGGGCCTTGTTGTGAAAAACCGTAGTCTCAAAGGCTCCCCGGCCCCCGGCATCGACCTGTTCGACAGCAGTCGGGAGCGATCCTCCGTCTACGAGTTGATTCGCCGCGACATCGTCTCCGGTCGCCTCGCCGCCAACGAGCGGCTGGTGGTCGCCGATCTCGCCAGCCAGCACGGCACCTCCACCAACCCGGTGCGTGAAGCGCTTCAGCAATTGCGGGGCGAGGGGCTGGTGATCATCGCCCCCAGCAAGGGCGCCCGCGTCAGGCCCATCGACGACGAATTTGTGCGCGACATCTACGAAATCGCCGTGCTGATCGAACCGGCGCTGACCAGGTGGTTCGTCAACATGGCGACCGCCGACGATATCGCCGAACTCGACAGCATCCAGAAGCAGATCGAGGAAAACAACTTTGCCGATGCCGTGCGGCACGGCGAACTCGACACGGCCTTCCATACCGTCATGTACCGGCGCCACTACAACAAGCATGCCGCCGATCTCTGGTGGAAGCATCGCGAGATCCTGCGCGCCGTCAGCGGCCGCTTCGGCTTTACTCTGGCGCGCCGCGCCGCGGTGCTGCGCGAGCACCGGGAACTGATCGGCCTGGTCAAGGCCCAGGAGGCCGACAAGGCCGCAGCCACGATTGCGCGACATGTCGAGGGCTCGGGTCGGCACATTCTCGAACAGATGCGGGCCAATGCGACGGCCCGTGCCGGCTAGGCCCGGCCGGCGACGACTGCTCACACGAACCGCCGCCATCCTGGACGTGCGGAATTGAAAGGCAACGACACTATGAAGATCACGGGCGTAACGCCGTGGCTGGTCAAGTCCAGCGCGTCCTATTGGGGAGAATTCCTGTTCGTCGAGGTGACGACGGACGAGGGCGTCAGCGGCTGGGGCGAGATCACCACCACCACCAAGCTCGCCAATCGCGCGCTCTGCGCCATCCTCAGGCGGATTGGCGAGGTGCTGGAAGGCGAGGATCCGAGCCACATCGAGCGCCTCTGGCACAAGCTGTTCCGCAGCTTCACCTATATGGGCAGTCGGGGTGCCGCGGTCGAGTGCGTCAGCGCCATCGACATCGCCCTCTGGGACATCATGGGCAAGGTCCTCGACAAGCCGATCTACGAGCTTCTGGGCGGTCCCGTCCGCGACGAGATCTCTCTCTACACCCATCCCGACCAGCGCAAGTTCACCACCAGGGAAGGTGTCGTCGCCGAGATCCGCGCCATCGTCGATTCCGGTCACACGGCGCTCAAGTTCGATCCGTTCCCGTACCAGGGGCAGGGGGCCCGTGAACAGCGAGACGGCTACCTCGACGGATCCATGACGCGCAAGGATGAACGGGAGGCGGCCGAACTCACCGCACTGATCCGCGAGACCGCCGGCCCCGACGTCGACGTCCTGATCGATGCCCACGGCCGTTTCGATGTCCCCACCGCCATCCGGCTCTGCCGGTCGCTGGAAGAGGCCGGCAAGATCGACTGGTTCGAGGAGCCTGTGCCGCCCGAAAGCCTGAACGCCCTCAAGCAGGTGCGCGACAAGGTCAGCGCCGCCATTTCCATTGGCGAGCGGGCCCACACCAGATGGGACTTCGTGCCGATCCTCGAGAACAAGCTGGCCGACTACATCATGCCCGACGTCACCTGGACGGGCGGCATCAGCGAGCTCAAGAAGATCGCCACCCTGGCCGAGGCCTACTATGTGCCGATCTCGCCTCATGATGCGGCCGGTCCGATCAACGTCGTCGCCGGCGCCCAGGTGATGATGACTGTGCCCAACTTCTATCGCCTCGAGACGTCCGAGTGGGACCTGTCCAAGTACAACGACTTCATCAAAACCCCCCTCGATAATTCAAATGGCAGTCTCAAGCTTCCGCGTGCCCCCGGCCTTGGCGTCGAGATGAACCGGGACTATCTGGAAGCCAACGTGATCGATTGATCTGCAACGGGGCGTTGGGCCACGGCCCGGCGCCCCGTCCACTGGCGCGCTAGCGGATCAGGCTCTGCCCTCCGTCGATGTTGAGCACCGCGCCGGTGATGTGGCGCGCCTCGGGCGAACTGAGGAACGCGATGCCGTCGGCGATGTCGCTGGCGCTGGCCGGCTTGCCGCCGGTGATCGGCACGTCCCCCTCGGGGAACTGCACCGGAATGCGCGTCTCCTCGGTATTGCGGCGGAACGTGTTGATGCCGATCCCGGTCACTGTCGAGCCCGGGCAGATAGTGTTCACCCGGATGTGGGACTTGGCCAGTTCCAGTGCCAGCTGCGTCGCCAGCGCCAGTTGCGCCGCCTTGCTCGCCGAGTAGCACGAGGCCCCGGTGGTGCTGAACGTCCGCTGCCCGTTGACCGACGCGATGATGGTGATCGCCCCGCCGCCGGCCGCCCTCAGCATCGGCACGCCGAGGTGCAGAGCCAGGTAGGTCCCGCGCAGGTTGCTATTCATGGTCCGGTCCCACTCGGCCGGCGTGATGTCGTCGATCGGCGCCCAGACGCCGTTGATCCCCGCCGCCAGCACCAGCGTGTCGAGCCGCTCCGTCTCTGTCGCAATCCGCTCGAATGCGGCGCGCATCTGCGCCTCGTCGCTGACATCGGCCACGATGGAGAACGCCTCGCCGCCTGCCGCCGCAATCTCCGCGCAGACGGCCGTCATCCCGGCTTCGACGATATCGATCAGCCCGACCCTGGCGCCGCGTGCTGCCAGCAGCCGCGCCGCAGCAGCGCCGATCCCCGAACCGCCGCCGGTCACCAGCGCAACCTTGCCGGCCATGTCCAGATCTCTGCTGCCCGATCCTTTAGTGCTAGTCTGTGTGCTCAACTGTCCCCCCTGGGTATTCTGGCGGTAATTGTCGCCGCCGCACGTATGACGCCCAGCCGCAGGCGCTCGCGTAGAGTGGCGTCCTTGTCGGCCAGGAATGGAATGCTCAGTGCGCCGAGAAAACGGCCGCCCGGATCGTAGACCGGTGCCGCCACCGCATGCACCGTTGCGCTGTGTTCGCCCATCTCGACAGCGAAGCCCTGCTTGCGGATCCGGGCGAGGTCGGCGCGCAGCTTGTCGGGATCGACAATGGTCTTGGTGGTGTACTGCGTCATCGGCCCGGCCAGGTGCTGCTCGAGATCTTCGGCCGACATATGCGCCATGATCATCTTGCTGGCCGCGCCGGCATGCAGCGGGTAGCTGGTGCCGACCGACGGGGCAGGGCTGTATTCATGCTTGCCCAGGATGGCCACGATCACCCTGGCCTTGTCGCCATCACGCACCGAGAGCTTGGTCGGTTCGCCCAGCTCGTCGCGCAGCTGCTGCGCTACCGGTGTTGCGATCTCGACGAGATCGTAGCTGGTGTCGGTGCTCTTGACCTGCGCCGCGAGCGCCGTCAGTCGCGGTCCCAGCGAGAACACGCCCTCCGCGTTGCGCCGGACCAGCCGGTGCGCCAGCAGGGTGTTGAGGATTCGGTAGACCGTCGACCGGGGCAGGTCGAGTTCGCGCGTCAGCTTGCGGATGGTCGCGCCATCCGGCTCGCGTTCGAACAGATCGAGCATTGCGATCGTGCGTTCCAGCACCGGCACGCCGTTGCGGACGCTGTCGTCCTTCAGCATCAGTCAGTCTCCCCACCTCACGTTTAGCACCATATGAGACACACGTGAAGTTCATATTTGGGATAATAGACGCCGCGATTTCAGCTATAACAAATGCCGCAAGAGGAAAACGGGAGGACCACCGACCATGACTGCCAGCGCCACCGAAGCGATCGAGGACAACATTCGCACCAGTTCGCGGCCCAGCGATCTGCGTATTACCGACATTCGTGTCGCCGAGATCGTCGGCGCGCCGTTCACCTCGGCGCTGCTCAAGATCTACACCAACCAGGGCATTGTCGGCCTCGGCGAAGTGCGCGATGGCGCCAGCGCCACCTATGCACTGATGCTCAAGAGCCGCCTGCTCGGCGAGAACCCCTGCGATGTCGACCGGCTGTTCCGGCGCATCAAGCAGTTCGGCGGCCACGGCCGTCAGGGCGGCGGCGTCTCGGCCATCGAGATCGCGCTCTGGGACCTGGCCGGCAAGGCCTACGGCGTGCCGATCTACCAGATGCTCGGCGGCAAGTTCCGCGACAAGGTGCGCGTCTACTGCGACACCGATGCCGACCGGCCGAGCGGTACCGAGATGGGCAAGCGCCTCAAGCAGCGCATGGACCTGGGCTTCACCTTCCTCAAGATGGACCTTGGCCTGATGGAAATCGCCGATGTGCCAGGCGCGGTCGTCGGCCCCTCCGGCGTGCTCGACGCCTTCCGCCACCATGCCGGCGGCATGAAGGCCAGAACGCTCGAGGAGCGCAAGGCGCGCAACCTGGTCTACGACGCCCAGAACGTCATGCATCCGTTCACCGGGCTGCATTTTTCCGACAAGGGCCTCGACCTGCTCGAGCAGTACATCGCCGAGGTGCGTGCCGAGATCGGCCCGGAGATCCCGCTGGCCATCGACCACCTCGGTCACATCTCCATGCAGGACGGCATCCGGCTGGCGCAGCGCATCGAACAGTACACCCCGGCCTGGCTCGAGGACGTGATTCCCTGGCAGCACACCGAAGGCTATCGTCGCCTGCAGGAAGCCACCTCGGTGCCGATCTGCACCGGCGAGGACATCTATCTCAAGGAAGACTTCGAGCCGCTGTTCAAGGCCGGCATCTCGGTCATCCACCCCGATCTCCTCACCTCCGGCGGCATTCTCGAAACCAAGAAGATCGGTGATGCCGCCCAGCAGCATGGCGTCGCCATGGCCATCCACATGGCCGAAAGCCCCATCGCCGCCATGGCCGCCGCGCATGTCGCGGTCGCCACCGAGAACTTCATGGCGCTTGAATATCACAGCGTCGAAGTGCCGTGGTGGGACGACATCGTCACCGGCCTGCCCAAGCCGCTGGTCAAGGACGGCTTCATCGAAGTGCCGGACAAGCCCGGCCTCGGTATCGACGACGTCGTCGACGAGGTCATCAGCCAGCACCTGCAGGATGGCGTCAAAGGCATCTGGCTGCCCACCGACCAGTGGGACAACGAGCGACTCCTGGGACCGCACCTGGAGCTGATCGCCTGCGGGCAGCGCTCCACCGGACCCGGGGGGAGCGCAGCCAGCGAGGGCGACGGAAGTCTGATGTCGAAATGCCGGCGCCCGCGTTGACGCGCGCGCACACCGGTTTCAAGAATTCCAGATATGGGAGTAACCTGTTCATCATTGAACGGGTTTGAGGGAACGATTTATGAAAATCACTGACGTGCGCTGTGCCGTTATCGGCAAGCACCCGATTGTCCGCATCGTCACCGACGAGGGTCTGTATGGTCTGGGCGAGGTGGAATACACCAAGCCCTACATCAAGCCGTGGGTCATGCATTTCCGCGATGCGCTCATCGGCGAGGACCCCACCGATGTCGAGCGCTGCATGCTCAAGATCCGCCAGCGCGGCTCGTTCAAGCCGCATGGCGCCGCCGTCTCGGTCATCGAGCATGCTCTCTGGGACATCGCCGGCAAGGCCCTCAACGTCCCCAGCTACAAGCTGCTCGGCGGCAAGGTGCGCGACAAGGTGCGGGTCTATAACGGTTCCATCCGCCAGCATCGCACCGGCGACAAGCCCGAGGACTACGCCGCCGACGTCAAGTGGATGATGGAGCGGCCCGAAAACTTCTTCATGGTCAAGCAGGGCATCGGCTTCCACTCCAACCAGAAGCGCTCGATCCCCGATTTCCACTACGGCACCAGCCAGCCGCCCGGATATCACGGCGCCATGGACCAGGGCCAGATCAGCACCTATGCCATGGGCCAGATGCTCGAATGCGTCGTCGCCATGAAGGAAGTGCTCGGCGACAAGGTCGGCCTTGCCCTCGACTGCGGCCCTGGCTGGTTCCTCAACGACGCCATCCGCTTTGCCAACAACGTCCAAGAGCACAACCTGATGTGGCTCGAGGACATGCTGACCGGCGACTATGTGCCGTGGGTCAACCCGCAGGCCTATCGCGAGCTCACCACCTCCACCACCACGCCCATCCATACCGGCGAGCAGATCTACCTGCGCCACAACTTCAAGGAACTGATCGAGACCCAGGCCATCCGCGTCGTCGGTCCCGATCCCGCCGATATCGGCGGCATTGCCGAGCTCAAGTGGGTGGCCGAGCACGCCTACATGCACTCCATCATGATGGCGCCGCACGGCACCGCCAACGGCCTGCTCGGCCTCGGCGCGCTGATCAACGTCTGCGCCACCCTGCCGGCCAACTACATCGCCTTCGAATATCCGTCCGCCTCCGATCCGTGGTGGCATGACATCGTCATCGGCCTGCCCGATGGCCCGATCGTCAAGGACAGCCATGTCGAGCTGCTGCCCGCTCCGGGCCTCGGCCTCGATATCGATCCTGAAGGCGCCAAAAAGTACCTGCGCGAAGAAGACGCCGGTTTCTTCGACGCCTGATCCCGAACCTCCCGGTCCGGTCCGCCTTGCGGGGAAACGCTTTCCCCACAGGGCGGACACGGCCAGGGGCGGGCAGGGCGGCCCTTCGGGCCACCGCCTCGACCCGCTAACCCCTTCAAAACTGCGACGTTTTTACGTCTTTTCGCCACGGGTGCCGATCTTGGGGAAAACCAGTTGATCCCCGCCCGCATTGCCGCTACAAGGCACCCCGAAACGACGCCCGCGGCCCCCGCGCCGCTCGTCTTTCCTTGCGCCAGCGCGCTTGGGGAATAGTTCAACGGTAGAACAGCGGACTCTCGACTCCGTCAATCTTGGTTCGAATCCAGGTTCCCCAGCCAAACTCTCAGCAAAACATCAATCTTTCCAGCAGGTTAGAGCCAGCCTAACCGGCCAGATCGTGGGCTTTACCACCGATTTGGCCACCGGATTGGCCACCGGCGTCACTCCTGTCATTCCGGAGCGGTGCGGAACCGCTGGGGAAGGTTCTGCCGCTTCGCTGACGGCACGCCGGCATTGCTGGAGCGTCCACGATGGGCGTTGGATCATACTTGCGGCTCAAGGGCCGTGCCTCCGTGTTTCGCCGCAAGGTCCCCGGGGCCCTGCGTGCCCGACTTGCGCGAACCGAAATCTGTGCGACCCTTGGAATCGTCAGCAGGGATTCGGCCGAGCGTGGCGCCCGTCAGGTCGCGGTTGCTGTTGACGCGTTCTTTGAGAGTGCGGTGCGTGACATGAACCTGAACAGTGCCGACCTTTCCCGTGTTGTTGCGGCCACAATTAATGCGTGGCGCGAAGGCGACGAGCGGCATGATGCCCGCTTCGTCCTCGCTCATGGCCGCACCCTGGGCACCCCGCGTGACAACGCGCTTCACCTTGCCGAAATGGCCGAAATGGCGCTTGCCGCGCATGGGGCCGGTGCAAGCCTGCATGACGTCTCCTTTATCGGGCACCGCTTCGTCGAGGCCGGGATTGAACCGCCCAGCGACGCGCCGGACATGCACCGCGCCGGCCGCGAAATCACCTTGGCACTTTCCAGCTACTACCTGGGCGCCGCAATAGAACTGGCCGACCGTCATGACCTTGGCCGCGGCCTTCGCGGGTTGCCGGTTGAACGCTGGCGCGTCCACCTCTCACGACTGATAAGCCAGCTAGAGCTGACCGTGGTCGGACCCGCTCACATCGCATCTGCGGTAGGGCCGGCTGCAATGCCGCCCACGGTGCCGCCTCCAGAAATGGCCGATACCCGCGCCTCTTCTGCGGCGCCAGCGGAGATTTCCGGGCCGCTGTTCTCGGAGGTGATCATTGAATCGCTGCAGCGGCGCATGGCCACCAGGGAGCTTGCAAAAAGCGCCCTGCAGGACGCCCAGTCCAGCATTCGCATTTGGTGCGAGGTGGTCGGCGATCGTGCTTTGACCGGCTATCGTCGAAGCGACGTAAGCCGCTTTCAGGAAACCTTGATTAGGCTTCCGAAGCACTATTGGCGTTCAGCCAGCGAGCGCACGAAGCCTATCCTCCAGGTGATTGCCGAGGCCGAGAGCCGCAACAAAAACTACGTCCGACTTCAGAACACGACCGTCAATAAGCATCTATGCGTCATCGCGCCATTCTTCGAATGGGCCATAAAGCACGAGAAGATGCCGGAGCCCGATAAGCCGTTCTGGAACGGGTTCATGCTTCCTACAGGGGCGGCAGTGACCGGCTTGGAGGTCAACGAGGAGCGTCCCGGTTGGCCTGATGATCAGATCGCAAAACTGTTTCGGCATCCCGTCTATACCGTGCGCAGGTCAGAGTACTTCTACAACGAGGCTGGAACGGTGATCGTCCGCGACGGGCTTTACTGGACTCCAATCATTGCCGGACTCCACGGCATGCGACGCGAGGAGTTCAGCCAGCTCAGGGTCCGTCACGTGCGCCAGATCGAAGGGATCTGGGTGTTCGATCTTCACGCAGCGGACATCGACCTCAAAACTCCATGGTCGCGGAGGTATGTCCCACTGCATCGAGACCTGCTGGAACTCGGCTTCGTTGATGAAATGGTTACGGGACGAAATCTGGATGAAATGCTCTTCGCCGAACTAACCAGGAGTGCGGCCAACGATGTGTTTGGTGACGCGATCGGCAAGCGCGTCGCGCGCATGATGGACAAGGTCGGAATGGAAGTTGTCCGCAAGGACGGCAGCGAAAGCGATGGCGTCTATCACCCGTTCCGCCATCGGGTGCGCACGATGCTCGTCAATCTGAACGTAAACGAGGCTATCATCGACAGCATTACCGGCCACAGCCCGAAGAAGCGGGGCGGGCAGCAGGCACGCTACACGGACGCGGTGCATATCCCGGTGCTCAAGAAATTCGTGGATCACGTGACACTGCCCTACGATATCCGGGCGATAGACGCGGTTTGGCAGAAGAACGCCACTAGGGGGACGAAGCATGCGCGCTCGGAGAACTCGTCCGGGACAATATAGCTCACGGGTCGGGGTTCGAATCGCTCCTCTCCGCCAGTTTCCTGCGCTTTCCGGGCCCGCCCGAACCCTGGATTTCCTGGCCTTGCAGCCACTGACGTGGCTCCGTTCACTAGAGCCCGGTCGCGAAGCGGACGCGATCTGCAAGGTCGGCTGGTTTGATGGCGGTCCGAACTCAACCTTGAGGCTGGAGCAGTCTGCGGATGTCAGCAGCGGAAATCGGAGGATCCTGCCGGTGTGCCACTGAATGGCAGTTGGAACACAGGGGGATCAGGTCGGTCCGGGGGTCGATGACATACCCGGCTACAAGCTTTGAAACCGGCACCGTGTGGTGGACTTCGATGAAACCGCTGGCGATCGCGCCATAGCGCTCCGCGAAGTTCATGTCGCATGCCTTGCAGGACAGCGGATGCGCGGGATGAAATGCACCCGGGATCACCGAAGCGACCATCGGATGGTGGAGCGGGGAACTGCAGCGCGGCAGCAGCAAGCGGCACGCCATGTCGCTTGCACACCGCCTCGATGCCCCGCACATGGGCGGTCTGCTACGGAGTATGTCGATGCGGTTCATCGCCAGCCGCCTGCAGGCTGTCTTCGTAGGACCGCATCACTCCATCGTAAGAATAGTCGTAATGGTGCTCGATTGGAGCCCCTCGGGCCAGCTTCGGTCCGTTCTGGCAAAGGCTTCCGGATCGGCCGGTGAGGTGAAGATGCGGCCGACCTTGGTAGAGAGCCGAACCTCCGCCCGCGGTTGGTTCAGCAAATAGTTGCCCATGCGGCGCTCGCTGAGCCCTCGGCCGTATCACGGTGACGTGTCAGCGGACGCCGCCGGCCCATGCGGCATCCATTGTTGCTTCCGCATCTACATTACTCACGACCGTGAAGTGGTTGCCCAGGGCCCCGCCGAAGCCGAGTCGCGGCAGCATGACCCGGGTGCGGCCGACCGGCCTCTGCTCAAATGGATCCATCAGCTTCAGGTCAGCTTGGTAAAGGGAATCGCCTTCGGGACGACCTGCGCCAGCAGGTCATCGATCTCTCGCGCCGTAACCGCGTCAATCGCCGTGGTCGGACCGCGCACCACTGCGGTGCGGATCACGCCACGCCTCACCAGCAGTTGCTTGTGCATGAAGTAGAAAATGTCGCCACCCTGGTTGCCCAGCCGGTTGATCGCCATGATCGTGCCATCGAACCGTTCGCGGGCCTGCGTCTCGTCGCCTGCTCGGAATGCGTTCCACACCGCCACAAAGTCGGCCGGCTGGCTGCAGAACGGCATTGTGCCCAGTGCTCCGCGCCGCATCTCCTCAATAAAATAGCTACCCCCGGCGCCGCCAAAGATCGTGAGCTTGTTGCCGGCCGTGGCCGACATCGCCGCAACCTTGCCAGTGACCGGCACCGTCTCGACTTTGATGTAGGAGACGTTTCGGCAAGCGTCCGCGATGCGCAACGCCAGCCCAGGTGGCACCGGCCCCTGCGGCACATCCTGAAGAATGATCGGGATGCCTACAGCCTTGTCGATGGCGACGTAGTAGTCGAAGATTTCGTCGGGGCTTGCTGGCATGAACGAGGGCGGGATCACCATCAGTGCGTCGGCCCCCGCTGCTTCGGCCGCCTTCGAGTAGTAGACGGCGAGGTCGGTGCCCGCCGCGCCCGAATTGATGACGATCGGCACGCGCCCGCGTGTCGCCTTTATGACGCAGTGTGTCACCTGCTCGCGCTCGGCTTCGTTGAACTTGAAGATCTCACTGCCCAGCGCCACGCCCAGCCCATGGACGCCAGCGGTGATGTTGAACTCAATCAAGTTGGCGAGGCTTTCCTCATCTATCCTGCCGTCCTCATGGAACGGTGTGACGAGGATTGGAACGACGCCATGAAGCAAGGGGAGGGACATAAAAACTCTCTGGTCAGAACAGCAGTCAATCGGCGTGGAACATCTCTTCGAGCGGCTCCTGCACGGGCGAGTAGTCCGGGTTGGTTTCCATGTAGGGCGCCATCATCTCCCACCATTTCCAGACAATCGGGTCGATTGGCGTGCCAGGCACGACCATATGGTCGACCTCCTGGTAGGCGAAAAGAAGCAGCCCGTAGCGATAGATCGAGAAGTTGCGTGTGCCATTGCGCTTCATCAACGCCAGCATCTCGGGCCAGATCTGGTCATGCTTCTGCTTGTAGATCGCCTCGTTGCCGGGCTTGAGCTTCATCACCCACGCGTGCCGCATCACTTCCCCCTCACGCGCTCTTGCGGGCGAGAGCGGACGCGACTACCGGCCACTCGCCCCTGAACCCGAGGCGCCGGCTGACATGCCCGCAGGCCTCGTTGAGCATGTCGACCAGGGGCTGGATCTCCGGACCCGGCTTCTTCACCGACGAGCCGGTGATGCTGATGGCCCCAGCCGGCCTGCCATTGGCATCGAGGATCGGCACAGCGACGCAATAGACGCCCATCACCACCTCCTGGTTGTCGATCGAGTAGCCGCGCGCCTTGATACGGATGAGTTCAGCCTTGAGCGCCGCCGGGTCCGTGATGGTCTTGGGAGTGAGAGAAGGCATGGGGCCGTCCAGCACCTTCTGCTGGTCGACATCGTTCATGTAAGCCAGCATCGCCTTACCGGCGCCGCCGCAATAGATCGAGCCGCGCGAACCGATGCGGAGATCAAGCTGCATACCTTCTGAGCCACGGACCTTGTCGATGCAGACGCCATGGATGCCAGTCAGGGCATTGATGTTGACCGTCTCGCGCGTCGCCTCGGCTATATGCTCGGCGAACGGGCGGGCCAGCGAGGGCAGGGCAATGCGCTCGAGCTGGATGCCGGTGATCTCCAGGAGCCGGAATGACAATTCCCACTCACCGTTAAGTGAACGTTCCGTAATCCCCTCTTCCTCGAGGTCTAGCAGCAGCCGGTGTACTGAACCGAGCGGCAGGCCAAGCGCCGAAGCAATGGCACGTACACCCAATGGGCTCTTGCGTGCCAATAGCTCCATTACCTGCACTGATCGCTTGATGCTCGACATCGTACGGCCGCCCCTCGCGCCTACCAGAACTTCTTTTCAAGGGCCAAGGGATCGATCAGGTTGTCGTCGATATAGTCCCACTCGATTTCGTAGCCCATGCCCGGACCTTTTGGCATGTGGACATAGCCTTCGGAGTCGATTTTGTCGCAGGTGTTCCTGAGATAGGGGTGCGGCGCATCGTAATCGACACCGGGCGCCAACAGGCCTTTTTCGTAGTATTCGGAGGTATCTTCCGACGTCGCGCCGATGACCTGCAGGTTGCCCCAACCGGCCATGTGCATTTCGCAGCGCAGGCCGTAGGCCTCGGCCACGATTGCCGTCTTTCGCGCCCCGGTAATGCCGCCGCGCACCACATCGATGCGGCTCATGTCGCCCGCCCCGCGCAGGATCCATTCGGCTCGTGAGAACACCCCGCCCGCCACGATTTCCGGGGAGAGGATCGGGATCGAAAGTTCGCGGCTCAGCCGGACATAGCTCTCCACTCGGTATTCCGGCATCGGGTGCTCGTACCAGTAGAAGTTGAGCTTCTCGAGCTCTCGCCCGACCTGGATGGCCTCTTCCATGGTCATGTAGGTGCCCCAGGGGTCAAACATCAGCACATAGTCCGGCCCCACCGCCTCGCGCACCAGATGGCAGGTCTCGATATCGGCCTTGATGTTGGAGGGGCGGCCGGGCGTCGGCTGCTTCGTCTCGGGGTTCCAGAAATAGTGCGGATGGATCTTGTAGGCTTGATAGCCTTCGTTCTTGCAGGCCAGCGCATGCTCGGCATAGACGCGCGGCACGCCGATATTGGGATAGGTCGATGCATAGGCTTTGACCTTCTCGCGTCCGGCCCCGCCCATCAGTTTGTAGACCGGCGTGTTGAAGGCGCGCCCCGCGAGGTCCCAGAGCGCGTTGTCGATCACGCTCGCGACATTCTCGGGCGTATTGTTGACCCAGAGCCATTTCCAGACCATCTCGCGATCGAGTGGATCTTGCCCCTTGAGCAGCGGCAGGATGCGGCCGCGGATCATCTGCTGGTCGACCACATTGAGGCCCTCGGCATCGCCATGCGACCCGCCGCCCAGGTAGTAGCCGGTAACGCCCTCGTCGGTTTCGATGGCAAGAACTGTCTGCATCAAGTCGGCCTTGGGCACGGGCAGGGCATGGCCCACGTCCCAGCGATCGGCATAGGTGCGGAACGTCTTGATGCGGATATCGGTGATCTTCACGTCTTTGCCTTTCAGGAGTTATTCGTAGGCGTCGCCGCCACGCAGGCGATCGAGCAGCACGGCGGCGAGCAGCAGCAGGCCGACTATGATGTTCACGTAGTATGGGCTGATCGCCCTAAGATCGAGAATATTGGATACTCCGGCCACCGCAAGCAGGCCGAGCGCCCCGCCGATCGGATTGCCGACGCCACCGCGCAGGATGGAATAGCCGCCGATCATCAGCGCCGCATAGACCTGGAATTCGAGGCCGAAGCCCGTCGCTCGCGCCGCCGAGCCGAGTTGGCCGGCATAGATGATGCCGCCAGTACCGGCGCCAAAGGCTGACAAGAGCAGCGCCGCGGCGCGTACCCGCTTCACGGAAATACCGGCTCGCGCCGCTGCCCGGTCATCGCCCCCGACCGCCTGCACGTGCCGGCCAAGCTTGGTCTTGGTCACGATGATGGCGGCGATCACGGTGAGCAGGACGGCGATGAGGAAGAATAGCGGCAGTCCAAACAGCGTCTGGTTGACGATGGTAAAGAGGTCGACATTGAAGGCGAAGATCGAGCCTGAGGAGCCGACCAGGACCCATGAGATCCCGCGCAGGGCGACCAGCATGCCCAGCGTCGCCGCAATCGGCTCGGCGCCGAACGCGACGATGGCGATGGCGTTGATCCCGCCGAAGACAAGGCAGAGCGCCAGCGTCACTGCCCCCGCAGACACCGGGTCCCAGCCGATCGACAGCAGCAGCGCAAAACATGCCGACGAAAATCCCACCATCGAACCGATCGAGAGATCGACAACTCCGGCGAGCAGTGCAAAGCCCGCAAAGGCACCGACAACAAGCGGCACGATGACGAAGCTGCCCATGATCGAGATGTTGCCGAACGAAAGGAACTTTGGCCCCACCCAGAACCAGCCCACTGCGATCACCGCGATGAAGGTGATGAGGATCGAGGCCACCGACCCCGTCAACAGCTCGCGCAGGCGATTGTGCGGCACCACGTAGCTAGTGGAGTTGGCTGTCGTGTCTGTCATTGCGGTGCCTTCCGCGCACGGTAGCCGTCGATCGCCACGGCGATGACGAGGATGAAGCCCTGGAAGATCGATTGCGTGTCCGAGCTCAGCCCGAAGAACACCAACGAAGTCGGCACCGTCGAGAGGAAGCCGACCGAGAGCAGCAGCATCCAGAAATTGCCGCGCCCGCCGGCCAGTGAGATGCCGGCGAGGATCACGGCAGCGATGATGTTGAGCTGCAGGCCATTGCCCGAGCCCGGATTGAACGGTCCGCTGGTCGCTGCGAACAGCACTGCGGCAAAGCCGACAAAGCCGCCCGCTGCCATGAAGATGGCGAACCGCGTCGCCGTCAGCGAAATGCCGCGCGCCTTGGCAGCAGAACGGTTGCCGCCCACTGCAATGGCGCGGCGGCCATAGCGCGTCCGTGGCAACAGGAAGCCGACAAGCAGCACGAGGCCCAGCATCGGCCACCAGATCGCCGGTAGCCCGAGGAGATTGGTGCGGCCGAAGGCATGGATGTCGCTGCCGCGCGGGACTTCGGCGAGCTGGAACACGAGGAACAGCGACGCAAGGCCGATGAAATTGGTCGCGAGCGTCACGATGACGGGATTGAGCCGGGCGAAGACGATGAGCGCCGCATTGACCGCACCACAGAGGATGCCGGTCAGCACCGCGCCGAGGATCACCACCGGCAGCGGCAGCCCGGCTTCAGAGAGCCGCACGGTGACAAGGCTGGCCGTGATCAGCGTTGCCGGCTGGCTGAGATCGATGAAGCCGCCGGAGATCGCCACCAGCCCCTGGCCGATGGCGAGGACACCGACCACCGCCATGGTGAAGGTCACCGCCAGCAGCGTCTGGTGCGAGAAGAAATCGGGACGGTAGAGCGTGGTCGCCACGATCAGCGCCAGCCAAACCCCAGCCAGCATCAGGGCCGTGCCCCAGCCGCCGAAGCGAACCTTCAGCGGCACAGCCGGCGACGCGGTTTCAATGGCTGGATTGAGGGACATGGGTGGTTCCGGTGGAGTCAGATCTTGCAGTCGGTCCCTTCGCCCCGCTGGGGAGAAGGTGGCGCAAAGCGCCGAATGGCGGGAGCGCAACACACGAGAACGCGTGGGCTACCCTGCCCCTCTCCCCAAGGGGGAGAGGGACGAGAGTGTGGAGCCCTTACTTATTCGGGCAGAACAGGTCGTATTCCGTTGTGCCGGCCGGAGCGGCCAACAGCTGGGCGACGCGTTCGTTCATCTCCGGCACGGCCTTGGCCTGCTCGGCCGAAACCGGGCACGGCTTGACCTTTGACGCCGGGTCGCCGGCATCGGCCTTGAGCGGCGGCACGTTGCCTTCGGCGATTGGCTTGATCACGTCCTTGATAGCATACACGGCGTAGCCTTCGAGGAAGTAGAACACCGAACCGACGAGGTGCGGGTTGACGTTGTCGCCGGTGATGAAAGCGCCGTCCTGTCCCCAGCCGAGCACTTCGTCGGCACGACCGAGCTGTTCGGCGGCGTTGATCAGCGACAGCACGCCGCCGTCATTGAGACCGACCACGGCCATCTTCGTGGCATCGGGATGCGCGGCGAGCAGGTCGCGGGCAGCCGGCAGGCCCACGGCGGCGTCGCCCTGGCTCTCGAAGCTCACCCACTTCTCGTCCGGAATGTCCGGGCAGACATTCTTGAGGCCGGTGCGCATGCCGCCCGTCCGCCACTCGTTGACGATGCCGGCGGCAGCGCCTTCAGCCGAGATCACGAGGTCGGGGTTGCAGTCCCACTTTTCCTTGATCAGCGCACCGAGCTGTTCGCCACCGGCAATGCCGGCGCCGAGATTGTCGATGCCGACGAAATACATGCCGGGGTCGGCGATGTCATAGGTGACAACCGGAATATTGGCGACCTTCAGCACCTGCGCGATGGCCGGGTTCGACGATGGCTGGCCGTTGAACTGGATGACGGCGTCGACGCCTTCCTGCGCGAAGATCTGTGCATTCTTGAGCGCGGTTGCGGGATCGTTGTTGTTGGAGAGCTCGACATAATCCCAGCCCTCCTTCTCGGCGAGGGCGCGGGCGACGTCGCCCTGGGCCTTCATCCAGTCGCAGCACGGATTGCCGCCAACGGCCATGCCGAGCTTGAACGTGTCCTGCGCCTGCACGGTACTGGCGAGGCCGAACGCGGCCGGAACGGCTAGCGCCATCACGGCGAAAGCGTGGGTCAGTTTCATCATGGGTTCTCCTCCCTGAGATGTCTTTTGGTAGTCACCGGCCGGGCGTTGGGTTCAGGCCGGAATGGGTGTGGCGGTTGCCGCGTCGGCATCACCCGGAATGGCTCCGGTGATTAGCCCGACGATTTCGGAAACCTCTGTGTTCTTGACGGTGCGCGTGGCGATCGAGCGCCCCAGCCGCATCACCGTGATGCGGTCGGCAACGCTCATCAGCTGCTGCATATTGTGGCTGACGATGATCACGCTGACGTCCTGCTTGCGCAACTCGCGGATGGTATCGAGCACCTGGCCGGTCTCGCGCACGCCGAGCGCGGCCGTGGGCTCGTCGAGGATGACGATACGGCGGCCCCAGAGCAATGCCCGCGCAATGGCGAGGCACTGGCGCTGGCCGCCCGACATGCCTTTGACCGTGACGTTGATCGAGGGAATCTTGACCTGCAGCGAGTCCAGCACTTCGCGGGCGCGCTGCCGCATCTGCCTGTCGTCGACAAGATTGAACAGCCGCGCCAACGGGTTCTTGGAAACCTCCTCGCGGCCCAGATAGACGTTCTGGTAGGCGGTCATGGTGTCGACCAGCGCCAGGTCCTGGTAGACTGTCTCGATGCCCGCATCCATCGCATCCTGAGCGCGCCGGATCTGTACTGGTTTGCCATCGATCAGGATCTCGCCGCTGGACGGGCTGACGATCCCGGAGAGGATCTTGAGCAGTGTGGATTTGCCGGCACCATTGTCGCCGACCAGCCCTAAGACTTCCTGCTTGCGCAGCGACACCGAAGCGTCAGCAAGGGCAATTACCGCACCGAAATGTCGCGTTATGTGCCGTGCCTCAAGCACTGGCGTCGGAACCGGATCAGCCATTTAGCACGCCTCCTAAACGTTCCATATGTGGAACGACCGTACCATATACCGAACGCTAGCGAGTCTCCTGTTGCTCTGTCAATACGTCTTGAGGGGTTATGGCTCGTCGTAGAAAGCGCCAACCATGCTGAGTTGCGGGGGGTGGCGATTGGCTCACACCCGTATGCGGGTGCCTTTGCAGACGCAGCAACCCTGGTCCATCCTCGCCATAGCGTCCGCCGAGGTAGTGGCCGCTAATGTCACAACTTCGATCGAAGGCTTCGCCGTTGCGGATCGCTTGGCAGAGAACACTGCTGCCGCCGATATCCAGCGCAGTGACGAGGAAATGGCTGCCTCTTGGCTGTTATGGAGTAGCTGCGCGCCTCAAGGCGCGCTTCTGCGCGGCGATTCGGAAGGGGGCATTCGGTGCGCCGTAGCCTGAATACCCACCGCGGCGCTCGACAACCTCGAAGAAGAAACCCTCGCCGAATGTCGGGCTGTAGAACTGGAAGAACTCACCTTCGCCGTCGCGATCGTAGAGAATGTTGTGGCGGCGCAGGCGATCAACGAAGTCGGGGTCAAGGCCGAGTCTCGCCTCCACGTCGCTGTAGTAGTTCTCGCTGATCGGCAGGATCGAGAGCCGCATTTTCTTGGCGCTGGCAAAGATGTCGTCGGTGGCAAAGGCCAGGTGCTGTACGGATGAGCCGAAGGTCTTGGTGACGAAATGTCCAGCAAGCGTCCGGTTGTTCTCGGCGCCATTCAGTGTCAGCCGCAGCGTGCCTTCGGCATTCTCGATCACCTGACTGCGAACGAGGCCCGACGGATCGGGCACGTCGACTACACCGCTTTTGTGCGTCGCAAAAATCGACCGATAGAACAGCACCCAGGTTAGCATCTCGTCGTAGTTCATGGTCTGGGCAACATGGTCGATGCGCGTCAGTCCCGCCCCTGCCTCGGGCGGCGCGGCGGCCATGATGAACTCGTGCTCCCAAACCCGGCCGAGATCGCTTCCGTCATCCAGCAGATAGATCACGCCGCCGCCGACGCCGCGAATGGCGGGAATCGCAAGCTCTACCTCGGCCACCTTCTGTTCGAAAGGCTGGGCGCCAAGAGTGCGGGCGCGCGCCACTGCGGCGGCGGCATCTGCAACCTTCAGCCCGATGGCATAAGCGGAGATGCCATGCGTTACCCAGCTCGAGTGCGCGAGGCCGTCCGCCTCGGTATTGATGACAATATTGATCCGACCCTGGCGGAACAGTTCGACGCTTTTCGACCTGTGCCGGCCGGCGCTGACGAAACCCATCCCCTCGATCAGCGCCTGGAGTTGCGCGGCCTCACTCTGATCGGCCGCAAATTCGACGAACTCGACGCCGCTGACGCCAATCCTGTCCGGCATTGCAGGAACAGATATGGCGTTGCCTGGCTCGATGCGATTGACCTGGTCCATCAGGTTGATGAGGGAGCGCCTGCCATCGACCGAGATAGCGCGCGGTGATCCGCCGCGAAACTGGTCGTTGAAGATCTCGAGCGAGAGCGGTCCATCGTAACCGGTGGCGGCGACGGCGCGCATGAATTCGACGACGGGCAGGTCACCTTCGCCGGGCATGTTGCGGAAATGCCGGCTCCAGTACAGCAGGTCCATCTCGATCAACGGCGCGTCTGCCAGTTGCACGATGAAGATTTTGTCGCCCGGGATCGAGCGGATCGTGTTGGGGTCGATCTTGCGGGCCAGGGTGTGGAAACTGTCGAGGATCAGACCGATGCGGGGGTGATGGGCGCGCCGCACGATCTCCCAGGCGTCGCGGTGATCGTTGACATGCCTGCCCCAGGCGAGTGCTTCATAGCCGACACGGACATCAAAGCCGGCGGCTATATCTCCGAGTTCGCGGAAGTCGTCGGCCGCCCTGTCGATGCCGCCGAGTGCAGCCGGCGACACGTTCGAGCACACCAACATCAGGTCGGTGCCCAGCTCGTTCATGAGCGCGAATTTACGGCGGGCGCGTTCGAAGGCTTGGGCCCGCAAAGGCTCCGGCAGCCCCTCGAAATCCCGAAACGGCTGGAACAGCGTAATTGTCAGGCCGAGATCCCGGACCATCCGGCGAATCTCGCCGGCGCTCGCGCCAAACGTGAGGAAGTCGTTCTCGAAGATTTCGACGCCGTCGAATCCTGCCGCGGCAACGGCTTCCAGCTTCTCGGCGAGGTCGCCGCTGATCGACACCGTTGCAATCGAGGTCTTCAAGCTGCACCTATAAACGAACTAGTTCGTACATTACGGGTAGTCGTCGAAGTCCTGGCGGTCAAGTGCGAGGTGCGAGGATCCCGCGCTCCGCGAAAGGCGGGTGATGGCGCTAGATCGTGCCGAGATGCTCCGGGATGACCACGTGGCGCAGGATCATGTCGACGGCGTTTCGTTTCAGCGATGACTGCGCGGCAGCGGTGCTGAGGTCGCGTCCGAACAGCTTTGAGAACGTCGCCCGGTTGGAGACGTTGAAGAAGCAAAGGGCACTGACCTGCCAATGTACCTCGAGCGGGTCGAGGCCGGGGCGGAACAGTCCTTCGACGACGCCGCGCCTGTAGATCGCCTCGATAGTAGCGATGGCGGTGACGTTCAACTGCCGGATGACCTTCGATTTTTCGAGGTAGTCGGCATGATGAATGTTCTCGATCATCACCATGCGGATGAAGTCTTCATGCCGGTGGTGGTGGTCGAAGGTGAACTCGACCAGGCGGCGCAGAGCTTCGATGGGGGGCAGCCCGTCTATGTCGAGTTGTGCCTCACCTTCACGCACCGTGCGATAGGCGTTCTCGAGGACAGCGAGGTACAGCCCTTCCTTGTCGCCGAAATAGTAGTAGATCATCCGCTTCGAAGAACGGGTCCGGGCCGCGATCTCGTCTATGCGGGCGCCGGACAGCCCGTTCAGCGCGAACTCCTCGGAGGCGACTTCGATGATGTTCTGCCGGGTTCCCTCAGGGTCCTGCGTGCGAGACTGCGCCTTGTCGGTCTGAGGGTCGCCCCGTGCCGGCTTCAAGTCCATCTTCGTCCGCGCTCCCCACCCTCCAGACGGAGAGATTGACTAAACTAACCAGTTCGTACATTCATACGAACAGCCGATGCGAGCATTTATCGGTGGACCGCGTCCGATGGCAAGTGTGCGGCTGGTTGTGCAGAGCTCGTTCTGACCGGCTTGGAGATCATTTTGACCACACCCAGGATCGAGGCGACCCGGCGGTACATCGGCGGGATGATGGAGGCGCGTCAGGCGTCTGGTGGCCGCCGGCTGCTGGTTGGACTCATCGGCCGCGGCATACAGGCCTCGCGCACGCCTAGGATGCATGAACTCGAGGGCACGAGGATCGGGCTGGACTACACCTACCTGCTCATCGATTTCGACACGCTGGGGCTTTCGGATGATGATCTGGCCGCCGTGATCGACCTGGCCGAGCAGAGCGGGTTCGCGGGGCTCAACGTGACCTTTCCGTTCAAGCAGGCGGTGATTCCGCTGATGGACGACCTCGCGCTCGAGGCGGCCGGGATTGGGGCCGTCAACACCGTGGTCTTCGAGCGGAACCGAAGGATGGGCCACAACACCGATGCCTGGGGTTTCGCCGAGAGCTTCCGTGAAGGCCTCGTTGGGGCCGACCTGAACAGTGTGGTGCAGTTCGGGGCCGGGGGTGCCGGCGCGGCGGTGGGGCATGCCCTGCTGTCGTTGGGGACCCAAGGGTTGATCCTGTGCGAGACCGACCCTGCCAAGGGGGCAGCCCTCGCCGAGCGCCTGTCTACGCGCTTTTCGGTGGACGTCACGGCGGTTGTCGACCCCATCTCGGCTGTGCCCGCGGTAGCCGGAGTGGTGAACACCACGCCCGTGGGGATGGACAAGTTCCCCGGGCTGCCGTTCGACAAGGCGTTGCTGCGGGCAGGGCAGTGGGTCGCCGATGTCATCTATTTTCCGCCCGAGACGGAACTGATCCGTCGCGCCAGGGCGCTTGGCTGCCGCACCCTGCCAGGCAGCGGCATGGCGGTCTATCAGGCGGTGAAGGCCTTCGAACTCTTCACCGGCATCGCCCCGGATCGCGCGGCCATGACCAACCACTTCCGCGCGGCGGCATAGGCCCTAGCGTCCAACTCTGCCCGTTCCGACGATGTGGTCGATGCCGCGGCTGATATGGGCCTTGAGCAGCGTCTGTGCGACGCCTTCGTCACGGGATAGCGCTGCGCGAAGCAGCGCGAGGTGGTCATCGGCCACCGGTTGCCCGCGAAAACTGCCAGCCAGCATGTGGTAACGCAGGAAGCGGTCGAAGACCGTGGTGTGGAGCTCCATCATCGAACGCGAACCGCAGGCCGAGATGATGGCTTCGTGGAAGCTCCGATCGTACTGGATCCATTCGGGCGTGCGGTAGCTCTCGCCGGCCAGCAGGCGCTTCTCGATCGCAGCCAGCTTGTGATGGGCCGCGACGACGCGCCCCTCCCACTCCAGGTCGCCGCGTTGCAGCGACAGGCCAAGGGCATGGCTCTCCAGCAGCAGCCGCAGGTCGCCGAGCTCCTTGAGCTCCCTCAGGGTCGCCGGGGCCACTTCAAAGCCCCGCTGCCCCTCGGCAACCACGAAGGACTCGCTAGCCAGCCGGGTGAGGACCTCGCGCAGGGTGCCCACGCTCACGGCGTAGCGCTGTTTCAGCTTGTCCAGCGTCAGCCGATCACCCGGCAGCAGCACGCCGTGGATGATCTCGCTGCGAATGGTTCGGAAGGTGCTCTCGCCAACGGTGTCGTCGTGCTGGTCTATCATTGCCCTACAAAGTTTAAATTGTTCGATAGTTGACATATTGACGGATGAAACGATCTGTGTCCACATCCATTGCAGCAGCCGGGAACCGGCAGCGGATAGCCATTGATTGACATGTACGAACTGTTTCGTACAAAGTGACGCAAGCCTGTCGAGGGATGAGACGACAGGCAGGAGTGCCCGCGCAGCGGGCTGACGGGCGAAAGCGCCCAGGATGGGAGGATCGACATGAGTTTCCGTATTAAGCGGCGTGCCGCTATTTTTGGCGCGGTCGCACTTTTTGCTGCGAATGCCATTCCGGCGTTCGCACAGGACAAGCCTAGCTTGCGCTTCTCGGCTGTGTTCTCGGAGCAGGACATCCGGGCCGGCATGATGAAGCGGTTCGGCGATGCCGTCGCCGGCTTCGCAACGCTCGAGCCCTACTATGGCGGCAACCTGTTCAAGCAGGGCACCGAGCTGGTTGCGCTGCAGCGCAACAATCTTGAGATGGGCAACATTGCTCCGCAGGACGTCTCGAACCAGATTCCGGCCTGGTCGGTGCTGACCTCCGGCTACCTCTTCCGGGACGCCGACCACCTGCGCAAGTTCTTCGACAGCGAAGTCGGCGCAGAGTTCAAGAAGATGGCCGAGGATCAGCTTGGCATCCACATCCTCGGCCCGACCTATTTCGGCATCCGCCAGGTTGGCCTGCGGGTGGACAAGGAAATCAAGACGCCGGCGGATATGGGCGGCATCAAGCTGCGCATGCCGGGTGGCGACGCGTGGCAGTTCCTCGGCACCGCGCTCGGGGCAAACCCCACACCGATGGCCTATGCCGAAGTCTATACGGGCCTCCAGACCGGTGCGATCGACGGGCAGGACAATCCGCTGCCGAATGTTGAGAACATGAAGTTCTACGAGGTGATGAAGCAGATCGTCCTCACCTCGCATCTGGTTGGCTACGACCTGCTCGTCATCTCGAAGTCTGCCTGGGACAATCTCGCACCGGCCGACCAGGAGGCTCTGCAGGCGGCCGCAACCGCGGCCATCGACTTCAGCCAGGCCGAGCACATCGCTCGCGAGGCCGATCTGCGCAAGAAGTTCGAGGACGGCGGCCTGAAGATCTACGAGCCGGATGTCGCCGCCTTCCGTGAGCACGTGCAGAAGCAGTATCTCGACAGCGACCTGGCCAAGGATTGGCCCGCTGGCGTGATCGACAGGATCAACGCGCTCTAAGCCATCCTCCCTGACAGTCGGCGTCGTTTACGCGGCGCCGACCGTCCCTTCGGACGGATCGACCCGATGTCCAGACTGAAGCAAGCCGGTGCCTGGCTTCACGCGCGCGCCGAGAACCTCCTGGCCGCGATGCTGGCGACAATGTTCGTCGTCTTCATCATCCAGATCGTGTTCCGCTACGTGATCAACCTGCCCATCGGGTGGACCCAGGAAGTCAGCTCCATCATGTGGCTCTGGCTGGTCCTGTTCGGCAGCGCCTTCGTCATTCGCGACTACGAGGAGATTCGCTTCGACCTGATCTACTCGACGGTCAGCGATCGCACCCGGCGCATCCTCGTCGTCATCTGCGCGGTGGTCGTGGTGTTCTTCTTCGCCCTCTCGCTGCCTGCGGTGCTCGACTATATCGGCTTCATGAAGGTGGAGCGCACTGCCTACCTCAAGATCCGCTTCGACTGGCTGTATGTCATCTACGGCCTCTTCGCCGTGGCGACGATCATCCGCCAGCTTTGGCTCGGGTACCATGCCATCTGGCACCGTGATGAGTCCGAGGTCGATATCACCAAGATCAAGTCGGGGATGTAGCGGGATGACGATCGCCTTCTCGCTCGCTCTCATCATGATCACCATCCTGGCATTCATGGGCATCCCCATGGGCCTGTCGATGATCACCGGCTCGATCCTCTACCTGCTGCTGCGCGGGCAGGACATGGGCATTGCGGCCGAGCAACTGCTCAATGGCATGTATACCAACTACATCATGCTGGCGGTGCCGCTCTTCATTCTCGCCGCCGAGATCATGAACTCCGGCACGCTCTCGCAACGCCTGCTCACCTGGTGCAATGCGGTGGTCGGCCGGTTCCGCGGCGGGCTGGCTCAGGTCAATATCCTGCAATCGATCGTCTTCGCCGGCATGAGCGGATCGGCCATTGCCGATGCTGCCGGCTCCGGCAAGATGATGCAGTACATGATGACCAAGGACGGCAGATATCCGGCGAGCTATGCGGCGGCACTGACCGCGGCGACGGCCGTCATCGGGCCCATCATTCCGCCGTCGATCCCGATGGTCCTCTACGCGCTCGTGGCCGACACATCGGTCGGCTACCTTTTCTTGGGTGGCGTCATCCCCGGCCTGCTGATGGCGGGTGCGATGATGATGCAGGTGATGGTCACCGCCCGGGTGAAGAATTTCCCGGTCGAGGAGGCGGTGCCGCTTCGCCAGCTGCCACGGATCACCTGGAACGCGCTTCCGGTCCTGCTGATGCCCGCCGTCTTGATGTACGGCATCTATGGAGGCGTTACGACGCCGACCGAGGCTGCCGCGGTTGCTGCCTTTTACGCACTCCTGGTGTCCGCTGTGATCTATCGCAGCGTGAAGCCCAGGGAGCTCTATCGGTCGGTCCTCTCGAGCGCCAAGACCACTGCCTCCATCGGCATGCTGATCGCCGGCGCGCTGGTGTTCAACTACGTCGTGACGATCGAGAATATCCCGCGCTCGATCAGCGCCGTGCTGCTGGCCTGGGACCTCGACCCGGTAACCTTCCTCGTGGCGGTGAACATTCTGCTGCTGCTGCTGGGCTGCGTGCTCGAAGGCACGACGATCCTTCTGGTGATCGTCCCGGTGCTGATCCCGACGGCGCAGGCTCTGGGCATCGATATGGTGCATTTCGGGGTCGTTGTGGTGATCAACATCATGCTCGGTCTGATCACGCCGCCCTATGGGCTGCTGCTGTTCATCATGACGCGGATCGCCAATGTCTCGATGCGCGCCCTGGTCACCGATGTCGCCCCGTTCCTCATTGCGCTCTTGCTGGCGCTGATCCTTCTCACCTTCGTGCCCGATACGGTCCTGTGGCTACCCAGGATGTTCGGCTACATCCCCGCCGGTGCTGCGCCATGAAACCGATCTATGTTCTCAACGGGCCAAACCTGAACCGGCTGGGGAGACGCGAGCCGGAGATTTACGGCAGCACGACCCTGGCCGAAGTCGAGGTGATGTGCCGCGAGGCCGCTGGCGACCACGAGCTTCGGTTCCACCAGACCAACAGTGAGGAACGGCTGATCGATCTGGTGCACGAAGCGATCGACGACGGCGCCGGCATTGTCATCAACCCCGCCGCGTTCACGTTCACCTCGCTGGCGCTGCTCGATGCCCTGAAGATGTTTCCCGGCCCGATCATCGAGCTGCACATCTCGAACATCCACCGGCGTGAGCCGATCTACCACCGCTCCTACGTGTCGATGATCGCGACCTCGGTAATGGCCGGCTTCGGTGCTGCCGGATATCCCATCGCCGTGCGCGCCCTGCTGGCGCGGCTGGCAAGCTGAGATGGCATTCGCGGCGGCCAGCTTCGGCACGGTTCATTTTCGCGAGGCCGGCAACCCCGACGGCCTGCCGCTGGTCTTTTGCAATTCGCTGGGTACCGACGTCCGGATCTGGGATGGGGTGATCGAGCGGCTCGCACCCGACTTCCGGCTGATCTCCTACGACAAGCGGGGACACGGCCTGTCGAGTGTCCCGCCCGGACCGTACGACATCACGCAGCTGGCCTCGGACCTGCTAGACCTCGTCGACCTACTGGAGCTTGAGCGCTTTGCTCTGGCCGGCGTCTCGATCGGCGGGCTGGTGGCGCAGCAGTTCGCGCTCGACCATCCGGAGCGTCTCGCCGGACTGATCCTTTGCGACACCTTGGCAAATTTCGGCGACGCCGCACAATGGTCCGATCGCATGGCGCGCGTCGCTGCGGGTGGCATGGAAGCGATCGCCGACATGGTGCTGTTGCGCTGGTTCCCGAAGGAAATCAGGCAGGGAAGGGAAGCCGAGATCGCCGGCTGGCGCAATCTTCTGCTGCGCTCGCCGGCCGACGGCTACATCGCCACCTGCGCCGTGCTGAGCGAGTTGGACCTAACCTCGCGCGTCGGAGATATCACCATGCCGACCCTCGTCGTGTGTGGAGAGAACGATCAGTCGACGCCGCTGGAAGCGGTGCGGGCTTTTGCCGGCCGGCTCCCCAGTTCGCGCTTCGTGTCCATCAACGGGGCAGGGCATCTGCCCTCCATCGATCAACCCGAACGCCTCGCGCAACTGATCCGCGACTACCTGCAGGAGGTCGGCAATGCCTGATCGTTTTGAAGCCGGGATGCAAACACGCCGCGCAGTGCTGGGCGATGCGCATGTCGACCGTGCCGAGGCGAACAAGACGGCGTTCGATACCGACTTCCAGGCCTTCATCACCGAAGGCGCCTGGGGCTCGGTCTGGTCCCGTCCTGGGCTGACCCGGCGCGAACGCTCGCTGATCACCATTGCCCTGCTGGCCGCACTCGGCCACGACGATGAGGTGGCCATGCATGTTCGCGCGGCCGCCAACACTGGCGCCAGCGCGGAGGACATCAAGGAGGCGCTGCTGCACGTGGCCGTCTATGCCGGTGTTCCGGCGGCCAACCGCGCCTTCCGCATCGCCAAGCAAGAGATGGAGGCGCGGCCGTGACGATCATCGCTCCCTATGGCGAGGAAGGGCAGTTCTACCAGCGCGATCGCGCCTGGCATCCGCCTGCCAACACACCCGGCTACAAGAGCACCACGCTGCGCGCGCCGCGGCACGCCCTGCTGTCGCTGGGGCAGACGAAATCCGAACTGACCGGCCCGACCTTTGGGCACGGTCTCATCCAGCCGCTCGACAACGATCTGATCCGCAATTTCGGCCAGGACGGTGATGAGGCCATCGGCCAGCGCATGATCGTCTATGGCCAGGTGCTGGACGAGAATGCCCGGCCCGTCAGTGGCACGCTGGTCGAGTTCTGGCAGGCCAATGCCGGTGGTCGCTACCGGCACAAGCGCGAGGGATACGTTGCGGCGCTCGACCCCAACTTCGGCGGTTGCGGCCGGGCGATCACCGACGAGAACGGCTATTATCACTTTCGCACCATCAAGCCGGGCGCCTATCCGTGGCCGAATGGTGGAAACGACTGGCGGCCGGCGCATATCCATTTCTCGGTCTTCGGACACGCTTTCGCGCAGCGCCTGATCACTCAGATGTATTTCGAGGGCGACCCGATGATCTGGCAGGATCCGATCGCCCTGTCCGTACCCGACCGGGCAGCCGTCGAGCAGTTGATCGCGAGGCTCGACCGCCACAACACAACGCCAATGGATGCGCTGGCCTATCGCTTCGATATCGTGCTGCGTGGCCGTCGGTCGACCCTGTTCGAGAACAAGATGGAGGGCAACTGATGCTTAACCCGCTGCCGCCCCTCCGCGAGTCGCCGTCGCAGACCGCGGGACCCTATGTTCACATCGGCATGACCCCGAGCCTCGAGGGCATCACCGGGCCGAATGTGCCCGGTCTCGGTGCCGGACCCATTCCGGCCGGCAAGGGCACGGCGATCAGCGTTGTCGGGCGCATTTTCGACGGTTCGGCGGCGCCGGTCGGCGACGCGGTGGTCGAGCTCTGGCAGGCCGACGCCGACGGGACCCATCGTTCGGGCTGGGGACGAACCGCTTGCGCAGCTGATGGGAGCTTCTGCTTCGAAACGATCAAACCCGGACGCGTCGCCGGCCCCGACGGCAAGCCGATGGCGCCGCACCTGACACTCTGGATCGTGGCGCGCGGTATCAATGTCGGTCTTCACACCCGCCTCTATTTCGCCGACGAAGCCGAGGCCAACGTCGGCGACTTCGTGCTGTCGAAGATCATGGACCCGCGCCGGCGCCAGACCTTGGTCGCCGCGCGCACGGACGTCGATGGCCGGGCCACCTACAGTCTCGACATTCGCCTTCAGGGCGAAGCCGAGACCGTGTTCTTCGATATTTGAGGCCCACAATGGACAAGACCCTTCCGGACCTTGCCAGTGCCGTTGCCGGTATCGAGAGCGACAGCACCCTGATGATCGGCGGGTTCGGCGGTGCTGGAGCCCCGATCGAGCTTATCCACGCGCTGATCGACCGCTACGTGGCCACCGGCGCACCGGGTAACCTCACCGTCATCAACAACAATGCGGGCAATGGGCGCATCGGCATTGCCGCGATGATCGACGCCGGCATGGTGGTGAAGATGGTCTGTTCGTTCCCGCGCTCGTCCGATCCGCGTGCCTTTACCGAGAAGTATCTGGCCGGCGAGATCGAGCTCGAACTGGTGCCGCAGGGAACGCTCGCCGAGCGGATCCGCGCCGGCGGTGCCGGCATTCCGGCCTTCTACACCCCGACCAGCTACGGCACTGATCTCGCAAAGGGCAAGCCCGTCGCCGAGTTCGACGGCCGCCACTATGTCCAGGAGCGTTGGCTGAAGGCTGACTACGCGCTGATCAAGGCCGAGCTCGCCGATCCGCTGGGCAATCTCACCTATCGCAAGGCGGCCCGCAATTTCTCGCCGCTGATGGCAGCGGCTGCCGCCGGCACGATGGTTCAGGCCAGCCATATCGTTGCCCCGGGCGAGATCGACCCGGAGCAGGTGATCACACCAGGACTGTTCGTCACCCATGTCGTCGAGGTGCCCGATCCGCAGCAGGAAGAGGCGCTGATCCGTGCCGGAGTTGTCTACGCATGACCGGCAAGCTTTCCAACGGCCAAATCGCCTGGCGCGCCGCGCAGGACATCGCCGACGGGGCCTATGTGAACCTCGGGATCGGCTTTCCCGAGATGGTGGCGCGCTACCAGCCGCCTGGCCGGCAGGCGATCTTCCATACCGAGAACGGCATCCTCAACTTCGGCGAGGCGCCGCCGGAGGGTGATGAGGACTGGGACCTGATCAATGCCGGCAAACGGGCGGTGACCCTCAGGCCGGGTGCAGCCTTCTTCCACCATGCCGACAGTTTCGCCATGGTACGTGGCGGTCACCTCGACGTCGCCATTCTCGGCACCTATGAAGTGGCTGAGAACGGCGATCTCGCCAACTGGTCCACCGGGCCCAAGGGCGTGCCGGCGGTGGGCGGCGCGATGGATCTTGTGCACGGCGCCAAGCGCGTGGCGGTGATCACCGATCATGTCACAAAGGACGGCCGCCCGAAGCTGGTGAAGCGCTGCGGCCTGCCGCTGACCGGCGTCGGCTGCGTCACGCGTGTCTACACCAGCCATGCCGTCGTCGACATCGAGAACCAACGCTTCGTGCTGCGCGAGAAGCTCTCAGCTATGAGCATCGATGAACTGCAGTCGCTGACCGGCGCCGAACTTGTCATCCCCGGCGACGTCGCCGACCTCGTCGCCCCGGAGGTTTAGATGCCTGACGCCTTCATCTGCGCCTACCGCCGCACGCCGATCGGCCGCTTTGGCGGCGCCCTCGCGTCGGTTCGGCCCGACGATCTGGGTGCAGTGCCGCTGCGCGCCTTGATGGCCGAAAATACTGGTGTCGACTGGGAGGCGGTCGACGACGTGATCTTCGGTTGTGCCAACCAGGCCGGCGAGGACAATCGCAACGTCGCCCGCATGAGCCTGCTGCTCGCGGGCCTGCCCGTCGGCATCTCGGGCACCACCATCAACCGCCTCTGCGGTTCGGGCATGGACGCGGTGATCACCGCAGCACGCGCGATCCGCGCCGGCGAGGCGGAACTGATCGTGGCCGGCGGCGTCGAGTCGATGAGCCGCGCGCCGTTCGTCCTCCCCAAGGCTGAGAGTGCGTTTTCACGTAATGCCGAGATCTACGACACCACCATCGGGTGGCGCTTCGTTAATCCGCTGATGAAGGCGCAGTATGGCGTCGATTCCATGCCCGAGACCGGCGAGAACGTCGCTGAGGACTACGCGGTGACACGCGCCGATCAGGATGCTTTCGCCCTCAGGAGCCAGCAGCGCGCGGTGGCAGCGCAGCAGAGCGGCCGTCTGTCACGTGAGATCGTCGCCGTCACGATCCCGAAGCGGAAGGGCGACCCGACGGTCGTCGATACCGATGAACATCCGCGCGGCGACACGACGCTGGAGGCACTGGCCAAGCTGCCGACGCCGTTCCGGCAGGGCGGCACGGTCACCGCCGGAAACGCGTCTGGTGTGAACGACGGAGCAGCCGCGCTCATCATCGCCTCGGAAGCCTCTGCGGCCCGCCACGGTCTTGTGCCTCTAGCACGGGTGCTCGGCGGCGCGGCAGCCGGGGTGCCACCGCGCATCATGGGCATGGGTCCGGCGCCGGCGACGCGGAAACTCTGCCAGCGTCTCGCATTGTCCCCACCCGATTTCGACGTCGTCGAACTCAACGAAGCCTTCGCCAGCCAGGCGGTAGCCGTTCTGCGTGAACTCGGCATCCCCGAGGACGCGGAGCATGTAAATCGGAATGGCGGCGCCATCGCGCTTGGTCATCCGCTGGGGATGTCCGGAGCCCGCATCACCGGCAGCGCCGCGCTCGAGCTGTCGCTGACTGGCAAGCGTCGGGCGCTGGCCACCATGTGCATCGGTGTCGGGCAGGGCATCGCCATCGCACTTGAGGCCATCTGATGGGAAGGCTGCTGGCTGCCCTCACGGGCGACGCGGAAGTCGCGGGCCTTCTATCCGACGAGGCGCAGGTCGCGGGCATCCTCCGGTTTGAGGACGCCCTGGCGGGCGCGGAAGCCGAGGTTGCCCTGATCGAGCCAGCGTCGCGCGAAGCGATTTCCGAGGGCATCCGGCGCTTCAAACCCGACTGGGATGATCTGACGGCAGGAATGGCCAGAGACGGCGTGGTCGTGCCGGCATTGATAAGGCAGTTGCGGAGGAGTGTCGGTGATCCGCATGGCCAGCATCTTCACCTGGGCGCGACAAGCCAGGATGCAATCGACACCGCACTCATCCTCCAGCTCTCCCGTATCTTTCCGATTCTGTTGGCGAGGCTCGACGATAGCCTTGGTGCCTTGGACAAGCTCGAGCGGCGGCAGGGTACCCGCCCGCTGATGGCCCACACCCGGATGCAGGCCGCGTTGCCCTTCACGGTGGCCGACAAGCTCCGCACATGGCGTCTGCCATTGCAGCGCCAGCGAGTCGAACTGCTTCGGTTGTCGGACTACGTTCTGGTCGTGCAACTGGGTGGCCCCATCGGTGACCGAAGCAGCTTCAGTGGCAAGGGAGACGAAATCGCCGCGCGCCTGGCCACGTCTCTGGGCATCGGCAATTCCGTTCCGTGGCATTCCGACCGCGACCGCATCGTGACCCTCGGCGCACGGCTCGCCAGCCTCTGCGGCGTGCTTGGAAAGGTGGGAATGGATATTGCGCTTCTGGCTCAAACGGAGCGCGGCGCCGTGGTTGTTCAGGGCACGGGGCAGTCGTCGGCAATGCCGCACAAAGCCAACCCCGTGGCGGCCGAAGTTCTCGTCGCCATCGCCCGCAAGTCGGCCGGGCTCGCAGGTATTCTGCAGTCGGCCCTGGTGCACGAAGAAGAACGCTCCGGCGCAGCTTGGACGACGGAATGGCTTACCCTGCCTGAACTTGTCACCCTCACCGCAGCGTCATTGAACCTCGCTTGGCAACTGACGAGCCAATTGTCGTTCCACTGAGTTACCGCTCGAAACTGGCTACGGGCAGTGGCAATGGAACACTGCCAACTCGCTCTATCCGACAGAATAATGGATAGGCTTGAAGCTACCGCCGTTGCTGGCAGGGGCGGAGCAGGCGGTTAGGCCGATGATGAGGTCCATCCTGGCGCGGAAGCGGATGAAGTCGCCGGCCTGGCTGAGCGGCGGCAGCACCTTTAGCTTTCCCGTCGCGCCGTCCACCGGCACGTTCATGAAGCAGTTGAAAGCAACGGGAATGGTGTCTTCGGTGATGCCATACGGCGTCAGCGCGTGATGCAGGTTGCCGAGGCAGCCCTGGTGCGGCGGCTCGTTGTCGTAGCAGAGCCGGAAGGTCGCTTCGCTGCAGGGCGTCAGCAGGAAGTCGTGGCGGCCGACGGTGTCCTCGATGATCTCCAACATGACGTTCGACCGGTTCGAATAGAGCAGGTTCCCGGTCGTGAGGTAAATGCTCTCGGCATAGTCCAGTGTGCGGCCCGACGAGATTATCTCGGCCCGGTCCGCCGTGGAGATGGCGAGTAGGTCGGCGACCTGCCCGCCGAGCGGATCGATGACGGTTAGGGTCTGGCCTGCGCCGATCTCGAAGGCGGTCCCGGAGCGCGGCGGGATTTCCTGGATGTCCGGGGTCATGACGGCTCGGTCTCGCCCAGCGGGTCGGCTGCAGCGGGATGGTCGTCGCGGTGATAAGGACAGCTCCAGCCCTCGCCGACATTGCGGCCGCTATACTGCCGGGCTTCGGATATGGCGCCGTGGCGGGCCAGCATCGGATTGAGGCTGCCGGCCAGTTTGAGATCCCGTTCGAGGATCGAGCCGCGCAGCTTTTCATAGCGGTTCTGCGCCCGCAGCGCTTCGAACTGATCGTGCAGGTTGAAGATCATGGTGGGATAGGCGAAGCGCCGGGCGGGGCGGCTCGCTCCGGGGTGGAGGCCGACGACGAAGAAGGCTTCGCCGCCAAAGCTCAGCGAGAAATGCGGATCGTTGGGATCGGCGCTGACCCGCGGATCGGGTGTCTGGCCGCGCCAGCTGTCTTTTTCGGTCAGCGACTGGATCCGGGTCCAGAGGTGGTGTTCGAAACGGTGTTCGTCGAGGCCCTCCGGTCCCTCGAAGATCACCGCAAAGCTGGTGAAGAGGGCAGGGTTGCCGCGATAGCGCCACGCGAACTGCATGAGCCGATCCTGGATTTCGACGTCATTCCAGGCACTGTCGATGCGGCGGGCGACATAGGTGGTGAGTTGCCCCTTGCCCAAGGCGGATTTGGCACCGACGCAGGGAAAACCGGGATCCTGGATGAACGCCTCCAGGGCGCGTTCTGAGTTTAAAAAGCATGAAACCGACGTCACTCTCAATGGAACAGTTCAAGCTTCGTGCCTCTAGGTGGTTCCATCACGAGCGGTGCAAGGCCTCGGCCCCGGCTCTTGACCGGTGACGACGCCTACCTATACCGCTTATGGCCGCAAAGCGGACATAGGGCAGGGGCCGCTATTGGCCCAAAGCGGATGCTGAGGCATCCTGTCCGCCTCAAATCGCTTCGGTCGGTGTTCCGTTTGCGCTCGGCCCAACTGAACTGTGCGTGGTCCGAGCGCTCGAAATGGCGGCCCTATTTCCCCGCTGTGGCAGGGCTCGCTACTTGCGTCAGTGGTCGCCCAGCCCCGACAAAGTCTGATGAGGCGATGTGTTTGCGTGGGTCGCTACAGCGCAGAACATTTTGACGGGCCGCTATTGGGCCAAGGAAGCCAGCGTGTGTCTATTTGCGATCAGTCCGTACAACTAGACCACGGATATTTTGTCATACGACGCGGGGCAGTCGAACACCTTCAGACAATCGAGCAGGACATGGACAAGGTCATTTATCAGGTCGTCGAGCATGACGGAGGATGGGCATATCGCGTCGGGGACGTCCTCTCCGAGCCCTTTGCTACTCACGCAGAGGCGCATGAAGCGGCGCGAATGGCGGCAGAACGGCAGCGACACGTCGGAGCCACCGATGGGATCGAGTATCAGGATGAAGGGTACCGTTGGCACAGAGAGGTGGCCCGTGCCGATGATCGCCCCGAAACTGAACTCGACGACCCATCGGTACCTGACTGACCGCAGCGATAGTGCAATCGTGGTCCGATTTTCCAAAAGCGATTGAAGCGTCCAATTCCACTCGAGGGGCGCGCACCAGAGTAGGGGCATCGCTGAGAAGGCGATGGTGACCGGCGACGGTTGCCGGTGCTCTGGGCGACGATAGGCGTCGCTACTCGGCCGACCGATGGAGAACAACATGTCTTGCTGCTCAACCGAAACCTGCCCGGCAACCGCATCCTGCGCACCATGATCCTGATCCCGTGGGCCGTGCCTGGCGTCATCGTCGCCATCATGTTCCTGTGGATCCTCGATGGCTCGTTCGGCGTATTCAATTCGATCCTGCGCGCCAGCGGCCTGATTTCGGGTGAAATGCCTTGGTTCGTCGACGCCCGCACGGCCATGTTCGCGGTGATTGTCCCGACCATCTGGAAGACCTATCCGCTCATCACCCTGACGCTCCTCGCCGCGCTCCAGTCCATTCCCAAGGAGCTCTACGAGGCCGCCAATGTCGATGGCGCCACCAAGCTGCAGCAGTTCGGCTACATCACCTGGCCCGGCATCCAGGGGGCTTCGTTCCTCGTCATCATGATTTCGGCGCTGGGCGTGTTCCGCGATGTCGACATCGTCTTCGCCACCACCGGCGGTGGCCCGGCCAGCGCCACCTCGACCCTGGCGCTCTATGTCTACCAGGAAGCCTTCCACTATTTCCGCATGGGCACCGCCACTGCTGTGGGTACGCTCATGATCCTCGTGGCATTCCTGATCGCCGCGTCGATGGCCACCCTGTCGCGAAACTCGAAGTTCTAAGATGCAACAACCCGAAAAGCTTACGTTCTCGCGCGTCCTCGGTTTCGTCGTCCTCGCCGGCTTCGCCCTGATTACGCTGTTCCCGTTCTACTGGATGGTGATGACGGCGGTCATGCCGACCGACGCCATCCTGTCGCGCAGTCCAGCGCTGTTGCCGGACCTGAGCCGCATCAATTTCGATGCCTTTGCGCAGGTGTTCGACGGCCGGCCGTTCCTGACCTGGATCATCAACAGCCTGATCGTCGCCTTCGCCTCGACCTTCCTCAGCCTCTTGGTGTCGACGCTGGCCGGCTACTCGCTGTCGCGCTTTTCGAGCCCGCCGCAGCAGGCACTTGGCGGCGCGCTGCTGATCAGCAAGCTGATCCCGGCCAGCCTGATCCTGATCCCGCTGTTCATCATCTACACCAATATCGGCCTGTTCAATTCGCTGGCCGGGCTGGTCGCTGCCAACATGACCATCGGCGTGCCGCTGGCCACCTGGCTCATGAAGGGCTTTTTCGACCGCATCCCGCGCGATCTGGAGCAGGCGGCCATGATCGATGGCGCCAACCAGATGCAGGCCCTGTGGCTGGTGGTCCTGCCACTGGCGAAACCAGGCCTTGCCGCCTCCACCGTCTACCTCGTGCTCACCAGCTGGAGCGAGTTCATCTTCGCCCGCACGCTCGTCGACCGCCCTGACGTACAGGTGCTGACGGTCGGCATGCAGAGCTTTGTGGGGGAACAGATGGTCGACTGGTCCATGCTGATGGCCGCCGGCACCATCTCGGTCCTTCCCGCCATCGTGCTATTCGTGTTCCTTGAGCCATTCCTGGTCTCAGGCATGACCAAGGGCGCACTCGCCGGTACCTGACAACGATCTTTGATCCCATACAAAGGCAATAACAGCATGGATCGCACCAGTTTCCGCGGCATCTTCGTCATCGTGACGACGCCGTTCACCGAAGACTTCAGGCTCGATGAGGCGGCCCTGGAGTCGACCATGGACTTCTGCCTGGCGGCGGGCGTCCACGGCGTCGTCGCCAACGCTCTCGCCAGCGAGGGGTTCTATCTCAGCGAGTCCGAGCGCAAGCGCGCCGCCGAGATCGTCGTCGGCAAGGCCAAGGGGAATGTGCCGACGATCGTTGCCGTCTCCGCCCCGCATTACCATCTCGCCATCGACTACGCGCGCCACGCCGAAAGCATCGGCGCCGACGCGGTGATGTCCCTGCCGCCCAACCTTCACCCTTCGAGCCCGGCCGACATCAAGGCGCACTACCGCGCCATTGGCGCTGCCACATCGCTGCCGCTGGTGATCCAGAACGTCGTCGGGCAGGGCGCTTCGGCGATGAGCGCGGCGTTGATCGGCGAACTGGTCCATGACATTCCCACCGCCCGCTTCGTCAAGGAAGAGTCGGGCTATCCGGCCCAGACCGTCGGCGAGATCATCCGGCTCTGCGGCGACAAGGTCGAAGGCGTCATGGGCGGCAAGGCCGGCAAGACGCTGATGGAGGAAGTCCGCCACGGCGTCGCCGGCACCATGCCCGCCTGCGAGTTCGCCGACGTGCACGTCAAGCTCTGGAACGCCATCGAGTCCAGGGACGAAATGCTCGCCCGCTCGATCTTCCGGCGCCTGCTGCCGCTGCTCAATCTGGAGCAGGACTACGGCATGCCGCTGATGAAGGAAGTGCTGAAAATGCGTGGCGTGATCGGCAGCACCGCGGTGCGCCAGTCCGGCTTCCGCGCGCTCGACGACGCCGCGCGGGCCGAGGCATCCACCGCCATGGACGACCTGCGCGACCTGATGCTCCCCGACTACGCGCACCGGCGCTGATCCCGTAATTCGGCGGCTCGCCGCCAGTCCCCGTTTCGTTTGAGAGGCTAGATATGAACCAGATCGACCAGCAGGTTGGGCGCGCCGAAGACGCGATCAACACCAATTCCAATCCGTCCGACCTGCGCATCACCGACATGCGGCTGGCGGTCGTTGCCGCCAACTATGACTACCCGATCCTGCGCATCGATACCAACCAGGGCATCTATGGCCTCGGCGAGGTGCGCGATGCCGGCCATGCCGTGAACGCCCTGCAATTCAAGTCGATGCTGGTCGGCCAGAACCCCTGCAATGTCGACATGATCTTCCGCACCATCAAGCGCTTCGGCAACTGGGGCCGCGAGGGCGGCGGCGTCTCCGGCATCGAGATCGCGCTGATGGACCTCATCGGCAAGGTCTATGGCGTGCCCTGCTACCAGCTGCTCGGCGGCAAGCATCGCGACCGCGTCCGGCTCTATGGCGATACCCCCACCCCCGACAATCCCACCCCCGAGGATTTCGTCGCGGCCGTGAAGGGCCGCCGCGACCGTGGCCTGACCTGGATCAAGTTCGACCTCCGTCCCAGCCTGTTCGAAACCGGCGACAGCCCGCTGATCGGCAACGACGCCAAATACGACTTCGCCTATGAAGACGGCCGGCCGTTCAAGGCGCCGATGCATGGCCGCGGCGTCAAGCTCACCGACGCCACCATCGAGCGTGCCGCCCATGTCGTCGGCGAGGTCCGCAAGGCCGTCGGCCCCAACGTCCAGATCTGCGTCGACCACTTCGGCGAGGGCTACCTCACCTCCGATGAGGTCATCCGGCTCGGCAAGGCGCTCGAAAGCTTCGATCTTGCCTGGATGGAAGATCCGGTGTCGCGCTTCGACATCCCCGGCCACAAGAAGATCGCCGACGCGCTGCTGACCCCGATCGCCGCCGGCGAGGACCTCTATCTGCGCGACGGCTTCCGCGAGGCCATCCGCACCCGCGCCTTCGATATCGTCCACCCTGACCTCCTGACCTCGGGTGGCCTGATGGAGACCAAGCGCATCTCCGACGATGCCGAGGAGGAAGGCATCCCCACCGCGCTGCATTGCGCCGGCTCGCCCATCGGCTTCATGGCCAATATCCACACCGCCGCCGCCATCTCCAGCTTCCTCGCCTGCGAGCATCACGGCCTCGACCTGCCGTTCTGGGAAAGCCTCGTCACCGGCCTCGCGCCCGACTACATGGCCGATGGCTACGTCAAGGTGCCGGAGGCCCCCGGCCTCGGCGTCGATCTCAACCTCGAGGCCATCGAAGCCAACCTGCGCACCCCCGGCACCATGTTCCTCCCCACCGACGAGTGGAACACCCCCAAGCTGGGCTTCTGGCGCCCCGACGACCGCTGGCCCGAATAGCCGGCGGAGCAGGGCAGGGCGGCTGATCGCCCTCACCCCCAGCCTCGACATCACCGCCCCCGAACATCTACCCTGGTGTTGGGGGGACCTGCATGGCCGGCAACAACCAGAAATTCTCGCACACCAACGATGCCCGCTTTCAGCTCGAGCAGCGCCAGCTGCGCGAGTCGATGGGCGACGAGGCCTATGAGAAGATGATCGCCAGCACCGACAATCGGGGCTTTTTCTGGTTCGGCATCGTCTTCATCGTCACTCTGGGCGCTGTGATGTTCGGCGTGGTCTGGCTCGGCCTCTGATCCGTCGGCCACCGTGGCCCCGCGCCCCGCAAGTGGAACTTTCCGTGCTGCCGCGCCTTGTGCGCCATTATCCACGGAGAATTCAGATGGCCCTCAACATGCGTACCCCCGCCATGGCGCTGCTCGCAACGCTGGCCGTCGCCGGCTTCCAGCACCGCGACCAGCTCGGCAAGATGCTCAGCGATGCCCTCGACAAGACCCGCAGCACCAATCCCGATGGCTCCATGAACGCCATCGGCAGCGGTCTGGGTGGCAATGGCGGCATCGATGGCCTGCTCGGGGGGCTGGGCGATCTGCTCGGCAATGCCGGCTCCACCGGCGCCATGCTGCGCGACGGCCTTGACGGCCTGCTCGACCGCTTCCGGGAAACCGGCCATGGCGACGAGGCCGACTCCTGGGTCAAGGAAGGGCCCAACCGCGATGTCGATCCGGCCTCGCTTGAAGCCGCGCTGGGTCCCGATGTCATCGCCCAGTTGCAGGCGCAGACCGGTCTGGATCGCGACGAACTGCTGCGCCGCCTCAGCAGCAACCTGCCCAAAACCGTCGATGGCCTGACACCCGATGGTCGCCTGCCCACCGCCGACGAGGCCAACGCCTACGCCACCTATCAGGTCTGACCCCTGCACGATGGCGCCCGTCCGGGGCGCCATCGGGCTCTTCCCGCGTCGCGGCCGTTTGCGGCGGGTTCAAGGCACCCAACCCCTTTCCGGCCTACGTCAGGCGCTTGCCATCCGCGTCGATGATCACCTCGCCGTCTTCCTTGGTGAACGGCCCGATCTGCGCATTGGGCAGGATATCCAGCACCACTTCCGACGGCCGGCAGAGCCGGGTGCCAAGCGGCGTCACCACGAACGGCCGGTTGATCAGGATCGGATGCGTCAGCATCGCATCCAGCAGCGCCGCATCGCTCAGCCCCGCGTCCGCGAGGCCAAGCGCCTCATAGGGCGTATCCTTCTGGCGCATCGCCTGCCGCACCGAGAGCCCGGCCGCCGCAATCATCCCGGTCAGCGTGTCGCGGGCAGGGGGCGTCTCGAGATAGAGGATCACCTCTGGCTCTTCCCCGCTCTGCCGGATCATCGCCAGCGTGTTGCGCGACGTACCGCAGTCCGGATTGTGGTAGATGGTGATGCTCATTCGGCCGCCTTCCTGGACGCCCGTATCGGCCCGCGCTCGTACCAGCCGCGGCTATTGTTGACGATCCAGACCAGCGACAGCATCACCGGCACCTCCACCAGCACGCCCACCACCGTCGCCAGCGCCGCCCCGGAATGGAAGCCAAAGAGGCTGATCGCCGTGGCGACCGCCAGCTCGAAGAAATTCGACGCGCCGATCAGGGCCGATGGCCCGGCCACGCAGTGCTGCTCGCCCGATACCCGGTTCAGCACATAGGCAAACCCGAAGATGAAATAGGCCTGCAAGGTGATCGGCACCGCCAGCAGCAGGATCACCAGCGGCTGCGCAATGATCTGCCCGCCCTGGAAGGCAAACAGCAGCACCAGTGTCGCCAGCAGCGCCGAGATCGACAGCGGCTGCAGTCGTTGCAGCAGCCCGTCCAGCCGCGACGTATCCTCGCCCTGCACAAGCAATTGCCGCAGCGCCTGCGAGATGATCACCGGAATGATGATGTAGAGCCCCACCGACAGCAGCAGCGTGTCCCATGGCACGGTGATGGCCGAGAGGCCGAGCAGCAGTGCCACGATCGGCGCGAACGCCACCACCATGATGGCGTCGTTGAGGGCTACCTGGCTCAGCGTAAACACCGGCTCGCCGCGTGTCAGGTTGGACCACACAAAGACCATTGCCGTGCAGGGCGCAGCCCCGAGAATGATCAGCCCCGCGATATAGGCGTCGATCTCCATTTCCGGCAGTAGCGGCCGAAACAGCCAGCCGACGAAGATCCAGCCCAGCAGCGCCATCGAGAACGGCTTGATCGCCCAGTTGGCGATCAGCGTCACCCCGATGCCGCGCCAATGCTGGCCTACCTGCGCCAGCGAGCGGAAGTCGATGCGCAGCAGCATGGGGATGATCATCAGCCAGATCAGTACGGCCACCGGCAGGTTGACGCTGGCCACCTCGAGACTGCCGATCGCCTGGAAGAGGTCTGGCAGGGCGAAACCCGCACCGATCCCCACCACGATGCAGAGGGCCACCCAGAGGGTGAGATAACGTTCAAAGACCGACACGCGAGCTAGCCTTTCCGCCTCAGCACGCCGCTGAGGCTGGTCGCCGCGGCGACTGTGTTCGAGATGGTGCCGTACTTGCGCACATTGGTATGCAGCAGCTCGAGCCGCTGCTCGCTCTCGTCGGTGTCGACCAGCAGTTCGTAGTCGACCGACACGATCTTGGGCGGCGCATCCTGCCGCACCGCATGCAGGCGCACGGTGACGCCCCGCAGCTGGAAGTCCAGCATCGGCATCACCCGCTCGATCCCCTTGATCATGCAGGCGGCGATGGATGCCAGAAACAGCTCCGCCGGATTGAAGGCATCCTGCCTGCCCGCCACATCGGTATCGAGGACAATCTCGGCCGCCTTGGTGCTGGCGACGCTCCCATGCGCATCGACCCGTCGGGCGCTGACCTCATATTCCAGCATCATGCCGCTCCCGACTGGTTCACGGTGGAGCCTTCCAGCTTGCCGATGTCCCGCACCTGCTGGTCCAGCGTCATCCGGTCGATGGTCTTGAGCGGCAGGTTGATGAAGGCGGTGATGCGGTTACGCATGAACCGCATGGCGTCCTCGAAGGCCGCGCGCTGTACAAACGATGGGCCGGTCACGGCAGCGGGGTCTTCGATGCCCCAGTGCGCCGACACCGGACGACCCGGCCAGATCGGGCAGGTCTCTCCGGCGGCGGCGTCGCAGACGGTGAAGACGAAATCCATCTTTGGCGCATCCGGCCCCGCAAATTCGTCCCAGCTCTTCGAGCGCAGGCCCTCGGTCGGCAGTCCTGCCGCCTGCAGCACCTCGATGGTCATCGGGTGCACGCTGCCCCTGGGTGTACTTCCCGCTGAATAGCCACGGAAGCGGTCCGCCCCGAGGCTGTTCAGCAGCACTTCACCCAGCACAGAGCGCGCCGAGTTGCCGGTGCAGAGAAACAGCACGTTGTAGACATGGTCAGTCATTTGCAATCGCTCCGGGAGTGCAGCAGGGGGTGAATTCGGCCACCAGTGGCTCGCAGAGCTCCGGTCGCCCGCCACAGCAGTCATTGACGAGGAAACTGGCGATCTCGCGCACCCGCTCGAGTTCCGCCCTGTAGACGATGGACCGGCTCCGTCGCTCCGAACTGAGCAGCCCGGCCCGGGTCAGCACCGCAAGGTGGCTCGACATGGTGTTCTGCGGCACGTCCAGCTGTCGCGCCACCTCTCCGGCGGGCATCCCGTCGGGCTCATGCTGCATGATCAGCCGAAAGGCCTCCAGTCGTGTCGGTTGCGACAGGGCTGTAAACACATCGGTGGCGTTCAAGATATCCATAATTCGAGGGTTATCGATATGATGCCTGACCTGCAAGTGAACATTCCATGACAGTGTATTTCGACAATCATGGAAATACCATTGACAGTCGCGAATGCGGGCGTATGCTATTTCCATGGAACTCGAAATAGTAGCAGCCCAGCTCGAAGCCCTCGGCAACCCGACCCGCCTCGCCCTCTACCGCGCGCTGGTGCGCAGTGGGGAAGGTGGCCTTCCGGTCGGCAAGCTGCAGTTCAAGCTCGATATCGCCGCCTCGACGCTCTCGCACCACCTGCGGCGGCTGATCGATGTGGAACTGGTCAGTCAGGAGCGGCAGGCGACGACGCTGATCTGCCGCGCCAACTACGCCAACATGAACAGCCTCATTGGCTACCTCTCTGACGAATGCTGTGCCGACGCCGGCTGCGCCACCGACGAAGCCGTGGCCTGACGCACCCCCCCGAACACCGGAAGGACATGACTGATGGATCTCTCGACGCTTCCCGTTGCCGTCATCGGGGCAGGGCCTGTCGGCCTCGCCGCTGCCGCGCATCTTGTTTCGCGCGGCATTGCGCCGGTCATCTTCGAGCGCGGCCCCACCGTCGGTGCCGCCATGAGCAACTGGGGCCATGTGCGGGTCTTCTCGCCCTGGCGCCACAACATAGATCCCACCGCCCGCACCTTGCTGTCCGCCGCCGGCTGGCAGGCGCCCGACGACGATGCGCTGCCCACCGGTGCCGAAATCGTCGCAGCCTACCTCACGCCGCTCGCCGCGCTCCCCACAATTGCGGCTGGCCTGCACCTGGGCGCTACCGTCGCTGCCATCACCCGCAAGGGGCTCGACAAGGTCACCAGCCCTGGCCGCGACCAGGCGCCCTTCGATCTGCGCTGGACCGATGCCGATGGCGAGCACGCCATGCTCGTCCGCGCCGCTATCGATGCCTCCGGCACCTGGCAGCAGCCCAACCCGATAGGCGTCGATGGCCTGCCGGTTTCCGGTGAACGGGCGGCCGCCGGCCACATCGTCTACGGCATTCCCGATGTCGCCGGTGCAGATCGGCAGACCTATTCCGGTCGCACCACCCTGATCGTCGGCAGTGGCCACTCCGCCATCAATACCGCGCTGGCCCTGCTCGCCCTGCAGGACGAGGCTCCCGGCACCCGTATCCTCTGGGCCCTGCGGCGCAACCGCCTCGAGCGCCTGCTCGGCGGTGGTCTCAACGATCAACTGCCCGAACGCGGCGCCCTCGGCCTCGCTGCCCGTGCCGCAATCGATGCCGGTCGCCTCGAAATCCTCGCGCCGTATGCTGCAAGCCGCATCGAGCAGCCGGCCACCGGCCTCACTGTTCACGGCACTCTCGCCGCCGAGCCGATCAGCCTCGACGTCGACCGGATCGTCGTGGCCACCGGCTTCCGCCCGGACCTGCAGATGCTCGCCGAGCTCCGCGTCGCCATCGACCCGGCCACCGAGTTGCCCCCGGCACTATCGCCGCTCATCGACCCCAATCTGCATTCCTGTGGCACGGTGCCGCCGCATGGCGTGGTCGAACTGACTCACCCCGAGCCCGGCTTCTACATTGTCGGTGCCAAGTCCTACGGGCGCGCCCCGACCTTCCTCATGGCCACCGGCTATGAGCAGGCCCGTTCGGTCGTCGCAGAGATTGCCGGCGACCACGTCGCCGCCCGGGATATCCATCTCGTCCTGCCCGAAACCGGGGTCTGCAGCACCGGCATCTCGCCAGCGGCGAGCGGCGCTGGCTGCTGTGGCGGTCCCGCCTCCAGCGTCAGTTCCTGCTGCGCCGCCGACGAGGTCGCCAAGGCGGAGGGGGAGGCTGGCTGCGGTTGCGGCTCTGCCGCCACCGAAACCCGGCACGAGCTCGCCTGACCGCAGCTTCCCTCCCGGAGCATCATTTGTGAAATCCTCCGCTTGGGTCGTCTGGGCTCTCGGCCTCAGCCAGATCATTGGCTACTGCTCGCTCTACTACAGCTTCGGCGTCCTCGCTTCGGATATGGCGCTCGATTTCGGCTGGCCCGAGCAGTGGATCTTTGCGGCGCTCTCCGGGTCGCTGCTGGTCGGCGGCCTTGTGGCGCCGATCTCCGGCCGCTGGGCCGACCGCCTTGGTGCCGGCCGGCTGATGGCCTGGGGATCGGTCGCGGCTGCCGCCGCGCTCGTCATCTGCGCCGTCGCGCCGCATGTCGTCGTCTTCGTCATCGGGCTGGTCGCGCTCGAGATCGCCTCCGCCTTCGTCCTCTATGCTACGGCCTTCGCGGCCCTGGCCCAGCTGGAGCCGGGTTCGGCCCAGCGTCGCATCACCTACCTGACCCTGATCGCCGGCTTTGCCTCGACCATCTTCTGGCCGCTCACCAGCTACCTCAACGACCTGATGAGCTGGCGCGAGGTCTATCTGGTGTTCGCCGTTCTCAACCTGCTCCTCTGCCTGCCGATCCACCTCTGGATCGCCCGCCACGGCCGCCTGCTGCGCGTCCGGCCGGTGACCGGCTCCCTGGCGCCCGTGCCTCTGGTCCGGCCTGCCGACGAGGGCAGGGTGCTGGCGCTGATGCTTTTCGGTTTCGCCGTCATCGGCTTTGTCACCTCGGTCATCCTCGTGCACATGCTGCCCATGCTCGGTGCCTTGGGCCTCGGTGCCTCGGCCGTGCTGGTGACCACGCTCTTCGGCCCGGCCCAGGTCCTCAGCCGCCTCGCCAACATGCAGTTCGGCAAGGGCCTGTCGCAGCCCGCCCTCGGCGTCATCGGCGCGCTCTGCCTGCCGCTCGGCGTTGTGGCGCTCGCCCTCACCGCCCCGTGGCCGCCCGGCGCCGCTCTCTTCGCCATCGCCTTCGGCCTTGGCTCGGGGCTTTCCAGCATCGTCTCCGGCGCGCTGCCGCTCGCGCTCTTCGGCACCAGCGGCTATGGCCAGAAGCTGGGCTGGATCAGCTCTGCCCGCCTTGTGGCCTCGGCACTGGCCCCGTTTGCCTTTGCCTTCCTGGTCGGCATCAGTTCGACCCGGGTCGCGCTCTGGCTCGTCGTCGCCATCGGCCTTTCCGGTGCGGCCGGCTTTGCCGCCATCTGGTGGCGTTGCCGCCAGCAGCCAACCCTCGGAACCATTTCGCCCTAGGCTCGTTGGACTGCACGGAGCCGACGGTACCTTGCGTTGAGGCCCTTGTTTCTATCAGTCCCACGATCATCGCCATCTCGCCCGATGGCAGGAGCGCCGCATGACGTGCATGAACGCAGCCTTTGCCGCCGTCCTCACCTGCGGCTTCCTCGTTGCCCCGGCCTTTGCCGGCGAGATCAACCCCTCCGGTCAGTGGGAAATCACCACCGGCGAGTCGCGCTATCGCGTCGCCCCCTGCGGCGACTCGGGCGAAGAGCTCTGCGCCAAGCTCGTCTGGCTGCGCGACGACGCCCGCACCGCCGAGAACGTCAAACTCCTCAACAAGACCATCGTGCGCGGCGCCGCCGTCGACGAGAACAAGTGGGCCGGCACCTTCACCTATGAGGGGCAGACTTACGAGGCGACGGTCACCGTCACCTCCGCCAATGCCATGCGGGTTCACTCCTGCTCGGGCATCTTCTGCCAGTCCTTCGAACTCACCCGGCTGTAGGCGCCGAACGCCGTTCATCTGACGTTCAGCTCTGCGGCGAAAAGCGGGCGTTGCGCTGAACGCCCCCGTGCACTACCCTGCCTCCGACACGTAATGAAACTGCGCCGGGCGCCCTCGGTTATCCCCTGGAGCGACCGCGCAGACTGGAGACAAGGTTGGCCGACATAGATCGGTCCGCCGCAGCGCCCGGCCTTCTTGCCGAGTCGCAGCACCGTGACGGGGCAGGGCCATCGCCTGCGCCGGAAACGCCCAAGGGCCCCCAACGCCCGTATCAGGGCGGAACGGACAGGCGGACGCAAAACGCTCAGAATCCGGCCTCGCGCCGCTCGCGCGGCCCGCTTTACGCGGCTCTCGACCTTGGCACCAACAACTGCCGGTTGCTGATCGCCCGCCCGCACGAGCAGAGCTTCCGCGTCCTCGACGGCTTCACCCGCATCGTCCGCCTCGGCGAGGGTCTCTCGGTTACCGGCAAGCTCTCGGATGCTGCCATGGACCGCACCATCGAGGCCCTGCGCCAGTGCCGCAACAAGCTGCGCGAGCACGAACCCGCCCGCATGCGCCTGATCGCCACCGAAGCCTGCCGCGCCGCCAGCAACGGCATCGAATTCATCGACCGCGTCGAGCGCGAACTCGGCCTGACGCTGGAAATCGTCGATCGCCAGACCGAAGCCTCGCTTGCCGTCACCGGCTGCGCCGACCTGATCGATTCCTCCAGCTCCGGCGCGCTGATGTTCGACATCGGCGGCGGCTCGTCCGAACTGGCATGGCTCGATTTTCGCGGCGGCCGTCCCAAGCGCCAGGGCCGCATGTCGTCCTCCATCCGATCCTGGCAGTCTTTGCCGGTAGGCGTTGTTTCCATTGCCGAAAAGTTCGGTGGCGTGGATGTCACACCGGAGACTTTCGAAGCCATGGTGGACTTCGTCGCCGGCCATCTGCGGCAGTTTCGCGGGCGCGAAAAGCTCAAGCAGATGATCGCCGAGCACCCGGTCCATCTCATCGGCACCTCCGGCACCGTCACTACCCTTGCGGGCCTGCATCTCGGCCTCGAGCGCTACGAGCGCCAGAAGGTCGATGGCCTCTGGATGACCCGCGGCGAGCTCGACGCCACCATCAAAGCCCTTCTCGGCATGACCTTCGACCGCCGTGTCTCCCATCCCTGCATCGGCCGCGACCGCGCCGATCTGGTCCTGCCGGGCTGTGCCATTTTCGAGGCGATCCGCCGCGAATGGCCGACCGACCGGGTTCGCGTTGCCGACCGTGGCCTGCGCGAGGGCATCCTGATCTCACTGATTGACGCCGATCGTGGCGAACGCGGCGGCCGCTCCGGCCGCGGAGGCCGCTGATGGTCAAGACCACCAATATGGGCGGCGGCGCGGGCCGCCGGTCCGACCGCGATCTCAAGGTCAGGGTCAAGACCTCCAAGGGTCGCAAGATCGGCTCGACGCTCTGGCTGCAACGTCAGCTCAACGATCCTTATGTTGCGCGCGCCAAGGCCGAGGGGCTGCGCTCGCGTGCCGCCTACAAGATCAAGGAACTCGACGAGCGCTACAAGATCTTCAAGAAGGGCCAGCGCATTGTCGATCTTGGCGCCGCACCGGGCGGCTGGTCGCAGGTCGCTGCGCCTCTGGTCGGCTCGACCGACGCCAATCCGTTGATCGCCGCCATCGATTTCCTCGAGATGGACAAAATCTCCGGCGTCGTCTTCCTGCAGCAGGATTTCACTGACGATGATGCCCCCAAGGCCCTGATCGATGCGCTCGGCGGGCACAAGGTCGACATCGTCATGTCCGACATGGCCTCGCCGACCACCGGTCACCGCGCCACCGACCACATCCGCATCATCACCCTGGTCGAACTGGCAGCCGACTTCGCCATCAATGTCCTCGCCCCCGGCGGCACCTTCATCGCCAAGGTGTTCCAGGGCGGCACCGAGCACGAACTGCTCTCGATGCTGAAACGGCACTTTTCCAGCACCCTGCACGCCAAGCCCAAAGCCAGCCGTCAGGAAAGCGCTGAAACCTATCTGATCGCCCGCGGCTTCAAGCTTCCCGATCCGTCCGAAGACTAGTGGCCGCCGCCTCCGGCGATCCGTCCATGGCCTGAAATGTTCTGTCCGGCCGTCTTGGGCACACGCATGAACATGGCTGCAGAGATCAGCAGCACCGCGCCGATGACCCAGAACGCGACGTGGAAATCACCCAGCGTCGGCTCCGCATGGCCTCCAAGGATGCGCGCCCCTTCGAGGACGCCGCCACCCAGGGCCACGCCGAAGGCCAGCGACAGCTGCACGCTCACCTGGCTGATCACATTGGCCTGCCCGGCATCCTGATCGTCGATATCGGCAAAGACGAAGGCATTGGACGCTGTCCAGAACATCGACTGGAAAAAACCCGCGACGATGAGGATCGCAAACATCAGCGGGATCGGCGTATCCGGCGCGTACATGGCCTGCGCGAATATGCCCACCGCTGTCACGATAGTCGACCACACCAGCGTCGCCCGGAAGCCGGTGACCTGCAGGATGCGTTCCGCCACGAACTTTGCAGCAAACGCCCCCACGGCACCGGCAAAGGTCACCATGCCGCTCTCGAACGGTGTCAGGCCAAATGCCAGTTGCAGCATCAGCGGGAAGAGGAAGGGCGTCGCGCCGACGCCGAACCGAAAGAACAACCCGGCCACGACGGTGATCCGGAAGAGCGGGAACCTGAACAGCCGCAAATCCAGCAGCGGATATTCGGTCCGTCGGAAGTGCCAGAAATAGAGCACGGCTGTGACCACGCCGGTTGCCAGCGCCGCATAGCCGAAGGCGGCCGGCAGGGCAGGGAGGGTCAACACGGAAATCCCGAATACCCAGCCGGCAAATGTCGTTCCGGCGAGAAAGAACCCTGGAAAATCCATGCGCCGCGGCGCATTGCGCTCCCACTCGGGCAGGTAGCGGTTGACCAGCAGCACGCCCATGATGCCGATCGGCACATTGATCAGGAAAATCCAGTGCCAGGAAAAGAACGTGGTGATGGCGCCGCCGACGGGCGGTCCGAGGATCGGTCCGATCAGACCGGGAATCGAGAGCCATGCCATGGCATCGACCAGCTGGCTGCGAGGCGTCACGCGCACAAGCACCAGTCGCGCCACCGGCGTCATCAGTGCTCCTCCCATGCCTTGCAGGAAGCGGCTGAGCACGAAGGTCAGCAGGGAATCCGAGATCGCACAGGCCACCGATCCGATGATGAACACGATCATCGCCCAGCGGAAGATGTTGCGCGCCCCGAACCGGTCGGCCATCCAGCTTGAGATCGGGATGAAGATGGCCAGTGCCACCAGGTAGGATGTCAGCGCCAGCTTGAGCGCAATGGGTTCGGTCCCGATATCGGTGGCGATGGCCGCCAGCGACGTGGCGATCACGGTTGAGTCCATGTTCTCCATGAACAGAGCGACGGCAAGGATCAGCGGAGTGAGGCGCGAGGCGGTCATAGCAGGGGTTCGGCCGGCTTGGAGAGGGGTTTGATCTGGTGGCCGGAGACGTCGCTGCCGGCATCGGGCGGCAAGCGCCAGAACCACAGCGCACTGAGCAGCGATACGCCGGCCACGACGAACCAGGCGAAATGGAAGGCGCCCAGCGTCAGTTCGCCCCCGGTGAAATGCGCGCTGACCTCGAGTGCCGCGCCCGCCACCGCAACCCCGATGGCGACGCTCAGTTGCTGGCTCACCGCCGAGATCGCGGCCGCCTGGCTCGCCTCATGCTCGTCGACATCGGCAAAGCCCAGGGCATTGGTGCCGGTAAAAAACATGGAGCGCATGAGACCCATGGTCAGCAGCACGCCATAGAGAACCACCGTGGGCGTTTCCGTGCCGAAGAGACCTATGCTGCCGGTAGCGAGGCACGCACCGACGCTGGCGATCACCAGCACGCGCGGGAAGCCGAAACGGGCGAACATGCGTTCCGCCCCGAACTTGCTGATGATCGCCCCGAATGCGCCGATGAAGGTGATCATGCCGCTTTCAAATGGCGTCAACCCGAAGGCAATCTGCAGCATCAGCGGCAACAGGAACGGCGTCGCCCCCACCCCGATGCGGAACACCGAGCCGCCCAGGATCGCGGCGCGGAACATCCTGTGCTTGATCAGCAATTGCGGGTCGAGCAGCGGAAAGGCGGTTCGCTTTGTATGTCGCCAGTAGAGCAGGGCCGAGACCACGCCGATCCCCACGGCGGCATAGCCGGCAACCAGCGGAATGGCCGGCAGGCTGATGACCGAAAGCCCGAAGATGATCCCTGCGAAGGCGATGCCGGCCATCAGGAAGCCCGGAAAATCGATGGGCCGCGGCGTCCGCGCCTCGATCTCGGGCAGGTAGATCGAGGTGAGAATGATGCCGGCCACCCCGATCGGAATGTTGATCCAGAAGATCCAGTGCCAGCTCAGATACGTCGTCAGCAGGCCACCGATCGGCGGTCCGGTCAGCGGCCCGATCAGCGCCGGCACCGTCAACCACGCCATCGCCGACACCAGTTCGGTACGCGGCGTCGTGCGGACCAGCACCAGCCGGGCCAGCGGCGTCATCATCGAGGCGCCCATGCCCTGCAGGAAGCGGGCGCCGACGAAGCTCTCGAGCGAGAAGGCAAAGGCGCAGGAAATCGAACCGGCCATGAAGACCAGGATCGCCAGGCGAAACACCGTCTTGGCCCCATAGCGGTCCGCCATCCACCCGGACAGGGGAATGAAGATCGCGAGCGCCACGAAATAGGAGGTCAGCGCCAGCTTGAGCGAAATCGGTTCCGCGCCGATGTCGCTCGCGATCGCCGGCAGCGACGTCGCGATTACGGTCGAGTCCATGTTCTCCATGAACAGGGCGACCGCAAGGATGAGGGGAATAATACGGTTCACTGGAAATGGGGGCAGGCGGAAATGGACCTCATCTTCGCACGCTCCGCGCAAGCCGTCACCCCTCGGTGTCGGTCCAAAGGTCTTATTGCCGGGCCCGCAGCAGAAAGAGAAATCCCCATCAGGCGGCTTTCCAAACCCCCGGCCCGGTGGTAATCACCCTCGCCAACCCGCCGAGGGCGACGAGTTGACTACCCGGCGGGCTTCGTGTTTTCTGAGCAAGACATAAGGAAGGGCATCCCCCTTGGCCAAGATCATTACCACTGTCACCGGCGAGAGCGCGCTCACCTTCGACGACGTGCTGCTGCAGCCCGCTCGGTCCGACATTCTGCCGACCGAAACCGACATCCGCAGCCGCGTCACCAAGGACATCGAGCTCAACCTGCCGATCCTCTCCTCGGCCATGGACACGGTGACCGAGAGCGCTATGGCCATCGCCATGGCACAGGCCGGCGGCATGGGTGTGATCCACAAGAACCTCACCGCCGCCGAACAGGCCGAGCAGGTTCGTCAGGTCAAGAGCTTCGAAAGCGGCATGGTGGTCAACCCGATCACCATCGGCCCCGACGCCACTCTGGCCGATGCCCTCGCATTGATGCAGCTCAACCGCATTTCCGGCATCCCCGTGGTGGAGAACGGTGGCATCGGTGGTCGTGCGATTGGCAAGCTGGTCGGCATCCTGACCAACCGCGACGTCCGCTTCGCCTCCAGCCCGTCGCAGCGCATTGCCGAATTGATGACGCACGAGAACCTCGTCACCGTGCGTGACGGTGTTTCCAAGGACGAAGCCAAGCGGCTCCTGCACAGCCACCGCATCGAAAAGCTGCTGGTTGTCGACGACGACTATCGTTGCGTCGGCCTGATTACCGTCAAGGACATCGAAAAGGCCCAGCTCAACCCCAACGCCGTCAAGGACGCCGAAGGCCGCCTACGCGTTGCCGCCGCGTCGACGGTTGGCGATGCCGGCTTCGAGCGCTCGCTGGCCCTGATCGAGGCGGGCGTCGACCTGCTCGTCATAGACACTGCGCACGGGCACTCCGTGCGCGTCGCCGAGGCAGTCGAGCGGGTCAAACGCGAGAGCAATTCCACCCGCATCGTCGCCGGCAACGTCGCTACGGCAGAGGCCACCAGGGCGCTGATCGACGCCGGCGCCGACGCCGTAAAGGTCGGCATCGGTCCGGGTTCGATCTGCACCACGCGCATCGTCGCCGGCGTCGGCGTGCCGCAGCTTGCCGCCGTCATGGCTTGCGCTCAGGAGGCCGACAAGCAGGGCGTCCCGGTCATCGCCGATGGCGGAATCAAATTCTCAGGCGATATGGCTAAGGCATTGGCCGGCGGCGCATCTTGCGTGATGGTCGGCTCGCTCCTGGCCGGCACGGACGAGAGCCCCGGCGAGGTCTATCTGTACCAGGGACGCTCCTATAAGTCCTACCGCGGCATGGGCTCGGTTGGCGCCATGGGCTCCGGCTCGGCAGACCGCTACTTCCAGCAGGACGTCCGCGATCAGATGAAGCTCGTCCCCGAGGGCATCGAGGGACAGGTGCCCTACAAGGGATCGGCCGGCGCCGTGCTCCACCAGCTGGCCGGCGGTCTCCGTGCCGCCATGGGCTATACCGGTGCGCACAATCTGCAGGACTTCCGCGACAACTCGGTCTTCGTCAGGATTTCCGGCGCCGCGCTGTCCGAAAGCCACGTGCACGACGTCTCGATCACCCGCGAGGCGCCGAACTATCGCGGCGGCATCTGATCGATGAATGCCGTTGCGGTCGGTCTGATCGCCGCCGTTCTCGCCCAGGGGGCGCTGGCGCTAGGGCTGATCTGGTTTCTCGGGTTCGTCCGCATTCCCATGATCATGCGAGGCGAAGTCCGGATCCGCGACATAGCGCTGGCCCGTGAGGGCTGGCCGGAACGGGAAAAGAAGGTCTCCAACGCCTTCGACAACCAGTTCCAGCTGCCCGTCCTCTTCTTTGCAGCGGCCGGCCTGTCGCTGCTGCTCGGCGCATCCTGGCTCAGCCTGCTGCTGGCCTGGGCCTTCGTCGTCAGTCGCTATGTCCACGCGGCGATCCATATAACGGACAACAATGTCATCCGCCGCTTCTGGACCTATACCGTTGGGCTTGGCATACTGACATTCTACTGGCTTGCACTGATCGTGCAGGTCGTAGCTCTCGCACTGGGCCTGCGCTGACCGCTTTCCGGTCGCATCCCGCTCCATTTGAAAGTTTGATCTGATGAAGACTTACGAGCTCGCCAGCACTGGCGTCACCGTTTCCAGCGTTATCCTTGGACTGATGCGCATCAAGACCATGACCGATGCGGAGATCCGCACGCTGTTCGACACCGCACGTGACGCCGGTATCAACATGATCGACCATGCCGACGTCTATGGTGGCGAGCGTCACCTGTGCGAAAGCCGCTTCGGCGAAGCTGTGCCACTATCGGCTGCCGAGCGTGACAAACTGCTCATCCAGACCAAGGTCGGCATTCGCAAGGGCTATTTCGACTTCTCGAAAGAGAACATCATCGAAGGGGCCGAAGGCTCGCTGAAGGCGCTCAAGACCGACTATATCGACGTCCTGCTGCTGCACCGCCCCGATGCTCTCGTCGAACCCGAGGAAGTCGCCGCCGCTTTCGAGCAGCTCCATGCCTCGGGCAAGGTGCGTCACTTCGGTGTCTCCAACCAGACGCCCGGACAGATCGACCTGCTCAAGACCGCCGTCAAGCAGCCGCTGGTGGCCAATCAGATGCAACTCTCGATCACCCATGCCAACCTCGTGGCGCAGGGCGTCGCCGCCAATATGGGTCATCTCGAGCAGTCGGTGTCGCGTGACAATGACGTGCTCAACTACTCGCGCATCAACAAGATGACCCTGCAGGCCTGGTCACCCTTCCAGAAGGGCTGGTTCGACGGGGTCTTTGTCGGCGACCGCGAGAACTATCCCGAACTCAACGTCGCCCTCGACGAGATCGCGGCCGCCCACGGCGTCACGCCCACCGGTATTGCCGTCGCCTGGATCACCCGTCACCCAGCCGATATGCAGGTCGTCCTGGGCACCACCAATCCGGGCCGCGTCAAGGAATGTGCGGCCGGCGCCGGCGTCACGCTCACCCGTCCGGAATGGTATCGCCTGTTCACCGCCGCCGGCCACAAGCTGCCCTAGGCAGACGCCGGTACGGCGAACAGCACGATCAGGACTGCCAGCGCGCAGCTTCCGCCAAACAGCAGCCTGCGGGGCCATCCCGCATGCTGCGCCTGCAGCAATGCCTGCAACGCCTGCAGGCCGTAATAGAGCACGAACGCCTTCGAGGCGTAGACGATGATCTCGTAGAGATTGGACGTCCAGGTCAGCAGCAGTGCCGCCGCGGCGGTCAGCAGATAGCCTGTCTTTTCGGTCAGCCATCGTGCCGGCCATTCGCTCAGCAGCCCGCCCGCGCCGTTCAGGTCGGCCACCGCCGCCGACATCTGCGAGGCCAGCGCGGCCAGTGTGATGGCCGGCGCCAGGGCCACACCCAGCGGCAAAAGCATGTCGATGATCGCTGTCTCGCCGCCTTCGGCGGGCAGCGAGAAGCCGAAGTAGGGCGCCGCAAGCAGCAGGAACACGACGTAGATCGCTGTCGATATCCACTGCGCCCAGCGCATCGTCCGGATGCGGGTCTCGGCGCTGTGCTCGCCGCCGAGGTAGCGCGAGGTCTCGAAACCCTGCACCAGCACCACCAGACCCAGCACAACCTGCAGCTCCGTCAGTCCGCGTTCGTGCGGCACCTCCGGCCATGTCAGGCTCCCGTTCGATGCTGCAACAATCCCGGCCAGCGTCAATGCCGCCAGCAGCCCGCCGATGACCGCAAGTTTGAGCCCCACTGCCCAGCTCTCGATGCCCTCGAACGCCTTGAGGCCGCCGCTCGCCCCGACTCCGGCCAGAGCCAGCAGTACAACGCTCGTCATCACACGGGTCGCAAGCGGATCGATGATGCCGGCAGCCCGCAGTCCAAAGGCCGAAAACAGGTTCAAATAGTAGGCAACGGAAATGAAATAGGCGAAGGCCAGGACCACGCTCGACGCCCGTTCGAGCAGATAAACCCGCGCCGGCGGCTTGCCGCCCCGCATCAGCGGCTCGATATTGGCGATATTGAACCGCACAGCTGACCCGAACATGTAGCCAAGCACGCACAGTCCCAGCATCGCCAGTGGCGCCAGTCGTCCTGCCGCCTCCGACAGGATCGGTCCGGCCACCAGAAAACCGGAACCGATGATCGACGCCAGCGGTGTGACCACTGCACGCCAGGTGGGCGCATTGGCAAATCCGGGGCGCAGCAGCACCGCCGCAAGGAGCCCGGCGACGAGTACCAGGACCCAACTCGTTGCACTCATCTCGATTTCGTCTTCCCAGTCCAGATTTCGGCTAACACTGGCAACGGCGGGGCCGCGTGCCAGGCGCTATCCCCGTACTACAATTCATTTCCATTCATTGCATCATGGCCTTGCCCCACTTGCCCAATCGCATACTGTCCGCCGCCAGCTAGGAGTGCCTCATGACCAACCCGTTCTTCGAAACCTGGACCACCCCATTCGGCACGCCGCCCTTCCAGGCCATTTTCACCGAGCACTTTCAGCCGGCCTACACCGCGGCGCTTGAGGCCCACCGGAAGGAAATTGCCGCAATCGTCGCCGACCCCGCCGCACCGACCTTCGACAACACCATTGCCGCCATGGAGCGCAGTGGTGCACTGCTCAAGCGGGTCGATATGGTCTTCTCCCAGCTCGCCTCCGCCGATACCAGCGATGCCCTGCAGGCTGTCGAGCGTGACATGTCGCCCGTCCTCGCCCGGCACTGGAACGAGGTCTATTTGGACGCCGGTCTCTTCGCCCGCGTCGACACCCTCTACCAGCAGCGCTCCTCTCTTGGCCTCGACCCCGAGGCCCTGCGTGTCCTCGAGCGCTATCGCCTCGATTTCATCCGCTCCGGCGCCAATCTCTCGGTCGAAGACCGCCAGCGCTTCGGCGCCATCACCGAGCGGCTTGCCGTTCTGGGCACCACCTTCGGCCAGAATGTCCTCGCCGACGAAAAGTCGACCGTCTTCGCGTTGACCGAGGCCGAGGTCGAGGGGCTGCCGGACTCGGCCCGCAGCGCCGCCGCCCAGACCGCCCGCGACCGCAGTCTCAACGCCCCCTTCGCCGCCACCACGTCGCGCTCCAGCGTCGAGCCCATCCTCCACTTCGCCCGCAACCGCGACGTGCGCGAAAAGGTCTGGCGCGCCTTCGTCAGCCGCGGTCACAACGGCAACGCCAACGACAACCGCAAGGTTGTCACCGAGATCGTCCGGCTGCGTGCCGAACTCGCCGCACTCCTCGGCTACGACAGCTACGCGCACTACAAGCTCGCTGACAGCATGGCCGGCACGCCAAAGGCCGCGAGAGGACTGCTCGAACAGGTCTGGTCGCCCGCCCGCGATCGCGCCATGGCCGATCGCGACGCCCTGCAGGCTCTTGTGAAGGAGGAGGGCGGCAAGTTTGCCCTCGCGGCATGGGATTGGCGCTACTACGCGGAACAATTGCGTCTCGCCCGCTATGATTTCGACGAGAACGAGATCAAGCCCTATCTCGAGCTCGATCGGGTCATCGAGGCGGCCTTTTACACCGCCTGCCGGCTCTTTGGCATCAGCGCCATTCCTCGCGACGATATCCCCGGCTACCATCCCGATGTCCGCGTCTGGGAAGTCCAGCGCGCCGGCAAGTCCATCGGCATCTTCTACGGCGACTATTTCGCCCGCCCGTCCAAGCGCAGCGGCGCCTGGATGACCTCGTTCCGCGACCAGCAGAAGCTCGATGGCGAGGTGCTACCGCTTGTCGTCAACACCTGCAACTTCATCAAGCCGTCCGAGGGCCAGCCGGCGCTGCTCTCGCTCGACGAGGCCCGCACCCTGTTCCACGAGTTCGGACACGGCCTGCACGGCCTGCTCTCGAACGTCACCTATCCGCGCATTTCAGGGACCAGTGTCGTGCGCGATTTCGTCGAACTGCCCTCGCAGATCTACGAGCATTGGCTCGAGACCGCCCCGGTCCTCGCCCGCCTCGTGCACTACAAGACTGGTGAGCCTGTCCCGCAGGCGTTGCTCGACAAGCTCAAGGCCGCCCGCAAGGCCAATACCGGCTTTGAAACCGTCGAGTTCGTCTCGTCGGCCATGCTCGATATGGACTACCACTCCGGCAGTGCTGACCGCGACATCGAGGTCGACAGCCTCGAGGCCGGCACGCTCGAGCAGATCGGCATGCCGCCCGAAATCGCCCTGCGCCATGCCAGCACACATTTCCTCCACCTCTTCACCGGCGATGGCTACGCCGCCGGCTACTACAGTTACCTCTGGTCCGAAGTGCTTGATGCCGACGGATTTGGTGCCTTTGAGGAGGCCGGCGACCCGTTTGATCCGGCCACCGCTGAGCGCCTCTATACCTATATCTATTCCGGCGGCGGCTCGCGCGACTTCGCCGAGGCCTACCGTCTGTTCCGCGGCCGCGATCCGGACATTGCCGGCTTACTCGAGGGCAGGGGCCTGTCGCCCATGGTTGGTCTGGAAGGCGACGTCGCCCGGTAGCTGCGTCGGTCCGGCCGGGCTGCATGCTGAACCGGTCATACCAGTGCCGTTTACCGCGAAGGCTTGCGCATCCAGCCCGGCAATGATTTACCGGCGCCTCTCCCCGGCCCGCCCTGCGCGGGCCGCAACTTTGCTCAAGGTCCGCGTTTCATGATCCGCCTCGAATCCATCGGCAAGCAGAACGGCAAGCAGATCGTTTTCATCGAGGCGTCCGCGGCGCTGCAGAAGGGCGAAAAGATCGGCCTCGTCGGTCCCAATGGTGCCGGCAAGACCACGCTCTTCCGCATGATCACCGGCGAGGAACAGCCCGACGAGGGACAGGTCTCGGTCGACCGTGGCACCTCGATTGGTTATTTCAGCCAGGATGTCGGCGACATGTCTGGCCGCAGTGCCGTCTCTGAAGTCATGGAGGGTGCAGGCCCCGCTGGCGCCCTGATCGGCGAGATGGCCGAACTCGAGGCTGCGATGGCCGATCCAGATCGTGCCGACGAGATGAACGAGATCATCACCCGCTACGGCGAAGTGCAGGGACAGTTTCAGGAGCTCGATGGCTACAGCCTCGAGGCACGGGCGCGCGAAGTCCTGTCTGGCCTCGGCTTTTCCGACGAGATGATGGACGGCGATGTCGGCGCTCTCTCCGGTGGCTGGAAGATGCGCGTGGCGCTCGCCCGCATCCTCTTGATGCGCCCCGATGCCCTGCTGCTCGACGAACCGAGCAACCACCTCGACATCGAAAGCCTGATCTGGCTCGAGGATTTCCTCAAGCGCTATGAGGGCGCCGTCTTCATGACCTCGCATGACCGCGAGTTCATGAACCGCATCGTCAACAAGATCGTCGAGATCGATGGCGGGTCGCTCATCAGCTACTCCGGCAATTACGAGTTCTACCAGCAGCAGCGGGCCCTGTCCGAAAAGCAGATGCAGGCCCAGTTCGATCGCCAGCAGGCCATGCTGGCCAAGGAAATCGCCTTCATCGAGCGCTTCAAGGTCCGGGCCAGCCACGCCGCCCAGGTGCAGAGCCGGGTCAAGAAGCTCGACAAGATCGACAAGGTCGAGCCTCCCAAGCGCCGCCAGAGCATCACCTTCGAGTTCCGCCCGCCGGCGCGCTCGGGCGAGGATGTCGTTCTGCTCCGGAACGTCCACAAGCGCTATGGCAGCAAGACCATCTACGAGGGTCTCGACTTTCACGTCCGCCGCAACGAACGCTGGTGCATCATGGGCGTCAACGGCGCTGGTAAATCCACCTTGCTCAAGCTCGTGGCCGACAGCGTCGAGCCCGATCAGGGCACCATCTCGCGCGGTCCCAGCGTCAAGCTGGGCTATTTCGCCCAGCATGCCATGGACCTGCTCGAAGGCGACCGGACGGTCTATCAATCACTGGAAGACAGCTTCCCACAGGCCGGGCAGTCGACCCTCCGCACGCTGGCCGGTTGCTTCGGCTTTTCCGGCGACGAGATCGAAAAGAAGTGCCGGATCCTCTCCGGCGGCGAGAAGGCCCGCCTTGTCATGGCCAAGCTGCTTTTCGATGCGCCCAACTTCCTCGTCCTCGACGAGCCGACCAACCACCTCGACATTGCCACCAAGGAAATGCTGATCGCGGCGCTTGCCCAGTACGAGGGCACCATGCTCTTCGTCTCGCATGACCGGCATTTCCTGGCCGCGCTCTCCAACCGCGTCCTCGAACTGACCCCGGAGGGCATCCATACCTTCGGCGGCGGCTACACCGAATATGTCCAGAGTACCGGCCAGGAAGCCCCCGGTCTGCGTAGCTGACAGCGCCTCCTGTCCAGCAGCCTCTCATGCCCTCGTGAGGCCCCCTCAGAGACTCACCCGGCGCGAAGCCCGTAGGTCGAGAGCACATTGCCCTTGCTGGTCCTCGAGGTGAACTGCAGCTCAAGCCGCGTCTGCGGATCACCGGCCTCGAACATGCGCTTTCCGCTGCCGGCGATCACCGGATGGGTGATGAGCGTCAGGCTGTCCAGCAACCCGGCGAACAGCAGCTGCCGCGCCAGCGAGACGCCAGCCATCACGGCAATCTCGCCACCATCTTTGGCCTTGAGCTCACGCACGAATGCCTCGACATCCCCTTCGATCAGGCCGGCATTCTGCCAGGTGACATCGTCCGGCTTCAGGGTTCTGGATGCCACATGCTTGGGCACGTCATTGATGAAGCCTGCGAAATCTCCGTCCGCTGTCGCCGTCGGCCAGTAGCCCGCCCATTGCTCGTAGCCGACCCGGCCCATCAGCACCGTATCGACGGCGCCCATGACTTTGCCCAGTTCTGCCCCGAGTTCGGCGTCGAACGCGTCGAATTGCCAGAGATTGGGTGCCTCGATGACACCATCGACGGAGTGGAAGAAACCGGCGGAAACCTTGCGCATGCTGTGATCCTCATGTCCGGGCTCGGTGGCGGCCCTCATCGACACGACGATTATCCATCCCCAGGATCGACACGCCGCAGCAAGAAAACTGCTACTCGGCCGCCACTGGCGCGTCCTCGGCGCGGTTTGGATCACCCGGGGCCGTTTCGGCATCAAGTTCAGGGAAAGCCACGATCCGCAGCCCCTTGAAGTCGGTGCGCACCACAATCAGCCCACGTTCCTCGAAATAACCGAGCAATCGCCGGGCGCGGCTCAGCGAATGCGTGCCATAGGCCCGGGCCAGCGTGACGTCGGACGGGCAGGGCGCCTTGCCAAGCGCCGCCTGCGCCATGATCAGGAACACGCCCTGAATGTCATCGGCCAGCGATCCCGCCAGATCGAGTGCCTGCTGCCATTGTCCGCTCTCCGCCGTCGCCGCATCCACCCCGGCCCGCGCCACGGCAAATTTCTGCCGGAAGCTCGACAGGTTGATCGGTTCCCCCGGCACGCGCCGGATCCGGCAACGCACCAGAAAATCCTGATAGAGCACCGCGACCGTGCGAAACGACGCGTCAGGGTCTTCGAGAATTTCCTTGAGAACCCGGTCGATCAGCGCATCCCGCTCGGCCGGATCGACCTGCGGTTGGTCAGCCTCCGGCGCTGGCTGCGGCACCGGCCTGGGCTGCGCCAGTTGCGACAGGATATCGGCGGTCGGCCGCGGCGCTGGCGGCGGCGGACGTCGCAACGGCAGCTTCGGCTCGTCGGGCCCGGCAGTAAAGATCAGGTCCCGTGCCTCTTCGGGCCGCGCCTCGGGCAGCGGCATCAGCTTGGGACTGGACGAGCGCGCCTGCGTTTCCACGTCGCCAATGGTCACCGGCAGCGGACGCTTGGAGATCGCCGGCCCCAGCGCCACGAACTTGCCGCGCCCCAGATCGCGGAACTGTTCGGCCTGCCGGCGATCCATGCCGAGCAGGTCGGCGGCACGCGCCATGTCGATATCGAGGAATGTCCGTCCCATCAGGAAGTTGCTGGCTTCCGCCGCGACGTTCTTGGCCAGCTTGGCCAACCGCTGCGTGGCGATCACCCCGGCCAGCCCGCGCTTGCGGCCGCGGCACATCAGGTTGGTCATCGCGCCCAGCGACAGCTTGCGCGCCTCGTCCGAGACCTCGCCGGCGACAGCCGGGGCAAACAGCTGCGCTTCGTCGACCACCACCAGCATCGGGTACCAGTGGTCGCGATCGGCATCGAACAGCCCGCCGAGGAAGGCCGCAGCGCAGCGCATCTGCTGTTCGACGTCGAGGCCTTCGAGATTGAGCACCACCGACACCCGGTGCTGCCGGATCCGGCCGGCTATCCGCGTCAGCTCGGTCTCGCTGCGCTCGGCATCCACCACCACATGCCCGAACTTGTCGGCCAGAGTGACGAAATCGCCTTCCGGATCGATGATGCATTGCTGCACCCAGCTGGCGCTCTGCTCCAGCAGGCGCCGCAGCAGGTGCGATTTGCCGGAGCCTGAATTGCCCTGCACCAGCAGGCGTGTGGCGAGCAACTCTTCCAGATCGAGCGTCGCGCTTCCGCCCGCCGACGCGCCCATGTCGATAGCCACCTTCATGCCTCATCCCCTAGCCGATTCGCTGGCCCCGGCGGATGCCTTCTGCATCTGCCCACAGCTTGGGGGCTACCAACTCGAGCGGCGACGGGGTAGGGAAGCGCAAACCTCAAGGAAACGACATGCGCCTCCCCGGCCGGATATCCGCCGCCATCGAGATTCTCGTCGACATCGACGCCCGCAAGCGTCCGGTGTCCGAAGCCCTCAAGGCCTGGGGGCTGGCCAACCGCTTTGCCGGCGCCGGCGACCGCGCCGCCATCGGCAACCTCGTCTACGATGTGCTGCGCCGCAGGAGTTCGCATGCCCATGCCATGGGCTCGGATGACCCGCGCGCTCTGGTCCTCAGTGTCGTGGTCCGCGAATGGGAAATGACACCTGAGGAACTCAACGACCTCTTTGCCGCCGATACCCACGCGCCGGCGCCGCTCTCGGTGCCGGAGGTTGAGGCTCTGCTCGCCGACAGCACCCTCGACGCGGCGCCAGACCATGTCCGTGCCGACGTCCCCGAATGGACCGCGGCGCCCTTGGCCGAAACGCTCGGCGACGCCTGGGTCGCCGAAGCGCAGGCCATGGCCGACCGGCCGCCTCTCGACCTGCGCGTCAACACGCTGAAATCCAGTCGCGACAAGGTCTTGAAGTCACTGGCTCGTTTCTCGCCTGAGGAGGGCCCGGTCACCCCCGAAGGCGTTCGCCTCACCGCCGGTACCCGCGACAGCCGCACACCGAACGTCCAGACCGACGAGGGCTATCTCAAGGGCTGGTTCGAAATCCAGGATCAGGGCAGCCAGGCCGTCAGCACCCTCGCTGGTGCCCGTCCGGGCGAACAGGTGCTCGACCTCTGCGCCGGCGCTGGCGGCAAGACCCTCGCCATGGCGGCGGCGATGGGAAACAAGGGACAGATCTTTGCCTTCGACAGCGATCGCAACCGCTTGGCGCCGATCTATGATCGGTTGAAACGCAGCGGCGTCCGCAACGTGCAGGTTCGCGCGCCCGTCGATGGCGCCCTTGATGACCTCGTCGGCAAGATCGATCGCGTCGTTATCGACGCCCCGTGCACCGGCTCGGGCACCTGGCGCCGCCAGCCCACCGCCAAGTGGAAGCTGACGCCCGACCAACTCGCGGCTCGCGTCGATGAGCAACGCGCCATCCTCGATCAGGGTACTGCCTTCGTGAAGCCCGGCGGCGTGCTGGTCTACATCACCTGCTCGGTCCTTCCGGACGAGAACGGCAACCAGGTCAAGGCCTTCCTCGAACGTCATCCAGACTTTCAGGCAGTCCCCGGAAACACCTTGTGGATGAAGCTCTTTGCCGGCGGCACGGCGCGGGCCCACTTCACCCCTGAAGGCGGCATTCTGCTCACGCCGCTCAGCACCGGTACCGACGGCTTCTATTTCTTCACGGCCCAGCGCAGCGCGGAGGCCTGATGTCGGGCATGTCGTTTCTGGATCGCTTCGGTGTCGCCCCCGCCTTGTTCATCGCAGGTGTCCTGGCGCTCTTTGGTGTCATCGGCTCGATCATCTGGTTCGGCATTCCCGGGCCCGACGCCAAGCACCGCTTCATCGCGCCCTCCGGCGAAGTTGCCATCGAACTGGGTGAGGCGTGCGGTGAAGCGGCGTGCCGTCGCGTCGCCATTCTCGACGAAACCCAGCCCGACGGCACCCGGCTGCGGCACGGCTGCAGTTTCGAACTCGCCGAGCAATGGCCCGTCCTGCTCAACGCCCATCCACTCTGGTCTGCCGATGAAACCTTTGTCGATATCGTCTATGCCGGGGCGGACGGGCAGGGTGGTCGGTTCACTCTGGATTTCGCCACCGATTGTACGCTCACCGAGTGAAACTTGACGGCCCGTTCGCTCGTTCATGCAGGCATGAGCACACCCACCCTGTCTGACCTCAAGTCCCCGCGCTCCCTGCTGTTGCTGGGCGTCTTCCTCGCCGCCGTGATCGGCGTTGGTGCCGTCATTGGCGTGTCGACTGCACCGGGAGAGTGGTACGCAACCCTCGAAAAGCCGCCCTTCAACCCGCCCAACTGGCTGTTTGGGCCGGTCTGGTTCGCGCTCTATGTGATGATTGCCGTTGCCGGCTGGCGCACCTTCCTGCAGCAGCCTGGCGGTCGGGGCATGAAGATCTGGTACGGCCAGATGCTGCTCAACTGGCTGTGGTCGCCAACCTGGTTCACGCTGCACCTGCTGTGGCCGGCATTCATCGTCATTGCCGCGATCCTGGCGCTGATTGTCGCCTTCATCGCCAGCCGCTGGACCCGCGACCGTATCTCGGCCTGGCTATTCGTGCCCTATGCACTGTGGGTCGGCTTCGCCAGCCTGCTCAACCTGTCGATCGCCATGCTGAACTAGTGCAGGTCGCGCGATATCGGCTCGCCGAATTCGATGTTTCTGAACTCAACCTCCAGTCCTTCGCCCTTCGGCGAACAGGCCATCGGTCCGACCTCGACGGTCTCGGGCATGCGCAGATAGCAGAGCCGTGCCAGGCGCCAGTTCCCCTCGGGGTCTCGCAATTGCACGCGCAAAGCCTCCTCGTGCCGGGTCAGTCGGAGCGTCACCGGCTCAGTCGTGGCTATCTCGAGGGGCATCACGCTCCAGTCGGATTGGTCGTCCCGCGTCACCACCACCGAAAAATGCATGGCGCCGTCGGTGAACTCGACCCCGCACTTCAGCCAGTTCTCGTCGTCGACACGCAGCATCGCACCCGCCTGGTCATAGAGGCGCTGGCAGTCCGCTGAGAACGTCGCCTCCAGGCTGAAATCGCCTGTCACCGGTGTCGCGCGGAAATGGCCATTGTCGTGCCTGAACCGGTAGAAGGTATTGTTCCAGAAATCCGTGTCCTTGCCCGTCCGCACCACCAGCGTGCCACCGCGCTCCTCGTGCATCGGCGGGGCATTGCGCCAGGCAGTTGCTCCAGTTTTCGGCATGGTCTCTCCTCAGCCCGCGGCCGGCGACAGTGTTGCACTGGCGTTGCCGCCCTTTTCCCGCCGGCGCGCCCATTGCATCACCGGATTTTCCAGCAGGTGGAACGACATGTGCGCTACCGCAATGCTCAGGGCGGTGATCACGCCCGATACCACAACGAACTTGACCGGATCGGCCATGCTGCCGTGGTCAATGTCCGGCGCCCAGAACTTGCGCACCAGTTCGAGCACCACATAGTGCCAGACATAGATGCCGAACGACACGGTCGCCAGGTAGCGCGTCACCGGGTTGTCGAGCACCTTGCCGACCAGAAGGCTGGACGGCGATGTCGCCAGAAATGCTGCAATCGTCAGCTGAAACCACGGAAAGGCATAGGGGATGTCCAGCCAGCCAAAGCCGCTGGCATCGGCGCGCGACGTCAGCTGCAGGTAGATTACCCAGAGCGTGGCGGCGATGGCGGTCAGCGATGCGACATCGAACGCCCAGTGCCGGATCCGACCCCACCGCACCTGCATCCCTGCCGCGAGTGCCCCGATGGCAAACATCGCAAAGAAGGCGAGCGGATTGTATTTCGGCATCCACCACTTGGCGCCGCCGATCAGCCCGTAATCCCAGCCTCTGCGGCTGTTGTCGATCGGGTAGACCTGCATCAACAGCACGTGCGCCACCAGCACCACGCCGATGACGGCCAGCCAGAGCCCGCGCGACTGCCAGCCCCTGCCGGTCAGGCCGCGCAGCGCAAACAATGCTGCCAGTCCGAGCGGCAGCAGGAGATAGGACGTTGCCTCGAAGCTGATCGACCACAGCGGCCCGTTTACCTCGACCGGAAAGAACGTCACCCAGTGCCAGTCGGCAACCAGCAGAAAGCCGCTCAGGTAGCGCAGCAGCAGCTCTGCATCGAGCCGCGCCCCGAAGATCGTCACCGACAGCACCAGCGTCACGGTCAGCGCCAACCAGAAACCGGGCAGGATGCGTGCGCCCCGCCGCAAGGCATAGGTGCCGAGCGAGGGCATCGGGTCACCGGCATCCAGCGCTTTCCAGAACGGCCGCGCCAGTAGGAAGCCGGAGAGGACGAAGAACATCGCCACGCCGAACGTGCCCATCTGCGCAAAGCCGCGGAACCACTCGATGCCGGGGCCCAGGTTGGCATCCCACTTCATCCGCTGCGCCAGATGGTGAAACAGCACGGTAAAGCAGGCCACCGCGCGGACGAAGTCCGCCCCCAGCAGTCGGTTCTCGGCCATCGGTCACCCTCCACATCTGGCGCGCCGCTCTTTGTCGGCTGGCTGCGCCCTGAAAACGATTGCATCCTGCATTCCCGGCGGAAAACCGCAAGCCGAGCCCTTCGCGCTCACTTGCGGAATCTCGGGCTTGGCTTTATCTCCCGCCCATGACAGAGCCAGCCGCGTCCATCCCCGCCGAATCCGTTCTCATCATCGACTTTGGGTCGCAGGTGACCCAGTTGATCGCGCGCCGTTTGCGCGAGACTGGCGTCTATTGCGAAATCCACCCGTTCCTCAAGGCGGATGAGGCATTTGAGCGGATGCAGCCAAAGGGCGTGATCTTTTCGGGCGGCCCGGCCTCGGTCACCGACGAGAACAGCCCGCGGGCGCCGCAGGTCGTCTTCGACTCCGGTGTTCCCATTCTCGCCATTTGCTACGGCCAGCAAACCCTGGCCCTGCAGCAGGGCGGCAAGGTCGAAGGCGGTCATGGCCGCGAGTTCGGTCGCGCCGATGTCGAAATCCTCGAGGCGAGCCCGTTGTTCGACGGCCTCTGGGAGGTCGGTGGCCGCTATCCCGTGTGGATGAGCCACGGCGACCGCGTCACGCAACTGCCGGAAGGCTTCAAGGTCGTCGGCACCTCCGAGAACGCGCCGTTCGCCATCGCCGTCAATGAAGACAAGCGCTACTACACCACCATGTTCCACCCCGAAGTGGTCCATACCCCCGATGGCGGCAAGTTGCTGGCAAATTTCGTCCACAAGGTCGTCGGCCTGACCTCCGACTGGACCATGCACGCCTACCGCCAGCGCGCCGTCGAGAACATCCGCGCGCAGGTCGGCTCGGGCAGGGTGATCTGCGGCCTCTCGGGCGGCGTCGATTCCTCGGTCGCGGCGGTACTGATCCATGAGGCGATCGGCGACCAGCTGACCTGCATCTTCGTCGATCACGGCCTGATGCGTCAGAACGAGGCCACCGAGGTGGTGACCATGTTCCGCGATCACTACAACATTCCGCTCGTCCACGTGGACGCCGCCGACATGTTCATCGGCGCCCTCGAGGGCGAGTCTGACCCGGAAACCAAGCGCAAGACGATTGGCCGCCTTTTCATCGAAGTCTTTGAAGAGGAAGCAAAAAAGATCGGCGGCGCGCAGTTCCTGGCGCAGGGGACGCTCTATCCGGACGTCATCGAAAGCGTTAGCTTTTCGGGCGGTCCCTCGGTCACCATCAAGTCGCATCACAATGTCGGCGGCCTGCCCGAGCGCATGAACATGCAACTGGTCGAGCCGCTGCGTGAACTCTTCAAGGACGAAGTGCGCGCCCTGGGTCGCGAACTCGGGCTGCCCGACCGCTTCGTTGGCCGCCATCCGTTCCCCGGGCCCGGGCTGGCCATCCGGCTTCCCGGCGGCGTCAGCCGCGAAAAGCTCGATATCCTGCGCCAGGCCGATGCCATCTACCTCGACGAAATCCGCAAGGCCGGCCTCTACGAAAAGATCTGGCAGGCCTTTGCCGTGCTGCTGCCGGTGCAGACCGTTGGCGTCATGGGCGACGGTCGCACCTACGAATTCGTCTGCGCCCTGCGCGCCGTGACCTCGGTTGACGGCATGACGGCGGACTTCTTCCCCTACGACATGAACTTCCTCGGCCGCGCCGCCACGCGCATCATCAACGAAGTGCGCGGCATCAACCGCGTCGTCTATGACGTCACCAGCAAGCCGCCCGGCACCATCGAGTGGGAGTAAGGCGGCGCTAGCGTCCGCCGGACGCCGCAGGTCCTGCGGCCGGTCAGAGGCCCGGTTTCAGGGCAGGGCGCGCCGCTGAGCGTGACAAACTGGGCGTTTGCATTCCAAAGACCGCCTGACTATTGTGCCGCCGAATTCAGACCACCCAGCCAAGGCCTTAAATGTCTAACGAAACGATCTTCCGCGAAGTCGACGAAGAGCTCCGCGGTGACCGCCTCCGGGCCCTCTGGAAGCGTTTCGGTCCCTATGTGATCGGCGCGGCGGTGGCGATCGTGCTGCTGGTCGCGGTCAATGAAGGCTGGAGCTGGTGGCAGAACTCGCAGTCGGCCGCTGCATCCGACAAGTTCTATGCCGCACTCGAGATCGCTGACGGTTCCGACGCGGCTGCTGCCCAGCAGGCTTTCGCCGATGTAGAGGCGACGTCTCCGGCCGGCTATGCCACGCTGGCCCGCTTCCGCGAGGCCGGCCTGCTCGCCGAGCAGGGCAAGACCCAGGAGGCAATTGCCGCCTACGATGCCCTCGCCACCTCCGAGAGCAATCCTCACATCAAGTCGCTGGCGCTGGTCTTTGCGGCCAATCTGTTCGTCGATGCAGGTGACGTCGCTCAGGTTCAGCAGCGCGTCCAGGGTTTGACGGTTGCCGGCAATCCGATGCGCAATGCCGCGCGCGAAACCGTTGGTCTGGCCGAGTACAAGGCCGGCAATCTCGATGCAGCCGTTGTCGCATTCGAGGAAATCCTCGCCGATCCGCTCGGCAGCCGCGAAATGGTCGGCCGCATTCAGGTTTACGTTGCCCAGTTGACTGCTATGGGCGCCAAGAGTTCGGCCGATGCCGCTGCTGCGGCAGCTGCCGTCGACGACGCCGTTTCGGCCACCGAGGCCGCTCCTGCCGCCGGTGACGCAGCCGTGGGTGATGCGCCGGCAATCGACGTGACCGAACCGGCTGCCGATGCCGCGACGACGACAGAGGGCGCTGCGGCCAGCAACTAGGCCGGACCGCGCGCGCACAGGGATTCGACGATGAGTGTCACCGTAGCCATTGTCGGCCGTCCCAATGTCGGCAAATCGACGCTGTTCAACCGTCTGGTGGGCAAGCGCATCGCGCTGGTCGATGACACCCCCGGCGTCACCCGCGACCGGCGCGAGGCCGAAGGGCATATTGCCGACCTGAAATTCCGCGTGCTTGACACGGCCGGCTATGAAGACGTGACCGACGGCTCGCTCGAGGACCGCATGCGCCAGCAGACCGAGCTGGCGATCCGCGAGGCCGACGTCATCCTCTTCATGTACGACGCCCGTGCCGGCGTCGTGCCGCTCGACCAGCGCTTCGCCCAGGTGCTGCGCAAGGCCGGCAAGGACGTGCACCTTGTCGCCAACAAGGCTGAAGGCCGCGAGGCCAATCCCGGCATCACCGAGGGCTTCAAGCTCGGCTTTGGCGAACCGATCGCGCTCTCGGCCGAGCACGGCCTCGGCCTCTCCGAACTCCACAGCATCGTCTCCGAGGCCATCGACAGGGCCGCCGAGAAGTCCGCCGGCGAGGAGCTGCAGGAAATCGACCTGCCGCAGGTCGAGATCGAGCTGCCCGAGGACGACGGCTCCACCGAGGAAGGTCCGGCCCTGCGCTGGGACCCGCGGCGCCATCTCAACGTCGCCATTGTCGGGCGGCCCAATGCCGGCAAGTCGACGCTGGTCAATCGCATGGTCGGCGAAGAACGCGTCCTGACCGGTCCGGAGGCCGGCATCACCCGCGATTCCATCCTCGTTCCGTGGGAATTCGAGGGGCGCAAGATCAATCTCGTCGACACCGCCGGCATCCGGCGCAAGTCGCGCGTCAGCGGCAAGCTCGAACATCTGGCAGTCGGCGACTCCCTGCGCTCGATCCAGTATGCCGAAATCGTCGTGCTGCTGCTCGATGCCACTATCCCGTTCGAAAAGCAGGACCTGCAGCTCGCCGATCTGGTCGAGCGCGAGGGCCGGGGACTGGTGATCGCGGTCAACAAATGGGATCTCGTCGAAGACAAGAACAAGGCGCTGGCCGATCTTCGCGAGGCTTGCGACCGCCTCCTGCCGCAGTTGCGAGGCGTCCAGCTGGTTACCATTTCCGGGCTTCAGGGCCGCAATCTCGACCGGCTGATGAAATCGATCTTCGTGGCCGAGCAGAAGTGGAACACCCACGTGTCCACCGCGCGCCTCAATCGCTGGCTGGCCGGCATGACCGAAGGGCACCCCCCGCCGGCCGTATCGGGGCGGCGCCTCAAGCTGCGCTACATGACGCAGGCCAAGATCCGCCCGCCGAGCTTCATCGTCTTTGCCTCCCGGCCCGACGCCGTGCCGGCCTCCTATTCGCGCTACCTCGTCAACGGCCTGCGCGACGCCTTCGACATGCCGGGCACGCCGATCCGCATGTGGATGCGCGGCGGCAAGAATCCCTATGCTGACAAAGACTGATCCGTCTGCCCCTGACGGAACTTTCGGGTCCCGGCCCGATTGGCTATATACGGGCGTCCCTTAGTCAATTTTCGGTTGCGCCTTGTTCGTTGAAATCCTCATCGTTGCCATTCTGACGCTGGTCAATGGCTTGCTTTCGATGTCGGAACTGGCTGTGGTTTCGTCCCGTCCCGCCCGCCTCAAGGTGTTCGCTGCCGAGGGCAACAAGGGTGCCACCACAGCCCTCAAGCTGGCCGAGAACCCCGGCAAGTTCCTGTCTTCCGTGCAGATCGGCATCACCCTTGTGGGCGTTCTGTCGGGTGCATTTTCGGGCGCCACGCTGGGCGACCGGCTGGGCCGGGCGCTGATCGAGGCTGGCGCCGACCCGGCCGTCGCGCTGCCGCTGGGCGTCGGTATCGTCGTCATCATCATCACCTATCTCTCGCTCATCGTCGGCGAACTGGTGCCCAAGCAGATTGCCTTGCGCGACCCCGAGCGCGTGGCGTCCCGCGTCGCGCCGCTGATGGCGTTCATCGCCTCGGTCGGCGCGCCGGTGGTCTGGCTGCTCGACGTTTCCGGCCGCATCCTCCTCAAGCTGCTCGGCCAGGCCGGCGACACCGGCGAGCGGGTCACCGACGAGGAGGTCAAGACCATCATCGCCGAGGCCGAAAGCGCGGGGGTGCTCGAAAGCGAAGAGCGCCACATGATTTCGGGCGTCATGCGCTTTGCTGATCGCTCGGCGCGCGGCCTGATGACGCCGCGTCTCGATGTCGAGGTCATCGACCTCGCCGATCCGCAGGAGGAGATCGTCGAAAAGCTGCGGACCACCCGTCACTCGGTGCTGCCGGTGCAGGATGGCCTCTCCGACGACCAGATCGTCGGCGTCATCGTGCGCAAGGACTTGCTCGATACGCTGTTCAAGGGCGACCCACTCGATGCGCGCGCGCTGGTCAAGCAGGCGCCGGTGGTCATGGACCGCTCCGACGCTCTCGACGTGCTCAAGGCGCTGCGCGCGTCCCTCGTCCACCTGGCGCTCGTCTTCGACGAGTACGGCCATTTTGAAGGCATCGTGACGCCCGGGGATATCCTCGAGGCCATCACCGGCGCGTTTCAGGAAGAAGAGGGCGACGAGCCGGCCTATGTCACGCGCGCCGACGGCAGCTTCCTTGTCTCGGGCTGGATGCAGGCCGACGAGTTCGAGGACCGCATCGGCGTGCCGATCCCCAAGGATGCCAAGTTCGAGACCGTGGCCGGCTTCGTCCTCGCCGAGCTCAATCACCTGCCCGCGGTCGGCGAGACCTTTGTGCGTGGCCCGTGGACATTCGAAGTCGTCGACCTTGACGGTCGCCGCATCGACAAGGTGCTGGTCAAGCGCAGCTAGCGCCTCAGGCGGCTGTCGTCTCGCCGCTCTCGCGGTCGAACAGCATGCGGTTGTGCAGATATCCCGGCTCGATCATGTCGATCAGGCCGCCGGCGATCGCGCTGGGCATGGGCAGCGTATCGGGATCTTCTCCCGGCATCGCCTTGGCCCGCATCGCCGTGCGCACCGCACCGGGATAATAGAGGTTCACCTTGAGATTGGTGGTGGCCACCTCGGCCGCGTAGCTCTTGACCATCGCCTCCAGCGCCGCCTTGGCGGCAGCGTAGGGGCCCCAGAACGCCTTGGCCGAACGGGCGGACGATGACGAGATGAAGACGGCGCGTCCCGCTGTCGATTGCCGCAGCAGCAGGTCCAGCGAGCGGATCAACCGGTAGTTTGCCGTCACATTTACGGCCATCGACTGGTCGAACTCCTTGATCTCGACATGCGGCACCGGGCTCAGCGTCGCCAGCATGCCGGCATTGGCCACGAGGCCGTCGAGCTTCTTCCAGCGCTCGAAGATGGCGGCGCCCAGCCGGTCGATGCCGTCGCCATCGCGCAGGTCGAGCGGCACCAGCGTCGTCGAGCCGCCGGCGGCCTGGATCTCGTCGTCAAGCTCCTCGAGCCCGCCCACGGTGCGCGCCACGGCGATGACATGCGCGCCGCGGCGCGCCGCCTCCTTGGCCGCCTGATAGCCGATGCCGCGCGACGCCCCGGTAACGAGGACGACTTTGTCGGACAGGGTATTTTCAGTGGTCATGATCAGGCTCGCAATTGGGTTGCGAGCCTTCTAGCGGGGCAGCGACGAGGGGGAAAGCGGAAACCGCGTCAGCTGGCTTCCTTCATCATTGCCATCGTCTTCGAGCCATAGGCGCCGCGACCGTTGAGGTCGGTCAGTACCGTCGGATACTCGCCGGTAAAGTAGTGGTCGGTGAACTGCGGTGCAGCATTGTTGCGCGGTTCGCCGCCGACTGCCTGGTAAAGCCCGTCGATCGAGAGGAATGCCAGCGAGTCCACGCCGATGAATTTGGCCATCGCTTCCACGCTGTCGAACCGGTTGGCCAGCAGCCCGTCGGCGTCCGGCGTGTCGATGCCATAGAAGTCGGGGTAAAAGATCATCGGGCTGGCCACGCGGATATGCACTTCCGTGGCGCCGGCTTCGCGGATCATCTGCACGATCTTCATCGAGGTGGTGCCGCGCACGATGGAGTCGTCCACCAGCACCACGCGCTTGCCGGCAATCATCGCCCGGTTGGCCGAGTGCTTGAGCTTGACCCCGAAGGCGCGGATGGACTGCGTCGGCTCGATGAAGGTGCGGCCCACATAGTGGTTGCGGATGATGCCCAGCTCGAACGGTATGCCGCTCGACTGCGCATAGCCGATGGCCGCCGGCGTGCCGCCGTCGGGCACCGGCACCACCACGTCGGCCTCGACCGGCGCTTCCTGGGCCAGGTTGTGCCCCATGTTCTTGCGCGTCACATAGACGTTGCGACCGCCGACCACCGAGTCCGGACGGGCGAAATACACGTATTCGAACATGCACAGTCGCTCGGGTGTCGGCTTTTTCGGCTTGCGCGCGTCGATGCTGATGCTGCCGTCGGGCTGGATCTCGCAGATGATCACCTCGCCATTCTCGACATCGCGCACGAACTTGGCGCCGATGATGTCGAGGGCACAGCTCTCCGAACAGAAGATCGGCTTGCCATCGAGATCGCCCATCACCAGCGGCCGGATGCCGATCGGGTCGCGCGCCGCGATCAGCTTGGTGCGGGTCATTGCCAGCATCGAATAGCCGCCCTCCATCTGCCGGATGGCATCAATGAAGCGGTCGGTGGTCGAGGTATGGCGTGAGCGGGCGATCAGATGCAGCACCACTTCGGTATCCGACGTCGACTGGCAGATGGCGCCGGTGGCGATGATCTGCCGGCGCATCGTCAGGCCGTTGGTGAAATTGCCGTTATGCGCAATGGCAATCCCGCCTTCCTCGAGTTCGGCGAACAGTGGTTGCACATTGCGCAGCGCCACTTCGCCGGTCGTTGAGTAGCGGGTATGCCCGATCGAGATCGAGCCGGGGAGGCGGGCCAGCACCGCCGGGTCGGTGTAGTGGTCGCCGACCAGGCCCATGCGTTTTTCGGTATGGAACTGCCGCCCGTCGAAGCTGACGATGCCGGCGGCCTCCTGGCCCCGGTGCTGCAGGGCATGCAGCCCCAGCGCCGTCAGCGTTGCGGCTTCCGGGTGGCCCAGAACGCCGAAAACGCCACACTCTTCATGGAGTGTGTCGCCATCGAGCTCAAGCGGGTCGCGGGACATCTCGGTCATTGCGCACCTTCAGAAACGGATTGGGACCGCATATGCGGCCCCGGCAGAAAAAAAGCAACGCGTTCAAGCGAACGTCAGGTCTGCGCCTGCGGCACCTGCACGTCCACCGGCGGCAGCGGCGAGTCGTCTTCGCCTGCATCCGTACCTTCTTCGGCCGGCACGGCGTCATTGACCGGCAACTCGTCGGCATCGCCGCCGCGCTGCAGCAGCTTGGTCACCTGCTGCTCGAGATCGTCCGGCAGCACCGCAATCAGCTTGTCGCCGGTGTCCTGCAGATAGGGCAGCGATTTGGAGTCGCGGGCCCAGCTCGGCATCTTGTCCTGGCCGCCCGGGCCGTTGGTGTTGAGCAGCCACTCGCCGAACACCACCACGACCACGGCGATCAGCACGCCGCGCGCCACCCCGAAGATGAAGCCCAGGGTGCGGTCGAGCGGCCCGATCTTGCTGTCGACCACGAAGTCGGCAATGCGCATGGTGATCACGTGCAGCACGATCAGTGCCACGATGAAGCTGCCGACCACCGTCGCCACGTCCGCCACGATCTCTTCCTGGATATACTGCCGGGCGAAATCGAGGTGGTTGAAATACATGTAGGCGGCAATTGCCGCCGAGCCGGCCCAGGTCGCCAGCGACAGCACTTCGCGGGTTAGACCGCGTGCCGTCGCCAGGATCGCCGAAATCAGGATAAGTACGCCGACGCCGACGTCGAATGCGGTCAACATGGATTCAGGCCCGCCCCATGGGAAATCAATCCCCGTTTAGCCGCTTCTCCTCCCTCTGCCAAGTCGCCGCGGCCATCGCATTGCCGATGTTCACGGAAAGCATGCCCGGCAGCGCTGTGGTGCCGTGCCCGCCACGTCAATCTCGCCCTCTGGCATGCCTCTCCGCCCGGCCGGCGTTGCCGCCTCCGGTTGCTGAAGTTGGATCGGGCCCCGAGGCGCTTGCCGTCTCTGGGTATGATAATAACGAGACGGTAGCCGCCTCGGGGAACCGGGTTTTGTGGCATTGTCCCGCGCTTCGGGAGACTGGAGCCCGACTTGCCGCCCCTTTTCAACTCCGTGCACTTGGCCCAGGGGCGTGAGACGACTCCCTTCCCCCTCCCGGCAGTCCCCTCCGCAAGCGTTCGTCGCGCTTCCCGTCCGTCGCGGGGAGATGGGGATAGAGTACGCTCAGCGGTGAGGGCGGGGACAAGTTTTACGATGGGGCTGGATCATCCTGCTGCGTCAGTGGCTTGGAGGTGTCGTCGGCGCGCGAGTGATATCGGCGGGATGAATGACCCATCGTGGCTCTCGCCCCCACCCCGACCCTCCCCGCAAGGGGGAGGGTGATGGAGAGGCCGGTGGGGTGCCGCAGGCGCCGGCGGATACTGGGTCCCGGCGTACGCCGGGATGACATCCGGTGGGGTGGCAAGTGAGGGGCACCAACGGCAGAGAGACCTCATCCTGAGCCTGTCGAAGGACGAGGTCGAGTGCGCCGCAAGGTCGGGCGCCGATGCAGCCCCTCGTGGTTCGACAGGGCTCACCATGAGGAGCCTCACCATGAGGGGTGACGGTCACGAGACTGGCGAAGACTGAGGGCGGCTTATTCCGCCGCTTCCTGTCTTGGCTGTCCCTTGGCCGCGATGCGGCCAATGAGGTCGGCGAGGTCGGAGTATTCGGTGACGTCGATGCCGCCGGATTTGTCGCCGGCGCCGAGCCGGCCGGTGACGGCCGATTTGAACCCCAGTTTCTGCGCCTCGCGCAGCCGCAGCGAGGCATGCACCACCGGGCGGACCCCGCCGGCAAGGGAAATCTCGCCGAAATAGACCGCATCGGCTGGCAATGGCGAACCGGCGAGCGAGGAGATCAGCGCTGCTGCGACCGCGAGATCGGCAGCCGGTTCGTTGATTTTCAGTCCGCCCGCCACATTGAGGTAGATATCGTTGGCGCCGATGCGCACGCCGCAGCGCGTTTCCAGCACGGCCAACACCATCGACAGACGAGAGGACTCCCAGCCCACCACGGCCCGCCGCGGCGTGCCCAGGGGCGACGGCGACACCAGCGCCTGGATTTCGCACAGTACCGGGCGGGTGCCCTCCATGCCGGCGAACACCGCCGAGCCGGCCGAATCGCGGTCACGCTGGTCGAGGAACAGGGCCGACGGATTGGCGACCTCCTGCAGGCCGAGCGTCGACATTTCGAAGACACCGATCTCGTCGGTGGCGCCATAGCGGTTCTTGACCCCGCGCAGGATGCGGAAGGTGTGGCTGGCATCGCCCTCGAAATAGAGCACCGCGTCGACCATGTGCTCGACCACGCGCGGCCCTGCAATCTGCCCGTCCTTGGTGACGTGGCCGACCAGCACCACGGCCGCGCCCGACTTCTTGGCAAAGCGGGTCAGCGCCTGTGCCGAGGTTCGCACCTGCGTCACCGTGCCGGGCGCCGAATCGACCCGGTCGGTCCACAGCGTCTGGATCGAGTCGATGATCACCAGATGCGGGGCAGGGCCCTGCTGCAGGGTGGCGAGGATGATTTCGACATTGGTCTCGCTGGCCAGCAGCACTTCGCTGTCGCCGAGGCCGAGCCGCTGTGCCCGCAGCCGCACCTGGGCGATAGCTTCCTCGCCCGACACATAGACCACCCGCTTGCCTGAATTGGCCAGCGCTGCTGCCGCCTGCAGCAGCAGCGTCGACTTGCCGATGCCCGGATCTCCGCCGACCAGCACCGCCGACCCCATGACGAAGCCGCCCCCGGTCACCCGGTCCAGTTCAGCCAGCCCGGTGACAACGCGCGCCGCGCTTTCGATCTCGCCCGACAGCGGCACCAGTTGCGTCGGGCGGCCACTGGCCGTTGCCGATTTGGGACCGGCGCCGACACCGGAATCGACGATCTCCTCGACAATGGTGTTCCACTCGCCGCAGGCCTCGCAACGACCCACCCAGCGGGCCGTCGCCGCACCGCACGATTGGCACACATAAGATGTCTTGGTCCTGGCCACGGCACTGCTCCCCGGAAAGAAACGTTTCTAGACAACCCCTGACAGATCATCAAGAACAAAGAGTGAACTTAAGCTGCCAGCGACCACTTGCGCAGCAACTCGTAGCGACCCTCGCTGGCCACGTGGCGCACCAGTGCAAACTCGCGCACCGGCACCTCGACGGACCGCGCCAGCGGCGCGTGCGGCACGAGGCTCGGGCTTTCGCCCAGCACCAGCATCGGTCCCTCGCCGGTCTCGATGCGGTAGCCCAGTCCGCGCTCCCGCAGGCCGGCGCGCAGCATGTCAGCCAGGACCTCGATCTCGGCGACCGACTGCAACCCGACGACCACCGGATGCAGTCCGTCCGGGCCGATCTGGCTCTCGACGTCGGTGAGCGCCAGCGCAAAGCGGCGCATCTCGATGCTCGCGCCGCAGGCGGCGATGTGGTCGAGTTCCTCGGTTTCGATATCCTCGGCCGACCCCAGATGCAGCAGCGGGACATGAAACAGGTCCGAGACCAGCAGGTGGTCGGTCAGTCCGTGCCGCGACGCCAGCAACTCGCCGATGGCCAGAATGGCGCCGGCCGACTTGCCGCCGAGCAGCACAGCCAGCAACAGGGTGTCAGCGGCGCCGGACGCCTCCGGCGCCGTGTCGTCTGCGGTGGCCGGATTGGGGTCTTCGGCCGCTGTCAGCAAGGCTGCCGGCGGCCTGAAATCGTCAAACAGCGATAGCTGACCGGGATGCGATCGCGCCATGGTCTCGTCCAGTTCGTGGGTCCGGTAAACCTAGCAGGTCATCCGAGTCGAACAAGAACAAAGTGCGAACAATTCACCACCGGCCGCCGTCGCCTACGCCAGCACGCCGGTCCAGCGCAGGACGAGCAGGATCAGGCCCGCTGTCATGACGGTGCCGAAAAACCGGAAGGTGTATCGTGTTGCCCGCTCGGGCAGAAAGGTGTCGAAGACCTGTCCCCGGGTGGCGCCGTACCGCACCGCGATCGCCGAGAGCGGGCACTTGAGGCCATTGCCGACGAACACCACGACTTCGACGGCGAGCAGGGCCAGCGCCACCCATAGCCAGATGCCTTGCGCACCTGTGATCCCCGCATAGAGCAGTACGAAGGTCGAGAAGGCCATCACGATATAGATCGCGGTGTGGACGAAGCGGATGATGGCGAGACGTTGTGCGTCGGTGGTCATCGCTTGCTCCGCCGTTGGCTACTCCGAAGCCGGCTCGCTCTCGACATAGCTGCGCGAATAGCGGCCCTTCAGGCTGGTCAGGATCTCGTAGCCGATGGTGTTGCCGACATCGGCCTGGTCGTCGATCGAAATGTTGGGACCCAGCACCTCGACCATGTCGCCCGGATTGGGCATTTCGCCCAGGTCGGTAATGTCGATCTGCGTCATGTCCATCGACACCCGCCCGAGCACCGGTGCGAACTGGTTGTTGATCACCACGCGTCCGCCGGTCCGGCTGTTGGTGCTCGACTGGTGCCGGAAAAAGCCGTCGGCATAGCCGATGCCGACCACCGCCACCCGGCTGTCCCGCGCCACCGTCTGCAGCGCGCCATAGCCGACCGACTCGCCGGTGCGGATCTCCTTGATCTGCAGGATCGGCGCCTCCAGCGTCACAACCGGCGACATCGGGTTGCGCCGGCCCTGCACGGCGCGGCCGCCATAGAGCGCAATGCCGGGGCGCACCATCTGGAAATGGTTCTCGCGGCCGGTCATCAGCGCCGCCGAATTGGCCATCGAGGCCGGCACATTCGGAAACTGCGCCAGCACCGAGGTGAACAGCGCCAGCTGCGTCCGGTTCTTTTCGTGTTGCGGCTGATCGGCACAGGCGAAATGGCTCATGATCATCTGCGGCGAATAGCCGAGTTCATCGATCATCCGCTTGACCACACCGGCCTCGTTGAGGCGGAAGCCGAGGCGGTTGATGCCGGTATCGAAATGCAGCGACGCCGGCAGCAACTCGTTGCGCGCGAGGCACGCCTGCATCCACTCTTCCAGCATCGGGATCGAGCAGAGGCATGGCATCAGCCGCTCACCGACATAGAGCGGCGCGGCGCCGGGGTAGAGCCCGTTGAGGATGAAGATATGGGTGTCGTCGGGCAGCGCGGCGCGCACCGCAATGCCCTCGTCGGGCGTTGCCACAAAGAAGAACCTGGTGCCCGCCTGGTAGAGCGCCCGCGACGCCTGCACGAGGCCCACGCCATAGGCGTCTGCCTTCACCGCAGCGCCGGTCAGCGCCCCGCGGCTGACCTTGTCGAGCGCCTGCCAGTTCCGCTTCAGCGCCCCAAGATCGACCGTGAGGCGCGCTCCGTATCCCGTCGCCACCGCCGGTGCCGGCATCATTACTCCATCCTTTCCGGCAGGTAGTCGGCCTTGGCCAGATTGCCGAAGCGCGTGAACTGCGCCTCAAAGCTGAGCTGCACCGTGCCGGTCGGGCCGTGGCGCTGCTTGCCGATGATCACTTCGGCCTTGCCATGCACCTGTTCCATCTCGCCCTGCCACGCCAGATGCTCCGGCGTGCCCTCCTTGGGCTCCTTGTTCTTGAGGTAGTACTCCTCGCGATAGACGAACAGCACCACGTCGGCGTCCTGCTCGATCGACCCCAATTCGCGCAAGTCCGACAGCTGCGGATGCTTGTCGTCGCGGTTTTCCACCTGACGGCTGAGCTGGCTGAGCGCGATGATCGGCACCTCGAGCTCCTTGGCCAGCGCCTTGAGCGTGGTGGTGATCTCGGTCAGTTCCTGCACGCGGTTCTCGCTCGACTTCTTCGACGAGCCCGAGAGCAGCTGCAGATAGTCGACGATCAGCAGGTCGAGGCCCTTCTGCCGCTTCAGTCGCCGCGCCCGCGCCGCCAGCTGCTGCACCGAAATGCCGCCGGTATCGTCGATATAGAGCGGCACCGCCGCCATCAGGTTGGAGACATCCACCAGCCGCGAGAACTGGCTCTCGTGAATATTGCCGCGGCGGATGTCGGACGACGAGATTTCCGACTGTTCGGCCAGAATACGCGTCGCCAGCTGCTCGGCGCTCATTTCCAGCGAGAAGAACCCCACCTGCCCACCATCGACGGTCTTGCGGTGTCCGTCGGGGGTCACGTCGCCCTTCCAGTTCTTGGCGACATGGAAGGCGATGTTGGTTGCCAGCGAGGTCTTGCCCATCGCCGGACGCGCCGCGAGGATGATGAGGTCGGAGCGCTGCAGGCCGCCCATCAGCCGGTCGAGATCGTTCAGCCCGGTCGCCGTGCCCGACAGCGTGCCATCGCGCGAATAGGCTTCACCGGCCATGGTGATGGCCTGCTTGAGCGCTTCGTTGAACGGCTGGAAGCCGCCATCATAGCGGCCCTTTTCCGCCAGATCGAAGAGCTGCTTCTCGGCTTCCTCGATCTGCTTGTTGGCCGTCTCCTCGACTTCCGAGTGATAGGCCGTCGACACCATCTCCTCGCCGATCTGGATCAGGTTGCGGCGGATGGCGAGGTCGTAGATGGTCTGTCCGTAGTCGCCGGCATTGATGACCGTCGTCGCTTCGGCGGCCAGGCGTGCCAGGTATTGCGGCATCGACATTTCGGCGGTCAGCGCTTCGGGCAGGTGCGTCTTGAGCGTCACTGGCGTTGCCGTCCGCCCGGCGCGGATCACCTTGGCGACGACCTCGTATATCTCGCGATGGATCGGCTCGTAGAAGTGGTCGGCGAGCAGGAAATCGGAGACACGGTAGAACGCCTCGTTGTTGACCAGCACGGCGCCCAGCAACGCTTGCTCGGCTTCCACGTTGTGTGGAGCGAGGCGAAAGCTCTTGTCTTCTTCCGGGTGGAGCCGCCGAACGTTCTCTGCCATGTCGTCTGTGAGTCTTTCCTGTCTTCGCTAAGAATTCCTTAACCACTTGCAGCAGGCGCCGCACTGGAAAAGGCCGCCATCAAGGCAACATCATTTGCCTCCCGGCCGTCTCCTGTGGGTAGTGTTGAAAGCGGGGGAAACCGACACTGCCGGTTGCGAATCGGGTCGCAGCCGCAGCTGACCGACCAACAGTACAGGGGAAACGCATGATTTCGAAGTGGCGCTGGCTCCTGGAGCAGTTCACCGCCCGGCTATGGGTCCGCGCCACGCTGTTTGCCGCCGTCGGCGTGGCGACGGCGCTGCTCGGCGTATTGGCCGAGACATTCACCCCCTGGGAAGTCGGCGACGTCATCGGCGCCGACTCGGTGGGCACGGTGCTCAACGTCCTGGCCAGCAGCATGCTCGCCGTCACCACCTTCTCGCTCGGCGTGATGATCTCCGCCTACAGCGCCGCCAGTTCGAACGTGACGCCGCGCGCCACCCGCCTGCTGCGCCGCGATTCCACCTCGCAGAACGTGCTCTCGACCTTCATCGGTTCGTTCCTCTTCAGCCTCGTCGGCATTGTCACCCTCAGCATCGAGGGCTACGGCCAGACGGGGCGCATCGTGCTCTTCGTCGTCACCCTGGGCGTCATCGTCGCGACGCTGCTGCGCTGGATCGAGCACGTCAACGGCCTCGGCCGGGTAGGGGAGACGACCAGCCTGGTCGAACGCGCCGCGCTCAAGGCGATCGATGCAAGGCTCATGACACCCTGTCTCGGCGGTCACCCTCTGGTCGATGCCAAGTTGCAGGTGCCGCAGAGCGCCATGGGCATCGAGGCGACCAGCGCCGGCTATGTCCAGCATATCGATGCCGGCGCGCTGCAGAGCTGGTGCAATCGCAACAAGGCGCGGGTGTACCTTGCCGTCCTGCCGGGCACCTTTGCCCATCCCGGCCGCAAGATCGGCTGGATCGACGGGGCTGATGAATGCGAGATGGAGGATCGCCAGGAGGCCCTGCGCAGCGCGGTGACGATCGCCAAGGAGCGCACCTACGATCAGGACCCGCGCTTTGGCCTGATCGTGCTGAGCGAGATCGCCTCGCGCGCGCTGTCGCCGGGCATCAACGATTCCGGTACTGCAATAGACGTCATTGGCCGTCAGCTGCGGCTGATGCTCGAATGGGCAAAGCCGCCGACGGAGGAATCCAGGGAACTCAAGTGCCCGCTGATCTTCGTTCCCCCGATCCGGGACGACGATCTCTTCGACGACGCCTTCTCGATGATCGCCCGCGATGGCGCCGACAAGGTGGAAGTGCAGATCCGGCTGCAAAAAGCCCTGCGCATCCTCGCCAGTGTCGGCAACGAACCCTTTCGTCTGTCCGCCCGCCACATGTCCCGCATCGCACTCGAACGCGCTGAAGCGGCGCTGCCGCTGGAGAGCGACAAGGAGCGGGTCCGCGATCTGGCGCGCCTCGCGCAGGCCTGAGCCGCGGGGCAGGGCGTCAGGACTGGCCCATTGGATCCGCGTCCAGTGCCGCAATGACCCGTTTGAGCATGTCCAGGAACGCCTCGCGCTCGGCTGCATCGAGCCCCGATAGCGCCAGATCATTGGTCTCGAATGCGGCCTTGAACGCCACGTCCGCCCGCTGCTGCCCGGCCGGAGACAGGCGGATCACCGAACTGCGCCGGTCGCTGGGCGACGGCTGCCGCAGGATCAAGCCGTCCCGCTCCATCCGTGCCAGCGTGTTGGCCATGGTCGGTTGTTCGACGGCGGCATAGAGCGCCAGCTGCTTCTGGGTCATGCCCGAGCCATCGGTCAGTGCAAAGAACACCGGCATGCAGCCCGCCGAGCCACCCGCCAGCCGCCGCTCGACCGCTCGAATGAACAGCCGCGCCGCCCAGTTGCTGAGATAACCAGCTGATCGTTCGCGCTGATAGTTCATAGCTTGCTATTGATTTGCATAGTATGCTATCAAAATCACGGAAGTGATATCCGGGCAAGGAGTTTCCAGATGGTCGCCAGAAGTACACCTGACCGTTATGGCAGTGTCGCCGTTCTGATCCATTGGGCCAGTGCTGCGGCCGTCATCCTCGCTTTCGCCGCCGGCTTCGCCGTCGCCGACCTGCTGCCAACCGCTCAGCAGGCGCCGGTACTGCTGGTGCACATCATGCTGGGGCTGAGCGTCCTAGTTCTGACGCTGCTGCGCATTGTCTGGTGGTGGGCGGTCGACAAGGCGCCGGCCCATAGCGCCGCCGAGCCGGCCTGGCGCCATATCGCCGCCCGCGCCGTGCATCTTGGCCTCTATGCCATCCTGATCCTGATGGCCATCAGCGGCATCGCTACCACGGTGCTCTCGGGTGCCTTGCCGGCGATCCTTAGCGGCGGCCCGCTGCCCGACTTCTCGGGCCTCCTGCCGCGCGTCACGCACGGCCTGATGAGCAAGGTCCTGCTGCTGCTCTTTGTGCTGCACGTCGCCGCCGCCCTCTGGCACCAGTACGTGCTGCGCGACAATCTGCTGGCGCGGATGGGCGTCGGTCGCCCCTGAGGCAATCCGCCAGACAAAGAAAAAGGCCGGGATTGCTCCCGGCCTTTTCATTGCTGTCTGCCGGAGCAGATTTATTCGTCGTCGCCGTAACCATCTTCGGCAGCTGAGCCGACTTCGGCCTGGCCAGCAGCGAATTCCTCGGCTGCTTCATCGTCAAAGGTGTTGACCGTGAGGTCTTCACCCTTGGCCTGACGGGCGGCCTCGTCTTCCGAGCGGGCCACGTTGACGGTGACCGTCACGTCGACTTCGGCGTGCAGGTGCAGCGGCACCGTGTGCAGGCCGACGGTCTTGATCGGATCGGCGAGAACCACCTGCGAACGGGAAACGGTCTGGCCGTCGGTGCTCAGGGCATCGGCGATGTCACGCGAGCTGACCGAACCATAGAGCTGGCCGGTTTCGCCGGCCTGGCGGATCACGACGACCACCTTGCCATTGAGACCGGTCGCAATGCCGGCTGCGGCCTCGCGACGTTCCTGGTTGCGCGACTCGATCTGGGCGCGATCGCGCTCGAACCGGGCGCGGTTGGCTTCGGTGGCGCGCAGGGCCTTCTGCTGCGGCAGCAGGAAGTTGCGGGCAAAGCCGTCCTTGACGGTGACTTCGTCGCCGATATGGCCCATTCGGCCAACGCGCTCGAGGAGAATGACTTTCATCTTGGATTCTTTCTGTGCTGTCCCGCCGGATTGGCGGTTAGGGGCGCGAGACCATCTCGCACTCCAACGGCGAGTCAGCGCGCTCTTCAGCGCTGGCCGCCTTTTAGTGCAGACAGTCAGCGCGCTCTTCAGCGCTGACCGCCTTGTTCAGTTCCGCAGCTTAGCTGACGGCGTAGGGCATGATGCCGATGAAGCGGGCGCGCTTGATGGCGCGGGCCAGTTCACGCTGCTTCAGCGCCGACACGGCAGTGATGCGGGAGGGGACGATCTTGCCGCGCTCGGACACGTAGCGCTGCAGCAGGCGGACGTCCTTGTAGTCGATCTTGGGAGCGTTGGCGCCCGAGAACGGGCAGGTCTTGCGCCGGCGCTGGAAGGGACGGCGAGCCTGCGAAGTGGTCAGGTCACGAATGGCCATGGGAAATGATCCTTTCCAGTACTAGAAACGGCGGGGACGGCGTTCGCCGCGGTCGAAACCGCCACGGCCGCCCGGACGATCGCCATCATCGCGATCGCGCTTCTGCATCATTGCCGACGGGCCTTCTTCCAGCTCGTCAACGCGCACGGTCATGAAGCGCAGGATGTCTTCGTTGATGCGCATCTGGCGCTCCATTTCGGCCACGGCGGCCGACGGAGCGTCGATGTTGAGCAGGCTGTAATGTGCCTTGCGGTTCTTCTTGATGCGGTACGAGAGCGACTTGAGGCCCCAGTACTCGTTCTTGGTCACCTTGCCGCCGCCCTGGGACAGGACCTCGGTCAGGGTGTTGGTCAGTTCTTCGACCTGCTGGGCGGAAACGTCCTGCCGGGCGAGAAAGATATGCTCGTAGAGGGCCATGAAGCGCCTTCCTTTGCGAGTGGTTTCACACTGTACTCTTTCGGCGCGGAGCCCCTTTGAAGCCGGAAAGGCGCCAAAGCAGTCTTGCAAAGAGCGGGAACACGGGAGGCCGGGACAAGTCCCTATCGGCAGCGGCCGACCCTCCGTTCAGCCCCCGGCCGAACGAATACGAGGCGGGCTATAGGGGAAAAGGGTCCAACTGGCAAGGGATGCGCGTAAGAAGCTGGATCCTGAGGTCTACCCTCGAAACGAGTATCGCACAGAGATGTGGCGTTGCTCAATGCAAGGCCAGCACCAACAAGCGAGGCCCTTGGTAGACACTCGAGAACGTGCCACGATTGTCCATGGCCATCCGCATCCCCACCCGATCCGACATTGTCGCCGCCGAAGCCCTGATCCGTCCGCATGTGCGCCGCACGCCGGTGATCGAGGTCGACGCTGCCGACTTCGAACTCGCCGGCGGGCCGCTGACCTTCAAGCTTGAATTCCTGCAGCACTCGGGCACCTTCAAGGCCCGTGGTGCTTTCAACAATATCCTGAGCCGTCCTGGCGCCGAGCAGGGCGTCGTGGCGGCGTCCGGAGGCAATCATGGCGCTGCAGTCGCGTATGCAGCGCAGAAGCTGGGCTATCCCGCCCGCATCTACGTGCCGTCGATTTCCTCGCCGGCCAAGCTCGCGCGGATCAAGTCCTACGGCGCCGAGGTCATCATTGTCGGCGACAGCTACGCCGAAGCCTATGCCGCCAGCCGCGACTGGGCCGAAACCAATGGCGGTCTGCAACTGCACGCCTACGATGCCTTCGAAACCGTGGCCGGGCAGGGCACCATGGCCCTGGAACTCTCCGAGCAGGCGCCCGATCTCGATACCGTGCTGATTGCCGTCGGCGGCGGAGGCCTCATCGGCGGCGCCGCGGCCTGGTTTGGTGGCGACGTCCATATTGTCGGCGTCGAGCCCGAAGCCGCCCCAACCCTCGAACGCGCCCTTGCCGCCGGAGCCCCGGTGGATGTCGCCGTCAGCGGCGTGGCCGCCGACAGCCTCGGCGCCCGCCGCATCGGCGACACGACCTTCGCTTTGGCCGCGCAGATCGACCGCGCCGTGCTGGTGTCCGACGGCGCCATCACGGCCGCGCAGCATGCCCTATGGGACGTCCTGCGCGTCATTGCCGAGCCCGGCGGTGCCGCCGCGCTCGCTGCGCTGCTCTCGGGCCGCTATGTCCCTTCGCCCGGCGAGCGGGTCGGTGTGGTGCTCTGTGGCGCCAATACCAATCCGGCCAGCCTCGCCTAGGGACAGCGGCCGCCTGCCGCCATCATTTGCTGTGAGCGAACTCCCGTCATCGGCTGGCTTGCCTTGACTTTGCCGCACCCCTCCGGCACTTGGCGCGCCCAACTGGACGGAGCCGCGCCCGCGGCCTAGTCTCGACGGAAAACGGGAGGCATCATGGCCAAGCGCGCGTTTACCTTCCCCGGGCAGGGGAGCCAGGCTGTCGGCATGGGCAAGGATCTCGCCGATGCCTACCAGGAAGCCCGCAATGTCTTTGCCGAAGTCGATGACGCACTCGGCCAGAAGCTCTCGACCATCATGTTCGAAGGCCCCGACGACGCGCTGCGCCTCACCGAGAACGCCCAGCCGGCACTGATGGCCGTTTCGGTGGCCGTCACCCGCGTGCTCGCCGCCCGCGGCGCTGCTCTCGCCGATCATGCCGCCTATGTCGCCGGTCATTCGCTCGGCGAGTATTCGGCACTGGCCGCGGCCGGTGCCTTCAGTCTGGGCGACGCCGCACGGCTGCTCAGGATCCGGGGTCAGGCCATGCAGCAGGCTGTGCCAGTCGGGCAGGGCGCCATGGCGGCCATCCTCGGGCTCGATCTCGAAACCGTGCTCGCCGCCGCAACCGCTGCCAGCGATGGCGAGGTCTGTGGCGTTGCCAATGACAATGCCCCTGGCCAGGTGGTGATCTCCGGCCACGCCGGCGCCGTCGCCCGCGCCATCGAGGCCCTCAAGGCCGCCGGCGCCAAGCGTGCCCTGCCGCTGCCGGTCAGCGCGCCGTTCCACTGCGCACTGATGCGCCCCGCCGCTGACGCCATGGAGGCGGCACTCGCCGGCGTCGCCATGCAGGCGCCGGTTGTCCCGGTCGTCGCCAACGTGCTGGCCCAGCCGATCTCGGACCCCGATGAAATCCGCAAGCGCCTCGTCGAGCAGGTCACCGGCATGGTGCGCTGGACCGAATGCGTGCAGTGGATGACCGGCCCGGGTGGCGTCACCGAACTGGTCGAGCTCGGCTCCGGCAAGGTGCTCTCCGGTCTCGCCCGCCGCATCAATCCCGACGTTGCCGCGGTCTCCATCGGCGCCCCTGCCGATGTCGATGCCTTCATTGAATCTCTTTCTCTTTAGGAGCGCCTAGATGTTTGATCTTTCAGGTAAACGGGCGCTCGTCACTGGCGCATCCGGCGGCATCGGCCGGGAGATCGCCAAGGCCCTCGGCAAGGCCGGCGCCACTGTCGCCCTGAGCGGCACCCGCCTGTCGGCCCTCGAAGCGACGGCGCACGACATGGACGGCGAGCAGGTCATCATCCCCTGCAATCTCTCGGACATGGCCGAGGTCGACCAGCTGGTGCCCAAGGCCGAGGCCGCCATGGGCGGCATCGACATTCTCGTCAACAATGCCGGCATCACCCGCGACAATCTCTTCATGCGCATGAAGGATGAGGAGTGGGACGAGGTCATCAAGGTCAACCTCACCGCCGCCTTCCATCTCAGCCGCGCCGTGCTGCGCGGCATGATGAAGCAGCGCTTCGGCCGCATCATCGGCATCACCTCGGTGGTCGGCGTCGTCGGCAATCCTGGGCAGGGCAACTACGCCGCCTCCAAGGCCGGCCTGATCGGCATGTCCAAGGCCCTGGCCTATGAAGTCGCCTCGCGCAATATCACCGTCAACACCATCGCCCCGGGCTTCATCGCCTCGTCGATGACCGAGGAACTCAACGACAAGCAGAAGGACGCCATCCTCGCCAAGGTCCCGGCGGGCCGTCTCGGAACTGCCGAGGAAGTGGCGGCGACGACCGTCTTCCTTGCGTCCAATAAGTCCAGCTACATCACCGGCCATACCCTCAACGTCAACGGCGGCATGGTCATGCTTTGAACCCGGCGGCGCGTGTTTCGTTACAGGAGCAGCGTCGTCCAACCGCGTGCAGGAGCCCGGAAACCCGGCATTGGAGAGCGCATTTCACAATATGGCAAATGCCAGAGAAGTGTGTTACGTCCGCCGCTGAACTGGGCACCCGCCTGTCTTGCGAGGGATAGTCGGCGCGCCTACAGTCTGCCTTGCGGAGCCGCGGGGTTAATGCAAATCCTCTTGGCACACGGCCAACAAACATCAACGAACCAGTCTGGTAAAAGGGAAGTCAAACATGAGCGATATCGCTGATCGCGTCCGCAAGATCGTCGTCGAGCACCTCAATGTCGATGCAGAAAAAGTCGTCGAAAAGGCCAGCTTCATCGACGATCTGGGTGCCGACTCGCTCGATCAGGTCGAGCTGGTGATGGCATTCGAGGAAGAGTTCTCGGTCGAGATCCCGGACGATGCTGCTGAATCGATCCAGACCTTCGGCGACGCCGTTTCGTTCCTGACCAAGGCCGTCGGCTGATTTCGGTCCGCTAACCGGCTGATATCCATATGGAACTACGTCGCGTCGTCGTCACCGGGATGGGGATCGTCAGTCCGCTGGGCTGCGGTATCGAACCCACATGGGCAAACATCCTGGCCGGCAAGAGCGGCGCCAGGCGGATCGACGACTTCCAGGTCGACGATATCGCCTGCCAGATTGCGCACCGCGTGCCCATCGGCGACACCGCCGAGGGCAAGTTCAACGCCGACGACTGGATGGACGTGAAGGATCAGCGCAAGGTTGATCCCTTCATCGTCTATGCCATGGCTGCTGCCAAGCAGGCCATCGACGACGCCGGCGTCGAACCGGTTACCCAGGATGATGCCGAGCGGACAGGGACCCTGATCGGCTCCGGCATCGGCGGTCTGGGCGGCATCTACGAGACCTCGGTGATCCTGCACGAGAAGGGCCCGCGCCGCATCAGCCCGTTCTTCATCCCCGGGCGTCTCATCAATCTTGCTTCTGGCTACGTCTCCATTCGCTTCGGCCTGAAGGGCCCGAACCACTCGGTGGTGACGGCCTGTTCGACTGGCGCGCATGCGATCGGCGACAGCTGGCGCATTATCGCCATGGGCGATGCCGATGTGATGGTGGCGGGCGGCGCGGAATCCTGCGTCAACCGCATCGCGCTGGCCGGCTTTGCTGCCTGCCGCGCCCTCTCCACCGGTTTCAACGACAACCCGCAGGCCGCCTCGCGTCCCTACGACAAGGACCGCGACGGCTTTGTCATGGGCGAGGGCGCCGGCGTGCTGGTGCTCGAGGAATACGAGCGGGCCAAGGCCCGTGGCGCCAGGATCTACGGCGAAGTCGTGGGTTATGGCATGTCCGGCGACGCCTACCACATCACCGCCCCGTCCGAGGACGGCGACGGCGGCTTCCGCGCTATGTCCGCGGCGGTCAAGCGCGCCGGCATTGCGCCCGGCGACATCGACTACATCAATGCCCACGGCACCTCGACGCCGCTGGGTGACGAAATCGAACTGGGCGCCGTCACCCGGCTGCTCGGCGATGCCGCCTCCGGCGCAGCCATGTCCTCGACCAAGTCGGCCATTGGCCACCTGCTCGGGGCTGCCGGCGCAGTGGAGGCCATCTTCTCGCTGCTCGCCATGCGCGACAGCGTGGCGCCGCCAACCCTCAACCTCGACAACCCCTCGGTCGAGTCCGTGATCAATCTGGTACCGCACACGCCGCTGAAAAAGGAGATCGACGTCGCGCTCTCCAATTCCTTCGGCTTTGGCGGCACCAATGCCTCGCTGATCTTCCGCAAGGCATATTGACCCCGCGGGCGCCGCAGCCCCGCAGCCGTGTGACTCGTTTCGTGCCGCGCCAGGAGGGCGTTCCGCTATGTCTGCCGACCGGAAAGAAAAGCGCCAGCGCCGCCGCCGTCGTGGTGGCTTCCTCGATATCCTCAACGGCCTGCTGACCCTGCTGGTGCTGGGCCTTGTCGTTGCCGGCGGCGTGTTCTTTTACGGCGCCAACGCCTTCTATTCGCAGGGTGCGGTCAAGGCTGACACCAACTTCGTCGTCGAAAAGGGCGCCCGGCTCGGCAGCATTGCCGAGCGCCTCGAGGAGCAGGGGCTCGTCGACAACAAGTACATCTTCCAGATCGGCTCCTGGGCGCTCAAGAAGCAGAGCCAGATCAAGGCCGGCGAGTTCATCCTCAAGGCCGACTATTCCATGGCCGACATCCTCAAGGAACTGACCGAGGGCAAGCCCATCCTGCTCGCCGTTGTCATCCCCGAAGGCTGGACGTCCTGGCAGGTCGCCGACCGCCTCGCCCAGCACCCGGACCTGACCGGCGAGCCGCCGGCAACGCCCGAGGAAGGCTCCGTCCTGCCGGGCAGCTATGACTATGACCGCGGCATGCCGCGCAGCGAAGTGCTCGCTGCCATGCAGACGGCCATGACCGAGAAGCTGGCCGAGATCTACGCCGGCTGCGATCCGACGGTCTGTGGTGAGGGCGGCGTCATCAAGTCGCCTGACGAACTGGTGACTCTCGCTTCCGTCGTCGAAAAGGAAACCGGCGTCGCTTCCGAGCGGCCGCAGGTCGCTGCCGTGTTCATCAACCGGCTCAGAAAGAACATGCGCCTGCAGTCGGACCCGACCATCATCTATGGCATCATCCAGGGCGTCGGGAAGCTCGACCGGCCCATCCGGAAGTCGGAAATCGAGGCGAGGACCGACTACAACACCTATCAGATCGATGGCTTGCCCGTCGGTCCGATCGCCAACCCGGGCGTCGAGGCACTGACCGCTGTTGCCCATCCGGCCGAGACCAAAGACCTCTACTTCGTTGCCAGGACGGCCAACCCGGGCGATGGCCACCTGTTTGCTGCCACCTATGCGGAGCACCGCAAGAACGTCGCCGCCTACCGCAAGGCCAGCGCCGAAGCCGAGGCGGAAAGCGCCAAGGAGGCCCTCGAGGCGACCGAGGCGGCCAAGGACGACACCGCCACCGACGGCGCGGCGACTCCGCAATAATGACGAGGCCGCTCGCCAGCATGACCGGCTACGCCCGGGCCGGCGGCGGCGCATCGGGTGTCAACTTCGGTCTCGAGATCAAGTCGGTCAACGCCCGTGGTCTCGATATCCGCATGCGCCTGGCGCCCGGTTTCGACAGCCTCGATGCCGAGCTGCGCCGCCGTATCAACCAGTCGCTCACCCGCGGCTCGATCACCCTCTCGCTCAATGTCGAGCGGCTCGGCGACGGCGGCCCGGTGCTGGTCAACCAGGAGGCGCTTGAGGCCGTCCTGACCGCCATTGCCGACCTGGACCAGCGTCTCGACCTCCGGAAGCCCTCGCCGGAAGGCATCCTGGGCCTCCGCGGCGTGCTGGAGCAGCGCGACAGCCCGATGACCGCCGAGGCCGAGGAAGAGCTCCATGCCGCGGTTCTCGCCGCCATGGACGCGGCGCTGCTCGACCTGGTGAGTGCCCGCAAGGCTGAAGGCGCGCGCCTGACCTCGGTCCTCTCCGACCGCATCGATGAGATCGAGACCCTGACGCGCGCCGCGGAGGCCCATCCGGGCCGCAGCCGCGAGGTTATCCTCGAGCGTCTGCGCCAGCAGATCGCCGATCTGAGCGCCGCCAATTCCGGTGTTTCCGAGGAACGCCTGGCGCAGGAAGCCCTGCTGCTGGCCACCAAGGCCGACATCCGCGAAGAGCTCGACCGGCTGACGGCCCATATCGCGTCCGCCCGGCAATTGCTCGCCGCCGGCGGCCCGGTCGGTCGCAAGCTCGATTTCCTGTCACAGGAATTTAACCGCGAGGCGAATACCCTGTGCTCGAAGTCCAACGCCGTGGACCTGACCAGCATCGGGCTTGACCTCAAGGCGGTCATCGACCAGTTGCGCGAGCAGGTCCAGAACATCGAGTAGAGTGGCGGCCGATCTCCGCACACGCGCAGGTCCGGCAGCCCAGAGGGGCATGATCCTGAAATGAACTTTCCGCGTCGCGGCGTCATGTTGGTGCTCGCCTCCCCGTCCGGGGCAGGCAAGTCGTCGATCACCCGGACCCTGTTCGGCCAGGACCCGCATATCGGGCTGTCGGTCTCGGCCACCACCCGGGCCCGCCGGACCGACGAGAAGGACGGCGTCCACTACCACTTCCTCGACGAGGTGACCTTCACCCGCATGCGCGACGATGGCGAACTGCTCGAGTGGGCGCGGGTGCATGATAACTACTACGGCACGCCGCGCGCCCGCGTTGAGGAGCAGCTGGCGGCCGGACGCGATATCCTTTTCGACATCGACTATCAGGGGACGCTGCAGCTCTACGAGAAATGCCGTCAGGACATGGTGACGGTCTTCATCCTGCCGCCCTCGATCAAGGAACTGCGCGCCCGTCTCGAACGCCGCGCCCAGGATTCCAGGGGCACCATCGACAAGCGGCTGAAAAACGCCCGCATCGAGATGGAGCACTATGGCGAGTATGACTACGTCATCGTCAACGAGGACCTCGAGGATTCGACGCAGAAGGTCCGCACCATCCTCGCCGCGGCACGTCTGCGCCGCGACCGCCTCGGCCAATTGGACAATTTCGTCAGGGACTTGCAGGCGCAGATTGATTCAATCTGACAGGTAGCCGGGCTCCGGCTCCAGTCCGCTCTCGGTCCCCGTCTATAGTCACCACCCCAGCCACCCTCATCCTCGGGCCTGACCCGAGGATCCATCTTTCGAGCCCGCAGGATCTCCCGAAGACTCGCTGGGTTGGCCATCCGGTGACCCGCCGTCGTCGGCTGCATCTCGCCGTCTCCCGAGCAGCCCCACGGACCGGGCGATAACTCCCGCGGCAAAGCCGAACAGCATCAGCCCGCCCAGAAATGCCCCGACGGCCGATGGAATGGTTCCCGGCGTCGACATTTCCAGCGTCATCCAGCCGAAAAACAGCACGCCGCCGCCGATGATCATCAGCAGCGTCCGCCAGCGCATGGCAAACAGCGGAACCGCCATCGGCACCAGAAAGCTCAGCAGCGCCAGCGCGATGGCGAACACCCCGCCCACTAGCGCCGCGTCTCCACCGCTCTGGCGATATCGAGGAAGGCGCTGATCGGCAGGTCCTCGGCCCGCTCGTCGCCCCGCAATCCCGCGGCCTCCAGCAGGTCCGGCACAGGCAAGCCAAGGGACTTGAGGCTTTGACGCACCATCTTGCGCCGCTGCCCGAAGGCGGACCGGGTCACCTCCTCGAGCCGCGCCACTTTGGGCGTTGCCTCGATGGCCTTCGGCTTGAGATGCACCACCGACGACGTGACGCTGGGAGGCGGGGTGAAGGCATTGCGGTCGACGTTGAACATGATCCGCGCCTCCGTCCGCCAGCCGCACAGCACCCCCAGCCGCCCGAACGGCTTGTCGCCGGGTTTTGCCACGATGCGCTCGGCCACCTCGCGCTGGAACATCAGCGTCAGGCTCTCGAAGAACGGCGGCCACGGCTCGCTGGTCAGCCAGCCGGTCAGCAGTTCGGTGCCGATATTGTAGGGCAGGTTGGCAACGATCCGTGTCGGCCCGTCAGCCAGGGCGCGGTAATCGGTCTGCATGGCGTCGCCCGAAATCACCTCGAGCCGGCCCGGATAGGCGGCGGCGATTTCGGCAAGGGCGGGCAGGGCGCGCTCGTCGCGTTCGATGGCGATCACCTTATTGGCGCCGCCGGCCAGCAGCGCGCGCGTCAGCCCGCCGGGACCCGGGCCGACCTCGATCACCGTCATGCCCTCGAGCCGGCCAGAGGCGCGGGCAATGCGGGCGGTCAGGTTCAGGTCGAGCAGGAAATTCTGCCCGAGCTGCTTCTTGGCCTGTAGCCCGTGAGTGGCGATGACCTCGCGAAGCGGGGGAAGGTTGTCGATCTGCATGCCCCGCGATAGCGGATTTTCCGTCGCGCGCACAGGGGGCTTGACCTTGCCACGATGGGAAGCTGCACAACGCCATCGTCACAGGAGACCACCATGAAGGTTCTGGCCTTAACCACCCTCGTTCTCGCCCTCGGCGCCGCTCCGGCTTTGGCCCAGGACGCTGCCGCGCATGGCACGCCAATCGACTTGCCCGCTGTCTGCCTCGCCAACGCCGGCACGCCTCAGCACAGCATGACCATGGATATGGCGCCCGCCACTGGCGACGCCGCCCATACCGAGCTCATGGCGGGTATGGACCGCATGATGACCGACATGGATGCCGGCGCCACGGCAACCGACATCGACGTGGCCTTCGTCTGCGCGATGATCCCCCACCATCGCGGTGCCATCGACATGGCGAAAGCCCAGCTGGCGCACGGCGATGACCCTTGGGTCCGCGCCCTAGCCGAGCAGGTCATCGCCGCGCAGGAGCAGGAGATCGCCGATATGCTGGCCTGGCTGGACAAGCAGCCGCTCTGACTACTCGGCGGCGGTCTGGTGCAGTGTCCCGTGCCGCGTCAGCCTGTCGGCAAGCCGGATGGCGGCGAGCAGGCTCGCCGTCGATCCTTCGCCCGTGCCGGCAAGGTCGAATGCCGTGCCGTGGTCGGGTGAGGTCCGCACCATCGGCAGCCCCAGAGTCACATTGACTGCTTCGTCGAACGCCACGGTCTTGATCGGGATCAGCGCCTGGTCGTGATACATCGCGATCACCGCGTCGTACCGCCGCCATTTGGGCAGGTGGAACGCCGTATCGGCGGGCAGGGGGCCATCGACTTCGATACCTTCGAACCGCAGGTTCGCGATCGCCGGCGCGATGACGTCGAGGTCTTCCATGCCGATCGAGCCGCCTTCGCCCGCATGCGGGTTGAGCCCGGTGAGTGCCAGGCGCGGCGCGGCGATACCGAACCGCGTCCGCAGGCTTTGCGCCACGATCCTGCCGGTCCGCACCAGTAGGTCGTTGGTGATCAGTCTGGGCACCTGATGCAGCGGCACATGGATGGTCGCCGGCACCACGCGCAAGTCCTCATGCGCCAGCATCATCACCGGCATCGGCGTCACCCCGCCCCGGGCGCAGAGGGACGCGATGAATTCGGTATGCCCGGCAAACTTGAAGCCTGCCGAATAGAGCGCAGCCTTGTGGATCGGCGCCGTCACCACGCCGCGGCAACCGCCGCTCAGCGTCGCTGCCACCGCCTGGCGAATCGCCTCGATCACCACCTTGGCCGAGAGCGGACTGGTATCGCCCGGACTGTCCGACACCAGCCCGGCAAGATCGACGACCGGCAGCGCCGTCTCGAATAATGTCGGGGCGAAGGCCGGTGTGGCTTCGGCCAGCTCGATATCCAGCCCCAGGCGCCTGGCGCGCGCCGCCAGGAAGCCGGCATTGCCATAGACGATGAACGGCGCCAGCTGCAGCGCCTGGCGCTCGGCAAACAGGCGCAGGATGAGGTCAGGGCCGATGCCGGCCGGTTCACCCATGCTGATCGCAAGCGGAAGCGAGCTGATGGTGCTCAAGACGCGTCTCCTGCAAAAATGCCGCCCGGTGACCCGGACGGCATAGTCTAGCATCGGCAGGCTAAGGCAACCTGTCGATATTTGCTACAATCAGTAGCTGATCTTGGACTTGCCGCGGACTTCCTTGAGATATTTGGCAGCTTCGGCCTTGAGGGCGTCCTGTCCGACTTCCTGCTGGATATTGCTCTTGATGAAGGTCAGGTCCTTGGCTTCCGTCTTCGAGCACACGGCCAGCATCGATACGCCCTGCTCGACCACGCGCGGCTTGGTGATGCCGCCGACATTGAGCTTGGCCAGTTCGCTGGCAATGGCGTCCGGCAGCTGCGTCGCGTGGCGACGCCCCACCTCGATCACTGCCGCATCGGTATAGGACAGCGACAGCTGCACGGCATTGTCGCAGCCCTGGAAGCTCTTGCGATACTGGTTGGCCTGCCCGGTACGGGCCGAGGTACCCTTGCCGATGAAGATCACTTCCTTGAGGATGTAGTCGAAACTTTCTGCCGCGGTCAGCTTGCTCGCGGCCCGGGCGTCGAGTTCGGCATCCGAAAGCTGCACGCGCCCCATCACCACCTGCGTCACCACCTGGTTCCAGGCGAGGTTAGCCCGCAGCCGGTCTTTCAGCGTTTCGACATTGACGCCGCTCTGGTTGAGGATGCCGGTGAGCTTGTCGCGGCTGACCTTGATGTTGCGCGCCACCGTGAGCACGGCTTCTTCCACTTGCGCGTCGCTGATGGTCACGCCGATGCGCTTGGCTTCCTGGATCATCACCTGCTCGTCGATGAGCTCCTCGAGCGCGGCCTTGCTGCCGCTCTTGCCTTCCAGCTTGAACAGCTTGAGGCGCTGCGCCACCTGGATATCGGTGATGCTGACGCCGTTGACCGTCGCGACGACGGCGGCAGATGCCGGAAAGGCGGAGCCGGCGGCAAATATCAGGGCAATGAGAAGGGCGCCGAGCGTGCGTACCATGGTGATCATCCGTTCGTCTGGAAACAGTGCCCGCATTCCCCCGCGGGCAGGGGCGGTTTGTCGGGCAAGAATACGGCCAAAATCGGTTTACTGCAGCCCCAGCGGATTGAACGACGTCGACGGCGTCCGCAGCAACACCTTGATACCGTAGGTCAGGGCATTGGGCGAGGTGTGCGTGGCGCCGGTCAGCGAGGCAAAGCCGCCGGCCACGAAGTAGCCGTCGTCATAGGTCAGGCCGCCGGTTGCCTTGAGGAATTGCTGCTGCGCCAGGTCCCAGGACAGGCTGCCATCCACCGACCAGTAGTCGAACATCGGCAGCGGCGCCGAGGCGCGCATGGTCACTTCATGTTGATCGGCCAGCGTGCCGGTGGCCGTGTCGGCCGCCAGGTAGAAGTAGTCGACGCCCAGCGTCAGCTTCTCATAGGCGGCCTCGGCGGCAATCCCGGCCCGCGCCACCCGGAAGCTGGTGGGGTCGAGCTGCACCTTGCCACCGAAGGTCAGGCCGTGGCCCGGCGAACCCTGCGCGCCGAGCACGACATAGGACGCCGTCGAGCCCAGTCCGGTGCTGACGCCTGTCTGCGACGCGTCGGCCACGCCCAGCGCGTTGAGGCCGGCCAGATGATAGCTCTGCCCGCCGATCAGCTCGAGCCAGCTGCCATCGCCGAAATTGGCCATGTAGCGGCCACCGATATTGGCGCGCAGCCCGGTTTCCTGCCGGTCGGTACCGCTGAAGCGGTCGTAGGAGAAAAGGTTGGTGTCATCGAAGACGAAGCTCTGGGCATTGTCGTTGACGATGCCGGGCAGGGTGGTCGAACTGCCGCGATAGACCAGCTGCGCAATCGGCTCGAGCAGGTGGCTGTCGACGCCGTTCGTGGCGATGAGCGGGAAGCGCACGTCCATCGCGGCGATCGGCGTCGCCGAGAACAGCGAGACTGCGGTTGGCGACAGGGCGCTGGCCCCGTCATAGCTGGCATAGTCGGCGCGCAGCCCCAGATAGGGTGTCACCACCGCCCCGACCGGCGACACCCACTGCTTCTGCCAGGAGCCCTCGAGCGTGGCGTGGACCTTGTTTTCCTCGTAGCCGAAGACATAGGGCACGCCGCCATAGGTGCCGGTGGAATCGAGGCCGCGCTGGATTCCCAGGATCCGCGCAGAGGTACGCAACTGCCCCCACTCGCCCAGGTCGATATAGTTGTTGGCCTTGATGTTGGGGATCGCCTTGACCTGCTTTTCCTGGTCGGCCCAGGTCACATCGCCCAGCGAGTTGAACTTCTGCACCCGCAGGTCGGCGTAATAGTCGTCGGTCAGGTAAGTCGCATAGATCTCGTTGACCGAACTCTTGGCCGTCGAAATCTCGTAGTCGTTGAAGAACGCTGCGTCGGTGAAGGTCGTCACTGAGAACCCGGCTTTCCAGTCCTCCAGCGGCGTGAATTCGGCCGAGGCGTTGAGCCCGCCGCGCCACGTCCCGTCGCCGATCCCGGCCGCGAAGGCCGAAGGGTCGAGCTGATAGGTGCCGGCAGCCCTGATGTTGAACCGGCCATAGTCGAAGCGCTGCTCCCACTCGGCGCCCATCAGGAAGCCCTGCCGGGTCATGGCGCGCGGCGACAGCAGCAGGTCGATATCGTCGCCGATCGGAATGAAGTAGGGTGCCTCGATCGAGTGACCGAGCTTCTGCGAATAGCTGTAGCGCGGCAGCTTGAAGCCGGCGGCGCGCTGCGTCGGGTCGGGCAGGGCAATCCACGGGATCCACGCCACCGGAACGCCGAGAACCTCGATGGTGGGCTGTTCGAGATAGATCACCTTGCCCTTTTCGTCGCGGATGATCTTGGCAGCATAGACCTTCCAGCCGATGCGGCGGCCCTTGTCGTCGATGCACGCGCCGCACGGCGAGTAGCTGGCCTCGGTCAGCACGGTGGTGAGTTCGGATTCGTAGTTGACGTCGTTGGCCGTGATCAGCTCGCCGTCCTTGGTCACCAGTGTCAGCGAACGCACGAAGGCCTGCTTGATGCCACCGGTCACCTCGATCTGGTCGGCGGTGTACTGGTTGCCGTCCGGTGCGGTGATGTGCACGCTGCCGGTGGCAATCATGCTGCCGGTGGTGCGGTCATAGGTCAGCCGGTCGGCTTTGACCCGGTGCCCCTTGTAGATCAGGATTGCGGCGCCATCGGCTGAAATGGTGTTGGTCGCCGAATCGTAGGTCATCGTGTCGGCCTCGACCTGCGCCTGCCCGCCTTCGTCCGGCACCTGGTCGAAATAGCCGGCCGGCGTGCCTTGCGCCGAGGCGGCCGACGGCAGCACCGTGACCAGAAGCGCAGCACAAAGCCCTGCGCCGATCCAGCGCAGCAGTGCCTTCGCTCCTTGGTGGCGCAGTGTTCTCACGCCCACCCGTCCTCTTTGTGCAACAGCACCGTCACCCCGATTACAATTGCCACGAAGGCCGGCCCCGTGGCGGCAAACCACGGATCGAGCACCCCCGCGCCCCCGGCCATGGCCGCCATCTCCTGGATGACATAAACCACAAAGCCAAGAACAACACCATAAAGCACGGCTATTCCATACTTATTCGTCCTTCGATAACCGGCGGTAAATGCAAAGGCAATCAGCAGCGAACCGACCAGCGCCAGCGGGCTGGCCAGGAGCTTCGCCAGCCGCATGCCAACCCGGTTCTTGAGCTGCGGATCACTCAGCCGCGCCCCGACGGCCCCGAACACCTCGAAAATCGTCAGATCGTCGGGATTGGCGAACTTCACACCCATATCGGCGCGGGTCGTGAAGGTCGGAAGCTCGTGGTTCTCGATCCGCTGCGGCGGCGAGTCGGGCTGGAACCGGATGCCCTCGGGGATCAGCCAGTGCCCGGGCCGCAATTCGATCAGCTTGGCATGAATGCGCTCGCCGGTCTCCGAACTGTTGAAAAAGATCGTCACGTCCTCAAGCGTCGTCCCGTCGGCATGCGGATGGGTCGCGCGCACCACGTAATCCACCCCGTCACGCGACTGCTCCAGCCAGAGCGTCCCGGCGCCACCGCTCGACGGCAGGCTGAGCGACAGCGTGCGGTTGACCAGCACCACCGCCGTATCCACCACGACGGCAGCAACCAGGCTGACGAGGATCACCGCCACAACCGGCGCCCGCAGCACCGACCAGATCGAGACGCCTGACGCCTTGATCACCGTCATTTCGCGGCGCGACTGCAGGTCGAGCAGGCCGATAATGGCGCCCACCAGCAGGGTCACCGGCAAGACGCCAAGCGACCAGCGCGTCGCCGAGGTGACGATGGCCAGGATGCCGAGCAGCGGCCCGCCCACCGACGACAGGTGCTGGAAGCGCCAGACATTGAGCGAGTCTGCCAGCGCAATGATGCCGAACATCACGATCACCGTCACGGCGATCCGGCTCCCCAGCCGGCGCAACACCACCCAGTCGATCAGCGTCATGCCTCGACCCTCCGCCACACGGGTGCGAACACCCGCAGCCGGTAGAGCAGGACGACAAGCGACACCGCCAGCAGCAGCGTCGTCCCCGTCAGCGGTCCGTAGACATCGGCAATGCCGGGCAGCGACGCCACCCCGCGTTCGAGAAATGCGGCGCCCAGTACCACGAGTTCAAGTGGCATCTCCTGGCCGCGCCGGCCGTGCGGGAACGCCGCCAGTGCCGTAACGAAGATGCAGATGGCGATCACCCGCCAGGCTTCACCCAGCCGCTTGATCAGCGTCTGCGTGACCCCGGCGCTCCAGGTGCCGCTCGAAATCGCCTCCGACACCAGGTCGTAGGAATTCTTCTCGGCCAGTTCGTCGCGCGAAGTGCCCGCCCCGGTCAGCCGCTCCAGCGCCAGGTCGTAGCGGACAAAGGCCACCTGCGAGAACTGGAAGTCGTCCGACATGAACTGGATCGCCCCGTCAAACAACTGCAGGACATAGCCTTCCTCGTCCTGCGCAATGACGGCGGTCTTGGCGATATAGGTGCGGCGGCCGTCCGGTGCGCGGGCGTCGTCGGCAAAGAAATTGGTGAGATTGCCGTCACCCTGCCGGCCGCCGATCACCATGTTGACGCCGGGCACCACTTCGGCAAACCGGTGCGGCCGCAGCGTCCGCCCGACCAGATCGGCCGTGACGCTGGCCGACCAGTCGTTGAACTGCCGCGTCGTGTAGGGCTCGACAAAGTTCGATAGCAGCAGCAGCAGCAGAGCGCAGCCGCTGGTGTAGATGCCGACCGCGCCCATCAGGGCCGGCAGGCCACGGCTGGTGTGGATAATGTGCAGTTCCTGGCTGGCCTGCATGTTGCGCAGCGCCCGTCCCAGCCCGATGCCGACGCACACATAGAGAAAAACCACGGCCAGCGTCGGCATGGTCAGCAGCGCCTGTCCCAGCAGGGTGAAAAAGCTCTGCCCCTTGACCGACACCACGTCGAAAATCCGCAGGCACTGGATGAGGAACAGCAGAAACAGCGCCACGGCGAAAAGGGCGATCGCATCCACGGCAAAAAGTCTTGCCAAATAGAGACTTAGCCGTTTCATCTGCCCCTGTCCGCAGCCTTGGGAGGATCGCTTGCCGAGCACTCGGACGGCTCGATCACCCTGATGTGCTTTGGCGGCCAAGGCAAGGCAAAGCAAGTTGCTTCGCCTCAAACTCGCCTGGGTGTTGCGGGATTGACGCGGCGCCTCAAGCGTCTACTTGTGCACTGCCCGCCCGTCCTCTCCCGCCCGAACAAGGTTTTCTTCATGTCGCATTCCATCGAGGTCAAGACCGCTTCCCTGCCGGTCGTTCCCACCGGTACGCTGGTTATCTACTGCGCCGAAGGCGCTGCGCCCGGCGGCACCGCCGCACAGATCTGGGCGTCTACCGGCCTCGACTGGAGCAAGGTCAGCGAGTCCGCCGGCTTCAAGGGCAAGCAGGGCCAGATGCTCGATTTGCTGGCACCGGCCGGCGTCGAGGCCGACCGGCTTCTTGTGCTGGGAACCGGCAAGCCGGCCGCCGGCGTCACCCCGGCGACCGCCTCAAGCGACCGGGGAGGTTCGCTCGCCGGCAAGCTGATCGGCGCGCGCATTGAGCGCGCTGCCGTGGTCCTGGATGACGCGACATCGGCCGAGATTGCGGAAATCGTCGCCGGGCTGAAGCTCCGGCACTATCGCTTCGACCGCTACAAGAGCCCCAAGAAGGGCGACGAGGCCAATGCCCGGCGGCTCGTGGTCACCGTCTATGTCGCCGACAAGCCTGCAGCCGATGCGGCAATTGCCGATCGTGACGCTGTCGTGCAGGGCACCCTGCTGGCGCGCGAACTGGTCAACGAGCCGGCCAATGTGCTCGGCACTCTGGAGTTCGCTGAACGCGCCGCGGCACTGGCCGATCTGGGCGTCACCATCGACATTCTCGACGAACCGCAGATGCAAGAGCTCGGCATGAACTCGTTGCTGTGCGTCTCGCAGGGATCCGCGCGCCCGCCGCGCCTCGTCGTCATGCAGTGGAATGGCGGCACGCCGGGTACGGCGCCGCTGGCCTTTGTCGGCAAGGGCGTGGTCTTCGATACCGGCGGCATTTCCATCAAGCCGGCCGGCAGCATGGAAGACATGAAGGGCGATATGGGTGGCGCCGCGGCCGTCACCGGCCTGATGCATGCCCTGGCCACCCGCAAGGCCCCGGTGAACGTCGTCGGCGTCATCGGCCTCGTCGAGAACATGCCGTCCGACCGCTCGGTCCGTCCGGGCGACATCGTCAAGGCGATGTCGGGGACCACCATCGAGGTCATCAATACCGATGCCGAAGGCCGCCTCGTGCTCGCCGACGCGCTCTGGTACACGCAGGACCGCTTCAAGCCCAGGTTCATGATCAATCTGGCAACCCTGACCGGCGCCATTCTCGTCGCCCTCGGCCACGATCACGCAGGGCTGTTCTCCAACAATGACGATCTCGCCACCAAGCTGCTCGCCGCCGGCCTCGCCTCTGGCGAAAAGCTCTGGCGCCTGCCCATGGGCCCCGCCTACGAAAAGCTGATCGAAAGCCGCTTCGCCGACATCAAGAACTCGGCCGGCCGTCCCGCCGGCTCGATCACTGCCGCCCAGTTCCTGCAGCATTTCGTCAACGACGTACCTTGGGCGCATCTCGACATCGCCGGCATGGCCTTTGGTGCCGGCAACAACGAGGTCAACACTTCATGGGCGGCAGGCTTTGGCGTGGCGCTGCTCGACCGGCTGGTCAGGGACAACTACGAGGGCTAAACCAGCCGCATGAGCGAAGTCCTGTTCTACCATCTCGAAAGCCAGCCGCTGGAGCGCGTCATGCCCGTGCTCCTCGAAAAGACGCTCGAGCGCGGCTGGCGCGCCGTGGTGGAGACGGCCAGCCCCGAGCGCGCCGAAGTGCTGGACTCCATGCTCTGGACCTATCGCGACGACAGCTTCCTGCCGCACGCCGTGGGTGGCGGGCAGTTCGACGCTGACCAGCCCATCCTCATCGCCACCGATGACAGCAATCCCAATGGCGCAACGGTGCGGTTCTTCGTCGATCGCGCCGTTCCCCGCTCGGGCGAGGGCTACCAGCGCATCGTCTACCTGTTCTCCGGCCACGATCCCGATGCCGTCGCCGAGGCCCGCGAGGCCTGGAAGGCGCTGCGCGACGGCAACGACGTCACCTATTGGCAGCAGGACGGCAACGGCCGCTGGACCAAGAAGGGCTAGGGCGCTACTCCGCCTCGTCCATCCCGGCATTGTCCGGATCGGCAATCAGATCGTAGTAGAACTGCACATACTCGTAGCAGATCGAAACTTCGCTGGTTTCCGGGTCGTAAAAGGCATTCTCCTCGCCGCAGGTCGTCGCCTTGAGCGTCGCCGGCCGCGTCAGCACGAACTCCGCCTCGATTGCCGCTGCCACCGTTTCCAGCACCTTGTCGCGCTTCAGCAGGTCCTCGACCTTGCCGTATTCACCGGTCCCGGTCTCGTAGACCACCGAAAGCTTGGGGCCGGCGCTGCCGCCGGCCCGCAGGTGACCGGCCATCAGCTTGTCCCAGCCACGCGTCGCCGTGGCGAATTCATCGGCACAGGCGTCCTGCCGCTCCCTGTCCAGCCCGACCTGGTCGGCGAGATCGCCGTAGTCCTCCGGCTTGCCGCCCACCAGCAGACAGGTCATCTGGTAGGCGCGCTGCACATCCAGCCCGTGCTCGTCGTTGAAATCGACATTGCCCGGATCGGTCTCGCCATAGAGCTCGGACGATTTCAGGTAGCCGTCCACCGTATCGTAGGAGATCGTCACCGACGCGTCATCGGCCGACTTGAGCAGGAATAGCGTGGCGATGGCGTCGGCGATATATTCCTCGCCGCCCAGGATCGGCAGCGCGTACTGGTCGACGAACAGGTGCCCGAACTCGTGGTAAAGCGCGCTGTAGGCATTGCTGACCGCATAAGCCTCGGCCTCGGCCGTCAGCTTGGCATCGGCCAGTGCCGGCCCGCTGCAAAGCGCCGCCGCCAGCGCCACCCCGGCAATCAGTCGTGTCATTCCCGTCCCCCAGCCTTGTGTGGCCCGGAGACTAGCTGACCTCAATTACCGCCCGGTTTCCAGCCTGCTTCCGCCATTTCGAAATGCGCGAAGTCAAAGCCCGGCGCCACCGTGCACCCCACCAGCGTCCACGCGCCCAGGCTTTCCGCTGCCTGCCACTGGCCGCGCGGGATCACCACCTGCGGCCGCTGTCCGGCGCCCAGAGCAGGACCGAGGATCTTGTCCTCCGTCGTCCGGCCATCCGGCGCAACTGTCAGCCGCAACGGCGCGCCGGCGTAGTAATGCCAGACTTCGGCGCTGTCGACGCGGTGCCAGCGTCCCGCGGTCCCGCCTTCGAGCAGGTAGTAGATCGCTGTGGAGTAGGGGCGTCCGCCCGATGCGTCATCGGCAAAGGTCTGCGTGTAGAAGCCGCCTTCCGGGTGCGGTTCCAGCCCCAGCAGGGCGACGATCTCCTGCGCCGTCATACCTTTTCCGCCTCTTCCAGCTGACTGCTGAGCTCCAGCCACTTTTCCTCGACCTTGCCGATTTCGGCCTCGAACCGCGCCTTGTCCTTGCCCAGCGAAATGATCCGCTCGGGCGCCCCGTCATAGATCTTGGGATCGGCAAGAATGGCGTCCACCTTGCCCAGCTCGGTCCGCAGCCGTGCGATCTTCTGCTCGGCTTCCTTGATCGATTTGCGCAGCGGTGCCACTTCGGCGCGTCGTGCCGCCGCATCCTGCCGCGCCGCCTTGCGGTCCTCGACCACCGGCGCTGCCGCCTTCTTGCCGCCCTTGCCCTGGTCCTTGCCGGTCAGCATCTTCTGGTAGGTGTCGAGATCGTGGTCGAATTCCTCGATCGTGCCGTTCTGCGCGATCCAGAGCTTGTCCACCGTCGCATCGATCAGGTGGCGGTCGTGCGAGATGATCAGCACGGCGCCCTCATACTCGTTGAGCGCCGACACCAGCGCGTCGCGGCTGTCGATATCGAGATGGTTGGTCGGCTCGTCGAGGATCAGCATGCTCGGCCCGCCGAAGGTGATCAGCCCCAGCAGCAGCCGCGCCCGCTCGCCACCCGAGAGGTTCTTGACCGGCGTGTCCATGCGGCTGGTCGTCAGCCCCATCTGCGCCACGCGGCTGCGCCGCTTGGCCTCGCTGTCATAGGGCATCAGGTCGATGACATGTTCGAACGGCGTCTGCTCCGGCTTCAGGCTGTCCATCTGGTGCTGGGCGAAATAGGCGATCTCCAGCCCCTTGCCCTTGCGCATCTCGCCGCCCATCGGCTTGAGCTCGCCGGCCAGCAGCTTGGCGAAGGTCGATTTGCCGTTGCCGTTCACCCCGACCAGCGCAATGCGGTCCTCCGGGTCGAGCCGGTTGCTGATGCGCCGCAGCACCACCTTGTCGCCATAGCCCACCGACACGTCATCGAAGGTCATCATCGGCGACGCCGGCACCTTCTTGGGCTGCTGGAAGGTGAAGGGCGCCGAATGCTCGTCGAACATCGCCGCCGGCGGCCGCAGCTTGGCGATCATCTTGACCCGCGCCTGCGCCTGCGCCGCCTTGGTGGCCTTGGCCTTGAAGCGATCGACGAATTTCTGCAGATGCGCGATCTGCGCCAGGGTTTTTTCGCGGCTCTTGTTGTTGAGCTCCATCTGCATGCGACGGGTCTCTTCGAACGTGTCGTAGCCGCCCTTGTAGAACGTCATCTTGCCGTGCTCGAGATGCACGATCGAGTCGACCGCCTTGTTGAGCAGGTCGCGATCATGGCTGATCATGAACACGGTGTAGGGATAGGTGGCGAGGTACTTTTCCAGCCACAGCGTGCCTTCGAGATCGAGGTAGTTCGTCGGCTCGTCGAGCAGCAGCAGGTCGGGCTGCGAAAACAGCACGCCCGCCAGTGCCACGCGCATCCGCCAGCCACCCGACAGTTCCGAGGTCGGCCCCAGCTGCCGGTCCTGCTCGAAGCCCAGCCCCTTCAGGATCGTCGCGGCGCGCGCCTCTGCGGTATGCGCATCGATATCGGCCAGCCGCATGTGGATATCGGCAATCCGGTGTCCGTCGGTCGCCGTCTCGGCCTCGGCCATCAGTTCGGCGCGCTCGGTATCGGCCGCCATCACCGTCTCGAGCACGGAGAGATCGGTCGCCGGGGCCTCCTGCGCCACGCCGCCGATACGGGCCCGCTTGTTGACTTCCATCGTGCCGCCATCGGCCGCAATCTGCCCCTGGATCAGCTTGAACAGCGTCGTCTTGCCCGAGCCGTTCTTGCCGACAAAGCCGGTCTTGGAGCCGTCCGGAAGCACCACCGACGCCCCCTCGAACAGCGGGCGGCCCTGAATGCGATAGGTGAGATTGTTGATTGTCAGCATGGCTATACGTTCCGGGGGAGCCGGTCACATAAGGTTTGGCGCCACGCTTGGCAACCGCCGCTCCGGCATGCCGGCCCCGCGCGGTCGCCGGTCCAGCCGTTGCCGGACACGCCGCGTGCTGGATTGCCGGGCTAGCGGTCGGCCAGCAGTGCCGGCAGATCCTCGAGCATCTGCGTCCGCGTCAGCGGCCCGAGATACGCGTCGCTGGGCTTGCCGTCGACCCGCAGCCGCGCGAAGGCAACCGCCCGGTCGCCGCGAACCGCCCAGCCGATAAACCAGCCGAGCGGCCGGTCCTTCAGATACGTGCCGGCGGCGTTGGTCACCCAACTGCTCCCCGTCTTGCCGCTGACCGTCCACTCGCCGGCCTCGAAATCGGGCAGGATCGTCGCCGCCATGGCCTGGGATGGCGTGTCCAGCGGCAACTGACCCAGCAACAGCCGGCGCACGAATGCCGCTTGCTCGTCCGGGGAAATGGTCAGCGAGCCACCGATCCACGAATGGGTCAGTCCGTTCTTCTTGCCCGGTGTGCCTGACACGTTCATGTTGCCGTAGCCCAGCGCCGACACATAGGTCGCGAAGGCCTCGGCTCCCAGCTTTCGGGTGATCTCGCGGGAGTACCACAGCACCGAGTCCCGCTCCCAGATTGTCGGATCCACCGCCTTCTGGTCACGCTTGGGGGCCGTCAGACCCTTGTGCCAGTCCCAGCGCGGCGTCGTGGCATCGACAAGGATGCCGGCGTCAAAGCCGATCGCGGCCAGCGGCAGCTTGAACGTCGAGGCAGGGGCAAAGCGCTGGTCGCAAGTGCCTTGCCGCACCAGCACGTCGCCGCTGCGCGCATCGATGATCACCGTGCAACCCAACGGCTCGGCTGCCGTCACGGGCGGAGCAAACATCCCGATGGCGGCGAATACAAGCAGCAGGCTGCGAATACGTAGAACCACGATGGTGTTCCCGGATGAAAGACTGGTTGCGACTAGCCAAGCCCGAGTGGCCGATATGTGAAGTCGATTTGCACCTCAAGCGCTGCAGGGACGGGCAGGGTAATAGATGTGACGCGATCATGCCCAGTGCCCAAGTGCAGCGCCGCCACTCAGCAGAAGAGCGTCACATGGCTGAGACCGGCACTCGATCCCTCGCCCGAGAACTGCAGGTCCCTGTCAAAATAGCGGATCGCAATCGGCTCCTCGTCCACCATGGCGGCCGTGATGAACTCGAAGAAGTCGTCCCCCGCCGTGGGATCCTCATACAGCGCCACCGATTGCTGTCCGGCATGCTCGGCAAAGTATAGGTCGACTTGCCGCGAACTGCCATCAACCTCAAACACAGTCGGAACCTCGGGCGCATAGTCGGCCGTTGCATCCCATGGCTCTGTCTCGACGATAGCAAGCGATCGCGTGGCTGAGCCCATCGCAGATGAGCAGTCGACGACAAGCTTGTAGTTTCCGCTGGTATCGAGCTGGGAGGCGAACTGGATCTCGAACAGTCCAGGCTCGGTCCCAAACGTCCAAGGTGCTGACAGCGCAGGCGAGCTCAGGCAGACCATGCAAGCAAGAGCGGTCGCTTTCAGGCACGTGCTGGTCCGCGTCATCGGCATCCTCTATTGCGCCACCGGAACTGCTGTACTCTAGCATCGGTAACATCGGCCCGGAAGCTTGACCGACGGTCCACGTTCCGAGCCAGGTGGGGGCAGAATGCGCTGGCCCGCCGCGAGCCGTCTTGCGCCCGTCAAAACCCTTGGATACAAGGCCCCACCTTTCAGGCAGACCAATCAAGGGACCAGTAAACATGGCCATCGAACGCACTTTCTCCATCATCAAGCCCGACGCCGTCCGTCGCAACCTCATCGGCAAGATACTCACCAAGTTCGAGGATGCCGGTCTGCGCCCCGTGGCGATGAAGAAGATCCACATGACCCGCGCCCAGGCCGAGGGCTTCTACGCGGTTCACAAGGACCGTCCGTTCTTTGGTGAACTGGTCGAGCAGATGATTGCCTCGCCGGTCGTCGTGCAGGTTCTGGAAGGCGAGAACGCCATCCTCGCCAACCGCGAGATCATGGGCGCCACCAACCCGGCAAACGCTGCCGACGGCACCATCCGCAAGGAGTTCGCTCTCTCGGTCGGCGAGAACTCGGTGCACGGTTCGGACGCTCCCGAAACCGCTGCCCAGGAGATCAAGTTCTTCTTCAGCGACGACGAAATCGTCGGCTAAGCCGCTCCACTGAGTGGTTTTTCGGGTCAGCTGGCCCGGCTATCCGGTTTCGAGGGGCCGCCTTCGGGCGGCCTCTTCACTTTTTGCCCTATCACTCATTCGTTCATCCTGCTGTCAGGTGGCTTGTGCTAGTCTTCCTCCATAATCACAGCAGTCGTTTGGGAGGGAATGATGGGCTCGCTAGGGTTCCCCGTTTTCGTTGTCACGATACTATTGGCCGGTACCACTGCCGCAATCGTTCTGACGCCCAAGGATGTGATGCGCTCGAGCGTGGTCAAGACGCCGTCGCCCTTCGTCGCCGACGCCACGGCGCCTGGTCCCAACCTGCCGCGTCCGGAGACCAAGGTCGTGCCCGTCATCCAGGTGGCCTCCATGACCGTCGAGGTGACGCCGCTCTCCGAGCCGCAGGCTGTCGCCGAGGTCCCGGCCGCGGCCGTGCTGCCGGTTGAGGTGCAGCCTGAACCCCAGGTGCAGAAAGACATCCGCAGCATCACCGCCGGCGCCCTCAACATGCGCACCGAGCCCAACAAGGATGCCGGGCTGATCGCCAGCCTGCCCCGAGGCACCAGGGTTGAGGTCAGCGAGACCGCCGGCTCCTGGGCCTATGTCACGACCGCCGACGGCACCGCCGGCTGGCTGAGCCAGAACTTCCTCACTCCGGCCGATTGACGCGTTCTCCCGACTCCCGTCCCCTTAGGGCAGGAGGATTGTCATGCCTGAAATCGTCGTCTATCTCGCCGAAGGTCGCCCCGCTGACGCCAAGAAGGCGTTGATGAGGGACATCACCGACGCCGTCGTCCGCAATTTCGGCGTGCCGGCCGAGCGTGTCGTCGTGCAGCTCGTCGAATCCCCCAAGGACAGCAAGTCGCGCGGCGGCATCCCCTTCAGCGAGATGTAGCCGCCCCGCTCGCCTTCCGGGCGTGATAGGTGAGGGCCATGGCCACGCAATGCGCCAGGGCAGGTGCGTCAAGGGCGGCATCGCCGAGTAAGATGGCGCGGTCCCCTTCGTAGCTGAGCTCCGGATACTGCGTCCGGAAACTGGCGATCAGGCTGGTCTGGCAATGCACAAAGAGGGCAACGCCGCCTGTGCGGTGCGCATCGATCCGTACGGTTGTGCCGCTGCCGGTCTCGGGCGTCAGATAGCTCGGCTGCCCCCATTTCAGGGTTTCCGCAATGCGCCCGACGCCGGGCGTCTTCGCCGCCGTATCGAGGATCAGGCGACGCAACGCCAGCATCCGGTCGCGCAACGGCTCCGGATAGGACGCGAACTTCTCCGCCACTTCGGGCGTCTGGAATTGCTCGTTCATCTCGGCCTCCGATCGACCGCATGTTGCACGAACACCCGTCGATCATCAAAAATCGTCATTAACGAAAATGTTGATGGAACCTTTGGGCATTTTCCGTAACGTGTGATTTGGGGTCCGGTCTGCGGATCATCAAACTGATGTCGCGCTTAGCGTCAGCGCTTTGATGAAAGGGTTGCAACACCACTATGCTCGTCCGCTTTTCAGAAGTCCTTCCCGTCCTTGGCCTCGTCCTGGCCTTCCTCACCGCCAAGCACATACCGGCCCTGTCATTCCTGCCGCTGGCGCAGATGACCGGCATCGTCTGCTTCAGCTTCGCCATTTTCCTCGCCCTGCGCATCTACAACGCCGAACTGGCCCGCCTCCGCGCCGAGGAATAGGGCTTCGGATGAGCAGCGCCCGTCGAAAGGCCGCCTGCGCTTGAGCCTATAGCGCATCCTTGTACGTGTGCTCTCCGCCGCGGAAGTCGCGGATCGCATAGCAGCCGTCGCCGCTGGGCCGGATGCTGGCCGAAGCCACCTCGGCTTTGCCGTAGCCGCCGGGAATATCGAGAATGTAGGTCGGCTGGCAGAGCCCGGATACGCGTCCGCGCAGTCCGGCGACCAGCGCCTGCCCGGCCTCGATCGTGACCCGGAAATGGCTCGTCCCCGGCGCCAGGTCGGGGTGATGCAGGTAATAGGGCCGCACTCGCAACTCCACGAAGCTGCGCATCAGCTCGGCCAGCACATCGGCGTCGTCATTGACGCCCCTGAGCAGCACCGTCTGGCTGATCAGCGCGATCCCGGCATCCGCCATACGCCCGATCGCATCCCGCGCCGCGCCCGTCAGTTCACGCGGATGGTTAGCGTGCACTGCCAGATAGGTGGTCTTGCCGCTGGCCTTCAGCGCCGCGATCAGCGCGTCGTCAATGCGCTCCGGCTCCACAACCGGCACCCGTGTATGGAACCGCACGACCTTGAGGTGCGCAATACCCTGCAGCCGCTCCAGGATGTCGGCAAGCCGCCGTGGCGACAGGATCAGCGGATCGCCGCCGGTGAGAATGACTTCCCAGATTTCAGGATGCCCGGCGATATAGCCGATGGCTGCGTCGAGGGCCTCCGGCGTCAACGTCCCGAGCCCCTGCGGTCCGACCATCTCCCGTCGGAAGCAGAAGCGGCAATAGACCGGACACACATGCACGGCCTTGAGCAGCACCCGGTCGGGGTAGCGATGCACGATCCCCTCGACCGGCGAATGCGCCAGGTCGCCGATCGGGTCCGCCCGCTCATCGGGCGTGGTGACGAGCTCCCGCCCATCGGGTAGGAACTGCCTGGCGATCGGGTCGTTGGGATCATCCGCGTCGATCAGGGCTGCCATCGCAGGGGGAATGGCTACCGCATAGCGCGCCGCCACCGCATCCAGTTCGTCGCGTCGTGCCGCTGGCGCCAGTCCCGCCGCGATCAGGTCGTCCGATGTCCGGATGGCACTCACGATCCGCTCTCCGCCACCGGCACCCAGATCACATCCTCGATCCGCGGCGCGCCGAGCGCCAGCATCACCATCCGGTCAAACCCGAGGGCAACGCCACTGGCCTCCGGCATCAGGGGCAGGGCGGCCAGCAGGTCCTCGTCGATCGGGTAGCGCTCGTTAAAGATCCGTTGTTTTTCGTTCATCTCGGTGACGAAACGGTGTCTTTGTTCCACCGCGTCGGTCAGTTCGCCAAAGCCGTTGGCCAGTTCCACGCCGCAGGCATAGACCTCGAACCGCTCCGAAACCCGGATGTCATCGGCCGTCCGCCGCGCCAGCGCCGCCTCCGCCGCGGGGTAGCGATCGAGCACGGTGATCCGCCCAAGTCCAAGATTTGGCTCGACTTTTTCCACCAGCACACGGCTGAAGAGATAGGACCAACTGATGTCTTCCGGCACCGCAAGCCCGACCTGTCGCATCTGCGCCGCCAGCGCTGCTCCGTCCGTGCTGCCCGCCTCATCCATCGTCGCGGCCAGATTGATCCCCGCAAACCGTTGAAATGCCTCGAAAACACTAGTCCGCTCCGGCTCCGCCTGCGGATCGCAGACCCGGTCCTTGTACCGCAAGACCGGCGCTCCGACCGTCTTCGCCGCCAGCCGCAGCAGCGCCACGCAATCGGCAATCACCGCGTCATAGCTTTCGTTGACCCGATACCATTCGAGCATCGTGAACTCGGGATGGTGCAGGGCACTCCGCTCGCGGTTTCTCCAGACATGTCCAAGACTTGCGATGCGTTCCTCGCCCCCTGCCAGCAGCTTTTTCATGGAGAATTCCGGCGAGGTATGCAGGTACATCGCTGTGCCGGCGCCGTCATTGCCGATCATCGTCGTGCCAAAGGCATGCAGATGCGTCTCGTTGCCCGGCGAGCGCTGCAGCCCCGGCGGATCGACCATCACGAAGTCCTGCTGGCCAAAATACCCCCGCACCGCCGCATCGATCCGGTTGCGCGCCAGCAGCGCCGGCCGCCGGTCGGCATGCTTGTGCGGTGTCCACCAGGGCGTAGCAGTCGGTTGCGGCAAGGCGGCGGTCTTTCGTGCTCGGGACTGGCGGTTCGCAGGAAATTCATGTATCGGGCGGCACCGAACATATGGATCAGTGCCGGCCCGGCCAAGTTGCCGCTCCTCTAGGCCGCCTCAAACGCTTGAACAAGGAAGAATTATGGTCAAGGTCATCGCCTCGTCGCTCCGCAAGGGCCACGTCGTCGAGCAGGACGGCAATCTCCACGTCGTTCTCACCGCCGAAAACGTCCACCCCGGCAAGGGCAATTCCGTGACGAACGTCAACATGCGACGCATGTCGGACGGAACCAAGGTCGTCGGTCGCTGGCGGACCGTTGAAATGGTCGAGAAGGCCGATGTCGATGAGCGCGAGTACCAGTTCCTCTATCACGACGCCGAAGGCTACCATTTCATGGAGCCGACGACCTATGAGCAGCTGGCTGTCGGCGAAGACGTCGTCGGCGATCAGGGCGCCTATCTGCAGGACGGCATGCTGGTCTATCTCAAGACCTTCGAAGGCGTTGCCATCGCCATCGAGCTGCCGGCTCGCGTGACCCTCGAGGTGGTCGACACCGAGCCCGTCGTGAAGGGGCAGACGGCATCGTCATCCTTCAAGCCCGCCACGCTCTCGAACGGCGCCAAGACCATGGTGCCGCCTCACATCGGCGTTGGCACCCGTATCGTCGTGATGACCGAAGACGGCTCCTACGTCGAGCGCGCCAAGGACTGACCGGCCGCTCCAGGCACCAGCATGCTGCAAGCCGCGCGACCTGTCGTGCGGCTTTTTTGCGTGCTATCACCGTCGCATGAACCAGCTCGCCGCCCCGAAAGTCGCCCGCTCCGTCTGCCCGCATGACTGTCCGTCGACCTGCGCGCTCGATGTCGAACTGCTGGATGACCGCACCATTGGCCGCGTCCGCGGCGCCAAGGACGATCCCTATACCGCAGGCGTCATCTGCGAGAAGGTAGCCCGCTATGCCGAGCGGATTCATCACCCGAACAGATTGACTTATCCGCTTCGCCGCGTTGGCAAAAAGGGCGCGGGGGAGTGGCAGCAGATCAGCTGGGACGAGGCGCTCGACGAGATCGTGGCGCGCTGGCTCGAGATCGAGCGTACAGATGGCCCCGAGGCCATCTGGCCCTATTTCTACGCCGGCACCATGGGCCACGTGCACCGCGACGGCATCGAGCGGTTGCGGCACGCCCGCGGCTACTCGCTGCAATACGACACGATCTGTACCGGCACGGCATGGCCCGGCTTTCTGGCCGGCGCCGGCAAACTGCAGGGCCCAAACCCCGAGGAAATGGCCGAGAGCGACTGCATCGTCATCTGGGGGACCAACGCGGTTGCCACCCAGGTCAATGTCATGACCCACGCCGTTCGGGCCCGCAAGGAACGCGGCGCCCGGATCGTTGCCATCGACATCTATCGCAACGCCACCATGGAACAGGCCGACATGGCCCTGGTGCTCCGCCCCGGCACGGATGGTGCGCTGGCTGTGGCCGTCATGCATATCCTGCTGCGCGACAACCTCGCCGACCGTGCCTACATGGCAGAGTTCACCGACTTCTCGCCCGAGTTCGAGGCGCATCTCGCCAGCCGCACGCCCGCTTGGGCGGCCGCGATCACCGGGCTGACGGTAGACGAGATCGAGGCCTTCGCCAGGCTCGTCGGCACCACGCCGCGCAGCTATTTCCGCCTCGGCTATGGCTTTACCCGCCAGCGCAACGGCGCCGTCAGCATGCACGCGGCGCTCTCGATTGCGGCCATGACCGGCGCATGGCAGCACACCGGCGGCGGCGCGTTCCACTCGAACTCCGGCGCCTGGACGCTCGACAAGTCGCTGATCCTCGGCGCCGATCTGGGGCAGGGCGGTCGCCAGCTCGACATGAGCGAAATCGGCAAGGTGCTGACCGGCGACGCCAGGGCGCTGAACGGTGCGGGCCCGGTCAAGGCGCTGTTCATCCAGAACACCAACCCTGTGAACGTCTCGCCCGAGCAGGGGCTGACTCGCGCTGGATTCGAGCGCGAGGATCTCTTCACCGTCGTCCACGAGCAGTTCATGACCGACACGGCGAAGATGGCCGATATCGTGCTGCCGGCAACGATGTTCCTCGAGCACAACGACTACTACCGCCGCGGCGGCCACACGCGGGTCCTCTTCGGCCCGAAGCTGGTCGAGGCGCCGGGCCAATGCCGCTCGAACTTCGATGTCGTCAACGAACTGCTGCGGCGGCTCGGCGCCGACCACGCCTCGATGCACCTCACTGACCGCGAGATGGTAGCCGAGACCTTCCGCCGTTCCGGTTTCGGTGAGCTGGACGTCATCGAACGCAGCGGCTTTGTCGATGGCCGCCAGCCGTTTGGCGAGGCGCATTTCGGCGATGGCTTCGGCTGGCCCGACGGCCGCTACCGTTTCGCCCCGAACTGGGATGGCGTCGCCCGGGCCAAGGGCTACAACTGGGTCTGCGATCCCGCCGAGATGCCGGCCTTCGCCGACCATTGGGACGTCACCGAGGGGGTGGACGAGGAAACGCCGTTCCGTCTGGCCACCAGCCCGTCGCGCGGCTTTCTCAACTCAAGCTTCGCCGAAACTGTCGGCAGCCGGAAACGTCAGCCTTCGCCGACAGTGATGATCCATTCAGCCGATGCGGCCGCGCTGGGCATTGCCGAAGGGGACGCGGTCACGCTGGGCAATCGGCGCGGGGAGGTGGGCCTAAATGCCAGCCTCTTCGACGGCATGCAGCGCGGCGTGCTGATTGCGGAAGGCATATTTCCCAATGATGCCCACCGCAACGGCAGGGGGATCAATACCCTGATCGGCTCCGACCCGGTGCGCCCGTTCGGCGGCGCCGCCTTCCACGATACTGCTGTATGGCTTCGCAGGGGCTAGCTAGGCAAAATAGGTCTGCCAGAAGAACCAGACGGTCAGTCCGCTGGAGTAGATGATCACCAGGGCCCGGATCACCGGCGTGGGGATGCGATGCGCCAGCCGCGCCGCGGCATAGCCGCCGATCGTCACCCCGATCAGCGCGATAGAGCCGTGATACCAGTCGATGGCGCCCGACATGGCGAACCGCGCCACCCCCACCGTCGACACCACCGACGACACCCAGAGCTTCAGCCCGTTCATGGCGTGGATATCGGTAAGCCCGGCAAACGCCAGGAACGCCAGCAGCAGCACGCCGAGACCTGCGTTGAAGAAACCGCCATAGAGCGCTATCGCCGCCAGCAGCACCCAGATCAGTGCGGCAAAGGTCCGGCCCTGGCCATGCCCGCGCCGCACCACCCATGCGTTGAGCCGTCCGCCGAAACTGAACAGCAGCACCGCAAACAGCATCAGCCAGGGGACAGCGGTGGCGAATGTTTCGTTGGAAACGTGCAGCAGCAGTTCGGCGCCCAGATAGCCAAACAGCAGCGCGACAAGCGTGTAGGGGACCAGCCGGTCGCGGTAGCGCAGCAGGTCGGTCCAGAACCCTGCTACTCCGCTCATATAACCGGGCAGGCTGGCATAGGTGTTCGAGGCATTTGCGATCACAGGAGGCAGACCCGCTGCCAGCAGGGCGGGGAACAGCACAAATGACCCGCCGCCGGCAAGCGAGTTCAGGGCCCCGGCCACAAGGCCGGCGCAAAGCAATAACAGTTCAGTCACAGGCAACTACTCGCAAATTCCCGCGGCACCGTAGGGCTCCGGGCCCGCCGTTGCCAGCGCATTTGCGTGATGGGCGGATCAGCCTTGCGAATGGAGCATCTTGACTTCCGATAGGGCCGGGGTCATTTACGCCGAGGCTGCTGGCGCCTGCCGCTCGCCGGGGAAACCCGACGGTGAAGTCCAGCCCGCGCAAGCGGACAACTGACGTGATCGCTCGAAACCGAGGCGGTGCATGGCAAGGCGGGCGCCCATGGCAAATCCGGCCTCCGTTTTTGACGAGGATCGATATGTCGTATTCACTTGATACCCCCACCACCGCCACTCTCAAGGCCGAGGCCAAGCTGCTGCGTGAGGAACGCTTGGCGACTGGCGCTTCCGTGACGCACGGTGCCGCGCTTGAGGAGGTGGCCCGCCGGCACGGCTACCGCGACTGGAACACCGCCGCCGCTGCCCTGCCGGAGCGCTTTGTCCCGCCCGTGCAGGTGGGGCAGCGCGTCAAGGGCACCTTTCTGAGCAAGCCCTTCACCGGCATGGTGATCGGCCTGCAACTGATGCCGCCGCATTACACGGTGACGGTTAAGTTCGACCAGCCGGTGAACGTCTCCAAGTTCGCCTCCATGGTCAACAACCGCCAGCGCGTCACCGCAACCGTCGACGTCCGCGGCATTTCCCTGTCGCAGACCAGCGACGGCGAGCCGCATATGCGCATCCAGCGTGCCTGATCAGTGAGGCGGCGGGCGCTCTCGCCGCTTCACCGTTTTGCGCGCGCCTTGCCATCCATCGGTAACTGCCGATATATCTTTCGGCACCAGCAGCAGAATGGACAGCGATATGACCACCCAGACCAAGCCTATCGATCTCTACTACGCCGGCACCCCGAACGGCCGGAAGATCACCATCCTGCTTGAAGAGTTGGGAGTGCCGTACACGCTGCACTGGATCAGCATCGGCAAGGGCGATCAGTTCACGCCCGAGTTTCTGGCGATCTCGCCCAACAACAAGATTCCCGCCATCGTCGACCCCGAAGGGCCGGGCGGCGAGCCGATCTCGATTTTCGAGTCGGGCGCCATCATGAAGTATCTCGCCCTCAAGTTCGGCCAGTTCTATCCGTCCGATCCCCGCGCCCAGGTCAAGGTCGACGAGTGGCTGTTCTGGCAGGTGGGCGGCTTCGGCCCGATGCTCGGCCAGAACAATCACTTCTCTGTCTACGCGCCCGAGAAGATCCCCTACGCCATCAAGCGCTACAAGGACGAGACGCATCGCCTGTTCCGCGTCCTCGACACCCAGTTGGGCAAGATGTTCGCCGCTGGCAAGGAGTATGTCGCCGGCGACATCTCGATCGCCGACATGGCCATTCTCGACTGGTCCAACAGCTATCTGCGCTACGAGATCGATCCCGAGGAGTTCAGGAATTTTGCCACCTGGCGCGACCGCATGCTGGCCCGGCCCGGCGTGGCGCGCGCCATGGCGATCAAGCAGGACCCGGCCAAGGAAGTGAACCTGGCGACCGACAAGGAAGCGCACAAGGTCATGTTCAACCAGCGCTAACCCCGATCAGGCCGGGTCGCGCCGCGGCCCGGCTATTGCGCCGCGACGGTCGAGTCAGCCTCGACCACTCGCGTCCACGTCTGCTCCTGGCACAGCACATAGAGCGCACAGCCCTTGAGCACGACGCTGTCGGCACCGGTGACTTCCATGTAGCCGGCATAGGTCTTGCCGTCCCGCGGGTTGTAGATCTCGCCCTCGAAGTGCCAGGGATTGTCCGTTGCCTTGAGCGACAGGATCTGCAGCCCCAGCATCGGCCGGCCCTTGAGTGCCGGATCTTCGTTGAACGTGTCGGTCAGGTCTTCGACCTTGATGTCGGCAGCCCGGGCACCATAGGCAGCGACCTGCTCATCGCTGATCACGATCTTGCTCAACGTCCCGCAATAGCCTTCGAGGCATTCGGCGATGGTCATTTCCGCCTTGTCCGGTGTCACCCATGTCCCCTCGACAAGGGCGCCGGCGACGGCCTGCGCCGGCACCGCGATGCCCAGCGTCGCGATAGCCAGTAGTCCTGGAATGGAAATGTGCATGGACCTCTCCTGCTGTCCGCTCACCACGACCCGTCGCATGAAGGTCCCGGCGGTGTTTTCACTTGGACGAACGAATATTCATCGCGCTGTTCGCCAGTAAAAGCTATCCCCGGGCCGCCTTCCACCGCAATTGTTTCTGGGCGCGGCAGTTCGGCATCACCCGGCCGGAGAGTGCCTGTCTGTCGCATTTTCTGTTGGCCGGCTCCGTTGCCGCGACAAAAGCCTTGCGCCCGCCGCGTCATCCCCTTATCCAGCGCGGGACGGAGAGGTGGCCGAGTGGTCGAAGGCACGCCCCTGCTAAGGGCGCAGGCTCCTAAAGGGCCTCGTGGGTTCGAATCCCATCCTCTCCGCCACCCTTCTGAGGTCCCCCCAAGCAGCCAGTTGACGCCAAGCCCGTCATGGAAGCACCCACCGGCCGCTCCCAAACTCTTCCTTGCGGTCTCCAGGGTCCGTCGGCCTCTCCGTTGACATTGAGCATAATACGCCAGTCGGGGCGTTATTGCACGTCCGCAGCTGGAACCGGAGATAGCGGGAACGGCTGGGAAGAAGCGGGATTTGCCGGGAAATACTGGGCTCTCACGCCATCTGCCGGCCCCAAATAGCCGTTGCGTCCCCCGATGATTGCCCTATGATTCTGCCATGACCTTCCCTCGGGAAGGCTGCCAGTTCCGGCGCTCGGCCTGATAAAAGGTCGGTCGCCACCGCGGGTGGTGCCGCGGCAGCGACCTGGCCACACCCACGCCTGCTGAAGACAGGACCGGACATGGTTGACCTTCTCTTTAGTGCGCTTCGGCGCATCCTCAAAGCCGCCTCGAAACGCCTTCCCACGGCGCTCCCGCCGGCGCGTGACCGCGCCGCGCCGTCCCGTTAGGGGAGGGCGCCATGCAACATCGCACCGGGATGGCGCACCGCCATCGCCGCCCGCCGGGATTCCTGCTGGGCGGAACCCCTGAGCCCGCCGACTGGCCCAAGGCCCTCGAGCGTCTCGACGGCGCCTACTCGCCCCACACGCTTCTCAGCTATAAATCGGATTTTTCCGCCTTCGAGATCTGGTGCAGAGCCAAGCAGCTCGCGTTCCTGCCGACCGAGCCAGCGACAGTTGCGGCCTACCTCGCAGCCGAGACGACGCGACTGAAACCATCGACTCTGAAGCGCAAACTCGCAGGCATCCGCAAGATCCACTACCTGCTGCGCCTGGGCGACCCCACCGGCGATGTGGAAGTCGACCTCGCCATCCGCCGCGCCCGCCGCCTGAAACCGCAACGACCTGACCAGGCGCTCGGCATTACCGCCGACCTGCGTGACCAGTTGCTCGCCGCCTGCGGCTCCGACCTCACCGGCCTCCGCGACCGCGCCCTCGTCGCCGTCGGCTTCGACACCCTCTGCCGCCGCAGCGAACTGGTCGCACTCCGCGCCGAAGACCTCCAGCCCAACCACTTCGGCACCGCCAGCCTCCTCATCCGCCGCGCCAAGAACGACCCGGATGGTGCAGGTCGTATCGCCCACCTGACTCCCCTCGGATTGCAGGCATTGCGCGTCTGGATGGAAGCGTCCAACCTCACCAGCGGCCCACTTTTCCGCCCGGTCTATCGATCGGTCGCCCTCTCCCGCCACATGAACCCATTTGCCGTCACCCGCATCCTCAAGAAGTTGGCTGCGGCAGCTGGGATGGACGCTGAAACCGTCGCCAGCATCTCCGGCCATTCACTCCGTGTGGGCGCCGCTCAGCAACTCACGATCAACGGGGTTCAACTGCTCCCTATTATGAGGGCGGGTGGTTGGCGCTCGACCAACGTCGTTGCACGATATGTGGAGAATGTAGACATCAACGTGTGGGGTTAGGCTCCGATAGGGGATCGCGAGTACGGCCTTCTATGGAAAGAGGACCTGGCCCACTACCTTGGGCCTCTCACGGCCGGTCGCGTCCTCAAAGCTGTCCAGCCGCGTCGCCACCTCGGCCGAAACTGCAGTCCGGGTGTCCGGCCATTCCTTGCGCGTGGGTGCCGCCCAACAGGTGACCCTCTATGGTTTTGACATCCTGTAGGCCGTGCGCGCCGGCGGCTAGCGATCGCTGAACGTCGTTGCGCGATATGTCGAGAAGGTGGATTTGGATGTGGGGGTAAGCGAGCTTGACCTGCCCAGAAGGACCAGGGCAGATGGGGCGGTAGAGCGTAAATTAGCCCGGTGTTGGAAAACGGCTGTGGTTGGAGCCGCTGCCAGCAGCAGCTCAGATGCCCACTTCTCTCACTCCAGCTCCCAGAGGCTCCTTGCGTGGATCCACACGAAACGTCGAAGCGGCAATAGCGAGAGTGGACACTGCGCCTCGACGTCTTGATTATCGGACCGACGGTTTCAATCGGGCACGTTTTTGGCTAGGCTCAAGCGCTACGCAGCAACTTTCCAGACAATGCTAGCGGCCTGACAGCTGTTTTGGGATCATGGTAATGATCCGCGTCCAGTCCTCCACAGTACGTCAAAACCCTACCCTGCCAAGACTGGGCAATACGCCGCTAAAACATTGAGTGCACAATGAAAATAACCATGATTGGCAGTGGCTACGTGGGCCTTGTCAGCGGCGCATGTCTCGCCGATTTCGGTCATGACGTGATCTGCGTTGATATGGATGAGAGGAAGGTTGAGAGCCTTCAGGCGGGGAAGATGCCGATCTACGAACCGGGTCTTGCGACTCTGGTCAATGAGAACTCAAAGGCAGGCCGGCTGTTTTTTACCAAAGACTTGGCCAATTCAGTGGCTGGAGCGGACGTCGTGTTCATCGCGGTGGGGACGCCCTCCCGGCGCGGCGATGGCTATGCGGATTTGTCCTATGTTTATGCCGCCGCTGCCGAAGTCGCGCGAGCGGTTCGGGGATTTACGGTTATTGTGACCAAGTCAACCGTGCCCGTTGGGACAGGCGACGAGGTTGAACGTATCATGCGTGAAGCCGCCCCGCAGGCGGACATTGCCGTCGTGTCAAACCCTGAGTTCCTTCGGGAGGGGGACGCAATCGATGACTTCAAACGTCCCGATCGCATTGTCGTCGGTTTCGAGGACGTTCGTGCAAAGAGCGTGATGACCGAAGTCTATCGTCCGCTCTACCTCAATCAGTCTCCACTTATGTTTACGGCTCGCCGGACAGCCGAGCTCATCAAATATGCTGGCAACGCGTTTCTTGCCATGAAGATCACCTTCATCAATGAGATTGCCGATCTGTGTGAGAAAACGGGTGCCAATGTACAGGACGTAGCGCGCGGCATCGGCCTGGACAACCGCATCGGCCCCAAATTCCTCAATGCCGGTCCGGGTTACGGCGGGTCATGCTTCCCGAAAGACACTTTGGCGTTGGTCAAGACTGCACAGGATAATGAGAGTCCGTTGCGTTTGGTCGAAACCACCGTCGCCGTCAATGATCAGCGCAAGCGCGCCATGGCTCGGCGCGTCATCGCTGCCTTGGGAGGCGATGTCCGAGGCAAGACGATCGGCATTCTCGGCCTGACCTTCAAGCCCAACACCGACGATATGCGGGAAGCGCCGTCGCTGGCTATAATTCAATCGCTAAAGGATGCCGGTGCGCAGATTAGAGCGTATGACCCTGAGGGCATGGCGATGGCCAAAACCATGATCGATGAACTTAGCTGCTGTTCGGACGCCTACGAGGTTGCGACCGGCGCCGACGCGCTGGTGTTGGTCACCGAGTGGAACGAATTCCGATCGCTCGACCTGCGGCGCGTTGCCTCTCTCCTGAGGACGCCTGTATTTGTCGATCTGCGCAATGTGTATCGCCGTCCGGACGTTGAGGCGTCTGGGCTGCAATATACCAGCATCGGTCGCCCGGTTGAACTTTCAGAGCCGCCTTTCGCCGACGCGGCCGAGTAGTAGGTGAAGGGCCTTGCTCGGGTTCGTGCGCGCTTCAAGTGATGGAACGTTATCTGCCCCTGTGGCATAACACTGCCTATGACCAGTCAGTCTGCGAGCGCCACCGGGCATAAGTCTCTGGACCTCGCGGAGAGGACGGTGCTGCGTGAACTTTTGACCGGCAACAACAATGCAGAAGTTACAGAACGATTGGCGATATCGTGGCGCACCGTCGAGGTTCATCGCGCTCACCTGATGCGGAAGCTGGAAGCACGATCGGCCGTGGATTTGGACGTTGTCGCAGTCCGGCTCGGCCTCATTGACCTCTAGTCGACTACGGCCGCAGAACGGCCGCGCGGAGCCGGGCCCCGGCCCTCTCCCAATCCTAAGCCGGCGTGCATGGAGCGGCAGCGACCTGGACGCTCTCACCAATACCGAAATCTCGGAGCAGCCGCAGAGTCTCGATGTCGGTGTAATCGCAAGGGGGCGGCTTGGTCGCCGCTGGCTGACCTTCGACAGGCGCGCTCAGCGAGTTCATCGACTTCAACGCGTCACAGTAACCCCCAGGCCGTTCCCATTCGGCCGGCGCGTCGACGCCACAGGTCGCGGCTGCCACCGGCGCCGCCACGAGAGCGGTAGGCACCGCGAACGTCGACACAGTCAACAACGTCGCTGCAAAAAATCTCTTCATGATTTCACTCCTTAGGCTGGGCTTTGCGTCCGTCCCAGCGAGCGCCTATCAGCGCTGACCGCCGATCATGGTCAGGTATCAAATCTGCGGCGCAACCCCGCTTCGCTATAGGGACCCAGTTGTCGCCGGCTCATCTGCGCGGCAGCGCTCGGAGAATCAGGGAAAAGACCGCGTCGTCGTCGCCAGCCACAGCGGCTGGCAGCGATGCTGCAGCTCGGCGAAGCTGTTGCCGCGCGTTTCACCCATTGAGGCCAGGCCGATGATCCAGGGGTCGCTGCGCTGCCGGCCGGAGCGAACGGTTCGGCTTGAAATGTCCTTGGGCTGGCGCCAGGTTTCCACCGGCCGGCCGGAGCGCCGTTTTCGAGATAGGGGCAAACATTGAACAATGTTATGTCGGCGCCAATGATCAGCACCAGTTAGAACGACACGTCGAAAAGGATTCGGCGCACCGGTCGAGGAAGGCGTTCATGATAACCTCCCGAAGGTAAGCATCACCGCTGAAAGATGACGATCCATTGACCCCACGCGATCCCCTCAGTCTGCAAGCGCATGAACTGGGCCTGCAGATTATTGAACGCAATAACAGCGACCTGACCCGGCGTGCTGTCGTAGGAGGTGATCCACGAGACCAAATGGCGAAGGGAGCAGGAGGTGAGCACAAGGAGCGCGCAAAGACGAGCGGGATAAGCGGCCCTACGAGGGCCTCGATGCCATGCAGGGCAGGTGACAACATGACGCACCCATTCCGGCGCAGGCGTCGCCACGTCACCGGTTGTCACCGAGGGTCTCGCCGTCACAGAACGTCCAGATGCCGACGATGTCCTGGTAGGCCCGGGAGCTCGAGGCCTTCTTATGGCTGGGCGATCAGTGTCGCCGCCGCAACCACCGCAGCCGCGGCGCCGGCGAGCCGTTCTTGGTGTGAAGATGAAATCGTTAAACGATTTGAATGTTTTTCGTATCGTAGTATATCCGAAGTGATACGGAGCTGATAAAATTGTCATGACTGATAAATTTGTTGACTTAGAATGCCCCACGCAGCGAGAGGTCGCCGCGTTCATTTCGGAGCACGATAAAGCGTTTTCAGGTCGACTAAGCGGCTACCACAATTATCCTCGGGTAGTCAGCTTGTGCCATTTCCGCACTCTCATCGAACGCCATGGTCTGGCCGACCAAGATCACGTCGGTGTTGTCTCTGGCACCGAGAACGAGCCAGAATTGAAACTGCTTCGAGCTCGTAAGCTTTCGGTATTAAATTTTGAGAAGGACGTTCGTTACGATCTGGACCAGCTATGGGCTGATGAGCCGCAGTTTTCTCTAACCTTGTGCAACCAGGTATTGGAGCACGTTTTCAATCCACATTTGGCCTTTGCCAATTTGTGCCGAGTGACGAAATCAGGAGGATTGATCTACGTAACGATCCCTTCGGTAAACTGCATTCACGGCGAGCCATACTATTACTCTGCCGGATTTCACCCTCGTTTTCTTAAACGCCTCGGCCTCCAGAATGATTGTGCGGTGGTAGGGATCGGGGCCTGGGGATCTCGGAAGTACATGCTCCACGCTGTATCGAGTAGATGGCTCGCATTTAGGCAACTAGGTCGGGGCCTCAATTCGAGATGGGATGCTTACCTACCGTTCCATATTCTAGAAGATGGTCGCCGTAATATGGCCTTCACTCAGCCTCAGGTCATTACTGACACTTGGGCCCTGTTTAGAAAAAATGGATCCTGAGGGAGGGCTCGCGTGTTATCTGCACTCATTCCAAGACCGATACGCCGCCGTCTGGTGCGCGCCGGCCTTTGGCCGCCGCCCATTGATGTTGCCGCAGCAATTTTGCCACTTATCGCAAGAACGCCGATACGCGGAGATCGAGGCGTTTACATCGAATGCGGCGCATTCGATGGCAAATTCTATTCAAACACACTGGCGTTGGAGAACCTTGGCTGGCGAGGACTTCTTGTTGAGCCATCGCCCAAGGCATTCGCGATGTGCAAGGAATTGCGCGCGCCGGACAACATTTTTGCGAACTGCGCCCTGGTAGCCAACGATACCACCACTGAAATTGAAGGCGACTTCGACGGGAGCCCAATGTCTTCAGTGGGTGGCGAACGGATAGCAGCCCACAATTCGGTGCGCGTGCGGGCTAGAACGCTGCAGTCCGTTTTGGACGAGTTCAACATTGGGCACGTCGACTTTTTCTCGTTAGACGTTGAGGGGTATGAGATAGAGGTGTTGAAGGGGCTGGACTTTCGGCGGACAGCGCCGACCTCCGTTTTGGTTGAGGTGTATGAAGGCAAAAAATCAGATCTATTTAGTCTAATGGCATCCGCCGGATATGATCCTCCAGTGAACATCACCAATTTTAATACTGTCTCAAATCCGATCTGGGATGGCACTCATAATGACTATTTTTTTACTCGGCAGATTTAAAATCGCTATGCTCCCCAAATGTGCGCCAGCTCTCGCCACGGATCGAGGAGCGCTTGACGTTGCCCCCAACTTCTATCCAGCGTGAAATAGACTCGGGCGGTTGGTTTGGCCGTTCTGGCCTGGGTGAGCGACGGGGGCTGGTGCGGAGCCTTGCATCGAGCGCAGCGCCAGATCCCGTCGCGGGTTGAAGGTGTTGGCATATTCGGCCGGGGTCAGCCAGCCGAGCCGGGAGTGAGGGCGGTTGATGTTGTAGTCGGCCCGCCAGGCCGCCACCGTCGCCCTTACCTGCTGGAGCGATGGGAACAGGGTCTCGTTGAGCAGTTCGTCCCGCAGCCGGCCGTTGAAGCTCTCGATGAAGGCGTTCTGGATCGGCTTGCCCGGAGCGATGTAGTGCCAGTCGATCCGCTGCCGGTCGGCGAAGCTCAGGATGGCGTTCGAGGTGAACTCGGTGCCGTTGTCGGAGACTATCATCCTGGGCCGACCACGGCCGGCAATAAGGGTCTCGAGTTCCCTTGCCACACGCAGCCCCGACAGTGACGTGTCGGCGACGAGGGCCAAGCACTCGCGGGTGCAGTCGTCGACCACCGTCAGCACCCGGAACCGGCGGCCATCGGTGAACTGGTCGGAGACGAAGTCCAGCGACCACCGATCATTGGGCAGCACGGGGATCAGCATCGGCGCCCTGGTGCCCATTGCCCGTTTGCGGCCACCGCGGCGGCGCACCGTCAACTTCTCTTCCCGATAGATGCGGAACAGCCGCTTGTAGTTGACCAGATGGCCCTCGCGCCGGAGCAGCACGTGCAGCCGGCGATAGCCGAACCGCCGACGCTCATGGGCAATCGCCTTCATCCGCTCACGCAGCACCACATCGTCGGTGCGAAGCGCCTGATAACGCATCGTCATCCGGCAGCAGCCCAGAACTCTGCACGCCCGCCGCTCGCTCATCCCAAAGGAAGTCTGGAGATGGGCGACGGCATCTCGCTCGGCAGCGGGCGTCACCATTTTTTTTCCAAGAAGATCTTTCAGCGCGGCATTATCGAGCATGCTGTCGGCCAGCAGCTTCTTGAGCCGAGCGTTCTCGTCCTCAAGAGCCTTCAGCCGCCGGGCCTCGCTGACGTCCATGCCGCCATACTTGGCCTTCCACTTGTAAAGGCTGGCGTTGCTCACGCCATGCTTCCGGCAAAGGTCCGCGATCGGGACCCCCGCCTCGTGCTCCTTCAATATCCCGATGATCTGCTCTTCGGTGAACCTGGCTCGCTTCATCTCTGGTCCTTGTCGTGGGGCCAGAGCCTACTTCAAACTGGATTAGCTGCAGCGGGCAACGTCAACCGCTACGCAGATAGAATCTGGGCGCTCAGGAGTGATGGACGGGAAATACCGAGGCTGTTCGCGTCGCACAGCTTTCGAAGCTCCACACCTGTTTTTGTTTCACAGGGCAGCCTCTGGGCGCTAAGAAGCGCCATGTCCTCATATGCTGGAACTCTAAATGCACTCGTTAGCGCTTCGAACCTCAAGTCGAAGCCCCATGGAGCCGAGTCTGCAATTGGCGGGCTCGGGTGGGCCTCATTGCGGCAATTGCAGGTGAGGTCCCGGTTTGCGCCGAAACCGTCAAATGTTCTTCGGGCCAGAGCGGTGACAAATGGCTAAGACCTTAGCCCCTCCGATTTCCACGACTATTGCTCGTGTTTGGCGCCACCTCAGCAAGAGGCGGCGAGTGCAATTCTACCTGCTGCTTTGCATCATGGTGGCGGGCTCAATGGCAGAAGTTGTGAGTATCGGTGCCGTGTTTCCGCTATTGGGTGTCCTCACTGTGCCTCAGGGAGTGTTCGACCATCCATTTGCTCAACCTTTCATCCGCGTTCTCGACCTAAGGTCTCCGGACGAATTGCTGCTACCCACTGTGGTCGCATTTGCGCTTGTGGCGCTAATCTCAGGTGTGGTCCGGTTGATCATGATCTACACCAGCACGCGGTACTCCTTCGCAGTAGGCGCAGACATCAGCGCAGGGATGTATCGACGTACGCTCTATCAACCATACTCCGTACATGTGGCTGAAAACAGCAGCGAGTTGATTTCAGGCATCACCACGAAATCAGGTTCGCTAACATCCAGCGTGCTGATGCCAATCCTCAACATGCTCAGTTCGCTACTACTAATCATTGGTGTGATCGTTGCGTTGATGATCATAAGTCCAATTCTAATAGCTACCGTATTTGTATCCGTCGGAGGCCTATATTGGCTAATCAGCACCGTCACTAAAAATCAGCTCCAACGCAATAGCGAAATAATTGCGAGGAACACCACCTCCGTCGTCAAAAGTCTGCAGGAAGGACTGGGCGGCATAAGGGATGTTCTTCTCGACGGGTCGCAGGAAGTGCACTTGAGTATTTTTCAGAAAGCAGATCGGCCCCTGCGTCTGGCTCATGGCATGAACTATTTCATGGCGGCAAGTCCTAGATATATCGTGGAAACCGCCGGCATCATCGCCATTGCCGCAATGGCATATTTTGCCAGCGGACAGCCTGGAGGTGTTACTTCTGCGATACCTGCACTTGGTGCTCTTGCTTTGGGAGCGCAGCGCCTGTTGCCGCTGCTACAGCAGGGCTACGCGTCGTTTGCAACGATAAGAGGCGCATCTTCGTCGGTGTCAGACGTCCTTGACTTCCTCGACCGGCCCCTCCCTAACCTTGACCAGAATGGCGCAGGTTCTATCGCATTTAGGTCGCGTATCGAACTGCGCGATGTTGGGTTCCAGTACGACGGGACACAAGATGTGCTAAGTGGCGTCCAGCTGACTCTTGAAAAAGGGAAACGCTACGGCTTTATCGGCGTCACGGGCAGCGGCAAAAGCACCCTCCTCGACATTTTGATGGGTCTTCTCGAGCCCTCGAGCGGGACATTCAGCATCGACGATGAAGTGGTTACGTCGAAAAATAGGCAAAGTTGGCAGCGCCACATTGCACATGTGCCGCAATCGATCTTTCTTTCCGACGCAACACTGGCAGAGAACATTGCTTTCGGCGTGCCCCAAGGCGAAATCGATTTCGAGAGGGTGGCTCGGGCCGCGAAGCTGGCACAATTCTCCTCCACTGTTGAGAGCTTGCCCCGAGGATATAAAACGGTTGTAGGGGAGCGAGGTACACGCCTGTCTGGAGGCCAACGACAACGCGTCGGCATTGCCAGGGCGCTATACAAGGAGCCTGAGGTTCTTATCCTTGATGAGGCGACCAGTGCGCTGGATAGCGAAACTGAAACAGCAGTTATGAGGGCTATTGACACATCTGCAAATCGCACCACGCTGATCGTCGCCCACCGGCTCTCAACTCTCGTCGGCTGTGATGCGATATTCGAAGTCGTGGATGGCAATGTGCAAGCAACCGACCGTCTTCAGGTGCTCGAATGAACACCCGGCGACTTGCATCATTCCCCTCTAAATTTCACTACCCGGCGCTGCAGCGTCCGTGTGTTTTGCTATCGCCTGCCGTACGATAAAAAGGCCGCACCATGATATCGATTGTAATACCCGTCTACAACAGCGTCGATACGCTTGATGAGGCGTTCCAATCCGTCCTGAATAGCGGTGTCGCGGATCAGGAGATCATACTGGTCGATGATGGTTCAACGGATGGCTCGTGGCAGGCGATCTGCGGATACAGAAATAGCCATGCCAACGTGATCGGAATTAAGCACGATCGAAACCGTGGCGGTGGTGCTGCGCGCAACACCGGGGTACGGGCAGCAAAAAACGACCTTATCTTTGTACTCGACAGCGATGACGTGCTGGCAGGCAACGGCATGTTGGCCGGAGCCTTGAAACTAATGTCCAATCAAGAACTAGACGGTCTTGTGACAGGCACCTCGTTTTTCTTCAAGGATAGCTTCGAGACGGTGACGGAGCAGATGGATCACCGTGTAGGTATTTGCAGTTTCGAAGATCTAATTTCTAAAAATTCCACAAATTTATATGGAAATCTATTGTATCGAAAACGTGTTTTTGAAAAAACGGGCGGATACCCAGAGCATCATGGTTTCGACACGCCCGGATTTGCATTTCGGGTTCTGAGGAATAATTTGTCGATCCTATCTACCAATGACCTGAAGTATTTTAGAAGGTTACCGAGTCGGCCATCGTACTATGTAAGAGAGGCGAGGGCGGGGAATGTCGGCAGAAACTGGTTCTATGTATTTCTAGAGTCGGCTTATCGCTTTTCGCCTGAGGCCAGAAAGAAAATATTCGAGTATAATTACTCAGACCCCAGGGCGCTGGCGACGGGAAGGAATATTTCCCAAGAGATCCGCGACATGGCTAAAGGCGGCACCGCCTTTAGTGATGCTTCGAATAATTATGGCGACACTGAGGCTTACGATGCGTTCAAGGACTCTCCAGACGAGACATTGCAGGCGTGGTGCGCCGTTATAGACCTGCAGCGCAATGATATCGCAACGTGCCTTGAACGCCTGAGGAAATTGAAGGATCGAAGGATGGCGGCACGTGTCGTCTATCCCGTCCTGGCGGTGGCGAGCGCGGGTCGTCTCAATGGGAGTGCAATTGGGGAGTTTGAGTACTTCTTCGGAGAACGAAAGCGGCCGCTATGGTGGGCGATGCATACGTCCCAGCGGATCATGAACAAAATCGCAAGGATATTCACATGATGGCGGCGGAAGAGTGTCCCGAGGCGAGATGCCAGTCGAAAGACGACTATGATTGCGCGCCCATCGTCTTCATCGTCTTTAATCGCCCCCATGATACTGCCAAAGTATTTAAGGAGATTGCTAGCGTTAGGCCAAAGAAGCTGCTCGTAATCGCCGATGGCCCGCGGGCTGATCGCGAAGGAGAGGCTGAGCGGTGCGCTGAAGTGCGGCGGATCGCTACAGATGTAGACTGGCCCTGCGACGTCATGACGAATTTCTCTGAAGTCAATCTTGGGTGTCGTCGGCGCGTATCTTCTGGCTTGAACTGGGCATTTGATCAAGTGGAAGAAGCCATTATCCTGGAGGATGATTGCTTGCCCGCCCCAAGTTTTTTCCGCTTTTGCAGCGAGATGCTGTCGATGTACAGGGATGATATGCGCATCGGCATGATCTCTGGCAGCAATTTCAACTTTGGCGACAGGCGGAATAGCGACTCTTATTACTTTTCAAAATTGGTGCTTATCTGGGGCTGGGCCACTTGGGGAAGCCGATGGCGAGGCGACTACGACGTGGAAATGGGAAGGTGGCCCGCCATGAAAGCTGGCGGCTGGCTTAAGGACGTTCTTGGGCGGGACGATGAGGCTCGAATGTGGTCTCGCACATTCGACGCGAGCGCCGCTGGTAGAATTGATTCCTGGGACACACAGTGGGTTTTTGCAAATTGGCAATCGTCCCGATTGAGCATTATTCCCAATGTCAATCTGATCTCAAATATCGGCTTTGGGCCAGATGCGACGCACACAGTTGGAACCAGCAAACTCGCAAACGTGTCGACCCAAGCGCTGACTTTCCCTCTGCAACACCCTGAGTTCATAATCAGAAATGCGCGGCAGGATCGAAAGCAGTATGAACTGATTTTTCGGAGAACGATTCTGCAGAAGCTTTTCGGCCGACTTAGTCGCTACGTAGGCGCCATCTTTGGAAGATAAAGCGCGCTCGTGCGGCTAAGGGTATTAGGGAAGTCCTCCATGAACATATTAACAATCAGCGCAAATGACAATGGCATTGGGGGTGCCACCAGAATTGCAGTGGATTTGCACCGATCATATAGTGAAATGGGACATCAGTCGCATTTATTCACTGGAAAGAAGACTACGGAAGCCGTTGACGTAACTGAAATACAAAGGCCACTGTGGCGAAAGGCATTGTCGTACGCTCTGTCCAATGATTTTGATTTCTTTGACGGGCATCAAATGTTGATGTCTGCGCGCTTCAGGGAGGCAGACATCGTGCACTGTCACAATTTGAGCGGATGGTACTTCAACCTTCCTATTCTTGAGCTTATATCGAAAATAAAGCCGCTTGTCTGGACGCTTCACGATATGTGGGCCATTACGCCGCATTCTGCGTACTCAGAAAGCGAACAGTTGGAAAATGGTCTTTTTACTGTGTCAGACGCTCAGTTGTATCCAAAGACTCTTTGGAACAATGATCGCTACCTGTCACGTCGTAAATCAGAGATCTATAGTCGTACAAATGTGCAGTTGGTTGCGCCGTGTGATTGGCTCGCAGCGCTAGTTAAGCGTACAAGTTTGTCGCAAAAGCCCATGCGCGTAATAATGAATGGGATTGATACGACGTCGTTTGTCCCAACTGACAAGGCGCGGGCAAAAGAGATACTTGGATTGTCGCCGAAGCCCATGGCGCTGTTCGTAGGGACGTCGGCGACGACAAACCGTTTCAAAGGCTTTGGTGACTTTGAGTGGTGTGCCGAACAAAGCGTTGCTCAGAACGTGCAGTTTGTATGCCTTGGAGCGCCTCAAGATCTTACGGAAGGAAATGTTCAGCAGTTTGCTGCGACGCGGGACAAGCAGAGGATATCAACGTTTTTTTCGGCTGCAGACGTCCTCGTAATGCCGTCTCGATTTGAAGTATTCCCGCTGGTGACAATCGAATCCTTGTCTTGCGGAACACCCGCAGTTGCATATGACGTGGGGGGTGTTGGCGAGTTGCTGCGGGAGGCTCCTGGCAGCAAACTTGTTCCCGCAAAGGACAAACAGGCGTTGCTGGAGGCGCTTTGTGAAGTGTTGGCTCAACCGACTGACGCGAAGACGCAGATTTCTCGCGCAGCGAGAGCCTATGTGGTGGATGCCTTCTCGACACAGCGGATGGCGACTGAGTATGTCGCCCTCTTTGAAGAGATTGTCCGTAGCGGCAAGGCTTCCGCATCGTGATTGCCGTGCGCCTTGCAGGTGGGTTGGGAAATCAGATGTTCCAGTATGCCGCCGGGGTTGGTCTGGCACGGCATAGAAACGATACTTTGACGCTCGACATAACTGGGTTTGTATCGCAAGCCGAACGTGGCGAGACCGAGCGTCAATTCGCCCTTTCGGATTTCAATATTTCGGCAGGCATACTCAATCAGGACGATGTGGAGCGGATGCGCAATCCATACGGACTGGTCTCGAAAGGTATGCGTTTTCTACTTAAGAAGATTGGCAGACGTTATTATTTTGATTGGCATCCGGAATTGTTCAGAAGAGGTGGAGATCTGTTCCTCGAGGGCTATTTCCAGACCGAGCGCTATTTTTCAGACAGCGCGAGAGTGATCCGAGATGAGTTCACACTGAAGCGCGAACTCGATGTATCTATCTCCCACCTACGTCAAGTGATCCGCGACCTCGGAGCGACTTCCGTCGCCATACATGTTCGCCGTGGCGATTACGTAAGCAGCCCTGCGAACGCGCGTCAGTATGATGTCTGCACACCTGCTTATTTTGGAATGGCGGCTAAGCTAATGAGGGAGCGCGTGGGGGATACAAACTTTGTGATCTTCTCAGACGATACCCAGTGGGTGCGGGACAATCTGCCTTTCACCGCTGGCGCCCTTTTCGTGTCTGAACAGCGATCGGTGAGTGGGCAGGCCCTCCGGCCGGCGCAAGAGCTAACGTTGATGGCGAGCTGCGCGCACAACATTATTGCCAATAGCTCGTTCAGCTGGTGGGCGGCCTATCTGAATAGACACGCAGGAAAGATTGTCTTTGCTCCAGCAAAATGGAACGTAGGCGAGAGGGTTCGGCACCCCAATATCGTCCCGCCTGGCTGGACGAGATTGCCCCTATGACCGTGCCGCGAGGCCATCCAGCGCCGTCGCTGGTTGCGCAAAGCCTGCAATATTGTCTATCTAGACACTAGGCGACCAAGAATGTGCGATTCGGAACGTTATTTGCAGTGCAATGAAGCGTTTCTGAGCAGAGAGACGGCTAGTGAGTTTTTCGACAGACGGTTTTCTTCCCGGAGCTAGGGCCCCCGTCTGGAAAACAAGCTACCTGATTTGGCTGTCTCTGCTGCCGTTTGGAATCGACACGGTTTACTATTTGACGTCGCTATATGGGGTGCCCCCTATTTTTGGCTTTCCCGCCGCAGGCCTATGGCTCCTAGCATTCGTACCTCTCATAGTTGGAAGCTTGGCCGCAGGGCCGAGAATCTGGATCGTTCCCGACGCCGTCTCGCTGATCCTGGTACTAATCTTCGGGCAGATTGTTGCGCTTTGGCTCTCAGGCTACGCGAGTGAGCTAGGCGTCTATTCGTTAGTACTTGCATTGAGCCTCTGTGTATTGGTTTTTGTGCCTCCGAGCTGGGAGGTAGTGCAGCACGGTATCTACGCATTTGCTGGAGTTCTGTTCGCGCTGATCACGCTATCACTTTTGCTGATGCCATTCCTGCCTGAACTGGTTTCAGTGCATCCCATCCGTCACCCTTGGGCCACACTGTCACCCGTTAAACTTTGGCGCACGCACGGGCTCTTCCGTGGCGTAGGTGTATTTGGGTTCTACTCTTGTCTGCTCATTTGTTTTGCCTGCACGTTGCGCTTTCGTCTCGCTGTGCTCGTTGCGGCCGTTGGTGCTGTTGGCCTCTTAGCGAGCGATTCGAGGGCATCATTTCTCGCACTTGGAATCTGCTCGCTTATTCTGGTGGTGAATAACGTCTACCAGCGCGGAAGCGCTTGGCTAAAGTCGACGGGTGCCAAGATCGCCGCGATCTCAGCTCTCGCCACAATTGCCTACTTTGCTTCGCTTGGGTTCGATGGCTTCCTATCCGGAAGCCCTCACAGAATTGGCATCTGGCAGGAGGCGCTACGTGTGGGAACTGTAGCCCGTGGAGAAACGCTACCTAGTGAAGTTTCGCACCCGCACAACTTCATCCTCGCAGCGCTGGATCAGCCGTCACTCATAAGCTCGGGCGCACTTGTGGTCGCTATATCGCTGATATTCTACGTTACGTTTCGGGCGTTAAGACGAGGCGACGTTATGTCATTGGTATTACTCGTTCCGGTACTTGTGTATTCGAGCTTTGAATATGGAATTCACTGGAACAGACTGAACCTTCCGACAATGGCGCTGGTACTAGGGCTGCTTTCCGCGAGGCATATTGATCGTCCTCTGGTCCCGGCCCGTTCCGAAAGTCCGTTGAGCGTTGAGCATTCAAGAGTGCGGCGACCGGACCGGTCAGTTGAATGCGCCCCGAGAACGTCGGGCCTAGTGCCCTCGGTGCGCCGCCGCATGCCGGTGCATTTTCTTCGTTCTTTATCGTTTAGAGCCAAGCGCCGATGGTGAGCCGCCATTTCGTCGGCGCAATTGCATGTGAATGAACTGAGGTTGCAATAGAAAATGTCTTCATTCTGGAAGCGGGCCGTTGCGAGACTTTCTGGCATGTTTGGTCAGGCTGTGGTTTTTCTGCCCCAGTTTTTTGCACTTATGCGCCAAGGCAACCAGAGGCGTCGCTTCTCACTGAGTCTGCGTAGGGTAAAGCCATGCCTATCAGATGCTACTGCGACAACCGGCTTTGACCGACACTACGTATTTCATACGGCTTGGGCAGCGCGGGTCTTGGCGCGAACAAGGCCAGTCGAACATGTCGATTTGTCGAGCAGCCTCTACTTTGTAGGGTGCGTCTCAGCGTTTGTTCCCATTACCTTTATTGACTACCGACCAGCAGACCTTGCACTCCAGGGTCTCATGGCTCAGCGAGGAGATATTCACCACCTGCCGCTTGCCAGCAACAGCGTGGGTTCGCTATCGAGTATGCACGTGGTGGAGCATATTGGGCTTGGTCGGTACGGCGAACCACTGGACTACGATGGCGATATCGCCGCTTGTAGCGAACTGAAACGTGTTCTCGCACCAGACGGGCAGTTGCTATTTGTTGTGCCGCTCGGTTCAAATCCGACCATCGTCTTCAACGCCCATCGCATCTATTCATACGAGCAGGTCAAAGCGATGTTCAGCGAATTGATCCTGGAAGAATTTTGCCTGATTTCGGATGATCCCAAGGACGGCGGCTTGGTACTTTGGCCCGACGATAAAATGCTGGCGCGACAGCGCTATGGATGCGGATGTTTTCTTCTGCGTAAGCCCGCAGCGTAACGACGTTGGTTCACACGCACATTGCCAATGCCGCAATACCCAACCCTACGCATAGAGCTCACTACGGCGGCCGGAAGCAGTCGATCGCTGCTTGGGAAGCTTGATTTGTCTCGACCGACAAACCTGATGTATGAGCTGCCCAAATGGCTCTGGGTCGAACTCGCCATTGAACCACGATCGGTTCCAGACCTTCATTTTGAGCGCCTGCTAAGCCGTGGCCCCGGTCCGTGAGTGTTGCTCCCCACCATGTGCTGAAGTTTTGAGGGGCGGACATGAATAACAGTGCGCTGTCTTGCCGCGATGTTGATCTAGGCGCTCTGGTAATTTGTCTGGAAATAATGTGCGTGCTGCAGGACGTAGTGTACACTGCATAGATGGTCCGTAGTAGGGTAAGATAGCAATGACGATGTGGGTTGTTCGGATATGCATCGTATATATGTAAGAGATATGCTATCAGAACAAAAACGAAAATGGGGTAAAATGGTGTCGCGAAACTATAGCAATCGAAAAAAAGTCCTCGTAACAGGAGGGGCGGGGTTTCTAGGTTCGCATCTCATAGATCGTCTTATAGAAGATGGCTGTGAGGTGCTTTGCGCGGATAACCTGTTTACCGGGTCCAAGGAAAACATTGCCCATCTGCTCGGCAGTCCGCAATTTGAGTTTCTTCGACACGATGTCACCATCCCACTCTCAGTCGAGGTCGACGAAATATACAATCTCGCCTGTCCGGCATCTCCAATTCACTACCAGCACGATCCTATCCGTACGACACTGACTTCGGTTCAAGGGGCGATCCACATGCTTGAACTGGCAAGCCGTTTGAAGTGCAAAGTGTTTCAGGCGTCGACCAGTGAAGTATACGGCGATCCATCGGTGCATCCGCAGACAGAGTCGTACTGGGGAAATGTAAACCCAATCGGCCCTCGGTCTTGCTACGATGAGGGCAAGAGATGCGCTGAAACGCTGTTCTTTGATTATCATCGACAGTTGGGCGTCGAGATCAAGGTGGCGAGAATCTTCAATACATATGGCCCCCGCATGCATGTTTCAGACGGGCGAGTCGTGTCAAATTTCATAGTCCAAGCTCTCGCCGGCGAGCCAATTTCGATCTACGGCGATGGACAGCAAACGCGATCCTTCTGCTATGTGAGCGACTTGGTAGATGGCTTCACTAAGTTCATGGGGAGCGACCCGTTCGTTGTTGGGCCGATAAATTTGGGAAATCCGGTCGAGTGTACGGTGCTGGAACTTGCCGAGCTGATCATCCATAAGGTCCGGTCGAGTTCAAGCATTGTCCACTTACCGCTTCCGGTGGATGATCCGAAACAACGGCAACCTGACATTTCTCTGGCTAAGCAGTCGCTGGCATGGACCCCGAAAATCGATCTAAGTGAGGGGCTTGATCGCACGATCCACTATTTCAAGACGCTGTCGGTGGCATAGGCATCTTGGCGAACGTATTCTCAATTGCGGCTAAAGTTGCGCGACTTTCGACCATGCCGGTTCATATGGCCAAGCGAACCCACTATGATTTCAACAAATCACGGCTGGACGAAACTGCGTGTCAACTTGTGTCCAGTCGTTCGATCGCCAAGGCCTGTCACCCATTGGTGGACACTCGACGCCCCACCGCCGTTGGCATCGATCCGGAACGGTTCAGGAGGCTAAAAGCCGGCGCAGAGATCTATCTGTTTACATCGTGCCTCCGCGAGTTCGTGACTCATTATCTTCCCCGATTGGAAGAGCCGTTTACGCTGGTGACTGGCGGGGATGACTGCGCGGCGTCGAGAGGCTTCTTAGGCGATGCAGCCGATGTGTTGTTGGAGCATCCGTTGATAGAGCGATGGTATGCACAGAATGCTACGATCAAGGACCCCAAAATCACTCTGGTACCGATCGGGATCGACTACCACACGCTTGCAGGCAACCATAGCAAGCCGTGGCGAAGATTTCAGTCACCCCGTGAGCAGGAAAATCAGCTTCTGCGTGTTAGGCAATCGAGTCCTGACACCGTCGATCGCTCATGCACGGCTTACTCCAACTGGCATTTTGCTATGGACAGAGGGGATCGCCAGGAGTGCTACGACCGCATTGACCATTCCTGTATCTTCTTTGAACCTAGAATGGTGGAACGCGTGAGCAGTTGGCAGAACAACGCTCGTCACCTTTTCACAATCAGTCCACTGGGCAACGGACTGGACTGCCATAGAACGTGGGAGGCACTTGCACTGGGGTCGATACCAATTGTGCATACGTCTCCGCTGGATGAGCAGTACGATGGACTGCCGGTTTGCATCGTAAACGACTGGGCAGAGGTTGATGAACAGTTCCTGTTGCGTCAGAAAGAAAATATGCTTACGGGCAAATTCGACTTTTCTCGTCTTCGTAGCGGTTACTGGCGCTGCATAATCCAAGGCACTACTCCGCAGAACGAGATTCCGACTGAGACGATCGGTTCGTTTGCAAGGCGCCTTTTCTGAGTTTTGGGGCATTTCCGAAATACGTCATGCATACGCACAGCATACTAGGTAGCAAGGCGTCACGAATTGCGTCGTATGAGGCTACGTCTTGTCGCGTGAGCGAGAGGGAATACTAGACAGGTGATAGTGCATAACCGACCACCGATTTGCAGAAGGCGTTCCGAAGCTCAAGAGTTGATGCATGCAAAGTGCTGATGGGCAGCCTGCGGCTGTGAGCGTTATAATACCGTGTTATTCATGCGCGGAAGTTGTAGACAGAGCGGTAGGGTCGGTCCTGGCTCAGTCTGTACTGCCGTTAGAAATGATCTTGGTAGACGATTGTAGTCCTGATTGTGGGGCAACCAGAGAACGCATTTCTCGTTTGGCAAAGATGCACGATGACCCCGGGGGACTTCGAGTTCGAGCCATTCTACTGGATCAAAATCGTGGTCCAGGGTCCGCTCGAAATGCCGGTTGGGATGCAGCAACGGCCGATTATGTTGCCTTCCTGGACGCTGACGATGCATGGCACCCACAAAAGCTGGCTATTCAGTATCGTTGGATGATGGAAAATCCGAGTTGTGACCTCTCCGGGCACTTTTCCACGCTCCGCGAGGGTTTAGACAATAAGGTTCCCTTAGCGGTGCCGGGCTCCATCACTGCGAGGTGGCTAAAACTAAGTCCAATGCTCTTCAAGAACTCGATTTTGACCAGAACGGTAATGCTTAAGCGATCACTAACCCATCGCTTTGCGGCTGGCTCACGGTTCGCCGAGGATTACGCATTATGGATGTCAATGCTCGCGGCCGGTAAGAGCCTTGCGGTGCTTGATGTGGCTCTCGCATACTCGTACCGCCACCCATTCAGTGCTGGTGGGCAGAGTGGTCATCTTTGGCAGATGGAAGCCGCCGAGCTCGAGGTAATAAGAGGGCTAGCCCGGGCGCGCGCAATTGGTTGGCCGGCGGCATGGATGGCCTCCGCTCTATCGTTATGCAAATTTGCGCGGCGCTGGGCGATTGAAGCCTTGGGACGCAGATAGTGGAGAACGGGGCAAACGACAGCCTAAAGGCCCATTTCGTCCAGGATCAGTGCAGCGGCCTGTCTGCCGTCGAAGTGCTGCTCTGCAAGTATTCGGCTCTGTTTTCCCATTGCATCCAAGAGCGACGGGTCCTTCACAAAACGCAACATCGCATCGGCCAATGCTGGAACATTCCTCGGCGGAACGAGAAAACCGTTAAGGCCGTCAACCACCGTTTCGCGGCATCCCGGAACATCCGTGGTAATGATGGGGCGCGCCATTGCCATGGCTTCCTGGGTCGAGAGAGGCACGCCTTCTCTGTACGACGGCAGTACGAAGACGCTCGAACGCCGCATCCAGGGGGCAACGCTGACTTGCCCAGGCCATTCAACGAGCCCCTCGGATACCCATGCCTCTAAGTCAACTCGACCGAGGCTGCTTGGGTTGCTGTCCACGTCTCCAAGAATAGTGAAACAGACAGAAGGGTCGGATTGCTTAACTCGACGTGCCGCTTGAGTATATTCGAGGATGCCTTTTTCGCGCAAGAGCCGTCCGACAAACAAGAAAGTCACTGGTGTGTCAAACGGCGCCGCCGCTTTCCAGACCGTCAAGTCCACCCCGATCCCCCCGATGACCTTGCTCCGGTCGGCGAGGACAATATTGGATCGAACAAATTCGGCTCGATCGTCAGGGTTTAGGAAGAACGTTTGATCGGCGCGTGAAAGCGCAATGCGATAGAGCAATGAGGCCGAGCCAGCTAGAAGCCGACCCTTAAATGTGGCCCGATCCATAAAGGTGTGACCAAGCCCCTCAATCATCGCAAATCGATTTGAAACTCCGGCCAACCATGCCGCTACTAGACCATAAGTTGTTGGCTTGATTGAAAAGCTAAGCGACACGTCGGGCCGTAGTGATCGCAACTTGACTATGAGTTTGCAAATAGCGACTGCGTCAACCAACGGATTGAGGCCGGTGCGCGACAATGCATGATCCATCGGGGTCGCACCCAGAGCCAGGAGAGCCTGCCGACTGTTGTCGTCAAAATCTGGCGCAAACGCAAACACCTCGTGCCCTCGTTCGACAGCTTCACGGATCAAAAGACCGCGAAAATTGAGCATCGCGAAGGCTTGATTCCCGATCAGTGCAAGACGCTTAGCCATGCCCCGACCTTTCAGGCTTCTCTCATCACCATTTCCGTTCGCATGACTGTCAGGTCGGACTGCACCATCTCGCTTGCAAGGTCGCGGACGCTCGTCTCGTGGCTCCATCCGAGTTTTTGTTTCGCCTTGCGCGGATCACCGAGCAAGAGCTCAACTTCAGTCGGACGAAAATAGCGCGGGTCAACTTCGACAAGGCAACGACCTGTGGAACTGTCGAAACCTTTTTCATCAACCCCTTGTCCTCGCCAGTCCAACTTGATGCCGACGTCATCAAAGGCCCACTCAACAAACTGCCTGACGGCTGTTGTCACGCCTGTAGCCAGCACGAAATCGTCCGGTTCATCCTGCTGCATCATCATCCACATGCCGCGTACGTACTCGCGGGCGTGGCCCCAGTCCCTTTTGGCATCAAGGTTGCCGAGATAAAGTTTCTCCTGCTTTCCAAGGTGGATCGCGGCAGCTGCGCGGGTAATTTTGCGCGTAACAAATGTCTCGCCGCGCAGGGGGCTCTCGTGGTTGAACAGGATGCCGTTGCAGGCAAAAATGCCATAGGCTTCACGGTAGTTTACCGTGATCCAGTAGGCGTATAGCTTTGCCGCTGCGTAGGGTGAGCGGGGGTAGAACGGCGTGGTTTCGCGTTGCGGCACTTCTTGCACTAGACCATAGAGCTCCGAGGTAGACGCCTGATAAAAACGCGTCTTCTTTTCCAATCCGAGGATGCGGATTGCCTCTAGTAGTCGGAGCACGCCGATCCCATCGGCGTTTGCGGTATATTCTGGGGTCTCAAAAGACACCTGAACATGGCTCTGGGCAGCCAGATTGTAGATCTCGTCTGGTTGCGTTTCCTGGACGATCCGAATGAGATTGGTGGCGTCCGTCATGTCGCCGTAATGCATCACAAAACGCGGATGATCGACATGCGGATCTTGATAGATTTCTTCTATCCTCCCCGTGTTGAACGAACTTGAGCGCCGCTTGATCCCGTGAACGGTATACCCCTTCTCAAGCAGCAAACGAGCCAAATAAGCTCCGTCCTGACCGGTGACCCCGGTAATCAAAGCAACTTTGGTCAATCTCTAATTCCAATCCAACGACATACCCGCTGGCGTTTTAGAGCATTCGCGGGTCTGCGCAACACTTTGTGGACCGAGGCTCGTTTGTCGACTATCAAACACGCGCTTAGCCTGCGTCGCGATATCGGTCACGGGGGCAAAGAAGATAGTTTGCGAGGGTGCGCATGTGGGTCCCGGGGAGCGACGTAAAATATGGGTTCTTTGCTTTTCCGCGTGGCAGCCGGCACGAGAGTTGGGCTGATCACAATCCTCCTAGTCGCGACTTTTGTTACCACCTGCTGGGCCGAGCCCGTCGGTGTCTACCTAGCGCTGAGTGCGGCCATTCTGTCTCTGGTCTTGTTTGACCAATCGTCGCTACTCCATGCGCTTCAGGATCGCGGCGTCTGGTGCTTTCTGGCGGCTTTCGCCCTGCTCTCTGCGGCTTTCGCCGTCGCTGCAAAAAAACCGGACGACGCCATGGCTTTCGTTGACTTTCTTGCTCTGCCAGTGATCGTGCCGGCCTTCGCGCTCCTCTCCCGTCGAGCATCGCCGCAGAACGTCATTCTCGTCGCTCTATTGGCCGCCGGAGGTTGCATCATTGCCATTTCCGTGGGGTTCTACGAGGTTGTTATCAAGCAAGCGTCAAGGGCCGCCGGCGGAACGAGCCCCATCTTCTTCTCAGACATGGCAGTGGTGCTCGGCTACTTTGCGCTGTTGGGTATGCTTGTTTGGCGAAGCCGTTGGCGTTGGCTGCTGGCACTGGCAAACGCCTTCGCAGTTGGTGCAGCCCTTTACGGCGGAACGCGCGGTGCAATCGTCGCAGAGATCGCGATGCTCGCAATATTCGCCACCTATGCTCTGGTTTGGTGGGACCGGTCAGCCTCGATGCGCGTGACAACAGTTGTCGGCGTCGTCGCAATTGCGACAATTTTCAGCTTCGGACTGTTTGACCTGTCACGAGTAGGTTCGATCTTCGTTGCGGCCGGCGAGGTCGTCGGCAATGGCGATCCTGCAGATGTCAGCACCGGCATTCGTCTGAAGTTTTGGGCAGCAGGTCTCCAGTCCTTCCTCGAGTCTCCAATCTACGGGCATAGCTGGTGGAATCGGTTCGAGGCGGCCGTTCAATTTATGCCGTCAGACCTCGAGAGTGAGATTAGCCACGACAAGACCGCGCACTTGCACAACGACATCGTCAACTTCGCCTCTGCGGCCGGTATTATGGGTATCGTTGCCTACTTTCTTCTGATGGCTGCGCCTGTCGTAAGCGTATGGCGCGGACCAAGAGGCGAGGTTTGGCGGTTTCGTCTTTTGGCAGCCGTGGGCCTCAGTGGCACATATCTCGTCATGGGGCTGACAGACACGATGTTCGTATTCGAGATACCGAAGTCCATGTTTGTGCTTTGCTCAGCGGTTGTCATGGCGTTCTTTGCACCGGTGCCAATTCCCCCCCCGGTGATGAACGGGCGTGCTTGCCAGCTGCGCAGGCCTTACTAGCCGTTTTAGGTCCTTTGCCACCTTTGAAGCGCGGGATGATGGCTTGAGCCGTTAGCCCAAGTGCGCGGGGCAATTGCGATGCCCGCTCTACCCAGATAGGCACCCCACCAACTGAACGTGCTGTTGGCGATTATGTGGTGGGTGCATCGCGACATAAGCACTAGTTCCTCCGGCGCTGATAGCGGCGGCAACTCGTCTGCGAATATCGCGTTTCCCGAACCCAGCCGAGATCATCGGAGAAGACGACGGGCACAAATGGCCCGATACGTTCCCTCATGCGCTCCATAGCCTGCCGGTAGTAGGCTGCATCGCATATGTTGAGCGTAGGTGCGTTTTGTGGGCTGACATAGTCCCCGCGTCTAACGTGGACAGAGACGGTCACAGGATGCTTGCGAAGCTCCAGCGTCGCCGCATCAACCCGGCTCTCGTCTTTCAGGCGTAGCCCTGCAATTTCTGGCGCAACGTCGCTGAAGTAGCGTTCGTCCTGAAAGTAACCATCCATATAGCCGAACCGATCCGGCGCCAGGATGCCCGAGTGGTAGCCGATATAGTAGTTGACCACATGCTTGTAGACCCCGGCGCGTGCCTTGTGGTGCAGCCACCCTCTCGTTTTTGTGGAAGCGTGCAACCTCCTCCGGCGCAGCAACATCGGCATCAATTGCGAAGGCGAGCAGATTGGGGCCTCGGCTCGATGTTGGACCATAGCCGGTCATGTCGAGTTTGAGTGGAACGCCGCGCCGTTTCGCTGCGGCATAGCCCGCCGCATACTGAAGCAGTTGGTTCCCAAGACCGCCGACTATTTTGACGTAAAGCATTGCTGAAAAGCCTATTAGTGAGTGCCGCCCAATCCAAAGAAATCGCTGGACAATTCACGCGGCATAAACTTTCTTGCGCTGCTGGGAGTGCCTTGGGAGGCAAGACAATTGCAACTGCCTGTATATTACATAAATCTGGATTGCCGTGTGGATCGTAGAGTATTCATGGATGCGCAGTTCGAACGGCTGAGAATAGACGCTAAAAGAGTTTCAGCTGTAAATCCCGCCGCAGCTGCCAGAGTTCTACCAAATGGATGGCTTCCGTCGACAGGTGACTTCGCCTGCTCAATGAGCCACGCGGCGGCCTGGAAGGAGATCGTAGAGAGTGGAGTTCCAGCTGCGGTGGTACTGGAAGACGATGGCGTGTTGGCAGCGGACTTCATGGATGTGATCGCGATCTCGGCTAGTGACAAACTTGATGCCGACCTGATCAAGCTTGAGACACGCGGCGGCAATGTGCGGCTCGGACGTGTCCGAGGCAAATGCGGCACGCGGTATAGCCTCCGGCAGTTGGTCACGCCGCACTATGGCTCGTGCGGCTACATCATCAAAGCCGCCACGGCCGCCGCCGCTCTAGAGAAGGTGACCTTATTCAACAAGCCGGTGGATGCATTCTTGTTTGGGTTCGAAGGGCCGCATTTATTGAGAAGCCGCGTCTATCAGGTTATCCCGGCGGCGTGCATCCAGCTCGATAAGCTGGATGGCGATGAGCACGAGAGCGAGAGGAAAAGTGACATCAGCGGCACGCGACCACACCTCACAGATAAAGACGGGCTGGGTCTTCGGCTTAGTCGAATTGCTCAGCAAGTCACGACAGGGTTATCCGATCCTCAGGCGTTCTTTCGGCGCCGTGTCCACTTTTCAGACGCTCCCCGGCGGCGGTCTGGCTGACGGTATGATACCGCAGACCGTGAGTGCGGCGCCAATCAGGCCTATTGTTGGATTCGATTGATTGGCAGAGCCCTGAAAACACTCATTGGTTTGCGCGCAGCGCGAGGTGACGAGTTTAGCTGGAGTTCCTAGACCTGCGTATCGTTGGCGCTCCGGCCGTGGCCATGTTGTCTGCGGCTGAGCGGCTGCACCAGCTATCGGAAGGTGCAATTGAAGACGACCTCCAGCCCCTCTATCAAGTGGTCGGGAAGGGACGATGCGTCGCTATCGAACTGCTGGAGGCAACCGCATGATATGCTTTTGCCGGCAAGAGTATCGGTGGTACAGACATCGAAGCGGTCTTGAGGTCCCGCGGTGCCGGCTAATGCTCAGAAATCGTGCTCTGGAGGCCCGGTGAAACAGGTCAATGTTCGATAACGCCAATTTCCGCGCGAAAGAGATGAGTCGCCGCGCGATCCGGCACCATCCGCGCCGTTAGTCAGACGCCGTATCGTCCTTTTCTACGACAACCCGGCCGCCTCGAACTCGTGTCCGCGGTAGCAGGAGACCGACCGCTCGTTGTCTGGGTATCTACCGGTCGCCTTCTTGAGAGGAACTCTAGCTCAGATGGGCATGACAGCAAGCCCGGCCAGTCCAAGCGTATCCCCATCTTCAAGACGCGCCTCCGGGCAACCGTGTGCCGCGCACCGCAGTGAAACACCCGTATCAGCCTTGCCAGCAGCGCTGCTCAGCGCAGCCGCTGTCCGTTTGCGTCAAAGAGCAGCATGGACGCCGGGTCAAAGCGTGCGGCGAAAGCGTCTCCGGCCTGCAGCTGCCGGTCATTGGCCATTGCGATGGTGAGCAGTTCGCCGTCTCCGTGGCGCGCATAGGCATAGGTCGAGTTGCCCAGATGCTCGACGAAATCGACCGTCAACGGCAATTCGACGCCGCCCCCATGGCTGAAAGCTTCAGGCCGCAGGCCGACGGTTACCGGCTGCTTGGGCACGCGGATGGCGAGGCTGACCGGCGCGCTGACGCCACCGTGTAGGTGCAGCTTGACAGTCCCGTCCTGCAGTTCGCCCGGCAGGAAGTTCATTTTCGGCGACCCGATAAAGCCGGCGACGAACAGATTGTCCGGATCGTCGAAGAGCGAGAGCGGCGTGCCCACCTGGCTGATCTCGCCATCGCGCAGCACAACGATCTTGTCGGCCAGCGTCATGGCCTCCACCTGGTCATGGGTGACGTAGATGATGGTGGTCGCCAGTTCGCGATGCAGGCGGGCGATCTCGATGCGCATGTGCACGCGCAACTCGGCATCCAGATTGGACAGCGGCTCGTCGAACAGGAAGACGTCGGGGTGACGCACGATGGCGCGGCCAATGGCCACGCGCTGGCGTTGGCCACCCGACAATTCCTTGGGCAGGCGGTCCAGCAGCGGTTCCAGCTCGAGGATGCGCGCCGCCTCGGCCACCTGTCTGGCGATTTCCGGCTTCGCAACTCCGGCAAAGCGCAGCGCAAAACCCATGTTCTCGCGCACGCTCATGTGCGGGTAGAGCGCATAGGTCTGGAACACCATGGCAATGCCGCGTTTGCTCGGATCGACCTCGTTCATCTTCTCGTCGCCGATGAAGAGCTCGCCGCCGGTCACCGTCTCGAGTCCGGCAATCATCCGGAGCAGGGTGGATTTGCCGCAGCCCGACGGGCCGACAAAGACCACGAATTCCTTGTCCTCGATATCGAGATCGATGCCCTTAATGACCTCGACATTCCCGTATGACTTGCGAATGCCGCGCAGCCTCAATCCGCTCATGCCGTGTCCCTCACGCTGCCGTCAGGCTGATTTTGGTGGTGCCCAGCACCGGACTGGTCACGCTGATCTCGATCGGCCCGCTGCCATTGGCCTGGACCCAGAAGCCGGTGCTGCCGGCACGCAGCGGCACCAGCGCCGGACCGAGCCGCCTGCCGGCGCCGGTCACCGCGATGTCCACCGGTTCGGACAGGAACGGCAGCTTGCTGCCGGCCTGGTCGAGGGCGCGAACGATGACCCGGACGGCGTCGGTCGCGCCGATCGCCGTGGCGTCCGCCGTCACCTCCAGCGTGGTGGCGACAGGGCCGGACACGAACTTGACGGTCTTGACGGGCTTGCCGCCGACAAAGCCGGTGATCGTTGCATCTTCCCAGAGCATCCCCCAGAGGCCCAGTTCCTCATTGGTGAAGTGGCGGCGGTCGACGATGACCGGGGCGTGCGGCAGATGCGGGAAGGCCTCGCGGTCCGGCCCGATGCGCTTGGGCGCGTGGTTGCCGTAGCGCAGCTCGATCTCATCGCAGTTGGTGAGCACGATCAGGGGCAGCACGCCGCCGATATTGCGCTCGCCCCGGGCCCAGAAGGTCACCGGCTTGAGGATGATCTCTTCGTCGGGCTCGCACTGGCTGGCATAGGCGAAGGCGGCGAACTTGGGTTCGCGGAACATGTCCATGACGCCGTGGTGGCAGATGCGGTCGCCGGAGCCGAAATCCTTGTGGGTATTGTAGTCGAAGGCGCACCAGCCGATGGCGCCGGCGATCTGCGGATCGCCATAAGCGGCGTTGAGCACTTCGAGGTGGCGGCGAACGTGCTCGGCCTGCCGTTGCTCCTGGTCGAAGCTCTTGGTCGGGTACATGTGACCACCGTATTCGGTGATCATGTAGGGGACGATGCGGTCGAGCCCGGTAACTTCCTGCTGTGGCCGCAGCGGCGTGCGCGGTCTGTTGCCGCCCAGTTCCTCGTTGCCCAGGATAAAGTCGTTCATGGTGTAGACGTCTTCGAGCATCTCGCTGTCGGTGATGTAGCGGACGCCGCCGGTAGACCGTGTGGCATCGAGCTCATGGGCGACACGGTTGGTCTCGAGGTAGAAGTCGTGATCGTCCTGGCTTTCGTTGATTCTTACGCCCCAGATGACGATCGAGGGGTGGTTCCAGTCCCGCGTGATCATGCGGCGGACGTTCTCGACCGCCTCGGCCTTCCAGGCCTCGCCGCCGATATGCTGCCAGCCGGGGATCTCCTCGAAGACGAGGAGGCCGATGCGATCGCAATGATCGAGGAACCAGGTCGACTGCGGATAATGCGAGGTCCTGACGATGTTCAGGTGCAACTCGTGCTTCAGAATTTCGGCGTCGCGTTCCTGGGCGGCGCGGCCCAGTGCATAGCCGGAATACGGGAACGACTGATGGCGGTTGAGGCCGCGCAGCTTGAGCGGTCTGCCGTTGAGCCTGAAGCCTTCGGTGGTGAATTCGGCGGTCCGGAAGCCGAAGCTGGCGGTCTGTGCATCGCCGCCATTGAGGGAGACGTCCAGAGCGTAGAGCGTGGGGGAGGAGAGGTCCCACAGGGCCATGCCCTCGAGGTCTTTCAGATCCAGTGACACGACCGCAGCCGCCGGAGCCGAGGTTGTTGCCACTGCCTTGCCGGACGGGTCCCGCAGGGTGGCGGTGACTGAGCCCGTGATACTCAGGTGCTGCGGATTGGCGAGCTCGATCCGCGCATGCACGGTTTTCCGCTCTGCCAGCGCATCAGGGGTCTCCACCTTGATGCGGGCAATCGACACCGGATCCGTGACCTTGAGCCAGACGTCGCGATAGATGCCGGCATAAGTGAGATAGTCGATCATGGCGCCGAACGGCGGGATCAGCGGGTTCTCGCTGCCGTTGATGGTGACGGTGAGCGTGTTGTCACCGGACTTGAGAGCGCCGGTGAGGCGAGCTTCGAAGGGCGTGTAGCCATCCTTGTGGGCGACGAGTTCCGTGCCGTTCAGCGCGACCCTGGCGTCAGCCATTGCCGCGTCGAAGACCACCGAGACTTCCTTGCCATCCCAGGCCGGGTCGGCGGCGAAGGTCTTGGTGTAGGTGAAGGGGCGCTGGTAGTCTTTTTCGTCGAAGTAGGAAAAGGGCAGCTCGACAGCCGTGTGCGGCAGGGTAACGGTCTCGCCACCCTCGAACACCCAGTTGTCGTTGAAGCTTGTGATCGTCCGCATTGGATTACTCATTTGACGGCGCCCAGCATGCCTTCGACGAAGCGGCGCTGGAGCAGGAAGAAGATGATGAGGGTGGGCAGGGTCGCGAAGATGGCCCCGACCATGACCACGCCGAAATCGGGCGTGTAGGCCGAGGTCAGGCCTGCCACGACCAGCGTGAGGGTCTTCATTTCATTGGTCTGCAGCACGATCAGCGGCCACAGGTAATTGTTCCAGTTGGCCATGAAGACGATGATGGTCGCCGCCGCATAAGTGGAGCGCATGACGGGCAGGTAGACGAAGAGGAAGATCTGCCATTCCTTGAGCCCGTCGACGCGGGCGGCATCGCGCAATTCGCGCGGAAAGGCCTTGGTGGCTTGGCGGAAATAGAAAACGATGAAGATCGAGGCCACGGTGGGCAGGATGATGGCCTGATAGGTATTGATCAGCTTGAGGTTGGCCATCATCACGAAGAGCGGCACCATCAGCGCCGCAAACGGGATCGAGAGCATCAGCAGCAGACCGCCGAACAGCCGCTCGCGGATCCTCGAGCGGAACATCTCGAAGCCATAGCCCGCCAGCGACGAGACCAGCAGGGTTGCCGCGGTGCCGACGCCGGCGATCAGGAACGAGTTGAACAGCACGCGCGGCATGTCGACGCTGGTGAAGAACTTGCCCAGGTTGTCCGCCAGCGCCAGCCCCGGCGTCGCCTTGCCCTTGATCAGTTCGGCCGAGGTGTTGGTGGCGCCCACCAGCATCCAGAAGAACGGGAAGATCGAGAGGAAAGCCGCCAGGGAGAGTGCGAGGTAGGTGGCGCCGCGGCTGAGCAGGGTGAGGGGCCTTGTCATCGACGGCGCTCCCGGGCCGCAAAGAACTGGAAGAAGCTCAGGATGCCGACGAGCACGACGATCACGTAGCTCACCGTCGCCGCATAGCCGAAACTGGGCATGAACTTGAAGCTCAGATTGTAGATGTAGAGCGAGAGTGTCAGCGTCGAGTCAGACGGCCCGCCCTGGGTCAGCAGGTTCGGTTCGTCGAACAGTTGCAGCGTGCCGATGGTCGAGATCACCGAGGTAAAGAGGATCACCGGTTTGAGCATGGGCACGGTGATGTGCCAGAACCGCGCCCAGGCCGGAACGCCGTCGATGCGCGCCGCCTCGTAGATCGATCGGTCGATGTTCTGCATGGCGGCCAGATAGAAGATCATGTTGTAGCCGGTCCAGCGCCAGGTGATGGCGGAAATGACCACGACCTTGGCCCAGAACGGGTCGGCCAGCCATGGAATGGGATCGGCGATGATGTGCAGGCCCATCAGCATCTGGTTGATCACGCCATCCTGGGCGAACATCGACTTGAAGATGACCGAGTAGGCCACCAGCGAGGTGACGCAGGGCAGAAAGATGGCGGTGCGGAAAAACCCGCGGCCCCAGAGCTTGCTGTCATTGAGGGCGTTGGCAAAGAGCAGTGCCAGCACCAGCATGATCGGCACCTGGATGGCGAGGAATGTCAGGGTATTGCCGAGCGCCCGGAGGAAGACCGGGTCCTGCGTCAGGCGGATGATGTTGGCAAAGCCGCCGAAGCTGAAACTCATGCCGCGTCCGGTCTGGAAGCTCATCCAGAGCGACCAGAGGATCGGATAGACCATGAAGATGCCGAGCAGCACCAGGGCAGGCATGATGAAGAGCCAGCCGTTGATCTGGTCGCTGCGGCCGAGTTTAGCCTGTGCCAAGGGGTGCCCCGTTCAATCCGCGTCAGCTACGGGCACGCCTGCCGGTTGCAGGCGTGCGCCAGCGAATAAAGGGCGGGATTGCTCCCGCCCTCGTTGTCAGGGTCACTGCGTCTGCTGACGGACCTGGGCGTCGATATTGGCCATGATCTCGTCGACATTGCCGCCGGAGGTCAGGGCCGGGATCTGCGCAACGACAGCCGCATCGGCTTCGTTGGTGAAGATGCCGTAGTTGACGCCGGGGATATTGCCCAGCCAGGTCGAGAAGTTCTGCCACACCGGCGCGCCACCGAAGAACTCGTCGCTGGCCTTGTAGGCATCGCCCTCACGGGCAGCGAGCAGCGAGCCGAGAGCGCCCTGGTTGACGAGGATCTTCTGGTAGAAATCGACGTCCTTGGCCCAGATCTGGTCGAGGAAGTCGATGGTCTCGTCCTTGTTGTCGGATGACGCCAGCACATACCAGCTCGAGCCACCGAGATTGGAGGCATGAGTGGCGCCTTCGACGCCGTCCAGCATCGGCAGCGGCGCGATGCCCCACTTGCCCGACTGGTCGGGATTGGCCTTGATCGTGCCAACCATCCAGACGCCCGTATAGGTGGAGGCGGTGTCGCCGGACGTGAAGCTGCCGGTATATTCGGTCCAGCCCGAAACCGGCTTGGAAATGCCGGCCGCCAGCATGCGCTGGTAGGTCTCGAGCGAGGCCTTGATGACCGGGTTGTCCTTGATGTTGACGTTGCCGTCGGCATCGAAATACCAGCTGCCGGCAGACTGCATCATGATGCGCAGCCAGCCTGCGTCATTGGGGTCGATCGGCAGTAGTTCGGTGCCGGTCTTTTCCTTCACGGCCTTGCCGATCTCGATCAGCTTGTCCCAGGTGATGTTGGCGAGGTCGGCTTCGCTGTAGCCGGCTTCCTTGAGCAGGTCGGCGCGATAGAAATAGCCGGTGACGCCGGAGTCGAAGGGCAGCGAGTAGGTCTGGCCGTTCACGGTGGCGAGGTCGACCTTGTAGGGAGCAAATCCGGCATAGTCGATCTTGCCGTTCAGCGGCTCGAACGCACCCGGAAACGACTGCAGGTACTTCTGGGCGCCGTAGTCCTCGATCAGCACGATGTCGGGCAGTCCGTCAGTGGTGCCCGAAGCCAGCTGCGCCTGCAGCTTCTGCTCAAGGTCGGCCTTGGCGAAGTCGACGATCTCGATCTTGAAGTCGGGATGATCCTTGGCGTAGCGGTCGGCGGCTTCCTGCATGGTGGCGCCGTTGAAGTTCGGATCCCAGCACCAGACCGTCACCGTGCCGGCCATGGCAGTGGAGACGGAGAGCATGGAGATACCGGCGACAGCAATGCCGAGCCACCGCGATGCGATGCGATTCATGAATAGTCCTCCCATGTGCGAGGCGGTTCCTCCCGGCCTCGTGGGAGCATTGTTAGCCGCAGTCCGGGACCTGCGCAATATTTTCAGTAAATATTTATCAGGCAATTCCAGCGGGTTCGGCGGCGCGGGTGCTGGCGCGCCAGATGATGCGCGACGCCAGAGTCAGGCGCTTGGCTGTTTCCCGGCCACTGGCCCGTTCGAGCAGCAGTTCCACGGCCGCTTCGCCGATTTCCTCGGAGGGAAGCCGGATGGTGGTGAGCGGCGGATTGAGAAACTGCGCGACGGAAATATCGTTGAAACTGGCGACCGCGATATCCTCGGGAATGCGCAGCTTGCGGTCATGGATGGCGCGATAGGCGCCGACGGCGATGTTGTCGTTGCAGGTGATGATTGCATCCGGCAGATCGGCCTGGGCGATCATCTGAGCGGTCAGATCGTACCCCGTTTGCTCGGTATTGCGCTCGACCGGGCTGGCGGTAACGCAGATCGAGGGATCAAACATGCCGTGCTGCGTCATCCAGTCGACATAGGTCTGGCAGCGCGGCTCGGCGTAGGGCAGGGAGCTGCCGTCCTCGATCCAGCCGGCAAAGCCGATGCGCTTGTAGCCGTGCGCAGTAAGGGCCACCAGCAGTTTGCGGGTAGCGGCGACAAGGTCGCAGGAAATGCTGTCGAACTCCTCGTCGGGCGGACTGAAGTCGGCGTAGACGAGGTGGCGAGAGTGGCGGCTCAGCCACTCGACCTCCTCGGCCCCGTGCTTGCCGATGCAGATGACGCCCGACGCGCTTTGCAGCAGATTGGCGTCCGGCATGCTGTCGGTGTGGTAAACTTTTACCGTCTCGATCTTGAGGGCCTGGCAGCGGCTCTCGATCCCCAGACGCAGACCGACATAGTAGGGATCGATAAGTTCCTGCTCGGGTCGCAGGAAGTGGACGAGGGCGATCTTGCTCAAGCCTTGCTGGTTGGCACGGTTGCGCGCCCGCGGGGTGGCGTAGTTCATTGCCTCGGCCGTCTCGATGATGGCCTGGCGCTTGTGCGGTGCAACCGACAGCGAACTGTCGAAATTGAGCACGCGCGACACGGTGGCAGTAGACACACCGACCGCCTTGGCAATTTCCTTGAGGGTAACCACGTCGCACGATCCTATTCGTCTTGGCAGAAGGCGCGGCCCCGGGGGGCGCGAGCAATTGCCACGATTGTCAAAAAAGCCGCTAGAGGGCAACAAGCTTCTCCACCCACGGCGGGACGAACCTCGCTGGCCGCTCAGGTCGGCGTTCCCATCGCATAAGTCGATACAGCCTCTGCGGCAGGCTCGGGAGAGCTGGCCGCGAGCCCGTTTAGTGCGGCATCGAGTGTCTCCATTCGTTGCAATCTGGCTGCCTCGGCGACGAAGTTGAAACTCACCAGTTCCCGCCCAGGCACAACAAAACATCCGTTCACCCCGGGTATCGTTGCGCCGCAATAGATTGGCTCCATCATGCCGTCCGTCAGGGGGCCGGCCAGCTGATGTGGCGTCAGCAGGGAGAGCACCACGTCATAGGACCAGAAGGCGAAGAATTTTGGCGTATAGAGGAACGGCAGTAGGCGGGCGAGGCGACGATGCAGCCACAGGGAGGCTGCCTTCTGCTCTGCCTCGAAACCCGTTTCCGGCGCCTTGAGCTGCTCGTCGATGGCTCTGGCATAGGCCGGCAGGTCCGGCCGGTTGTCGAAATCGGCAAAGCGCAGCCGCATGCGCATGAACGGATCGCGATGTTCGCCGCCGCCTTTGGCCATCGTCGTATAGGTGGCCGAAATTCGCTTGCCGGTCGGCGTTCCGGCTGCCGTGAGCATATGCGAGACCAACGCCAAGGACAGCGCCCGCTGGCTGACACCGAGTTCGCGTGCTGCCAGTTGCAGCTTTTTTCGAGGATAGACGCGGCTTCTGCTGCCAAGTTCACCCCCGTGCGGTGTCCACAGCCTCGAGATCGCCAGGTGCACCAAGGCGTTGAAGTAGCCCACAATTCGTCCGCGAAGTGCTGTGGCCGGCGGAACTGGTGGTGCCGACACCACCTCAGGCTCATGCCGGACGCCGCGTGAGCGGCTGAGGTGAGCCGAATCGTCGCCCTCGGTCAGCGCGTGCGCGACCTCGACGAACACGAAGCTGCGCCGGCCCCCGGCATCTGGTCGGTCGGCGAGTTGGGCGACCCGAATACGCAGCATCGGCAGGTCAGGATCGTCGGTGATCCGCGTGACGTCGCCCACCCAGCGGTCCGGCAGACCGTCGAAGTCGCCGACCGTCTCAAGCGAGATGATCCGTTCCAGGACCGAGTCTGCGCAGTCTCCTCCGGCGCCGCGATAGCCGTGCAGGAATTGCGGCGCGGCGCTCGTCAGCGACCGCGCAAGGGCCAGCAGGCGCGGCAGGTCGTACGCGACGGTTGAAAAGGCACCGAAATGCGCGACGGCGCGCTGATGATAAAAGTACCACTGCAGATCGGTGAAATTTGCTGTCGGATCGTAGCCGCGCCCGGGGTGTCCGGGGTGCATCCGCTCCTTGACGTCTGACATCGGCTCTCCAGTTCAAGGCAAGGGCGGTTGCCGACCGTGTGGGTCACCACACCAGAGGTGCTGAAAAGGCGTCTTGACGTGGATCAACCGACCCGCCGAACCCGCAGTTCGGACATCACGCCTGCCGTAGGAACGAGGCCGGTCGGCCGGAGAGGGCGCTCCAGGTGATGGCAGCTCCCACCCCGACGGTCAGCGCCAGAGCGAGCGGCACCACCAGGGCAATCAGTATCGGGTCAACGAGAAACGCCGATTCGAGCACCACACTGACAAACGCCCAGGCTCCCGCAACGCCGAGCAGCACGGCAATCATGGCTGCCAGTCCGCCCACCAGACCGTACTCGATCAAGAAGGAGATGATGAGACTGGTTCGCGTTGCGCCCAGCACCTTGGCAACGGTCGAGTCCGCCTCCCGCTGCCGCCGCCCGGCAGCGACAGCGCCGGCTATGACCAGCACGCCGCTGGCCAGCGCCACGCCACCGACCGTCGAGATCGCCGAGGCGACTGTGTCCATCAGGCTGCGCACGGCGTCGATGGCCTCCTCGATAGGCAGAAACACCAGTTCGGGATAGGTGGCGACAAGCTCGGCCTGCAGCTCGGAAACGGCCCCATCCCTCGCTGTCAGCAGGCCGAAATAGGAAATCGGATAGCCGTCAAGTGCCCCCGGTGACAGAACATAGGGGAAGTTGATGCCGCCACGCTGCCATTCGTAGGATCGGAAACTCGCAACTGTCGCTGCAATCGGCTCTCCGAAGATCACAAAGGTGATCTCATCACCCAGCTTCAGGCCGAGTGGTTTGCGCAGATCATCGGTCACCGACACCAGGGCGGGACCGGCATGACCGGCCGGCCACCACTTGCCGCTCACTATTCGGGAACCCGAAGGAATGTCGGCGGCATATGTCAGCGGCTGCTCGTCACCGAAATAGAGGGTCAGGTCCTTGGGCGGCTCCTTGAGCTCCGGCGGCGCCTTGCCGTTGATGGTGAACGAACTGGCTCGTACCAGTGGCACCGAGGTGAAATCGGCGATGCGGTTGTCCGTTGCCGCCAGGGCCTGGAACGCGGCAACCTCGTCCTCGAACAGATCCATATAGAGGAAATCCGGCGCGTCGACGCGCACGGCCGGGTCGAGTTGGTGGCGCAGGTTGTTCTCGACCAGCGCGATCAACAGCAACAGCGCAACACCCAGCCCCAGCGACAGGATCACCGCCGGCGCCGGCGATCCGGCCCGATGAATTGACTTGATGGCGTTCCTTAGCACGGCGTGGGGCGCCGGCGGCAGCAGTCTTAGGCCGCGCTGCAGCAGGTGCGCCGCCACGCGCAGCACCAGGAAGGCGAGCTGGGCACCAACTCCGTACCAGAAGACGATTTCGACCCGGCCGGTATCCACCACTGCCACTGCGAACAGCCCGGCCATTGCTCCAAGCATCGGCAGCAAGGTTCGCGCCCTGAGCAGGTGCTGCAGCCGCCTGGATCCCCCAGTGACCGATGCAGCGGACCTAAACAGCTGCGCCGGTCGCAGGGCTTCCGCCCGGTTCAGCGGCAGATAGGCAAAGAGAAAGCCCGTCAGCAGGCCGAAAGCTGTCGAAGACAGGATGGAGCGGGCGTCGATGGTCGGCGTCAGCGGCAGTCCAACCGTCGGACCAAGCAGCGGCAGCACGGCCATCGTGAAGCCCACACCGATGGCAAGGCCCAGCACGATGCCGATCATCGTAAGCACCATGATCTGGGTAAGAAAATGCAGCATCACCCGGCCACGCGTGGCGCCCAGGGCTTTCATCGTGGCGATCGATCTCTGTCGTTCGGTCACATAGGCGGAGACCGCGTGGGCAACGCCCAGTCCGCCCATCAGCAGCGCCGACAGGCCGACAACCGTCAGGAAGCGCCGCAGCAAGTCGAAGTAGCGTGACATCTCCTCGGTCGCATCGCCTGGCAGGCTGATGCGCCAGCCCGCGTCGGCAAAGTGCTCCTGCACCACCCGTGCCGCCGACGCTGCGTCGGTCCCGTCGGCGAGCGCAATCTTGTAGCGGTAGCGGGCGAGGCTTCCGGGCTGCAATATGTTGGTCTCGGCAAGGGCGTCGGTCGACATCAGCAGGGGAAATCCGATGGCAACGCCCTGACTCACCTGGTCCGGAACGCTGTTCAGGATGCCCCGGATCTGTAACTCCGCCTTGCCCAGCCGTATGCTGGAGCCGATGCCCAGGCCGAGCCGATCGAGCAGCCGCTGATCAACCAGCACGCCCCGCGCGCCGTCCCGCAATTGCAGTTGCTCGGCCAGCGTGCCATCCCCTTGCGCATCCACCACTCCGCGCAGCGGATAAGCGGCATCGACGGCCCGTACCATGGCCAGCACACTGATACCTTCGGTCTGCGCCCGCCCGATGAAGTCGATGACCTCGCTGACCTCTCCCTGGTCGGCGAACAGTGCGCGTTCGGCCGGGTCAGCGGGCCGATGTGTCAGTCGGAATTCGACATCACCACCCAGCAGGAGCCGCGCATCGCGCGCCAGCGCCGACTGCAGGGAGGCGCCGACCGAGCCCACCATGGCCACGGTGGCAACACCCAGCCCAATGCAGGCGATCAGAATCCAGAAGCTCCGCAGGCCGCCTCGCAGGTCGCTCAGGGCCACCCGGATCAGGCTGAAAAGCGAACGATTCAAGCCATGACCTCGCGATTGACAGTCACTTCCTCAAGCCGCCCCTGGTTCATGCTGAGCGTACGGTCAGCGCGTGCTGCCAGACGGAGATCGTGTGTGATCAGCAGGATTGCCGTACCTCGACCCCGCGCCAGCGAGAACATCTGTTCAATCACGCTCGCGCCTGTGGCCTGGTCCAGGTTGCCGGTCGGTTCATCGGCCAGCAGGATGCGGGGCTCGCCCACAATCGCACGAGCCAGCCCGACGCGCTGCTGTTCCCCGCCCGACAGGGCGCTCGGGAAATGCCCCGCCCGCTCTTTCAGTCCCACCTCGGCAAGTGCATCCAGCGCTGCCCGGCGGATGTCGGCATAGGGACGCGTGGGGTGCGCGATCTCCAGCGTGAAGGCGACGTTCTCGAGCGCAGTCATCGATGGGATGAGGTGAAAGTTCTGGAACAGGATGCCGAAATTGTTGCGGCGGAAGATGGCGAGCCCGTCTTCGTCCAGCGCCTCGATATCGGTGCCATCGATTGAGACCACACCGCTAGTGGCCTTCTCCAGCCCCGCCAGCACCATCAGCAACGATGTCTTACCGCTGCCGGATGGCCCCACGACGGATGCCACCTCGCCTGGCTGCAGGGCGAAGCACACGTCGCGCAGAACGTGCAGCGTCTCCCCGCCAGTGTGGAACAGCAGGTTGACGTCACGGGCTTCAAGGATGGGGGAGGGCACGACGGACAAAACGCCTTCTTTGTTGGGCCTGGCAGGGGGGATCCATCTCGAGCCGGAGTAGTCCACGTCCCTCATGTCCGCGCAACTTACTTCAATCCGGCTATCCACACTTGACCTGAATCAACACGTCACCGCCGTCGCAGCATCGCCGCGGTGGTTGCACTAGGAAGGAGCCGTCACTCCGGCACCGAGATTGCCATTGATCTGGATCAATGCCTGTCCTCGCAGGTCGTGCTACACTTTCTGTCTTGAGACAGCTGGGAGGTCGGAATGATCAATTCGCTCTTGCGTGCCTTGATCGCGCTTTTCTTGCCTGCGCTCGTCGTGAGCTCGGCGATGGGCCAGACATCACCGACTGCCGAAGAAATCCTGGCGGCCTGGATGTCGTCGCAGCATGCCAATGCCGAGTCCGAGGCCTTCCGGCACTGGGATAGCGAAGGCGAGATCCCCGGCAACTGCGCGGTATGCCATTCCTCCACCGGCCTTGTGGACTACGTGTCCGCTCCCCAGTCAAAGCCTGCCCAGATCGATCATCCCGTGCCAATCGGCACCACAGTGGAGTGCGCCACCTGCCACAATCCGGCCAGTGAGGCCCTCAAGGATGTGATTTTCCCGGGCGATACCACCATTGACATGTCCTCGGGGACCCCGGTCTGCGCCGTCTGCCACCAGGGGCGCGCCTCCAGGTCCGACGTCGACAAGGTCGTGGCCGACATTGGCGAGGACGATGTATCGGACCAGCTGGCCTTCGTGAACATCCACTACTCCGCAGCCGCGACCACTCAGCAGGGCAGCGCCGTTGGCGGCGGCTATGAATACGAGGGTCTGAGCTACGCCGGACCGTTCGGCCACGTGCCCGGCTTTTCGAGCTGCGCCAGCTGCCACGATGCCCATGCGACGGTGGTGAAGCTCGAGAACTGCACCACCTGCCATGCGGGCGTCACCGACTTCCGGGCGATCCGGACGACTCCGCTCGACATTCTAGCCGATGGGAACACCGGCATGGGGATTGCCGGTGTCATCGACCAGTTGCACGACCGGCTGGAAGCGGCGATCCTGACCTATGCAAGGGAGAACGTGGGCACGGCCATTGTCTACTCCAAGTCGGCCTATCCCTATTTCTTCAACGACACCAACGGTAACGGCACCTCCGATGCCGACGAGGCGATCTTCCCCAATCGCTACCGGAGCTGGACGCCGCGCTTGCTCAAGGCCGCCTACAACTACCAGTTCGTCGCCAAGGATGGCGGCGCCTTCGCCCACAATCCGCACTATGCGATTCAACTGCTGATCGACAGCACTGCCGATCTGGCGGAAGTCGCAGCGGTTGAGAGCGCCGCCGTAGTGCGACCCTGACCACGGCCGGCCAACGGCCGCCGGCGGGTCTGCCCGACTTGGATGAGTGGCGGACGGTCTGCTAAGGATCGTCCGTCAGCGTCCAAGCGAGTGCCGTGCCAATGACTTTCGATCAGATCTTCCTCTTCGGCCTCCTTGGGCTGGTCTTTGTTTTCCTGATCTGGGGAAAGATCCGGTACGACCTCGTGGCCTTTGCCGCCCTGATCATCGCCGTTGTCGGCGGTGTCATTCCGGCAGAGCACGCCTTTGAAGGGTTTGGCCAGGAGGCGGTGATCATCATCGCACTGGTGCTGATCGTTTCGCGCGCAATGATGAATGCCGGCGCTGTCGAACTCGTGGCGCGGCTGGTCATCTCGGCAGATCGTCCGCTCTCCACCCACATTGGCATCATGTCCATCGCCGGCGCAGCACTCTCGGCCGTCATCAATAACGTCGCCGCGCTGGTGATGCTGATGTCGCTCGATATCGAGGCGGCCGACAAGGGCAAGCGTTCGATCTCGAGTTCGCTGATGCCGCTCTCATTCGCGACGATCCTGGGCGGCATGATCACCATGATCGGCACCCCGCCCAATATCGTTGTGTCGCAGTTTCGCGAGCGCACCCTGGGCGAGCCGTTCGCGATGTTCGACTTCACCCCGGTCGGGCTCGTCTGCGCCGTGATTGGTATTGCCTTCGTGGCCCTCATCGGCTGGCGGCTCCTGCCATCAGTGCCGGGCAAGGCTGCCGCCGGATTGTCAGGCGAGCAGGGGCTCTTTGTGGCCGAGGGTACCGTCGGCGAGGACTCCAAGAGCATCGGCAAGACCCCGGACGACCTGCAGTCGGCGGCGGACGATCACGACATCACCCTTCTCGGTCTGGTCCGCAAGGGCAAGCGCTTGCCCGGATTCTCGGCTGCCACCGAGCTGGTGGCGGGCGACATGCTCGTCCTCGAGGGCGACCCCAAGTCCATCGAAGCTTTCCTCGGCGCCGTTGATCTCGAGGCGCCGGGCAGCGAGGAGCATGTCGGCCTGCGCGGCAAGTCCCTCACGCTGATGGAGGCCATTGTCCCCGACAATGCCCGCATGGTCGGCCGGACGGCGCTCAGCCTCGGGCTGCGCAATCGTCGCGGCGTGGCGCTGCTTGGCGTCGCGCGTCAGGGCCGGCGCTTTCGCGAGCAGGTCCGCAAGCTGACGATCCGGCCCGGTGACGTGGTGCTGCTGCTCGGACCGGAAAGCCGTGTCGCCGATGCTGCGGAATGGCTTGGCGTGCTGCCGCTCGCCGAAAAGAGTCACGCCGTTCTGCAGCGCAGCAAGGCGCTGTTTGCCATCGGCGTTTTCGCTGCCGCGGTGGCTGGTTCGGTGATGGGGCTGTTTCCGCTCGCCATTGCCTTGGCCATCGTCGTCGGCATCTACGCGCTGTTCAACATCGTTGGCGGCCGCGAGGTCTATGAATCGGTGGAATGGCCGATCATCGTTCTCCTCGGTTCCCTCATCCCGCTCGGCCTGGCGCTCGAGAGTTCGGGAGGGACGCAACTGATCGCCGATGGCATCCTGGCGCTGGCCGGCGCGTTGCCAACCTGGGCCATCCTGACCCTGCTGATGATCGTGACGATGACGCTGTCGGACTTCCTCAACAATGTCGCCACCGCGCTCATTGCCGCGCCGGTCGGGCTTTCGATCGCGCAGTCGCTGCAGGTGTCGCCCGACCCGTTTCTCATGGCGGTGGCCGTCGCCGCGTCGTGCGCCTTTCTCACCCCGATCGGGCACAAGAACAACACCATCATCATGGGCCCCGGAGGCTATAGCTTCGGCGACTATTGGCGCATGGGCCTGCCGCTTGAAATCATCATCATCACCGTTTCGGTGCCAGCCATCCTGTTCTTCTGGCCGCTGTAGCGGCGCTGCGGCGTCTGTGCGCGATTTGACACGCGTCAAGTCTGCGCCGCGCTGACCGCCTAGGCTCGGTATCAGGATCGCGCCCGTGCGACCGCGCGGGTCTGGTCAGCTCTGTCGTCAACCGACCGGGCGACCTCGCCTGATCCGCAGGAGGACAGCATGGCACTCGACGTACTGCTACCGATCGCGACATATCCCGATGCCGTTTCCACGTCCGACCTCGCGGCCGCTCTGGGCATGTGCGCCCGTATCGGCGCGCGGGTCACCGCGCGGGCGCAGGAGGCGGACATCCCGCCCATTCACAATATCCTGGGCGAGGCCGCGCTCAATCTGACGCAACTCATCCAGGAGATCGAGGCGCGCAGCAGGGGGCAGGCCACCGATCTCTGTGCCTTTGCCGAAGAGCAGGCCGCTGCGCTTGGCGTCGAGATCAATACCGGCACCATCCGGTGTCGACCGGAGGCCTTTGGCGAGCACCTCGTCGAACTCGCGCGCTTCCATGACCTGACCATGTCGATCTGCAACAAGGCGGAGCCGGAGCGGCAGTCCGACCGCGAAGCCCTTATCTTCGGGTCGGGCGGTCCGGTCATCCTCGTGCCTGATGCCAGTCGCCTGCAGAAGCAGGTAACTGACCCGCTCGCCGTAATGGTCGCCTGGGACGGCGAGCGTGCGTCCTCGCGCGCGCTTCGCGACGCCATGCCGTTGCTCACGGCCGCCGCCAGTGTATCCATCCTCAGCATCGGCGATGACAAGACGATTGATCTCGACTCGGTGTCTGCCATCCGCACCTATCTCGATCACCACGGCATCAGCACGGAACACGTCGAGGCGACGCGTGGCACAGCCGATATCGGCAGCGCGCTGCAGGACGCGGCCCTCGCCCGTGACAGCGATCTGCTGGTCATGGGCGCCTTCGGCCACAGCCGGTTTCGCGAATTTGTCCTCGGCGGTGCCACGCAAACTGTCCTGAGCGCACCCCGCCTGCCGATCCTGCTGTCGCACTGATCGGCGCGACCCGCCGCCTCCGGTTGATGCAAATCAATCCCGGCGGCCGACCGGCCGCTAGTATCGCCTCAACACACGGGAGCTGGACATGGAAATTCGCAACATAGCTGTCGCCGTCGATTTTGACGGCATCGATGATGATCTCGTGGCGCTGGCGTCCGACCTGGCGCGTCAGCATGGGGCGACGCTGACCGGCATTACCGCTGCCGAACCTCCCATGGCCGGCGCGCTCTACGAGGAGGGGAGGGCGGAGAATAGTGCCGCGATGGTCGCAGCCAAGCATGCCTTCGCCATGCTTGTACCCTCGGGTGTGCAACATCGCTTTGTGGACTACCATCTCAAGCCCGAGGGCGCCGTCATCGCCACGGCACGCTCGGTCGATCTGATCATCGTCGGCTCTCCGGCGCTCAGCCGGAAAAGTCGCAATCCCGTCGACATCGGCGCGGTGCTGGTCAGTGCCGGACGCCCGGTGCTCGTCGCCGCTGCCGGCGAGCGGACGCTCAAGGCCGAAAGGATCGTGGTCGCCTGGAAGGATACCAGGGAGGCCCGCCGCGCCGTCGCCGACAGCCTGCCGTTCCTCAAGGCGGCAGAGGACGTCTATGTGGTCGTGGTCGATGAGGGCAATCTGGCAACCGAGCGCGCCAGCATGCTCGATGCCGTAGCCTGGCTCGCGTCACACGACGTCAAGGCCCACGGTGACGTGCTGCCCAAGGTTGGAACCGCGGCGCAGTCGATCGCAACTGCGGCAGCGACGGCGGGCGCCGGCCTGATCGTCAGCGGCGCCTACGGTCACAGCCGCCTGCGTGAGTGGGCACTCGGAGGAATGACGCGTGACCTGCTCGCTGCGCAGGACATCAGCAGGTTCTTCTCCAACTAGGACGTGTCGCTCGCTGTAGCGTCCTAGTCCAGCAGCTCAACGGGTCGGGAGCGAAATGACGGTCAGGATTTCAGGCCTAAGACTCCGGTTCGGTCCGGAGCCGCAATACGGCACGGTATCCACCGCGATGCCGGACTCGATCGCATTGCTGGGCGAGGACATGCCGGGCCTGCGTCCGAGGTTTGCCGTCGAGCAGGGCGCCCGCGTCGCCGCAGGCGACCTGCTGTTCGAGGATCGGACCCGGCCCGAACTGCGTTACGTTTCCCCTGCCTCCGGAACCGTCAAGGAGCTCCGTCTCGGGCCGCGCCGCAGCCTTGAACATCTGCTCATCGCTGTCGGCGGCGACAACTCGGCGACGTTTGCCGTGCCTCCGGTCCTCGAGCGAAGCGCGCTCGTTGACCTGATGATCGGCGCCGGGCTTTGGATCCGGCTGCGCACCCGTCCGTTCGATCGGGTGCCAAGGTCGTCCGCGGTCCCCGATGCGCTGTTTGTCACGGCGATGGATACACGCCCCTTGTCGCCCGACCCGGCTACCATCATCGCATCCCGCAGCGCGCAGTTTTCGACCGGGCTCGACGCCATACGCCGGCTGACGAGTGGCAAGACCTATCTCTGCCACGCAGCCGGCGCCTCCCTGCCGACCGTCGAAGGCGTCACTGCTACTGCGATATCGGGTGCTCACCCGGCGGGACTGGCAGGCGCACACATTCACCACCTCCATCCGGTTGGCGCCGGTGGCAGCGTCTGGCACATCGGCTATCAGGATGTGCTTGAGCTCGGCCATCTCCTGTCCACCGGACGAATCTGGGGGCGTCGCATCGTCGGACTGGCCGGGACCGCGGTGGGCCAGCCGGCACTGCTCGAGACATTCTGCGGTGCGGATCTCCATCAACTCAGCCATGGTCGCCTGCAAGGCGGGCATCTGCAGCTGATGTCGGGCTCACCTCTCGACGGTCGAGTTGCCCACTATCTGGCACAGGGGCATCTGCAGGTGTCCGCCATGTCACACCGGACTTCCGGTCGTCCCCCAACCTGGTCCCGTCTGCTGGTCGACCGGATTCTGCGCGGCGGCGACGCCATTATTCCCAATGCGCTGCACGAACAGGCCGCTCCCCCCGGCATTCTGCCGGTGCCGCTTCTGCGGGCCATTGCCGTCGGTGATGCCGATACCGCGCGCCGCCTTGGCGCCCTCGAACTGGCTGAGGAGGACTTGGCGCTACTGACCTATGTCGATCGCCGGGGCAGCGACTTTGGCGGCATGCTGCGCAAGGTGCTCAATGAGCTGGAGTCGCAACTATGATGCGCCCGGGCCTCATCGATCTTGCCAGACCCGCTGTCATGCAGGGGCAGGTGCCGGTTCTGCTGGCCCTGCTGCCACCTTTCGGCTGGCTGCTGCTGGTCCAGGGGCCATCCCTCGGTTTGCGGTTTCTTGTCGTTGTCGCCGTTGTGCTTGTCTGGCAACTCCTCTTCCAGCGCACCCGTCGGCAGGAGTTCGGGCTCGAAGGAGTCAGCATGGCCGTGCTGGTAGCCATGCTGGTTCCGGAGGCTGCGCCGCTCTGGCAACTGGCGCTTGGAAGCACCTTCGGCGTGGTGATCGGCCTGCTGATCTTTGGCGGTCAGGGACGCAATCTCCTCAACCCGGCAGTGGCCGCTCTGACCTTCCTGATGTTCTCGTTCGTCGATGACGGCTATCGGGCGACCTCCGACATTCCAATCCTCGCGGTCATGCCGGCGTTGCTGATCCTGCTGGCTTCAGGGCAGGTGAACTGGCGCGTCCTCGCTGGCGCCATGGCCGGCTTCGCCGGGCTCGTCTGGTTGCAGGACATGGCCGGCGGCATGGAGGTGATTGGCAGCGGGCTGTTCTGGCTCGTGCTGGTCTTTCTTGTTGCCGATCCGGTGGCGTCTGCATCCACCAACTGGGGCAGGCTGGGCTACGGGCTGCTGTTCGGTGTGCTCGCAGTTCTGTTCCTGCAGGCAGGCACGGTGCAGAGCGCCCTGATCTTTGCGGCACTGACCGCGTCCATCTTCGCATCGCTTGTCGACCGGCTGGTGATCGCCATCAATGTCGCAAGGAGGGCGCGCCGCCATGGCTGACAACAAGCCCGCCGGCCTCTGGCAGAAGTTCCTCGCGCGTCCCAACACCGATCGCGTGAAGACTGTTGGCATTGCGCTGATTGTCGCCATGACCTGCGGGCTCGCAGTCTCCTCCGTCGCCGTACTGTTGCGCCCCGTCATCCAGTCCAACCTGAAGGCCGAGCAGCGCGCCGCCATGAGTGCGATGCTCGACAGCGTCCCCGGTATGGCCGACATCCTTGGCGAAACCGGCGCCGACATTGCCGAGGTCCTGATTGTCGATCTCGATGCCGGCAGCATTGCCACCGGCATTGATGTCGCAACCTTCGATCAGGCCGCCGTCACCGCCGATCCCGAGACCAGTACGGCGCTTGCCGCTGAAGACGACCTGGCTGGAATCGGACGCCGCGAAAACTACGCTCAGGTTTACCTCGTCCGGCAGGACGGCCAGCTGGCGCTCCTGGTGTTGCCGATCTACGGCAAGGGCTACCAGTCGACGATCCGTGCCTACCTGGCACTCGAGGCCGATCTCGAGACCGTCGCCGCTCTCACCATCTACGAGCAGAGCGAGACGCCCGGCCTCGGCGCCCGCATCAGCGACCCGGCCTGGCAGGCGCAGTGGCCCGGCAAGTCGATCGGCACGGACGGCGCAGTCGACATCGAGGTGGTGCGTGGCAAGGCCGATGGTCCCAACCAGGTCGATGGCGTGTCCGGTGCATCCATCACCGGGCTCGGCGTGACCAACATGATCCGCTTCTGGCTTGGCCCGCAGGGCTTCGGCCCCTGGCTTCAGACACTGCGCGACGGAGGCGAGTAAATGGACAAGCGCTTTTCGACTGTCACCAATCCGCTCGTCGACCAGAACCCCGTGACGGTGCACATCCTTGGCATCTGCTCGGCGCTGGCGGTGACGACCTCCGTCACCACGGCGCTGACCATGGCGGTCGCCCTGACGGCCGTACTCGCCGTCTCGTCCGGACTGATCAGTCTGATCCGGCACCACCTGCCATCCTCCATCCGCCTGATCGTGCAGATCACCATCATTGCTTCGCTTGTGGTGATCATCGACCAGTTGCTGCAGGCCTACGCCTTCGCCATCAGCCAGCGCCTCTCGGTCTTTGTCTCGCTCATCGCCACCAACTGCATTGTCCTCGGTCGCACCGAAGCATTCGCCCAGCACAATCCGCCGCTGCCTTCGGTCCTCGATGCCATCGGCAATGGCGCCGGATATGGTCTCGTGCTGCTCATCGTCGCGGTGATCCGCGAACTCTTCGGCGCCGGCACGCTCATGGGATTTGCCGTCCTGCCTCTGGCCGCCGATGGTGGCTGGTTCGAACCGATGCGTCTGATGCTGCTGGCGCCGAGCGCCTTCATCATTCTTGGCCTTCTCGTCTGGACGGTGCGCAGCCTGCGTCCGGACCAGCAGGAAGCGCGTGCCTTCGTCTCCATGGAAGCGGACCGGCAGGTGGCACCATGATCGACCTCTTCCAGCGCGCCGTCTTCGAGGAGAACCTCGCACTCTCGTTCTTCCTGGGCATGTGCACCTACCTGGCCGTGTCCAATCGGGTCGAGACTGCGGCCGGGGTGGGCATCGCCCTGACCCTGGTGCTGACCATCAGCGTGCCGCTCAACCATCTGCTCTATGCCTATGTACTCAGCGCCGGCGCGCTCGGCTGGCTTGGCCTGCCGGAGGCCGACCTTGGTTTCATGAGGCTCATCATCTTCATCGGCATTGTCGCCGCCCTGGTGCAGATGCTCGAGATGCTGCTGGAACGCTTCGTCCCGGCCCTGCATCGGGCCCTCGGCATCTATCTGCCGCTGCTGGCGGTCAATTGCGCCATCCTCGGTGGCAGCCTCTTCATGGTGGAGCGCGACTACGATCTGGCTGAAAGCGCCGTCTACGGGCTGGCCGCCAGCATCGGTTGGCTGCTCGCCATCACCACGCTTGCGGCCATCCGCGAACGGCTGCGCTACGCCAATCTGCCCAAGGGGCTGGAAGGCCTCGGCATGGCCTTCATCGTCACCGGCCTCATCTCCATGGCCTTCTCGGCCTTTGTGGGAGTGCGGGTGATATGATCGAGATCCCGCTCGCCCTTCTTGCCACAACCATCCTCATCGGGACGCTGGCCTTGCTGCTTGATGTCGCGCGCAAGACCCTGCGCCCGTCAAGGCCCGTGACCATCACGGTCAACGGCAGCAGGACCATTGCCGGATCGACCAATCGTCGGCTGCTGTCCATTCTCAACGAGAACGGCGTTGCCATCCCCTCGGCCTGCTCGGGGGCCGGCACCTGCGGGTTGTGCCGGGTTGAACATCTGACGGGCGCCGGCCAGCCCTTGCCGATCGAGATTGCGCGCCTGTCGCCCGCCGAACTGCGGCAGGGCGCACGTCTCGCCTGCCAGGTCACGGTGCACCAGGACCTTGAGGTGACGGTGGACGAAGCGGTCCTCGGCGTCACCAGCATGATCTGCGAGATCGTCGACGTGCGGCCGCTGACACCGCTGATCCGCGAGATCACGTTGGCACTTCCCGCTGCGGTCGATTTCGCGTTCGAGGCCGGCGGCTTCGTTCAGGTCACCGCGCCGCCATACGAACTGGTGTTTGCGGAAATGGACGTTCCCGAAGCGCATCGGCCAATGTGGACCGGCCTCGCTCTCAACGACCTGCAGGCGAGCAGCAGCGAGCCGGTGTCACGTGCCTACTCCATTGCTAGCCCGCCAAGCGAAAAGCAAAGGATCGTCCTCGACATCCGCCTCGCTACGCCGCCTCCTGGCGTTCCCGGCGCAATGCCCGGCCTTGTTTCGTCCTGGCTCTTCGCGCGCCGGCCGGGCGACAAGGTGGAGCTGGCCGGCCCCTATGGCCACTTCAAGGCTCAGGACACTGACCGAGAGATGGTCTTCATCGGCGGCGGTGTCGGCATGGCGCCGCTCCGCTCCATCATCGTCGATCAGCTGGAACGGGTGGGCACCAGCCGCCGCATCAGTTTCTGGTATGGCGCGCGTTCGCGCCCGGAGCTCTTCTATGTCGAGCAGTTCGACGACCTCGCAAGACGCTACCCCAATTTCAGATGGACCGCGGCCCTCTCCGATCCCGCTGCGGCCGACGACTGGCAAGGTGCGACCGGTTTCATCCACAACGTTGCCTACGAGGCCTATCTCAAGGACCACCCGGCGCCGGCTGACTGCGAATACTACCTCTGCGGTCCGCCGCTGATGATTCAGGCGGTCTACGCCATGCTCGACGATTGCGGTGTCGAGCCGGATGCCATCTTCAACGACGATTTCGGGAGCTAGCCATGGCGATCAATCGACGGCAGATTCTGCAGGGTGTAGTGGCCGCCGGACTCCTGTCGGCGCTGCCGGCCTACGGCCGTGACACCGTCCGCCTCTCCGGGCCTGCCTTCGGCACCCGCTGGTCAGTCACCTTGCCTGATGGCGCGCCCGATGGTCTGGGCGAGGACCTCGCCGCGGTGCTCGAACGGATCGACCAGACGATGAGCCCGTTCCGCGACGACAGCGAGATCTCCGGTTTCAACCGGGCGGGGGCCGGCAGCCAGTTCGCCAGCGATGAGTTCGCTCTGGTCACGCGTGAAGCCCTGCGCATTGCGGCACTCACCGACGGCGCCTTCGACCCGACAGTCGGACCCGTGGTCGGGCGCTACGGCTTCGGCCCTCTGCATGGCGAACGTGTAGGCGACTACTCCAGTGTTGCGTGTAGCGCGGCCGGCATCACCAAGTCGCTGCCCGGCCTGTCACTCGACCTCTGCGGCATCGCCAAGGGCTATGCTGTCGATGCGCTGGCCGACCGGCTGCGGTTTCATGGATACCAGAACTTCCTGATCGACATCGGGGGCGAATTGCGCGCCGCCGGGCTGGGACCTGACGGCCACCGCTGGCGGCTGGGCGTTGCCGATCCCATTGCCGGTGGCACGGCAGCCCGCTTCGAGGCATCCGACCTGGCTCTCGCCACCTCGGGCGATGCGATCAACGTCTACGAAGTCGCGGGCCGCCGCTATAGCCACATTATCGACCCGGGGCAGGGTGAGCCCGTGCACAACTCGGTTGCCTCCGTCTCGGTGGCGCATGCGTCGGCCATGACCGCCGATGGCCTTGCCACCGCCATGATGGTGCTGGGAGCTACCTCCGGACTCGAGCTTGCCGAAGCTCTAGACCTTCCCGTCCTCTTCCTGTTGCGGAACGATGCCGGCGGGCTGACATTGTCCGCCAGTTCCGCCTTCACGGCGCTGCGCACGAGCTAGGAGCAGATCATGCAAACCATCATTGCCGCGACCATCGCCATCGGACTTGTCATGCTCGGCCTGGCGCTCGGCGTCCTCTTCGGGCGTCCGGCCATCAAGGGCTCGTGCGGTGGCCTTGCCTGTGGTGGCGCCTGCCGGGCCTGTCCCAGCCGCAAGGAAACGTCATCGTGAGTGAACCTGCCCTGCAGCGCGTCGCCGAAGTCATGACGGCCAATCCCCTGACGCTCACTCCGGGTCTCGAGATCGTACGGGCCGTTGCCTTGCTACTGAAGAACGACATCTCGGGCGCCTGCGTTCTCGACGACGAAGGCGAACTGGTCGGCATCCTTACCATGCGTGACTGCCTGAAGGCCGCGCTCAGTGCGTCCTACTACAAGGAATGGGGCGGTACCGTCGCCGACTACATGTCAAAGGACCCGCAGGTGCTTGAGGCCGACGACGACCTGGTCAGCGCCTGCGAGTTCATGATCACCAGCCCGCATCGCCACTTCCCCATACTCCGTCGCGGGGAGTTTGCCGGGCAGCTGAGCCGCACCGATGTGCTGAAGGCCCTGAGCGGACAATGGAAGTAGAATGACGCGCCTGTTGGTGCGCACAATCAGACAACAAGGGAGCTTCATGCCATGAGCTACACGATCAACCGCACCTTCGAAGGCGCCGCCTTCGCCGACATCGACGCCCGCACCCGGGCGGCGCTATCCGACAAGGGCTTCGGCGTGCTGACTGAAATCGACGTCGCCGCCACGATGAAAAAGAAGCTCGATGCGGACATGCCTGCATACCGCATTCTGGGCGCCTGCAATCCGAAAATGGCCTACCAGGCTATCGGCATCGAACCCCGCGTCGGTGCCATGCTGCCCTGCAACGTCATCCTGCGTCAGGTCGGAAACGCGGTGGAGGTCAGCGCCATTGATCCGGTGGCATCGATGCAGGCAATCGACAATGCCGAACTGCATGCCGTCGCCGGTTCGGTGCGCGACCTGCTGTCGGACGCCGTCGCTGCTATCTAGTCCGGCCGCATTCTGCCATCCACGGCGTCAGTTGGTGACGCGCCGCGCAATCGCAGTGCCGCTGCTCACCCCTGACGACGGGTAGAGGATCACGCTGTCTCCCGCCTCAAGGCCCTCGAGGACCTGAGCGGCGACGCCGTTGTTCCTGCCGATGGTCACTGGGCGGAGGACCGCAGTGCCGTTCTCCGCCTTGAACACTGCCCACTGCTCACCGTTGCGAAAGAGCGCACTGGACGGCACGCGCAGCGCGTCGTCAGCCTGCCAGACGATGATCCGCGCCTCGACACGATAGCCATGCCCGAGCGCCTGGCGCTCCTCTCTGGGACCGGTGAGCGCAATCGTCACCGGCACCCTCTGTTCCTCGACTCCCAATGCCGAGAACTTGGTGATGCCGAAGGGGTCGATGCGCCGGACCTCACCCTGCAATGAGGCCTCGCCGCCCCAGTCGTCGATGATTGCCGGATTGCCGACCTGGATCTGCACAGCATCGGACGAGATCAGTTCGACCACCACCTCCAGTTCCCCGTCGATATCGCCGATTTCCATGATCGGGGCACCGGCCGGGAGCGTCGTCTCGCTCTGCTGGATGATCCGTAGGATGCGCCCGTCGGCGGGGGCGAACAGCGGAATGCTGTCGTCTCTGGCATTGCCGATGGCGGCCGCCAGCCCTTGGTCGTCGAAACCGATGAGCTGCGCGCGGGCATTCGCGCGCTCGGCCTCGCGTACGGAAATCGCGGCTTCGGCCATTTCGACGGCCGCCTCGGCCACGCGAAAGTTCTGCCTGGCGCGGTCCAGCGCTGCCTCGCTGGAGATCTCCTGCGCGGCCAGTCGCTCGGTACGCGACAGCTCGGTCTGCGCGAAGTCCCGGCTGGCCATGGCGGAGTTGAGATCGGCGCGGGCCACGCGAAGGGCCGCCTCCGCCGCCTGCACCGCCGCCTGCGCCTGTTCGCGGGTCCGCACATCGAGGACTGCGGGGTTCGTCGGCAGCATCTGCGCCACAACGGTTTGGCCGCGCACCACCGGATCCCCCGGGTTGACCTCCACCCGCTTGAGGCGACCCGCTACAGGTGTGGAGACCACATAGGCCTCGCTCACGCGCGTCCTGCCTTCCTCGTCGATCGTCAGCATCATGGCGCCTCGCGTGACCTCGCCCAGATCGACCATCACCGGCCGTGGCCAGAAGGCCGCCGCCAGTGCCGCCGTGATCAGTCCGCCGGCGAGCAGCGAGAGGATGAGACGGGATTTTCGTTTTGCTCTTGCCACCGTCTACTCCCGTGTCTTCAATGCTTCGATAAGGTCGGCCCGGTCGAGGTCGCGCTTGACCAGCCAGCCGGAGACGATGGCCGCCAGCAGCACCACCAGAATGCCCTGGCCCTGGCTTGGAGCGTCGAACACGGCCGGAATCTGGTAGAGATCGGTCGAGAACCCTGCAGCAATACCGAACGATAGATAATAGCCCAGAACGGCGCCGACCGGCAGCGCTGCCAGTGTCACCACGGCCAGTTCACCCAGCAGCACGAACGCCACCTCGCCCTTGGTGAAGCCGATGACGCGCAGGCTGGCGAGGTCGCGGGTCCGTTCGGCAAATGCGATGCGCGCGGCATTGTAGACGATGCCGAAGGTGATGAGGAACGCGATGGCTCTCATCACATAGCGAATGGCGCCGGCGCCGGTGTTCATCAGCGTCACGAAGGCATCGAGCGCCTGCGATTTCAGGCTGACGCCCGCCACAGTCGGCATGTCCTGCAGGGCCGCATAGATTTCGTCGGCTCGCGCGTCGTCGATCATCAGATAGGCGCCCGACACCCTGTCCGGCTCCCGCAAGGCTCGGTTGAGCGCCTCGAGATCCATATAGGCGGGCGACCCCAGCAAGGTCTCCGCGATGCCTGACACTGGTACCGCCAGTACCGGCTGACGCCCCTCGCGCACGTCCACCGTCAGCGTCTCGCCCGGCTTGATAGCAAGCATGTCGGCCAGTACGCTCGACAGCACGACGCCGGTCTCGGGCAGGTCGATGGGGACCATCTGGTCGTTGAGGGCACGACTGAGCTCGGCGCCCTCGGGCATGCCGATCAGCGCGCCGCGGAAGCTGTTGAGCCCGTTGCGGAGGACTGCGGCCACCGTCCGCGTCGCCTCGACGCGCTGCACGCCAGGCAGGCGTGCCAGTTCGAACAATGTCTTGTCGCTGACCGGATGGGTGAAGGTGACGGTCACGTCACTGCGATCGACGACCGAAAAGGTCAGGTCGATTGTCTGGTCGAACCCGGCATAGATCGTGATCATCGATACCGACAGCGCCATGCCCGAAGCAATGCCGATCGTGGCCAGTGCCATCCGGCCCGGCTGACGCGTGATGCGGCGCATGACCATGCGCGACGGCTGGTCGAGATAACGCCCCAGCAGACGCCCGAAATGGCCCGTCCTGCTGAAGTCCGGTGGCGTCGGCGGGCGCATGGCAGTAGCCGGCGTCAGGGCAAAGACCCGGCGCAGGACCATGAGTCCACCAGCCGATGCCGCGAGAATGCTGACGGTGACGCCGCTCGTGAAGGACGCCGGGTCAAGCTGGAACACGAGAAACGGGAACTTGAAGTAGTTGGTGTAAAAGCCGATCAGCGCGCGTCCGGCGCCGATGCCGCCGAGGCAGCCGGCCAGCGCACCGCCGGCAGCGATGGCGAGGATCAGCTTGAAATAGTGCCATCCCACCTCGCCATTGGTATGCCCGAAGGCCTTCATCAGTCCGATCTGACCGCGCTCCGCCTGCACGATGCGACCGATGACGATATAGAGCAGGAAGGCTGCGACCATCAGAAAGATCGGTGGCACGCCCGCCGCGGCCGCCTGGAGTCCGGATATCTCTTCGGTCACGAACCGGTTCGAGGTCTGATCCGCCAGTCCGTAGGCGCCTGATCCGCCATAGGGGTCGAGTACTCTGTCCACGGCGGCAAGCGTGGCTTGCTCGCTGGCGCCGCGGGCCAGCCCGATCAGCGCCTCGTTGAACGCGCCTTCCATGTCATAGGCCGCTGCAAGGCCGGATCGCCCCAACCAGATGACGCCGAAGCGCGCCTCGTCGGGAACCAGTTCGCCCGGCGCGGTGGTGTAGAGAAACTCCGGGCTCTGGGCGAGGCCGACAATATCAAAGCTGCGCCTCGTCCCGTTCATCGTGGCGCGCAGCGCATCGCCCGGCCGCAACCCGTGCGCCTGCGCGAAACCCTGCAGCAGCAGCACCTCGTCGGGCCGCCCCGCGGCAGGCAGCCGCCCGTCGGTCAGGAAGACATCGTTGAGCGCCGGCCGGCCGCGATCGGGCAGGGAGACCGCCTGGGCCTGGACCGGCAGTATCTGTCCCGGTACGTCGATCAGCGCGCGGCCCTGCACTCTGGTTTGCACCGACGCCACGCCGGGCAGGGCGGCCAGCCGCTCCGCCAGCCGTTCCGGAGCCCGGCTGGCCGGCGCAAAAATGTCTGCCAGCCGGTAGCGTTCATAATAGGCGTCGCGCGTTTCGGTGAGTGATATTGTCAGGCCCGTCATCATCACCAGCATCATCACGCCCACGCCGATGACAGCGCCGATCGCAATGGCCTGCCCCTTGATACGCCAGAGATCGCGCAGCAGCTTGCGGTCGAGCGGGCTCACCACTCGATCTCCTCGGGACTGACCTTCGCCTGGTTGCGCACCACCTCGCGGATGGCGCCGTCCGCGAAGTGGATCACCATGTCGGCCATGGCCGCGGTATTGGCATTGTGCGTCACCATCAGCACTGTCGATCCGAGCCGCGCATTGACGTCCCGTAGCACGGTCAGCACCGTCCGTCCGGTGGCGCTGTCGAGTGCTCCGGTCGGTTCGTCGCAGAACAGCACCTCGGGCTGCTTGGCAACAGCGCGCGCAATCGCCACCCGCTGCTGCTCGCCACCCGACAGTTGCGCGGGGAAGTGGTCGGTCCGCCCCTCCAGCCCGACCAGCGACAGCGCCTCATCGGGATCCATCGGATTGGCTGCAATTTCGGTCACCAGTTCGACATTCTCGTGCGCCGTCAGGCTGGGCATCAGATTGTAGAACTGGAAGACGAAACCGACATGGTTGCGACGGTAGCGCGTCAATTCCGCATCCGTCATCTCGGTCAGGCACTGGTCGCGGAAGTGCACTGTTCCGGCTGTACCACGGTCGAGCCCGCCAATGATGTTGAGCAAAGTGGACTTGCCGGAGCCGGAGGGACCGAGCAGGACCACGATCTCGCCTTGCGGAATCTCCAGATCAACGCCCCGCAGGGCATGCACCGCCGTGCGCCCCTCGCCATAGACCTTGGTCAGGCCTCGCGTCGTGAAGGCCGGGCCGGTCACGATCGACCGAGCAGAATGGCGTGCGGGCAGGGTATTCTCATGGCCCGGACAATACGACGGCGCCACGGCAAGTCCAACACCCGCTGGAGAGAAACGGCTGCAACAAAAGTGTCGCAATCGCCGGCTCTTCGAAGCATGTCGTTAATAGCCGCGGCCGTATATTTGCGGCATGGCAAGACACCAGGCGACTGCTGACCTGTTCCGCTTCGACCAGAGCGATGCGCTGCTGCGCAAAGTGATGGAAAGCGCGGCTGTGGGCATGACGCTCGTCGGTGCCGACGGCCGGACCATCTATGCCAACCATGCTTTCGAGGCGATGCTGGGCTACGCACCGGACGCATGCCTGGGCCTGTCGATGGATGCCATGATCCACAGTGCCGATCTGCACGCCGTAATGCTGCGGTTCGATCAGCTCATGCGCGGCGAAATCGCTGACTTCGGCATCGATTGCCGGATGTCGCACATGGATGGCACCCCGCTCTGGGTTCACGCCACGGCGTCCCTGTTGCGCAGCGAGCATACCGGCGCGCCCTTGTACGTGATCGCTCAGCTGACCAATATCGACGCCCAGAAGCGCGCCGAGGAGGCCCTGGCCTATACCGAGCGCCGCTGGAACGCCGCGCTCGAAGCGGCGGGGCAGGGCGTCTGGGATCACGACATCCGCACCGACAAGATGTTCTATTCACGGATGTGGCGGACGATGCGCGGCTTTGCGCCGGACGAAGAGGTCGATGGCTCGCAGGAAGCCTGGCTGTCGCGCATGCACCCCGACGACGTCCCGCGTGTACTCGCCACGGTCGCCAAGCAGGATGCCGGCGTCGACGGCTACGACACGCTTGAATACCGCGAGCGGCATCGCGACGGGCACTACCTCTGGATTCTCAGCCGCGGCAGGCCCGTCGAGTGGGACAGCAACGGCAAGGCCGTGCGTACCGTCGGCACCGATACCGACATCACGCGTCTCAAGACGACAGAAGCCCAGCTTGCGGCCCAGAAGGAACGGCTGCGCGTCACGCTTCAGTCGATCGGCGACGGTGTCATCACCATCGACGAGAACAGCCGCATCACCTTCATGAACCCCACCGCCGAGGAAATGACCGCCTGGAGCTTGGAAGAAGCCCAGGGCAGGCGTCTGACCGAGGTCTTCTCGATCGTTGAGGAGGCCAGTGGCCGCACTGCCTGCAGCCCTGTGGATCGCTGCCTCACCGAGGGCGTCATCACCCATCTCAATGAGGATGTCAGCCTGATCGGCCGCGATGCCACCAGTCGCAATGTCCAGAGTTCGGCCTCGCCGCTAAAGACCCCCGACGGCGAGACGGTCGGCGCCGTTCTGGTGTTCCAGGATGTTACCAACAGCCGTGCCCTGCAAAAGCAGCTGGCCCATACCGCAACGCACGATGCGCTTACGGGGCTGGCCAATCGTCTCGCCTTCGAACGGGCGTTGATCAGCGTCACCGACGAGGCGCGCCGTGAATTGCGGACTCATGCGCTCTGTTTTGTCGATCTCGACTTCTTCAAGCCGGTCAACGACACCGCCGGCCATGCAGCCGGTGATGCGCTGCTCTGCCGGGTGGCGCAGATCATCCGCAACTCGTGCCGTCGCCAGGATTTCGCTGCCCGCATCGGCGGCGACGAGTTTGCCTTGCTGCTGGCCGACTGCTCGGCCACTGCGGCGAGACGCGTCGCCCAGAAGCTTGTCGACGCCATCGCCGCATTCGAGTTCGTCTGGGAGGGCAAGACCTACCGGATCGGCGCCAGCGTCGGCATCACCGCGATCTCGGGCGGTGCTGGCACCCCGGCCGACCTGATGAGTGAGGCCGACTCGGCCTGCTATGTTGCCAAGGCCAGCGGTCGCGGCCGCATCGCCGTCTACGAACCGGAAGCTCAGCTCAGCCGGTAGATCCGTTCCGCGTTGCGGTGCAGGAGCTTGGCCTTCTCGTCTTCACTGCAACCGGCAATGATCTCTCGCGTTGCCCCGACCCAGCCCGTGAGGTCGGCGAACAGCGTCACCACAAAGTGGTCGCTGCCCCACACCACCCGGTCCCATCCGAAGGCGCCGATCACGTACTCGACATAGGGGCGAACCTGGTCGACCGTCCAGTCCTCCGTCACGTTGGCGAGAACGCCCGAGACTTTGCAGACGACATTCGGGCTCGCCGCAATGGTGTCGATGTGGCGGGTCCAGCTGTCCCACTCTCCTTCGGCAATCTTCGGGTTGCCGCAGTGGTCGAGCACGAACTGCACCTCTGGCGCCGCCGCCACCAGCCGCTCTGCGATTTCCAGCTCATGGCTTTTCACGCAGATGTCAAAGGTCAGGTTATGGGCCGGGAGCCGCTTCAGATTTTCGATGAACAGCGGCTGCTGCGACAGTTCGGGCGGGCGCCCCTGCAACAACCGCCGGATGCCTTTGACCCCACCCAGCGCCTTCAGTTTGTCGAGATAGGCCGGGAAGTCCTGATGCTCCGGTCGGCCGTTGGCAATCGCGGCAATGACCTTGGGATGCACCTCGAGCGCAAAGGCACTCTCTTCCAGCATTTGCGCCTCGGCGACATCAACCTCCATGTGGATCGCCGCCGTGATCCCCAGCTTGTCCGCTTCCGCCCAGTAGTCTTCCGCCAGCCATGGCCGGTTGAGCTTCGGGGAGCCCGCCAGCCACGGGTAGGAAAGGGTATCGGGATAAACCAGATGGAGGTGGGTATCGATGATGTGCATGGAGGCTCCGGAGGCTAGGCAATTGGGCTAACATGTCAGTCCAGCCTTGTCCAAGCCACCCCCCCGCGTTACCAACAGCCGCACTAATTCTGGAGGACGATTTCATGGCCGATCTGACCGGCAAGATCACGCTCATCACTGCGGCTGCCCAGGGCATCGGCCGCGCCTCGGTGGAGGCTTTCGCGCGGGCCGGGGCCCGGGTCATCGCCACCGACATCAATGCCGAAAAGCTCAGGGAGCTCGATGGCCTGGCCAATGTCACGACCCGCGTGCTCGACGTGCTGTCGGCCGACGAGGTCAACAAGGCCGTGGCCGAGATCGGCCGCATTGACGTGCTCTTCAACTGCGCCGGCGTCGTCCATTCCGGCTCGGTACTCGAGATGGCCGACAAGGACCTCGACTTCGCCTTCGACCTCAATGTCTGGGCCCAGATCCGCACCATCAAGGCCATCCTGCCGCAGATGCTCGAACGCCGCGACGGCGCCATCATCAACATGTCGACCGTGGCCAGTTCGGTGACCGGCGTGCCCAACCGCGCTGCCTACTCGATCTCCAAGGCGGCGGTCATCGGCCTGACCAAGTCCATGGCCGCCGACTATACCGACAAGGGCATCCGGGTGAACGCCATCGCGCCGGGCACGGTCGACAGCCCCAGCCTGCACGAACGCTGGCACGCCACCGGCGACTTCGAGGCAGCCAGGAAGGCCTTCATCGCCCGCCAGCCGATCGGCCGCATCGGCCAGCCCTCCGAGATCGCCGATCTCGCCGTCTATCTCGCCGGCGCCACCTACACCACCGGCCAGGTCCACATCATCGACGGCGGCTGGACGGCCTGATTGCCGAGGGACCGTTAGAAAGAAAACGGCGGCCTCTAGGCCGCCGTTTCGTCATTATGGCTCAGATCGCTCAGTGCGGGGCGCGCGCAGCGCCGTCGGCATCGCTGGCGCCGGTTTCGCCAAGCCTGTGCTTGACGTCATCATATGCGCCGCTCACCGTTTCGGCCGCCTTCTCGATGGCGTCCTCCACCTGCTCCTTGCCGTCCTCGTAGAGGTCGCTGGCGATATGACCGGCCTCGCGGCGCAGGTCGTCAGACGCGCGGCCAACGAGCTTGTCCTCCTGCCGTGTGGGCGGCAGGGCGGCACCCAGTGCAGCGCCGGCAGCAAAGGCGAGCGCGCCGCCGATCAGGGGCTGCTCTTCAAGCAGCGCACCCAGCTGGCGCGTCAACTGATCGCTCGACTTCTGCATGGCCCGACCGACGTCCTTGGCGGCATGGGCCACATCTTCGGCCGCATGTTCCAGCCCGTGCCGGGCATCGTCGGCCCAGCCTTTGGCCTCGTCGATGAGGTTGCCCGCCTCGTCCTGGAACTTGTGCACGCGATAGCCGGACTCGTCGATGAAGCCGGCGTAAAGCTTACCCGCCTTGTCGACGAAATGTCCGAGGCGGTCACCGACTTCATTCGACTTGGCCTTGAGTTGCCCGGCTTCACCCGCGTCGAATTCGCTCCACCATTGGCCCTGCTCGTCGGCGGCGTGGCCGATACGCCTGACCTGCGACGAACTGCGGGCATAGGGATAGTCGGGGCGGACGGCACGCGACTGGTGTCGCGGCTGCATGGCCGGCTTGTTCTGCCCGGCAATCAGCCAGGTGAGGCCGACGCCCAGCAGGGCGGTTGCCATCGGGTTGTTGGTGACCGTAGTCCCCAAGTTGGCTGCGAACTGGCTGCCGCCCTTGGTGTGCGACAGGACCTCGTCCAGCAACTGCCCGGGAGACAGTCGGTCCTTGATGGCGTCGATCCGCGCTTCGACGCGGTGACGCTGTTCTTCGACTTCGCGCTCGACGCGGGCCGAATTGTTTTCGCTATCATGGCTCATGAAAGACTCTCCTCGACCACCTTGGCATCCGCGCGCAGCGAATGGGCGGTCCGTTTCATTTTGAGATGACTGGTGCGCACGTCATTGAGGCCGCGCTGGATCAGCGCCCAGGAAATGCCGCCGATCACCAGGGCAACGATCAGTGCACCAAGGAAATTGGCGACCGTTTCGCCCAGGCCCATCGCGACCAGAACCGCGGCGACGCCAGCCACCAGGGCTGTCAGCAGCACGCCGGTCGCGCCGATGGCGAGAACGGCACCGATGGCAAGATTGCGGCTGGCGCCAACCACTTGATCGATCTTCTCGCCCGCTTCGACGCTGGCCAGCTCGATCTCCTTGCGGAACAGTCCGGAGATATCCTGTACCAGTCCGCCCAGCAGATCGCTCAGCGAGGATCCATGATCACTTGCGCTCATCATGCCCTCCCGGTGCTGGGGTAAGCCGGAGCGTCCGTGCCTTCATTGGCAACTGGAGCGGAGCGCTCGTCCTCGCGCTTGGCCGAAGCCAGCACAAAGCGGCTGGCAGCGAAGCCGAGGAGGGCGGCTGCCCCCATGAATGCCACCGGCTGCTTGCGGCCGAAGTCCTGCGCCATGCCGACAAGGGCATCGACATCGTTGTCGCGTACCGTCTCGGAAATGCGGGAGGCGCTGTCTGCAATGGTGCGGGCATAGTCTGCGCCCGACGCATCGTTCTGCGTCAGGTCGTCGGCAACGCGGCGCATCGCCTCGGCAACGCCGCCGATCTGGCCAGCCAGCAGATCCTTCTGCTCTCCTGCCAGACCCTTGGCCTTGTGCGCGACATCATCAATGCGCGCATGTGCCTCGTGGGCAAGGTTGCCGGCGTCATGCGACACCTGAGTTGCCGCCTTGTCGAATTCGCTCTTGGCGGTTTCGACAACGGCCTCGGCGTCATGGACCAGAGTGTCTTTTGCCTCGGGCGGCAACACCTGCTGGTGCGGCCTCCCGGATGATGTGGAGGGGGTCGAATATTCGTTGGGCATCGGTCTCTCCATTGGGGGGCTTTCGTGCCGCTCAGTTGGCACGCTCGATGCGCTCTCAACCTCGCACGGTGGAGTGTGGTTCCATCGCGGCCCTTCCCCGAGACGAATTAAGCCGAACCGGCCGGGCGCCGCTCTTGCGACATCCGGACCGCGAAACGGCAATCGCGCTCCCGGAGGCAGGGCGCGCGAATACGGTCGAGAATTTGTGGGGAGGTGTGCCTGGTCCCGCAAGGACCGTCAGGCTAGATGCGAACCTTGACGGCCGCCGTGCTCATACGTTGGAAGCGCTCGGGCGCCTGCGTCGCGATCGGTTGGTCGCGATCCGATTTCGCTACCTTGCGCACGAACGGGTAGCGGGCGTCATGATAAAGCGCGAGTATCTCGAGCATGTCGAAACGATCTTCGTCGACTTCGAGAATGGTACCGGACGAATGCGACGGGTGCATGTCCTCCACGGCGAACTGAATGGCGAGAGCAGCACTGTCGAAGCCGCGAAACTGCAGGCCCTTGCCACGATGCCGTCCGCGCCCCTGGAACAGTCCGGCACGCGCGTCGTAGTCGATCTTCCGCGCCCGCTTCGTCTCAAGATCGCTCATGGACGTGCTCCGCGTTGATAAGAGGAATCGGGCGCCGGCAAAGCGGCGCCCGAAGACGTCCTAGAGGACCTGCAGATTGGTGGCCGAAACCTTGCCGTCACGACCGCTTTCGAGGTCGTAGCTGACCTTGTCGCCTTCATTGAGGCCCGAGATGCCAGCGCGTTCAAGCGCGGTCACGTGGACGAAAGCGTCCTTGCTGCCGTCGTCGGGGGAGATGAAGCCAAAACCCTTGGTGGAATTGAAGAACTTCACGGTGCCTTTGGTGGCCATTTTTTTTCACTTTCAAAGTGAGAGCGCGTCCAGTCGGACGCGACAAGTTACGCTCTGGCGACATGCCAAAGCGGACTACCGTTCACAATATCAAGTGATAGCCAAAGCGAACCGGCAGAGCCGGTCAGTCGAGATAGCGCGAGATCGCTGTAAAACGTGCACCCTATATGCGCCTTAAGTCACAGGAATACAACCGCTTGCGTCCGCTGCCCGGCTTCGGAGCCCTGCAGGCCACGGAAAAGCTGGAGAAATGACGCTCGGTCAGTCCGTTCGTGGCCCCTGGAGTTTGACGGCGAGGCCCGTGCGCACTCTTTCGTCGGCGGCGAGACAGATGCGCAGCGACATCACCGCGTCATCCATGTGCCGGCCGAGATCGAGATCTTCGGCAATCAACTCCTGGGGAGGATCGACACAGGCAGGGGCGGTCTTGCTTCCTACCTAGATAATGCCAAAATCATACCACTTGTCTGGCGGCCACGCGAGCTTGTGCCTATCGAGGACCTCGCGTGCTCGCGCCGGCTCTGCAAATCCGCGGGCACCCAGAATCAGCTTGGCGAATGGTATTTTATTGGTATTGTAAGAGGGTGGCTGGCCGTAGCCGGCTCCATGCTGTAGCTCAGCACAATGACGGCACGCTCCTGACGTGTCAGTCACGCGTCACGCAAGGGTCGAAGATGTCTGACGTCCAGCACGCCATTTTCAGCGCCGAGTCGGTCGTCTTGCCGCCAGGTGGTCCGTTGTACCTGCAGCTCAAGCGATGGATAGAGGACGCGATCCACTCGGGAGCCATCCAGCCGGGCGATGCCCTGCCATCGGAACGCGATCTCGCCCACAAGGTGGATGTATCGCGTGTCACGGTGCGCAAGGCTGTCCAGCAACTGGTCCGTGACGGCGTCCTGCTGCAGCGCCACGGCTCGGGTACCTTCGTCGCCACGCAAACCCACCGGGTCGAGCAATCGCTCAGTCAACTCACCTCGTTCGCCGACGACATGGCGCGGCGCGGCATGGCCGTCACCTCGGTCTGGCTCGACCGCGACATCTATGATCCGTCACCCGAGGAGACCGTGGCGCTCGGTCTCTCCTCTGGCGGCCAGGTGGCGCGCGTCTCGCGCCTGCGTATTTCGGACGGCATCCCGCTTGCCATCGAGCGTGCGGCGCTCTCGGCCGACATCCTTCCCGATCCGCAAAGGGTCGGCACCTCGCTCTACGCGCACCTCGACAGGAGCGGCAATCGGCCGGTTCGTGCCATCCAGCGCCTTCGGGCTGCCAGTCTTGGTCCCGCCGACGCAAAGCTGCTGGAACTGCCGGCGGGTGCTGCTGCTTTGCATATCGAACGGATTTCCTATCTCGCCTCGGGCCGCGTCATCGAGTTCACACGCTCGATCTATCGCGGCGATACCTATGATTTTGTCGCCGAGCTCCGCATCGGCAATCAGCAAGGAGACGGCCGCAAGTGACCAGTGCCACCTATATGCGTCAGGAGATCGAGGAGATTCCCCATGCGGTTGCGCGTTTGCTCGACTCCTCCCGCAACACGCTGATTGCCGGCGGCAAGACCCTGCGCGAATTCGATCCTGCCTCGGTCGTCACCATCGCCCGCGGCTCCTCGGATCACGCCTCCGCCTTCCTCAAATATGCCATCGAGCTGACTGCCGGTGTGCCGGTCGCATCGGTGGGCCCGTCGATCGTTTCGATCTATGGCAAGCAACTCAAGCTCGGCCGCTGCGCTACCATCGCAATCTCTCAGTCCGGCAAGAGCCCGGATATCGTGGCCATGGCGCAGTCGGCGCGGGCGGGCGGCGCATCGACATTTGCCATCACCAACACCCCTGGGTCGCCGCTCGCGGCGGCATCCGACGTCACCATCGATCTTGACGCCGGCGAAGAAAAAAGTGTCGCGGCCACCAAGACCTTCGTGTCATCGGTCGTCGCCGGGCTCGGGCTGATCGCGCACTGGCAGGAGGATGAAGGCCTGCTCGCCGCGCTTGAGGCGCTGCCGCAGCTATTTACCGAAGCCATCGCCTGCGACTGGTCGCCGCTGCTCGGCGCCTTGGACAAGCTCGACTCGCTCTATGTGCTGGGCCGTGGCCCGGCCCTCGCCATCGCCAACGAGGCCGCGCTCAAGTTCAAGGAAACCTGCGGCATGCACGCTGAGGCCTATAGTGCTGCAGAGGTGTTGCACGGTCCCGCCCGCATCGTCGAGCGCCACTTCCCGGTGCTTGCCCTCGCCGCCCGCGACGCGTCGGAAGCCTCTGTCGCCGAAGTGGCCCAGCAGCTCGCAGGGCAGGGGGCGCGGGTCTTCGTCACCTCCGTCAACGCTGTCGATGCCGAACGCCTGCCATTCGCCGCATCGGGGCACCCGGTCACCGACGCGCTGGCCCTGATCGTCTCGTTCTACGGCTTCGTCGAGGCGCTGTCGCGCCGTCGCGGCTTTGATCCCGATCATCCCCCTCATCTCAAGAAGGTAACGGAAACCATATGAGCAAGCTGGCTTTTTCCGGAGCCCGGATCTTCGACGGGTTCGAATGGCACGACGACATGGCACTCGTTGTCACCGACGGCCACGTCGAGGGCCTGATCGCCGCCAACTCGCCGACTGACGCCGAACGCGTGCCGGTCGACGGCATGATCGTACCCGGCTTCATCGACCTTCAGGTCAATGGCGGCGGCGGCGCTCTCCTCAACCATTCGCCCACACTGGATGCGATCCAGACCATCTGCATCGCCTTTGCCCAGTTCGGCACGACCGCCTGCCTGCCCACCTTGATCACCGACACACCCGCGCAGAATGATGCCGCGATTGCCGCCGGCGTCGAGGCCGCGGGCACCGTCCCGGGATTTCTCGGGTTGCACCTCGAAGGTCCGCATCTGTCCGTAGCCCGCAAGGGCGCCCATGACCCCGCTCTTATCCGTCCGATGGACGAGTCCGATATCCAGCGGCTCCTCGCTGCACGACAGAAGCTGCCCCACCTGCTGGTGACGGTGGCTGCCGAAACCGTGGGCCCCGAGCAGATAGCCCGTCTCACGGCAGCCGGAATTGTCGTTTCGATCGGCCATTCCGAGAGCACCTATGCCCAGGTGAAGGCCGCCGCTGACGCCGGCGCCACCATGGTGACGCACCTCTTTAATGCGCAAAGCCAGATCGGCAATCGTGAGCCCGGCGTCGTTGGCGCGGCCCTCGATATCGGCAGCCTCAGCGCCGGGCTCATCGCCGATGGCATCCACGTCCATGCCGCCTCCATCGGCGCCGCGTTGCGCGGCAAACGTGGCCCGGGGCACATCTTCATCGTCACGGACGCCATGCCGCTGACCGGCACGGACTTGCAGAGCTTCGACCTCACCGGTCAGATGGTCTATCGCAAGGATGGCGCGCTCCGGCTCGCGGACGGCACTCTGGCCGGTGCCGATCTCACCATGATCGGTGCCATCTCCTATCTGACCCGCGTGGTCGGTATTGAACTCGACGAAGCGCTGCGCATGGCATCGGTCTACCCGGCCGAGGCGATGCGACTTGGCTCAGAATACGGCAATCTTCGCCGCGGTGCCCGGGCCGATTTCGCCGTGCTGTCTCCAGCAATGACGGTGCAGGCAACTTATATCGACGGCCAGCAAAGATTTGCAGCCGGTACCTAGACATTGTGTCTGTTCGCCGACCTGCCAGCGCACTAAGGTTTCTCAGCCATTTGGGAGTGTGCAATGAAGATCGGCGTGCTTGGCACCGGTGTGGTCGGCCAGACCTTGGGGGCAAAGCTCGTCGCCCTTGGTCATGACGTGATGATGGGCGGCCGCTCCGCCGACAACGAGAAGGTTCAGGCCTTCGTCGCCCGCGCCGGCGGAAAACCGGGAAACTTCGCCGATGCAGCAGCTTACGGGGAGTTGCTGATTCACTGCACGCGTGGCGATACCGCCCTCGAGGTCCTGCGCCAGGCCGGGGCAGCCAACCTCGCCGGCAAGATCCTGGTCGATATCTCCAATCCGCTCGACTTCTCCAGGGGGTTTCCGCCGTCGCTGTCGATTTCCAACACGGATTCGCTCGGTGAACTGATCCAGCGGAGCTTCCCGGAGGCCCAGGTCGTCAAGACGCTCAATACCGTCACCGCTGCGGTGATGGTGGATCCGGCTATGATCCACGGCGCACATGCCGTCTTTGTCTCGGGCAATGACAAGCACGCCAAGGGCAAGGTCATGGATCTGCTGCGCAGCATTGGCTGGCAGCAGATCATCGATCTTGGCGATATCACGTCGGCCCGCGCCACCGAGCAGATGCTGCCCCTCTGGACCCGGCTTTACGGTGTCCTCGGCACCGGCGAATTCAACTTCGCCATCCTTAAGCGTTAGCCGCGCCCGATATAGGGCATGGTTGTCGCCATCACGGTCATGAACTGCACATTGGCCGCAAGCGGCAGTTCCGACATGTAGATGATGGCATTGACCACGTGCTTCACGTCGAAGGTCGGTTCCGGCAGCATGGTACCGTTCGCCTGCAGTGAGCCGCTGGTCATTGATGCGGTCATGTCCGTCGCTGTGTTGCCGATATCGATCTGGCCGCAGGCGATGTTGTATGCCCGGCCGTCCAGCGAGATCGCCTTGGTCAGCCCGGTAATGGCGTGCTTGGTCGCGGTGTAGGCCGCGGCCCCGGGGCGGGGCGTATAGGCCGAGATTGAGCCGTTGTTGATGATCCGTCCGCCCTGCGGTTGCTGATCCCGCATTGCCCGAAACGCCTCGCGCGCCACATAGAAGGCGCCGTTCAGGTTGACGTCGACCATGCCTTGCCATGTGGCGATGTCGATATCGCCGAACGAGGCCTGCGGCGCGAAACGCCCGGCATTGTTGAAGACCACGTCCACCCGGCCGAGCTTTGCCACCACATCCGAGAAGAACCGATGCACTGCGGCCGGATCGGCAACGTCGCACACCGCATGATAGGCGGCGCCGGCGACCTTGGCCGTCTCTTCAAGCTCGGCCTCGCGGCGACCCAGGATGGCGACGCGGAACCCCGCCTTGGCCAGGCCGATGGCTGTAGCCCGCCCGATCCCCGAAGTGGCCCCGCTGACCACCACAACCTTACCTTCAGACATGGAACCCTCTCTCTTGTGCGACGCGGCCGACCATGACCACGGGCAGCCGATAATGCAATTGCGGTCAGAGTTCGGCGCCACTAGGAAGGTACCTACTTTCGACCTAGACCCGCGAGTATGTGGCCCACCGATGAGTAAGATCGACGATCTGATGCAGCAGGGACTGCAATTGCACCAGTCGGGCCGTATCGCCGAAGCGGAGGCGATCTATTCCAAGGTCCTGTCCAGACAGCCCAGCCATCCGGCGGCCAACCATCTCGGCGGACTGGCGCTGCTGCAGCGCGGTGACGCCGCCGGCGCGATCGCCCGCCTGCAACGCGCCGTGCGGATGCGTAGCAACGATCCCGACTATCTTGGCAATCTGGGCACCGCGCTCAACAGCGCAGGACGGGCGGCCGAGGCCGTAGAGGCTTTCGACAAGGCAATCGGCCTTCGTTCGCAGAGTCCCGGGTTCCTCAACAATCGCGGCATGGCCCTCAAATCACTGTCGCGCTTTGACGAGTCCATCGCCTCTTTCCGCTTGGCCATCCAGTTGGCACCCAGCGAAGCGGGCTTTCATCGCAACCTCGCCAATACCTTGGCCGCGCTGGGCGACTGGCACGGCGCCGCCGATGCCTATCGCCGCGCACTGCAGTTCCGCCCCAACTTCCCCAACGCCCTGACCGGCCTCTGCAACGCCCTTGAAGGTCTCCAGCAGCGCCAGCAGGCGATCGCCGTTGCAGCAGACTACGCTGCGCGTTTCCCCGCCGAATCCGAAATCTGGCGGGCACTGGGGCGGGCACATTGGCTGGCCGGTGATCCGGGGCAGGCAGCAAATGCCTATCGCCGCGCCATTCTCGCCAGTCCCGCAGACGCCGAAGCCCACCGCATGCTCGGCCTCATTGTTCCGCGCGTCTCCGCCGACGACCCCGAGGTGGCCGCGGTCAACGATCTTCTGGCCCACCCCGATCTGTCGGCTGATCAGCGTGCCCAACTTGAGTTTACGCTCGGCCAAGCTTGCTCCGACGCTGGCGATGGCGCCGAGGCATTGGCCGCTTTCCAATCTGCCAATGCTCGCGTCCGGGAGCACCGTCCGTTTGACCTTGCCGCGGCTGAGGCGCGCGCAGCCGCCCTCCGGCAGGCCTTCGTTTCTCTTGATGACTCAGATGTGCCGGAACTCCGTCCGGCCAATGGCCCCATCTTCATTGTCGGCCTCCCCCGCTCAGGCAAGACCACACTGGAAGGCATGCTGGCCCAGCACCCCGAACTGTTCCCCGCCGGCGAACTCCCGGTGCTCGCAAATGTGGCAGCGGCCTTGGGCAATGATGGCAAGGATTCGGCAGCCGCTGCCTCGATCGGGCTGGCCACGGAACTCGGCCGTCGTTACCTCGCCATGGCCGAACGGCTCGCTCCGGGCCGCCGCATCATCGATACCATGCCCAACAATCTCTGGCTGGTTGGTGCCATCCGCCTGGCCATGCCCGCCGCCCGCGTCATCTCCTGCCACCGGTCCCCCCAACACCTGGCCGCAGCAATGCACCAGAAGTACTTCGCCTTGTCCGGAAACGAATATGCCTGCGATCTGGCGGACGCCCTGGCCTTTGCAAGGCTCAACGCCGATCTGCAGAGCTTCTGGAACCGCCGGTTTCCCGGCTTCATGAGCACTTTCGACGTTTCCAACTTCGGCAACGACGCAGGTCGCGCAATGCAGCAGGTCGCCGATCACCTGGGCCTCACATCGTTGCCGGACATAGCGGAGCCGTTCATCTCGGAGCCGCGGCTCGTCTCGTCGCCGCCACCGCGCGATGCAGCCTCGCCGGCAATCCTGGCGGCTATTGCCGCGCTTGACCTGCCCTGAGCCCCCTCTGTTAACCGCCCGTAGACGCGGGTTAACAGGAGGTTTCCAAAGCTGTGTTGAATCTGCAACATCCATATCGCAACCACATTGCTGCCACGTCTTTTGGGCTTTCCGTCGTTGCGAACCCCGTCAGCATGCGTATGGTTGGTCTTGCGAATCCATGCATGGGATCGTTTGTCGGTCGCAACGCGACGACAACACACACTTACAAGTGTGGTCGCGTTTCGACAAACCGCCGGGCAACCGGTTCAAAGAATGACTGACTTTGGAGGTCAACAATGAAGATTCGGAGCCTAGTTCTTGGTTCTGTGGCTGCCGCCGGTCTCTCGACCGCAGGCTACGCAGCTGATTTGGGTGTTCTGACGTCGCTCGACGTTTGCGACTCCCTCGGCCTTTCCGGCCTGACGATCTCGTCCGACACCAACTGCCTGCAGATCTCTGGCGGCGTCGAGTACGAATTCAAGTGGGGCGACTACGCTCCGGGCACTGTGCTCGTTACGACCGCTGCTGGCGCGTTCAACGTGGCCGATGATGCGATCGTGCCCCCCACTGGCGAAAACCTTGATTGGGAATCCAAGCTGAAGGCTTGGGTCAGGTTCGTCGGTACGGCTTCGTCTGATTTTGGTCCGGCTAGCGCCGTGATCAAGCTGCAGCAGAAGCAGTACTCGCTCGTCACCAATGAAGGTGTTGTTGGCGGTGGCTTGACAGCAGCAACCAGCAGCGGTTCGGCTAACGCTGGTGTTGTCCTCGACGAAGCCTATGTTTCTGTCGGCGATACGACTGTGATCATGGCTGGTAAGAAGGGCTCGATCATGAAGATGGGCGAAGACGCCCCTCTGAACTTCCTCGGTCTGTTCAATTCCGAAAAGGTTGATACGGGCGTGAAGTGGGGCGGCGGCGCTGCTCTTGCTGCCGGCGCTCTCGGCGACGGCGGCCATGTGATCCAGATCGCTTCCGATCTCGGCAACGGTGTGTCGGTTGCTGCTGGCTTGGAAAAGCTCGACCTGACCGGCACCAACATTGCTGGCGCTGGTACGGCCGTTGGCGTGATCTCTTATGCTGGTGACGGCATTGCGGCTCACCTGACCGTTGTTGCTGGTGGTGTGCTTGACGGCACTGTCGAGAACTGGGGTTACCACGCTGGTTTCGCCGGTACCTTCGACATGTTCAAGTTCGTTGCCGCTATCGCCGGTGACAACACGGGCTACTGGAATGGTCTCGCGTCGGCTTCCGCCACGTTCGACATGTTCACGCTCGCTGCTTCGGTTGAGGCCGCAAACACTGTCGGTGGCCAGGACTACGGCTTTGGTGTTTCGGGCTCGGCTGCTGTGACCGATACTGTCACCATCAATCTTGGTGGTCGTTGGTATCACGATGCATCTGCCGCTAACGACGCATATCAGGTCGCTGCTCAGCTCGTTGCTGCCGTCACTGAGACCATCACTATCACCGGTGAAGTTGGCCTCTACGACTCGACTGCCAACCTGACTTCGGACACCTACTACGGTGCGGCTACCGTTGCTTGGGCTCCGGGCGGTGGTTTCACCACCTCGCTCAAGGGCGAAGCCTACTCGAATGGCGCTTACAAGGCGACCTTCAAGGCTGCCAAGTCCTTCCAGTAAGCCTTACCGCTTACACGGACATCAGGAGGCCCGGCGCAAGCCGGGCCTTTCTGTTTCTAGGGCATAGGTTCCTGCAATCTCTTTGGCCGACCGTGCGGCTTCAGACTGCATTCATCTTTCAAACGCCTATCTCCAGCAATGCACCCAGAACTCTTCGGATAACAAAGAGTTGGCGCCCTTTTCCGAGTCAGAGGAAACGGGTAAGGGTCGGACTCGCGGGCGGACACAGCGAACAGAGGCGACATGAACGGCATCATTCTGCGTTGGGGCGTTCCGGCATTGCTCACCGTTGTCGGGGGTACGTTTACTGCGGTGCTGTCCACCGGCGCCACGATGACCGCCGACCTGACCGCTCGAAGCGTAAGCGCAACCGCTGCCGATTTCCCCTGGGCCGATATCCGATTTGATGGCCGCGATGCGGTGCTCTCCGGCACGGCAACCGACGCCGGCACCATAGCCGCTGCCGCGTCGCGCCTTTCCGAACTGTACGGCGTCCGATCTGTCTCCAGCGACGATGTGATCCTGGCCGAGTTCGTCAGCCCGTTTCCATTTGCCGCCACCGTGTCGAACGGGCAGATGTCGCTCTCCGGCGGTGTGCCTGACGAAACGGCCCATGCCGAAATCCTGCTTGCCAGCGGCGGCGCGGAGGACAAGCTCCGGCTGATGTCGGGCGTTCCGGATCGTACAAAATGGCGTAGCGCCACAAGTTATGCGCTTGAACTGGCGCAGCAATTTGATGCTGGCGAGATCGAGATCGCCGACCTCGCAGTTCAGGTGTCCGGGCGCGCCAGATCGGCTCGTGCCTTCGATGCCGCCCAGAAATTGCTGGCCTCACCGCCGGCAGGGGTTGAATTGAAGAGCGCTGCTGTCACGCCCGCTCTGGCCAGTCCCTATGACTGGATTGCCACCTTCGACGGCAATAGGCTCGAGATATCCGGTTACAAGCCCGACGAGTCGTTCGTTGATCGCTTGAAGATCGCTGACATCGCCGGGCGGCCCGTCTCGACCAGCATGCTGCTGGCTTCAGGTGCCCCTGCAGGATTTGAAGACAACGCCGTGTTGCTGCTGCAGAATCTGATGCAGCTGGAATATGGCGAGGCGCGCATCTCCGATGCTGATCTGTCGCTCGTCGGCGCACCGGCAGATGCCGCAATCGCCGAAAGTGTGCGGCTTGCCATGACGCCCAGCGGCGCAGCGGTGTCGCTCGAACCACCCAAGATCAACGAGTTCATCCTCGAAGCGGCCATCGTCGGTGGCAAGATCAAGCTGGACGGCTTCCTGCCTGACCAGTCGACTTTGGATCGTCTGGCCGGGGATAAGGATGTCGATGCCACCGGCGTCGAGTTGGCTCGCGGCGCGCCGGAGCGTTTCCAGTCCGGGCTCGACTTTGCCATCGATGCCCTGCGGCTGATGAGCGAGGGCAGCGTCCGGCTCGAGGGCACTAGCATCTCGTTGTCCGGTCGTGCATCTACGCTCCGCGATTTCCACGAGTTGCAGACGACTCTCAACCTGGGAGCACCGCAGGGGCTCATTCTGAGGCACGCGGACGTTCTCCCCCCGATGGCGTCGCCCTTCACCTGGACGGCGGTGAAAACGAACGGCAACACCATCAATCTCTCCGGCTACGTGCCCGACGAGGCCGCGCAGGTTGCGCAGCACGAGGCCGCGCCGATCGGGGCGGATACGGCCAGCATCGCCGATGGCGAACCCGATGATTTCGTGCGCCTCAGCGTCGCGGCGCTCGACGTGCTTGAACTGCTCGACACCGGCAAGGTCGTCTATGATGGGTCGGTGTGGTCCATCAGCGGTGCCGTCGACTCGGCCCAGAAGGGTTTTGCCGCCCAGTCAGCCTTCACCGCGGCCGGTCTGCATGCAGCCGGCTGGAGCTATTCGGTCGATCTGCCCAAGCCGTCCGCCACTGCGGCGCTCCCGGTCATCGAACCCTACACCTGGCGGGCCCAGAAGGCTGCCGACGGCACCGTCACGTTTGCTGGCTTCCTGCCCACCGACATCCTCAAGCGTTTCCTCGCCAATCGTGTCGGCGCAAAGCTCAAGGACAATTCGGCGCTGGGCGCAGGCGCACCCGAAGGCTTCATTGGTGAAGCGCTTGCCGGGCTTGATGCTCTGCTTGGCCTTCAGGAAGGAGCCTTGAGCTTTGCTGGCGACAGCTGGACACTATCCGGACTGACGGCCACTGGCGCAGAGCGCGCCCGTATTCAGGATGCCCTGGTCGCCGCCGTCGACGAAGACAAATGGCAGATCACCGTCCAGGCCAAAGACGCTGCGCCTGTCGTCTCGCCGTTCACCTGGTCGGCGGTCAAGGGCGACAACGGCCGCATCTCGCTCTCGGGCTATGTCACGACCGACGAGTTGCGTCGGTTTGTGGCGGTACGGGCAGGGGACGTTGTTTCGGATACCACAGAACTCGCCTCGGGCGAGCCGGCCGGTTTCATGGCCGACGTCCTCGCCGGGCTCGAGGCTATTGGCCATCTGCGCTCCGGCTCTGTCACTTTCGACGGCACGACCTTTAGCCTGACCGGAGTTCCAGCCACGACCGCCGATCGCGACGCGGCGCTCGCCGCGTTGTCTTCGGCCACCGATGGCGGCAGCGCCTGGTCGAAGGATCTGGCCACCCCCGCGGCACCGGTGGCGGAACCAGAACCCCCGCTGGTTAAGCTGCTACCGGAGCCAGCGGCAATCGAGCCGGAGCCGGAGCCGGTGGCTGAGCCGGTGCCGGAAACGGCCGTGCAAGCGGTGGAACCCGCAGCGCCGGCCACCGCTGACCAACCCGCTGCCCGAGATACTGTCTTCAGTGCCACCAAGCTCCGCGGCGCACCGATCGAACTCTCCGGCAAGGTGCCGGCTGACGCGGCCCGCCGCTACTTTGGTGTCATTGCCGGCGGGGTGCCCACCGATGGCATGACCGTCAGCAGCGATTTGCCGGCCGGTTTCATCAACGGTGCCATTGCCGGCATCCGTACGCTGGATCTGCTCGAACTGGGGACGCTTGCGTTCGATGGTGCATCCTGGGCGATCAGCGGCGAGGCAACCAATGACGAGAAGCGGAGGGCGGCGCTCAGCGAGCTGTCGTCGGAGCCCGCAACCGGCGCGTGGCAAACCAGCATCACCTTGCTGCCGCAAATCGAACTCTGCAGGGATACGGTGGCGGCCCTTGCGGCGCGCAATGCCATCCTCTTCCAGTCGGGTAGCGCCAGGATCACCGATGACTCGGCTCCCGCCCTGGACGAACTGGCCGCCGATCTCATGGCCTGTCCCAATGCCACCGTTCACGTCGAAGGACACACCGACTCCGACGGCGACGAAGCGCTCAATTTGGCGCTATCGGTGTCGCGAGCCGAGGCCGTCGTCGAGGCCCTGATCGCACGCGGCGTCGGCTACGAGCGGCTGTATGCCATTGGCTATGGCGAAAGCCTGCCGGTTGAAAGCAACGATACGCGGGCCGGCAAACAGGCCAACCGGCGCATTGCTTTCACCATCCTCGATCAGGATGAGTAGGTTCAGTCATGTCGTTGGATTCACTGGTTTATCTTGTTGAATACGACTGGCCCTTCCTCTTGGCAGCGTTTGCCGTCGGGCTGGTAACGGGCTGGCTCAGCCTGTCGCGGAAGAGCTGAACCGGATGATGAACGCTCCTCTGTTGTTTGAGACTGCATTGCTCATGCTGGCCGCCTTCCTGGCTGGCGCAACCATCGGGTTGGTTGCCCGCCGGTTACTGGCCCGCCCGAAAACCCAGGCAACGGCGACGGCCGCCGCGGCATCCGCGCCGGCGGTGACAACCACCCCGCAACTGGTCACGGCCCCCGAAATAGCGCCGATCGCCGGTCGTCCCACGCCGGCAGATCGCATCGCCGCAGCCTCGGCCGGCACCTCCAAGCCGGTGGTGACTGCCTCCGGCATGTCGTCCTCCGTTGTCATGCCCAAGGTGACATTGCCCGAGCCGAAGGCCATCGAACCGTCACGGGTCGCCGGAGAGACCGTTTCCGGGCGCCACATCGACAACCCGGAGCATGTGCCGCCGGCAGACGGCTCGCAAAACACTCCGTTGGCCGCATCGTCGGAGCCAGCGGCGGCAGCCGCCCCGACCGACAATGGCCATTCCAATACCGAAATCGAGCAGGCGAAGCCCGCGGACGATCAGACAGAGGCACCAGCGGCGAAAGCGCCTGCTGCGCCTGCAACATCTCCCGCCGAGTCCGTTGCCGGTACGGAAGATAATGGCGAATCTCGGCTGCCGGTCGAGGCGCGGCATGAGCCGGGCATCAAGCCTGACGACTTCCGGGTCCTCGAAGGCCCTGAGGAAGTTGCCGCCGAATTGCAGGATGTGCACGAGACCGACACTCCGGGCGTGGCGCCCGATGTCGCTGCCGAAATGCCCCTGGTTGAGCCGGTCTTCGAGCGCGACGAGGATGAGGGGGCTGTCGAGGCGGACACGGAGGACGAACCCGCTCCGGCCGGCCCCACGACTGCACCAGTTCGCGCCGAAGATATCGCATCAACGGTCAATGACGAGCTCGCGGCCATGCGCGCCATTGAAGGCGGCTGGACCCCGACCCAGCCTGTCAGTGCCCGCCAGCCAGCCGACCTGCCCGAGGGTGTGACGGTCGAAGACGTGGTCGCTGCCGATACCGCCGTCGAAAAATCTGCCGCCGCCGTTGCCAATGCGACAGCCCGTGCCACCTCCGTCCTCAACGAGATCGCCCCGACTGAGAAACAGTTGGATGGCCCGCCCGGCCGCCCCCAGGCGCTGAAGCAGGCCCGCGATGGCGGCAAGGATGACTTGGGCAGGATCAAGGGAGTAGCCCCGGCCATCGAGTCGTCACTCAACGGTCTCGGCATCTTCCACTTCGATCAGATTGCCGGCTGGGATGACAAGTCGGTCGCCTGGGTGGAAAGCCATTTCGGCTTCAAGGGCCGCATCGCCCGCGAGCAGTGGCAAGAACAGGCGCGGGAACTGGCGCGAAAGTCCACCTGAGAGTTCAGGCGGTCGCCGCCTCCGCGGTGACACGCGGACGCGGTTTCTTGCGCACGATCTGCCGGACAAACTCGGCGATCGGTTCGACATCGTCCTGCGTATTGAGCAGCGCCGGCGATCCTTGGCCTTCAATGATGAAGCCATCGGCATCGCGCCGCCGGCGCATCATTTCCTCGAATGTTTCGCGCCGCAGCTGCTCGGTCAGCTGCGTGCGCATCATCATCAGCGGCGCATGTCCCAGGCTCTGGAACAGCGGCCATTGCGCCATCAACACATCATCATGTTCGAACACATCCAGCATCTTGAGCAGATGCGGGTCGAACAGCGGATGCACCCGCTTGCCCTCGAGATAGTGGGTCCGCCCGGCAAGCACATCAAGCAGTCCGTCATGCACGGATGGATAGTCCGTCTGCAGCATGCGCCGAAGCATGGCCCGCAGCCCCGCTTCGCTCCGCGTTCCCTCGAGCTCATGCAGGTTGTTGCGCAGGCGAACCAGCCCACGCGGATCCGATACCGGTCCTGCATCGATCAGCACCGTTCCGGCAATCAGCCTCGGCTGCTGCGCTGACAGCGCCATGATCACCTGACCGCCATAGCCCTGGCCGAGAAAGATGGCGCTGTCGATCGCCAGTGCCGCGCAGACCTGACGCAGGTCGTGCGCATCGGCTGGTGAGACATAGAGTGTCTTGTCGGCGCGATCAGATGACCGGCCCCGGCCCTTGAGATCGACCAGCACGACCGGCAGCGTTTCGCCGAACCGGCGGTGGAAATTGCCCACGAAGTCGCTGAAGTCCGCCATGTTGCGGTGGTAGCCGGCCAAGCAGACGAGCGGGATCTGACCGACGCCGAGCTTGCCCGCAACATGCACGGCGAGGCTTTCGCCGCCGGCTCCAACGGTCAGTCGCTGCACCGGCAGGTTGGCGAAAGCGGGCAGGGCGGCGGGGACGGTGCGAGGGCGCTCGAACATGCTCAAGTCCATAACAGGGCTACCTAGGTAGCGCCATCGCGGCCGGGCACTCGCCCACAGGGCGAAGGACCGGAACCGCCACTAGCCGGGAAGCTTGCGCAGTGCCTGCCGGATGCCGATCTCGCTATGTCCGAGACGCGCCTGATAGACGACATAGTTCCCCAGAACGCGCTTCACGTACATCCGGGTCTCCTCGAACGGGATCAGTTCGACCCAGACCACCGGATCGACATTGTCCGATCGCGGATCGCCGAAGGCGCTGATCCATTTCGAGGCATTGCCGCCGCCGGCATTGTAGGCCGCCGCCGCCAGCACCAGTGACCCGTCAAAGCGTTTGAGCTGCGCCGCCAGATAGGTGGAGCCCAGCAAGGCGTTGTATTCCGGATCGCTGGTGAGCCGTGACTTCGAGTATTCCACGCCCACCTTCTGGGCGGTTTCCTGGGCAGTCGCCGGCATCAGCTGCATCAGTCCGCGAGCCCCGGCGCCCGACACGGCGTCGGCCCGGAAATGGCTCTCCTGCCGGGCCACAGCATAGACCGCTGCCGTGTCGACCGAAGCGAGTTTGTCGGCCGGCAGCCCGTCTCTCGGAAAGCTGAACAGATCCAGCGGCGCGCCGCGCTTGTCGGCAATGTCGGCGACCTGGATGGCCAGGTCGTGCGCGCCGATGTCCTGCGCCAGCCGCGCCGCCAGCACCATTTCGCCGCCGCTCTTGAAACCGAAGATGAAGCTGCGGAGCAGGGGACGAGCCAGATCGGCTTTGCCGTTCTCGCTCAGCAGTCGCACCGCGCGCACCATGTCATGGCGCTCGAAACTGGCCTGCGCCGACCGCCATTCAGGCATGCTGCGCAGTTGCACGTCAGTCAGCCCGAGCTCGCTGCGGGCCAGGATGCCGTAATAGACCGTGCCATATTGCGCGGCTGCCTTGTAGGCCGCCTGGGCACCGGCCTTGTCGCCGTTAGCGGCGAGCGCCCGGCCGAGCCAGTAATTGGCCTGCGTCACCGAATCCGGCAGTGTCGACAGCGTCGTCATCACCCTGAACTGGTCCGCCGCGGCGGCCGGTTCCTTGAGAAAGGCCAATGCGATCCAGCCGGCGTGGAAGCGGGCCTCGACGAGCCGCCCTTCCGGACCCTCGGTGTAGTGCGCAGCCGCCAGATAGGCGCGCTTTGCGTCATTCCTGCCCAGCAACTGGCGGATCAGCGTCCGGCGCTCGTACCAGAACTCTGCCGCGTCGGGAGCATCGCCCTCGGCCTTGTTGAGCCAGGCGATCGCATCGTCCCAGAGCTCGAATTGCCGCGCGCGCTGTGCCCGTGAGAAATAGTAGACCGGGTTGGACTGCATGGACGGGTCGACGCTGTCGAGCAGCTTTTTGGCGTCCTTGTCATTGCGCGACACCGCGTTGCGGGCCACCGCCAGCGACTTCTGCGCCGGCGTCAGCAGCGACATGATGCGTTCGACCCCTGACGCACGGTCATGCATCATCAGGTGCATGGCACGCGCCCAGTGGTCCTTCTGGTCGAGCAGGCGGCCGAGTGCCTTGTAGACCTTGTCTTCGCCCGCCCGGTCGAGGAAGTTCTCGGTCCAGATGGCGCGCGCAATCCGCGCACCGCGTGCCTGCTGCCCGTCTGCAACGTAGGCGAGGGCTAGGGAAATCTGTGCGTCGAGCGTATTGGGCATGGCGCCGCCCAGCACCTTGATGACCTCGGCATGCGCCGGCCCCGCCTTGTTCAGCGCCTGCTCGAGCCGCGTCTTGAAGACCGAGGTGTTGGCAAATTCGGGCGCATCCGCCGCAAATCGCAGCACCGTGCCGTAGTCGATATCGCCGTCGCCGAAATAGATTGCTGCCCACTGGATGGTGCGGCGTTCGAGGTCGCTGGGCAGCGAGCGCGCTGCCTCATAGGCTTTGGCCCGGTCACCGGCGGCAATCAGGGCCAGCGCCGATTTGAACGCGGCCGAACCATTCGGCGCGGCGACAGCGCCGCTGCTGTCGATCGAACCGGTGACAATGTCGTCGATCCCGTCCGTCGCGAAGCCGGCGGGGGCAACGCTGAGGGTCAGCGTGGCGGCAAGAGTGCCGATGAGGAGGCGGGCGGGCCTCCTGAGCGCGCGAAACATGGTAACCGTCCTGTTGGTCCACAGTACAAATCCAACAAGGTGCCCCCACCCCTTGCGGTTAACCCAAAGTTTGCCCTTTTCAGGTGAACAAAGGGTTTCCGCGCCGGTCCTTGTGGGTGTACGTCACGAGCCTCCCAGCTTGTCGCGTCGCACGTAAAAAACTATGCTGCGCCACTATGGCCGGGCCAAGGTCGCTTTATGACCGCAATCTGGCAGCCGATAACCCCAAGCCGCGCCAAGCGGCGCCTATTCGAGGAAAATTCCGCATGTTTCGAGGCTCGATCACAGCGCTCATCACTCCGTTTGCAAGCGGCGCGCTGGACGAGAAAGCCTTCGCCGATTTCGTCGAATGGCAGATCAAGGAAGGCTCGCACGGTCTGGTGCCGGTCGGGACCACGGGTGAGAGCCCCTCGGTCACGCACGAGGAACACCGCCGTATCATCGAGGTCTGCGTCGAGGTGGCCAACGGCCGCGTACCGGTGATCGCTGGCGCCGGATCGAACTCGACTGCCGAAGCCGTGGCCCTGACCCGCTTCGCCGAGGATGTCGGCGCCGATGGCGTGCTGTCCGTGGTGCCCTACTACAACAAGCCCACGCAGGAAGGCCTCTTCCAGCACTTCTCCGCCGTCGCCGAGGCCACCGATCTGCCCATCATCCTCTATTCGGTGCCCGGGCGGACCGTTGTCGATTTCACCGTCGATACCATCGCCCGGCTACGTGATGCGCACGGCAATATCGTCGGCATCAAGGATGCGACCGCCAGCATGGAACGCGCCAGCCTGGAGCGGTCGCGGCTCGGGCCGGACTTCATCCTCCTCTCGGGTGAGGACATGACGGCTCTGGGTTTCAACGCCCACGGCGGCCATGGCTGCATCTCGGTGACCTCGAATGTGGCGCCCAGGCTCTGTTCGCAGTTTCAGAACGCCTGCCAGCAGGGCAACTATGCCGAGGCGCTGGCCCTGCAGGACAAGCTCGTGCCTCTGCACAAGGCCCTGTTCCTCGAAAACAACCCCGCCGGCGTCAAGTATGCCGCCGCCAGGCTCGGGCTCTGCCGCAACGAATTCCGCCTTCCGGTCGTCCCGGTGACCGAGGCGAGTGAAGTTGCGATCGATGCCGCCCTTACACATGCGGGTCTGCTGCACTAGATACGGACCATGGCGACCAAACCCAACAAGCCCACTATGCTGGTCAGCGGCCTCGCCGCCGAGAACCGGCGGGCCCGCTTTGACTACGAGATCATCGACACCCTCGAGGCCGGCATCATGCTGACCGGCACCGAGGTCAAGTCGCTGCGCACTGGCAAGGCCCAGATTGCCGAGTCCTATGCTTCGCCCGAGCGTGGCGAGCTCTGGCTCATCAATGCGCATATCCCCGAATACCTGCAGGCCAACCGTTTCAATCACGAAGAACGGCGGCCACGAAAGCTGCTGGTCAGCAAGAAGCAGCTGGCCAAACTCAGTCAGGATGTCGACCGGGCCGGCAACACCATCGTGCCGCTCAAGCTCTATTTCAATGATCGCGGCATGGCCAAGCTGCTGATCGGCGTCGGCAAGGGCAAGAAGAACTACGACAAGCGCGCCACCGAGCGCGATCGTGACTGGAACCGTGACAAGTCCCGCCTGATGAAGCAGGGCGGTCGCGAGTAGGCAGCTCTTGCTGGCAGCCCCTAGGCGTCCAGCACCGCTCGGGCCGCTCGCCCGACAACGTCTTCGAACATTTCCGTCGTCAGGACGCCGGTATTGGTGTTGTAGCGGGAGCAGTGGTAGCTATCGAACAGCGTCGCGCCGCTGCTCAGTCGGTGCTCTGCGCCATGCGTAAACGGGAACCTCGCCCGCTTCTCGCCCAGCGTCGACAGCAGTGAATCGTGGGCGATCCGCCCCAGCACCAGGAAGTTGTCCGGCCGGCTTTCGTCGATCGTCGCCGTCAAAAACTGCCGGCAGGTCGCGATTTCGGGTCCGGTCGGCTTGTTCTGCGGCGGCACGCAGCGCACGGCGTTGACGATCAGCACGCCATTGAGTTGCAGCGAATCCTGCGGGCTTTGCTCGTAGTCTCCCGACGCCAGGCCGAATTTCCGCAGTGTCGCGTAGAGCAGGTCGCCGGCATAATCACCCGTGAACGGCCGTCCCGTGCGGTTGGCGCCGCGCAGGCCAGGCGCCAGCCCGACGATGATCAGCCGCGGCTTCGCGTCCCCCCAGTTCGGCACGGGTGCGTTGAACCAGTCCGGAAACTGCCTGCGGTTGTCGGCGCGAAAGCTGGCTAGCCGCGGACAAAGCGGGCAGTCGAGCGGCGGATCTGTGGGTGGCAAAGGCAACCTTGGGGCAGGGGACTCACTTTCCCACAGGTTCGGCGACAGGCGCGGGCCGGTCAACCGTCGTGCTCCGGTCCACCACATTGCGATCCAGCGGCGGCGTACGCCCCACCGTCTTGCAGAGATCGGCCACGTCGAGGAAGAAGTCGGCCTGGCGACGCAGGTCGTCGGCGATCATCGGCGTCGGAGTGGTGAGGGTCGACACGACCGTGACGCGCTTGCCGCGACGCTGCAGCGCGGCCACCAGCGCGGTAAAGTCGCCATCACCGGAAAACAGCACCATGTGATCGAAATGCGCCGCCATATCGAGCGCATCGACCGTCAGTTCGATGTCCATGTTGCCCTTGATCTTGCGACGACCGGCGGAGTCCGTGAATTCCTTGGCCGGCTTGGTCACCACGGTGTAGCCGTTGTAGTCGAGCCAGTCGATCAGCGGCCGGATGGAGGAGTACTCCTGATCCTCGACCAGCGCCGTGTAGTAATAGGCGCGCAGCAGATAGGCCTTGCCCTGAAATTCGCTCAGCAGGCGGCGGTAATCGATGTCGACACCGATAGCCTTGGATGTTGCGTAGAGATTTGCGCCATCGATGAAGAGGACGATTTTCTCGCGCGGGTCGATCGACATGCACTGCTCCTGACCCGTGCGGCCGGCCTCTCAGGCGGCACGGCAATGACCGAAATAATGAAATGGGAGAGGCCAGGACTCCGATTATGTTTCTAAAGCTTGCGTCCGGAACTCCAATCAGCGCCAGAAGCTTGCCGTTTGCAACCACAAAAACTGTCCCAAAAACCCGTCAAAAATCTGACTTCCGAACTAAGTCGTGATAAACGTGGCTCAATTTCATATGGCAACGTTATCTCGGAAAACGATCACATCCTTGCCCCGGCGGGATGTGTCGTGTATGAGGGCACCTCTTTCCACAACCGCTGGAGACGTCCGTGGCACGCGTCACCGTTGAAGACTGCATTGAAAAGATCGAGAATCGCTTCGATCTGGTCCTGATGGCTGCCCATCGGGCCCGCATGATTTCGGCCGGCTCACAGATCACCGTGGCGCGCGACAACGACAAGAATCCCGTTGTTGCGCTGCGTGAAATCGGTGACGGCGCGATCTCCCCAGACGACCTGCACGAGGATCTGATCCACTCGCTGCAGAAATATGTTGAAGTCGACGAGCCCGAGAAGCACTCCGCGCCTCTGCTCGACGCCAATGCCGATCAGGATGGCGACACCTTCGACACCATGAGCGAAGATGAGCTGCTGCGCGGCATTGAGAGCCTCGCGCCCCCCGAGCGCCGGGACGACTGAGGCCGTTTGCGCCCGCGCGCAAATCTCCTATATTCGAAGGGCGCCGGGCCTCTATCCGGCGCCTTTTTTGTTCTGCGGGGCGTACGTGACGCCCGGCCGCTGGGAGCGCGGCGTTCCAGATGATGCGTCAGTACGAACTCGTTGAACGGGTTCAGGCCTATAACCCGCACACCGACGAGGCGCTTCTGAACAAGGCCTACGTCTATGCCATGCAAAAACATGGCAGCCAGAAACGCGCGTCCGGCGATCCCTATTTCAACCATCCGCTCGAAGTCGCGGCCATCCTCACCGAATTGCGGCTCGATGACGCCTCGATTGCCGTTGCGCTCCTGCACGACACCATCGAGGACACTGACGCCACCCGGGCCGAGATCGACCAGCTGTTCGGCGCCGAGATCGGCGCCATTGTCGAAGGTCTGACCAAGATCGAGCGGCTGCAGCTGGTCACGCGCGAGGAAGCGCAGGCCGAGAACCTCCGCAAGCTCCTGCTCGCCATCTCTGCCGACGTCCGTGTCCTGCTGGTCAAGCTGGCAGACCGTCTGCACAACATGCGCACGCTGGAGTTCATGGCGCCCGAGAAGCAGCGGCGGATCGCCAACGAGACCATGGAGATCTACGCGCCGCTGGCCGGCCGCATGGGTATGCAGGACATGCGCTCCGAACTCGAGGCGTTGTCCTTCAAGGTGCTGCAGCCCGAACCCTACCGGGCTATCACCAGCCGTCTCGACGAGATGCAGTCCGAGTTCGCCGAGACCATCGCCACGATCCAGGCCGAGCTGCTCGACAAGCTGAAGGCCGAGAACATCGAGGCCGAAGTCTCGGCGCGCGTCAAATCGCCCTGGTCGATCTTCACCAAGATCGATCGCAAGGCCATCGCGCTCGAACAGCTCTCGGACATGATCGGCTTCCGCATCATCGTCCGTTCGGTCGCCGACTGCTATCGCGCGCTCGGCATCGTGCACACCAACTGGAAGGTCGTTCCCGGACGCTTCAAGGACTATATCTCGGTCCCCAAGCACAACGACTACCGGTCGATCCACACCACCATTGTCGGGGTAGGGCGGCAGCGCGCCGAACTGCAGATCCGCACCGACGAGATGCATCGCGTGGCCGAATACGGCATCGCCGCCCACGCGCTCTACAAAGAGGGCGCGACCGAGCACTTGCAGAAGCTGGAAGGGGAGAGCAAGGCCTTCGCCTCGCTGCGGTCGACCATCGAACATCTCACCAAGGGTGGTTCGGGCGAGGAATTCCTCGAGTACACCAAGCTCGAGCTGTTTCAGGACCAGGTCTTCTGCTTCACCCCCCGGGGCCGTCTGATCGCCTTGCCGCGCGGCGCCACGCCGATCGATTTCGCCTATGCGCTGCATACCGATATCGGCGACACCTGCGTCGGCGCCAAGATCAATGGCGCCATCATGCCGCTGGTGACCCAGCTCCGCTCCGGCGACGAGGTCGAGATCATCCGCGACCACAACCATCTGCCGCCCAGCAACTGGGAGAACATCGCGGCCACCGGCAAGGCCCGTTCCGCCATCCGCCGCGCCGTCCGCCAGGCGGCCCAGCAGCGTGCCCATGCACTGGGCGAGCATGTCCTGGGCGTCGTGCTGGAGCGCGAAGCAGTGACCATCGACGACGCCGAAGGCAAGCTGCTGGCCGAAGCGCTCGGCTTTGCCGGCCGGCGCGAACTGCTGATCGCCATGGGCGAGGGCAAGGTCGACTCCGATGCCGTCGCCACCGAGCTGGCGGCCGTCAAGGGTCTGCGCAAGCGGCGCAGCAAGAAGATCGATCTGCCGGTGCCCGACAAGGCCGAAGGCTGGTTTGCCTTGCGGCACTCCGAGGTCTTCCGCTTCCGCGTCCCCGGCGGGCAGCGCTCGGGGCCCAATGCCAAGGCCGCTCTGGAACAGCTCGATTTCAACACCCGGGTCGAGGTCTCGCCCGAAGGCGTGGTCCCCGGCGACCGGCTGGTCGGCATCATGCGGCCGGGGGCACCCATCGAGGTCTATCCGATCCACTCGGATGCCCTGGTCGAATTGCACGATTCCGATGTCGCCTGGATTGATGTCCGATGGGACATGACTGGCCGCGAGCACTCCCTGCACAAGGTGGTCATCTCGGTGCTGGCGGTAAACCGTCCCGGTTCCCTTGCACATCTCTCCACGGCGATTGCCGCGGCCGAGGGCAACATCCATAATATGACCATGCGGATGGGGTCGCCGGACTTCCACAACTTCATCATCGAGCTCGAGGTGCGCGATTTGGCGCAACTGACCGATGTTCTGTCACAGTTGAAGCTGACAACCGGTCTCTCGTCAGCCCAGCGCGCCCCGATTGCCGAGGCGCGCGCCCTGTCGAAAATCGAATGGGCCGTGCGGCCTGAAGAAAAGGAGCCGGCGTGACCACCGAAGACGTGCTTGACCTGTTTCGCGAAAGTGGCGCCCTGCTGCAGGGACACTTCATCCTGTCGTCCGGGCTGCGCTCGCCGGTGTTCCTGCAGAAGGCCCGGGTCTTCATGCATCCCGACAAGGCCGAGAAACTCTGCAAGGCGTTGGCGGAAAAGATCCGCGAGGCCGGCTATGGCGACGTCAGTCAAATCGTTTCGCCCGCCGTCGGCGGCATCATTCCCGGCTATGAAACGGCCCGCCACCTTGGCGTTCCCGCGATCTATACCGAGCGCGTCAATGGCGTCTTCGAGCTGCGCCGGGGCTTCGAGATAGCAAAAGGCGAGAAAGTCATCATCGTCGAGGATATCGTCTCTACCGGCCTGTCGATCCGCGAATGCATAGACGCCATCCGCAAGATCGGCGCCGATGTGGTGGCCGCCGCCTGCCTGATCGATCGCAGCGCCGGCAAGGCCGATATCGGCGTGCCGCTCGTCGCCCTGACCCAGTACAAGGTGCCGGCCTATCCCGCCGACCAGCTTCCTCCTGAACTGGCCGCAATTCCGCCGATCAAGCCCGGCAGCAGGGGCCTGCAGTGATCGTCGGCCTCGGCAACGATCTGTGCGAGATCGGCAGGGTCGAAAAGACCCTTGCGCGCTACGGCGAGCGCTTTACCCAGCGCTGCTTCACCGAAATCGAGCGCCGCAAGTCCGATGCCCGCGCGCAGCGCGCTGCCAGCTATGCCAAGCGCTTTGCCGCCAAGGAGGCCTGCGCCAAGGCGCTGGGCACCGGCATGAGCTGGGGCGTCTACTGGCGCGACCTCGGCGTCGTCAATTTGCCATCGGGCAAACCCACCATGAAACTGACCAATGGCGCGGCCCGGGCCCTCGAACGGCTTGTGCCGCAGGGCATGAAGCCTCATATCCACCTCACCATCACTGACGATGGCGGCATGGCCCAGGCTTTTGTCATCATCGAGGCACTGCCGATTGACCACGCGGCAGCGCTCCCGTAACCACATTTGACCTGAAGGTCTGGGACCAGATGAACCAAGCAGCCACCAAGGTGGAAAAGAAGAAAACCGCACGCAGTGAGTTCGTCGACACGATCGTCGTGATCGTCGAGGCGCTGATCATTGCCGTCCTGTTCAGGACTTTCCTTTTCCAGCCGTTCTCCATTCCCACCGGCTCGATGCAATCGACGCTGATGATCGGCGATTATTTTGTCGCCAGCAAGTTTGCCTACGGCTACGGCAAGTACTCCTTCGTCGTGCCGCTGCCATTCAACGGCCGCCTGCTCGGCAGTGCGCCCAAGCAGGGCGATGTCGCCGTCTTCCACAACGAGGCGAGCAACGAGGACTACATCAAACGGGTGATCGGTCTGCCCGGCGACAAGGTCCAGATGAAAGAGGGACGCCTCTATATCAACGGCACGATCGTCGAGCGCGAGCTTGTCGGTCAGGCCCTCGATCGCGACAGCCAGTATCGCGACGTTCCGGTCACCGTCTACAAGGAGACGTTGCCCAGCGGCGTCACCCACACCATTCAGGAAATCTCCGACGACCAGCCGCTCGACGACACCGCCGAGTACGTTGTGCCGGAGGGCCACTATTTCATGATGGGCGACAACCGCGACCGTTCCCAGGATTCGCGCGTTCTCAGCGCCGTCGGCTATGTCCCGTCCGACAACCTGATCGGCAAGGCGGAAGCCCGCTTCTTCTCGGTCAAGGACAACCGGGCACCCTGGGCCATCTGGGAATGGCCGGAAACGCTGCGGCTGGATCGCATGTTCCAGTCCGTCTACGAATAGATGGGCAAGAGCCGGGGCCACGACAAGCTGCAGGCCCGCCTGGGCTACCGCTTCGCGGACCCGGACCTGCTTGATCGTGCCCTGACCCATTCGAGCGCCGTGTCGCCCGGCAAGCGGGTCGACCGGAGCTACCAGCGCCTCGAATTCCTGGGCGATCGTGTGCTCGGCCTGGTGGTGGCCGACATGCTCTATCGTCACCTGCCCAAGGCCAACGAGGGCGAACTGAGCCGCTCGCTCAACAGCCTCGTCCGCAAGGAAACCTGCGCCGCCATTGCCCGCGAACTCGACCTCGGTTCGGAGATGAACCTGGGCGAGAGCGAGGCCCGCACCGGTGGCGCCAGCAAGGAAGCCATCCTTGGCGATATCGCCGAAGCTGTCATCGGCGCCGTCTTCTGCGATGGCGGCTTTGGACAGGCCTATGACATTGTCGAGCGCCTGTTCGGCCAGCATATCAATCAGGCCGGCAGCGTCCGCGCCGATCCCAAGACCACTTTGCAGGAATGGGCGCAGGGCAAGGGGCACGAGCCGCCGGTCTATGCCGAAGTCGAGCGCACCGGGCCCGACCACGCTCCCGAATTCACCATCTCGGTGCGGCTCGGCCCCTACGAACCGCTGACTGCCACCGGCCCGAGCAAGAAGCTCGCTGAACACAAGGCCGCCGAACGCTTTCTCGTCCGCGAGAAGGTCTGGCGGGAAACATTTTGACCGAACTCGATACCACGCCGCCAGACGCTCCCGTCGACACCCGTTGCGGTTTTATTGCGCTTGTGGGCGCCCCCAATGCCGGCAAGTCGACCTTGCTCAACTCCCTGGTCGGTTCGAAAGTCTCGATCGTCACCCACAAGGCGCAGACCACGCGCGCCCAGATTCGCGGCGTCGTCACCGATGGCATGTCGCAGGTGATCTTCATTGATACCCCTGGCATTTTCGCCCCCAAGCGGCGCCTCGACCGCGCCATGGTCGAGGCCGCCTGGACTGGCGCCGGCGATGCCGACTTCGTGGCGCTTATCGTTGATGCCGAAAGGGGCGTAACTCCGGAAGTTGAATCACTTCTTGAAGGTCTGGAGGCGGTGCACACCCCGCGCATCCTCGTCCTCAACAAGATCGACCTGCTCAAGCGCGAGAAGCTTCTGGCCCTGTCCGAAGCCATCAACGCCCGGCTGAAATTCGATGAGACCTTCATGATTTCCGCCTCCAAGGGCGATGGCGTGCGAGACCTCCTCGCCTGGGCCCAGACCAGGGCCCCGCTGGGCCCGTGGCATTTCCCCGAGGATCACCTCACCGACCTGACCCTGGCCCTCACCGCCGCAGAAGTGACACGCGAAAAGCTCTTTCTGCGCATCCACGACGAGATCCCCTACAACGCCACTGTCGAGACCGAGAAATTCACCGTCCAGAAGGACGGCTCCTATCGCATCGACCAGGTGATCTACCTGGCCCGCGAGGCGCACAAGAAGATCGTGCTGGGCGCTGGCGGCAATACCATCAAGGCCATCGGCGCCGACTCCCGTGCTGAGCTGATGGACATTTTCGAGACCAAGGTTCACCTCTTCCTCTTCGTGAAGGTACGCGAGAAATGGGGCGACGACCCCGAGCGCTACCGCGAAATGGGGCTGGACTGGACGAAGTAAGCCATGGAATGGAGCGGTGAAGGCCTCATCATCGGCGTCCGGCGCCATGGCGAGTCCAGCGTCATCGCCGAGGTCATGGTCGAGGGCAGGGGGCGCTATATGGGCCTCGTCCGCGGCGGCCGCTCGAGCAAGCTCGCCGCCACGCTGCAGCCGGGAAACTCGGTGCAGATCACCTGGCGCGCCCGTCTGGAGGAGCATCTCGGGCTCTTCACCACCATCGAGGTCACCGATGCCCGCGCCGCCGGGCTGATCATCGACCGCGTCCGGCTCTACACCAGCCAGTTGCTGTGCGACCATCTGCGCCTGCTGCCCGAGCGCGATCCCCACGACCGCATGCTGGGGCTCGCCATCCGCATCCTCGATGCCGGACTGTCACCCCTCGATCTGGGCATGGCCCTGGCCCGCTTCGAACTGACCCTCCTGGATGAACTCGGTTTCGGCCTCGACCTGGGCAGTTGTGCCGTCACCGGCGTCACCAGCGGCCTCACCCATGTGTCGCCCAGATCGGGGCGGGCCGTCTGTCTCGCCGCCGCGGCGCCCTATATCGGGCGGCTGTTTGAACTCCCGGCCTTCCTCATTGGCGACGCCACGGCCGATTCTGCCGATGTCGCCAGCGGCCTGGCTCTCACCGGCTACTTTCTCGAAATGCATGTCTGGGCCGCCCGCCAGATCGATCCACCGGCAACCCGGGCTTCTTTGGCTGCAATCCTTGTCGATCCGGTATGATGCCGGCGTGATTCGCCTGACCCAGAAAGCCTAGATGTCCGACGCCGACACCCTGCCCCCCGATGAGGGCACCGACCGCATTGTCGATCTGCGCAAAGCGCTCGAAGAGCGCTATCTCTCCTATGCGCTCTCGACCATCACCCAGCGGGCACTCCCCGATGCCCGCGACGGCCTGAAGCCTGTCCACCGGCGCATCCTGCACGGCATGCGGTTGCTGCGGCTCGATCCCGGTGGCGCCTACAAGAAGTCGGCCAAGGTCGTCGGTGACGTCATGGGCTCATTCCACCCGCACGGCGACCAGTCGATCTATGATGCGCTGGTGCGCCTGGCGCAGGATTTTTCCATGCGCTACCCGCTGGCCGACGGTCAGGGCAATTTCGGCAATATCGACGGCGATAGCGCTGCCGCCATGCGCTACACTGAAACCCGCATGACCGATATCGCCATACGCCTCATGGAGGGCATGGCCGAGAACGCGGTCGATTTCAAACCGACCTATGACGGCTCGAACGAAGAGCCCGTCGTCCTGCCCGCCAACTTCCCGAACCTCCTGGCCAACGGCTCGCAGGGCATCGCCGTGGGCATGGCAACCTCGGTGCCGCCGCACAATGTCGCCGAACTCTGCGACGCCGCGCTGCACCTGATCATGAACCCGTCGGCCACCAGCGCTGATCTGCTGCATTTCGTCCCCGGCCCCGATTTCCCGACCGGCGGCATCCTGGTCGAGAGTGCCGCCAGCATTGCCAATTCCTATGCCACGGGACGCGGTTCATTCCGCCTGCGCTCGCGCTGGGACGTCGAGCAGAAGGGCCGCGGCGTTTACCAGATTGTGGTCACCGAGATTCCCTACGGCGTGCAGAAGAGCAAGCTCGTCGAAAAGGTCGCCGAGCTGCTGCTGGCCAAGAAACTGCCGCTGCTCAAGGACATCCGCGACGAGAGCGCCGACGACATCCGTCTCGTGCTCGAGCCGCGCGCCGGCACTGTCGATCCGGTCATCCTGATGGAGCAGCTGTTCAAGCTCTCCGATCTCGAGCAGCGCGTCCCGCTCAACCTCAACGTGCTCGACATGGGCACCACGCCCAAGGTCATGAGCCTGGCCGAGGCCCTCAAGGCCTGGCTGGCGCACCGCAAGGACGTGCTTGTCCGCCGCACCCAGCACCGGCTCGACCAGATCGCCCATCGCCTCGAAGTGCTCGATGGCTACATCATTGCCTATCTCAACCTCGACGAGGTGATCCGTATCATCCGCGAGGAGGACGACGCCAAGGCCTCGTTGATCGCGACCTTCAGTCTCACGGACGTCCAGGCCGAGGCCATCCTCAACATGCGCCTGCGCTCCTTGCGCAAGCTGGAGGAGATCGAGCTCCGCACCGAGCACGCCAACCTGACTGAAGAGCAGGGCCACCTGACCACGCTGCTGGGTTCGGAGAAGAAGCAGTGGGGCGAAATCACCACGCAGGTGACCGACCTGCGCAAGGCCTATGGTCCCAACACCGCCGTCGGCAAGCGCCGCACCACCTTTGCCGATGCGCCCGACGCCAATCACGAGGACATTGCGGTCGCCTTCATCGAGCGCGAGCCGATCACCGTCATCCTGTCCGAAAAGGGCTGGATCCGCGCCATGAAGGGCCACACCTCCGACATCGACGACAAGAGCTTCAAGGCCGGCGACCGCCTGAAGCTTTTCGTACACGCCGAGACCACCGACAAGCTGCTGCTGCTGACCACGGGCGGCAAGGTCTACACCCTGGGCGGCGACAAGCTGCCGGGCGGCCGCAGCCAGGGTGAACCGGTACGCCTAATGGTCGACATCGAAGAGGGGCAGGACATTGTCGACCTCTTCGTCTTCAAGGCCGGGGCCCGGCGCATCGTCGCCTCCAGCGCTGGCAACGGCTTCGTCGTTGCCGAGGACGAACTGATCGCCAATACCCGCAAGGGCAAGCAGGTGCTCAACGTCTCCGGCACCGACGAGGCAAGGCTGGCCGTGCCGGTCGCTGGCGATATGGTCGCGGTCATCGGCGAGAACCGGAAACTCCTGGTCTTCCCGCTCACCCAGCTGCCGGAAATGACCCGCGGCAAGGGCGTCAGGCTGCAGCGCTACAAGGATGGCGGCATTTCCGACCTGAAGACCTTCAACGGCAGCGACGGTCTCACCTGGACCGACTCTTCGGGGCGCACCTACACCAAGCCCGCCGCCGAGCTCACCGAATGGATCGGCGATCGCGCCACCGCCGGACGGCAGCCCCCCAACGGCTTCCCGCGCAACAACAGGTTCGTCGGCTAGAACTCAGGCCGGCGGCAGGGCGGGTGCGACCGAGAAGCTGGCAATGATCGGCAGGTGGTCGCTGCCGGTCTCGGCGCCGGCATGCACGTCATGCACCTCGATGCCGCCGCGCGTCAGCACGTGGTCGAGCGGCAACAGCGGCAGGGTGTCCATCAGTCCGTCCTTGGCCAGCCGGTGCGGCACCGTAAAGCGCAGCGGAAAGGTCACGACATTGCGGGTCTGCCGCTCCAGCATGCTGCGCATGGCAAAATCGCGCATCGCATAGGACCACGGCGTCGAGTTGAAATCGCCGACCACCACCAGCGGGCCTTTGGTTTCGTTCACCGCCGCCGTCAGCTCCTGAAATTCCATGACCTGCCGCGCCACCGGCAGCGGCCAGTCCAGATGGGTCGTCAGGATCGAGAACTGCGTGCCGTCGGCCAGCGTGAAGGTAGCGAGGATACGCGCCGTCCGCTGTTTGCCATAGGCATCGTTGGGACAGGCGCCATCATCTTCGGCCTCGTCGAAGGGCAGCTTCGAGTAGATTGCGATATTGGCGCGCTTGCCGCCGCGGCACTGGGCGAAATAAGGATAGTCCGCCTTCAGCATCGGGTGCAGTTCGCTGGACTGCTCGCCGAAATACTCCTGGAAGGCGATGATGTCGGGCTCTTCCGCCTGGATCGCGGCTTCGACCCGGTCCATGTCGTAGTTGAGACCGAACAGGTTGTGCGTCATCAGCTTGAACACCGGCCTGCCATCGCTTGGCATCGGCGGACGCGGCATGAATCCCGAGACCAGTTCGGGCACGAAGATGATGCCCGAGGCGACCAGCCCGGCCAGCGCCGCGCCCGTCACCCAGGATTTCCAGCGGCTGCCCTGGAACACCAGGATCGCCACGATGACCGCCAGCAGCGCGCCGAAGAACACGAGCACCTGGAAATGATTGATCAGGTCGAACTCCGGCACGGCAAAGCCCAGCAGCGCCAGCAGCGCCAGCGCCGCGAGCCCGAAAGTGCCAAGCGCAGTCACAATCCGGACGATACCGAGAAGCAGTTTCATGAAGGATCCGGAACCAGAACGCGGTCAGTCGAGTCGGCGCCAGCCGAGCGGACCACGTTGGACTTCGAGCGGGCGGAAGCGGCCCTTGTAGGCCATTTTGGGCGAGTCCTTGACCCAGTACCCGAGATAGACATAGCTCAATGATGCCAGTTTCACCTGGCTGATGTGATCAAGTATGAGCAAATTCCCGAGACCGCGCGAACTGAAATCGGGATCGAAGAAGCTGTAGACCATCGACAGCCCGTCCGGCATCACATCCGTCAGGGCCAGCGCCACCAGCGGATTTCCCGGTAGCGAGGTGATGCGGTATTCGACCAGGATGGTCTGCACCGGCGTATCCTCGACCATGTACTCGTAGTCGACGAAGCTCATCTGCGTCATGCCGCCGCCGGCGTGGCGGGCGTCGAGATAGCGCTTGAACAGCGCGAACTGCTCGGCCGTCGCACGCGGCGCACAGACTTCGACGGAAATGTCCTTGTTGGCGTTCAGGATGCGCCGGTAGCGCGACGAAAGCTCGAACTCCTTGGCGACGATCCGCACCGACTGGCAGGCTGCACAGCCATCACAGGCGGGGCGGTAGATCAGGTTCTGGCTGCGACGAAAGCCGTTGTCGCTCAGCAGGTGATGCAGCGTCGCGGCGCGGCGTCCGGTCAGGTGTGTGAAGAGTTTGCGCTCCTGCCGTCCGGGCAAGTACGGGCAGGGCATGGCCGCCGTGAGGAAAAGCTGCGTGTTTTCCGGCGTCTGATCCGTCATCGGGCGCTCATTGCTGGCATTCCGGCCACCCTACGCCGCGTTCTGCGTTCCGGCAACTAGGCGCCGACGCGCCGCCAGTGCCGTACCATCGGTGAGCGCCGCACCATCAACGTGCCAGTCACCAGATCGTGCACCATTTCGCGACGCGGCGTGAACAGCGCTATCGCCAGTGACACCGGCCAGGCAATCCAGCAGGTCACCCAGAACACCAGCGGATGGACGAGGATCTTCCAGCCATCCAGCGGTTGGCCGCGTGTCGGCGTCAACACGATATCCATGGCCCGCATGCCGATGGTGGCACGGGCTGCCGAGCCGAGTGTCAGGGCGTAGTAGCCAAGGATGGCGACCGGCACGACCAGCGGCAGCGCGATCAGTCCGATGCCGAACGTCAGCACGCCGAAGATCACTCCGACGAGGAACAGCACGCCGCTCAAAATGCTCAGCAGAACAAAATCGATCACGAACGCGAATACCCGCCTCTGCAGGATGGATTCGAACAGCTCCGGCGCCGTCGCCGGATTGGGCAGGTCGGGTCGTGCATCAGACGTGGTGTTCGACATGCCGATAAGATAAGCGCCCGCAGGGCGGACGCAAGGCCTCAGGCGTTCAGTTTGCGCGCCGCCTCGAGAGCGAAATAGGTCAACACCCCGTTGGCGCCGGCACGCTTGAAGCCCCAGAGGCTCTCCATCATGGCCGCCTCGCCATTGATCGCTCCGGCCGCGCCCGCCAGCTTGAGCATCGTATACTCGCCGCTCACCTGGTAGGCGAACACCGGCACGTTGAAGTCGTCGCGCACCCGCCGCACCAGATCCAGATAGGGCATGCCGGGCTTGACCATCACCATGTCGGCGCCTTCATCGATATCCTGCGCCACTTCGCGCAGGGCCTCGTCGGTGTTGGCGTAATCGAGCTGATAGGTCCGCTTGTCGCCCTTGAGTCGGGCCCCCGATCCCACGGCTTCCCGGAACGGACCGTAGAATGCCGAAGCGAACTTTGCCGAGTAGGACATGATGGCGCGCTGTTCGAAGCCGCTGCCGTCCAGCGCTTCCCGGATCGCCGCGACCCGGCCGTCCATCATGTCCGATGGCGCGATGATATCGGCCCCCGCTGCGGCCTGTACCAGCGCCGACCGCACCATCACCTCGACCGTTTCGTCGTTGAGGATTTCGCCGTCCTGCACCAGCCCGTCCTGGCCGTCGCTGGAATATTCGTCCAGCGCCACGTCGGCGATCAGCCCGATTTCGGGCACGGCCGCCTTGATTGCCGATAGCGCCCGGCACATCAGATTGTCCGGGTTATAGGCTTCGGTCGCGTCCTCGTTGCGCAGGTTGTCCGGCGTATTGGGAAACAGCGCCAGCGCTGGAATGCCTTCGGCATGTGCCGCCTTGGCCGCCGCTACGGCCAGATCCACCGACAAGCGCTCGACGCCCGGCATGGTCTTGATCTGGGTCTTCTCGTTCTGGCCGTCGATGATGAACAGCGGCCAGATGAAGTCATGCGGTGTCAGCACGGTTTCGCGCACCAGGTCGCGCATCCAGGCCGACCGTCGCAGCCGGCGCTGCCGTCGACCGTTGAGAAACTCCATGTCGTGCCTGAGCCAGCGGTCGGCCATTCTGCGCCTCCTTGAGAAGTGGCCGCTTCTACCAGTCCGGCCCGTCCGCGGCAAAGCCCCAAGCTTGTCGCAGCCGCGCGCGGCGGCTATGACGCTTGCCGACGCTCAAACGGGATGCCTCATGGATTTCAAAGGCGAAGTCGCCGGCCGCTATGTCCGGATCGTTGCAATCATCGCGCTGCTGCTGGGTCTGGCCGATGCCGCACGGTTGCTGGGTGTCTCCACCGGCGCCGTCAGCCCGCTGGCCACGCTCGGGACGGCCGGCTTCGTCTACCTCGCGATTTTCTGCCTGGCGCGCCTCTTCGCGGCGGTCGGCCTGTGGATCCGCGCCAGCTGGGGTGCGGTGCTGCTGGTCGCCGCCACGGCGGCGGAGCTCTTGCTCTATCTCTTCGGCAACCCGGACGTCCGCCTCGACGCTATCGGTTTCGCCCTGCGCCTGGTCCTGCTCATTGCCATCACGGTGATCTTCGTCCTTTCGGTGCGCATGCGCCGCGCGCACGACTGATCAGCCGCTGTAAACACCCTGTTTAGGTTACAATTGTCTGACCGGGTGTAACTGTTCGTAAAGCCAAATTCCCGAACTTTTTCAGTAATGTAGCGTTAAGTGTGCGGCTTAATGCGATCTTATTTGGAGCGTCGTAATTTGGCCCCATGAGACGCGGGAAAATCGCGCAGACTACGTAACAGTGAGGCAGAAATGGCAATCAAATCTAATGCAGCCGAGGCAGTGGCGCATGAACAGCCGACGGGACTGAAGCCCCTCTATCTTGAGGCTGTCAGCCGTGTCGAGCGGCTTCACCGTCGTTTGCTCGACCTGATCAAGGACGAGTTCGACCGGATGGGCTGGGATGACATCAATCCCGTCCAGGCGCTCCTGATGTTCAATATCGGCGATGCCGAGATGACCGCAGGCGAACTCCGGTCGCGGGGCTACTATCTGGGCTCCAACGTCTCCTACAATCTCAAGAAGCTTGTCGAGACGGGCTACATCTTCCAGGAGCGGTCGCGTTCGGACCGTCGTTCGGTGCGCATCCGTCTCACTCCCAAGGGCGAGGAAGTCGCCGAAGTGATCGACGAGCTCTACGATCGTCACCTCAAGTCCATCGACAAGGTCGGCGGTCTCGACGATGGCACTTTCGAAGGCCTCAACAAGGCCCTCGGCCGCCTGGAGCGCTTCTGGGTCGACCAGATTCTCTACAAGCTCTAGTCTCGACATCTCATCGGGGCAGGGGACATCACGGGGCGCCGCAAGCGCCCCGTTTGCTTGTGCGGTGATCCCGTTGTTGCGTCTTCGCCACACCTGCGTGGCAATGCGTTTTGGAGGCACGCCGGTTCTTATTTGCGCCGCAAATTCGGCTATCTGATTGAAACGCGTCAGGCGCGTGCCCCTGTCCCGGCGCAACCCTTCATGTTTGCGTCCCCGGTGCCGGCAGTTCACAGCTGCTTGACTCGCATTGAGACGTTAACGCCTCGGGTATAGTGAGGGGCCAGTTTGAATGACGGAAGCGAGTGATTTGATGCGGCTCAGTCGGCGTACACTTCTTGGAACGATGGCAGCGACCAGCGCAGCACTCGCCATGCCCGCAGTGGTTCGCGCTGAGGATGGCGATTTCTGGGACAACCTGACCCGCGGCCGCATGATGCGCGACACGGACAAGGACGGGAACACGGCAACGGCCAAGAGCCTTGTCGATACCATCGAGCCGATCCTGAGCTACGACACGGCCTACAACCTGCAGCTCGCCATCAAGAACCACGAGGAATTCATCGCTGCCGGCGGCGGCTGGGAAGCGCCGGGTCGCGAGACTTTCGGCCTTGTGCTGGGCAAGAACGGTCGCGCTGCCGGTGCGCTCAAGCGTCGCCTGATGATCAATGGCGACATGCCTTACGAAAAGCGCGTCAACAACGATTTCGACGACAGCCTCGACGCCGCCGTCCGCGTGTTTCAGGCCCGCCATGGCCTGATCATCAACGGCATGGTCGACGAGCCCACGTTCTACGCCCTGGGCGTGCCGGTCGAGTACCGGCTCAACCAGCTGCGGCTCAACGCCATGCGCATCGAGCAGTGGGCCTCGGCGCTGTCCGATCGCTACATTGTCGTCAACATTCCGGCCGCCAAGATCGAGGCCGTCGAAGGCGGCCAGGTGGTCCAGCGCCATATCGCCGTGGTCGGCAAGGTTGATCGCGCCACCCCGATCCTCAACTCCAAGGTTCATCAGGTGAAGTTCAATCCTTACTGGACGGTGCCCAAGAGCATCATCCGCAAGGATCTGATCAAGTACATGAACGAGGATCCGGAGTACCTGACCAAGTTCCGCATCCGGATTTTCGACGGCAAGGGCAACGAACTGGCGCCGACCGACATCGACTGGTCGACCGAAGAAGCGGTTCAGTACACCTTCCGTCAGGACCCGGGCGCCGAGAACTCGATGGGCCACTGCAAGATCGACTTCTACAACCCCTACGACGTCTACATGCACGACACGCCGCAGAAGGCGCTGTTCGGCGAGAACGCTCGTTTCCATTCCTCGGGCTGCGTGCGCTGCGACGGCATCGACTCGCTGGCGGCCTGGCTGCTGCGCGACAATGGCGGCTGGGATCTCCCGACCGTGCAGTCATCGTTCGAGGCGGGCCTGCGTGAGGATGTGCCACTCAAGGTACAGGTGCCGATCCACACTACCTACATTACCGCCTGGGCCAACCGCCAGGGCACCGTGAGCTTCCGCGACGACGTCTATAATTTCGACGCGCAAGGCACGGTCAACTTCAGCAGCTGACGCTGATGTCGGAGGGTGGGGGCTCTTCCGGTGAGGTCTATTTTGAGTTCACCCAGCTGGGTGCTCAGATGCGCGTCGCCGCGATCGACGCCGATACCGGCACGGAAGTCGTGGTCATCGCGCCGCTGAGCGCCACCAGGCTTCAGATGCAGACCGTCGCGCTGGCAAAGCTCCGCAAGCGACTTGCGGAGCTGCCGAAGCCAGCCGAAGAGCGGCGTTTGTTCTAGAGGCGGCAGCGTCGGGTCGAGCCGCCAAACGTCACGTAGGTGTCGGTGACCGAGTTGTACGACCGGTACTTCGCCGAGCAGCGGCGGACGTGGTCGCTGCTCAGGTTCAGCCCGCCACTCCACTTGAATGGCCCGACCCGCACACTGTCATTGGCACGCAGATGCCGCGAGCTGACGCTGCGGTCATGCTGGACGCCGACCCACGGCGTCGAAAATCCCCAGTTCCACGACGCTGCAGAGGCGGGCGCAGTAGCAAGGCCCAGCAGCAGTGTAGCTGCGGCGGCGGCGATAATGGCTTTCTTCATCAGGTCTCTCCCTTGTGCGACAATTTGTACCCCAACGGCAGATTGGCACCAGTGGTTGCGTCGGGCCGGCACGCTGCCCTGCCGATAATGCTGCCGGCCTCTTTTCCTCCCGCCGGTTCTGCGCCATAATTGCCAAGGTCGCGCGACTGGCGAGAGAGATGGGGAACCATCGGGGAACGCGACCTTCAGAGAGCCGCTCGCCTGGGCACCCATCCGCAATCAGGGGAGCCCCATGCCCTCAATTCGCCTGCTGCCTGCAATCCACACGATCCGGTCTTGGAATCGTGCCTCCCGGCATGATAACGCCACCGCCAACCCAACCATTCCGTCTTTCTGCGAGGTCACCGTCCCATGAGCGCCACCACGTCCCCCTCGCTCTTTCCGAACTTCTTCTCCGGCAGCCTGGCCGACAGCGATCCCGAGATCGCCGAATCGATCCGCAACGAGCTCGATCGCCAGCGCCACGAGATCGAACTGATTGCCTCCGAGAACATCGTCTCCCGCGCCGTGCTCGAAGCCCAGGGCTCGATCATGACCAACAAGTATGCCGAGGGCTATCCGGGCAAGCGCTACTATGGCGGCTGTGAATTCGTCGACGTCGCGGAAAACCTCGCCATCGAGCGCGCCAAACAACTGTTCGGCGTCGGCTTCGCCAACGTACAGCCCAATTCGGGCAGCCAGGCCAATCAGGGCGTCTATCAGGCGCTGCTGCAGCCCGGCGACACCATCCTCGGCATGAGCCTCGACGGTGGCGGACACCTGACCCACGGCGCCCGGCCCAATCAGTCCGGGAAATGGTTCAACGCCATCCAGTATGGCGTGCGCAAGCAGGATGGCCGCGTCGACATGGACGAGGTGCTGGCGCTGGCCAGGGAGCACCGCCCCAAGCTCATGGTTGCCGGGTTCTCGGCCTATTCCCGCGTCATGGACTGGGCCGCCTTCCGCGCCATCGCCGACGAGGTCGGCGCCCTGCTGATGGTCGATATGGCGCACGTGGCCGGCCTCGTGGCGGGCGGCGTCTATCCCAGCCCGTTCCCGCATGCGCATGTGGCCACCACCACCACCCACAAGACCCTGCGCGGACCGCGCGGCGGCATGATCCTGACCAATGACGAGGATCTCGCCAAGAAGATCAACTCGGCCATCTTCCCCGGCATCCAGGGCGGCCCGCTGATGCACGTCATCGCTGCCAAGGCCGTGGCCTTCAAGGAGGCGCTGCAGCCCGAATTCAAGCTCTACGCCCAACAGGTCGTGGCCAATGCCCGCGTACTGGCAGATGGCCTGATTAAGGGCGGCCTCGAAATCGTCACCGACGGCACCGACAACCACCTGATGCTGGTCGATCTGCGCCCCAAGAACCTCACCGGCAAGGCCAGTGAAAAGGCGCTGGAGCGCGCCTTCATCACTACCAACAAGAACGCCGTCCCCAATGACCCGGAAAAGCCCGCCATCACGTCAGGCATTCGCGTCGGGACTCCGGCAGCCACCTCGCGCGGCTTCAGGGAAGCCGAGTTCGGCCAGGTCGCCGAACTGATGGTCGAGGTGTTTGACGGCCTGTCGCAGAACGGCGAAGACAATAACGGCGCCGTCGAACTGGCGGTGCGTGAAAAGGTGAAGGCGCTGACGGCGCGCTTCCCGATCTACCAGGGTTGATGACACGCCATGCGGTGTCCCTATTGCGGAAATGACGATACGCAGGTCAAGGACAGCCGCCCGACCGAAGACTCAAGCGCGATTCGTCGCCGGCGCATCTGTAGCGCCTGCGGCGGCCGCTTCACCACCTTCGAACGGGTGCAGTTGCGCGAACTGATGGTCGTCAAGAAGTCCGGCCGCAAGGTCCCCTTCGACCGCGACAAGCTTGCGCGTTCGGTCAACACCGCGCTGCGCAAGCGCGATGTCGATGCCGAACGCGTCGACCGCATGATCTCCGGCGTTGTCCGCCAGCTGGAAAGCCTGGGCGACACTGAGGTGACCTCCGACCGCATCGGTACCTTCGTCATGGAAGGCCTCAAGGGGCTCGACGACGTTGCCTTTGTGCGCTTTGCCTCGGTCTACAAGAACTTCTCCGCTGCCGACGATTTCAGCGCTTTCCTCCGCCAGCTGGCGCATGAAGGCGGCCAGCTGCGTCCGGACGAAGACGATTGAACGAGATCTCCGGGCTCGATCGCCGCTGGCTTGATGCAGCCGCGCGACTCGCCCGGGCCGCAATCGGTGCCAGTCCCGGCTATTCCCCGGCCGCCGCCATCATCGTCGATGAGGAACTGCAACTCGTCTTCGGCCGCGGTGTCACCGGCCGTTCCGTCCCTTTCGCCGATGCCTATGCGCTCGAGGAAGCCCGGGGCAGTGCGCGCAACCGCACCATGTATACGACGCTCGAACCCTCCAGCCTCTGGGGCCGCACCCCGCCATCGACCGAAGCCATCATCAAGGCCAGGCTTGGTCGCGTCGTTATCGGTTGTCAGTCGCCCGATCGCCTGCAGGCGGGGCAGGGCATTGCCCGGCTGCGCGCGGCCGGAATTGATGTGGTGCTCGCCGACCATGCGCCTTCTGTCGAACTCTATGCCGCCGAACGCCTGTCCTACCGGCACGGGCGGCCATACGTCACAGGCAAGCTGATTGTTTCCAGGGACGGCATGATCGGCCGCCCCGATACCCGCGATGCCGTGCCCGGCAGCAGCCAGACCCAGCGCTGGGTGCAGATGCTCCGGGCCACCTCCGATGCCACCATGATCGGTGCCCGCGCCGCCGGCATCGACGATCCAAAACTCTTCGTCCGCATCAAGGGTCTCGATAGCCGCATCTACCATCGCCTCGTCGTTGCCGGCACCCGCGAGCTCGACACGCGCTTGAATCTGATTGCTGGCGTCTCCGGCCATCCCACTGCAATCATTTCTGTTTCCGGCCGCGAGTTCGATGTTCCCGAGGCCGTTGACCTGATCATCGCAGATGGCCGCAACGGCCGCCCGGACCTGCGCACCACCATGGGCGCGGTCAGCGCACGGGGCATCGTCAACCTGCTGGTCGAAGGGGGCGCCCGGCTCATCGAGGCCTTTATCGCCAACGAGCTGATGGAGCGGTTTCACCTCGTCGCCACCGACACTGTCGTCGGCCGCGGCGGCATTCCGGCAACACTGCTCGGCGGCATCGACGGGCGTTTGCGCGCCGCCGGATTCGTCGAGGTTGACCAGCGGACGCTGGGGCCCGATAAGCTGCGCACCTTCGAACGCGAGCAGTGACCGGACTAGATGATGGCCGAGACGTCCAAACCCAAACCGGCACCCAGGCCCGCCACTCCCAAGGCGGCCGGGGGAAAGACCGCCAATCAGCGCGGCGCCGCACGTCTGGCCGCCGTCCAGGCCCTTTACCAGATGGAAGTGGGGCATCAGTCGCTCGAAGATACGCTGAGCCAGTTCAGTGCCTTTCACCTCGGCCGCGAGATCGAAGGCGAGCAATACCTGCCCGCCGATGCCGATTTCTTCCGCCAGATTGTCGGCGGGGTCATCAAGAACCAGTTGCAGATCGATCCCGCCATCGACGCGGCGCTGACCGCTGACTGGCCGGTATCGCGCATCGATGCGACGCTGCGCGCCATCCTCCGCGCTGCCGCCTTCGAGCTGCTGCGCCGCCAGGACATCCCCTCGGGCGTCGTGATCACCGAATATGTCGATGTCGCCAAGGCCTTCTACGAGGACGATGCGCCTTCGCTGGTCAATGGCGTGCTCGATACCATCGCCAAGACCATCGAACGGCCGGCGCCATAGCCTTCTGGCCAGTTGACCGGCCCCCGTCCAAGCCGCTAAGCGCTGCAGCGGGGACGAGGCATAAAAATGGCAGATAATCCGGTTCGAACAATCGCACTGCTGTCGGTCAGCCAGGCGCTGAATGGCTCGAACGGCGCCATCGTCATTGCGGTGGGCGGCCTTGCCGCCGCCACGCTGGCTCCGGACCGCTCGCTGGCCACCCTGCCGGTCACCGCCATGGTCATTGGCCTTGCTGTCACCAGCGGCATTGCCACCTTCCTCATTCACCGGCTCGGCCGCCGTCAGGGCTTCATGCTCGGCGCTTCGCTCAGCCTGCCGGCAGGCCTGATCGCCGCGACCGCCATCATGATGCAGAGCTTCGTGTTATTCTGCGTCGGGCTGTTCATGGTCGGCATGTCCAATGCCTTCGGCAACCAGTATCGCTTCGCCGCCGCCGACAGCGTGCCGCTCGACTGGAAAGCCAGGTCCATTTCCTGGGTCATGCTCGGCGGCGTCTTCGCTGGCTTCATCGGCCCGGGACTCGGCGGCCTGACCAGGGATGGCATTCCCGGCGCGCCGTTTGCCGGCTCGTTCCTCATCATGGCCGCGCTCGCCGTTGTCACCACCACCGTCCTGAGCCAGGCGAGGCTTGCCCCCACGGTGGAAAAACGTGTTGGCCACGAAGGCCGCAGCATTCCGCAATTGCTGCGCTCCATCGATGTGATGATCCCGATCATCTCGGCCACGACAAGCTACGCCCTGATGACGCTGGTGATGGTCGCCGCGCCGCTCGCCATGGTCTATGTCTGCGGCCACTCCAGCCTTGACGCGACGACTGCCATCCAGTGGCACGTGGTCTCGATGTTTGCGCCCAGCTTCATTACCGGCTGGGTGATCACGCGGCTGGGCTCGCATCTCACTGCCGGTCTAGGCCTCGTCATGATCGCCGGCGGCGCCATCATCTCGCTAACCGGCACCAGCGTGCTGCATTTCAACCTGGCGCTGGTGCTCCTGGGGGCCGGCTGGAACTTTGGCTTCATCGGTTCGACGGCGCTGCTGACCGAAACCTATCGCCCCGAGGAGGCTGCACGCGTGCAGGGCCTCAACGAGCAACTGGTCTTCGGGCTGATGGCCGTTGCCTCGGTCAGCTCAGGCCTGCTGCTTGAGCTGGTCGGCTGGGAGACGATCAACATCATCGCCATCCCGATCGCCGCCATCGCCATTCTGGCGCTGGCCTACGGTGATTTCAGGAAGAGAACCGGCCGCCTCGCGACCTAGATCGAGGACAGCAGCAACTCGATGAAGCTGCGATCGATGCCGAACGATGCCGTGCGGCGCGATTCGATAGCAAACACCTTGCCGTCCTTGGCGCCGTACACGGCCTTGTCGGCAACCTTCTTGTTCTTGTCGAAGTAGATCGCCAGAACCGTCCGGTCCTTGATCATATCCATGCCGAACGCCGTGCGCTCGATCTTGGTCTGCACATAGTAGTACGCCGTTTCCTGGCCGAAGGCGTTCGTCGTCTGCGGCGAACCCAGCACCGTCACCACAAGGGCCTGGCTCTGGCCGGGACGAATCTGCGCCAGCGCATCCTGGGAAATCTCGTAGCCCTGCGTACGCTGTGTGGTCAGTGCCATGCCGCTGCCGCAGGCACTCAGCGTCAGGCTCAGTGCGACGGCTGCCGAGATCGGGAAAATGTGGCGTTTGGCGCTAAAAGGCATAATTTGACTTTCCCGATTGCTCTCGACTATAGGCACGCAACTGGCGCCCGGGCAGTCGTTGAACTGCAGACGCCGGACTGTTTAGCTGCCAAATGCCATTGCTGGCAAGCTGGCTTTGGGCTTGGGTACCTCCCTCCGGTCCAGCAGCTTTTTGATCGGCAGAGGACGCGAGCACCCACAAGATGATCCTCAACCTGTTCCGCAAAAACACTGCCTCGGACGCGGTTTACGCCGTTTATGCTGCCATTGTGGCGCAATCCCGGCAGCCGGTTTTCTACACCGATTGGGGGATCCCCGACACTGTCACCGGCCGCTTCGACATGATCAGCCTGCATCTGGCCCTGCTGTTCCGGCGCCTGCACGACGAGGGCAAGCAGGTGAGCGACTTTTCCCAGGCGGTCTTTGACCTGTTTTTCAAGGACATGGACCGCTCGCTGCGCGAGATGGGGGTAGGGGACCTCGCCGTTCCCAAGCGGATCAAGAAGATGGCCAACGCCTTCTACGGCCTGATGACCAGCCTCACCGAGGCCATGGATCGTGACGATCGTGCCGAAGTCGAGGCCGTCATCCGTCGCAATCTGTTCGAGGATGGCAGCGACGCGGCCACGCAGAACCTGACCGCCTATCTGTTCGAGGAAGCGGCGCGGCTCGACCGCCAGCCGACCGCCTCGATTGTGGGCGGCAAACTCGAACTGGGAGCGGCTGCATGAGCACACCCCGACCCCGCCTGCGGATCACTGACGCCACCATCCGCCTCGATTCCATGCCGACTGCCGGCCGCGACCTCCATCTGACAGTCGACAAGGACGAGCGCGATCAGCTTGCCGAAGCCCTCGATGTGGTTTCCATCGACCGTCTCGAAATCAAGCTGCACGCCGTCCGCTTCAAGGGCGGGATCCGCGTCACCGGACGCCTCAGCGCCGTCATCGTGCAACAGAGCGTCGTCACGTTCGAGCCGGTGGTGCAGGAAATCGGCGAACCCGTCGACCGCGTCTTCCTCCCCGGCACCGAAAAGGCCTTCTCCGGTCCGGCCGATGCCGAAGTCTTTGTCGATCTTGAAGGCGAGGACATTCCGGACCATTTCGATGGCAACGAAGCCGATCTCACCGATCTCATCCTCGAGACCATGTCCTTGGCCATCGATCCCTATCCCCGCGCGCCCGGCGAAAGCCTGGAAGATGCCGGGTTCAAGCCGACCGACGAAGAGGTTCATCCATTTGCCGCACTCAAGAAGCTCAGGCGGGACCTCGACGAGAGCTGATGCCGCTGTCCGGCGCGGGGTTGCGCCGCTTAAGCGATTGAGTATCCTTGTGGCGAGCCGCCTTTGCGGGCCAGAATCCAGGCGAACATGACCGACTCGATACGTATTTCGGTAGACGCCATGGGCGGGGACCACGGCCCGCGCGTGGCAGTGCAGGGAGCCCGGCTGGCGCTGAAAGAGCGCAGGAACACGAGCTTCATCTTTCACGGCCGCGCCGCCGAGATCGAGCCGCTGCTGGCCGATATGCCCGATCTGAAGGCCGTGTCCCGTGTCGTCCACAGCGACAATGTCATCAGCATGGATGAAAAGCCCAGCCAGGCCCTGCGCAAGGGGCGCGGCAATTCCTCCATGTGGGCCGCCCTGCAGTCGGTCAAGGACGGCGAAGCCGACGTTGCCATCTCCGGCGGCAATACCGGCGCGCTGATGGCCATGGCCACCTTCTGCCTGCGTCCCATGGAGGGCATCTCGCGCCCCGCCATCGCCGCCATATGGCCTACCCTGCGCTGCGACATCATCGTCCTCGATGTCGGCGCCACGGTCGGCGGCGATGCCAAGCAACTTGTCGACTTCTCCATCCTCGGCACGGCTTTGGCCCGCGCCCTCTTCGATCAGGAAGCGCCCACCATCGGGCTGCTCAATGTCGGCACCGAGGAAATGAAGGGCCATGACGAGGTCAAGGAAGCCGCCCGCATCCTGCACGCCGCCAGCGGCGCCGGCTTCGTCTATCACGGCTTTGTCGAGGGCGATGACATCGGCAAGGGTACCGTCGACGTCGTCGTCACCGAAGGCTTCACCGGCAATATCGCACTCAAGACCGCCGAGGGCACGGCCCGGCAGGTCGGCACCTATATCCGCAACGCCCTCAAGGCCGACATCATCTCCATGCTCGGCGCTGCCATTGCCGGCCAGGCGCTCGAGGCGCTCAAGCGCAAGCTCGATCCGCGCAACATCAACGGTGGCGTCTTCCTCGGGCTCAATGGCGTTGTCATCAAGAGCCATGGCGGTACCGACGAGATCGGCTACAAGGCGGCCCTCGGGCTCGGCTATGAAATGGCCCGCAGCCGCGTGCTGGACAAGATCGGGGAGGGCATGCGCCGCTTCCCCACGCTCAACATCGAGGGGCCGACCGTCAGCCCCGAAAACGAGGCCAAACCCGCGTGACAGACAAGCATACCATCATCCGCAGCGTCGGCGCCTATTTGCCCGCCCATGTGATGACCAACGAGGATCTGGCCAGGATCGTCGACACCAGTGACGAATGGATCGTGCAGCGCACCGGCATCCGCCAGCGCCATATCGCCGCCGAAGGCGAAAACACCTCCGACCTGGCCGCCGCGGCCGGCCGCAAGGCTCTGGAAAACGCCGGCCTGACCCCCGATGACATCGACCTCGTCATTGTCGCCACCACCACCCCGGACATGACCTTTCCCGCCACTGCCGCCGTCGTGCAGCAGAAGCTGGGAATGCATCACGGCGCCGCCTTCGACATCCAGGCGGTCTGCTCCGGCTTTGTCTATGCCGTCGGCACGGCAGACAGCTTCCTCAAGAATGGTCTGGGCAAGCGGGCGCTGGTCATCGGCGCCGAAACGGCGTCCCGCATTCTCGACTGGAACGATCGCACCACCTGCGTGCTGTTCGGCGATGGCGCCGGCGCCGTGGTAATGGAAATGGGCGAGCCGGGCGAACCCGAGCGCGGCGTCCTCGCCACCGCCCTGCGCTCGGACGGCCACCACTGGAACAAGCTCTATACCGACGGCGGTCCATCATCGACCAAGTCGATGGGCCACGTCCGCATGGAGGGCAAGGAAGTCTTCAAGCACGCCGTCGGCATGATCACCGACGTGGTCTACAAGGTGCTCGAGGACACCGGCCATACCATCGACGATCTCGACTGGTTCGTGCCGCATCAGGCCAACAAGCGCATCATCGACGGTGCCGGCGCCAAGCTCGGCCTGCCACCCGAAAAAGTCGTGATCACCGTCGACAAACACGCCAATACCTCGGCTGCATCCGTCCCGCTGGCGCTCAATACAGCCGTGGCGGACGGCCGAATCAAGCGCGGCGATCTGGTGATGATCGAGGCCATGGGCGGCGGCTTTACTTGGGGCGCATCGCTCATAAGGTGGTGATTGCCAAGGCAGATTGCCAACGGGCCTCGTCTAACTGTAGTCTCGCATATCTCGAGGGTGGGGCGCCTCGCGGGATCCAGTTTGGCGAAACGGGGGGACCTATGGCACAAAAGACAGTAACGCGTGCGGATCTGGCCGAGGCAGTCTACGAATCGGTTGGTCTGTCGCGCACGGAATCGGCAGAGCTTGTCGAGCGGGTTCTCGACATGGTCAGCGAGGCTCTGGTCAAGGGCGAGAACGTCAAGCTTTCGTCTTTCGGCTCCTTCCAGGTCCGATCCAAGAACGAGCGGATCGGCCGGAATCCCAAGACCGGCGAGGAAGTGCCCATCCTGCCGCGTCAGGTTCTGGTGTTCAAACCCAGCAACGTGTTGAAATCCAAGATCAACAAATCTATGGTTCGCGCTGGAAAATAAAGCTTTCCCGGCGGTGCACCTAGGTGGAAAAATCTCCAGACGCTTTCCGCACCATTTCTGAGGCGGCAGACGAGCTCGATTTGCCGCAGCACGTCTTGCGGTTCTGGGAGACACGCTTCTCGACCATCAAGCCGCTCAAGCGCGGCGGTGGGCGGCGCTACTATCGCCCCGAGGATGTGCTGCTGCTCAAGGGCATCCGCCACCTGCTCTACGATCAGGGCTTTACCATCAAGGGCGTTCAGAAGATCCTCAAGGATCAGGGCATCCGCTATGTCGCCGGCATCGGCGAGGGCCGCCCGGTCGAGGCACTGGTCGTCGGCACGCTCGAGCCCGACGCCGGGACCCAGGCGCCGGCCGCGCGCCCCGAGCCTCCCGCCGCGACTCACAGCGAACCCGACATGCCGCGCCTGCCGGCGACCGGCCGGGGGCAGGGCGCCAAGGTCCTCACCGATGCGGACCGCGAAAAGCTCGCCGATGTGCTGCGCGAGCTGCTTGACTGCAAGCGCATCCTCGAGCGGGCGCGCGAAGGCTGATTGACGCCGGATAGGGCCAAGCGTCGTGTCGAAAACCACTGCCGCCACTCTCGCACTCACTGCCGCCGGCGTCGCCTTCACGCCATTTCCCTATGACTACGACCCCGACGCCCCAAAAGTCGGCCTGCAGGCCGCCGCCGCGCTCGGCAAGTCGCCCGATCAGGTGTTCAAAACCCTGATGGCCGAAGTCGACAGCAAGCCCGTCTGCGTCGTCGTCCCCTCCGATTGTGAAGTCTCGATGAAAAAGCTCGCCGCCACCTTCGGCGGCAAGTCGGCGCACATGATGAAGCCCGCCGACGCCGAGCGCATCACCGGCTTCAAGGTCGGCGGCATCAGCCCCTTTGGCCAGCGTCGCAAGGTCCCGACGGCGTTCGACGAGACCATCGAGCTGTTCGATGAGGTGCTGATCAATGGCGGCCAGCGCGGTCTTCTCGTCGGCCTCCGCCCCGCCGACGCCGCCCGCGTCGCCGATGCAAAACTCGCCGATCTCACCGCGTGACCCTTGGCGACCCGTCCGCACTAAATTATGATGACGTTTGTCAGATTTAGGAGTGAGGCCAGATGCCTGAGCAGAAATCAGTGCTGCGCGACGTTGATGCCGATGCCATCCAGTTGGCCCGCACGCTCGTCCGCACGGCCCGGGCCGGCGCACTGGCGACCCTCGATCCTGCCAGCGGCGCCCCGGCCGTCAGCCGCGTCGGCCTCGCCACTGACCTCGACGGCACTCCGATCCTGCTGATCTCCGGTCTCGCCCCGCACACTGCGGCACTCCGGCATGAGCCACGCTGTGCATTGCTGGTCGGCGAAGCCGGGAAGGGCGATCCGCTGGCCCACCCGCGTCTCAGCATCACCTGCCTCGCTGCCGAAATCGAGCGCGACAGTCCCGAACATGGCCGCCTGCGTACCCGCTATCTCAACCACCAGCCCAAGGCCGCGCTCTATGCCGACCTCGGCGATTTCCGCTTCTTCTGCCTCGCCCCGCAATCGGCCAGCCTCAATGGCGGCTTCGGCAAGGCCTATGCCCTCACCGCCGACCATCTCCTCGTGCGCTCGTCCATCACTGCCGAACTCGAAGCGCGCGAGCCCGGCGCCGTCGCCCACATGAACAAGGATCACGCCGACGCCATCGCCCACTACGCCCGCTTCTACCTCAAGGCGCCGCCCGGCAACTGGACCCTCGCCGGCATCGAAGAGGATGGCATTACCATCTTCCTCGGCGACGACATCCGCCGCCTCACCTTCCCCACCCCCCTGACCTCCGCCGACGACATGCACCTCACCCTCGTCCGCATGGCCAAGGAAGCAAGGGCAGGGCTGGAGGGCGAGGGCCGCGCTGTTGATAGGTCTTGAGTATATCGTGAACGCGGCTGCGGTCTAGGAAGAGTCCGCCAACAATTCGCCCGATCATGCGCAAAGGACCAGGGCACTAGATGAGTTGAAAAAGAAGGGGAGCGACGTTGAGATTCCTGCGCCCATTCTTATACTACGTCTACACCGGAGAGCGGTCAAAATGAGCGGAGTTGGAATATGTCATCGGGCATCAACGGTATCTACTCCGGTCATTTCAGCGGGGAAAGTGGAAATGGATTGGGTCTTTTCGTCATTAGCGATGGTGTTCTGGCGGGGGCAGATGTTTTTGGTGTTACGTTTGATGGTGAATATCTCCAAGACGGATCGGACGGAAATCTAAAAGGGAAAGTGTCAGTCGTAGCCCCCCCAAACGTGACGTTGGTCCAAGGTGTATCCACTGGACCAAGCGGGCTCTCCTATATTGTGGAAATAGAGCTTCCCGCCGATTTTTCTGAGCGGCCATTTATCGCTCTGAAGACCCCTATGGGCCCTGTCAATGTGAAGCTAACAAAGGTACGGGCGCTGTAATGTTGGAGTATCTGGGCGAGCATCCAGAGGTTGTCGCCGCGTTCCTCAGCGCTTTGGCCACGTTATTTGCAGCATATGCAACCTTCAGAGGACCGCATTCGGCAGCCAAGTTGGCCGAGCAATTGCGGCGCGAAGCGGAGGGGGATGTCGAGCGTCGCCGCATGAAGATGTGGGTATTCACCACCCTTATGCAGGAGAGAGCTTCAATTGCGTCGGTCGAATCCGTCCGCGCCCTGAATGTTATTGATGTTGTGTTTAAAGACTCGCTGAAGGTGCGTGAAGCCTGGGCCGAGCTGTTCCTGACCTTTGATGGTTCCCGTCAGGTCCCTGGCCACGTTCAGGACGAACGCATGAGGGCCTTGATGAAGGCCATGGCCACTGACATGAATTTGGCCGATGGACTTCGACCAGATGACTTTGGACGGGTCTACTACCCAAATGCCATGTCAGAAATGGATCGCGTCGCACATCTTGAGCGACAAGCTGCGCTGGCTCGCCTGCTACCACAGCAGTCGCCAACAGCAAATACCGCCGCCCAGCCATCCACGGCTCCTTCAACGGCGTTTCCACCAAAACCTAGTCAGGTTCCAAACGGTGAACTCTAGCTGTTCGAGTTGCGTGAGGGTGAATCTACTGGACACGGATCCTGGAAGCCCCTTGAAACTAGTTCAGCGGCTTAGCGGTGTTGTGACGATCATACCAAGCATTTCCCTGCCTCGTCCCGAAATCCCCACTTGCAATGAAAAGACCGGTTCGGTAGGGGTTCGCCCAGTCGGGGTGTAGCGCAGCCTGGTAGCGCATTTGTCTGGGGGACAAAGGGTCGCAGGTTCAAATCCTGTCACTCCGACCATTCTCTTCCCCCCTCGTGGCCAATCCTTGCCGGGTCGGCATTCTTCCCCGCCTTGATTGACCTGTTGCCGGTTCCGGCCCAAAACTCCGCCCAACGGAGCGAGGAAGAGCCATGCGTCTAGCGTTCGCCAGTCTGGCCCTTGCGGCCGCCATCTTTCCGGCTCTGCCGCTGCCGGCGCTGGCCGTCGATCTGCCCGGAACGCTTGCCGCCCCCGAAAGCCCTCAGGGTCTCGTTGGCGAGGCCGTGCTCTATTTCGTCGGTGGTCGCACCCGCGAGGAGGCCGGCGACGACGCCTTCAATCCCTTCGGCATGGATGCCAATTCGGTACTCTTTCACGTCGGCGCCTTCTTCATTGTCAGCAGCTTCGAGGGCGAAGCTCTCAAGGCAGGTGAACTGGCACTCTATCCGCAATACGTCATGCCGCGCGGCGAAGGCACGCCCGGCGTCGATACCCCGCCCATCATCCCCTTCGCCCTCAATCGCAACGGCGCCTGCTACGCCGGCTACGTCACCGGCTATCCCGTGCCCGACGCCACCTATGCCCTCGATCTGGCCGACGCCGTCTGCCACGCCGACAGCGTCGAGCAGATCGTTGCCGACGCCTATCGCGCCGCCGGACCGGTCACTAGCGACGATACCGCCCCGGCTGACGATGCCGAACCCGACGAGCAGTTGATCCCCGACGACCCGGCCATCACCGAGGATGCGGCGCCCTTTGGTGCACCGCCGCCGCTGTTCGATCCCGCCGCGCCCAGCGACCGGCAGCTTCAGGACATCGTCTATGCGGCCTACAACGCCGCCTACGAGCGTGCCGTCCTCGATCCCGACTACCGCTTCTGGGATGGCAGCGACTTCGCTCCGGTGCGCGATGCGGTCGTTGCCGCGCTGGCCGGGCAGGGGCTGTCACAGGTCACGGTCGGGCTGCAGCCGGTCGGCTCACCCGCCGAGGCCCGGGCCTGCGCGACCGCCGGACGCACCGAACTGCGCATCGCCTTCACCCCGGATGGCTTCGGCATTGCCGTTGCCGCGGCCAGTCCCGGCCGTGTCTACGCCTATGAGTATGACTACGCCATTTCCCCCGACCTGCAGATCGTCGAGCCGCGCGACTGCGCCACGTCCGGCCCCGGTCGCGTCGGGCCACGCAGCTACTGACGGACGGATTGCGCCCCTTGAACCTGCGCCTCGACCTCTGGAGCGAGACCGACAACGGTCGCGCCACTCTGATCAACCTCTCGGAAAACCACACCTTCAGGATTGATGCGCCTGGCGGCACCACGGTGCTGCGGCTGCACCGCCCCGGTTACCAGAGCGCTGCCGCCATCCGCAGCGAACTCGCCTGGCTCGCCGCGCTGCGACGCGAGACCGATCTGCCCGTCGTCCGTCCGCTGCCTGGCCGCGATGGCGAACTGCTGCAGGAAGTCAGCCCCGGCCGCTTTGCCGTACTCTTTGCCTTCGAAACCGGGCAGGAACCCGGCAACGGCCAGGTCGACCTCTTCCGCACCATCGGCGGCTTTGCCGCGAAGACGCATCTGCACGCGCAATCTTGGCAGCGGCCGGAAGCATTCACCCGGCCAACCTGGTCCGCCGCCACCATGCTGGCGCCCGACGGTCTCTGGGGCGACTGGCGCCTGGCCCCCGGCAGCAGCGCCGAGCGCTCCACGCTCGATGCTGTCTGCCACGCGCTCACCCGGGATCTTGCCTCCTACGGTACGGCACCCGACCGTTTCGGTCTCATCCACGCCGACATGCGCCTCGCCAACCTGCTCGTCGATGGCCCGCGCACCGTCCTGCTCGACTTCGACGATTCCGGTTTCGGCTGGTTCGTCTACGACCTCGCCGCGGCATTGTCCTTCATCGAGACGACACCCGAGGTGCCGCAGCTGCAGGCCGCCTGGCTGCAGGGTTACACCGCCATCCGGCCCCTCGGCCCCGACGATATCGCCATCATCCCGGCCATGATCCTGTTGCGCCGCATGGTCCTGCTGGCCTGGATCGGCACCCATGCCGAAACCGATCTGGCCCGCGCCCAGGCGCCCGGCTTCGCCGCCGACACGGCGCGTCTCGCAGAGACCTGGCTAGACCAGCGCTGAGTGTCGCGCCTCTTCGCCGGGTAGCACCTTGTTGTAGGCCGCCGTGACGCCCCAGATCAGCCCGCCCACCAGGTAGAAGTGCCGCCAGTGGTCGAGATCGATGATCATCGCCTCCACGCAAAGCGGCACGAACACCGACACCAGCGGGATCAGCAGCAGCCGGTTCGGCCCCGGCCGCGCCACAAAGCTCACGCCGCGCCAGATCGTGGTGAAGATGAAGAGGATGAACACGAAGCCGCCGCCCCAGCCATAGACATGCAGCGTGCTGACATAGGCGTTGTGCGGCTCTTCCACGATGCGCAGGTTGCGGAATTCGTAGGGCCCGATGCCCCACGGATGCGTCAGCGCCAGCTCGTACGCATAGGCCTGCCGTCCGAAACGGCCGGTTTCCCCCTCGTCATAGTTCTGCGCGCTGGCGCGGGTCTCGAACAGTTTCTGCACCGCCGGAATGCTCAGCATCCCGCCGAGCGCCACCAGCACCATCATCGCCCCGATGAGCGCGATCAGCATCATCCGCACCTTCTCGCGGGCATGCGCCTCGAGAAAGAAGACCAGCAGGTAGACCATTGCCGCCGACACGGCAAAATGCCCCCAGGCCGCCCGCGAAAAACTGGCAAAGACGCCGATCAGCAGGATCATGAAGGCGATGCCGCTGAGAATCGCCTTGCGCCGCTTGCCGATCAGCACCTGCTGCAGGCAGAACATCGCCGGCAGGATAAGAAACGGCCCGAACACATTGGGGTCGTTGAACAGCGATTTGGCCCGCCCGTAGCGCGTCAGCAAGTCATGCGCGCCCGGAATCAGCCCGAGGTAGCCCAGCGTCCCCAGCAGCGCCGAGATCACCGCCGAGGCGACATAGGCCCGGACGATCAGCCGCATCCGCTTCTGCGGCGCCTCGGCGACATAGTTGGCGACGAAATAGCTGGTGATGAACAGGAACACCGTCACCGCCTGGAATAGCAGCGCCGGCGTGATCTCCGTGAACTTGACCTGGAACGCCGCGATGAAGGCAAACGGGATGAAGGCCATCGTCAGGACCAGCAGCCCCAGCGTCGACCGGTACATCCCGAGCCCGGCATAGATCGCCATGCCCAGCGCCAGCAGGAAACTGACCTCGTAGGGCGACGGCTCGGTGATCACCATGCTGCCGCAGAAGATCCAGAACGCCATCAGCCCGTCGAGCAGCTTGGCGGCGCGGGCCTTCAGATAGGCCTCGCCGCCGGTCAGGTCATTGGCACTGAGGGCGGCGATGCTCACGCTAGTAGGCGTTCTCGCTGCGCGAAAACAGCGACACCGGCGTCATCAGCAGGATGTAGAGGTCCATCACGATCGACCAGTTCTCGATATAGTGCAGGTCGAACTGCACGCGTTGCATGATCTTGTCGACGGTGTCGGTTTCGCCGCGCCAGCCATTGATCTGGGCCCAGCCGGTGATCCCCGGCTTCACCTTGTGCCGGGCGAAATAGCCGTCCACAGCCTCGTAATAGAGCTGGTTGGCCGCCTTGGCCTGCAGGGCATGCGGGCGCGGTCCCACCACCGACAGCCGGCCCTGCAGCACGTTGATGAACTGCGGCAGCTCGTCGATCGAGGTCTTGCGGATGAACTTGCCGACCTTGGTGACGCGCGGATCGTCCTTGGTCACCAGCTTGCTGGCATTGGCGTCCGAGCGGTCGGTATACATCGAGCGGAACTTGTAGACCTCGATCAGCTCGTTGTTGAAGCCATGGCGCTTCTGCTTGAAGATTACGGGGCCCTTGCTCTCGAGCTTGATGGCGATCGCGGTCACCAGCATCACCGGCGACAGCAGGATCAGCGCCACCACCGCCACAACCCGGTCGAACACCCACTTGAACACCAGGTTCCAGTCCGAGATCGGCCGGTCGGCCATGTCAAACACCGGCACGTCGCCGACATAGGAATAGGCTTTCGAGGTAAAGCGCAGCTGGCTCATATGCGCCGAGAGCCGAATATCCACCGGCAGCACCCAGAGCTGCTTGAGCATCTGCAGCACGCGCTTCTCCGCCGACAGCGGCATCGACACGATCACCAGGTCAACCCGCGTCCGCCGGGCGAATTCGATCAGGTCCGACACCTTGCCCAGCTTGGGCAGGCTGGCCACCGATTCCGGCGAGCGGTCGTCATTGCGGTCGTCAAACAGCCCGAAGAGCTGGATATCGCTGTCCGCGCCCTTCTGCAGCGAGGCGATCAGCGCCTCTGCATCCTTGCCGCCGCCGACGATCACCGTCCGCCGCCGCAGCTTGCCCTCCGCCGTCCACTGCCGCACCAGCACCCGCAGCGAGACGCGGAAGATCACCAGTACGACAGCGCCGCTCGCGTACCAGCTCACCAGCCAGACGCGCGACACGTAGTCCTGCGCCTTGAACAGGAAGATGCCGACGAGGAGGATGGTGAAAACCACCGACCAGCCGGCCAGCACGCGTCCGCACTGGTCCACCAGCGTCCGGTAGGCCGGCACCCGGTGCGTGCGCGCGGCGTTGAACAGCACGTTCGCCGCCACCACGGCGCTGATGATCAGCGGCACGTAAAAGAACGCCTCGGCCGCGCCGACATAGGCGCCAAAGATGGCAAAGCCCAGCGTCGCCAGCAGCAGTGCCTCGATCACCTGCGATACACCGACGATCACCGTCCCCGAATAGGTCGTCTCCGCCGGCATCTGCACGATCCGCTCCGCAGCAGCAGAGAGGACAACAGGGCTGGAAGTCTGCGCGCCATTGGCGGCAACGTGGTCGAGCACAGCTTGTTTGGGATCAAGGCGAAACATCTCGGGCGCGTCCTGGGCACTTGAAGTTTAGCTGAGTTTACACCGTCGGGAGTGAAGACTCGGTGAAAGGCTGGCGTTAAGCCTAACGCCGACGTGTTTAATCAACCCGCTGTGATTGCTCGGATTTTAACCTGCCCGCACCGCGAGGACCTGGCGGTACAGCGCCTCGATCTGGTCAACCATGTGCCCGAGCGAGAACCGGTTGCGAATATGGTCGAGCCGCTGCGCCATCTCGGCATCGGCCGCCGCCGGGTCGTTGATGAAGCCCTGCAGCGCGCCCCGCAGCGCGGCCGTATCGGCGGGCGCGATCAGGCTGCCGGCGGTCGGCCCGAAGATCTCGGAAATGCCGCCCACATTGGTCGCAATCACCGGTCGCGCGGCAGAGGCCGCCTCGAGGATCACATAGGGAAGAGACTCGGCCAGCGATGGCACCACCACGCAGCGCCCCAGATGGAGGGTCGGACGGGCCGGCTTGGCACCCAGTAGCGACACGCGCTCCGACAGCCCCAGCCGGGCCACCATCGCCTTGGCCTCGGGCATCATCGGGCCGTCGCCAGCCATGACCAGCGTCGCCGGACTGCCGTCGGGCGCCCGCACGTCCACCAGCGCCTCCAGCAGATAGCGGATGCCCTTCACTTCACGCAGTTCGCCGATGAACACGAAATCCCGGGCATCGGCTGCCGGGGTGATCGGTTCGAACTCCACCTGCGCCAGTCCGTTATGGATCACCTGCGCCGGTTGCGTGGGTTCCGCAATCATGCGGTAGAAGGCATTCCGGGCGAACGCACTCTCGAAGATGAAGGCGTCGGTAAACCGCACGATCGCCTGCTCGAACAGCCGGAAGGCCAGTCCGACAGGGGAGCCCACCTTGTAGTTCAGAACCCCGCCATGTGGCGTGTAGAGCGCCACCCGCGAGGGGACGCCGATCCGGGCCCAGCGGGCATTGAGCCCGCCCTTGGCGCCATGCCCGTGCAGCACCTGGATATCGAGATCGGCAGCCAGCTTGCGGATGCGGAAGGGCGTGGTGAAATCCCCCGCACCAATGGTGCGCGGCATCGGCACGCTGTGGATGCCCAGCTTGGCATAGGGCTGCAGCCCCTGCAGCCGTTCGGCGGTCAGCCCGTCCGAGGTCAGGCTGTCGGCCACGATGCCGATCTGGTGGCCCCGCGCCGCCAGTTCCCGCGTCAGGTCACGGACGTGCCGGAACAACCCCCCGACGGGTGCCCGCAGGATCTGCAGGATGCGCAGCGGTGCGTCGGTCATTAGAGCCAGCGCTCCGAGATGACGATCGTATCGCCGGGATAGATCGGGAAATCGAGGTCGACGGTGCCCTTGGCCATTTCCGTGCCCTGACGACGATAGACCAGTGCCCGGCTGCGGTCGGCCGTGTCGGAGAACCCGCCGGCCGTGCTGATCGCTGCCCGCACCGTCATACCGTACACATAGCTGAACTGGCCGGCACTCTTGACTGCACCCTGGATGAAGAAGGGCCGGTATGCCTCGATTTCGACGGCCACGCTTGGCTCGCGGATATAGCCGTCGGCCAGTCGCGCCGTGATGCTGGCGGCCGCCATCTGCGTCGTTTGCCCGCGCACCGGCACGCTGCCGACCAGCGCCAGAGAAATGGCGCCGTCATCATCGACCCGATAGCTCTTGGTCAGTTCTGCCTCGCCGTAGACCGTCACCCGGACCACGTCGCCGGTATCGAGCGCGTAGGGCCCCTTGGTCTCCACCAGATAGGTCGCGGGCCGCATGTTCAGGGCACAGCCCGCCAAGGGGACAAGCAAAAATATCAGAAGCAGCCGCAACCAACGCATGTGAAATACTCAAAGCTCCTTGAACGTCCGCAATGTCCTCCGTCATGGTTAACATTCCCCTTAGGCGGCTCCCCGGGTCGCTGCGATTTGCACTGCGCTTAACGGAATGTTGACCACGTTCGGGCGATACCGACGGTATGGACGAAAGGGACGCCTCATGACTGTCAACGAGATCCGCGGCGAAGACATGCGCATGGATCTGGGTGCCCTCGCTGCGGCCGTGTTGTCGCGCTGGCTGCGCATCGTGCTGGTTCTGGTCCTGCTGCTCGGCGCGACCTTCGCCGTGTTGATGTTTGTCCCCAAGCTCTATGAATCGTCCGCCAGCATCTTGGTCGAGCAGCGCTCCAATGCCTTTACCAGCGCGGCCAATGCGCCGGCCTCGGCCGGCATAGCCGCCGAAGCGCTGATGTCGAGCCAGATCGAACTGATCAAGTCGCGCGACAACCTCTTGACCGTGATCAACGAGCTCAACCTGCGCGACGTCCGCGAGTTCGGCGGGGCAGGGGTCTCGCCGGTGGCGCTGATCCTGCAGCTCTTCGGTCGCCAGCCGGAAGTGCGTGGCGGAGATGAGATCGTCCTCGAAAACCTCAACAATCATGTCACCGTCATTCGCGAGCGCGACTCCGCCGTCATCTCGGTCTATGTCCGCTCGCAGGATCCGGAACTGGCCGCCAGCATCGCCAATGCCATTGCCAACGCCCATGTGCGGCGTCGCGCCAGTCTGTCGCTGTCCGACACTGCCGAGGCTTCGACCTGGCTTGAGGCCGAGATCGCCCGGCTGCGGACCGAGGTCAGCAAGGCCGAGACCGCTGTCGCCAACTACAAGTCCGAAAACGATCTCTTCCAGAGCGGTACCGGCACCGGCACAACCTCGATCCTTGAGCAGCAGCTCTCCAACATTGCCACCCAGATCACCTCGGCCCAGGAGCGCAAGAACTCCGCGCAGTCGCGCGCCAATCTGATCCGTGGCCTCATTCGGTCGGGGCAGCCCATCGACGGCGTCCCCGACGTGCGCAATTCGCTGGTCATCCAGAACCTCGTGCAGTCCCAGGCGGCTCTGCGCGGTGAGCTGGCGCAGCGTTCGTCGACCCTGTTGCCCAACCATCCGACCATCAAGGCCCTGACCGCCCAGATCGCGTCGATCGGCAGCCAGATTGCCGCCGAGGGCCGCCGCGTTGCCGATGCTCTGGATGCCGAAGCGCAGGTCGAGGCCGCTCTCGAGCAATCGCTCAACGAAGACCTCGCCCGGCTCAAGCTTTCCGTCTCTACCGCCACCCGCGACACGGTTGCCCTCGGCGCCCTGGAGCGCGACGCCAAGGCACAGCGCGACCTGCTCGAAAGCTATCTGGCCCGCTATTCCGATGCGTCGGCCCGCACCGATTCCAGTTCGGCGCTCCCCGATGTCCGCGTCGTGACCATGGCGGCGCCGTCCATCAATCCGGCCTCGCCCAAGACTTCGCTGATCCTTGGCGCCGTCGGCTTCGTCGCCCTCGCCCTGCAGGTCGGCGGCATTCTTTTCGGCGAACTGATGTCCGGCCGCGCCATCACCCAGCGCTCTGTCGCTGGCGTCCCGCGTTCGCACGAGCAGGCAGATCTTGCCGATGACGCCGAGGTGGAGCCCGACCTCTTCGAGTCGGAAAGTGAAGCTCCGTCGGAGCTTGAGCCGGAATCGGAACCGGAGCCCGAGTCCGAACCCGAATTGATCCAGCCGGCCGCCGCCACAGCACCCAAGGCGCCTGGCCTGTTCGCCCGGCTCCTCCGTCGGCCTGTTCGTCATGTCCCTGTCGAGCCGTCTGTGGCCGACGTCGCGACCGTCGAACTCGAAACGCCCGCCTTGCAGGATGATGCGCCGGCCATGCCGGCTCAGGCCGCCGTAACTCCCGCCACCGCGTCTGCGCCAGAACCGGTTGCCGAACCCGAACCCGTACCCGAGTTGGAGACAGCGGCTGTCGCCACCACGCAACCGCGCCCGGCCGTCGAACCTGCACCGTCGCAGGATGTCGCCGACACGCCCGAGGCTAGGCCCGATGCTGCCGGCGCCGCCGCACTCGAACTGAGCAATCTGGCCGCCGATATCGCCATCGGCCGCGTCCGGGTGGTGATGCTGGCTGCCCTGACCGAGTTCGGCGATGTCGAGAACGTCGCCGACGTGCTGGTGGAAAGCGCCCTTGGGCGTGGCCTCAGCGTCGCCACCATCGACGCCGGCAGCGCCCGCCCGTCGTCCGAGGCCGGCATCAGCGATCTTGCCGCCGACAAGGCAACGTTCGGCGACGTCGTGCACAAGGTCAGCGAAGGTCTCGCCGCCGTTCCCTGGGGACGGCAGTCGACGCTGGAGCGCCGCTCGATGAAGCCGGTTACCCTCATCGAGGCACTGACCGACATCTACGAGGTCGTCATCGTCACCACCGGCCGTATCGGTGTCAGCTCGTCGCTGCCAATCTTTTCCGGCGTCGAAGGCCGGCTTGTCGTGGTCTCGGGCGAACAGTATCCCGACCGCAGCATCGTCCAGTCGACGTTGGCGGAGGCCGCCACCCTCGGCTACGAGGTCGGTCAGCTCGTCTCGGTACCGTCGCAGCGGTTCGTCGCCTGATGTCGCAGCTCAAATACGCCGCCATTCGCGGCATGTTCGAGCTGCTCTGGGCCTCGCATCTGCCGGCCCTGATCCGTCGGCTGTCGACCTCAAAAGGCATCATATTCACTCTGCATCGCGTGCTGCCCGAGCCGCCGGCGGATTTCTCGCCCAACGCCATTCTGCAGGTGCAGCCGGACTTTCTTGAGTTCACCATCACCCGCGTCCGGGAACTGGGACTCGATATCGTCGATCTCGACGAGGCCGTCCGCCGCATCGAGGCGCCGGAACGCACACGGCCCTTCGTCGTCTTCACCTTCGACGACGCCTATCGCGACAACCTGCGCCACGCGCTGCCCATCCTGCGCAAGACCCAGTGTCCGTTCACCCTCTATGTGCCCACCGCACTCGTCGATGGCGTCGGTGAAATCTGGTGGCAGGCGCTCGAGGACATCATTGCCCAGCAGGACGCCATAGCCGTCACCTATCTGGGCGAGACCGACTACGTCCCGACCAGGACGCTTGCCGAAAAGCGCGAGGCCTATGACGACCTCTACTGGCGCATGCGCGCCATGCCCGAGCCCGACCGGGTCCAGCTTATCCGGGCGCTGGCCGGACAATATGGCATGGACCTCGACGCCCACTGCCGCGACCTGATCATGGACTGGCCCGAGCTCAAGACCTTCGCCGGTGAACAGCTCTGCACCATCGGTGCCCACACCGTGCACCACTACGAACTGGCCAAGCTCCCGCCTGCCGAAGCCCGCAGCGAGATCGAGCAGTCGGTGCGCATCATCAAGGCGCAGTTCGGCATAGCGCCGATCCACCTGTCCTACCCCATCGGTGGCACCGCATCGGCCGGCGAGCGGGAATACCTGATGGCAAAGGAATTGGGTCTGCGCACGGCAGTCACCACCCGTCCCGGCGGGCTCTATCACCGCCACAAGGACAGCTTGCACGCGCTGCCCCGCGTCTCGCTCAACGGCCTCTTCCAGGCCCGGCGCTACGTCGATGTCTTCGCCACCGGCGCGATTTTCTCCCGTCTGCGATCCTGATCACCTCGCATTTTATTGTTGATGTTGTCGCGGTCGTCTTCGCCAGGGGCGGGAAGACAGTCATCTTAAGAGTTCCTCCATGCTTGCCGTTCACTATCTCGTGACGGCGCCTGTGCAGCACGCGTCGGCGCGGGCCAGTTGCTTGGGGGATCAACTTGTTGCGGCGAACCAAACGAGGCATTGCGTGGATCATTCCGCTCGCAATAGCGACGGTGATTGCAGCTGTCGGCGCCTACGTCGTCGGCTATGCCGCAATATCGGACATGCAACGCGCCCACTCCGAGTATGTGGCGAAAACGTTTGGCCAGCATCTCGTCGATATCGTTCCTGATCTCGATGCGATCATATCCGGCCGCCTGAGCCCGCAGCGCACGGCAGCACTGCTCGGCGGCGTCCGGCCGATCGGCGCGGTCTCCAGCTTCAGGCTCTACGATCAGAACGGCGTATTGCGCGGCGACTCGACCTACCACGCAACCGGCGCATTGCCCGATACCGTCGAGCGCAGCAGCGCCGCGGCGAGCGTCCTTGCCACCGGGCGCACGAGTTACGCGCTCACGGAAGAAACTGGCGAGATCCGGCCCGCGTTCTACGCCGACACAACCATACCCTTGCTTGACGCTGGCACTGTCATCGGCATCCTCTCGGTCAGCTCCGACGAGAGCCAGAGCTGGCCCGGGCGCCTGGAGCAGTTTCGCAACGTCGCCATCCAGGTCACTTTGCTGGTCCTCGCGGCCTTCGGCATTCCTGGCTTCCTCTTTCTGCGGAAGCTGCGCCAGCTCTCGACCAAGGCGCGCAGCCTGCAGCTATCCACGCAGTACGATGAGCTCTCCGGCTGCCTGAACCGGACCACCTTCAGCCGCATCACCCGCGACCTTATCAATGGCGCGGAGGACAAGGGGCTCTCGGTCGCAGTGCACTTCATCGATCTCGACCGCTTCAAATATGTCAACGAGTCCCTCGGCCATGCCGCCGGCGACGAACTGCTGAGGCAGGCCGCCAGGCGACTGCGCCGGCTCATGGGCACGCGCGAGCGCATCGCCAGGCTCGGCGCTGACGAGTTCGCCATCTGCCAGCCCTACTATGCCAATCTGCCCCAGGTCGTCGCCGAACTGGCCGACGATATCGCCCGCGAAATGGCCAAGCCGTTCGACATCGGCAACACCAAGGTCAACTGCGGCGCCTCGGTCGGCTATTCCTTCTACCCGTGCGACGGCAAGACCGTCGACCAGCTGTTCCTCGCCGCCGACCTCGCTTTGCACAATGCCAAGACCCGCAATCGCGGCAGGGCCATGGCCTTCGACCCCGGCATGGAGAGTGAGCGCCAGTTCCTCGCCGCCATCGAGTCCCGGCTGCGCAGTTCCTTGCTCAACAGCGAATTCGAGATCAACTTCCAGCCGCTCTACGAGACCGCCACCGACAGGCTCAAGGGGTTCGAGGCGCTGCTGCGGATGACCGACAGCCAGGGCAGGCCGATTTCGCCTGCCGAGTTCATTCCGATCGCCGAGAGTACCGGCCTGATCAACGATATCGGCCGGTGGGTGCTGCGCGAGGCCTGCACCATCGCCAGCCAGTGGCCGGGCGAACTGACGGTCGCGGTCAACCTCTCGCCAGCCCAGTTCGCCGCCGGCGACATGCCGGGCATGGTGCGCGATGTCCTGGCCTGGTCCGGCCTGCCGCCGCACCGGCTGGAGTTGGAAGTCACCGAGAGCGTGCTCATCACCGACACGGACAAGGTGCTCCGGGACCTGATGGCCATCAAGGCACTCGGCGTCTCCATCGCCCTCGACGATTTCGGCACCGGTTATTCGTCGCTCGGTTACGTCTGGCGCTTCCCGTTCGACAAGCTCAAGGTCGACAAGTCCTTCATGTCCGGCCTCACCGTCGAAGGCTCGAAGTCGCGCGAAATCCTCTCCACAATTATCGCCCTGGGCAAGGTGCTCGATCTGAAAGTCACCGCCGAGGGCGTCGAGACCGAGGAACAGGCGCTGGTCCTGCGCGATCTGCATTGCGACTTGGTCCAGGGCTACCTTTTCGGCCGCCCGATGCCGACCATCGATCTCGCCGCCACCATCGCCCGCGGCGTCAGCGGCAAATGGCCTGGTCCGATCGAGATGGACGGCTACCGACCCCGGCGCCGCGGCGCGGCTTAGGCGTCGTCCGGCCGGGCCATCCAGCGGATGATCCACGCTGCCGGAAAGAACCACAGCCCGCCCGCCACCGCAAAGTAGACCAGCAGCCCCCACCACGGCGCGTCGCCCAGCCAGTTGGCGTAGATCGCCCCCGCCATCACGCACCAGACCACGATCAGGACCAGCGTCAGGATGGTGCCGAACAGTTTGCGGGTGCGTTGCGTCATGGTGTCGTGCTGTCCTGCGTCATTGCGGCCGTTGCCAAGCCGGGAACCGGGGCGTACCTAACCGCCGCGCGCAAACTGGTCCGGGATCATCCACTTGGCAAGCATCGAAACGCCGCACCTCGACGACCTGGCCTCGGGCGACCGCCTGCGGCCCGTTCGCATCTGGCTCTACTGCGTCGCCGCCCTGGTGCTGCTGATGGTGGCGCTCGGCGGCATCACCCGTTTGACCGACTCCGGCCTGTCCATCGTCGAGTGGAAGCCGATCTCGGGCATCCTGCCGCCGCTGTCCATGGCTGACTGGCAGGCCGAGTTCGAGGCCTACAAACTGATCCCCGAATACCAGTTGCAGAACCGCGGCATGAGCCTTGCGGCGTTCCAGTACATCTTCTGGTGGGAATGGTCGCACCGCTTCCTCGGCCGCGTCATCGGCCTGGCCTTTGCCGTGCCGTTCCTCGTCTTTCTGGTTCAGCGCCGGTTCTCCTGGAATCTCGCGGCGCCGCTGGCTGCCCTTTTTGTCCTGGGCGGACTGCAGGGCGCTCTGGGCTGGTGGATGGTCTCCTCCGGCCTCTCCGAACGCGTCGATGTCTCGCAATACCGCCTCGCCGCCCATCTCGGCGCTGCCGCCTTGCTGTTCATGGCACTGGTCTGGGTCGCCCGTCGGCTGGAGCCCCGGCCGATGTCCCCCGAGCGCCCGCGCTGGCCGATTGTGCTGCTGTTGCTGCTGGTCTTCGTGCAACTCATTGCCGGCGCCTTCGTCGCCGGTATCGATGCCGGCATGGGCTACAACACCTGGCCGCTGATGGACGGGGCCTGGATCCCCAATGGTCTGGGCGCCATCCAGCCCTGGTGGCTCAATCTCTTCGAGAATGCCCTGACGGTGCAGTTCGCCCATCGCTGTCTCGCCTATCTGATCGTCCTCTATGCCGCGCTGCTGCTCTGGCGGCAGTCGCGGGCAGGGGGCTTTTCCGGCGCCCATGGCTGGCTGCCGCGCATCGGCCTGCTCATCGCCCTGCAAGTCGTTCTCGGCATTGCGACCCTCCTGACAGCCGTGCCCATTTCGCTGGCACTCGGTCACCAGGCTCTGGCTTTCATGCTCACCGGCACGATTGTGGCCTATCTCGCTGATATGACAGGGAAAACTGCACGGTAATGGGATACCGCAATGGCGGTATCCAAATACCGCACCTATAACACACTGTTTTTACAGGGTTTCTATCATCCTGTTGACAGTTGATGCGGACATCGGTACATGCCGCTCACCAATCTACAGGGAATACAGACATGAGCACGTACTCGGCCAAGCCGAGCGAGATCGAGAAGAAGTGGATCTTGATCGACGCGACGGATCTGGTGGTGGGGCGCCTGGCCTCCATCATCGCGCTGCGCCTGCGCGGCAAGCACAAGCCCACCTATACGCCGAACATGGACATGGGCGACAACGTCATTGTCATCAATGCCTCCAAGATCAAGCTGACCGGCAAGAAGCTCGATCAGCGCCGCTTCTTCTGGCACACCGGCTATCCCGGCGGCATCAAGGACCGCACGCAGCGCGAGCTCCTGAACGGCCGCTTCCCCGAGCGCGTGCTCGAAAATGCCGTGCGCCGCATGATCCCGGGCGGTCCGCTCGGCCGTGCCCAGCTCAAGAACCTCAAGGTCTATGGCGGTGGCGAGCATCCCCATGAGGCCCAGCAGCCGGCCAAGCTCGACGTCGGCTCGTTCAACTCCAAGAATGTGAGGCTCAAGTAATGGCCGAGACCGTCAACTCGCTCGAAGATCTGGGCACCGTCGCCAGCGTCGCCGTGCAGGCCGATGCGCCCGTCTATGAGCAGAAGCTGGATGCGCAGGGCCGTGCCTATGCCACCGGCAAGCGCAAGAACGCCATCGCGCGCGTCTGGATCAAGCCGGGCAACGGCAAGATCACCGTAAACGGCAAGGAGTTCAACCACTTCTTCGCTCGTCCGGTGCTCCAGATGGTGCTCCAGCAGCCCATCGTCGCCGCCTCGCGCAAGGACCAGTACGACGTCGTCGCCACCGTTGCCGGCGGCGGTCTGTCCGGCCAGGCCGGTGCCGTTCGTCACGGCATCTCCAAGGCGCTGACCTATTTCGAGCCCGAGCTGCGCGCCGTGCTCAAGAAGGGTGGCTTCCTGACCCGCGACAGCCGTGTGGTCGAGCGTAAGAAGTACGGCAAGGCCAAGGCCCGCAAGTCCTTCCAGTTCTCCAAGCGCTAAGCGTTTCGGAACATCGATATGTGCGAGGGGCCGGAGCAATCCGGCCCTTTTGCTTATGTCCCCACCGACTTGCCTTGGCAGGCGGGAGAGGGCTGGAGGGCCACCGGCCTCTCTGCTACCAAGGCACCCCATGGATTTGCCCCGCACCGTCCTTATCGTCAGCGACGCCTGGCACCCGCAGGTCAACGGCGTCGTCCGCTCGATCGAGCGTGTCATCGAGCAGATGGAAGCCGGCGGCATCGACGTCCGCTTGGTCACTCCGCTCGATTATCGCACCATGCCCATGCCGGGATACGACGAGATCCGCCTGTCGCTGGTCCACAAGCACACCGTGCATGAAAAGATCCGGGCCATCCGCCCCGACGCCATTCACATCGCCACCGAAGGCCCGCTCGGGCTGATCGTCCGCAAGTACTGCGTCGAGCGCAAGCTGCCCTTCTCCACCGCCTATCACACCCAGTTTCCCGAATATCTGCGCGCCCGGCTGCCGGTGCCGCTCAACTGGTCCTACGCTTTCCTCCGCTGGTTCCACGGACCGGCCCGCTACTGCCTCGTCGGCACGCCGCATTTACAGGCCGAGCTGGAGGCGCGCGGTTTCGCCAATGTCGCGGTCTGGACCAAGGGCGTCGATACCACGCTCTTCCACCCCCACAAGCGCGCGCCGCTCGCCTTCGACAGTCCGGTGTTCCTCTACGTCGGCCGAGTGGCCGTAGAAAAGAACATCGAGGCTTTCCTCGATCTCGATCTGCCGGGGACCAAGGTCGTCGTCGGCGACGGACCGAGCCGCGTCGAACTCGAACGTAAGTACCCGCACGCCATCTTCACCGGGGCGCGGCATGGCGATGACCTGGCGCGGCTCTTTGCCGGTGCCGACGTCTTCGTCTTTCCCAGTCGCACCGACACCTTTGGCCTGGTGCTGCTTGAGGCGCTCGCCAGCGGCACGCCGGTCGCCGCCTTTCCGGTCACCGGCCCCATCGATGTCATCGGCAGCGAGCCGGTGGGCGTCCTCAAGGAGGACCTGCGCACCGCCGCGCTCGAGGCCCTCAACATCTCGCGCGAGAACTGCCGCACCTATGCCGAGCGCTTCTCCTGGGCCGCCAGTACTCAACAGTTCCTCGACCACCTGCCACTGATCACAGGATAGCCAGATGCTCACCAATCCCCTCATTCTCGGCACGGCAAACCTGGGGCTCGGCGACGGCGGGCGCGACAACGCCTTTGCCATTCTCGATACCTATACCGAGCTGGGTGGCGCCGTGATCGATACGGCCGCGGTCTACTCCGACTGGGTGCCTGGCGAGTCCGGCCGCTCCGAAACCATCATCGGCGAGTGGATGGCGGCCCGCGGCAATCGCGACCATCTGCGCGTTGTCACCAAGGGCGCGCATCCCGCGCTCACCGATGCCTCGGTCAGCCGCTGCGACCGCACCTCGATCCGTCTCGATGTCGAGCTCAGCCTCAAGCGCCTGCAGACCGACCGCATTGATCTCTATTTCATGCATCGCGACGATCCGCGTATCCCCGCCGCCGACATTCTCGGCACGCTGCATGAACTGGTGGCCGAAGGAAAGCTCATCGGTCTGGGCTGCTCGAACTGGACGCTGCTGCGCATGCGCGAGGCCGAGCGGGCAGGGGGCTTTTCCGCCAATCAGGTTCTGGGCAACGTGCTCTGCCGCCCGATGACACCGCCGGCCGATCCGACCAACGTCATCATCGACGCACCAATGTTCCACCACGCCGTCAACAACGACGTCGAACTGCAGTTCTACACCTCGCAATGCCAGGGGCTGTTCGAAAAGCGCGCCGCTGGCCAGCCTGCGCCCGCCAACTATGCCAATCCGGCCTGCACCGAGGCCGCCGAAAAGATCGAGGCCATCGCCCGCGACCTGGGCCTGGAGGCCGGCCAGATGATCATCGCTTATCTCACCGGCCTCGCCCCCAATGTCCGCCCCATCATCGGTCCGCGTGACCCGGCGCAACTGCGCTACTCCTACGCCGCCGGCGACATTGACCTGAGCCGCGAGACGATCAGCGCCATCGCCAATATTGTCGGCATGCAGGCCTTTCTGCACGCCTGAGCGACGCCAATGAGTCCGGGAACTTGTGGCCCCGGCGACATGCGCACAAGTCATTCGTCTTGACTCTAATTAGACGAATGACTAAATAACCCGCATGACGATGAATGCCGTGTTTGAAGCTTTGTCCCATCCCGTCCGCCGGGAGATCCTCAAGCTGCTGCGGCGTGGGCCGATGTCGGCTGGCGATCTGGCTGGTCATTTCGACCTGACCAAGCCGACGCTTTCGGTCCACTTCGCCAAGCTCAAGGACGCCGGACTGGTCTCGGTGGAGCGGCAGGGGACGAGCCTGATCTACCACCTCAACATGTCCATTCTCGAGGAAGCGCTGTCGGGCTTTCTCGCCTTCAAGGAGCCCAGGCCATGATCCGCTTCTTTACCCCCGTGCGACTCATCCTCGTGCTGGCATTCGTCCTGACCGTGGCCGCCGGGTTCGTGCTGGTGCCGGCAGGGCTGCAACTGCCGGTGCACTGGGGCATCACCGGCGAGCCCGATGGCTTCCTGCCGCGCGATCTCGCCCTGCTGCTGCCTGTCGCGATCGTGGCTCTGGTCTGGGCGATTTTCCTTGCCGTCGCCCGCTTTGCGTCGCCGTCCGACGTTGAGGCCGGGCGCTACGTCACGGGTGTGGCGCTGACCGCCCTCACGGCGATCTTCCTCACCATTGAGGTCATGATGGTGTTGATCGGCATCGGAGCCCCCATCAATGTCATCCAGGTGCTCGCGGTGGCCTTCGGCCTGCTGCTGCTGGTGCTGGGCAATGCCATGCCGAAGTCGCAGCCCAACAGCTTTGCCGGCATTCGCATGCCGACCACGCTGCGCGATCCGGGCAACTGGCAGGCGACCCACCGGCTGGGCGGTGTCCTCGCAATCATCGGCGGTCTGGTGCTGCTGGTTGCCGCACTGCTGGCGCCCCGCAGCCATCTGGTGTTCTGGCTCATCGGTTGCGTCCTGGTGCCCATGCTGACAGCAACCCTCTATTCCCTGTTCCATGCCCGGCGGTCGCGGCAGCGGAAGGCTTGACCGCAGGGCCGAACGCCTCGTACACAAATGCCCATGACTCATCAGGGTGTAGCAGCGCTGTTCTTTGCGCCCGGCCAAGCGGCCGGGGCAGGACGTTTGCGCGCTGGGGCCGCCGCCCGCTAGCTCTTCCCGAGTGCCGCCGTGCGGCTGGGAAGAGCGGATAAACCCCCGAGCCGCAGCGGTCCATCGGCCGCTTAACTGAGTCAAAACCATAATTCCGCGATAATCGCCGTCTCAGATGAGACCATCAGCGCCTGCCAGTGCGTCGCGGACCCCGAGGAACAGATGAACGAAGATTTCTATCGCATCCGCCGCCTGCCGCCCTACGTCTTTGCCCATATCGATCCGATCAAGGCGAAGGCCCGCGCCAGCGGCGTCGACGTGATCGATCTGGGCATGGGCAATCCGGACATGCCCACGCCGCAGCATATCGTCGACAAGCTACGTGAAACGGTCAACGATCCGCGCACCCACCGCTATTCGTCGTCCCGCGGCATCCCGGGCCTGCGCAAGGCCCAGGCGAGCTACTATGGCCGACGCTTCGGCGTGAAGCTCAATCCGGACACCCAGGTCGTCGCGACCCTTGGCTCCAAGGAAGGCTTCGCCAACATGGCTTCGGCCATCACCGCCCCCGGCGACGTGGTGCTGGTGCCCAATCCGACCTACCCGATCCATTCGTTCGGTTTCATCATGTCGGGCGGCGTTGTCCGCTCCATGCCGGCGGATCCGAACGAGGACTTCATGCGCTCGCTCGATCGTGCCGTCCGGCACTCGATCCCCAAGCCGATCGCTCTCGTGCTCAACTACCCGGCCAATCCGACCGCCTACACGGCGACGCTGGACTTCTACAAGGAAGTCGTCGCCTATTGCCGGGCCAACAACATCTTCATCCTCTCCGATCTCGCCTATTCCGAGATCTATTTCGACGGCGAAGTGCCGCCCTCGGTGCTCGAGGTGCCCGGCGCCATAGACATCACCGTCGAGTTCACCTCGATGTCGAAAACCTACTCCATGCCCGGCTGGCGTGTCGGCTTCGCGGTCGGCAACGAACGTCTCATCGCCGCTCTGGCGCGCGTGAAGTCCTATCTCGATTATGGAGCCTTCACGCCGGTGCAGGTGGCCGCCGCCGCCGCGCTAAATGGCGACGACACCGTTATTTCCGATGTCCGCCAGATCTATCAGTCCCGCCGCGACGTCATGGTCGAGAGCTTTGCCCGCTCCGGCTGGAAACTGCCGTCCCCCAAGGCCACCATGTTCGTATGGTCGCCGATTCCGGATCAGTTCGCCCATCTGGGTTCGCTTGAGTTCGCCAAGCTGCTGATCCAGGAAACCGGCGTCGCCGTCGCGCCCGGTGTCGGCTTCGGCGAATACGGCGACCAGTATGTCCGCCTTGCCCTCGTCGAAAACGAGCAGCGCATCCGGCAGGCAGCCCGCAATATCAAGAAATTCCTGGCCTCGGCTCCCAGCCACGGCAACGTGGTGCCATTGTCGACCGCCAAGTGAATTCAACTCGCCAGAAACAGAACAGCCCGGTTCATCACCGGGCCGTTTTCGTTTGGGGCAGGTCACCCGGTAGCTACCAGTAGCCGAATTCCTGCATCACATTGCCGTTCACTTCCCAGAAGCGCTCCAGCACTTCGCCCTCCAGCGGCACCCGTGGCGCATCCTGCGGGCGTATCCAGTGCCCGTCCTGCCTGGCCAGTTCGTCGCGCGGCGGCATGCTCTTCTGCTGCGGCGTCAGCTTCAGGAAGTCGGCGATCTGCTCGACGCAGATCCCGACATTGGTCGCCAGGTCCTCGTAGCGGATCAACAGCGTATTGGGCCGGTTCTGCGGATGCCAGGCGGTGACATGGTCCGCCCAGCTGCCAAAGTTGGTCTTGCCCGCCACGATCTTTTCCAGCGCATGCCGCTCGTGCAGGAAGTGGTAGAGGCTGACCACCGCTTCACGTCCGTCGCGCAGCACATAGATCGCCGGCCGGTTATCGAACGGCGCCGCATGTGTCTTGATCAGTTGCAGCGGCTGATCGCCGAAGTTCAGCCGCCCCTCGGCATCATGCTCGATATGGCCGGCCAGCCGCTCGATGCCTTCCTGGTGGCCGAGATCATCCCGATAGATGCTGGCCGACTTCATGCCGAAGCACTGGTTCAGCACGGTGCGCAGGAATGTGTTGCCGCTCCGCGGATAGGACGCGAGCCAGACCAGAGAATTGCTCATTTCTTGATCTCCGTGCGCAAAAAACAAGCGGAGATAAATCGAGAGGCCTCAGTATATAGACCAGAAGAGAGAAATATATAGGTCGACATTTGTATGCCTTCATCTGCGCCCGGTCCTCCCAAACCCGTCGCATGAATGAAATGTGACAACCTGCACCTGAATCGTCAATGCATCCAAATATTACAAATTGTTTCGCGGGGTCCTATTGACGCGTAGGGCAATTCCTATCTATGCCTCGCCGCAACGCTCAGGAGCCGCCGATGTCCGATATCCAGTCCTTCCGCCAGGCCGTTGAAACCTTCATTGCCGCCCGCGGCTGGACTCCCACCCGCTTCGGCCGGGCCATCGCCGGCGATCCGCTCTTCGTCTTCGATTTGCGCGAGGGCAGGGAGCCGCGCTCCGATACCCGCAACCGCATCCTCAAGGCCATGCAGGAGCAGGCCGACACCCAGTCGGTGGCGCCGCTGCGCATCGGCGTCGCCGGGCTGGGCAATGTCGGCGCCACGCTGGTGCGCATCATCCAGAAGGATGGCGAGGAACTCACCCGCAAGCTCGGCCGCAAGTTGGTCGTCACCGCTGTCTGCGCCCGCTCGCGCAGCCGCGACCGCGGCATCGACGTGACCGAGCTCGAGTGGTTCGACGACCCCGTCGCGCTCGCCAAATCCGACAGCATCGATCTCTTCGTCGAACTGATCGGCGGCGAGGACGGCCCGGCTCTGGCGGCGGTCAAGGCCGCCCTCGAGATCGGCCGCCCGGTGGTGACCGCCAACAAGGCCCTGCTGGCTCGCCACGGCGTCAACCTGGCCCGTCTGGCCGAGGAGTCCGGTGCCCCGCTGGGCTTCGAGGCCGCTGTCGCCGGCGGCATCCCGGTCATCAAGACCTTGCGCGAGGGGCTCGGTTCGGCCCGCATCGCCCGCGTCTACGGCATCATGAACGGCACCTGCAACTACATCCTCACCCGCATGGGCAATGAGGGCATCTCCTTTGCCGAATGCCTCAAGGACGCGCAAAAGCTCGGCTATGCCGAAGCCGATCCGACCTTCGACGTCGGCGGCTTCGACACCGCCCACAAGCTCGCCATCCTCGCCTCGCTCTGCTTTGGCTGCGAGATCGCCCCCGACGAGATCTTTGTCGAAGGCATCACCACCATCAGCCAGGCCGACATCAAGGTCGCCGGCGATCTCGGCTACAAGATCAAGCTGCTCGGCATTGCCCAGCGGTCGGCCGACGGCATCGAACAGCGCGTCCATCCCACCCTGGTGCCGAAAACCTCGGCCATTGCCGGTGTCGATGGCGTGCTCAACGCCGTCGCCCTCGAAACCGACCATGTGCATGAGTTGCTGCTGGCCGGTCCCGGCGCCGGCGGCCCGCCGACCGCCTCCTCGGTGCTTTCCGATATCCTCGATATCGCCCGCGGCAACCGCGTCCCGCCGCTCGGCGTGCCCAGCGCCGAACTGACCCCATATCGCCGGGCGCCGATGCGCGCCCACGAGGGCGGCTATTACATCCGACTAAATGCCAAGGATATTCCGGGCGCCCTAGCGTCTATTGCTACGCGTATGGGGGCGTCGGGCATCTCGCTCGAAAGTGTCATCCAGCGTCCGGATTTGCGTGTTACCGACAGCGGTATCGACGGCGGCGGGACCAGAACGATCGTGCTGCTGACGCATTCGACAATGGAGGCCACCGTGCGGGAAGCGCTTGCGCAGATCGCCAGTGACGGCTTCATTGTCGGTGAGCCACAGCTCATCCGTATCGAGACCTTGTAACCGCTTCCCCTTGCCGGGAGGCAGGGGAGACGTAATGAAACTGAGCAAGACCGACCGCAGCCCGGCGTCACTCGACCGATCTCTGGTTCTCGAACTGGTGCGCGTCACCGAACGCGCCGCCATTGCCGCCGCCGGCTGGCGCGGTAAAGGTGACGAGAAGGCCGCCGACGCTGCGGCCGTCGAGGCGATGCGCGCCGAACTGGGTCGCGTCCACATCAACGGTCGCATCGTCATCGGCGAAGGCGAGCGCGACGAGGCGCCCATGCTCTTTATCGGCGAGGAAGTCGGCGCCGGCGACGGGCCGAATGTCGATATCGCTGTCGACCCGCTCGAAGGCACCACGCTCTGCGCCAAGAACCAGCCCGATTCGATCTGCGTGCTGGCCATGGCCGAGCGCGGCGGACTGCTCAACGCTCCCGATGTCTACATGCAGAAGCTGGCCATCGGCGCCGGCTACGCGCCGGCCACTGTCGATATCGATGCCAGCCCGACCGACAACATCAAGTCCCTGGCCGCCGCCAAGGGCGTCCCGGTGCCGGAAATCACTGTCTGCATGCTCGATCGCCCGCGCCACTCCGGCCTGCTCGATGAACTGCGCTCCACCGGCTGCGCCATCAAGCTGATCTCCGATGGCGATATCGCCGGCATCATCCACGCAGTGAACACCGAGGACACCGGCATCGACATCTATCTCGGCTCCGGCGGTGCCCCTGAAGGCGTCCTCGCCGCAGCGGCGCTGCGCTGCATCGGCGGGCAGATGCAGGCCCGGCTCATTCTCGATACCGACGACAAGCGCGACCGCGCCCGTCGCATGGGCGTCGAGGACCCCAACCGCAAATATTCGGTGGAGGAACTGGCTTCCGGCGATGTCCTCTTTGCCGCCACCGGCGTCACCGATGGCTCGCTGCTCAACGGCGTCCGCCTGCGCAAGAACGTCGTCCGCACCTCGACAGTGGTCATGCGCTCCTGGAGCCAGACCGTCCGTTGGATCAGCGCCGACCACCGGCGCTGATCGTGCCTGCCTAGGCTTCCTGGATGGCGGAGAGCTTCCACTCTCCGCCGTTCTCGGACACGAAGGTCCAGATCTCCGTGGTCTCGCTGATCGCGTCAGAGCCCGATACGATCTGGCCGGTGGCGCGGTCGCGGGTCAGGTCCCTGGATTCGTAGCGCAGGGCGACGGTCGCAAATGCCCTGCTGCCTTCGCGCCAGGCCTCGGCGACGCTGCCGCCCAGCATTTTGACATCGAACACCTCGTTCCGTACGCCGCGGCTGGCGTTGGCGCCGAGTTCCTCGGCGAGGTAACCCATCATTTCGGGCGTCGTGAGTTTCCGCAATCCGGCGTAGTCCTCGTGCGAATAGGCGTCCTGCACCTGCGCCAGTCGCTCCTCGAAAATATCGAGATCGCTGGTGCTCACCTCATACTGGCCTTGCGTCGCTGCACCGCCGCCACCACCGCGGCGCGTGTAGGGGCTCTGCTGCGGACCATCGGCCCGGGCAAAGGGGTTCCCGCCAGCACCGCCAGGACCGCCGGCCGTGGCAAGGCGACGCCGCCCGAACAGCAGCCACAACACCCCGCCGATCAGCGCGACCTGGAACAGCAGGCTCAGCATGCCGCCAATGCCGCCGAAACCGTGCCCGAGGAACAGCCCGAACAGCCCGCCCAGAAACAGCCCCTGCAGCAGCCCGCCGCTGAAAAGGCCCGGCCGCGCCGCATTGACCGGGGTGGCCGCGCGCGACGCGGCGCTCGGGTTGCTCATGGTATTATTGACCGGCGCCGTTACATTGGGCGCGGTCTTGGTCGGCGGAACCGTCTGGAACGTCCGCAAGCCGCGGCTGCCGAAGCTGCCGCCGCGCCGCGCTTCGGCGCTATCCACGGTCACCACCGAAAAGGCCGTGAGCAGGCTGAGAAAAATCGCCAGAAACCGGATCCTGCCGGAAACGTACATTGAATGGCCCTCCTGAGGCGTTGCCCGATATATGGGGAGAGCCGAACGAAAGTTTAGATGATCTGCGCCTCCATACCCGTTTTTTGGGAATTGGCGCTGCAGCAACGTCCAAAGCTCTCGACCGCAGCCGCTTATGTGCTTTACCTCGTCGGCATGGCTGAACCGCGCGCCTCCTTCCTCGATGTTGATCGATCCGTCACCGGGCGCCAGTGGGTCGACCGGCTCGATCCCAATACCACCCGCATCGCCCAGGCAATCGGCCAGCGCACCGACCTGTCGGAAATCCTCGCCCGTATCATCGCGGCCCGCGGCGTCGGCATCGACGAGGCCGAAACCTATCTGACGCCGACCATCCGCGACCTCATGCCGGACCCCTCGACCCTGGCCGACATGGACGGCCTCGCCGAGCGGCTGGCCGCCGCCATCGCCGACAACGAGCAGATTGCTCTGTTTGGCGATTACGACGTCGACGGTGCCTCGTCCTGCGCCCTGATGAGCCGCTATCTGCGCCACTTCGGCCTCGACCCGCAGGTCCACATCCCCGACCGCATATTCGAAGGCTATGGCCCCAATATCGCAGCGATGGACAAGCTGATCGATGCCGGCGCCACGCTGATCATCACCCTCGATTGCGGCACCACCTCCGACGACCCCATCCTGCACGCCCGCAACCGCGGTGCTGACGTGCTGGTCATCGACCATCACCTCTCCGACAAGGAACTGCCGCAACCCAACGCACTGGTGAACCCGAACCGCCCCGACGACGTGTCCGGCCTTGGCTACCTCTGCGCCGCCGGCGTCACCTTCATGGTGCTGGTCGCCGTCAATCGGGCCCTGCGGGCCCGTGGCGACACCGGTCTCCCCGATCTCATGGGCATGCTCGATATTGTTGCCCTCGCCACCGTCTGCGATGTCGTGCCGCTCAAGGGCCTCAACCGCGCCTTCGTCATTCGCGGCCTCGAGATCGCCCGGCTCGGCAACAACCGGGGCATCGGCGCCCTGGCTCTGGCGGCGCGGGTCAACGGACCGCTCAATCCGTATCATCTCGGTTACCTGATCGGTCCCCGCATCAATGCCGGGGGGCGCATCGGCGACGCCGGCCTGGGCGCCCGCCTGCTGGCCATCGATGACGAGCACGAGGCGCTGCTGATCGCCGGCCAGCTCAACGAACTCAACACCGAGCGTCAGCGTATCGAACTGGAAGCTGTCGAGGAGGCCACCCGCGTCGCCGAGTCCGAGATCGGCAATGGCGAGGGGCCACCGGTCCTCATTCTTGCATCGGCCAATTGGCATGCCGGAATTGTCGGGCTGATCGCCGCCCGCCTGCGCGAGCGCTTCGACCGGCCGGCTTTTGCCATCGCCCTTGGCCCGGACGGCGGCGGCACCGGTTCAGGCCGATCCGTCCCCGGCGTTGATCTGGGCACGGCGGTGATTGCCGCCGTCGACGCTGGCCTCATTCCCAAGGGTGGCGGCCATGCCATGGCGGCCGGGGTCACCATCAAGGCCGGCCAGTTGCCGGCGTTCCGGGCGCATATCTACGATAGCCTGAGCAAGCCGGTGACTGTGGCGCGGGCCGAGACGGCGCTGGAAATCGACGCCGCACTGACCGCCCGCGGTGCTTCGGTCGGCTTCGTCCACGACATCGAGCGGGCAGGGCCCTTCGGCGCCGGCAACCCCCAGCCGGTCTTTGCCTTCCCCGCGCACAAGGCGCGCTTTCCTGACGTTGTGGGCGGCGGCGGCCACGTCAAGTTCACCCTCACGTCCGGCGACGGCGCACGTCTGAAGGCCATTGCTTTCCGGGCCGCCAGTACCGAACTGGGGCAGGTGCTGCTCGGTGCCGGCAACGACACGCCTCTGCACCTGGCGGGGTCGCTCACGCTCGATCACTGGCAGGGGCGCGAGGAAGTGCAGTTTCGCGTCACCGACCTGGCGACCCTGCGGGCCCGCTAAGCCGCTCGTGCCTCTTGCATAACCGCATCTGGAAACTAAACTACCCCGTAGCTATGTATACTGGGTAGGGCACCGGGAAGAGCTATCCCGATGATGCTTGGGAGCATCGGACAGGACGTCTGTGGCCACATGTCACGCGCGTTAGGTTAAGGCATAATGGACAAGATCGCTGTTGAACCGCGGCTGGCGGATAGCACACTTTGGACGCACTTTACCTCGGGTATTGCTGCCTTCTTCGGCAAGCACCTGATCGGCAAGCCGCAACATGGCGCAGTCACCTTGACCCTGCCCAACGGCAAGTCGGTCACGTTTGGCAATCCGGCCACAGGCGAACACCCGATCCTGCACATCCGCAATTTCAAGGTCATCACCAAGACCTTGCGCCGGGGCACGGTCGGTTTCGCCCAGGCCTATATCGACGGCGATATCGAGGTTGAGGACCTCACGTCGCTGTTCCGCTATTTCCTGCAGAACCGGGCCGTGTTCACGCCTGCCGAGACCGAAAAGAACTGGTTCCGCCGCGCCGCCCAGGATCTCTCGTACCATATGTCGCGCCACAACTCGAAAGAGGGCTCGAAAAAGAACATCTCCGAACACTACGACCTCGGCAACGAGTTCTACGGCAAGTGGCTCGATCCCTCGATGACCTACTCGTCCGCCATCTTCACCTCCGAGGATCAGTCGCTTGAGGAGGCCCAGCACACCAAGTACCGGCGGGTCGCAGAGATGGCCGGGATCACTCCGGGCAGTTCGGTACTCGAAATCGGCTGTGGCTGGGGCGGCTTCGCCGAAACCGTTGCCCGGGATTTCGGTGCCAACCTGCGCGGCATCACACTGTCACGCGAGCAGTTGAAGTTCGGCCAGGACCGTTTGAAGCGGCAGGGGCTCGACACTCTGGCCACGCTTGTCTTCGAGGACTATCGCGATACCCAGGGGCAGTTCGACCACATCGGCTCGATCGAGATGATCGAGGCGGTCGGCGAGGAGCACTGGCCGAGCTACTTCCAGACCGTCCACGACCGCCTCAAGCCCGGCGGCACTGCCGCGATCCAGGCCATCACCATCGATGAGGCCGATTTCGAGGACTACAAGGCGGGACCGGACTTCATCCAGCGCTTCATCTTCCCGGGCGGCATGCTGCTGACCAAGTCCGCCATGCTCGAGCAGGGCGAGCGCGTCGGCCTCGTGCTGGAAAACACCGAGACCTTCCGCCTCTCCTACGCCAGGACGCTGCGGCTCTGGCACGATCGTTTCCTCGAATGCTGGCCGGAGATCGAAAAGCTCGGCTACGATACCGAGTTCAAGCGCAAATGGGTCTACTACCTCTGCTACTGCGAGGCCGGGTTCATGGAAAACTCCATCGACGTCGGCATCTATCAGTATCGTCGGCCGCTCGAGTCCTGAATCGACTAGCGGAACTGCACGCCCAGTTCCTTCAGCGTGCGCCACACTACCTGGCAGGGATGCGGGCGGTGCCCCGGCGCGATCAGGTCGAACGTATTGGGGATGCTGGCCACCGAACCGGTGAGCTCCAGCTTGGCTCCGGAGTCGGACAGGTTGCGGATGATGCAGTCCGTCCGCTTTCGTCCACTCGAATGCACGATCACCGCTGCAATCAGCGTGTTGCGCCGCGGTGCCAGTCGCTTCTCAAGTCTCAGGTCCAATTGTCTTCCGCCTCGGGTGGAAGACCAGAGTGCCCTATTGAACTTGTTGGCCGGTTCATGCGATCGGCAAAAGGCGCCTAAACTTGTTCAGGTGCCGTTCATCTCTGTGGCCATTTTCGGGCTACTCGAGCCCCGCGATCTTCAGGCCGTCGAGATAGCGGCGCAGCAAGCCCGGCTCCATGAACCGCAGGCTGTCGGCCACGGCGGCCAGTGTCATCCCTGGTCGGGCCGCCAGGAAGCGCTGCAGGGCCTCCACGGCGGCGGCACTATCTCCTTGATGTGCATGGTAAACCGCGATGTCGCGATGTGGCCAGGTGAGACCGGGCCGCTCCGACAGAGCCTGCCGCGCCAGTTGCGCCGCCTGCTGTGGCCGTCCCGCCGCGAAATGCGCCAGACCCATCCCCAGATGCACATTGAAAGCGAAGGGATCCAAAGGACTTAGCCGCTCGGCCTGCTTGAATGCCAGCAGCCCCTCGTCGGGATTTCCGAGATAGACTTGACCGAACCCGCGCCGCATCCATGCCCAGGCATGGTTCGGGTCGAGCACCAGGGCCTGATCGGCAAACGCCGCCGCCTGTCCGACGTCCCCGCCCAGTTGCATCATCGCCGACGCCAGCGCCGTCAGGGCCGTCGGATCATCCGTCACGCCCATCGTCGCAGCTTCGATAAACCGTTGAGCAGCCTCACGTTCTCCGGCGAAATCACTGGACCAGTTATAGGCCACCTGCTGCCCGTGCGCCCAGGCTGCAAGGGCTGCCGCCAACCCGTAATTGGGTTCCAGATCCAGCGCCCGGCCGAGCAACGCAATTGCTTCGGCATTGTCCTGCGGCCGATGTGCCCACAGGTGCGGAAATGACCGCATCACCAGATCATAGGCCGCTAGGCTGTCAGGCCGCTTCGACCGCGCCCGTTCGATCTCGGCGCGCCGGATCGAAGGCTGGATGGCGCTGGCGACCTCGGCCGCCATGCGGTCCTGCAAGTCGAAGAGCTCTGTCACTGTGCCGTCTATCTTGTTGGACCAGATATGATTTCCGCTGTCGGTCTCCACCAGCTGGGCGGTGATCCGCACGCGGTCGCCCACCCTGCGAACCGATCCCTCGACGATGTAGCGTACACCGAGTTCCTTGCCGATCTGCCGCACGTCGACGCTCGATCGGCCCTTGTAGGAGAAGGCCGAGTTCCTTGCGATGACGAAGAAATCCCGCACCCGCGACAGCGTTGCCGTGATTTCCTCCACCACCGCATCGGCGAAGTAGCCCTGGTCCGCCTCTCCCGACAGATTGTCGAAAGGCAGCAACACCACCGATGGCCGGTTCGACGGCAGGACGGGTGCTGCCGCCGGCTCGACGGCAGTCTTCCCGATGCCGTCGGGGTGCCAGACGTAGAGCCGGACCGTCTTGGCGATATTCTTGAGTTCGGTCGGACCCAGGTCGGCAAACTCGAGGTCTGTCGTGCCATTCAGATACTGGAACATCCACTTGGTGATGCACATGCCGCCCGGCGGCGAGTGGCTCTGTACCCGCACGGCCAGATTGATGCCGCTGCCATAGAGGTCGTCGCCCGCCACCAGCACATCCGCCAGCACAATCCCGGCCCGGATCTGGAACAGTTCGCCTCCCGGCGCCTTGATCTTGCGCTCGTGCAACTCGCGTTGCACGTCCGCCGTCCAGCTGACTGCTGCCACCACGCTCTGGAATTCGGCCAGCAAGCCGTCACCCATCGTCTTGAAGACCTTGCCGCCCTGTCGCCCGATGGTGCGCGCAATCAGCCGGTCGTAGACCCGCTGCACGAGACGCAGTGTCTGCCGTTCATTGCGCTGCACGTGGCGAGAAAAGCCCACCACGTCGAGCGAGACTATAGGAACCAGACGCCTGTCGGGCTGTACCATCAAATGTGCGCTTCTGCTGCAAGCGGGGAATGTATAGCACTTGGCGAGCGGCGTGAGAACGATGCCGACGCCATGAATAGTCATGAAAAACAATCAGGATACTGTCGAACGGTGCTCGACCGCCTGCCGCTAGCGGATTCTGCTGTCCTTGGCTAGGAGGCTTGCAGCCATCGGCGCGATTTCACCAGTTCCTCCAGCGCTGCTGCCGGCATGGGCCGGGCAAAGGCATATCCTTGCAGGATGTCGCAGCCGACGTCGCGCAGAATGCCGGCCTGGTCCATGGTCTCGACACCTTCGGCGACCACCATGATCGACAGCGATTTGCCGATATCGACCAGAGAACTCACCAGCCGCCGCTGGCTTTCCGAACTCTCGATTTCATCGATGAACTGCCTGTCGATCTTGAACCGCGTCGGTCGCAGTTTCACGAGGCTCAGGATCGAGGCGTGGCCAGTGCCGAAGTCATCGATATTGATGTTGATCCCAAGCTCCCGGATTTGCTCGAGGTTCCAGTTCACCACGTCGTCGGGCTCGTCGAGGAAGATCGACTCCAGCAATTCGAAGGACAGCGTCCCGGGCCGGATCGGCAGGTCCTTCAGGCTGGAAATCAGGTGCTCGTCATGCAGACGGCGGAACGACACGTTCACCGACACCGACGGAATGGCGAGGCCCTTGTCTTGCCAGGCGTCGAAGTCGCGGAGCGCCGCCTCGAAGATCAGGCGATCAATTGCTGTCACGACATTCAGGTCTTCGGCGATCTTGAGAAAGCTTGCCGGCGACAGCATGCCGTTCGGATGCTTCCACCTCGCCAGCGCTTCTACGCCGACCACTTCGAGCGTCTTCGCATCCACGAGCGGCTGATAGTAAGGCAAGAACTCGTTTTGTTCGATGCCGCGCAGGATGTCGTCAGCAACGCGCTTGGTGTTGACCGTCTCCGCCTGTAGCGCTTCGGAGAAGAATTCGTAGCCGTTTCGGCCGCGCCGCTTGGCACGGTAGAGCGCGATGTCGGCGTCGATCAGCAGCCGCTTGGCGTCTATCGCGCTGCCGGACTGGACCGCGATACCAATGCTGGCGCCAAACCGGCAGAAGTGCCCGTCATAAGGCACCGGTTGACGCATCTGGTCGATAATTGTGCGGGCCGTCTTGTCCAGTCGGGTGGCGGGGCCGTCGTAGACGCAGACAATGATGAACTCGTCGCCGCCGACGCGCGCCACGAAGTCGTCGTCGATCAGATTGCCGCGCAGCAGCTGCGCCGCGTGCACCAGCATGGCGTCGCCGGCAACGTGGCCGAGCGTGTCGTTGATCTGTTTGAACCGGTCGAGGTCAATATGGAGCAGGGCGATGCTGCCGCCGCGCCGGTGACAGAGCTCCGATTTCTCCTTGAGCCAACGATCGAGATAGCGTCGATTGGGCAGCCCGGTGAGGATGTCATGCAGCGAGTTGTGCTCGATCTGTGCCCGGGTCTCTTCGAGTTCGACGTTCCTGGCTTCGGCCAGCGAAATAGCCCGCTCGAGCTCGTGCTTGGATTTGACCTCGTCTGTCACATCCCAGTTGGCACCGAGCATTTTGGGCGTCCCATCGATATCGAGGCGATAGGTTCCCTTGGTCCGGATCGTCCGCTCTGCCCCATCCGGTCGTATGATCCGGAATTCAGATTCATAAGAGCTCTTGTTGCCAACGGCGGTCCACACTCGCTCTGCCGCCATCTCCGCGTCGTCCGGATGCAGGGCATTGTCCCAGACGGTCGGTCCGATCGGGCTGTCGTCAACAGGCACGCCATACATTTCCCGAACCCGCTGGTCCCAATAGACCTCGCCTGTATTGAGATTGGCCTCGAAGACTCCGATGCGCGATACTTCCAGCGCCAGTTCCAGCCGGCTTGACAGTCGCAGCAGCTCGGCCTCTGCGGCTTTCGATTCCGTGATCTCGGTATCGGTGCCGATCAGCCGCTTGGGCCGGCCGTCTGCCAGCCACTCCACCGGCGCGCCGACACTGGAGATCCAGATGTAGTGGCCGTCGACATGCCTCTCGCGATAGATCAGCACGCTGCGCTCGACTTCGCCCGCGTGCTGGGCCCTGATGGATGCAAGGCAGCGCTCCACATCGTCTGGATGGAGCCGGCTCCGCCAGCCTTCCAGCGTATCCCTCGTATCATGGGCGGCATTGAGCCCGCGCAACGTCCGCCATGTCCGGGAATGATAGATCGATCCGGTCACGACGTCGTAGTCCCAGACGCCTTGCCGCGCACTCTCCAGCGCTGTCTCCCAGCGCCGTTCGCTGCGCTCGAGTGCGGCCGCGACGAGACGCGCCACGGTAACGTCATGACATATGCCCCAGAGCTTGCCGTTCGAGCCGGCTCGGAACATGGTCAGGGCCGTGCGGTCCCCGCCGTCCTCGCCGGTCACCGAGACCTCCAGATCGCGGGCGTATTTTCCTTGCCTGCAGTGGCGAACGCGGGCGATCAGCTCTTTTCGGTCGCTGGGGGCGATGGCGCGCAGCAAGTCACGGCCATTGATGTCGGCAATGGGCACGATCAGACCCAGCAGGCCCGCCATTCCGGAGCTGACATGAACTCGTGACGAGCCTGGCCGCCAGTGCCAGCGGCCAAATCCGGCAAGCTGCTCAGCAGCCGCCAACTGATCGTCAGCGTCATTGCCGCTTTGGCGGGTGGGCAGCGCATCGGCATGTGTTGCGTCAGTCATTCCAAGGCCTTGTCGGACTACGCAGGGGCGTCCGTTCGATCGAACATGCCGCGACGCGCTTTAGATTCCCTTACACCCGTGGCGGTTTGCGGGCCCTGGAGAACCCATCCGCGAAAATCGGCAGCCGCCGCCGAATTGGTGGATCGCTTTGGGGATTGCAGCCCCTCATCGTGTCAAGTAATAAGTAGTTAGACGTATAATAAAAATGTAGTTCTCGCGCGGCGGTGGTCGCGACGGGCTTTGTCGGATGTTGCGAAAGCGATGTGGCCGATGCAGTTTTATTGTCTAGACATCATATTTCCGGCTATATACCGCCCTGCCGTAGTCGTGGGAGTGGCGGTGCTTTTCGCCTGTCACGAGGTCGAGGCTCAAGCAGCCTGTCCCTATGACGTTGGCGGTCTCAGTGTGAGCTGCGACGCCAACGGCGACGTCCTGATCAGCCTGGACGAGACTGCCGGCGCCAACTGGGATTCCCTGAGCTTCATGTTTGACGGACGGGTCAGTCTGACGAACGCGGCTGACCTGGTCTTTGACGGCTTCGATACTGCGGTGCTGCTTTCAGGCACGTCGATCAACTACTTCGGGAACGGGAACTCGATTGTCAGTCTGAATGGCACGGCAATCAGCGGCTACGCTATGGGAGCAGGCGCGAGTTCATTCACGCTTGGCGATACAATTGCCGCCGTCACCGGTGTCAGAATCGGCAGTGGCGGCGGACAGCCGCTGTCTGTCATTGTCGATAGCGGAGCCGCGATAACGGCTACGGTCGGTCTCGACATCGCCCAGTGGAGCGACGCTCCCGTCACCATAGAGCTAAGACACGGCAGCTTCATCGATGCGCCAATTCCCGTTCAGGTGCTGAACGGGGGCACGACGCAACTCAGCCTCGCCGGTACGCTTCGCGGCGAGGGCAGTTACTCCATGCTCGGCAATGGCGACAGCGTACTCGAACTGCAACCGGGCTATCAGCTCGACGGCCTGATCGACGGGCAGGGCGGAGAAAACCTGCTGGTCTGGGGCGGCGTTGGCACGGCGGAGTTCGACCTGGAAGAGCTGGGCACGAAATATGTCGGCTTCCAGCACTTCCAGAAATCAGGTTCCTCAGTCTGGCACCTGAGCGCCCCGGAAGCTGGCCTCGCGTGGGACGCGCCCTTCGATATCGACCTGATCGAAGGCACCCTCGACATAGCCGGGCGGCTGCCGGCGGGTACCGTGCGCGTCAAATCCGCCGGGCGGCTCTCCGGAACTGGGCATCTCGACATCCTCGACATCTTCGGAACGCTGGCACCCGGTCACTCTGTCGGCTCGATCTGGGCCGGTGATGTCACCTTTCATGTCGGGTCCATGCTCGAGATCGAAGCCGGCACCGCAGGCGTTGATATCTTGCACGTCTCCAGTGCCAATCTGGACGCCGCCGCGCTGAAAATCGTGCCGACAGGCGGCGCGGTCGTCGGTCAGGCCTTCCTGCTCTCCGACACAGCCTTGCTGCCATCCGACCGGTTCGCCAGCGTCACCTCGGCCTCGTTGCGCTATCGGCCCGAACTCGTCTACGAGACCGACCGGGTACTCCTCAACCTGTCGCCCACTGGCGCCGCCTTTGCCTCCTACGCCCGGTCGCCGGCCCAGGCCGCAGTAGCGGCCCTGCTCGACGCCATGGGTTCCGCAGCACCGTATTACGACCAGCTCGACAAGATGGATGTCGATGCTGCATCGGCCTTGCTTGAGCAACTCGCTGGCACCGACCTTCTGGCCGCCAGCGACGCCATGCTGCAAAGTGCCTCGACGCTGAGTACCGCCGCTCTTGGCCGCATCCAGCAACAGTCGGGCACTCTCGCGCCATCGACTCCCGCCTTCGGCCATACCAGCTTCACGACCGGTGACTGGACGGATACCCTTCAGCCCAGCGTGTGGGGCAGGCTGGTGGCCACAACGTCCAGCATGGGCGGCATGCACTCCGGCAGCGTCGGCATGATCGGCGGCGCCGATGTCGAACTGGGCAATGACTGGACTGCCGGCGCGCTCATGGGAATCGGCGGCTCATCGATCGCCTCTGGAACCGCCACAACCACCGCCACCAACATTCAGGTCGGTCTCTACGGGGCGAAACAATTCGGTGGCCTGTCACTCCGCTTCGGCGGCAACCTCGGCTACCACGCAATAGACTCTTCTCGTCGCCTCACTGCCCCAGGCGTCAACGAAACACTGACCAGCGCCTACGGCGTCATGACCGCGCAAGCATTCGCGGAAGTTGCCCAGAGCTTTGTCCTCGGGCCCGTCGATGTCGAACTGTTCGGTGATCTCGGATATGCGCGCAGCTTCACGCCTGCCTATTCCGAGGCCGGCGGCGCCGGTGCCCTGACAGTCGCGGCCACATCCACCGACGCCTATGAGACTGCCCTCGGGCTCAGGGCCGGCCACAAACTTGCGCTCGGAACCGTCTTGCTCACGGTAGGTGGCTCGCTCGCCTGGAAACACCGCGCCAATTCAGCGCCCGCCACGTCATACGCCTTCGCCGGATCTGCGCCCTTCGCCGTTCCAGGAACTTCAGCGGGCGGCAGTTCAATCGCCGCCACGCTCGACCTTCATCTCGATCTCGCTCCGCGCAGCAACCTTGATCTGACCTACGGCCTCGACTGGGCTGCCAGCGGCATGTCCCACGCGATCAGCGCCCGATATGCGCGCATGCTGTGAACATTTGGCAAGCTGGAGGGATGGTGCCGGCAGCAGGATTCGAACCCGCGACCGCCTGATTACAAATCAGATGCTCTACCAACTGAGCTATACCGGCACAGGCGGCTAGCTAGCATCGGCGGGCAGTTGCTGCAAGCTGGCAGTGCGGCGAGATGACTCAAACCTTCAGCCGGGCTCTCTAAGCGGTTCCGCCCAAAGGTGAATTCCGCGGCGGCTGGCGCCTCGTGCTATCGCGTGCTAGCAAGGCGGCCCGTCCTTGGAGCCTATTGCAGCATGGTTGCAACCGACCGCATCGCTTTCGTTTCGAGCGGCACGCCCGAGGCGGATGCCGCCGCCGAGTCGTTGCGTGAGCGTTATGGCAACGTGCCGCTGGTCGAGGCCGGTGTGGTCGTGGCCCTGGGTGGCGACGGGCTGATGCTGGAAACCCTGCATCGGGTAATGGACTTGGGCATTCCCGTGTATGGGATGAATTTCGGCTCGGTCGGCTTCCTCATGAACGCCTTCTCGGCCGAGGGGCTGGTGGAGCGTCTGCAGAGTGCCAACCCGACCGACATCTATCCCCTGGCGATGTCGGTGCGCGATGCCGATGGCAATCAGTTCGAGGCGCTGGCGCTCAATGAAGTCTCTCTGTTCCGCGCATCCTATCAGGCCGTCAAGGTGGAAATCCTTGTCGATGGCCACCCCCGGCTCGATGAACTGATTTGCGACGGTGTGCTCCTCTCCACTCCGGCAGGTTCTACTGCATACAACCTGTCGGCTCATGGACCCATCCTGCCCATCGACTCGTCTCTCTTGGCACTGACCCCGATCTCGCCATTCCGGCCGCGTCGCTGGCGCGGCGCCATCCTCACCAACCGCGCCGAAGTCACGTTCCGGACCCGCGAGGCCGAAAAGCGACCGGTCAGTGCAGTTGCCGACAATGTCGAATTCCACAATGTCGTTGAGGTGAAAGTGCGGGAAAACCGCGACCGCAGGGTAACCCTGCTGTTCGATCCAGGCACCGGTCTCGAAGAACGCGTCCTCAGCGAGCAGTTCCGCTATTAAGCCGCCGGCAGCGCCAGATACTCTTCCTGCGGCGGCAGCCCAGGCAGCGCCTTCCGGCCATGAACGTCATCGGCAAAGGCCGACATGACACCGCGCGCCGCCTTGCGGGCCAGTGTCACGTTCTGCTCGGAGAGATAGGCAAAGGCCTCTTCAAGTTCCGTCGGGATCATGCCGTCGTGCTCGACGATCAGTTCCTCGGTGAGTGCTGTGACGACGAAATGTCGCGCCGCCACGTCGTCGGCAAGGTCCGCGGCACGGGCGTGAAAGATCAGCCGGGCAATCATGTTGCGGACCGCCGGCCCGAGCCCGCAGCGGGCCAGGAGGGCGTTGAGCGCGGCGCGGCTGCCCGACTCCAGTAGCGTGAACACCTTGTCGCGCGGTGCTTCGGCCAGTTCGGCCAGACAGTCGGCGAAAAACAGTACGTGCCCGTTGACCACGGCATGCAGCATGACTCTGGCCGAGACCCGTTCGCTGATGACAAGCTCGATGGCGTAGCCGGTACGTGAGGCGGCCGCCTCGGACTCGCCGATCTCGGTCAAGGCGGTATCGGTGGCGTTGCGCAGCAGTCGTTCAAGTCGCGACGGGGCCACCGCGCCCTTGACCATGCGCGCGCCCGCCAGCTTCTGGGCGACGGCCTGCACCAGCGTCAGCCGGGCCGCTGCCGGCAGATCGTTGCGCGCCAGCAATGCGCCGCGAATGTCGGCATCCTCAAGCGCCACTCCCGTCGCCAGCAGCATCATCCGGTCCGGCGCTATCTCGATGTCTTTGCGGCCAAGCAGCTTTAGTGTGGTGGCCTTGTCGGCTCGCTTAAGCAGCGCCGCGATCACCCTGGGCGATAGACGGTCACGCATCGCCACCGCCAGCAGCATGCTGGGCTCGGCGCCACGCAGCATGCCGAGCAGATCCGCGTCGATCAGCGCTGGCGAGTACTGCGCCACGGCGCGCGCGATGATCTCGGCATCCTGCAGCAGCGCCAGCAGGATTGGGCGTGGAGCGTCGCGGGTATGCAGCAGGCCATAGGCGAGGGCGGCACGCACCTTGACCGAAGGATCATCGAGAAAGCCGATCAGTGCGGCATAAAGCGCGGCATGCTCATCGGCCGGGCCGTGATGGGCAAGGTAGGCTTGCGCCGCCAGATGCGCGGCCTGTCCGCGTTCTTGGCTATCGCCGGACCGGGTCAGGGACACAAAATCCTGGTACGCAACCATTACAACTCTCCGGATACTCCGGAAATCAGGTTAGCGGCCAAGGTTTAAGGAACGGTTCACCCTGTTTGTTGCGTCCCCTTTAACCGCGTTACTTGCCGTAGAGCTGGGTAAAGAAGGCGCTGTTGGGATGCGCTTCATCGGCCGGCGTCATCAACACGCGCGGCTGGATTGGTGCGGCTTCGTTGGAAAACAGCCCCGTGAACGACATGTCGTCCTGCGAGAACCGTGAGGGCAGGGGCTGCGTATCCGGCCACTTGGAGCCCTGTCCGAAGGCCAGCGGCGCGGGATTGGCCGGGTCGGCTGCCAGTTGCTGTGCGGCAAAGGCGGCATCGGCCCCGGCCGCAGCCGAGCCGCCCTCGTGCTTTTGCACCAGCGCCTTGTAGACTTGCCGGATGGTCCGGGCCTGTCCGTCGTCGTAAAAAATCGAGGGGTTGGCCTTGGCTTGTCGCGGAAACAGACTGGCCGCGATCTGATCGGGATTTTCGAGGCCCGCGGTGAACATCCTTTCCGCCCCGCGCGGGCCTAGGAAGTGGGCAATGTAGAGCTCGCCGGGGCTCGGCATGCGGCCGAATTTTCCGTAGAGATAGGCGCCATTGTTCCTGGTGAAAGCGGCCGCGAGGTCTGCCGCCACCTGCGGTTCCTCGCGTAGTCTCAGGACCTCGGCCCGCAATTTTGGATCCTTGATGACGAAATCGCCATCGCTGGTCTCGGTAATTGCGTCAGCATAGGATTGGTAGCCCAGCCGTGGACCTTCATCCTTCATCACCTGCAGCCAGGTGCTCTCCAGAAACTGGAAAAGGCCGACAGCGCTCGAGGTCGATGCCTTGGCAGTCGGGTTGAGGCTGCTCTCGCGGACTGCCGTTTGCAGAAGGTAGTCGAAATCGACGCCACTTTTCGTGCCCGCGGAATTGAGCACGTAGGCAAGGCTTTGCGGCACCGCTATTGGCTGGACGCCCATCGACTCGTACTGATCTCCGGCAAGATTTCGTTAACTATTGCGCAGGGTGGGTTAACGAAAGGTTACTCCGTCCAGTAGCTGACGACGCTGTCGAGCGGCGGACGGGGTCTGTCCTCGGGCTTGATCTTGGGCGTGCCGATATGGATGAAGCCGACAAACCGTTCGCCGCCTCGCGCTCCGAGCGCCTGCTGGGCCGCTGCGTCGAACAGCACCCAGCGCGACATCCAGGTGGCGGCAAATCCCGATGCGAAGGCAGCGTGCTCGAGCGCAAAACACACATTGACCGCCGACATGAACTGTTCGAGTTCCGGAATCTTCGGACTTTGTTTGGGCGAAAAGATCACGCCGATGGTCAATGGCGCGGGCAGGAAGTGGCGACGGTCCGCGTCGAGTGCTGCGTCCTCTGCCGCGGGATTGTTGAGCTTGGCGATGGCGGCCAGCTTCTCGCCTGCCCGGGCACGCGCCTCGCCCTCCCAGATCACCAGCCGCCACGGCGTCAACTTGCCATGGTCGGGCACCCGGGTGCCGATCGTCAGGATCTGCTCAAGTTCATCCGCATTCGGTCCGGGCTCCGCCAGAAAGCCGATACCAACCGAACGGCGGGTCTTGAAATAGTCGAGCAGGACAGGGTTGGCGGCCATGGGGGAGAGCTTTCGTCGAATGCTTGCGGGTAGGGCGCCCTTATGACACAGCTTTTCCCTAATCCAAGCGTAGGTGCTCGAAACATGCGTCGGGCCGGCGCCAGGAACGGCTGCGGGGTACGGGTGAAGACGTCTAGATTCTTAAGATTTCTGCTGTGCGCTCTGCTGATGGGCGCCCCCTCTCTATCGGTCGCACAGGTTGCGCCATTGCCTCTGCCGCGTCCCGCGGACCGAATCCCGGAGGGAATGGCTCCCGTGCCCGCCGATGTGGCGGACGAGGCGCAACCAGACGACTCGGAGCCACTGGCCACTCCGGCCGACCAGGCTTCCAACGCCGCCGCCGCTGCAGAGGCCGTCGCACTGGAGCCGCAGCCGGTCACATTGACGGCAAAAATCACCGAGGCCGGCGCCAGTATTTCCGAGGGGGTCGTCTGGCGGGTATTTGAAGCGCGGGCCGACGCGTCGGGAGAACTGGCGCTCGCCGCCAAGTCCGACTCTGCTACCGCCAGTCTGGAACTGCCGCCCGGTCAGTACGTCGTGCACGCCGCCTACGGCCGTGCTCAGGCGACCGATACGCTTGAGGTGCACGAAGGCGACAATGCGAAGTCCATGGTGCTCGATGCCGGTGCCATGCGTCTCAATGCCGCCGTCTCCGGCGATGTCTCAATTCCCATCAACCTGCTGCGCTTCGACATATTCTCTTCCGATTCCGAGGCCGACCGCACTCTCGTCGCCCAAAACATGAGCGCCAACGATGTGGTCACGCTCAATGCGGGCACCTATCACGTCGTCTCGTATTTCGGAGACGTGAACGCTGTCGTTCGCGCCGACCTTCGTGTCGAGCCGGGCGAATTGACCGACGCAACGCTCTACCACCGCGCCGCGCAGATTTCCTTCAAGCTGGTCACCGAGGAGGGCGGCGAGGCAATTGCCGACATCGACTGGACCGTCAAGACCGCCAGCGGAGAGACTGTCTTCACCAATATCGGTGCCTTTCCAGCTACGGTGCTCGCCGAGGGTGACTATCTCGTTCTGGCCAAGCGCGGCGATACCGTCTTCAGCCGGGAGTTCGCCGTTTCTCCCGGACAGGGGCGTGAAGTCGAAGTTCTCACCACGGTCTATTAGCACGGCCTTCGGTGCGCCGCCCCGCGCTCTGGTCGACTGCATTTCCTGGTGAGATTGTTCCGACGATATTTGCAGTCCTCGGATTTTCCCATCTGATGGGCACATTGATCTCTGCGTCCGATGTCGATGTGACATCAGAAGGATGCGGAAACCCGTCGTGTTGCATTTGGCATTTTTGTTCTTTTTCAAGACTTTGATTGTTGCTGCTGTGGTCAGTGTCACCACGGCGCCGTGAGGTGGATAAGTGTCCGAGCCCCAGATCTACGTCGATGCAGACGCCTGTCCGGTCAAGGATGAGGCCATCCGCGTGGCCATGCGCCAGCGTCTCACCATTACTCTTGTCGCCAACCAGGGGTCGCGCCCAACCCGCGACCCGATGATCCGCTACGTCTACGTCCCCTATGGTCCCGACGCCGCCGACGACTGGATCGTTGAGCAATTGACGCCGGTCGACATCGTCGTCACCTCCGATATTCCGCTGGCGAGCAGGGCGCTGGATATTGGCGCTCAGGTCCTTGGCCCCAACGGCAAGCGTTTCACCGAGGAATCCATCGGCATGGCCCTGGCCATGCGCGAGCTCAAGCAGCACTTGCGCGAAACCGGCGAGAGCCGCGGCCTGAATGCAGAATTTACGGCGCGCGACCGCTCGCAGTTTTTATCCGCGCTTGACGAGGCGGTGACACGCGCCAAACGTCAGGCGCAATGAGCCGGAATCTTGGGTTCCAAAGGCAAGACCGCTGTTGCATCCGCGCAGGGATGCTGGTGTATGAGGCGCAGTGATGCGCTCGCGGAAACCCTGCGAACCACACCTCGGGAAAGAAGAGGGACTGCAACATGAAACTGAATTCCTATCTGGCCCTGCCGGCCGTGCTCGCCATGAGCGTGCTGCTCGCGGCCTGTGACAACAACTCCAGCCAGCCGGCCACGCCTGCTGCCGATTCCACCCCCGCTGCGACCGACACGACCGCCTCCGACACTGCAGCGGCGGAAGCCAAGGCAGCTGAAGAAAAGGCTGCTGCAGACAAGGCTGCCGCCGAAGCCAAGGCGGCGGAGGAAAAGGCCGCCGCTGACAAGGCCGCCGCTGACAAGGCCGCTGCGGAAGCCAAGGCAGCCGAGGAGAAGGCTGCTGCTGATAAGGCTGCTGCGGAGGCGAAGGCTGCTGAGGAGAAGGCAGCTGCCGACAAGGCAGCTGCCGACGCCAAGGCGGCCGCTGACAAGGCCGCTGCTGATAAGGCCGCTGCGGAAGCCAAGGCAGCTGAAGAGAAGGCAGCTGCTGACAAGGCTGCCGCTGACGCCAAGGCTGCGACTGAAAAGGCCGCTGCCGATAAGGCTGCCGCCGATGCAAAGGCCGCTACGGAAGCTGCCGCTGCCGCCGCACCAGCAGTTGACGCCGCCGCCGCAAAGGGCGCAGCCGACGCAAAGGCTGCTCTGGACGCTGCTGCTTCGGCACCGGCCGCCGACGCGATGGCACCAGCAGCCATGGCTGCATCTGAACCTGGCAAGCTTCCGGGTGCCGGTCTCAAGCCGGATACGATGCTCGCTGCCAACGCCAAGACCGACAACGTCGCCTACCTTGGCGTCTGGGCTGCCGATGCAGCTGCCTGTGCCAACGTCGATCAAGCGGGCGCAACCGACTATGTCGTCATCTCGGCTCTCAGCATCCGGCAGGGCAGCGACTTGACGATTGTCTCGCCGACCCCGCTCGATGGCGGCAAGGCTGCTCTCGGCACCGCAGACAAGCCGCTCGATATCGCCATGCCGACCGCCGATACCATCACCGTTAATGGTGGCGCGCCGATGGTGCGTTGCGCCAAGTAAGCTAGGCACTGATGATGATCGGGGAGGGGCCGCGCCAGTCGCGGCCCTTTTCTATTTACGTCCTGCCGTGGCCGCAAAGAGCGCAATGGCGGCAGCGTTCGAGACATTCAGCGACTTGATGGGCCCGGGCATATCGAGCCTCACCATTTCGTCGCAGAGTTCCCGCGTGCGCTGGCGCAAGCCCTTGCCTTCGGCGCCCAGCACGATGGCCATTGGCACATCGTCCGTACGTGCCGTCAACGGTGCCTCGGCCTCCGAGTCGAAACCCAGCACCCTCAGGCCCCGCTGCTTAAGGGTTTCCAGTGCATTGCCCAGGTTGCGCACTTCGATCAGTGGCACCATATCAAGTGCGCCGGAGGCCGATTTCGCCATAACCCCCGTTTCGCGTGGCGAATGCCGGGCCGTGGTCAACATTGCATCGGCGCCAAAGGCGCATGCCGTCCTCAGGATCGCCCCCACATTGTGCGGGTCGGTCACTTGGTCGAGGACAACTACGAGTTTGAGCTGTTGGATATCGTTGAGCCCGAACCGGCTGACCGGCTCCACTTCCAGCGCCACACCCTGGTGTACCGTGTCGTTGCCCAGCAGTTTGTCGAGTTCCCGTGGCGTTGTCTCGGTAACACGCATCTTGCCGATCCCGCCGCTCTCGTTCAGGCGGATCAGGGCATTCGGAGTCGCCAGCAGGGCGCGTTTCTCCCGGAGCGGATTATCCAGCGCGGCGCGCACCGTATGGATGCCATACAGGTACACCGGACCATCATCGGGATTGTATTTTGGCTTGGGCGGAAACTTGTTGCGGCTCATGGCTTTCCGGTACGCGGTTTGCCCCCGTCCAGCAAGCTCAACCATACGTCCATGGCTTGTGACGAAGCTGAAACATTCTCTGTTGACACATCCGGCCAAGCTCACCATAAACCGCCCGACGACGCGCCCCGGCGCGTCTCTTCCGTCTCTAGTGGAGGGGTGGGAGAGTGGTTAAATCCGGCAGACTGTAAATCTGCTCGCTTAGCGTACACTGGTTCGAATCCAGTCCCCTCCACCACTTCCCCTTTGCCGGTCGGCGTCACCGTCGGACGCTTGCACGTGACAATCGGGGCGTGCCAGTGTCGCCGGAATGCGGGTGTAGCTCAATGGTAGAGCAGAAGCCTTCCAAGCTTATGACGAGGGTTCGATTCCCTTCACCCGCTCCAGTCCTGAATAGCCCTTTCATACAGAAGGCAGAATTGCAGGCCTCGCGGCAAAACGCCCCGGACCGGCCGGGGCGTAGGTTGCTCGCGTCTATGGATTGACCGCCGACAGAGCCGTCAATCGCAGACGAACATGGCTTTCGTGCCGGCAGGTGCCGGTTCGCACGTCCACCACAACGGTATCGGGGATTTCACCTTCGGCGCACGCACCGCCGTGGTGTGAGGCGTACCCATGGCCATCTTCACGTCCTCGCGCAGCATGGTGCGGCAGTCCGCCTTGAGCAGCGGCAGAATCAGGCAGTCGCTCTTGGAAATCATCGGTGCGGCCTGGGTCGGCAGCGCCGGCGCGGCAAGGCCGGCCACGACCAGCGCGGTGACGGCAATAATCTTCTTCATTGCATTCCCCTGTTTGTTGGGTCCGGCGCAATTCTTGCAGCCGGCACACTCCCTCATCGCTGCGGACGAGGCCCGCAACGGCAGCAATCTGCCACGAGCGCAGCTGGCCGCCAAGCAAGTACACAAGGGGATCGGGCCCGTTTCACAGGCGCTGGCGTGCGCGACCTGCATTTTCCGGCGGCCACAGCAAAACGTCCGAGGAGAACTGTTGCACCGCACGCAGTTTGCGACTAGACCGTGCGTCGCCTGATAGGGGTATAGCTCAGTTGGTAGAGCATCGGTCTCCAAAACCGAGGGTCGAGGGTTCAAGTCCTTCTGCCCCTGCCAGGCGTAAAACTTTCCCACCAACCTCCCATGAACGATCTCTAGCGGCTGGCGGTGCACTTGGCCGGCGCCAACTCGCAGTTCCTGGCCGCCATCGCGTCCCAGTTCTTTGCTTGGCTGGGTATGGGGGTTGCAATCTTTCTGTCGACCGACTAGATACGCCCTCTCAGCCGCCGAGGAGACTCGCGCGGTTTTTGGTTATGGGCCGAAACGCCCAAAAGGAAAGAATGCTGATGGCTGGCGCTAACCCCATGAAATTTCTGCAAGAGGTGCGTCAGGAAGTCAGCAAGGTAAGCTGGCCATCGCGCAACGAGACCTTGATCTCAACGGTCATGGTTCTGGTCATGGTGGCGTTGGCGAGTATTTTCTTCCTTGTCGCCGACCAGATTATTTCCTGGCTTGTCCAGTTGATGCTGTCGATCCGCTGAGCGGTCTGCAAAGAACAAAGAATTAGGAGCGACGACGCGGCATGGCCAAGCGCTGGTACATCGTTCAGGCGTATTCGAATTTCGAGCGCAAGGTGGCGGAAGATATTCGCCAGAAGGTTGCGCAGAAAAAGCTCGAAGACCTGTTCGAGGACGTCATTGTGCCGACCGAAAAGGTCGTCGAGATGCGCCGAGGCCGCAAGGTCGACGCAGAACGCAAGTTTTTCCCCGGCTATGTGCTGGTGAAGATGGAACTGACCGATCAGGCGTTCCACCTCATCAAGAACACGCCGAAGGTCACCGGGTTCCTCGGTTCGGGCGACAAGCCCATGCCGATCTCGGAGAAGGAAGCCATGGCGATCCTGCAGCAGGTGCAGGAAGGCGTGGATCATCCCAAGCCGTCGGTCTCGTTCGAGGTCGGCGAGCAGGTGCGCGTCGCCGACGGCCCCTTCGCCAGCTTCAATGGCGTGGTCGAGGAAGTCGACGAGGAACGCTCGCGCCTCAAGGTGGAAGTATCGATCTTCGGGCGTCCCACTCCGGTGGAACTCGAATACGGTCAGGTCGAAAAGGTCTGACCATGAAGTTTCCGGCCCAGGCCGGGAATTCGTAGCCGCAGGGTTACGGAAAAACCGTGGGAGAGGGCGGTGGCGGCCAGCCACCGGCAAAACCTCGCACCACGGCGTCAACTGCGTTCGGGTGACACCGGGCAAGCGTTTTGAAAGGACGTACGATGGCAAAGAAAATTACTGGCTACCTGAAGCTTCAGGTTCCGGCCGGCTCGGCGACCCCGTCGCCCCCGATCGGCCCCGCGCTCGGTCAGCGTGGCCTCAACATCATGGAATTCTGCAAGGCGTTCAACGCGTCCACGCAGGAAATGGAAAAGGGTGCGCCGACCCCGGTCGTGATCACCATTTTCGCCGACAAGAGCTTCACCTTCGAAACCAAGCTCCCCCCGGTGACCTACTTCCTCAAGAAGTCGATGAACCTGAAGTCTGGCTCTAAGCTTCCGGGCAAGGACTCGGCCGGCACCATCACTTCCCAGCAGATCCGCGAGATCGCTGAGAAGAAGATGAAGGACCTCAACGCCTATGACGTTGAGCAGGCGATGTCGATGATCGCTGGATCCGCCCGTTCAATGGGCATTCAGGTCGAGGGCTAAAACATGGCAAAGCTGGGAAAACGTACCGCAGCGATCTCCGAAGGCATCGATCGCAAGAAGCTCTATGGCATTGAAGAGGCTGTGAAACTCGTCAAGGACCGGGCCAAGGCCAAGTTCGACGAAACCGTCGAGATCTCGTTCAATCTGGGTGTTGATCCGCGTCACGCCGACCAGATGGTCCGCGGCGTCGTGAATCTCCCCAATGGCACCGGCAAGACCGTTCGCGTCGCCGTGTTCGCCAAGGACGCAAAGGCCGATGAAGCCCGCGCCGCCGGTGCTGACGTCGTTGGTGCCGAAGACCTGGTCGAGCAGATCACTGCCGGCAACATCAATTTCGACCGTGTCATCGCGACACCCGACATGATGCCGCTGGTTGGCCGTCTCGGCAAGATTCTTGGGCCGCGCAATCTGATGCCGAACCCCAAGGTCGGCACCGTGACTCCCGACGTCACCGGCGCCATCAAGGCCGCCAAAGGCGGTGCAGTTGAATATCGCGTCGAGAAGGCTGGCATCATCCACGCCGGCGTCGGCAAGGCTTCGTTTACCGAGCAGGCGCTGCTCGAGAACATCAAGGCCATCGCCGATGCGGTGCAGAAGTCCAAGCCGGCCGGTGCCAAGGGCACCTACATGAAGCGCGTTGCCGTTTCCTCGACCATGGGCCCGGGCGTCCATGTCGATCCCTCGTCGGTCCACGCGTAAGACCGTCGAAGCCGGCCCAGTTGGCCGGATGCACGAATTCGGGGCGGTTCTCCGCCCCGATATCTGGTCGCGAGACCAGATAAGTCCTGTCCGAGACTGCGTGGTGCGCCGCAAGGCACTTAATCCCGACAGGGGCCAGCAATAGACGGGGGGAAGACCGGTTTCCGCTGTGAAGCGGTTAGTCGGTTCGAACCAGGCCAGTTGCCGCCAAGGGGCATTTCGTCCTTCCGCGGTCAGCTCGGTTGACAGGCGTTAACCCGCTGAACTCCCGCAATGGAGGACAGCAATTGGCAAAAGTCCGGCACGTTTATCGCCGGGCTCAATGTGGAGACTAGCAGTGGAAAGAGCGGAAAAGCGTGAACTCGTCACGTCGCTCCAGGCCGCATTCGCGGGCGCTGGATCGATTGTGGTCGCGCGCAATGCCGGCCTCACCGTTGCCGACCTGGAAAATCTGCGCAAGCAGATGAAGCAGGCCGGTGGCTCGGTGAAGGTGGCAAAGAACCGCCTTGCCAAGCTCGCTCTGAAGGACACCGACAACGCGGACATCTCTGCCCTGTTTACCGGGCCGACTGTCCTCGCCTACGCCACGGATCCCATGACCGCGCCGAAAGTCGCGGCCACTTTCGCAGACAAGAACTCGAAGTTCGAGGTTCTTGGCGGTGCAATGGGGAAGACCGAGCTCGACGCAGCAAACGTCAAGGCGCTGGCAACCATGCCTTCGCTCGACCAGCTCCGCGCTACGCTCGCCGGCATGCTCAAGCAGCCCGCGACCCGTATCGCTTCGGTCGTGCAGGCACCGGGTGGTCAGATTGCACGGGTTCTCGCCGCTTACGCGGACAAGAGCAACGCAGCATAGGCGCTTAGTACCGGGGTTTCGGCCCCACCCACGGTTCGAACTGAACAACACAAATCTGAAAGTGAACTCAAATGGCTGATCTCGCCAAAATCGTAGACGACCTCTCGGCTCTCACCGTCCTCGAGGCTTCTGAACTGTCCAAGATGCTCGAAGAAAAGTGGGGCGTTTCGGCTGCCGCTCCGGTGGCTGCTGCCGCCGCTGCCGCTGCTCCGGCCGCTGCCGTTGAAGAAAAGACCGAGTTCGACGTCGTTCTCACCTCGTTCGGTGACAACAAGATCAACGTCATCAAGGAAGTCCGTGCCATCACTGGCCTGGGTCTCGGCGAAGCCAAGGCGCTTGTCGAAGCCGCTCCCAAGACCATCAAGGAAGCTGCTTCCAAGGCCGAAGCTGCCGACATCAAGGCAAAGCTGGAAGCTGCCGGCGCCAAGGTCGACCTGAAGTAAGGTCTGCAAGTTTCGGGCAGCGCCTCACGGCGCTGCCCTATTCCTGTCGTAGTGTTGACTATAGCGACAGTCGCCACCCGCAGCCGGTTGCATTGGCAGGGCAGGGCGCAAGTTTCTGAAGTTGCGGAATAAGGGGCGCCTCCCATTGCCCCGGACGATCACATTCACAAGGCAGATGTCCTGATATCCGACGGCTGATAGTCGGGTCTTTGGACATGTGCCTCCGAGACATTCGAGAGAAAGATAGGAGCGGGTATGGCTACCACGTTCAACGGCCGCCGTAAGGTACGCAAGTCCTTTGGGTCCATTCGCGAAGTCACGGAGATGCCTAATCTCATTGAGGTCCAGAAGGCCTCCTATGATGAGTTCCTCCTCGTCGACGAGCCCAAGGGCGGTCGCAGGGAAGAGGGACTTCAGGCTGTCTTCAAGTCGGTCTTCCCGATCACCGATTTTTCCAACACGGCATCCCTCGAGTTCGTCAAGTACGAGTTCGAGCTGCCCAAGTATGACGTTGACGAGTGTCGCCAGCGCGACATGACATTCGCCGCGCCGCTCAAGGTGACGCTGCGTCTGATCGTTTTCGAAGTGGATGAGGAAACCGGCGCCCGGTCCGTCAAGGACATCAAGGAGCAGGACGTCTATATGGGCGACATGCCCTTCATGACGTCGAACGGCACGTTCATCGTCAATGGCACCGAGCGTGTGATCGTCTCGCAGATGCACCGCTCGCCGGGTGTGTTCTTCGATCATGACAAGGGCAAGACCCACTCGTCGGGCAAGCTCCTGTTCGCCGGCCGGATCATTCCCTATCGCGGTTCCTGGCTGGACATCGAGTTTGACGCCAAGGATATCGTTTATGCGCGAATCGATCGCCGTCGCAAGATCCCGGTGACCTCGCTGCTCAAGGCGCTCGGCATGGATGCCGAGGAGATCTTGTCGACCTATTACGACTCTGTCACCTACGAGAAGACCAAGACCGGCTGGCAGATCCCCTACAACTGGGAAAAGATCAAGAACGCCAAGCCGACCCATGACCTGATCGACGCCAAGACCGGCGACGTGGTCCACGAGGGCGGCAAGAAGCTCTCGGCCCGCCAGGCCAAGAAGCTGGCTGAGAACGGCCTGACCCACCTCGCCGCAGTCAACGAGGACCTCTACGGCACTTTCGTCGCCGAGGATCTGCTCGATCTCAACACCGGCGAAGTTTTCGTGGAAGCCGGCGACGAGCTGGACGAGAAGACGCTGACCAAGCTGCTCGATGCCGGTTTCGACGAGCTGCCGATCCTGGACATCGACCACATCACCGTGGGCGCCTACCTGCGCAACACGCTCGCCGTCGACAAGAACGAGTCGCGTGAAGACGCCCTGTTCGACATCTACCGCGTCATGCGTCCGGGTGAGCCGCCGACGGTGGAAACCGCCGAAGCCATGTTCAAGTCGCTGTTCTTTGACAGCGAGCGCTATGACCTGTCCGCTGTTGGCCGCGTCAAGATGAACATGCGCCTCGAGATCGAGGCAGAAGACACCGTCCGTACCCTCCGCAAGGAGGATATCGTCGAGGTCGTCCGTACTCTGGTGAACCTCCGCGACGGTCGCGGCGAAATCGACGACATCGACAATCTCGGCAACCGCCGCGTGCGTTCTGTCGGCGAACTCATGGAAAACCACTACCGCCTTGGTCTGCTCCGCATGGAGCGTGCCATCAAGGAGCGCATGAGCTCGGTCGAAATCGACACGGTCATGCCGCAGGATCTGATCAACGCCAAGCCGGCGGCTGCCGCCGTCCGCGAGTTCTTCGGGTCGTCGCAGCTCAGCCAGTTTATGGATCAGACCAATCCGCTGTCCGAAATCACCCACAAGCGTCGCCTCTCGGCGCTTGGCCCTGGTGGTCTCACACGTGAGCGTGCCGGTTTCGAAGTTCGCGACGTGCATACGACCCACTATGGCCGTATCTGCCCGATCGAGACCCCCGAAGGTCCGAATATCGGTCTGATCAACTCGCTGGCGACCTTCGCCCGCGTCAACAAGTACGGTTTCATCGAGACTCCCTACCGCAAGGTTGTGGAGGGCGTGGTGACCGACGACGTTGTTTACCTCTCCGCCATGGAAGAGGCTAAGCACTACGTCGCTCAGGCCAATGCCGAGCTCAATGAAAAGGGCGAATTTGCGCACGAACTGATCGTTGCCCGCCACGCCGGCGACAACGGCCTGACGCCGCGCGATCTCGTCGATCTCATGGACGTTTCGCCCAAGCAGGTGGTTTCCGTGGCCGCGGCGCTCATCCCGTTCCTTGAGAACGACGACGCCAACCGCGCCCTCATGGGATCGAACATGCAGCGCCAGGCTGTGCCGCTGCTGCGTGCCGAGGCCCCCTTCGTGGGCACCGGCATGGAGTCGGTTGTGGCCCGCGACTCCGGCGCCGCTATCGTTGCCAAGCGCAAGGGCATCGTCGACCAGGTGGATGCGACTCGTATCGTCATTCGCGCCACCGAAGAGACCGATGCCTCGAAATCTGGCGTCGACATCTACAACCTGATGAAGTTCCAGCGTTCGAACCAGTCGACCTGCATCAACCAGCGTCCGCTGGTCGTTGTTGGCGATCACATCGGGCAGGGCGACATCATTGCCGACGGCCCGTCGACCGAACTGGGCGACCTCGCCCTGGGCCGCAACGTGCTCGTCGCGTTCATGCCCTGGAACGGCTACAACTTCGAAGACTCCATCCTGCTGAGCGAGAAGATCTCGATGCAGGACGTCTTCACCTCGATCCATATCGAGGAATATGAAGTCATGGCCCGCGACACCAAGCTCGGCCCCGAGGAAATCACGCGCGACATTCCCAATGTCTCGGAAGAAGCGCTCAAGAACCTCGACGAAGCTGGTATCGTGCACATCGGTGCCGAAGTGGCGGCCGGTGACATCCTCGTCGGCAAGATCACGCCAAAGGGCGAAAGCCCGATGACGCCGGAAGAGAAGCTTCTCCGCGCCATTTTTGGCGAGAAGGCTTCCGACGTTCGCGACACCTCCCTGCGCGTGCCGCCGGGCGATGCTGGTACGGTCGTTGAAGTGCGCGTGTTCAATCGCCACGGCATCGACAAGGACGAGCGCGCCATGGCCATCGAGCGCGAGGAAATCGAGCGCTTGGCGAAGGACCGCGACGACGAGCAGTCGATCCTCGACCGCAACGTCTACGCGCGCCTCAAGGAGATGCTGTTCGGCAAGGCCGCGACAGCAGGTCCGAAGGGCTATGTCGTCGGCACCAAGCTCAATGACCAGATGTTCGAGGCCCAGCCGCGCGCCAAGTGGTGGCAGTTTGCGGTCGAGGACGACAAGGTCATGGCCGAGATGGAGGCTCTGCACGCTCAGTACGAGGAGAGCCGCCGGACGCTCGAGCAGCGCTTCATCGACAAGGTGGACAAGCTGCAGCGCGGTGACGAACTGCCGCCGGGCGTCATGAAGATGGTCAAGGTGTTTGTCGCCACCAAGCGCAAGCTCCAGCCAGGCGACAAGATGGCCGGCCGTCACGGCAACAAGGGCGTGGTGTCGCGCATCGTTCCGCGCGAAGACATGCCGTACCTTGAAGACGGTACCCCCGTCGACATCGTGCTCAATCCGCTTGGCGTGCCGTCGCGCATGAACGTTGGTCAGATCCTTGAGACCCACCTGGGTTGGGCCTGCGCCGGCGTCGGCAAGAAGATCAACGACATGCTCAAGGTCTACCAGCAGAAGGGTGACCTGAAGCCGCTCAAGAAGGAGATCCACTCGATCTTCGAGGGCGACATGTCGATCACCGATCTGGATGACGACAGCACGGTCCGTCTCGGCGAGCATCTGTCCAAGGGTATCTCGATCGCGACGCCGGTTTTCGACGGCGCCAAGGATGCCGATATCGTCGAGATGCTGCAGCGCGCAGGCCTCGATTCCTCGGGTCAGTCGACTGTCTACGATGGTCGTACCGGTGAAGCCTTCGACCGCAAGGTGACGGTTGGGTATATCTACATGCTCAAGCTGCACCACCTGGTCGACGACAAGATCCATGCCCGTTCGATCGGTCCGTACTCGCTCGTTACCCAGCAGCCGCTGGGCGGCAAGGCGCAGTTCGGCGGTCAGCGCTTCGGCGAAATGGAAGTGTGGGCACTGGAAGCCTATGGCGCTGCCTACACGCTCCAGGAAATGCTGACGATCAAGTCGGACGACGTTGCCGGCCGTACCAAGGTTTACGAAGCCATCGTGCGTGGCGACGACACCTTCGAAGCGGGCATCCCGGAATCGTTCAACGTTCTGGTCAAGGAAATCCGTTCTCTCGGACTCAATGTCGAACTCGACATGTCCGAAGGCAGCGAACTTGCCCCGGGCGGCCCGGCTGCGGACCAGCTCGAACCTCCTCAGAACGCGGCGGAATAAAGCTGCCGAGTTCTACCCCCCATTCATTCGGTACGCTCCCGGCCCAGCCCGCCGGGAGCCACCGATAAGAGGAGCTACCTGATGAATTCTCATCACCACGTCATGGACCCGTTCAACCCGCAGGTCCCCGCCCAGATGTTCGATCAGATGAAGATCAACATCGCGAGCCCGGAGAAAATCCTCTCCTGGTCGTACGGCGAGATCAAGAAGCCGGAAACCATCAACTACCGTACGTTCAAGCCCGAGCGCGACGGCCTGTTCTGCGCCCGCATCTTTGGGCCCGTGAAGGACTACGAGTGCCTGTGCGGCAAGTACAAGCGAATGAAGTTCAAGGGTGTCATCTGCGAGAAGTGCGGCGTTGAAGTCACGCTGAGCCGCGTACGCCGCGAGCGCATGGGCCACATCGAACTGGCCGCGCCCGTCGCGCACATCTGGTTCCTCAAGTCCTTGCCGTCCCGTATCGCGCTGCTGCTCGATATGACGCTCAAGGACATCGAGCGTATCCTCTACTTCGAGAACTATGTCGTTCTCGATCCCGGTCTGACCCCGTTCACGCTCCGTGAGCTGATGACCGAGGAGCAGTACCTCGATGCGCAGGACGAGTACGGTGCCGACAGCTTCACCGCCAAGATCGGCGCCGAGGCTATTCGCGACATTCTGCTGGCGCTCGACCTCGAAACTATTGCGGCCGATCTCCGTGTCGAGATCGCCGAGGCGACCACCGAACTCAAGCCCAAGAAGCTGGCCAAGCGTCTCAAAATCGTCGAGCAGTTTATCGTTTCGGGCAACAAGCCCGAATGGATGATCATGACCGTCATTCCGGTCATTCCGCCCGAACTCCGCCCGCTCGTCCCGCTGGACGGCGGCCGCTTCGCCACGTCCGATCTCAACGATCTCTATCGCCGCGTCATCAACCGCAACAACCGGTTGAAGCGCCTGATCGAGCTCCGCGCCCCGGACATCATCATTCGCAACGAAAAGCGCATGCTGCAGGAAGCTGTGGACGCGCTGTTCGACAACGGCCGCCGTGGTCGCACCATTACCGGTGCCAACAAGCGTCCGCTGAAGTCCCTGTCCGACATGCTCAAGGGCAAGCAGGGCCGCTTCCGTCAGAACCTGCTCGGCAAGCGCGTCGACTATTCCGGCCGTTCGGTGATCACCGTTGGTCCCGAACTCAAGCTGCACCAGTGCGGCCTGCCCAAGAAGATGGCGCTCGAACTCTTCAAGCCGTTCATCTACTCGCGCCTCGAGGCCAAGGGCTTCTCGTCCACGGTCAAGCAGGCCAAGAAGCTGGTCGAGAAGGAAAAGCCGGAGGTCTGGGATATCCTCGACGAAGTCATCCGCGAGCACCCGGTTCTGCTGAACCGCGCGCCCACGCTGCACCGTCTTGGCATCCAGGCGTTCGAGCCGCATCTGATCGAAGGCAAGGCCATCCAGCTGCATCCGCTCGTTTGTGCCGCCTTCAATGCCGACTTTGACGGCGACCAGATGGCCGTTCACGTGCCGCTGTCGCTTGAAGCGCAGCTTGAAGCCCGCGTTCTGATGATGTCGACCAACAACATCCTGCATCCGGCCAATGGTCAGCCGATCATTGTTCCGAGCCAGGACATCGTTCTCGGCCTCTACCATCTGTCGCTGATGAACGAGAACGAGCCCGGCGAGGGCATGGCGTTCTCCGACATGGGCGAGCTTGAGCACGCCCTTGCGACGGGCGTTGTCACCATGCACACCAAGATCAAGGGCCGCGTTTCGGTCTATGACAAGGATGGCAAGGAGACCAAGGAGATCGTCGAGACCACTCCTGGTCGCATGATCCTGGGCAAGCTTCTGCCCAAGAATATCACGGTGCCGTTCGCCACGGCGAACCAGCTGATGACCAAGAAGATGATCTCCAAGATGATCGACACCGTCTATCGCGGTTGCGGTCAGAAGGAGACGGTCATTTTCTGTGACCGGATCATGGATCTTGGCTTCAAGCACGCTGCCCGCGCCGGCATCTCGTTCGGCAAGGACGACATGGTTATCCCGGCGAGCAAGTACACGCTCGTCGAAGAGACCCGTAAGCTGGTCGAGGAATTCGAGCAGCAGTACAATGACGGCCTGATCACTCAGGGCGAGAAGTACAACAAGGTCGTCGACGCCTGGGCCAAGTGTGGTGACAAGGTTGCCGAAGAGATGATGAAGGGCATTGCTGCCGTTCAGATCGACAAGGAAACCGGTCGTCAGAAGCCGATCAACTCGGTCTACATGATGAGCCATTCCGGTGCGCGTGGTTCGCCGGCGCAGATGAAGCAGCTTGCTGGTATGCGCGGCCTGATGGCGCGTCCGGACGGTTCGATCATCGAAACCCCGATCACGGCCAACTTCAAGGAAGGCTTGAACGTTCTCGAGTACTTCAACTCGACCCACGGTGCCCGTAAGGGTCTCGCGGATACCGCGTTGAAGACCGCGAACTCGGGATACCTGACCCGTCGTCTCGTTGACGTCGCCCAGGATTCGATCATCACCGAAGTCGATTGCGGCACCGATGCCGGCCTCACTATGGAGCCGATCATCGATGCGGGTCAGATCGTGGCCTCCATCGGCCAGCGTATTCTGGGCCGTACCGTCGCCGAAGACATCGTTCATCCCGAAACCGGTGCAGTCATTGCCGCTCGCGGCCTGCTGCTGTCGGAAAAGGACGTCGATATCATCGAGGCGGCCAAGATCCAGAGCGTCAAGATCCGCTCGCCGCTGACCTGCGCTCTGCGTCAGGGCTGCTGCGCGACCTGCTATGGCCGTGACCTGGCTCGCGGTACGCCGGTCAACATCGGCGAAGCCGTGGGCGTCATCGCGGCGCAGTCGATCGGTGAACCGGGCACACAGCTCACCATGCGCACGTTCCACATCGGTGGCACGGCTCAGGTGGTCGACACCTCGTTCCTCGAAGCCGGTGCGGAAGGCAAGATCGCCATTCGCAACAGCAACGTGGCCAAGCTGGCCGACGGCAAGCTGGTTGTGATGGCGCGCAATGTGTCGCTCGCCATCCTCGATAACGAGGGCAAGGAGCGTTCCACGCACCGTGTGACCTATGGCTCCAAGCTGCTGGTCAAGGAAGGCGACGAGGTCCGCCGTGGACAGCGTATCGCCGAATGGGACCCCTATACCCGTCCCATCCTGGCCGAAGTCGATGGCGAGGTTGCTTTCGAGGATCTCGTCGACGGTTCGTCCGTTGCCGAGAATACCGACGAAACGACCGGCTTTACCAAGCGCGTCGTTATCGACTGGCGGACCAGCCAGCGTGGCGATGGCTTGCGGCCGGCACTGGCAATCACCCGCGGCGGCTCTGTCGCCAAGGTTGAGCGTGGTGGTGAAGCCCGCTACCTGCTGTCGGTGGACGCCGTTATCGCGGTTGAACCGGGTGAAAAGGTTGCGCCGGGCGACGTGCTCGCGCGTATCCCGCTCGAAAGCGCCAAGACCAAGGACATCACCGGCGGTCTGCCGCGTGTGGCCGAGCTCTTCGAGGCCCGTCGTCCCAAGGATCACGCGATCATCGCGGAGATCGATGGTACGATCAAATTCGGTCGCGATTACAAGAACAAGCGCCGCATCATCATCGAGCCAGAGGAAGAGGGTGCAGACCCGGTCGAGTACCTGATCCCGAAGGGCAAGCCGTTCCATCTCCAGGAAGGCGACACCATCGAGAAGGGTGAGTATATCCTCGACGGCAACCCCGCACCGCACGACATCCTGGCCATCAAGGGCGTGGAGGAGCTTGCTCGCTACCTCGTCAACGAGATCCAGGAAGTCTACCGCCTGCAGGGCGTGCTGATTAACGACAAGCACATTGAGGTGATCGTTCGCCAGATGCTGCAGAAGGTCGAAATCACCGTGCCCGGCGACAGCGGTATGCTCAAGGACGAGCAGCTCGATAGGCTGGACTTTGACGAGCTCAACGACCAGCTCGTTGCCGACGGCAAGAAGCCGGCGGAAGCCGTGCCGGTGCTCCTGGGCATCACCAAGGCGTCGCTGCAGACCCGCAGCTTCGTCTCGGCTGCCTCGTTCCAGGAAACCACGCGCGTGCTTACCGAGGCTGCGGTTTCCGGCAAGGCCGACCTTCTCGAAGGCCTCAAGGAAAACGTCATCGTCGGCCGTCTGATCCCGGCTGGTACCGGTGCCGGTATTTCGTCGGCCAAGCTGATCGCCGCCAAGCGCGACGATCTGATCCTCGACGAACGCCGCCGTCAGGCCGCGACGGCCGCAATTGCGGCGCCAGTCCCGACCCCGGCCGAGCCAGCGGAATAAGCGAACGTCACACAGACTGCAGAAGGGGCCCCAGCGGCCCCTTCTTTTTGGGCTGGTACCGCCCTCAACACAGCCTTAATGACACTACAGGGCCTCCCTTGAGCACTGAAGGTACGTGATGAGCGACACAACCTGGTCTGCTGTGGACGACTACTTAGCGTCCAGATTGCTCCCGCATGACCCCGTTCAGGAAGAGACGCTGAGCCTGAATGCCACAAGCGGGCTTCCGGCCATTGATGTGTCGGCTCTGCAGGGCAGGATGCTCAATCTTCTCGCCCGCATTCAGGGCGCCAGGAACATCCTCGAGATCGGTACGCTGGGCGGCTACTCAACCATCTGGCTGGCACGGGCACTGCCAGTTGATGGCCGGCTCGTAACGCTCGAGTTTGTGCCGCGCCATGCCGAGACGGCCAGAGTCAACATTGATCGGGCGGGCCTCGGCGCTTTGGTCGATATACGTGTCGGCGCTGCTGCTGACACCCTGCCGGTCCTGGCGTCGGAGGGGGCAGGGCCCTTCGATTTCGTCTTCATTGACGCCGACAAGCCGAACAACCCGATCTACCTCGAATGGGCTCTGAAAATGGCGCGGTCAGGTACAGTGATAGTTCTGGATAACGTCGTCCGCGACGGCGCTGTTGCCGATCCGTCGAGCTCGGACGCCAACGTTCAGGGATCGCGAGCGGGAATCGATTTCCTGGCCAGCCATCCGCAGCTGGATGCGACCGCCATACAGACCGTCGGCAGCAAGGGCTACGACGGTTTCGCTCTCGCCGTGCTCAAGTAGGCGGGCTCGGTCCCTAGAAAGGAAGCTCAGCGCTCAAAGCCGATGTAATCGGCGAACTGCTTGAGAATCAGGCTCCAGATGGAAAAACTTGAGTCGAGATTCTCTCGCGAAATGCCGTACTCAAGGTTCACATCGTACTCGATCACCGCATCCAGATCTGAGTCTAGATAGGCCTTGCCGAAGCGCTTGTCGCGATTCCAGGCATTGATGGCATCCAGCGCCTGCTTGTTGTCGCGAAATCCGGCGTAGAAATTCAAATCCTCGCAGTCGGAATGCGTGTCGGAGCAATTGCGGAAGAACAGGTAGTAGGAAACACCTTCAATCTCCCCGGAGATCATCGGGTTGCCGTTGGCGGCGCTGTCCATCTGCGCCGACCCATAGCCGCGTGCCACTTCGGCAACCTTGTCCGGATCGGTACCATCTACCAGCACCTGCGCCACGGCGTTCCCGCTCAAGAGGACGATCAGCATCGCAACGGCCAGTGACGCGCGCAAACCCATTATGCTCTCCCTCACCGGGTGGCCTAACACCACTATCGTTCCCATAGCTTCAGCGATGGTACACCTTTGTCTGAGGACGGCAACGTGGAGCGCACCGAATCCTGCTGAGCTATGCATGAAGGGCAGGGGTGGCCTGCCCGGTTCCCCCGACGTCGCAAAATGCCGCCATCGACCGGATTTCGGGACCTCTGCCGCGAAAATCCGCGCAAAGAATCCTTGACGCAATGACTCAGGGGACGTAAAGAGGCGCCACCTTAACAGTCGGTCGTGAGTTTCACACGGGTATCTGCCACCTAGCGCGGGCATCCAGGGCACTCAAACACACTGCTAAAGGCAAGAAGACGTAGCAAATCTTTGTGCGCATGAACGCCTGCCGTCTGGCCGGTGGTCCGCTGCATTCAAAGGCGCCGCTGACCCAAAACGGGTATAGCGAGCGCCGTTTTGGTTTGCTGCATCTTTCGCGAGCACGAATTTCGGACGGATGGAAAGAGCGCAATGCCGACCATTAATCAGTTGATCCGCAAGCCCCGGGTTTCCAAGCCCAAGCGGAACAAGGTCCCGGCGATGGAGGCGAACCCGCAGAAGCGCGGCGTTTGCTCCCGTGTCTATACGACCACCCCCAAGAAGCCTAACTCGGCACTGCGCAAGGTGGCCAAGGTTCGCCTGACGAACACCCGTGAAGTCATTTCCTATATCCCCGGCGAAGGCCACAACCTGCAGGAACACTCGGTCGTGCTGATCCGTGGCGGCCGCGTTCGCGACCTTCCCGGTGTGCGCTACCATGTGCTGCGCGGCGTCCTCGACACACAGTCGGTCAAGGATCGCAAGCAGCGCCGTTCGAAGTACGGCGCGAAGCGGCCGAAGTAAGGAGAGCTTTAGATGTCCCGTCGTCACCGCGCCGAGAAGCGTGAAGTTATCCCAGATCCCAAGTTTGGCGATCTCGTCGTCACCAAGTTCATGAATTCGCTCATGGAAGACGGCAAGAAGTCGGCTGCTGAAAGCATCGTCTATGGTGCTTTCGACATCGTCGAGAGCAAGACCAAGCAGGACCCGATCACTGTGTTCCACACAGCGCTCGACAATGTCCGGCCTGCCGTTGAAGTGCGCTCGCGCCGCGTTGGCGGTGCCACGTACCAGGTTCCGGTCGAGGTCCGCACCGACCGTCAGCAGGCACTGGCCATTCGCTGGCTCATCGAATCCGCCCGCAAGCGTGGTGAGCACACCATGCGCGAGCGTCTGTCCGGCGAACTCATGGACGCGCTGAACGGCCGCGGCCAGGCCGTCAAGAAACGCGAAGACACGCACCGTATGGCTGATGCCAACCGTGCCTTCTCGCACTACCGCTGGTAATCGGAAGGCACGACCAAGATGGCTCGCGAATATTCGATCAATCATTACCGCAACTTCGGCATCATGGCTCACATCGATGCTGGCAAGACCACGACAACCGAGCGTGTGCTCTACTACACCGGTAAGAGCCACAAGATCGGTGAAGTTCACGATGGCGCAGCCACCATGGACTGGATGGAGCAGGAGCAGGAGCGCGGCATTACCATTACGTCGGCCGCGACCACGACCTTCTGGAAGGGCCGTGACGGCACGCCGTTCCGCTTTAACATCATCGACACTCCCGGCCACGTGGACTTCACCATTGAAGTCGAGCGTTCGCTCCGCGTCCTCGACGGCGCCATTGCGCTGCTCGACGGCAACCAGGGCGTTGAGCCGCAGACCGAGACCGTCTGGCGTCAGGCCGACAAGTACAACGTGCCGCGCCTGATCTTCGTCAACAAGATGGACAAGACCGGGGCTGATTTTTACTACTGCCTCGATACCATGGACAAGCGCCTCGGCATCAAGCCCGTGGTGATGCAGCTGCCGATCGGCGCTGAGACCGAGTTCAAGGGCGTTGTTGACCTGATCGAGATGAATGCGCTCGTCTGGCGCAACGAAGAGCTTGGTGCTCAGTGGGACGTCGTGGAGATCCCGGAAGATCTCAAGGCGCGCGCCGTTGAGTATCGCGAGAAGCTCGTCGAGACCGCCGTCGAGATGGACGATGCGGCGACCGAAGCCTACCTGAATGGCGAAATGCCGAGCAACGAAACGCTCCGTCAGCTGATCCGCAAGGGCACCTGCGACGTGAAGCTCTATCCGGTGTTCTGTGGTTCGGCCTTCAAGAACAAGGGCGTGCAGCCTCTGCTCGACGGCGTCATCGACTTCCTGCCGTCGCCGATCGATATCCCGGCGATCAAGGGTATCGACGTGAAGACCGAGGCCGAGATCGAGCGCCACGCCGATGACAGCGAGCCGCTCTCGATGCTGGCTTTCAAGATTGCCAACGACCCGCATATGGGCTCGCTGACCTTCTGCCGCATCTATTCGGGTCACGTTGAAGCCGGCGCCATGCTGGAAAATACGGTCAAGGAAAAGCGCGAGCGCGTTGGTCGCATGTTCCAGATGCACGCCAACAGCCGTGAGCAGATCAACGAAGCTTTCGCTGGTGACATTGTCGCTATCGTCGGCCTCAAGGACACGACGACGGGCGATACGCTCTCGGATCCTGCCAACAAGGTGATCCTTGAGCGCATGGAGTTTCCGGAGCCGGTCATCGACATCGCCGTGGAGCCCAAGTCCAAGGCCGACCAGGAGAAGATGGGCCTTGCCCTCGCTCGCCTGGCTGCCGAAGACCCGAGCTTCCGCGTCAAGACCGACGAAGAATCCGGCCAGACCATTATCTCGGGCATGGGCGAACTGCATCTCGACATTCTCGTCGACCGCATGCGCCGCGAGTTCAAGGTGGAAGCCAATATCGGTGCGCCGCAGGTGGCTTATCGTGAAGCCATTACGCGTCGGGTCGAACACGACTATACCCACAAGAAGCAGTCCGGCGGTTCGGGCCAGTTCGCTCGTATCAAGTTCGTCATCGAGCCAAATGAAGCCGGCAAGGGCTTCGAGTTCGAGTCGGCGATCGTCGGCGGCAACGTGCCCAAGGAATACGTGCCGGGCGTGCAGAAGGGTGTGGCCTCGGTCATGGGTTCTGGCCCGATCATCGGCTTCCCGATCGTTGACGTGAAGTTCACGCTGGTGGACGGCGCCTACCATGACGTTGACTTTTCGGTTCTCGCCTTCGAAATCGCCGGCCGCGCGGGCTTCCGCGAAGCTATCGAGAAGGCCGCTCCGAAGATCCTCGAGCCGATCATGCGCGTTGAAGTGCTGACCCCGGAAGACTATGTGGGCGATGTCATCGGCGACCTCAATTCACGTCGCGGCCAGATCCGCGGCACAGAGGCCCGCGGCATTGCTCAGGTGATCGACGCCATGGTGCCGCTTGCCAACATGTTCGGCTACGTGAACTCGCTCCGCTCGATGAGCCAGGGACGTGCTCAGTACAGCATGACCTTCGACCACTACGAGCAGGTGCCTCAGGCGGTCGCTACCGAAGTCCAGGCCAAGTACGCCTAAAACAACAAACTGAAACTCAAGGTTGGCCGTAGGGCTAACGAATACGGAGAGAAGCGATGGGCAAGGAAAAGTTTTCCCGCAATAAGCCTCACTGCAACATCGGCACCATCGGTCACGTTGACCATGGCAAGACCTCGCTGACTGCAGCGATCACCAAGGTCCTGGCTGAAACCGGTGGCGCAACCTTCAAGGCGTACGATCAGATCGACGCGGCGCCCGAAGAAAAGGCACGCGGCATCACCATCAACACCGCCCACGTCGAGTATGAGACGGAAAACCGTCACTACGCTCACGTCGACTGCCCCGGCCACGCCGACTATGTGAAGAACATGATCACCGGCGCTGCCCAGATGGATGGCGCGATCCTGGTCGTGTCGGCTGCCGACGGCCCGATGCCGCAGACCCGCGAGCACATCCTGCTCGCCCGTCAGGTTGGCGTGCCGGCTCTCGTAGTGTTCCTGAACAAGTGCGACATGGTCGACGATCCGGAGCTTCTCGAGCTCGTCGAGCTCGAAGTTCGTGAGCTGCTGTCGTCCTATGAATTCCCGGGCGACGATATCCCGGTGATCAAGGGTTCGGCTACCGAAGCCCTCAGCAACGGCGATCCGAAGCTCGGCCACGACGCCGTTCTCGAGCTGATGCGCAATGTTGACGAATATATCCCGCAGCCGGAACGTCCGGTTGACCTGCCGTTCCTGATGCCGATCGAAGACGTGTTCTCGATCTCGGGTCGTGGCACCGTGGTCACCGGCCGTGTCGAACGCGGCATCGTCAAGGTTGGCGAAGAAGTCGAGATCGTCGGCATCAAGGCAACCCAGAAAACGACCGTTACCGGCGTTGAAATGTTCCGCAAGCTGCTCGATCAGGGCCAGGCTGGCGACAACATCGGCGCGCTGATCCGCGGCATCGACCGTACGCAGGTCGAGCGTGGCCAGGTTCTCTGCAAGCCCGGTTCGGTTCTGCCGCACACCGAGTTCGTTGCCGAAGCGTACATTCTGACCAAGGAAGAGGGTGGCCGTCATACGCCGTTCTTTGCCAACTACCGTCCGCAGTTCTACTTCCGCACCACCGACGTGACCGGTGTTGTGACCCTGCCGGAAGGCACGGAAATGGTGATGCCGGGCGACAACGTGAACATCAATGTTCAGCTGATCGTGCCGATCGCCATGGAAGAGAAGCTCCGCTTCGCTATCCGTGAAGGTGGCCGCACCGTCGGCGCCGGCGTGGTTGCCAAGATCCTGAAGTAATTCTGGGTACCGAGGAGCGGCGCGCTACTTCAAGTGCGCCGCGATCCATTTTTCGCTAGGAAAACAAGATGAACGGTCAAAACATTCGCATCCGGCTCAAGGCGTTTGACCATCGTGTTCTCGATACCTCGACCCGCGAAATCGTCAATACGGCGAAGCGCACAGGTGCACAGGTTCGCGGGCCGATCCCGCTGCCGACGCGAATTGAGAAGTTTACGGTGAACCGCTCGCCGCACATCGACAAGAAGTCGCGTGAGCAGTTTGAGATCCGGACCCACAAGCGCCTGCTGGACATCGTGGATCCCACGCCGCAGACGGTTGATGCACTGATGAAGCTTGATCTTGCCGCCGGCGTCGACGTCGAAATCAAGCTCTAGATAACGAGTTTTCGCGCTGATCACCAAAAGGGTCCTCTTGGAATAATGACCCGGTCACGCGCCAAAGAGAAAAGGTAACAACCGATGCGTTCTGGTTTGATCGCACAGAAGCTGGGCATGACCCGGATCTTCACTGAGGACGGCAATCACGTCCCGGTGACAGTTCTTGGTCTGCAGAACTGCCAGGTGGTGGGTCAGCGCACTCAGGAGAAGGACGGCTACACGGCCCTCCAGCTCGGCGCAGGCACCGTCAAGGCAAAGAACACGACCAAGGCAGAGCGCGGCCAGTTCGCCGTCGCCAAGGTCGAGCCCAAGCGTCAGGTAACAGAGTTTCGTGTCGATCCTGCGAACCTCATCGAAGTCGGCGCGACTATGCAGGCCGATCACTTCGTTGAAGGTCAGCTGGTCGATGTGACCGGAACTTCGATCGGTAAAGGCTTTGCCGGCGGTATGAAGCGCTGGAATTTCGGTGGTCTGCGTGCCACGCACGGTGTGTCCGTTTCGCACCGTTCGCACGGCTCCACCGGTCAGCGCCAGGATCCCGGCAAGGTGTTCAAAGGCAAGAAGATGGCCGGCCACATGGGCGACCGTCGTGTAACCACCCAGAATCTGCGGGTCGTGCGCACCGATGTGGAGCGCGGGCTGATCATGATCGAGGGTGCGGTCCCGGGCTCCAAGGGCGGCTGGATCATGATCAAGGACGCCGTCAAGAAGCCGGCGCCCACAGGTGTACAGACTCCGGGCTCGTTCAAGCCCGCAGCCGCTGGGGAGACGATTTAATGGAACTCCAGATCACCTCTCTGGATGGCAAGGCCGGCGGTTCGGTCACTTTGAAGGACGATATTTTCGGCCTGGAAGTGCGCTCGGACATCCTCCACCGCATGGTCCGCTATCAGCAGCTCAAGGCGATGTCCGGCACGCATGACGTGAAGAACCGCTCTGAAGGCAATCGGACGGGCAAGAAGTTCGTCAAGCAGAAGGGCTCGGGCGGCGCTCGCCATGGCGATCGCAAAGCGCCGCAGTTCCGTGGTGGTGGCCGTGCATTCGGTCCGACGCCGCGCAGCCACGCCATCGACCTTCCCAAGAAGGTCCGTGCCATGGCCCTCAAGCATGCGCTTTCGGCCAAGGCCAAGGCCGGCGAGATCTCGATCGTCGACAGCCTTGCAACCAAGGAAGCCAAGACTGCGGCGCTCCGCGTTCAGTTCGGCAAGCTCGAATGGTCCAACGCGCTCATCATTGATGGGGCGGAGGTCGACAAGAATTTCGCCCTCGCGGCGCGCAACATTCCGCAGATCGATGTTCTGCCGGTGCAGGGGATCAATGTCGTCGACATTCTCCGTCGCCAGCGTCTCGTTCTGACCAAGGCAGCGCTTGACGCGCTGGAGGCACGGTTCGCATGAGCAAGCTCCGTCACTACGACGTCATTCGTAACCCCGTCGTGACTGAAAAGTCGACGATGGCATCCGAGCACGGCCAGGTCGTGTTCGATGTGTCGATCGATGCCACCAAGCCCGAGATCAAGGCCGCCGTCGAGGCGCTGTTCTCGGTCAAGGTCAAGGCAGTCAACACCTCGATCCGCAAGGGCAAGGTGAAGCGCTTCCGCCAGGAACTTGGCACCCGCAAGGACGTCAAGAAAGCAGTTGTAACCCTGGTCGATGGCCAGTCGATCGACATTTCGACCGGCATCTGAGGGGAGAGAGAACAATGGCTCTAAAAACTTACAATCCGACCTCTCCGGGCCGCCGCCAGCTTGTCACGACCGATCGGTCTGAGCTTTGGAACGGCGCTCCGGTGAAGGCTCTGACCGTTGGTCTGAGCTCCAAGGGCGGTCGCAACAACGCCGGTCGCATTACGGCCTATCACCGCGGTGGTGGTCACAAGCGGTCCTACCGCATCGTCGACTTCAAGCGCGTCAAGTTCGACGTCGTCGGCACTGTGGAACGCCTTGAGTACGATCCCAACCGCACGGCCTGGATCGCACTGGTGAACTACGAGGACGGTGAGCAGGCCTATATCGTTGCTCCGCAGCGTCTGTCGGCTGGCGACAAGGTTGTCTCGTCGATGGGTTCTGTCGACGTCAAGCCCGGCAATGCGATGCCGCTGGAGCGTATGCCGGTCGGTACCATCGTCCATAACGTCGAGATGAAGCCCCGCAAGGGTGGTCAGATCGCACGGTCGGCCGGTACGTACGCGCAGTACGTTGGTCGCGACCAGGGTTGGGCGATCCTTCGCCTGAACTCGGGCGAGCAGCGTAAGGTGCACGGGACCTGCCTGGCTACGGTTGGTGCAGTTTCCAACCAGGACCATGGCAACACCTCGATCGGCAAGGCCGGTCGCAGCCGCTGGCTCGGCCGCAAGCCGGTCAACCGTGGTGTGACCATGAACCCGGTCGATCACCCGCACGGCGGCGGCGAAGGCCGCACCTCTGGTGGCCGTCATCCGGTTTCCCCTTGGGGCAAGCCGACGAAGGGCAAGAGGACACGCAGTAACAAGTCGACGGACCAGTTTATCGTCCGCTCGCGTCACGTGAAGAAGGGCCGCTAAGCCATGACTCGCTCAGTATGGAAGGGTCCGTTCGTTGACGGTTATCTGCTCAAGAAGGCAGACAAGTCTCGCGAAAGCGGCCGTAACGAAGTCATCAAGATCTGGAGCCGTCGTTCGACGATCCTGCCGCAGTTCGTTGGTCTCACCTTCGGCGTCCACAACGGCCACAAGCACGTGCCTGTTGCGGTCAATGAAGACATGATCGGCCACAAGTTTGGCGAGTTCGCTCCGAGCCGCACCTACTACGGTCACTCGGCCGACAAGAAGGCCAAGAGGAAATAAAGATGGGCAAGCCGAAAACTCCGCGCGCTCTCAAGGACAACGAGGCCAAGGCCACGCTGCGCATGCTGCGCGGCTCGGGCCAGAAGCTGAACCTCGTTGCCGCTTTGATCCGTGGCAAGAAAGTCGACAAGGCCCTGGCCGAGCTCGAATTCTCCCGCAAGCGCATCTCCGGTGCTGTCAAGAAGACGCTCGAGAGCGCCATTGCCAATGCCGAGAACAACCATGGTCTCGACACCGATACTCTGGTGGTTGCCGAGGCCTATGTTGGCGACAGCCTGGTGATGAAGCGCTTCATGGCTCGTGGCCGTGGCAAGTCTGCCCGCGTCGAGAAGCCTTTTTCGAACCTGACGATTGTGGTTCGCCAAGTTGAGGAGACCGCATAATGGGTCAGAAGATCAACCCGATCGGTCTGCGCCTCGGCATCAACCGCACCTGGGATTCGCGCTGGTACGCGAACAAGGGTGAGTACGGTTCGCTGCTGCAGGAAGATCTGAAAATTCGCGAGACCCTGCTTGAAGATCTCAAGCAGGCTGCGGTCTCCAAGATCGTCATCGAGCGTCCGCACCGCAAGTGCCGCGTGTCGATCCACACTGCCCGCCCGGGCATCGTGATCGGCAAGAAGGGCGCTGATATCGACAAGATCCGCGCCAAGGTGAAGAAGTTCACTGACAGCGAAGTGCACATCAACATCGTTGAGGTGCGCAAGCCCGAGACCGATGCCGCTCTTGTGGCGCAGGGCATTGCCCAGCAGCTCGAGCGTCGTGTGGCGTTCCGTCGCGCCATGAAGCGCGCAGTGCAGACGTCTATCCGTATGGGCGCCGGCGGCATCCGCGTGAACGTCGGTGGCCGTCTCGGCGGCGCTGATATCGCCCGGACGGAATGGTACCGTGAAGGCCGCGTGCCGCTGCATACGCTGCGTGCGGACATCGACTACGGCACTGCTGAAGCCAAGACGACCTACGGCATCATCGGTATCAAGGTCTGGATCTTCAAGGGCGAAGTTCTCGAGCACGACCCCACGGCGCACGAGCGTCGCGCCACCGAAGGCGGCGAGGGTGGTCAGGGCCAGCGCCGTGAACGCGATGATCGTCGTGACGATCGCCGCGATCGCGCGAACTGAGAAGGCATCAGATAAATGCTGCAACCAAAACGTACTAAGTTCCGCAAGGCGCACAAGGGCCGCATCCATGGCAATGCCAAGGGCGGTACCAACCTGGATTTCGGCCAGTATGGCCTGAAGGCCCAGGAGCCGGAGCGTGTCACCGCTCGCCAGATCGAGGCGGCCCGCCGCGCGATCACGCGTGAGATGAAGCGTGCCGGTCGCGTCTGGATCCGCATCTTCCCGGACCTGCCGGTTTCCAAGAAGCCGACCGAAGTCCGCATGGGTAAGGGCAAGGGTTCGGTGGAATACTGGACGGCGCGCGTCAAGCCGGGCCGCATCCTGTTCGAAATCGACGGCGTCCCCGAGGACGTTGCCAAGGAAGCCCTGCGTCTCGGCGCCATGAAGCTTCCAATCATCACGCGGGTTGTCACCCGCATTGCGGACTGAGAACCATGGCAGCCAAGACCAGTAAATCAGCGGCCAAGGCGGGCGGAGACAAGGTCTCCAAGCACGCCGACATGCGCGCCAAGACCCCCGACGAACTGAAGGATCAGCTCGTCGGTCTGAAGAAAGAACAGTTCAACCTGCGTTTCCAGCGTGCGACCCAGCAGCTGGAAGCTCCCGCTCAGATCCGGAAGGTCCGCCGCGAAATCGCGCGGGTCAAGACGATCCTGGGCGAGAAGTCCGCAGCAAAGTAAGGAGCCAAGATGCCCAAGCGCCAGTTGCAGGGGACGGTGGTCTCCGACACGAATGAAAAGACCGTCGTGGTGCGCGTCGATCGCGCTTTCACCCACCCGGTGATGAAGAAGACGGTGCGCCGGTCCAAGAAGTACCACGCTCACGACGAGGCCAATGCGGCCAAGGTCGGCGACATGGTGTGGATCGAGGAATGCGCACCCATTAGCAAGAATAAGCGCTGGACCCTTGTGTCTCACGCGTAACTTCGGATTTACGGCTCGCCGGATAGGGCAGGTCGCAAGAAACAAAGAAGGCATCAAGCCATGATTCAGATGCAGTCAAATCTCGACGTAGCGGATAATTCCGGGGCGCGTCGTGTCATGTGCATCAAGGTGCTGGGCGGTTCGCATCGCAAGTATGCATCGGTCGGCGACATCATCGTCGTATCGGTCAAGGATGCCATTCCGCGTGGTCGTGTGAAGAAGGGCCAGGTCATGAAGGCCGTGGTCGTCCGGACCGCGTTCCCGGTGCGTCGCCAGGATGGCACGATCATCCGTTTTGATCGCAATGCCGCTGTGCTGATCAACAACCAGTCCGAGCCGATTGGTACCCGTATCTTCGGGCCAGTGCCGCGCGAACTGCGTTCCAAGAACCACATGAAGATTATCTCGCTCGCGCCGGAGGTGCTGTAATGGCCGCCAAGATTAAAAAGGGCGACAAGGTCGTCGTTCTGGCCGGCAGGGACAAGGGCAAGACTGGTGAAGTCCTGCAGGTTATTCCCGATGAGTCGCGTGCTGTCGTGCAGGGCGTGAATCTCGTTCGCCGCCATACCAAGCAGACGGCCAATCAGGAGTCCGGCATTTTTACCAAGCCGGCCCCGATCCATCTGTCCAATATCGCAGTTGCGGATGCCAACGGGAAAGCCACCCGTGTCGGCTTCCAGATCAAAGACGGCGTCAAGTCGCGCGTCGCCAAATCGACCGGAGATTCCATCGATGGCTGAGACCTCTTACGTCCCGCGCCTTCGCACGCAGTATGACCAGGAGATCCGCAAGGGTCTAACTGAGCAGTTCGGTTACAAGAACGTCATGCAGCTGCCCAAGCTCGACAAGATCGTGCTCAACATGGGCGTCGGCGAAGCCGTCAATGATACCAAGAAGGTGCGCGCTGCCGCTGCCGATCTCGAATTGATCGCCGGTCAGAAGCCCGTCATCACCCACGCCCGCAAGTCAATCGCCGGCTTCAAGGTGCGTGAAGAGATGCCGCTTGGCGTGAAGGTGACCCTTCGCAAAACGCGCATGTACGAATTCCTGGATCGCATGGTGAACATCGCTCTGCCGCGCGTCCGTGACTTCCGTGGACTGAACCCGAACTCCTTTGACGGCCGCGGCAACTATGCCATGGGCATCAAGGAGCACATCATTTTCCCGGAAATCGCCTACGACCAGATCGATCAGGTTTGGGGCATGGACGTCATCATCTGCACCACTGCGCAGACCGACGACGAAGCCCGGGCCCTCCTTAAGGCATTCAATTTCCCCTTCCGGCAGTAACGGAAGAGAGAAGGAAGAGACATGGCAAAGACCAGCTCAATCGAGAAGAACAACCGCCGCAAGCAGATGGCCAAGCAGTATGGCGCCAAGCGCGCTGCACTCAAGGCCCTTGCGATGGACCAGAAGCTCCCGCTGGAGGAGCGTTTCGCCGCCCAGCTGAAGCTTGCTGCCCTGCCGCGCAATTCTTCGCCGAACCGCGTCCGTAACCGCTGCGAAGTGTCGGGCCGTCCGCGCGCCTACTATCGCAAGCTCAAGATGAGCCGTATCGCCCTGCGCGAACTGGGCAATCTCGGGCAGGTCCCGGGCCTGGTCAAGTCGAGCTGGTAAGGAGAAAAGAGAATGGCCCTTACTGATCCGCTTGGGGATATGCTGACCCGCATCCGTAACGCCCAGATGCGCCGCAAGGAAGTCGTCCTGACGCCTGCGTCGACGCTTCGCGGCCGCGTGCTGGACGTCCTCCAGTCTGAAGGTTTCATCCGCGGCTATACCGAGCAGAAGCTCGATAACGGCATTGCCGAGTTTGCGATTGAACTGAAGTATTCCGAGAACATCCCGGTTATCCGTACGATCGAGCGTGTCTCGCGTCCGGGCCGTCGGGTGTATGCCTCGGTCAAGAATATCCCCTCGGTTGCCAATGGCCTGGGTGTGTCGATCATGTCGACTCCCAAGGGCGTGATGGCCGATCATGAAGCAAAATCCCAGAATCTGGGTGGTGAGGTACTCTGCCGCGTCTTCTAGTTTGAAGGCGGGGTAAGACGATTACTCCAAAGGAAGAATGGAATGTCTCGTACAGGCAAGAAGCCGATTGCGCCGGTGAGTGGCGTAACAGTGGCGATCAACGACCGCCAGGTGTCCGTCAAGGGCCCCAAGGGTGAACAGTCGCTGACGCTGATGGATATCGTGAACGTCAAGCAGACCGACGACGGCCTTGTCGTCGAGCCGGCAAACGATACCCAGGAGGCTCGCGCCGCTTGGGGCACGACCCGCGCTCTGATCAACAACATGGTTGTTGGCGTCAAGGATGGCTTCGAAAAGAAGCTGCAGATCCAGGGCGTCGGTTACCGTGCTGCCATGCAGGGCAAGGACCTCAAGCTCTCGCTCGGCTTCAGCCATGAAGTTGTGTACGAGACGCCCAAGGGGATCACCCTGGCGACTCCGACCCAGACCGAAGTGACGATCTCCGGTTCGGACAAGCAGCAGGTCGGTCAGGTTGCGGCCAATATCCGCGCCTACCGTAAGCCGGAGCCCTACAAGGGCAAGGGCGTCCGTTATGTGGGTGAGTACATCGCCCGCAAAGAAGGCAAGAAGAAGTAAGGAGCCGCCATGCCAATTACCCTCAAGGGAGCGGATCGCCGCAAGGCTCGCGTTCGCAAGGCGCTCAAGGCTCGTGCAAACGGTCGCCCGCGTCTGTCCGTCCACCGCTCGGACAAGAACATCTATGCCCAGATCATCGACGACGCGACGGGCCGTACGCTCGCTGCAGCTTCGACGCTGGACAAGGACGTCAAGGCCAAGGTCAAGAACGGCGCGACATCCGACGCCGCTGCGGCCATCGGCAAGCTGATTGCCGAGCGCGGAATTGCCGCCAAGGTATCCGAGGTCATCTTCGACCGCGGTTCCTATCTCTTTCACGGCCGGGTCAAAGCCCTGGCGGATGCTGCCCGTGAGGGCGGCCTGCAGTTCTAGGAAGGCTGACACGCTATGAGAGACGTTCACAACGAACGCGACAGTGAGTTTGTCGATCGCCTGGTGCACATCAACCGTGTGGCCAAGGTGGTTAAGGGCGGTAAGCGCTTCGGTTTCGCTGCCCTGGTGGTGGTTGGTGACCAGAAGGGCCGCGTTGGCTTCGGTCACGGCAAGGCCCGTGAAGTTCCGGAGGCGATCCGCAAGGCGACCGAGCAGGCCAAGCGCCAGCTGATCCGGGTGCCGCTGCGTGAAGCCCGGACGCTGCACCACGATGTGGTCGGCCGTCACGGGGCAGGGCGCGTTATCCTGCGTGCTGCCGTTGCCGGTACCGGTATCATCGCCGGTGGTCCGATGCGCGCCGTCTTCGAGACGCTGGGCATCAACGATATCGTCGCCAAGTCGCAGGGTACTGCGAACCCCTATAACATGGTGCGGGCCACCTTTGACGCGCTCAAGCGCGTTGATAGCCCGCGCTCAGTCGCGCAGCGTCGCGGTATCAAGGTCTCGGAACTGCAGGCTCGCCGCGGCGAGGAAGCAGCGACCGAGGCTTGATAGAGAGTTCGGAGAACCACGATGGCTGACAAGACCGTCACAGTTGAGCAGATCGCAAGCCCCACGCGCCGTCCGAAGGACCAGCGCGCCACGCTGATCGGTCTTGGTCTCAACAAGATCCGCCGGCAGTCGACGCTGAAGGACACCCCCGAAGTGCGCGGCATGATTGCCAAGCTGCCGCACCTCGTCCGCGTCGTCGACAGCAAGTAACAGGGAACCGCGACCATGACTCGTTTGAATGAACTTCGCGACAATCCCGGCGCCAACAAGAAGCGCGTGCGCGTTGGGCGTGGTATTGGTTCGGGCGTCGGCAAGACCGGTGGCCGTGGTGGCAAGGGCCAGACGGCACGCTCCGGCGTCGCCATCAACGGCTTCGAAGGCGGCCAGATGCCGCTCCACATGCGTATGCCGAAGCGCGGCTTCAACGTGCCCAATCCCAAGCACTATGTCGCTCTGCGCCTTGATCGCATCCAGGCCTATATCGACAGCGGCAAGCTGGACGTGAAGGGCGTGGTTGATGCCCAGGCACTCGTCAAGGCCGGCGTTATTCGCCGCGAGCTCGACGGTGTGCGGCTGATCGGTGCTGGCCTGACCGCCAAGAAGGTCACCTTCAAGGTTGCCTACGCAACCAAAGGCGCCATCGCAGCTATTGAAGCTGCCGGCGGCAAGGTCGATATGCCTCAGGCTGAGACCAAGGCTGACGCCTAAGAGCGCCTGGCCCCAAATCCAGGCATGATCCCGGACCGTTCCGGCTTGGGATCATGCGGTACACAAGGAAATGGAGCGTAGTTTCGATCCGGATCGAAACGAACGCGCTCTAGGGAGCGACTATGGCGTCCGCAGCCGAACAACTGGCCAAAAACCTGAATTTTGGCACGTTCTCAAAAGCCAAGGCCCTTCAGCAGCGCATCTGGTTCACACTGGGTGCGTTGCTCGTCTATCGTCTGGGCACTTACATTCCCGTGCCGGGGATCGACCCGGCAGCCTATGCGCAGAGCTTCGAGACTGCGCGGCAGGGCATTGCCGGCATGTTCGACATGTTCGCCGGTGGCGCCGTGCAGCGTATGGCCATCTTTGCGCTGAACCTCATTCCCTACATCACCGCCTCGATCGTCGTGCAGGTGATTTCGACCGCCTCGCCGCGCCTCGAGGCGCTGAAAAAAGAAGGCGAGAGCGGCCGCCGCAAGCTCAACCAGTACACCCGGTACCTCGCAGTCGTCTTCTGCGCCGTGCAGGCCTACGGGATTGCCGTAGGTCTAGAGGCCAGTCAGGGCGTCGTGCTCAATCCGGGCTGGTTCTTCCGCCTGTCGACCGTCATCACGCTGGTCGGCGGCACCATGTTCCTGATGTGGCTGGGCGAACAGATCACGTCGCGCGGTGTCGGCAACGGCATCTCGCTGATCATCTTCGCCGGTATTGTGGCCAATCTGCCGGGAACGATCGTCCAGACGCTCGAACTGAGCCGGACCGGGGCTCTGCCGACCATCTGGGTCGTCGGCCTCCTCGTCATCGCCATCGTGGTGATCGCGGTAATCGTCTTCTTTGAACGCGCCCAGCGCCGGCTGCTGATCCAGTATCCGAAGCGCCAGGTGGGCAACAAGATGTTCCAGGGCGATACCTCGCACCTGCCGCTCAAGCTCAACACCGCCGGTGTTATTCCGGTGATCTTCGGCTCGTCGCTGCTGCTGCTGCCGGCCACCATTGCCTCGTTCGCATCGCAGGGTGACGCGCCGCAATGGTTGCAGGTCACGGCAGCCTTGCTGGGTCGCGGTCAGCCGCTCTATCTGACCCTCTTCGCCGTCCTGATCATCTTCTTCGCGTTCTTCTATACGTCCATCGTGTTCAACCCGACGGACACCGCCGACAACCTCAAGAAGTCCGGCGGCTTCATTCCAGGCATTCGCCCTGGTGAGCGTACTGCCCAGCACATCGACTACGTGCTGACGCGTATCACCGTGGTCGGGGCGCTCTACCTGACGGTCGTTGCCCTTATTCCGGAACTGATCCACAGCCAGCTCAATGTCAGCCAGTTCATCGGCGGCACATCGCTGCTGATCATGGTGACGGTGACACTGGATACGATCAGCCAGGTTCAAAGCCACCTCATTGCTCAGCAGTACGAGGGGCTCGTCAAGAAGTCGCGACTGGGGGGCAAACGCCGATGAGACTGATACTCCTGGGACCGCCTGGGGTGGGCAAAGGCACACAGGCCAAAATCCTGGTTGAAGCCTACGGCATACCGCAGCTCTCGACCGGTGACATTCTCCGTTCGGCAATCGCCAACAAGACGGCGATGGGACTTGCAGCCAAGGAAGTCATGGATCGCGGCGACCTGGTGTCGGATCAGATCGTCAACGGCATCGTGTCGGAGCGTCTCGACAGCGAAGACTGCAAGCCGGGTTTCATTCTCGATGGCTTTCCGCGGACCATTCCGCAGGCCGACGCCCTTGCCCGGATGCTTGAGGAAAAGGGTATGGCGCTCGATGCCGTCGTCCAGATCACGGCTGATGCCGACGTGCTGGTCGAGCGTATTGCCAATCGGGCAAAGGAAAATGCGGGCGGCGCGCGCGCCGACGATAATGTCGAAGTCGTGCGCAATCGCCTCGACGTCTACAAGCAGCAGACCGCGCCTCTGGTCGACTACTATCGGGGCAAGGGGCTTCTCAGGTCCGTGGACGGAACCAAGCCAATCGGCGACGTAACGGCCGCGATACGCGAGGTTCTGCATAACTAGTATTCCGTTGGTCCGAGGCTTGACAGTTGACAAGCTCCGGGCCAGCCCATAGAACCGCGCCAGTCTCATGGATAGTTGGGCTGGATTCGGTTTCCTCAATTGAGTTGAGGGATCGGTGTCCGGTCCCTTGTTGTTATGAACGGTTCGGGGAATCACCCGGCTGACTAAAGGAGAGCGGACGTGGCTCGTATTGCTGGCGTCAACATCCCGACGAACAAGCGCGTGGTGATCGCGCTTCAGTACATCCATGGGATCGGCGAGAAATTCGCCACTGACATTACTGAAAAGGTCGGGATTCCGGCCGAACGTCGCGTCAATGAACTGACCGACGCTGAAGTCATCCAGATCCGCGAAGCCATCGACCGTGAATACGTCGTGGAAGGTGATCTTCGCCGCAATGTGGCGATGAACATCAAGCGCCTGATGGATCTTGGCAACTATCGTGGCCTGCGCCATCGTCGTGGCCTTCCGGTCCGCGGCCAGCGTACGCACACCAATGCCCGTACCCGCAAGGGTCCGGCCAAGCCGATCGCCGGCAAGAAGAAGTAAGAGCGGGGCGCTTCATGCGCTCCCGATGTAGCTGCTGGCATCACGGCAGCGTCGATATCGAACTGAGGAATAAAATTGGCTAAAGCTGAAGTCGCGCGCGTTCGTCGTAAGGAACGCAAGAATATCACAAATGGCGTTGCCCACGTGAACGCCTCCTTCAACAACACCATGGTTACCATCACCGACGTTCAGGGGAACACCATCTCCTGGTCTTCGTCGGGCGTGATGGGCTTCAAGGGCTCGCGCAAGTCGACGCCCTATGCCGCCCAGGTTGCTGCTGAAGATGCTGCCCGCAAGGCGCAGGAACACGGCATGAAGACCCTTGAGGTCGAAGTGCGCGGTCCCGGTTCGGGCCGTGAATCGGCGCTTCGCGCGCTGCAGGCTGCTGGCTTCAACGTCACCAGCATTCGCGATGTCACCTCCATTCCCCACAACGGCTGCCGTCCGCGCAAGCGCCGTCGCGTCTAGCCCTTCTTTGGGTTTGTCCCCGGCGCGCCACGGCCGGGGTGACATTGCATGAACGGATGAGCGGTCTGGCGGACCGCGATTTTGAAAGGACTTAACCGTGACCATCCAGAGAAACTGGCAGGAACTGATTAAGCCGACCAAGCTGGATATCGTTTCGGGCAGCGACGACAATCGCACTGCCTCGGTGGTCGCTGAGCCGCTGGAGCGCGGCTATGGCTTGACCCTGGGCAATGCCCTGCGTCGCGTGCTGCTGTCGTCCCTTCAGGGCGCAGCTGTCACCGCCATCCAGATCGACGGCATCCTGCACGAATTCTCGTCGCTTCCGGGCGTACGTGAAGACATTACCGACCTCGTGCTCAACGTCAAGGAAATCGCCCTGCGCATGGAGGCCGAAGGCCCGAAGCGCCTGACCCTCACCAAGCAGGGTCCGGGTGCCGTGACGGCTGGCGACATCAAGGTGACCGGCGATACCGAAGTGCTTAATCCCGAGCTGGTGATCTGCCACCTCGACGACGGCGCCGAGATCAACATCGAGTTCACAGTCAACAACGGCAAGGGCTATGTGCCGGCCGATCGCAACCGTCCCGATGATGCGCCGATCGGCTACATCCCGGTCGACGCGCTGTTTTCGCCCGTGCGTCGCGTCTCCTACAAGGTGGACGCCACCCGCGCCGGCGAGAGCCTCGACAAGGACAAGCTGACCCTGCAGGTCGAAACCAACGGCGCCATTTCGCCGGAAGACGCCGTGGCTTATGCCGCGCGCATCCTGCAGGACCAGTTGACCGTTTTCGTCAACTTCGAAGAGCCCAGCAAGGAAAAGACCCAGGACGCCGTCCCGGAGCTTGCCTTCAATCCGGCGCTTCTCAAGAAGGTGGACGAACTCGAGCTGTCGGTCCGTTCGGCCAACTGCCTCAAGAACGACAACATCGTCTACATCGGCGACCTCATCCAGAAGACCGAGGCCGAGATGCTCCGCACGCCGAATTTCGGGCGCAAGTCGCTGAACGAAATCAAGGAAGTGCTGGCGCAGATGGGCCTCCACCTCGGGATGGACGTCGCCAACTGGCCGCCTGAGAACATCGACGATCTGGCCAAGCGCTACGAAGACCATTATTAAGCGCGCTGTGTTCCGGATTTCCGGTTCGAACGCGCGACCACGAAGAGACAACTAGCCCGTCGAGAGACGCGCCCCTGTAGGGAGTCAAACAATGCGCCACGGTAATGCAAACCGTAAGCTCAATCGGACTGCGAGCCACCGTAAGGCGATGTTCGCGAACATGTCTGCCGCGCTGATCAAGCACGAGCAGATCATCACCACCTTGCCCAAGGCCAAGGAACTGCGCCCGATCGTGGAAAAGCTGATCACGCTCGGCAAGCGCGGCGACCTGCATGCCCGTCGTCAGGCCATTGCCCAGATGAAGGACGAGACGCAGGTCAAGAAGCTCTTCGACATCCTCGGCCCGCGTTACAAGGACCGGAATGGCGGCTACATCCGCATCCTCAAGGCCGGCTTCCGCTTCGGCGACAATGCCCCTCAGGCCGTCATCGAATTCGTCGATCGCGACGTCGATGCCAAGGGCCTCGACTCCGGCCCGGTGCAGGTCCGTGAAGAGGACGAAGCCGAAGCGGCTTGATCGCTCGAGCAACTTCAGACCAGTTCAAGGCGGTCGGGTGTCCCCGGCCGCCTTTTTTGTTGCCAGCCAGGAGAGATTGGCAGTGGAGTTCGGCAGCAGATGTGATCGACCAAGGCCAACCATGAGTTGCCTGACGCTGCTTCGGACCGTACGGAAAGTGAACTGATACCTTTAGGCTTGGCGTAACGTGCGGATCACAGCCACGCACCTAATGAAAAGCCGCCGGACCCGCTCCGGCCGCGGTTAGCTCGGGGGAATGCACGTTGGTTGAAAAGAACTTGGTGCTGGTAACTGGCGCCACGGGGTTCGTGGGCAAGTGGACTGTCCTGCGGCTCCTTGAGGCGGGCTATTCCGTGAGAGGCACGATCCGGTCGATGGGGCGGGCACCGGACGTGTTCCGCACGGTCGGCGATCAGCTCGGCCGCGACCACGCGGCGCGCCTTGAACTGGTCGAAGCCGATCTTCTCGCCGACAAGGGATGGTCCGAGGCAATGCGCGACGTCAGTGCCGTCATGCATGTCGCCGCTGCCATTCGGGGCGACGAGCCCAAGGACCAGGATCTGGTCATCCGTCCGGCGCTCGAAGGCACCGAACGCGTCCTGAAGGCCGCCCATGCCGCCGGCATCCAGCGCGTCATCATGACCTCCTCGATTGCCACCGTGGGATATGGCCACGGTCATACCTCCGGACGGCGGGTCTATGACGAGAGCCATTTCACCAATCTCGATGCCATGAAGTTCAAGTGGGCCTACTGCATCGGCAAGACGCGCGCCGAACGGTTCGCTTGGGATTTCGTCAAGGCCAATGGCATGGCGCTCACAACCATTCACCCCGGCGCCATCATCGGTCCGGCGCTGGACGCCGATGCGAGTATTTCCGTGGGACTGGTTTCAGGGCTGCTTGACGGAACGACGCCGGCAGTGCCCAGCAACGGCTTCTGCCTGATTGACGTCCGTGATGTGGCCGACCTGCATGTCGCCGCTCTGGAGAACCCGCAGTCGATTGGCGAGCGCTATCTCGCCACGTCGGACTACACCCCGTTCCCCAAGGTCGCCGAGATCCTTCAGCAGGCCTATCCGGAGCGCAAGATATCCTCGAAATCGGTGCCGGACTGGATCATCAAGATCATCGCCATGTTCGGCGGCCCGGCCCGCCAGATCATCAATGACATCGGCAACGAGAAGGTATTCGACGGCTCCAAGGGCGAGCGCCTGCTGGGTCGCAAGTTCCTCTCCGGGAAGGACTCGATACTCGCCACCGCCGAGAGCGTGATCCGCCTGGGCATGGTCTGACCGCCTTAACGCCGGCGCGTCAGACCCCACGCCTTGTAGAGCGCCGAGAGCTCTCGCATCGAATTCAACTCGACCATGGGTAGGCCCGCCCCCCGGAGGATCGTCAGGTCCCTTTCGCGCTTTTTGGGCTGCTCAAAGAGAATGAAGTGCAGGAACGGCCAGTTGAGCTTGTCGATGCCGCCCTCCAGCTGGCCGGCGCGATGCGTGGTCTCGAACAGCGTACGTCGGACGTTGCGCATTGCCGCACGTAGCGGCTCGCTGCCCAGTACCACGATGCCGCTGGCGCGCTCCAGCCGCTGCTGAATGGTGATGAAGTAGTTCCCCTCGATCACCCAGCGGTCGCCTTCGATTGCGTCCTGGTGCAAGGAGAGGAAGATGTCCCGCGGCTTCGGCACCCAGTTGGTGTTGGGTTGATGGTGCAGCAGGTCGAGATGCACGAAGGGCAGGTCAAGGCGCCTTCCCATCGCCTGGGCCAGCGTCGACTTGCCCGAGTTGGATGGTCCGCAGATCATGATGCGCGGGCCAAGGGCCTCGATGGGCAGAAAATCGCTCAAGACAACCTCCCCAAATGCAGCGAGGCCACCTTGAAGGCGGCCTCGCGAACTTGTCCAGATTGTACGCTGCCTTATTCCGGCTGCATGTCCTTGCCGGTGTAGACTTCGTCTACCCAGTACTGGTCGCGTCGGTCGAACCCGTTGAACGGCGTCAGCGAAGCCTGCGTATAGGCGCCCATCAAACCGAACTCGACCCAGTCATCCTCGTCAATGTCGGACGGCAGGGTGAAGGTCTGCGGCAGCACGTCATAGCTGTCGCAGGTCGGCCCCCAGATGGTGAAATCGGCAAACTCTTCGTTGTTGTCGTGCAGGCGCGGCCCGCGCCAGACGCGGACCGGCGGCGTGAAGTGCATGAACTTCACTTCCATCAGCGCGCCATAGGCGCCGTCGTTCAGATAGACCGACTGGCCGCCGCGCTGATGCTTGACCCGCAGCAGCAGCGACGTCGATGACGTCACCAGGGCGCGACCGGGCTCGATGATGAGTTCCGGCTTGTGGCCGCCGAAATTGTCCTTCACGGCAGTTGCGATGGTGTCGAAATAGTAGTCCATCGGCGGCGCTTCGCTGGTCGGGTAGGGGGCCGGATAGCCCCCGCCGATATTGAGGCGCTTGAGCGAGATCCCGCTCTCCTCGGCGATCTTGGCAGCCGCAGAAATGTGACGCTCATAGGCGTAGGCGTCTTCGCACTGGCTGCCGACATGGAAGCACAGCGAAGGCGTGTAGCCCATCTGCTCGACAAGCGACACAATCTCGGCGGCGCTGTCCTGCATGACGCCGAACTTGATGCCGAAATCGTATGATTTCAAAGCCTTGCCAGCCTTGAAGCGCGTCGTGACCTCAATGTCCTTGCTCGGAGAAACCACCGCTGCCAGCTGATCGAGCTGCTGCGGATGATCTATCGTGAAGGAGCGGATGCCGAACTCTTCGTAGGCGCGCTGGATTTCGCGCTTGTTCTTGATCGGGTTGTTGTAGTGCATCGCCGCGCCCGGGGCGTAATCGCGCACCAGTTCCATCTCGGTGTTGGACGCCACGTCGTAGGCTTTCAGGCCCTCCTCATGCAGCTGCTTGATCACATGCGGCGAGGGGTTGCACTTGACCGCATAGGTCAGCAGGCCGTCAAAACCCTTCTTGAACACCTTGGTGGACCGATGCAGCTCCTTCTTGGAGAACAGGAAGGCCGGAAAATCCGGTTCCTCTGCCGCAATCAGCTGCGAGGTATTGGCGTAGACCGTGGTCGGCTCTGTCATGGGGCGGCGAACCTTTCATGGGGGTCTTGAGGTCGGGAAACCGGGGCAAAACGAGCGCTGCATATAGGGACGATCGCCCCCCGCTGCAAACAATAATTTCCCCGCAATGTCCTGTTTAGGTGTGTCACCTTAATGGCAATAGAATCCACTGCAATTGAGCGGTGTCGCTGTCGTCGCAACTCCGGTTTCACAATGTCCTATCGCATCATCCTTGTCGCCGTAATTGCCGCCCTGGCCGGCCTCGCCGTCGGCAACCTGGCCATCCCGTCCCTGACCCTTCCGCCCACCGTAGTGGCGGTCGAACAAGCGCCGCCGGCGGAGGTGCCCGAACCGGTCACCCGCGTTGCGCCGGACACGCAAGGGCAGGTGCAACTGAGCTTTGCGCCCGTGGTCAAGTCGGTGGCCCCTTCGGTGGTCAATGTCTATGCGACCACGGTGACCGCGGCAGCGTCCTCGCCGTTTGCCAGCGATCCCTTCTTCCAGCGGTTTTTCGGCGACCGACTGCCCTTCGACCGCCGCCCGCGCGAGTCCCAGTCGCTGGGGTCCGGGGTCATCGTCGAGGCCTCGGGTGTCATCCTGACCAACCATCACGTCGTCGAGGGCGCCACCGACATCCGCATTGCCACGGCGGATGGGCGCGAGTTCGCGGTTGATCTGGTGCTCGACGATCCGAAGACCGACCTCGCGGTGCTGCGCATCAAGGATGCCAATGGCGCGAGCTTCCCGACCATTCCGTTCGCCGATTCCGATGCCCTTCAGGTCGGCGACCTGGTCCTGGCGATCGGCAATCCGTTCGGCGTTGGCCAGACCGTGACGTCGGGGATCGTCTCGGCGCTTGCCCGTACCGGCGTGGAGAGTTCGAACTACGAGTTCTTCATCCAGACCGACGCGGCAATCAACCCGGGCAATTCCGGCGGCGCGCTCGTCGATCTGCAGGGCCGGCTGGTCGGCATCAACACCGCCATCTTCTCGCGCTCGGGTGGCTCGGTTGGTATCGGCTTTGCCATTCCGGCCAACATGGCCCGCGTTGTCGGCGAGGCCGGCATTTCCGGCGGCACGCTGGTGAGGCCATGGTTCGGCGCCCGCCTGCAGGAGGTGACGTCCGATATCGCGTCAGGCCTCGGCCTCGACCGCGTCCGCGGCACCATCATCACCGAGATCGCACCGGGCGGGCCGGCCGAGCGCGCCGGCTTCAGGACGGGTGACGTGCTGCTGGCCGCAGATGGCTTTGCCATCAATCAGCCGAGCGCCTTCGACTTCCGCCTCGCCACGCGAAAGCTGGGCAGCGAGGTCAAGATCGACTATATCCGCGACGGCAAGGCCGCCAGCACCGTCGTCACGCTCGAAGGTGTGCCGGGTGCCGACGCCGACGCCATCGCCTCGGTTGGCGGAAATACCCGCTTTGCCGGCGCTACTGTGGAAACCGTCAACCCGGCCATAGCGCAGGAACTGGGGCTCCCTCTCGATGCGCAGGGTGTCGTGGTACGATCGGTGGAGCCGGGTTCGCCGGCACAGCGCATGGGCCTGCAGTCCGGCGACGTCATCCTCAATCTCAACGGCAGGGACATGAAAGACGCCAAGACTTTCCGCGACACGGTCAGCACCCGCTCCGAAGGCTGGCAGATCGTGCTGCAGCGCGGCGGCCGCACCTTCCGTTCCTTCGTGAGCGGCTGATGTCGGACCTTTTCGCACGCGATCCTGCGCCCGATGGAGGGGACGAGACCGCCCGGCCGCTGGCCGACCGGCTGCGGCCAAAATCCCTCGATGAGGTCATCGGCCAGACCCACCTGCTGGGCCCGGACGGCACGCTGCGGCGGATGATCGCTTCGGGCCGCCTGGGGTCTCTGATCCTCTGGGGGCCACCCGGCACTGGCAAAACCACCATCGCCCGGCTGCTCGCGGACGCGGTGGGCTACCGGTTCAAGCAGATTTCCGCCGTGTTTTCCGGCGTTGCCGACCTCAAGAAGGCCTTCGACGAAGCGCGCATGGAAAAGCGTATGGGCCACACCACGCTGCTCTTCGTCGATGAAATCCATCGCTTCAACCGGGCGCAGCAGGATGGCTTCCTGCCGGTGATGGAGGACGGCACGGTGGTTCTCGTCGGCGCCACCACCGAAAACCCCAGCTTCGAACTCAACGCCGCGCTGCTGTCCCGCGCCCAGGTGCTGCGCCTGCAGTCGTTTACGCCCGAAGAACTCGAGCAGATGGCGGCCCGGGCCGAGGAGATGCTGGGCGCCAGGCTGCCGCTCGACGAGGATGCCCGCGCCGGGCTCTACGAACTGGCCGATGGCGACGGGCGGGCGCTGCTCGGGCTGGTCGAGGAAGTGTTCTCTGCGACCAAACCGGGCGAAGTGCTCGACAAGGCCAAGCTGCTGACCGTCGTGCAGCGCCGTGCGCCGATCTACGACAAGAAGCAGGACGGCCACTACAATCTCATTTCCGCCCTGCACAAGACCATCCGCGGCTCCGATCCCGACGCGGCCCTCTACTACTTCGCCCGCATGGTGGAGGCAGGTGAGGATCCGCTGTTTCTCGCCCGCCGCCTGATCCGCATGGCGTCCGAGGATATCGGCATGGCCGACCCGCAGGCCCTGCCGTTTGCGATCGCTGCCCGCGATGCCTACGAGATGCTGGGATCACCCGAAGGCGAACTGGCGCTGGCGCAGGCCGTGGTCTATCTCGCCTCGGCGCCGAAATCGAATGCGGTCTACACCGCCTTCAAGTCCGCCACGGCGGTGGCCAAGGCCAGCGGCTCGCCGACGCCACCGATGACCATTCTCAACGCCCCGACCAAGCTGATGAAGGGGCAGGGCTATGGCGACGGCTACATCTATGACCACGACACGCCGGAGGGGTTTTCGGGGCAGGAATATTTCCCGGAAAAACTCGGACGGCAGGATTTCTATCAGCCCGTCGAGCGCGGATTCGAACGTGAAATCAAGAAGCGCCTTGAGTATTTCGCCCGCCTCAGGTCAAAGAGGGCACCGAATGGCCACAATGATGAATGACACATGAACGCCTATCTCCTGGTCGCACTTGGCGGCGCATTGGGCGCCATGGGGCGCTACGCTGCCGGCGCGCTGCTGGGTAGTCTGGGCAATGGTTTCCCCACGTCCACCTTCGTGGTCAACATACTCGGATCAATTGCCATGGGATTGCTGATCGGCATCCTCGCCCGCACCACGCCGCAATATCAGAATGAAATCCGGCTGTTTGTTGCAGTGGGGCTGTTCGGCGGCTTCACGACGTTTTCGAGTTTTTCCCTCGACACTATCACGATGGTCGAGCGCGGGGATTACCTGCTGGCGGCAGCCTATGTGGCTGGATCGGTCCTGCTTGGCATTGCCGGCCTGATGATGGGCCTCTGGGCCGTGCGGGTGACGGCATGAGCGGCGTCCGCATGCAGGTGGTGGCGCGCGACGAAGACGGCATGCGTCTCGACCGCTGGTTCGCCACGCACTTTCCGCAGGTGACCTTCGGCCATCTGCAGAAGCTGATGCGCTCGGGCCAGATCCGGGTCGACAGCGGCCGGGTCAAGACCAATGCGCGACTGACCGCCGGCCAGGTCGTTCGTGTGCCGCCGATCGGCGATGCGCCGGAGCGCCCCGAGGGCCAGGTGAGTACCAAGGACGCCGACTACCTGCGCGACCTCATCCTCTACGAAGACGACGACATCTATGTCTTCAACAAGCCGCACGGGCTGGCCTCGCAGGGCGGTTCGGGCACCAAGCGGCATATGGATGGCCTGCTCAAGAGCCTGACCAACAAGAAGGGTGAGGCGCCCCGCCTCGTCCACCGGCTCGACCGCGATACCTCGGGCTGTCTTGTGGTGGCCAAGAGCAAGGCCGTTGCTGCCCATTTCGGGGCCGTCTTCACCTCGCGCGCGGCGCGCAAGATCTACTGGGCCATCGTTGCCGGCAATCCGCAGCCCAACCAGGGCACCATTTCGTGCTTCCTGGCCAAGCAGGAGACCCGTGACGGCGAACAGATGGTGGTGGTGCCCAACGGCACGCCGGGCGCCCAGCACTCGATGACGCACTATTCGACCACCGACACGGCCAGCCGCCGCTTCGCCTGGGTGACGCTGAAACCGGTGACCGGCCGCACGCATCAGCTGCGCGTCCACATGGCGCAGCTTGGCACGCCCATCATCGACGATCCGCGCTACTTCAACATCGTCAACTGGGAGGCGGCACCCGGGCTGGGCGAGGGGCTGCACCTGCATGCCCGTCGCATCACCATTCCCCTGCGTTCGGGCGAAATCCTCGATGTCTCGGCGCCACTGCCACCGCATATGCAGCAGAGCTTTGACGCGCTCGGCTTCGATGCCGACCGCTTTGACGTGCAGGACCTGGATCCGGAACGATGAAACTGGTCGTCTTCGATCTCGATGGCACGCTCATCGACTCGGTGCGCCACTTCGTCGACACCGTCACGGCGTCGTTCACCGCGATCGGCCAGGCCGTGCCGGACGAGGCGACGATCCGCTCGGTCTCCGGCATCACCGCGTGGGATGCCATGGCCTTGCTGGCTCCCGATACGCCGCCCGAGCGCGTGGATGTGATCCTCGAGAGCTATCGCAGCCACTACCGGGCCCGTGCCGGCGTACTGCGCGAACCGTTGTTTGCCGGCGCCCTCGACCTGCTCGACCGGCTGCAGGCCGACCCTTCGACCATCCTCGCCGTCGCCACCGGCAAGGGCTACCAGGGCGCCATAACGCTGCTGGAGCGCCACGAGATCCTCGACCGCTTCGACTCCGTCCAGACCCCCGACCACAATCGCGGCAAGCCGGACCCGCAGATGATCGAAACGGCCATGGCCAGGGTAGGCGCCGGCCGCGAGCAGACCGTCATGATCGGCGATACGGTCCATGACATGCGCATGGCCAAGGCCGCCGGCGTGGCCGGCATCGGCGTCGGCTGGGGCTATCATGCGCCCGACGACCTGCTCCGCGAAGGCGCCAGCACGCTGGTGGCCCGCGTCGAGGAGCTGGATGCGGCCATCGCCCGCCTGATGGAGTAAGCCGATGCGCGATTTCCTCGAAGACGCCCACGCCCACCGCGAAGACGGTTACGGCCGCGCCCAGGCCGCCAACAAGGTGCCGCTGATGAAGCGGTTCTACAAGGCCGTGACGGTCGAGCCCGGCGACAACGGCTACCTGATCCTGCTGGACGGCCGCAACATGAAGACGCCCGGCGGCAAGCCGGTGATCGTGCCGACCAGAGCGCTGGCAGAGGCGATGGGGCGCGAATGGGAGGCGCAGGCCGCCGAGATCGATTTCCGCGTCATGCCGCTGGTGCGGCTGGCGCATTCCGGCGTCGAGAGCGGTGCCGAAGGGGCAGGGGCGTTCCGCGACGAGATCGTCAAATATGCCGCCAACGACCTGCTGCTCTATCGCGCTGACAGTCCGGACTCGCTGGTGCGCGAGCAGGACGAGGCGTGGGATCCGGTGCTGGTGGCGCTGGCGCGCAAATATGGCGTCATGTTCCAGCCCACGGTCGGCATCATTCATCAGCCGCAGCCCGAAGCGACTCTGGAAAAGCTCGCCGAGACGCTGGCGGACGAACACTACATGGCGCTGGTGGGCCTGACGCAGATGGTGTCGCTCACCGGGTCGGCGCTGCTGACCATCGCCTGGCGGCAGGCACTGATCGATGCCGATACCGTCTGGACGGCAGCCCATGTCGATGAGGACCACAACGTCCGGCTGTGGGGGGAGGACGACGAAGCCAGCAAGCGCCGGGCCCAGCGCCACGTCGAATTCCGCGCCGCGACAGACCTGCTGCGGGCGCTCGACGAGAGCAACGGGCGCTGAACGCGCCCGTCAGTTGACGGTCGCGACGATCGGCCTGGCGGCGTCCTGAGCCGGCTTGGCCGGCTCGGCAAAGAGGTCGTACTCGTCCGATGACGTCACCAGCACCGACACCTTGTCGCCGGGCTTGATGCCCGCGGCGTTGGAAATGATGACCTGGCCGTCGATCTCGGGCGCATCCCACTGGCTACGGGCGATGGCCTTGCCCTCTTCGGGCTTCACATCGTCCACCAGCACGTCGATGGTGCGGCCGACCTTCAGTGACAGCCGGTGCGCCGAAACGTCCTGTGCCACTTCCATGAGCCGCTCGTAGCGGTCCCGGCGGACGTCGTCGGGCACAATGCCTTCGAGCTCATTGGCCGGGGCGCCGGTCACCGGCTCATATTCGAAGCAGCCGGCGCGGTCGATCTCGGCCTCTTCCAGCCAGTCGAGCAGGAACTCGAAATCCTCTTCCGTCTCGCCGGGGAAGCCGACGATGAAATTGGAGCGGATGGTCAGATCCGGGCACATCTCGCGCCAGCGCTTGATGCGGTCGAGCGTCTTGACCTGATTGGCCGGGCGACGCATCGCCTTGAGCACCGTCGGCGACGCATGCTGGAAGGGAATATCGAGGTAGGGCAGAATCTTGCCCTCCGCCATCAGCGGGATGACGTCGTCAACATGCGGGTAGGGGTAGACGTAGTGGAGGCGGGTCCACACGTCGAGCTTGCCCATTTCCTCGGCCAGTGTCTGGAACTTCGCCGAGACATCGCGGCCGCGATACTTGCTGCTGGCATATTTGAGATCGACGCCGTAGGCGCTGGTGTCCTGCGAGATCACCATGATCTCCTTGACGCCGGTAGCCACCAGCCGCTCGGCTTCGTAGAGCACCGAGGCGAGGGGGCGTGACGCCAGGTCGCCGCGGATCTGCGGGATGATGCAGAACGAGCAGCGATTGTTGCAGCCTTCGGAAATCTTGAGATAGGCGTAGTGGCGCGGCGTCAGCCGCAGCCCGGCTTCCGGCACCAGGTCGACGAACTTGTTCGGCACCGGCGGCAAATGCGCGTTCACAGCGTTGACCACCTGCTCGTACTGGTGCGGACCCGACACTGCCAGCACGCTCGGATGCGTCTGGCGGATCAGCTCTTCCTCGACGCCGAGGCAGCCGGTGACGATGACGCGGCCGTTCTCGCTCACGGCCTCGCCGATGGCCTCGAGGCTCTCCTGCTTGGCGCTGTCGAGAAAGCCGCAGGTATTGACCAGAACGATGTCGGCGCCGGCATAATCGCGCGAAAACGCGTAGCCCTGGGCGCGCAGCGTGGTCATGATGCGTTCGGAGTCAACGAGTGCCTTGGGACAGCCGAGACTGACGAGACCGATTTTGGGTGCTTGGGTCATTGGCGCGTGCGTATACGCCGATCCATGAAAAAAGCAATCATCGGCACCCTGCGATCAAAGCAGGGCAGCCTTGAGCCGGCGGCAGTCACCGGCCACAGAGGTCTATTTCGCGGTGGGTGTCCGCTTGGCCGTGCGCCGCGCTGCCGGGCGTTTGGTGGTCGCGGGCGGCGGGGTCTCGTCGGTGGCGCCGAGATCGGGATCGGTCGCGTCCTCGGCAATGTCGCTGATGGCATCGCGCACGTCGTCGAGCAGCGAGGCCGAAACCAGGCTCAGCGACACGGTCTTGGTCGCGGTCTCGTTGACCTTGAAGAACACCAGCAGGAACTCGCAGAGCAGCCGCAGCACGACCAGACCGAAGAGGCCGTAGACGACGATCTCGAGAATGCTCCACAGGCCATCCCCGAACGTCCGGCCGAACGAGGCGAACAGGTGGGTGATGGCCAGCAGCAGCAATCCCGCCAGACCGGAGGCGTACAGCACCGGCACGAGCCGCGGCGAGAGGATCGTGTCGAGCCGGAACATCGTCGGGCTGAGGAAGATCTTCTTGATGTCATCAAAGGTCATGGGCGGTTCCTTGGTGGTTCGGAATCGTTGAAGCCCTAAAATGCGGCGCGCCGCCTGCAAGTACAAGGCCTTCCGCATGGCTGGAATATCAGCGCGCCGCCCGGCGGCAACGGCATCAGTCGGCGATATCACCGAACCGGTGGGCGAAGGCCTGGCGCAGCACGGTATCGACCTCTTCCATCGACACCAGATGCCCCAGATCCTCCAGACTGGTCACCCCCTGGTCGGATATGCCGCAGGGCACGATGCCGCCGAAATGGCCGAGATCGGGCGCCACGTTGAGGGCAATGCCGTGGAAGGTCACCCAACGCGACACGCGTACGCCGATGGCGGCGATCTTGTCCTCGCGGTTGAACCCTTTGTCCGGGCGCTGCACCCAGACGCCGATGCGCCCCTCGCGCCGCTCTCCCTTGACGTTGAAGGCCCCCAGCGTGTCGATCAGCCAGCCTTCGAGGCCCTTGACCAGGCAGCGGACGTCGCGGCCGCGGGCCCGCAGGTCGAGCATGACATAGGCCACCCGCTGGCCGGGGCCGTGATAGGTGTACTCGCCACCGCGCCCGGCGTCGTAGACCGGGAAGCGTCCCGGCTCGAGCAGGTCTTCGCGCAAGGCCGAGGTCCCGGCGGTATAGAGCGGCGGGTGCTCCAGCAGCCATACCGCCTCGCGCGCCGTGCCTTCGGCGATGGCGGCGGCGCGCGCCTTCATGGCGGCCAGCGCTTCGGGGTAGGGCACGAGCCCGTCCGAAATCAGCCACTCGACACCGACCCCGTCGGTGCGTCGGAGCTTTTCCTCGGTGTCACATGCACCAAACTGGGACGGTGTTAACGCTTCGGTAATCATGGGCAGCCGATTGTCGTTGTTGGGGCCCGGTGCGATTCAGCCGGGGAGTTCGCTCGGAAACATGTATGAACACCTTAGAGGCAATTGAAGTCGATATCACGGTCGAGCTCGGCGCGACCACGATGCCGATCCATCACCTCTTGCGCATGGGCCGCGGCGCCGTCATCGAGCTGGACACTACCGAGAACAGCCCGCTGCGCGTCTATGCCAACAACACCCTGATCGCCGAATGCGAAGTCAAGGTCGACGACGGGCAGCTGTCGGTCGAACTGACGCGGAAAATCCTCAAGCGCGCCTGACCGTCCCTGCGTGTGTGCGGCGAGATATAATCGCTTGCGCCACCCGGAATGAGTTGCTACACGCTGCCTCGCTTCGCCACTTGGTGGAGCCCTACCATGGCGTGCGGTCGTGGCGGAATTGGTAGACGCGCAGCGTTGAGGTCGCTGTGCCGCAAGGCGTGGAAGTTCGAGTCTTCTCGACCGCACCATCTTTTCTCTCAGTCCTGAGTCCTACACAGTCTGGCCCCGTCCGGGGTTGGGCTTTTGGCGTCTATGCTGGCGGTCCGCGCCGCCGGCTACGAGCCGCTAGCGACCTCCCTCGTCGAACAAAATCGGCGTTTGCGCCGATCCGGTCTGGCGCATCGGAACGCTATTGTTCTACACCCTTTGGATAAGCCGAGCGCCAGCACGAAGGGGCCCGTATGAGCGACGACGCCGACATCCCCGAGACCGAGGTCAAAGGCATCGATCCCGACGCCATCCGGGATGATGAAGGCCATCTGAACCTCGTCTGGCTGGATCGCCTGCGCGCCCATCTGGCGGCGCGCGAGCAGGCCGATGTCGTGGAAATGATGGCGCCGCTCTACGTCTCCGACACCGGCGACGTGCTGGAGGCTATCGACCACGACGAGCGCGTCGCGCTGGTCCAGTTGCTGGGCGACCACTTCGACTTCACGGCGCTGCGCGAACTCGACGAGGGTCTGCGCAACGAGCTGATGGACACGTTGCCCAACGATGTCATCGCCCGCGGCATGTCCTCGATCGACAGCGACGACGCGGTCTACATTCTCGAAGACATCGAAGACGCCGACCGCGAGGAAATCCTCGCCCAGATGCCGGCGTTCGAGCGGCTGTCGCTGCGCCGCAGCCTCGACTTTCCCGAAGATTCCGCCGGCCGGCGGATGCAGACCGAATTCATTGCCATTCCGCCGTTCTGGACGGTCGGGCAGACCATCGACTACCTCCGCGCCGAGCAGGACCTGCCCGACGAGTTCTTCCAGATCTATGTCGTTGACCCGAGCTACAGCCTGCTCGGCACGCTGCCGCTGGACAAGTTCCTGCGCACCAAGCGGCATGTGAAGATCGAAGACCTGATGAACACCAATGTCATCGAGGTCGAGGCCGGCGAGGACCAGGAAGAGGCCGCGCGCACCTTCGAGCGCTACGATCTGGTCGAAGTCGCGGTCGTCGACGAAAACCGGCGGCTGGTCGGCGTGCTGACCATCGACGACATGGTCGACGTCATCCACGAGGAGGCCAGCGAGGACATCAGGCTGCTGGCCGGCGTCGGCGACGAAGAAATTTCCGACAACGTGGCGCAGGCCGTGCGCAGCCGCGCCACCTGGCTGGTGGTGAACCTCTTCACCGCCGTGCTGGCCTCGCTGGTGATCGGTCTGTTCGATGGCACCATCGAGCAGATGGTGGCGCTGGCCGCGCTGATGCCGATCGTCGCCTCGATGGGCGGCAATGCCGGGACCCAGACCATGACGGTGACCGTGCGGGCGCTGGCGCTGCGCGAACTCGACCGCCGCCGCGTGCAGCGACTGGTCACCCGCGAAATGCTCGTCGGTGTCGCCAATGGCGCGATCTTTGCCATCCTAATCGGGCTGGTGACGGCGCTGCGTTTCGGCAATCCCGGCCTCGGCATGGTCATCGGGCTCGCCATGGTGGTCAACATGATGGCCGCCGGCACGGCCGGCGTGCTCATTCCGATCACCCTCGACAAGCTCAAGATCGACCCGGCCATCGCCTCGTCGGTGTTTGTCACCACCGTGACCGACGTGGTCGGTTTCTTCGCCTTCCTCGGTCTGGCCAAGCTCTGGTTCGGGCTCTGAGCCCCGGAAAACCCAGGTTTTTCTGCGGTTTTCAACTGTGACGTTTCCGCCACATTGCCAAGCCCCTGCCGCAGGGTTAACGATCTGTTGCTGGCCTGATGTCGCCTTCGGGGGGCGGGGCCGGTAGCAAAACGGCAAAAGGAGCATCTATGCGGAACCAGTCCAACGCGGCCGCATGGTGGCGGTCTGCGGTGCCGACGGTGTCCTGGACACTGATCTGCCTTCTGGCTATGTCGCTCGTGTTTTCTGTCGTTGCCGGCGCCTAGCGCCAATCGGAACTAGTGGGACCAGTAGGTCCAGCGACAGAGCAAAAATTGAGAAGGGCGCCGGGGCCACTCGGCGCCCTTCTTCTTGCCCATCCCGCCACAAAGATGAACGCTCATGAAACTGATTATCGGCAACAAGAACTACTCCAGCTGGTCGGTTCGTCCCTGGCTGCTGCTGACCCATTTCGGCATTCCGTTCGACGAGCAGCAGGTCATGCTGAGCGGCGAGGGCTGGCGCGAGGCGCTGCGCAAGGTGTCGCCGTCGGGGCGCGTGCCGGTGCTCGTTGACGGCGACGTCACGGTGCACGAGAGCATCGCCATCATCGAGTACGTGGCCGAGCGGTTTCCGCACAAGAAGATCTGGCCGACCGATCGCAAGCGGCGAGCCGCCGCGCGCTCGGCTGCCGCCGAGATGCACGCCGGGTTTTCCGCCTTGCGCAGCGTGGCGCCGATGAATCTGCGGGCGTCCTATCCCAACCGCATCGATCTCGATGTGGTGGCGGGTGACCTCAAGCGCGTCGAAAGCCTCTGGGGCGGCCTGCTGCAACAGTCGGGCGGGCCCTATCTGTTCGAGGAATTCTGCGCGGCCGACGCCATGTTCGCGCCGCTCGCCGCCCGCATCCGGACCTATGACCTGCCTACCACGGACGTAGCTGCCGAATATGTCGAGGCGATCTATGCGCTGCCCGCCTTCCAGCAGCTGCTCTCGCACGCACTCAAGGAGCCGTGGACGGTCGAAGCCGACGAGATCGACTTCGTGCAGGGCCTCAAGCAGGTGACCGACTTCTCATGATGCATATGATCAAGCTCTGCGTCGGCGTTTCGACGCTGGAGGAGCTCGAGAGCTACCGCAGCGAGCGGGCGCACTGGTGGGGCGCCGACTATGGCGAGGACGTCCACGTGCACCGCACCCGCACCATGCCCAAGCGGCGCGACGAGATGGAAGGGCAGGGCTCGGTCTACTGGGTCATCTCGGGGGTCGTGCGCTGCCGGCAGCCGATCCTGCGGCTGGCGGCGGCGGTGGATGCCGAGGGCCGGGCCTGCTGCGACATCATCATGGCGCCGGACCTGATCCGCACAGTGCCGCGACGCAAGTCGCCGTTCCAGGGCTGGCGCTACCTGGCGCCCAAGGATGCCCCGCGCGATCTCGACAATGCCGACGGCTTCCAGTCCAGCGGCTCGCTCGAACTGGCTGAAGAACTGGCCAAACTCGGCCTGCTCTGAACCCGTCATCATTGTGTTACGCGTTCTGAACAATCTGCCTCTTGAACCAAATCAGTGTTTTCAGCACAGTTGGCTCAACAGGCAGACCCGAATCCGGGGTGTCCCGGCCGCAGGCTGTCTGGAGGAGTGGAGAGACTGATGAACCGCACTGGGACGCACGTCATTGTCGTCGGCAATGAGAAGGGCGGTTCCGGCAAGTCCACGACGGCATTTCACCTGGCTATCTATCTGCTCTATCAGGGATTCCGGGTTGCCTCGATTGACGTCGACAGCCGTCAGCAGACCTTCACCAACTACGTCAAAAACCGCCGCAACTGGGCCCAGGCGCGCGACCTGCAGGTGCCGCACACGACGCATTACCACCTGCCGCTGACGCGGTCCGACTCAATCAAGGAAAACCAGCGGCTGGAATTCGACCTGTTTCGGCAGGCCGTGATCGAGGTCGAGGGCAAGGCGGATTTCCTGATCGTCGATACCCCGGGCTTTGATACGCACCTAACGCGCCTCGCCCACTCGCTGGCCGACACCCTGATCACGCCGCTCAATGACAGCGTGATCGACCTCGACGTCATGGCGCATGTCGATCCGGTGACCGGCGAGCCGCGCGAGATGAGCCATTATGCCCGACTGGTGCAGCGCGCCCGCACCGAACGGCTTTCCATAGATGGCCAGACCATCGACTGGGTGCTGGTTCGCAACCGCATTTCCATGCTGTCGTCGCGCAACATGCGGCTGGTGCAGTCCGGGCTTGAAAAGATTGCGGTCCGCCTCGGGTGCCGGGTGGCCGAAGGCATCGCCGAACGCGTCATTTTCCGCTCGCTGTTTCCGGCGGGGATGACCGTGTTCGATCCGCTGGACGAGGAACTGCTGGGCGGGCTGCCGTCCATGTCGCATGTCAGTGCCCGGCAGGAATACCGGACGCTCTGCGATGCGCTGCAACTGCCCGTCAGTGACCGCGCCGAAGCGCGTCGGGCCGCCAAGGCAGCCTGGTCCAAATCGGCGGCCAAGCCGGCGCAGTTCGAGCACATGGCCGGCGAGTAGGGGCAGTGCGGCAGCCGCAGGCTATCCCTGCGGCAGCTTGACCATCACCGCGCGGACGCCGCCGGGCGCGAAAACTTCTATATCGATCGAGGCCCTGGGCAGAACCATGCGCCGCGTCCGGGCGGACAGGGCCAGCACGGCGCCCAGCAGGTCGGACACGCTGCGTCGCTTGGGCATCAGGCGGGCGGCGATGGCGCTCATGGTGCGCTGGCGCACCGCGGCATCGGCCGAGTTGAGATCGGACTGTCCGACGAAGCGGGCAAGTTCCGACAGGCTAGACGTATCGCTCATTTGGGCTACTCCAAACACAGGCCACAAACGCGCTTCCCTGAAGCGGCTGCTCTTTTAGCTTTGCAAAGCCAGACAGCTCATTTTTGCTTTCTTGAGTTCGTTACACATTGCCGTTGCAGCCTCGCGGCCGTCGAACCCGGCGAAACGGGCCCGGAAGAAGACCTGACCGTTCTTTTCGAAGCGCTCGACATAGGATTTCATGTTGCCCAGGCCCGCGACATTGGCGGAGGCGCCGCTGAGCAGGGAACTGGCCCCGGCTTCGGTCGGCGCTGCGCCGATCTGCACGATCCACGCGTCGGCCGCAGGCGCAGCCGGCAGCGGCGCAGGCATGGCCGGCGGCTCGACCGATGCGACGGCGGTGGTGGCGACGCTGCCCGAGGTCATCAGATCGATCGGTTCACCCGCCTTGCCGATGCCCACAGGCGGCAGCATGGGGGCGGACGGCTGGGTCTGGCCGAGCGGGGCAGGTTCGGCTCCGAGCTGGAAGGTTTCGCTGAGCCAGGCGCCGATGACGTCATGCGGCTTGTCGCGCAGCGACGGAGAGGCACGGCTGATGGCAGCAGTGGCCTGGACCGGGCCGCCATCGATTCCCAGATCAACCGGGCGAGGGGTGGGCACCGGCACGATGCTGGCAGTGGCCACATTGTCGGTGTCGACCAGAGTGACATCGGCGGTGGCAAGCTGGGTGGAGACCTGCACAACGACCTGCTTGTCGCGCCAGGCCGGGTAGGGCATGGGCGTGACCGGTACGGGATCGGTGCTGGCGACCTGCACGGTGGCGCCCTTGCGGCCGGGCTGCGGCACCATGGCGACGCTCAGGTAGCTGCCGCTGCGGCCCTTGTTGACATACTTCTTGACCAGTTCGCGCACCTTGGCATCGCGGCTGCCGCTGGTGTCGAAGCCGAAGCCGACAACCACGATGTGTCGTCCGCCGGTCCGTGCCGCGGTCAGCAGATTGAAGCCCGACGCATTGGTGTAGCCGGTCTTGATGCCGTCCACGCCGTTCGAGCCGAGGAGGCGGTTGTGGTTGCCGTATGTCCGCTTGCCATAGGAGAAGCTGCGGGTCTGGAAATACTCGTAGAATTTGGGGAAGTGCTGGTAGATGGCGATGCCCAGCACGGCCTGATCGCGCACGGTCGTGACCTGACGGGAGTCCGGCAGACCCGAGGCGTTGCGATAGGTTGTGCGGTTCATGCCCATGGCCCGCGCCGTGGCGGTCATGCGCTCGGCAAATTTGCTTTCGCTGCCCGAGATATGTTCGGCGATCACACGCGCCATATCGTTGGCAGAGAGGGTGACGAGCGCCTTGATGGCGTTCTCGACTGAAATCGTCGAGCCCGACCTGAGGCCGAGTTTGGTCGGCACGGCGGAGGCGGCGTGCTTGCTGACGGTCATCTTGTCCGAGAGCTTGATATTGCCGGCCGTGAGCTCCTGGAAGAGCACGTAGAGGGTCATCACTTTTGTGACAGAGGCGGGGTAGCGCGCCGCATCGGCAGCGCTCTCGTAGAGGACCTTGCCTGACTTCGCGTCAACGACGATGCCGGCATATTTGCGCGGCACCGAGGTTGCAGCCGTCGCCGGAACAACCACCGCCAGACAGAGGAGCAGTGCAATGAAAAGGCGCGTGGGGGAGACACGCTTGAAAAGGTAGATCAGTTGGGAAAACACCCACAACTCCAAGGCTTATCGGAACGACAGACGCTCCGTACGCAACACATACTCACCGGCGATCCATGAGGGGGCCCTCCACCTCTCACGTGCTCACCTGAAGCCGAACCCTATCGGGGTGGCGTTACGATTTAGTAAAATGCGAGACAATTCCGCGCTGTCGCGCAGAGACAGCAGACCTGCCCATCTGGGTAGAACTTAGGCACGCAATGGCCCTTAACAGCGGCCGAGTTTTGCCTACATAATGCTTCCATCATGCTGCTTCGTTTTTATGACATCGAGACTGAATCCATGAGCCATGCAGCAGCAGCGGTGACTGATCCTACGCAGCCGGCGGGGGGGCTCTGGCGCCTCGGTCCGGGTGAGGGCGGCAAGGATCGTGGCGGGTCCAAGGACGACACCGGCACAATTACCAAGACTCGATCCAAGACCAAGAAGCCGAGCCTCTATCGGGTTCTGCTTCTGAACGACGACTACACCCCGATGGAGTTCGTCGTTCTCATCCTGCAGGACGTCTTCAACAAGACGCGAGAAGACGCCATGCGGGTCATGCTGCACGTCCACAATCAGGGGGTAGGGGAGTGCGGCATCTATCCATTCGAGGTGGCCGAAACCAAGGTCACACGCGTGATGGACACGGCACGCAAGAACCAGCACCCGCTGCAATGCGTGATGGAAAAACAATAGGATAGTCACATGCCCTCATTTTCCCGCGGACTCGAGAAGGCGCTCCATCAGGCCATGAACCTGGCGCGTGAGCGCGCCCACGAATTCGCTACGCTCGAGCACCTTCTCCTGGCCCTGACCGACGATCGCGATACCATTGCGGTGCTGACCGGCTGTGACGTCGATGTCGAGGCCCTCAAGGGCGATCTCGAGGACTTCATCAACGAGGAACTCGACAGCCTTGTGGTGCCGAACGGCCAGGACGCCCGTCCGACCGCCGCATTCCAGCGCGTCATCCAGCGGGCCGTCATTCATGTGCAGTCATCTGGTAAGGAGGAGGTTACGGGTGCCAACGTGCTCGTCGCCATCTTTGCCGAGCGGGAAAGCCACGCCGCCTATTTCCTCGAACAGCAGGACATGAGCCGGCTCGACGCCGTCAACTTCATCTCGCATGGCATCACCAAGTCGGGTCCCAACGAGTCACGCCCGGTGCGCGGCGCCGAAACCACCGGCGGCGGCCAGGGCGAGGACGGCGAGCGCCAGAGCGGCCAGAGTTCGGCACTGGCCGATTTCTGCGTCGATCTCAACGAGAAGGCCCGCAACGGCAAGATCGACCCGCTGATCGGCCGCGATTCCGAACTGCGCCGGACTATCCAGGTGCTCTGCCGCCGGTCCAAGAACAACCCGATCTATGTTGGCGATGCCGGCGTGGGCAAGACCGCCATTGCCGAAGGGCTGGCGCGCAAGATCGTCGAGGGCGAGGTCCCCGAGGTGCTGCGTGACGCCACCATCTATGCCCTCGACATGGGCTCGCTGCTGGCCGGTACGCGCTATCGCGGCGACTTCGAAGAGCGGCTCAAGGCCGTCATGAAGGAGCTCGAGAAGCATCCGGATGCGATCCTGTTCATCGACGAAATCCATACCGTGATCGGCGCCGGCGCCACCTCCGGCGGTGCGCTCGATGCCTCGAATCTGCTCAAGCCGGCCCTCGCGTCGGGCGACATGCGCTGCATCGGCTCGACCACCTACAAGGAATACCGGCAGTTCTTCGAAAAGGACCGCGCCCTGGTGCGGCGCTTCCAGAAGATCGATGTGCCCGAGCCGACCATCCCGGACGCGATCGAGATCGTGAAAGGCCTGCGCCCGTACTTCGAGGACTATCACAAGCTCAAGTACACCGATGATGCCCTGCAGGCCGCCGTGGAGCTGTCGGCGCGCTACATCAATGACCGCAAGCTGCCCGACAAGGCGATCGACGTGATCGACGAGACCGGTGCCAGCCAGATGCTGCTGACCGCAGAGAACCGCAAGAAGGTGATCGAGGTCAGCGATATCGAGGCGACCATCGCGACGATGGCCCGCATCCCGCCCAAGTCGGTGTCCAAGTCCGATACCGAGATGCTCTCGAGCCTCGAGACCAATCTGCGGACCGTGGTCTTCGGCCAGGATGCAGCGATCACCGCGCTCTCGTCAGCCATCAAGCTGGCGCGTGCCGGCCTGCGCGAACCGGAAAAGCCGATCGGCTCGTACCTGTTCACCGGCCCCACCGGCGTCGGCAAGACCGAGGTGGCCAAGCAGCTTGCCGATACGCTGGGCGTCGAACTGCTGCGGTTCGACATGTCCGAGTACATGGAGCGGCACACCGTGTCGCGCCTGATCGGCGCGCCTCCGGGCTATGTCGGCTTCGACCAGGGTGGCCTTCTGACCGATGGCGTGGACCAGCATCCGCACTGCGTCGTGCTGCTCGACGAGATCGAGAAGGCGCATCCCGACCTGTTCAACATCCTGTTGCAGGTCATGGATCACGGCAAGCTGACCGATCACAACGGCAAGTCGGTGGATTTCCGCAACGTCATCCTGATCATGACCTCCAATGTCGGGGCCATGGAGCTGCAGAAGTCGCCGATCGGCTTCGGCCGCAAGCGCGAGCAGGGCGACGACGAAGAGGCGATCAACCGGATGTTCACGCCGGAGTTCCGCAATCGTCTCGATGCCATCATCTCGTTCGGTCCGCTGCCGCCGCAGGTTGTCCGCCGCGTCGTCGAGAAGTTCGTGCTGCAGCTCGAGGGCCAGCTGGCCGAGCGTGGCGTGACCATCGAGCTGACGCCGGAAGCGGCCGAATGGCTGGCGGTGCGTGGCTATGACGAGCGCATGGGCGCCCGTCCGCTGGGACGGGTCATCCAGGAGCACGTCAAGAAGCCGCTGGCCGATCAGGTGCTGTTCGGCGAGTTGCAGAATGGCGGCTCGGTGACCGTTGCGGTGGTCGGCGTCGGATCGGAAGCCAAGCTGGAACTGATTGCGGTGCCGCCGCGTCCGGCCCGGCCCAAGGCCATCCCGGCGCCAAAAAAGAAGGCGGCCTCCAAAGCCGCCGAAGAAAAGAACTGAGTGAGCGAGGCCGGGAGCGATCCCGGCCTCTTCTTCAGGTGGCTGCGGCTGGCGGCTTGATGGCCAGAATGATCAGCAGCAGCAGATAGGCGCTTGCCGGGACCAGCAGCGAATAGATGGTCAGCCAGCCATAGATGGTGGCGCCGATCAGCGCCCCCAGCAGCAGCGCGGCCCAGACCTGGATATGCTGCACCCAGCGCCATTTCGGCGCCGTGCCGTTGATGGCGCCGGCCAGATCCTGCCCGGCGGCGAACAGGGTTCCGCTGACAAAGGTTGTGCCCAGGCGGGCGCCGCCGCTGAACGGGAGTGTGGCGTTCTGCGCCCCGGCACCCGCGGCCAGCACCAGCATGGCGCTGCTGGCAACGATGCCGCCCATCAGCATGCCCAGGGTAATACCGATGGTCAGGATGACGAAGGTGAGCACATAGACCGGGCCGCGTTTCCGGTCACGCAAGGCGAGCAGGCTGCCCACCACGCTGCCTAGGAAGAACATCACGATCAGCCCGAGCGGCAGCACCAGCGCGGTGGACATCAGGTGGCCGGTGCCCAGCTGCGTTGTGTTGCCGCTCATGAACGAGGTATAGAAACCGCCCAGCTCGATGAAGCCGACGGCGTCGATGAAGCCGGCGCAGGCGGTCAGCAGCAGCCCCATGTTGAGATAGCGCTGGGACTTCATGCGCCGTGACCGCTGCCTGGCATGGCGGTCAGCCCTCGATGGCTGCGGCGATGGCCTTGGCCTGCGCGGCGAGGTCCGCGTCCTCGGCCTTGCCACCGGCATGCGGGGCAATCACGGCATCGACATAGATCGGGATGATGTGGAAGTGCAGGTGAAAGACCGTCTGCCCGGCCGGCGCCTCGTTGAACTGCGCTACCCGCACGCCATCGGCACCAAGCCCCTTGAGGGCGGCTTTCGCCAGCTTCTGGACGCGCGGCATGGCCGCGGCGAGCACGGCGGGATCGGCATCCAGCAGGTTGCGCGAGGCGGCCTTGGGGATGACCAGCAGGTGACCCTTCGACTGCGGGAAGAGATCCATCATGGCAAGCACCACGTCGTCTTCGTAGACCTTGTGGGCAGGAATTTCGCCGCGCAGGATCTTGGCGAAGATGTTCTGCTGATCGTAATCGGTCACGAGACGGCCCCCATTGCGTTTTCGACACTGACATTGCCCGGATAGTCCGAGATTGTCTCCTCGATCGCATCGGCTGCATAGCCGGTCCCGTCCTCGTGCAGCAAGCGCTCGCGCAGGTCCGCAGCAGCCAGGGCATAGGAACGCTCGGTGGTCAGGTCCTCAAGCGCTGCCGCGAGGAGACCCGGCGTCAGCTTGCGCAGCCGGACCGGAGCGGGGCCGCAGCCGAGTTCGTAGACCCGCTTGCCCCAATAGGGCTGATCGAAAAATTGCGGCACCACGAATGTCGGCTTGCCCGCGTAAAGCCCGGTATGGGTGGTTCCGGCGCCGCCATGGTGGACCACCGCCGAGACGTACTTGAAGAGCTCGGTGTGCGGCGCCTTGGCGATCGAATAGACCGTGTCGGGCAGGTCGTCGGACTTGATGCCGCCCCAGCCGCTGCCGATGACGACACGGCCGCCCCAGATCTTGAGGGCTTTGGTGATGATTTCGGTATTGCGCGCTGCGCCCCAGGGCATCGAGCCGAAGCCGAGGTAGACGGGCGGCGGGCCCGCATCGAGGAACTTGCGGAACGCCTTGTCCGGCTTCCAGCCCGAATTGTCCTCGAACCGCCAGAAGCCGGTGACCACCGTTGATTCCGGCCAGTCGCCCGGGCGGGGCGAGATGATCGGCGAATAGGCGTGCAATGCCGGAATGTTCTCGCCAAACGCGTTCTTGGAAAAGCCGCTGCGCTTGCGGCTGCGCAGACCCAGCAGCTTGGCCCGCATGCGGTCGCGCGGGAAGTCGTAATAGCTCTGCTGCGCCGCCTGGATGACATAGCTGAGCCGGTTGAACAGCGGATCGAGCGAAATGCGGTTGAACAGCGGGTCGAGCGGCGGGCCGTCGAAGGAGAAGTGCGGAAACTCACCCGTCGGATTGATGGGCTGGAAGGCCGTCATGATTGCCGGGATGTCGAGGGCCTCGGCCACGTCGATGGCAAAATTGGTCGTCTGGTGAAAGACGATGACATCGGCACCTTGCGCCGCCGCCCAAAGCTGCTTGCAGGCCTCGCGGAGAATCTGCTGACCCTGCCGGAGCAGCGTCGGCGCGTAGAGCAGCAGGTTCTTCGACATGGCGTTGTCGAACTGGCTCTGGCGGATGAAGGCCTGGATATCGGCGCCCAGATTGTGAAATTCGACGCCGTTGTCGGTGACGAAGCTCTCGAAGTCGCTGGTGGTGCAAAGGACGACGGAAAATCCGCGCCTGATCAAAGACTTGGACAAGGCAACGAAGGGCTGAACGTCGCCCATGGTTCCAATCGCGGCAATCGCTACGCGTTTGCCCATGCAAACCTCACCAACACGTGTTTTGGCAGTGCCAGAGCCCGCCACGCCCCCGGCCTTTCGTTGCCAGATGCCATCGTTCCGGTCAACTGGACGAGGGCTCACCCTTGCGGAAGGGTGTGTATGCGCTCAGTACGCGCTGTTCTTCCGAGACCGAGACCCGTTCCTGATCGAGGAAAGAGGCTACAGCGTGGCGCAGGCCCGGGTGGCCGATCCAGTGAATGGAGCGCGTCGTCGACGGTGCGTAGCCGCGCGCCAGCTTGTGCTCGCCCTGGGCACCCGCCTCGACGGTCTTCAGGCCGTGGGCCACGGCGAAGTCGATGGCCTGATAGTAGCAGAGCTCGAAATGCAGGAACGGCACGTTTCCGGATGCGCCCCAGTAACGGCCGTAGAGCGTATCGGCGCCGATCAGGCTGAGCGTGCCGGCCACCGGCACGTCACCGTCATAGGCGAACATCAGGAGAATGCGGTCGGCCATCGCCGCCGACAGCAGCGAGAAGAACCTGCGGTTGAGGTAGGGACGTCCCCACTTGCGGTTGCCGGTGTCGGTATAGAACTCGAAAAACGCGTCCCAGACACCCTCGGTCAGATCCGCGCCGGTGAGCCACCTGACGGTGAGCCCGTCCGCCAGCGCATCGCGGCGCTCGCGGCGCGTCACCTTGCGGTGACGTGACGATAGCGTTTCCAGAAACCCCTCGAACGAGTCAAAGCCCTGATTGTGCCAGTGAAACTGGGTATCGTGGCGGAGCAGCCAGCCGCTGTCATGCCCCAGCCGCGCCTCGTCTTCGGGCACGAAGGTGGCATGCACGGACGAGACATTGTTCTGAGCGGCGAGCGTTTCGGCGGCGCTGAGCAGAGCTTGCTTGAGGGCCGGATTATCGTCCCGCACCAGCAGCTTGGGAGCGGTGACCGGCGTGAACGGGATCGAGCATTGCAGCTTCGGGTAGTACTCGCCGCCGGCACGCTGGAACGCGTCGGCCCAGCCATAGTCGAAGACGTATTCGCCCTGCGAGTGCGACTTGAGAAACAGCGGCATCAGGCCGAGGGGCGCGTTGTCCTGGTCGCGCAGCACGAGGTGTTGCGGCTGCCAGCCGGTGCGGGAGGTAGCCGACCCGCTGGCTTCGAGCGCCAGGAAGAAGGCGTGGTCCAGAAACGGATTGTCGGGGCGGCCGTTGGTGGCGGGCAATAACCGGTTCCACTCCGCTGCGGAAATCTCCGCGGTGGAGGCGTGGACGGACGCGCGTAGTTCGAGAGATTCTGTCACGGGACGCCTAATATGGGGCACAAGGCCGGCCCCGCAAAGGGTCAGCGCGGATCAAATCCTTCAAATACCAGCTGGTCGGCGCGGCGCAGCGCCTCCTCTGCCTCCCGGGGCGTCCTGATGGTCCAGGCCGTGACGGGAACGCCCAGCGCACGGAAGAAGCGCACCGCCGGCAGGTCAAGCGCAACATTGTGGCAGGAGATGAAGGCAAAGCGGGTGAGCGGCCAGTGCAGCAGGTGCCGCAGCGCCAGCTTCCGGGGGGCCGGAATGTCGCCGTCCCACTCGGGAATCTTCCAGCTGTAGGTGATGATGCCGAGCTTGCCGCGATAGCCGGCCCGGCGCATGGCGATCAGCAGATGCGGATCGAACGATTCGATGACCTGCGGGCCGGCATAGCCGGCGAGCGCCTCGGCGACGGCGCTGGCGAGCCGTCTGGTCTGGTCTGCGCTGGCTTGCCGCTTGAGCTCGATCTGCAGCTGCGTCCGGCCGCCGATCTGCTCGAGAAACTCGGTGAAGCGCTGCGGCGTATCACGGCTGGAACTGCCGAGCAGGGGCAGGGCGGTGACCTCGCCGATCGAGATGGCGTCGGAGCGCCCGTCGCGACCAGTCAGGCGGAGCAGGTCGTCATCGTGGAAAATGTAGGGCACGCCGTCGCTGCTCAGTTGCACGTCGCACTCGATGGCGTAGCCGGCCGCAATGGCCGCCTCGAATGCCGAGGCGGTGTTCTCGATCACGCCAGTGGCGATGTCATGCAGCCCGCGATGAGCAATCGGATGCGGAAACAAGGAATTGGCGGCCACGGCGGACTCACTTTGTCAAGAGCGCCGAGTGCTACCGGCGCTCCGTGACAGGCCTGTGTCAGACTTCGAAAATCGCTTCCACTTCGACCGCGGCGCCCAGCGGCAAGGCAGCGACGCCGAACGCGGCGCGGGCATGCTTGCCCTTGTCGCCAAGCACCCCGACGATGAGGTTGGAGGCGCCGTTGGCGACCAGATGCTGCTCGAAGAAATCCGGCGTCGAGGCGACCAACACGGTGAGCTTGAGCACCTTCTTGATATCCTCAAGCGGCACGCCGGCGCTGGAGACGACCTGGGCCAGGATGTTGACGGCACAGAGCTCTGCAGCATTGCCACCCTGAACCACGTTCATGTTCTCGCCGAGGCGCCCCTGCACGACGCCGGCATCGTTGCTCGAGATCTGGCCCGACACGAAGATCAGGTTCCCCGACCGGGTGACCGGCGCATAGCTCGCCGCTGGCGGGCGGGCATTGGGCAACTCGTAGCCGTATTCGCGGAGTTTCTCGAGGGGGGTGGTCATTTCGGGGTACCTTCTTCTGTTTTACCTGCTGCAGTCCTCGCCGCCCGGGCCTTGACCCGGTCGTAGAGCTTGCCGCGGATCACCGCGTCCTGACCGAACCGGGTCCGGACGCGATCCATCGCCCGTTCCGCTGCCGCCCTGCGGGCGATCTGCGGTTCGAGCAGATCCACTGGATCCTCGCCATTGGCCTCGCTGAGTCCTGAAACGCCAATACCGATCAGGCGGAATGCGGTCCCATCGACCTCTCGGGCGAGGAGCTGCACGCCGGTCTCATAGAGCACATTGGCAAGCTGCGTCGAGATCATCAGATGACGGGCGCGCGTGCGCAAGCGAAATCCGGCGGACTTGAGCTTGAGCGTCACCGTGTCGCCGGTGATCCCCTTGGCCTTCAGCCGTTCCGACAGACGCTCCGACAGCGCCAGCAACTCGGTCGAGAGCTGCTCGAAACCGGCAAGGTCGGTGTTGAATGTGGTCTCGGCCGAGACCGTCTTCATTTCGCCGTCGATGCTGACCGCGCGCGCGTCCTCGCCGCGCGCCAGCCTCGCCAGCCGGGCGCCGGCATCGCCATAGCGGCGCATCAGGTCCTCGGGCGGCGTCTCCTGCAACTGGCCGATCGTGTCGAAACCATCGCGGCGCAGCGTTTCCGCAAACACCTTGCCGACGCCGTAGATCAGCGACACCGGCTGTCCGGCGAGAAACGACAATGTCTCGGCCTTGCCGATGACGGCAAAGCCGCGCGGCTTGTCGAGATCGGACGCCGTCTTGGCAAGGAACTTGTTGTGGCTGAGACCGACCGAGATGGTGACCCCGATTTCGTCCTCGACCCGCTTGGCAAAGCGCGCCAGCGTCACGGCCGGCGGCGACCTGTGCAGCGCCTGGGTGCCGGTGAGGTCGAGAAAGGCTTCATCGATCGACAGCGGCTCGACCAGCGGCGTCAGCGAATCCATGATGGCGCGGATGTTGCGGCTGACGTCGACATATTTGGCCATGTCCGGCTTGATCACCACCGCGTCCGGACAAAGCTTGAGCGCGGTGAACATCGGCATGGCCGAGCGCACCCCGGACTGGCGGGCGATATAGCAGCAGGTCGAGACCACGCCACGCACGCCGCCGCCGATGATCAGCGGCTTGTCCGCCAGCGCCGGATTGTCGCGCTTTTCGACCGATGCATAGAACGCATCACAGTCGACATGGGCGATCGACAGCGACAGGAGCTCGTCATGCGCCATCAGCCGCGGCGAGCCGCAGACCGTGCAGCGCCCCGGATCGGTGCGGGCCGTTCCGGTAGCAAAGCAGTTGCGGCAAAGCGTCTGGAGCATCGGGGCGCGCTATCCGGCCGGATTGAGCCGGGACCAGACGCGCATGAAGCTGTCGGGCGAAATGGTGTTGTTGGCGCATAGCGCCAGCAGCATGGGTTCGTTCTGGGCGAAATAGTCGATCAGTCCGCGCGCCAGCATGTCGCCGCCCACGGCCTTGCGCAGCGCGTCAGGCGAATAGCCGGTCTGCACCATGAACTCGCCCAACTGTTCCGGATTCTCGGCGAGGTAGCCGAGGCAGAGATCGGCAAGGCGTTCGCTGGTCAGCGGGTCGGGCTTGAGACTGGGCAAGGTATGGCTCGTTTGGGGTTTCGAAACGCATTGATGTTAGTGCAGGGATGGGGCAGAACGAAGGGCCTCCGGGGCCCGCCGGGCAGAAATTGAAGGTCAGATGCCAAAGACCGTTTTGATCGTTGAAGACAACGAGCTCAATATGAAGCTCTTCAACGACCTGCTGGAATCACGCGGCTACAGCATAATCCAGACTCGCAACGGCATGGAGGCCCTCGGGCTGGCCCGGGCGCATCGTCCCGACCTGATTCTGATGGACATCCAGTTGCCCGAAGTCTCCGGCCTGGTGGTCACCAAGTGGCTCAAGGAAGACGACGACCTGGCGTCGATTCCGGTGATCGCCGTGACCGCTTTCGCCATGAAGGGCGACGAGGAGCGCATCCTGCAGGGCGGCTGCGAGGGCTACATTTCCAAACCCATCTCGGTGCCTCACTTTTTGGAAACCATTGCCCGCTACATTGGTCCCGCCAACTAGCTGAATCCGGGCAACTTCCCGAAAATCGCGAGGCTGAAGGTCTTTGACGGCGCGTGTGCTGATCGTTGACGATATTCCGACGAATGTGCGTCTCCTCGAGGCGCGCCTTTCGGCGGAGTATTTTGACGTGCTGACCGCCTCGTCGGGGCGCGAGGCACTGGCCATCTGCGACGTCGAGAACGTGGACATCGTCCTGCTCGACGTGATGATGCCCGAGATGGACGGCTTCGAGGTCTGCCGGCGCCTCAAGACCAACCAGAACACCGCCCATATCCCGGTGCTGATGATCACGGCGCTCGATCAGCCCGCCGACCGTGTCGGTGGGCTCGAGGTCGGGGCGGACGATTTTCTGACCAAGCCGGTCGATGACGTTCAGCTGATGGCCCGGGTCAAGAGCCTGGTGCGCCTGAAGGCGCTGACCGACGAATTGCGGGCCCGCGCCAAGACTGGCCAGGAGATTGCCATCGAGGACGCCATGCGCGCCATGGACTCGATCAACTCCGAGGGCGGGCGCATCCTGCTGGTCGACACCGACCAGCGCCATTCCGAACGCATCCAGGGCTATCTGGCCCCGGCACATCATGTCGACGTACTGGCCAACCCGGCCGATGCCGCGCTGGCGGTTGCCGAAGGCAATTACGAGCTGGCGCTGGTATCCATGGCGCTACGCGACTTCGATCCGCTACGCGTCTGCTCGCAGATGCGGACCGCCGAGATCAGCCGCGGCCTGCCGATCATCCTGATCGCCGAGGAGGCGGACCGGGCACGCGTGGTGCGCGGTCTCGACCTGGGCGTCAACGATTTCATCATGCGTCCGATCGAGCGCAACGAGCTCTCGGCCCGTGTCCGCACCCAGATCCGCCGCCACCGCTATGCGGTCGAGCTGCGCCAGAGCGTCACCAACACGCTGGCCCTGGCGGTCACCGACGAACTGACCGGCCTCTACAACCGGCGCTATTTCGACCGGCACCTGTCGCTGATGCTGGAGAAAGCCCGCGAGCAGGAACGCGACATGGCGGTCATGCTGATCGACATGGACTTCTTCAAGTCGGTCAACGACACGCATGGCCACGATGCCGGCGATATCGTGCTCAAGGAATTCGCCATGCGGCTGCGCCGCAACATCCGCGGCGTCGATCTGGCCTGCCGCTTCGGCGGCGAGGAATTCGTGGTGCTCATGCCCGATACCGATTTCCGCCAGGCGCAGAACGTTGCCGAGCGGGTCCGTACCTCGGTTGCCGAACGGCCGTTCGAGATCGGCACGGGACGGCCACTGGACGTGACGGTGTCGGTGGGACTGGCGCTCAACGAGAGCGAAACCGATACGCCTGAAATGATCCTCAAGCGCGCCGACGTGGCGCTCTATCGCGCCAAGCGCGAGGGCCGGAACCGCGTGGTCTTCGACGCGGCGTGAGCCTGCCGTAACTGCGGCAATCCACAGCACAAATCGTTAAAACCCGTTCGAGTAAGGTTACCAATTCATTACGTTTGGTGCCTGCGCTTGAGTCGCCGGACGCATTCGCTAGTTTGCCCTCAACGAGATCGCGTTGCCCACGCCCCTCCCTGGTGGTCACGACAGCGTAATCCGAAAACCCCTACGGTTTCTCTCAGGTCCGCCGCAACTCCTGAGTCCCGTAGGGAGGCTGATCCGGCAGCGGACAGAGTGGCCTCTTCGACATGCCGCTCCGGATCAGCCACACTTTCCCGGCAGCGCCCCAGGCGCGGGCCGAATGCGTTTGGGAGCGCAGAAACAGAAACCCCGCGCTCCGGAGCGCGGGGTTTTTGCATTTCCGGTGCTGGAAACCGATCTTTATTTGATCTTGGCTTCCTTGAATTCGACGTGCTTGCGCACGACCGGATCGTACTTCTTGTACGAGAGCTTTTCGGTCTGCGTACGGGCGTTCTTCTTGGTCACGTAGTAAAAGCCGGTATCAGCGGTCGACACGAGCTTGATCTTGATCGAATTGGCTTTTGCCATGGCGGTCATCCTTGGAGGCACGCCGCGCGGTGTGCGGCGAAACAGTTAACTCAGGGCCGCCGGAGCGTCCTCGAAAATTCGTGCGCCACCTACTAAGGATTTGCCGCCGATTGTCAAGTTCGGCCGCTGGCGCCCGGAGGGGTCAAATATCGTCCGGCGCGGCCGGGTCGCGGTGCGCCGGGTCAAAGCCATGCATGTAGTTGGCCCATTGCAGACCGACGACGGCGCCCTTGATCGAGGGCAGCATGGCCAGCGGCAGCACCAGCGCGAGGGGCACCATGGTGGCCAGATAGACCCAGGGCGCCTGCGGCGCCACCGTTTCGAGCTCGACCATCAGCGCGATGAGGATGTGGCCGACAATGACAATGGCGATATAGGGCGGCATGTCGTCCGCCTTGTGCCAGTGCAGGTCTTCGCCGCAATTGGGGCAGGTATCGGCAACCTTGAGATAGGCGCGAAACAGCTTGCCCTCGCCACAGTTGGGGCAACGGCACTTCAGACCGTTCGATATCGACTTCCACAACTGCCGCGGTTCGCGGAGCGAATGAACCTGAACACTCATCTGCGCCTCTTGGATTTGCCGGGCGACTTGCCGCGCGGCCCTGAAGCCCTAGATGGGCGTTTCTGCCCGCGTTTGACAGAAGACGGATTGACGCGGCTGCCCTCCGACAGGAGTTCGAAGCGCAGGGCCCCGGCAACCGGCGCCGCTTCAAGCAGGCGCACATTGACGGTGTCGCCCAGCCGGAACATCTCGCCGGTGCGATCGCCGATCATGGCCTGGTGTTCCTCGACATAGCGATAGTAGTCGGCACCGATCGTCGAGGCAGGAATGAAGCCGTCGGCACCGGTCTCGGTCAGACGCACGAAGAGGCCAGAGCGCGTGACGCCGGAAATGCGGCCGTCGAACCTGGCGCCGATCTGGCCCATGAGGAACTGCGCCAGCAGGCGGTCTGATGTTTCCCGCTCGGCGGCCATGGCCCGCCGTTCGGTCGAACGAGATGTGCTGGGCAATGCCCTGCAGCTGGGAGATCTCGCTCTCGCTCAGCCCGTCGTCACCCAGCTTGAGCGCGGTGATCAGGGCGCGGTGCACGATCAGGTCGGCATAGCGGCGGATCGGCGAGGTGAAATGCGCGTAGCGGTCGAGATTGAGGCCGAAATGGCCGTAGTTCTCGGCCGAGTACTCGGCCTGCGCCTGGCTGCGCAGCACCATTTCCGACACCTGCTCGATCTTGCCGGCCTCGCGCGCCTTGGCCAGCACGCGGTTGAAATCCTGCGGCCGGACCGCGTCGGACTTGTTGAACGGCAGATCCAGCGAACCGAGAAACTCGCGCAGGGCCATCAGCTTTTCGTCGCTGGGCGTATCGTGGGCGCGATAGAGCAGGGGCGTGTGGTGCTTTTCCAGCGTTTCCGCCGCCGCGACATTGGCCGCGATCATCATTTCCTCGATCAGCCGATGGGCCTCGAGCCGCTCCGGCACCCGGATATTGGCGACCATGCCCTTGTCGTCGAGCACGATCTTGCGTTCGGGGAGGTCGAGATCGAGCGGACTGCGTTTGGTCCGCGCCCGCACCATGGCCTCATAGGCGCGCCACAGCGGCTTCAGGACGGGGTCGAGCAGTGGGCCGGTCTTGTCGTCCGGCTGGCCGTCTATGGCCGCCTGGGCCTGCTGGTAGCTGAGTTTTGCCGCCGACCGGAACAGCACGCGGTGAAAGCTGTGGCTGAGCTTCCTGCCGTCGGCATCGAACACCATGCGGACGGCCAGCGACGCCTTGTTGGCGTCCTCCTTGAGCGAGCCAAGCTCGTTCGAGATGCGCTCGGGCAGCATCGGTACGACCCGATCCGGGAAATACACGGAATTGCCGCGCAGGTAGGCCTCGCGATCCAGAGCCGTGCCCGGTCGCACATAGGCGGCAACGTCGGCAATGGCGACATAGACGATGTGCCCGCCCGGATTGGCCTTGTTGTCATCGGGTTCGGCGTAGACGGCGTCGTCATGATCCTTGGCATCGGGCGGATCGATGGTGACAAGCGGGATGTGCCGCCAGTCCTCGCGCCCCTTGATGCTGGCCTCGGTTGCCGCTTCGGCCTCGTCGAGCACGGCCTTGGGGAAGCGGTAGGGGATATCGAGCGCGTGGATGGCGATCATCGACACCGCGCCTTCGGAATTGGGATTGCCGATCACAGCCACGACCCGCGCCCGCGGAATCATCAGCCGGCCCGCGACCTTGACCTCGACCTCCACGAGGTCGCCATCCCGCGCCTCGCCAAGGTCTCCCTGCTGGATGCGCATTTCCTTCTGCTTGCGGTCGACCGGCACGAGTCGAGCCCCGTCCTCGTCCATGCGCACGATGCCGATCTGGCCGCGGCGCGGCTTGTCGAGGATCTTCATCGGCCGCGCCGTGTAGCGCGGCACGGTGTCGTCGCCGGCATGGATCCGCGCCAGGATGCGATCACCGGGGGCCGGTACGACGCGATCGTCGGGCCGCAGGTTGAGCATCACGAGCGGCTTTTCGCCTTCGTCCTCGTTCCAGTTTGCCGGAAAGGCGTGCATGGCCTCCGGATCGGCGTCGCCGGGAATATCGAGTACGGTGACCGCGGGCAGGGCGGCTGTCGGCCGGATCTGCTTGCGGGTGCGGGCGATCAGGCCCTCGCCCTCCATCTCCTTGAGCAGCACCTTGAACGGCGTGCGCATGTCGCCCTTGATGCCGAAGCGTTTGGCGAGGTCGCGCTTGCCGTCGATGCCGGGCTCGTTGGCCATGACGTCGAGAATCGCCTCGCGGCTCGGCAACTCGCCGGTGGTGAACTGACGGGCCCGTTTCGGGCCGATCTTGGGATTTGGTTTGCTGATGCGGGCCATTGCGTCGTTTCTGGAGAGGTTCCTGTTAGATAGGGCAATCCGCATGAGAACGCCAATCAGCGCTGAAGGGGCGATCGCATCGAACATTCCACCAAATGGTTGACAATAGGGTGTGGAATGAATATTCAACCATTAGGTGGAATGAATGGAAGACAACCAGCTATCGCTGATCCTCAAGGCAAGCAGTGACGTCACACGCCGGCAATTGCTGACCACACTGGTCCAGCAGGGGCCGACCCGCGTGACCGACCTTGCCCGGCACTTCGACATGTCGCTGAACGGCATCTCCAAGCACATCAAGGTGCTTGAGGCGGCCGGGCTGGTGGCCCGTCGCACGCTTGGCCGCGAGCATCTGATCGAAGCCAGGCTGGAGTCGCTGAAGGCTGTCGAAACCTGGTTTGCCGACCTGAAATCCATCTGGGACCTGAGGATTGATGCGCTCGAAGCGCTGTTGCACGAAAAGGACGACGACAATGAGTGAGCTCTCGCTGACCACAACCCGGCAGATCAACGCGCCGGTCGAAAAGGTGTTCAATGCCTGGCTATCGCCGGACACCCTGAAGCGTTTCATGCTGCCCGGAGAGGATGTGCACGTGCCCAAGGCCGAAGTGGACGCCAAGGTGGGCGGCCGCTTCGCCATCGTCATGGCCTCCGGCAAGGACGAGATCCCGCACGCCGGCACCTACCTGACCATCGACCCGCATTCGAAGATTGTCTTCACCTGGGAATCGCCGTTTTCGGTCGAGGACAGCACGGTGACGCTCGACATGCGGGCCCTCGATGCAGGCAAGACGGAACTGACATTGACCCATGTCCGCTTTGCCAATGCCGACTCGCGCGACGGTCACCAGAAGGGTTGGGAACAGATCCTGGCAGCACTGGCGGCAGCCAAGCTGTAGCCGGAAGAAATACGCACGCGCCGCCCGGCATTGGCCGGGCGGCCCGGAAGGGCGCTAGACTGGGCTTTTCACCCGCGATTCTGGTAGCCCATGTCCTCCATTCCTTTCTTCGACGGCCACAACGACACCCTGCTCAAGCTGCTGGAGGTCGACCGGGCCGATAAGGAACAGGCCTTTGTCGAGGGCTATGCGCCGGCCCATATCGACCTGCCGCGGGCCAAGGCGGCCGGCATGGCTGGCGGGTTCTTCGCCATGTTCCCGCCGCCGGTAAAGACCGCGCTGGCAAACGTCGTGGCGTCGACGGGCTCTGGCGCTGGCAGCCTGCCACCGGATCTGGCCATTGCTGACGCGCAGGCCTCGACCAATGCCATGGCCTCGCTGCTGCTGCGGCTGGAGCGGTCCGGGGCGGTCACCATTTGCCGGGACGTTGCCGAGATCAGGGCGGCGGTGGCGGCCGAAAGACTGGCGACCATCTTTCACATCGAGGGCGCCGAGGCGATCGATACCGACTTCCGGTCACTCGACCTGCTCTATGCCGCGGGGCTGCGTTCCGTGGGTATCGTCTGGAGCCGCGCCAACGCCTTTGGCACCGGCGTGCCCTTCCGGCACAATGCCGATCCCGATATCGGCCCCGGTCTCAGCGATGCCGGCAAGGAGCTGGTGCGGGTCTGCAACCGGATGGGGGTGCTGATCGACCTGTCGCACCTCAACGCCGCGGGTTTCCGCGACGTGGCGGCGACCACCGACCGGCCGCTGGTGGCGACGCATTCGAACGTCCATGCCATCAGCCCGCACGCCCGCAACCTGGTCGACTGGCAGCTCGCCGCGATTGCCGAGAGCAAGGGTGTCGTCGGCCTCAACTTTGCCACCGGCTTCCTGCGCCCGGACGGCCAGATGCGGGCCGACACCGAGATCGAGCTGATGGTGCGTCACGTCGATGCGCTGGTCGAGGCGCTCGGTGAGGACGGCGTGGCGCTGGGTTCGGACTTCGACGGCGCCATGATGCCGGCGCCGATCGGCGACATCACCGGCGTCCCCAGGCTGCTGCAGGCGCTGCTCGACAAGGGCTATGGCGAGCCACTGGTGCGCAAGATCGCCATGGAGAACTGGCTCGATCTGCTGGCTCGGACCTGGAACTAGCAGGTCCCATCCATCCATACTGACCGTGAGACGAGAGAGGTTCTCCCGTCTCCGGCCAGCGGGCTGCCTATTCGGCGGCCTCGGCCTTGGGCTTCTTGGCCGGCGCCTTCTTGGCAGCCGGCTTTTTCGCAGCCGTCGACTTGGTAGCCGTGGATTTGGCAGCAGCCTTCTTGGCCGGAGCCTTCTTGGCTGCCGCCTTGCGGGCCGGTTTCTTGGCGTCGGTCGCCTCGGCCCGGGCCTTGATCAGCTCAAGCGCCTGTTCCAGCGTCACGTCTGCCGGCACGGCGGTCTTGGGCAGGGTGGCGTTGACCTTGCCCTGGTTGACGTAGGGACCGTATTTGCCGTCGCGAACGCTGATCGGACCGTCGTCGTGCTCGAAGGTCTTGATCGCCGCCGGCGTACCGCGTGCGCCGCCTTTGCCGAACCGACCGCCACCTGCCGCCTTGGCGGCCAGCAGGTCAACGGCGCGATTGAGGCCGACGGTGAACACTTCCTCGACGTCGGGCAGGTTGGCATAGGTGCCATCATGCAGGATGAACGGCCCGTAGCGGCCGAGACCGGCGCTGATCGCCTTGCCGGTTTCGGGGTGGTCGCCGACGATGCGCGGCAGGCTGAGCAATTGCAGCGCCTGCTCCAGCGTCAACGTGCCCGGTGTCCAGCCTTTGGGCAGGGATGAGCGCTTCGGCTCCGCTCCCTCGCCGAGCTGCACATAGGGGCCGAAGCGCCCCGACTTCAGCAGCACGTTCTCGCCGGACTCCGGATCGACGCCCAGGATACCGTCGCCGGCAGCCTGCTCGGTGGCGCCGGTGGCGGCGTCCGACAACTGCATGGTGTGGCGGCACTCGGGATAGTTCGAGCAGCCGATGAAGGCGCCGAACTTGCCCAGCTTGAGCGACAGGGTGCCGGTGCCGCAGGTCGGGCAGCGGCGGGGATCGCCACCGTCGGCCTTGGGCGGAAAGATGTGGTCGGCCAGCAACTCGTTGAGCGCGTCGAGGACTTCCGAGACCCGCAGGTCCTTCATTTCCTCGGCGTGGCCGTTGAACTCCTTCCAGAACTGCCGCAGCACTTCCTTCCAGTCGAGCTTGCCGTCCGAGATCAGATCGAGCTGCTCCTCGAGCGCAGCGGTGAAGCCGAACTCGACATAGCGGGTAAAGAACTTGCCGAGGAAGGCGGTGACCAGCCGGCCACGGTCCTCGGGATAGAGGGCGCGCTTTTCCAGCCGCACATAGTCGCGGTCCTGCAGCACGGTGATGGTAGCCGCGTAGGTGGAGGGACGACCGATGCCGAGCTCTTCCATCTTCTTGATCAGGCTGGCTTCGGTGAAGCGCGCCGGCGGCTGCGTGAAATGCTGCTCGATCACGGTTTCGTCGAGCTTGGGACGGTCGCCGACGGCAAGCGGCGGCAGTTCGCGCGAGTCCTCGTCGTTCTCGTCACCCTGCTTGTCCGCAGGGGCCTCGACGCCATAGAGCGCGAGGAAGCCGGGGAAGGTCACGACCGAGCCGGTGGCCCGCAATTCGATGGCACGCGGCGTGCCCGAGACCTGGATATCGGCGGTGGTGCGCTCGATCTCGGCCGACTTCATCTGGCTGGCCAGCGTCCGGCGCCAGATCAGCCCGTAGAGCTTCTGCTGGTCGGCGTCATGGATTGTCCTGGGATGCCGGAACATGTCGGTCGGGCGGATGGCTTCGTGCGCTTCCTGGGCGTTCTTGGCCTTGGTCTGGTAGATGCGCGGCTTGTCCGGCAGGTAGGTGTCGCCGAACTCCTTGGCGATGGCGCGGCGGGCCGCCTCGATGCCTTCGGGCGCCATCTGCACGGCGTCGGTTCGCATATAGGTGATGACGCCTTCCTCGTAGAGGCGCTGGGCGATCTGCATGGTGCGGTTGGGCGAGAAGCCGAGCCGCGACGAGGCATCCTGCTGCAGGCTCGAGGTGGTGAAGGGCGCATAGGGATTGCGTTTGGTCGGCTTCTTGTCGACCGAACTCACCGAGAATACGCCATTGTCGATGGCGGCCATCAGCGCCTTGGCCTCGTCGCCGGTCTTGATATCGAGCTTGTCGGTCTTCTTGCCGTCGACCGAATAGAGCCGGGCTTCGAAGCTCTTGCCCTTCTCGTTGAGCTTGGCGACGACGGACCAGTATTCGTCGGCCTTGAAGCGCTCGATCTCCGACTCGCGGTCGCAGACCAGCCGCAGCGCTACCGACTGCACCCGGCCGGCCGAGCGCGAGCCCGGCAGCTTGCGCCAGAGGATCGGCGACAGCGTAAAGCCGACCAGGTAATCGAGGGCGCGGCGCGCCAGATAGGCATCGACCAGCGGCTCGTCGATCTGCCGCGGATGCTTCATCGCCTCGAGGATCGCCGTCTTGGTGATGGCGTTGAAGACGACGCGGCTGACCGGCTTGTCCTTGACCAGCTTTTTCTGCCGCAGCACGTCGAGCACGTGCCAGGAAATGGCCTCGCCCTCGCGGTCAGGGTCGGTGGCCAGGATCAGCTCGTCAGCATTCTTGAGGGCATTGCCGATGTCGGCAAGACGCTTCTTGGAGGCCGTATCGACCTCCCAGCTCATCGCGAAATCCTCGTCGGGCCGCACCGAACCGTCCTTGGAGGGCAGGTCGCGGACGTGACCAAAACTGGCCAGGACCTCGTAGTCCTTGCCCAGATAGGAGTTGATAGTCTTGGCCTTGGCCGGACTCTCGACGATGACCAGTTTCATGCTCGACGCCGCTTTCGAGGAGGGATTTGAACGCGGCGCAACATGGTGAAGCGGGTTTGGGCTGTCAACCTGCCCAACAAGAGGCGCTCGCCATTCCCCTAAAGGGGAAGAATTTTGGGGACGTCAGACACGCAGCGCAACCAGCTGTCCACTGGACCATTCGATGCGTCCGTCGAGGTCGAGTTCGAGGATCAGGGTCTGCACCGTGCCCACCGGCAGTCGCAGTGTCCCGATGAGGTCGTCGACCGGGATCGGCGTGACGCTGAGGGCGGCCAGCAACCGCTCGCGGTCGCTCTCATTGGGATAGGGATCGTCATTGAAGTCGGCGTCGGGCAGCCAGTCGGGCTCGAACAGGGTTTCGCGCGACGGATCGGCCGTGGCCAGCGACTCGATGATATCGCTGGCCGAGGTGATCAGCCGCGCGCCCTGCTGGATCAGCGCATTGCCGCCCTCCGCCCGCGGGTCCAGCGGCGATCCGGGCACGGCAAAGACCTCGCGGTTCTGCTCCAGTGCCAGACGAGCCGTGATCAGCGAGCCCGAGCGCTTGGCGGCCTCCACCACGACGATGCCCAGCGACAGCCCCGAGACCAGCCGGTTGCGGCGCGGGAAGTCGCGGGCGCGCGGCTCCCAGCCAAGCGGCATCTCGGTCACCAGCATGCCGCCATGCGCGACGATCTCCTCGGCCAGCGGGATGTTCTCCTCGGGATAGATCCTGTCCATGCCGCCGGCGAGAACCGCCACCGTGCCGGTGCGCAGGCTCGCCTGGTGCGCGGCGGCGTCGATGCCGCGGGCGAGGCCGGACACCACGACATAGCGGGCATCCCCCAGGTCCTGGGCCAGGAGGCGCGTCATCTTCTGTCCGGCGGTCGACGCGTTGCGGGCGCCGACAATGCCGACCGTCCGGAGCAGTTCGAGATCCTCGCCACCGATCATCGACACCAGCGGCGGCGCGCCGGAAATATAGCGCAGCAGCGGCGGGTAGTCGGGCTCGCCCGAGCCGACGAGGCGGCCGCCGAGGTTTTCGAGTGCGGCGATCTCGTCTTCGGCTTCGCCGATCGAGGGGATGCGGGTGGCGCGGCCGAGCCGCTGGTTGATGCCGGGCAGGGCGGCGATCGCCGCTTCGGCCGATCCCTCACGATTGATCAACTGGCGAAAGGTCTGCGGACCGACATTGTCGGTGCGGATAAGACGCAGCCAGTCGGTACGTTGGGCCGGGCTCAGCAGATTGCCGTCCCGACGCGCCATGCCGCTACGAGGCCTTGGGCTTTTCCGAACCGATCTTCGGCTCGGTGCCGTCCCAGAGCCGGCGGATATTGGTCCAGTGCCGGTAATAGATGACCATGGTGATGACGCCGCAGGTGGCGGCGAGGGCCAGCGCGTCCCCTTCGGTGCCGGCGAGGCCATAGGCAAAGATCGGCGCAGTCGCGGCCGCAGTGAGCGCTGCCAGCGACGAGAACCGGCGGGCCACGGCGATCAGCAGCCAGACGGCACAGAAGATGAGGCCCACTAGCCAGTTGAGACCGAGCAGCACGCCGATATAGGTGGCGACGCCCTTGCCGCCCTTGAACCCCAGCCAGACCGGAAAGACGTGGCCGGCAAAAGCCGCAATACCGGCAAGATAGACCACCCATTCGGCCGGAGCACCGGCCGGGGCGCCGAGATAGGGAATGAGGACGTAGCGGGCCAGCAGCACGGCGGCGACGCCCTTGCCGCCATCGAGCAGGGCCGTTGCCAGAGCCAGGCTACGGTTGCCGGTGCGCAAGACATTGGTGGCGCCGATATTGCCCGAACCGATCGAGCGGATATCGCCCAGTCCGGCAGCACGGGTCAGCAGCAGGCCGAACGGGATCGAGCCCAGCAGGTAGCTGACGACGACAGCAACGATCCAGATCATGTCCTAAAGCCCTCCGGCGTGGCAGAATGGCTGAACACGCGCTTTCCTGCAACGAGCGTATGCATGACGGCGCCGGTCATCCGGCCGCCTTCGAAAGCGGTATTGCGCGACCGCGAGACAATGTCCTTTTCGGCGACCACCCAGGGGAAATCCGGATCGAAGACGACGAGGTCAGCCGGGGCCCCGATGGCGAGACGGCCAGAGGCGAGGCCGAGAATTTCGGCCGGACGGCTGGTGAGCGCGCGCAGCACGGTCATCAGCGGCACGTCGCCCGAATGCACGAGGCGGAGCGCTGCCGCCAGCAGGGTCTCGAGCCCGATGGCACCGTCCGAGGCCTCGGCGAAGGGCTGGCGCTTGACCTCGCTGTCCTGCGGATCGTGGGCGGAGTGGATGACGTCGATGGCGCCCGAGTTGAGCCCGGCAATCACCGCCTGGCGGTCATCTTCCGAGCGCAGCGGCGGCGACAGCTTGAAGTAGCTGCGGTAGGGGGCGACGTCGTTTTCGTTGAGCGCCAGATTATTGATCGAGATGCCGCACGAGATATCCGTCGCGTTCTGCCGCGCTGCGGTCATCAGGGCGACGGCGCCGGCAGTCGACACCTGGGCGGCGTGGTAGCGCACACCGGTCAGGGCCGCCAGTTGCAGGTCGCGCGCCAGCGGAATGGTCTCGGCTTCGGCCGGAATGCCCTTGAGGCCCGAAAAGCTGGCCAGCGCGCCCTCGTTCATCACGCCGTCGCCGACCAGCGAGGCATCGGCAACGTGGTGCAGCACCGGCAGGTCGAAATTCCGGGCGTAGGTGAAGGCGGCGCGCAGCAGGGCAGCGGACTGGATGGAGTTGCGGCCGTCAGCAAGGCCGACCGCACCGGCCTCCTTGAGAAGGCCGAATTCGGTGATCTCCTCGCCATGCAGCCCCTTGGTGATGGCTGCCGCGGGCAGGACATTGACCAGGGCGGTGTCGCGGGCGCGGCGGATGATGAAATCCACCAGGGCGCCGTCATCGATTGCCGGATTGGCGTCGGGCATCAGGACGAAGCTGGTGACGCCGCCGGCCGCGGCGGCGTTGCCGGCGGTCGCCAGGGTCTCGCGGTACTCGTAGCCGGGCTCGCCGGTGAAGACGCGCATGTCGATGAGGCCGGGGGCGACCACAAGACCTTTGGCGTCGATGACGGTGGCGCCTTCGGGGATGCCTTGCGGGGCGCCTGCGGCGACGCTGTCGATGACGCCGTTGCGCACCAGCAGCGCGCCATTGATGTCGCGATCGGTGGCCGGATCGAAAATGCGGGCGTTCTCGAGGACGGTGACGCTCATGACGCCACCTGTGCGGGATCGGCGAGCAGGGCATCGAGCACGGCCATGCGGACGGCGACGCCCATCTCGACCTGCTCGTTGATCACCGACCGGTCGCCATCGGCAATGGCCGGGTCGATCTCGACGCCGCGGTTCATCGGGCCGGGGTGCATGACAATGGCGTCGGGCTTGGCGAGCGCCAGCTTCTCGGCGTCGAGGCCATAGAAGCGGTAGTACTCGCGCACCGAGGGGATCATGCGGCCCTTGGCGCGCTCGTGCTGGATCCGCAGCATCATCACCACATCCGCTCCCTTGAGACCCTCTTCCATGTCGGTGAAGACCTCGGTGGCCATCTGTTCGATGCCCTTGGACAGCAGGGTGCGCGGGGCGATGACGCGGGTCCGCGCCTGCATGGCACCGAGCAGCAGCAGGTTGGAGCGGGCGACGCGGGAATTGGCAATATCGCCGCAGATGGCAACCGTCAGCCCGGCCAGATGACCCTTGTGGCGCCGGATGGTGAGGGCGTCGAGCAGGGCCTGCGTCGGGTGCTCGTGCGCGCCGTCGCCGGCATTGATCACCGCGCAGCCGACCTTCTGGCTGAGCAGTTCCACCGCGCCGGAGGCCGAGTGCCGGACGATGATGACATCGGGCTGCATGGCGTTGAGCGTCGCCGCCGTGTCGATCAGCGTTTCGCCCTTGGTGATGGACGAGGTGCGCACCGACATGTTGGTGACTTGCGCGCCCAGCCGCTTGCCGGCGATCTCGAAACTCGCCTGGGTCCGCGTCGAGGGCTCGAAAAACAGATTGATCTGGGTCTTGCCCGAGAGCGTGGGCAGCGTCTTGCGGGGTTGCCGCGAGACCGGAATCATTGCTTCGGCGCGATCCAGGAGATCGAGAATCTCGTACTGGTTGAGCTGGGAGATGCCGAGCAGGTGGCGATGCTGGAAAGGGGCCATGCGTCCGTCCGTGCGACTGTGGCGCGGTCTAGCCGACCCACCCGAAAATGTATAGTGCGCCGACCGATTATCCCCGACGCAGCCGTTCCAGGGCGCCCTGCAGAATGTAGCTGGCGGCCAGCTTGTCGACGACTTCGGCCCGCTTGTCACGCCGCGCGTCGCCTTCGATCAGGGTGCGGGTGACGGCAGCGGTGGAGAGGCGCTCGTCCCAGAAGGCAATCGGCAGCGGCGTTTTCTGCGACAGGTTGCGGGCAAAGGCACGGGTCGACTGGGCCCGGGGACCTTCGGAACCGTCCATGTTGAGCGGCAGGCCGAGCACGATGCCGACCGCGTCGTTCTCGATGATGAGTTCGAGCAGGCGGGCGGCGTCCTGGGTGAATTTCTGGCGCTTGATGGTCTCGAGCGGGGTTGCCGAATAGCGCATGCCGTCCGAGATCGCCACGCCGATGGTCTTGGTGCCGAGGTCGAGCCCGAGCAGTTTGCCGGAGGCGGGGAGGTCGAGTACGTCGGTCAAGAATCTGCCTTGGGGTTGCCATCGGGGCCGGTGTCGCTAGGACTATCTGCACTTTGTGCGGGGCGACTGCAATGAAACTCACCTGGTTCGGCGGCACGACGCTGCGCATCCATATCGGCGGGCGCATGCTGGTCGTCGATGCTGCCGGCGCACCGGCCGGCATCGACCGGGCCGAGCTGCTGTCGGGCGCCGACCGGGTCTTCGGGCTGACGGACGACCTGCCGGGTGTCGATCCGCTGCGCTGGCAGCCGCGCAAGGTGGCCGCGCTGATCGACGAAAGCGAGGCCGAGGTGCTGGTGCATCGCGCCGGACCCCATGTCGTGTTGATCGAGGCGATGGGGGAGCCGCCGCTGCTGCTTGCCAACGGTCCGGTCAACGAGGCCGGGCGCTGGGCCCGGGAGGCGGTGGTGCTGATTTTGGGCCGGGACCTGCCGGAGGTCGCCAGTGGCGTGATCAACCAGATCGGACCGCGCCTGATGGCCATTGCCGGCAGTGAACCGGTGGTCGACGCCGTCATTGCCGCCGTACGCGACCGGCTCGACGGCACCGGCCTGATGGCGCTGGAGCCGGGATTGGCCCTGGAAATCTGATCGCGCCCATCAAGCAAATTCGTTGTTCTTTGCCCCGAACCGTTGCTATCAAGGCCGCGAAACGAGCCTTTGGAGTGCCTTCATGTCGATCGATGCCGCCACCGTGAAGCGAATCGGACGCCTTGCCCGGATCCGGGTCGAGGAAAACGAGGTCGAAAAGTACCAGGGCGAGCTCAACGCCATCCTGGGCTTTGTCGAGCAGCTCAACGAGGTCAATGTCGAGGGCGTCGAGGCCATGACCTCGGTCACGCCGATGACCCTGCGCCGCCGCGAGGACGTCATCAGCGATGGCGGCTATCCCGAAAAGATCGTCGCCAACGCGCCGCTCAGCGAAGACAATTTCTTCATGGTGCCCAAGGTTATCGAGTAGCAAAAATGGCCGTCACGGTCGCCGTCGAGACGCCGCTCCAGGATGACGTGCGCGAGCTGGTCGCCGAACTCAACGACCACCTGCTGCCGCTGTCGCCGATCGAATTCCAGTTCAAGATGACCGTCGAGCAGATGGCCGGCGCTGACACCACGGTGTTCGTGGCCCGCGACGAAACGGGCCGCGCCGTGGGGTGCGGGGCGCTGAAGCTGCATGCGGCCGACCTCGCCGAGGTCAAGCGCATGTATACCCGTCCGGCAGTGCGCGGGGCGCGTGTCGGTTCGGCGCTGCTGGAAGCGATCACCGCCCTGGCGCGGGAGAAGAACGTCGCGCAACTGCTGCTCGAAACCGGGGTCGGCGACGGCTTCGAGGGCGCCCACCGGCTCTACACCCGCAGCGGCTTTTCGCCCCGTGGCGCCTTCCTCGATTATCCTGAGAGCGACTACTCGGCGTTCTTCGAAAAAACGTTGGCCCCCGCGACGTCGCACTGAGGGCGCCACCTGCGGAGTTGCGGCCACGCGGCTTCGGCTATAGGAACGGCTCAGCACTTTTATTGGACTGAGCGAGCCGAACGCGTTGACCGACCTCACCCGCCTCACCCTTGCCGCCGCCCGCAACGGGCTCAAGGCCAAGGATTTCACCTCCCTTGAACTGACCGACGCCTATCTCAAGGCGATCGAGGCCGCCAATCCCAAGCTCAATGCCTATGTGGCCGTGACGTCGGAACAGGCCCGCGACATGGCCAGGGCCAGCGACCAGAAGCTGCAGGCGGGGCAGGGCGGCGCCATCGAGGGCGTGCCGCTCGGGATCAAGGACCTGTTCGCCACCAAGGGCGTCCATACGCAGGCGGCGAGCCATATCCTCGACGGCTTCAAGCCCGAGTATAAGTCGACCGTCACCTCCAATCTGTGGCGCGATGGTGCCGTCATGCTGGGCAAGCTCAACATGGACGAGTTCGCCATGGGCTCGTCCAACGAGACGTCCTATTACGGCCCGGTCATCAATCCGTGGCGCGCCGAGAATTCAAACGCCCAGCTGGTGCCCGGCGGCTCGTCGGGTGGCTCCGCCTCGGCCGTTTCGGCGTGGCTGTGTGCTGCGGCGACGGCAACCGACACCGGCGGCTCGATCCGCCAGCCGGCGGCACTGACCGGCACGGTCGGCATCAAGCCGACCTACGGCCGCTGCTCGCGCTGGGGCGTTGTCGCCTTTGCCTCCTCGCTTGACCAGGCCGGACCGATTGCCCGCACGGTCGAGGACAATGCGATCATGCTGACCTCGATGTGCGGCTTCGACCCCAAGGATTCGACCAGTGTCGACGCCGCGGTGCCCGACTTTGCCGCTGCCGTGGAGCGCGGCGTGAAGGGTCTCGTCATCGGTATTCCCAAGGAATACCGCATGGACGGCATGCCCGCAGAGATCGAGAAGCTCTGGCAACAGGGCATTGCCTGGCTCAAGGCCGAAGGCGCCGAAATCCGCGATATCTCGCTGCCGCACACCAAATACGCACTGCCGGCCTATTACATTGTCGCGCCTGCCGAAGCCTCGTCCAACCTTGCCCGCTATGACGGCGTCAAGTACGGCCTGCGGGTGACCGGCAAGGACATCACCGACATGTACGAACTGACCCGCGCCAAGGGTTTTGGCGCCGAGGTCCGGCGCCGCCTGATGATCGGCACCTATGTGCTGTCGGCCGGCTATTACGACGCCTACTACGTGCGGGCGCAGAAGATCCGGACGCTGATCAAGAAGGATTTCGAGGACGTCTTCGCTGCCGGCGTCGATGCCATCCTGACCCCGGCGACGCCGTCTGCAGCCTTTGGCGTGGGCGACGAGGACATGAAGGCCGATCCGGTCAAGATGTACCTCAACGACGTCTTCACGGTGACGGTGAACATGGCCGGCCTGCCGGGCATTGCGGTGCCCGCCGGCAAAGACACCAGCGGTTTGCCGCTCGGCCTGCAGGTGATCGGCAAGCCATTTGACGAGGAAACCCTGTTTGCCACCGCCCGCGTGATCGAGCGGTCGGCGGCGATGGATTTCTCGCCTAAAGCGTGGTGGTGAGCATGTCGGCAGATATCTTCACCTCCGAGGACTGGTCGAACCCGCCCAAGGACATGTCCAAGCCGCTGCAGGCGATGTGGTGGATTCGCAAGGGCGAGTTCCGCATCGGGCCCGAGTGGGAAGAGGCGCACGTCATCGTCCAGGCGATGGAGGGTGTGGTCGAGTTCGACTGGGTGCACGCGCTGCTGCACTGGATCGAGGCCGATATGGGCAATGCCGACTACTGGTATCGCCGCGCCGGCAAGCGCCGCTCCGCGCCCAACGTCAAGGCGGAGTGGGAACACATCGCCAAGATCCTGAGCGGCGTCACCCAGCACTAGTTTGGGTTGGTCAAGTTGCCAGCCGATAGACCGAGATGTGCGCGCGCGACTCGGCGGTGAACGGCGAGCCGCGCCAGTCGGCGTGGCGGGATTCCAGCGTGAAACCGGCCAGTTGCGCCATCAGATCGAGTTCGGCCGGCCAGACATAGCGGTGCGGCGAGCGGAACAGGCTGGCCGCGCGACCTTCGCCAAAGCGGAAGTGGTGCGAGATGACGATCTGGTTGAGCACATCGACCGTATCAAGCCCGATATACCGATCCTCGGCGGCAAACACCGTGGCCTGATTGCCAGGCGGCAGCCGGCGCAGATCGGGCACCCAGAGTTCGATCAGGAAGCGTCCGCCGGGGCCAAGATGCCGGGCGGCGTTGCGAAAGCACGCCACCTGCTCGGCCTGGGTCAGGACGTTCGAAATGCCGTTGAACACCAGAAAGACCAGCGAGAATGTCCCGTCGACCCTGGCGGTAGTCATGTCGCCGATGGTGACCGGGATGGTTGTGGCGTCGACATTCTTGCGCAGTTCGGCGACCATCGGTGGCGAGAGCTCGATGCCCGCGACAGCAACGCCGCGGCGGGCGAGCGGAATGGCAACACGGCCGGTGCCGATGGCAAATTCGAGCGCTGGTCCGCCATCGGCCAGCGCCGCGAGGCGATCAACAGTCGCCTCAAGCAGTTCGGGGTCGAACATGCCGGTGCCCGGCGTATCGTAGCTTGCGGCCGCCTCGGCGTCCCAGATGTCCTTGTGATCCATGCTCGTATTCTAGGCTCAGAGGTCCTTTTGCGCCAGTTCGCGGAAGGCGTCGGGCACGGAACGGGCCTTGTCCAGCGCCACCGGGCCATAGCCGATGGCTTCCCAGCCGAAGCGGTCGCGCACCTTGTCGATGGCCTTGTCGGCCATCCAGCGGGCAGCGCCGCGCTGCGTGCCGGGGCGATGCTTCTCGTCGGCCAGTCCCAGCGGCAGTTCGAGTTGCAGCATGGGCTGGCGCTCAAGGTGGCTGACGGAGATGGCGAGGAGCGAGAGGAAACGTTCCTGCGGGTGATCGCGCAAGGCGCTGCGCACCAGTTCCTCGGCGACTTCGGCCAGCGTGGTGGTGGCCGAAATGGGTGCGGCGAGCGTCAGCGAGCGGGTGACGGCGTGCAGATCGGCAAAGCGGACGCGGGCGGTGATGGTGCGACCCGACAGCAGCCTGGCGCGGAGGCGCGAGCCGATGCGGTCGGCCAGATGCAGCAGGGCAGGGCGAAAGACATGCTCTACTGCGGGTTGTCGCCCAAGAGCCGACTGCGCGCCGGCCGACCGGGACCGCCGGTCGGTGACGATCTCGCGGGCGTCGCGATTCCACGCCAGTGCCGCCAGCTTGTCACCGGCCGCCGGACCAAGGAGGCGCGTCAGCGCGGCGCTGGAAGTGTTGGCCAGTTGCCCGATGGTGGCAATGCCTTGCTGCGCCAGCTTTTCTTTGGTGACCGGTCCGACGCCCCACATCAGTTCGACCGGCAGGGCGTGCAGGAACTCGATCTCGGCGGCCGGGTCGATGACGACCAGGCCGTCCGGCTTGGCCACCTGCGAGCCGATCTTGGCCAGATGTTTGGTTCGGGCGACGCCGACCGAGATGGGGAGGCCGAGTTCGTCCCGCACCCGGCGGCGAATGGCGGCGGCGATGTCCGCCGGACTGCCGAACAGGTGCGCCGTGCCCGCGACATCGGCAAAGGCCTCGTCGATGGAAATGCGTTCCACCAGCGGGGTGAAATCGTCCAGCACCTTGATGGCCGCGTCGCCAAGGCGTTGATACTGATCGAAATGTCCGTCCACGAAGATCAGATCGGGACAGAGCTCCCGGGCCTTCCAGCCGGGCATCGGGGTGCGGACGCCAAAGGCCTTGGCCTCATAGGAGGCTGCCAGCACGATGCCGCCACCGACCGCGATCGGCTTGCCGCGCAGTGCCGGATTCAGCAGTTGTTCGACCGATGCGTAGAAGGCATCGAGGTCGGCATGCAGGATGGTCGCGAGGTCAGTCATGCCGGCACCCGTGAGCCGATTGGAGGCAGAACATAAAGAGAACAAAAAAGTCGGAAGTCAAGTGCGACCCGTCACCGATCGGTGACGGGTCTGGGTGCCTCTAGCGATTGTCCAGCTCGCTGCGTACCAGTTCCAGACCACGCCGCGTAATGCGGTAGGGTTGCCCGGAATGGGACGCTATGGCCTTCTTTCGCTTGAGCTTTTTGAACAGGAGCAAGGGCAGGGCAGGAGCCCGCCAGCCGTCTCGATTGTAGAGGTCGACGGCCTGGATACGGCCCTTGTGGTCCTTGACAGGAGTGATGTTGCCGCCCTGCGCGAGGGCGTGCAGCACCCGCTGTTCATCGCGGGAAATGTCCATTTTGAGATAGCCTGGGAAGTGCTGAAAACATCAAGGCACGCCGCCAGCAAACGCATGGCGGCGGTCCGGTTCTCAAATCCCCGTCACGTCAGCGACGGGGTGCTACACAATCTCCGGCAGGCGAGACATAAAACGTATCCTGATGATCGCGACACAATGTAGCCGCGTCGATGAACGTCGGATGAATAGCGTTTTGGACCCCATCAGGCAACCGGCGGTTGAAATCGCGCCGCAGTCCGTGCAAACCAGATCGACCTGACAAACGAGAGCCCTGCGCCGTGACCAAGACGCCTGCCGAATGCCAGACCAAGGAAGATGTCCGCGACGAGATTGACCGGATCGACCGGGCGCTGCTGACCCTGTTTGCCGAGCGGCACCGCTATGTGACGCGGATGGCGCAGATCAAGACCGATCCGCATGAGGCTCTCGACCCGGCGCGGATCGATGCCGTCATCAAGAAGCAGCGCGATCGCGCCGAGGAACTCGAGCTCGACGAGGATCAGGCAGAGTTGATCTGGCGGACGCTGATCAGCTGGAACGTGAATTACGAGAAGGGTATCATCGCGGCGCGCAAGCGCATGGAGTAGTGCTATGTCGGCCGTGATCCGCAAGGCCCTCGCATCGGAAATCGAGACCTTGGCCGACATTGCCTATGTCGCCTGGGACAAGGACCTGCGTCCTTTGCTGTCGGGCGCCGCGGCCAATCGCGACCTCGAACGCCGGCGCCTCAGTCACGAGGTGCATGCCAATCTCGACCGGATCATCGTCGCCGAGATCGAGGGCGTGGCGGTCGGCTGGTGCAGCCGCGCCCGCGGCCGCTCGTATCTGCCCTACCTGTTCGTGACGCCGCTGCTGCAGAACCACGGCATCGGCACGCTGCTGCTGCACCGCATGGAATCCATGCTGGAGCTGGAAGGGGCCGAGCGGGTGCAGCTCAATACGCTGGTCGACAACGTGCGGGCGGTGGCATTTTACCAGCATCAGGGCTATCGCATTCTGGCCATGCGCCCCGAAGACAAGTCGACCCACAATCCCGAGACCACGATCCGTCTCGAAAAGCGCCTCGCGCCCTATCACGGCGCCATCAGTGACATCGAATAAGGACTGACCCTTTTGACACTCGTCGATACGCGTACCCCGAACCCGAAGAACTTCATTTCGGGCTCCACCGGGGACTGGGAAGTGATCATCGGCATGGAAGTGCATGCCCAGGTGCTCTCCGAGAGCAAGCTGTTCTCCGGCTCGTCGACCGAATTCGGCTCGCCGCCCAATGCCAATGTCAGCTTCGTCGACGCCGCCATGCCCGGCATGCTGCCGGTGATCAACGAGGAATGCGTGCGCCAGGCCGTTCGCACCGGGCTGGGCCTGAAGGCCGCGATCAACAAGCGCTCGATCTTTGACCGCAAGAACTACTTCTACCCGGACCTGCCACAGGGCTACCAGATCAGCCAGTTCAAGGACCCGATCGTCGGCGAGGGCAAGGTGATGCTCACCGTCGGCGACGAGGAGATCGAGATCGGCATCGAGCGCCTGCATCTGGAGCAGGACGCCGGCAAGTCGATCCACGACCAGCACCCCAACATGAGCTTTGTCGACCTCAACCGCTCCGGTGTGGCGCTGATGGAGATCGTCTCCAAGCCCGACCTGCGCTCGTCCGAGGAGGCCAAGGCCTATCTGAGCAAGCTGCGCACCATCCTGCGCTACCTCGGCACCTGCGACGGCAACATGGAACAGGGCTCGATGCGCGCCGACGTCAACGTCTCGGTACGCAAGCCCGGCGGCGCGTTCGGCACCCGCTGCGAGATCAAGAACGTCAATTCCGTGCGCTTCGCCGGTCAGGCCATCGAATACGAGGCGCGCCGCCAGATCGACATCCTGGAGGATGGCGGCAGCATCGACCAGGAGACCCGGCTCTACGATCCCAAGACCGGCGAGACGCGCTCCATGCGCTCCAAGGAAGAAGCGCACGACTACCGCTATTTCCCCGATCCCGACCTGCTGCCGCTCGAGTTCGACGATGCCTATATTGCCGATCTCGCCCAGCACCTGCCGGAACTCCCGGACGAAAAGCAGGCCCGCTTCATCCGCGACTATGGCGTGACGCCCTACGACGCCATGGTGCTGTCGCTGGAGCGCGAGTCGGCAGACTATTACGAGGCCGCCGTGGCCCATGGCGGCAAGCAGCGCGACGGCAAGGCCGTGACCAATCTCGTGATGGGCGACATCTCGGCCTATGCCAATTCGATCGGCGTCTCGATGTACGAGACCCACATCACGCCGGCGCAGATCGCCGGAATTGTCGACCTCGTGGCCGACGGCACGATCTCGGGCAAGATCGCCAAGGACCTGCTGCAGATCATCATCACCGAGGACAAGGCTGGCGACCCGGCCGAGATCGTCGAAAAGCGCGGCATGAAGCAGGTGACCGATACCGGCGCCATCGAGAAGGTGGTCGACGAGATCATCGCCGCCAATCCCGACCAGGTCGAGAAGGTCAAGGCCAAGCCGACACTGGTCGGCTGGTTCGTCGGCCAGGCCATGAAGGCCTCGGGCGGCAAGGCCAACCCGCAGGCGCTCAACGAGATCCTCAAGCGCAAGCTGGGCATCGAGTAGGGGCGGGCGGATGGCCAAGGGTTACTGGATTGTCGACCTGGAGATCACCGATCCCGAGGCCTATGGGCAGTACCAGGCCTTTGTGCGCCCGTTTCTGGCCGAGAACGGCGGGCGCTTCATCGTCCGGGGTGGCCAGCAGGAGGTCGTCGAGGGGACGGCACATCCGCGCCAGGTGGTGATCGAGTTCGAGAGCTTTGCGGCAGCGCGGGATCTCTATCATTCCGCCGCCTACCAGGCGGGAATGCAGAAGCGCGTCACCGCCAGCGTCGCCAACTTCGTGATCGTCGAGGGGTTTGACGGCTAGAAGACGATCCGGCCCCTCCCGCAGGAAGGGGCCGGTAGTGCCTTACGGCAGGATGGCGACGTCGCGCAGCATGCCGTCAAAGCCGGTGATCTCGCCCACCGAGCTTGCCTTGCCGGTGTCCAGCGCCACCGTATAGAGGCTCTTGCCGGCGACCAGATAGGCCGTATTGGTCAGGTCCTGCGTCGAGGCGATGTCGAACGCGTAATTGTCGACGCCATCGATGCCAAGCTTGCCGATGGCCTTGAGCACACCGTCATTGGGCGGCGCCTGCTGGATCAATGCCACGATGGTCGCGTCGATGTCGTACATCGCCGTCTTTTCCGGCTTGCCGATGGAGTTGATGTAGGCCGCGGCGACGATCTCCGGGGTTTCGCCGGCATGCATGTCGGCCGACTCATAGGCTAGCGAACCGTCGACGGTGACGGAGCCATCATCCACATTGGCGCGCAAGTTGGTGCCGTCAACGCCCATGAAACGCAGGCGATCGGCGGCCGGGTTGAAATCGACGATGGCATCGACGCCATCGGCGAGGCCCTGGCTGAGGGTGCTCTTTTCCGTCGCGGCGCCCGTCGTCGGATCGATGGTGACGACCTTGGTGCCATCGGCAACGCCATAAAGCATGCCATCGGCTGGGCGTACGTCGATGCCGAGCAGGCGGTCTACGCCGGTGACATCCATCGTGCCGGAAACGGCGAGCGTTTCGGTATCGAACATGACCAGCGTCTTGTCGCCGGAAAGGCCGATGGCGGGTGCGGCCAGTGCAGCCGAGGTGAGGCCGGCAAGTGCGGTGCCGGCGAGAAGGGTGATGCGAATGAGGGTATGGGGCATGATCGGGGTCTCCATGTGTGGGGGCGCTCAGGCGCCTGTTACGAGCCCATTACCCGCGACGCCCGGCGCGCAGATGCACCCGCACAAAATAAAGTTGAGTTGCATCCGTTCGCCCGCGCCATGTGTAGTGTGCGGCAGAGGCAAAGGGACGCTGCGCATTGGACAAGGTCGGAGAAAACGACGCGAATGGACTCATGGCGGAGATCGCGGGAGGCAACAAGGCGGCACTCGGCGCGCTGTTCTCACTCGAGGGCGGGCGGATGACGGCCATCGCGCGGCGCATTGTGCGACGCCCCGATCTGGCCGAGGAAGTGGTGCAGGAGGCCTTCGTCACTGCGTGGCAACGCGCCGCCCAGTTTGACGCAACGCGTGGACCGGCACGGGCCTGGCTGACAACCATCGTGCGCAACCGGGCGCTCAACCTGCTGCGCGACGGCAGTCGCCTCGATTTTCGCGATGACGAGACGCTGGCGCAACTGGGCGACCGGGATGCCGATGCCACCGGCGCCTTTGACCTGCTGGCCGAACGCGATGCCCTGCGCAGGTGCCTCGAGCAACTGGATCAGGCCAAGCGGCACGCCATCCTGCTCTGTTACGTCACCGGCCTAAATCACGGCGAAGTCGCTGCCAAGCTCGACGCGCCGCTGGGAACGGTGAAGGCCTGGATCCGTCGCGGCGTCATCTCGCTGCAGGAGTGCCTGACATGAGCACCGAGGACATCCAGGGGCAGGCGGGTGAGTATGTGCTCGGCCTGATCGAGGGCGCCGACCGCATAGCCTTCGAAGCCGAGATGGAGCGTGATCCGGCGCTGGCTGAGCGCGTGGCCATGCTGTCACGGCGCATGCAGGCGCTCGACGAAACCGCCTCCGGTGAGCCCAATGCCGCGCTGTGGCCGGCAATCGAGGCTCGGCTGGACAGCACTCCCCAGATGCCCGCGACCCCAACCCCAGCGCCCGCCAATGACAACCGGGCTGTGACCGGCTGGGGCAGGTGGGCAGCGCTGGCGGCGAGCGTCGTCGTCGGCATCGGTGTGGGCTACATGGCCAGCGAGACGATGCGGCCCGCTGAACTGAAGCCAAGGGTGATCGCGGTGCTGCTCAAAGAGGGCGACGCCAGTCCGGGAGCCATCATCGAGGCTTTTGGCGATGACAGCGTGCATGTCGTTGCCCTCGAGGACTTCGTTGTCCCCGCCGGCAAGGTGCTGCAGGTCTGGACCAAGCCGGACGAAATCACCGGAGCGGTGTCGCTGGGGACGCTCGGCGCCAGCACGGATGCGCGCCTGCAGGGCCCCAGGCTGCCGCTGCCCGCCGACGGCCAACTCTATGAAATCACACTTGAACCATCGCCGGGATCACCGACGGGCAAGCCGACCGGACCGATACTGGTGAAGGGATTTGCCAAAGCGCCGATCTAACAAACGGCGGCCGAAAAAGAGAAGGGCCCGACCAGGAGGTGGAATCTCCGGACGAGCCCAAACCTTCGGGCGGCGAAGCCCGAAAGCCCGAAATCCATACGCTTTTGCCGGCGGCGCCGCAAGCGCACATGGCAGTTATGTGACGCCGCGGGACGAATTGTCGGGACTCATGGGGCCTCGCACTGTACATCCGGGACAAAGCCCCGTGACCCTGCGGCGCAAACCCCCGGAGTACATGAGTTGGCTTCAGCCGCTGCAGACCTTCACGCCCTACGTGCGCGCGACGCACTTCTTTTGCCGTTCAAGCGCCGGATCGCCAGCTGGCTGATCCGCACCGACATCTGGCAGGAAGCCAGCCAGCCCGGCGCCAAGGATGCCGCGGCCCGTGCCGAGGCCACCGAACGGGCCCGCAACGCCCTCGCCGAACTGGACGAGCAGGTGGTCAATCTCGACGACATCAAGTTCCCCGATACGGTCAGCAACAAGCTGGTTGCCGGCGAGCTCGAGGACATGAAGAAGCGCTATGTCGAGATCCGCGCCACGCTGGTCCAGATCGGCACCAAGGCGGCCTGACCCCGTCTGAGCAGTCCGGACCGGCGTCGCGTTACGCCGGTCGCGGCAGCGGCATCCAGCGCCGCACCAGCCTGCCGTCGATGAAGACCAGGCCCGCAAAGATCACGACCATGCCGATGACATGCACGAGCTCGAAGCGCTCGTGCAGCACCAGCACGCCGAGCAGGATCGCCGAAATCGGCGTGATGAAGGTGTTGAGCGAGATATTGGTGGCGCCGACCCGCGGCAGCAGCCAGTAGAGCAGCAGGAACGCCAGTGACGACGACATCAGGCCGATGGCGAAGAGCGCCGCCCAGGTTTCGCCCTGCGTGATGACCGGCACACCTTCGAAGAGCAGGGCCACCGGCACCATGACCAGCGCCGCGCCGGTCAGCGAACTGGCCGCTACCGTTGCCGAATCCACTGCCTTGAACCGGCGCGCGTAGTTGAGCGTCACCGCGTAGCAGACGGTGGCGAGGAAGCAGGCGCCGATGGCCCAGACCTGCGTGCTGGCGCCGTCCGCGAACGACGGCGAGGCGAGGATGGCCGCGCCAACAAAGCCGATGACCACGCCGATCGACTTGTTCCAGCTCACTTTTTCACCGCCTCTCCACAGCTGCGAGACGATGACGGTGGTCATCGGTGTCATGCCGTTGATGACGCCGACAATGCCGCTGGCGAGATCCTTCTCGGCCCAGGGAAAGAGCGCGAAGGGGATGGCATAGTTGAGGATGCCGAGCACCAGCAGCTGCGCGTAGAGCATCGGATCGCGGGGCAGGGTGCGCCGCGTGGCGACGAAATAGGCCCAGCAGCCCAGCGCTCCGATGGTGACGCGGCCGCCCGAGACCCAGAGCGGCCCGAGCTCGCGGATGAGGATGGCGTTGAACAGGAACGAGCAGCCCCACATGGCGCCGAGAAAGACGATCAGAGCCCAGTAATGCGCTTTCATGAAAAGCCTCTTGCCGACCAGAGCCGCCCTTTGGCAGGCGGATGCACACTGGTAGTGCGCCGTCCGAACCGCGTCGAACCGATTTTGACGATGGCCCCGATCAATCGCCGTGATGGGCTAGGAGCGGTAGACGGCCGCGCCGGTGGCGACGAGGCGCAGGGCCGCGGGATAGGCCTTGTGCTCCTCGACGAGGATGCGGGCGGCGAGGGAGTCGGCGGTGTCGTCGGGCAGCACCGGGACCTTGCGCTGCAGGATGGCCGGCCCGTCGTCGAGGTCGGGGACCACCCAGTGCACGGTGCAGCCGGATTCGCTGACGCCGGCCTCCAGCGCCTGCCGCTGCGGGTGCAGGCCCTTGAACTCGGGCAGGAGCGAGGGGTGAATGTTGAGCATCTTGCCGGTCCAGCGCATGGCGAACGGCATCGAGAGAATGCGCATGAACCCGGCAAGGCAGACGATATCGGTACGCCAACCGGTCAGAATGGTGTCGATTTCGGCGTCAAAGGCTTCGCGGCTGGAGAAATCCTTGTGCGAGCGCACCGCCGTCGGCACGCCTGCCGCCTCGGCAAAAGCCAGCCCCGGCGCGTCCGCCTTGTTGGAGAAGACGCCGATGATTTCGGCAGGGAAGTCCGGGTCGCGTGCCGCCTCGATCAGCGCGGACATGTTGGAGCCGCGACCGGAGATCAGGATGGCGACGCGCGTCTTCACAGCGCCAGTTTGCCGTCGAAAGTGACGGGCTCGCCGGTGCGGCGGATGAGGCTGCCGACAATTGCGGCGGTTTCACCCTCGGCGACAAGGTGCGCGACAAGCTGGTCGGCATCGTCCGAGGCGACGGCGCAAAGCATGCCGACGCCGCAATTGAAGGTGCGCAGCATTTCGCGCTCGTCCATGCCGCCAACCTTGCTCAGCCAGGAAAACACTGCCGGAACGCTGATCTGGCCCAGATCGATATGGGCGGCCAGGTCGTCCGGCAGGACGCGGGGGATGTTGTCGATGAAGCCACCGCCGGTGATATGGGCGAGAGCCTTGATGCCGATGCCGGCCTTCAGCGCCGAGAGCAGCGGTTTCACATAGATGCGGGTGGGCGTCAGCAGGGCTTCCGACAGCGTCTTGCCTTCTTCGAACGGCGCCGGCAGGTACCAGTCGATGCCCGAGATCTCGACGATCTTGCGCACCAGCGAATAGCCGTTCGAATGAACGCCGGACGAGGCAATGGCAACCAGCGTGTCGCCGGCCGCAATATCGGCGCGCGGCAAGAGGGTGCCGCGTTCGGCCGCGCCGACGGCAAAGCCGGCCAGGTCATAGTCCTTGTCCTGATACATGCCCGGCATTTCGGCGGTCTCGCCGCCGATCAGGGCGCAGCCGGCGATGCGGCAGCCGTGGGCAATGCCTTCGACGATCTGCGTACCGGTGGCGACGTCGAGCCGCCCGGTGGCGAAATAGTCGAGAAAGAACAGCGGCTCGGCGCCCTGCACGATGATGTCGTTGACGCACATCGCCACCAGGTCCTGGCCGATGGTGCCATGGCTGCCGGTATCGATGGCAATCTTGAGCTTGGTGCCGACGCCGTCATTGGCGGCGACCAGCACCGGATCGACAAATCCGGCCGCCTTCAGATCGAACAATCCGCCGAAGCCGCCGATCTCGCCATCGGCCCCAGGCCGCCGCGTCGAGCGCACCGCCGGCTTGATCGCGTCCACAAGCGCGTTGCCGGCGTCGATATCAACGCCCGCCTGCTTGTAAGACAGTCCGTTTGGTGGCACGTTTTGCGTGTCGGACATGGGCTGGACTGGCCATTCTTTTAGGGTAAGAGGTCTGTTGGCGCTGATAGCCGCTCCACCTGCCAGACGCAAGGGTTGCCCGGGTCGATGACACTTAGAAATCAACTGTTCGTCTGGGCCGGAATTTCGCTCGTGGCGATCCTGCTGCTGTGGATCTTCCGCTCGATCCTGCTGCCGTTCATCGTCGGCATGGCCATGGCCTATCTGCTCAATCCGGTGGTGACGCTGCTCATGAAGATCCGCATTGCGCGGCCCTTCGGCTCGGCCATTTCACTGCTGCTGCTGATCGCTGTGGTGATGGGCATTTTCCTCATGCTGGTGCCGCTGGTCTCGACCCAGATTGCGGGCCTGGTGCTGCGGCTGCCCACCTATATCGGTGACCTGCAACTGCTGCTGCAGGACCTCGCGCCGCAACTCAACGAATGGCTCGGACCCGAGCGCGCCGCCCAGCTCGAGGCATCTCTGGCGCAGATGATCGGCACCGGCGTCGAGCTGGCCGGCAGCATCACCGCGCAGATCGCCCAGAGTGGCCTGACGGTGCTCAATACCATCGCCGTGCTGTTCATCACCCCGGTGGTGGCCTTTTACCTGCTGCTCGACTGGGACGGCATGGTCAAGCGCGTCGACGAACTGCTGCCGCGCCAGCACCGCGACGAGATTGCCGGCGTGCTGCGCCAGATCGACCGCTCGATGGCCGGCGTGATCCGCGGCCAGGGCTCGGTGATCGTCGTGCTCTGCGTCTATTATTCCACGGCGCTCTGGATGGTGGGGCTCGATTTTGGCATCGCCATCGGCCTGATCGGCGGCCTCTTGAGCTTTATCCCCTATGTTGGGTTCCTCGTCGGCTTCGCCCTGTCGATGACGATTGCCGCCGTGCAGTTCTGGCCCGACGAGTGGGTGCGCTTTCTGATCGTGCTGGCCGTCTACGTGGTCGGCCAGTTCCTCGAGGGCAATATCCTCTATCCCAAGCTGGTGGGACAGAGCATCGACATCAATCCGGTCTGGCTGATGTTCGCGCTGTTTGCCTTCGGCCTGCTGTTCGGCTTCGTCGGCCTGCTGCTGGCTGTGCCGCTGACTGCCATAGCCGGCGTGCTGACGCGCTACGCCGTGCAGAAATACCAGGCCAGCACGCTCTATCTGGGCGAGGCCACGGCGCCGGCCGCCGCGCCGAACCCGGAAATCCAGGTGACGCTGGTTACCGACGCTCCGGTCAAGCAGGCCACCGCCACCGCGACGCGCCGCCCAAGGGCAAAGCCCGCAAAATGAACCAGGCCACGCCAGGGCCGGGACCGATCGGCCAGTTGACCCTCGAATGGGGGCATACACCGTCCCATGCCGAAGAGGACCTCATCGTCGGCGAAGGCAATGACCTGGCCTATCGGCATATCCTGCACTTCCCCGACTGGCCGTCGCCACCCTGGATGCTGCTGCAAGGGCCGGCCAGCTCGGGCAAGTCGCATCTGGCCCGCATCTGGGCCGAGCGGGCAGGGGCACAGCTGCCGGCCGTGGGCGAGCTCGAGGCGCTGTCGCGCCAGGGCGGCACCGCGCCGCTGGTGCTCGAAGACGTCGACCGGCGCGGCTATGACGAAGCGGCGCTGTTCCATTTGCTCAACCAGTCGATGCGTGACGGCCGGCCCTTGCTGCTGACAGCGCGCGAGGCCGTTGCCAACTGGAGCTTCGACACCGATGATCTGAAGTCGCGGGCCCGACTCGCGGCGCATTTCCCGATCGCGACCAGCGATGACATTCAATTGTCGCAGATGTTCGTGAAGCTCTTCGGCGACCGCCAGGTGACGGTTGATCCCAAGATCATTGCCTATCTGGTCGCCCGCATGGAACGGTCGCCCGACGAGGCGGTGGCGCTGGCGGGACTGATGGATGAGGCGGCGCTGGCGCGCGGTACGGCGATCACCCGTGCCATAGCGGCCGAGGCGCTGGCGCGGCGCGGCGCGGCGCGCGATACGGCCCAGCTGGCGCTGGAGCTGGAGGAACGGGAAGGCGACGACGACGATGAATGAGCAGAGCGAGTTTTCCGATCCGACGCCGGCCGCCCCGGACGTCGACGAGCTGCGCAACAGCCCGGCCCGGTTCGTCAACCGCGAGGTCAGCTGGCTGCAGTTCAACATGCGCGTGCTCGAGGAGGCGGGGAACGTCAATCACCCGCTGCTCGAACGGCTGCGCTTCGTGTCGATCTCAGCCAACAATCTCGACGAGTTCTTCATGGTGCGTGTGGCCGGCCTCAAGGGCCAGGTCCGCGCCGGCATCGCCACCCAGAGCGCCGACGGCCTGTCGCCGACCGAGCAGCTCGAGGAGGTCGCCACGCTGGCCCAGCACCTGCATCTCGAGCAGCAGGACCAGTGGCAGACGCTGCGCGAGGAACTGTTCGAAGCCGGCGTCGTGATCCACGAGATCGACGACCTCGGACAGGAGCAGGTCAAGTTCCTGCAGCGGCTGTTCCGCGAGGAAATCTTCCCGGTGCTGACGCCGATTGCCGTCGATCCGGCGCATCCGTTCCCGTTCATCCCCAATCTCGGCTTCTCGCTCGCCTTCGAGATGATCCGCCCCGGCACCATGGCGGCCCTGACCGCGCTGGTGCGCGTCCCCGGCAATCTCGACCGCTTCATCACCCTCCCGGCCAGCCTGAGCGAGGACGGCCGGATCGAGGTCGTGACCATCGACACGATCATCAACCTCTTCTTCCACAAGCTCTTTCCCGGCTACGAAGTGGCCGGCTCCGGCGCTTTCCGGGTCATCCGCGACAGCGAAATCGAAATCGACGACGAGGCTGCCGATCTGGTGGTGGAATTTGAATCGGCACTGCGCCAGCGCCGGCGCGGCCAGGTGATCCGCCTCGAAATCGAAAAGAAGATGCCGCGCGCCCTGCGCCGCCAGATCTCGGACCGGCTGGGGATCGGCAATGCCGATACGTTCGAGTTCGAGGGTTTCCTCGGCCTCGCCGACGCCGCCAAGGTGTGCGAGATCGACCGGCCCGACCTGAAGTTCCAGCCCTATGTGCCGCGCTTTCCCGAGCGGGTGCGGGACTATAATGGCGACATCTTTGCCGCCATCAAGGCCAAGGACCTGCTGGTCCATCACCCGTTCGAAAGCTTCGACACAGTGGTGCAGTTCCTGCTGCAGGCCGCCCGCGATCCCAATGTGGTGGCCATCAAGCAAACGCTCTACCGCACCTCGCGCGACAGCCCGATCGTCAAGGCGCTGATCATGGCGGCGGAGGCCGGCAAGTCGGTCACGGCACTGGTGGAACTGAAGGCGCGGTTTGACGAAGAGGCCAATATCCGCTGGGCCCGAGATCTCGAACGGGCGGGCGCGCAGGTGGTGTTCGGCTTCATCGAGCTCAAGACGCACGCCAAGATGAGCCAGGTGGTGCGCCGCGAAGGCGGCAAGCTCGCCAGCTACTGTCACCTGGGGACCGGCAACTACCACCCGATCACCGCCAAGATCTACACCGATCTGAGCTACTTCACCTGCGACCCGGCGATTACCCGGGACGTGGCGCGGGTGTTCAACTTCATCACCGGCTATGCCCGGCCGACCGAACTGGAGGCCATTGCGGCCTCGCCCGTCAATCTGCGCTCCACCCTGATCGAGCACATCGAAAAGGAAATCGGCTATGCCGAGCGCGGCGAGCCGGCCAGCATCTGGCTGAAGATGAATTCGCTCGTCGATCCCGAGATCATCGACGCGCTCTATGACGCCAGCCGCAAAGGCGTCAAGATCGAGCTGATTGTGCGCGGCATCTGCTGCCTGCGCCCTGGTATTCCGGGGTTCTCCGACAATATCCGGGTCAAGTCCGTGGTCGGCCGTTTCCTCGAGCATTCGCGCATTTTCTGCTTCGGGCAGGGCGAGCCCATGCCCTCGCGCAAGGCCAAGGTCTACATCTCCTCGGCCGACCTGATGCAGCGCAATCTTGACTGGCGCGTCGAGGTGATGGTGCCGATCGTCAACAAGACCGTGCACAAACAGATCCTTGACCGTATGCTGGTAAGCTACCTGAAGGATAACCAGCAGAGCTGGGAGGTGCTTCCTGATGGCAGTTCGCATCGCATTCGGCTCGCCGAGGGTGAGGAGCCCTTCAGCGCCCACGAGTACTTCATGACCAACGCCAGTCTGTCGGGACGCGGCAGTGCCTTGCACGACAAAGATGAGAGTGACGATTGAACCGATACTGGGGCGTAGACGCCGATCCGACCGCCCAAGGGCGTATCAAGGGTGCCAAGCCGGTGGCGGTGCTCGATATCGGCTCCAACTCGGTGCGACTTGTTGTCTATGAGCGCCATGCCCGGTCGCTGACCCATCTGTACAACGAGAAGTCCGCCTGCGCGCTGGGCCGAGGTGTCGCCTCGTCAGGCAAGCTGGCCCAGGAAAATGTCGAACGGGCGGTGACCGCCATCCAGCGCTTTGCGCTGGTCGCCAAGCTTATGAAGGTGGGCAAGGTCTATGTGCTGGCCACCTCGGCAGTGCGCGATGCCAGCAATTCCAAGGAGTTCGTCAGCGCCGTGGAAGAGCTGATGGGCACCAAGGTCCAGGTGCTCAGCGGCGCGGAGGAAGCCCATTATGCCGCGCTCGGCGTCCTTGCCGGCATTCCAGGGTTCACCGGCATCGTCGGCGATCTGGGCGGCGGCAGCCTAGAACTCTCGGCCATGAACGCCGGCGACGACGCGGCGGGCGAGACGCTCGAGCTTGGCGTCATCCGCCTGCAGGACGACAGCGGCAGCTCGGTCAAGAAGGCCCAGAGCATCGCCAAGCAGCGGCTGAAGGCCTCGGGCCTGTTCGACGGCAAGGGCGGCGGCACGTTCTGCGCCATCGGCGGTACCTGGCGGTCGCTGGCCAAGCTGCACCAGATCCTGCGCAAATACCCCCTGCACATGGTCCAGCACTACGACGTGCCGGCCGACGACCTGCTCAAGCTCTGCGATGACATCATCAGCGAGTACGACAAGAACCAGACCTATGCCGGGTCCGAGAACATGAGTTCGGGGCGCCGCGACCTGGTCCCTTACGGCGCTGCGGTGCTCTATGAAGTGCTCAAGGCCGGGAAGTTCGACAAGGTGGTGTTTTCGGCCCTCGGGGTGCGCGAAGGCTATCTCTACGGGCTGCTCGACGACCACGAGCGCCTGGTCGATCCGCTGCTGCAGGGCGCCGAGGAAATGTCCGTGCTGCGCTCGCGCTCGCCGGCCCACGCCACCGACCTCATCGACTTTTCGGCCGAATTCCTCACCGCCATCGGCATGCGGGAATCGGCGGATGAACTGCGGCTGCGCAAGGTGGCCTGCTACCTCGCCGATATCGGCTGGCGCGGTCACCCCGACTATCGCGGCGAGCAGAGTGTCGACCTGGTGGCCTACGGCTCACTGACCGGCGTCGATCACCCAGGGCGGGCCTTTCTCGCCGAGGTGATGGCCGTGCGTTACATGGGGTTGAAGCACAAGAGCCAGAATCAGGCGCTGCTGTCACTGGCCGGATCGGCGGGCAGCAGCAAGGCGCGGCTGCTGGGCGCCACGTTCCGGGTGGCCTACCCGATGTCGGCCGCCATGCCGGGCATCCTGCCGCGGGCCAGCTTCTCGATGGATGATGACACGCTGATCCTGCATCTCCCCGAGGATCTGGCGTTTCTCGACGGCGAGCATCTCCAGACCCGGCTCGATCAGCTGATCGGCGTGGCCGGGATCAAGAACGCCAGAATCCGCGCGAGCTAGTCGGACGAGCCGGGGATCGGGATCTCCACCACACCCTTGCGGGTGGCAGCCAGACCGATCTTGCCGTGCTTGATCGCCAGGGCCTTCTCGCCGAACAGCTTGCGCCGCCAGCCCTTGAGGGCCGGCACATCGGCCTCGTCATCGAGCACCAGGGCGTCGATCTCGTCGGAGGTGGCGAGGATGCGGGCGGCGACGCCATGTTCCTCGGCGACCGACTTGAGCAGCACCCGCACCAGATCGCCGACGGCGCCCTTGGGTGAGGGGCCGCGATAGCGCTCGGGCATGTCGGGCAGTTCGGCTTTGCTGAGCGCCTCGACCCTCTTGATAATGGCGATGATCTCGGCAGCGGCGGCCGAGCGGCCGTAGCCGCGCTGCACGGCGCGCAGCTTCTCGAATCCTTCGGGAGACGACGGGCGCTGCATCGCCAGTTCGACCAGCGCATCATCCTTGAGCACGCGGCTGCGCGGCTGATCGGAATCCTGCGCGCGCTTCTCGCGCCAGGCAGCCAGCTGCTGCAGGGCGGCGATGTCACGCGGGCGGTTGAGCTTGGCGCGCAACCGCTCCCAGGCGTTTTCGGGCTGCACCACATAGGTGTCGATCGAGCGCAGCACCGAGAGCTCGTCCTGCACCCAGTCGCCGCGGCGGGTTTTTGCGACCTGCTCGACAAGGCTCTTGTAGATGTCGCGCAGGTGGGTGACGTCGGCGAGCGCGTAGACACGCTGCTTCTCGCTCAGGGGCCGGGCCGACCAGTCGGTAAAGCGCGACGACTTGTCGAGCTCGACGCCGGTCACCGAGCGCACCAGATTGTCGTAGGAGACGCTGTCGCCGAAGCCGCAGACAGAGGCGGCAACCTGCGTGTCGAAGATATTGGCAGGCACCTTGCCGGAGAGCTTGACGAAAATCTCGATGTCCTGCCGGGCGGCATGAAAGACCTTCGTGACCGCTTCGTTGGCGAGGAGCGCAAAGAACGGCGCCAGACTCAGCCCGTCGGTCAGCGGATCGATCAGAACCGCTTCATCGTCCGTCGCCGCCTGCAGCAGGCACAGCTTCGGCCAGTAGGTCGTCTCGCGAAGAAACTCGGTATCCACCGTCACATAGTCATATCCGGCGGCTCGCTCGCAAAACGCAGCGAGCGCGTCGGTGGAGGTGATGATCTCCATGTATCGCCTTTCGGGCCCCAGTGCTTGGCCAGCCTCTTATCAGGGGAAGTCCATGCATTCCAGAAACAATTACCCGCACTGCAGCATCGCCGGGCGTGCCGCAAGCCCCGGAAACTTGACAAACTCGCCCCTGCATGCGCTTTTCGCGCCGCTATTTTACCCAGCCAACCCACCTGCAAAGAGTCACAAAATGCACCCCTATCGCACACACACCTGCGCGGCCCTGACGGTGGGGGACGTGGGCGATAATGTGCGTCTCTCCGGCTGGGTGCACCGCGTCCGCGATCACGGCGGCCTGCTGTTCATCGACCTGCGCGACCATTATGGCCTGACGCAGCTGGTGATCGACCCCGATTCCGCCGCCTTCAAGCTGGCCGAAACGGTGCGCTCCGAATGGGTCATCCGCATCGACGGCGAGGTCAAGGCGCGGACGCCCGAGACCGTCAACGCCAACCAGCCGACCGGCGGCATCGAAGTCTTCATCCGCGAGCTCGAAGTGCTTGGCGAAGCAAAGGAATTGCCGCTGCCGGTGTTCGGCGAGCCGGACTATCCCGAGGATGTGCGGCTGCGCTACCGCTTTCTCGACCTGCGCCGCGAGACGCTGCACGCCAATATCGTCAAGCGCACCAGGATCGTCTCGTCGATGCGCCGCCGCATGGGCGACATCGGCTTTGCCGAATATTCGACGCCGATCCTGACCGCCTCGTCGCCCGAAGGCGCCCGTGACTTCCTGGTGCCCAGCCGTATCCATCCGGGCAAGTTCTTTGCCCTGCCGCAGGCGCCGCAGCAATACAAGCAGCTGCTGATGGTTGCCGGCTTCGACCGCTATTTCCAGATCGCCCCGTGCTTCCGCGACGAGGACCCGCGCGCCGATCGCCTGCCAGGCGAATTCTACCAGCTCGACCTCGAGATGAGCTTTGTCACCCAGGAAGAGATCTGGGACACCATGACGCCGGTCATCACTGCGCTGTTCGAGGAGTTCGGCGAGGGCAAGCCGGTGACCAAGCAGTGGCCGCGCATTCCCTATGACGAGGCAATCCGCAAGTACGGCTCGGACAAGCCGGACCTGCGCAATCCCATCGTCATGCAGAATGTCACGGAGCATTTCCGTGGTTCCGGCTTTGGTGTGTTTGCCAACCAGATCGCTGGCGACGACAAGGTGGAGGTCTGGGCCATTCCAGCCAAGACCGGCGGCTCGCGTGCCTTCTGCGATCGCATGAACGCCTGGGCGCAGGGGCAGGGCCAGCCGGGCCTCGGCTATATCTTTTTCAAGGACGGTGCCGGCTCGGGGCCGATCGCCAAGAATGTCGGCGAGGAGCGGACGGCGGCCATTCGCAGCCAGCTCGGGCTGGAGGACGGCGATGCCGTGTTCTTCGTGCTCGGGCGTCCCGAGAAGATGTATCGCTTTGCCGGCGAAGCCCGCGTCAAGGCCGGGCTCGACCTGAACCTGACCGACCTCGAGCGCTTCGAGTTCTGCTGGATCGTCGACTTCCCGTTCTACGAGTGGAGCGAGGAAGAAAAGCGGGTCGACTTCGCCCACAACCCGTTCTCGATGCCGCGCGGCGGCCTTGAGGCGCTCAGGAATGAAGATCCGCTGACCATCAAGGCGTACCAGTACGACGCCGTCTGCAACGGCTTCGAGATCGCCTCGGGCTCGATTCGTAACCAGGAACCGGCGACGATGATCGCGGCCTTCGAAAAGACCGGCAAGTCGGCGGCGGAAGTCGAAGAGCAGTTCGGCGGCCTGTTCCGGGCGTTCCAGTACGGCGCCCCGCCGCATGGTGGCGCGGCCTTCGGCGTGGACCGCATCGTCATGCTGCTCTGCGGCGTGCAGAACCTGCGCGAGATCACGCTGTTCCCGATGAATCAGCAGGCCGAAGACCTGCTGATGGGGGCCCCGAGCCCGGCTTCGCCCAAGCAGTTGCGCGAACTCAGCATCCGGCTGAACGTCAAAGAATAGTGGCATTGGAGCAGCGCCGGGTGCGCTGCTCCATTCCGGCACACGTGGTTAACCGGCGTTAACACTCTCTTAAAGTGCTGCAGGCTACGACTTGGGCTCTGGTGGGGGCCGCGAGTCTGCAGTGAAGTCGAAATACACTCACGCTATCATGCTGTTGAGCGCCATTGCGGCGTTCCTGCCGGTGCTTGGCGTCGACTATCTGCTCGATTCCTACGTGCGCATGCGCGAGCGCGCCCAGTTGCAGCAGACGGTGGACAGCATCACCGAGCGCATCCAGGCCACCGCCAAGGACGCCATCGGCTCGCTGCGCACGATTCTGGCTGACAGTCCGTCGCTCTGTACCCCGACCTTCATCGCCAATGTGCACAGGCAGATGGAGTCGAGCCTCTATCTCAAGCAGGTGCTGGTGGAGAACGCCGACGGCGTGCAGTACTGCGATGCCTTCGGCAAGCAGGTGAGTTATTCGCCGCTGTCGGACAATCTCAGCATTCCGGGCAACGCCGAGACCTTCTCGGTGGTCAAGCTGGGCGGCCTGCCGACACCGGTGCTCAAGATCACCCAGAATTTCGGCGGCCAGCGCCGGGTCTCGGCCTTTGTGCCGATCATCGCCAACCCGCCCGACAGCCTGCTGCGCGGCCTGAAACCGACATCGATGGTGCGGGTCACGCTGACCAACGATACGCCGGTGCTGACGGCAGGGGATGCCAATGCCTACGACCATCGGGGCGACACTGAGTTCGTTGCCGTGCACTCGATTGCCGGCGAGATCCCGATCCGGGCCGAGTCGGCGGTGCCGTTTGCCGTGGTGCGCGCCGACTATGCCGATCTCGATGCCAGCTTCACCATAGTCGCCTGCCTGATGAGTGGCGGCTTCCTGGTGCTGGCGCTGCAATATGTCCGCCGCTCCAGCCTGCCGGCCTTCGATCTGGAACGGGCCATCCAGGCCGGCGAGATCAAGCCGTGGTACCAGCCGGTCATCAACCTTCGCACCGGCGCCCTGGCGGGCTGCGAGGTGCTCTGCCGCTGGGAAAAGAAGGGCGGCGAGATCGTCATGCCCGGGGCGTTTATCGATTACGCCGAGGTCACGGGCCTCGCCATCCCCATGACCGTCAGCCTGATGCAGCAGGTGCGTCAGGATCTGGCCGAACTGTGCCGGGAGATGCCTGAGCTCAAGGTCTCGATCAATCTCTTCGAGGGGCATTTCCGCGATGGGTCGATCGTCGAGGACGTGCAGGCGATTTTTGCCGACTCGCCGATCAGCTTCCGCCAGCTGGTGTTCGAGATCACCGAGCGCCGGCCGCTCGACAATGCGCCGCAGACCACGGCCGTCATTTCCGGCCTGCACGCGCTTGGCGCCCGGCTGGCCATGGATGACGCCGGCACCGGCCACTCGAACCTCGCCTATATGCAGACGCTCGGGGTTGATGTGATCAAGATCGATCGCGTCTTCGTCGACATGATCAAGCCCGGGACCACGCAGGTGCCGGTGCTCGACGGACTGATCTCGATGGCGCACGACCTGGGCACCGAAATCGTCGCCGAGGGCGTCGAGACCGAGGCGCAGGCGCTCTATCTGCGGGCCCGCGGCGTCGTCATGGCGCAGGGCTTCCTGTTCGCCCCGGCGATCAAGCTGGGCCCGTTCCGGGACCTGGCGCGGGCGCTCAACAGCCAGGGTAAGCCGGCCGCCGTGTTGCCGCCGGCCTCGGCCGCCGCAGCGGCTTGAAGACGGTATGGTCGGCAAGCGGCCTTCCCTTGTCGTCCGATTAGTGTCACCTAGCAGTCAGTGAATTGAGGGGGGACCCATGTCGTCCGACATGTCCGAACAGCGCCGGGCCTTGCGTGAGGCCGCACTGCATTTCCACGAGTTTCCGCGGCCCGGCAAGCTGGAAATCCAGCCGACCAAGCCGCTGGGCAACCAGCGCGATCTGGCGCTGGCCTATTCTCCGGGCGTGGCAGCACCCTGCGAGGAGATTGCCGCCAATCCCGATGCGGTGACGCGCTACACGTCGCGCGGCAACCTGGTGGCGGTGATCTCCAACGGCACCGCCGTGCTCGGCCTTGGCGCCATTGGCGCACTGGCCAGCAAGCCGGTGATGGAGGGCAAGGCGGTCCTCTTCAAGAAATTCGCCGGCATCGATGTGTTCGACATCGAGATCGACGAGACCGATCCCAGAAAGTTCATCGAGATCGTGCGACCGCTCGAACCCACGTTTGGCGGCATCAATCTCGAGGATATCAAGGCCCCCGAATGCTTCCAGATCGAGGAAGCGCTGCGCGAGCGCATGAACATCCCGGTGTTCCACGACGATCAGCACGGCACCGCGATCATTGTCGGCGCGGCGGTACTCAACGGCCTTGAACTGGCGAAAAAGAAGATCGAGGAGGTGAAGATCTGCACCTCCGGCGCCGGCGCCGCGGCAATCGCCTGCCTCAACATCCTGGTGGCGCTGGGCGCCAGGCTCGAGAACATCTGGGTCGCCGACAAGGACGGGCTGCTCACCGACAAGCGCGACGACGTCAACGACAAGTGGCGCGGCCGCTTCTGCCGCTCGTCCGACAAGACGACGCTGGCCGAGGTGATCGACGATGCCGATATCTTCCTCGGCCTCTCGGCGCCGGGGGTCCTGAAGCCGGAAATGCTGCAGAAGATGGCGCCGCGCCCGCTGATCCTGGCGCTGGCCAATCCGACGCCCGAGATCATGCCCGAACTGGCCAAGGAGATCCGCCCCGACGCCATGGTGTGTACCGGCCGCTCCGACTACCCCAACCAAGTCAACAACGTCCTCTGCTTCCCGTTCATCTTCCGCGGTGCGCTCGACGTCGGCGCGACGACGATCAACGAGGAAATGAAACTGGCAGCGGCGCACGCCATTGCACGGCTGGCCCATGACCCCGGGCTGGAAGTTTCGCCATCGGGGCAGCCGGCGGTTTTTGGCGCCGAGCACATCATTCCCAATCCGTTCGACCAGCGCCTGATCCTGCGGATCGCACCGGCCGTGGCTCGCGCGGCCATGGAGTCGGGCGTCGCCAAGCGGCCGATCGAGAATTTCGAGGCCTATCAGGACAGTCTCAACCGCTTCGTCTTCCGCTCCGGGCTGGTGATGAAGCCGATCATCGACCGGGCCCAGGGGCAGGGCAAGCGGGTGGTCTTCGCCGACGGCGAGGACGAGCGCGTGCTGCGCGCCGCCCAGGTGCTGCTCGAGGAGCGGATCGCCAGACCAATCCTGATCGGCCGTCCCTCCGTGCTGGAAAGCCGCATCGAGCGCTTCGGCCTGACGCTGAAGCCGGGCAGGGACTTCGAGGTGGTGAACCCCGAAGACGATCCGCGCTACCGCGACTACGTGGCGCTGTTCCACTCGCTGGTGGGACGCTCCGGCGTCACGCCGGACACCGCCCGCACCATCGTTCGCACCAACACCACGACCATCGCCGCGCTGGCGGTCAAGCGTGGCGACGCCGATGCCATGCTGTGCGGCCTCGAAGGCCGCTACATCAAGCATGTGCGCGATATCCGGTCGATCCTGGGGCTGCAGGACGGGGTCAAGGACGTCTCGGCCCTCTCCATGCTGATCATGCCGCGCGGGGCGTTCTTCCTGACCGATACCTACGTCACGCTCGACCCGACACCGACCGAGATCGTCTCGATCGCGCTGCAGGCGCGCGATCACCTCAAGCGCTTCAATATCGAGGCAAGGGCCGCTTTGCTCAGCTACTCCAACTTCGGCTCCCGCGATGGCGACAGCGCCTTCAAGATGCGGGAGGCCTACCGGCTGCTCAAGCTGGCCGCGCCCGAGATGATCGTCGAAGGCGAAATGCAGGGCGACCTGGCGCTCAACGAGGACCTGCGGGAACGCTACATTCCCGACTCGGTGCTCAAGGGCGAAGCCAACCTGCTGCTGTTCCCCAATCTCGACTCGGCCAACCTGTCGATGACGCTGCTCAAGGAAATGAACAACGCGCTGGCCGTCGGCCCCATCCTGATGGGGTCGCGGGCCCCGGCGCACATTCTTGCCCCCTCGACGACGAGCCGGGGAATCGTCAACATGGCGGCAATCGCCGCGAGCGAGGCAGTGGCCCTGGAGGGGGCAGTCGCATGATCCGTCATACCGTCGTTTTCGTCCTCAAGCATGCACATGGGTCGCTGCAGGAGAAGTCATTCCTGCGCGACGCCAAGGCGGCGCTGGAGCATATTCCCGGGGTCAAGAAGTTCGAGCAGCTCAGGCAGGTGAGCAAGAAGAACGACTACCATTTCGGCTTCTCGATGGAGTTCGCCGATCAGGCTGCCTACACGGCCTATGACCAGCACCCCAAGCACGTGGCGTTCGTCAAGGACCGCTGGATCCCCGAAGTCAGCAAGTTCCTCGAGATCGATTACGAGCCGCTCTGACGGCCTATGCCGATCGCGGTAGTCCCAGCCGGTCGAGGTAAGGATAGTGCCAGCCGTCGAAGAAGCGCAGGCTTCTGGGGCCCATGTGTCGGCGGCTGGCGTGCCCTTGATCGGTGCACGAGATGTTCTCAAGAAAGCAGGTGAGCAGGGCATTCGCGACCGGATCGGCGTCCTTCGGATCAGCGGCTGCGATCACCTCAACTACCCGAAAGAGTTCGATCACTACCGGGCTGTCGTAGGTGACTATGGCGTCGCGGAAATAGTCGGTGAACTCCGAGCAGACCCGGTGCGGCGTCAGCGTGGTATCGAGTGGATAGGCGCATGACCCGAGGAAGCTAGGAAAGAGCTGCACGAGCCAGTCGTGCAATTCACTCCCGGTTCTTGGCAGCATGGAACGGTCGTCGGCCATGGCGGCCTACTGGAACGCCGTTTCCGCAAAGCTCCGCAGCTTGCGCGAGTGCAGCCGCTCGGGCGGCTGGTCGCGGAGGATTTCCATGGCGCGCAGGCCGATCTGGAAGTGCCGGTTCACCTGGGTGCGATAGAAGTCCGAGGCCATGCCCGGCAGCTTAAGTTCCCCGTGCAAGGGCTTGTCGGACACACACAAAAGCGTTCCGTACGGCACGCGGAAACGGAAGCCGTTGGCGGCGATGGTTGCCGATTCCATGTCGAGGGCTACGGCACGGCTCTGGCTGAGCTGGCGGGTGATCTCGGTCTGGTCGCGCAACTCCCAGTTGCGGTTGTCGAAGGTCGCCACGGTACCAGTGCGCATGATGCGCTTGGTCTCGATACCCTCGGTCTGGGTGACTTCGGCGACGGCCTTTTCCAGCGCTACCTGCACTTCGGCCAGCGCCGGAATGGGCACTGTCACCGGCAGATCGGCGTCGAGCACATGGTCTTCGCGCAGATAGGCGTGGGCGAGGACGTAGTCGCCCAGTTCCTGCGAATTGCGCAGGCCGGCGCAGTGGCCGAGCATGATCCAGGCATGCGGGCGCAGCACGGCGATATGGTCGGTGGCGGTCTTGGCGTTGGACGGGCCGACGCCGATATTGACGATGGTGATGCCGCGGTTGCGTGGCATGGTCAGATGCAGCGCTGGCATCTGCGGCGTGCGGGTCGCCCTGGTGCCGGTGGTGCCGCCGCCTAGCCGCTTGTTGCGGGTGATGAATCCCCCGGGCTCGACGAAGCTTTCATAGGCCGGGTGGCCGTCTTCCATGAACTTTTCGGCGACGCGGGCGAATTCGTCCATGTAGAAGCCGTAGTTGGTGAAGATCACGAAATTCTGGAAGTGATCGGCCTCTGTGCCGGTGTAGTGGCTGAGCCGCTGCAGCGAGTAGTCGACGCGTGGCGCGGTGAAATGCGCCAGCGGGTAGGGGCCGCCCGGCGGCGGCACGAAGGTGCCGTTGGCGATCTCGTCATCGGTATCGGCCAGATCCGGCACGTCGAACAGGTCGCGCAGCGGGATCGGCAGGGCATTGATGGCCTCGCCATCGATGCGCTCGGTCGGGGGCAGGGCGAAATGCAGCGGAATGCGGGTGGTCGACTCGCCGACCTCGATGGCGCCGCCATGATTGTCGAGAATGACCTGGAAATTGTCGATCAGGTAGGTCTTGAAGAGCTCGGGCGAGGTGATCGTGGTGCGGTAGAGCCCGGGCGTATGCAGGTAGCCATAGGGCAGCGTGCTGTCGGTCTTGCCATAGCTGCGCGAGGTCACCTGAACCTCGGGATAGAAGGCCCGGACGCGCCCCTTGGGGACGTGCCCCTTGGTCAGATTGAGCAGTTGCTCGCGGATGAAGCCGGTGTTTCGGGTATAGATTTCAGCGACATAGTCCCAAGCCGCCTGCGGGTCGGTGAAGGCTTTCTGGGGCAGGGCCCTGGGTGTGATGATGTCCATTATGTTCTCTTTGCACTGCCTGCTGCGGAGCGGCGACCGGGGCGCGGGAAATTACTCCTGCCAATCGGCTTGCCCTGGAGCATGGCCTTGCGGGACTCTCTTAGGGACTTCGCCGACATTCGGCAACACGCGCGTTCACCAATCAGTGAGGGCCACTTCTCCCGCCACAAATCGCCCCCATCTTACACTCAGTTCGCTGGATCACTGCAAACGACCCATGCACCGGTGAACCGCAAGGAGTTCCTGCCGCTGCCCCCAAGCCCTCAACAGTGCGGCGGGACCTTCTTCAGGCCGCAGTGCTGGCAACAGCACTGCGGTCTTTCTTTTTCCGGGGCCGCGATCACTCGACCGCGCCGTTCTCGCCCTCCAGATCCGGCCAGGCCGGCGGCGTGACGAGCTTGAGCGGCTTGTCGACGGGGGCCGAATAGTCGGCGAGTTCGACGAGGTTCTCCTCGCCGTCATAGGAGGCATCCACCGCATAGGATTCCAGCCGGAAGCCCGGCCCGTCCTGCACCCAGATGCCGAGCGAAGAGGCATCGCAGAGGCCGCGCCAGCAGGAGCGGGCGGTGATGCGGCCGGTCGCCGGATCGAACCAGGAGTTGACGAGGATCTGCATCGCCTCGACGCCGGTGACGGCGATGGAGGCGAGCGGGCTGTCGGAATTGTCCTTGTCGACCAGCTCGGCGGCGAAGGTCGGCGCCGCGAAGCTGAGTGGACGCAGACCGAAATCGCTGTCCCAGGCCATGTAGACGTGCTGCTGGTTGTAGGCGCCGGCGCCGCAGAAGAAGCGGTAGAGCTTGAGCTGGTGGTCCGTGTCACCAGCCTCGTCATAGGCGTTGCGATAGCTGAGATCGTAGCTTACGGGCGGCGAGAACTCGGCGCCGCTTTCGATGCCCCAGCCGCAGGGTTCGGCAAAGCTGAGCGCAAAGATGCGGGCGACCAGCGCATCATCCGGCGGCGTCTCGCCCGTGGTCGAGAACGGTTCACCATCAGCGCCGGGCGCGAAACTGTCGTATGGCCCGGCCGGGGCGTCCTGCGCCAGCGCGGGGAGTGCGAATAGGCCGAGAGCAAGGCAGGTGACGAGCAGACGCGGCATGAGGTCCTCCGGTAGGGTTGCTTGCCCAATCGGAGGGCAAGTCTGCGAACATGGCAAGACATGAGACGCCCGCCAGCGGCAAAGCCTTGGGTGCAGCACGCCAAATCGCGCTTCCATCGTAGCTTGCCGATGCTATGCTGCCGGCAAAGAGGGAGATCGGCATGATCAAACGCGTGCTGACAGCGCTGGCAGCCATCGGCCTTTGCGGTACGGCACTCGCCGCCGAGGTCATCGATTCGCGCTTCGAGGTCGACTACACGCACAATGGCACCAGCATCAGCCAGGTCGGCACCATCGTGCCCAACCTGCCCGAGTCCGCCTGCTATTACTGGTACCTGCAGTTCGATCCGTCGAGCACGTCCGAACTGACGCTGATCGAAACACTTCAGTTACCAGTGCCGCTCGAAGCCTGGAAGGACTATCGGAACGATCCGGCCTCCGAGATGCAGATCAGCGCCGACGCCAGGAGTGCCGTCGTGACCCTGAAGCTGACACCGGACTCGGACGGCTGGACCTCGCACGGCTGGTGCGTTGCGGCGGGCGATCCGCTGGGCGAGCACCATATCGGGGTAAGCCTCGATGGCGTGATGGTCGGCGACTGGACGTTCCAGGTCGTCGCGCCGGAAGAGTTCGAGTTCGAGCCGGGTGGTTCGGCTGAACCCCAGTCCAGACAACCCGACCCTGCAGCTTTGCCGCCGGCGTTTCAGCCGTCTCCGACGGCACGCGATGTCAACCAGAGCTGGTAACACCTTCCAACCGCCCGCCACGGGCACACCCAGAGGCAAGAATGACGATCTCGATGTACACCGCCACGGTGGCCACATTCACGCGCATGCTCACCAATCTCGACCGCATCCTTGAAAAAGCCGAGGCCAATGCGACCGAACGCAAGATCGGGCCCGAAGTGCTCGCAGCGTCTCGCCTGGCCCCGGACATGCACCCTTTGGCGTTCCAGGTGCAGAGCGCCACGGACCGCGCCAAGTTCGCGCTGTCGCGCATCACCGGACGCGACGCGCCGTCATGGCCCGACGAGGAAAAGACGCTGCCAGACCTGCGTTCGCGCATTCGCAAGGCGCTGGACTACGTCGCCGGCTTTTCAGAAGCCGACGTGAACGGGCTTGAGGACCAGGTGATCAAGGTACGCGATGCCGAGGTGGTGGCGCAGAGCTATCTGTTCGACAACGTCTATCCGAACTTCTATTTCCACGTGACCACCGCGTTCGACATCCTGCGCCACAATGGCGTGCCGATCGGCAAGCGCGACTTCACCGGCGCCTGAGGCTCAGGAGTAGCGCTCCTCGGTCCACGGATCGCCGTGATTGTGATAGCCCCGGACTTCCCAGAAGCCGGGGTGATCATGATCGGCAAACTCGATCTTGCGCAGCCACTTGGCGCTCTTCCAGAAATAGAGGTGCGGCACGACGAGCCGCACAGGCCCGCCATGATCCACGGGGATGGGCGAGCCCTCCCAGCTATGGGCAACGAGCGCTTCCGGGCTGGCAAAGTCGGCCAGCGCCAGATTGGTGGTGTAGCCGTCATTGCTGGTCAGCAGGACGTGGGTGACCGTGCTCTGCGGCTGCACGGCCTCAAGGAGGTCGTGGGTGGTGACGCCCTGCCAGTGGTTGTCGTAGCGCGACCAGCTGGTGACGCAGTGAATGTCGGAGGTCTTTTCCGTCTGCGGCTGGGCCATGTAGTTCTCCCAGGTCCAAGTCTGTGGCCTGTCGACCAGCCCGACAATGTCGAGACGCCAGACGTCCCGGGGAACATTGGGCGTCTGGCCGAGGTCGAGGATCGGCCAGTTCTTGACCAGATGCTGGCCCGGCGGCAGCCGCGCATCCTCCGGTCGGGAGGTGAGGCCGGTGATGAACTTGCCCAGTTCCGCCCAGCGGGACTTGGTCTTCGTCAGCTTGCTGTCGGGTGGGGGAAGGTCGTCAGCCATGAAATGCCTCGTCTTCGCAATGACTGTGAGAATGAACCAGCCAGCGGCGCTGTCAACGCGCTATTGTCATGACCGGCATCGGTTCCCATGTCTTGTACGTTCGCGTCCCAAAGGGCGCTGGCAAGGAGAGGAACCATGCTGAACGCTGACGACCGCCGGGCCATTGAAGGTCTGTTCTCACGCATTGCCGATGTCGAACGCCGCACGCCGGATCGCGATCCCGATGCCGAGCAACTGATTGCCCGGGAGATCGCCCGGCAGCCGGGCGCGCCCTACTATATGGCGCAGACAGTGCTGGTGCAGGAGCATGCCCTCGAGGTTGCCGACACCCGCATTCGCGAACTGGAGCGTCAGCTCGAGGAGGCCAACAGCCGGACGCGGGCCGATACGTCGCGCCCGCGCGGCCCCTGGGATCGCGACGACCGCTCAGGAGAGCCGTCCCGTAGCGGCCGTAGCCTGGGTGGCGGCGGCTTTCTGGCCGGCGCGGCGCAGACCGCAATGGGTGTTGCCGGTGGCGTCTTGCTCGGCAGTGCGATCGGCAGCATGTTTGGCGGTGGCGCGGCGCATGCGGCCGAAACGCCCCCGGAGCCGGCGCCTCAACCCGAGGCAGACGCCACGGATGATGGCGGCGATGGGGATTTCGGTGGTGACGGCTTCGACGGCTTTGACATGGGCGGCGACTTCTGACGCCCGTCAGTACTTCTCGTAGAACTCGTTCCCGCCGGCCTCGAGCACGTAGTGCATGTTGTTGTAGGGGAAGCGCAGGCCCGCCGTGTGGAAGTGACGGGCATCGCGGACCCCGGGATGACGCGCGCCGTGCAGGACCTGCTCGGCGACGCTGGCAGCGAGGGCCTTTGAGCGCCCTTCCTTCATCGGCTTGAACATCACGCCGGGGGCGAACTGGTTCTTCTGCCCGACAACGCCGCACACTGTCTTGGGATACTCCCGGTCGGCGACGCGGTTCATCACCACCGTACCGACCGCCAGCATGCCTTCGGCACTCGAGCGATTGGATTCGAAATACATGACGCGCGTCATGCAGTCCTTCGGCGACAGCGCGCCGAACGGCGAGAACATGGCACAGCCCGATACGGAAACAGCCAGGGCAAGGCCCGCGGCGGAAAGCCTGATAGCGCCGAACACGGCACACTCCAGTACGCAATACAAAAAAGGAGGCGGACCTCTCGACCCGCTTTCTTAAGCATGAAGCCATTCCGTTAAGGGTGTGTTAGCCGCATTGCCGCGGCGGCTCGACCGTCATCCCGACCGGGGGACCTTGCGCCGCCGACGGCGCCCCCCAATATGCAAGAGCACATCAGGGCAATTCACGTGTTCGACAAGAATTTCAGACGGCTCAACCGGCAGTTCGACCGGATTTCCCGCAGCATACCGATTTCGCGGGGATTTCTGGAATGGGTCCGTCGGCCCGCGTCACGCATCCTGCGCATCCCGCTCGGGCTGTTGCTGGTCCTCGGCGGCATCTTCAGCTTCCTGCCGGTGCTCGGCATCTGGATGCTGCCGCTGGGGCTGCTGCTGCTGGCGCTCGATCTGCCGTTTCTGCAGGGGCCGCTGAACAATCTGATCCTGCGCGGCCAGCGCTGGTGGGCCAAACGCCGCCGCGAGCGCAAGCTGCGCCGCCGCTCTAAGGAATGAGGTCGTCCTTGACGGCGGCCTCGAGCAGGTCGACGGCCGCCGCGAGGTTCTCGTCGACGACATGCAGATAGTGCGTCCAGTCGGTCAGGGTCCGCACCTCGGCCCGGCCGTCGGAAATGCCGCGCAGGGCCACCAGCGGCACATTGAAGCGCTGGCAGGCCCGCAGCACGGCATAGGTCTCCATATCGACCATGTCGGCAGCAATGGTGCGGTACGTCGCGCCCGACACGATGTCGCCACCGGTCGAAAGGCTGGCCTGCTCGATGCCGGGCACGGGATGGCCAAGCGGCAGGCTGGCCGGCAGGCCGAGAAACGGCGTGACGCCCGGCTCGAAGCCGAGGGCCGAGGCGTCCATGTCGCGCCACGAGACGCTCGACGCCTGATAGACCTTGCCCTGTTCCAGACGGCTCGATCCGGCAGACCCCAGCGACACCACCAGATGCGGCAGGCGGCCGGCGGCGAGCAGTTCTGCGAGTTGGGCAGCCACGGTGACGGCGGCCTCGACAGGGCCCACACCGGTCATCAGCGGGTTGATGCGGGCCTGCAGGTGCGGGCCATACTCCTGCGAAGCAGCCATCACATAGAGAATATCCAGCGTCACGGCTTCGCCTCCAACTGGGTGAGGGTGTCGACAAAGAGGACGTCGCCGCGCCGGTTGCACACCCGCACGTAGTCCCGGAGCGCGTCGCTGGCCGCGATCTGGGCAGTCAGGTCGCCGACAAAGGCCGGGCGAACGTGGTAGTTCGCCAGCTTCTGAATGAACAGACCGGCCAGCTGGGTCTTCAGCTGCCAGAATTCGGGGGCCATGCGACCGACCGGAATGGCCAAGGTGTCGCAATCGGCGCCGTAGAGCTGTCCGAGCAGATCGACGGCATCAGCCTCGCTGGCCAGCAGCGGACCATCGGCAGGAAGGGCTATGAGCTTCATCAGGCGGTCTTGGGTGTCTTGACGTGATAGCAGAAATTGCAGTGTCCATCGCCTGCCATGCAGGTCTTGGTGCGTTCGAGGGTGAGACCGAGTTCGTCGGCCATGGCGAAATCGCCGTCACAGATCAGCAGTTGCCCGAGGTCGCGCGCACCGATGCTGTCCATGAAGCTCGCATAGTCGCAATGCGTGACTTCGTTGCGGAGCAGCGTGTCACTTTCCTCGACGGTCTCGAACTCGTAGCGCACCCCTTCGCCGAAGCCCGCGAATTCCGACTTGAGTGTCGGGATATCGAGCAATGACCCGCGTTTGGCGACCATGGCCCGGTTGGACGCATCAAGCGCCTGGCGCACCAGAGCATGCGCCTTGTCGCGCCCCAGCTCGGCCTCAAGGGCGCGGACGATGGGAACCTGGGCCTGGACGGCGAGGGTGATGCGTTCGAACGGTGTGAGACGGGGCATGGGCCTAGGCTAGCGCGCCAGACGCCTTGTCTCAAGAAAACGTTAGGGTGACACTCCAACGGGGCGTACCCTGACGGCGCGCACCCCGCGCGCAGGAAAAGCATATGCCAGTCGATCACCCCGACAAGCCGCAAGAGCCGCAACCCGCCACCTATGGCCGAACGATCAAGACCGTCGTCGGCTTCGTCATCGTTCTGGTATTGTTGCTGGTCCTGGTGCCCTTGCTCGACATCCCAGGCTTCATGGCCTGACGGTCCTCGGGTACGGGGAGAAGGCGGGTCTGAGCCCGCCTCCGGTCCCTATTCGGCGGCGACGCTGCTTTCGCCTCGGCGCGGCAGCACCCAGTTGGGACGCACGAAGTGGCAGGTATAGCCGCCGGGATGCTTGATCAGGTAGTCCTGATGCTCCCTTTCGGCCTCCCAGAAGGGGCCGGCAGCCGCCAGTTCCGTCACCACCTTGCCCGGCCAGAGCTTTGACGCGTCGACGTCGGCAATGGTCTCCTCGGCGACGCGCTTCTGCTCGTCGGAGGTGTAAAAGATCGCCGAGCGGTAGCTGAGGCCCACATCGTTGCCCTGACGATTCTTGGTCGTCGGGTCATGGATCTGGAAGAAGAATTCAAGGATCTTGCGGAAGCTGGTCGTGTCGGGATCGAAGATGATCTCGACGGCCTCGGCATGGGTGCCGTGGTTGCGATAGGTGGCGTTGGCAACATCGCCACCGGAATAGCCGACTCGGGTGGAGATGACGCCGGGCTGGCGCCGGATCAGGTCCTGCGCTCCCCAGAAGCAGCCGCCTGCCAGAACGGCGCGCTCGGTTGAAGCCATATTGTCCTCCGGATGTGGTGAAGTCTGCCGCTAATATAAGAAGCGGCAGACCGGGACGCTATGGCTGGTGATAGTCACATGCCGGTGAAGGCCGCTCAGTCGAGCGGCGGCACCTCGCGGGTAGGCGGGGTAGGGCCCGGATTGAGCAGCGGATCACGCGACAGTGGCATGCCGGGCAACTGGCCCTCCGACGGCACCTCGGCGGGGGCCTCGGTTTCCGGGACATCCGGCATCACCTCGCCGGGCTTCTTGTCGGCGGGCTTGAGCGGCGTGTGCGGGTCGGTCATGGCGCTTTTCTCCTTTGGACTTTGAGGCCAACGCCCGGGAAGCCCCATCGTTCCGGGGGGCGGGATGCTTAACCACGTGTGAACACTGCGCACAGGGTGAGTTCAATCGGCCGCGCTCATAGTCGCGTCATCAACGAGGCGACTGGCCCAGTCAGCGCCCACACACAGAAGGAAAATGACGATGAAAACGTTCTCGATCCTTGCAGTGGTGGCGACGGTTGCTGCCCTATCCGGTGTTTCACAGGTCGCGGCCGGTCCTGGCGACTTTGCCCCTGGCGGCGGCGGTGGTGGAGGCGGTTGTGGTCTGTGCGGACCCGGCGGCTTTGCTCCGAACCCGGGCGGCGGCGGTGGTGGTGGCGGCGGTAGCCAGACCAGCCCCGGCGACCCGTTCATGCCGGGCTTTGCCGAAGGCTGCGACACCCGTATGGGCAAGCTCCGCCCGGTGCAGAGCTCCCAGGTACGCGGCGTCGATGCTGGCGACGACGTCGACGTCGTGGAAGTCTGCGCCGAGGACCTGCAGCCCAACATCGCCCAGCTGCGGCCACACATCGCCGCCAACGACGTGCTCGACGAGCACCTCGACCGCACAGGCTTTGACGCGGGAAATGTCGTCGGCATCAAGGTCCGCGGTGCGTCGGTGGTGCTTTTCGTCCGCTAGGCGCCATAACAGGCGAGGCGGGTCCCGATGGGGCCCGCCCTGTCATTGCGTCCCCGGGGATGGCCGACTAGCGTGCGGCTCGAGGCGAACGAGGAGCAGCACAGATGGCCGAGGCATTCACCAAGGGCGGCGTAGCCGTGATCACCGGCGGCGCCAGCGGCATCGGGCGCGCTGCGGCGCGCCAGGCGGCGGCAGCCGGCATGAAGCTGGCACTGGTCGACGTCAACGCCGGCAAGCTCGCCGCCATCGAGACCGAACTCGCGGCGGTTGTGGGCGCGGCGAATATTTTGACAGCCCAGACCGATGTGGCCGACTTCGCCGCCATGCAGCAACTGGCCGGCGAGGTTGCGGCGCGGCTGGGGCGGGTGACGCTGCTGATGAACAATGCTGCCGCCTTTGTCGGCGGCGGACCGGGCGGCATTCTCGACGACAATGCCAACTGGCAGCGGGTGTTTGCCGTCAATGTCATGGGACCGGTCAATGGCGTGCAGGCCTTCCTGCCGGGCATGCTGGAAGCCGGCAGGCCGGCAGCGATCGTCAACACCGGTTCCAAGCAGGGGCTGACCAATCCGCCCGGCAATCCTGCCTACAACACCTCCAAGGCGGCGGTGAACGCCTATACCCAGAACCTGGCGCGCGACCTGCGCGAGCGGCCCGGCTGCACGGTGACGGCACATCTGCTGATCCCGGGCTGGACCACCACCGGCGACGCTCAGCCCAACCCGTCGGCCTGGATGCCCGAGCAGGTGATCGACTTCATGCAGGCGGCGATGGCGCGGGACGGGTTCTTCATCCTCTGCCCGGACAACGAGACCAGCGCCGCCACCGACCACAAGCGCATCTACTGGAATGCGCTGGACATCATCCTCGACCGCCCGGCGCTGTCGCGCTGGCACCCGGACCACAAGGCAGCCTTCGCGGCCTTTCTGGAGCACGACCTCAAGCTCGACTGAGGCGCGGTCGTCGCGGCGAGGTTGCCTCGCGCGATGACGCCGGGTTCGCGTCGCACGCCGAAACCCCGGCCGGCGTCACCGCCTCCGGTTGTGATGGTAGTCGCGAACAACGGCGGAGCAGAGCCCGTCGATGGTTCGAATGCCGGACGCGGGTAGGAGCGCCCGGCTGGAGCTCGGCTCCGCCGTTGCCACCTGGATTTTAGGCGTGCACCGGAAAGGATCAGGGCATTTGCGGATCGCCCCTCCGCCGCAGGGTCGCCGTCTCGACCGGACCTCGCTCTTCGCGTTTCTCCAGTCCGACCCCTTTGAGCGAACACGACAGACGTCCGCCCGCGGCAACAAATTAAGGCGGCAGGTCACCTGGGCCTGCACACCCTCCCCGGCTTGGCCTGATCCGGACCGACATCCGGACCACCCGGCCTCGTCCCCCCAATCACTCGTCATGATCTCGCGTTTCGGGGCGGCGATGGGGAAGTGTAATGCGGTGTGATAGCGCGGGGATAAGTCTGTCAGCCGTCTGAACGGATTTGCTGCAGGATGAACGGCAGATGGCAGGGATTTGGAGTGCACTTGGCACACGTAGATCTTCCGGTTTCCTTCTCCCCTTGCGGGAGAAGGTGGCGCGCAGCGCCGGATGAGGGGTGTTGCCTCCACAACGTCGGCGCTTGCAGGGAGTGATGAGCTGTTGCCCTGCCACGACCCCTCATCCGCCCTTCGGGCACCTTCTCCCGCAAGGGGAGAAGGGAAGGAGGAAGGACCAGGTCGGGCACGCGGTTGAGCCGGTGCGGAAGTTGTTGAGCGGCGCTTGCAGTCGTCACCCGCCCCCTTTGCGGGGAGGGATCAAGGGTGGGGGGAGCGGCACGAGCGGGGCTCTCAAACCCCCTCCCCAACCCTCCCCGCAAGGGGGAGGGTGGACGGACTGAGATACCGTGGGCAGGACACATCGATCTCCCTGATTCCTTCTCCCCTTGCGGGAGAAGGTGGCGCGCAGCGCCGGATGAGGGGTAGGCAACACGTGGTGGCGTCGCGGCTCCAGACGACGTGAGGAGCTGTGGCCTTGCCAGAACCCCTCATCCGCCCTTCGGGCACCTTCTCCCGCAAGGGGAGAAGGGAGTGAGTACGGCCCCGGGCGAAAACCTCAGACGAGTTTCTTCAGCCAGTCGGAGACGGCGTCGCCGCTGCTCATGTCGGGCTGGAACAGGCCGTCGATCATGAAGCTGGGGGAGACGTGGATGCCGTTCTGGCGGGCGTAGCGGGTGTCCCAGCGCACCGCCTTGTCGAGGCCGACGAGGTTGAAGGCCTCCATCAGCTCGAGGCCGGTATAGCCTTCGATGCGGCGGATCAGATCGTCGGGCGAGGCGCCGCGATTGGGGCCGGTGGCGTGGTGCTCGAACTCGAATTCCGGGATGCGGGTGCTGACGGCGGCATAGACGGCCTTGGCCGCTTCCTTGCCGGCCGGCAGGGTGGCCGCGGCGAAGATGGTGCGCACGATGACGCCCGAGAACATGTGCCAGGGCTGCGATTGCATGCGGATCTTGAGCGTCAGCTTGTCCTCGCCGGCCTCGGCCAGCAACTGGTCGAGCTTGGCGAAGGCGCGCGCCGAATAGGGGCAGGTGGGCTCGAGAAAAGCCTCGAAAATCCGGGGGCCGTGGCCCCAGACGAGCGGGTCGACGTGGAATGCGGGAGTGGACATGGCGGGCCTCGAAAAACGGATGCAGGACGGTTTGGGTGGGAAGGGTTCAGAACTCTTCGTGCGTGGCCGGATCGGCATCGAACAGCCGGCCATCGGCCCGGGTCATGCCGGCGATGACGCGCATGTCGGTGGCGTCGAGCTCGAAGCCCTCGACATCGAGGTTCTCCAGTCGGCGGCCGCTATTGGCCGATTTCGGAATGGGCAGCGTGCCCAGCTGCAGGTGCCAGCGCAGCACGATCTGCGCCGGGCTGCGGCTGTATTTGGCGGCAAGACCGGTGATCGCCGCGTCGCTGAACAGGTCCGAGCCCTTGCCCAGCGGACACCAGGCCTGGGTGACGATGCCATGCGACGTGTCGGCGGCGCGCTGCGTCTCCTGGCTGAAATAGGGATGCAGCTCGACCTGGTTGACGCTGGGCGCCACGCCGGTCTTTTCGACCAGCAGGTCGAGATGGGCAGGCAGGAAGTTGGAGACGCCGATCGAGCGCACCAGACCGCGTTCGCGCGCTGCGATCAGCCCTTCCCAGGCCTCGACGAAGAGGCCCTGGTTGGGGTTGGGCCAGTGGATGAGATAGAGATCGATATAATCGAGCCCGGTCCGCAGCACCGATTCCTCGATGGCGGTGATCGCCGCCGCCTTCTTGTGATGACGCCCCGGCAGCTTCGAGGTGACGCGGATCTCCGCGCGCGGCACGCCCGAGCTGCGCACGGCATGGCCCACGGCGCCTTCGTTCTCGTAGTTCACCGCCGAGTCGAGCAGCCGATACCCCTCGTCGAGCGCCGCCGCCATGGCCTTCGCGCCCTCGACGCCGCGCAGGGCATAGGTGCCCAGGCCGATGGCGGGCAGGGTGGTTCCGTCGTTCAGGGTGTGGTCGGTGAGCGCCAAGTCATGTCCTCCAAAGCTGTTTTGCCGGTGTTGGAGCATTGTTTGGCGGCAGGCGGTATTGGACGATTGGACCATGCCGGGGCGCGCCGCAGCGGCGCGGTCAGTCTTCGGCGCGACCGCTGCCGTCGCGATTGTGCGCATGGCGATGCGCCAGCGGGAAGGGCGGCAGCCAGGCTTCGCGGCGCACGGTCCAGCACTCGTAGGTCGGCATCAGTTGGTCAGGGGCGTCGAGGGCGCCCAGATGCAGCTCGATCTCGTCGCCCGAGCGGGCAAACACCGACGAGCCGCAGCGCGGACAGAAATGCCGCCCGGCAAAGCTCTGCGTCTCGCCGCTGATCTCCACCGCCTGCTGCGGGAAGATGGCGGCGGCAAAGAACAGCGCCCCGTGATGCTTGCGGCAATCAAGACAGTGACAGAGCCCGACGCGGTCGGGCGCACCGGTGGCGATAATGCGGACGTCTCCGCAGAGGCAGCCGCCGGGGTAGGTTGGCATGGTGGGGCTCCGGGGTGTGAGTTGTCAGCGAGCGGGTACTGCCGGCATAGAGCGCTGCGCCCGCCAACGCAGATTAGGTCCTCATGGTGAGCTTGTCGAACCAGGAGGGCCGGGAACTCGGTGCGCCCGCCTCGTCCTTCGACAGGCTCAGGATAAGGCTCGGAGGGGGTAGCGTGAGGCTCGGTGGGACAAGAGGGCGCGAAGGGGCAGGTGATGCTGCGGGACAAATATGCATCAGACGCAGTCCCAAAATGCCCGCACCGGAGAGGCCCCGCAGGGTGAGCTTGTCGAACCATGGGGCCGGGCGCACCATGGCTCTATGGACGATGAACTGCACCTCTGGATCTACATGCTGCGTTGCGCGGACGGGTCCTATTACGTGGGCAGCACCAAGCGCGCGCCCGAGGAGCGGACCTGGGAGCACAATCAGGGTTTCGTGCCGGGCTATACCCATGGCCGCCGCCCCGTGGAACTGGTCTATGCCGAATACTACGAGCGCCTGCTGGAGGGCTTTGCGCGCGAACGGCAGCTCAAGGGCTGGTCGCGGGCCAAGAAAGAGGCGCTAATGGCGCAGGACTGGCAAGGTCTGGCATTGCTGGCGCGGCGGCGGAACCGTGGACCAGCCCAGCCCTCATCATGAGCCTCCACGCTGTGCACGCTCCACTCGCTCGCCCTCGTGGTTCGACAGGCTCACCATGAGGCCTTTGGGGGAGCGGTGGTTTGCTGAGAGGTCTGCTTTCAGCGACACACCACAGCCTGGGTCCCCTTGAGGACCTCATGGTGAGCTTCGTCGAACCATGTGGGCCGGGGACCGGTGTGCCCGCCTCGTCCTTCGACAGGCTCAGGATGAGGCTGGGAGGGGCAGGGTGAGGCTGCGGGCAAGTGCCAGACGCAGTGGCAAAACCCACGATGCCAGAGAGGTCCTCATGAGCTCCGTCGAACCACGAGGGCCGTTCGGGCCGACGTTAGCAAGTACAACTTTCCCTTTACGCAATCAGATGGCCACGCAATGATGCGCGTGGGGGAACATTATCATGCGTTTATCAATATTGATCATCGGAATTTGTGTGGTTTCACTGTCCGCATGCGCGAGCAGTTCGGTAACCAAGCTGTCGCGCAACAGAGTGCTGGTGTCGACTTCTGCGGCACCTGTTTGCCATACGACCGGTGCAACGAGTGTGGCTAACCAGATGGCGGCGATCACCACACTCAAGGGTGGTTACGAGCGCTTCATCGTCGTCGGCATCGGGAGCGCCAACAACACGCGCGTTGTCAGCACAGGGCCCACCTACGCCAATACAACCGGATCGTTCAATCGCATGGGGAGCAGCGTCTATGGCTCGACGCACACCACCTACGGCGGACAAATGACCTACGTGGCCGGCAGCAACAATGCGGAAATGGAGTTGGTCATGCTCAATCGCGGCGATCCCGGCTACGACGAGGGAATTGACGCCAAGGACACGCTCGGTCCTGACTGGCAGAAAAAGCTCGATAAAGGCATCAACAACTGTTTCTAGCGCACGCCTGTCTCAGTGGACCTCATGGTGAGCTTGTCGAACCACGAGGGCCGGGGATCGGGTTTGCCCGCCTCGTCCTTCGACAGGCTCAGGATGAGGCTCGGAGGGGCAGGGTGAGGAACAGATGCGAATCGGACCTAGTGGCAATGAGCATGGCACCAGCGAGGACCTCATGGTGAGCTCGTCGAACCACGGGAGGAGCGACTTATATCAGTCGCGGCGACCGCAATCGTCGCAGACTGTCGTGGTGCCGTGGATCCGCATGCGCATTGAATTGCAGTTGCTGCACTGATCCCCTGAGTAATTTCTGTATCTTTTGTCCATTAGTAGCTCGCGGCGCCGAACAGTTACGACTTGCTCGCCGACTAGCGCCAAAGTCGCAACGCCGTATTCATCCATGTGTGAAAGTTTCAATAGTACGCTGTCAGGTAAGAGAAGTGCAGAAGCAAACCAGTTTGCCTGCTGTTCCGCAGAGTCGGGCGGGTCCAAAAAGTTGAGGTTCTTTTCCAGCCCCCTTGAGAACGCGTGAACTTGATCTCGATGGAGAAGTAGGTGACCTATTTCGTGTGCCAGCACCAAACGAGCGTGTGGTTCCTGAGCTAGAGCTGCATTCCAAATATATTGCTGAACGCACATTGTACCTGAGCCAAAGTCTACCCAAGCATCAGGCTCTGCGAAATCATCCGAAACGATCTCGAGACGGATCTCGCGCCCATTTTTCGAGAGGGTTGGCAGGACTGACCGAGTTCAGCAAATGGACGATGTCGATCCTGCTCCCAGTCAGAAGATGAGAGTTGGCGGCTCTCCAAGAGTCCGCCAACTCAACGATATCTTCACGATAGCGCCGGAGCACTTTGAAGTCATCGCCAACTGCCATCTAACGAATCTCAGGAGCAGCCTGTTGTGGTTCCGCAGTCCTCGCAAACCATGCAGTGGCCAGACACCTTCATGCGCATGGAGTTGCAATTGCTGCACTGGTCGCCCGTATATCCTTGCATCTGCGCCTGGGTGCGGAGTTGGGCCGGATTCTGCGAAGGCGGAGGCGATGGTATGGGCTCCAGTTCACCAGCATTGAATGCTGCAGGTGCAAATTCTGTCTTGAGCGCCGTCGAGGCCTTCAGCGCCGTGACGGTGGAGGTCTGCATCGACTGCACCGGGTTGAACCCCTGGGCGTTGAGGCCGCCGGGGACCAGCATCAGGTTCTGGTCCTTGACCTTGCCGCGGGTCATGCCGCGCGACACCAGCTGCTGCGCCGGGACCGGGGCAGGGCGGGCGCCTTCGCCATCCTTGCTCAGGGCCGTGGGGCTGTCCGGATTGACATGCGCCAGATCCTCGCGGTCGAGATAGGAGACGGCGAGCTCGCGGAAGATGTAGTCGAGGATCGAGGTGGCATTCTTGATCCGGTCGTTGCCCAGCACCATGCCGGCCGGCTCGAAGCGGGTGAAGGTGAAGGCCTCGACATATTCCTCGAGCGGCACGCCATATTGCAGGCCCAGCGAGATGGCGATGGCGAAATTGTTCATCATGGCGCGGAAGGCAGCGCCTTCCTTGTGCATGTCGATGAAGATCTCGCCCAGCCGCCCGTCGTCGAACTCGCCGGTCCGCAGATAGACCTTGTGGCCGCCGATATTGGCCTTCTGGGTATAGCCCTTGCGGCGGTTGGGCAGCTTGTCGCGCTCGCGGCTCTGCACCACGCGCTCGACGATGCGCTCGACGATCTTTTCGGCCACGTGCGGCACGCGGGCGTCGGCATTCATCGCCGCCAGCTGCTCGACGGCGTCGTCTTCGTCCTCGTCGTCGACTTCCGAGAGGATCGAGGAATTCAGCGGCTGGCTGAGCTTGGAGCCGTCGCGGTAGAGCGCGTTGGCCTTGAGCGCCAGGCGCCAGGACAGCATGTAGCTTTCCTTGCAGTCCTCGACGGTGGCGTCGTTGGGCATGTTGATGGTTTTCGAGATGGCGCCCGAGATGAACGGCTGCGCCGCGGCCATCATCAGGATGTGGCTGTCGACCGAGAGATAACGCTTGCCGATCTTGCCGCACGGGGTGGCGCAATCGAATACCGGCAGATGCTCGTCCTTGATGAACGGCGCGCCTTCCAGCGTCATGGCGCCGCAGACATGGATATTGGCGGCCTCGATGTCCTTTTTGGAGAAGCCGAGGAAGGGCAGCAACTCGAACGAGATATCGTTGAGCTGTTCGGCGGTGACGCCGAGCGACTTCAGGAAGTCGGCGCCCAGCGTCCACTGGTTGAACACGAACTTGATGTCGAAGGCCGAGCCCAGCGCCTTGTTGAGCGCCTCGATCTTGTCGTCGGTAAAGCCCTTGGCGCGCAGCGTCGAGGGATTGATCCCCGGCGCCTGGTTCAGATTGCCATGGCCGACCGCATAGGCCTCCATCTCGGCGATCTGGCTTTCCGAATAGCCCAGGGTGCGCAGGGCCGGCGGCACCGCGCGGTTGATGATCTTGAAGTAGCCGCCACCGGCGAGCTTCTTGAACTTGACCAGCGCGAAGTCCGGCTCGATGCCGGTGGTGTCGCAATCCATGACGAGGCCGATGGTGCCGGTCGGCGCGATCACCGAGACCTGCGCGTTGCGGTAGCCGTGCTTTTCACCGGCGGCAACGGCATCGTCCCACACCGACTGAGCGCGTGCCGCCAGCGGCGCGTCGCTGAGATTGCCGAGGTCGAGCGGCACCGGCGCAATCGAGAGGCCCTCGTAGCCGGTGGCATTGCCATGAGCGGCGTTGCGATGGTTGCGCATGACGCGCAGCATATGCTTGGCGTTGCGCTTGTAGTCGGCGAAGGGCCCGAGTTCCTTGGACATTTCGGCCGAGGTCAGGTAGCTGGTGCCGGTCATCACTGCCGTGATAGCGCCGGCAATGGCGCGGCCCTCGGCCGAGTTATAGGGAATGCCCGAGGTCATCAGCAGGCCGCCGATATTGGCGTAGCCGATGCCCAGCGTGCGGTATTCGAAAGAGCGCTCGGCGATCGCCTTGGACGGGAACTGCGCCATCATCACCGAGATTTCCAGCACCACCGTCCACAGACGGCAGGTGTGCTCGAAGGCGGCGACGTCGAAACTGCCGTCGGCCTGGCGGTAGGGCAGCAGGTTCACCGATGCCAGGTTGCAGGCGGTGTCATCGAGGAACATGTATTCCGAGCAGGGGTTCGACGCATTGATCGGACCGGCCTCGGGGCTGGTGTGCCACTCGTTGATGGTGGTGTGATACTGGATGCCGGGATCGGCCGACGCCCAGGCGGCATAGCCCACCTGTTCCCACAGGTCCCTGGCCTTGAGCGTCTTGGTGACCTTGCCATCCTTGCGGGCGGTCAGGTTCCAGTCGCCATCGGTTTCGACGGCCTTGAGGAAATCGTCGGTGACGCGCACCGAATTGTTCGAGTTCTGGCCCGAAACGGTCAGATAGGCCTCGGAATCCCAGTCGGTATCGTAGATCGGGAATTCGAGATCGGTATAGCCCTGCCTGGCGAACTGGATGACGCGGAAGATGTAGTTCTCCGGCACCAGCGCCTTCTTGGCGGCCCGCACCTCGCGCTTGAGCGCCGGGTTCTTGGCGACGTCGAAGCAGTCATCGCCATTGCCGTCGCAATTGACGGCGGCCTTCATGATCAGCTTGAGGTGCCGGGAGACGACCTTGGAGCCGGTGACCAGCGCCGCGACCTTCTGCTCTTCCTTGACCTTCCAGTTGATATATTCCTCGATATCGGGGTGATCGATGTCGATCACCACCATCTTGGCGGCGCGGCGTGTCGTGCCGCCCGACTTGATGGCGCCCGCCGCGCGGTCGCCGATCTTGAGAAAGCTCATCAGGCCCGACGAACGGCCGCCGCCCGAGAGCTTCTCGCCGCCGCCGCGCAGTTTCGAGAAATTGGTGCCGGTGCCCGAGCCATACTTGAACAGGCGGGCCTCGCGGACCCACAGGTCCATGATGCCGTTCTCGTTGACCAGGTCGTCATTGACCGACTGGATGAAGCAGGCATGCGGCTGCGGATGCTCGTAGGCTGAGGCCGACGAGGTCAGCTGCTTGGTGAAGGGGTCGACATAGAAGTGACCCTGGCCGGGACCGTCGATGCCATAGGCCCAGTGCAGGCCGGTGTTGAACCACTGCGGCGAGTTCGGCGCCACGCGCTGCGTCGCCAGCATGTAGCAGAGCTCGTCGAAGAAGGCGCGGGCGTCCTCCTCGGTCTTGAAGTAGCCGCCCTTCCAGCCCCAGTAGGTCCAGGTGCCGGCCAGGCGGTCGAACACCTGACGGCTGTCGATCTCCGAACCGTAGCGCTCCGTTTCGGGCAGCTTGGCCAGGGCCTTCTCGTCGGGGACCGAGCGCCACAGCCAGGACGGCACCGAATTCTCTTCAACCTTCTTGAGGGCCCTGGCCACGCCCGCCTTGCGGAAATATTTCTGCGCGATGATGTCGGCCGCAACCTGACTCCAGGTCGCGGGGACCTGGATGTCCTCGAGCTTGAAAACCACCGAGCCGTCCGGGTTGCGAATCTCGCTCGTGGTCGAGCGGAATTCGATGCCGGCATAGGCGCTCTGGTTGGCTTTCGTGTAGCGACGTTCAATGCGCATTCTAGTAGAATTCCCCAAATAACAGGGACGCACAAAACGTCCCGTGAGCCGTACCGCACGGCTTCTGGCCTCAGTCTGACAAATGTCCAACCTGTGCCCCGATGGTGTCCGGTCTCGAATGCCGGATTGCCGTATCGGGGGCTTTCGTCGCGTCCGCCGTCAAAACCTTGGCGCAACCCGTAAATGGTTGGCCTCTCCCGCCGAGTCGGTCAATGCCGGGTCTTTGCCGCAGCACACTACCGGTAGTGTTTTGCGGGGCTTCCAAAGGCTAAATGCAGTATCTCATATGTGGATTGCGGGGAAAAGTGTGAAGTGCGATTCGACCGCCCGATTGGTCAATTTTCAGCGACGCAGACCTCGAAACCGCTGCTGCTCTTGCCGCTAAACATCGGAGAATCTGCCACTCTTTTGCCGTCTTCAGATCGCGTACGAAGATGAAGCGACGCCGCTAAGGCAGGTCGGAAAATGCGGGGGAAAGCTGTCAAGCGCATTATTTCGGTCACAAATGTGATCACCAAATGCGGTCCCTTGGCAGGCGCCGGACCACAACCTGTAGCAGGCGCTGCTGTTGCGCGTTTTGACTAGGCTCCGATCGCCGCCCGTGTTAGAGCCAAGAACATTCAGACGGGCGTCCTGCGCCCCGAACTCCGAGCGACGACAAGGCCCTGGGCGCGATGAAAGACTTCCTTCTCGAGATATTCACATGGTGGCGCGGCAACACCTGGGGCACGCGGCTCTGGACCTGGATGCACGGCGTCTATGTGGGCTCGGACGAGGCGGGCAATCGCTATTTCCGCTCCAGGAAGCCGACCGGTCCCAATGGCCGCGAACGCCGGATGGTGGTCTATGCCGGCGGCTATGCCGAGGCCTCCGCCATTCCGCCGGGCTGGCATGGCTGGATGCACTATCGTTCCGACTCGCCGCCGAGCGACATCAAGTACGTGGCCCGCGAATGGGAAAAACCGCACCAGCCCAACCTGACCGGCACGCCGCTGGCCTATCGCCCCGATGGCAGCCTGCTCAACACGGGCGAGCGCCCGCGGGTCACTGGCGACTACGACGCCTGGTCACCCGAACAATAGCCCATCGTATGATCCGTCAGATCGGAACCTTGGCGATCGCGCTGGCGATGCTCGGCATCACGCCGGCGCAGGCGGAAACGATCGCCAATCCGGTTGCGGCCTTTTCGGGCCTCGACAAGATCACCGGCCGCATCACCAATTTCGACGTCTATATCGATGAAACCGTGCAGTTCGGCGCCCTGCAGATCACGCCGCGCGCCTGCTACTCACGGCCGCCGACGGAGACGCAGCGTACGTCGGTGTTTCTGGAAGTCGACCAGGTCAGCCTGAAAGGCACGGTGACGCGGATCTTCACCGGCTGGATGTTCGCCGACAGTCCGGCGCTCAACGCCATCGATCACGCCGTCTATGATATCTGGCTGCTCGACTGCAAACAGAGCACTGACGTGCCACCGCCCGAAACCGCCAATCCGCCCGCCGACGCCGCTGCCGACACGCGCGGCTAGCGCGTCGTCGTCCGTACCCAGCCGGTCAGGCCATCCGGCATGATGACGCGCACCCAGCCCGGCCGCCGTTCGGCGACGCGCAGGGAGGTACCGGGTTCGATCATCACGATGGTGCGGGCGCGCATGGACGGGCTGGCGCGCAGCCGCAGCGACGCCAGCACGTCCTCGCTCTTCTGGCCGGCATCGGCCGACGCCTCGCGCACCGGAGCCTGCTTGCGCGGGGCAGGGGCATCGGCCTCAGACCCCAGATAGCTCGCGTAGACCCAGCCCGAGGCTCCATCCGTGCGCTGTACCCGGGCCCAGGAGCCGCTGCGCTCGAGCACCTCGACCTTTTCGTCGGGACGAAGAACGGAAACCGTCGGGTTACTTGTCGACGGACCTTCGCGCATATTGAGTGCAGTGCGGGCAGTGGTCAGTTCCCGTGGCCCGGTCGGCGTCACTTCGGCCTCCTCGACCTCCGCCACGGCGGCATCGGCATCGGGAGTTGCCAGAGGTGCGGTATCCGGCACCACGGTCGGCTCGGCGGTCGCGACTGGAGTGGGTGTCAGAATCTTGACGGGTGGAGGAGACACCGCATTGTCGAGATAGCGCGTCAATTCGGGGGATGTGGACAGGGCGCGTGTCGCGCCGACTTCGGCATCGCCGCCCGGAATGAGCATGAGCGCCACGAGACCGCCGCCGAGGACCACCGTCACAGATCCAAGTCCAAATCGTCTACCGGGTCGCATGCGTCCTCCTACCAGTCCATCCGCCGCCGCCAGCGGAGCACCTCCTGCTCACTGTCCAGAGCCCTCACGATAGACCGCAGGGCCTACCGACACACCCTTGCGTGAGTAAACTCTGGGTGAGTTGATCAAATGCCGCACTCTGCAGGTATGTTCCATGTCGCCGGATCGCAAGGTTCGGGGCGCAGCACCATTGACACCGCGCACCGACGCATTGTATTTCACGCGTATGTTAAATAACGAATGTGTTAAATAGATGCCCGACCAGCTCAGTGCCACCTTTTCGGCCCTTGCCGACCCGACGCGGCGGGCCATCCTTGCCAGGCTCAGTCGCGGCGAGGCGTCTGTCAGCCAGCTCTGCCAGCCCTTCGCGATTTCCATGCCGGCCATCTCCCGCCACCTCAAGGTGCTCGAGCAGGCGGGACTGGTGACGCGCGGCCGCGACGCCCAGTTCCGGCCGGTGGCGCTCGACGCGGCTCCGCTCAGAGAGGTCGCCGGCTGGGTCGAGACCTACAGGACGTTCTGGGACAGGAGCTTTGACCGCATGGACACCTATCTGGCCGAGCTGCAGACGGCGGCTTCCGATGCCAAGAACTAGTCCGACCCCTGAGCAGCAGGACTTGGTCCTCGAGATCGAAAGGGTATTCGAAGCGCCACGCGAACTGGTCTGGCGCCTGTGGCGGGATCCCGAACACATGGTGCGCTGGCACGGCCCGGAAGGCTACTGGCTGACCCACTGCGAGATCGATTTTCGCGTCGGCGGCACCTGGCGGCGCTGCATGAGCAATGGACCCGATCACGCCCACTGGATCTCGGGAACCTATCTGGAGATCGACGAGCCCAGCCGGCTGCGCTTCACCTACATCAACGACTATGACGGCTTTGAGTCCGTCGTCACACTGGAGTTTCACACTGCCGGTGCCGGACGGACGCGCATGCTGTTCACGCAGACGCCGTTCATCAGCGCCGAGGAGCGCGACGGCCATGGATGGGGCTGGCGCAGCGGCTTTGACGTCTTCGACCGCTATGTGGCGCAGTTCATCGACGAGGACTGGCGGCCCAAGGGCCTGGCGCGCGTCGATGGCGTTGCCGAGGACATTCGCGCGGCCCGGGAGCGGGCCGAAGCCGACGCTTCAGCTGCGCCGGAGCGCCACGAGGCGCAGTCCCGGCCAAAGTCGGCCGGACTGCACATTGCAAGGAGGAAATAAAGTATGCTGACCCTGCCCAAGCCGCTGCAGCGCGAGCCGCAATCCTATGTCTTCGTCCCGTTCACCGTGCCGATGAGCCAGATGGACCGTCCGGCCAAGGAAGGCTTTCCAATTCTGTTCGCCTATCTGCAAAAGCACGGGCTGCAGGCGGCCGGCGCGCCGTTCTACAACTACCGGCGCATCGACATGAATGCGACGCTCGTTGTCGAGGCCGGTATCCCGGTGACTGGGGCGGCACCCGCCGACGGGCGGGTAGAGCCGGGGACCTTGCCGGGTGGCACATTCCTCGGGCTCAAGTGGCATGGACACTATGACGACCTGATGCCCGTCACGGCCGTCATGATCGGCTTTGCTAAGGAGACCGGACAGGCCTTCGACATGCACACCGAGGGAAGCAACGATCACTTTGCCTGCCGGCTGGAAATCTACGAGACCGAGCCCGACTGGGTGCGCGATCCGGCCGACTGGCTGACCCGGCTGGAATTCAAGCTGCGGGACTAGATCCGCGGTCGAGAGCGAAGAAGTCGCCTTCGTGCTGCAGCGCCTCGGCCAGGCGCAGCTCGTAGTCGGCACGCGGAATCTCCACCCCGCCGAAGGTCTTCAGGTGGGCGGTGACGAACTGCGTGTCGAGCAACCGATAGCCGCCGGCCCGCAGTCGCTCGACCAGATGCACGAGCGCCATCTTGCTGGCATTGGTGGCGCGATGGAACATCGACTCGCCAAAGAAGGCGGCGCCGATGGAGAGGCCGTAGAGGCCGCCGACCAGCGACTCGCCATCCCAGACCTCGACCGTGTGGCAGAGGCCGCGAACGAACAGCTGACCATAGATCTTCTTGATCGACGGATTGATCCAGGTGGTGTCGCGATCGGTGCCGTAATTGGCGCAGCCCTCGATGACGCCCATGAAGTCGGTGTCGACCCGGATCGTGTATGGACTAGATTTCAATGCCTTGCGCAGGCTTCTTGAGACGTGAAATGCGTCGAGCGGCATGATGCCACGCTCTTCCGGACTGACCCAGAAGACGTCCGTGGAACTGGCGTCCTCGGCCATCGGGAAGATGCCGACGCGATAGGCCCGGATGACGAGGTCGGGCGTCAGGTCGATATGGAAGGGATCGGTTTTTCGCGACATGACCCGGAAGGTGGCCGAGCGGCGCGCGCATTGCAACCGGCTTCGCTGCCGGCCCCGGAGCAGATGTCAGAATGCGTCGGGTTAGTGTACGGCGCGCCAGGCCATGCGTGTCAGCGCGGTCGCCGCGATGAGCAGTGGCGAGAGAAAGATGACGGTGTCGATGAGGTCGATCATGTGCGGCATGGCTTGGTCCTCCGGTGTGATGGGAGGACCTTGCCAAAGTCGCGCTGAACCGGCGCAGAGTGCGCCGTTCAGATTGCGTTAACCATAATGGACGCCCCGCTCAGGCCTTGTTGGCCGCGAGGAACTTTTCCAGCCAGTGGATGTCGTAGCTGCCGGAGAGCACATCCGGCTCCTTGATCAGGCGCTGGAACAGCGGCAGCGTCGTCTTGACGCCGTCCACGACGAACTCGTCCACCGCCCTACGCAGGCGCATCAGGCATTCTTCGCGGGTCCGGCCATAGACGATGAGCTTGCCGATCAGCGAGTCGTAATAGGGCGGGATCGAGTAGCCCTGGTAGACCGCGCTGTCGACGCGCACGCCGACGCCACCGGCCGGGTGGTAGAAAGTGATCTTGCCCGGCGACGGCGTGAAGGTCTGCGGGTCCTCGGCATTGATGCGCACTTCGATGGCGTGGCCATAGAACTGCACGTCCTCCTGCTTGATCGAGAGCGTTTCGCCGGAGGCGACGCGGATCTGCTCGTAGACGATATCGACGCCGGTGATGCGCTCGGTCACCGGATGCTCCACCTGCACGCGGGTGTTCATCTCGATGAAATAGAACTCGCCGTCCTCGTAGAGGAATTCGATGGTGCCGGCGCCCGAGTATTTCAGCTTGCGCATGGCGGCAGCGCAGACTTCGCCGATCTTGAGCTGCTCGTCCATCGGCACGGTCGGCGCCGGCGCTTCCTCCAGCACCTTCTGGTGGCGACGCTGCAGCGAGCAGTCGCGGGTGCCCAGGTGCACGGCATTGCCCTTGCCATCGCCCATCAGCTGGACTTCGATGTGGCGGGGCTTCTGCAGATACTTCTCGATATAGACGCTGTCATTGCCGAACGCCGCCTTGGCCTCGGTACGGGCGGTCGAGAGCGCCACGCGCATCTCGTCGTCGTTGCGCGCCACCTTCATGCCGCGCCCGCCGCCGCCGGCGGTCGCCTTGATGATGACCGGATAGCCCATGTCCCGGGCCAGCGCGAGCGCATCCTCGGGCGTCTTGATCTCGCCTTCAGAGCCGGGGACCACCGGAATGCCGAGTTCCTTCGCAGTCTGCTTGGCGGTGATCTTGTCGCCCATGATCTCGATATGGTGCGACGAGGGACCGATGAAGGTCACCTTGTGCTCTTCGAGGATGCGGGCGAAGCGCGCATTCTCGGAGAGGAAGCCATAGCCCGGATGCACGGCATCGGCGCCGGTGATCTCGCAGGCCGCCATGATCGAGGGGATGTTGAGATAGGAATCCTTGGCCGGGGGCGGACCGATGCAGACGCTTTCGTCAGCCAGACGCACGTGCATGGCGTTGGAATCGGCCGTCGAGTGAACCGCAACCGTCTGGATGCCGAGTTCCTTGCAGGCGCGCAGAATGCGCAGCGCAATCTCGCCGCGGTTCGCGATGAGGACTTTCTGGAACATCTTACTCGATCACCACGAGCGGCTCGCCATATTCGACCGGGCTGGCGTCCTCGACCAGGATGCGCGTCACCGTGCCGGAGCGATGGGCCGGAATCTGGTTCATGGTCTTCATCGCTTCGATGATGAGGACCGTCTGGCCCTCGCTGACCTTCGAGCCGACGCTGGCGAAGGCCGGCTTGCCGGGCTCGGGCGACAGATAGGCGGTGCCGACCATCGGCGAGGTGAGGGTGCCCGGATTGGATGCCAGATCCTCGACCGGTGCGGCGGCTGCGGCAGCGGCGGCAGCCGAGGGCGCCGGCGCGGCGGCAGGAGCCGGCGCATAGGCGGGAACCTGGACCTGCTGGACGCCGGTATTGGCGTAGGACCGGGTCACGCGGACCCGCAGGTCCTCGCGTTCGATCTCGATCTCGGCCAGGTTCTGCTCGTTGAGCAGCTTGGCAATCGCCTCGATCAGATCCTGATCGGCAGTGGAAGACGCCTTGGTCATATAGAGCCTCTTATAGTTTTTCGGCCAGTGCGTGGAGGGCCAGCCTATACCCGGTGGCGCCAAGTCCGCAAATCACCCCGAGGGCGACTGGCGAGACATACGAATGATGCCGAAACGCCTCGCGGGCGTGGATGTTCGAGAGATGGACTTCGACCACCGGCAGGCCCACGGCGCGAATGGCGTCGTGGATGGCGATCGAGGTGTGGGAATAGGCGCCGGGATTGAGCACGATGGCATCGAATGTCCCCATCGCCTGCTGTATCCAGGTGACCAGCTCGCCCTCGCTATTGGACTGCCGGCAGGTGACGTCGAGACCCAGGGCCTTGCCGTCCGAAACGGCCATGTCCTCGATGTCGGCAAGCGTCTGCGACCCATAGGTCTGCGGCTCGCGAGTGCCGAGCATATTGAGGTTTGGTCCATTCAGGACAAGCACGCGTTTGGCCATGATCTTCGCCTTGTGCACCGCACCCCGGGCCGGGCGCAAGCCCGACTAAGGGAAATGCACGGGAAACGCAAGGAAGGCGCGATCAGGCCGGGCAGGAGGTTTCGCCACACTTGCGCATGTTGGCGATGCGCTCGCGCAGGGAATCGATGCCGATGGCCCCCGGGATCACCTCATTGCCGATGATATAGGTCGGCGTGCCGGAGACGTTCAGGCCCTGGGCGATCTGGAAACTGCGGGCGATGACGCTGTCGACATCCTTGGCTTCCATGGCCAGCCCGACATCGACCGGATTGAGACCCAGGTCCTGCGCGGCGGCGAGGGCGGCCGTCTTGTCGATCTGGCCGCGGCCGGTGAACAGCTTCTGATGGAAGTCCCAGTAGTCGATCGACTTGTCGCGGGCGATCACCACGCCCACCTTGGCGGCGTCCACCGAGCCCTGCGACAGGATCGGGAATTCCTTGAGAATGACACGCAGCCCCGGATCTTCTGCCAGCAGCGTCGCCAGGTCGGGCAGGGCGCTGCGGCAGTAGCCGCAATTATAGTCGAAGAGCTCGACCAGCGTGACGTCGCCGTCCGGATTGCCGAGCACGATATGATCGGGGTCGTCGTAGATCACCTGCTGCAATGACTGGAGCGCCGCCTTGGTCTGCTGCGCCTTGGCGGTGCGCATCTCGGTGTCGAGCGCCTCCGACATGCGCTGCAGGATCATCGGGTTATTGAGCAGGTAGTCTTCGATCAGCGGGTTGAGCGTATCGCCATCGATCGCCGCCACCGACTGCGGCAGGGCGGCTGCCTGCTGCTTGTCGAGCACGTCGGAAACGATCCGGGTCACTGCCTCGACGTCGGTCGACGATTTGCCCTCGAGCAGGGTTGCCACCTGCGCCTCGGTCAACGTCGCCGCGGGCCGGGTCGCCACCCAGGCGAAACCGGCGCCGAGAAGCGCAACGAGGGCAAACAGCAGGGCAGTGGTACGGGGCATGCGAGAGAACTCCGGGAAGGACGCGGCGATCCTATGTCACAATTGCTTACCCAGTGTAAGCGGCGACGGTATGACCGCATCAAATCTGGTTGAGTGGCTGGCCGTTCCGGTTTAGCGAGGCGACATGAGCCCGTTCGCCACCTCCAAGCTGCAACCTTTCCACGCCATGGAAATCCTCGGTCGCGCCAAGGTCCTGGAAGCCCAGGGCCGGCAGATCGCCCATCTCGAAGTCGGCGAGCCCTTCGTTCCGCCGGCCCCGAAGGTGCTGGAGGCGGTCCGAGACGCGCTGCCGCAGGCGCAGCGCTACACCAATTCCAAGGGGCAGCTGGAATTGCGGTTGGCGCTGGCCGACTACTATCGCGACCAGCACGGCGTCGACGTCGATCCCGAGCGGATCATTGCCACCATGGGCTCGTCCTCCGCCTTCATCCTGGCGTTCCTCGGGGCCTTCGCCCCGGGAAGCCGGATCGCCGTGACCCGTCCGGGCTATCCGGCCTATCTCAATACGCTGGACGGGTTGAATTTCGAGGCGGTGGAAATCCCGGTGACGGCCGCCAATGGCTGGCACCTGACCGGCGCAGCCATCGCCGAGGCCCATGCACGCGACCCCTTCGACGGGTTGCTGTTCGCTTCGCCGGCCAATCCGACAGGGGCAGCAGTGGATCGGGCAGGGCTTGCCGACATCGTGGCCACCTGCCGGCGGCTCGGCGTGCGCTTCATCTCCGACGAGATCTACCACGGGCTCGACTATCGCGGTCCCTCGGTCAGCGCGCTGGAACTGACCGCCGACGCCATCGTCATCAACTCGTTCTCCAAATATTATTGCATGACCGGCTGGCGCATCGGCTGGATGGTGCTGCCCGAGGACCTGCTCCGGCGCACCGAAATGCTGCAGCAGAACCTCTTCATCTCGGCGCCCACCCTGAGCCAGGTCGCCGCCCGTGTAGCCCTCGGGGAGAGGGACTATGCCGAGGAACAGAAGGCGCATTACGCCCGGAACCGGCTGATCCTCAGCGACGGCCTGACGGCCCTGGGCCTTGGCCTCGGTGCGGCCTCGGATGGGGCCTTCTACGCCTATGCCGACGTCTCGGCGTTCACCAACGACTCGCTGGCTTTCTGCAAGGCGCTGCTGGAGGAAGCCGGTGTCGCCGCGACGCCGGGGATCGATTTCGACCGCACCGACGGCAAGCGTTTCGTGCGGTTTTCCTACGCCGGCACCCGCGACACCATGGAACAGGCGCTGGATCGGCTTGGCGCCTTCCTGCGCGGACGCTGAGCCACCTCTGGCAGAGAGCCAGGCGCCGGGGCGCCGGGCTCCTTCGTATCAGCTCGCGGCCGGTGCAAAGACTCGCAGGCGGTGGCCGTCGGGGTCCCTGGCGGTGAAGGTGAAGCCGAACGGCATGGTGGTTGGCGGCTGGATGATATCGAGTCCGAGCTTCTGCCAGTCGTCGTGGAGCTTGCTGACTTCGGCGTCGTTCATGGCCTGAAAGCCGAACTCTACGGCGCCGCCGGTGGCTTCGGTGGCAGGCTGCACGTCACTGCGGCCCCAGAGCCCGAACGTCGTGCCATTGGGAAACGCGAACATCGAAAAGGCCGGTGTACTCTGCACCGGCTCCGCCCCGAAGAGCCTGGTGTAGAGCGCCGTGGCCGCCGGTGCGTCGGCGACATAGGCGAAGGCGGATGGTGAGGACTGCATCTTGGTCTCCCTTGGTTGGAACAAAACGAGACCTAAACCTGCAGGCTGACAGTTTCCGGCAGTGGCCGACTAGAGTTCGGCGAGCCCTTCCGCGTCGCGCCACTCCCTGAACATGACGTCGCGGCGACGGGGATAGCGCAGGTCTGTCACCTCGACGCTGCCGATGCGGTCGATGCGGAAATGGCGGTAGGCCTCGCGCAACTCGCACCAGGCCGTGACGATGCGGGCGGACTCGAAAAAGGCGATGCAGATGGGCCAGATGACGCGCTCGGTGAGGTCGCCGCCCTCGCTCCGGTAGGTGATCCGGAGCTTGTGCTCGCGCCGGATGGCGTCGCGGATCGTGCCCGGATCGACCGTCTCCTCCTCGAAGAAGCGTGCGACCACGAGCAACGTGGCGGCATCGATGCCCTCGCGCAGACCCGGCGGCAGGACCGCGCCGATCTTGCTCAGGGCCTGCTGGGCTGCCTTGCCCAGACGCTTGTCGTCGGCCCGGGCGGCCACCCAGCGTGAGCCGAGCACCAAGGCTTCCAGTTCCTCGGGAGAGAACATCAGCGGCGGCAGGGTGAAGCCCGGACGAAGGATGTAGCCGATCCCCGGTTCGCCGCGAATGTCCGCGCCCTGCGCCTGCAGGGTCGCAATATCGCGGTAGAGGGTGCGGATGGAGACGCCCAGTTCGTCGGCCAGCGTCGGGCCGGTCACCGGCGAGCGCCGGTTGCGCAGGTTCTGGATCAGATCAAGCAGACGGCTGGCGCGGGACATGACCACAGTCTAGCGGATTCGAGGTCACCACACCGCCCAAACAGAACGGGCGGGAGTTGCCTCCCGCCCGTCAAAATCTGGCTATCGGTTCAAAGCTTTAGCTTCCGAAGAAGCCGCGCTGCCACCAGCCGCCCTTCTTCTTGGGCGCTTCCTCGTCGGCCGAAGTCGAGCTGACGACGATCTCGCCCTCTGGCACTTCCTTCTTGGCGCGGCGCGACGCTTCCGGCTCGGCGGCTGCAGCCGTCACAGGCGCTTCGGCAACGACGGCCGGCTCTGGTGCGGCTTCCGGTGCGGCCTCTGCGACCGGCTCGGCGTCTGCGACCGGCTCGGGCGTGGGCTCGGACTTGGGCGCGGCCTTGGCAGTCCGGGATGTGGACTTGCGGGCGGCGGCCGGCTTGGCCGCGGCGGCCTCGTCGGCGGGTGCATCTGCTGCGGCTGCGGCCTTCGGCTTGCGGGCACGGGTCTTCTTGACCGGCGCTTCGGCAGCTTCGGCGGGTGCTGCCTCTGCGGCAACGGCCTCGGCCGGCGCAGCTTCAGCCGGCGCTGCCTCTGCTGCATCGCTTGCGGCAGCGTCGGGCTTCTTGCGGCTGCGACGGGCCCGCTTGGGCTTGTCCTCGGCCGGCGTTTCAGCATTTGCCTCGGCAGCCTCCGGGACCAGCTCGGCCTCGGTCTGCATTTCGGCCACGGGGACGGCCGCGAGGGCAGGTGCCTCGTCGCCGGTCGATGCGGCGGCCTCGGCTTCGGCGGGAGCACTCTCGCTCACGCCATTGCCGTTCTCGTCGCCCGGACGGCGATTGCGGCGACCGCCACGACGGCCACGGCGACGGCGCTTGCGCGTCTCGCCATTCTCGTCCTGGCCACCCTCGGAACCGGCTTCCCGGGTGTCGCTGGCGTCTTCGCCGTCATCTTCGGCATCGGCGTCGGCAATGCTGGCAGGCGCGGCAGCGGCCTGGCCGGCGGGGCGCTCGGCGCGCTCCTCGCGATCGGCACCGCCACGGCGGCGGCGACGGCGTCGGCGACCGGTCTTTTCACCGTCCTCGCTGCGATCGGCGCCCTTGCGCTCCTCGACGACGGCGGATTCCTCGACTTCCTCGTCGTCTTCCTCGTCCTCGATGGCCGCGTCGGCTGCGTCCATATCGACATTGTCGACCCGGACATGCGTGCCGGCGATCGTCTCGCGATGATCGGCGACGCGGGTCTCGCCACGTTCGATCTGGAAGTGGCTGGGGCCGACATGGTCGTCGGCAATGATGGTGATCGAGAGGTTGTACTTGATCTCCAGCGAGGTCAGCGTGCCGCGCTTGGAGTTGAGGATGTAAAGCGCCACATCGGTCGGCACCTTGACGTTGATCGACTGGCCCGGCTTGCGCAGCACGTGGTCTTCCACCTGCCGCATGACCATCAGCGCCAGGCTTTCGACCGACCGCACGAGGCCGGTGCCGCTGCAGGTCGGGCACTTGTGGGTCGAACTCTCGACCACACCAAAGCGGATGCGCTGGCGGCTCATTTCCATCAGGCCGAAATGGCTGATGCGGCCAACCTGGATACGGGCCCGGTCGTTCTTCAGGCAGTCCTTGAGCTTGCGCTCGACCGCCCGGTTCGACCGGTTTTCCATCATGTCGATGAAGTCGATGACGATCAGACCGGCGAGATCGCGCAGGCGCAACTGCCGGGAGACTTCCTCGGCCGCTTCCAGATTGGTCTGGAGCGCCGTGTCCTCGATATTGTGTTCCTTGGTGGCGCGGCCCGAGTTGACGTCGATCGAGACCAGCGCTTCGGTCGGGTTGATGACGATATAGCCGCCGGAGGGCAGGGTGACCTGCGGCGAGAACATCGAGTCGAGCTGGCTCTCGACGTTGAACTTGGAGAACAGCGGCTGATCTTCCTTGTAGAGCTGCACGTTCTTGGCGTGGCTCGGCATGATCATGCGCATGAACTCCTTGGCTTCGCGATGTGCGTCATCGCCAGCCACCAGCAGTTCGTCGATTTCCTTGGAGTAGAGGTCGCGGATGGTGCGCTTGATCAGCGAGCCTTCCTCGTAGACGAGGCAGGGCGCGCTCGACTTCAGCGTCAGGGTGCGGACATTCTCCCACAGCCGCTGCAGATATTCGAAGTCGCGCTTGACCTCGGCCTTGGTGCGCGAGGCACCGGCCGTGCGCAGGATGATGCCCTGGCCCTGCGGGACCTCGAGATCGCCGACAATGTCCTTGAGGCGCTTGCGGTCGGCGGCATTGGTGATCTTGCGCGAAATGCCGCCGCCACGGGCGGTATTGGGCATCAGCACCGAATAGCGGCCGGCGAGCGACAGGTAGGTGGTCAGCGCCGCACCCTTGTTGCCGCGCTCTTCCTTGACGACCTGCACCAGCATGACCTGGCGGCGCTTGATGACTTCCTGGATCTTGTAGTTGCGGCGCGACTGCGACGGCCGGCGGCGTTCCTGCACGTCTTCGAGGGCATCGCTGCCACCGATCGATTCAACCGGCTCGCTGTTGGCAGGCGCCTGCTCGATATGGCCGTTCTCGTCGTCGTCGGTCGACTGCGGATCGGCATCGGCGTCGGCATCGGCCGGCGCGGCCTGGCCGCGATCGTCGGAGACGTCGTCTTCACGTGCCTCCTCGGCTTCCTCGTCGCGCAGCAGTGCTTCGCGATCGGCCACCGGGATCTGGTAGTAGTCGGGGTGGATTTCGGAAAAGGCCAGGAAGCCGTGGCGATTGCCGCCATACTCGATGAAGGCCGCCTGCAGCGACGGCTCAACGCGCGTCACCTTGGCGAGGTAGATATTGCCTCTGAGCTGCCGCCTCTGAGCGGATTCGAAATCGAATTCCTCGAGCCTGTTACCGTTGGTGACGACAATCCGTGTCTCTTCGGGGTGGATGGCATCCACCAGCATTCTCTTGGTAGCCATAAAATAGTACTCCGCGCCGTCGCGCACCAACAACAAAGGCCCGGCGAACCGGGCTCCTCAGCGTGGCGCCATGCGAGGCGAATTGTGTGGGACTGATGGCGCGGGAAGCGCCGGACGTATCAGTGGCGCGCGCGCCGCTGTGGGAGTGGAATGCCTGGACCGGGGAGCGATACGTGACAAAAGCGCAACCGGAAGTTCGGATCGCGTCTGGTTTTGTCCGCCCAGTGGTCATCAGACCTCTTCCTGTAGGGCACGAACGAGGGGGATGCCCGGGTTCTGCCGTTCGACCTGGTGCAGGCCGAAATTCCAATGTCGAGGCGTCAAATGTGCCGCATTTCCTTGATCGGTAACAATCACTTGTCTGTTCTCGACCAGCCGCAGCCTGACCCGTGGCAGCCGGTCTTGAGACCGACCCGGCACACGGAATGGGCTGCAAAGCGCCTCATCTCAAGCGTTTAGGGGTGTTGCTGCCGATTGGCAACAGGAAACTCGAAACCGGCCATTTGCCGCCGTCTTTCGATTGGCTGGAACGGGCGTCCAACTTGTGTTTTACAATCTTCATGCGTAACGCCCCAGAATCGCCCGATCGTTCTGGCGATCTCTCGCACACTCATATGGGGAGCCAATCCGCTTTGTTCAATTCTGGCCACTCCCGCGGGGATACCGCAGGATTTGTGCGCATGATGCTTGCGCTGGTGCTGGGCGTGCTGATGGGCTCGGCGGCCCTGGGGCAGGCCGCGACCGACGATCCGCGGGGCGGCGTGTCCACGCTTCCCGAGGTTCTCGATGCACGCGTCACGGCGACGCCGGAGCGGGCGCGTCTGATCATCGACCTGTCCGGTCCGACCGAGTTCGCCATTGTCTCCCTGGCCGGCCCGGAGCGCATCGCCGTCGACGTCAAGTCGACCGGCAGCGACATCGCGGTGCCGGCAGACGTTGCCGGTGGCGGCATCGTCTCCAAGTTCACCGTAGTGCTGGCCGAGCCGGGCAGGGTACGCACGCTGCTCGAACTGGCGACCCCCTCGCAGGTGCAGCAGGCCTATATTCTCGAGGCGATTGGCGACCAGCCGGCGCGCCTGGTGGTGGACCTCATTACCGACACCCCCGAGCGCTTCACCGCCCGCGTTGCCGCCGACCTGGCGGCGTCCGCGGCAAACCAGGGCGTGCCACCCGAGGCCCTCTCGACCGATCCCGGCACGCACGGCGCCGAACTGGCCATCCGGCCGCTGGTGGTGATCGATCCCGGCCATGGCGGCATCGACAACGGCGCCTCGGCCCCGAACGGCGTGCATGAAAAGGACATCACCCTCGCCTTCGCCCTCGATCTGCAGACGCTGCTGGTCGCATCCGGCCGCTACGATGTGGCGCTGACCCGCGAGGACGACACCTACCTCACGCTCACCGATCGCGTCGCACTGGCCCGCGCCAACAAGGCCGACCTGTTCATTTCCCTGCATGCCGACAGTTTTCAGCAGGAGGAAATCCGCGGCGCCAGCGTCTACACGCGCGATGAAAAGGCCACCGACGTGCTCGACAAGGTGCTGGCCGAGAACGAGAACAAGTCCGACATCGTCGCCGGTTTCACCATGCCGAGCACCACACCCGCCGTGGTCGACATCCTGGTGGACCTGATGCGGCGCGAGATGCGCAAATCCTCCTTCATCGCCGCACAGGCTCTGGTGCGCCAGCTCGAGCCGAGCGTCGCCATGCGCCGGTTTCCGGTGCGGCAGGCCGATTTCTTCGTGCTGCAGGCACCGGATGTGCCGTCGGTTCTCGTCGAACTGGGCTTCCTCTCCAACGCCCGCGACATTGCCAACCTGCAGCGCGGCGACTGGCGCGAGCGCGTCGTGGAAGCCCTGGCGCGCGGGGTGGCGGACTATTTCGACAATGTGCAGGAGACGGACGCGCAGTAGTGTGGCCGATCTGTCACAGCGGCCGTCGGACGGCCCGCGATGTGGCAATCGGGCGCGGCCGTCCACATTTCTGCCGCCGTCTGCTATGATTCCGTTGATTTTCGCGCCGCTGATTTGCGGCGCCAGGTAGGGTATCGGACTTAATGCTGCGACTTCTGGGCTGGCTGTTTGGTTTCGGCATCTTCTGTGCGCTTGGCGCGGTTGCCGTCGGTGCGGTCTATCTGGCCGACCTCAGCGGCAAGCTTCCCGACTACACCGTGCTCAAGGACTACCAGCCGCCGGTGACCACGCGCGTGCATGCCGCCGACGGCACGTTGCTGGCCGAATATGCCCGCGAGCGCCGGCTGTTCCAGCCCATCGAGACCATTCCGCCCCTGCTGCTCAATGCCTTCATCTCGGCCGAGGACAAGGATTTCTACACCCACGGCGGCATTGCCTTCGACGGCGTCATCCGCGCCCTGCGTGACAACCTGATGGCCAAGATCGATGGCAACGACGCCATCCAGGGCGGCGGTTCGACCATCACCCAGCAGGTCGCCAAGAACTTCCTGCTCAGTTCCGAGCAGACCTGGGACCGCAAGATCCAGGAAGCCATTCTGGCGCTGCGCATCGACAGCACGTTCTCCAAGGACAAGATCCTCGAACTCTATGTCAACGAGATCTTCCTCGGCCTGAACTCCTATGGAGTGGCCGCCGCGGCGCTGAACTATTTCGACAAGGCGCTCTATCAGCTGACGCTCAGCGAGAGCGCCTATATCGCCGCCTTGCCCAAGGGGCCCAACAACTACCATCCGTTCCGCCGGCCCAAGCAGGCCATCGAGCGCCGCAACTGGGTGCTCGATCGCATGGTCGAGAACGGCTACATCACCACGGCCGAGGCCGATGAAGCCAAGCAGGAGCCGCTCAATGTCGTGCCGCGCTCCTCGGGCAGCCAGCTCTATTCCGCCGAGTATTTCACCGAAGAGGTGCGGCGCCAGCTCAAAGGGCTGTACGGCGAGGAGGAACTCTACGGCGGCGGCCTGAGCGTGCGGACCACGCTGGTCCCCAAAATGCAGGAATATGCCCGCCAGGCCCTGATGGACGGGTTGATCGCCTATGACCGGGGCGAAGGCTTCCGCGAGCCGGTGGCCACCGTCGACATCGCCGGCGACTGGGGCACGGCGGTGAACGACATCAAGCCGTTGAGCGACGTGCCGGAATGGAGCCTCGCCGTGGTGCTCGAGATGGGCAACAACGAGGCGAGGATCGGCCTGCGGCCCGGCAATGACGTCGACGGCAAGGTGTCGGCCGACCGCACGGTCGGCACACTGGCCGGCCCCGACATCAAGTGGGTCAGCAAGAAGCTGCACGACATCCTCAAGCCCGGCGACGTGGTCTATGTGTCGCCGGTTGCCGACAAGCCGGGCAATTACACGCTCGAGCAGGTCCCCGAACTCGAAGGGGCGCTGGTCGCCATGGATCCGCGTACCGGTCGCGTTCTGGCCATGGTCGGCGGCTTCTCGTTTGCCGAATCCGAATTCAATCGCGCCACCCAGGCGCTGCGCCAGCCCGGCTCGTCGTTCAAGCCCATCGTCTACTCGGCGGCCCTCGACAATGGCTACACGCCGGCTTCCGTGGTGCTCGATGCGCCGCTCGAGATCGTCAACTCCGATGGCTCGGTCTGGCGTCCGGAGAACTACGCGCAGCAGTTCTACGGCCCGCAGACGCTGCGGCGCGGCATCGAACGCAGCCGGAACGTCATGACCGTGCGCCTCGCCAAGGATATCGGCATGCCGCTGGTGGCCGATTACGCCAAGACCTTCGGCATCTACGACAACCTGCAACCGCTGCTGGCCATGTCGCTGGGCGCCGGTGAAACCACCGACATGCGGATGACGGCGGCCTATGCCACCATCGCCAATGGCGGCCGCCGGATCACCCCGACGCTGATTGACCGGATCCAGGATCGCTATGGCAAGACCGTCTACCGCCACGACGAGCGCGTCTGCGATGGCTGCCAGGCGACCGAATGGACGCAACAGGCCGAGCCGCTGATCATCGACAATCGCGATCAGGTGCTCGACCCGATGACCGCCTACCAGATCACCTCGATGATGGAGGGCGTGGTGCAGCGTGGCACCGGTACCGGCGCCAAGAGCCTGGGACGCCCGGTCGCCGGCAAGACCGGTACCTCGAACGACTACAAGGACGCCTGGTTCATTGGCTTTACCCCGGAACTGGCGGTCGGCGTCTATGTCGGCTTTGATCGGCCGCGCAACATGGGCCGGCAGGCGACGGGCGGCGGCATGGCCGTGCCGATCTTCACCGAGTTCGTCGAAAAGGCCCTCAAGGGCGCGCCGCCGACACCCTTCAACATGCCGCCCGGCATGAGCCAGGTCTGGATCGACCCTGCGTCGGGCGTGAAGGCGAATGGCGGCGAGGCGGCGATCTACGAGGCCTTCAAGCCAGGCACCGGCCCCAACCTGATCACCTCGGTGATCGGCGTCGACTCCAACGCCTTTGACACCATCCAGCAGGGCGGCGACCCGGCCACCGACATCACCATGGGCCGCGGCGGGCTGTTCTAGCCGCCATGCCGGTCGTGCTCTATCCCGATGACCGCCTGAGCCGGAAGGCCGTGCCGCGGCCGGTGGACGATGAACTGCGGGCCGTCGGCGCCGACCTACTGGATGCGGCCGCAGCGGCGCCGGCCTATGGTCTGGCAGCGGTCCATATCGGCACCGTCGCCCCGGTGGTCGTCATCAGCACGGCAATGGCGGGCGACCCGCCCGAGCATCTGCTGCTCTACAACCCTGAAGTGGTGGCGACTGCCGTCGAAACGGCGGCGGGACCGGAGGGGTCGGTATCGCTGCCCGGGGTGCAGGTGGAGATCGACCGGCCGGTCTGGGCGGAGATCGCCTATGACGACGAGTCGGGGCAGCGACAGACTCGCCGGCTGGAGGGGCTGCCGGCACGGATCGCGCTGCATGAGATCGATCAGATGACCGGCGTCTTCTTCCTGTCGCGCCTGTCGCGGCTCAAACGCGACATGGTGCTCAGGAAATGGAAGAAGCACGCGGGTTGATCCGGGCGACCGGGTCCTCTACATCAACCTCGACAGATCCAAGCGGAATGAATCATGCGCGCTGAAATCGAAAAGATCGTGACCGAAATCGAGCAGGTGCTGACCCTGCTGAGGAGGCATCTTTGACTGGGATACAGCCCAGGCACGCCTAGACGACCTCACGGCCCGGACCGAGCACCCGGACTTCTGGTCTGATCCGGAGAAGGCGCGCGCCATCATGCGGCAGCGCGACGAACTCGATGTGCAAGTCAAATATGTGCATCAGTTCGAGGCCGCCATCCGCGACAATGTCGAACTGATCGAACTGGGCGAGGCCGAAGGCGACGCCGAGATCGTCAAGGATGCCGAAGCGTCGCTCAACGAGACGCTGCAGGATGCCCGCAAGGCGCAGATCGAGACGCTGCTCTCGGGCGAGGCCGACGCCAATGACTGCTATGTCGAAATCCACTCCGGTGCCGGCGGCACCGAGAGCCAGGACTGGGCCAGCATGCTGCTGCGCATGTACACGCGCTGGGCCGAGCGGCGGAAGTTCAAGGTTGAGGTCATGGAATTCCATGACGGCGAGGAAGCCGGCATCAAGTCTGCCACCATCAAGGTGTCGGGCCACAATGCCTATGGCTGGCTGAAGACCGAGAGCGGCGTGCATCGCCTGGTGCGGATTTCGCCCTATGACAGCGCCGCGCGGCGCCATACCAGCTTTTCCAGCGCCTGGGTCTATCCGGTGGTGGACGACACCATCGAGATCGAGATCAACGAATCCGACCTCAAGGTCGACACCTACCGGTCGTCCGGTGCCGGCGGCCAGCACGTCAACACTACGGACTCGGCCATCCGCATCACTCACGTGCCCTCGGGTATCGTGGTGGCGTGCCAGCAGGAACGCAGCCAGCACAAGAACCGGGCCACGGCCATGGCGATGCTGAAGGCGCGGCTCTATGAGGCCGAGTTGCAGAAGCGCGAGGAGGCGGCCAATGCCGTTGCCGAAGCCAAGACCGATGTCGGCTGGGGCCACCAGATCCGCAGTTACGTGCTGCAGCCCTACCAGATGGTCAAGGATCTGCGCACCAACGCCGAAACGTCCAACACCGCTGCGGTGCTCGACGGCGACCTCGACATGTTCATGGAAGCATCGCTGGCGAGCCGCATCGGCGGCCACGCCGACAAGGCCGCTGACGCCTAGAGCCAGCGCGAGCCTAACGGTATCGGGCCCTTGGTGCTGACCCTGGGCTCGATCCGCAGCCGACGCCTGTAGCGCCACAACGCCCGGCGCAACTGCCGGTCCGTGCGCCAGAATGCCAGCGGATTTCGACCGAGGCGATGCCGTTCCCCCAAACGCATGTGGCGATCCCTTTCGTCCACGCCGCGTGATGAGCGTACCTCATCACACGCTGATAGCCAAAATCACGCTTACGCGGGCGGCGTCAGGCGAACGGGAAACAGCTGTGAAGGCAGTCAGGCAACCGTGGCGACGGCCGCCGCATAGGTGATGCCGCCGCCAAAGGCGACGAGGCCGAGGCGCTCACCGGACTTTCGGGTCGGCAGGGCGTCGATCAGCGCCAGCGGAATGGTCGAGGACGACGTGTTGCCCATGGTCCGGATGATCGAATGCGCCGGCCGGCCCGAACGGCGGGCAATGGCATCGATGATCCGCTGATTGGCCTGGTGCGGCACCATCAGATCGATGTCTTCCATGGTGATGCCTTCCGCACCGCAGGCCGAGACCAGCGTCTGCGTCATGGCGCGCACGGCGTCGGCAAAGACCTCGCGGCCGTTCATGGTGATGTAGCCTTCGCCGGTGCGCGGCACCGAGAGCAGCGCACCCGATTCCGGCGCGCCAGCGATGGTCGGGCGGGCATAGGTGAACATCGGCGCCGCATCCACCTCGGCGCTGCTGATGAGCGAGGCACTGGCCGCATCGGCGAACAGCACGGCCGTGTTGAAGTCGTCCTGGTCGAGCAGCGGCGACAGCACCTCGGAGGTCACCACCATCACCCGGGCGCGCGGGTTGTTGACGACGAAATCCCGGGCCTGTGCCAGCGCATAGAGATAGCCGGAGCAGGCGGCGTTGATATCGTAGGCGGGCAGGCGGGCCTTGCCCGACGTCGAGAGGGCATCGGCGACCCGGCAGGCCAGCGAGGGCGTGATGACATCGGGCGTGCCGGTGGTGGCGATCACCAGGTCGATGTCGTCAATGGCCAGCTTGTGCTGCGTCAGCAGCTTGCCGGCGGCCGAAATGGCCAGCGACAGCACGGTTTCACCCGGCGCCACCCAGCGACGGCTTTCGATGCCGGTCAGCTTCACTATGTCGCCGGCGTCGCGGGTCTGCCAGTTGCCCTTGAGGTCCGAATTGGTAATCTTGCGGCTACCGGTTGTCGCGGCAATGCCCGAAACACCAACGACCACAGCGGGTTGAGTATGAACGGCCGGTGCCGCAACGGTCTTGCGCCGCTTGAGCACGGCGTTGTCGATGCGCTCGGCCGTGACGGCGCGGGCCTCGACACCGGAGCCGGCATCGGCTTCCACGAAAATCAGCGGCGCCCCGACGGCGATCTTGTCCTTGAGCGCAACGGCAATGGAGGTCACGGTGCCCGACACTGTCGATTGTACGTCGACGGCAGCCTTGGTGGCCTCGACCACGGCGATCAGGTCGCCATCCTTGATGCGGTCGCCGACTTTGACCATCAGGTCGACGATTTCGACTTCGTCATCGGCCGGACCCGAGCCGATGGCGGCAATCGGGACCGGGCCGGTTTCCACCTTCGGCGCTTCCCAAGTCAGGTCGAAGTCGAGCAGATCGGCGCAGGTTTCCATGATCCGCCGGTAGCTCGGCAGGGCGGCAATCTGCGTCTCGAAATGGAAGGGCACGTAGCTGTCATCACGCGTGACGCGGCGCGCCGCGACCGGCTGGCCGGCGCGCTCCATGACGGTCGCCAGCACCTCGGCGCCGAAACCGGCGGTGTGATTGTCCTCGTGGACGACGACCAGCCGGCCGGTGCGGCGCACGCTGCGCAGCACCATGTCCTCGTCCCAGGGCGAGATCGAGCGCAGGTCGATGAGGTCCACCGAGGCACCCGCAGCAGCGAGCGTTTCGGCGGTCATCAGGCATTGCGACACCGGGTTGCCCCACGTGACCAGCGTCAGATCATTCCCCTCGACCAGGGTCCGCGCCCGGCCGGGATGGACGAACTGGGCAGACGTGTCGTCCGAGGTCTTGCGGTCGGACAGGTTGAGCGCGCTCTTGGGATAGAGGAACACTGTCGGACGACCGGAGGCCAGCGCAGCATTGAGCAGGCCGGCAGCGTCGCCGGCGCTCGAGGGCATGACAACGTCGATGCCCGGCGTGTGCGCCATGACGGATTCGAGCGTCTGGGCGTGGAACGGCCCCAGCCCGGCCTTGTAGCCGCCGCAACTGACCATCAGCACCACCGGGAGCTGATAGGCGCCCTTGGTACGCCAGTACATCGAGCCGAGCTCGGAAATGATCTGGTTGAAGGCGAGCGGCAGGAAATCGGCAAACTGCAGGAAAGCGATGGGCTGTTCGCCCGCCAGCGCCCGGCCGATCGACGTGCCAACGATCGTTGATTCCGACAGCGGCGCATTGCGCACGCGGCCGGGGAAGGCGGTGGAGAGACCACGCGTGACGCCGAAGACGTCGCCCTTGGGATCCTCGATGTCCTGACCGAGCAGCGTGATGCCCGCATTCTTGCTGAGGTGCTCCCTGAGCACCGCATTGAGCGCCTCGCGCATGGTCAGCGTCGCGGACTTGGGATCGCCGCGATAGTCGCGACGCGCCGCAAATTCGGCGGGGTAGGGCGCCTTGGCGGCGCCGGCGCTAGTCGGACCGGGCTCGGCGCGCGCCGCCTTGGCAGCCCCGGCGACCTCGGCAATCAGCGTCGTCTCGAGCTGGGTCAGCGCTTCTTCGCCCATCTGCGACTCGCGCAGCGACTGGCGGATGGCTTCCAGCGGGTCGCGTCCGGCGCTGGCGGCGACGTCCTCGGGCGTCCGGTAGATGTCCTGATCGTCGGCATTGGTGTGATTGGAGAGGCGCTCGACGTCGAGCACCAGCAGGGTTGGCCCGCGGCTCTTGCGGGTCTGGCCGACGACGGTTTCGAAGGCGGTGCGTGTGGCGGCGAGATCGACCCCGTCCACCCGTACGATGTCGAGGCCCATGAACTCACGCGCCGGACCGCCCGGCAGATCGAAGAATGTCTGCCCCGGCGTCCGCACCGAGATCGACCAGCGATTGTTCTGTACGACGAAAACGACCGGTGCCTGCGTCCGCACGGCCTCGGCGACCGCCTCGAGATATTCGCCCTGCTGGGTGGTGCCGTCGCCGACGCAGCAGAGCACGACAGGCGCTCCGGGAAGGTCCCTGACCGCCAGCGCATTGCCGACGGCGTGCAGGGCATTGTTGCCAACCGGCCCGACCATCGAGGTGATGTTGAGGTCGCTGGCCGAGAAATGTGCACTCATCTGCCGGCCGGCCGAGTGCGACGGACCGGTCGCCAAGAGGCCACGGAAGAATTCGACGAGTGGCAGGCCGCGCGCCAGCATCAGCGCCTTGTCGCGATAATGCAGGTGCAGCCAGTCGCGCTCGCCCAGATAGTCGGCGATCAGCGCGGTCAACTCGTGACCGGCTCCCGAGACGTGAAAATGCGCCAGACCCTGCTTGATGAGCGCCTGTTCGACACGGTCAACCTCGCGCGCCAGGAACATGGCCCGGTGGAGACGCAACATCGTGGGAATATCGGAGGTCATCAGCATCGTGCTGAAACCCTAAACCCGGCAATTCCGAAAGGCTAGAATAGGCGTAAGGTTTTATTAATGCGCATGGCTGATTTGCAGAAATCGTTGCACGGTTGCCAGCCGGCCTGTTGACGTGCGCCCGCCCTCAGGCAGGACCGACCCCGAGAAAGCGCTGCAAACGCTTGCCGGCGGCCAGATATTTTGCCGGATCGACGGGCGAGTCCTTGCGCCGCACTTCAAAATGCAGGTGCGGGCCAGTCGAGCGCCCGGTGGAGCCGACCTTGGCGATGGGCGACCCGGTGTTGACCGTCTGCCCCTCCTTGACGAGGAACGCCGACAGATGGCCATAGCGGGTGACCAGACCCGCGCTGTGGGTCACCTCGACAAGGTTGCCGTAGCCCGATTTCTGGCCGACGAAGGTGACCTTGCCGAAGCCGGCACTCAGCACCGTCGTGCCGGTGGGGGCGGGGAAGTCCATCCCGGCGTGGAATGCCTTGCCGCGTGTGAAGGGGTCGGAGCGGCTGCCAAAGCGGGAACTGACCCGCAAGATGGAGCCCAGTGGCTTGTGGATCGGCGCCAGGTCGATGGCGCCTCGCGCCGCCTTGAACCGGGCCAGCGCTTCGTAGACCGCATTGGCATCATCGACCAAGCTCTCGGTCGCCGGCGCATCTGCTTCCGGAATGTAGGGACCGCCGACGCCGTCTGCGGTGCCCTCGGGCATTTTCGGCCGGATGCCGATGCCCTGCAGCTCGGTAACGATTTCCTCGGTCGAGGTTGAGGCTTCCTGCGAAATGGCGGCCAGCGCCAGCCGGCTCTCGTCCATCATCGACCTGACCGAACTTGCGACTGCCGCAATGCCGTCAGCCTTGCCGATGCCGGCCATGCTGGTCTGCAACGGCGCGTCATCGTCAACACCGGCGGGCGCCAGGTCAGCGGTCTGGATGCCGAGGGCAGCGGCCTTTTCGGCCAGCTGCTTTACATACTGATGCTGTTCAAGCAGCACTTCCTGCTGCTGCGTCAGTTCCTGCAGCTGCAGATTGATGTCGCCGGCCTGCGCATACTGTCGCGACTGCAGCCTGTCGACCTCGACGCGCAGCTGCGAGATGCGGTCTTCATACGCGCTGTAGACGATTTCGTTCTGGCCGTTGAGCAACCGCGCGATGTCGGGTGCCATCAGGAATCCCACAAGGGTCAGGGCGTTGGTGGCGAACAGCGCAGTGAAGATGCTGTAGAACAGTCCGTGCGATATCCCGCCGGTACGGGGGCTGGGCTTGCGCGGCGGTCGGCCGAAGACGGTGGCTGGTGTCGCTGCAGACTCGGATTTGTGACGCACGACCGATACTCCCGGAACGCAACTTGGTACTGGGAATGATCATGGTCAGTTAAGGTTAATAAACGCGAAAAGAAGCGTTTACAGGGGCTTAACTGACGAGGTCGCGGAGTGCTTCAAGCACTTTTGCTGCGTGTCCGCGGATGCGGGTGGCCTTGAAGACGCCCGCGATCCGGCCATCCGGGCCGATCAGGAAGGTGGTCCGTACCAGCCCCATATATTCGACGCCCCAGAGCTTCTTGAGTTGCCACAGTCCGTAGGCCTCGACCGCCTCGTGGGCGGGATCGGCGAGCAGCGGGGCGGCCAGCTTGAACTTGTCGCGGAACTTGCAGTGGCTCTCGAAGCTGTCAGGCGAGATGCCGACCACGACGGCTCCAAGCGCCTGGAAATCGGGAAGCAGGGCGCTGAATTCCTGGCTTTCGAGCGTGCACCCCTCGGTGTCGTCCTGTGGATAGAAGTAGAGGACAACCGGCCTGCCGCGCTGCGCCGAGAGGCTGAAGATCGTGCCGTCATCGGCCTGCAACGAAAAGTCCGGGGCGGGCTGTCCTGAGGTCAATTTCGTCATGTCGCGTTCCCTGAGCGGTTGAGCACTGTCATAAACCCCTAGCGCGGGGGGCTGTCTGTGCCATATTCCAGCCGGTATCGTGGGTGAACAAGCCCATGCACCGGTTTGATTCTAAAGTAGGGCGCGCAACCGGATTGCCTCAAGTCGGAAAGCAGTGAAACCAACACCCCTTCCAGGAGCAGTTCGCCCACGATCCCCCCTGCGTATCGCCACGCGCGTGTCCGCATGGCTTTTTGGCGTGCCGCTAGTGCTGTTGGTGGTGACCTATCTGGTGCTGCTGGTCACGCCCATTCCATTGCCCTTTGTCGGCCAGCAGATCCGAAATTTCATCTCCGGCTCGTTGCCTGCCGGTGCCGACATCGAACTGGGCGACATGGCGCTGGCGCTCGAAGGCTACGCCTTTCCGGTCATCCAGTTCACACCGGTGACCTATACCGACGCCAAGTCAGGCGCCAAGGTCCGCATGGAGGCGCTCGAAGTCGGCTTCTCGCCGGTACGGGCCTTCATCGGCCAGCCGGGCGCGACCATCACCATCGTCGGGCCGCACATCCAGGTGAACCAGGATATCTTTGGCCCGCGCCTCGCCAGTTTCGATGTCGTCCCCGATCCCAATGGCGGCCGCCCGACGGTCCGCATCCTGGAAGGCGAGGACGCCTTTCCGCAGGTGTCGTTCCAGTCCGACGGCGTCGAGCTCAAGGGCGACATTCCGGACTCGGCCATGCGGATCCGGTCGGACAACGACTGGCTGATCTATAATCTCGAAGGCGCCGGCAACGGCCTTGCCAGCATTGTCGAGCAGGCCAAGCTCGGGCGCTTCTCGCGGCTGATCATCCGCAAGGGCACGCTGGACATGAACGACGCCCTCTATGGGCTGTTCAGGACGTTCAACGACATTACCTTCGACGTGACGCCAAGCCCGGACGGCAAGGTGGCATCGGGACTGTTCAGTGCCGACTTCGGCGGCACGGTGATGAACGGCATTCTCGAGCGGGTCGAAGACGATACCGGTACCGCGCGGCTCAAGGCCTCGGTGACCAACCTCGACCTCGCCTCCTTCATGCCGTTCATCAATGATGCCGAAGGCATGGGGGGGATCGTCGGCGCCAGCGCACTGTCGATCGATGTCGCCTTCGATGCCCAGACCGGCAAGATCCGGGACGGACTGTTCCAGATCGACATGACCGGCACCGACCTGCGGATCGAGAACGACTATTTTCCGCTCGCCACCAGCATCATGAACATCCACTGGGACCCCTACAAGGGTCAGTTCACCATGGATGATTCCCAGATCACCGTGGGCAACAGCACCGGCTGGATCAAGGGTGTGTTTCTCCTCGGCATGGACCCGGCCTATGGTCCGACCGTCGCCATGTCGATGTCAGGGCGCGATGTCTATATTGCGGCCGAGAACGGCCTGCCCGCCGAGCCGTTCAGCGACATTTCCTTCCACGGCTGGTCCGCGCCGCTCTATGGCGCTACCGGCATCGACCAATTCGTCGCCAAGAAGACGGACGGGTCCGAACTGGCCTCCAAGGGCCGCATCGACATGCTGCGTCGCGGCATGGGCTTTGACCTGACGGTCGCCGGCGACGGCGTCTCGGCCGATGACCTGAAGCGGCTGTGGCCCTATTTTATCGCGGCCGACACCCGCGACTGGTTCGTCAAGAACGTGCTCGACGGCCGCATCACCAAGTCGTCGATGCACTATGATTTCCCGGTCGGGACCCTCTCCACCAAGGGCGAGGACAAGCCGATCCCCAAGAACGGCATGTCGATCGACATCACCGGCGTCGGCGTCAAGGTGAGGCCGACCGACACCATGGCGCCGATCACCATCGATGGTGAGACCAAGCTGATTGTCCGCGATAACAATGTCACGATTTCGGGGGACGGGGGCACGGTGATGACCTCGGGCGGTCCCATTGCCGTGGCCAACGCGGCCATGGTGATGAGCAGCGAGAACACCGAGCGGCTGATCGAGATTTCGGGCGATGTGTCCGGTGCCATTCCCGCCCTGATTGCCCTCGCCAAGGATCAGCAGCCCGAGGCCCTCGCGGACAGCAAGCTGCCCATCGATATCGAGGCACTGGGGGGCGATCTGACGCTGTCGCTGGTCTCGACCATCGTGCTCGACAAGGCGGGCAAGACCAAGCAGATGGACTACGCCATCAATGGCGTGGTGCAGGACTTCGGCTCGACCGCGCCGCTCGACAACCACACCATCGCCAATGGTCAATTGTCATTCGTGGCGTCGCAGGCGGGATTCAAGGTGCAGGGGCAGGCCGAGGTCGATGGCCTGCCGGCCAATGTGGTGATCGAGGGCGAGATCGGCGAGAGTGCGCCGCCTCCCACCATGACGCTCGGCTCGACCCTGGCCGCAGCCGACTTCAAGAAGATGGGCTTTGACGTTTCCGAGTTCATCGACGGGCAGGTCACCTTTGCGGCGCGCCCGATGGCCGACGGGTCGATCCAGATGGACGTCGACCTCAAGGAAGCCGCGGTCACCATCAAGGACCTGGCGCTGACCAAGGCCAAGGGCGTCCCCGGCGTGCTGCGCGCCTCCGTCAAGCAGACCGGTACGCTCACCGAACTCACGCAGGTCGACGTCGCGTTCGGTGACGTCAAGCTGCTCGGCAGCATCGCTTTCGATACCAAGAAGGGCCTGGAATCGGCAGAGTTCAGCCGTTTTGCGCTGTCCAAGGGGGATCAGGCACAACTGAGCCTGAAGCCGGTCAATGACGGCTTCGCGGTGACGCTGCGCGGCGAGCAACTCGACCTCAAGCCGATGCTGCAGCGCTTCTTCAGCCTGGGCGAAGGCTCGACGGGCGGCCCGCAGGCGACCTCCTTCAACCAGACCATCATCGTCGATGCCAAGCTCGACCGGGCACTCGGCTTCTACAAGACCACGGCGTTCAATGTCGATCTGGGGCTGTCGCTCAAGGGCAGCGACCTGCGCAACGTGTCGCTGGCGACGCAGTTCAACAATGGCTCCAGCATCTCGGTGACGACCAACCAGACGCCCGAAGGCAAGACCATGTCGGTGGCCTTCAACGACATGGGTACCGTGCTGCGCATGATGAACATCTACCCCAATGTCGAGGGCGGCGAAGGCACGCTGGTACTGCAGACCGTGGATGACCAGAAGGCCGATTTCGGCACGTTCACGCTCAAACGCTTTGCCATCGTCGACGAAGCCAATATCGCGCAGATCCTCAACAATGATCAGCAGTCCCGCGCCCTGATCTCGCGGCAGAACAAGCTCTCGTTCGGCAGCGGCGAGGTGGAGTTCGTCCGCCGCAAGGACCGGGTCGAGATCAAGGACGCGGTGCTGGCCGGCGACAGTGTTGGCGGCACGGCGCGCGGCTTCATCTATACCGACAGCCGCCAGTACGACATCACCGGCACCTATGTGCCGCTGTTCGGGCTCAACAGCGTGTTCCAGAAGCTGCCGATCTTCGGGCCCTTGCTGGGCGGCCGGGACGGCGAGGGACTGTTCGGCATTACCTTTGCCATCCGCGGGCCGCTCGACAAACCCGACTTCAAGGTCAATCCAGTGTCCGCGCTGGTGCCCGGCGCCTTCCGACGCATGTTCGAATACCGCGCCAAGGAAATTCCGCGTGTCGAGTAGCCGGCTTGACCAAGGTCAAGGCCGAGCGGTTGTCGCCGGTGTTAGCTGCACCCACATAAGGCTCTGGAGGTGACACATGTATGCTCAGATAGTTATTGCGATTGACGGGTCCGAGCTGGCCGATCGTGCCCTCGATCAGGGCCTGAAGCTGGCCAAGGCGCTTGGCAGCCAGGTGACGGTGGTCACCGTCAGCGAACCGGCGGCGATGATCGGTGGCACCTATGGTGCGTTTGGCGGCACCGGCTTTGATCCGATCCCCGAACTCATCGATGCCCAGAAAAAGCTCGCCGAATCCGTGCTCGAAAAGGGTGTCGCAGCGGCCAAGGCGCAGGGGATCGAGGCCAAGACCATGGTGGTCGAAAACAGCTTCCCGGCCGAAGGCATCATCGCCACCGCCGACAAGGTCAATGCCGAACTCATCGTCATGGGATCGCACGGCCGCAGGGGCCTGGGCCGGCTGCTGCTCGGCAGCCAGACCAGCAACGTGCTGGCCAACAGCAAGATCCCGGTACTCGTGACCCGCTGATCGGGAAGCCGGTCTCAGACCGGCTTCAACAGCGCGTGCTTCTTCTTGCCGACCGAGAGCTTCACCACGCCTTCGGGCTGCAGCTGCGCGGCGCCGATGGTGGCGCGCTCGTCGCTGACCGGCTCGTCATTGAGCCGCACGGCGCCGGACTGAATGTGCCGGCGGGCCTCGCCGTTCGACGTGGCGAGGCCGGCGGCCACCAGAGCTGCCTGCAGTCCGATGCCGGCATCAAGCTCGGCCTTGGCAATGTCGGCTGTTGGCAGCGACAGATCCAGTGATCCCGATTCGAAGGTCGCTGCGGCGGTGGCTGCGGCCTGTTCGGCGGCGTCGCGGCCATGCACGATCGCGGTGACCTCGGTGGCGAGGATCTTCTTGGCTTCGTTGAGTTCAACGCCGCCCAAAGCCCCCAGCCGCGCGACTTCGTCGAGGGGCAGGCGGGTGAAGATCTTGAGCCATTTCTCGACGTCAGCGTCTTCGGTGTTGCGGAAATACTGCCAGAACTCATAGGGCGAGAAGAGGTCGCCGTTGAGCCAGACAGCGCCTGAGGCCGACTTGCCCATCTTTTCGCCGGATGCCTTGGTCAGCAGCGGGGTGGTCAGGGCATAGAGCTGCGGGCCGCCCATGCGGTGGCTGAGGTCGACGCCGCTGATGATGTTGCCCCACTGGTCGGAGCCGCCCATCTGCAGCACCGTGCCGTAGCGCCGGTTGAGCTCGACGAAGTCGTAGCCCTGCATGATCATGTAGTTGAACTCAAGGAAACTCAGCGACTGCTCACGATCCAGCCGGCTTTTCACCGACTCGAACGACAGCATGCGGTTGACCGAGAAGTGACGGCCGACATCGCGCAGGAATTCGATGTAGTTGAGCTTCAGCAACCAGTCGGCATTATTGACCATTATGGCAGGATTGCTGCCGCCATAGTTCAGGATGTTGCCGTAGACCCTCTTGATGCCCTCGATATTGGCAGCGATTTTCTCAACGGTGAGCAATTGGCGCTGGTCGTCGCGGAAGGACGGATCGCCAACCATCGAGGTGCCGCCGCCCATCAGGCTGATCGCCTGGTGACCGGTTTCCTGCAGCCAATACAACATCGTAACGGAGATGAGATTGCCGATATGGATGCTCGTCGCCGTCGCGTCGTAGCCGACATAGCCCGAAATCGGGCCCTTCACTGCCAGTGCATCGAGCCCCTCAGGGTCGGATACCTGATGAATGAAGCCCCGCTGATCGAGGACATTGAGGAAGTCGGATCTGAATTTGGCCATGTCTATGAACGCATTCTGAACAGGTTACCGGCCCTTGCCGGCGGCAATCTCGGCACGACGGCGATCGAGATATTCCGAACAGGCCGCGATCAGCTCCTCGGTCTTGTTTTCATAGAAGTGGTTGGCGCCTTCCACGATCTGCTGCTCGATGGTGATGCCCTTCTGGGTCTTGAGCTTGTCCACCAGCTTCTGCACCGACTGCGGCGGCGCCACGCGGTCCTTGTCGCCATGAATGATCAGGCCCGAGGAGGGGCAGGGGGCAAGGAACGAGAAATCGTAGAGGTTCTCGGGCGGCGATACCGAGATGAAGCCTTCGACTTCCGGGCGGCGCATCAGCAGCTGCATGCCGATCCAGGCGCCGAACGAGAAACCGGCGATCCAGCAGCCGCGCGATTCGCGGTTGAGGGTCTGCAGCCAGTCGAGCGCGGCGGCCGCGTCGGACAGTTCGCCAATACCGTGATCGAACATGCCCTGGCTGCGACCGACGCCGCGAGAGTTGAACCGCAGCACCGAAAAACCGCGCTGCGCGAACATGTAGAACAGGTGATAGACGATCTGATTGTTCATCGTGCCCCCGAATTCGGGGTGCGGATGCAGGACGATGGCGATCGGTGCGTTGGGGTCCTTGCCCTGCTGGTAACGGCCCTCTAGGCGGCCCTCGGGGCCGTTGAAGATCACTTCTGGCATAACTGTTTCCTTGCCCATTCGCGCAGGTCAGCCCCGCGCGGATGGCCGGTCTCCCGGCTTGACGAATGGTCCGCTGCTACCTAAAACAGAGGTCGAAATACCAGTTTAGAATAATTCGAAACTGGGTTTCCGCCACGCACTGCCGGAGTTTCCGGCCGCACGGCGGCTATGGTGAGCGCTCCTTTTAGAGAAAGTGAGCGCCCGATTTCAAGAAGTGTTTCGGGCCGTTGCGACCGCCACCCGCGTCGCGTCCCGCATTTGGTACTGGCGAAGGCAACAGGTTCGATGACGCAACCGGCGATCTATCTCGACCATAATGCCTCCGCGCCGCTGTTGCCGGAGGCGCGGACGGCACTGCTGTCGGCCCTCGAACTGACGGGCAATCCGTCCTCCGTGCATGGCCATGGCCGGGCTCTCCGCAATCTGGTGGAGACGGCGCGCGGGCAGGTTGCCAAGGTCGCGGGCGCCGAGCGGAGCCAGGTGGTGTTCACCGGCTCGGCGACCGAAGCGATTACCCAGGCCATTGTCGGTGGCACCAAGGCCTTTGGCATCGACGCCATCCTCGTGTCGGCGGGAGAACATGCCGCCGTGCTCAAGGCGGCCGAGGCGACCGGCCTGCCGCTCAGGAGCGTGCCGCTCGATGCCGATGGCGTGATTGCGGTCGACGAGATCGCCGCGGCCATCAAGGCATCGGATTCGGTGGGGATGAAGCTCCTCGTCTGCGTGCACCTGGTGAACAACGAAACCGGCGTGATCCAGCCGATCGATCGCATCGAGACGCTGGTCGGGGCCAGCCCGCACTATCTTTTTGTCGATGCCGTGCAGGGCTTTGGCAAGATCGGTCTCGAATTTTCGTCACGGGCACCCGATATGATGGCCGTGAGCGGGCACAAGATCGGCGCTCCGGCCGGCATCGGCGCGTTGCTGATGAAGGGCCATGCCGACCAGGTGCGGCTCATTCCCGGCGGCGGACAGGAAACCGGCCGTCGTGGCGGGACGGAATCGGCGGCGCTGATTGCGGCCTTCGGCGCCGCGGCCAGCGTGTTTCCGGCCCGGTTTTATGACGCCAATGTCAGCGAGCTGGTGCGGGTCGCGGAAGACGGCATGCGGCTGATCGCGCCGAACCTCGTGGTGTTCGGCGAGGCGGCAGACCGGATCGGCAATGTGAGCAATTTTGCCGTTCCGGGACTGAAGAGTTCGGTGGCGATGATGGGACTCGATCTGATCGGCCTGTCGGTGTCATCGGGATCGGCCTGTTCCTCGGGCAAGGTGGGGCCAAGCCATGTGCTGGCCGCCATGGATGTTGCCCCCGAGCTGAGTGAATGCGCGATGCGCGTGAGTTTTGGATGGAATTCGACGCTTTCGGACGTCGAGGCCTATCTCAAGGGTTTTGGTGAGGTCCTTGGCCGGCATGCGAGCCGCCAGGGCCGAGCAGCATAGGAAGACGATCATGGCAGATTACGATATCCCGACTCTCAAGGAAGAGATCGAGAAAGAGACCGTCGATCAGGTCCTGGCGCTCGACGTCGACAAGTACAAGTACGGCTTCGAATCCGTGTTCGAGAGCGACAAGGCTCCCAAGGGCCTGAACGAGGATACCGTTCGCTTCATCTCGGCCAAGAAGGAAGAGCCCGAGTGGATGCTGGAGTGGCGGCTGGAAGCCTATCGCCGCTGGCTGACCATGACCGAGCCGACCTGGGCCAAGGTGCACTACCCTAAGATCGACTTCCAGGACATGTACTACTACTCGGCGCCCAAGGGGTCGAACCGTCCCAAGAGCCTCGACGAGGTCGATCCGGCTCTGCTCGAAATGTACGAGAAGCTGGGCGTGCCGCTCAAGGAGCGCGAACTGCTGGCCGGCGTCGAACAGCCCAAGGTGGCGATTGACGCCGTCATCGACTCCGTCTCGGTGGCGACGACGTTCCGCGAAGAGCTCAACAAGATGGGCATCATCTTCTGCTCGATCTCGGAGGCGATCCGCGAGTACCCCGATCTGGTCAAGCAGTATATCGGCACGGTCGTGCCGATCTCGGACAACTACTACGCCACGCTCAATTCCGCCGTCTTCACCGACGGGTCGTTCTGCTACATCCCCAAGGGCGTCCGCTGCCCGATGGAGCTCTCGACCTATTTCCGCATCAACGAGGCCAAGACCGGCCAGTTCGAGCGCACGTTGCTGATCGCCGATGAAGGCTCCTATGTGAGCTATCTGGAAGGCTGCACCGCACCCGCACGGGCCGAGCATCAGCTGCACGCCGCCGTGGTCGAGCTGGTGGCCATGAAGGATGCGGAGATCAAGTACTCCACGGTCCAGAACTGGTTCCCCGGCGACAAGGACGGCAAGGGCGGCGTCTACAACTTCGTCACCAAGCGCGGCGACTGCCGCGGCGACCGCTCCAAGATCTCGTGGACCCAGGTGGAAACCGGCTCGGCCATCACCTGGAAGTACCCGTCCTGCATCCTGCGCGGCGACAATTCGTCGGGCGAGTTCTACTCGATCGCCATTTCCAATGGCTATCAGCAGGTCGACAGCGGCACCAAGATGATCCACCTGGGCAAGAATACCACCAGCCGGATCATCTCCAAGGGCATCGCTGCCGGGTTCTCCGACAATACCTATCGCGGCCAGGTCTCGGCCCATGCCAAGGCCAAGGGCGCCCGCAACTTCACCCAGTGCGACAGCCTGCTGATCGGCGACAAGTGCGGGGCGCACACCGTGCCCTATATCGAGAGCCGCAATGCCTCGGCAGTGTTCGAGCACGAGGCGACGACGTCCAAGATTTCGGACGACCAGATGTTCTATTGCCAGCAGCGCGGCCTCTCCGAAGAGGAAGCGGTGGCGCTGATCGTCAACGGCTTCGTTCGTGATGTGCTGCAGCACCTGCCGATGGAGTTCATGGTCGAGACGCAGAAGCTGATCTCGATCTCGCTCGAGGGGAGCGTCGGCTGATGAACAGGTTCTGGTTCGCCAGGATATTCCCGGTCGATCAGGTCCGGAACAACCGCATGGCGCCGGTCTCCAGCGAAGGCTGGGCCATTGTCACGGTGTTCGTCGGCTGTCTCGTGGCGGCCGCCGTCGGCCTGTTCTCGATCTCCTTTGCCTATCGCGAGCCCGGAATCGGCGCTGCCGTCTTTGCCGGCTTTGCGATCTCCGGATCGGCCGTGCTGGTCGCGGCGGTCATGCTGCGTGGCGACAAGCACCACACCATCGAAGACTACAAGCAGGGCAGGGTGCGCCAGCCATGAGCAAGCCGGTCATCAACATCGCCGATCTGGAGATGAAGGAAACCAGCCACGGCACGCGGTTCGCCTGCCAGGCCGGCCGCATTGGCGGCAGGGTGGGCATGCGCGACCTGGGTGCGCAATTCATCGTTGTGCCGCCGGGCAAGTCGGGCTTTCCGTTTCATGCCCATCGCAACAACGAGGAGATGTTCATCATCCTCGAAGGCCAGGCCGACTACCGCCTTGGCGACCAGACCTTTGCGGTCGGTGCCGGCGACGTGCACCGGCGATACCGACCTGCGGTATTTCGCAATTTCGACCCGGAATGATCCGGACATCCTTGAATACCCCGACAGCGGCAAGTTCATGGTCGCGTCGGGCATACCCGCCGGAGGCGGGATGATGGGCGCACAATTCGTCCTGCGCGGGCGCGACAAACCGCTGCTCGACTACTGGGACGGCGAAGATACCGGAGAGACTGAATGACCACCCCGATGCTTGAAATCCGCAACCTGCACGCCCGTATCGAGGAGCGTGAAATCCTCCGGGGGGTGAACCTCGTGGTGCCGCGTGGCGAGGTTCACGCTGTCATGGGCCGCAACGGCTCGGGCAAGTCGACGCTGAGCTATGTGCTGGCCGGCAAGGAAGACTACGAGGTCACCGAGGGCGAAGTGCTGCTCGACGGCGTCAATATCCTCGAGATGGACCCCAGCGAGCGCGCCAGCGCCGGGCTGTTCCTCGCCTTCCAGTACCCGATCGAGATCCCGGGCGTCGCCACTATGACGTTCCTCAAATCGGCACTCAATGCGCAGCGCAAGGCGCGCGGCGAGGGCGAATTGTCGACGCCGGACTTCATGCGCGCCGTCAAGGAGGCCGGCAAGGCGCTCAATGTCGACAGCGATATGCTCAAGCGGGCGCTCAATGTCGGCTTCTCGGGTGGCGAGAAGAAGCGGGCCGAAATCCTGCAGATGGCGCTGCTCAAGCCGAAGATGTGCGTGCTCGACGAGACCGATTCCGGCCTCGATATCGACGCGCTCAAGATCGTCTCGGAAGGCGTCAATTCGCTGCGCGACGGCGAGCGCTCGATGCTGGTCATCACGCACTATCAGCGGCTGCTGAACTACATCGTTCCCGACGTGGTGCACGTGTTCTCGGCCGGGCGCATCGTCGAAAGTGGCGACAAGAGCCTGGCGCTCGAGCTGGAAGCCAAGGGCTATGCCGGTTTCGACGAGCAGGCGGCGTAAGGATTATTGGTATGAATGTCCCCGTCCGGCTCGGACCGGCTGAACTCAAGCTGATCGAACAACTTACCGCGCGTCAGGCGACCGGCGAGGGCGAGCGCCTGGCCGCCATCGGCCTGCCGACACGGCGCGTCGAGAGCTATCACTACACCGATCTCAAGATGCTGCTGCGCAGCATTCCCGATCTGGCCGCGCCGGCCGAGGGCACCTCGCCACCGGCCATGCGTGTCCCCGGCGCCTACCAGCTGATGATCGCCAATGGCGTGCCGCAGGCCAGCAGCACGGCCCCGGCCGGCGTCATTGTCGGCACGGCCGACGGCGGCGTGCTCAGCCAGCGCGACGACGTCATGGTGCGGCTCAACACGGCACTGGTCAGCAAGGCGTTACGCATCGATCTCGACGGCTCCGTCGATCCGGTGATCCAGATCGACCGGCGCACCGAAGGTCCGGCCGCGCATGCGCCCAGCGCCGCCAAGATCTATGTCGGCGACAACGCCTCGGCGGTGATCCTCGAAACCTATTCGGGCAGCGACGAAGCGCACGTGACCAACCACGCCACCTATCTGGCGCTCGGCAAGAATGCCGTGGTGACCCACATCACCGTCGACCTGAGCTCGAACAAGGCGAGCCATTTCGCCTCCAATGAATATGTGATCGCCGAAGGCGCGCAACTGCGCACGCTGGTGATCCATGCCGGTGCCGGGCTGTCGCGCACGCAGCTTTTCCCGAAATATGCCGGCAGTGGCGCGCATGCCGACATTACCGGGCTCAACCTGGTGAGTGACGGGCAGCATGCCGACATCACCATGGATGCCAGCCACGCCGTGCCGCACACGACCTCCAAGCCGCTGTTCAAGTCGATCGCCCGCGGGCGTTCCAAGGCCGTGGTACAGGGCCGTCTGGTGGTGGCGCGCGATGCGCAGAAGACCGACGCCAAGCTGATGGCACAGGGCCTGATGCTGTCGGACGAAGCCGAAATCCTCTGCAAGCCCGAACTCGAGATCTATGCCGACGACGTGGTCTGCGGCCATGGCTCGACCTGCGGCCAGCTCGACGAGGATTCGCTGTTCTATCTGATGAGCCGCGGCGTGCCCAAGGCCGATGCCGAGACCATGCTGATCCGGGCATTCCTCGCCGAACTGATCGATCCGATTGAGGACGATGAGCTCAACGAGGCACTGACCGGTGTCATCGAAGGCTGGCTGGGTGCATGAGCCTGGATCTGGCAAAAGTCCGGGCCGACTTCCCGATCCTCGCGGAAAAGATCCACGGGAACCGGCTGGTGTATCTCGATAGCGGCGCGTCGGCCCAGAAGCCGGCGGCCGTTCTCGACCGCATGGACTACGCCCATCGGCACGAATACGCCAACGTCCACCGGGGCCTGCATACGCTCGCCAACCGCGCCACCGAGGCCTATGAGGGCGGGCGCGAGAAGGTGCGGCAGTTCTTGAACGCCGCGCGTGCCGAGGAGATCATCTTCACCCGCTCGGCCACCGAGGCGATCAATCTGGTGGCCTCCAGTTTCGCCGGTCCGCGGATCGGCGAGGGCGACGAGATCGTCCTCACCATAATGGAGCACCACTCCAACATCGTGCCGTGGCATTTCCACCGCGAGCGCAAGGGTGCGGTGCTCAAGTGGGTCGATGTGCGGGACGATGGCAGCTTCGATCTCGATGCCTTCGAGAAGGCGCTGGGGCCGAAGACGCGGATGGTGGCGGTCACTCACATGTCGAACGTGCTGGGCACGGTGACGCCGCTCAAGCAGATCATCGAGATGGCCCATGCCCGGAATATTCCGGTGCTGGTCGACGGCAGCCAGGGCGCCGTGCACGAGAAGGTCGACGTGCAGGACCTCGACGCCGACTTCTACATCTTCACCGGTCACAAGCTCTACGGCCCAACCGGTATCGGCGTTCTGTACGGCAAGTACGAGTTGCTGGCCGAAATGCAGCCCTATCAGGGCGGCGGCGAGATGATCGATACCGTCAGCATGGATGCCGTCACCTATAACGAGCCGCCGCACCGCTTCGAGGCGGGGACGCCGCCGATCGTGCAGGCCATCGGGCTGGGCGCCGCCATCGACTATGTCGAGGCCGTCGGCCGCGACGCGATGATGGCGCACGAAGCCGAGACGACCGCCTATGGCATAGAAAAGCTGAGCCGCATCAATTCATTGCGACTGATCGGCACAGCGCCGGGCAAGGGTGGTATCTTCTCGTTCGAGATCACGGGCGCCCACGCCCATGACGTGTCGACGATCCTGGATCGTTATGGCATCGCCGTGCGGGCCGGCACCCATTGTGCCATGCCGCTGCTCAAGCGATTCGGGGTTACCTCCACCTGCCGCGCCTCCCTGGGCCTGTACAGCGGCAAGGATGACATTGATGCCCTGGTTGAGGGGATCGAGAAGGCAAGGACGTTCTTTTCATGAGCGACAACACAGTTCCAGAAATCGCCCCGGCACCAGCACTGCCCGAGCCGTCCCGTATCACCCCCACGCATACCGGCGCTCTGCCGGAGAACGAGGTCGAGCGGATCACCACCGACCTGATCGCGGCGCTCAAGACCGTCTATGATCCGGAAATCCCGGTCGACATCTACGAGCTGGGGCTGATCTACAAGGTCGATCTCGACGATGACCGCAACCTTGTCATCGACATGACCCTGACAGCGCCGGGCTGCCCGGTCGCCGGCGAGATGCCGGGCTGGGTCGAGAACGCCGCCCGTTCGGTCGAAGGCATCCAGGATGTCACGGTCAACATGGTCTACGATCCGCCCTGGGACGCCAGCCGCATGTCGGAAGAGGCACAGGTGGCGCTGAACTGGTGGTAATCCGGGCCACGATGGCCTATATATCGCCTTTCGACGATGAAGACTCCGAACCGATAGAGTGACGAGATGGCCCTCAAGATCATGACCCTGACCGATGCCGCCATCGCGCGCATCAACGAGATCATCGAGGATAGCGACAAGCCGGTGACCGGCGTGCGTGTCGGCGTCAAAAACGCCGGCTGCGCGGGCATGGCCTACACGCTGTCCTATATCGATGCGCCGGTCGCCGGTGACGATCACCTCGAGCAGGGCGGCGTCCATGTCTATGTCGAGCCCAAGGCAACGCTCTTCCTGCTCGGCACGGTGATGGATTTTGAGGAAACCGACCTCAAGGCCGCCTTCACCTTCAAGAATCCCAACCAGACCGGCGAGTGTGGCTGCGGCGAAAGCGTGCAGCTCAAGCCAGCCGACCTCAAGGCCCTGGCCGACGCGCGCGCCAGCGCCTGAATATCTTCAGTCTTTTCGGGAAAACCTGCCTGACCGGTCCGGTCAGGCGGCGACGATCTCGTCGTCCTTGATTTCGGTCTCGTCGATGACGCGGTTGCGGCCGGCATGCTTGGCGGCATAGAGGCAGCGGTCGGCGCGTTCGATCAGCGTCGAGGGCGTATCGCCGGGCCGGAAAGTCGCCACGCCCAGCGACGCGGTGATGCGTCCCAGCTTTTCATTGGTCGAGCGCTTCAGCAATTCCTTGGCCTGGATCGCCTTCCGCACGTTCTCGGCGACGATGACGGCACCGGCACGGTCGGTCGAGGGCAGAATGGCCGCGAACTCTTCGCCGCCATAGCGGGCCGCGGTGTCCTTGCCCTTGATGTTGCTCTTCAGCGTCATGGCGACGAGCCGCAACACCTGATCACCGGTCTGGTGGCCCCAGGTGTCGTTGAAACGCTTGAAATGATCGATATCGAGCAGGATCAGCGAGGTGGGGATATTGCCGCTGCGGGCGTCGGCAACGGCGTGTAGCAGGTCCTCGTCAAAGGCCTTGCGATTGCAGATCTTGGTCAGCGGGTCGAGCGAGGCCTCGCGCCGGACATCGTCGAGGTCGCGCTGCAGCGCCGAGATGTCGTCCCGTGACGCCTGCAGCTTCTGTTCCAGCTGGTGGTTGGCATCCTGCATCCGCCGCGTTTCCGTCAGCAGGCGTCGGGCCATGACCTTGAGCACGTGCGGATCGGTCTCGGTATCAAGGTCGCCGCTGGCCGCCTGCAGGGCGCCGGAATAGGCGTTTGCCGTGGTCATCGCCGTGTCGATGGCTTCGTGCACGGCGTCGATGCGTGTCGACATGCGCTCGGACACGCTCGAGATGCGCTCGTTCACATCCTGCGATTTCAGGAATTCGTCGTAGATGCGCTCCGCCAGGTCGACCGTCGGGTCGCCCTCGCGGAAGATGGCGTTGATCCGCGTGTTGAGCTGCGGATTGACGCCAGTGGCATAGGTGTAGAGCAATTCATAGAATTGCGGGTAGGGAGGAATGGTGGCGCGCTTCAACAGGTCCATTGCCGAGTTGGCGTAACCTAACGCACGTTTGAATTCTTGATCCTGCACTGTTCCCCCGCGCGTCCACTCGCGTTTTCATTGGGAGCACTTTTGGCTCTGGATAATTAACACCCAGTAAAATCCGCAGTACAGGCAGCGCTTTAGGCGTCGATTTATGATCACGTTCTTACGCCGCGAGGCGTATTAACGTAATCATATGTCAGACAACTCGCGTGGGGCGCAACAGGAAGGCCGGTATCGGGCCATCCGAGCCAAACGGCGAGTCGCTCTGCGACTCGGGACGCGACTCGGTCTTGCGCGGCCGGCGTTCGGACTTCGGTGCAGACTCGTTGCGGGGCGCGTTCCGCTCGGCCGGTGCCTTTGGAGCAACCGGCGCCTTGGCAGCAGCCGGCGCGTCGGCCTCGACCGCCGCAGGCGCAGCCTCTACCGGCTTTTCCGTGCGGCGACCGCGGGTGCGGCGACTGCGTGAACGTTCCTCGCGCGGCGCATCGCTCTGTCTCCGCTCTTCGGCGGGGTCAAAGGACGGAGCGGACGTGGTGGTATCGACATTCATCTTGGGGATGTCGCGCTGGATCAACTTGGTGATCGCGTCGATATATTTGCCGTCCGAGGTCGTCGCCAGGGTGATGGCGGTGCCCGAACGACCGGCCCGACCGGTGCGGCCGATGCGGTGCACATAGTCTTCGGCATGGGTGGGCACGTCGAAGTTGAACACGTGGCTCACTGCCGGAATATCGAGACCGCGTGCGGCAACGTCGCTGGCGATCAGCAGGGTCAGCCGATCCGACTTGAAGGCGTCCAGTGTCTCGGTGCGGCTCTTCTGGTCCATGTCGCCATGCAGGCCACCCGCCGAAAAGCCGTGGCGCTGCAGCGACCGAGCGAGCGTCGCGACGTCGCGCTTGCGGTTGCAGAAGATGATCGCGTTCTTGAGCTTGTCCTCGCCGCGGATGAGCTGGCGCAGGATGGCGCGCTTTTCATCGGGCTTGTTCGACACGCGAACCTGCTTCTGGTCGATGGTCTCGGCGGTCGAGTTCTGCCGCGCGACCTCGACCTTAATCGGATCGCGCAGGAAGCGGCTGGTGAGGCGCTGGATCTCGGGCGGCATGGTGGCCGAGAAGAACAGGGTCTGGCGGCGGGCCGGCAACAGCGAGCAGATGCGCTCGATGTCGGGAATAAAGCCCATGTCGAGCATGCGGTCGGCTTCGTCGATCACCAGGATGTCGACGCCGGTCAGGAGGATGCGGCCGCGCTCGAACTGGTCGAGCATGCGGCCCGGCGTGGCGATCAGCACATCGGCGCCACGATCGAGAATCCGGTTCTGGTCCTCGAACGACACGCCACCAATGAGCAGCGCCACGTTCAGCCTGTGGTTCTTGCCGTATTTCTCGAAGTTCTCGTGCACCTGCGCGGCGAGTTCGCGCGTCGGTTCGAGAATGAGCGTGCGGGGCATGCGAGCCCGGGCGCGGCCGCTTTCGAGCAACGTCAGCATGGGGAGTACGAACGACGCGGTCTTGCCGGTGCCCGTCTGTGCGATCCCGATAATATCTTTCTTTTCAAGAACATGCGGGATCGCCTGCGCTTGAATGTCGGTGGGCTTGGTATAACCGGCTGCCGCGACCGCTTCGGTCACCTTGGCGCTCAGTCCGAGCCCGGAAAAGTCATCTGCCAAAACGTATGGTCCAACTCAAGTATCAGGAGGAGGTCGACAGGCATCTACTTGAGGAAGGTGCGGGTCGACACGTGGTCGGTAACATTCGCGCGGCGAACCGCGCGCTTACGCAACAAAGTTCTGCGCAGCGACTCCGGTGCCGCCTCACCCAGTCACTAAAAGACGCGGGCGGAACATAGAGGAAACCCCTTGCAAGTCAACGGGTTTCGCGGCGCCGGGGTTAACGTCGCGAACACGGGCGGAGCCAATTGTGGCTGCGTACCCGTCCCATATGGGGTGTTTGGGTCAAATATCCAGATCGGTGACGAACTGAGCGTTCGCCTGGATGAACTCGAAGCGCGCCTCAGGCTTGCTGCCCATCAGGCGGTCGACCGACGTTCTGGTGTCGTCGCGATCCTGCAGAACCCGGATCTGCAGCAGGGTGCGCGTCTTCGGATCCATGGTTGTTTCGCGCAGATGCACATAGGGCATCTCGCCGAGACCCTTGAAGCGGGTGATGTCGGTCTTCTTGCCCTTGAACTCGGTCTCGATCAGCGCATCCTTGTGCGCGTCGTCCATGGCGTAGAGCACTTTTGCACCGGCGCTGATGCGGTAGAGCGGCGGCAGCGCCAGATAGAGATGCCCGTCATCGATCAGCTTGGGCATCTCCTGGAAGAAGAAGGTCATCAGCAGCGAGGCGATGTGGGCGCCGTCCACGTCGGCATCGGTCATCAGGATGATCTTGTCGTACCGCAGGTCGTCTTCGCGGTAGCGGTCGCGCGTCCCGGCACCGAGGGCCTGGATGAGGTCGGCAATCTGCTGGTTGGCCGCCAGCTTCTCGCGCGTCGCACCGGCCACGTTGAGCACCTTGCCCCGCAGCGGCAGCACGGCCTGGCTCTTGCGATCGCGCGCCGATTTGGCGCTACCGCCGGCCGAGTCGCCTTCGACGATGAAGATTTCCGCCCCCTGGGCAGCCGACTGGGTGCAGTCGGCCAGCTTGCCGGGCAGCCGCAACTTGCGGGTGGCGCTGGCCCGGTCGACTTCCTTCTCCTTGCGGCGGCGCATCCGCTCCTCGGCCCGTTCCAGCGCCCAGTCGAGCAGCTTGGAAGCCTGGTTGGGCGAGGCGGCGAGCCAGTGGTCGAAGGCATCACGCAGGGCAGTATCGACGAGGCGCGTCGCCTCGGGGGAGGACAGCTTGTCCTTGGTCTGGCCGACGAACTCCGGCTCGCGCACAAAGACCGACAGCATGGCCGAGCAATGCGCCAGCACATCTTCGGCCGTCAGTTGCGCCGCACGCTTGTTCGCCGTCAGATCGGCATAGTTGCGCAGGCCGCGGAGCAGGGCAGCTCGCAGGCCCTGTTCGTGCGTCCCGCCATCGGCGGTGGGCACGGTATTGCAGTAGGACGAGACAAAGCCGTCGCCCAGGTTCCAGCTGACCGCCCATTCGACAGCGCCATGCGTCCCCGGCTTGCCGGCATTGCCCGAGAAAATCTCGTCGACAATGCGCGGTTCGCCCTCGATGCGGGCCGCGAGAAAATCCTTGAGACCGCCGGGGAAATGGAAGGTCGCCTTGGCCGGCACCTCGGCAGTGGCAACGCTCTCGTCGCAGCTCCAGCGCAGTTCCACGCCGCCGAACAGGTAGGCCTTGGCGCGCGTCATCTTGAACAGGCGCGACGGCACCAGTTCGGCCTTGTCGCCAAAGATCTGCGGATCGGGATGGAAACGGACCGTCGTGCCGCGGCGGTTCTGCACCTTGCCCACTGGCTCGACGGCGCTCGTCGGTTTGCCGCGCGAGAACGACTGGCGATAGAGCATCTGGTCGCGGGCGACCTCGATGACGAGATCGTCGGACAGCGCGTTGACCACCGAAACGCCGACGCCGTGCAGGCCGCCGGAGGTTTCGTAGGCCTTGGAGTCGAACTTGCCGCCGGCATGCAGCGTCGTCATGATGATTTCGAGCGTCGAGCGACCCGGGAATTTCGGATGGTTCTCGACCGGGATGCCGCGGCCATTGTCGACGACGGTCAGGTAGCCGTCGGCACCCAGGTGTACCTCGATGCGATTGGCGTGCCCGGCAATCGCCTCGTCCATCGAGTTGTCGATGACTTCGGCGAACAGGTGATGCAGCGCATTGGTGTCGGTGCCGCCGATATACATGCCCGGGCGACGCCGTACCGGCTCCAGACCTTCCAGAACCTCGATGTCGGCGGCCGAGTAGGAATTGGCATGGGCGACATTGGCCGCCTTGTCCTTCGGCGGCACCGCGGGTTTGGCGGCTTGCGGCTTGGCTGTATCGTCGGGCGAGAAGAGATCCATCGGTATCCTTGCAGGGACGCGAATCGGGCGTCCACCAGCACTAGCAGATTCGGCAGGGGTCAGGGTTAGTGTGCATATTGCGCGGCACGCTGCCCTCGTCAACGCCATGAACCCGCTATGAACGCCGGGTTGGCGACCGGTTCACAGCAACTTGCGCATAGGCGGCGTCGGGATCGCGGCCCGCCAGGTTCCGGCCGGTAGGCAGTGCCGGACGCGTCCGCTGCGATCCCGCCCCTACGCCCTGGCCATGATCGCTATTTCACGCGACCCGGTTTTGCGCCATCATGAACGGGGGATGAACGGGCCAGTCGGGACGCGTTCAGTCCGGAACCAATAGTGTTGCTGCACGCTTCCACTCGCGGCGGCAAAAGAACACGTTCCAAGGAGAACACCAATGACCCATCTCATGACCACTCTCAAGACCGGCGGCCGCGCCGCGATTGTCGCCCTGGCGCTCGGCGCCTCGGTCTTTTCGGCCGCTCCCGCCATGGCGCAGTCGCAGCCGTCCTTCAACTTCCAGTTCGGCGTCGGCCCTGATGGCAAGCCGAGCTTCGGTGTCGGCGTCAACCAGGACAACGACCGCCGCGACCGTCGGGATCGCTTTGAGCGCTATTGCATGTCGGACCGTGACATCGTCCGGGCGCTGCGCGGCGAAGGCTACCGCGATGTGGAAATCGTCGAAGACCTGCGCCGCGACCGGGTTGGCGTCGTCGCTCGCAAGGGCAACCGCTACTACTCGATGCGCGTTGACCGCTGTTCGGGCGAAGTCGATCGCGTGACGCGCCTGCGCAACACCTACCGCCCCGGCCTGTCGTTCCAGTTCAACTTCTAAGGATCGCATCGATCCCGGCGTGAACCAGATCCCGGCCCCAGCGGCCGGGATTTTTGCTTTCAGAGGAGACAAAAGTGAAAAACGCGATCTTCAAAGCCGGTCTTGTCGCTCTCGCCATGGCGTCGGCCATGCCCGCCGCACAGGCCGGCAACCTGTTTAAGCCGTTCGATACGCTGTTTCTGGACGGTCCGAGCCGTGTCTGCCTGATCGGCAATGGCGCCATCCGTCGTGCCATCGAGCGGCAGGGCTACACCAACGTCTATCTCAACGTGCAGAACGATCGCTACATCCAGGCCCGGGCCACCAAGGGCAGGTGGGTCTACCTGCTCGACGTCAATGCCTGTTCCGGGCGTGTCTACGACCGCGAGCGGTTGCGCCCGGCCTAGCCGCGGCCCGTTTTGACGCACCCGGTTTAGATTCCGTTCGCTTCTCGGAAGCACTTTCTTAAGTCGCCCCTGCTAGAAAAGTCGCCATACGGTTTGTGTATGGAGTTGCCGTATGAGCGCCAACCAAGGTCGACGTACTGAGTTATCGGCCGGACCGTCGGCGCGGAGTTTGACTGATCAGTGGCTGCAAGCCGGAATTACTAGTTTTGCGTACCGGCTTGCCCATTTGACCTTCCCCCGCAGCCTCGCAGTGCTGTCTGTTACTGCGCTGTTTTACTTCAGCTGAGTGGCGTGTTGCCTTTCCGGAGGCGTCGCGCTAATCAGGCTTGTCCCGCATTTCAGCCAGACAGGAGGGGCAGGATGACCTTTTACCGCCCCCATCGCCAGCGTGGCCCTGTGCACGCCCTGCAGCTTGTGTTGCAGGGCTGACCGAGCAGGTCCGACGCTTCTCGTCTCATCTCCTCTGGTTTGCCCTTGAGGGCGCCGTGCCGGCGCCAGGCCAGGCGCTGTGCGCCAAAATTCCAGTGAGACGACAAGATGGGCTCGATCAGCCTCAAGAACCTTTCCATTACCGCCGGCGTGCCGCTGGTCCAGAACCTCGACCTGGTCATCCAGGACGGAGACCGCGTCGGCCTCGTGGCCGGCAACGGCATGGGCAAGACCACGCTGCTGCGCTGCATTGCCGGCAGCGCCGAACCGAGCGCCGGCGACATCGTGCGCTCGCGCGGGCTGCGCATCGGCTATGTCGAGCAGGATGTGCCGCAGGACCTGCAGGCGCTGACGCTCCATGACGCGGTGCTCGACGCGCTGCCGGAGGTCGAGCGTGAGACCGACAGCTGGCGCGTCGACGTGGTGCTCGACGAGTTCGAGACGCCCGAAGCGATGCGCACCCGGCCGGTCAGCGCGCTCAGCGGCGGCTGGCAGCGGCTGATGCTGCTGATGCGGGTCTGGGTGCAGCAGCCCGATGCGCTGCTGCTCGACGAACCTACCAACCATCTCGACCTGCAGAAGATCCTGCAGCTCGAGAGCTGGCTGAACCGGGCGGCGCGGAACCTGCCGGTGCTGATCGCCAGCCATGACCGCGACTTTCTCGACGCCGTCACCAACCGCACGCTGTTCCTGCGGCCCGAAAACTCGCGCTACTTCGCCTTGCCCTATGCCGCGGCGCGACAGGCTTTGGAGGAGGGCGACGCCGCCGACGAAGCCAGGCTTGAACGCGAGCTCAAGGACGCCAGGCAATTGCGCAAGCAGGCGGCCAAGCTGACCAATATCGGCATCAACTCAGGCAGCGACCTGCTGACCGTCAAGGCCAAGCAGCTCAAGGACCGGGCCTCGAAGATCGAGGCGACGGCGACCGCCGTGCACAAGGAGCGCTCGGGCGATATTCGCCTCGCCAATAGCGGCACCCACGCCAAGGTGCTGCTCAGCATCGAGGACGTGGCGGTGACGACCCCGGCCGGGCAGCCGCTGTTCCGGGTGGAAAAACTGCACGTCTTCCAGGGTGATCGCATCGTGCTGCTGGGGCGGAACGGCGCCGGCAAGTCGCAGCTGGTCAAGCTGATCCACCGCGCCATGACCGGCGCGGAGGTTGCCGGCATCAAGGTGACGCCCTCGGTCGTGCTCGGCTACACCGACCAGGACATGTCGCAGCTGCCGCCCGACGCGACGCCCAGCGACGTGGTCGCCCGCTTCAAGGTCGGCGACCAGCGGAGCAGGGCCCTGCTGGCCGGCGCCGGGTTTGCGGTGGAAAGGCAGGAAAAGCCGGTCTCGAAACTGTCCTTCGGACAGAAGGCGCGGCTCGGCCTGCTGGCGCTGCGGCTCACCGAGCCCAATTTCTACCTGATGGACGAGCCGACCAACCATGTCGACATTGCCGGGCAGGAAAAGCTCGAGAGCGAAATCCTCGAGCATGGTGCCACCTGTATCCTCGTCTCCCATGACCGCAGTTTCGTGCGCAATATCGGCACGCGCTATCTGCGCATCGATGGCAAGCGGCTCAAGGAAGTCGAGGACCCGGAGGGGTTCTTTGCCGAGATGGCGGAGGAGCGGGGCTAGGTTCTGTACCCATAAAGGGGATTCCCTTTGAGTACGAAGGCTGATTCAACCTCCTGAATGGAGGTGGCGATGGCTCGATTTGATCTCAGCGATGCGGAGTGGCGGATCATTCTGCCCCTCCTGCCCAACAAGCCGCGCGGAGTGCCGCGCACCGATGACCGACGGGTGATCAACGCCATCTTCTATGTGCTGCGCACCGGCTCGCCCTGGCGCGACCTGCCGGAGCGCTACGGCCCCTATACGACCGCCTATAACCGGTACAACCGGTGGGCCAAGGCCGGGGTGTGGCTCGGGATATTCGAAGCCCTCGCCGAGCGCTCGCCGCAGTCGATGGCGCTGATCGACAGTTCGATCATCCGGGCACACCAGCACGCCGCGGGCGGAAAAAAGGGGGCCCGGATCACGCCATCGGTCGGTCTCGTGGAGGACTGAGCACCAAAATCAATGCCGTGGTCGATGGGACCGGCCTGCCGATCCGCATCATGCTCACTCCCGGCCAAGCCTCCGACAAGCAGGCCGCCGCCGTCCTCATCGAGAGCCTTACACGCACCCGCGACCTTGTTGCCGACCGCGGCTATGACGCTCGCGTCCTCATCGACCTGGCTGCGGCACGGGGAGCCCGTGCCCACATCCCCACACAGAAAGACCGCAGGGTCCAGCGCAGCATTGACCGGGGCCTCTATCGCGAACGCAATCTGGTCGAGCGCTTCTTCTGCAAACTCAAACACTTCCGTCGCGTCGCCACACGATTCGACAAGCTCGCCCGCAACTTCCTCGCCAGCGTTCTGCTCGCCTCAATCCCACTCTGGACCAGAAGTTATGAGTCCAAGACCTAGCCCCCGCTCCCTTCGAGCGTCTTGAGGTACGCATCAAGCCGTTCACCGGAGCCGTCGACCACGGTCGCAAAGCCGTTGGCGATGGTGGCATCGCGTGCCGCGCTGGAGGGCAGTTCCACCCGCGTGCTAACCCGCGTTCTGCTGCCGACCTGTTCGAGCTGGACGATGGTCAGCATGTTGACCGGCGGCAGTTCGTCGTCGCTGCCGGCGTCGATGGGTGCGTCGCGCCAGACCAGCCGGGTGGGCGGCTCCACTTCGAGGAAGCGGTTGGAGTAGCTGTAGGTGTTGCCGCCGGGCCAGGCCATGGTGTGATGCCACATGCCGCCGGGGCGGACATCCATCTCGCAGCGTGGGTTGGACGCGTCCTTGCCGCCCCAGAACATCACCATGTGCTGCGGCTCGGTAAAGACCTTCCAGAGCAAGGCAATCGGGCCTTCGTACTCGCGGACGATCTCGAACCAGTTGGCGCCGGTCGGCGCCGTGACGATGGACTTGCTCATTGCAGCCTCCGAACGGGCAGGGCGGGAGAGGGCCGCGCCTTTGGGATCACTTGCCATCGATGAAGCCAAGCGCGGTGGCGGCCAGCTGCGGCGACACCATCGAATAGTGGGTGAGGCCGGGGATGATGGCCAGCCGGTTCTGGTTCATGCCCGATCCGTCCCAGCCGGCATCCTGCAGGCCGCCGCCGAGCAGTTCGAAGAACTTTGCAGCATGGCTGATCCGCACGGCATCCCAGTCGGCATAGACCAGCATGGTCGGCACCTTGAGCTGCCTGACCCCATCCGAATAGTCGAAACCAGCCCGCATCATGTCGCCGACCTTGTCGAGCAGCACGGGGAAGTTGCTGGCATCGGGCGCCTCGGCGGCGTAAGCGGCATACATCGGCGACTGCATCATGCCCTCGGCAAGGGCGCCCGACATGGATTGCATGCCTTCCAGATTGTAGTCGTGCCAGCCATCCGCAAAGGCGTAGGGCGCCGAGACGTGCACCAGCTTGCCGACCAGGTCAGGGTGCTGGATGGCGAGGCGCAGCGCCGTCGTGGCCCCCAGCGAGTAGCCAAGGACGGCGGGTTTTTCGAGCTTGAGATGGTCGATGACACCGGCGACGTCGTCGGCCATGGCCTCGAAGCTCATGGGGCGGTCAAAGGGCAGGGTGTGGCCGTGGCCCTGCAGGTCGATGGTCACCACCTGATGGCTCTCGGCCAGGGTATCGAGGATCGGCGCGAACGAACTCCCCGACATCAGGCCACCATGCAGCAGGACGATCGGCGTTCCCGCGCCATAGGAGGCGTAGTAGACTTCGACGCCGTTGACCGGGGCGTAGCCGGATGTGCTGGGTGTGGGCATGTGCGGTCCTTCCGATTGGGCATGGGCAGGTGAGGTGAGGGTTAGGCCGGCCATTGTGACGATGGCAAGCAGGGTACGGCGAAGCATTGGAGTTCTCCGGGTGACGGGTGATTTCGGTCGAGCGGCTCCGTGGCGCAGCCGGGCGCAGGTCGTCTGGGTCATGTGCGATAGGCAGCGTCAGGCCGCGCTGGATGATCTCATGCAGGCGCCTCCAGATGGGCGGCAAGCTTGTCGTAGCTCTCGAGCGTGCCCTCGATGAAGCCGCGGCGGCGGGCAGCTTCGCGCTGGTCCAGGGTCTCGAATTCGGCGAAGAGCCTCAGCGTCGTCTTGCCGTTGGCCTCGGCAAAGGTCAGCGTGCGCTTGAAGCTCGGTGGCGGATTGCCATCGAAAGCTTCGGCGTCCACCACCCGGTTGCGATAGACGATCCGCTCCGGCGGGACGATCTCGACGAAGGTGCTGTCGGCGGGGTAGTCGCGCCCATCTGGCCCGCGCATGACGTGATGCCAGCGGCCGCCGACGCGAAAATCGAGCTCGCAGACCGGGTTGGTGAAACCGTTGGGGCCCCACCAGCGCACCAGATGGAGCGGATCCGAGAACATTTTCCAGACCAGTTCGCGCGGGGCGCCGAACGTCCGTTCGATGCTCAGCGTCGGCTGTTCGTCAGGGAGCAGGATAACCGGTTCCATCGTTGTCTCCTCAGCTCGCGCCGTCCGGCGCGAAGAAGTCCTTGATCAGCGGGGCAATGGCAGTCGGTTTGACCATGTGGTTCTCGCCCTGCAGTTCGCGGTGGCGGGCATTGGGCAGTGCGTCGGCGATGGCCTTCTGGGCGTTGCGCATCCAGGTGTCGCTCCTGGTGCCGCCGACAATCATCGCCGGTTGCGCAAGGTTGGCCCAGGTGCCCTTGGCGATGGGCCGGCTCTGCATCAGCGGGCCGACGATAGCCGTGTCATAGGCCAGCGTGGGGGCGATGGACTTCAGCTTTTTCCATACCGGCATCAGTTGCATCATGAGAACGGCAAAGGCCGGAATGCCCACGCCGGTGCGCATAAAGTGCCTGAGCGCGCCGCTGCGGTCGCCCCGGCGGACGAGATCGTTCATTGTCTCGACATAGCCCGGCTTGAGCGTGCGGCTGGTATCGGTGATGAACGGCGCCTCATAGACAAAGACCTTTGAGACGCTGGCCGTCTTGTTCGCCGTCTCGAGCGCCAGCGCACCGCCCGACGAGATGCCGTAGAGCAGGACCGGCCTGCCGATCGCCGCGATGATGGCCTGCAGGTCCTCGACCTCGCGTTCCACCGCGTAGGGCTGGGTATCGCCGCTCTCGCCGCGTCCGCGACGGTCATAGACATAGACGGTGAACTGGTCCTTGAGCTGTTCGGCCAGCGGCAGGGCAGGGCCCGACGCACGATAGCAGAGGGCCCCATCCACGAGGATCAGGGGCGGGCCGTCGCCCAAATATTCGTAGGCGATGCGGGTACCATCGTTTGACGTGACGAAATGCGACACTTCGGGTTCTCTCCCTGACGCCTAGCTGGCGTCTGCCTTGAGTTCGACGAGGATGGCATCGAGCCGCTCGAAGCCCTCGACGACGCCGACTTCCATACCCGACTGCAGCATGCCATCGCGGGCGGCAACGTCGGGCAAGACGGACACGACCTTGTAGCGGGTCTTGCCGTCGACCTCTTCGAGGGTCAGCGTCTCGACGCTGTACTGGCCGTCAAACATGCCTTCCACGGCAAACGTCTGGACGGTCTTCCACTCCGGTTCGATCTCGCGGTACTCGCCGTGAAACACGATCACCATGCCGTCGGACATGCTCGACTGGATGCGCCAGCCACCGCCGACGCGCCAGTCGAACCTCAGTACCTTGTTGGCGTGACCATGCGGGCCCCACCAGCGGACGATGTGCTCGGGTTGGCTCATGGCGCGCCAGACCAGCGAGCGTGGCGCGTCGAATGTGCGGGTCAGCACCATGTGCGGCTGCCCGGCGGGGGCGTCAATCTTGAGGTCTTTCCTGTCTGTCATGTCCGGTTCTCTGCTCAATGTGTCGATGTAGATGGCGAGGCGGTTGAGGCTGGCGCCCCAGATCCGCCGGTGAAACTCAAGCTGCCGCATCCAGAGTGATCTGCGCCGCAGTCGTGCCCGATAGGCGCCGAATGAAATGATCCTGCCCATGTCGCGCCATCCGGCGGTTCCTTTCTGCTGCGGCATGGCTTCGCCATGCGCGCCATAGGCGCGTTCCGCGGGTCAATTCTCTGGTCTGGACGTCGGCGGCTAGTTCCTGGGGCCGCCGGGGTCTCCACGCTGCAAGGCCTGCAGATAGTCGTCGAGCCGGTCGAGGCTCCCTTCCCAGAACTGGCGGTAGTTTTCCAGAAACGCCGCCGCGTCCCTCATCGGTCCGGCCTCGAGGCGGCAAGGCCGCCACTGCGCCTCCTTGCCGCGAGAGATCAGCCCGGCCGTTTCCAGCACCTTGAGATGCTTGCTGACGGCCGGCAGGCTCATCTCGAACGGCGCTGCCAGTTCCGTCACCGAAGCCTCACCCCGGGCCAGGCGGGCGAGGATCGCCCGCCGGGTCGGATCGGCGAGAGCCGACAGTGTGAGACTGAGCTGGTCAGTTGCCATGAAACCTGGATGCCTTGTATTTAACTGATGGGTTTATAACGCCAAGCCGAGAGCGTAGTCAACCAGAAAGTTAAATACGCGATCACAGTGTCAGCGACCTGCGATCTGGCGCAGGCGGCGCCACGCGGGGAGCAGCAGCGTGCCGACGACCGGAATGAGCAGCAGTCCCAGGGCGATACCGAATATGCCGTCGGCGAGGATGATGGTCAGTTCGCCGACAAGCCCCGAGACCTGCGGGATCATGCTGCCGGCGGCATGAGCCAGGCCTTCGATCCAGTGGTCGAGCTGCGGCAGGCCGAAGCTGCCGAGACCGTGGATGACGATGCCGCCTCCGACCCAGATCATGGCGGCGGTTCCGACGACGCTGAGGAGCTCCATGACATAGGGCATGGCCACCAGGATGCCGCGACCGATCCCCCGCCCCAGATGGGTTCTGGCACCGCGGGCCATGGCGAGACCGACATCATCGGCTTTGACGATGATCGCTACGGCGCCATAGACGGCGAGGGTAATGCCGATGCCGACCAGAGCCAGCACCACCGCCTGTTCCCAGAACGGCATTTCCGGGAGCGCCCCGAGGGCGATGGTCATGATCTCGGCCGAGAGGATGAAGTCGGTCTGGATGGCGCCGGCGATGCGGGCCTTCTCCAGCGCCTCTGCATCGGAGGCGTCGCCTTCGACCGCCGCTTCATGGGCGTGACCCTCGTGGGGGAAAACGGCCTCGTAGACCTTTTCGGCGCCCTCGTAGCAGAGGTAGGCGCCACCGAACATCAGCAGCGGGGTAATCAGCCAGGGCGCGAGCAGACTGAGCGCCAGGGCGGCCGGCAGCAGGAACAGCAGCTTGTTGCGGACCGAGCCGACGGCAATGCGCCAGACAATGGGCAGCTCGCGTGCGGCCGCAAAGCCCCTGACATAATTGGGTGTGACGGCAGTGTCGTCGATCACCGCGCCTGCTGCCTTCAGCCCGGCCTTGGCCGCCTGACCGGTCACATCGTCGATCGAGGCGGCGGCAACCTTGGCCAATGCCGTCACGTCATCGAGCAATCTCAGCAGTCCAACGCTCATCAGGGTCTCCCGGCACATCGGTGCGGTTCAGGTCAACCAGAACTCGGGAATGCCGGATTGGCTGCACGCACAAGGCTAACCCGAGACCCTGAAACGAGAAAGGGCCCCGACGGGGCCCTTCCAGTTCCAGCGTTGTGTCCGGCCTCAGGCCGAATAGTACATCTCGTACTCGACCGGGTGCGGCGTGTGCTCGAACTTGATGACTTCCGTCATCTTGAGGTCGATGTAGCTGTCGATCTGGTCGTCGTCGAACACGCCACCGGCGAGCAGGAACTCGCGGTCGGCGCTCAGCGACTCGAGGGCCTCGCGCAGCGAACCGGCAACGGTCGGGATCTGCATCAGCTCTTCCTTGGGCAGCTCGTACAGATCCTTGTCCATCGGGTCGCCCGGGTGGATCTTGTTCTTGATGCCGTCGAGGCCGGCCATCAGCATCGCCGCGAAGGCGAGGTACGGGTTGGCGAGCGGATCGGGGAAGCGCACTTCGACGCGCTTGGACTTCGGCGACTGGCCGAAGGGAATACGGCACGACGCCGAGCGGTTGCGGGCCGAATAGGCCAGCAGCACGGGGGCTTCAAAGCCGGGGACCAGACGCTTGTAGCTGTTGGTCGTCGGGTTCGAGAAGGCGTTGATGGCCTTGGCGTGCTTGATGATGCCGCCGATGTAGTAGAGGGCTTCCATCGACAGGCCGGCATACTGGTCGCCGGCGAACAGGGGCTTGCCGTCCTTCCAGATCGACTGGTGGCAGTGCATGCCCGAGCCGTTGTCACCATAGACGGGCTTGGGCATGAAGGTTGCCGTCTTGCCGTAGGCCTGGGCGACCTGGTGGATCACGTACTTGTAGATCTGGACCGAGTCAGCAGCCTTGATGATCGGGCAGAACTTGATGCCGAGTTCGTGCTGGGCCGAGGCCACTTCGTGGTGGTGCTTCTCGATCGGCACGCCCATCTCGCCCATGGCCTGCAGCATCTCGCCGCGCATGTCCTGCGCGCTGTCGAGCGGCGGCACCGGGAAGTAGCCCTTCTTGAGGCCGATATGGTGGCCGGTATTGCCCGACTCGTACTCGGTATCGTTGTTGGTCGGCAGTTCCGAGTGATCGACTTCGAAGCCGACCTTGTAAGTGGTGTTCGAGTAGCGGACGTCGTCGAAGAGGAAGAATTCCGGCTCCGGGCCGAAATAGACCGAGTCACCGATCCCCAGCTGCTTGACGTAGGCTTCCGCCTTCTTGGCGGTGGTGCGCGGGTCGCGCGAGTAGGGCTGGTAGGTCAGCGGCTCGAGCACGTCGCAGTTGATGCACAGGGTCGAGGCGCCGAAGAACGGGTCCATATAGGCCGAGTCCGGATCGGGCATCAGAACCATGTCGGACTCGTTGATCGCCTTCCAGCCGGCGATCGAGGAGCCATCGAACATCGTGCCTTCTTCGAACAGGTCTTCGTCGACCATGGTCTGGTCGAAAGTGACATGCTGCAGCTTGCCGCGCATGTCGGTGAAGCGCAGATCCAGGTACTTGATGTCCTCATCTTTGATGCGCTTGAGGATGTCGGCTGCAGTGGTCATAGAGTTCCCCTATGTAAGTCTGGGTTGATTGTTATCTGGCTGGGACGCGGCAGGGTCTGCCCTAAAGCGCGTCGTCGCCGAATTCGCCTGTCCGGATACGGATTGCCTGCTCGATGGTGTAGACAAAGATTTTGCCGTCGCCGATGCGACCTGTCTGCGCAGCGGCGCGTATGGCTTCGATAGCCTTCTCGGCGAGGTCATCGGGGCATACCACCTCGACCTTCACCTTGGGCAGGAAGTCCACGACATACTCGGCACCGCGATAGAGCTCGGTATGGCCCTTCTGTCGGCCAAATCCCTTCGCTTCCGTCACGGTGATGCCCTGCAGGCCAACTTCCTGCAGTGCCTCTTTCACTTCGTCGAGCTTGAAAGGCTTTACGATAGCCTCGATCTTTTTCATTACCGGCCTCCAAGTGCGCCGTCATCGGGCGCTTCCCATTCGTATGCAGGGCGCATGCCAGCACTGCCAACGGGTAAGTTTATTGCGGGATTTCAGCGTATTGCGTGACAGAGTTCATGTCAAAATGGATTGCCGCGCGGCGGTGTATGCCTAAACAATAGGCATCTTGGCGAGAGAATAATCAAGTCACGAAGTGCGCTCACGCCTGACTGCTGCGAATTTGAGCGGGGACGCGGCGGGCTCAGGCTGCACAGAGGCTTTGACTGTCCGCTGCTCTTCCCATATATGCGACGCGACCCGGCCGATGGGTGCGCCTTTGCGGGTGTGGCGGAACTGGTAGACGCACTGGATTTAGGTTCCAGCGCCGCAAGGCGTGGAGGTTCGAGCCCTCTCACCCGCACCAGACGCTTGCAAGTGTGAGCGGTGCGCAAGAAACCTCGGCCAAACGAGACAAACGAGAACGGGACGTACCGAATGCAGGTCACAGAAACCCTCAATGAGGGCCTCAAGCGCAAACTCGCCGTGGTCATCCCGGCGTCGGACCTCAACCAGCGCCTCGACGAGCGCCTGGTCGAACTCAAGGACAAGGCCAACATCAAGGGCTTCCGTCCCGGCAAGGTGCCGATGACGCATCTCAAGAAGGTCTATGGCCGCTCGGCCATGTCCGAAGTGATGAGCGATGCCATCAACGCCACAGTGGGCAAGGCCCTCGACGAGCGTTCCGAGCGCGCTGCCACGCAGCCCAAGATCGACCTGCCGGACGACCAGCAGACGATCAACAAGGTGCTCGAGGGCGAGTCGGACCTGTCTTTCGACGTCAGCTATGAAATCCTGCCGCCGGTGGTGCTGATGGACCTCAAGTCCGTCAAGCTGGAAAAGCCGGTGGTCGAGCTCGAGGAATCCGAAGTCGACGCGGAAGTCGGCAGCGTTTTCGCGCAGCAGCGCGGCTTCGAGGACAAGGGCGACGAAGGCGTCGTCGAGAACGGCGACCGTCTCGGCCTGTCCTTCAAGGGCACCATCGACGGCAAGGAATTTGCCGGCGGCAGCGCCGACCACGCCCACCTCACCGTGGGTTCGGGCGAATTCATCCCGGGCTTTGAAGAGCAGCTGATCGGCGTCAAGAAGGGCGGCACCAAGACCGTGTCCGTGACCTTCCCGGACGACTATGCCCAGAAGGACCTGCAGGGCAAGAAGGCCGAGTTCGAAGTCACCGTGCTGCATGTCGACGGCCCCAAGGCCGGCGAATTGAACGACGACTTCGCCAAGTCGCTCGGCCTCGACAGCGTCGAGAAGCTGCGTGAAGCCGTGCGTGAGCAGATGGTTGCGGCGCTGGATTCGATGAGCCGCCAGGCCGTCAAGCGCCAGATCCTCGATGCACTCGATGAAGGCCACAAGTTCGACGTCCCGGCCGATCTGGTCGACGCCGAGTTCCAGAGCATCTGGCAGCGGGTCGAGCACGAGGTGCAGAGCCATGGCCGTTCCTTCGAGGACGAAGGCACGACCGAGGAAGCCGCCCGCGAGCAGTATCGCAAGATCGCCGAGCGCCGCGTGCGCCTTGGCCTGGTGGTTGCCGAGATCGGCAACGTCAACAAGATCGACGTGACCGAGGAAGAGCACCAGCAGGCGCTGATCGCCGAAGTGCGTCGCTTCCAGGGTCAGGAACAGCAGGTCTACGACTATTACCGCAAGAACCCGCAGGCCCTCGCCGGGCTGCGTGCGCCGGTGTTCGAGAACAAGGTCGTCGACTTTGTGCGCGAACTGGCGACCTCCGAGGACAAGAAGATGACCCGCGCCGAACTGGCCAAGATCATCGCCGCCGACGAGGACGAGGTTCCGGAAGAGCATCACCACTGAGTGAGCTTTTCTGACCGGATCAGGGCCGCCCCTCGGGGCGGCCCTTTTTTGTTTGGGCTCGGCCCGGCTGCGCCGGTTGACAGGTCCGGCGTGCGCAGGCAGTCGATACCGCGACACAGAACCGGGCGGAAAAGATGACAGATACCCAGCACCCACATACCGGCTCCTGCCTCTGCGGCGCCGTGCGCTTCGAGATTTCGGGCACGTTCACGCGCTTTTTCCTCTGCCACTGCAGTCGCTGCCGGAAGGGCACCGGTTCGGCCCATGCGTCAAACCTCTTTGCCGACGACGCCGAACTCCACTGGCTCTCCGGCGAGGATCAGGTGCGGGTCTTCTCGGTAGAGGGGACGCGCCATTCGCGGAGCTTTTGCGCCACCTGCGGCTCGCCGCTGCCGCTGGCGCTGCCCGGCGGTCGCGTCAAGGTGCCGGCCGGCAGCCTCGAAAGCGGCGTGGAGATGCGGCCCGCCGCGCACATCTTCATCGGCTCGCGCGCGGACTGGGACAGCCAGCTTGAGGACGTGCCCTGTTTCGAAAACGGCCCGGGCTGAGGTCCGCCGCGCGGCAATACCGGCGCCTGATGCTTCCGGCGCCGGTCGAACCGCGCTAAAGTCCTCTGCATGCACGAACTTCTGACGCCTCAGGAAATGTCCCGCGCCGACCAGCTGGCCGTGGACGCCGGAATCGCCTCGCTGGAGCTGATGGAGGCGGCGGGCACCGCCGTGGCCGATGCGATTGTCGGCGCCTTCGAGAAGGTGGAGACCCTCGTTTTCTGCGGTCCGGGCAATAATGGCGGCGACGGCTTCGTGGTCGCCCGGCTGCTGCGCGACCGGGGCTGGACGGTGCGGCTGGCGCTCTTCGGCGATCCTGCAAAGCTCAAGGGCGATGCCGCTGCCATGGCCGGAAAATGGACCGGGCAGGTGGCCGAGGCGACGCCCGAGCAGATCGGCGACGCCGAACTGATCATCGATGCCCTGTTGGGGGCAGGACTGGATCGCGATGTCGAGGGCAAGCTGCAGTCGCTGATCGAAGCGGTCAATGCAGCGGGCCGGCAGGTTGTCGCCATCGATGTGCCCAGCGGGCTCGACGGGGCGACGGGACAGGTCCGCGGCGTGGCCATCAAGGCGCAGCAGACCGTCACCTTCTTTCGCAAGAAACCCGGGCATCTGCTGCAGCCGGGCAGGGCGCTCTGTGGTGACCTGACGCTGTCCGACATAGGAATTCCGTCCGCCGTCCTCGCAACCATCGCCCCCGCCTTGTGGGAAAACGGACCAGCGCTCTGGAGCATTCCAAAGCCGTCGACGGAGGGGCACAAGTTCGACCGCGGCCATGTGCTGGTGGTATCGGGCAGCCCGCTGCAGACCGGGGCATCGCGCCTGTCGGCCACCGCGGCGCTGCGGTCCGGGGCGGGGCTGGTGACGCTGACGGGCAGCCAGCAGTCGCTGCTGGTCCATGCCAACCACGTGACGGCGATCATGCTCAAGCCGGCCGAGGGGGCGGCCAGCCTGTCGCTGCTGATCGATCAGCACAAGGTCAGGGCCGTGGTCATCGGCCCCGCGGCAGGCATCGGCGAGGCCAGCCGGTCCAATGTACTGGCCATCCTCGAGTCCGGCGCGGCCGCCGTGCTCGACGCCGATGCGCTCTCGAGCTTCAGGGACGACCCGGAGACGCTTTTCGAGGCCGTCAAGGCGCAGCCGCGGCCGGTGGTGATGACCCCGCATGGCGGCGAGTTCAAGCGGCTCTTCGGCGAGGTCGCCGGCTCGAAAGTCGATCAGGCACGGACCGCTGCGTCGCGCTCCGGCGCCATCGTCATTTTCAAGGGCAGCGATACGGTGATTGCCGCGCCGGACGGCCGCGCGGCAATCAATGCCAATGCGCCGGCCTGGCTCGGGACGGCCGGCGCCGGGGATGTGCTGGCTGGACTGGTGGCCGGCTTTCTTGCCCAGACAATGGACGGGGCCAAGGCGGCAGCCGCCGGCGTCTGGGTGCACGGCGCTGCAGCCGCAGCGTTCGGCGGCCCCGGCATGACGGCAGAGGATCTGCCTGATCTGGTGCCCAGGGTGCTGCGCGACCTCTAGGCGCTACTGGGCTGTAGCGGGTTCGGCCAGTTCTGGAAGGCCCGAGTGCTTCTCGTAGAGCTTGAGGCCGAGTTCGGTGATTTCGAGCAGCACCAGATGCAGGGCGTCGCTGACGCCCGCCAGTTGCGATGCGGCCTCGGGGCTTTTCTGGGCAATTTCGTCGACGGTCTCGCGAAAGGCAGCAACGTCGGCGTAGATCTCGTTGGCAGTCTCCTCCAGCGCCACCAGCTGGTCGACCTCGGCCTTGTCGTCGCGCATGCGGCCGACAAGTTGCTTCAGGCGGGTCGCCTCGGCGCGCCAGCGATCGATGTTTTCGGCGAAGTGATGCAGGCGTTTGGCGATTTCTGCGTTGCTGCTCATGGCGACACCTCCTGGTGGCACTTGAACGGACATGGGCCCGGTTTCGATGCATCACGAAGCCGTATGGCGCGTTTTACCTCCAGGCGACCTGCAGACTGTCGAGGCCATGGAAGTGGTACACGTCCTTGTAATGCGGCGTGGCTGAGAGTCGCAGCCCTGGCAGGCGGGCGAACAGCGTCTGCATCGCCACCTGCATTTCCAGCCGAGCCAGCGGCGCACCGATGCAGAAATGAATGCCGGCACCGAAGCTGACATTGGCGCCATCGTTGCGGAAGGGATCAAAGCGCCCGGCGTCCTGGAAGCGCACCGGGTCGCGGTTGGCCGCGCCCAGCATGAGGCCGATGACATCTCCCTTGCGCAGCGACACGCCGCCGTCCAGCTCGATATCGGTCAGCGCATAGCGCGTGAACATGTGCAGCGGCGCGTCGAAGCGGAGGCACTCTTCCACCGTGGCCTCGGTCTGCTGGTCGCTGCCGAACAGGACTTCGGGATCCAGCCCGCTTTCCAGAATGGCCTTCACGCCGTTGCCGGTGGTGTGCACGGTAGCCTCGTGCCCGGCGTTGAGCAGCAGGATGGCGGTCGAAATGACCTCGCCCTCCGAGAGGCGCTCGCCGTCGATCTCGGCGGTCAGCATATGGGTGAGAAGGTCGGCCTTCGGAGCCTTGCGCCGTTCGGCAATGACGCTCTTGAGGTAATCCGTGAAGGCGACTGCAGCGGCATTGGCGTCGAGTTCGGTCGCCTCGCTGACGCCGAACATGTACATGGCGACCATGCGGTTGGACCACGCCAGCAACTGGGTTGCCATCTCGGCCGGCAGGCCGATCATCTCGGCAATGACAACCGCCGGAACCGGCGCGGCGAAGGCCTTGAGCAGCTCGACCTCGCCATCGGCTTCGAAACCATCGATCAGTTCGTTCGCAAGCCTGGCGATCCGCGGCCGCAATTGCTCGACATGGCGGGACACGAAGGCCCGATTGACCAATGTCCTGAGCCGGGTGTGGGCCGGCGGCTCCAGATTGAGCAGCGAGTACTTTTCGGTGAGGTCGAAGTCGGCGGTATGCGGTTTCGGCTCGGGCATGCCGAGTTCCTCGCGCGTGGCCACATGCAGGATGTCCCTGCCGAAGCGCTTGTCGCGGAGCAGGGCGCTGACATCCTTGAAACCGGCAAAGCACCAGTGGCCGTACTCTTCCCAGAAGAAGACCGGGTGACTGGCGTGCTGCTGGTCATAGAAGCTGTAAGGGTTCTGGTAGAAGGCCGGATCGCCGGGGCGGGCGGAGGCTTTGCGGACGTCGGGAACGCCGGTGACCGGCTTGAGCTGGAGGATGGCGGCCATGGACTTTTCGAAGGGGTTGCGGACGCGCAAGTCTAGGGTTTCGCCGGGCCGATGCAATCGCTGCAAAGGTCCGCGGTTGAAGAAAGGGCCTTGCGGTGCCGCAAAACTAGGCTAGGGAAAGCGCCAATGAAAAGCCGAACCGGAGCCTGCCCGTGAGCGACCTTACCCTTTCCGAAGCCATGGACAACGTCTACGCCTCGCTGAAGGCCGACAACCACGAGCTCGACCTGCACATTGCCGCTCTGAAGTCGGCCATGCTGCGCGAGGGTGCCAAGGAGGCCGTGTTCGAGCACTCGAAGCTGGCCCAGAACAACCGCCAGGGCCGCAAGCTGATGCAGTCCTACTTCCGCAAGAAGGGCGTCGCCGTCACTTTCGCGGCGAGCTAGAGTCCGAGAACCAGCCGCAGTTCTGCGTCAACGGCAGCCAGCACATGCTCGGGCACGACACCAATCTGGCGCGCAGAGCCCGCGTCGATGGTGGCGATCTTTCGCGTCCGCACAACGGAATCGGCGCGAAGACCGGTCAGCAGGACATTGGACGGGATGGCGACATCGCCTGGCCAGGGGTTGTTCTGTGCACTGGTGATCATCAGCGCCCAGTAGAGCTGTTCGTTATCCCCGACTCCGCCGTCCGATACGATCAGCGCCGGGCGCCTTTCGCGAACTTGTAGCTCGACATAGGGAAATGGCACGGCAATGACTGCGCCGCGCCTAAAGATCGGCATAGGCCGTGCGGTCCTGTTCGCTGTTCCACTCGTCGAACATCGCAAATGGGTCGTCCACCACTGGTGCTGCGGCTTTGCTCAGCACCACGCGACCATTTTCGATGACATAGGCGATCTCGTCGCCTTCCCGGAGGCCAAGTGCGGTCCGTACGGCGTGCGGGATGGTGGTCTGTGCCTTGCTGCTGAGCTTGCTGGTGATCATGCCCGAATGTAAGGAAATTCCTTACTTGCCACAAGTCCTGCGACCCGCCCGTTGCCCTCCCCATCTAGGTAGCTGTTTACCAGCCTATCAAGCAGCCATCTTGGGCCGGTTGATTGCCGTCACAGTGCCGCCTATGTCTGCCTTTACCGCCCGTTAAGGCGGCATCCGCTGCAATCGGCCCGACGCTGATTCGAATCCTTGCAAGGGACCCCAATGAGAGATCCGGTTGATACCTACATGAATATGCTCGTGCCCATGGTGGTCGAGCAGACCAACCGTGGCGAGCGTGCCTATGACATCTACTCGCGCCTGCTCAAGGAGCGCATCATCTTCGTAACCGGCGTGGTCGAGGACAACATGGCGGCGCTGATCTGCGCGCAGCTGCTGTTCCTCGAGTCGGAAAACCCGAAGAAGGAAATCAGCCTCTACATCAATTCGCCCGGTGGCGTGGTGACGTCGGGTCTGTCGATCTACGACACCATGCAGTTCATCCGCCCGGCCGTGGCGACGCTGGTGATGGGGCAGGCGGCCTCGATGGGCTCGCTGCTGCTGACGGCCGGCGAAGCCGGCATGCGCGGCTCGCTGCCCAACAGCCGCGTCATGGTGCACCAGCCCTCCGGTGGCTACCAGGGCCAGGTGACCGACATCATGATTCACGCCCGTGAATCGGAGAACCTCAAGCGCCGCCTGAACGAAATCTACGTCAAGCACAGTGGCCGCAGCTACGACGAGATCGAGAACCTGCTCGAGCGCGACCGCTTCCTCAGCCCCGAGGAAGCCAAGGAACTCGGCCTGATCGACAGCGTCTTCGAGAAGCGCGCCATCCCCGAGGCTTCGTGAGCATTTTAGGCATTAACGCCAACTCAAATGGACACGGGAGTGTGACACTCCCGTAATTGCGGCGAGTCGGGCTGGCCTTTAAGGTCGGTCCGACTTACATTTTCTTTAGGTGTCGTGCGTTAGCGTGATTGCTAGCGTGGTTTTGGGAGGTAGCCTCCCGGGAGTGACAGGATGTCCAAGGACAATACCAGCGGCGAATCCTCGAAGAACACGCTCTACTGTTCTTTCTGTGGGAAGTCGCAGCACGAGGTGAGGAAACTCATCGCCGGCCCGACGGTGTTCATCTGCGATGAATGCGTCGAACTCTGCATGGACATCATCCGCGAGGAAAACAAAACCTCGATGGTCAAATCCAGCGACGGCGTTCCGACGCCTGCAGATATCTGCAAGATCCTGGATGATTATGTCATCGGCCAGTACCGCGCCAAGCGCGTGCTGTCGGTGGCCGTCCACAATCACTACAAGCGTCTGCATCACGCGACCAAGAACCAGGATGTCGAGCTTTCCAAGTCGAACATCCTGCTGATCGGCCCGACCGGTACCGGCAAGACCCTGCTCGCGCAGACCCTTGCCCGCATCCTCGACGTGCCGTTCACGATGGCCGATGCGACCACGCTGACCGAAGCCGGCTATGTCGGCGAGGACGTGGAAAACATCATCCTCAAGCTGTTGCAGGCCGCCGACTACAATGTCGAGAAGGCCCAGCGCGGCATCGTCTATATCGACGAAGTCGACAAGATCAGCCGCAAGTCGGACAACCCCTCGATCACCCGTGACGTTTCGGGCGAGGGCGTGCAGCAGGCTCTGCTCAAGATCATGGAAGGCACCGTTGCCTCCGTGCCGCCGCAGGGCGGGCGCAAGCATCCGCAGCAGGAATTCCTGCAGGTCGATACCACCAATATCCTCTTTATCTGCGGCGGTGCGTTCGCGGGTCTGGAGCGGATCATCTCGGCTCGCTCCGAGGGCTCGGGCATCGGCTTTGCTGCCGTCGTCAAGGACCCCAAGGATCGCCGCGTCGGCGACATCCTGCGCGAAGTCGCGCCGGAAGATCTGGTCCGTTTCGGCCTGATCCCCGAGTTCATCGGCCGTCTGCCGGTTCTGGCGACGCTCGAGGATCTCGATGAGGCGGCGCTGATCCAGATCCTGACCGAGCCCAAGAACGCCCTGGTACGCCAGTATCAGCGCCTGTTCTCGATGGAAGAGGTCGAACTGACCTTCCACGAGGATGCGCTGCTGGCGATTGCCAAGCATGCCATCGAGCGCAAGACCGGCGCCCGCGGCCTGCGCTCGATCATGGAAGGCATCCTGCTCGATACCATGTACGACCTGCCGTCGCTGGAAGGCGTCGAGGAAGTCGTGATCAGCGAGGAAGTCGTCAACGGCAAGGACGCGCGCCCGCTCTATATCTACGCCGAGCGCAAGAAGGAAGACGCGCCCGCCAGCGCCTGATGCCGGCGACGCAGTGACATCTGAAAGGCCCTGCCGCACCCGGTGGGGCCTTTCTGCTTTGGGGACGGGATCATGCGGATCGGGGTAGCATTGGGCAGCGGCGCAGCGCGCGGACTGGCCCATATCGCCTATATCGAAGCCATGGACGAACTCGGCCTGCGCCCGGCTGCGGTAGCCGGCGCGTCGATCGGCGCGCTGATCGGCGCCGGCTGGGCCAACGGCATGACGGGTGCGGAGCTGCGCGAGCATGCCTACCATGTACTGGGCAGCGTGCAGCAGATCGCCAGCACCTTCTGGACCCGCAACCCGCTGAATCTGCAACGGCTGTTCGCCAACGGCCTGTCACTGCAGCCCGACGCGGTGGAAGTCACTAACACGTTCCTGCCCATAGACTTCCCGGCCGATTTCGACGATCTCAAAATTCCCTTCAAGGCCGTCGCCACCGACTATCATGCGTGGCAGGAGGTGGTATTCGAGTCCGGCCCGCTGGCGCCGGCCATTGCCGCCTCGATGGCCATTCCCAGCCTCTTCCGCCCGGTGCTGATCGGTGGCCGCTATCACATCGATGGCGGCGTCACGAACCCGCTACCGGTCAACCGCCTCAATGGGCTCTGCGATCTGGTGATCGGTATCGACGTTCAACGGTTTCCCGACCTGACGCTGACGCCGACCGAACCTACCATCATGGATGCGGCGATCACCGCCACAGAAATCATGTCGCAGCGCCTCGTCGATGCCGCCGTCAGCCAGATGCGCCCCAACCTGCTGGTGCGGGCGGAAGTTGGCTCGTTCGCTGCGCTGGAGTTCTGGCGCGTCCGCGAAATCGTCGAGAGCGCAGCGACCGCAAAGGACGACTTCAAGCGCGCCATTGAGGGCGCCATCGCCGTCTGGCGCCTCGAACACCGGGGGCAATAGCCCCCGACGACTTCAGCGACGCCGGCCCATAATCTTGCGGCCGAACAGGCTGGCCGCCAGGTCGACCAGCAGCAGGGCGCTCTTGCCGGCATGATCGAGGAAGGGGTTGAGCTCGACAATATCGAGCGAACCGACGATCTGCGCGTCGTTCAGCATCTCCATGACCAGATGCGCCTCGCGATAGGTCAAGCCGCCGGGCACCACCGTGCCCACTGCCGGAGCAATTGCAGGGTCCAGCGCGTCGACGTCGAGGCTGAGATGCAGATGCCCGCCAACAGCCTCGACCTCTTCGATGAGGCGCCGGATGGGTGCCGTCGCGCCTTCTTCGTCGATCATACGCATATCGATGACATTGATGCCGCGCGCCTCGAGCAGGGCCCGCTCGCCCCCGTCGATCGAGCGGGCGCCGAACAGGGTGACCTTGGCCGGGTCGACTTCGCCACGCCAGGCCCCGCCGAAGGCGTCGTCGAACTCGTCCTCGCCGCACAGCAGCGCCAAGGCCATGCCGTGCAGGTTGCCCGATGGCGAGATCTCCGGCGTGTTGAAATCGCCGTGCGCATCGAACCAGAGGACAAACAGCTCCTGATCGCGCTCGGCGCACCAGCGCGCCACCGCCGATACCGAGCCCATCGAGATCGAATGGTCGCCGCCCATGAAGATCGGCAGGCCGCCGGAGCGGAGGATGTCGAGGCCGGTATCGCTGGCGTGCCTGGCGACAGTCAGGATTTCGGCCCGGCGTCGCTCCGGTCTGGGGCCGCTTTCCTCCGGCCGGAAATCCCCGCGGTCGACGACCGTGTGCCCCAGCGACTCGAGCGTCTCTGCCAGTTCGGCAATCCGCAGCGCTTCCGGACCCATCGTGGCGCCCCGAGTCGCCGCGCCGGCATCGGTCGCCAGCCCCAGCAATTCGATCCGCTTTGCCGTCGTTGCGTCGACCATGGCGCTATCTCCCGTTACGACCTTGGTAGCAGGCGCATGGGCGCACGCCAATTGCCGGAGGGGGTTCCACCGCCCGTGCGCCCGGCGTAGTCTCCGCCCACGCAAACGAGGGAGGCTGCCATGGGCCACAAATATCAGAACATTCTCGAGACAGTCGGCAACACACCTGTCGTCCGGATCAACAAGCTCGGTCCCAAGGGCGTCAATCTCTACGTCAAGGTTGAAGCCTTCAATCCGCTGGGCTCGGTCAAGGACCGCCTGGCGCTCGGCGTCATCGAGGCGGCCGAAAAGGCCGGCACGCTCAAGCCCGGGCAGACGGTTGTCGAAGCCACGTCGGGCAATACCGGCATCGGCCTCGCCATGGTCTGCGCCGCCAAGGGTTATCCGCTGGTGCTGGTGATGGCCGAGAGCTTCTCGGTCGAACGCCGCAAGCTGATGCGTTTCCTGGGCGCCAAGGTGGTGCTCACCCCGGCTGCGGCCCGTGCCGGCGGCATGGTGACCAAGGCCGAGGAACTGGCCAAGGCCAATGGCTGGTTCCAGACCCGCCAGTTCGAGAACGAGGCCAATCCCGAGACGCATTCGCGCACCACGGCGCGGGAAATCCTCAACGATTTCGAGGGCGAATTGCTCGACTATTTCGTGACCGGTTTCGGCACCGGCGGCACCCTGACGGGCGTCGGCCGCGTCCTGCGCAATGAAAGCCCCAACACCAAGATCATCGTCGGCGAGCCCGATGGCGCGCCCATGCTGCTCAGCGGCGAGGAACAGGCGCGGCGCGAGGACGGTGCCCCCACCGCCAGCCACGCGGCGTGGAAGCCGCATCCGTTCCAGGGCTGGAGCCCTGACTTCATTCCGCGGATCACCGGCCTCGCCCAGAGCGAGGGGCTGATCGACGAGATCATCACCGTCGCCGGGCCGGAATCGATGAAGTGCAGCATGGACCTGGCCCAGAAGGAGGGCATCTTCGTCGGCATTACCTCCGGCGGCACCTTCGCAACGGCGCTCAAGGTCGCCGAAAAGGCAGCGCCGGGCAGCAACATTCTCTGCATGCTGCCCGACACCGGCGAACGCTACCTGTCGACCCCGCTGTTTGCCGATGTTCCGGCAGACATGACCGAGGAAGAGACGAAGATCTCGATGTCGACGCCGTTCGGCCAGTTGCCGCCCAAGCCTGCAGCAGCCTAGGCAGCTGCCTGCGGCGCCGGGCCGACATAGCGTGACTTGGGACGGATCAGGCGGCTACCGGCTGCCTGTTCCTTCGCATGCGCAATCCAGCCGCCGACCCGGCCCATGGCGAACACCGCCGTGAAGGTGTGGCGCGGAAAGCCGAGCGCTTCGAGCAGTAGCGCCGTGTAGAATTCGACATTGGTCTGCAGTGCCCGGTCGGGCTTGTGGCGCCTGAGGGCGGCAAGCGCTGCCGTCTCGACGTCGGCCGCCAGCGCCATCCGCTCTGCGTTGACGGGTGTGGACGCCTTGAGCCGGCCGATCGCCGCACCAAGCGCGTCGGCCCGCGGATCGCGCACCCGATAGATGCGATGCCCGAACCCCATCAGCCGGCGGCCGTTCGCCAGTTCGCTTTCGATCCAGGGAGCAGCATTCTCCGCCGTGCCGATCGCGTCGAGCATGTCCAGCACCGGGCCGGGTGCGCCGCCATGCAGCGGACCCTTGAGGGCACCCAGCGCTGCCAGCACCGCCGACGTCAGGCCCGCCTGCGTCGAGGCAACGACCCGAGCGGCAAATGTTGACGCATTGAGGCCGTGATCAATCACCGTGACCAGATAGCTGTCGAGCGCCGCGGCCTGTGCCGGGAGCGGAACCGCGCCCGATAGCATGCGAAGAACATCGACGGCGTGGCTATTGCCGGCATCCGGCGCGATCGGCTGCTGGCCGGACTGCAGCCGCAGACAGGCGGCGAGACAGACGCCCGGTGCCGCCGCGAGGCGCAGTGCGCTGCCCAGGTCCGTGCCGTCCGGCAGATGCGCCATCAGTGCGCGGACGGCGTCGAAGGCATCGAGCCGCGAAACGGCGGCAAACTGCGGCGACAGCTCGGCAAACACCGATACGCGGGCTGCCGCCAGCGACGGCACCAGGTCGTCTGGCAGGTCGGGAAACAGGCCCTCCCACAGCAACATCAACGTCGCCTCATAGCTCATCCGGCCGGCGATGGCACCGAGCGGCAGGCCGCGGATCACCAGCTGCCCGGCGAGGCCATCAACATCCGAGAGCGCCGTCTCCGCCGCGATTACGTTTTCCAGTCCATCAGTCATTTGCGTCACCTCTGTGGTTGCAGTTGACAATAGGAGGCGTAAGATTGACGTCAATCTTGACCGAATTTATCAATGTGAGGGATTATGTGGTTGACGGCGACTGAAGCTTTGGCGCGTCTGGGCAGCAAGCCGCAGACGCTCTATGCAAATGTCAGCCGCGGTCGCATCACCGCCAAGCCCGACCCGCAGGATAGCCGCCGCAGTCTCTATAGCGTCGAGGACGTGGACCGCCTGGCAAAGCGATCGCGGGGGCGGCGCAGTTCCAGGGTGATAGCCGAGGAAACGGTGAAGTGGGGGGAGCCGGTGCTGCCCTCGGCGCTCTCCACCATTATCGGCGGCAGGCTCTATTATCGCGGCAAGGACGCCGTGGAACTCTCGCGCACGGCGCGACTGGAAAATATCGCGACCCTTCTCTGGGATGGCGACTGGCACGGACCGCACGAGACTGCGGCCACCGAGGCTGGCGGCATTCCTGCGGCTTTCACGGCACTGGCCATAAGGGCCAGCCATGACGTGCCGACCTATGGCCGCTCCGAAGAGGTGCTGCGGCCAGAGGCGGGCTCGATCCTCATGACGGTTGCGGGCGCGCTCACCGGTCCGCAGACCGGCTCGCTGCACGGCCGGCTGGCCAACCTGTGGGGGCTGCCGGAGGCCAAGGATTTCATCCGCCGCGCCCTGGTGCTGCTGGCCGACCACGAACTCAATTCGTCGACCTTTGCCGCGCGCGTGTCGATCTCCACTGGCACGACCCTGGCGGCCGGAACGCTGGCCGGCCTCGCCACATTGAGCGGCCCGCTGCATGGGGACGCATCGCGACCGCTGTTCAGCCTCGTCGATCGCTCCGAAAGTATCGGCGCTGCCAAGGCCGTGCGCGAGTGGCTGGGGCAGGGCCGTCCCATCCCGGCGTTCAACCACCGGCTCTACCCCGGTGGCGACGTCCGGGCGATCGAACTGCTGTCGCTGATGGAAATGCCGCGCGCCTATGGCGACCTGCGCCGGGCGGTCGAGGAGATCACCGGCAACAAGCCCAACATCGACTTCGCCCTGGCAGTCCTGACGGCCAATTACGGCATGCCGCGCGATGCGCCGCTGACGCTTTTCGCTCTGGCGCGGACCGTGGGCTGGCTGGCGCATATGCTCGAGCAGATCAGCTCGGGGCAGCGCGTCCGCCCGCGGGCCCGCTATGTCGGCCCCTCCATCAGTGCCGAGCTGTGAGAACTTCGACCATCTTCCGCGCCATCACGCCGCCGGTGGTCCGGTCATAGCCGACGAACATCGGTCCATTGTTCAACTCGAGGAACGTGAGCTCGCCGTTGGCAGCGGTCTTGAGGTCGATGGCGCCAAAATCGCAGCGGACGGCATCAGTCAGGGCGATGAGCTTTTTCGGCATGCCCTCCGGTAGCGCAGCCAGGGGCAGGGGCACGATCTCGCAATTGCCGTCGAGACGCGAGTCGACGGTGCGCGAGCGGATGTCGAAGACGTAGAGGCTGTCGCCAATCCGATACACCCGTCGTTCGGGATAGGAGAGTTCCGGCTGGACGATGGCCGGTGCAGCAAGGCGCGCCGAGCGTGATCCGCTCTTTGCCAGTGCATCTTTCAACTGCATCACGTAGCTGCCGCCGGCCACAGGCTTGGCGATCCATCCACCGTGGCTGTCGGGCAGGTGGACCTCGCCATTGGTGATGACCGTCTCCGGAACCGCAAAGCCGTGCCGAGCCGCGAGACCCAGCATGGCGGCCTTGCTGGCGGTTTGCGCGTCGATGCTGCGGTTGAACATCTTGAGCTCCCGGCTCAATCCGTAACCAATCAGTGACGCATGCCAGGCCGAGACGGCCCCCGCCAGCATCGGATCGGGATTGGCGAGCGTTGCAAACACGTCGTGGCGGCAGAACAGCGCCTGGCAGTCGAGCCGGGCGCCATCGACCAGCAGCGCGCCGTCGAGGTGCCAGCAGAAATCGGGCGGACGGTCCGGATCAATCAGGACGGTACGATACTCGACACCAAGCGCCGCTGCCGCCTCAGCCAGCCAGACCAGATTGGGGTCTGCGCTGCCGCCGGCGACGAGCAGGCCATCATCCACGCCGGAACCCGAAGAACGGCGAGGTGTGGATCAGCATGTCGTTGATGGAAACCTTGTCCTCGCCGGGGAAGGTCTGGCCGCCAACGGTCACATCGGTGATCGGGTTCTTTTCGAACGAGAACGGACCGCTCTCGCCGCCGTGCGTGGCCATGGTCTCGAGCGGCCACTTCTCGCCGGGCGGAAACTTCTCCCCCCAGGGCAGCTTTTCTCCCCACGGCAGCTTTTCTTGCGGGAGTTTCGGGAACATATCCTCTTCGCCCAGCGCCAATGTCGTCAGCCGGGACGCTGGCTCGGGCGGGTGCCCGGTCGTCGGCGCACTGTCGAGCAGTTGGGTGGTAACCCCGCTGCGCGAATGGATGGCGACGCCGACGATTTTCTCGACGTCCTCGGTGATGATGAAGTCGGTGGAGACCGTGGTAACCAGCTGGATGACGATGCCTTCGGGCGGCGTCCCGACCATATCGAGATCGAGAATGCCGTCGTCGGACAACTTGGTTTCCAGCGGCCTCAGTTCAATGTTTCGCCAGCCCGGCGTTCCGACCTGGCCCGACACCAGCACGATGATCGATGGCGGACTGGATTTCTGCAGCATCAGCTGCACCGAACTGATCGACAACACACTGGCCATGACACATCCCTCCACAGTTGCGGCACAGGCTGCTTGTTGCGTGCAGTGTCCAACCTCCGGGTTGTCAGGGACAGTAGGGAGGACTACCAAGCGGAAGTCTGCGGGCAGCTTGCGCGGGCCGGCGGGCGGCGCACGCCGATATCCTGACCTGCATCAAGACTTTGTCCCGTCTTTTCGGTTAGGTTGACTTGCCCTTGGATGGTGAGAACCTATCTATCATGCAGAATCAGCCATCCTGCTCACTGTGAGGGGCCAGCTGATTGCCACTAGGGTGCGCGCGTTTCCTTCTCCCGCCTGTCGCGCACCAGGAAAGGACCGCTTATGTCGGACGTCACCAAAGGCGCCGCTGATTTCGACCGGGACCGGGTTTATCCGGTCCTTCCCTTGCGCGACATCGTCGTGTTCCCGGGCATGATCGTTCCCCTGTTCGTGGGGCGCGAGAAGTCCGTTAAGGCGCTCGAGGAAGTCATGCGCGACGACAAGCACATTCTTGTCGTGACCCAGAAGAATGCTCAGGACGATGATCCGTCGCCCGACCAGATCTACGATGCGGGCACCATTGCGTCGGTTCTGCAGCTCCTGAAACTCCCCGATGGCACCGTCAAGGTGCTGGTCGAGGGCCTGCACCGCGCCACTATCGATCGCTACCTGCAGACCGAGGATTACTTCGAGGCCGAAGCCTCCATCCTCGAGGAGCCGGAAGGCGATGCCGTCGAGATCGAGGCTCTGGCCCGCTCGGCCCAGACCGAGTTCGAGAGCTATGTGAAGCTCAACAAGAAGATCTCGGCCGAGGTGGTCACTGCGGTTGGCCAGATCGAGAACGCCAGCAAGCTTGCCGACACCATCGCCAGCCACCTCGTCATCAAGATCAACGAGAAGGAAGATCTGCTGTCCACCGTCTCGGTTGCCGAGCGGCTGCAGAAGATTCTCGGTCTGATGGAAGGCGAGATCGGCGTGCTGCAGGTGGAAAAGCGCATCCGCTCCCGCGTCAAGCGGCAGATGGAGAAGACGCAGCGCGAGTACTATCTCAACGAGCAGATGAAGGCGATCCAGCGCGAGCTGGGCGACGGCGAGGAAGGTTCGAACGAACTCACCGAGCTCGAGGAGCGTATTGGCAAGACCCGGCTCTCCAAGGAAGCCCGCGCCAAGGCCGAGGCAGAGCTGAAAAAGCTCAAGACCATGAGCCCGATGTCGGCCGAAGCCACGGTGGTGCGCAATTATCTCGACACGCTGCTCGGGCTGCCCTGGGGCAAGAAGAGCAAGGTCAAGCGCGACCTGGTCTTTGCCGAGAAGGTGCTCGACGACGATCACTACGGACTTGAGAAGGTCAAGGAACGCATCCTCGAGTACCTTGCCGTGCAGTCACGCACCGGCAAGCTCAAGGGCCCGATCCTCTGCCTCGTCGGCCCCCCGGGTGTCGGCAAGACCTCGCTTGGACGCTCGATCGCCAAGGCGACCGGCCGCGAATTTGTGCGCATGGCGCTCGGCGGTGTCCGCGACGAGGCCGAAATCCGCGGCCACCGCCGGACCTATATCGGTTCGATGCCCGGCAAGGTGATCCAGTCGCTCAAGAAGGCCGGCAAGTCCAATCCGCTCTTCCTGCTCGATGAAATCGACAAGATGGGCCAGGATTTCCGTGGCGATCCGTCCTCGGCACTGCTCGAAGTGCTCGATCCGGAGCAGAACCACACCTTTGCCGATCACTACCTGGAGGTCGATTACGATCTCTCGGACGTGATGTTCGTGACCACCTCGAACACGCTCAACATTCCCGGCCCGCTCATGGACCGCATGGAGATCATTCGCCTCGCCGGTTACACCGAAGAGGAGAAGTTCGAGATTGCCCGACGCCACCTGATCCCGGAAACCCTCAAGGAAAACGGGCTCGACGCCAAGGAATTCGAACTCGGCGACGAGGAACTGATGACGGTTGTCCGCAACTACACGCGGGAAGCCGGCGTCCGGAACCTGAAGCGCGAGATCTCCAAGCTGATGCGCAAGGCGGTTCGCGACATTCTGGTCAAGAAGGTCAAGAAGGTCGTCATCGATGCCCAGACCATCGAGGACTATCTCGGTCCGGCTTTCTTCCGCAATGACAAGATCGATGCGGAGCCGCAGGTCGGCGCGGTGACGGGCCTGGCCTGGACTTCGGTCGGTGGCGAGATTCTCACCATCGAAGGCGTCATGACACACGGCAAGGGCCGCATGACGGTGACCGGCAACCTCAAGGAAGTGATGAAGGAATCCATCACTGCCGCATCCGGCTACGTGCGCTCGCGCGCCGTCGACCTCGGCATCAAGCCGCCGCTGTTCGACACGCGCGACATCCATCTGCACGTGCCCGAAGGCGCCACGCCCAAGGATGGCCCGTCGGCTGGTATCGGCATGGCCACGGCGATCGTCTCGCTGATGACCGGTATTCCGGTCCGGCACGACATTGCCATGACAGGCGAAGTGACGCTGCGGGGCAGGGTGCTGCCCATCGGCGGGCTCAAGGAAAAGCTGCTGGCGGCCTTGCGCTCCGGCATCAAGACGGTCCTCATCCCCGAGGAGAATGTTCGCGATCTCAAGGAAATTCCCGAGATCGTCACCAAGGGGATGGAGATCATTCCGGTGAGCCGGATGGACGAGGTGCTCAGCCGCGCCCTGGTCAGCCAGCCCGAGCCGATCGAGTGGAAGTGGGACGAGGAAAAGGCCGCCGCGGCAGCCAAGATCGACCCCGCCGTCGATGGCGACGAGGCTACTGCCGGCCTGCCGCACTAGGCGAGCGGAACAGAACCATGGAGACGGCGCCTTCGGGCGCCGTTTCTTTTTTGTCGCAATTCTGCAATGCCGGCGCTGTAGCCGACGCATCCCCGCCGCAAGGCTGTGGCACGATGGATCAAGGCGCAGGACACGACATGACCGACGACAGCAGAACCCTCAACCTGCGCAACGCGCGCCTCGTGCTCGAGGACCGTGTCATCGAGGGTGATCTGGCAATCGTCGGAGGTCGAATCGGCGAGCGGCTGTCGCCCGGTGCGGACGATGTCGATCTCGAGGGAGACTATCTGCTTCCCGGCCTCATCGACCTGCATACCGACAACCTCGAGCATCACCTGCAGCCGCGGCCCGGCGTCACCTGGCCGTCGGCCACCGCCGCCGTGCTGGCGCACGATACCCAGGTGCTGGGCAGCGGCATCACCACCGTTCTCGATGCGCTGTCGCTCGGCGACTACGACAGCAAGGGGCGCCGCACCCGGATGCTGGTCGCCGCCATCGACGGCATCACGGCCGCCCGGCAGGGCGGGCTGCTCAAGGCCGACCACTATTTCCATTTCCGCTGCGAGCTCTCGGACGGCGGGCTGCCGCCGCTGGTCGAGCAGCACATCGACAATGCATATCTGCGCCTGCTCTCCATGATGGATCACACCCCGGGACAGCGGCAGTGGCATGATGTGGCGCTCTATCGCGAGTTCCGGCGCAAGAAGAACAACAATGTCTGGACCGATACCGAGTTCGATCTCTATCTCGCTGAACGGCGCGAGCATCAGGACCGGCATGTGCCGGGCGCACGCGAACTGGTGGCGCGGCTCGGAGCCGAGTATCAGCTCGAAATCGCCAGCCACGACGACACCAGTGCCGAAGACGTCGCCCAGGCGATCGCGGACGGCATCTCCATCAGCGAGTTTCCCACCACGCGCCTTGCTGCCGAACATGCCCGCGCCGGCGGCATGAAGATCGTCATGGGGTCTCCCAACGTCGTGCTCGGCGGCTCGCACTCCGGCAATGTCTCGGCGCTTGAACTGGCCCGGGCAGGGCTGCTCGACATCCTCACTTCAGATTATGTGCCGGCGAGCCTGCTGCACGCGGCCTTCGTGCTGGCCGACGGGCCCATGGACCTGCCGGCCGCCATCGCCACGGTAACGTCGACCCCCGCTGCAGTACTCGGTCTTGCCGATCGTGGCCGCATCGCGCCGGGCCTGCGCGCCGACCTGCTGCGCGTGCGGCTCGCCGATGGTCTGCCAGTCCCCCGCGGGCTCTGGGTCGAGGGCAGAGGCTACCTCTAGACGAGCTCTCGGCAGGGCAGCTTGCGTTGCTGCAAGGGAACGAATAAGGAACATCGTTCAGATCCCGATGGTGAGGCTGGTTGATGAACAAGGCTCTGGTCGTCATTCTTGCAGCCGTCATGCTCGATGCCGTCGGTATCGGCCTGATTTTCCCCATCCTGCCCGCCCTGCTGCGCGACGTGGCACACTCGGCCGACATCGCGCCGCTGTTCGGGCTGATGCTGGCGCTCTATGCCGCCATGCAGTTCCTGCTCTCGCCCGTGCTGGGTGTGTTGTCGGATCGCTACGGGCGGCGCCCGGTGCTGCTGGTCTCGCTGGCGGGCGCCGCGATTGACTACCTGATCATGGCGCTGTCGCCCGAACTCTGGGTGCTGGTCCTCGGCCGCGCCATTGCCGGCGCGACCAGCGCCAACATGGCCGTGGCCACCGCCTATATCACCGACATTTCGGCCGAGGCCGAGCGGGCGCGCCGCTTTGGGTACTTCCACGCCATGTTCGGCATCGGCTTCATCATCGGGCCGGTGCTGGGCGGCGTGCTGGGCGAGGTCTGGCTGCGCGCGCCGTTCCTCGCGGCGGCCCTGCTCAATGGCGTCAATCTGGCGCTGGCGCTGTTCGTCCTGCCCGAGTCGCGCAAGGGCGATGCCTCGGCGCGATTCGACTTCGCCAATCTCAATCCATTCCGGCCGCTGCGCTGGGCCCTGAGTTTCAGGCCCTTGCTGCCGCTGATGGCGATCTTCGTGCTGATCAATTTCGTCGGCACCAGCTACGGTACGGTCTGGGCGCTGTTCGGCGAGGACATGTTCGGCTGGTCCGGCCTGATGATCGGTTTGTCGCTGGGCTCGTTCGGCCTGTTCCATGCCGGCGCCCAGGCGTTTCTCACCGGACCGGCGGCGGCCCGGCTGGGGGAGAAGCGTGCGTTCATCCTCGGTCTCGCCTTCGAGGTGACGGCGCTGGTCATCCTGGCCTTTGCCACGCAGGGATGGATCCTGTTCGCCCTCGGACCGCTCTTTGCCCTGGGCGGCATCGGCATGCCGGCACTGCAGTCGCTCACCACCCGGCAAGTTGATGGCGACAGCCAGGGCAAGTTGCAGGGCGTCCTGGCCAGCCTCGTCAGCCTGGCAGCGGTGTTTGGTCCGCTGGCCTTCTCGGCCGGCTATTTTGCCGTCAAGTCGTACTGGCCGGGAGCCGTCTGGCTGGCCGCCGGGGCCTGCTATCTTATTGCCCTGCCGCTGCTTCTGGGGATCAAGCGGGAGCAGAAACCTGTCTCGGCTCAATAGCCGGTTCGAACTTGTGACTAAATTTCCGTTTCATTAACAGAATTGCAGCGACGGACCGGTTGAAAAGGCCGGATTTCCTTGCGTTCCGAGCAGAATCGACGAAGGGTTGCGCGTCTCAGTCCGCCCCACGAGGGCGGGCTTTCAAAGTGAGGAAACGCTATGAACAAGAACGATCTGATCGGCGTGGTTGCCGACGGCGCGAACATCACAAAAGCGCAGGCCGGCGAAGCTGTTGACGCCGTTTTTGACGCGATCACCCAGACCCTGAAGAAGGGCGACGAAGTGCGCCTCGTTGGTTTCGGCACGTTTTCCGTGTCCAAGCGCAAGGCGAGCATCGGCCGCAATCCGGCCACCGGCGCCGAGATCAAGATTCCGGCTTCCAACCAGGCAAAGTTCAAGCCCGGCAAGGGCCTGAAAGACTCGATCAACTAAGCCATCGTTTCCGACTGGTTATGCAAACGGCTCCGCGCTTCACCGCCGGGGCCGTTTTCTCAGGCGCGGGTTGACGCGCCACCGGCAACTAACTAGGTAGAGCGCCGCTGTCGGCGCTTTCGCGCCAGAGCGGGCGGTTAGCTCAGTTGGTAGAGCATCTCGTTTACACCGAGAGGGTCGGCGGTTCGAGACCGTCACCGCCCACCAGATTCATGGCCTGGCGCCAATCCCACAAGGTTCGGAAAACGCTGCCGGATCGCCTGAAATGGCGACGCCGCAGGGGCGCGCCCTCGGACGGATGTTTGTATCTCTCCAATTCGGGTTTTTGGCGCTTGACTATCCCCGAACCGCCCTCTAAACGGACGCCACGTTGCGCGGCAGAGCCGCTGCTGCGGGAGTAGCTCAGTTGGTTAGAGCGCCGGCCTGTCACGCCGGAGGTCGCGGGTTCGAGCCCCGTCTCTCGCGCCACTTCCCCTCACATTGATGGTTGCAAGTGTCGCGGTCCGACGGGCCGAGGGCAGGGTGCCTCCTCGGAGCCTCTGTTGCAACTCTGCCACGCCGGCGAGGTGCCATAATCCTGCCGGCCGGCGGGCATAATACGTCCATATCCTCGGAAAAGACTGCTGTTCTGGCCGTGCTGGGGACGCGCACCCTCCCGTCGCGGCGCCGGGCGGCCAAGCACCCGGCCTGGAACCGCGGCAGCTTTGCGGCGTTTCCTTGTCCGAACGATCCAAGGAGACCACAATGCGTGTGTTCAACACCATCGCCGCTGCCGCACTGATCGGCACTGCCGGCTTCGGCATCACCGCGGCGCACGCCGCGGACCTGATCACCATGCCCGTGTCCTCGTCGCCGGTCGAAGTGCCGGTCGCCTCGACCGGATATGACTGGAATGGCTTCTATACCGGCGTCTACGGCGTGGTGCAGAACAGCCCCGCCGGCGGCACCCAGTACGGTGCGGGTATCAATGCCGGCGTCAATGCCCAGTTCGACTTCTACCTTGTCGGCGCCGAGGTTGCGCTGCATGGCCTCACCGGTGGCACGATCGACACCACCTATGGCCAGGTGATCGGCAAGGCCGGTGTGATCCTGACCGACAATGTGCTGCTCTATACGGCTGCCGGTTACGGCATTGATCTGGGGGCCCCGGCCGAGGACGATTTCCTCCTTGGTGGTGGCGTGGAACTCGCCGTCGCCGAGGCCATCAGCGTGCGCGCCCAGTACCTGCACGGATTCCCCATTTCGGGTGGCAACCCGAAGGATCAGTTCACCGTCGGCGCCCACTTCAACTTCTAGGATTGCGTCGCAATTTTGCCTTGTTTGACGAGGCGGTCCAGCAGTGGGCCGCCTTCGTTGTGCATGGCTTAACCATTTGTTGGTTTTACTTGTGTCGCGTCTGCAACAGGCCGTCTCAATTTAGACCGAACCGGTCCGCAAATCGCACAATAGTGGGGCGCACCGCTTGCATCACGCGGCCGATGTGACCTACTTGAACCTGACTGACTGATGCATAGAAGGATTCTCAGATGCGCACTCTCAAGATCGCCCTGCTGGCCACTGCGGCAACCGTGGCTTTCTCCTCGGCGACCTTCGCCGCGGACCTGATCGTTGCCGAACCGGCCTATATCGACAATTCCGTCGGTTTTGACTGGGAAGGCCCGTATGTCGGCCTCTGGCTCGGTGGCCAGACCACGCCGTCCGTTTACTCGCTGGGCGCCAACCTCGGCGTCAATGTCATGATCGACCAGTCGCTGCTGGCCGGCTTCGAAGGTGAAGTCGCCTGGCTGTCGAACTCGACCTGGCAGGGTGAAGTCGAAGGCAAGCTCGGCTTCGTTGCTGACGCTGCCCTCATCTACGCTCACCTCGGTGTTGGTGCCAACTCGTCGACCGGTGCTTATGTCCCGGTTGGTGTCGGTGCTGAATTCGCCGTTGCCGACAACCTGTCGGTCAAGGCCGAGTACACCTACCAGTGGGATTGGGACAACAGCGCCCAGTCGGCTCACGTCGGCAAGATCGGCTTCAACTTCCACTTCTAAGATTTCGGACAGCTCAGGCCAGCGGCCTGAACCGACGACATCGAACAGGGACCCCGCCTCGGCGGGGTCCCTTGTTTTTTGGGCGATCGTTTCAATTTGATACAAATTGCGCCGATCTGCGGCCAAACGCCTGCATCTGCTCAGCCTTTCTTATCTGCGTTCGGCAAGTTTCCTGCCGCGCATCTGGTCCTGCGGGCGCGCAAAGCCCAGACTGAAGGTCAATTCGATCCTTCACCTCCCAGGGGACCAAGATGACCTTTTCCAAGAGTCTGATGCTCGGCGTCGCCGCCGCAGCTCTCTTCACCTCCGGCGCCCAGGCGGCTGACCTGCTGATGCCGGCAAACCAGATCTACGACAGCCCGCTGTTCAGCTTCGAAGGCTTCTATGTCGGTGGTACCGCCGGACTCGGCACGCAGCCCGGTCCGGGCGGCAACGGCACCCTCGGCGTGGTGGTCGGCGCCAACTTCGAAGTCACCGACGCCATCGTCACCGGCGTCGAGTTCCAGGGCGACACGGTCTGGAACGGTGCGGGCTTTTACGGCGTCAACGCGCTCTTTCTGGGCAAGCTCGGCGGCTATCTCAGCGACGACATGATGGTCTACGGTACCGCCGGCGGCGGCTGGCTAACCGGTACGCCGTCCTATGGTCTCGGCGCCGGCATCGAAATGGCCGTCGCGCAGCAGTTCAGCGTGCGCGGCGAAGGCATGGTCACCGGCGGCTGGGGCGGCGGCGTCAACGGCGGCAAGATCACCGCCGGCCTGCTCTGGCACCTCGACTGACCTGTTCTGCGACGTCGATCCCATGCAACTGGCCCGTCGCATTGCGGCGGGCCTTTTTGATTCTCCGGCGCCGCGACGTTGCAGGCCGGGGCAGGGCGGCCCTGCGTCCGGACAACCTCGTGCAAACCCGCGGCCCGCGGGGCCTGAGTGCATGAACTGGACAAATGAACTCAGGTTTTGTTTTCCTTGAATAGGCTATGGCTGTGGGCTAAGCCCATCCCCATCGCTTTTGCGTCGCGCAGCTCGCCCAAAATTGCCTGCTGCTCCGCGCTCCCGGTCACCCGGACCGGTCTATTGAACAGGCTGCCGCATGACTGACTTGCTCAGCAATTATCTGCCGGTCGTAATCTTCATCGGTCTATCCGCCGTTATCGGCCTGGCGCTGCTCGTGGCGCCGTTCATCGTGGCCGTCAAACGGCCGGACCCCGAAAAGGTCTCGGCCTATGAATGCGGCTTTGAAGCGTTTGACGACGCCCGCATGAAGTTCGACGTCCGGTTCTATCTGGTGTCGATTCTCTTCATCATCTTCGATCTGGAAGTTGCCTTCCTGTTTCCCTGGGCGGTGGCCTTTCGGGACGTGGGCTGGTTCGGCTTCGGCTCGATGATGATCTTCCTCGGCGTGCTCACCGTCGGCTTTATCTACGAATGGCGGAAAGGTGCGTTGGAATGGGATTGAGCCCGCAAAGCGGTACGCTGGTGGCGCCTGCCCCTCGGGGTGTGATCGATCCACGCACCAACAAGCCCGTCGGGGCCGATGATCCGTTCTTCATGGAAATCAACAACGAGCTGGCCGACAAGGGCTTCCTCGTTACCTCGACCGACGAGCTGATCAACTGGGCCCGCACCGGCTCGCTCATGTGGATGACCTTCGGTCTCGCCTGTTGCGCCGTCGAGATGATCCAGATGTCGATGCCGCGCTACGACGTCGAGCGCTTCGGCCTCGCGCCGCGTGCCTCGCCGCGGCAGTCCGACGTGATGATCGTCGCCGGCACACTGACCAACAAGATGGCGCCGGCGCTGCGCAAGGTCTACGACCAGATGCCCGAGCCGCGTTACGTGGTGTCGATGGGGTCGTGCGCCAATGGCGGCGGTTACTACCACTATTCCTACTCGGTGGTGCGCGGCTGCGATCGCGTCGTCCCGGTCGATGTCTACGTTCCGGGGTGCCCGCCTACGGCGGAAGCTCTGCTCTACGGCCTGCTGATGCTGCAGAAGAAAATCCGCCGCACTGGCACGATCGAGCGGTAGCCCCATGGATACGATTGCCAAACTTGAAGCCCTTGCCGACGAAGCCAAGGCGGCGCTGGGCAATGCGATCACCGGCACCCAGCTCGCCTTCGGCGAACTGACGCTGACGGTCGGGCGCGACAGCATCGTCGACGTCATCGCGTCGCTGCGTGAGAAGTCCGGGTTCATCTCCTTTGTCGACATCTGTGGCGTGGATTATCCGGAGCGCGAAGAGCGCTTCGAGGTGGTCTACCATCTGCTCAATCCGACGCGGAACATCCGCGTGCGGGTGAAGCTGTCGACCGACGACCAGACGCCGGTCCCGTCGATCACCGGCATCTTCCCCGGCGCCGACTGGTTCGAGCGCGAGGCCTACGATCTCTACGGTGTGCTGTTCTCGGGCCATCCCGACCTGCGCCGCATCCTGACCGACTACGGTTTCGACGGTCATCCGCTGCGCAAGGACTTCCCGACGACAGGCTTTGTCGAGGTGCGCTACGACGAGGAGCGCAAGCGCGTCGTCTACGAGCCGGTGCGCCTGCCGCAGGAATTCCGCACCTTCGATTATCTCTCCCCTTGGGAAGGCACCGACTACGTGTTGCCCGGCGATGAAAAGGCCAAGCCGCAATGAGCGAAGCCGACGTCAGAAATTTCACGATCAACTTCGGACCGCAGCACCCGGCGGCGCACGGCGTGTTGCGCCTCGTGCTCGAACTCGACGGTGAAGTCGTCGAGCGCGTCGATCCGCATATCGGTCTGCTGCATCGCGGCACTGAAAAGCTGATCGAGACCAAGACCTATCTGCAGGCCGTGCCCTATTTCGATCGCCTCGACTATGTCGCGCCGATAAATCAGGAGCATGCCTTCTGCCTCGCCGTGGAAAAGCTGCTGGGGCTGGAAGTGCCGCTGCGCGGCCAGCTGATCCGCGTGCTGTTCTCGGAAATCGGCCGGCTGCTCAGCCATATTCTCAATACCACGACGCAGGCGCTCGACGTCGGAGCTCTGACGCCGCCGCTCTGGGGTTTCGATGAGCGCGAAAAGCTCATGGTGTTCTACGAGCGCGCCTCGGGTAGCCGCATGCATGCGGCATTCTTCCGGCCCGGCGGCGTGCATCAGGACCTGCCGCAGGACCTGATCGACGATATCGAAGCTTTCTGCGACCCGTTCCTCAAGGTGCTCGACGATCTCGAAGGCCTGATGACCGGCAACCGCATCTACATGCAGCGCAACGCCGATATCGGCGTCGTCTCGCTCGACGATGCCTGGAAGTGGGGCTTTTCGGGCGTCATGATCCGCGGCTCGGGCGCTCCCTGGGACCTGCGCAAGGCGCAGCCCTACGAGTGCTATGATCGCCTGGAGTTCGACATTCCGGTCGGCAAGAACGGCGACTGCTATGATCGCTACCTCTGCCGCATGGACGAAATGCGCCAGTCGATCCGCATCATGCGCCAGGTTATCACCCTGCTCAATTCGGCCGAGGGCAAGACGCCCGTCTCCTCGACCGACGGCAAGGTCGTGCCGCCTAAGCGGGGCGAGATGAAGCAGTCGATGGAAGCCCTGATCCATCACTTCAAGCTCTATACCGAGGGCTTCAAGGTGCCGGCCGGCGAAGTCTACGCTGCCGTCGAGGCGCCCAAGGGCGAGTTCGGCGTCTATCTGGTGTCCGATGGCACCAACAAGCCCTACCGCTGCAAGATCAAGGCGCCGGGCTTTGCCCATCTCTCGGCCATGGACTTCCTGTGCCGCGGCCACATGCTGGCCGACGTCTCGGCCATCCTCGGGTCGCTCGATATCGTGTTTGGTGAGGTTGATCGCTGATGTCTGTCCGCCGTCTTGCAGATGACACCATCCAGCCCGCGTCGTTCGCCTTTTCGAACGACAACCAGCGCTGGGCGGAAAAGAAGATCGCCGAGTATCCGCCGGGCCGCCAGCAGTCGGCGGTGATTCCGCTGCTGTTCCGCGCCCAGGAGCAGGATGGCTGGATCTCGCGTCCGGCCATCGAGACCGTCGCCCGGATGCTGGACATGGCCTATATCCGTGTCCTCGAGGTTGCGACCTTCTACACCCAGTTCCAGCTCAAGCCGGTGGGTACCAAGGCCCACATCCAGGTCTGCGGCACGACGCCCTGCATGCTGCGCGGCGCCGAAGACCTGCGGGAAGTCTGCCAGAACAAGATCCACCACGACCCGTTCACGACCAATGCTGCCGGCACTTTGAGCTGGGAGGAGGTCGAGTGCCTCGGTGCCTGCGTCAACGCTCCCATGGTTGCGGTGTTCAGCGACACCTACGAGGATCTGACGCCCGAACTGCTCGAGCAGATGATCGACGATTTCGAGGCCGGTCGCCCGGTCAAGGCCGGCACGCGTGCCAATCGGCAGTTCTCGGCTGCCGAAGGCGGCCAGACGACGCTGCTTGAGCCGCCAACTGCCAAGCGCACCTACAAGGCCTTCCCGCCGCCGCCCCCGCCAGCACCCGCCCCGGGTACCGATGCGCCGGCAAGCCCGGCCGCAAATGCAAAGCCGGCTGCCGATCAGGCGCCGACCACACCGGGCAAGAAACGGGACGTGCCCGAGGAATCCGCACCGGCCATCAAGGACGGCACCGGAACACCGAACGTCTCCACGGCCAAGGCCGAGAGCGAGCGCCAGAAGGCTGATGCTGCGGCCAACGCCGATGGCGAACCGAACAAGGCCATGCGCGAGGACGCCACTGGCGCCGAGTCGCCAGCAGGCAAGACCAATGGCGGCAAGGCTGTCGGCAAGCCGACGGGTAAAGCGCCCGTCAAGAAGCTGTTCGACGCTCCGGCTGCGGCCGCCGATGACCTCAAGATGATTTCCGGCGTCGGTCCGGTGCTCGAGCGCACGCTCAACGCCGTCGGCATCACCACCTTTGCTCAGGTGGCCAAGCTGACGCCCGAGCAGATCGACGCGGTCGAGGCCGAACTCAATTTCAAAGGCCGCATGCAGCGCGACCAGTGGATCGAGCAGGCTGACGCGCTCGCGACGGGCGGTGTCGAGGAATATATCAAACGCTTCGGCAAGGACCCACGCTGATGCTCGCTGACCAGGATCGCATCTTCACCAACCTCTACGGTACCGGCGACTGGGGCCTCGACGGCGCCAAGGCGCGCGGCGCCTGGCAGGATACGGCAACCTTCATCGAGCGGGGCCGCGACTGGATCGTCAACGAGGTCAAGGGTTCGGGCCTGCGTGGCCGTGGCGGGGCAGGGTTCCCCACCGCGCTCAAGTGGACCTTCATGCCCAAGGAAGGCGTCAGTGACGGCCGTCCGAGCCAGTTGCTGGTCAATGCCGACGAGTCCGAGCCGGGCACCTGCAAGGACCGCGAGATCCTGCGCCACGATCCGCACCACCTGGTCGAAGGCTGCCTGCTGGCCGGCCGCGCCATGGGTGCGCATATCGCCTATGTCTATATCCGCGGCGAATTCATCCGCGAGCGCCATCACTTCGAGGCTGCCGTGCAGCAGGCCTACGATGCCCGGTTGATCGGCAAGAACAACATCCACGGCTGGGACTTCGACATCGTCGTCCATCACGGTGCCGGCGCCTATATCTGCGGCGAAGAAACCGCACTGATGGAATCTCTGGAGGGCAAGAAGGGCCAGCCGCGCCTCAAGCCGCCGTTCCCGGCCGCCATGGGCGTCTATGGCAACCCGACGACCGTCAACAACGTGGAATCCATCGCCGTCGTGCCGGAAATCCTGCGCCGCGGCGGCGCCTGGTTCGCCGGCATCGGCCGCGCCAACAACACCGGCACCAAGCTGATGTGCGTCTCCGGCCACGTGAACAAGCCGGCGACCTTCGAGGAAGCCATGGGCGTTCCGTTCGAAGAGATGATCGAAAAGCATTGCGGCGGTATCCGCGGCGGCTGGGACAACCTGCTTGCCGTGATCCCGGGTGGCGCGTCGGTCCCCTGCGTGCCGGGCGAGAAGATCCGTCACGCCATCATGGATTTTGATGGTCTGAAGGAAGTCGGCTCCTCGCTGGGCACCGCGGCCGTCATCGTCATGGACAACTCCACCGACATCATCAAAGCCATCTGGCGCCTCTCGGCCTTCTACAAGCACGAGAGCTGCGGCCAGTGCACGCCGTGCCGCGAAGGCACCGGCTGGATGATGCGTGTCATGGAACGCATGGTCGAGGGCCGCGCCCAGAAGCGCGAGATCGACATGCTGTTTGAGGTCACCAAGCAGATCGAGGGTCACACCATCTGTGCTCTCGGCGACGCTGCCGCATGGCCGATCCAGGGGCTGATCAAGAATTTCCGCCACGTCATCGAAGCGCGGATCGACCAGTACACCTGGTCGTCCACCTCCGACGGCGCCGTTCCCTCCATTGCTGCAGAGTAATCGCCGAGCATGACCGCCATGGCTGACACAGCGCCGGCAAGACGCAAACTCCACCCGCTGCTCCTCGTCGGGCTGGCGGTGATGGCGGCTGCGGCTATCTGGTGGCTGGCCTATTACAGCCAGTGGCAGGGCCTGTCGTTACTCGACATCAAGTTCGCCTGTCTGAATGGCGACACGATGGAATGCAGCAGTTTCCAGGACTTCATCGGTCCTTCGTCTATCCCGGTCTATTCGCCCTTCGCGTGGTATGCCGGCATCGGTTTGACCCTGGTCGGGCTCTACCTGACGCGGCGGCAGAAAGTTTAGCCCATGGCAAATATCAAAGTTGACGGCCAGCTCATCGAGGTCCCGGACTATTTCACGCTGATGCAGGCCGCCGAGGCCGCCGGCGCCGAAATTCCGCGCTTCTGCTATCACGAGCGCCTGTCGGTCGCCGGCAACTGCCGCATGTGCCTGGTCGAGGTGAAGGGCGGTCCGCCCAAGCCGCAGGCCAGCTGCGCCATGTCGGTCAAGGACCTGCGTCCCGGTCCGAACGGCGAGCCGCCCGAAATGTTCACCAACACGCCCATGGTCAAGAAGGCCCGCGAAGGCGTGATGGAGTTCCTGCTGATCAACCATCCGCTCGATTGCCCGATCTGCGATCAGGGCGGCGAGTGCGACCTGCAGGACCAGGCCATGGCCTATGGCGTGGACAAGAACCGCTACGCCGAGAACAAGCGCGCCGTCGAGGACAAGTATATCGGCCCGCTGGTGAAGACGTCGATGAACCGCTGCATTCACTGCACGCGCTGCGTCCGCTTCACCACCGAAGTCGCCGGCATTTCCGAGATGGGCCTGATCGGTCGCGGCGAAGACGCCGAGATCACCACCTATCTTGAAAAGGCGCTGTCGAGCGAGCTGCAGGGCAATGTCATCGACCTTTGCCCGGTCGGCGCGCTGACCTCCAAGCCCTATGCCTTCCACGCTCGTCCGTGGGAACTGACCAAGGCCGAATCCATCGACGTCATGGATGCCGTCGGCTCCAACATCCGCGTCGACAGCCGCGGCCGCGAAGTCATGCGCATCCTGCCGCGCGTCAATGACGCGATCAACGAAGAGTGGATTTCGGACAAGACCCGCTTCGTCTGGGATGGTCTGAAGGCCCAGCGCCTCGATCGCCCCTATGTCCGCAGCGGCGGCAAGCTCAAGCCGGCCAGCTGGGAAGAGGCGTTCGCCGCCATCGCCAGGGCGGTTAAGGCATCCGGCGGCGGCAACAAGGTGGGCGCTATTGCCGGCGACCTGGCCTCGGTCGAGGACATGTACGCCCTCAAGGCGCTGATGACCTCGCTGGGCTCGGGCATGACCGACTGCCGTCCGGCCATGTCGGGCATCGACCCCGGCATGCCACGCGCCGCCTATACCTTCGGCCCGACCATTGCCGGCATCGAGGATGCCGACGCCATCCTCATCATCGGCGCCAACCCGCGCCTCGAGGCGTCGGTGCTCAATGCCCGCATCCGCAAGACCTGGCGCGCCAAGGGCCTGCCGATCGCCGTCATCGGCGAAAACGCCGACCTGACTTATCCCGCCGACTATCTCGGGGACGATTTCTCCATCCTCGCCGACATTGCCGCGGGCAAGGGCTGGGCCGAGACCTTCAAGGCGGCCAAGAAGCCGCTGATCATCGTGGGCGAGGGCGCCGTATCGCATGGCGCCGCCGGCTCCAAGCAGATCGGCCGTGATGTCATTTCGCTGGCCGCCAAGCTGCTGGCCGGACATGGCGGCATCGACGCAGGCTGGAATGGCTTTGCCATGCTGCACAACGCGGCAGGGCGCGTCGGCGGTCTTGATATCGGTTTCGTGCCGCATGACGGTGGCGTCTGTTCCGCCGACCAGATCGGCCTCGCCGGCAAGGGCGAACTCGACGTGCTCTTCCTGCTCGGCGCCGACGAATATGACACCTCGGCCATGGGCAAGGCGTTCGTCATCTATGTCGGTACGCATGGCGACGCCGGCGCCCACCGCGCCGACGTCATCCTCCCGGCTGCAACCTACACCGAGAAATCTGGCACATACGTCAATACCGAGGGGCGTGTGCAGCTCGCCGAGCGCGCCGTGTTCCCGCCCGGCGACGCCAAGGAAGACTGGGCCATATTCCGTGCCCTGAGCGCGGTGCTTGGCACGGCTCTGCCGTTCAACTCGCTGACCCAGCTGCGGGCCGCCATCTATGCCGAGTTCCCGCATCTGGCGCGGCTCGACCAGATCGCGCCGTCTGCGGCGTCCGATCTCGGCGTTCTGGCCAACAAGGCTGTGAAGACCACCAGGGCGAAGTTTGCGCCGGTGATCTCCGAGTTCTATTTGACCAACCCCATTGCCCGCGCTTCGGCGGTGATGGGCGAGTGCGCGGCGCTTGCGTCGGGCCTCAAGCAGGCGGCGGAGTAGGGACTGACAATGGAATTCATTGCCGCAGCAGCTAATTACCTTCTCGGCGTGCCGATCATCGGATTGGGCACCGAAGTGGGATTCGTCTGGAAGGCGCTTCTGCTTCTCGTCGGGCTGCTGATCTTCACCGCCTATATCCTGCTGGCCGACCGCAAGGTCTGGGCCGCCGTTCAGGTGCGCCGCGGTCCCAACGTGGTTGGCCCGTTCGGCCTGCTGCAGAGTTTTGCGGATCTCTTGAAGTTCGTCTTCAAGGAGCCCTCGATCCCGGCCAGCGCCGACAAGGTCGTGTTCCTGCTCGCTCCGCTGGTCACGTCGGTGCTGGCGCTCTCTGCCTATGCCGTGATCCCCATCGATGCCGGCTGGGCCCTCGCCAACATCAATGTCGGCGTCCTCTACATTTTCGCCATCTCGTCGCTCGGCGTTTATGGCGTCATCATGGGTGGCTGGGCCTCCAACTCCAAATATGCCTTCCTCGGTGCCCTCCGCTCGGCGGCGCAGATGGTGAGCTACGAAGTCTCGATCGGCTTCGTCATCATTACCGTCCTGCTCTGCGTCGGCTCGCTCAACCTGCAGGACGTGGTGTTTGCCCAGCAGCATGGCGGCCTCGCCGACATGCTCGGCGTGCCGTGGCTGACCATCCTCAACTGGTACTGGCTGCCGCTTTTCCCGATGTTCGTGATCTTTTTCATCTCGGCCCTCGCGGAAACCAACCGTCCGCCATTCGATCTGCCGGAGGCCGAGTCCGAACTGGTGGCCGGCTTCATGGTCGAATATGCCTCGACGCCCTACCTGCTGTTCATGCTGGGTGAGTACATCGCCATCATCCTGATGTGCGCGATGACCACCATCCTGTTCCTCGGGGGCTGGACGTCGCCCATCGATATCGTGCCCTTCACCTGGGTGCCGGGCTCGATCTGGTTCATTCTCAAGGTTTGCGTGGTGTTCTTCATGTTCGCCATGGTCAAAGCCTTCGTCCCCCGCTACCGCTACGACCAGTTGATGCGTATCGGCTGGAAGGTGTTCCTGCCGATCTCCCTCGTGATGGTCATTGCAGTCGCAGCGATCCTCCAGCTCACCGGCTGGGGCTGGCACGGAGGTGTCGTCTGATGAAGTTCTTCCAGTTCCTCAATGGCATGCTGCTCAAGGAGTTCGTCGGGGCGTTCTTCCTCTCGATGCGTTACTTCTTCGCACCCAAGAAGACGATCAACTACCCGTTCGAAAAAAGCATGGTGTCGCCGCGTTTCCGCGGTGAGCACGCGCTCCGCCGCTATCCCAATGGCGAGGAACGCTGCATTGCCTGCAAGCTGTGCGAGGCGATCTGCCCGGCTCAGGCCATCACCATCGAGGCCGGTCCGCGCCAGAACGACGGCACCCGCCGCACGGTTCGCTACGACATCGACATGGTCAAGTGCATCTATTGCGGCTTCTGCCAGGAGGCCTGCCCGGTCGATGCCATCGTCGAGGGGCCGAACTTCGAATTCGCGACGGAAACGCGCGAGGAACTCTATTTCAGCAAGGAAAAGCTCCTTGCCAATGGCGACCGGTGGGAGCGTGAAATCGCGCTCAACATAGCCACTGACTCACCGTTTCGCTAAGGGGCCGGGATGACTCTACCGCTCTTCTTCTTTTATGTGTTCTCGTTCATCACGGTGGCGTCCGCCCTGATGGTGATCGCGTCGCGCAATCCGGTGCACTCGGTACTGTTCCTGATCCTGGCATTCGTCAACGCGGCGGGCCTGTTCATGCTCGCCGGCGCCGAATTCCTTGCCCTGATCCTCATTGTGGTCTATGTCGGCGCCGTCGCGGTGCTGTTCCTGTTTGTCACCATGATGCTGGACGTCGACTTCGCCTCGATGCGCAAGGGGATGCTGCAATATGCCCCGATTGGCGTGGTGATCGGCATCATCCTGCTGCTCGAACTGCTGCTGGTTGCCGGCAGTGTGGCGCTGACGCCGGAAACGGCGGCGACGGCGGTGGTGCCGATCGACGCCAGCGTCGAGAACACCCGCGCCCTCGGCCAGCTCATCTATACCCGTTACGTCTTCCTGTTCGAAGCCGCCGGCGGCGTGCTGCTGGTTGCCATGATCGGCGCCATTGTGCTGACGCTGCGCCACAAGAGCGGCGTCAAGCGGCAGGATGTCTTCAAGCAGACCGGTCGCAAGCGCCACGAGGGCGTCGAGGTCATCAAGGTCAAATCAGGGCAGGGGCTCTAGCATGCTGGCAGCAACAGGCATCGGGCTGGGTCATTATCTGACCGTTGGCGCCATCCTTTTCACGCTTGGCGTGTTCGGGATTTTCCTCAACCGCAAGAACGTCATCGTCATCCTGATGTCGGTCGAACTGATCCTTTTGGCGGTCAACCTGAACTTCGTGGCCTTTTCGGCCGAACTGGGCGATCTGGCCGGCCAGGTCTTCGCGCTGCTGATCCTGACGGTCGCGGCTGCCGAGGCCGCCATCGGCCTCGCCATTCTCGTGATCTTCTACCGCAACCGCGGCTCTATCGCGGTTGAGGACGTCAACATGATGAAGGGCTGACGCCGTGATCCAGGCAATCGTCTTTTTCCCGCTGATCGGTGCGCTGATCGCGGGACTGCTGGGCCGGGTGATCGGGCACCGGACCAGCGAGTACATCACGACCGGTCTGCTGATTGCGGCCGCCGTGCTGAGCTGGATCACCTTTGCCGGCTTCTGGTTTGCGCCGGAAGCAGCTGAAGGGGCGCATGGCGCCGAGCACGCCGAGGTGTTCAAGGTCGAAGTCATGCGCTGGATCCAGTCCGGCGGCCTCGACCTGCGCTGGGTGCTGCGTGTCGACACGCTGACGGCCGTCATGCTGGTCGTGGTGACGACGGTCTCGAGCCTCGTGCACGTCTATTCGATCGGCTACATGGCCGAGGATCCGCACCGCTCGCGCTTTTTCGCCTATCTCTCGCTCTTCACCTTCGCCATGCTCATGCTGGTGACCGCCGACAACTTCCTGCAGATGTTCTTTGGCTGGGAAGGTGTGGGTCTGGCGTCCTACCTGCTGATCGGCTTCTGGTACACCAAGCCATCGGCCAACGCCGCCGCCATGAAGGCCTTCGTCGTCAATCGCGTCGGTGACTTCGGCTTTGCGCTCGGCATCTTTGGCGCCTGGGTCGTGCTCGGCCATCTCGACTTCGACGGCGCCTTCCATGCCGTGCCCGACCATGCCGGGGACACGATGACCTTCCTGTCGTGGGAATTCCACGCCATGACCGTTGTCTGCCTGCTGCTGTTCATGGGCGCCATGGGCAAGTCGGCGCAGTTCCTGCTGCACACCTGGCTCCCCGACGCCATGGAAGGCCCGACCCCGGTGTCCGCCCTGATCCACGCTGCCACCATGGTCACCGCCGGCGTGTTCATGGTCGCCCGCCTGTCGCCGATGTTCGAAGCATCTGAATTTGCCATGACCACGGTCATGCTTGTCGGCGCCATCACCGCGTTCTTCGCGGCGACCGTCGGCCTGGTACAGAACGATATCAAGCGCGTCATCGCCTATTCGACCTGTTCGCAGCTCGGCTACATGTTCGTGGCGCTCGGGGCAGGGGTCTATTCGGCTGGCATCTTTCACCTGTTCACCCACGCCTTCTTCAAGGCGCTGCTGTTCCTTGGCGCCGGCTCGGTCATCCATGCGATGCATCACGAGCAGGACATGCGCAACATGGGTGGGCTCGCCAAGAAGATCCCTATCACCTACTGGATGATGATCATCGGCACCCTGGCGCTGACCGGCGTCGGTATCCCGGGCACGCCGCTTGGCTTTGCCGGTTTCTTCTCCAAGGATGCCATCATCGAAGTCGCCTACGCGGCGGGTGGCAGTGCGGGGCAGTTCGCCTTCTGGATGCTGGTCATCGCTGCCCTGTTCACGAGCTTCTACTCGTGGCGGCTGATCCACCTGACCTTTCACGGCAAGCCGCGCAGCGCCCCTGCCCATGGTCATGACGCCGCTCATGCGACCGACGACCACGCGCATGACGATCATGGCCATCACGGCAGCGCCTACGACAATGCGCATGAAAGCCCGCGTGTCATGCTGATCCCGCTTTATGTGCTCGCCGTTGGCGCAGTGCTGGCCGGCGTGGTCTTCCATGATCTGTTCTTCGGCCATGCCGAGCACATCGAACACTTCTTCCAGGGGTCGCTCGTCGTCTCCGAAGAGGCCATCGAGGCCGCGCACGGCATCCCGCTCTGGGTCAAGTGGTCGGCCACTATCGCCATGCTGCTCGGCTTTGCCGCTGCCTGGCAGATGTACATTCGCGATCCGGGCATGCCCAAGCGCGTCGCCGACACCAATCCGGGGCTCTACAAGTTCCTACTCAACAAGTGGTACTTCGACGAGCTCTATGACCGCATCTTCGTGCGGCCGGCACTGTGGCTCGGTCGCGCCCTGTGGCGGGGCTTTGACGACTGGCTGGTCGACCAGACCCTCGTCGAGGGCCTTGGCCACCGGGTCAAGGATGTGACGGCGCGTGTCGTCAAGCTGCAGTCGGGCTACCTCTATCACTATGCATTCGCGATGCTCATCGGCATTGCCGCTCTGCTCACTTGGGCCATCGCGGCCGGGGGACTTCTGGGATGAATTTGAGCGCCAACCTCCTGACCGTCATCACCTTTCTGCCGACGGTCGGCGCCCTGCTGCTGCTGTTCGTCCCCGGTCGGGGCGAGGCGTCCACCACACTGGTGCGCTGGATTGCGCTCGTCGTCACGCTGCTGACCCTGGCCCTGAGCCTGTGGCTCTGGGCGATGTTCGATCCCGCCAATACCGGCTTCCAGTTCGTCGAGGACTTCGACTGGATCGGCGAATCCATCGGCTATCGCATGGGCGTGGACGGCATCTCGGTGCTGTTCATCCCGCTGACCGCGCTGCTGATGCCGGCCGTGGTGATCTCGGCCTGGACCTCGGTGCAGACGCGGGTGAAGGAGTACATGATTGTATTCCTGGTGCTCGAGACCTTCATGATCGGCGCCTTCGCCACGCTCGATCTGGCGATCTTCTACGTTTTTTTCGAAGGCACCCTGATCCCGATGTTCCTGATCATCGGCATCTGGGGCGGCGCCCGTCGCATCCAGGCGACCTACAAGTTCTTCTTCTACAGCTTCACCGGCACCGTGCTGATGCTGCTGGCCATCATGTTCATGTTCTGGCAGGCCGGAACGCTCGACATCCAGCAGCTGCTGCAGTTCAAGTTTTCGCCTGAAGCGCAGACCTGGCTGTGGATCGGCTTTTTCGCATCGTTCGCCGTCAAGATGCCGATGTGGCCGTTCCATCGCTGGCTGCCCGAAGCCCACGTCGAGGCGCCAACCGGCGGCTCGGTCATCCTGGCGGCCATCCTGCTCAAGCTGGGCGGCTACGGCTTCATCCGCTTCTCGATCGCCATGTTCCCCGATGCGTCGCAGATGTTTGCGCCGTTCGTGTTCACCCTTTCGGTGGCGGCAATCGTCCTGACTTCGCTGATCGCTCTGGTGCAGACCGACATCAAGAAGCTGATCGCCTATTCGTCGGTGGCCCATATGGGCTTTGTCACCATGGGCATCTTTTCGGGCAGCGTCATGGGTATCCAGGGCGCACTGTTCCAGATGATCTCGCACGGCATCGTCTCGGGAGCGCTCTTCCTCTGCGTCGGCGTCGTCTACGACCGCATGCACACCCGTGACATCGAGGCCTATGGCGGCCTTGTCCAGCGCATGCCGTTCTATGCAGTGGTCTTCATGGTCTTCACCATGGCCAATGTCGGCCTGCCTGGGACGTCCGGCTTTGTCGGAGAATTCCTCACCCTGATCGCCGTCTTCGAGGTCAATACCTGGGTGGCCTTCTTCGCCGCCTTCGGCGTGATCTTCTCGGCCTGCTACGCGCTCTGGCTCTATCGCCGCGTGATCTTCGGTGCGCTGACCAAGGACAGCCTCAAGGGCATTCTCGATCTCGACCGCCGCGAGGCCATCGTCCTGGTGCCGCTGCTGCTGCTCACCATCCTCTTCGGGTTCTATCCCGCGCCGATCCTCGATGCGACCGCCGCATCGGTGCAACTCGTCGCGGACAACTTTGCCAATGCCGTGGGTGCCGTAGCGCCCGTGGCTGCGGCGGCGCACTAGGAGGCGTCTCGTGATTTCTGATATTTCGAGCTTCGCTTCTCTCGCGCCGGCCTATCCCGAGCTGATCCTCGCCATTGGTGCGGTGATCCTGCTGCTCGTCGGGGTATTTCTCAAGGAGAGCAGTTCCGCCGCGATTTCGACCCTGGCCGTCATCCTGCTGGTCATCGTCGCCGGTGGCCTGCTGTTTTCGGACACGCCCGGCGTCATTTTCAATGGCGGCTTCATCAACGACGCCTTCGCGCGCTACATGAAGCTGCTGGTTGTGGGCGGTTCCGCCTTCACCCTGCTGCTGTCGTTCTCGAGCGCCAGGGAACACGGGCTGAACAAGTTCGAGTATCCCGTGCTGGTGCTGCTCGCCACTCTCGGCATGATGCTGATGGTGTCGGCCAACGACCTGATGAGCCTCTATGTCGGGCTCGAACTGCAGTCGCTGTCGCTTTACGTCGTCGCCGCCATGAAGCGCGACAGCGCCCAGGCGACCGAGGCCGGCCTCAAGTATTTCGTCCTCGGCGCCCTGTCCTCGGGCATGCTGCTCTATGGCGCCTCGATGGTCTATGGCTTCACCGGCCACACCCAGATCGACCTGATCATGACCGCCATCACCTCGGAGAGCCGCTCGATCGGTCTCGTCTTCGGCATGGTGTTCCTGCTCGCCGGCATCGCCTTCAAGATCTCGGCCGTGCCGTTCCACATGTGGACGCCTGACGTCTACGAAGGCGCACCCACGCCCGTGACGGCCTTCTTTGCGGCTGCGCCGAAGGTGGCCGCCATGGCGCTGCTGCTGCGCGTCGTCTCGGTCAGCTTTTCTGGCGTCACCGGCGATTGGCAGCAGATCATCATCTTCCTCTCGATTGCCTCGATGGTCCTCGCGGCCTTTGCCGCCATCGGCCAGAACAATCTCAAGCGACTGCTGGCTTATTCCTCGATCGGTCATGTCGGCTTCGCTTTGGTGGGACTGTCGTCCGGCACCGATGCCGGCGTCGAAGGCGTTGCCGTCTACATGGCGATCTATGTCACCATGACCATCGGCATCTTCGCCGCCATTCTCTCGCTCAAGACCGAGAGCGGCTATGTGGAAACCATTGCCGAACTGGCTGGCCTCTCCAGGAAGCGTCCGTTCGTCGCCGCCATCATGGCGCTGCTGATGTTCTCGCTGATCGGCCTGCCGCCACTCGCCGGCTTCTTTGCCAAGTGGCACGTCTTCCTCGCTGCCATCCAGCAGAACCTCTTCGTGCTGGCTGTGATCGGCGTGCTGGCGAGTGCCGTGAGCGCCTTCTACTACCTGCGCATCGTCAAGGTGATGTATTTCGACGAGCCGGTGACGGAGTTCGCCGCGGTGCCGCGCGAACTGACCGCCGTGCTGGCGATTTCGGGCTTTCTCGTCGTCACCTATTTCGTGACGGTGGGGTCGCCGCTAGCCAGCGCTGCGCGTGTCGCGGCAGGAAGCCTGTTCTAGGTGCCGGGCTTCTGGCTCGGCACCAAAGCATCCGCGCGCGGCTACCGCCTCCACGGTTTCGATACCGTGGGCTCAACCAGCACGGAAGCGTCGCGTGCTGCCCAGGCCGGCGATTCCGGTGATGTCTGGTTCGCGGCCCTGCAGCAGACCGAGGGCAGGGGGCGCCGTGGCCGCCAGTGGGAAACGCCGCATGGCAATCTGGCGGCCAGCCTGCTTGTTGTCCCCGACTGCGATCCTGCCCTGGCAGCAACGCTCGGTTTTGTCGCGGGCGTGGCGCTGAGCCGGGCGCTGACATCACTGGTGCCGTCTGTCGCCATCGACGAAGAGGCGGCGGGCAGGGCGCGCATCGCGCTCAAATGGCCCAATGACGTGCTCGCGGATGGCGCCAAGCTGGCCGGCATCCTGCTCGAGGCGCAGAAGCGGCCGGATGGTCGCCACGCCGTGATTGTCGGGATCGGGGTCAATGTCGTCGCGGCGCCTGAGGGATTGCCCTATCCGGCGGCCTCGATCGCCAGCCTTGGCTGGAACGTCACGCCGCAGGACATCCTTGGTGCGCTCAGCGATGAATGGGTCGAAGCGGTCGCGCTCTGGGACAATGGCCGGGGTGTTGCCGACGTTCTCGAGCTGTGGCGAGCCTCGGCTGCCGGAATCGGCGCGCCGGTTGCCGTCAACCGCGATGGCGATATCATTCGCGGCATTTTTGAAACGATAGACGACGCCGGACGCCTGATCGTCCGTGCGAATGACAATACCCGTGTCGCAATCACTGCGGGCGACGTGCATTTCGGCGCCACCGCAAGCGTCAGGGCCTGAGAGGTTTTATGGCTAGACAGCAGCAGCAGGACGAACTGGTTTTTGTGGCGCTAGGCGGCGTTGGCGAGATCGGCATGAACATGGCCGCCTACGGCTTCGGCCCGGAGCGCAGTCGCAAGTGGATCGTGGTCGATTGTGGCGTCACCTTTGGCGGCCCCAACCAGCCCGGCATCGAACTCATCATGGCCGATCCGACGTTTCTCGAAGAGAACGCCGACGATGTGCTGGCGCTCATCCTCACGCATAGCCACGAGGATCACTATGGCGCCGTGCTCGACCTGTGGCCGGCCTTTGACCGGCCGGTCTATGCCACGGCCTTCACCTCCGCCATGCTGGCGGCCAAGCGGGCTTCGGACCAGATCGTCGACAACGTGCAGGTCCGGCGCATGCAGACGGGCAAGCCGTTCGATGTCGGCCCTTTCACCATCGAGGCGATCAACGTCGCGCACTCGATTCCGGAGAGCTGCGCCCTGCTGATCAAGACCCCGATCGGTCGCGCCATCCACACCGGTGACTGGAAGCTCGATCCGCATCCGGTCGGCGGGCCGCCGACCGACATCAAGCGCTTTGGCGAGATCGGCGATGACACCTCCTCGCCCATCGCCCTGATCTGCGATTCCACCAATGCACTCAAGGATGGCACCAGCGCCTCCGAGGACGAGGTGGCGTCGAACCTTGCCGCGCTGATTGCCGATGCCCCGCATCGCGTGGTGATGACGACCTTTGCCTCCAATGTCGGGAGGGTGATCTCCATCGCCCGGGCTGCGGCACAGGCCGGGCGCCAGGTTGTCCTCTCGGGCAGGGCGCTGCACCGGATCTCCGGCATTGCCCGAGAGCTGGGCATGCTGGAAGGCATCGCGCCGTTCCTCGATCAGGACGAGTACAAGACCCTGCCGCGCTCCAAGGTGGTGCTGCTCTGTACCGGTAGCCAGGGCGAGGCGAGGGCGGCGATCGCCCGCATTGCGCGCGAAGAGCACCCGATGATCGACCTCAATGCCGGCGACCGGGTGATTTTCTCCTCCTGGGCCATTCCCGGCAACGAGCGCGAGGTCATCGACATCCAGAACCTGCTGATCGACCGCGGCATCGAGGTCATCACGCAGTCCGATGCCCTCGTGCACACCACCGGCCACCCGCGGCGCGAGGAACTCAAGCGGCTCTATGACCTGGTCCGTCCGGCGGTACTGGTGCCGGTTCACGGCGAGGCGGCTCATCTGGAAGCACATGCCCGTCTTGGCCGTCAGCACGGCATTGCCACGGTTGTGCATGCGCGAAATGGCGACATGGTCCGGCTGTTCCCGGAAGCCACGCACTTCCCCGGCGAAGTCCGCACCGGCGAACTCTATCTCGACGGCAACATTCTCTGCACGCCTGATGAATCGGGCGTTCGTGGCCGGCGTCGCCTGATGTTCGGTGGCCATATTGTGGTCAGCCTCGCCACCGATAGTCAGGGACATCTGGTCGGCGCCGTGCAGATGGCGATCGAAGGACTGCCGGAAGTGGAAGAGGATGACGAATCCATCGCCGATCTGGTTCGCCGCACGGTGACGGGCACGCTCAAGAGCATTCCGCCCAAGCGGCGTGGCGACGCCGACCTCGTCAACACCGCGCTGCAGCGTTCGATCCGCAGCGAAGTCTCGAACTACTGGGGCAAGAAGCCCAACGTCGCCGTTTTCGTGCATCGGATCTAGCCATGTCGATCGTCACTGCCTTCGCCATCTTCTTTGTTGTCTGGTGGATCTGCCTGTTTCTCGTGCTGCCGTTCCGGGTGCGCAACCAGGTGGATGCAGGCAACTGGGTAGCGGGCACCGATCCCGGCGCGCCCGCCGGGGTCTTCAGCCTGTGGCCAAAGCTTCTGGCCACAACGCTGCTGGCGGTCGTGCTGACAGCCTTGCTGATGTGGGGATTATCGGCGGAGTGGCTGCGCGAGTACTGGCGCTAGCCCGATTTGCGGGCCGGACCGGAGGCGTGGGTCCAGGCCAGTTCCAGAGCGACCGTCAGATCCGCCTCGCTTGCGCGGGGCAGGTCGATCGTCGTCCAGCCTTGCCGGCCCCACGCATTGCCGACCGGCCGAAACACCTCGGGCGCCATCATCACCTTGAATTCCTGTTCCTCTGGCAGGAGTTTGAGGTTGGCGGTCGTTCCGTCTGCGGTCAGCGTCGCAAAGATGCGCTTCACCTTGAAGGCCGTGCGATCGAAATGGGGAGCCTCGGTAACCCCTTCCAGCGACAATGCAATTCGTCGCAGATCGCCTGAAGTCGCCACCTTGGACCTCCGGAAAAGAAAAAGCAGGGCCGAAGCCCTGCCTGAATCAGTTTGATCGACAATACATTGGTCTTAGGCACGCACGTAGGCGGCAGCCAATGCTCCTCCCTTGACGTTGTCGACGTCCGGCAACTTCCAGCTGCCTGTATTCTTATTGAGACGGAACCTAACAACGCTTCACGCTCCTGTCACGCAGATTCTGCATGGCAGCCATTGCAAATTCACATGGAGCTTCATGCCGTTCCAGTGGCCGGCGACCGCGCCCAATGGTCGCCGGTGTCGCCCCAGTTTCGCCCTGAAATGCGGTTCCCTCTCGGCGCGCCTGTGCGCTATACGATGGTCCACCGAATCCGGCATGCGCGCCCGAGGAGTCTTCATGCGTCTCACCCGTTACTTTCTGCCCGTCCTCAAGGAGACTCCGAAGGAGGCGGAGATCATATCGCACCAGCTGATGCTGCGCGCCGGCATGATCAAGCAGCAGGCAGCGGGGAGCTACACGTGGCTGCCGCTCGGCTTCAAGGTGCTCAACAAGGTCGTCCGCATCATCGAGGAAGAGCAGAACCGCTCGGGCGCGATCCAGATGCTGATGCCAACGGTGCAGTCCGCCGACCTGTGGAAGGAAAGCGGCCGCTATGATGCCTATGGCAAGGAAATGCTGCGCATCGAGGACCGGCAGGAGCGCCAGATGCTCTTCGGTCCGACCAACGAGGAAATGATCACCGACGTGTTCCGCACCTATGTGCGCAGCTACAAGGATCTGCCTCTCAACCTCTACCACATCCAGTGGAAATTCCGCGACGAGGTGCGCCCGCGTTTCGGCACCATGCGCTCGCGCGAATTCCTGATGAAGGACGCCTACAGCTTCGATCTCGACGAGGCCGGTGCCCGCCGCGCCTTCCACCGCATGTTTGTCGCCTACCTGCGCACCTTCCATCGCATGGGACTGACCGGCATTCCGATGCGGGCCGACGCCGGCCCCATCGGCGGCGACATGAGCTACGAATTCCACGTCCTGGCCGAAACCGGCGAAAGCGCCGTCTATCTGGACAAGGATCTGGCCAACAAGCCGATTCCGTCGATCGACACCGATTTCCAGGGTGACCTGACGCCGATCTTTGACGACTGGACCTCGCTGTTCGCGGCGACGGACGAGATGACGGACGAGGCTGCATTCAAGGCCGCCGTGCCGGCAGACAAGCAATTGTCGGCGCGCGGCATCGAAGTCGGCCACATCTTCTTTTTCGGCACCAAATACTCCGAGCCGATGAAGGCGACCGTCACCGGCCCCGATGGCAAGGATGTGCTGGTACAGATGGGCTCCTATGGCATTGGCCCGACGCGCCTCGTGCCGGCCATCATCGAAGCGTTCCACGACGACGCCGGCATTGCCTGGCCCGTCAGCGTGGCGCCGTTCGAAGCCGTGGTCATCAATCTCAAGGTCGGCGATGCGGAAAGCGATGCGGCGTCGGAGAAGTTCTACGCCGAACTGCAGGCCGCCGGCATTGACGTCCTTTACGACGATCGCGACCAGGGCGCCGGCGGCAAGTTCGCCACCGCCGACCTCATCGGTATCCCCTACCAACTGATCCTCGGCCCCCGTGGCCTCAAGGAAGGGCAGGCCGAAATCAAGCACCGCAAGACCGGCGAGCGCGAGACGCTGCCGATTGCCGACGCGGTGGCGCGGATCGTTGCTCTCGTCGTCCCGCAACGCCTGGATACCATTTGACCGTCCCCGCGAACGAACCGGCAGCGACCAGCGGGCCATTCTCCCGCTTTGAGTTCCTGATTGCGGGACGCTATCTGCGCGCCCGCCGCAAGGATGCGTTCATTTCCGTGATTGCCGGTCTGACGCTGACGGGCGTCGCCATCGGTGTCGCCACCTTGATTGTGGTGATGTCGGTCATGAATGGCTTCCGCGAGGAGCTGCTGAGCAAGATTCTTGGCCTGAACGGGCACTTCACCGCCTATCCGATCGAACAGCGCTTCACCGACTATGACGAAATTGTCGCCGAGATGCAGCGCATCCCCGGGGTCGTGGCGGTCATCCCCTATGTCGAGGGCCAGGCCCTGGCGTCCGGCCAGATCCAGTCCACCGGAGTCTCGGTCCGTGGCATCAGTGCGGTATCGCTCAACTCGATGCCGCTCCTCAAGGACTCCGCGCAACTGGGTGGCTGGGACCAGTGGGACGACTCCAACGGCGTCGCCATCGGCTGGCGACTGGCGCAAAAACTGGGGGTCACGGTCGGTGACGCGGTGACCGTGGTCAATCCCAACGGCACCAGCACGCCGTTCGGCAAGACTCCCCAGATCCGCTCCTATCCGGTCAATGTGGTCTTCAACCTGGGCATGGTCGAGTTCGACTCCTTCTATCTCTACATGCCGATGGAGCCGGCGCAGTCCTATTTCAAGCTGTTCGAGGATGTCCTCAAGCCCGGGGTGGAGCCACCCGGCGTCATGGCCACCGATGAGGAGATCGCTGCCGCCTATGACCGCGTCGCCATGGCCACGGCCGTCGACGTCTTCATCGACGATCCCGACAACATCATCAACATGCGCAAGGCCCTGCAGTCCGGCATCAGCCGGCCGCTGATCCTGACCGACTGGCAGCAGCGCAACGAAACCTTCTTTTCGGCGCTGCAGGTCGAGCGCGTGGTGATGTTCGTCATCCTGTCGATGATCATCGTCGTGGCCGCCTTCAACATCATCTCGAGCCTCGTCATGCTGGTGAAGGACAAGGGGGCGGATATCGCCGTGCTGCGCACCATGGGGGCGACCCGTGGGTCGATCATGCGCATCTTTTCGATGACGGGAACCGCCATCGGCGTCATGGGAACGGCCATCGGCGTCGTCCTCGGACTGGTTATCGCCGTCAATGCCGAATCCCTGCGGGCCTTCATCTCGGAGGCCCTCGGCGTGACCATTTTCCCGCCCGAGGTCTTCTTCCTTTCCTCACTGCCCAGCAAGATCGACGCCGGAGAAGTCACCACCGTCGCTTGCCTGGCGCTCGGCCTGTCGTTCCTGGCGACGCTCTATCCGGCCTGGCGCGCCGCACAGTATGACCCGGTGGAGGCCTTGCGCTATGAGTGAGGTCCACCTCAGGCTCACCCAGGTTCACCGTCACTTCGGCGAAGGACCCGGGCAGGTAAGGGTCCTCGAAGCGGCCGACCTTACCGTGCATGGCGGCGAACTGGTCGCCATCGTCGCGCCGTCCGGCGCCGGCAAGTCGACATTGCTGCACATTGGTGGCCTGCTCGAACGCCCGCAGCAGGGCGAAGTCGAGATCGTCGGTACGCCGACAACGCATATGAATGAACGGGGCCGCACGCTGCTGCGCCGCAGCACCATCGGTTACGTCTATCAGTTCCACCATCTGCTGCCCGAATTCACCGCGCTCGAGAACATCGCCATCCCGCAGCTGATCGCCGGCAAGGGCCAGGCCGAGGCAGAGCGCCATGCCCTGGAACTGCTTGAACTGCTGGGGGTGGGACCGCGTGCCAAGCACCGCCCGGCAGAATTGTCCGGCGGCGAGCAGCAGCGTGTCGCCATCGCCCGTGCGGCTGCCAACAATCCGCGCGTCATCATCGCCGACGAACCCACCGGCAATCTCGATCCGGCGACCAGCGACAAGGTGTTCGATGCTTTGGCGTCGCTGATCAAGGACCGAGGCGCTGCTGCACTGATTGCGACCCACAACCACGATCTGGCCCGCCGGGCCGACCGCATCGTCACCCTCCGCAACGGGCTGATCGAACCGATCACCCTGTAGCAAGCTTGCCATCCTGGCTGCCCCATGACACAAACCCCGCGCGATTTGCGGGGGAGGGACCTCACTGATGACCAAACTTGTCGGCTTCTATCCCGGTTCGTTTGACCCTTTGACAAATGGCCATCTCGACGTCATCGAGCGGGCCTGCAAGCTGGTGGATACGCTGGTGGTGGCGGTCGGCACGCATGCCACCAAGACGCCGCTGTTTTCGCACGAGGATCGGTTGACCTTGCTCAAGGCCGTGCTTGAACCAGTGGGCAAGCGCACCGACACCGAGTTCAGGATTGTCGAGTTCGAAGGGTTGGCCGTCAGCGCGGCGCGCCAGAATGGCGCCAAACTGATCATCCGCGGGCTGCGCGACACAACCGACTACAACTATGAAATGCAGATGGTGGGCATGAATGCCCAGATGGCGCCCGACCTGCAGACGGTGTTTCTGCCCTCGTCACCGCCTGTCCGCCACATCTCGGCCACGCTCGTGCGCCAAATCGCTCAGCTTGGCGGAGATATCTCGAAATTCGTTCCGCCCATCGTCCTCGAGGCACTCAAAACAACATGAACCCAGCACTCAAGCGCGCCGGCGCCATTGTCGGTATACTCGCCGCGGCCGTGGTCGCTATTTTTGCATTCACCGCCATGACGCCGCATGCGGCCATGGCTCAGTCCGGCAAGCCGCACTGGATCCTTGAGCTCAAGGACGGTTCGGTCGACATCGAACTGCTGTCCGACGTCGCTCCCAAGCACGTCGAGCGCATTGTCGAACTGACCGATGCCAAGTTCTACGACGGCATCGTCTTCCACCGCGTCATCGACGGTTTCATGGCCCAGTCCGGCGACCCCACCGGCACCGGCATGGGCGGCTCAGACAAGCCCGACGTTGTCGCCGAATTCAACCAGGAGTCCTTCACCCGTGCCGCCGTCGGTGCAGCCCGGAGCTCGGACCCCAACAGCTTCAATTCGCAGTTCTTCATCTGCTTTGCCGACTGCACCTTCCTCGACGGCCAGTACACCGTATTCGGTCGCGTCGTCTCGGGTATGGAAGCCGTCGACAAGATCACCCGGGGCGAGCCGCCGGCCAACCCGGACAAGATCATTTCCGCCAAGATCGAGTACAAATAAGGAGCCAGATGCATGGCTGACTACAAGGATCCCGAAAACACCCTGCTGGTCGAAACCACCCAGGGCCCGGTTGTCATCGAGATGCGCCCCGACCTGGCGCCCAACCATGTCGAACACATCAAGAAGCTCGTCCGCGAGGGATTCTATGACGGCATCGTCTTCCACCGTGTGATCGATGGCTTCATGGCCCAGACCGGCGATCCGACCGGTACCGGCATGGGCGGCTCGAAGTATCCGAACCTGAAGCAGGAATTCAACGCCGAGCCGCACGTTCGTGGTGTCTGCTCGATGGCCCGTTCGCAGAACCCGGACAGCGCCAACAGCCAGTTCTTCATCGTCTTCGACGATGCCCGCTTCCTCGACCGTCAGTATACGGCCTGGGGCAAGGTCATCGAAGGCATGGAAAACGTCGACAAGATCAAGCGCGGCGAGCCGGTCAAGGATCCCGACAGCATGGTCACCGTCAGGGTTGCCGCGGACGCCTGATGCTGCGCACTTGTGCACTCAGCATCACCCTGTTGGCCGGGCTTTCGAGCCCGGCTTTTGCTACTGAATGGGTCAACTGCGCGGATACGACAGGTGCCGCCAGCTTCGACTACCTCGTCGGCGGCGGTGAAGTTCCGGCCATTGCTGCGATCACCATCTCGGCCGGCGAAAGGGTCTGGGCCAGCGACGTCGCCAACGGCCCGGGAGATCCAGTCGAACTCGGCCAGAGCTTTCAGGGCAATGGCATGGTGTTCGTCGACGCGGTCTATGAAGGGTCTCTGATAGCCCGGCTCCGGCTGTTTGTTGCCGATGGACCGGACCTGCCGGTCTATGGCGGCACGCTCGACATTCCCGGTATCGGCGCCTGGACTGTGAGTTGCTCGGGTCCCTGATCAGGCTCTCTGACCTCCGCGGCGCCTCGCGAGGCGTTTGACGCCGGAGGGCGCCCGGACTATCGGAAGCGCATGAAGCTCTCCGATTTCGATTTCGAACTCCCCGCCGCCCGCATTGCCCTCCACCCGGTGGAGCCGCGCGATGCGGCCCGCATGCTGGTGGTGCGGCCCGGCGAGCCGCTGGTCGACGGCAAGGTCACCGACCTGCTGACCATCCTGCAGCCCGGCGACGTACTGGTGGTCAACGACACCCGCGTACTGCCCGCCGAACTCGCGGGCACGCGCATCCGTGGCGACAACCGCGCCAAGGTTGCCTTCAACCTCCACAAGCGCGTCGATTCCAACACCTGGCGAGCCTTCGCTCGGCCTGCCAAACGTCTGCATGTGCTCGACCGCCTGGCCCTCGGCGATGATGAGAGCCTGGGCGCAAGCGTCGCTGGCAAGGGCGACACCGGCGAGGTGACGCTGTCCTTCGACCTCGGTGGCGCCGAACTCGACGAGGCCATAAAGGCACACGGTGCCATGCCGCTGCCGCCCTATATCGAAGCCAAGCGTCACACCGAAGAGCGCGACAAGCGCGACTACCAGACCGTCTACGCCGCCCGCGATGGTGCCGTTGCCGCGCCGACCGCGGGCCTGCATTTCACCGAGGCGCTGCTGCAGAAGCTGGCCGACCATGGCGTCTCGGTCGAGCGCGTCACGCTGCATGTCGGGGCAGGGACCTTCCTGCCGGTCAAGGTCGAGGACATCAAGGATCACCAGATGCATGCCGAGTGGGGCGAGATCCCCGAGGCCGTGGTGCATCGTATCCGTGACGCTCAGGCCAAGGGTGGCCGCGTCGTCGCTGTCGGCACCACCAGCCTGCGTCTGCTCGAGAGCGCCGCGCGCAAGACCGGTTCATTGGCGCCGTTCTCCGGCGACACCGACATCTTCATTACGCCCGGCTATCGATTCAGGGTCGTCGACCTGCTGATGACCAATTTTCATCTGCCCAAGTCGACGCTCTTCATGCTGGTCTCGGCCTTTGCCGGTTTCGACACCATGCACGCGGCCTACCGCCACGCCATCGATAACGCGTACCGCTTCTATTCCTACGGCGACGCCAGCCTGCTGTTCCGCCAGCGGCAGCGGGAAGAGGACGATCTCGACTGAGGCAGAAAGCCGCCGTGATGGATCGGCGACACTGACTGGTGTTTCTTTCGCTGATCCGTTCCAGGTGACAAGGCACGATGCGGCGGGTATGACCCGCCGCATGAGCAATTGCGCATTCACCCTCCAGGCCACAGACGGCCGGGCCCGTCGTGGCCGCATCGATACGCCGCGTGGCGAGATCGAGACACCGGCCTTCATGCCGGTTGGCACGGTTGGCACCGTCAAGGCCATGTATCCCGAGCAGGTCCGCGACACCGGCGCCGACATCCTGTTGGGCAATACCTATCACCTGATGCTCCGGCCCGGTGCCGAGCGAGTGGCCAGGCTGGGCGGCCTGCACGACTTCATGGACTGGCAGCGGCCGATCCTCACCGATTCCGGTGGGTTCCAGGTCATGTCGCTGGCCAAGCTGCGCAAGCTGACTGAGCAGGGGGTCACCTTCCGCTCCCATATCGACGGCAGCGCCCACGAACTGACGCCGGAACGCTCCATCGAGATCCAGCTGCTGCTCGACAGCGATATCATCATGCAACTCGATGAGTGCATTTCCTTGCCGGCAGAGCACAAGGAGATGGAACGCGCAATGGAGCTGTCGCTTCGCTGGGCCGTGCGCTCCAAGACCCGCTTCGGGGACCAGCCCAATCGCATGCTGTTCGGCATCGTGCAGGGCGGCGACGACGCCCAATTGCGGGCCCGCTCGGCAGCCGGCCTTACCGCTATCGGCTTTGACGGCTATTCCATCGGCGGCCTCGCCGTCGGTGAACCGCAGGAAACGATGTTCCGCGTGCTCGGCGAGATCACGCCGCAGCTACCCGCCGACAAGCCACGCTACCTGATGGGCGTCGGCAAGCCGGACGACATCCTTGGCGCTATCGAACGCGGCGTCGACATGTTCGACTGCGTCCACCCCACTCGCGCCGGACGGCACGGCCACGCCTATACCCGCATGGGCGTCATCAACCTGAAGAACGCCCGTCACAAGGATGATCCGCGACCGCTCGACGAGACGTCGCCCAATCCCAACTGCCGGCGCTTTTCGCGCGCCTATCTGCATCACCTGATCCGCACCGAGGAAATGCTTGGCGCCATGATCCTCAGCCAGGTCAACCTCGCCTACTATCAGGAGCTGGTGCGCGGCTCCCGTGCGGCAATTGAGGCTGGCGGCTTTGCCGATTTTGCGGCACAAACGCGCGCGCAATGGTCGCAGGGCGACCTGTCGCCACTCTAGGAGAAATGTCGATGGCCACGTCTCGCAAGTCGCTCCTCAACAAGCTGATGAAGCACCGCAAGCGTCTCGAGGACCAGCCGATGCGTGTGCAGTTCGCCATCGATCCCAACCGCTTCAAGCGTTATTCAGCCGCCGCGGGCGACATCGTGCTCGACTATTCCAAGAACCGCATCGACGAGCCGGCCCTCGAAGCGCTGTTCGAACTGGCGCGCGCCGTTGACCTGGAGGGTCGCCGCAAGGACCTGTGGGCGGGCAAGCACATCAATTCGACCGAAGATCGCGCCGTCATGCACATGGCGCTGCGCTACTTGGGCGACAAGCCGGTCAAGGTCGATGGCACGGATGTGCGTGCCCAGGTGCAGGACGTACTCCGCGCCATGAAGGACTTCTCCGAGGCGGTCCGGTCCGGGGCCATTCGCAGCGCCACTGGCGAGCAGTTCACCGATGTCGTCAATATCGGTATCGGCGGCTCTGATCTCGGGCCCGCCATGGTCACTCTGGCGCTTGCCCCGTACACGCGCGACAACCTTCGGGTGCACTACGTTTCCAACGTGGACGGCGCCCATATTCACGACACGCTCAAGGGGCTCGACCCCAAGCGCACCATGTTCATCGTCGCGTCAAAGACCTTCACGACCGACGAAACCATGACCAATGCTGCGACCGGCCGGTCCTGGATTTCCGAGGCTCTCGGGAACGCCGCCATTCCCGATCATTTTGCCGCCCTTTCGACCAACCTAGCCGCATGCGCCGATTTCGGCATCAAGTCCGAGCGCATTTTCGGCTTCTGGGACTGGGTGGGCGGTCGCTACTCGGTCTGGTCGGCCATCGGCCTGCCGATCACCATTGCTGTGGGCTTTGACAATTTCGAGGCGTTCCTCAAGGGCGCCTACGAAATGGACCAGCACTTCCTCAAGACCAAGCTGGAAAACAACCTGCCGGTCATCATGGGCCTGCTCGGTGTCTGGTACCGCAACGCCTGGGGCTTCTCGACCCACGCCGTGCTGCCCTATGACCAGCGCCTGAGCCGCTTTGCCGCCTATCTGCAGCAGCAGGACATGGAATCGAACGGCAAGTCTGTCACCCTCGACGGCAAGCCCGTCGACTACAGCACCGGGCCCATCGTCTGGGGCGAGCCCGGCACCAACGGCCAGCATGCCTTCTACCAGTTGATCCACCAGGGCACCGACGTCATTCCCGTGGATTTCCTGCTGGCTGCACAGCCGCATGAGACGCTGCCGCCACACCACGCCAAGCTCGTCGCCAACTGCCTCGCCCAGTCCGAAGCCCTGATGCTCGGCAAGTCCAAGGAAGAGGTCGTGGCCGAGCTCAAGGCCCAGGGGCTCGACAAGGACGCGATCAAGGCGCTGACCCCGCACAAGATGTTCCCCGGCAACCGCCCGTCCAATACGCTGATGTACCCCAAGCTGACCCCCGAAATCCTCGGCAGCCTGATCGCGCTCTACGAGCATAAGGTTTTCGTGCAGGGCACCATCTGGGGCGTCAATTCATTCGATCAGTGGGGCGTCGAGCTCGGCAAGCAGCTGGCCAAGGCGCTGCTGCCCAAGGTCGAGGGTTCGGCCAAGAGCGACGGCCATGACAGCTCCACCCGGGGCCTGCTGGCGCTCTATCATCGCCTGCGTTCCTGATGACCATCACCAGCGAAGACGACCTCGAGCGGCTCAAGGCCATCGGACGCGTCTGCGCCCTGGCCCGCGATGCCATGGCGGCAGCCCTCACGCCGGGCATGACCACGGCGGAGCTCGATCTGGTCGGCTTGCAGGTGCTGGAGGCGCATGGCGCGCAATCGGCACCGGTCGTGACTTACGGATTTCCCGGCGCAACGTGCATCTCGGTCAATGAGGAAATCGCCCACGGCATTCCTGGCAGCCGCGTCATTGCCGCCGGCGACCTCGTCAACATCGATGTGTCGGCGGTCAAGGACGGCGTCTTTGCCGATACCGGCGCCTCTTACCTCGTGCCGGCCGGCGATGCGAAGCTTGAGCGGCTTTGCCGCGACGGCAAGCGCGCCATGTGGCTGGGCATCCGTGCCGTCCGCTCCGGTGGGGCGTATGCCGACATTGGCAACGCCATCGGCGCCTTTGCCAGGAAGCAGCGCTATACGCTGATCAGCAATCTCGCCAGCCACGGTGTCGGCGACAGCCTGCACGACGAACCGGGCGAGATTCCGACCTGGCCAGACCGCTCCGAGCGGCGCCGGATCGCCGACGGTCAGGTGTTTACCGTTGAGCCGTTCCTGTCGCTCGGCGGCACCGAGGCCGAACAAAGGTACGAAGACGATGAATGGACGCTGTCCGCCAATGGCGATGCGTTCACCGTCCAGTACGAACACACCATCGTGGCGACCCGCCGCGGCGCCGTCGTGGTCACGCTCGCCGATTGAAGGGGAAGATGCGGCGCGGACCGGTGAGGGACTCGTCTGCCATTTCGTTGGCCAGCGCGGGAAACCGGCAAAATCGCACTGTTTCCCTTCCCGGTCACGGCCGGTTGGCACGCGCCGCATCTGCCAACATAACTTCCATCCCGTCAGTGGGTTGCGGCGGCGCCCCCGGAACCCGACACAGATGCTTCGTGACCGGTTCTAGGCCTTGCGTTGCGCCAGATAGATGTGGTCGCAGGCCAGCACAGTCTCGCCGCGCTGGTTGATCACCCGCACCTGCTCGATGACCCGGCCATAGGCCGGTCGCTTGGGGTCGGGCTCCAGTGCGCTGATGGTGAGTTCGGTGTGGATGGTGTCGCCGATGAATACCGGCTTGGGAAAGCGCAGCCGCTCGTAGCCGTAGCTGAAGGCCAGCGGATTGATCTCGCTGGCGGTCAGGCCGATGCCGATGGCGAATGTCATCGTGCCATGCGCGATCCGCTGCCCGAACTCCGACCCCTTCATGAACTCGACATCCATGTGATGCGGGAAGAAGTCGCCGGTATGGCCAGCATGAACGACGAAGTCGGTCTCGGTGATGGTGCGGCCCGTCGTCTTGCGCAACTCGCCGACGGCATAATCCTCGAAATGGCGTGACCGCTCCATCAGAAGCTCTCCAGAAACATGCGGTTGAGGTCGGCGATAATGGCGGCAGGCTTTTCGCCCTGCAGCAACCCCGCGTTGAGGCGTCTGCTGGCCGCATCCTGAAAGGCCATATAGCCGTGGTGACGCGGGCGGACGTAGGAGCGCTCCAGTGTCTCGCGTGTACCGCGGTAGAAATTGCCGGTCGCGGCGTTGACGGCATCGGCCTCCCAGGCCTGCGCATGGCCCGGCTGACCGCCAGAGGCGGCGTAGACGCCGGCCTGCACCTCGCCCGACGCAACCCAGTAGGCATAGTCGATCGCTTCCGGAACGTGCTTTGAATAGGCCGAAACAGCGATGCCGGTGCCGCCGAGCGCGCCGCCGCGCGAGCCGGGCAGGGGGATGTTGCCGAACTGCAAACGATTTGGCCGAAAACCGTCCATGGCGTAGCTGACATAACCATAGCCCAGCGGCATGACGGCAGGTGCCGCTGCGGCGGCTGCCATGGCCTCGGAGACGGCAATGGGATCCATCTCGAAATTGGCCGGATCGATATGGGCCGTGACGGCGGCCAGCATGTCCAGCGCCCGGGTGCCGGTCGCCGCTTCGATGAACTCGCCTTTCTCGGTGCTGCACGGATGGCCGAGATTGGCGCAGAGCGTATAGAGGCACATCAGGCTGTGCGGTGCCAGCATCGGCAGGGCCACCTTGCCCTGCCTGGCGAGACCGATCACGTCGTCCCAGCTGCGCGGTGCCTCGATCAGATCCGGACGGAATGCCATGACCTGCGTGGCGGCATCGATGGGAAAGGCCCACTGGTGTCCCGCGTAGGTGTAGCTGGCATAGGACTGGCCAACCGAGGCGCGGGCGAGTGCCGAGCGTTCATCTTCGCGACCGGCCACGTCCAGCGGTGCCAGACAGTTCTGGTCGGTAACCTCGCCGACATGCGGATGATCGATGACGATCAGGTCATAGCGCCGGGCCAGTTCCTCCACCGGATAAGCCTCGAAATCCTGCAGGCTGCGTTTTTCCCAGACGATTTCCACGCCGGTCTTCTGGCGCCAGAGGTCTGCGGTTGCCACCATCGGATCGTAACCGCGAGGATGGCTCCAGGTCATACCGAGCAGGGAGGTCATAGGCCGAACTCCGCTCTGATGTCTGCGCTCTGCTCGCCGATTTGTGGCGCCGCCCGCCTGGTTGCGGGGCGCTGCCCGTTGATGCGGAGCGGCGACCGGGTGGTGAGAATGGAAACGTCGTCGTTACGGGTGACAGTCTGCAGCATGTCGAGAGCCTTGAACCCTTCTGTCTCCAGTAGCTCTGGCCAACTCAGCACTTTGGCGCACCAGATGTCGGCCGGCTCGAGGATGGAAAGCCAGTGCTCGGTGGGCTCGGTAGCGAGGCGTTCGGCTATGATCCGCTTGATGTCGTCGCGCTGCGTGAACCAGCTGGCGGGGGTATCCCGATAGGGGGCGAGGGCATCGAGTTCGAGCAGATCCGCCAGCCGGCCCAGCGGCGTCATGGCGACCGCCAGATAGCCGTCGGCCGTCGGGTAGACGCCGTAAGGCGCGGAGAGATAGGCATGCGCGGAGCGGAAGTTGGAGCGCTTCGGCACCCGGCGCCCGTCATTGAGGTGCGTGGTCAGCACCTCGAACTGGAAGTCGACCAGCGCTTCAAGCAGGCTGGTTTCGACATGGGCGCCGGCGCCGGTGATGCCACGGCGGACCAGCGAGGCCAGCACCCCCTGGGCCATGGCCGCGCCAGCCAGCATGTCGGCGATGGCGAGGCCGAACGGCACCGGCCCCTGGTTCTCATCGCCGTTGAGCCACATGACGCCCGAACGCGCCTGCGCCAGCAGATCCTGCCCTGGACGCTGCACCCACGGGCCCTCCGAGCCGTAGCCGGTGATGGACCCGTAGACGAGGCGCGGGTTGATGGCCTTGACTGAGTCGTAGTCGAGACCCAGGCGCTCGATCACGCCGGGCCGAAAGTTCTGCAGCATGACATCGGCCTTGCCGAGCAGCTTCTTGAGCGCCGCCAGATCGTCCGGATTCTTGAGGTCGAGCGCCAGGCTCTCCTTGCTGCGGTTGATGGCGTGAAAGATCGTGGAGTCGCCGCCGATCTCGGTGTCGCTCAGGTACAGCCGGCGACTGAGGTCGCCGCCGTCCGGTCGCTCGATCTTGATGACGCGTGCCCCCAGATCTTGCAGCCGCAGCGAGGCATAAGGGCCGGAGAGGAACTGGCAGAGGTCGACGACCACAAGGCCGGCGAGCGGTGGCTCTTGATCTACAGGCATCATGCTTTCTCGGTCTTGCCCGCCCAATCGGCAGGGTTCTGGTATTTGACGGTCTGCAGGTGCTCGCAGTAGAGCACCAGCTCTCCCTCGCCCTTGAACACCTCGTAGCTCGCCCGGACGAGGCCGAGTTCGGCATATTTCGGCCGCTTCTCGAGATTGGTGCGGATGGTGTAGATGGTGTCGCCGATGAAGGTCGGCTTGATGAAGCGGAGTTTGTCGTAGCCGTAGCTGAACGCGTTGATGCAATTGGTGGCGACCAGTCCCAGCCCGGCGGAGAAGACGAAAGCACCGGCCACCAGGCGCTTGCCGAAGAGGCCCTCGCTGGTCGCAAAGATCTCGTCGGCGACATAGGGATGCATGTCGGTGACGAGGGCGTTGAACTGCATCGACTCGCCTTCCGAAATGGTACGGCGCAGCGAGCGGATCTTGTGGCCGACTTCGAAGTCCTCGTAGAACCAGTTCTCGGCATTCCAGACCGGCAAGCGTGCGTGCTCCACCGGCATGGTCTTGGGGGTGGTCGAATGCACGCCGACCGTCGGTTTGCTGTCGCTCATGGAGCATTCCTCACAGGGGTGGCCGGACGGGCAGATGACTCGAAGGCCGCCTCGGCCATGGCCATGGTGTGCCACGCGTCATCGACGGAGCTGACGAGGACGGCGTCCTCGCCCGCCGCAAAGCGCTGCAGGTTGCTCATCGTGCCGATGAAGGCATGCGGAAACCACCCGCCTTGCAACGGCACCTGGGTCCAGTCGGCATCGCCGCTGGTGATCCAGAGTTCATCCGGCTCACCCTCGGGGTAGTTGAGCAGCAGGCCGAGCTTGACCATTGCCGCGCCCTCGGTGCCCTCGAAGCGGAAGCTGGCGTCCTGGAAACGGCGACCGAAGTCATGATTGTGGTTGATCGACAGCGTCACCCGCTGATCCGCCGCGAAATCGAAGATCGCCGAGGTCCGGGTCTGCGCCAGCTCGGTCGAGGGATGACCGAGCGTCCGCGCATGCACGCCGAGCGGATTGCCCAGCAACGCCCGGATGGTGTCGAGATAGTGGATCGAGTGCACCGCGATTTCGACGCGCGGCATGCCCTTGAGAAAGGGGAACAGGTGCCAGGGCGTGACCAGGTTCAGATGCACCTCGACATCGATCAGCCGGCCCAGCCAGCCGCGCTCCAGCGCATCGGCCACAGCCAGCATCATCGGCGAGAAGCGGAGCTGGAAGTTGACGGCTGCCTTGAGCGACTTCCGGCGGCAGAGCGCCAGAATGGCGCTCGCTTCCTCCAGATTGCGACCCATCGGCTTCTGTAGCAGCACGGCCCCGCCATCCGGCAGGACGGGCAGCACGTCCAGATGCGCCGCCGGGGGCAGGGCCAGGTCGAACACCGCATCCGGAGTGGACGACACCGCCTCCTCGAGTGTCTCGAAGGCCCGCGTCTGCCATTTGGCGGCAGTTGCACGCGCCTTGTCGCGGTCGAGGTCGAAAACCCCGGCGACCGGCAGGCCGGCGAGCCGGTAGGCGGGCAGGTGGGCGTCATTGACGATGCCGCCGCATCCGATGATGACAATCGGCCGAGGCTGCGCCGGCCTAGGCCAGGCCTGCCGCAACCCACTCACATTCAGCGGTGTCGCGGGATCAGTCGACATGAAACACTTCGGACATGCCTGCCCACCACTCGCCATCCTTGCGGGTGTCGAGCGGCTTCTGCATCGGTTTGCAGACGGCCCACCATTCCTGCGTCCGGCTGTCGGCAGCCATGGCGGCCATGTCCGCCTCGAAGTCGGTGCCGTGATACTCGAAGTAGGAGAACATCAGGTTCTCTGGCTCCTTGAGAAAAATCGAGTAGTTGCGGATGTTCGACCGCGCGATCTGCGCCAGAACATCCGGCCACACGTCCGCATGGATGCGCTTGTATTCCGCCATAGCCTCCGGTCGAAGGCCGATTACCGATCCGTAGCGCTGCATGCTGTCCCTCCCTAGAGTTTGTAAATGCGTTCGGCGTTGCCGTGGAACAGCTTTGCCTGTTCCGCTTCGCTAGCGCCGGCAACGATCTGCCGGGTGGCGGCAACCCAGCGTTCAAGATTGGCCGTGAGGGTGCACACCGGATGGTCCGAGCCCCACACCACGCGGTCCCAGCCGAAACACTCGATCACATGCTCGATGAACGGTCGCAGGTCGTCGACGCTCCAGTCCGGCTTGGCATAGGCCACGACCCCGGAAATCTTGGCCGCCACGTTGGGCGACCGCGACAGCGCCTTGATGTCGGCGCGCCACGGATCGAGTACCACGCCGGCAACGTCAGGCACGCCACAGTGGTCGAGCACGAACTGCGTCTGCGGGCACTTGTCGGCCAATGCCATGCCGACCGGTAGCTGTCTGGCAAGGACGCAGAGGTCAAATGGCAGGCCCTTGCTGCCGAGCCGACGGATACTCTCCGCAAAGAGCGGTGAAGCACTGAGTTCGTCAGGCGAGGTATGGAGAATGCGTCGCACGCCCTTGACCCCGGGGAGGGCCAGCAGCCGGTCGAGATGCACAGGAAAATCACTCGACTCGGGCCGTGCCGCCGCAATGGCGCCGACGATGCGCGGGTGCACCGAAAGCATGAACTCCGTCTCCGCCAGCATCTGGGCGTCAACGACGTCGACTTCCATGTGCAGCGCCGCTTCAATGCCCAGTGGTTCGGCCTGGGCGAAGTAATCGTCCGCCGTCCACTGCCGGTTCAGCGGCGGGGCCCCCTCGAGCCAAGGGTAGGTGAAGCGGTCCTGGTAGACCAGATGCAGGTGCGTATCGACGATGCGCATGGGCGTCCTCCCGTTCATGGCGCCGAAACCCGGTAGCGATCCGAAACGTCGTGACCGGCCGTGCGCAGCAGTTCGAGCGCGGCGTCCTTGTCAGGGGCGTCGCTCGAGTCGAGGCGGTCGGTGTAGGGGCAGGTGAGGGCGGCAATGATGCTGCCCAGCGGGCCGAAGATGGGCACCGAGAGGTTGGTCACGCTGGCGGTCTGCAGGCTGGCCATGCTCTCGTAGCCGCTCTCTCGCACCAGGGCGAGGCGGGTTTCGAGGCCCTCGGGAAGTTCCTCCTGCGTGCGGGTGACCGGGTCTTCGAGCATCAGCTGCCGCTCCTCGGGCGAGGCATAGGCAAGAAAGACGTGGCCCGAGCCGGTATTGACCATGCCGATGCGTGACCCCACCCGAATCGAGACATTCCAGTAGCCGGGGCTATCAACCTGCGCCACCACCACCAGGACATTGCGATCGTAGATGACCAGATGCACGGCCTGTTGCGCGTCGCGGGCAAAGGTCCGCAGCACCGGCATGCATTGCCCGACAAGCCGCGCCACAGGCGGCGCCATGTGGGCCAGCTCGAACAGCTTCAGCGTCAGTTCGTAGCGGTCGCCTTGCGTCCGGCGCACATAGGCGCGGCGCACCAGCCGGTCGAGCATGCGGTAGATTTCATTGGGAGTGCGATCCAGCGCCTTGGCGATTTCGGCCTGGCTTAAGGCCTCGCTCGTCGCGGCCAGAAGCTCAAGGATATCCAGACCCTTGTCCAGGGCCGGGGCCCGGTACTTGTCGAGATCGTCGACACCGCTCACTGCAACCTCCTCCTTGCGGATTAAATGCGACCGTTGACGATCTGCGCTCCGCTATGCTTACCTACGAATAGACTTTTCACATATGGATGATCAAGGGCGTTGAGGACGCCGATGTGTGAAAGGCACTCTCGGAGGAGAACAGCATGAACAGAAACTTGTGGCGGACGCTGCTGGCGTCTTGCGCCATTGTCGGTCTGGGTGGCGCAGCGCTCGCCCAGGACTTCGACTACGGCAAGTTCGACGGCTACACGCTCAAGGTGAAGCTGATCGGTGGCACGCAGTACGAGAAGCTCTACACCCGCATTCCCGAGTGGGAGGCGATGACCGGCGCCAAGGTCGAGATCGTTTCGTCCAAGAACCACTTCGACCTCGATCGCGAAATCAAGCAGGACATCGCCTCGGGGGCGATCAACTGGTGCGTCGGCTCCAACCACACCAGCTTTGCGCCGCAGTACGGTGATCTCTACATCGACCTGAAGGACTTCATTCCGCAGGCCGAACTCGACAAGTATGTTCCTGGCACGCTGGCCTCCGCCGTCGTGGATGGTCGCCTGGTGCAGTTGCCGCGCGTCACCGACGTTTCCAATCTCTACTACCGCAAGAGCCTCTATGAGGATCCGGCGAACCAGGCCAAGTGGAAGGAACAGACCGGCACCGACCTGGCTCCGCCCAAGACCTATGACGAATTCAAGCAGCAGGTGATCTTCTTCGCCGATCCGCCGAACCTGTACGGCACGGCTTTCGCCGGCAAGGACGAGGGCATGTCCGGCCGCTTCATGGAAATCCTGCGCGCCAATGGCGGCGACATGTTCGACGAGAACTGGAAGCCGATCTTCAATTCGGAGGCCGGTATCGCTGCCGTCCAGTGGTTCAAGGATATCTATGACGCCAAGGCCGTTCCGGCCGGTACCGTCAACTACACCTGGGACGACATCGGCCAGGCCATGGCCGCCGGCCAGCTGGCCATCGACCTCGACTGGCCGGGTTTCGCCGGCTTCTATTCCGACCCGACGGCCTCCAAGATCTCTGACGACCTCGGCTTCGCCACGGCACCGGTCGGTTCGGCCGGCGTGCGCGGCGGCTGGTCCGGCTCGCACTCGTTCTCGGTGACCGAGACCTGCGACAACAAGCCGGCGGCGGTTTCGTTTGCGGTGTTCCTCACCAATGACGAGAGCGAGATGATGGAGGCCCAGGCGGGCAACCTGCCGACCCGCAGCGCCACCTATCCGGCGGTCAAGGAATGGTTCAAGGCCAACGACAAGGCCTTCATGGTCGAGATGTTCTCGGCCTGGGAAGCCTCGCTCGCCGAAGCCCGGACGCCGCCGCTGGTGGCACAATGGATCGAAGTGTCCAACATTGTCTGGCCCGCGGTGCAGGCCGCCATCGTTGGCGACAAGACGGCCAAGGAAGCCCTCGATCAGGCGGTGGCCGATGCGACCGTGATCATGCAGGACGCTGGCCTGCTGCAGTAGCAAACGGACGGCCGGCGTCCCAGGGGGCGCCGGTCATCACCGGCCCCGCGACGGCGCCGGTCATTTTTCCTGATAGGCAGTTCACCAGGTTGCGATGAACATCTTCCGATCGCCGCGCGCGACCCCTTACCTCCTGCTGCTGCCATCGATCATCGTGATCCTGGCGGTCGTGCTGGTACCGCTGATCGTCTCGTTCTGGACGAGCTTTACCGGTTACAACCTCACCAAGCCGGCAACCCTGTTCCAGTTCGTCGGGCTGCGGAACTACCAGCGCCTGCTGGGCAACGAGGAGTTCTGGTGGGCCTTCGGCCGGACGGTCGTTTTCATCACCATCGCGCTCAATCTCGAGCTGGTCCTGGGCCTCGGTCTGGCTCTGCTGGTCAACAAGATCACGTGGGGGCAGCGCACGCTGCGCACCATCATGATGTTCCCGATGATGTTCTCGCCCATTCTGGTCGGCTTCCAGTTCAAGTACATGTTCAACGATGCCGTCGGCCTCGTGAACAATGCGCTGTTCGACCTCGGCATCATCACGGCGCCGATCCCCTGGCTGGTCGATGGCACGCTGGCGCCGCTTACCATCATTCTTGCCGAAATCTGGATGTCGACCTCGGTGTTTGCCATCCTGCTGCTCGCCGGCCTGATGGCGCTGCCCAAGGATCCGATCGAGGCGGCCAAGGTGGATGGCTGCAACCCGATCCAGGTGTTCCGGCACATCACGCTGCCGTTCCTGATGCCCTTTGTCTTCATCGCCATGACCATCCGCTCCCTCGACGTCGCCCGCGCCTATGACATGGTGCGCATCATGACCAATGGCGGGCCGGCCGGGCGTACCGAGATCATCTGGACCCTCATGACACGCACCGGCTACCAGAACAGCCAGATGGGGATGGCCAACGCCATGGGTTACGTCTCGATCCTGCTGTCGATCGTCTTTACCTTCTATTTCTACCGCAAATTGGTGGCGGCCCGCGCCTTCATGGGCGGTGCGCAATGAGCCGGTCGATCGAAAAGTCCTGGCAGCGCTGGCTGATACGGCTGGGCGTCTTCATCGCCATGCTGATCCTGGTGGTGCCGGGCGCCTGGGTGGTGCTCACCGCTTTCCGTCCCAACATCGAAGTTCTGGCACGCCCCGCGGTGTGGATCCCGCAGAACCTGACGCTGCACAATTTCCTCGGCATATTCGGCCAGTTGTCGACGCAGCAGGGGCTGCCTGTCGGCAACTACTTCATCAACTCGCTCGTCATCTCGATCACCTCCACGGTCATCGCCATCGCCATCGGCATGATGGGCGGCTACGCCTTCGCGCGCTTCCGCTTCAAGGGCAAGGCCACCCTGTTCCTGGGCTTCATGCTGAGCCGCACGGTGCCGGGCGTGGCGCTGAGCCTGCCACTCTTCATTCTCTGGGCACGCCTCGGCATCATCGACACCAGCTTTGGCCTCATCATCGTCTATCTCGCCGTCAACATCCCCTTCACCATCTGGCTCACCGATGGCTTCTTCCGGCAGATCCCGGTCGATCTCAGCGAGGCCGCCCAGATTGACGGCTGCACCCGCTGGCAGGCGTTCTGGAAAGTCGAGTTCCCGCTGGCCCGCTCGGGTCTCGCTTCGGCGGCGATCTTTGCCTTCCTGACATCGTGGAACGAATATGCCCTCGCCAGCCAGCTGACCCGCACGACAGCCAGCAAGACCATGCCCGTCGGGCTGATGGATTTCACGGCCCAGTTCACGGTCGACTGGACCGGCATGAGCGCCATGGCGGTGCTGATCATCATCCCGGCTCTCATTCTCACCTTCATCGTGCAGAAGCACCTCATCGCCGGACTGACGTTCGGTGGAGTCAAAGGATAAGCCATGGCTGAAGTTCGCCTGGAAAAGGTCGTCAAACGCTACGGCAAGCTCGAGATCGTGCACGGCATCGATCTTGAGGTCGCGCACAATGAGTTCGTGGTCCTGGTGGGGCCGTCGGGCTGCGGCAAGTCGACGACGCTGCGCATGATCGCCGGCCTCGAGGAAATCACCGACGGCACGATCCGCATCGGCGACCGCGTGGTCAACCAGCTGCCGCCGCGCTCGCGCAACATCTCGATGGTGTTCCAGTCCTACGCCCTCTACCCGCATATGACGGTGCGCGAAAATCTCGGCTTCGGCCTGAAGATCGCGGGACAGGGGGAAGAGGAGATCAGGAAGCGGGTGGGCGATGCCGCCGAGATACTTGGTCTTGAACCCTACATGGATCGCCTGCCGCAGCACCTCAGTGGCGGCCAGCGCCAGCGCGTCGCCATGGGGCGCGCCATTGTCCGCAATCCGGATGTGTTCCTCTTTGACGAGCCGCTCTCCAACCTCGACGCCAAGCTGCGCGGGCAGATGCGGGTCGAAATCAAGAAGCTGCATCAGCGCGTCAAGACCACGGTGATCTACGTTACCCATGACCAGGTCGAGGCCATGACGCTGGCTGACCGGATCGTCATCATGCGCGACGGCCATGTCGAGCAGGTCGGCACGCCCACAGAGGTCTTCGAGAAGCCGGTCAATACTTTCGTCGCTGGCTTCATCGGTTCGCCGCCAATGAACCAGCTCGATGCCGTGATTTCGGGTGGCAAGGCCCGTCTGCAGGACGGTGTCGAGGTGCCGCTGCCTGCCGATGTCCGCGTCAGCGATGGGCAGGAGGTCGTCGTCGGATTTCGGCCGGAGAGCTTTGCCCCCAAGGGTCACTCGCTGCATGGCGCCGACCAGTCGCTGGATATTCAGCGCGCCGTCACCATTGCCGAGCCGCTCGGCACCGAGACAATACTGTTCGCCTCCGTCGGCGGCCTGGAAATCCAGGGCAAGATGCTGAACCCGCGTCCTGTGCAGCCCGGCGAGGTGCTGGATTTCACTCTGGACCTGCAGCGCCTGCATGTCTTTGACAAGGCTTCGGGGATGTCACTGAGATGAGCAGGATCGAACGCGTTGAAGTCTTGATGGTCGATCTCCAGCCCAAGGTGAAGCGGGTCGACGCCATCCAGTCCTTTGTCAGTCAGGAAACGCCGATCGTCCGGATCACCGACACCGATGGCATCACCGGCACCGGCTACAGCTATACCATCGGCACTGGTGGGCACTCGGTCATCGAACTGCTCAAGCGCACGCTCGTGCCGGCCATCATCGGTCGCGAGGCCATGGAGATCGAGCGGATCTGGCGCGACCTGCTGTTTCTGACCCACGCCACCACCACCGGCGCCATCACCTCGATCGCCCTCGCCGCCATCGATACGGCGCTCTGGGACCTCAAGGCGCGCAAGCTGGGCCAGCCATTGCACCTGCTGGCCGGTGGCGCCCAGGAATCGATCCCGCTCTACACCACCGAAGGGGGCTGGCTGCATCTCGAAGAGAAGGCTCTGATCGACGATGCGCTGCGGGCCAAGGCCGACGGATTCGGCGGCTGCAAGCTCAAGATCGGTCGACCGCTGCATGAGGACGTGCGTCGCATCTCGGCCGTGCGCGAGGCGGTGGGACCGGGTTTCGAGATCTTCACCGACGCCAACCAGCGCTTCAATGTCGACGAGGCCATTCGTCGTGCCCGCGCCTATGAACCGCTCGACATCGGCTGGTTCGAGGAACCGCTGACGGCCGAAGATATCTCGGGTCACACGCGCCTGACGCAAAGCACCTCGATCCCCATCGCCATTGGCGAAAGCCTCTACAGTGCCATGCACTTCCGGGAGTATCTGGAGCGCCACGCCTGCTCGATCGTGCAGGTCGACGTCGGCCGCATCGGCGGCATCACGCCCTGGCTCAAGGTCGCGCACATGGCCGAGGGTTTCAACATTGCTGTCTGTCCGCACTTTCTCATGGAGTTGCATATTGCGCTCTGTGCCGCGGTGCCCAATGCGCGCTGGGTCGAGTACATTCCCCAACTCGACGACCTCACCGGCGACAAGATGGCCATCACCGACGGTCGCGCCATTCCGTCCAGCAAGCCCGGTCTGGGTATCGACTGGGACTTTGACGCCATCGCAGCGATGACGGTCGAGGGTTCTCATTCCATCCATCTATAGGACGATTTCATGGCCGATCTGACCGGCAAGATCACGCTCATCACTGCGGCTGCCCAGGGCATCGGCCGCGCCTCGGTGGAGGCTTTCGCGCGGGCCGGGGCCCGGGTCATCGCCACCGACATCAATGCCGAAAAGCTCAGCGAGCTCGATGGCCTGGCCAATGTCACGACCCGCGTGCTCGACGTGCTGTCGGCCGATGAGGTCAACAAGGCCGTGGCCGAGATCGGCCGCATCGACGTGCTCTTCAACTGCGCCGGCGTCGTCCATTCCGGCTCGGTGCTCGAGATGGCCGACAAGGACCTCGACTTCGCCTTCGACCTCAACGTCTGGGCCCAGATCCGCACCATCAAGGCCATCCTGCCGCAGATGCTGGAACGCCGCGACGGCGCCATCATCAACATGTCGACCGTGGCCAGTTCGGTGACCGGCGTGCCCAACCGCGCCGCCTACTCGATCTCCAAGGCGGCGGTCATCGGCCTGACCAAGTCCATGGCCGCCGACTATACCGACAAGGGCATCCGGGTGAACGCCATTGCCCCGGGCACGGTCGACAGCCCCAGCCTGCACGAACGCTGGCACGCCACCGGCGATTTCGAGGCGGCCAGGAAGGCCTTCATCGCCCGCCAGCCGATCGGCCGCATCGGCCAGCCCTCCGAGATCGCCGACCTCGCCGTCTATCTCGCCGGCGCCACCTACACCACCGGCCAGGTCCACATCATCGACGGCGGCTGGACGGCCTGACGATGAAGATCACTGGCCTGACGACGCACGACCTGCGTTTCCCGACGTCGAGTGCGCTCGACGGCTCGGATGCGATGAACCCCGACCCTGACTACTCAGCCGCCTATGTCGTCCTCGCGACCGACGGCGCCCATGAGGGCCACGGCCTGACCTTCACCATCGGGCGCGGCAACGACATTGTCTGCATGGCCATCGAGGCGCTAGCAGCTCTGGTCGTCGGCCTGGAGACCGACTGGATCCTCGAGAACCCGGGTCGGTTCTGGCGCCACATCACCGGCGACAGCCAGTTGCGCTGGATCGGTCCGGACAAGGGCGCCATGCACCTGGCGACCGGCGCCGTCGTCAATGCCGTCTGGGACCTGCTCGCCAAGGAGGCTGGCAAGCCGGTCTGGCAATTCGTCGCCGACATGAGTCCAGAGCAGTTGGTGTCGATCATCGACTTCCGCTACCTGACCGATGCCATCACGCCGGACGAGGCACTGGCCATTTTCCGCATGGCGGAGGCAGGGAAGACCCAACGGGTTGCCATTCTCAAGGCCGAGGGCTACCAGTGCTACACCACATCGGCTGGATGGCTTGGCTACTCCAATGAAAAGCTGACGCGGCTGGCGACCGAAGCGGTCGAGTCCGGATTCAATCACATCAAGATGAAGGTCGGCCGCGATCGCGCCGACGATATCCGGCGGCTCGAGATCGTGCGCTCGATCATGGGCCCGGACCGCTTCTTGATGATCGATGCCAACCAGGTGTGGGAAGTCGAGCAGGCGATCGACTGGGTCAACGAACTCAGGCGCTTCAACCCCTATTTTATCGAGGAGCCGACCAGCCCCGATGACATCATGGGCCACAAGGCCATCCGGGCCGGGATTGCCCCGGTCAAGGTGGCGACCGGCGAGATGTGCCAGAACCGCATCGTGTTCAAGCAGTTCATCAAGGAAGGCGCCATCGACATCGTGCAGATCGATGCCTGCCGCATCGGCGGGCTCAACGAGGTGCTGTCAGTGCTGCTGCTGGCCGCCAAGTACGGGTTGCCGGTCTGGCCGCACGCTGGCGGGGTCGGGCTCTGCGAATATGTGCAGCATCTCTCGATGATCGACTATCTCGTGGTCTCGGGTACCAAGCAGGGCAGGGTGATCGAGTATGTCGACCACCTGCACGAGCACTTCCTCGACCCCTGCGTGATCCGCGACGCGGCCTATATGCCGCCAACCCGTCCGGGCTTTTCCATCGAGATGAAACCGGACTCGATCACGGCGAACACCTTCCGCCCCTAGACGGCAAACGTCCGATGGGTGGAGGCGCGGAAGTGTGCCTCGAGCGCCGCTATGGCGCCCGCCACATCGCGCTTCTCCAGACGCTCAATGACCAGCATGTGCTCATTGACCGTGTCGACGAGCTGGGCACGGAAGGTCGAGCGCTGATGCACCCGGCGCGCCATGCTGATGTTCTCCTGCAGCCGCGCATGCGTCGTCAGGATCGCCCGGTTGTCCAGCGCCTCCACGATATCCCGATGCATCTTGCGGTCGAGCATGATGACCTGCGACTGCGCGTCCTCGAATGGCCCCGTCCCCTCGAGCAGCCGGCGGCACTCGTCATGCCGGTCGCGCATGCTCGTCAGCCATTCGGCGGTCACGGTTTCGCCGAACGAGCGCAGCGCGTGGACTTCGATCATGATGCGGAACTGGTAGTTCTCGCGGATGAATCCGACCTCCGGATAGACGATCCGAATCCCGGTGCGCGGCTTGATCTCGACCAGCCCGAACTCTTCAAGCAGCACCAGCGTCTCACGCAAAGGCGACAGCGAAACGCCCAGCAGGTCGCATAGTTCGTTCTGCGTGACGACCATGCCGGCCTCGAGCTTGCCGCTTTGCAGCGCCTCGCGAAAGCGCCGGTAACCGTCATTGGCATGCTGGTCTTCGAACATATTCATCCATGAATGATCAGGCCGTTTCTCTCCTTCCGGTAGCACATCGCGGTGCCGGATCAAACCGGTTCGTACCCTAAAGTCGTATATCAAACCCGCAGATGATGTCCGTCGAACGGTTGCTGCGATATATCCTTTGGCCTTAATGATGATATCACCGCTTGGGCAAGTCGTCGGTTTGGCGGTTGTGGAGGAGTTGCATGAAGATCACGGGGTTCACCGCATGGCTTGTCGAACACGAGCCGGGGCCGAAATTCATCTGGCGCGACGGCCTGCCCGGCTCGCATGGTGACATCCCGCGCGGATCCAAGCCGCGCAAGGCAGTGATCCGGATGGAAACCGATGCCGGCATCTATGGCGCCATGGAAATCGGCCGCGGCGAGTCCGTGGTTGACCTCGTGCGGCGGCGCTATCACCAGTTCATCGGCGAAAATCCCCTGCTGACCGAGCGCATGTGGCGGATGATCTGGGAAATCGACCGCGTGGAGGAAATCCACATGCGCTCGCTCGGCATGCTCGACGTGCTGTGCTGGGACGTGAAATCGCAGCATGCCAGGATGCCGATCTACCAGATGCTCGGCGGCGACGATCGGGTGGTGCCGGCCTATGCCTCGACGGTCACCTGGCCGACGATGGGCGAGTACGAGCGCTACATCAAGATGAGTCGGGATCTGGGGTTCAAGGCCTTCAAGCTGCACGCCTGGGGCGGGCCGGTGAAGCGCGACATCGAGCTGTGCACCAACCTGCGCAAATGGGTCGGTGACGACGCCGACCTGATGTTCGACGGCTCCGCCGGCTGGGACTATGTCAACGCCCTCGAATTCGGCAAGGCCATCCAGGACCTCGGCTTCCTCTGGTACGAGGAGCCTATGCGCGAGTTCCACCTCGGGGCCTATACCAAGCTCTGCGAGAAGCTCGACATCCCCATCCTCGCAGCCGAAACTTCGGACGGCGTGCATGGCAACATGGCGACCTGGATCGAGAACAAGGCGCTCGACATGGTGCGCGTCTCCGCCTTCTACAAAGGCGGCTTTACCGGCTCGATGAAGGTAGCCCACCTCGGCGAAAGCCACGGCATGCGTGCCCAGGTGCACGGCATGAGCCTCGAGAACGCGCAGATCTGCGCGGCCATCTCGAACAACGACTATTACGAGCAGTTGATCATGAACGAAGAGCAGATCAACGGGCTGTCCAAGCAGGGCAAGCTGGCCATCGTAGACGGCAACCTCACGGTCAGCGACGAGCCCGGCCTTGGCTACGAGTATGACTGGAAAACACTCGACGAAACGTGCCTCAGCAAGGTCGAGGTGACCGAACGCCTGACCCCACCGGCCGATCTGGTGCCGTGGCACTGACACTGCAGTTCGTGACGTGAACGATCATTGGAGGAGGAAACTATGACGAACAGGTTTGACCGGCGTACCCTACTCAAGATGGGTGGCGGCCTTCTGGCAGCCACCGCCCTGACGCCGTTGCCCGCGTTCGCGCAGGCGACCAGCATCAACTATTGGCACACTTTCACCAGCCAGTCCGAAGCGGCGGGCCTCGAAGCGGTGATGGAGCTGTTCAAGGCGGCGCACCCGGATATCGCGGTGACACCCGAGAACATCCCCAACCCCGACTTCATGGCCAAGATCACCGCGGCCGTGGTGGGCGATGCGCGGCCCAACGTGACGATGGTGTCCTCCGAGCGCTTCGAGGACATGCTCGCCATGGGCGCCCTGATCGACATGAGCGACCGGATTGCCAACTGGGAACGCCGGGCCGACTTCGATGACTCCCGCTTCGCCTCGATCAGCAAGGACGGTAAGCTCTACGGCGTCCCCGGTTTCGCGTTCGTCGACTGGGCCTATTACCGCAAGGACTGGTTCGACGAGGCAGGTCTTGCCGCGCCGACCACCTATGACGAGTTCCGCGATGCGGCGATCAAGCTGACCGATCCGGCCAAGGGCCGGTACGGCTTTGGCCTGCGTGGCGGACCGGGCGGCCAGAATTTCGTGGTCAACGTCATCGAGGCCTTCGGCTCGCCGGTGAAGGCCGACGACGGCACCATCGGCCTCGACCGCGACATCGTGGTCAAGGCGCTCGATTGGTATTCGGGCCTTCTGGTCAAGGACGGGGCCGTGCCGCCGAGCGCGGCCAATGACGGTTTCCAGCAGGTGATATCGGGCTTCCAGACCGGGCAGACCGCCATGATCTGGCACCACACCGGCTCGTACCAGGACATCGCGTCCAAACTCGAGCCGGGCGTGCAGTTCGGCACATTTGCGATGCCGGCCGGCCCGGCAAAGCGGGTGGCGCGCCTCGCCTATGCCTATAACTGCATCACCAAGGAAGAGGGTGCGGATGCGGCCTGGGAGTGGATCAAGTTCTGGGGCGAGCCCGACGCGGCCGTCGCCTTCCTTGAAAAGACCGGCTACTTCCCGGCCTCGACCGTCGCCGCTGCCGACGACCGCATCGGCGGCAACCCGATGTACAAGGCGGCCTCGGACACGCTGGGCTTCGGCATTCCGCAGCCGAGCTTCCCGGGCGCGGCAGGTTGGGCACAGAACGTCGTCCTGCCGGCGCTGCAGCAGATCCTGATCGGGCAGGCGACTCCCGAGCAGGCGGCCGACCAGGTCATGGATGGGTTGGCTCAGGCCATCGCCTAAACCCACAGGGTGGCCGGTTCAGGCCGGCCGCCCTTTTTCCCGATAGTCAAAAGCGTTTTCTGGAGCCTTGATGACCCGCGGCCCCGTCATTACCGCCATGCCGCCGCCCCGAAATCTCTGGGATGCGGTCAACCCGTTGCGGTTGCTCGGTGAACTCTCCGAGACGCGGTACTGGATGTACCTGCTGCTGTTGCCCTCGGCACTGCTGATCACGGCGATCGTGCTGTTTCCGACGATTTATGGCTTTCAGTTGTCGTTCACCGAGATGCGGCTCAACCGGCCGGCGGGTAACGGCGCGCTGGTGGGCCTGAAGCACTATGCGCGCATGATGGGCGACCCGATTTTCTGGTTGTCGCTGCGCAATACCGCGGTCTGGGTGACGTTCTCGACCCTGATCGAGTTTGCGGTCGGGCTGATTGCCGCGCTGGCGCTCAACCGAAACCTGCCTGGCAGCAAGATTTTCGCGGTGCTGATCCTGCTCCCGTATTTCCTGCCCAACGTGGTGGCGGGCAACATGTGGGCTCTGATGCTCGACTCGCGTGTCGGGGTCATCAACGACCTGCTGTTGCAGATCGGGCTGCTCACCGAATACAAGGCGTGGTTTGCCGACCCGACGACGGCCATGGCTGCGGCAATCTTCATCGAGGCCTGGCACAGTTTCCCGTTCTTCACCTTGCTGATCATGGCGGGGCTGAAGGGCATTCCGTCCGATCTCTACAAGGCGGCCGATATCGACGGGGCCGGGGCATTCGCGCAACTGCGGCTGATCACCCTGCCGATGCTGCGGACGATCATCGCAGCGGCGGTGATCCTGCGCGTCATCGGGCTCGTCAACTCGCCGGACCTCCTGCTGATCCTGACCCAGGGCGGCCCGGGACGATCGACGCAGGTGCTGAGCCTCTATGCGTTCCAGAACGCCTATTCGGACTTCAATTTTGGCTATGCCGGCGCGCTTTCCACCGTGATGTTCGCGCTGCTGATGCTGTTCGCCTGGGCCTATATCCGGCTCAGCAAAGTCAACCAGGACTAGCGCCATGGCTCAGACCCGCTCCCGTTCAACCTTGATCTGGAACATCCTCAGCTACGCCATCCTGTCGTTTCTGGCGGTGCTCAGCATCGGACCGTTGCTCTGGATGCTGCTGACCTCGTTTAAGGTCGATGACGACATCGTCACCCGCACGATGGTGTATTTTCCCACCCGTTTCACGGTGGAGAACTACGTCAAGCTGTGGAACCAGTCGGGCTATCCCGTGCTGGTGATCAACTCGCTGGTGACGACGACGACGACCGTTGCGATCTGCCTCTTCACCGGCACGATCGCCTCATACGCCTTCTCGCGCTTCCAGTTCCCGGGACGAACGCCGCTGATGCTGGGCTACCTCGTGGTCCGCATGTTCCCGGCGGTGCTGATGATCATCCCGCTGTTCATCGTCATGCGTAACCTCGGGCTGTTCGATACCAGTCTGGGGCTGGCGGTGGCCTATACCAGCTTCCTGCTGCCACTGTTCGTCTGGATGCTGAAGGGCTTTTTCGATGCGGCGCCGAAGGAGCTCGAAAGCGCGGCGCGGATCGACGGTTCGACCCGCATCGGGGCGATGTTCCGCATCGTCATTCCGATTGCTCGGAACGGATTGGTCGCGACCTGCGTGTTCGTCGCCATCGCAGCGTGGAACGAGTACCTCTTCGCGCTGATGCTGACCTCGTCGACCGGGTCGCGGACCTGGCCGGTGGGGCTGCAGCTGATGGTCGGCGAGTTCCAGCTGCCCTGGGGCATGCTGGCGGCCGGCGGCATCATTTCCATCATTCCCGTGATCGTGCTGTTCGCACTCGTGCAGCGCGTCATGGTGGCCGGCATCACCGCCGGCGCAGTCAAGGGGTAGGGGCGTATGGCCACTCTGTCGATCAAGGGCGTGCGCAAGAGTTTCGGCTCGCTCGAAGTGCTCAAGAACATCGATCTCGAGCTCGACGATGGCGGGTTCCTGGTATTGCTGGGCCCGTCTGGCTGCGGAAAATCGACGCTGCTTTCAATCATTGCCGGGCTGGAGCCGAGCTCGGGCGGCGACATCCTGATCGGGGATCGCAACGTCAACGACGTGCATCCCAAGGACCGCAATATCGCCATGGTGTTCCAGAGCTACGCTCTCTACCCGACAATGGCGGTGCGGCGGAATATCGGGTTCGGGCTCGAGATGCGGAAGGTGCCGCAGGCGGAGCGCGAGAATGCGGTGCAGAAGGCGGCGGAACTGCTGCAGATCGAGCACCTGCTCGACCGCAAGCCGGCGCAGCTGTCGGGCGGTCAGCGGCAGCGCGTCGCCATGGGCCGGGCGATCGTGCGCAATCCCGAACTGTTCCTGTTTGACGAGCCGCTCAGCAACCTCGACGCGAAGCTGCGCGTCGAGATGCGCACCGAGATCAAGCGGCTGCACGACCGGCTCGGCACGTCGGTCGTTTATGTCACGCACGACCAGGTGGAGGCGATGACGCTGGGCACCCAGGTCGCGGTAATGCGCGAGGGCGTGATCCAGCAGATTGCCGATCCGCAGACCATCTACGAACGCCCGGCGAACATGTTCGTCGCGGGCTTCATCGGCTCGCCGACCATGAATTTCCTCGCCGGCACTCTGGAAAAGGTCGGTGACTCACTGTCGCTGCGGCATGGCGATGGCGCGTTGCCGCTCGCCGGGATGGAGCAGGACGTGTCGGGCTATGTCGGCCGCCAGGTGGTGGCGGGAATCCGGCCCGAGAGCCTGAGCGCCGGGACGGGCAACGCGACGCTCAGCGGCACCGTGGACGTCGTGGAGCCGACAGGTCCGGACACCATGGTGCTGATCAATGTCGGCGGCCAGGTGATCAGCGCCCGATTGGGATCGCGCGACCGCCCCAAGCTCGGCGCGCCGCTGAGCGTGGTCGTCGATACCACGGCGGTGAATCTGTTCGACCCGGAAACGGGCAACCGCATCCAGGGGAACCAAGTATGAAAGACCTGCGCATCAAGCGTCTCACCGTGCGTGAGTACAAGTGGGAACGGCAAGATCTGGGCGTCGACTATAACGGCTTCAACCACGTCTATCTCAAGGGCGCCAAGGCACCCCAGACGGACTATGTCTTCACCATCGAGACCGAAGCCGGCATCACCGGCGAATATGTCGGGGGCGTGGGTGTGTCCTATGCCCAGGTCGGGATGGCGGCGCAGTACCTGCTCGGCAAGAACGCGCTGGAGCGCGAGAAGATCTGGAACGATCTCAAGCGCGCGCTGCGCAAGCACGACAAGTTCGGCATGGGGCCGATCGACATGGCGCTCTGGGACATTGCCGGCAAGGCTTATGGCGTGCCGGTCTACGAGCTTCTCGGCGGCTATCGCAAGAAACTGCCGGCCTATGCGTCGACCTTCCATGGCGACGAGAACGGTGGCCTCGACAGCCCCGAGGCGTTCGGCGACTTCGCGCTGCAGTGCCGCGAGATGGGTTACCCCGGCTACAAGATCCACGGCTGGGGCAATGGCCCCATCCAGCGTGAAGTTGCCGCCGTGCTGGCGACCCGCAAGGCTGTCGGCGACAGCATGGACCTGATGATCGATCCGGGCTGCGAGTACCAGAACTGGGGCGACGCTCTCAAGGTTGGCCGGGCCTGCGACGAGGCGAACTACTTCTGGTACGAGGACCCCTACAAGGACGGTGGCCTGTCCGCCTACGCGCACAAGAAGCTCAAGAGCTTCATCAAGACGCCGATCCTGCTCGGCGAGCATGTGCGCGGCATCGAATTGCGGGTCGACCAGTTGATCGCCGAGGGGACAGACTATGTCCGCGCCGACGTCGACTATGACGGTGGCATCACCGGAGTGATGAAGCTGGCACACGTCGCCGAGGGGTTCGGCGTCGATTGCGAGATCCATGCCCCCGGCCATGCGCCACGCCACTGCATGGCGGCGATCCGCAACACCAACTACTACGAACTCGGCCTCGTACACCCCAAGGTCCCGGGCTGGAAATCGCAGAACCGCATCCACGCCGACGACTATTCCGACGACCTCGACGCCGTCGATGCCGATGGCTGCGTCCCGGTTCCGGAAGGCCCGGGACTGGGGGCCGCCATCAACTGGGACTGGCTGAAGACAGTCGAGACAGGCAAGGTCGTCTACGAGTAGCGCAGCAGGCGCACTATGGGGCGTCGGCTACGACGCCGGCAGCGATGCGAACCTGCCGGCGGCAGGTGGCGGCGTCCCGATCGTCATGCGTCAAAAAACAGGTAGCTGGTCCGCTCGACTTAGCTGATCTGCGAGATCAGGTCGAGCACCTCGGGCTTGAGCAGGGTTTTCAGGCCGCTTCCGCGGCTCTGGAACGATTGGAGTTCGTCGACATCCTCACGCCTGACCGGCCTCGGGCACGGCGCATGTCTGATTGACCTGGAAGGCCGGCGTCGAGCCGCGCGACGCAGTCGCCAGTCAGCCTCACGCCTGGCAGGAAAGTGGTACGCCCGGATGGATTCGAACCATCGACCATCCGATTAAAAGTCGGATGCTCTACCACTGAGCTACGGGCGCCTGCGCGACCTTTGGGGTCGGCGCGGAACATAGCCATCGGACCCCTAGTGTCAACCGGGATTCGCCCGCCCGCAAGGGCTCCCGGCAGAATGGTTCAGTTGAGCAGCGGCAGGGGCTCGCCGGAGAACGTCTGCGGCACGCATGGAATGCCGACGCGATCCATGCGCGTACAGAGCTGTTCGGCCTGAGCCCGGTCGGTTACCGGACCGGCCACGATCTGTTTTCTGTCGTCGCCGTCGACATCCTGGAGCAGCGGCGCGAGACCCAGCAGCAAGGTGCCGACCTTGGCGGCAAGGCTCTGCCATTGCGCCTCGGCCTCGTCCTCGGCCACCGGAAAACCCAGCGCCAGTCCGTAGGTCGCCGTTTCGACAGTCGCCAGAGACTGGGGCAATTCGACCTCGCCGGCCGGTCCGTCGACCAGCAGCGGTTTTTGCACCACGCTCACCGATCCGCCATCGGCGTCAAAGCTGATCGACCTGTCGACGCCGATCGATGCCGTGGGCATCATGTCGATTGCCGCGCCGCTGCGCTGATTTTCGACGGCGCCGGGAAGGATGACCTCGAGCGTGCCGATCCGCTGGACGGCGTCACGTGTTGCCGCCTCGGCGCGGTCAAAGCGCTGCAGCAGCAGGTTGTTCTCGTTGCGCATGCGGCGGGATTCGTCGCTCAGCGTTGCCAGTTGCGTGCGCAACTGCGCCACCGTCGCCCCTTCGAGCCGCGAGGCGTGCAGGCTGGCAAAGACGCCGCTCGGCACGAGGGCGGAGGCGTTGGCGAGCAGCACTGCCGCTCCCCAGCAGCACAGTGCGACAATGCCCCAGAGGGTGACGTCGGACGGACGAAAGTGATCTGCGGCCTTGGCCAATGTGAAACCTGTCGAATCAAGCCTATCTGTGCAGTTTACCAGTGCGCGCGTCAGTTATGGGTTTCCCAACAACTTGCTGCCATAAAATCATTGGAAATCTGCCGGGAAGAGGGCCCCCATGACTGATTTGCTGTCGATTGTTCTGGCCGCGGGTGAAGGCACCCGCATGCATTCGTCGACACCCAAGGTTCTGCATCCGGTCGGCGGCCTGCCAATGGTGTCCCATGTCGTGCGTGCCGCGCTGTCGGCCGGCTCGGACCGGCTGGCTTGCGTCATCGGACCGGATCATGGCGCCGTGCGCTCGACCTTGCTGGCTCTGGCCGGCGATGCGCTGGTCATCGAACAGACCGACAGGCTGGGCACCGGCCATGCCGTGCGGCAGGCGCGATCGGCGTTCGAGACGGCCCAGGGCAATGTCGTGGTGCTCTATGGCGATACGCCCTTCGTTTCGGCAGCCACCATTGCCGATGTCACGGCGCGCCTCGATGGCGGCGCCGAGATCGTCGTTGTCGGCTTCGAGCCGGCCGACCCGACCGGTTACGGCCGGTTGCTGACCGACGGGCAACGCCTCACGGCCATTCGCGAACACCGCGACGCCAGCGAGGCCGAGCGGCTGGTCGGGCTCTGCAATTCCGGCATCATGGGGTTCCGGGCAGCGACGCTACGCGAGGTCATCGACCGCATCGGCAACGCCAATGCCAAGGGCGAATACTACCTGACCGATGCCGTGGAACTCGCCAATGCCGACGCCCGCCTGGTTGAGTTCACCATCGTGCCCGAACGCGAAGTGATGGGACTGGACGACCGCAGCAAGCTCGCCAAGGCGGAGGCCCTGTTCCAGGAGACGCAGCGCGAGGCCTTCATGAAGGCCGGCGTGACGCTCAAGGACCCGGCCTCGGTCTATTTCAGTTGGGACACCCAGATCGGCCCAGACGTGACCATCTATCCCAACGTCGTCTTCGGACCCGGCGTGAAGATTGCTTCCGGCGTAGAGATCCGCGCCTTCTGCGACATCGAGGACGTGACCATCGGTTCGGGCGCCTCGATCGGCCCGTTTGCGCGCATTCGCGGCGGCGCCGAGCTGGGGGCCAACGTGCACCTGGGCAATTTCGTCGAGGTCAAGAAGTCGGTGCTGGGCGCCGGCGTCAAGGCCGGCCACCTGAGCTATCTGGGTGACGCCGAGATCGGCGCCGCGACCAATATCGGCGCCGGCACCATCACCTGCAACTATGACGGGGTGAACAAGGACAGGACGATCATCGGCGAGAAGGCCTTCATCGGCTCGAACTCGTCGCTGGTGGCGCCGGTCAGCATCGGCGCCGGGGCCTATGTCGCCTCCGGCTCGGTGATCGGCAAGGACGTGCCGGCCGACGCCCTGGCCATCGGCCGCGCCCGGCAGGAAAACAAGCCCGGCTACGCGCCCAAGCTGCGCGCCCGGGCCGAAGCGATCAAGGCGGCGAAGGCCAAGAAATAGCAGCCAACAGGGTAGGGGACCGGCATGTGCGGCATTGTTGGGATTATCGGGGTCGCGCCGGTTGCGCCGCGACTGGTGGACGCCCTGCGGCGTCTCGAGTACCGCGGCTATGACAGTGCGGGTGTCGCGACGCTCGAGGGCGACCGCATCGACCGCCGGCGGGCCGAAGGCAAGCTCGGCAATCTGGCGCAAAAACTCGACTTCGAACCGCTGGGCGGCAATATCGGCATCGGCCACACCCGCTGGGCCACGCATGGCGCGCCGACGGAAGGCAATGCCCATCCGCACGCCACCGAGCGTGTGGCTGTCGTCCACAACGGCATCATCGAGAATTTTCGCGAGCTGCTGGAGGACCTTGCCACAGACGGCTATTCGCCGAAAACCCAGACCGATACGGAATCGGTGGCACTCTGGGTGACGCGTGAACTCGACCGTGGCCTCGATCCCGAAATGGCCGTCGCCACGACGCTCAAGAAGCTGCGCGGCGCCTTCGCCCTGGCCTTCATGTTCAAGGGGCACGACAAGCTGCTGATCGCCGCCCGCCGCGGGGCGCCGCTGGCCGTGGGCTACGGCACGACGGAAATGTATCTCGGCTCGGACGCCATGGCGCTGGCACCCTTCACCTCGCGGCTGAGCTATCTGCTCGATGGCGACTGGGCAGTGATCACCCCCGGCGGCGTCACCATCCGCGACGGCTCGGACGTCATCGTGCGGCGCGAGACCATGGTGTCGCAGGCCTCGGCGCTGATGGTCGACAAGGGCAACCACCGCCATTTCATGGCCAAGGAAATCTACGAGCAGCCCGAAACCATCTCGCACACCCTGAGCCACTATGTGGACATGGGCGCCGAGACGGTGGCCCTGCGCGAAACGCTGCCGTTCGACTTCAAGGCACTGACGCGACTGACGATTTCGGCCTGCGGCACCGCCTCGTTTGCCGGCATGGTGGCCAAATACTGGTTCGAGCGCTATGCGCGGCTGCCGGTCGATGTCGATGTCGCCTCGGAGTTCCGCTACCGCGAACCGCCGCTGGAGCAGAACGGCCTGTCGCTGTTCATCTCGCAGTCCGGCGAGACGGCCGACACGCTGGCGGCGCTGCGCTATTGTGCAGGACAGGGCCAGCACATCGCCTCGCTGCTCAATGTGCCGGAATCGACCATTGCCCGGGAAAGCCACGTCGTCTTCCCGACGCTTTGCGGTCCCGAAATCGGCGTCGCCTCGACCAAGGCCTTCACCGCGCAATTGACGGCCCTCGCCAGCCTGGCGCTGGCAGCGGCGGTGGCGCGAGGCACACTGAGCCGCACGCAGGAGAAGGACCTGGTCGATGCGCTGGTGGCGCTGCCCAGCGCCGTCTCGGCCGCGCTGGGCACCGAGGAGCAGATCCAGGACATCGCGAAGCGGCTCTCCAAGGCCAAGGACGTGCTCTATCTGGGCCGCGGCGCCATGTTCCCGATTGCCATGGAAGGGGCGCTGAAACTCAAGGAAATCAGCTACATCCATGCCGAGGGCTATGCGGCCGGCGAACTCAAGCACGGGCCGATTGCGCTGGTGGACGAACTGATGCCGGTGATCGTCGTGGCGCCGTCGGACGAACTGATGGAAAAAACCCTCTCGAACATGCAGGAGGTGGCGGCGCGCGGCGGCAAGATCATCCTGATCACCGACGAGGACGGGGCCAGGGCGGCCGGCCACGGCATCGACGACATCATCGTGCTGCCCAAGGTGTCGAGCTTTGTGGCGCCGATCCTCGCCACCATTCCGGTGCAGCTGCTGGCCTACCACACGGCGGTGTTCATGGGCACGGACGTCGACCAGCCGCGCAATCTGGCGAAGTCGGTGACCGTTGAATAGGCGTTTTGTCGAGGGCGAGCCCGAGCTCAACGTGCTGGGCGAACCGCTGCAGCCGTGCTCGACCGACCCGATGACCGGCTTCTACCGCAATGGCGGCTGCCTGACCGGGCCGGATGATGTCGGCCGGCATCTGGTGTGCGCCGAGATGACCGACGCCTTCCTTGCCTTTTCCAAATCGAGCGGCAACGACCTGACGACGCCGATGCCGCAATATGCCTTTCCGGGGCTGCATCACGGCGACCGCTGGTGCCTGGTGGCGACGCGCTGGCAGGAGGCACTGGAGGCCGGCATGGCCCCCAGGGTCGTGCTGCTCTCGACGCACCAGTCGGCGCTCAACTACGTCAGGCTGGAAGACCTCAAGCGCTACGCGCTCGACCTCAGCTAGCCGGCGCGCAGCAGCGGAATGGCGAGGTCCTTGCGGAAGAGATAGAGCAGGGTGCGCAGCGCCTCGCCCTCCGAACCGGTAAGCCCGGGGTTACGGGTCAGCGCCGCCTGGGCGTCGGCATGGGCATATTCCAGCAGGTGGCGGTGCACATCCGGCACCGCGAGGCGATAGCCAGGCATGCCGGACTGCCGGGTGCCGAGCAGATCGCCCTGGCCGCGCAGCTCGAGATCCTTTTCGGCGATGACGAAACCGTCCTCGGTGGACTTGATGGTTTCGAGCCGCGCCTTGGCGGTTTCACTCAGCGGCTCCTTGTAGAGCAGCAGGCAGGCCGAGCGCTGGCTGCCGCGACCGACCCGGCCGCGCAGCTGGTGCAGCTGCGCCAGCCCGAACCGTTCGGCATGCTCGATGATCATGATGTTGGCATTGGGCACGTCGACGCCGACCTCGATCACCGTCGTGGCGACGAGGATGCGACGCTCGCCGGCGGCGAATGCCGCCATTTCGCCTTGTTTCTGAACGGAAGATAACCGTCCATGAACAAGCCCTACTTTGTCGCCAAACTCTTGTTTTAGCTCATTAAACCGGTCTTCGGCACTGACAATGTCGAGGTTTTCGCTCTCTTCGACAAGTGGGCAGACCCAGAACACCTGGGCCCCTTCGGCGACGCGAGTGTGCAGCCGCTCGATGACCCGGGGATAATCCTTGATCGAGAGCACGGCGGTGTCGATGGGCTGCCGGCCGCGCGGCTTCTCGCGCAGGATCGAGACCGCCATGTCGCCGAAATGGGTGAGCACCAGGGTGCGCGGGATCGGCGTTGCCGTCATCACCAGCAGGTCGGTATGCGCGCCCTTTTCCGACAGCGCCAGCCGCTGGTGCACGCCAAAGCGGTGCTGTTCGTCGACGACGGTGAGGCCCAGATCGCGGAAGTCGACGCCGGACTGGAACAGCGCATGCGTGCCGACGACAATGCTGGTGTCGCCCGAGGCGATGCCGGCCAGCGCGGCGCGGCGCTCGGCCGCCGACATCTTGCCGGTGAGCAGCACGATGCCCAGCCCGGCCGCGTCGCAGATCGGCTTCAGGGTCTTGAAGTGCTGCGCCGCCAGCAGTTCGGTGGGCGCCATCAGCGAGGACTGGGCGCCGGACTCGGCGATGGCCGCCATCGCCATCAGCGCCACCACGGTCTTGCCGGCGCCGACATCGCCCTGGATCAGCCGCGACATGCGCTCGGGCGAGGCGAGGTCCGTGCGGATGTCCTCGACTGCGCCCTGCTGCCCGTCGGTCAGCGTATAGGGCAGGGCGGCCAGCACTCGCGCGGTGATCTCGCCGGTGAACTGCCGCGACACGCCGCGGGCGGCCACCAGCTGCGAGCGGACGATCATCAGCGCCAGCTGGCCGGCCAGATATTCGTCATAGGCGAGCCGCATGCGGGCCGGGCCCCAGAGCTCGCCCTGTTCCGGGCTGACCGGCGTGTGCACGGCGCGCATCGCCGTACCAAAATCAGGCCAATTGAACCGCTCCAGATGTTCGGCCGGCACCCATTCGGGCAGCGAGGGAAGCGTATCGAGAACGTTACGGGTGAGCTTGGTCAGCGCCCGGGCCGAAAGGCCATTGGTCAGCGGATAGACCGGCTCGACCAGCGGCAGGCTGTCGAACTTTTCCACCTCGACCACATAGTCGGGATGAGTGATCTGCTTGTCGCCGTTAAAAAAGCCGATGGTGCCGGACACATAGCGCGTTTCACCGACCGGCAGGGCCCGCTCCACCCAGCCGCCCTGGGCGCGGAAATAGACCAGCTGGATGTCGCCGGTCTCGTCATGGGCGAACACCCGGTGCGGGATATGCGGCTTGCCCCGGGGCGGCGGCTGGTGTCGGTCGATATGCAGCTTCAGGGTGGCGATATGGCCGACATAGGTGTTGGCCACGCCATCCATGCGGCGCCGGTCGACCATGCCCGAGGGCATGTGCATCAGGAGATCGAGCGCAATCGCCTCCTGCCCCTCGGGCGCCCCGAAAAACCGCGTCAGCAAGGCCGCCAGCTTGTCGCCGACCCCCTTGATGGAGTGCAGCGAGCGGAACAGCGGATCGAGTGACTGCGGACGGGACATGGCCCTTTATAGGCTATGCCCGCCGTGGCGAAACAGGGCGTGAATGACGATCAGGCGGTTTCGTCGAGCAGCGCCGAAATGCGTTTGATGATGCTGCCCCAGCCGCCGCTCATGGCGGTGAACCCGGCATCGTTCTGCGGCGAGACAAAGCCGTCATGCACCAGCCGGAGCCGCGTGCCACCCTCGGCGGGCGTCAGCGTAAGGCTGAGCACCGAGTCGAGTACCGAGCCATGGCTGGCATTGCTGGCCGCGCCGCCCACCCAGGTGTAGACCAGCTTTTGGGCGGATCGCACTCCAGCACCTCGCAATGAACGATGCCGTTCCAGTCGCCCATCGGCCGCGCCTGGAAGGTGAACTTGTGGCCGACGACCGGCAAGAAGTCGTTCTTCATCAGCCAGCGGTCGAGATAGCGCCGGCTGGTCAGCGCCTCCCAGACCTTTTCGGGGCTGTGCGGCAGGAAATCCTCGACGACGATGGCGCGGGTTTCCGGTTTTTGGGCAAGCTGGGTCATTTCGGATCGATCTCCTGAAGCAGGGTTTTGAGGCCGTCGAGGCGGTCACGCCAGAACATGGCATAGTGGTCGAGCCAGTCGACAAGCGGCGCGAGGCCGGCGGGCTCAGAGCGGTAGAACGCATTGCGCCCGGCGCGGCGCTCGACCACAAGTCCGGCCAGCCGCAGCGCCTTGAGATGCTGTGAGACGGCCGGCTGAGAAATCGCGCCGTCGCGCGTGAGATCGACCACTGTCGTCTCGCCGCGATTGACGATGGCTTCGTAGAGCCCGCGCCGCGTCGGATCCCCCAGCGTGCGCATCACGACATCGATGGGGACGGAACCAGGCGGAGGAGTGGGCAAGTGCGTGCTGGACATCGGCATTTCCATAAGACGTGGCTTATGGGTTAATGCATAAGCGGAGGCTTATTGGATGTCAACGGGGGGATGCGAGAGGAGGAGGGGAGAACTCAGGCGTGTCGACGCCGGAGCCACTCGGGCGCGGGCGAGTCGCGCTTCTGAAAAGACGACACGTTTGCCTTGCGCTCCGAAGCGCAGGCAGTAATGTCCCTCAGCACACGGGGAACACAGACGTGACGCTACAGGATGAAGTAAAAGCGGCCCGCAAGAAGGTGGTCACTGATGGATATGAAATGTCCATTGGTGAGGTCATCAACCTCTATAAGGACGGCGAGCTAAAGATCGACCCGGTCTTTCAGCGCCTTTTCAGGTGGGAAGACGAACGAAAAACCCGATTCATTGAGTCCTTGCTGCTTGGCATCCCTATTCCCCCGATTTTCGTTTTTCAGGGCGAAACGGGCGTGTGGGAGCTCATCGATGGCCTGCAGCGCCTGAGTACGATCCTCCAGTTAACTGGAGATCTGGTGGACACAGATGGGAATTCTGTGGCGCCTTTGGTGCTCAACGGCACGAAGTTTCTTCCAAGTCTCAATGGCAAGCGATGGACACCATCTGGGCCCGAAGTCGAGGATGGTATCGGGCAACCTCTCCAGATCGAGATCAAACGGGCGAGGATACGTGTCGAGATCCTTAAATTCGAAAGCGATGCCACTGCAAAGTACGAGCTTTTCCAGCGTCTGAACACTGGCGGTGTCGCGCTTACCGAGCAAGAGGTCCGTAACAGCATTGCGGTATCCATCAACCCTCAATTCTATGATTGGCTGCAAGCGCGCTCACAATCAAAAGATTTCAAGAACACGACGCAGCAGACTGACAAGGCGATGGAGTCGCAGCTCGATGTCGAACTGGTCCTTCGCTTCCTCGCCTTCCGGTTAGTGCCATACGTCCACGGGCTCGACGTGCATGAGTACCTCGACGACGCACTCTTTCAGTTGGCGACGAACGCGGCCATGAATTTAAACGATGAGACTGTCGTGTTCGACAAGACATTTGGTTTCTTGAACGACGCACTGGGGGACAAGGCATTCAGAAGGTGGAATGGCCAGGACTTTACTGGAAAATTCTTGCTATCGGTTTATGAGGTGATGGCCACCGGCGTGTCGAAAAATATCGCCGATCTTGAGGCGCTAGGTGCAGACGGCCGGAAGACGTTCATCCAGACCAAGGCCAAAGAGCTCTGGCAGGAGAACACTTTCACCGCCAACTCTGGCGCAGGTGTGCGTGGCACTACACGTCTCGCCAAATTGTTGCCTATGGCCGGTGATTGGCTCAAGCCGTAGGGACGCGAGCTTTGGCGAAAATCCGAACCATCTCGCACCTGCAGGAGATGCTCGACCAGGATATGTCGTGGCGTGTCCGGGAAATTTCGACTTTTAGAGTAGCGAGCAAGGAAGACCGGGTAGACCGCGACGCGCTAATTCGAGGTGGCGTTGCGATCGTCTATGCCCATTGGGAGGGGTTCATAAAGTCGGCATCGGAGGGTTACCTGGAGTTCGTGAACAACCAGGGCCTCACCTATCGCGAATTGAAGACCTGCTTCGTTGTCTTCGGCATGAAAGGCAAACTATCCCAACTCGGTGAGAGCAAGCAGGCGAAGACGAACATCGACGTCCTCGACTTTGTGATGGCTGAATTGGACAAGCCCGCGAAAATGGTGCTGTCAAACGCGATACGCACGGAATTCAATCTCACGTCCACGGTCTTCCGAAATATCGCGCTTTCTATCGATGTTCCGATTGGCCGCTATGAAGCGCGGTTTCCGCTCATCGACGAGAGCTTGGTGAATCGGCGTAACGGGATTGCTCACGGAGAGTACATCGGGCTGAAGCCAGACGAATTTATCGCTCTCGCCAGCGAGGTGCACACGATGATGCGCTGGTACAAGACCGACCTAGAGAACGCGGCCAGTCTGGGCCTCTACAAGCGATAGTTTGATGCGCGCATCCTTTGACATCGGGTGAGGTACTGATCCCCTCGAGCACCATGACGATTGCGGAGCTGATCTAGTCAAAATCCAATAGGTCGTTCTGTCGGCACGGGCTACTGCTACGTCACGAGGTCGTCGGGCACGTCCTGTTAACTGACTCGGAGCTTCTGCCACTCTGGCGTATCGGCGTTGGTCGGTTTAGCGTCCCATGCCAAGCATTTGCCTACCTTTGCTGCCGCGTGATTTTCGATCGCCTGGTGCCCATAGAGCGTGCGAGCGCCAACAGTTCTCCGAAATGACTGATTTCGGGCCAGAAGCTGCCGTCGCCAGCGTGGACCGCCCACGCCCGGGCTGGGGTCGAAAGCAGCATTTGTCTCAAGCTGCAGTTCGGAGGTCCATTGCGATCCTGCGGCCGCAACGGCATTCTCCAGCACCTCCGCCTTTGTACCCCGCCGACCACATCAAGGATCATCCGATGGCTGCGCCGATGACGGCACCGAGCTGGTGCGAACCGATCCAGCATGCCGACAGGGAACTCGACCCGATGGAGCAGTCGGCGGCGTGGATCGATGATTTTGCCGGCATGCCAAAATATGCCCCGAACTGGCTGATCGAGGCCACGGGCGTCAAAGTCAGGATCCATCTGGTTGCGCATGAGCCGGGGCAGGTTGCCGAAATCGGCTTTGCCGCAGCGGGACGGGAAGGGGTGGTGCGATTGGCGCTGGACCCCTCGGGCTGGCTGCGGGTCACCGCCCGGCTGGAGGGGGTGGACGTGTTTTCCGGATACCTCGATCATCCCTACGAAAATTGCGAAATCTGGCCCGCGGACGCCACGGTGGACCGCCAGGCCTCGCAGGCGCCGGGCGCCGTGGGCAAGGCGAGGAACTGGGTCTCGCTCGACAGCCGCGTCTGGCCGGCGCTGGCGCCGCTCTGCGGCGGCACCGACGACGGCGTCACGTTCTCGGTTGACGAGAGCAGGCTGACGGCAGCCTGAGCCGGAGCGTCGGCACCTCGGGTCCAGCGCCGTCATGCGGACCCGCAACCGCCCATCGCCGCCGCCCCGTCACTCCGGCAGCCCGGCCTCGCCCGTGTTGAGATCGAGCAGCACCGCGGCCACGAGGTCGCGCATCCAGCGGTGGGCGGCGTTTGCGGTGGAGCGCTTGTGCCAGGTGCCGACGATGAGCGCCGGCTCGAGCGGGAATGCCAGCGCGAAGATGTCGAGCCCGAGGGCAGGGGCGACCTTTTCGGCAAATTGCCGCGGGACCAGGGCGATCAGGTCGCTTTCGCCGACGGCGCGGCAGACGCCCGAAAACACCGGCATGGTCATGACGACCCGGCGCTCCCGGCCGATGCGTGCCAGCGCCGCATCGCCCATGGCGCGCAGCTTGCCCTCGGGGGAGAACAGCACGTGCCCGAGGGCGCAAAAGAGGTCGAGGGGCAGTGCCGCGCCGGGCGACAGACGTGCCGCGGCGATCTGCGGATGGCCCCGGCGCGCGACGGTGACAAAGCTCGACCAGAACATGGGCTGGCGCTCGACCCAGTCGGGGACGTCGGCGGCCGGGATCAGCGCCATGTCGGCTTCGTAGCGCTCCAGCGAGTCGATATAGCTTTGCGGCACCAGATCGACCAGCTGCACCCGGATGCCCGGCGCGAGGCTCTGCAGCCGGTGGGCCAGCACGGGCATCAGGCATTCGGCAAAGAAATCGCTGCCGGCCAGCTTGAAGGTCAGCGTCGCCGTTGCCGCATCGAAGGCGGGCGGCCCGGCCAGCAGGCGCTCCAGCCGGTCGAGCTCGTCATGCAGCGGCATGGCCAGCGATCGCGCATAGTCGGTGGGGGTGAGGCCTTGCCCCTGGCGCACGAAGAGCGGGTCGCCGAGGGCCAGGCGCAGGCGCGCCAAGGCGCCGGACACGGCCGGCTGCGACATGCCCAGCCGGTCGCCGGCCCGCACGGTCGAACCCTCGCGCAGGAGGGCGTCGAGGACGCGCAGCAGGTTGAGGTCGAATATTCCAAAATTCACTGAGCTGATAGACTCTATTAGATCAATCGATTTCTCATATACCGCAGACGCGGGTAGGAGTCACGAGGAGGGGGCACTTGCTGATCTGAGAGGAGAGACTCATGGACGCGTTGACCGGGCCCGGTGCTGTCGAGTGGCTGGGCGTAAGCTATCGGACGATCCTGAAGCCGGAGGAGACGGACGGCGCCATGTCGATCGTCGACAGTCTGTCGCCTGCCGGCAGCGGCCCGCCGCGGCACGTGCACGAGCGCGAGGACGAAACCTTCGTGCTGCTGAGCGGCGCCTGCGAGTTCTGGCTCGAGGGCGAGACCTTTATCCGGCGGGCCGGCGAGACGGTGTTCGTGCCGCGCGGACGCGAGCACACCTTCCGGGTGACGGGCGATGCGCCATGCCGGCACCTGGTGATTTTGACGCCGGGCGGCTTCGAGGGCTTCTTTGCGGACATGGCCGCGGGCCAGTTCGGCATCCCCGATGACATGGCGGCCATCTCCGAGGCGGCAGCCCGCCACAACCTGCGCTTTACCGGCCCGCCGCTGGGACAACGCTGACGCCGAGACCTTTCGAAGACGGACAATTCATGCCAAAACCCATCATCTACCACATACCCGTCTGCCCGTTCTGCCAGCGGATCGAAATCCTGCTGGCGCTGAAGGGGCGGGCCGACGCCGTGGAGTTCCGCGTCGTCGACATCACCAGACCGCGCGATCCGCAGCTGCTGCAGAAGACGCGGGGCACGACGGCGCTGCCGGTGATGGAGACGGCGGACGGGCGCATTCTCAAGGAAAGCCTCGTCATCCTGAGCTATCTCGATGAAACCGTTGCGGGCGGGCTGCAGCGCCGCAGCGACCCCTATGAGCATGCGGTCGAGGAGATGCTGATCGCGCGCGAAGGGCCGCTGACCGCTGCCGGCTACCGACTGGTGATGAACCAGGACCGCGAAAGGCGGCAGGCGCTGACGGATGAACTTTTGAGGCTCTACGCCCAGATCAACGATTTCCTCGTCGAGCACAGTCCGGACAGCGACTTCCTGTTCCCGCAATTCGGGCTGGCGGAGGCCGTGTTCACGCCGATCTTCATGCGCTTCTGGTTTCTCGACTATTATGAAGGCTTCAGGCTGCCCGACGGACCGGCATACGACCGGGTGCGGCGCTGGCAGACGGCGTGCCTCGACCATCCCGCCGCCCGGCAGACCTCCCGCGCGGAGGTGGTCAAGCTCTACTATGACTATGCGCTGGGGGCCGGGAATGGCGCCCTGCTCGACGGGCGCCAGCGGTCGAGTTTCGTGTTCGAGCCACACTGGCAGGCCCGCCCCTGGCCACCCGCCGAGAAATACGGACCGTCGGCCAGCGATGCGGCCCTCGGGCTGATCTAGCGGCGCCAGGGTGGAGCATGAAAAAAGCTAGCGCTTGAAGGTGAGGTGGAGGCAAGCGCCTTACTGGTGCTGACGCAAGGTAAGCGAAAACCCATGCCCTCGATCATTTCGAAAAGGCGACCAAAATCCGCGACATGATTAAAGCCGGACAATAGGCTGCGGCGACGGGGTATGCCCGCTAAGCGACACTCTGGAGACTGGACACATGGCCATCAGCCGCATGGATAACGTGGGGATCGTTGTCGAGGATATTGAAGAGGCAATCGACTTCTTTACCGAGCTCGGCCTGGCGCTGGAGGGACGGGCGATGATCGAGGGGGAATGGGCCGGGCGGGTGACCGGGCTGGGGGACCAGCAGGTCGAGATTGCCATGATGCGCACGCCCGACGGCCACAGCCGTCTCGAGCTGTCGCGCTTCCTGACGCCGCCGGTCGTCGCCGATCACCGCAACGCTCCGGTCAACGCCCTGGGCTACTTGCGCGTCATGTTCACCGTCGACGAGCTCGACGCGACGCTTGCCAGACTCGGCAAGCGCGGCGCGCAGCTGGTGGGTGACGTCGTCGACTATCAGGACGTCTATCGGCTCTGCTACATCCGCGGACCGGGCGGGCTGCTGATCGGGCTCGCCGAGGAGCTCGGCCGGGCGCAATAGAGCAGGGGTTATTGCTCGGGTTTGCTGGCGCACATGGCGAACGACCATCTCCGGCGACACATAGCGCTGTCGCTCCGGGCGTTCACGTCTCCACACGGGGAGGAACCGCAGACTGGGTAGGGCGTTGGCTCGACACCCTCCCGTCCTGATGTGAGACCGAGATATGTTCAACGACCCCACACCGCCACGGCCCGCCACCGATCGCGCTGATCTGCGGCCGGTCGAAACCATCCCGGCCAACGAGTCAGCGATGGATTACCGCCAGCACGAAACGACCTGGGCGGCTTTCACCCATGTGCTCAAGTGGTTCTGCGTCCACATGGCCTTCGACCTTGTCGGGCTCTATTTCTTCATTATCGAGGGCAACCCGATTGCCGGTTCGGCCTTTGTGGCCATCGGCACCGCAGTTGTCATCATCGGCACCTTGATGGCCCCCAGAGCCGCCGAACAGGCGCCGATCGTCGTGCGACGACCGGCGCCCAGAGGCAATCACTAGAACCGGCCCGGGGCCGCAGCGGCACGGAAACACCGGGCCGATGTGGCTAGAAACTCAGCCCGCAAGCCTGGCGAATAGCGAGCTGCACCGGCGACGGGGGCAGGGCAGGGTCGAACTCCCCTTTGGGCAGCAGCGGCGGTTGCGCCATGAAGCGTGGTTGCATACCGCGATGCGGCTGGGCCGAGTGGACGAGGAACGGGTGGCAGAGATAGACCGTGCCGGCTGGTCCGGTGGCCAGTTCCTCCTCGCAGGAGGCCGTCGACGCAAAGCCGTCAGCCGCCAGTTCGGCCAGCGTCAGGCCGGTTTCGCCATGCGGCAGCAGCTGCCGCGCAATGTGCAGATGCGATCCCTTGCGCACCTTTGTGGGCGCATCATCGTCCCCCACGTCGGAAAACAGGAACAGCATCAGCAAGGCACGGCCACGGCTCTTGACGTTGACCCGCCACTGCATGAAATCGGGGTTTTCCAGCCCGAAACTGGCATCGACGTGCCAGCCGGCGTCGCCCGGATCGTCGGGTGACGGAAAGCGCACCGGAAAGGTGCCGAGGCCATTGGGCGGCAACCAGCGCCCGGCGCCGGCGAGGGTGTCATAGGCCTCGCGCAGCAGCGGCGTGTTGGCGGCAGCGACGAAGGTCGGCCCCGTCATGAAGCCGAGGCGAACGACCGGACGCGTCCAGGTCTCCGGCGCGTCGGGCGCGAGGGCCATGGCGCGCCAGAGTTCGTCCCGTCCGCGTTGCGCGAGATCGGCGTCAAAGGCGGCTTCGAGCCTGAGATAACCGTGTTCGATGAAATCGTCGATCCGAGCCTTGCTCAGACCGGAATGAGAAGCTTCCGACATTCAATACATCTCCGCACGACCGCCATGCAGGCCGGCCGTTGATTCTGACTGGCACCAGGGTGCCCCGAACAATCCGGGTCGTCAGACGAGCGGGAAGAATGTGGACTTGAACATCATGGGCAGAAACTACCAGACACTCCGGTGACGCGGCAAGCCGGCGCGTTGATGGACGCCAGCACGGGGCTGACAATCGTCGCGGAACAGACTAAGTACAAACTCCACATCCCCCGAGACGACCCGCTCATGGCCCCCTCAAAAGACGCCGGTGAAGACATATCCATGCGCCGGCGCAAGATGCGCTATCGCGCCTGGCATCGCGGCACGCGCGAGATGGACCTCGTGCTGGGGCCCTATGCCGACGCGCATCTCGAAAATCTCGACGCCGTTGAACTCGACCGGCTCGAGCAGCTTATGGAGGAGGAGGATACCGACCTCCTAAAATGGGTGATGGGGCAGGAACTGCCACCCGCCTCGATCGACGCGGCCCTGCTTGCCGACATCATCGCCTTCCGGATTGCCAGATGACCCAATTGCGTGCCGACAAAGTCCTCGTCAATGTGCCCGACGGCATGCAGCCCATCGAGCTGGCGCGCCAGCTCGAGGCGCGGCTGAAGGCCGACCCGGACGCCCGCGTCGCCGCTGTGTTCGTGGCGCGCGACGGCCGCCGGCTGCAGCGCATGGCCGATGTGCTCGAGCAGCTTCTGCCCGGCCACACTATCCTCACGCTGCCGGCCTGGGACTGCCTGCCATATGACCGCGTCTCGCCCAACGGCGTGACGATCGCGGCGCGCATGACGGCGCTCTCGACGCTCACCAGCGACGCCACCAAGGGTGCGCTGGTGCTGACCACGGTCAACGCACTGGTGCAGAAGCTGCCGCCGGTCGAGGTGGTAGCCGGCATGTCCTTTGCGGCAGCAGCCAGCCAGATCGTCGACAGCAACCGACTGATCGACTGGGCCGCCGGCAACGGCTATCTGCGCGTACCGACGGTGCGCGAGGCCGGCGAGTTTGCGGTGCGCGGCGGCCTTGTCGACCTGTTCCCGGCCAGCATGGACACGCCGCTGCGCTTCGATTTCTTCGGCAAGCAGCTCGAATCCATCCGCACCTTCGATCCGGACACGCAGCGCACCACCGGGACGCTGAAGCGCATCGCGCTCGCCCCGATGAGCGAGGTGCTGCTCTCCGAGCAGTCGATCAAGCGCTTCCGCCAGCGTTATACGGCTGCCTTTGGCGGCAATACCGTCGATGATCCGCTCTATGCCGCGGTCAGTTCGGGCCAGCGCTATCCGGGCATCGAGCACTGGCTGCCGTTGTTTTACGATCACATGGATGGCCTTGCCGCCTATACCGGTGCCGCGCCGTTCATCTTTGACGACCAGGCCCGCGAGGCCTTCGCCGAACGCCAGGAGCAGGTCACCGACTATTACGAGGCGCGCGAGCAGGCGCGCAGCGTCAAGCAGGCGACGACCACCGGTGCACCCTACAAACCGATCGAGCCGAACCTGCTCTACGAGACCGAGGCGCATCCCTATGAGCTCGGCAAGGGCGCAGAGGTCCTGCAGTTCTCGCCCTTCGCCTCGCCCGACGAGAGCCGCTCCAGCGATGCCGGCGGCCGCATGGCGCGCACCTTCGCCGCCGAGCGGCAGGCCCAGGACGTCAACCTCTTCGAGGCCGTGGTCAAGTACCTGCAGAGCCAGAGCCGGGCAGGGCGCCGCACCATCATCGCCTGCTGGACCGAGGGGTCGCGCGACCGCATGGCCCAGGTGCTCAAGGACCATGGCCTGACCAATCCGCGCCTCGCCGAGAACTGGCGCGACGCCGAAACCACTTCGCCCAACGTCTCGGTGCTCGTGGTAATCGGCCTCGAGACCGGTTTTGAAACCGACGACCTCGTGGTGCTCTCCGAACAGGATATCCTGGGCGAGCGGCTGCTGCGCCAGCAGAAGAAGCGCAAGGCCTCGGACGCGCTGACCGAGGCCGCCAGCCTCGCGGCCGGCGATCTCGTGGTGCATGTCGATCACGGCATCGGCCGCTTCATCGGCCTGCGCGCCATCGAGGTGCAGGGTGCCCCGCATGACTGCGTCGAGATCGAATATGCGAGCAATACCAAGCTCTATCTGCCGGTCGAAAACATCGAGCTGCTGTCGCGCTATGGCTCGGACGCTATCACCGAACTCGACAAGCTCGGCGGCGTCGCCTGGCAGGCCAAGAAGAGCCGGCTCAAGAAGCGCATCCGCGACATGGCCGAGCAGCTCATCAAGATCGCGGCGCAGCGCCTGCTGGTGCGGGCCAAGCCCATCGATGGCACCGCGGCGGGCGCCTACGAGGAATTCGCCGCGCGCTTCCCCTATGAGGAAACCGAGGACCAGCTCGCCGCCATCGAGGCGGTGTTCGAGGATATCGGCTCGGGCAAGGTGATGGACCGGCTGGTCTGCGGCGATGTCGGCTTCGGCAAGACCGAAGTGGCGCTGCGCGCCGCCTTTGCCGTCGCCATGTCGGGCCAGCAGGTCGCGGTGGTGGTGCCGACCACGCTGCTGGCACGCCAGCATTTCAAGACCTTCAAGGAGCGCTTTGCCGGCCTGCCGGTCCGCGTCGCCGCCGCCTCGCGGCTGGTCTCGGCGCAGGAACTCAAGGCCACCAAGGAGGGCATTGCCGACGGTCAGGTCGATATCGTCGTCGGCACGCACGCCCTGCTCGGCAAGGCCGTCAAGTTCCAGAACCTAGGCCTGATGATCGTCGACGAGGAACAGCATTTCGGTGTCGGACACAAGGAACGGCTCAAGGAAATGCGCGACAGCGTGCACGTGCTGACGCTGACCGCCACGCCAATCCCGCGCACCCTGCAGCTGGCGCTGACCGGTGTCCGCGACCTGAGCCTGCTGGCGACGCCGCCGGTCAACCGCCTCGCCATCCGCACCTTCATCTCGCCCTTCGATCCGCTGTCGATCCGCGAGGCGCTGCTGCGTGAAAAATATCGTGGCGGACAGGCGTTCTATGTGGTGCCGCGCATCAAGGACCAGGCCGAGATCGCCGAGTTCCTGCGCGAGCAGGTGCCGGAAGTGTCCTATGTCGTCGCCAACGGCCAGATGCCGGCGGGCGAGCTCGACGACATCATGAACAATTTCTACGACGGCAAGTTCGACGTGCTGGTGGCCACCACCATCGTCGAATCCGGGCTCGATATTCCCAATGCCAATACGCTGATCGTGCATCGCGCCGATCATTTCGGCCTGGCGCAGCTCTACCAGATCCGCGGCCGCATCGGCCGCTCCAAGCAGCGCGCCTATGCGCTCTTTACCGTCCCCGCCAACCAGAAGCTCAACGACACCGCCGAACGCCGGCTGACCGTGCTGCAGTCGCTGGAAAGTCTCGGCGCAGGCTTCCAGCTGGCCAGTCACGATCTCGACATCCGCGGCGCCGGCAACCTGCTGGGCGACGAGCAGTCGGGCCACATCCGCGAGGTCGGCTTCGAACTCTACCAGGCCATGCTCGAGGAGGCCGTGGCCTCGCTGCGCACCGGCGAGGAGGACTACGAGGACCAGGGCGAGTGGAGCCCGCAGATCTCGCTGGGCATGCCGGTGATGATCCCCGAGCATTATGTGCCGGACTTGCAGCTGCGCATGCAGCTCTACCGCCGCCTCGCCGATCTCACCGATGCGCGCGAGATCGACGCCACCGGTGCCGAGCTGATCGACCGCTTCGGGCCGCTGCCCGAGGAGGTCGAGGCGCTGCTCAAGGTCATTCTGGTCAAGTCGCTGTGCCGCACCGCCAATGTCGAAAAGGTCGATGCCGGGCCCAAGGGCGCGGTCATCACGCTGCGCAACAACGAGTTCCCAAATCCTGCCGCATTGGTGAAGATGCTGTCGGATCCGGGTATCAACGTGCGCATCAAGCCGGACCAGAAACTGGTGTTTGCCAGAGACTGGCCCAAGCCGGAGATGCGGCTCAAGGGAACAGCCGCCATCCTCTCGCGGATGGCCAAGCTGGCAGAGAGCAGCAGCACCCTGGCCACACTCGCCGGATAATGCCTTGGATTGGCGGGGCAGGACATGTTATTGCCCGAATTCCCTCGTTGAAGGGCTGGAAATGCAAGGGGGCCGGAGAGTCTCCGTCTCATTAGGGAACCTCAAGGAAAGTCAATGATCCTCAACAAGATTGCAGTTGCCGCACTCGTCTCGGCGCTGATGCTGCCCTCGTTCGGGGCGCTCGCTCAGGAGACGGCACCGGCAGCCCCCGCAGCGTCGGGAGATGCCGTGGAGATCAAGCCGGCCGCGCCCGCCGATCCGTCCAACAACTGGCTCAAGCTCTGCGACCCGCTCGAAGACGGCAAGAAGGTCTGCGTCATGCGCCAGGTGGTGATGAGCACCGCCGGCCAGTTCCTCGGTTCGTTCCTGCTGCGCGACGACCCGGGCCAGGAGAGCCGCCTGCTCGCCGTGGCCGCGGTGCCGCTTGGCGTGCTGCTGCCGTTTGGCCTCACCTGGCAGATCGATGGCGGCAAGCCGGTCCGCGTGCCCTTCATGCTGTGTGATCCGTCGAGCTGCGCCACGCAGCTGGTGATCAACGAGGCATATGTGAACAGCCTCAAGAAGGGCGGGACGCTCAAGCTGACCGCCAAGAACCGGCAGAACAAGGATCTGGTGATCGACATCAACCTGGGCGGCTTCACCGCAGCCTATGATGGCGAGGCCAACATGACCTTCTCCGAATTCAACGACAACAGCAGCGGCGGTGCCGCGCTGCAGCAGAGCACCGACGACCTCGCCGAGCAGCTGCGCCGCCGTCTCGAAGGCGAGGCTGCTGCCACGCCGACCGAAGCAGCGCCCGCCGCGCAGTAAGCTTCCGGACATGCAGAAATGCGAAGGGCGCCCGTCGGGCGCCCTTTTTATTGTCTCAGCGGTTGCCCATGCCGACGGCAAAGGCCTGCCGCCGCAGCGGCGGCACCAGCTTGAGGGCCCAGAGCCCGCCCGCCCGCAGCGCCTGTGCCGGCAGGAAATCGGCCAGCAGCGACCGGAACAGCGTATCCACCATGCCGCCGGTCCGCGCCAGGTCGCCGGAGCGGCGCGCCGCATAGTCGTCGCTGACCCGCCGGGCCAAGCCGCTGGAGCGGTCGGTTGCCGCCAGCGCCGCCGCCAGATCGGCGACATCGCGCAGCCCCAGATTGAGCCCCTGGGCGCCGATCGGCGGGAAGGCATGCGCCGACTCCCCGACCAGCACGACGCCGTTCCTGCCGGCCGTGTCAACGGTGATCGAGGACAGCGGGAAGATATGCGCCGGCGTCAGCAGCTCGATGGAGCCGAAGAGGCGTTTGGACTTTTCGAGGAACAGCGTCCGCAGCTGCTCCTTGCCGCCGGCCTGGGCGGCGCGCAGCACGTCGCGATCGTCGATCCAGACCAGATTGGCCCGGTTGTCGCCCGCAGGGACCAGAGTGAAGGGGCCCTCTGGATAGTGGAATTCGATGGATGTGCCGTCGATCGGCCGGCCCAGTTCGAGGTCGCAGACCAGCGCCGACTGGGTAAAGCCGTTTTCCCGTGCCCGGAAACCGGTGGCGGCGCGGATCAGCGACTTCTTGCCGTCTGCCCCCACCAGCAGTTGCGCCGTCAGCGCAGTGCCGTCGGCGAGGGTCAGCTGCGTGCCGCTGTCGCCGGGCGTTGCATCGGTAACCGCAACCGAACGGGTGGAGAGGTTGGCAAGGCCGGAGGCCGCCGCTTCGAAGGCTTCGGTCAGCCGGACGTTGGGAAAGTTCCAGCCAAACGCCGGCAGCCCCGCCTCGGCGCTGTCGAACAGCGTTTCCGGGGCCCGGATCAATCGGTCGGTGGCGTCGATGATGCGGATCTGCGTCAGCGGATGGCCGACCTCGTCCGGTAAGTCGATCAGGCCCGCCTGGGTCAGGTAGTCGACGCTCGGCATCATCAGGGCGGACGTACGTTGATCGCGCGGCCCCTTTGGCGCCAGGTGGACGGTTTCGAGCCCGCTGCGGGCGACGGCAACCGCCGCCGCCAGCCCCGCGAGGCCGCCGCCGACGACGACTGCCTCGGTCACGCAGGCACCGCCTGCCGCGCGGTCCAGCGCATGATGTAGGTGCCCAGATACGAGCCGACGAACATGGCGATCAGGAAGATCCAGAGGTTTTCCGGCACGAAGGCCAGCAGCGAGATCGCCGGCCCCGGGCAGATGCCCGACATGCCCCAGCCGATGCCGAACATGGCCGCACCGGCCACCAGCGGCGTATCGATGCGGTTATACTCGGGCTGGTGGAAGGCCGTGTCGAACAGCGGCCGGCCGATGCGCTTGCTGTATTGCACGGCGGCAAACATGACGATCAGCCCGCCACCCATGACGAAGGCGAGGCTGGGGTCCCAGCCGCCGGTCGGGATGGCGGTGAAATCGAGAAAGCGCAGCACCTTCTGCGGATCGACCATCTGCGAGATGTAGAGGCCGGCGCCGAACAGCGCACCGCTTACGGCGGCGGTCAGCAGGTAGCCGGGACGGAGTGCAGCGTTCATCAGACCACTCCCGTCAGCGTGACCGTCAGGATGGCGACGCCGAAGAACACCGCCACGGCGACCAGCGACCGCCGCGACAGGCGGGCCAGCCCGCAAATGCCGTGGCCGGAGGTGCAGCCATTGCCGATCTTGGTGCCAAGGCCGGTGAGGAGGCCGGCAATCGCCAGCCAGACCAGCGTCGGAATACCGGACTCGGCCGGTGCGGTGACCATTTGCGGCGACGACCCGAGGTCGGGCAGCAGCAGGGCAGTGCCGAACGCGGCGGCGACCAGCGCCACGAGAAAGACGACGCGCCAGATAATGGTGCGGGCAGGGGGCAGCAACTGGCCGAAGATGCCGGAGATGCCGGCAATGCGGCCGTTGCCGAGCCACAGCACAGCCGACGCGAGGCCGATCAGCAGCCCGCCGATCAGCGCAGGTACGGGCGTAAAGCTATCCATGTTCAAAGTCCGTTGAAATGTAGAGCAAAATCTACCATTGCTCCGATCCCTGAACCAGCCCGGCACGGCAACGAACATGCCTGCCGCGGGGGGGCGCGGTGAAAAACCGCACCCTGAAAAACCTGATCGTTAGGACTTCCAACCCGCAGCGCCTGCACATAGATTTGGCGTCCGCCATTGGGCGCCGAGGAAAATCCGTATGCTTGAACTGTTGTCCGATCCCACCGTGTGGGTCGCCTTTGCCACGCTGACGGTCATGGAGATCGTGCTGGGCATCGACAACATCGTGTTCATTTCGGTGCTGGTGTCGCGCCTGCCCAAGGAGCAGGCCGATCGCGCCCGCCGCCTCGGCCTGGCGCTGGCGCTGATCTTCCGCATCGCCCTGCTGCTGGTGATCAGCTGGATCATTGCGCTCGACAGCGATGTGATCGCGCTCTTTGGCATCAGCCTGTCGTGGAAGGATATCATCCTGCTCGCCGGCGGCCTGTTCCTGATCTACAAGGCGACGCACGAGATGCATGCCGAGATCGAGGAGCCGCACACCGCCAGCCTCGGCGAAACGGCCAAGGCGGCGTTCAGCGCCATCATCGTGCAGATCATCATCATCGACATGGTGTTCTCGGTCAATTCGATCATCACCGCCGTGGGCATGGCCCAGCATGTCGAAGTCATGGTCGCCGCCGTCATCGTCGCGGTGGCCATCATGTTCGTCGCCTCCGGCCCGATCGCCGGTTTCGTCGCCAAGCACCCCACCACCAAGATGCTAGCGCTTGCCTTCCTGCTGCTGATCGGCGTGTCGCTGGTGGCCGACGGCCTCGGCTTCCATATCGAGAAGGGCTATATCTACGCTGCCATGGGCTTCTCGGTGCTGGTCGAGACCATCAACATCATTTCCAAGCAGCGCCGGCTGGCCCGCAATGGCGGCGTGGCGCCCGAGCCGCTCCCCGCCGGCGCCCTGCCGCACACCTCCGCCGGTGAAGCCATGGCCAAGGCCAAACCGAAAACCACGCCGGTGCGTCGGGCCCAGAGCCGGCCGAAATCGGCACCGAGGAAGAAGTTGTGAGCCGCGCCTTCGTCGTCAGCGCCTTCGGCGGCCCCGAGAACCTCGTCCTCGACGAGCGGACGCTGGCGGCGCCGGGACCGGGCGAGATCACCGTGGCCAACAAGGCCGTCGGGCTCAACTTCATCGACGTCTACCAGCGCACCGGACTTTACAAGCTGCCTCTGCCATTCGTCGCCGGCAATGAGGGGGCAGGGATCGTCACCGCGGTCGGCGCGGGCGTGACGCTCTGGAAGGTGGGCGACCGCGTCGCCTATTCCGGCCCGCCCGGCGCCTATGCCGACGAGCGCCTGCTGCCGGCCGACAAGGCCGTGGCCGTGCCCGACGGCATTTCCGACGAGGTGGCCGCCGCTGCGCTGCTCAAGGGCACGACGGCCTTCTATCTGCTGCACTGGACCCACCCGCTGAAGGCCGGCGAGACCATTCTGGTGCATGCCGCCGCCGGCGGCACCGGCCAGATCCTCTGCCAGTGGGCGAAAGCCATCGGCGCCCGCGTCATCGGCACCGCCGGCTCGGACGAGAAGGTCGCGACGGCGCTGCAAAACGGCTGCGACGCCGCCATCAACTACAAGACCGGGGATTTTGCCGCGCGGGTGCGCGAACTGACCGACGGGCGCGGCGTCGACGTCGTCTATGACGGCGTCGGCCAGGCGACCTTCGAGCCCTCGCTCGACTGCCTGCGGCCACGCGGCCTGATGGTGAGTTTTGGCAATGCCTCGGGCCCGGTCTCGGTGCCCAACCTGGGTATTCTGGCCGCCAAGGGATCGCTGTTTGTCACCCGGCCGACCAGCAACGCCTATTTCCCGACCGGGGAGGAGTTGCGCGCCGGCGCCAGGGCGCTGTTCGACGCCATCCTCGCGGGCCAGGTGTCGGTCTCGGTCAACCAGCGCTTCGCCCTCGCCGATGCTGTCGCCGCGCACCGCGCCCTCGAGGCGCGCCAGACCACGGGGCAGACTGTCCTCATTCCCTGATCTGGACAGGCGCGTCCTGAAAAGCTAGACGCTGATCCGACGGGTGGGTGGCAGAGTGGTCGATTGCTCCGGTCTTGAAAACCGGCGGGCGTGCAAGCGTCCCGGGGGTTCGAATCCCTCCCCACCCGCCATTGCACCAGATGGTCATAAAGTTGCGCCTCTGCACGACCTTTTGTGAAAGGCCGGCGGGATTTGGGTGGAAAGTAGAAAGTCCCCTTCTACGCGCCGGTATATGGAAGGCTTAGGTAACTGAGAAAACGAAGCAACCTAGCCATCGCGCTTTGACGTCTCGCTTGATATCAGTCATTTCAGCTTGGCATTGGAGAGCGGGTAATGGCTAGAACTGTCTCGAGTTCCTCGCCTAGAAGAACGACGCCAAGAAGCCAAAATCCGCCGACGAAACTAAGTCATTATACTACACTCAGTGGCTTACAAGGTATCGTTCGGACCAAGGGATTATGGGCCTCTAACGCCTCATTTCTAAACGATAAAGCTGAACTGACGCATGCGCTGAATGCTTCGAGGAAAGCTATCAAGATGCTTTCATCAGAAAAGGCAATTCGGGCTTGGGGGCCAGCCATCGAGACGGCTTTTGATGAGCTGAAGAAAGGTCTCCAAGCACAAAGTTATGTTGCCTGTTTTTGTAGTGATGATGACAACCTAAGCCAATGGCGCGGCTACGGTGGAGCCGTTCAAGGCGTCGCACTCACATTTGACCAGTCCGCGCTAACAAAAAGGCTAAAAAAGGATTCGGCCCATCTGCAGCAGGTAATCTATGCCAAACTATCGACTGCAACAAAGCTTCGAGATGCGTTGGAGGCCGAGCTACGAGACATCGCCGAACTGGAAGAAGCTCTAGGTGCCTCAGACGAGGAGGAGCAGCAGGTCGACATCTTGGCGCGCATCTCCCGCCTGCTCCCAAAATTCAAGCACCTTGGATTTAAAGATGAGAGGGAGTGGCGATATGTAGTGCAGAAAGACATTTCTCCGATCGGCATGCAATTCAGAGTACTGCAAAACAAGATCGTGCCGTATATCGAGATAGGGGCTGGGGAGAACAAGTTGCCCATCCGTTCAATTCGTGTCGGACCGGGAACGGATCAAGAGCTGACCGCTAGGAGTGTAGAAACCTTTATGAAAGCCCAGGGATACGATGTAGAGGTAAGGCTATCCGAGGTCCCTTTCAGACCATAGCTCTGCAAGAGCGACTAGGGCGTTTTGGATGTCGATGTCTGCTTCTGGCGGCGGCTGCCCTTGGGGGCTAATGATGGAACTTCTCTCGCGAGCCAAGAGCGTTCGAACTGCGGCCGCCGCAACGCTCATGTGTCGCTCACGGCAACAAGCTTTCAGGCGGATTTCCACTAAATTGACGTTTGCTGAGGTGCGGCGCTTTACCCTCAGGCCTCTGGCAGTTCGCCCATGAACTCAATGCCGTATTCTGCGGCGATGGTCAGGACCTGATTGCAGTCGACTTCGTGGTTCGAGCGCTTGCGATCGGCGGCCGCTGGGATAGAGATGGCGCGATAGAACTCGCTGTGCCGGGCCGTCTCCTCGACCAGCGCAAATCACCGGTTGTCTGGGCGGTGGCGAGAAACGTCGTGCAGATCTCACTCATCCAACGCGTTTCGGCATTGGAGCTGTTGCTCAGCGCAGCGGGTGACTCGGCGCAGGGTACGGCTACCCCTGCGCCAGCCAGAGATAGCCGCCATAGACGGCCAGCAGGCCCAGTCCGGTCGCTCTGCCGATGGACGGGCGGAGCAGGAGGAGGGCCGAGAGCAGCGCCGTGACGGCGATCATCACCGGCAGATCGAGGGTGAGGAAGCGGCCGGCGACCGGGATGGGCGACACGAGTGCCGTCAGACCCAGGATGCCGAGAATGTTGAAGATGTTGGAGCCCACGATATTGCCGATGGCGATCTCCGACTGCTTCCGCAGCGCCGCCACCAGCGAAGTGGCCAGTTCGGGCAGCGAGGTGCCCACGGCGACCACTGTCAGGCCGATAAAGGCCTCCGAGACGCCAAAGGTGCGGGCGATGCTGACGGCGCCGTCGATCAGGAAATTGGCGCCAAAGATCAGCGCCACCAGCCCCACCGCCAGCCACAGCAGCGATTGCCAGAGCGGCGGCACGGCCGAACCGGTGTCGACCGCAGCGGCAGCACTGGAGCTCCTGTAGGCCCAGACAAGATAGGCGACGAGGCCGGCCACCAGCACCAGGCCGGTGATCCGGTCGATGCTGCCCAGCCAGAACGGCACGATCAACGCCACCGTGGCCAGCATCATGACGGCCGTGTCCCGGCGCAGGGTGGACCCCATTACCCGGATCGGCCAGACCAGGGCCGAGACACCGACGATCAGCAGGATGTTGCTGATATTGGAGCCGATGATGTTGCCGATGGCGATGTCCGGGCTGCCGCGCAGGGCGGCATCGACCGACACCAGCAGTTCCGGCATCGAGGTGCCGAAGCCGACAACTGTCAGGCCGATCAGCAGCGGCGGCAGCGCCAGCTTGCGTGCACCGCCCACGGCGCCGCGCACCAGCGCATCACCGCCGAAGAAGAGGCCGAGAAGGCCGATGGCGACGTAGAAATAGTCCAATTCGAAATCCTCACCAGTTCGTCACACCCGGAAGACGCGACGCGAAGCCGCGCAGAGTCCGCGTCAGGCGGGCGGACCGGCTGCCTGCGGCAGGCGGCGCAACTGGAGATGAGGCGAGCACAAGGCCCTGAGGTGCAGACTGTCGGGCGGCAGGCGGGCAAGCATCCGGTCAGCTTCCGATTGACCGACAGGGATGCAGAGTGCCGCGCCCCGGTCGGTGTGATCCGACATCACGACACAGTGTCGCCAGCGGGGCCCGGATCAGCCGCTCAGGTGGAGGCCGGGGCGGCGTTGCGCAAGAGGTGCGACACTATTTTTTCCGCACCGGCCGCCGGCCTCAGCTCACCGTTCGGTGGCGCCCTTGCCGGCGAGGATCCTGTCGCGGAACCGCTCGATGCGGGCGACGCGCGTGGCAGGTGTCCGGGTGGAGTTGAGATTGATCAGATAGCTGCGCTGCCGCCCCGGCGTCAGATCGTGGAAGGCCTCGGCCAGTTCCGGGTCGCTATCCATCGCGTCGACCAGTTCGTCCGGCAGGTCGATCTCGCGCTCCTGCCGGGGCGGCAGGATGCCGGCTTCGGCATAACCCATGGCTTCCGTGAGATAGGCCCGGATTACCGGCTCCAGCCGGGTGACGGCGGCGCTGTCGGTGAAGCGGATCATGTCGGGATGGAGCGTGTTGGGGCCCTGGCGTTCAAGCACGCCCTCCGTGTCCTTGAGCAGGGCGGCATTCATGAAGCTCAGGCGGAAGTCGCCGCGAAAGGCGCCGAAAAGGGCGATGTTGCGGCCCGCATGCATGTAGCACGGGTGCGCCCATTTGACGGTCTCGACGAGGCCGACGTCCCGGCAGATGCGGCGCAGGTCATTGAGGCCGTCGATCCACAAACGCGTCGAGCAGTCAGGTGTGGCAAAGCGCTCGCAGCGCCCGCAGCCCTTGGTGAAGAAGTCCTCGATGTCGGTGATCATCATGGCTTTGACACTTGCGGCTCACTCACCTGAAGCGTGGCATCATTCGCGGGGGAGGGACAAGGGGAGGGTTACCTGCGGACCCATGTTTCCTGCACCACCCCGCTGTCGATGGGCCGGGCAGAGGCGACCACGAGACCGCTGTCCGCCAGAACCCGGCGTGGCGGTCCGGCCGTAAAGCACGGCACCCCGCCGGGCAGCACCAGACCCTCGACCTCGGCCAGCACGAACCGGTCGTAGAGCGGCAGGAAAAGGTCGAACGTGCCGACACCGCCGGTGACAGCAACAGTGCCGGCGGCGATCTCCATGCGGTCGAGGACGGCAGCGATCGGCAGGTCGGCGGGGTTCCACAGCATGGCCAGCGGGTCGCCGCTGTCGCGCTGCAGGCCCTCGACCGACCGCGTCAGCACCAGTCGGCGCCGCCCTGGATTCGGATGCCGCGCGTGCCCGATGCGGCCGAGCACCACGAGGACCGAGCGGTCGAGCGCCGCCTGAAAACTGCGCCAGTCGACATCATTGCGAAGGCCGTCCGGCATGCCGCCAGCGGCATCGGCGATCATGCCGTCGCTTGAGACGATGGCATGTCCCTCATACTGGATGGCTGCGCGCATGTTCGGCTCCGGGGTTGCGCGCTCTGGTAACCCGCCGGGGCGGTGAGGGAAAGCATTTCGGGCTTGGCGCATCAGTTTCCGATGGTAGAGATGGGGCATGCCCGATGACCTCTCCTCTCCGACAATCGTGCCGCTGGGCGACGCCGCGCTGCTGGTGCGGTTCGGCACCGTGCTGTCGGACGCGGCCAACCGGCGCGCCATCGCCTTTGCCCGGCATCTGACGCGAACGGCTCTGCCCGCCGGGGTCACCGAGGTGGCGCCCAATCTCGTCTCGGTGCTGCTCAGATATGACCCGCGCCGCATCGGCTTCGAGACACTGGCTGGTGAAGTGCGGCTCCGCGTCAGCGGCGGCGAGGACGGCGATACGTCGACCGCCGAGCGGCACGTTGCCGTCCGCTACGATGGCGAGGACCTCGATGAGGTCGCAGGATTGCTCGGGCTGGAGAGGGCGGCATTCATCGACGCGCACACGGCCAATCCGTTGCGCGTCCTCGCCACCGGCTTTGCACCTGGCTTCGTCTATTGCGGCTTTCACCCGGCCGAACTCGTGCTGGCGCGCCGGCAACGCGTCCGCCCGCAGGTCGCGGCGGGGACGGTGCTGTTCGCGGCCGGGCAGACGGCAATTGCCGCAACGCCGATTCCCACCGGCTGGCATGTGATCGGGCACACCGATTTCTCCAATTTCGATCCGGTGGCGACGCCGCCGACCATCCTCGAGGCCGGCGACATGCTGCGGCTGGAGGCGATCCGATGATCCGCATCACTCGCGCCGGGCCGCTCTGCACGCTGCAGGACGCAGGCCGTTTCGGCATGCTCTCGGCCGGTATCAGCGCCTCCGGGCCCATGGACCGCGCTGCCTTTGCCGAGGCCGGCGCACGTCTGGGGCGGGCGGGCAGAACGGCCATCGAGTTCACCGCGGCCGGGCTGGCCATCGAGGTTGAGGCCCCGCTGCGAGTCGGATTTGCCGGCGGCCTGTTCCAGTGCAAGGTCAACGGCAAGTCGCGGCCATGGCCCGGCAAGGCCGCCCTCAAGCGGGGCGACACGCTGGAGATCACCCCCGGAGCTGCCGGCAACTATGGCTATCTGCGCTTCGAGCGCGAGCTGGCCGTACCGCCGGTGCTGGGCAGCCGATCCACCAATCTTGCCGTGCAGCTGGGGGGCTGGCAGGGCAGGGCGCTGCGCCGGGGCGATGTCTTGCCGATGGGCGGCGCTGCAACGGAGACCGTTACAGGCGGCACGGCTCCCGGTGAGGGGCCGATCCGCTTTGTCTGGGGCCTGCATGCCGACCACTTCTCGCCGGCGGTGCGGCAGGCCTTCATCACCCGGCCGTTCGCGATCTCGCCGCAGCTCGACCGCATGGGCGCCCGGCTGGCCGATACCGGCGGCGTGTTCGCCGGGGCACAGAGCCTGACGCTGGTCTCCGACGCCATCGTCGCTGGCGACATCCAGATCCTCGGCGACGGCACGCCGATCGTGCTGCTGCGCGATCACCAGCCGACCGGCGGCTACCCGAGGATTGCCACGGTCATCAGCGCCGATCTCGACCGGTTCGTGCAGCTGCGGCCGAGCAGCGAGCTGCGCTTCCAGCCGGTCACCGTCGCCCATGCACAGGGAGCCCTGCGATGAACTGGCTCGATCTCAACGCCGATCTGGGCGAGGGCATCGGCAATGACGAGGCCATGCTCGACATTGTCTCGTCCGCCAATATTGCCTGCGGCGGCCACGCCGGCGACCATGTCAGCATGGTGGTGGCGCTGCGCGCGGCCAAGGCGCGTGGCGTCACCGTCGGCGCGCATCCCGGCTTTGCCGACCCCGATAATTTCGGCCGCGTGCGGCTGGTGCTGCCGCCGGAGGACCTCGCCGACATGGTGCGGCGCCAGGTGCGCGATCTCGCCGAACTGGCGGTCGAGGAGGGCGTGCTGCTGCGCTACGTCAAACTGCACGGCGCGCTCGCCAACATGGCGGCGGAAGAACCGGCCATCGCCGCCGTCGCCTTCGCCGCCTGCGAGGGCCTGGTGCGCGGGCTGGGCATACTGGCCATCGACCACAGCGCCCAGGTGGAGCTGGCGGAAGCGGTGGGCTTTCCGGTCGTCCGCGAAGCCTATGCCGATCGCGCCTATCTGCCCAACGGGCTGCTGATGCCGCGGTCCGAGCCGGGGGCGGTGCTGCACGACGCGGGTGCAATTGCCGAGCGGGCCTTACGTCTGGCCGAGGCCGGCGAGATCGTTGCCGCCGATGGCACGGTGATCCAGACGGACGCCAAGTCCTTGTGCATTCACGGAGATAATCCCGAGGCGGTCGAGATCGCCGGGCGCGTGCGGACCGCGCTGGAAGCGGCGGGGATTGCGATACGGTCGGCATTCTGACATATCGCGGCCAACCCCGCCCGACCCGAAAGGATGCCAGCCCATGACCGCCAAGATCATCGACGGAAAGGCTTATGCCGAGGGCCTGCGCGGCCGCATTGCAGGACACGTGCAGCGCCTGCAGGCCGAGCACACCATCACCCCCGGCCTTGCCGTGGTCATTGTCGGGCATGATCCGGGCAGCCAGATCTATGTCAGCCAGAAGGCCAAGCAGACCGTCGAGGTCGGCATGCACTCGGAGAAATACGAGCTTCCCGAAACGGTCAGCGAGGCCGAGGTGCTGGCGCTGGTCGAAAAGCTCAATGCCGATCCGGCCATTCACGGCATCCTGGTGCAGTTGCCGGTGCCCGCCCATATCGATCCCAACAAGATCATCCTGACCATCGACCCGGCCAAGGACGTCGACTGCTTCACCCCGGCCAGCGTCGGCAAGCTGACCATCGGACTGCCGGGCCCGGTCTCCTGCACGCCGCTGGGCTGCCTGATGCTGCTGCGCGACCAGCTGGGCGATCTGTCGGGCAAGCATGCCGTCGTGGTGGGGCGCTCCAATCTGGTGGGCAAGCCCATCGCCCAGTTGCTGCTGCGCGAGAACTGCACCGTGACCATCGCGCATTCGCGTACCCGCAACCTCGCCGACATGGTGCGCCAGGCCGATATCGTCGTTGCTGCCGTGGGCCGTCCGCAGATGATCAAGGGCGACTGGATCAAGCCGGGCGCCACGGTGATCGATGTCGGCATCAACCGCATCGACGCGCCCGAGAGGGGCGAGGGCAAGACGCGCCTCGTCGGCGATGTGGACTTTGCCGCCGCATCCGAGCGCGCCGCAGCGATCACGCCGGTGCCCGGCGGCGTCGGTCCGATGACCATTGCCTGCCTGCTCGCCAACACGGTGACCACGGCCTGCCTCATCCACGGACTTGTGCCGCCGGAAGACCTGACAGCCTGACAAATCGCGGCGAGCGTTTGGAATTCGGAAACAACTCGTCGCCTATCTTTCCCCCGCCGGCAAAGTCCAGAACGGGCCGAGCCTGCCGAAGGGGGCCTGAGCGGTATGATGCATCTCGATGCCGGAATTGGCGCCAGTCGTGGCGACGCAGTATTGGCGTTGCTTGAACGGGCAAAGGTCGCTCCACTGCCGCCGTTCTACAAGCTCTGCTACGACTACCTCGCCGGTGTGCGCACCCTGGACACCATGCGCGCGGCCGCCATCATCGAGGCGCCTGCGACGGACCGACCGGCCGCCACGCAGCTCTACGAAGATTTCGTGGCGCCCTATGAGTCCGACGAGACCGTCGGCAAGGTCGTCGCCACCATGCTCGAACGCATCGGCGTACTCGAGCAGCTCATCATCGACTCGCAGGAAGCCAACCGGTCGCAGGCGATCGACCTCGCCGACGCGACGGAGGGCCTGCAGAGCGCGAACCTGGACGCAACGTTACTGCGCGAATGGATCGACCGTCTGGTATCGACCAACCGCTCGCTCCAGGATGCCAACGAGGCGCTGTCCTCCGAACTCGACCAGTCGATCGGCGTCATCACCGCGGCGGAGGACGAACTGTCCGCCCTCAGCCGCAGCGTGGCGCTTGACCCGCTGACCGGCGTTGCCAATCGCTCGGGCGTGGACCAGGCGCTGGTCGAGGTGCTGCCCGAGCTCGAAAAGTCCAACGCCCGCATGTGTCTGGCGATTGTCGACATCGACCATTTCAAGAAACTCAATGACAGCTACGGTCACCAGATGGGTGACGAGATCCTGCGCATGGTCAGCCGCGCCCTCGTTTCGGCGACGCGCGAGAACGACATCGTCGGGCGCATGGGCGGCGACGAATTCATCATCGTCGTCCGCGACGAAGATATTGCTGGAGCCCGGATCATTGCCGAGCGGGTGCGCCGCAACATCGTCGATTGCGACCTCGGCAAGCTGCTGGGCAAGGGCGTGCTGGGCAATGTCACGGCCTCGATCGGTATTGCCCAGTTCCAGCGTGGCGAAACCATTGCCACGCTTTACGAGCGGGCCGATCGCTGCCTGTTCGAGGCCAAGAGCCGCGGCCGCAACCAGGTCTATGTCGAGACCCGCCCGGACCGCACCGCAGCCGCCTGACTAGATCACCTGGCTGAGGTGAAAGCTGCGCAGCACGGTGTGGTCGCGCAGGCCATGAGCAGGCGTCTTCGGATCGAGCCGGTCGGCGATCGTCCTGCCGTTGGCAATGCCGACCGCATCGATCACCACTCCCTGCAGTACCCGCTGCTCCTGCCGCGCCTGCGTCAGCAGATCAAACAGCATGGCCCGCACATCGCCGGAGGCGGCACAGGCGACGCACTCGTTGCCCGGACCGTGGTCATGCAGGGCCGGGTCAAGCCGCAGCACTGCGGTATCCCCGTCACGCTCGGGCAGCGGCCCCTGCGTCACGATCGTCACCGGAATGCTGGCGCCGGCGCGCTCGAAAGGTGAGCCGGCCATCAGTCGCTGTCCTTGCTCGACGGCGTGTAGTTGAGCACCGGACCGAGCCAGCGTTCGACCTCGCGGACGGGCATGCCCTTGCGTTTGGAATAGTCGAGGACCTGGTCGCGCTCGACCTTGGCCACGCCGAAATAATAGGCGTCCGGGTGGCTCAGATACATGCCCGACACCGACGACCCCGGCCACATGGCGTAGCTTTCGGTCAGACTCACCCCGATCCGCTGCTTGGCGTTCAGCAGGTGGAAGAGGGTGGTCTTTTCCGTGTGGTCGGGCTGCGCCGGATAGCCCGGTGCCGGCCGGATGCCCCGATAGGTCTCCTGCAGCAGGTCGTCGGCCGAGAGGTTCTCGTCGGGCGCATAGCCCCAGAACTCCTTGCGGACCCGGGCGTGCAGGACTTCGGCGAAGGCCTCGGCGAAACGATCTGCCAGGGCCTTGACGAGGATCGATGAGTAATCGTCATTGGCGCGCTCGAAGCGTTCGGCCAGCGCCACTTCCTCGAGCCCTGCCGTCACCACGAAGCCGCCGACATAGTCCGGTCGGGTGCCGACCGGCGCGACGAAATCGGCCAGCGCCATGTTCGGCTTGTCGCCCGATTTCGACAGCTGCTGGCGCAGCGTGTAGAACGTCGCCAGCTCCTCGCTGCGGCTTTCGTCGGTGAACAGCCTGATGTCGTCGCCCACCGTGTTGGCCGGCCAGAAGCCGATGATGCCCTTGGGGCGGAACCAGTTCTTCTGCAGGATCTCCGCCAACATCTTCTGCGCGTCTTCATAGAGCTGCCGGGCGGCCTCGCCCTGGGTCTTGTCTTCGAGGATCGCCGGAAAGCGGCCCTTGAGCTCCCAGGTCTGGAAGAACGGCGTCCAGTCGATATGCCGGGCCAGTTCGGTCAGGTCGTAGTTCTCGAACACCCTTGTGCCCAGGAAGCTCGGCTTGGGCGGCGTCACCTTGGACCAGTCGGTCTTGAAGCTGTTGGCCCGCGCCGCTTCCAGCGGCAGCCGCTGCTTGTCGGCTTCGCTCTGGGCGTGTTTGGCGGCCACTTTCTGGTACTCGGCCTTTACGTCGGCGATATAGGCCGGCCGCTGCTCGGGCGAGAGCAGGGCGGAGACCACGTTCACTGCCCGGCTGGCATCGTGCACATGCACCGTCTGGCCATTGGTGTATTGCGGATGGATCTTGACCGCCGTGTGCACCCGCGAGGTGGTGGCGCCGCCAATCAGCAGCGGAATATCAAACCCTTCGCGCTCCATCTCGGAGGCCACATGCACCATCTCGTCGAGCGACGGCGTGATCAGGCCGGAGAGCCCGATGGCATCGACATTCTCGGCCCGCGCCGTCTCCAGGATCTTGGCTGTCGGCACCATCACGCCGAGATCGATGATCTCGTAGTTGTTGCAGCTCAGAACCACGCCGACGATGTTCTTGCCGATGTCGTGCACGTCGCCCTTGACCGTCGCCATCAGGATCTTGCCGGCCGAGCGGCGGCCCGCCGCCTCGCCGGTAGCGGTCTTTTCCGCCTCCATATAGGGCAGCAGCAGCGCCACGGCCTGCTTCATGACGCGCGCCGACTTCACCACCTGCGGCAGGAACATCTTGCCCGAACCAAAGAGGTCGCCGACCACGCCCATGCCCGCCATCAGCGGGCCCTCGATCACGTGCAGCGGCCGTTCGGCCGCGAGTCGCGCTTCCTCGGTATCGGCGTCGATATATTCGGTGATGCCGTTGACGAGGGCGTGCGAAATCCGCTCCTCGACCGACTTCTCGCGCCAGCTCAGGTCCTTGGCCTTGGCCTCGCCGCCGGCCTGACCGCGATAGCTTTCGGCCAGCTCCAGCAACCGCTCGGTCGCGTCCTCGCGCCGATTGAGGATCACGTCTTCGCAGGCGTCGCGCAACTCGGGATTGACCGACTCGTAGACCGCCAGCTGGCCGGCATTGACGATGCCCATGTCCATGCCCGCCTGGATGGCGTGATAGAGGAACACCGAATGCATCGCCTCGCGCACCGGCTCGTTGCCGCGGAACGAGAACGACAGGTTCGAGACGCCGCCGGAAATGTGGACATGGGGCAGTGTGGCGCGAATTTTCTGCGTCGCCTCAATGAAGTCATTGCCGTAATTGGCGTGCTCCTCGATGCCCGTCGCCACGGCGAAGACGTTGGGATCAAAGACAATATCCTCGGGCGGAAAGCCGACTTCCTCGGTCAGCAGCTTGTAGGCGCGGCTGCAGATCTCGACCTTGCGGGCTTCCGTGTCGGCCTGGCCGGCCTCGTCGAATGCCATCACCACCACCGCGGCGCCATAGGCGCGGACGAGGCGGGCGGACTCGAGGAACTTTTCCTCGCCTTCCTTCATCGAGATCGAATTGACCAGGGCCTTGCCCTGCACGCATTTGAGGCCGGCCTCGATCACCGAGAATTTCGACGAGTCGATCATCAGCGGCACGCGGGCGATATCGGGCTCGGCAGCGAGCAGGTTGAGGAACTCGACCATCACCTTCTCGGAGTCGATCAGCCCCTCGTCCATGTTGATGTCGATGATCTGGGCGCCGTTCTGCACCTGATCGCGCGCCACATCGAGCGCCGCATTGTAGTCGCCGGCGGTGATCAGCTTGCGGAAGCGGGCCGAGCCGGTGACGTTGGTGCGCTCGCCGATATTGACGAAGGGGATGTCCTTGGTGAGCGTGAACGGCTCAAGCCCAGAGAGCCGCAGCAGCCGCTCGCTCTCCGGCACCTGGCGCGGCTTGTGCTTGCTGACTGCCGCCGCGATGGCGCGGATATGGTCGGGAGTCGAGCCGCAGCAGCCGCCGACGATGTTGACGAAGCCGTCGCGGGCAAAGCCCTCGATCTGCCGCGCCATGAACTCGGGCGTCTCGTCATAGCCGCCGAACTCGTTGGGCAGTCCGGCATTGGGATAGGCGCAGATGAAGGTATCGGCGACGTCGGAGAGCTCGGCGATATGGGCGCGCATGGCGTTGGCGCCCAGCGCGCAGTTGAGCCCGATGGTGAACGGGTTGGCGTGCCGCACCGAGTACCAGAAGGCCGTCGGCGTCTGCCCCGACAGCGTCCGCCCGGACAGATCGGTGATGGTGCCCGAGATCATGATCGGGCGCGTGACGCCGCGCTCCGCGAAGATGCGCTGCGCGGCAAAGATGCCGGCCTTGGTGTTGAGCGTGTCGGTGATGGTCTCGAACAGCAGCAGGTCGGCGCCACCGTCGAGCAGGCCGTTGATCTGCTCGGCATAGGCCGCAACGATCTCGTCGAAGGTGACGCCGCGATGGCCGGGATTGCTGACATCTGTCGACATCGAGGCCGTCTTGTTGAGCGGGCCGAGGGCACCGGCGACGAAGCGCCGCCGCCCGTCCTTTTCGAACGCCAAGTCTGCCGCTTCGCGGGCGAGACGCGCGCCTTCGATGTTGAGCTCGTAGGCGAGGTCCTGCATGCCGTAATCGGCCATGACGATCGAGGTACACGAGAACGTGTTGGTCTCGACCATGTCGGCGCCGGCGAGGAAATACTCGAGATAAATCGCCCGGATCGAGTCCGGCTGCGTCAGGTTGAGCAGGTCGTTATTGCCGCGGACATCCTTGTGCCAGTCCTTGAAACGCTCGCCGCGATAGCCGGCCTCATCGAGCTTGAGGGCCTGGATCATGGTGCCCATGGCGCCGTCGAGAACCAGGATGCGCTCGCGTGCCGCCTGCTTGAGCGCGGACAGCACTTCTTCGCCATCCGGCAGGGCGGGGGACGGGGACTGGATGTGATTCATCGCTCTTGCCTCACGCGAAACGGATCCGAGGGATATAAAGATTTCTTTATATGATTGCCAGACCCAAAAGCCTTGTTCTGGGATTGCGCCGCATTTGCCGTCAATTTGAAGCAAATTAACCGGGCCGCAACCATGCTGAGCGACCTTCGAGGCAGGGAGGCCGTCGTTTGACTAAACTGCCCCTGTAACAGGTTCGGGTGCATGCTTTTCAAATCGTCTTTTCCAGCCAACTGGCGCAAGGCCGTTGCGTTTCTCGTCATTGCCGCCTTCGCAGCGCCGATGCTGGCCGCCTGCAGTGGCGGCAGCAGCAATCTGGGCGCCAAGGTCAAGCGCTCTGCGTTCACCTCGAAGGAATATGGCGTCGCCGTCTCGCCGCGCGTCACCAGCAATCCCAATCCGCCCAAGGGTGGCGGTCGCTATCTTGTGGGCAAGCCCTATACCGTCAGGGGACAGGTTTACACCCCCAAGGAAAATCCCCAAGGCTATGCCGATCGCGGGCAGGCCTCCTGGTACGGTTCCGATTTCCATGGCCGCCGCACGGCCAATGGCGAGATCTTCTCGGCCAATGCCATCACCGGCGCGCATCCGACGCTGCCGTTGCCGAGCTATGTGCGGGTCACCAATGTCGACAACGGCAAGTCGGTCGTGGTGCGCGTCAATGATCGCGGTCCCTATATCCACGGTCGCATCATGGACCTGTCGCATCGGGCCGCCGACATCCTGGGCTACGTCAACAAGGGCACCGGCAATATCGCCGTGAGCTATGTCGGCCCGGCGCCGCTCAATGGCGACGACACCAAGATGCTGCTCGCCAGCGTCAATCGTCCGACCCGCATGGAGGAGCAGCAGACCCGCTTCGCCATGGTCGAGCCGCAGCAGCTGCAGCCGGCGGAGCAGGCGGCCCGGGACGTCCTGCGCGACGGCGACGTCACGGTGTCGAACGGCCGCATCAATTTCGCCGACTACCAGTCCCAGCAGAAGGGCTCGAGCAAGGGCGGCTACTCGTCCTCCGACCTCGCCGACGATTTCTTCGGTCTGTTCGGCTACGCCGCAACCGAGGAAGAAGCGGCCATCAACAGCGCGCACGCCGCCGTCAACGCCATGGCCACGCGCTCCAGAGCGCTGGAGGACTGGGTCGCGGCGGTCGATGAGGATGCACGCGACATCAAGCTGCAACTCGGAGTGTTCCGCAACACCGAAAGTGCCGTCCGGATTGCCGACGCCTTCGCCCCACTGGCGGCCGTCGATGAGGAGATCGTCGCCATCGGCGATCACACCGCCACCAAACTGACCATCAGCCATCTCAAGCCCGGCGTCGCTCGCGCCGATGTGCTTTCGCTGGCCCAGGAACTTGGACTCACCGACATAGTTCTCTATTAGTCTGTCGCTAGAGCAGCGGCAGCTCGAACGATTGGGAATGCACGTGCGGAGAATTGTCGAAAGTCTTGCGGGAATGCTGGTGGCGCTGGCTGTGCTGACAGGCACCGCCTCGGCCCAGGAGTTTGATACCAAGGCCAAGTTTGCAGTGCTGATGGACTACGAGTCCGGCACGCTGTTGTTCAACAAGAACGCCGACAGCGCGCTCGAGCCGGCCAGCATGGCCAAGCTCATGACCATTGCCGTGGTGTTTGACGAACTGCAGCGCAAGCGACTGTCGCTGGACGACGAGTTCTTCATTTCCGAGCATGCCTGGCGCGACGGTGGCGCGGCCTCGGGCGGCTCCACCATGTTCGCCGAACTCAATTCCAAGGTGAAGGTCTCCGACCTCGTCCGCTCGGTCATCATCCAGTCCGGCAACGATGCTGCCATCGCACTTGCCGAAGGTCTGGCGGGCAGCGAGGCGACCTTTGCCGCCATGGAGAACCAGCTGGCGGCCGAGATCGGCATGACCAACTCGAATTTCGTCAATTCCACCGGACTGCCCGATCCCAACCAGTATTCGACGGCGCGCGATCTGGCGATCCTCGCCCGTTTCATCATCGCGCAGTTCCCCGAATACTACCCGATCTTCTCGGAACCCGAGTTCACCTGGAACAAGATCCGGCAGCAGAACCGCAATTCGCTGGTCGAGATGGGCATTGGCGTCGATGGCCTGAAGACCGGCCACACCGAAGCGGCCGGCTACGGCACGGTGGTCTCCACCGCGGCCGGCGGCCGCCGCCTGATCGCGGTGCTGCACGGCATGAACTCGATGAGTGAACGTGCCGAGGAAGCCCGCAAGCTGGTGACCTGGGGCACCCGCGGCTTCGAGCTCGTGCCGGTCTATCCCGAAGGCAAGATCGTCACCTATGCCGCGGTCTACGGTGGCGTGGAGCCGGAGGTTGGTCTCGTCGGCAAAGGCAGCATCGATCTCTTCCTGCCCAAGGGCGCCAACAACTGCCCGACGGCCACCGTCACCTATCGCGGCCCGCTGCGACCGCCGGTCAGGGCTGGCCAGGAAGTCGGCCAGCTCAACGTCATCTGCAACGACGTCGTGGTCCAGGTGACCCCGCTCTACGCGGCCAGCGACGTGGAAGAGGGCGACATCGTCCGCAAGGCCGCAGATGCGGTCAAGCACCTGCTGCTGGGCTGGCTCTAACCTCGGGGTTTCCGATGCTCGACGACGTGCCAGCCAAGGCCGCGGCCCGCTTCATCACATTCGAAGGCGGCGAAGGGGTGGGGAAATCCACCCAGGTCAAGCGGCTGCTCGCCAATCTGGGCGAGAACCACATTCCCGCCATCCGCACCCGCGAGCCGGGCGGCACACCCAAGGCCGAGGCGGTCCGCGCCTTCATCCTGCAGGGCCGCTGCGAAAGCTGGGGCCCCGGTGCGGAGGCCGTGCTGTTTGCCGCAGCGCGCCTCAATCATGTCGACCAGTTGATCGCCCCCAGCCTCGACGCCGGCAAGTGGGTGATCTCTGACCGCTTCCACGACTCCACCCGGGCCTATCAGGGCCTTACCGGCGGCGTCGACGACAAGCTGATCCGCGGCCTCGAAACGCTGGCGCTGCACGGCCGCAAGCCCGATCTCACCATTGTGCTCGACATGGACCCGGAAATCGCCTTCCGGCGCGTCGACACGCGCGAGCTGGAAGGCGCTCTGCAACAGACCGGCGACCGCTTCGAGAAGGAAGACCTGGAGTGGCACAAGCGGCTGCGCACGGCCTTTCTCGACATCGCCGCCGCCAATGCCGAGCGGTGCGTCGTCATTCCCGCCGCCCAGTCCGAGGACGCGCTCGAACAGGAAGTCTGGGACACGCTGCTCCGTCGATTCCCTGAAATCCGCGACGGGTCGGCCGCGTGAGCGAGACCGAACAGCGCGAGCCGGATCAGCTCGACGGCGTGCCGCTGCCCGAAGTGCGTCGCGAAGTCGTCGGCCATGACGCGGCCCGCGACGGCATCTTGGCACTGCTGGACGCCGGGCGGCTGCCGGGCGGCATTCTGGTGCATGGCCCGCGCGGCATCGGCAAGGCAACGCTGGCTTTCGACCTGGCGCGCCGCATCTTTGCCCGCACCGGCGACGAGGAACCGGCCCACATCGCCGAACAGGTTGCCGCGGGCGGCTATCCGAACCTGCAGGTGCTGCGCAAGGCGCCGCGCGACACCGGCAAGGGCTACTACACTGTCATCCGCGTCGATGAAGTGCGCGGCATGATCGAGCGCCTGCACCGGACCCGGGGCAGGGCGGGGCACCGCGTCGTCGTTGTCGACCCGATTGACGACTGCAACCCCTCCTCGGCCAATGCGCTGCTGAAGATCCTCGAGGAACCACCCCCCGACACCACCTTCTTTCTCGTTTCGCATCGCCCCGGATCGCTGCTGCCGACCATCAAGTCGCGCTGCCACGCCCTGGCCCTGCGGCCCATTGCCGACGACCACGTCCGCACCGTGCTGCTTTCGAGCAAGCCCGGCGAGCCAGTCGACCACGCCGTGGCACTGGCCGGCGGCCGGCCGCGTCGCGGCTTCGAGGCTTTGATGGTGGGCGACGAGAGCACGCTGGCGGCGCTGGGCAACTGGCTGGCCGATCCCACCCGGCCGCCGCCCGCGGCCCACATCGCGCTCGCCGACGTGCTGGCGGCCGACAAGGATGGCACCCAGCAGCGCTTCGCCCGCGAAATGCTGCGCGACTGGCTGGCCACCGAGGCGCGCATTGCAGCGGAAGCCGGCGCCCCGGCGCGCAGGCGTCTTGCCTCTGCTACCGAGCTATGGGACAAGGCCGACCTCATGTTTGCCGAGGCCGACGAGTATAACCTCGACCCGCGGCAGACCCTGGTCGCGATCTTCGACGCGATCAGGAAGCATGCGCACCTCATTGCGTCCCCGATCGAGTCCAGATGACCGCCAACAGTTTTTACGTCACCACCGCCATCGCCTATCCCAACGGCGAGCCGCATATCGGCCACGCCTATGAGATGATTGCCACCGATGCCATCGCCCGCTGGGCCCGGCTCGAGGGCAAGGATGTGTTCTTCCTCACCGGTACCGACGAGCACGGCATCAAGATGGTGCAGACGGCCGCGGCGCAGGGTGTGTCGCCGCGCGAGCTGGCCGACCGCAATTCGGCGCGCTTCCGCGAGATGGCGGAAAACCTCAATATTTCCAACGACGAGTTCATCCGCACCACCGACGAGCGGCACTATGCCTCGGCCCAGGAAATCTGGAAGCGCATGGCCGCCAGCAACAATGGCGACATCTACCAGTCCACCTATACCGGCTGGTATTCGGTGCGGGACGAGGCTTATTTCGATGAGGCCGAGCTGACCGACGGCCCGGATGGCAAGAAGCTGGCGCCGACCGGCGCGGAAGTGAACTGGGTCGAGGAGCCGAGCTATTTCTTCCGCCTCTCGGCCTATCAGGACCGCCTGCTCAAGCTCTACGACGAGCAGCCGGACTTCATCGCCCCCAAGGAACGCCGCAACGAGATCATCTCCTTCGTCAAAGGTGGCCTGCAGGACCTGTCGATTTCCCGCACCACCTTCGACTGGGGCATTCCGGTGCCCGGCGCGCCCGGCCACGTCATGTATGTGTGGATCGACGCGCTCACCAACTACATCACCGGCGTCGGCTTCCCCGACGACAAGGGCGCCCAGTTCCAGAAATACTGGCCGGCCAACCTGCACGTCATCGGCAAGGACATCATCCGCTTCCATACCGTCTACTGGCCCGCTTTCCTGATGAGCGCCGGCCTGCCGGTGCAGAAGCGTGTCTTCGCGCACGGCTTCCTCACGTCCGAGGGCAAGAAGATGTCGAAATCCCTCGGCAATGTCGTCGATCCGTTCGGCGTCGTGGCCGAGTACGGCACCGACCCGGTGCGCTATTACTGCCTGCGCGAAGTCAGCTTCGGCCAGGACGGCGACTGGGGCGGCGAGAAATTCGTCAATCGCAACAATGCCGATCTCGCCAACAATTTCGGCAACCTGGCGCAGCGCTCGCTGTCGATGATCCAGAAGAACTTCGCCGGCGAGATGCCCGAGGCATCGCCGACCGATGCCGACCGGGCCATCATCCAGACCGTCATCGACGGCATTGCCAAGATGAACGAGGCGATGCAGACGCAGCAGTTGCACGAGGCCACCGGCGAGTTGATCGCACTGCTCAGCGCCGCCAATCTCTACTTCGCCGAACAGGCGCCGTGGGGCCTGAAGGCCGACCTCCCGCGCATGGGGACGATCCTGGCGACGACGGCTGATGTCGTGCGCCGCGCCGCCATTGCCGCACTGCCGTTCGTGCCGGACTCGGCCGCCAGGTTCCTCGACATGCTGGCCGTGCCCGCCGAACAGCGGCTATTGGCGCATGCCCTCGGCGCCGACACCATTCCGGCCGGAACGGCGCTGCCGCCACCCCAGCCGGTGTTCAAGAAGTTCGAATTGCCCAAAACCGCGTAAGCCAGATGCTGGTCGATAGTCACTGCCATCTCGATTTCCCCGAACTGGCGGCCGACCGGGCCGGCGTGCTGGCGCGTGCCAAGGCGGCCGGCGTCGAGCGCATGGTGACGATCTGCACCTGGGTCGACAAGTTCGCAGAGATCCGCGCCATTGCCGAGGAGAACTCGGAGGTCTGGTGTTCGGTCGGCACGCATCCGCACAATGCCGATCAGGAACTGCACATCCAGACCGACGATCTGGTGCGGCTGTCGCAGCACCCGAAATGCATCGCCATCGGCGAGGCCGGGCTCGACTATTTCTACGACAACGCCCCCAAGGAGGCGCAGGAAACCGGCTTCCGCCGGCACATCGCGGCCGCCCGCATCACCGGCCTGCCGCTGGTCATTCATGCCCGGTCGGCAGACGACAAGACCGCAGCAATCCTCAGGAAAGAGGCGGAGCAGGGGGCCTTTCCCTTTGTTCTCCACTGCTACACCGGCGGCCTCGACCTCGCCCGGACCGGCCTCGAACTGGGCGGCTATGTCTCGTTCTCGGGCATCGTCACCTTCAAGAACGCCGAATCCATCCGCGACGTCGCCCGCATGGTGCCCGCCGACCGCTATCTGGTGGAAACCGACGCCCCCTATCTCGCGCCGATCCCGCACCGCGGGCAAAGCAACGAGCCGGCTTATACCCGCCATACGGCCGAATATCTCGCCAGCGTCCGCGGCACCTCGTTCGAGCTGCTGGCGGAGCAAACGACCGACAATTTCTACCGGCTGTTTTCCAAGGCCAGACGCTGATGGCCGAGGCGCAGCGCATCATTGCCACGATCATGGGCTGCGGCTCGTCGGGCGGTGTGCCACGGATTGGTGGCCACTGGGGCGTCTGCGATCCGGACAATCCGAAGAACCGCCGCAGCCGCTGCTCGCTGCTGCTCGAAGGGTTCTCGGACGGTGCCGAACAGCCCACCCGCATCATTGTCGACACCGGCTGCGACCTGCGCGAGCAGTTGCTGCGGGCCGAGGTCGATCGGGTCGATGCCGTGCTCTATACCCATGAGCATGCCGACCATACGCATGGCATCGACGATCTGCGGGTGCTGGCGCTCAACACCAGGAAGCGCGTCGACGTCTATTTCAGCCAGGAAGCGGCCAACCGCATCGTCCCGAGCTTTGCCTATTGCTTTACGGCGCCGCCGGGATCGGGCTATCCGCCGATCCTCAACCAGCACCTGCTGGAACCCGGCGACGACCTGGTGGTCGAGGGGCCGGGGGGCAGCATCGTGGTGCACGCCTTCGAGCAGGAGCATGGCGACATCACCTCGCTCGGCTTCCGCATCGGCAGGTTTGCCTATTCCTGCGACCTCAGCGGCATTCCGCAAGAGTCCGTGCCTGCCGTCAGTGATCTCGATGTGTGGATCCTCGACGCGCTGCGGCCGGCACCGCATCCAAGCCATCTGAGCCTGCAGGAAGCGCTCGATCTGGTGGCGCTGCGCCAGCCGCGACACGCCGTGCTGACCAACCTCCATATCGACCTCGATTACGTGCAGACCGACATCATGACGCCCGACAATGTCCGGCCGGCCTATGACGGGCTGCAGATCGACGTGCTGAACGGCGAAATCATCAGCCCGCGCTAACGCCAGGAGTTTTCATGTTCGAGGTCATCGATACCGGCATTGCGCCATCCACGTCGCCAGTCAACGACTGCGTCCGGGTCGGTCGCCAGGTCTGGCTGGTGGTCATCGCCGAAGATCCCGAGACCGGCGAGATCACGCCCGGCGGCATCGAGCCGCAGACCCGTCAGGCGCTGGCCAATCTCGACCAGGCCGTCCGCGCCGCCGGCGGCACGCTGGCTGACATCGTCCAGGTCCAAGTGTTCCTCATCGCCAGCGAAGACGCCGCCGGCATGAACAAGGTCTATGCCGAAGTCTTCAAGCGGCCGTTTCCGGTCCGTGCCACGGTAGTGGTCAAGGAACTGCTGGCCGCCGGACTGCGCATCGAGATCGCCGCCACGGCCATGCTGCCGGAGCCGCAGGGCGCCGCCTGAGGACCTCGACCTTCGCCGCAATGACACCGGTGGGGCATTGCTCTAGTGTCGCGCCGTCGGAACAGAGATTTCTCGGCCCCGAGAACGCCTTAGCGCCGCGGGGGACTTCAAGACCTGAGCTCGTTGCTCACCACGGCAGCTCAACTCTCTACATCAAATTGTTCCATAATATATCTTATGCGAATCACGGATAGCCAGCCAATGACCACTGAAGCCACCCTGATCGAGCAGCTTGCCAACGCCCAGCGCACCGGCACCCGCACTGTCGACCCCGCCCCCTATTCGGCCCTCGATCGCGCTGCGGCCAACCGCGTCCAGTACGGCGTGATGACAGCGCTGGGCGAAACGCCGGGCCTCTACAAGACCGCCGTGGCGCCCGATGGACTGGGTGTGGTCGCACCGATCTACGCATCGCGCGTCGGCCAGTCCGGCGCCTTCACGCTGCCGCTGGCGAACGTCGTCGGCCTCGAGGTTGAAGTCGCCGTGGTGCTCGGCAAGGCCATGACGCCCGACATGGACGACGCGGCGCTGCTGGCCGCCATCGATCACTATGTGCTGGGCGTCGAGATCGTCGGCACGCGCTATACCGATCGCGACGCGGCCAGCCATGCCGGCGGCCTGGCCGACAGCATGTCGGCGCTGGGCTACGTCATCAACCCGACGCACCGGGCCGCCAGGGACAATATCGACAACCTGAACGTGGTGCTCGAGTTCGCCGGCAGGCAGATCCATGACGCGCCGGCCAAGCATGGCTTCGGCTCGGTGCATGCCTCGCTCTTTGCCTATGCGCGGAACCAGTTGCCTGCCTTCCCGCTGCCCGCCGGCATGATCGTCACCACAGGCTCGCTCTGCGGCCTGGTGCCCACCAGCGGCCCCGGACACGTCGTCGCCCGGCTCGGCGACCTTGCCGTGGAACTCGATATTGCCTGAGCTCAGGTGAAGCGTACGGCGCCGATATGCGGCAGGTTGCGGTTGCGCTGGGCATAGTCGATGCCGTAGCCAACCACGAACTTGTCGGGGATCTCGAAGCCGATCCAGCCCGCCTTCACGTCGACCTCGCGGCGTGAAGGCTTGTCGAGCAGCGCGCAGACTTCGAGGCGCCTGGGATGGCGCGTACCCAGAAAATCCAATACGTGGCGCAGCGTGTAGCCGGTGTCGACAATGTCCTCGACCAGCAGCACGTCCCTGCCCTCGATCTCGCCGCGCAGGTCCTTGAGCACCCGGACTTCGCGGCTCGATTCGGTGGAATTGCCGTAGCTCGACACTTCGAGGAAATCCACTTCCACCGGCAGGTCGAGTTCGCGCACCAGATCGGCGATGAAAACGAACGAGCCGCGGAGCAACCCCACCACGGTCAGTTTTTCGGTGTCCGAGTAGAACTCTGAAATTTCCTTGGCCAGCGACTCGACGCGGGCCGCGATGGCCTTGGCCGAAATCAGTTCGTCGATGACATAAGGCTTGTCGGTCATGGGGATAAATCTCTCGCGTGGCGGCCGCATCGGAAGCAGATGCGCAATTGTTTGTCGAGTCTGTCGCCCGGCATCGATACAATGGCGACGACTCCCAAGAGGTACCCGATGACACCCTCCCGCGACATCTCCCGTCTCATTGAAATCATGGCAGCGCTTCGCAACCCCGATGGCGGCTGCCCGTGGGACCTGGAGCAGGACTTTGCCTCGATCCGCCACTACACCATCGAGGAAGCGCACGAGGTGGCCGATGCCATCGAGCGCGAGGACTATGACGACCTGCGCGAGGAACTGGGCGACCTGCTGCTGCAGCCCGTCTACCACGCCCAGATGGCCGCAGAGCGGGGCCTGTTCGACATTGGCGACGTGGTGCAGGCCATCACCGAAAAGCTGATCCGCCGCCACCCCCATGTGTTCGGCGAGGAGGCGGCGAGGAACGCCGGCGGCGCCAAGGCCAAGTGGGACGCCATCAAGGCCGACGAGCGTGCCAGGAAAGCCGAGAAACGCGGTGCGGACGCTTCGGTGCTCGACGACGTGCCGCAGACGCTCCCTGCCCTGTCACGGGCCGAAAAACTGTCGCGCCGTGCCGCCTCGGTGCAGTTCGACTGGCCGGACTGGCGCCAGACGCTCGACAAGGTGCGCGAGGAACTCGACGAGGTCGCCGAAGCGGCCGCCGCCGATGACAAGGCCAGGGTGACCGAGGAACTGGGCGATCTGCTGTTTGCTGCCGCCAATCTCGCTCGCAAGCTGGGCGTCGAGCCGGAAGCGGCGCTGCGCGACGCCAACCTGAAGTTTGCCCGACGCTTCCGCCATGTCGAGAGCCGCGCCGCGGCGGACGGCGTGCCGCTGGCGGAAGCCGGCCTCGACCGGCTGGATGGCTACTGGAACGAGATCCGAAAGAGCGACAAGGGCTGAGCGCAGTCGTCCTACCCAGAGGAGGGAAATGAAGGCTCAGTGACCCGCCGCTAGGGCTGGATGCGGCCGCCGAACCGCTCGGAAAAGGCGTGCGCGTGCCGGGGTTCGACGCGAATCTCGTAGATCTGCCCCTCCTCGTCCGGCTCTTCGCGATTGATGATTTCGGCATGGCCGTAGAGCCAGCCCATATCGGCGCCCTCGGCATGCTGGATGCGCACGCGAAAGGTACGGCTGCGCGAGGCCAGGGCCGTTTCAATGGCCAGTTTGAGCGCCTCCAGCCCCTCGCCCGACTGAGCCGATACCGGCACGGTCGCAGCGACCTTGCCGACGGCGCTGGCCTCGATCACCCGGTTGCCATCTTCATCGAGCGGCAGCAGGTCGACCTTGTTCCAGACTTCGATGACCGGCACTTTTTCGGCTGTCACACCGAGATCGGCGAGCACCTTGATGACGTCCTGCGCCTGGGCGGCGTGGTCCTCATTGGCGATGTCGCGCACATGCAGGATGACGTCGGCATCGACCACTTCTTCGAGCGTGGCGCGGAAAGCCGCAACCAGTTCGGTGGGCAGATCGGCGACGAAACCCACGGTATCGCTGAGCATCACCTCGCGGCCGTGCGGCAGTTCGATCTTGCGCACGGTGGTGTCCAGCGTGGCGAACAACAGGTCCTTGGCGAACACCCCTGCCCCGGACAGCACATTGAAGATACTGGATTTTCCGGCGTTGGTATAACCGACGAGCGCAACCACCTGGAACGGTACCTCGTCGCGCTTGCCCTTCTGCTGGCTGCGCGTCTTGCGCACCTTTTCGATGCGGTCCTCGAGCAGCACGATGCGATCCTGCAGCTGCCGGCGGTCGCTTTCGATCTGTGTTTCGCCCGGTCCGCCCATGAAGCCGAAGCCGCCGGAGCCGCGCTGCCGTTCGAGGTGGGTCCATGACCGCACGAGGCGGCTCTTCTGGTAGTTGAGATGGGCCAGCTCGACCTGCAGCACGCCTTCGCGTGTCGCCGCCCGCTCGCCGAAAATCTCGAGGATCAGCGCCGTACGGTCGAGTACCTTGGCGCCGGTTTCCTTCTCCAGATTCCGCTGCTGGATCGGATGCAACTGCGTGTCGACGAGCAACAGCTCGATGTCCTGCTCGCTCACCCGCTTGGCATATTCGGCCACGTGGCCGCCGCCAATGAAGGTCGCCGGCTTGACCTCGCGCACCCTGACCACGTCCGAGAACACGATCTCGACGCCAATGGCCCGCGCCAATCCCTCGAATTCCGATTGCCGTGCCTCGATCGAGTGACCATAGGCCCTGCCCCGCACATCGGGCACGATCAGGCCGACACGCGTTGGAGCCACACGATGGTCGATGAACTGCTGCGGGCCGGAATGCTCGTCGTCGTCGGGAAGATCAGTCATCGCAGCGCGAGGCCGGTCAATCGTCCACCACGTGTTCGGGGTCGAACAGCTGGATCGGTGCGCCCGGCATGATGGTCGAGATGGCGTGCTTGTAGACCAGCTGCGACTGCGCATCGCGCCGCAGCAGCAGGCAGAAATTGTCGAACCAGGTGATGACGCCCTGCAATTTGACGCCGTTTACGAGAAAGATGGTGACCGGCACCTTCTGCTTGCGGACATGATTGAGAAACGCATCCTGCAGGTTCTGTGTTTTTTCGCTGGGCATTTTAAGGCCTCTTCTCGCGCTAATGTTCGATCGACCCGGAGGCCGGCTCAAAACTCCTCAAGGCTGCGGCCCGCCGCCGCGCCGCAAAAAGTTCGTGTCCACTCCGACAGCAACTATGACACAATTCATTTTTCGTGCCTACAGCCGTTCGTCAGAGCCCCAGTGACTTGATCTTGCGGTGCAAGGCGCTGCGCTCCATGCCAACAAACTCGGCCGTCTTGGAGATGTTGCCGCCAAACCGTTCGATCTGCGCCAGGAGATACTGGCGTTCGAACACTTCGCGCGCTTCGCGCAGCGGCAGGCTCATCAGATGCGCCGACCCGTCGGTGTCCCCGACCGTGGGCAGCACTTCGCCGATATCGGACGGCAGCAGGGCGGCCGTGATCACGCCGTCCGGCGGCGCCTGGTCCTTGACGAGGATCAGCAGCCGCTCGATGGAATTGCGCAACTGCCGCGCATTGCCCGGCCAGTCCTGTCCCTGCAGCACCGCCACGGCGTCACCGCCGATCGACAGGCTGCGCAGGTTGTGCATGCGGCAGACCTGCTCGATGAACACCTCGACCAGCGGCGGCACGTCCTCGCGCCGCTCGCGGAGCGGCGAAATGTGGATCGGCACGATCGACAGCCGGTGGAAGAGATCGGAGCGGAACTGCCCGTCCTCGATCAGTTGCGCCACGTTCTGCGAACTCGAGGAGATGATGCGCACATCGATCGGCACCGGCACCGTGCCGCCGACGCGGTTGAACTTGTTTTCCACCAGGGTGCGCAGCAGTGCCTGCTGCGCCGCTGCCGGCAGTGAGGCGACCTCGGAGAGGTAGAGCGTCCCGCCATGCGCTTTTTCCAGCGCCCCGACCTCGGTCCTGAGGCTGCCGGTCTTTTCCCGCACCTCGCGCCCGAACAGCACCACCTGCACTTCATCGGGCGAATAGAGCGAGCAGTTGATTTCGACGAACGGCGATTCCGAGCGGGCGCTGCGCATATGCAGCTGCCGCGCCACAAGGCCCTTGCCGGTGCCCGACGAGCCGGAAATGAAGATGCGCGAATTGGTTGGCGCCGATTTCTCGATGATGCCGCGCACCTGTTGCAGCGCCGGCGAGGTGCCGACCATCTCGACCGATTTGCTGCTCGAGCGCTCGCGCAGGTCCGCGACTTCCGATTTCAGCCGGGTCGCTTCCATCGCCCGCTGCGTGATCAGCAGCAGCCGGTCGATCTTGAACGGCTTTTCGATGTAGTCATAGGCGCCGCGCCGGATGGCCGAGACCGCCGTTTCGACATTGCCGTGTCCCGAGATCATCACCACCGGCATGTCGGGGTGCTGGCTCTGGAAGACATCGAGCAGTTGCAGCCCGTCCAGTCGCGAGCCCTGCATCCAGATATCGAGGAACACCAGGCTCGGCCGCCGCCGCGCAATTTCGTTGAGCCCGGAATCGGCATCATGCGCCTGTCGGGTCTCGAACCCCTCGTCTTCCAGGATGCCCGCGATCAGGTCGCGGATATCGTCTTCGTCATCGATGATCAGAATGTCGAGCGCCATCAGGTGTTACCTACCGCCTGCAATTGCGGTTCCCCTTGTTTTTCTGCCTCAGGTGTCGCCCCACCCGCATTCGTCGTATCTGCTGCTGCCGTGTCAGTCGTCTCTATCGTCTCTTCTGCACTCTCATGTGACTGAAGTGGCAGAGTAAAAGTAAAGCAGGCGCCGACGCGCCCGCTCTGGTCCGGTTCAGCATCCACCAGCTCAACCTTGCCCCCGTGCTGCTCTATGATCTTGGCAACGATTGCAAGCCCCAGACCCGTCCCCTTGTCACGCGTGGTGATGTAGGGCTCGAGCAAGCGGTTTCTATTCTCTTTGGGCCAGCCCTTGCCATTATCAGAGATCGAAACGCGCGCCACCTGGCCTTCGATCCGTGCCGCGACCACAATTGTCGGCTCCTTGATCGCCTCCAGCCCGGCACCTTCGATGGCTTCCACGGCGTTCTTGATCAGGTTGGTCAGAACCTGGCTGATCAGGCGGTTGTCGAACCAGGCAATGATCGGCTGCTCGGGCAGGTCGACCGTAACCTGGACTTCGGGCAAGCGCACGCTTTCGAGGAACACCGCCTGGCGCACCGCATCGGACAGATCGCCGGTTTCCAGCTTGGCCTCCGGCATGCGCGCGAACGAGGAGAACTCGTCGACCATGCGGCCGATATCGCCCACCTGCCGGATGATGGTGTTGATGCATTTGTCAAAGACTTCGAAGTCGTCTTCGAGCTTGGAGGCATAGCGCCGGCGCAGCCGCTCGGCCGAGAGCTGGATTGGCGTCAGCGGGTTCTTGATCTCGTGCGCGATACGGCGCGCCACGTCGGCCCAGGCACCAGTACGCTGCGCCGACAGTAGGTCTGTGATGTCGTCCAGCGTCACCACATAGCCCTTGGATTCCGCCATCGTGCCCTCGCGGGTCAGCTGCACCTGGTAGGTGCGGTAGTCCGGGCCGGAGCCAATCTCGATCTGGTCGCGGATCTGCCCGCGCCGCGATGATTTGGCCCGCTCGATGATGGGGCCGAGCGCCGGAATGACTTCGCCGATCTGCTCGCCCACCAGGGTGATTTCATCGCTGCCGACCATTTCGGCGGCCCGCGCATTGACCAGCGTCACGGCGCCGAAGGCATCGAGGCCGACAATGCCGGCCGACACGCCCTCCACCACCGCCTCGGTGAACTGCCGCCGCTTCTCGTTGGTCTCGCTTGCTTCCAGCAGTGCCACACGCTGCGACTTGAGCTGCTGCGTCATGGTGTTGAAGCGGTTCGAGAGGTCGCGCAGATCACCCCTGCCCTCCTGCACCGGCACCTGCACGTCGAGGTCGCCATCCGAGACGCGGCTCGAGGCAATCATCAGGTTGCGGATCGGGTCGACAAAGCGATTGGCCAGCGCAATGCCGATCCACAGGGCCGCCAGCAGCAGCACCAGTGCCAGGCCGATATACATGATGGTGAAGGTGATCTGGAACACCAGCCGGTTCGACTCGTAGTCGCGGTATTCGGTGATGTTCTCGTCGGTGAGCCGCATGAATTCGAGGACTTCCTGGTCCACCGGCCGCGCCACGAAGAGATAGGTGTCCTCATAGCCGCGCAGCTTGACCACCGCGCCCACGAGGTTGGTGCTGCCCGGATTGATCAGCGTCGGCTGGCCGACGTCAACGCCCGAGGTCAGCCCGTCGGGGATCTGCGGCGGCGTGCCTTGGACATTGATCTGGGCCCGCATCAGCGCGCTGCCGTCGCGCGAGATCAGCGAGGTGAACGGCAGCGACCGCGTCACGGCGAGCGCCGTGAGGATGCGCTGGAACTTCTCCTTGTCGGTTTCGAACGTGCCGCGCGCCTGCTCCAGCTCGGTCGCCACCCAGATGATGTCGTCGCGCAGCACCTGCGCATGTTCGAGCATGTAGGAGCGCGCCACCAGTCGTGACGCCTCCACCATGGTGCGGGTTCGCTCGGAGAACCACTGGTCCAACCCCTGGTTGAGCGAGATCGTCGCCACCACAGCCACAAGGGCCGCGGGCGCCACGGCCACCACCGCGAACATCGCCACCATGCGGAACTGCAGTCCCGACCCGGCCTCCCGGCGAATGCGGGCCCGCAGCAACAGCGTCGCTTCGGTCGCCACCAGTGCCACCACCAGCAGCACCAGCAGGCCATTGACCGCCCAGATCATCGCCCAGACCAGCGGGGTCGGCTCGATGCCGGTCGCCCCGGTCATGATCAGGAATGAACCCGACGACACCAGCACCGACAGCAGCACGATGATCAGCCCGATGGCCCGAATGGCCTGCCAACTCCGCCCGCCGAAAAACGCCGGACGAAGTCGTCCGGTTGACGACTCCATCGGCGAAGTCGGACCTGGCAGTACGGCGTCGCTCATCTGGTCAACCGGTTCAAACGTGGGTCTTGGGACAGGCTATGCCCACAATGCCGGACCCTTCAAGACAAATGTTGCTAAAATGTGACACCGCCCCGATCCAGCCGCATTCAGCGGTGAATCAGGCCAACCACAGCACTGCCGCCAGAGGTAGCGCCCGTGCGGCGAGCGTCAACCCTGACGCCGGCTTTGTTTCACGATCTCAATGGCATGGGCGCGAATCTTCTTGCGAAGCGTGTTGCGGTTCAGCCCCAGGAGATCTGCCGCCTTGATCTGATTGCCGCCGCAGGCATTGAGCGCCATGGCGATCAGCGGCGCCTCGACGCGGTCCAGAACGCGCTGGTAAAGGCCTGCCGGCGGCAGATTCGGTTCATGCTCGCGCAGCAGCTGCGCCACGTGGGTCTCGACGGCGGTCGACACATCCACCGGCCCGCTCGACGTGCTGATCGGCTGCCGGTCGGCAATGTTGAGCTCGCTCTGCACGATCTCGAGCGAAATGCTCTCGTCGGCGTAGAGCGCCGAGAGACGGCGAACGAGGTTTTCCAGCTCGCGCACATTGCCCGGCCAGGAATAGTTCTGCATCAGCCGGATCGCTTCGGGCGAAATCGCCTTGACCGGCTCGCCTTCGCGTTGCGCCGTACGCAGGAAATGCTGCACCAGATCGCCGATATCGTCGACGCGCTCGCGCAGCGGCGGCAGCCGGATCGGCACGACGTTCAGCCGGTAGTAGAGATCCTCGCGGAACAGTCCCTGCCGGATCATCTGGCTGAGGTCGCGATGGGTGGCGGCAACGATGCGGACGTTCGACTTGATCGGCGTGCGACCGCCGACCATGGTGTACTCGCCCTCCTGCAGCACCCGCAGCAGGCGGGTCTGGGCATCCATCGGCATGTCGCCGATCTCGTCGAGGAACAGCGTGCCGCCCTCGGCCTGCTCGAAGCGGCCCGAGGATCGCGCCGTGGCACCGGTGAACGCCCCCTTTTCGTGGCCGAACAGTTCGGCCTCGATCAGGTCGCGCGGGATGGCCGCCATGTTGATGGCAACGAATGTGCCGTTGCGGCGCTTGCCGAAATTGTGGAGGGCCTTGGCCACCAGTTCCTTGCCGGTGCCGCTCTCGCCGGTGATCATCACCGTGAGGTCGGTCTGCATCAGCCGGGCCAGGGCCCGATAGATGTCCTGCATCGCCGTCGAGCGGCCGACCAAGGGCATGGTCTCGCCTGGCTCTTCGGCCTTCTTCTCGGCCATCGTCGGCTTCTTGGCATCGGCCAGGGCCCGGGCCACCACCGACAGCACTTCGGTGATGTCGAAGGGTTTTGGCAGGTACTCGTAGGCCCCGACCTCATTGGCCCGGATCGCCGTCATGAAGGTGTTCTGCGCGCTCATCACGATGATCGGCAGATCGGGCCGCAGCTTCTTGATCTTGGGCATGATGTCGAACGCATTGCCGTCCGGCATGGCCACGTCGGTGATCAGCAGATCGCCCTCGCCGCGGCTCACCCAGTTCCACATGGTGGAAAGATTGCCGGTCGGTCGCACCTCGTAGCCGGCGCGCGTCAGGGCCTGGTTGAGCACCATACGGATGGCTGCATCATCATCCGCAAGCATAATGGTATGGCTCATTTGACCAGCGCCTCTTCGGTGGTTTCCTGCACGAACGCACCGCTCGCCACAGGCAGCAGAATGCGGAAGCGCGTGCGTCCGGGGCGGCTGTCGCTGTCGATGACGCCGCCATGGTCGCCGATGATCTTGGCCACCAGCGCCAGGCCAAGGCCCGAGCCGTTGGTCTTGGTGGTGACGAATGGATCAAACAGGATCGGCAGCAGATCGGGCGGAACGCCGGCGCCATTGTCCTCGATAATGATTTCCAGCGGCAGCGAGATACGCTGGCTGACGCCCTGCACCGAGATGCGGATGCCCGGGCGGAACGCTGTCGAGATGCGAATTTCCGGCTTCTGCGTGCGCTCAAGCGCTTCGGCGGCATTCTTGACCAGGTTGAGGAACACCTGCACCAGCTGGTCCCGGTTGCCATAAACCGGCGGCAGCGAGGGATCGTATTCCTCGTAAAAGCTGATGCCGCGCGCCACGCCGTTCTTGGCCAGCAGCTTCACCCGGTCGAGGATGACATGAATATTGATCGGCTCGCGTTCGATCGGCCGGTCGTCGCCGAACACCTCCACCTTGTCGATCAGGTCGACGATGCGGTCCACTTCCTCGCGCACCAGCCGGGCCAGCGGAATCTCTTCGGGCGTTACCGACTGCTCGAGCAATTGCGCGGCGCCACGGATGCCCGAAAGCGGGTTCTTGATTTCGTGCGCCAGCATCGAGGCGAGGCCTGTCACCGATCGGGCCGCACCGCGGCTCACCAGTTGCCGGTCGATCTTGTCGGCCATGGTGCGCTCCTGAAACAGCAGGGCAATGCGCCCGTCGAGTTCGGAAATCGGGCTGGCGAAGGCGTCCACGATCCGTTCGTTGGCAGCATCGCCGAAACGCGAGGAATCGACGCGGACTCGATATTCGGTCATCGGCGCGCGCCGTTCGGCGACGGCCGCCACGAGGCTGACGATCGGCGAGCCGAAGGCTATCAGGTCGTCGAGCTTTTGCCGGCTGAGCACGCTCAGCGAGGCGCCGAAAAACGCTTCCGCCGCATAGTTGACGAAGGTGATGGTACGATCGTCGGAGCAGACGATGATCGGTTGCGGCAATGCCTGCAGCACCGAGAGTGGCATCATGGGCAGGTTCTGGTCGCTCATGCCGCCTGCCTCCAGCCCGCAAACAGCTGCACCATGCCGTCGATCACCTCGGCAGGCTGTTCCGAGGCCAGAATGGCCTTGCGGCCGGCCTTGTCGACCGGCAAGCCGCTGGCCTCGAGATACCAGTCGAGGTGCTTGCGGGCGACCCGCACTCCGAGTGCCGTTCCATATTCCACCAGCATCGCCTCGTAATGCTCGATCACCAGATCCAGCAGCGCCTCGCCCGTGGGGGCCTCGAGAGGCTGGGCACCGGCGAGAGCCGCACCCACCTGCCCCACCAGCCATGGCCGGCCCTGCGCCCCGCGGCCAATCATCACCGCTGCCGCACCCGACTGGTCCAGCGCCGTGCGGGCAGCCGCGAGATCGACAATGTCGCCATTGACCACCACCGGGACATCAACCGCCTCGACCACCGGAGCCACCAGTTCCCAGCGCGCCGTGCCCTTGTAGAACTGCTGGCGTGTCCGGCCGTGTACGGTAATCATCTGCACGCCCGCATCGACCGCCCGACGCGCAATGTCGGCGGCGTTCAGGCTGTCATCGTCCCAGCCCAGTCGCATCTTGACCGTGACCGGCAGCGGCGTCGCGCCGACCACGGCCTCGACCAGCTTGAGCGCCTCGTCGGGCACCCGCATCAGGGCCGAGCCGGCATAGCCGTTGGTCACCCGCTTGGACGGGCAGCCCATGTTGATATCGATAATATCAGCACCCGCAGCGCAGGCGATCTCGGCGCCGCGCACCAGCCATTCGGCCTCGCAGCCCGCCAGTTGCACCATGTGCGGCAGGCTTCCAGACTTGGAGAGCTTGCGCACCATCTCGTGATGGCCGGTCGCCAGGGCATTGCTGGCAATCATCTCGGAGACCACGAGACCCGCGCCAAAACGCTCGGCAATCCGACGCGTGGGCGCATCGGTGATGCCGGCCATAGGCGCAAGAAAAGCACGGTTGGGCAGGATGTGACCGCCGATGCTCAAGTCGCAGGCAAAATTAGCCACTAAGTGCCCCAGAAATGCTCATGTTCAGCAATTGCCTCAACAATAGTCAAAATCTGCGGAAGCGCAACCATCTCAGTGCCTTCGGCCTGAGCATAGAGGCCTCACGACTTGCTCCGCCGGATTGTCGCCGCTAGAGGAAGTCACCACCCGGACAGGGATTGCCGTGACCAGACTCAAGAGCATCGCCGCCATCATCGTGGCAGCCGGCCGCGGCGAACGTGCCAACGCTAGCGGAGAGACGACGCCGAAACAATACCGCCTGCTCGCAGGCGAACCGGTTTTAGGGCGTACTATCAACGCATTGCTGGCATGCGACCGTATCACCTGGGTGCTGCCCGTGATCCACCCGGAGCACGCCGAGCGCTATGCGGCACTCGCCCTCACCGACCCCCGATTGCTGCCCGCCGTGGATGGCGGTGCCGAACGGCAGGCCTCGGTGCTCGAAGGTCTGAAAGCACTCGCGCCGCTGCGCCCCGATCTGGTGCTGATCCAGGACGCGGCGCGACCATTTGTCGACCTCCCGCTGATCGAGGGCGTCATCGAAGGGCTGGGCAGCCACGACGCGGCCCTGCCCGTCACCCCGGTGACCGACACCATCAAGCGCTCTCAAGACGGCAGGACGGTCGACGCCACCGAGGACCGACGCACACTGTTTGCTGCCCAGACCCCGCAGGGATTCCGCTTTCCGCAGATTTTCTCGGCCCATATGCGGGCCACGCGGGTCCCGCGCCCATTCACCGACGACGCCGCAATTGCCGAGTGGGCAGGTCTCACTGTTGCCTTGACGCCAGGCAGCACACGCAACATCAAACTGACGCATCCCGAAGATTTCGGGCGCGCCGAACGCATGATTGGACGGGAACACGCCATGGAATTCCGTCAGGGAATGGGGATCGACTTCCACCAGTTCGAACCGGGCGACGGCGTCTGGCTGGGCGGCATCAAGATTCCGCACAGCAAGAAGCTCAAAGGCCATTCAGATGCCGACGCAGCGCTGCATGCGCTGACCGACGCTCTCTACGGGGCCATCGGCGAGGGTGACATCGGCACGCATTTCCCGCCCAGCGATCCGCAGTGGAAAGGCGCTGCCTCGTCGATCTTCCTGGAGCACGCCGCAGGCCTGATCACCGCCCGTGGCGGTCGCATCGTCAACGTTGACCTCAACATTGTCTGCGAGGCGCCGCGCATTGGCCCGCACGTCGCAGCGATGAAAGAAACCATCGCAAGTGTTTGTGGAATTTCGATTTCACGCGTCGCCGTCAAGGCAACCACCAGCGAGCGCATGGGCTTTGCCGGCCGCGAGGAAGGGCTGATGGCCATGGCCACTGCCATGGTCGAACTCCCGAGGGAGGACTGATGTTTTCCGCCAGCATTACCGACAAGGCTGCCCGCCTGAACCGGGCGCTCGTGGCGCGGGGCGAGATGATCGTCACCGCCGAGAGTTGCACCGGCGGATTGATCGCCGGTGCGCTGACCGACATTCCCGGCTCGTCCGAGGCGGTGTTCGGGGGCTATGTCACCTACGACAACCGCGCCAAGATCGAGATGATCGGCGTCGAAGAAGACCTGATCGAACGCTGGGGCGCGGTGTCGGAATCGGTGGCGCGGGCCATGGCCGAGGGCGCCCGCGAGACCGCCAGTGTCGAAGTCTCGATTGCCGTCACGGGCGTCGCCGGACCCGGCGGCGGCTCGGCTGAAAAGCCCGTCGGCCTCGTTCACTTCGCCTGTGCGACGGCAGGCGGCACGGTCGTGCTGGAACGCCGCTTTGGCGACATCGGCCGCCGGCAGGTGCGGGAGATGACGGTCGAGGCAGCGCTCGATCTCGTACTCGACTGCCTCGGGGCGTCGTCCTAGCCGAACCGCCTGTCGGCTTCGTCCGCAAAGGCGTCGAGGATCTCGTCCTGCTTGGCCGTGAAGGCCGGCTCGGCGACGGCAGCGATCAGCGGGTTGTTGAACTTGAAGTCGATATCGAAGGTCACCCGGCCGCCCGACCCCTCCGGCTCGAAGCGCCAGATGCTGTCGAGATAGGCGAACGGCCCGTCCACGGCCTTGGCACTGATGGTCAGCGCCACCGGATCGGCGGTGACCTTGCTGGTGTAGGACTGGGTCAGCGGCCCGAACTTGATGGTCATCCTGGCATAGCGCACGGCCGGATCGGCGGGGTCGGTCCTCACCTCCATTGCCGTGCAGTTGGGAACAAAGCGCGGATAGGATTCGAGGTCGTTGACGAGGTCGAACATCCGTTGCGGCAGATGCGGCGTGTGCCGCTCGTAGAATTGGTCAGGCATGGCACTCAAGCATGTTTGGCAAGGCGCGCGGCCCTGAGCTTGGCGAAGTCTTCGCCGGCGTGGTGCGACGACCGGGTCAGCGGACTGGACGACACCAGCCCGAACCCCTTCGATGTCGCGATGGAGGCGAAGGACTTGAATTCCTCCGGGGTGACAAAACGGATCACCGGGTGATGCTTGCGCGTCGGCGCCAGGTACTGGCCGATGGTGAGGAAATCGACATCAGCCGAGCGCAGGTCGTCCATCAGCTGCAGCACTTCGTTCCGCTCTTCACCGAGGCCAACCATGATGCCGGACTTGGTGAACATCGTCGGGTCGAGTTCCTTGACCCGCTGCAGCAGCCGGATGGAATGGAAATAGCGGGCGCCGGGCCGCACCTTGAGGTACTTGCTCGGCACCGTTTCCAGATTGTGATTGAAGACGTCCGGTTTGGCCGCCACCACCGTTTCCAGGGCCCCGTCCTTGCGCAGGAAGTCCGGCGTCAGGATCTCGATCGTGGTCTTCGGGGTACGGGCGCGAATGGCGCGGATCACCTGAGCGAAATGCTCCGCCCCGCCATCGGGCAGGTCGTCGCGGTCGACCGAGGTGATGACCACATGCTCGAGGCCGAGCTTTTCGACGGCAATGGCCACGTTCTCGGGTTCATTGGGATCGAGCGCCGTCGGCAGGCCGGTGCGCACGTTGCAGAAGGCGCAGGCCCGCGTACAGATCTCGCCCATGATCATCATGGTGGCGTGCTTTTTCGACCAGCATTCGCCGATATTGGGACAGCCTGCCTCCTCGCACACGGTGACGAGATTGTTCTCGCGCACGATCTGCTGGGTCTCGCGGTACACGGCGGAGCCCGGCGCGCGGACGCGGATCCAGTCCGGCTTGCGCAAGACTTCGGATTCCGGCCGATTGACCTTTTCGGGATGGCGCGGGCGGCTATCGATGAGAGTGACCAAGGTGACGGGTCCTATCGCTTTCGGCACAACCTGCCGATGTGCGGCAAGTATACCCCAGAATGACTCCGAGCAGATATCGCGCTGACGCATATCTGCTCGTCTGACCCGTCTCTGGTGGGAGCCGGGCCGCGGTTTCAAGCCCGCAGCCCGGAAAGACTGCTAGGCAGCGCGACGTCCGCGAATGGCGCGGGCGATGGCAATCAGCAGGCAGGCGCCGATCACCGCAACAATCAGCTGACCGATAATGCCGCCCATGGTGGCACCGAAGATCAGCATCAGGATGAAGTTGCCGAGCACGGCCCCGACGATCCCGAGAATAATATTCATCACGAGGCCCTGGTTGGACTTCATGAGTTTTTCAGCAATCCAGCCGGCAAGCGCGCCGATGATGATTGCCATGATCCAGCCTACACCTTCCATTTGCCTTCTCCTTTGGTGTCCGTTGTGCCAAAGCAACGCAGAACCGGGCAAATGGATGCGAAATCACGGCTTTCCGTGTTTCGCGACGTTTAAAAAGACGTGGCGGATGAGCCGCCGCAGTTCAACTCCACATTCGGTCAGGTCAATAGCAGTAGGCGGTGACCATTTCGTCGCCACCCAGCACGCGATAGCTCAGTTGCGTCATCTCACCGCGCAGGTCCGTATCCGCCAGCAGGTCCTGGCCGGCAGCTCCATCCTCGTAGATGCGCAGCCGCAGCAGGTTCTCGTTGACCCGGTAGACATAGAGCCGTACCGGCACATCCCGGAAGACGGCCAGCTGTTTGAATTCGCGCTCGGCCGGCTGCTTCGCATAGGCCAGCACCGGCAGTTCCGACGGCTTGAGGTCGCGCACCACCTGGTGCGTCCCCTGCCCCGTGGTCACGGCACCCGCGCAGGTCACCGACGTCGATGCCGGACTGATGGCCCATGCCGGCGACGCCACCAGCACCAGCAGGCCAGCAAGACTGACCAGACCACGGCTCATCGGGCGATGACCCGGGCAATGACGATGACCACGATGGCGCCGATGGTGGCGGTGATGACCTGGCTCAGCAGGGCATTGCCGATCGGCAGCGCAATATTGGCGGCAGACAGCAGCCAGCCGCCGACGAACGCGCCGATCACCCCGACCACCAGATTGCGCAGTAAGCCGCCGCCGCCGAGCACGAGGCTCGCCAGCCAGCCGGCCACCAGACCGATCCCCAGGAAAATCAGCAGCGCCGTCGTATCGGTAGGCATTGGCAGGCTCTCCGGTGGGACGGGATGGTCCATCAGATATTGAGGGCGCGCCCGAACGCGTCGAGGGCGCTCTCCTTCATCGTTTCACTGAGCGTGGGGTGCGGGAAGATGGTGTGGAACAGATCTTCCTCGGTCGTCTCCAGACCCATGGCCACGACAAAGCCCTGGATCAGTTCGGTCACCTCGGCGCCGACCATGTGCGCGCCCAGCAGTTCGCCGGTCTTGGCATCAAAGATCGTCTTCACCAGCCCCTCGGGCTCGCCCAGCGCGATGGCCTTGCCATTGCCCACGAAGGGGAAACGGCCGACCTTGATCTCGCGTCCGGCTTCCTTGGCCTTGGTCTCGGTCAGGCCGACGCTGGCCACCTGCGGCTCGCAATAGGTGCAGCCCGGCACCCGCAATTTGTTCAGCCCGTGTACGCCCTTGAGGCCGGCAATCGTTTCAACGGTGATCACCGCCTCATGCTCGGCCTTGTGCGCCAGCATCGGCGGTCCGGCGACATCGCCGATGGCCCAGACGCCCGCCACATTGGTGCGGCCGTAATTATCGATGACGATGGCACCGCGGTCGACCTTGACGCCGATCTTTTCGAGCCCGAGGTTCTCGCTGTTGCACTGCACGCCGACCGCCGAGATCAGCTTCTCACCCTCGATCTGCTGCTTGGAGCCATCCTTGAGCTCGACATGGGCGACCACGCCGGTCTTGGTCTTGTCGACCTTGGCCACCTTGGCGTCCGTCAGGATCTTGATGCCGCGCTTTTCGAAGCGCTTGCGCACCAAGGCGGCAATCTCGCCATCCTCGACCGGCAGAACCTGCGGCAGCAATTCGATCACGGTCACCTCGGCGCCCATCGAACGATAGAAGGAGGCGAACTCCATGCCGATGGCACCGGACCCCATGATGACCAGCGACTTGGGGAATTTTTCGGGCTTCATCGCCTCGAAATAGGTCCAGATCTTGTCGCCGTCCGGCTCGATTCCCGGCAAGGCGCGCGGCCGTGCGCCGGTGGCCACGATGATGTTTTTGGCGGTGTAGCTGCCCTCGCCCAGCGCGTTCTTGGGGATCGGTCCCTGCGGCTGCACGATCTGCTTCTTGGTCGGCGCCACCGCGACCTCGTTGGGCTTGGTGAACACCGCCTCGCCCCAGATGATGTCGACCTTGTTCTTCTTCATCAGGAACTGCACGCCATTGTTCATCTGCGCCGCAATGCCGCGCGAACGCTTGACGATGGCCTCGAGGTCAAAGCCGAACTTCTCGGCGGTCAGCCCGTAATCCTTGGCGTGGCCCATATGGCCATATACCTCGGCCGTGCGCAGCAGCGCCTTGGTCGGGATGCAGCCCCAGTTCGAGCAGATGCCGGCCATGTGCTCGCGCTCGACGATGGCCACCTTCATGCCCAGCTGCGCGCCGCGAATGGCCGCGATATAGCCGCCGGGGCCTGCGCCGATGACGATGAGATCGTAGGAATTGGCCATTGGGACTCCCCTAGAGACCGAGCTGGGATCTGACGACCGGGACGAGCCCCTCGCCGATCGCGCGTGTATTGGCGGCGTCCAGGTGGACGCCATCGATGGGCGATGCCACCGCAACGGATGCCGCATTGAAATAGCCGGCGCCGAGTTCGCTGGCGATGCGGCTGTAGTAGACGTCGAAGCGCTTTGCCTCGTCGGCCCGCGGCGCGAACATCGGATGCAGGTCCTGATGCGTCGTTTCGACGGTCAGCGGCGGCGCCACGATGACGACGCCCGGAACCGCATAGCTGCCATAGGGATGCTGGCGCACGATCTCGACCAGCCGCTTCACGCCCATGGCCGCGCCGAAGGCGGTGCCGTTGAGATAGACCTTGAGATCGTTGGTGCCCAGAAAGATCACCACCAGATCGAGCGGCTTGTGCGTGTCGAGCAGCGTCGGCAGCACGCGGGCGCCATTGCGGTCGGCCACGGACGAAAAATCGTCGAACACCGTGGTCCGGCCACCCAGTCCTTCGGGGATCACCCGAACCGCGCCGCCCAGACCCTGTTCGAGCACGGACGGCCAGCGATCCTCGAAGGCATGGCGGATGCCCGTTTCGGCATTGGCGCCGAAGGTCAGGCTGTCGCCGAAGGCGAGGACGGTCTTCATGCCAGCATCATGACCGGGGTCTCGATCAACCCCTTGAAGGCCGCCAGCAGTTCAGCGCCGAGCGCACCGTCCACCGCACGGTGATCGCACGACAGCGTCACCGTCATGAAGTGACCGGTCTTGACCTGCCCCTTCTCGGCATAGACGCGCTCCTCACCCACGCCGACGGCGAGGATGGTGCCATGCGGCGGGTTGATGACGGCAGCAAATTCGCGAATGCCGAACATGCCGAGGTTGGACACCGAAGACGAGCCGCCCTGGTATTCAGCCGGCGTCAGCTTCTTGGAGCGGGCGCGGCCGGCCAGGTCCTTGACCTCTTCGGAAATCTGCCGCAGCGACTTGGTATCGCAGGCCTTGACGACAGGCGTGAAGAGCCCGCCCGGCACCGCCACGGCAACCGCCACGTCGGCATGCTTGTGGTAGAGGATCGAGTCACCTGCCCAGGTGGCATTGGCCGTCGGCACCTTCATCAGCGCCGCAGCCCAGGCCTTCATCACGAAATCATTGACCGACAGCTTGTAGACCGGCTTGCCGTCCTTGAGCGGAGCGGCGGAATTGATCTTTTCGCGCGCCTCGAGCAGCGCTCCGATATTGCAGTCGAGCGTCAGGTAGAAGTGCGGAACGGTCTGCTTGCTCTCGGTGAGGCGGGCCGCCACCACCTTGCGCATGCCGTCGTTCGGCACGAGATCGTAGCTGCCTTCGGGATAGAGCGCGATCACCTGCGCCTTGCTCATGCCGCCAGCAGGAGCCGCGGCCCCTGCCCCGGCAGCCGCCGGCGCGGCTTTGAGCGGCACCTTGCCCGACTTCACCGCCTCGACATCCGACTTGACCACGCGACCGCGCGGGCCGGAGCCGGAAATCGCCGACAATTCGATGCCGGCTTCCTTGGCGAGCCGCTTGGCCAGCGGCGAGGCAAAGACACGCCCACCAGACCCAGCAGCAGGCGCGTCAGATTTCGGCGCAGCGACGACGGCGGAGCCGGTCGCGACACTTTCCTTGGCGGCCGGTGCCTCGGCGGCCTTTGGCGCCTCGGCCTTCGGCTCGTCCTTCTTCGGCTCGTCCTTCCTGGCTTCGGCATTGGGTGCCGGCGCCTCGGTCTTGATGTCGGCAGCCGACTCGCCTTCGGTCAGCAGCACGGCGATCACCGCGTTGACCTTCACGTTCTCGGTGCCTTCGGCGACCATGATCTTGCCGATCTTGCCCTCGTCGACGGCCTCGACTTCCATCGTCGCCTTGTCGGTCTCGATCTCGGCAATGACGTCACCGGAGGAGACGGTGTCGCCTTCCTTGACGTGCCACTTGGCGAGCGTGCCCTCTTCCATGGTCGGCGAGAGCGCGGGCATGGTGATGTTGATCGACATGGCGCCTAGCTCCTGTAGGTCACGGCATTGACCGCCGCGACCACTTCATCGACGTTCGGCAAGGCCAGCTTTTCAAGGTTCGCCGCATAGGGCATCGGCACATCCTTGCCGGTGACGCGGGTCGGCGGGGCATCGAGATAGTCGAATGCCTCGGCAATCACCCGGGCGGCCAGTTCGGCGCCGATGCCGCCCTGCGGCCAGCCCTCTTCCACGGTGACCAGGCGGCCGGTCTTTTTGACCGACTCGATGACGGTGGCGCTGTCGAGCGGCCGCAAGGTGCGCAGATCGATCAGTTCCACGTCGACGCCGGCCGCAACCAGCTTCTCGGTCGCCTGCGTGGCGTAGCGCATACCCATCGAGAACGACACCAGCGTGACATCCTTGCCCTCGCGGGCAACCCGCGCCTTGCCGATCGGCAGCACGAAATCGTCGACCTTGGGCACCAGCCCGGTCGAGCCGTAGAGCACTTCGTTTTCGAGGAACACCACCGGGTTGTTCGACCGGATGGCGGCCTTCAGCAGGCCCTTGGCGTCGGCCGCGCTATAGGGAGCGATGACGTAGAGGCCGGGCACATGCGAATACCAGGCCGAATAGTCCTGGCTGTGCTGCGCACCGACGCGCGCCGCCGCCCCGTTGGGGCCACGGAAGACGATCGGCGCCGTCACCTGGCCGCCCGACATGTAGAGCTGCTTGGCGGCGGAGTTGATGATCTGGTCGATTGCCTGCATGGCAAAGTTCCAGGTCATGAACTCGACGATCGGTCGCAGGCCGGCAAAGGCCGCGCCCACACCGATACCGGCAAAGCCATGCTCGGTGATCGGCGTGTCGACGATGCGCTGCGGACCGAATTCCTGCAGCAGGTTCTGCGTAATCTTGTAGGCGCCCTGATACTCGGCGACTTCCTCGCCCATGACGAAGACCGTATCGTCGCGGCGCAGTTCCTCGGCCATCGCTTCGTTCAAGGCCTGGCGGACGGTCATCTCGACCATCTCGACATCGGCCGGCAGATCGGGATCGGCCTGCGCCTCGAACTTCGGCGCGGCCGGTACGGCAGCGGCCGACGGGGCAGCGTCGGCAGCCTTCTCGGCCGCCACAACCGGTGCCTCGGCCGGCTCCGGCGCGGTCTTTTCGACCGGCGTACTCGCCGGCGCTTCCTCGCCCTCGGCCAGCACCACGGCGATCGGCGTGTTCACCTTCACGCCCTCGGTGCCCTCGGCAACCAGGATCTCGGTGACCTTGCCCGAGTTGACGCTCTCGACTTCCATCGTCGCCTTGTCGGTCTCGATCTCGGCCAGCACGTCACCGGGATTGACGGTGTCACCCTGCTTCACCAGCCACTTGGAGAGTTTGCCCTCTTCCATCGTCGGACTGAGGGCAGGCATCAGAATATTGGGCATCTAGGTCTCCTGGCTCTCGGTCGGGAGCTTGAGGGAAATATCTCGATTGGCTGCAGGCGAGGTCACGGAATGCCTCCACCCTGGCCGGTCACGAAGATCGCCACCATCACCGCGAACAGTGCGGCAAAAGTGACAAAGAACACAACAAGCGCCCACACATAGCGCTTGGTATAACGGTCGGCTTCCGGACCCGCGATTTCGCGGATCGAGTTCGAACTGCAGCCAGCCCAGGTCGAAGAACCCCTTCAACCGGTGCCCCGCGGGCATGGCGCGCCACAGTCCGATGGCGGCGAACAACGCCGTCACCCAGGCTCCGACTGCGACCAGTGCCAGCACTGCCACGAGGATAGCCATGCTGCCCGCGTCAGGCCGCGTAGATATCGGTCCAGAGCTCGGATGCATCCGGCTCTGAATCGGATGTCGCAAAATCGGCTGCGGCAGTCACCACGGCGCGGATTTCGGTCTCGATCGCCTTGAGGCTCTCCTCGGTGCCGAACTTGCGCTCGATGATGCGCTGCTTGACCTGCTCGATCGGGTCACGCTCGGCCCGCATGGTCGTCACTTCGTCCTTGGACCGGTACTTGGCCGGATCGGACATCGAGTGACCACGATAGCGATAGGTCATCATTTCGAGGATATAGGGACCCTTGCCCGAACGGGCGTGTTCAATGGCCCGGGCCGCAGCCTCGCGAACCAGCCGCACGTCCATGCCGTCGACCTGTTCGCCTTCGATGCCGAAACCGAGGCCGCGCTTGGAAAAGTCGTGCTGCGCCGAAGCGCGCTCGACCGACGTGCCCATGGCATAACGGTTGTTTTCGATGATGTAGACGACCGGCAGGTTCCAGAGCTTAGCCATGTTGAAGCTCTCGTAGACCTGGCCCTGGTTGGCCGCACCGTCACCGAAATAGGTCAGCGACACGGTTTTCTCGCCCCGGTACTTGGCGGCAAAGGCCAGTCCCGTACCCAGCGACACCTGCGCCCCGACAATGCCGTTGCCGCCATAAAAGCGGTGCTCGTTGGAGAACATATGCATCGAGCCGCCCTTGCCCTTGGACAGGCCGCCCTGGCGTCCGGTGAGCTCAGCCATCACGCCCTTGGGATCCATGCCGATCACCAGCATATGCCCGTGATCCCGGTAGCCGGTAATCGAGGCGTCGCCTTCCTTGCTGGCCATGTTGATGCCGGTCACCACGGCTTCCTGGCCGATATAGAGATGGCAGAAGCCGCCGATCAGGCCCATGCCATACATCTGGCCGGCCTTTTCCTCGAACCGCCGGATCAGCAGCATGTCCCGATAGGCCTTCAGCTCTTCGTCCTTGCTGAACTGGGGAATGTTGGATTTGGCCGGGATCGAGGCCGGTTTGGCTGCCGCTTTACGCGCCATGGGCGAGTTCTCCAGGAAAGTGGATGACGATGCCGCTATGCAACACGGGCCATTAGGCCGCGAGAATGAGTTTAACGCAAGGCAAGCGCGGAGCCAAACGTTCTCTTTAGTGAGGAAACGCCGCTATCAGTCTATTCCGACTTCGATTTCGTCGCTTAACTTAGATGCAGCTAATTCGTCATATGAACCGGAAATGGGTTTACCTGTTTTGGCTTCCACCATGACGATGATGTCGTCGGGCTGGCTCATCGACAGCAGCGCCCGCGCCCGTTCGGTGAGGATGTCCGGATCGAGCCGATCCGAGTTGAAGAGCCGTACCCGATGTCGCGTTGCCTCGATTTCCGCCGCCAGCGCCCCGGAGCGCGCCTTGAGCTCATCGATCTCGCCCAGCATGACTTTCTGGCTCTCGACCCCGAACTGTCCCGACACCGCGTTGTAGGCGAGATAGCCCTGGAAGGCGACGAGCGCCAGGGTCAGTGCCAGATGGCGCCAGAAGGCCGGACGTTTGAGGCGGGTGGACACGCGGACAACTCACATTGCAGGTCCCGCCAGCATGGCTGACGATCGCTTAACATCCGGTTTGCAATCGCCGCCTGCAGATGGCCGGCGCCCACCTATTTCACCAGAAACCCCAGTCCGAACCGCCGCGCCAGCCGCTCGCGCAGATAGCGGTAGTAATAGGCATTGGTCATCATGTGGCGGTACATGCGCTTGAACGCCGGCTTCTTGAACAGCAGCCAGGGTTTGTGGATGCCGGTATAGTGCACGACATAGGGATCGAGCACTTCGTGGGCCGGCAGCGGGTTCTGCAGGTTCCAGAGCTTGTCGAGGACGTACCAGTTGTTGCGGAAGACGATGTTGAGGATGTCCTGGTCATAGTAGAGCCCGGCGACCTCCTCGGGCGTCAGCATCTCGGTGATCCTGGCGATGCAATCGACAGCTGCCATCCTGCCCGTGTCGATCACCAGCAGCCCGGCATTGAAGAAGAGGTCGGTGGTCGAATAGTAGCGCTTGGGTTTGAGGTCCCGCCCGGTCTGGAAACCCGTGCGATAGGGGTCCGAGGCAGCGGCAAACGGGAAGTCGCCCAGGTCGAGATCGTAGAGTTCGGCAAGATCGGCCCGCACCATCATGTCGGAATCGATGAAGATCAGCCGCTCGACGTTTTTTGGAACGATGTCGGTGAGAAAGAGCCGCGCATAGACGATGGGCGTGTTGATGTGCATGCCCACGCGCGGCAACCCGGAAATCCGGTCCTTGAGGATGCCGAGCGCATCGAGGTCATAATAGACCAGCGTGGCGCCGAACTCGGCGGTCACGGCGGCCAGATCGGCCTTGTGGCGATCGCTCAGCCCCACATGCATGCAGTGAAAGACGATGTCCCCGGCGCGCCGGCTCACCATGCAGATCGAACGCATGGTGGTGTAGGCCGGAGCCCAGTATTTGTCGTCAAAGGTCAGCGCGATATGGATCGGCCCGGACCCTACAGCACTCGCCATGTCACACCCCCGTCAGAACGGCCCCTGCTTACGGGGTTGGAGGCGACCTGCCAACTGGCTGCGACGGAGATTTGGCCGACCCGCAGCATTTCCAGGAACAGCGTTCCAGAAGACCTCATGGTGAGCCTGTCGAACCACGAAGTCGGGACACCTGGCGAGCGGTGCCACGCCCTCGTCCTTCGACGGGCTCAGGATGAGGGCTGTTGCGACCTGTGGCCCTTCAACCTAGATCCGGCCGTTGGCCACCAGCCAGCCCACCGCTTCCTGCACACCGGCGAGCGAGGTATAGCGCGGCGTGTAGCCGATCAGCCGCCGCGCCTTGTCGATCGAATGGCAGGGGCTGCGCGCAATGTGCTCCCGGGTCGCATCGGCATCAGCGGGCGCCTGCAGCGCTTTCCACGCATCGAACGGCAGGTATTTGATCAGGGGCTCGTGGCCGAACCAACGGAACATGGCCTCGGCATAGCCGCGCAGGTTCACCGCACCCGGGGACACGGCATTGAAGGCCTCACCCACTGCCGCGCTGCGATGCGTGATCGACCCGGTGACGATCTGCGCGACATCGTCGGCATGCACGTGGTGGACGGTTTCCAGTCCGAAATTGGGCAGCGCCAGTTCCTCGCCGCGCGCAATCTGCGAAAACACGGCCGAATTGAAGTGGCCGGCGGGGTTCAGCGGGTCCCAGCCCGGGCCGACAATATGTCCCGGCCGGAACACCGTGGCGGGGAAACCGGTCCGACGTGCCTGGTCGAGCAGATAGGTCTCGATCTCGGCCTTCTGCCGCCCATAGTCGCCAAAACCGTTGAGCGGCTGGTCTTCCGTGGCCGGTACAACTGTGTTGTGGCCATAGACCCAGATGGTGCCGCAATGCAGGAAGTGCTGCACCCTGCCCCGCAACGCCTCGACCAGATGCTGCGCGCTCGGCAGCGTGAAGCAGATCATGTCGATGACGACGTCGCCCTCGAGCGCCGCAATATCGGCGCCGAAGGTACCCGCTTTCTCCGCCGCGTCGCGATCAATGGTCACCGTCGTCACCCGGTCCCAGGCCGCATTGGGCGAATAGGCGCGCCGCTGCCCGCGGCTGACATTGACCACCTCGTGCCCGGCCTCGACCAGCCGCGGCACCAGATAGGTGCCGACATGACCGCTGCCACCGATAACCACTACGCGCGACATGGCATTCCCCTCCGTTTGCGTTGCCACTTGTTAGCGGCAAACCCCGGGGCCGGCAAATGCGCCATAGGGACAAGTCACCAGGGCAGAAACGTCAGTTCGGGCCATAGCGAGAGGGCTTTGGCAGCTTTGCTCCGGTGCGTCGCCTCATTGTCAATGGCCCGGTTGGGAACCAGCCGGAACGAAAACAGATCATCGAGTCCGAACGGCGCGTAGACCGATATCGTGTCGTCCGGCTCGAGCCGCAGGGCGACCGCATGCGCCCGCGTCGAAAAGCGATCGACACCCTCGGTGCTGCTCCGCAAAGGTGGATAGTCCGTACCGAAATGCGCAGCAAACCAGAGGTGCACACGCGCCTGATTGCGGATTTCGACAGGCACCGGCAGGCCGGAGAACACTGGCCGCGCCATCTGGATCACCCGATCCTCGGCCTCGTAGCTGACGTCGCTGGCATCGAAATAGAAGAGATCCGCGTCCTTGATGCCGGAAAGCCCAGGCCGTCCCGTCAGCCGGTTCCAGACGAGATTGTAGATCGCGCCCGCAACCAGCCAGCAATCAGGCAAAGCCAGACTGCGGGCGCGTGTCAGCGCGTCCATCAGGAAAGGCGAGCCTGCCACGAGGTCGAGCAAGGCGGCGCGCTGCACCGCAGAGGAAAGCCCAGCCAACCTGAGATGATCACTCATTGGGCGGGCCCCGCCTGCTACAGCAGTTTCTCGATATGCGGCACCAGAGCTTCGGGCTCGACATTGGAGGCGTAGCGGCCGGTGACCTTGCCGTTCCGGTTGACCAGGAACTTGGTGAAATTCCAGGCGATATCACGAAACCACGGGAAACCCGGCGCTTCTGCCTTCAGATAGGCCCAAGCCGGATGCGCTGACTTGCCGTTGACCTCGATCTTGTCGAACATCGGGAAGGTCACGGAGAAATTGGTGGTGCAGAAGGTGGCAATCTCGGCGGCGCTGCCCGGTTCCTGCTCACCGAACTGGTTGCAGGGGAAACCCAGCACCACGAGGCCGCGATCCTTGTAGTCCTGCCAGAGCTTTTCCAGCCCGTCATACTGGCGCGTAAAGCCGCATTTGCTGGCCGTATTGACCGGCAGGATGACCTTGCCGCGATAGGCATCGAGGGGCTGCTCAGACCCGTCGAGGCGACGGGCGGAGAAATCAAAGAAGCTGCTCATGAAATCACTCTTGAATATTAGCTGTCGCGCTTGTGCGCATCGATGACCTTGTCGGACAGCGCCTTCTCGGCGGCGGCCTTCTGCTTTTCGGCCTTGGTCTGTCCGAACTTCTGCCGATTGGCCTCGGCCGTGCTTTCCTTGTCGGCACGCGCCCTGGCCTTGCGGGCTTTGGAGAGGGAGACGATGTCAGCCATGGTCCTATAGGGTCTCGTGTTTCAGAATTTGAGACTAGACTTATCCATCGAACCGCATTGGGGGAACTCCAATCCATGGCTATTAATTGGACGATAGAAAGACTGAGCGCGCTAGAGCCCTCAAAACTCGAACAAGTACGAAGAAATGCAGCCGACAAGGGTGAATCAGCCTTAGCCCATCAGATCGCCGAGTTGCAGGCATCGAGGAGAGCAAAGCGGTCACAAGGCCGTTCGGAGAGCCCGGTGATCGGCTTTCACTTCGTTTGCCCTGACGACTACGAGGTTGAATTGCTAGAAGATGGAAATTTCTGGTCTGGTGTCTGGGCCGTGAGTGAGGAGCATTGTGATACTGCCATTGAGCTACGAGGCTACGTTGCGCTGCACAAGACCAAAGCTGCTGCTTCCCACCGACAGGGTACCATTGTTGATTGGAGAACGGAGGTCCGCAGCAAAGGCGCAAGGCAAATGGGCGTAAGCTTCCTCGTCCGTCCGTTTGACCAGCCAATCCATTGGTTCGGCGGCGGAGCTGGCGAAAAGGGCTATCGCCGAGTTGACGACACCCCCGCCTGGGCACCTCGGAACAACTAAAACACTCGTCCGCGAGCTACGGCGAAGGTGAGCCACCTCCAGCAGCCAGGAACTCAGGCGGGTCGCTCCAGCCTCAGATAGATACTGTCACACCATTCGTCACCCAGCAGGAAGGTGTTCTTTGCCTCGCCGGATTTCCGAAACCCCAGTTTGCCGAGCACGGCCAGCGACCCTGCATTCCGGGGATCGACGTCGGCGGTAAGTGCCGCGATGTCGTGCGCCGAAAAAGCGTGCGTGACAAATGCCCCGGCCGCCTCGGTCGCAAATCCCTGCCCCCAGGCATCGGGATGCAGGATGAAGCCGAACTCCGGCGATTTCCAGATGCCGACATAGCCGATCACCCGGCCATCGTGCACAATGACGAATTCATCCTGATCGGGATTGTCGAAATCCATCAGCGACTTGGGAAACCATGCCGCGGTGACCTCGAGCGACGCGTGCGGCAGCGTCGACCAGTAGCGCATGGCCGCCGGGGACGACATGACGGCATGCATCGCGGCTAGGTCGTCGGACCGAGCCCGGCGCAACAGCAGCCGCGCCGTGCGGATCTCCATCAGACCAGCCGGCTCTGCTCCATTGCCGCGGCAACGAAGCTGGCGAACAGCGGATGCGGCTCGAACGGCTTGGACTTGAGCTCGGGGTGGAACTGCACGCCGATGAACCAAGGATGGTCGGTGCGCTCGACGATTTCGGGCAGCTTGCCGTCGGGCGACGTGCCCGAGAACAGCAGGCCATTGGCCTCGAGCACCTTGCGGTAGTTCATGTTCACTTCGAAACGGTGGCGATGGCGCTCCGAAATACGGGTCGATCCGTAGATGTCGGCGACCCGCGATCCCTTGGCCAGCTGGGCCGGATAGGCGCCCAGCCGCATCGTGCCGCCGAGATCGGTCTCGGACGAACGCGTCACCTGTTCGTTACCCTTGGTCCACTCCGTCATCAGGCCGACGACCGGTTCCTTGGTCGGCCCGAACTCGGTGGAATTGGCGGCCTTGATGCCGGCCGTGTTCCGCGCCGCCTCGATGCAGGCCATCTGCATGCCGAAGCAGATGCCGAAATAGGGCACATCCTTGAGCCGCGCGAACCGCGCCGCCTGGATCTTGCCGGCCGAGCCGCGTTCGCCAAAGCCGCCGGGCACCAGGATGCCGTGCACGTTCTCGAGGTAGGGCGCCGGGTCCTCGTTCTCGAAGATCTCGCTGTCGATCCAGCTCACATTGACCTTCACGCGGTTGGCGATGCCACCATGCGTCAGGGCCTCCGACAGCGATTTGTAGGCATCCTTGAGGCCGGTATATTTGCCCACGATGGCGATATTCACCTCGCCTTCCGGGTTGTGATAGCGCTGCGAGACATCGCGCCACGAGTCCATCTGCGGCGCCGGCGCATCGGTGATGCCGAAAGCGGCCAGCACTTCGCGGTCGAGGCCTTCCTCGTGATAGGCCAGCGGCACGTCGTAGATCGAGCCGACGTCGAGGCCCTGGATCACGGCGCTTTCGCGCACATTGCAGAACAGCGACAGCTTCTTGCGCTCACCCGCCGGGATCGGCCGGTCGGCGCGCACCAGCAGCACGTCGGGCACAATGCCGATCGAGCGCAGCTCGCGCACCGAATGCTGCGTCGGCTTGGTCTTGAGCTCGCCGGCGCTCGGGATATAGGGCATCAGCGTCAGGTGGACATAGACCGCATGGTGGCGCGGTAGATCGTTGCCGAGCTGCCGGATCGCCTCGAAGAATGGCAGGCCTTCGATATCGCCGACCGTGCCGCCGACCTCGACCAGCACGAAATCGAAATCCTCGTTGCCCTCGACGACGAAGGCTTTGATCGCGTCGGTAACGTGCGGAATGACCTGCACGGTGGCGCCCAGATAGTCGCCGCGGCGCTCCTTGGCGAGGATGTCGGAATAGATCCGGCCGGTGGTGATGTTGTCACGCTTGTTGGCCGAGCGGCCAGTGAAGCGCTCGTAGTGCCCCAGGTCGAGATCAGTCTCGGCCCCGTCGTCGGTGACAAACACCTCGCCGTGCTGGGTCGGCGACATCGTGCCGGGATCGACATTGAGATAGGGGTCGAGTTTCCGCAGGCGGACCTTGTAGCCACGCGCCTGCAGAACCGCACCGAGTGCGGCGGAGGCGAGCCCTTTGCCCAATGAGGAAACCACGCCACCGGTGATGAAAACGTACCGAGCCATGGGCCTTCACCTTATGGGGTCATAGAACTGATTCGGAAGGGCCGCGCCGGTCATGTCCGGCTAAGCCCCCACAAAAAGAAGAAGGGGATGTTGCCATCCCCTTCCCGGTTGATCTGCTGCGGCGCCTTAGTTGGTCGGCGCTGCTGGCGTTGTCGTGTCTGTGGCCGCCGGGGCCGCAGGAGCGTCGGTTTCGGCCGGAGCCGTTTCCGCAGGAACCGCCAGGGCCGGGTCCGCCGCACCGACGGCAGGCGCCGTCTCGGTGGTGGCGGGAGCCGCCGGTACGGTCAGCGACTTATCGGTGCCGTTCAGGGCGTTGAGCGCATCGAGCACCGTCGTCGGGGCGTCGATGGAGCTGTCGGCACTGTCCGCGGCGCCGGCAAGAATGCCGCTGGCGCGGTTGTCGATCTCGGAAAGAACCGTCAGCCCGATCGCCGTAGCGAAGAACAGGGCCGCCAGGATCGCCGTCGTCCGGGTCAGCAGGTTGGCCGAACCACGAACGCTCATCAGGCCGTTCGAGCTCGAGCCCATGCCCAGTCCACCGCCTTCCGAACGCTGCAGCAGGATCACCCCGATGAGCGCCAGAACGATCAGCAGATAGGCAACAATCAGAACGTTGGCCATGCGTGTCTCAGTTTCCAGTTCGATTTGGCGCGCGTTCTACACGCGCCTGCCGACAAATGCCAGCCGCGCGCCCGGGTTTTTTGCCCGGCCGCTGCGGCGTCCATCTAGACCGCGGAGATAATGGCATGAAAGTCGTTTGCCAAGAGGCTGGCGCCACCAACCAGCCCGCCATCGACATTGTCCACCGCCAGAAGCTCGCGGGCGTTCCCCGGCTTCATCGACCCGCCATAGAGGATGTGAATGCCCGAACCGGCCGCGCCGAAGCGCTCAACCAGCTGGTCGCGGATGCTCTGATGCATCGCCCGCACGTCCTCGATCGTCGGTGTCAGCCCGGTGCCGATGGCCCATACCGGCTCATAGGCGACCACGACGGCCTGCGATGCGGCCTCGTCCGGTACCGAGCCGGCGATCTGCCCTGAGACCACCTCCACGGCCCGCCCCGCCTCGCGTTCGGCACGCGTTTCGCCGACGCAGATAATCGGTGTCAGGCCTGCAGCGAGAGCTGCCAGGGCCTTGGCCCGCACCAGCGCATCGTCTTCTCCGTGATCCGTGCGCCGTTCAGAGTGGCCGACAATGACATAGCTGGCGCCGGAATCGGCCAGCATGGCGGCGCTGATATCGCCCGTATGCGCTCCGCCGGGCTTGGGATGGCAATCCTGTCCGCCGGTAACAATACCGGCCGCCTTGCCGCGCGCGCTCACCGCAGCAAGCAGCGTTGCCGGCGGGCAGATGGCAATGGTGCACGCCGGGCGACCGCTGCCCGTGATCAGGCTTGCCAGCCGGTCGATCTCGCCGAGAGCCGCGCCCAGCCCGTTCATTTTCCAGTTTCCCGCAATCAGCGGAGTCAAGCTGTTGGCCACGTCAAACCTCTCCAGTCGCCACGTTCCAAACCTGTATCCGGCACCTGTGACCGATTGCCGGTTCCGCGCCAAGCCCTTGCGCGCGCGCCCTGTTTGCCATAACCGGGCAGGCAATCGTCTGCAGGCTCCTTATTGCCTTGCAGCAGGTCAAACTCCCTGTCTAGTATCCGCCGCCTTGAAACCCCGGCAGCTGCTGGGCAATTCGTATTCGGAAGCGAGAAAATATGCTCGACGGTTTGCGTTCCCTTGCCAGGACCTGGGTCGGCAAGATCCTTGGTGCCTTCTTGATCGTCGGCCTCGCCGGGTTCGGTATTTCCAATGTCCTGCTCGATCTGGGCAGCAACAACGTCGCCACCGTCGGCGATCAGGATATCTCCGTCCGGTCCTTCCAGCGCGAATACAACAATCGCCTGAACCTCTATGGCCAGCAGTTTGGCCGCCTGCCGACCAATGAGGAAGCCCTCGCCCTCGGCGTTCCGTCGCAGGTCCTGACCCAGCTGGGCGCCGAAGCGGCGCTCAACCAGATGGGCGAGAACATGGGCATTGGCGTCTCTGACGCGCGTCTCTCCAAGATGCTGCGCGAAGACCCCAGCTTCAGTGACATTCTGGGCAAGTTCGATCCCTCCAGCTTCTCCCGCGTGCTGCAGGCCAATGGCTATACCGAGGAAGAGTATCTCAACCTGCAGCGCGACGCCGCGCGTCGCCAGCAGGTGGCGCAGGGCCTGTTCCTCGGCAGCCCCGTTCCGCAGGCGGCCATCGAGCTGGTCAACCGCTATGGCGCCGACAAGCGCACCGTCGACTATTTCACCCTGGGTGCCGGCAACCTGATGGTCGATGTGGCTGCCCCGACCGAGGACGAACTGGCCGCCTATCTCAAGGACAACCAGACCAGCTACCGCACAAAGGAAACGCGCACCGTCGACGTGCTCGACCTGAGCATCGAGACGCTGTCGGCGACCAAGCAGATCTCCGATGCCGACGTTGCCGCCGAATACGAGCGCACCAAGGAGCAGCGGGTCAAGATCGAGAAGCGCACCATCCAGCAGGTGCCGCTGGCCACCGCCAACCAGCAGAGCTGGTTCGAGAGCGGCAAGGCCTCGGGCAAGAGCTTTGCGACCCTGGTCGCCGAGGCCGGCCTGACACCGACCGATGTCGGCACCCTCGCCAAGACCGAGATCACCGATGCCGATCTCGCCGCTGCCGCCTTTGATCTCGAGATCGGCGATTTCGCCATCGTCCCGGGCATTGGCGGCCAGCGGGCCATCACCGTGACCGCCATCGATGCCGGCGGCCAGATCCCGCTCGAAGAGGTCAGCGACGACATCCGCGCCAGCCTTGCTGCCAAGGAGGCCCGCGACGAGTACACCGACATCCTCGACCAGATCGAGGAACTGCGTGCCGCCTTCCAGCCGCTCGACCAGATCGCTTCGCGCTTCAACCTGCCGCTGACCCAGGTGGCCGTCACCGACGGCGCCAGCGAACTGAGTGCCGTGCCCTCCATTCCGGCCGAAAGCTACGGCAAGATTTCGACGGCTATCTTTGCTGCCGAGACCGACAAGCTGTCGCCCACGGTCGTCATTTCGGCCAACAACAATGTGTGGTTCGATCTGAAGTCTGTCGAGCCGGCCCGCGACCAGACGCTGGATGAAGTCCGCGACGCCGTCACCGCCGCCTGGACCGAGCAGAAGACCGAGGAGGCCGTGCAGGCCCAGGTCGACAAGGCCATGGCCGACCTCAAGGCCGGCACCCCCTTTGGAGACGTGGCGGCCGGGCTCAATCAGTTCCCCGTTCTCAGCCAGCCGCTCAGCCGCTCCGGCGAGGCGGCACCCCTCGACCAGACAGTGGCCCAGGCCACCTTTGGCGGCGGCGAGGGCTATGTCGGCACGGCGGTCAACGCCGAAGGCGATCACGTCGTCTTCCAGGTGGTCGATATTGTCACCAGCGAGGATACCGCCACCCAGGATGCCGGCGGCTATATCGCCGAGACCCGCCAGAACACGCTCTACAGCGATTTCATGGGCGGCCTGCGCGAATCCATGGGCATGCAGATCAACCAGAAAGCGCTGAGCCAGCTGCTGGCCCTCGATTCGACAGAGAACTGAGGCCGCGATGCCGGACGATTCCTTTAGCCGCTTTGCCGAAAGCTACGAGGCCGGGCGCGCCCAGATCGTCTTCCGGCGGATCGTCGCCGATCTGGAAACGCCGATCGGCACCTATATGAAGCTGGCCGAGGGGCGGCAGAACACCTTCCTCCTCGAGAGCGTGCAGGATGGCGCCATCCGCGGCCGCTACTCGATGATCGGCCTGCTGCCCGACATCATCCTCAAGGTCGAGAACGGCAAGGCCAGCATCAATCGCAATGCCGGCCTCGCGCCCGACGACTTCACGCCGGTCAGCGAGCCGCCGCTCGAGGTGCTGCGCGCGCTGGTTGCCGAAAGCCAGGCCGACGTGCCCGAGGGCCTCCCCTCCACCGCCGCCGGCATCTACGGCTATCTCGGCTACGAGATGGTGCGGCAGATGGAAGTGCTGCCCGACAACGGCGCCGACGGCCTCGGCTTCCCGGATGCCGTGCTGATGCGCCCCACGGTCCTTGCGGTGTTCGACACGCTCAAGGATGAGCTCTACCTGACCGCTCCTGTCTATGTGCGCGCCGGCGTCACCGCCCGCCAGGCCTGGGAGGCCGCGCAGTCGCGCATTGACGACGCCACCGCCCGGCTCGGGCGCACCCTGCCCTATGCCGGTGATCTGCCCGATTTCGAGAAGATCGAGGTCAAGAGCAACACCAGCAAGGCCGAGTACATGGCCATGGTGGCGGCGGCCCAGGAGTACATCAAGGCCGGCGATATCTTCCAGGTCGTGCTGAGCCAGCGCTTCGAGGCCGAGTTCAGCCTGCCGCCGACCGCGCTCTACCGCGCCCTGCGCCGCACCAACCCGTCGCCCTACATGTATTTCCTCGATTTCGGCGACTTCTCGGTCGCCGGGTCCAGCCCGGAAATCCTGGTCAAGGTCGAAAAGGGCAAGGTCACCATCCGGCCAATCGCCGGCACGCGCAAGCGCGGCTCGACGCCGACACGCGACAAGGAACTGGCCGACGAACTGCTCAGCGATCCCAAGGAACTGGCCGAGCACCTGATGCTGCTCGACCTGGGCCGCAATGATGTCGGCCGCGTGGCGAAGATCGGTTCGGTGAAAGTCACCGACAAGTTCTTCCTCGAATACTATTCCCACGTCATGCATATCGTCTCCAACGTGATCGGCGAGCTCGACCCGAAATATGACTTCGTCGATGCCCTGAGCGCCGGGTTCCCGGCCGGCACCGTCTCGGGTGCGCCGAAAGTGCGGGCGATGGAGATCATCGAGGAACTGGAAAAGGCCAAGCGCGGCATCTATGGCGGCTGCGTCGGCTATTTCGGCGCCGACGGCACCATGGATACCTGCATCATCCTGCGCACGGCCATCATCTCGGATGGCCGCATCTACGTGCAGTCGGGCGCCGGCATCGTCGCCGACAGCAAGCCCGAGCTGGAGCAGCTCGAATGCGAAAACAAGGCCCGCGCCCTTTTCAGCGCCGCCGAGGAAGCGCTACGTTATGCCGGTGAAGCCAGGGTGGGCCAGTGAACCTGAAGTCGTTTCATGTCGTGATGGATGCGCGTACGGGCCGATGGCGCCGTTCGCCGGGCACCCGTGCCCTCGCAACAGCGCATCCCGCACTCTGAGACCTCTGACATGAAACTCCTCGTCATCGATAACTACGACAGCTTCACCTACAACCTCGTCCACTTCCTCGGGGAACTGGGCGCCGACCCGACCGTGGTCCGCAACGACAAGATCACGCTCGACGAGATCGAGCGCATGGCACCCGACGCCATTGTGCTGTCCCCCGGCCCCTGTACCCCCAACGAAGCCGGCATCTGCCTCTCGGTCATCGAGCGGTTCGGCCCGACCATCCCGTTGCTCGGCGTCTGCCTCGGCCACCAGGCCATCGGCCAGGCCATGGGCGGCGACGTCGTCCGGGCCCCCGAACTGATGCATGGCAAGACCAGCCGCATCAACCACACCGGCAAGGGCCTGTTCCGCGGCCTCAATGCCGGCTTTGAGGCGACGCGCTACCACTCGCTGATCGTCAAGCCGGAAACCCTGCCTGACGTACTGGAAGTCACCGCGTCGACCGATGACGGCCTGATCATGGGCGTGCAGCACAAGACCATGCCGGTGCATGGCGTGCAGTTTCACCCCGAGAGCATTGCGTCAGAGAACGGCCACGCGCTGCTGCAGAACTTTCTCAATCTCGCCCGCGACTTCAACCTGAAGCGAGCCGCCTGATGGACCTCAAGTCAGCCCTCAACAAGATTGCCGGTCGCAATGACCTGACCGGCGAGGAAATGCGCGGCGTCATGGGCACCATCATGTCCGGCGAGGCCACGCCCAGCCAGATCGGTGCCTTCCTCATGGGCATGCGGGTCAAGGGCGAGACCGTCGGCGAAATCGCCGCTGCCGTCTCGATCCTGCGCGAGCGCATGGTCCAGGTGGAGGCGCCCGAGGGTGCCATCGATATCGTGGGCACCGGCGGCGATGGCGCCGAAACCCTCAATATCTCCACGGCTGCGGCGCTCGTGGTGGCCTCGGCCGGCGTTCCGGTCGCCAAGCATGGCAACCGCGCGCTGTCGTCCAAATCCGGGGCATCGGACGTGCTGCAGGCCCTGGGCATCAAGCTCGACCTGCCGCCCGACAGCATTGCCAGGTGCATTCGCGAGGCCGGCATCGGCTTCATGTTCGCACCGGCACACCACCCGGCCATGAAGCATGTCGGCCCCACCCGCGTCGAAATGGGTACCCGCACCCTGTTCAACCTGCTCGGGCCGCAATCCAACCCGGCCGGCGTGCGCCACTACGTCCTCGGCGTCTATGACAAGCGCTGGGTCGAGCCGGTCGCTGCCGCCCTGCAGGCCAATCGTGCCGTCTCGGCCTGGGTCGTGCATGGCCACGACAAACTCGACGAACTTTCGACCACCGGCCCCAGCTTCGTCGCCTCAATCAAGAATGGCGACCTGCGCAGCTTCGAGGTGACGCCGGAAGATGCCGGCCTGCCCCGGGCCGCGCTCGCCGAACTCAAGGGTGGCGATCCGGCGCATAACGCCGCCGCGCTGCGGGCGCTGCTGGACGGCGAAAAGACCCCCTACCGCGACATCGTCCTGCTCAATGCGGCGGCCGCCTTCATTGTCGCCGGCCGCGCCGATGACCTGAAAGCCGGCGTCCGGCTGGCCGCCGACGCGATCGACAGCGGCCGCGCCAGGGACACCCTCGCCCGTCTTGTTACAGTTTCAAACGGTTAGTCCATGTCCGATATTCTCTCCAGCATCGAAGCCTACAAGCGCGAAGAGATCGCCGCAGCCAAGGCGCTGAAGCCGTGGGACGAAGTGGTTGCCGAGGCCCATGACGCGCCGCCGGTGCGCCGGTTTCTGTCCGCCCTCAGGAAGAAGCGTGCCGAGCACCAGTACGCCCTGATTGCCGAGGTCAAGAAGGCCAGCCCCTCCAAGGGCCTGATCCGTCCGGACTTCCATCCCGCGGAGATCGCCCGCGCCTACGAGATGGGCGGCGCCGCCTGCCTGTCGGTGCTCACCGACCGTCCGAGCTTTCAGGGATCGCCGACCTATCTCATCGAGGCGCGCGCTGCCACGCAGCTGCCCGTGCTGCGCAAGGACTTTCTGTTCGAGACCTACCAGGTCGCCGAATCCCGCGCCTATGGCGCCGACTGCATCCTCGTCATCCTGGCGGCGGTCGGCGACGATACCGCGCGCTACCTGCTCGATGCCGCCGAGGAGTGGCGCATGGATGCCCTCGTCGAGGTGCACGACCAGATCGAACTCGATCGTGCCCTCGGGCTGGGCGCCGAGTTCATCGGCATCAACAACCGCAACCTGCGCACGTTCGAGACCACACTGACCACCTCGATCAACCTCTCCGGCGGCATCCCCGAGGGTGTGCACCTGGTCTCCGAGAGCGGCATCTACACGCACGAGGACATCAAGAACCTCGACGAGAAGGGCGGCATCGGCACCTTCCTCGTCGGCGAGAGCCTGATGCGCCAGCAGGACGTGGCCAGTGCCACCCGGGCGCTGCTGACGGGCGACCCGGCTCACTGACATGACCCTCACCCACCTCAACGAGCGTGGCGAGGCCCGGATTGTCGATATCGGCGACAAGGTCACCACCCGCCGCCGCGCTGTTGCCGAGGCGCGCCTCAAGGCGCAGCCAGAGACTATCGCTGCCATCCTGGGCGGGACGCTGAAGAAGGGCGATGCCATCGCCGTGGCCCGCGTGGCCGGCATCATGGCCGCCAAGAAGACCTCCGAGCTGATCCCGCTCTGTCACCCGATTGCGCTGACCAGCGTCAGCGTCGATATCGCACCGGTCGGCGCAGCCCTGCTGGTGACGGCCACCGCCGAGACCACCGGCCAGACCGGCGTCGAGATGGAGGCCCTGACCGCCGCTTCGGTCGCTGCCCTGACCCTTTACGACATGGCCAAGGCCATGGACCGGGGCATGCGGGTCGATGGCCTGTCGCTGGTCGAAAAGACGGGCGGCAAGTCTGGCGACTTCCGTCGCGACGGCCGGCCGGAATGATCCCCGTCGACGAGGCGCTCGAGCGTATTTTCACGCATATCCAGCCGCCGGGCGAGGAGAACGTCCCCCTGCTCCGGGCCCACAGGCGCGTGCTGGCGCGGCCGCTGATCGCCAGCCACAACCAGCCGCCTTTCGACTCGAGCGCCATGGATGGCTACGCCGTGCGCGCCGCCGAGGTGACCCCGGGCAAACCGCTCAAGCTCGCCGGCACCTCCCAGGCCGGCGCCCGTTTCGTCGGCATGATGGAACACGGCCAGTGCGTCCGCATCTTCACCGGCGCGCCGATGCCGATCGGCGCCGACGCCGTCATCATGCAGGAAGAGGCCACCGCCACCGGCAACCGCATCAGCTTCCAGCAGACGCCACGCGTCGGCCAGAGCATTCGCCGCCAGGGCAACGACTTCCAGCGCGGCCAGCAGCTGCTGCCGGCCGGTGTCGCCCTGACCCCCGCGATGCTCAATCTGGCGGCCTCGGCCAATCGCCCCGAACTGCCGGTCACCCGGCGCCCCAGGATCGCCATTCTGGCCACCGGCGATGAACTGGTGCCACCGGGCTCCACCCCGGGTCCAGACCAGATCGTCGCTTCCAACTCTTATGGCCTGATCCCGCTGCTGACGCCGCACGCCGAGCGGGTCATCGACCTGGGCATCGTCCATGATGACAAGGCGGCGCTGGAGCAGGCTCTGCTGGGCGCCTTCGACGCTGGTGTCGATGTGCTGGTGACCACTGGCGGCGCCAGTGTCGGCGAGCGGGACTACGTGCAGGAAATCCTGCTCGACCTCGGGGTCGAGCTCGACTTCTGGAAGTTGCGCATGCGGCCGGGCAAGCCGCTGATGTTCGGCACGCGCGGCAAGACTTTGGTATTCGGTCTGCCCGGCAATCCGGTTTCTACCATGGTCACCGCCACCGTCATCCTGCGCCCGGCCCTGCGCAAGATGACAGGGCACGCCGATCCCTTCTGGCCGCAGGTGGCCATGCCGCTTGCCGCCGACCTGCCGCCCAACGGTCCGCGTCGTCATTACTTGCGTGCAACAATCAGTCGTAATGAAATCGGCTTTCAGCAAGTAAAGCCGATTTCCGAGACCGACAGCGCCCACACCTCCTCACTCGCCATGGCGGATGCCCTGATCATCCAGCCGGAAAGCGATTCGGGTCGCAAGATCGGCGAGTTCGTCGAAGTCGTACCTTTAGGCATGCTGGGCTAAGCACTCTGGCGTCGGCGGTCCCCGGAAATCCCGCATAACTGTTGCAGAATTGCCTCTGGCGTTGGAATCCTTAGATTCGCCGCACCCCTCAATTGACTTCCGCACCGCGTTAATAAACATTTCAGCATAACGCAGAAGCAACAACCAAGTATATATTGGGATATGCCGAAGCGGGGCGGACACGACAGCGATCAGACCAAGGGGGAATGATCGACGTTTTCACCACTTGCGTGACCGCCATTGACTGGGGGGCCGGCGCCAACCGCCGGGAACGAGGCTGGGACCTCGTCCGAAAAGGGCCTGAAATGAATATTTTGAAACAGCTGCTGCTCGGCACTATTTTTGCCACTTCGACGCTGCTGCCACTGCAGGCACAGGCGCTATCTCTCCATGAAGCCGCCAAGGTGGCGATCGAGACCAATCCGGAAATCGGACAGGCCGTCGCCAACCGCGAGGCCACCGAATTCGAACTGCAACAGGCCCTGGGCCTCTATGCACCACGCCTTGACCTCGAAGCTTCGGTGGGCGCGCAATAGGCCGCCATCTTCATCGACGAAGCCGGCGTTCGACGCCCTGAGGCTGACATTGGCAAGATAGGTACCGTGACCGTCTTCCGGCAGACTGATTTCCCTGAAGGCGATGGTGGTCAGTGCAACCACCAGCACCAGCGGCGTTCTCGGGATCGACTGGGGCGTCGACGACCGCGACACCACCTTCGTCGCCGGGCCGCAGGACGCGGACGGGGGCACCGCAGATGACGTCTCGCAACTGACCGGACGCGCCGTCTATTTCCAGGACGCCAACCTTCAGGAAGCCGGGTTGCAGCCCGCCGTCACCGTCAGTTCGAACGGCGTGCCCCTCACTCTGACCTCCGGCCACGCGGAAGTGCACTATGCCGTTATGGAGAACGGCACGCGCATCGTCGGTTACACTGGCGAAAGCCCGGCCAACCAGAGCAGCTGGGTCTTTGATGTAAGCCTTTCTGACGAGGGCACCGGCAGCTACAAGTTCACCCTGCTCGGCAAGCTTGACCACCCGCAGAACAGTTTCGAAGACAATCTTGCGCTGACATTCGGCTTCACCGCGCGTGACTCCGATGGCGACACCACCAATGGCAGCTTCAGCGTCGTGGTCAACGATGACACCCCGACGGCATCTGATGATTTGACCGGCCAGAACGGCGACTACACGGCGACCGAAGGCGCAGGTCTCGCGCACAACCTGATCCTGGCTTTCGACGTTTCCGGCAGCATGCAGGAGAACGATGACGGGTCGAGTCTCTTCAACTCACGGCTCGCCTTTGCCCGCAGCGCCGCTGTCGATCTGATCAACGCCAGCAACGCCACGCACGTCTTCGTCGTCACCTTCGCCGACGACGCCAACAGCCAGGGCTGGATGACGCGCGCCGATGCCATCGCCTATGTCTCGGGCGGTACATTCCCCGGCGCCTCCGGCGGCACCGACTACGACGACGCCCTCAGCGCGATCCAGAACGGCTATTCCGTCAATCATCCGGGCGGCGACGCCACGGTCTATTTCTTCAGCGACGGCGAGGTCAGCGGCAGCGGCGACATCAACAGCAGCGAACGGACCAACTGGGAGAACTTCCTCTTTGACAACGGCCTCGAAGCCTACGCCGTTGGCCTCGGCCAGGATGTCAGCAGCGGTGACAATGACCTGCTGGACGTCGCCTATCCCAATGCCGGACATGTCATTCTGCTGCATAGCGGCCAGCCAGGCACGCTCGCGCAATTGCTGGGCACCGTGCCGCAGGCAGATGGCGCCAGCGGCAATGTCCTGGCCAATGACAGCTTCAGCGCCGATGGCGGGCGCATCCTGTCGATCACGGTCGATGGCGTCACCTATACCTGGGACGGCGAAACTGCGATCACCGCGTCCAACGAATCCGGTCCATACAGCGGCTCGACTCTGTCGGTTGAGACCACCATTCACGGCCAGCTGACCTTCAATTTCGCCACCGGCGCCTGGACCTACAAGGCGCCTGACGAGCTGGTGCACGACACCACCGAGACCTTCGCCTACAAGCTGGTCGACGGCGATGGCGACCAGGCCGGCGCCAATCTCACGGTCAACATCACGGCAGTCAACGACGCGCCGATCAATCACGTGCCGCAGAAGATCGATGTCACCGAAGACATCGCGATCAAGCTGACCGATATCTCCATCTCGGACGTCGATGCCGACGGGGAGAATGTCACGGTCACCTTCTCCATCCCCGGCAATTCTGGCGCGCTGAGCGCCACGTCAGGCGGCAATGTGGTGGTCAGCGGGTCGCCGACGGCGCTGGTGCTCACCGGCTCGGTCGACGCGATCAACGCGTTCCTGTCCTCCGGTACGGGCGTGATCTACACCCCGGCGCCGAACGCCAACACAGACGTGACGCTGACCATCACCACCAACGATCTGGGCAATAACGGCGCCGGCGGCGCGCTGATCGATGTCGACACCATCACGCTCGATCTGCATGCGGTCAACGACGCGCCAGTGCTCGCACCCGAGACCAGGACTGTCGCCTTTACCGAAAACGGCAACGCCGTCCGGCTGCTGTCGAATGCCACGGTCACCGACCCCGACAATCCGCACGATTTCAACCACGGCTTCATCACCGTGACCCTGTGGGGCACCGTCGCCGGCGATCGGCTGGTGCTGGCCGACAATGGCGTGCGTGTGGTCAATGGCGATCAGGTGCAGATCAACACCGGCGGCAACAGCTGGGTCACTGTCGGCGAGATCACCTCCGGCGGCTTCGGCGGCAACCACACCTCGGTGACCATCAGCCTCGACAACGACGCCACCGATCCGCGCGTCGAGAACCTGCTGCGCGCCATCGCCTTTGAATCGACCTCGGAAGACCCCACCAATGGGCAGCGCACGGCCACCGTCACCTTCAATGATGGCGGCAACAGCGGTAGTGGCGGCTCGCAATCCGACAGCTCGACCATCACCATCAACGTCACGCCGATCAACGATGCGCCGACGCTTGATCTGAACCACAGCGCCTCCGGAACCGGCCATTCGGCGACATTCACCGAAGACGGCGCCGCGGTCCGCATCGCGGACACCGATTCCCGCATCGGCGACGTCGATGGCAGCAATCTGTCGAAAATGGTGATCACGCTGACCAACCCGAAGGCCAGCGACCAGCTGACCTATGACTCGAACCTGTTGCCCGGCGGCGCCACGGTCGACGTGTCGACCCCGGGCGGTGCCTACCGGCTGACCATCACCGGCAATGGCACGCACTCGGATTACGAGGTCTTCCTCGAATCCGTCCGCTTCTCCAACACCAGCCAGGCACCCGACGAGAGCAATCGCCAGATCCAGGTCACCGCCTATGACGAAGCCGGCCTGGCCTCCAACACCGCGACCTCAACCATCAGCGTCAAGGCGGTCAACGACGCGCCGGTGGCCACCGTGCCATCACAGCCGCTTACAGCAGTCGAGCAGGTCGATTTCAACCTGCACGGCAAGGGCCTTGCGGTCAGTGACGTCGATGCCGGAAACGACCGAATTTACATCACCCTGTCCGTCACCCACGGCGTCATCACCATTTCCGGTGGCAATTCCGGCATCGGCAACAACGACCTGTCGGGCAACGGCACCGCTTCGGTGACGATTTCCGGCACCATTGCCGAAATCAACAACCTCCTCGCCGGGACCGGCTCGGGGACCATCGTCTACAACGCCAATTCCGATACTCCGCCCGCCAACGCCACGCTGACGCTCTATGTCAACGACACCGGCGACAACGGGTCCGGCGGCGCCATGTGGGATGCGGAGGACGTGACGATCAACATCACGCCCGTCAACGACGCCCCCACCCTGACCCTGGGCAGCACCAGCGCCTACTACCTGGACGAGTTCGGTTCTGCTTCTTATGCCAACAGCAATGGCACCGCCCCCTGGTCCGACGATTGGGACGAAAGCCGCGACAGCTCCGGCAGCCGCACGACGCAGGGCGACATCCGCATCACTGGCGGCGAGCTGCGCTTCACCGACAGCGATGGCCAAGACGACTCGATCTCGCGCGACGTCAATCTGAGCGGCGTCACATCTGCCACCCTGGACTTCGACTATCGCCGTTCGGGCCTCGATAACTCGTCCGACCAGGTGCGCGTCTACATCTCCAAGGACGGCCAGAACTTTGTCCTGCTGACCACGATTGCCGGGCCCAGCAATGCCAGCGGTCACTTCAGCGTCGATATTTCGGCCTATGCCGGTCCCAACACCGTGCTGCGCTTCACCGCAGACCAGGATCTCAGTGAAAGTAACAGCCATTCAAACGGCAATACCCCCGACTACATCTACATCGACAACGTGAAGATTGGCTTCACCACCGTCAGCATCGACCACACCACCAGCTACACCGAGAACGGCGACGGCGTCGCCATCGCGGCCGCCACGGCAAGCCATGTCGGCGATGTCGACGACGTGAACATGGAATCGGCGACGATCACGCTGACCAACCCCCATGCCGGCGATGTCTTCAAGATCAACGGCGTCACCGCCAATGCTGGCCACAGCATCACGATCTCGGGCATCACCTACACGGTTTCGCCCGGCGGCGCCGTCGTCACGCTGACCGGATCGGCCTCAAAGGCCGCCTACGAGGACGCCATCGAGGCCGTCAAGTTTGCCAGCACCTCGGACAACCCGTCGACCGAACAGCGCGTCATCACCGTCACCGTCAATGACGGCGACGCCGATTCCAACGTTGCCACAACCCGGATCAACGTCACCGCCGTTAATGATGCGCCGGAGGCGCTGGCCGCGACTGCTTCGGTCACAGAGGCGGGGACGCTGGAAAATCACGACGTGACGGCGGGGACACCGACGACGGGGACGCAGAGCTTCCCGGTCTCCGATGTCGATGGCGATGCGCTGACCATTTCGGGCGTGCAACTTGGCGCCGGACCAGTCGACCATAGTGGGACGATCCAGGGCGTGTACGGCACGCTGACCTGGGACAGTATTGCCAGGACCTATGAATACGAAATCGTCAACACCCGCTTGGCAACCCAGGCCTTGAACGATTACGATCATCCGACCGAGACGTTCTACTTCACGGTCACTGACGGTACGCTCAGCGCCACAGCCTCGCTGACCATCACGGTAAACGGCGCGAACGACGACCCGGTCGCCGAAAATGACAGCTTCGGTCTGGTGCCGAGCGGCTGGAGCTTCGAGGCATCCAACGGACATGTCTACAGCTTTGTGACAGGCGACGTTAATCTGTCCTGGTCGGCTGCCAATGGGATTGCCGAAGCCTTGCTCGGCAACGCCGGCTACCTGGCAACGATTACATCATCGGCCGAACAGACTAAGATTCTGGCAGTCCTGAACGCAGAGGGTCGCACCGACGCCATCGCCTATCTCGGCGCTTCCGATGAAGGCCATGAAGGCCTGTGGACATGGGTCTCTGGCCCTGAGGCCGGCAAGAGCTTCGCAGAGACAGGTTACACCAATTGGGCATCTGCCAGCGAACCGAATAACACCGGCGTTTCAGGCGAAGCCGAAAACGTCTTGACGATCTACGCCCAGTTCCTCAATGGCGGCTGGAACGACGCCAACGGCGCGCATTTCTGGGCCGGAAATCGCCCCTACGGACTCATTGCCGAAGCCGGCCAGCCCGGCTCATTCTACGCCCCGATCAACGAAGACGGCGCCTATGGCATCAAGGCGGCTCTGCTGCTGCAGAACGATCTCAAGACCGATTCCGGCGAAACGCTGAGCGTTGTCGGGCTCACCGAGGCCGGCGCCAGCGCTGGCGTCTCGGCCCTGGGCGCCACGATCAGTTTCAACGGCACGACCTTCACTTATGATCCGTCCGCCGCGCCGAACCTGCAGGTCCTGGCCGTCGGCCAGACCGCGACCGACACCTTCACCTACGCCATCCACGATGGCCAGGGACGCCACAGCACGGCGACCGTCACGGTGACGGTCGAAGGCCGTAATGACGCGCCGGTGCTCCACGTCCAGCCGTCACAGCCGATAACCATCCAGAACCCCGGCTTCGAGGCCGGACCGACACAGAGCGGCGGCGGCACCGAAGGCGTCTGGTCCAACGGCTCCCTGCCCGGCTGGGCCATTGCCGGCCCGAGCAATGGCGGCTGGTTCGATCCCAGCGGCGACAACATTCTCGCCATGGAGGTCGACAACGGCGCCCGCGTTCTCTACCTCAACGATGGCCAGTCAGCCGTCCAGACGCTGACCACCACCGCCGTCGAAGGCACCTACGCGCTCAATTTCGAGATCGGCGACCGCAACGACGCCAACCTCTCCGGCATGCCGGAATTCCATGTGCGCATCTATGCTGGCGCAACGCTGCTCGGTGAGTCGGTTTTCCCCTTCTTCCCCACCGATGGTGTTGATTGGCGCCCCGGCACGGTGACGGCAGATGTCCCAGCCGGTTCGCCCGGCATCGGCCAGCCGTTGCGCATCGAGTTCATGAACCTGGAACAGCCCGGTTCCGGCGGTAATTTCGACCACACGGTCCAAGTCAATATCGACAATGTGAGCCTCTCGGTGGTTCCGGCGACCACCTTGGCCACCATCGACGAGGACGCCACCACCCTCGCCAATAGTGGCAACACCGTCGCCGAGATCCTCGGCGCCACCGTCAGCGACGTCGACAACGGCGCCGTCGAAGGCATCGCCATCTTCGGCCAGAACCAGGGCAACGGCACCTGGCAGTTCCTCCAGGCCGGCGTCTGGACCGAATTCGGCAGCGTCACTCAGGCCAGCGCCCTGCTGCTGGGCGCCGATGACCGCGTCCGCTTCCTGCCCGATGGCCAGAACGGCACCACTGCCTCGTTCAGTTACCACGCCTGGGACCAGACCGGCGGCACTTCCGCCTACACCAATGTCGATGTCAGCACCCGCGGCGGCGAAACCGCCTTCTCGCTCGACTCCGCCAGCGCCACCATCACCGTGACCCCGGTCAACGACGCGCCTAGCGACATCGCGCTCAGCAATCTGGTGGTGGCCGCCGGCAACGGCCCGGGCGATATCATTGCATCGGTGACGGTCACCGATCCCGATGATACCTCCTTCACTTTCGTGGTCCGCAATCCCAACGGCACCGTGAGCACCGACTTTGCGGTCGCCGGAACGCCGGGCAATTACATCCTGCAGGTGATCAACGCGGGCGTCTCCACCCTGCCCCCAAGCGTCACCATCACGGCCACCGATGGCAGCGGCGCCAGCTACACCGAGAGCTTTGCATTGGCCCTGCCGGTCAGCCTCTTCACCGCCGGCAATGAACTGCTGGGCAGCTTTGCCACCATTCAGGCGGCCATCAACGCCGCTGGTGACGGCGTTGGGCAGTACATCTCCGCTGCGGCCGGCACTTATGCAGAAAACCTCAACATTGATCGCGGCGTCGAAATCCGCGGCGCCAACTATGGCGTCGACGGGACCGATGCGCGCGGCACCGAAACCATCATCGCGGGAATATCGTCGGTCACCACCACCAACGACATCGTTATCGACGGTGTCCGCTTCGAAAACGTCTCGCCCGAGGGTATCAGTTCCGATGCCACCCTGTCCTTCCTCAAGGGCGGAACGGGGACTGGGCACGTCGTCGAGAACAGCGTCTTCTATAGCGCGCTCGATGGCGGGGATCGAACGGCCAGCGACAGCGATCCGGTCCGCGACGACCGGGCAATCTTCGTGAGCGTCGGCGCCAATGCCGGCAAGATCATCATCGACGACAATTTGATCACTGGCCCCTCTTCGGGCAAATACGGCGCGGCGTCCTGGGGACGCGGCATCTGGAGTGACGGCAACGGCGTCGACCTGAAAATCAGCGACAACACCATCACCAGCGCCCGTTCCGGTCTCAACCTGGATGACAACATCCCCGGAACGCCAAATTCGCCCGTGCACGTCACTGGCAACATTTTCGAGAATGTCGGCACCGCCATTTCGCTGGGCAACCACTGGGCCGGTGACATCACCACGGCCTTTGCCACCAACACCTACAACAATGTCGATCTTGAGCTGCACTTCGGCAACCTGGCCAACGGCATCGAATTCGACGCGGCAGGGTCGGGCTTCTCTGACAACATCAATGACGGCGGCCTGCCCAACGACGGCTTCTATATCAATGGCGGCGGCGGTGGCGACGTCCTCAAGGGAACCGACTTCGTCGACGTGATCACGGCGCAGGGCGGCAATGATCAGATCACTAGCCGCGGCGGCGACGACGTCATCGATGGCGGCAGTGGTATCGACACTGCCAACTACGCGGCATCCCTGGTTTCCACCGACATTGCCACCAACATCCTTGGCGGCTGGACGGTGACAACCGGCGGCGCCGAGGGCAGTGACACGCTGTTCAACGTCGAGATCGTTGACGGGAACGGCGCTGGCCGCTTCCTCCTCGTCGGCAATGGCGGCTTTGCCACCATCCAGGCGGCGGTCAACGCGGCGGCGGACGGCGACACCATTCTGATCGCCGCCGGCCGCTATGCCGAGCAGGTCGTGATCGATGGTCTCGACGACCTGACAATCAAGGCCGCCGGCGCCGGCGTGTTTATCGATGCGCCGCTCACTCTGGTCTCCACCGGCGCCACGCTCACCGGATCACTGCGTGATGTGGACGGTCTGATAACCGTCAAGAACGCTAGCAATGTCACCATTGAAGGCGTCACCGTGGACGGCCTGCTGCGGGGTGGCTCGGTCACCGGCGCCACCAATCCGACCTTTGTCGGCATCGCCTATCTCAATGCCAGCGGCAAGATCGACGCCGTCGACGTCACCGGTATCCGCGAAAGTGAGAGCAATTTTGGCAATCAGCGGGGCGTCGGCATTTTCGTGTCGAACGACAGTGCCCATGCAGCCAACGACATGGTCATCCAGAACTCTACGGTCAGCCAGTTCCAGAAGACCGCGATCGTGGTGGTCAACGCCGACGTTGATATCCATGGCAACACCATCACCGGCGTCGGCGCCCACACTGTGCAGGCGCAGAACGGCATCCAAGTTTCCGGCTCCACCGGCTCCATCGTCAACAACACGGTTTCGGCCATTGGCTACACCGGCGCCAACTGGTCCGCCTCGCTCATCCTCACCTTCGAGACCACCAACCTCACCATTGACGGCAACCGTCTGACCGGCACGGGCGCGACGCACCTGAACCTGGGCGTAGTGGTCATTGACGCCACTGGCGCGATTGTCACCAATAACGACATCTCCAGCGTTGGCTGGGCGATTGACGTCGAGGATTATTTGGCAGGCTGGGGCTTCCCGGCCACCCTGACGCCGGGCGCGGGCACGGTGTTCACCGGCAATACCTTCACCTCCATCGGCCATGAGTACCTCTACTTCAGCGCCGATGCTGCCCAGCCGCTCGCGTTCGACGTCACCGGCACCGAAGGCAACGACTTCTTCTCCGGTGGCCTCGGCGCCGACACCTTCCGCGGCATGGGCGGCGACGACACCTTCGTCTACACGGTTGGCGGCGGTGATGATCGCTATCACGGCGGCACCGAATCTTCCGCCCTCAACCCGGACTACGATATCCTCACTGTCCAGGGCGACAGCGAGGACCGCACCGTAACCATCGGCAAGCTGCCGCAGGCCGACGCGGGCAACATCGTGTCCGTCGGCGGTGTCGACTCTGATGATATCGTCATCACCTACACCGGCCCCGGGGCCGCCACTGTTCGTGCGGACGAGATCGAACATATCGACGTCGTCGCCGGCACTGGTGCCATCAACCTTGTGCTGAACGATGTCTCGGGTACGGCAATCCTGCCCAGCACCATCACCTTCACCGGTGGCGCCGGCGACGACACGCTCGACCTCACCGGCTTCGTCGGCGATGTCCACGTTGTCTTCAACGGCAATGGCGGAAACGACACCCTGTTGCTCAGCAACGTGCAATGGAAGGATGCCGTGGTCACCGAGTCCGGCGGCGTCTATACGCTGATCGTCGGCGGCCACACATTCGATATTTCCAATATCGAGAGCGTGCAGTTCGCCAATGGATCGGTCACCCCGGCCCAGCTCATTCAGATGGCCCCAACCGACCTCACCGCGACCGCGCTGAGCGTTGCCGAGAACAGCGCCAATGGCGTGGTGGTCGGCTCGGTGACCGGCGTGGATGGCAATGGTCCGGTTGAAACGCTCAGCTACGCCTTCGCCGTAGTTGGGGGTATCACCCAGAACGCTGGCGGCCGCTTCGCCATTGACGCGGCGACCGGTCAGATCACCGTCGCCAACGGAACACTGCTCGACTTCGAGTCAGCGTCCTCGCACAGCGTCACCGTCGAGGTGACCGATAGCCACGGCGCCACCTACAAGGAAGCATTCTCGATCTCGGTGTCGGACGTCAACGAAGCACCGACTGCGGTCAGCTTCACCGATGTCACGGCTACGATCGACGAGAACAGCGACGTCACCGGTGGCATCAAGGTGGCCACCATCGGCATCACCGACGATGCCCTGGGCACCAACAGCCTCAACCTTGCCGGGGCCGACGCTGCGTCCTTCGAAATCCGCAACGGCAACGAGCTGTTCTATGTCGGGTCGTCACCCGACTTCGAGGCCAAGTCGTCCTACGCGGTGACCGTGAACGTCGATGACATCGCCGTTGGCGGCAACCCGGACGCATCGCAGGTCTTCACCCTGAACGTCACCGACGTCAACGAAGCATCGCCAAACCAAGCGCCGGTACTCAGCCTCAACCAGCTTGATAACGTCCGCGATGAGTTCGGCGCCACCAGCTATGGCAACAACAATGGCAGCGTGAACTGGGTCAATTCCTGGACAGAAACCGGCGACGATGACAGTGCATCGATTTCACACGCTAGCGACGATATTGGCATCACCTCCGGCCGCTTGAGATTGAGCGATAGCGGTGACAATGACGATGCATCGATCCAGCGAACCGTCAACCTAGCGGGCGCAAAATCCGCAACGCTGAGCTTCGACTACCGGCGTGATCTGGATCAAGGCAACGACATCGTCAGCGTCCAGATCGCCAAGGACGGCGTCAATTTCAGCGAAGTTCTTGAGCTCAAAGGCAACCAGCAGGACAGCGGGATGCTGCACATCTCCATCCCGATCACTGGCCCCTACACGAGCGACACCATCATTCGCATCGTAGCCGGCGGGGGGATGGAGAGTAACGATTTCGTCTATATCGACAATATCGATGTCACCTACAGCGCCGCGTCGACCAATAATTCGACCGGCTATACTGAGAACGGCGCGGCAGTTTCAATTGCAGCGGCAGGCCCGACCATTGTGGATGCTGACTCCCCCAATATGGCGGGCGCCACCGTCGTCCTGACCAATGCCAAGACAGGTGACTTCCTCTCGGTTGGCTCGCTGCCGCCCGGTATTGCCGCGTCGGTCGATATTTCGGTTGCCGGCAAGATCACCGTGGCTCTCAGCGGATCCGCTACGGTCGCCAACTATGCGACGGCCATCAAGGCGATCGGCTTTGGCAATCATACGGACAACCCGGACACGACGTCTCGCACCGTCACCGCGACAGTGACCGACGGGACCTCGACCAGCAACGTCGCAACCACGACCATTGGGGTGACTGCCGTAGCCGACGCCGCCGTCATCAATGTCCCATCGACACTCTACTACCTGTCCGAAGCCAGCACCGGGGACGTCAACGTCCTTAATCGCATCAGCTTCCAGGATGTCGACAGCTTTGGCATCGTGCGTGTCACGCTGTCCATGAATGATAGCGACGACTCCCTCACGGCCTCGAGCGGCGCTGGCGTGACCGTGAACGGCAGTGGCGGCCGTGCCATCACCCTCGACGGCACCATTTCGGCGATCAACGCATATCTGGCGGCTGGGAATGTGCTTTGGAACCCTGACGGCTCAAGCAATGGCGAGGGAGGTGTCGTGACGATAACCATCGACGACAACGGAACTGCGTCCGGCGGCAACATCACGACCACGACCGCCAACATCGTTGAATTCTCTCCGGACACCAGCGGTCCACTCTCCAACAATTACGCTGCAGTCAATATCGTCGGAGATGACGCCTATACACCGCCATCCGGTTCCTCCGGCAACAACGATACTATCGTCACCTCCTGGAGCCACACCACATCGTCCGCCATCACCTATAATGGGGTGTCGGGCAACGGTGACACAATCACCCTGGTCTTCACCTCGATCCAACTTGAGACACTCTTGGCTCTCGGCGCCAACTCGGCACTCGACTACTATCTGGACGGCGACATCAACTCCAATCTTGATCTGGGCAGCACCAGCTGGAACGCCATCGTCAACAACTACGACAATGCCGCGCTTGCGCTTGCGGCCGGCCCAGACAGCTACGTCACCTACACAGCGATCGGGGCAATCGACGCTAACCTGCCCACATTCGATGGCTCGCCAGACAACAATACAAGTGGCGATACCGTGATAGGCGGCGCGGGGGCAGATACGCTGAATGGTGGTGGCGGCAACTCCGACACGGCCGATAACGGCACTGATATCCTCGTCGGTCTGGATGGCGATGATGTCCTCTGGGGCGGCGCCGGCGACGACCTCTTGCTGGGCGGTTCGGGCAATGACAAGCTGCACGGCGGCAATGGCAATGACATCCTCTCTGGCGGCCTCGACGCTGACGATTTCATCTTTGCGGCCTCTGGCTCGTCACATGCGGACAAGATCACCGACTACAGCTTCTCAGAGGGCGATCGCATCGACCTGGGTGGCCTGCTGGACGCCGCCTTAGGGACTAACCCCATCCCAGCTGACCAGATCCAGGATTACGTGCGTCTGACCCAGACCGGTCAGGACGTGACCATCCAGGTGGATACCAACGGATCTTCGAACGCCGGGGGGGTAGTGTGGACCAGCGTTTCCGTACTTGTCGGCTACGGCACCGCCAGCGGCGCCGATCCGGTCAACATCGTTTTCGACGGCACCGAGCATACGTTTCTGATCTGATTGCAGCGAACGCGCAAAACAAATGGCCCGCTCGGGCGGGCCATTCTCACTTTCGAGGCTCAATAGCGGGCCTGCCCTCAGTTCCCCTCGCCCAGCCGGATCGCGCTCATGCCGCCCTTGCCCATGGCAACGGCACTCTGGCCACCCTTGAAGCCGTGCACGTAGCTCTTTGAGCCCACGAACGAGACGATCGGCTTGTAGGTGCGGAAGATGTCGTCACTGGCGGCGGTGTTCGAGAGATTGTCGAGGATGAAGCGCTTGCCCTCGACATGCACGGCAAGCACCGCGTGGTAAAGCTGGCGCCGCGTATCCTTGAGCACGATGAACTGCAACTGGTCCGGCGCAAAGCCGAGTTTGGCCAGCAGTTGCATCTTGGCGATGGCAAAGTCCTCGCAGTCACCGGCGCCGCGCGCGGCGCTCTGCGCCAGCGTCTGCCAGGTGTCGCCCTTGTCCGAGCGATAGGCGATGGTGCGGTTGACTTCACGATTGATCAGCTTGAGGGCCTCGACCTGCGGCAGGCGCCGCGCCCGCTCGGCCACGGCCGCCAGTCTCGTCCGGCGGCGCTCTTGCAAAACCCGTTGGCGCAGAAATCGCTCGCCGAGACAGCTGCGGGCTTCACCTTGCCCCACTGGGCGAAGGCCGGCAGTTTCCCGATCGGCACGACCACCGACTTGAACACATTATAGTTCGGCGCCACCGTGCGCACCGGCGCCGTCACTTCCATGCGCGGCATCAGCGAGGCGGTGGCAAAGGCGTCATAGCTCGGCCGCAGCTTCAGCGAGGCAACATCGAACCGCAGTTCGTTGCTGGGCTCACTCGAGGGCAGACCCAGATCGAAACGGGCTTCTGCCGCCGGCATGCCCGATATCATGCCAGCCAGCAACGCCGCGGCAGCCAGGACAGATTTGTTTGTTGTTTTGAGCATTCTGCTCTCCCTGTTACGAGAGAGCCTAGTTTTGAAATTCTAAGACTATGCCAACTGGCATGCTCTATTTGGCATTACTTAAATCGATCAAAAGCAATCCATTAAGCTTGCCAAACCCTAAATCACGCTCGCGCCGGCTCGGCGAAGTCCCTGCATACCGAATATTTACCCCGGCTGTTGCAGAACAGAACTGGAACATCTATACATCGTTCAGCCTTTGTTCCGATTCTGCTCACGGGGCCTGCCAAATGTTGACACGCAAACAGCACGAACTGCTCATGTTCATTCATGAGCGCATGAAGGAGGCGGGTATTCCGCCCTCCTTCGATGAAATGAAGGACGCGCTCGATCTGCGCTCCAAGTCCGGCATCCACCGGCTGATCACGGCGCTGGAGGAGCGCGGCTTCATCCGGCGGCTGCCCAACCGGGCCCGGGCCCTCGAAGTGGTGCGCCTGCCCGACTCGATGAACCCCTCGCTTGGCGGCCGCAAGGCGCGCTTCGAGCCGAGCGTCATCGATGGCAGCCTGGGCCGTGTCTCGGCGCCACCGCCACGCGCCGCCACGGCCATCTCCACTGCCTCGGAGGCGGGCCGTCCGGTCACCATTCCGGTCATGGGCCGCATCGCTGCCGGTACGCCCATCGAAGCCATCCAGAGCCACAGCCACACCATCACCGTGCCGCCCGAGATGCTGGGCTCCGGCGAGCATTTCGCGCTCGAAGTGCGCGGCAACTCGATGGTCGAAGCCGGCATTTTCGATGGCGATACGGTGCTCATCCGCAAGCAGGACAACGCCTCGACCGGCGAGATCATCGTCGCCCTCGTCGACGACGAGGAGGCCACGCTCAAGCGCCTGCGTCGCAAGGGTAATTCCGTGGCGCTCGAGGCCGCCAACCCGGCCTACGAAACGCGCATCTTCCCACCCGACCGGGTCAAGGTACAGGGCCGCCTCGTCGGCCTGCTGCGCAAGTACTGAGCACGCAACTCTGACCCTCCCCGTGGGTCGTCTCTGGGCCGGTGGACAGCACCGGCCCTTTTTTTGTGCCCGCCACGTGCCGATCCGGGTCGGATAGTGCCCCGAACCGCAGAAATGACTGAACCACCTTCCGGAAATGCTGGAGCTTGGCCGCACAAAAGGCCAAACAGGGGGCAACCGACGGGAGGAGCAGGTTTTGGCAGGCACGGCAGACTGGATCGCAATCGACTGGGGCACGTCCAACCTGCGGCTATGGGGGATCGACGCCAGCGGCGACATCGCCTTTGCACGCAGCTCCGATCAGGGCATGGGCAAGCTGACGCCCGGGCAATATCCGGATGTGCTCGCCGCGCTGCTGGACGGCGCGATTGATCCAGGCACTGAAATCGATGCACTGATCTGCGGCATGGCTGGCGCTCGCCAGGGCTGGCTCGAGGCCCCCTATCTCGATGCCCCCGCCGATCTTTCCACTTTGGCCGCACGCGGCGTCACCCCCGATCTGCCCGGCAAGCTGCGCGCCACGATCCTCCCCGGTGTCTGCCTCAGGCGCGAAGGCGCCGAGGACGTCATGCGCGGCGAGGAGACGCAACTGCTCGGTCTCTCCGCCCTTCAGCCCGGTTTCGAGGGCCTCGTGGTCATGCCCGGCACCCATTCCAAGTGGGCCACCCTCAGCGGCCACCGGCTGGAGCGTTTCTCCACCGCCATGACCGGCGAACTCTTCGAGGTGCTGCGCACCCACTCGGTGCTGCGGCACTCGCTGCAGGGTGAAGTCGAGGGGCCGGACCGCGACGCCGGCTTCGATGCCGGCCTTTCCCAAGGCCTCGACGCACCTGAGCGCCTGACCGCAACGCTCTTCAAGGTCCGCGCCGGCTCGCTGCTCTCGGGCCGCTCCGCCCCCTGGTGCGCCGGCTTCCTGTCGGGCCTGCTGATCGGCACCGAAATCGGCGGCCAGCGCGACTGGCTGACCGATGCCGAAATCCCGCTCGTCGGCAGCACCGGCCTGTGCCGGCTTTATGCGCGCGGCTTTGCCGTGCTAGGGGCCAGAACCCGCATCGTCGATGCGACCGACGCCACTCTCGCCGGGCTGAAGGCCGCCCGCGCTGCCTGAGGATACCATGCTCGAACACCGACACATCATCGCCATCCTGCGCGGCATCTCGCCCGCCGAAGTCACCGACGTCTGCGAGGCGCTGGTGGCTGCCGGCATCACCCTGATCGAGGTGCCGCTCAATTCCCCCGATCCGCTCAGTTCGATCGGCAGCGCCGCGAAACTCTTTGCCGGCCGCGCCGAGATCGGCGCCGGCACCGTGCTCAGCATCAAGGATGTCGACGCGGTCGCTGCCGCCGGCGGCACCTTCATCGTCTCGCCCGATACCTTCCCCGATGTCATCGTCCGCACGCGCGACAAGGGCCTCAGGAGCTATCCCGGCGTGTTCTCGCCGTCCGACGCCTTCTCCGCCCTGCGGGCCGGCGCCAATGGCCTGAAATTCTTCCCGGCAGAAGTGCTCGGCCCCAAGGGCATCAAGGCGATGAAGGCCGTGCTGCCGCCCGAGGTGCCGCTCTATGCCGTTGGCGGCGCCAACCCCGACAATTTCGCCGAGTATTTCGCTGCCGGTTGCGCCGGCTTCGGCCTCGGCACCTACATTTTTAAACCCGGCATGTCGGCCGCGGACGTGGCTGCCCGCGCCCGCACCGCCGTCGCCGCCTATGACGCAGGACAGACCAAATGAACCAGAAAGCCGAACTCTTCGTCGATAGCCGCTGCGAACTGGGCGAGGGGCCGTTCTGGAACCCGCTCGTTGGCAGGCTCTTCTGGTTCGATATTCTCAACCAGACCCTGCTCAGCGCCGGCCCCGACGGTCATCTGGTCGATCGCATCACCTTCAAGGACACGGCCGCCGCCGCTGCCGTGGTCGACGAAGACACCCTCGCCGTGGCCCAGTCGGGCGCCCTGCTCCGCTATTCGTTCTCGTCCGACAGCACCACCGTCATCGACACCATCGAGGCCGATGTCCCCGGCAACCGCACCAATGACAGCCGCATGGATCGCTCCGGCGGCTTCTGGATCGGCACCATGAATCGCCACGGTGGCGCCCACAAGACCGGTGCCGTCTATCAGTGGAAGGACGGCACCCTGACGCCGATCCTTGCCAATGTCGGCATTCCCAACTCCATCTGCTTTTCGCCCGACGGCAGCCGCGCCTATTTCACCGATGCCGGCGCCGTCATCCAGACCGCGCCGCTCGATCCGGCGACCGGCCTGCCCAATGGCCCGTGGACCGATCTGGTTGCCGGCGGCGCACCGGGCGGCGCCGATGGCTCGGTGGTCGATAGCGAGGGTTTCATCTGGAACGCCCGCTGGGGCGGCTCCTGCGTCGCCCGCTTTTCCCCCCAGGGCAAGCTCGACCGCATCATCGAGCTGCCGGTGCCCAACGTCACCTGCCCGGCCTTCGGCGGCGCCGACATGAAAACGCTTTATATCACCACCGCCCGTGAGAACCTCTCGCCCGAGCAGCTCGAGGCGTTCCCGCTGTCCGGCAGCGTCTTCGCCATCAATGTCGATGTGGCGGGCCTCACCGAGCCTTTCCTCAAGCTCTGAGAGCCCGGACAGGTTGTTCCCCGGCGCCGCCGCCTGCTGATCGGTGGCGCCGCGCATGAAACCCAGCGGCGTCAACGTGGCGACGCCCTCCAGGGCCGGCTGAGGCCGGTCTTGGCCGCGCGGACCTCGAAGCCGCTGCCGGTCCAGCGCAGCCAGTGTACGCCGCCCTGCTCCAGCGCATCCGCATCGATCACCGTCGGCGCCGCACAGACCGCCGGCGCGTCGCGTCGCGTGATCACCACGTCGGCGCTGCCGCAATCCTCGAAGAACCCTGACGGGTCGTTGATCAGCGCCAGACGAAAGCCCGCGGGACTGTCCACCAGGCATCCAACGCTGTCGCAGCGTCCCGCCCCGGTGGCGATCGGCTCGCCATAGGTCTCCTGCCACACGTCGACCGCAAAGCTCCCGGCCTTGCCGTCGACCAGTTGCAGCCCTGCCGCCGTGCGCACGGCCACCGCCCGCGTGGTGTCGGCCACCAGCACATCGGGCGGCCGGTCCAGCGCAAACAGCAGTACCGCCGGCAGCAGCAGCGCCGGTCCTGCCAGTTTCCACCACCGTGGCACCACCGCGAACCAGGCCAGCGCGACGAGGCCGAATGCCAGCGCCAGCGGGGTCAGCAGCGGGTGCAGGCTCAGCCCCGCACTCCACTCCGTGACCGTCCGGGCAATCCAGATCAACCCCTCCAGCAGCACCTGCAGCACCGAGAGGAACGGCCCTTCCCAGCCGAACGGCAGCAACAGCGCCGAGATCACAATGGCAGTCATGATCGGTGCGATCAGGATCAGCGCCATCAGGTTGGCGAGCAGCCCCAACGGCGCCGTCTGCTGGAAATGATAGGCCGAGAACAGCAGCGTCGCGAGACCGGCGATCAGGCTGGTCAGTGCCGTGCCGATTATGGCGCGTCGCACCCAGCCGAGGGCTCCACCTGCGGGTTCCCCGTCGCCGCTCGCCCATTCATAGCTGCCGATCAGCCCGACCACCGCTGCAAACGACAACTGGAAACTCGGCCGGAACACGCTGGCCGGATCGCTGACGATGATGATCAGCGCCGCGATGGCGACGTTGCGCATCGTCAGGGCGCGTCGGCCCGCCAGCACCGCTCCCAGCACCAGCGCGATCATCAGCGTCGAGCGAAAGGCCGGCACGTTGGCCGATCCGCCGGCCAGCAGCAGGTAGCCGAAGGCGGCGGCCAGCGCCACCACGGCAGCCACCTTCTTGATCGAGACGTAGCGCGATATGCCCGGCACCAGCACCAGCAGGTAGCGCATCACCGTCAGCACGCCGAGCGCCACCAGCGACAGGTGCAGCCCCGAGATCGAATAGATATGCGCCAGGCCTGAACTGGCCATCGCCTCGCGGGTGGCATCGGTGATCCGGCTCTGGTCGCCGATCATCATCGAGCGGGCAAGCCCATTGGCCTCGCCGCTGATCCGGGCATCGATGCGTTGACCAATCAATTGCCGCGCCGCGTCGACCAGTCGCTCGGGCCCGTCCGCCCCGCTCTGCACCACTTCGATGGCGCCCGTCGCGTTGCCATAGGCGCCGACGCCATCGAAATAGGAATGAAACTGCGTGTCATAGCCGCCGGGCACCACCGGCCCGGGCACCGGGTAAAAGCGGATCGGTCCGCGGATCACGTCGCCCGGCGCCAGATGCGGACCGCCCTTGATCACCACCCGGGCCCGCCGCATCGGCACGCCCCGCCCACCGGTAACCGGATGGACACCCGAGACCACCACACGGCGGCCGCTCTCGGCCTCGCTGATGATCTCGTCGACCCGCGCCTCGAACACGCCGTAGGCGGGCCGCGCCAGCATCGGCGTACCGAACAGCGCCCCGTGCAAGGGCAGCAGGCTCAACCCGCTCCAGAACGCCGCGCCAAGGACGAGCCCCTTGAAGGCCGCGGCGCGTGCCTGGGTGAGCAGCAGCGCCAAGGCCAGCAGCCCGGCCACAACCCATAGCGCTTCCGGCGCCACGGCGGCATCGCCCTGCAGAAAGACGATCATCCCGGCGATCACGGCAAACGGCAGCAGAACAAAGATGCGCCGCCCGTCCATGCCATCTGCTATCGTTGAAAGAGCGCTGATACCCTGACGCCGTGCAGCACGCACCGGCACCGATGGCGTGCGCGCATCGGTCGGTCGGATCTCCGGGCCTGCCAGTACGTCGGACATGGCGCTTGCCCCGCCCTTGCGCTTGCCGCCAACGATGCTTACACGTCGGGCAGCAAAACGCCACTTTTCCGAGGTTCCCGGTCGCTCATGGCCAAGCCAGTTGTCACCCGCTTCGCTCCCTCACCCACCGGCTACCTCCATATCGGCGGTGCCCGGACGGCCCTCTTCAACTGGGCCTTTGCCCGCCACACCGGCGGCAAGATGCTGCTGCGCATCGAGGACACCGACCGCGAGCGTTCGACGGAAGACGCCGTGCAGGCGATCTTCGAGGGTCTGAAGTGGCTCGGCGTGACCTGGGATGACGAACCCTTCATGCAGTTTTCGCGTGCCGAGCGCCATGCGCAGGTGGCGAACGAGCTGCTGGCGCGCGGCCAGGCCTATCACTGCTACTGCTCGCCCGAAGAACTGGCCGAGATGCGCGACAGTGCCCGCGCCGCCGGCAAGCCGCCCCGCTACAACGGCTACTGGCGCGACCGTGACCCGTCCGAAGCGCCTGCCGGCGTCGCCCCGGTCATCCGCATCAAGGCCCCGGAATCCGGCGAGATCGTTGTCCATGACCATGTCCAGGGCGACGTCGTGTTCAAGACCGAGAACCTCGATGATTTCATCATACTGCGGTCCGACGGCACGCCGACCTATATGCTTGCCGTGGTGGTCGACGACCACGACATGGGCGTCACGCACATCATCCGCGGCGACGATCATCTCACCAACGCCGCCCGCCAGATCATCATCTATAACGGCATGGGCTGGGATGTGCCGGAAATGGCGCATATCCCGCTGATCCATGGTCCCGACGGCGCCAAGCTCTCCAAGCGCCACGGCGCTCTCGGGGTCGAGGCGTACCGGCAGATGGGCTACCTGCCCGAGGCGCTGCGCAATTACTTGGCCCGCCTCGGCTGGAGCCATGGCGACGAGGAACTGTTCACCACCGAGCAGATGGTCGAGTGGTTCTCGCTCGACGCCCTCAACAAGGGCGCCGCGCGCTTCGATTTCGTCAAGCTCGAGAACGTCAACGGTCACTACATCCGCGGCGCCACGCCAGAGCGGCTCTACGAGGTCATGCTGGCGACCGCCATTGAACTCGACCGCACCTTCGACAGCGAAGGTCTGTCGCAGAACAAGGACACGGTGCTCGCCGCCCTGCCCGAACTGCAGCCACGCGCCAAGACCGTGCTCGAACTGATCGACCTGGCCCAGTTCATCTACGCTGTCCGGCCGATATCGGTCGACGCCGCCGCTGCGGCCCAGCTGACCCCGGACAGCCGCGCCAATATCGGTGCCCTGGTGACCATCCTGCAGGGCCTCGACGACTGGTCGGTTGCCGCCATCGACAAGGCCGCCCGCGCCTTTGCCGAAGACAAGGGACTGAAGCTTGGCAAGGTCGCCCAGCCGCTGCGCGCAGCGCTCACCGGCCGCACCATTTCGCCCGGCATTTTTGAGGTTATGGTGTTGATCGGACGCGAGGAATCACTGGCCCGACTGTCCGACCAGGCAGCCTGACCCGACCAGCCCATAAGGCTAGGTCAGCGCTGTTCACCCATGTGTTGCAGACTGCGACTAAAAGGGGTTACCTGATCCAGCCTGCCCACTATATCATCGGCTTGCCCGCATCGTTTCCTCCGCGGGCACATTCAGCCGCCAAGGAGAACTGCGCATGACCGACACCACGGCAAAACTGACTATTGGCGACGAGACTTTCGAGTTTCCGGTACTGTCGGGGTCTGTCGGACCGGACGTCATCGACATCCGGTCGCTCTACGCCAAGACGGGCATGTTCACCTACGATCCCGGCTTCACCTCGACAGCCGCCTGCGACAGTTCCATCACCTATATCGACGGCGATGCCGGGCAGTTGCTCTATCGCGGCTATCCGATCGATCAGCTCTCCGAAAAGAGCACCTACACCGAGGTCTGCTACCTGCTGCTCTACGGCGAACTGCCCAGCAAATCGCAGCTCAAGGAATTCGACCAGCTGGTGACGCGCCACACCATGGTGCACGAGCAGATGCACTACTTCTATCGCGGCTTCCGTCGCGACGCGCATCCCATGGCCATCATGACCGGTGTGGTCGGCGCCATGGCCGCCTTCTATCACGACAGCACCGACATCACCGATCCGCGGCAGCGCGAGATCGCCTCGATCCGCATGATCGCCAAGATGCCGACGATCGCTGCCATGGCCTACAAATATTCGGTGGGCCAGCCCTTCGTCTATCCGCGCAACGATCTCGATTACGCGTCCAATTTCCTGCACATGTGCTTCTCGGTTCCGGCCGAGAACTATGTGGTGAACCCGACCATCGCGCGGGCGATGGATCTGATCTTCACCCTGCATGCCGATCACGAACAGAACGCCTCGACGTCGACCGTCCGTCTGGCCGGCTCGTCCGACGCCAATCCGTTCGCCTGTATCGCGGCCGGCGTGGCCTGCCTCTGGGGCCCCGCACATGGCGGCGCCAACGAAGCTGCCCTGAACATGCTCAAGGAAATCGGCACCGTTGACCGCATTCCCGAGTTCGTGGCGCGCGCCAAGGACAAAAGCGATCCGTTCAAGCTCATGGGCTTCGGCCACCGCGTCTACAAGAACTTCGATCCGCGCGCCACGGTGATGCAGAAGACCGCCAAGGAGGTCCTCGACCTGCTCGGCGTGCAAAACAACCCGACCTTGCAGGTGGCCCAGGAGCTCGAGAAGATCGCGCTCGAGGATCAGTACTTCATCGACCGCAAGCTCTACCCCAATGTCGACTTCTACTCAGGCATCATCCTCGAAGCCATCGGCTTCCCGACGTCGATGTTCACCGTGCTGTTCTCGGTGGCGCGTACCGTCGGCTGGATTTCGCAGTGGAAGGAAATGATCGGCGACCCGCAGAAAAAAATCGGTCGCCCGCGCCAGCTCTATAACGGCGCGCCGGCCCGCGACTACAAGCCGGTCAGCGAGCGCTAGCGCTTGTAGTACCGCAGGATCCGCTCCGCCGGATCGACACGGGGCGCCTCTGGCGCCCCTTTTTCCATCAGCGCCCTGATCTCGGCGAACCCCGCCATCTGGCTGTCAGCGGCCGCGCTATCGTCCAGCAGCCGGCCAATCTCCTTGACGAGGGCCTGCGGGTTCGGTTCGACCTGGAGCACCTCGGGCACCAGTGTGCGATCCAGCAACGCGTTGGGCAGCGAGGCGTACTTCACCTTGTACTGCACCCAGCGCTTGGCCTGCCCCTTGTCGGCGACATAGGTCGTCGCCATCGGCACCCCCGCCAGGGCCAGTTCCAGCGTTACCGTCCCCGTCACCGCCGCTGCCGCGATCCCCGTCGCAAAGGCTGCGCTCTTGGCCGCCTCGCCGGTGATCACGTCGACCGGCGCGTCCCAGGTCGCCACCTCGTCTGCCACGCGCTGCCTGAGATTGCCCGGCGTCGGCAGCAGGAAACCTGTTACCCGCTCATGACCCCTGAGTTGTTCGGCCACGGCGCGCATCAGTGGCAGGTGGCGGCGCAACTCGCCTTCCCGACTTCCTGGCAGCAGCAGCACCGGTCCACTCTCCGGCACCTGTCGGCGCGCCAGATAGCGCTCCAGCGCCGGATGCCCGACATAGGTGGTTTCGGGACCACCAACCGACTTCATGAACATCGGCTCGAACGGCAGGACCGAAAGCACCTCGCGGAACTTCGGCGTCAGCTTCGCTGCCCGCTCCGGTTTCCATGCCCATACTGCCGGGGCCACATAGAGCACCACGGGGATGTCCGGCGCCGCCTTGTGCACCTGCCCGGCTACAATCGACGAAAACACTTGCGCATCGATCAGCACGGCGACGTCGGGCCGCGACGAGATGATCTTGCGCGCCACTGTGTGGGCCCGCCACAGCAGTTTCGGCAATCGGGGCAGCACATCGGCCCACCCCATCACCGAAAGCTCGTTCATATCGAATTCAGACTGCAGGCCTTTTTGTGTCAAAGCCTCGCCGCCGACCCCTGCCAGGTCGAGTTCCACCTGTGCCTGCAGCCGCTCGACCAGGTCGGCCCCGATCCGGTCGCCCGACGGCTCCCCCGCCAGAATGAAGAGTTTCAACGGGCTAGCCATTGGGCAAGCCAATGACGCTGACGCCCAGCCGGTCGGCCGTGGCCCTGATCTGCGATCGCTGGATCAGCAACGTCCCGCCAGCCTCGACCGCGATGGCACAAATCCCTGATTTATTTGCATTTTCTACTGTCTTCGGCCCGATCGCCGGCATGTCGATGAAGAGCGGCTGATCTGGCTTCGGACACTTCGCCAGCACCAGCGGCGACGCCTTGCCGTCCGCCACCAGCCCCCGCCAGCGCAGCCATCGCACCCGCCGCAGCAGCCCGTCTGTGCCGCCAACGTCTTCCGCGGCAATGGCTCGTTTCCCAGCTACGACAACAGCTTGCCCAAGGTCGAGAGACCCTGCCCGGCGCGCCAGCGCGAGCCCGTGCCGCGCCGTTTCGAGCACCAGCTCCGTCGGCGGCGGTCCGCCAATCAGTCCATCCGGCGCCAGCAGGTCCGGTGCAATTTCGTGCACCCCCATCGGCCGCGCCCCTGTCATCTCCTCGAGGCGCGCCACCAGGTCGGAAATGCTCGTATCGCCAAGCGATTGGCGTGCCGGCGCGCCACTGAAGTAGCTCGCCAGGCCTTCGCGCACCACGTCAGACAGGCTCACGCCGCCGGCCATGGTGAAGGCCGTCGCCCCGAACTCGCGGATCGCATCCACGGCCGTCTGCGGGCTGGTAAGGCTGAAGCGCACCGGCACATAGCCGGCAATCTCCCGGCGTCTGCCCAGGGTAAGGAGTTTGAGTTCAAACCCCTTTTTCCGGGCCGCAGCGATGACCTCGGGGACCAGCGCGCCGGTCCCGGCGATCAACGCCAGTCGCTCGGCCATCTATTCTTCGGCCTGGCCGTTACGCGGCAGGCAGAGCGGCCGGTCGCTGGCACTGGAGATGAAATTGACCACGTCCTGCACCAGCGGTTCGTTCTTGAACAGCAGTGCCGCGTCATCGACACGCTCGCGCAGCGTCCCCTCGCTGGAGAACACCATGCGGTAGGCCGCCCGCAGCGTATGGATCGACTCGCGGTCAAAGCCCCGCCGCTTCAGGCCGATCAGATTGAGCCCGGCCAGCCGGGCCCGGTTGCCCACCGCCATGCCATAGGGGATCACGTCGCCATCGATCATGCTCTGCGCACCGATGAAGGCATGGGCGCCGATCCGCACGAACTGGTGCACCGCGCACATGCCACCAAAGGCGACATAGTCTCCAATCACGGAGTGACCTGCCAGACCCACATAGTTCGCCAGCACCACGTTGTTACCGACAACGCAGTCATGCGCCACATGGGCCGACGCCATGATCAGACAGTTATTGCCCACCGAAGTGGTCATGTTCCCGCCGGCCGTGCCGGGATTGATGGTGACGTTTTCGCGGATGACGCAGTTGTCGCCGATCGTCAGCGTGCTCGGCTCGCCGCTATACTTGAGATCCTGGGGCTGGTGCCCGATGGACGAGAACGGAAAGATCCGCGTGCCTTTGCCGATAGTGGTGCGGCCCGCGACGGACACATGCGAAACCAGTTCAACCCCATCACCGAGTACGACGTCTTCGCCGACGACCGAATAGGGGCCGATCTTGACGTTCGCACCGAGCCGGGCGCCGGCACTGATGACGGCGGAGGGATGAACTTCCATGTGCCCCACGCTCATTCCTCCGGAACGATCATGGCGCCAACCTCGGCTTCGGCGATCAGCACACCGTCGACGCGGGCTTCGGCAGCATAACGCCCCACCGTACGGCGGCGATGGATCTTCTTGATATGGAATTCGATCTGGTCGCCCGGGCCCGCCGGCTTGCGGAACTTGGCCTTGTCGATCGTCAGCATGAGCACGATGCTCTTCTTGCCGTTGGCGATCGCATCATGCGCGATCACGATCGCCCCGGCCGTCTGCGCCATGGCCTCGATGATCAGCACACCTGGGAACACCGGCTTGCCGGGGAAGTGGCCCTGGAAGATCGGCTCATTATAAGAGACGTTCTTGATGCCGATCGCTGACTCGTCGCCATCGATATCGATGATGCGATCGATCATCAGGAAAGGATAGCGATGCGGCAGGCACTTCAGGATATCGCCAATCTCGAGCGCCGTCAGCGTCCGGTCCTGGGGTGGGCTGGCAACCGTATCCATCAACGCTGTTCTCCCTTGTTCATCAATCGCCGCAAAAACGCGGTCTCTCGCCAGTATTCTTTGATGTCGCGCGCCGGCGCGCCAAATAGTTTGCTGCCCGCGGGCCAGCTTTTCGAAACCCCTGCCCGTCCGTAGACAACTGAACCCGCGCCGATCGTCAAGTGCCCACCTGTGCCGGTTCCGCCTGCCATCAACACACCGTCCTCCAGTATGGTCGAGCCGGAGAGCCCGGTCTGCGCTGCGATCAGACAAAAACGGCCAATCTGGCAATTGTGGCCAATCTGCACGAGATTGTCGATCTTGGTTCCTTCTCCGATCACCGTATCGCCGAGGGCGCCACGATCGATCGTCGTGTTGGCACCGATCTCGACATTGTCCTGGACGATGACCCGGCCCAGTTGCGGGATCTTCCGGTTGGATCGGGCATGGTCAAGCCAGCCGAACCCCTCCGTGCCGATCCTCGCGCCGGGATGGACCACCACGTCGCTACCCAGATAGGCACAGTCGATGGTCACATTGCTGCCGATGATGCAGTTCCGGCCGAGTGTCACGCCGGCGCCGATGACCGAATTGGCGCCGATCACCGTGCCGCTGCCGATCTCGACGCCCGCCCCCAGCACCACATTGGGTTCCAGGAAAACGTCAGCCTCCAGCAGCGGCTCTGTTCCACCGACACGCCCGACCCCGCCACGCGTACTGGCCGGATAAAGGGCGTCGAGAATGTCGGCGAAGAGTTCGTGCGGATGATCGTCGACAATGGCAATGCTCGTCGCCGGCACGTCTTGCCTGAGCGCAGCGGAAACGATCACCACTCCGGCCGCCGTCGCCTTCAGGTCAGCCAGGTAGTTCTTGTGGGCCGCCAGCGCGACATGGCCCCTGCCGGCAACGGCAAGCTCCTCTGCCCCCTCGACCTCGAAATCCGCCGCCCGTGCATCTTCAACGGCAACCGAACGCGGCAGCACGCCCACAAGGGCCTGCAGCGCATAGGTCTTTGGGAAGGAGTGGAAGCGGGTATCGACCATCGTCGCAATTCAACAAAAAACAAACCGCGGTTCAACTACCGCGGTTTGTAATCTTGTTTCACGCCCGGAGCCTCCGGGCAAGCGTTCGTCTAGAGCAGCGACTGCAGGGTCAGCTGGAAGACCTGAGTACGGTCTGCCGTGGCCTTGCTGATCGCGTAGCCGACATCGCCACGCAGCGGACCGAACGGGCTGTCCCAGATCAGGGAGGCACCCACCGACGCCTTCAGCGGATTGTCGGTGCTGGCCGGATCCGCAGCAAGATTGCCGCCGACGCCACCGACATAGCCAGCATCAGCCCAAAGGGCGGCGCTCAGGCCGTAATTCTCAGGCAGAACCGGGATCGGGAATTCGACTTCAGCCGAACCACCGACGTACCAGGTTGACCCAATGGCTTCGCCAGTGGCAAGCCGCGGACCAATACCACGGTTCTCAAAGCCGCGAACGAAGGTCGGCCCGAGTTGATAGGCCTCCAGAGGATGCACGCCCGAACCACTGAAGTCGTTCAGCATACCGGCCGTAGCACGAAGGCTCGTCCGGATACCCGTATCCTGCAGCACCGGCAGATAGTAGCGCGCCTTGGCCTCAGTCTTCAGGTAGTTGTGGTCCCAGCCGACATACTGCTGCGTAAAGGTCGCATAGAGACCTTCGGTCGGCTTCTTCGGATCGTCCAGCCCGTCATAGGTCAGCGAGTAGCCGAGCCATGCCTTGTTCAGGGTCTGACCATCATTGACCAGATTGGAGTCATCAGGGTTGTTGTCGACAATCGACTTCAGTTCCAGGCCGGTGAACACGCCGAGCGACAGGTCACCGGTGACCGGTGCGCCGAAGCGGAGCTGCCCGCCATAGGCCGTCGAACCATAGAAGTTCGTCGCCGTCTCATCGACCGTGCGGTAGTAGAGATCGATGCCCGATGACACGCGGAGACCCATGAACCGGGGCTCGGTGAACGAGAAGTCGAAGGTCTTGCCACCACCCGTCGCGCCGATGGCGGCACGCAGATACTGGCCACGACCGAGGAAGTTCCGCTCGGTCAGCGACACTTCACCCAGGATACCATCGGCGGTCGAGTAACCGGCAGTGACGCCATAGTCGCCCGTGGACTGCTCCGTGACAGCGATGTTGATCACGACCTTGTCGGGAGCAGAACCCGGCTCGAGGCCGATATCGACGGTCTCGAAGAAGCCCAGAGCCTCGATATTGGTCTTGCCGCGCTGCACCATCGAGCGGTTGAAGGGGTCGCCTTCACCAAAGTCCAGCTCGCGACGGATGACGAAGTCGCGCGTCTTGTCGTTGCCGGTGATGTTGATGCGTTCGACATAGACCCGCGGCCCCTCGTCGACGAGGTAGGTGACGTTGAAGCGACGGTTTGCAGCGTCACGATCAAGGCGCGGCCGTACGTCGGCAAAGGAATAACCCTGCGCCGTGGCTTCGAAAGCCATGTCCGCCTGGGTCTTGGCCAGATCGGAATAGGTGTAGCGTCCGCCCTCTCGGGTCCGGATCGACGGCTTCAGCGCATCGGCATTCAGACCGGCAATGCTGGTCTCGATGGCAACGCTGCCGAAATCGTACTTTTCACCCTCGCTGATGGTGAAGTTGATGAAATAGCCGTTGCGGCCGGCGTCATACTCGGCAACGGCCGAGGTCACCACCGCATCGGGATAGCCATGGTTGGCGTAATAGAGACGGATCAGTTCCTTATCGAGCGCCAGCTTCTGCTCGGTGTAGGAGTCGTCCTTGAACAGCCAGCTCAGCAGGTGCGTCTCGCGCGTCCGGATGACGCCCTTGAGGTTACCGGTGCCGATGGCGTTGTTGCCGGCGAAGTTGATCGCAGCGATGCCCGCGCGGTCACCCTCGTTGATCACGAACGTCACGCGGATGCGGTCGCCCTGCGTCGCCTCGGTCCGCGCCGTCACGCTGATGCGGGTGAAGCCCTCGTTGGCATAGGCCAGCCGGATGCTTTCAATATCGGACTCGAGACGGCTCTGGCTGAAAGTCCCCCGACTTGCCAGATCGACCATCGCCAGCAGGTTCTTATCGGAAAAGCGCCTGTTACCCTCGAAAAGCACGGAGGATATGAGTTGCTCACGGGCTTGGGCCATCGCCTGGGTGGACCCAACGAGCGGAACGCCTGCTCCCGCAATTGGGGCTGCAAGCAGGACCGCCAACGCGAGAAGTGCGCCGCGCATGAGCTTGGTAATGTTCATCATATTCTTATTGCCTCGGTGCGACCGAGCTGGAGAATCGGCCATGCACAGCCACCCCAGCTAACTCCATCACTAGCTTTTACTGGATTTTTAACCACGGGCAAGCTGCAAGCACCGATGCGGTTAGCGAAACATTGGCGCCCGTGTATTCCTGCAACACCCTGAAAACCTAGGTTAGTCAGGCATTAACGGGAAATACGGCGCACCCTCGACGGCCCGAATTAATCTTGCCGCGCCCCCCTAGAAGATGTCGTTGACCAGCGTCAGCGCCATCAGCGTGAAGACGATGGCAAGACCGAATCTGAAGCCGATTTCCTGCACCCTCTGGCTGAGCGGACGGCCGCGAACCGCTTCGATGCCATAGTAGACCAAGTGGCCGCCATCGAGCATCGGGATCGGCAGCAGGTTGAAGATGCCGATATTGAGCGACAGCAGCGCCATGAGGTTGATCAGGGCGATCACGCCCAGCGTTGCCACTTCCCCGGACACCTTGGCAACCTTGACGGGACCGCCCAGTTGCTCGACATCGCCCCGGCCGACGAAGAAATCGCCCAGAAAGGCCACGGTGCGGTCCATGATGAAGCGGATCTCTTCAAACGTCATGCCTACCGCTTCGACCGGGTCGGGCCGATAGAGCTGGACGTCCGATTGCTGCACGTCCTTGGAGACGCCGATCCTGCCAATGCGATGCTCGTTGCCGAACCGGTCCGTCGTGCTGGCAGCCTCTGGCACCAGCTGGATCGTCCGGTCACTGCCGTTGCGGTCGACGACAATCGATACCGTCCGCTCCGGCGCTGTCGCCACAAGCCGTTGAAAATCCTCGAAACCTCGCACCTCGAAGCCGTCGACGGAAACGATGCGGTCGCCACTCTGAAGCCCGGCCAACTCCGCCACGCTGCCCGCCGTGACCCCATCGATGACCGGTGGCAGGGTGTAGCGGCCATAGCCGAGCAGCAGCGCATAGAGGATGAGGAACGTGAACAGGATATTGGCGATCGGGCCGGCCGCAACGACGGCAATCCGTTGCCAGACGTCCTTGTTGACGAACAGCTTTGGCGCCAGATCCGGCCCGGCTTTGGCAATGGCATCATCGTCGGGCATGCTCGACGCGTTCATGTCGCCCACGAAGCGCACATAGCCCCCGAGCGGGATCGCAGAGAGCTTCCAGCGCGTCCCGTGGCGATCGTTGAACCCCACCAGTTCCGGGCCAAAACCGATGGAAAAGGCCTGGATGGCAATGCCGTTCCAGCGCGCCACGAGGTAGTGCCCCATTTCGTGCACGAACACGATGATGGTCAGCACCACCAGAAAGGGAACCACGTAGGACAAGAGCCAGAAGATGAAATCCATAAGTGCTTCCTGTGCAGCGCCACGCCATTAGGCGCCAAAATCATTGAAGACCGGTCAACTGCCGTGCGGCAAGGCTACCAGCCGAGGAATCCATGCGCCACGGCGTCGGTCCCGACATGGGCGACGCCAATGGCGAACAGAAACAACGCCCCAAAAGTGGTGCTATCAAGTCGATCCATCAAGCCGCCATGTCCGGGAATGATGTCGCCCGAATCCTTGATGCGGAACCGTCGCTTGATGGCGCTCTCGGTCAGGTCGCCCACCTGCCCCACCACGCTCGTCGCCGCGGCAAGCAGCAGCCCGATCCACCAGGGCGATGCCGGCACGACGATCAGCCACAGGACAAGTCCGGCCAGGGTGCCGATGGCGAGCCCGCCCAGCGCCCCGGACCAGGTCTTGGAGGGCGAGATATCGGGCGCCAGCTTTTCGCCGCCCACCTGTCGGCCGGTGAAATAGGCCCCGGTATCGGTGGCCCAGACGACCGTCCCAAGGAAAACCCCGCCCCAGAACCCCCTGTCCGTAGCGCCCGGCACGTTCCACAGCAACTCGCCGCGGATCTGCAGCACCGCGGCAATCACCAGTCCGAACCAGATCAGTCCGGCACAGCGCCAGGCCGCGGTCGTCCGGTCATCCACCACGGCGATGACGCAAGCCAGGGCCACGGCGATGACGCTCGAAACAATGCCAAAGGGCGGATAGAGCAGTCCCGAAAGCGCAATCAGCCCGATCAGCACGCCGCCAACGGGTGTGATCGGCTTGAGCGTTACCATCCGCTCCCATTCGCGGTAGCAGCCGGCAAATGCCGCGCCGACAACGGCCGCAAAGGCATAGCCGCCGAAATAGAGCCCGGCCACGGTGAGCACCAGCAGCACCAAGGCAGAAACCACCCGGGGGCCGAGATCGGTCCAGGACCGCTTCGCAAAAGGCGTGAATTCGGGCGGCTGATCCTGGGAACTCACCTCGGCTTCGCCTCGATGTCACCAAAACGCCGTTCGCGTGCCGAGTAGTCCTCGAGAACGGCAAGGAACGACGCCTCGCCGAAATCTGGCCAGTTTTCCTCGACGAACACCAGTTCGGCATAGGCCCCCTGCCAGAGCAGGAAATTGGAGACGCGCTGTTCGCCGCTGGTCCGCATGATCAGGTCGGGATCGGGAATGCCCGACGTATAGAGCGACGCCGCGATCGCCTCCTCGGTGATGTCCTCCGGCCGCATCCGTCCCGCGGCGACTTCGCGCGCCAGATGCCGCGCCGCCTCGACGATCTCGGCCTTGCCGCCGTAGTTGAAGGCCACCATCAGGTTGAGACCGGTATTCTGCGCGGTCTTGGCCTCTACCTCGGCAATCAGCCGGATGAGGGACTCCTCGAGCCCCTCGCGGGAGCCGATGATCCGTACCCTGACATTGTTGGCGATCAGTTTGGCGAGGTCAGACGCCACGAACCGGTGCAGCAGCCCAAAGATGAAGTTGATCTCGTCCTTGGGACGGCTCCAGTTCTCCGAGGAAAAGCTGAAAACGGTCAGGTTGGCGACGCCATAGGTGATGCAGAGCTCGACCATCCGTCGCAGCGCCTTGACGCCCTCGATGTGACCTTCGGTCCGCGCCTTGCCGCGGGCTTTCGCCCAGCGGCCATTGCCATCCATAATGACCCCGATATGCCCGGGAATCTTCAGGCCGAGCGCTTGGCTCGGCCGACGACTGGTGGCGGGGTCAATGGACATCGGTTGCCCTCCCGGGCGGCTGCAGGTGGCACTAGACCTGCATGATTTCCTGTTCCTTGAGCGCCACCACCGAATCGACCTCGGAGACGGCCTCGTCGGTGGCACTCTGGACCAGATCGGAATTCTTGCGACTCTCGTCCTGCGACATGTCGCCATCCTTCTCAAGCTTCTTGAGCAGGTCCATGCCATCGCGCCGGATGTGCCGCACCGCGACTCGGGCCTGCTCGGCATAGTTGTGCGCAACCTTGGTCAGTTCGCGGCGGCGCTCTTCGTTCAGTTCGGGAAGCGGCACACGGATCACCGTGCCTTCGGACGCCGGGTTGAGACCCAGACCGGAATTGCGGATGGCCTTCTCGACAGCACCGGCAAGGCTCTTGTCCCAGACCTGGACGCTCAGCATGCGCGCTTCCGGCACGGTCACCGTTGCCACCTGGTTGAGCGGCATCTTGCCGCCATAGGCTTCCACCTGCACCGGTTCCAGCAGGCTGGAACTGGCGCGGCCGGTACGCAGACCGGTCAATTCGTCCTTGAGCGACTGAATCGACTTCTGCATGCGGGACTTGAGCTCATCGAGCGAAAAGGTCTGTGCCATGGAAAATACTCCTCGGTGGCGTCGGTTTCAGCCGACGCGCGTACTTCTGGTCTTGCCGACGAGGACGCCCATCAGGCCTTCCTTGTCGTCAAGCGCGTAAACCAATATGGGCAAGCCATTGTCCCGGGCAAGGGCGAAGGCTGCCGTGTCCATGACCTTGAGGTTCCGGGCGATCACCTCTTCATGGCTGATCGTCTCGTACCGTTGGGCCGCGGGATTTTTCTTGGGATCTTCGGAATAGACACCGTCCACCTTGGTGCCCTTGAGCAGCACATCGCAGCGCAGCTCGATGGCCTTGAGGGCAGCGGCCGTGTCCGTGGTGAAGAACGGATTGCCGGTACCACCCGAGCAGACAACTACGTGCCCGTCCCGGAGGGCAGCCGCTGCGTCGCGGGCCGTGAACGTGTCGGCCACGGTTGGCATCGGCACGCTGGTATAGACCTTGACCTTCTGGCCCTGCTGTTCGATGGCGTCGCCAAGGGCAAGGGAGTTGATCACCGTGCCCAGCATGCCCATCACGTCGCCGGTGACGCGGTCGGCGCCCTTGGCGGCAACGGCCATGCCGCGGAAGATGTTGCCGGCGCCGATGACGATGGCAATCTGCACGCCGGTGCGCGCCACATCCACGATCTGCTTGGCAACTGCGTTCAGGAATTGCGGCTCGATGCCGAAAGACTGGTCACCGGCGAGCACTTCACCGGACACCTTCAGTAGAATCCGCTTGTAGTCGGATTTGGCCATTGGCCGACCCCTCGTATGCTGTTCGGCGACCGAATCCGGAAACGCCGGCGCGAGGTTAGTGCATTTCGGGGCGCAGTGGATAGCACTGCGCCCCGATAAAAGTGGTTAGACGCCTGCGGTGGCTGCAACTTCGGCCGCGAAGTCGCTTTCTTCCTTGGCAATGCCTTCACCCAGCCCGTAGCGCACGAACTTGGTGATCTTGATCGGGGCCCCGGCGTCCTTCTCGGCGGCCTTGACCACGTCGGCAACCTTGCTCTCGCCGTCGATCACAAACGTCTGCGCCAGCAGCGTGACTTCCTCGTAATACTTGCGCACGCGGCCTTCGACCATCTTGTCGATGATCTCGGCCGGCTTGCCGGACTCGCGTGCCTGCTCGGCAAAGATCGCGCGCTCGCGATCCACGATTTCCGGGTCGATGTCGTCCGGCGACACCGACAGCGGCGAGGTATTGGTGATGTGCATGGCGAGCTGCTTGCCCAGGTTCGCCAGCACGTCCTTGTCACCAGTCGACTCGATGCCCACGATCACGCCCAGCTTGCCCATGCCCGGCTTGACCGAGTTGTGGACATAGTTGCCGATGACGCCATCGGACACTTCGATGACCGCCGAACGGCGCAGGTTCATGTTCTCGCCGATCTTGGCGATGGCATCGGTGAGTTCGCCCGAAACCGAGCGGCCCGAACCGGGATACGGCATTTCCGAAAGCACGTGCACGTCGCCATTCGCCTCGATGGCCAGCTTGGCAACATTGCCCACGATCGACTGGAACTGCTCGTTGCGCGCCACGAAGTCGGTTTCGGAGTTCACTTCAACGATGGCACCCCTGGTGCCTTCGATGTTGACGCCGACCAGACCTTCGGCGGCCACGCGACCGGCCTTCTTGGCGGCCTTGGCGAGGCCACGGGTGCGCAGCCAGTCGACTGCGGCGTCCATGTCGCCATTGGTTTCGGCCAGGGCCTTCTTGCAGTCCATCATCCCGACGCCGGTGGCATCGCGGAGTTCCTTAACCTGCTGAGCTGTGATTGACATCTGCGGATCACCTCATGGTGCGGCTCCCGCAGGAGCCGCCAATATCATTGAAATCAGTGCTGAACCGGCGAGCCGGCTTAGTTGGCGGCGTCGGCTGCCAGCACGGGCTCTTCGGGCGCCTGTTCGGCAGCACCCAGGTCGGCACCGCGGCCGGCCGACGAGCGCGAAATGCCGTCGATGGCCGCCTTCGAGACCAGCGAGCAGTAGAGCTCGAGGGCACGGCTGGCGTCGTCATTGCCCGGCACCGGGAAATCCACCGTGTCGGGATCGGAATTGGTGTCGACGATGGCGATCACCGGAATGCCGAGACGACGGGCTTCCTTGATGGCGTTGGCTTCCTTGTTCGTATCGATGACGAACAGCAGGCTGGGCAGGTTGCCCATGTCCTTGATGCCGCCGAGGTCACGCTCGAGACGCTCACGCTCCCGATCAAGGAGCAGGCGCTCCTTCTTGGTCAGGCCTTCAAAGCCTTCGGCTTCCTGGGCTTCCAGCGCGCGCAGGCGGGCGATCGAGTTGGAGATCGTCTGCCAGTTGGTCAGCGTACCGCCGAGCCAGCGGGAATTGACGAAGTACTGCGCCGACTGGCGGGCAGCTTCGGCGACCACGGGAGCGGCCTGGCGCTTGGTGCCCACGAACAGCACGCGGCCGCCATCGGCAACGGTGTCGGACACGAGCTGCAGGGCGCGCTGCAGCAGCGGCGCCGACTGGCTCAGGTCGAGAATGTGGATGTCGTTGCGAACGCCGAAGATGAAGCGTTCCATCTTCGGGTTCCAGCGATGCTTCTGGTGGCCGAAGTGGACGCCGGCTTCGAGCAGCTGACGCATAGAGAAATCGGGCATTGCCATGGGGCAATTCTCCTTTACCGGTTGTGCCTCCGCAAGACGTCGCAGCGGTTTCCCGCCACCGGACGGAGCAGCCGAAATCAGTATCGGAGCGCCAGCCTTGCGTGTGAATTTGCGCCGGATGCACCGGACGCGAGGCGGCATATAGGCGAAAAACGCCCGTTATGCAAGGCGTTCAGTTCAGTTGAGCCGCACGTCAACCACGCCGTTGAGCGCCTTGACGGCACCGGCCAGTTCCGCCGTCAGCCGGAAACGGCCGGGAACGTCGATCTCGTAGTCCTTGGCCGGCCCCTTGGGGATGACAAAGACCACATGCCCCTCCCCGCCCGGCTGGAGCTGCGAGTGGATCGGACCGATGCACTTGTCGGCCTCGACATAGATCCGCAACTCCTTGCCGACCCGCTCGGCCGCCTTCTCGATCGGCTCGGCCGCAATCAGCCGCAGCCCGATGCCATCGGGCCGCTCGTCGGCCTCCACGCTGAGGATCACCGACTTGCCGGTGGTCAGGACATCAGAGAACTGCGTGATCTGCTCGGAAAAGGCGATGACTTCAAAACTGCCGGTGGCGTCCGACAGCGCAATGATCGCCATCGGCGTGCCCTTGCGCGTCCGCCGGTCGTTGCGCGACGAAATGGTGCCGGCGAGCTTGCCCGCACTGGCGCCCAGTTCCTTGACCGCCCGCTCGAACTCGGACCAGCTCTTGACCTTGAGCCGCTCGAACAGCTCGGTGAACTGGTCGAGCGGATGCCCTGACAGGTGGAAGCCGATGGCGGCACGTTCCCGCTCCAGCCGCTCTTCCGGCCGCCACGTCGTGACATTCTGCGTCAGCTTGATCGGCTCCGGGCTATCGGACGCGAACATGTCGGTGATGCCGTCGCTGGCGTTCGAACTGGTGCGCTGCGCCGTGCCGATGATCGAGTCGATCGCCGCAAAGGCCTGCTCGCGCTTGGGCACCAGCAGGTCGAAGGCGCCGGCATTGACCATGGTCTCGAGGGTGCGGCGGTTGATGATGCGCGGATCCACCCGGGTGGCGAAATCGGCAAGATCGGCGAAGGGCCGGTCGCCTCGCGCCTTCACGATATGCTCCGCAACTGCCTGCCCGACCCCCTTGACCGCCCCGATGGCGTAGAAAATCTTGCCGTCGCGGGCGTCGAACACATCGATCGACCGGTTCACGCAGGGCGGGATCAGCGGATAGCCGTGCTTTTTCGCATCGCCACGGAATTCGGCGAGCTTGTCCGTGTTGCCCATGTCGAGCGTCATCGTCGCCGCATAGAACTCCAGCGGATGGTGCGCCTTCAGATAGGCCGTCTGGTACGAGACCAACGCGTAGGTCGCCGCGTGGCTCTTGTTGAAACCGTAATTGGCGAACTTGGCGAGCAGGTCGAAGATCGTGTCGGCCTGGCCTTTTTTCAGACCGTAGGTGACCGCGCCCTCCTGGAAGCGCACGCGCTGCGCATCCATCTCGGCCTTGATCTTCTTGCCCATGGCGCGGCGCAGCAGATCGGCTTCGCCGAGCGAATAGCCCGACAGGATCTGCGCGATCTGCATCACCTGTTCCTGATAGACGATGATGCCATAGGTCTCGTCGAGCACGCTCTTCAGTGCTTCGTGCGGGTATTCCACCTTCTCGCGACCGTGCTTGCGATCGTTGAACAGCGGGATGTTGTCCATCGGACCAGGTCGATAGAGCGCCACCAGGGCAATGATGTCCTCGAAGCGGTCCGGCTTCATGTCGATCAGGGCCCGACGCATGCCCTGCCCTTCCACCTGGAACACGCCGGCGGTGTCACCAAGCTGATAGAGCTTGTAGGTGTCGGGATCGTCGAGCGGGATATCCTCGATCCGCAGATCGGTACCCGGATGGTTACGGTTCACCATCGCCACGGCCCGCTGGATGGTGGTGAGCGTCTTGAGACCGAGGAAGTCGAACTTGACCAGCCCGGCAGCCTCCGCCCACTTCATGTTGTACTGGCTGACCGGCATGTCCGAACGCGGATCGCGGTAGAGCGGCGCCAGATCCTGCAGCGGCCGATCGCCGATGACGATGCCGGCAGCGTGGGTCGAGGCATGCCGGAACAGCCCTTCCAGCTTCTGCCCGACGGCCAGTAGTTGCGCCACCATCTCGTCTTCGTCGGCCATCTGCCGCAATTGCGGCACTTCCTTGAGCGTCCGCTCGATCGACCACGGATCGGCCGGATTGGCCGGCACCAGCTTGCAGATCCGGTCCACCTGGCCATAGGGCATCTGCAGCACCCGGCCGACGTCGCGCAGCACGGCGCGGGCCTGCAGCGTTCCGAAGGTGATGATCTGGGCAACCTGGTCGAAGCCGTATTTCCGCTGGACGTAGCGGATCACCTCTTCGCGCCGGTCCTGGCAGAAATCGATGTCGAAGTCCGGCATCGACACGCGTTCCGGATTGAGGAAGCGCTCGAACAGCAGGTTGTAGCGCAGCGGATCGAGATCGGTGATGGTGGTGGCAAACGCCACCAGCGACCCGGCACCCGAGCCGCGGCCGGGGCCGACGGGAATACCCTGCTGCTTGGCCCACTGGATGAAGTCGGCCACGATCAGGAAGTAGCCCGGATATTTCATCTTCTGGATGATGCCGAGTTCGAACTCCAGCCGTTCCCAGTAGCGCTCCTCGGTCCAGCCGGCGGCAATGCCGCTGCTGGCAATGCGCTTCTTGAGCCCCTCGCGTGCCATGTCGGCCAGCGCGGCGGCTTCCGCATCGAGCGCCTCCTGCTCGTCGAGACCGGGCGCGGCGGCAAATTTCGGCAGCACGGGATCACGCTTTTTCGGCCGGTAACTGACCCGTTGCGCGATCTCCACCGAGTTCTCGAGCGCTTCCGGCAGGTCGGCGAACAGCGCCATCATCTCGGCGCGGCTCTTGAAGTAGTGCTGGTCGGTGAGCTTGCGGCGCTCGGTCTGCGCCAGCACCGTGCCGCCGGCAATGGCCAGCAGCGCGTCATGCGCCTCGAAATCGTCGGCGGCAGGGAAATAGGGCTCGTTCGTGGCCACCAGCGGCACACCGTGCCGGTAGGCGTAGTCGATCAGCTTGGCCTCGTTGATCGCTTCCTGCGGCCGGCCGTGTCGTTGCAGTTCGATGTAGAACCGGTCCCCGAACAGGTCGCGCAAAGTATCGAGACGCAGATGCGCGTGCCCGTCCAGCCCGTTGGCAAAGTACGGATCGACCAGCCCCTCCGGCCCGCCCGAGAGGCAGATGATGCCCTCGAGACTGTCGCGGTCGAGCCACTCGAGCCTCGCCGCCGTCTGGCCGCTCTCGCTTTCGAGAAACGCCTTGCTCACCAGCCGCGACAGATTGCCGAAGCCCCTCTCGGTCGCCGCAATCAGCACCACAGCGTTCTTGGCCGTTGGCCCGCGCTCGTTCGGCCGCCCCTCCTCGCCACCGAAATCGATGGCGAGTTCTGTGCCGATCAGCGGCTGCACGCCCTTCCCCGAGGCCTTCTCGGAGAATTCCAGTGCACCGAAGAGATTGTTGGTGTCGGCAATGCCGATCGCCGGCTGCTTGTCGTCCTTGGCCAGCGCGATCAGCTTTTCGAGCGGCAGGGCGCCCTCGAGCAGCGAGTAGCCGGAGTGAACATGCAGGTGAATGAATCCGGGGCCAGCCATGTACCGTTCCTAGTCCGTGTGCAGGCCGCGGCCAACTCACGAGGGTGTCAATCCACAGCCGTCACACGAGTCGGGCGGCAATATCCATCCATGTAAGCGAACCGACGGAAAAGCCGCCGAGAACCAGGAATGCCAGCAGATCTTTGACGAAAGAGAGCATCGGAACCTCCACAGTTGCTATTCCGTTCTTATATGTTCTCTTTCTGTTCATGTCGAGCGACATCGGTGTAACCGTAAATCAACCGTTAATGCGCCTCGCTTGTGCCCGTTATCCTTGCTGTTGCGCATGCCTCTCCGCCCGGCCGGCGTTGCCGCCTCCGGTTGGTGTGTGGTGGATCGGGCCCCGAGGCGCTTGCCGTCTCTGGGTATGATAATAACGAGACGGTAGCCGCCTCGGGGAACCGGGTTTTGTGGCATTGTCCCGCGCTTCGGGAGACTGGAGCCCGACTTGCCGCCCCTTTTCAACTCCGTGCGCCTGGCCCAGGGGCGTGAGACGACTCCCTTCCCCCTCCCGGCAGTCCCCTCCGCAAGCGTTCGTCGCGCTTCCCGTCCGTCGCGGGGAGATGGGAGGAGATTACGCCGAGCGGTGAGAGCGGGGACAAGTTTGATGATGGGGCTGGATCATCCTGCTGCGTCAGTGGCTTGCCGCTGTCGTCGGCGCGCGAGTGATATCGGTGGGATGAATGACCCATCGTGGCTCTCGCCCCCCCACCCGGCCCTCCCCCCCCCCCCCGCGAGGGGGAGGGTGACGGTGAGGCTGGTGAATAATGGAGGCGCTGGCGTCTACTGGGTCCCGGCCGGCGCCGGGATGACGGCGGTGGGGGGTAGACCATGTGCAACCTTAGCAGAGAGACCTCATCCTGAGCCTGTCGAAGGACGAGGTCGGGTGTGCCGCAGGGTCGGGCTCCGATGCAGCCCCTCGTGGTTCGTGGTTCGACAGGCTCACCACGAGGAGGCCCACCATGAGGGGTGAGAGAGATGTACGGCGCGACAGACGGGCAGACGGCGGCAGCCATCGTCACCCTCCGACCTCGGTCACGCCTTCCTGAGCAGCGCCAGCCAGACGCCGCCGGCCATCAGGATCGCGCCGGAGACGCGGCTGACGAGCCGAACCCGTGCGGCAGTCAGCACCTGCCGGGCGCTGCCGGCCAGTACGGCATAGACGCTGTCCGATGCCGTGGCGACGGCCATGACGATCAGCCCGAGCACCATGATCTGCTCGAAGGCGGGACGCGACAGATCGATGAACTGCGGCAGGAAGGCGCCGAGAAACAGCAGCGTCTTCGGATTGGAAAGGTTCACCACCGCGCCCTGCCAGAGATATCTCGAGGTCGGCAGGCGCTCGCCCGCCTGCAGATGCAGCCGGCCCGACGTCGTGAACATCTTCCAGCCGATCCAGATCAGATAGGCCGCCCCCACCAGCTTGATCACCATGAAGGCCTCGGAGACCAGCGTCATCACAGCCTCCAGCCCGAGCGCCACAATGGTAACCATCACCAGCATGGCGATCTCGGTGCCCAGGATGGTCAGCAGGCCGGCGCGTGTGCCGCCGGCCAGCGAATTGGCCACCACCACGGTCACCGATGGCCCCGGGACGATGGAGAACAGCAGGCAGGCCAGCAGATAGGGAAGGAGAAGTCCAGGATCGATCATGGCGGCCTCCAGCCTCAGGCAAGCAATGTGCTCGCCTGAGATCATTCCACCATTTCAACGGAAATTGAAAGAACTATCCGTTGACTGAACGGTTACTCCGACGGCGGTGTCTCCGGCGCGTCAGGTGCCTCCGGGGCCTCGCCATCGGCAGTGCCCGCGCCGTCCGCTCCCGCCTCGAGTTCCTCGTCATCGGCCTCCGGTTCGACGATGCGCTCGACCGAGACGACCTTCTCGCCGTCAGCGGTATCGAACACCGTGACGCCCTGCGACGAGCGGCCGACAATGCGGATGCGGTTGTCCGGGCCGGCATCGACCGGCACCCGGATCACCTGGCCGCCATTGGTCACCAGCATGATCTGGTCCGCATCCTCGACCGGGAACGAGCCGATCAGCGGGCCATTGCGCTTGTTGACCGCCATGGCGACGATGCCTTTGCCGCCGCGCCCGGTGATCCGGTACTCGTGGCTGGACGTGCGCTTGCCGTAGCCATTCTCGGAAATGGTGAGAATGAACTGCTCGGCCGCCGACATGGCCGCGTAGCGCTCCTGGTCGAGTTCACCGGCCACCGCTTCTTCGGCATCATCAGCAGCGGTCTCTTCGCTCTCGCCTTCGCCGCGCACCGCACGGCTCATCTTGAGATAGGCCGCCCGTTCCGAGGAATCGGCGTCGAAGTGATGGATGATCGCCATCGAGATGATCTTGTCGCCCTCGGCCAGCAGGATGCCGCGCACACCGGTCGAATCGCGCCCCTTGAAGACGCGCACTTCATCGACCTGGAAGCGGATGGCCTGGCCCAGAGCCGTCGTCAGCAGCACGTCGTCGCTGGCCGAACAGGTGGCCACGTCGACAATGCCGTCGCCGTCATCGAGCTTCATGGCGATCTTGCCGTTCTGCCGGATGTCGACGAAATCGGCGAGCGAGTTGCGGCGCACCGTCCCGCGCAGTGTCGAGAACATGATGTCGAGCTTCTGCCAGTCGCCCTCGTCCTCGGGCAGCGGCATGATCGAGGTGATGCGTTCGCCCTGATCGAGCGGCAGCAGGTTGATCAGTGCCTTGCCGCGCGCCTGCGGCTCGCCGATCGGCAGCCGCCAGACCTTCATCTTGTAGACGAGGCCCTTGGACGAGAAGAACAGCACTGGCGTATGCGTATTGGCAACGAATAGCCGGGCGACGAAATCCTCGTCGCGCGTCGACATGCCCGAGCGGCCTTTGCCGCCGCGGCGCTGCGCTCGGTAGGTCGAGAGCGGCACGCGCTTGATGTAGCCGCCATGCGTGACGGTCACCACCATGTCCTCGCGGGCAATCAGGTCCTCGTCGTCGAAGTCGCCGGCCGCCTCGTCGATCGAGGTCCTGCGCGGCGTGGCGTACTGGTCGCGAATGGCCACCAGTTCCTCGCGCACGATCGCCATCACCCGCTCGCGCGAGCGAAGGATGTCCAGATATTCGGAAATATCGGTGCCGAGCCCGTTGAGCTCCTCGCCGATTTCGTCGCGGCCAAGCGCGGTAAGCCGGGACAGCGTCAGCGCCAGAATGGCGCGGGCCTGCTCATCCGACAGCTTGAACGTCCCGTCGTCCTGGATCTTGTGGCGTGGATCGTCGATCAGCGCGATCAGCGGCGCCACGTCATGGGCCGGCCAGTCGCGCGCCATCAGCCGTTCGCGCGCCGTCGCCGGGTCGGGCGAGGTGCGGATCAGGGCGATGACCTCGTCCACATTGGCCACGGCCACGGCCAGGCCGACCAGGATATGGGCGCGGTCGCGCGCCTTGTTGAGCAGGAAGCGCGTGCGCCGCGTCACCACGACCTCGCGGAAGTCGATGAACGCCGTCAGCATGCCGCGCAGGTTCATCAGCTCCGGCTTGCCGCCGTTGAGCGCCACGAAATTGCAGCCGAACGAATCCTGCAGCTGGGTGAAACGGTAGAGCTGGTTGAGCACCACGTCGGACACGGCGTCGCGCTTGAGCTCGATCACGACGCGCATGCCGTGACGGTCGGATTCGTCGCGCACGTCGGAGATGCCCTCGATGCGCTTCTCGCGCACCAGTTCGCCGATCTTTTCGATCATGGTGAGCTTGTTCACCTGATACGGGATCTCGGTGATGATGAGCGCTTCGCGTTCCTTGCGCAGCTCCTCGGTATGCACCTTGCCGCGGATGAGGATCGAGCCCCTGCCCGTCTCATAGGCCTGGCGGATGCCCGAGCGGCCCAGGATGATGCCCGCCGTCGGGAAGTCGGGGCCGAGAATCACCTGCATCAGTTCTTCGACCGTGGCGCCCGGCTGCTCCATGATCATGAGCACGGCGTCGATCACCTCGCCCAGATTGTGGGTCGGGATATTGGTCGCCATGCCCACGGCGATACCGCCGCCGCCATTGACCAGCAGATTCGGGAAGCGCGCCGGCAGCACTGTCGGTTCGCGCTCGGAGGCGTCGTAATTGTCCTTGAAATCGACCGTGTTCTTGTCGAGGTCCTCGAGCATCGAGCCGGTCACCCGCTCCATGCGCACTTCGGTGTAGCGCATGGCGGCGGGCATATCGCCGTCGACCGAGCCGAAATTGCCCTGCCCGTCGATCAGCGGCACGCGCAGCGAGAACTCCTGCGCCATGCGCACGAGCGACATGTAGACCGCATCGTTCGAGTGCGGGTGGTACTTACCGATGACATCGCCGACCACGCGGGCCGACTTGCGATACGGCCGGTTCCACTCGTAGCCCTGCTCGTGCATCGAGAACAGAATACGCCGGTGCACCGGCTTGAGCCCGTCGCGCACGTCGGGCAGCGCCCGGCTGACGATCACGCTCATGGCGTAATCGAGATACGACTTGCGCATCTCGTCGGTAATGGAGATCGGAACGATATCGGACGGCGGCGGCGGCGCGCCCGCCTGGTCTTCTGGCTTGTCTGTCACGCGAACCTTTTCCGGGTCTGGCCCTGTTTCGCCGGGCTTACTTGATTCCGTTGCGCCGTGCGACTCCTGCCGCCGCCGGCTCTCGGCAACTCACACATTTAGGTGACTTGCAGGGCCAATCATACCGCCAAGGCAGCAAAATCGCCGCAGTTTTTGCCGCTGACAGACGAAAATCGGCTCCGGACGCCCTATTCTGTGCCCGTAACTGGACGAAAGCACCCCGACGCCTTAGTAATCCCGCGGCAATTCGGACGACGACGGGGAAGAGTCTTTGACAACTGGTAGCATGATGAAGCGGCTCGGCGAGCGACTCTCGACCGGCCACTCGATCGGCTTTGGCCTCGACCGCCTGGGCGTCCTGACCCTGAAGTATCCGCGTATCGTCGCGGCGCTGCTGATCATCCTCACCATGATCGCGGTCTGGAACGTGCCGCGCGCCAGCGTCGATGGCGACCTGCTGCGCGTCTACAAGAACTCGGGCCAGGAATACGACGCCTACAAGCGCATGGCCGATACCTTCGGCACCTTCGAGAACGACATCTATCTGCTCGTCCAGTCACCCAACATGACCGACCCGCAGGTACTTGAAACGATGCGGGAAATGGCGCTCGAGCTGGCGCTGAACGAATATGCCGCGGGGACCCTGTCGCCCTTCGCCCTGCGCAAGCCGAACGGGTCGGGCGGCACCGAGCCGGCCGTTCCCGAGGGCATGACCACGCCCGAACAGGTCGCTGCGGCGATGACCGATCTGCAGCAGAACGACCCGATGATGCGCAATCTCATCAACCCGGACCTGTCCGGCGTGGTGATGATCGTCTTCCCCGACCCCGAACTCACCAAGGGCGCCGGCATCAAGTCGATGATCGCCGGCCTCAACGAGCTCAAGGCGCAGTATGACAGCGACGATATCCACGTCGAATTGACCGGCCCGCCGATCTGGACCGGCGAAATGCTCAATGCCGCCGTCGACGACCAGATCAAGTTCACCGTCTACGGCTTCGGCCTCGGCGCATTGATCGCGCTCTTCAGCCTGCGCTCCATCTGGGCGGCGCTGCTGGTCGCCGCGACGCCCTTCATTTCCGTGGTCTGGACCATGGGCATCGTGCTCACGATCTTCGGCTCGTTCTCGTTCCTCACCATCATCGTCACCACGCTGGTGCTGGTGATCTGCTTTGCCGAGAGCCTGTTCTTCATCTTCAACTGGCTCGCCTACTGGCGGGACGGCATGGACCCCAAGGCCGCCATTTCCCATACCCTGAGCCATGTCGGCCCCGCGGCCTCGCTCAGCCTGCTGACCACGCTGATCGCCTTCGGATCGCTGGGCTTCACCCCCGGCCAGGGCACCACCGAGTTCTCCATCGCCGGCGTCATCTCCTGTATCCTCGCCTTTGTCGGCATCATGTGTTTCCTGCCGCTGCTGCTGCGTCTGGCGCTCAGGCTCGGCTTCAAGGCGCCCAAGGCGCCCAATATGGCGCTGATGGCCCCGGTGCCGCTCTCCTGGTTCCTGGCCACCCGTTTCGGCCGCACGGTCTCGATCCTCGGCATCACCACGACGATCCTCTTCATCATCCCCTATTTCCTGATCCAGCCGCATTTCTCCTTCGAGGAGGTCATGGCCCAGGATTCGTCGGCTTTGACGGCCGCCGAGCAGATCGATGAAGGTGTGGGTGGTGTCGCGCCGCTCTATGTCCGTGTCCCGCTCAAGCAGGGGCTGGCGGATGTCGGCGACGAGGATTTCGCCCGTATCGAGACGGTGCACAACATCCTTGAGGCCCGGCTCGGCGAGAACAAGGTGATCTCGGCCGCAGCGTTCCGGCACTATTCGGATTCCGGCTTCAGCCGCGACGAAATCTTCAACGCCGTCGGGCCCTTCCTCAAGCGCCGCTTCGTCACCGATGACGGGACCCAGGCGCTGGTGACCGGCTTCATGCCCACCATCATCTCGTCCGACGACCTCAAGGTGCTGGTGCAAGGCGTCAATGCCGACCTCGCGGCCGCCAACATGCCGGACGCCGAGATCGGCGGTTTCCGCATCCTCACCACCTTTGCCACCGACAACATCGTGCGCAATCTGCAGATGGCGCTGACCGGCAGCGTGCTGGTCAACCTCATCATCATCGGCCTCGCCTTCGGGTCGTGGCGCATCGCCCTCGTGTCGATAGTGCCCAACATCTTCCCGATCCTGGGCACCGAAGCCTATCTCTGGCTGAGCGGCGCCGGGCTGCAACTGACAACGGTGCTGGCCCTGACCATTGCCTTTGGTATTGCCGTGGATGACACCATCCACTTCCTCTCCCACTATGTCAGCCAGCGGCGCGAGCAGGGCCTCAACCACCTGGACGCGGTCAAGCGCACGCTGGAACGGATTGGGGGCGCCATCATTGCTACAACCATCATCCTGTGCGCCGGCACCGCCATCGTGGCGTTCTCGGAACTGCCGCAGGTTGCTTTGTTTGGTTCGTTGTTTGTGATAACCCTCGCTCTTGCTCTGCTCGGGGATCTTTTTATCCTCCCGGCTTTGCTCGTCGCCGGGGGGCGATTCTTTCACCCGCTTGGAGGCCTAAAGAAATGAAGTCATTCGGACCCCTGTCGCGTTCTCTCGCGCTCGCAGGTCTGTTTTCCGCGGCACTGTTCTCGGCCCCGGCCATGGCGGCCAGGGCAGACGTGGAACTGCTGCAATCCTATATCGGCAGTTGGAAGGGCCGCGGCGAGCTGATCGGCGCCGAAAAGGAGACGGTCGTCTGCCGCCTCGCTTTGACGCCCGGCAACTCGGACAAGGTCAACTATTCCGGCCGCTGCTCGCTGGCCGGTACGGCGCTCTCGGTGAGCGGCACGCTCGCCTACAACGACAGCGCCCGCCGTTTCGAGGCTGCCATGACCTCCAACGCCACCTTCAACGGCCTTGCTATCGGCAAGAAGTCGGGCAAGGGCCTGGTCTTCAACCTCAAGGAGCGAGAGACCGACAAGGAGGGCAACGACATGACGATTTCGGCCCAGATCGCGCTCAACAGCGGCAAGATCAATGTCGAGTTCAATGTCGTGTTCAACGCCACCGGCGACAGCATGCGCGCCTCGGTGCCCTTCACCAAGTAAGCGCCGGTTGCATCGGCTGGAACAAGTACGGGCGGCCCATGGCCGCCCGTTTTCGCATTCTCTTCGGTTTTGCCGATCAGAACGGTATGTCGTCATCCATGCCGCCGGACTCGAACGCCGGCGCATTGGCCGACGGACGACGCGCGCCGCCACCACCTTCATTGCGGGCCGCCGGCGGACCGGAGAAGCCGCCGCTGCGATCGCCATAGCCTGCATTGTCGCCGCCGCCGTCGCCGCGACCGTCGAGCATGGTCAGGTTCGAGTTGAAGCCCTGCAGCACCACTTCGGTCGAGTACTTGTCCTGGCCGGACTGATCCTGCCATTTGCGGGTTTGCAACTGACCCTCGATATAGACCTTGGAGCCCTTGTGCAGATACTGCTCGGCGACCTTGGCCAGACCTTCCGAGAAGATCACCACCCGGTGCCATTCGGTGCGTTCCTTGCGCTCGCCGGTGTTGCGGTCGCGCCAGCTCTCCGACGTCGCCACGGAAAGGTTCACCACCTTGCCGCCCGACGGCAGGTTGCGCACTTCCGGCTCGTTGCCCAGATTGCCTACGAGAATGACCTTGTTCACACTGCCAGCCATGGCCTGTCCTTTTCACTTTTCCGGACCGGCGTTCCGGTTCCAACCGGTCACGCACGTCCTACCTCACTGATGGGCGCATCTTATAGAGATTGACCGCGTGCCGCGCGTCACAAACAGCGCCGCCCACAGCTTCATGATGTTCCGCAAATGTTCTCATCCGGCAGACAAAAGTCAAGGCCTGAGATGCGCACACGCGTCCAGGATGCAACCCGTACAGTGGGGCGTCCAGCGGCAGCGCGCTTGACCGACTCTCGTTCGTTCTGTTTATGTTCTGCAGCCTCACGGACCGGTGCAGTTCTGCTCTGGTGACAAGGCCGGGCTGCGTGTGTTTAGCTTGCAGAACGGATCGAAGGTCACCATTTTCTGGATGCGAACCGTCCCTTCTGTGAAACCCTGACACGCCTTGGCACATTTCCGGCTGTATGCTGGCGCGCCAACCGATGGAACTTCTATGGCCAAAGCCTCGCCGAAAGCTGCCCCCGCCAATCCGAACCGCGAAATCGTCATTCGCGGCGCCAAGGAACATAACCTCAAGTCGATCGACCTGCGCCTGCCGCGCGACCAGTTGATCGTCATGACGGGCCTGTCCGGCTCCGGCAAATCCTCGCTCGCCTTCGACACCATCTACGCCGAGGGTCAGCGCCGCTATGTCGAGAGCCTGTCGGCCTATGCCCGCCAGTTCCTCGAGATGATGCAGAAGCCCGACGTCGAGACCATCGAGGGTCTGTCGCCTGCGATTTCCATCGAGCAGAAGACCACCAGCCGCAATCCGCGCTCCACCGTCGGCACCGTTACCGAGATCTACGACTACCTGCGCCTGCTGTTCGCCCGCGTCGGCGTACCCTATTCCCCGGCCACCGGGCTGCCCATCGAGAGCCAGACCATCAGCCAGATGGTCGACAAGGTGATGGCGCTCGAGGAGGGCACACGCCTCTACCTGCTGGCGCCGATCGCGCGCGGCCGCAAGGGCGAGTACAAGAAGGAACTCAACGACCTGCTGCGCCGCGGTTTCCAGCGCATCAAGATCGACGGTGAGTTCCACGACATCGAGGAGGCCCCTGCCCTCGACAAGAAGCTCAAGCACGACATCGAGGTCGTGGTCGATCGCATTGTCGTCGGCCCCGACATCGCCGGGCGGCTGGCCGAGAGTTTCGAGACGGCGCTCAAGCTGGCTGACGGCATCGCTCTGGCCGAGTTTGCCGACGATCCCGGCACCGACGGCGTTCCCCGCCGCATCACCTTCTCGGAAAAGTTCGCCTGCCCGGTCTCAGGCTTCACCATTGCCGAGATCGAGCCGCGCCTGTTCTCGTTCAACAACCCGTTCGGCGCCTGCCCGGTCTGCGACGGCCTGGGCACGGAAGCCAAGATCGACCCCAATCTGATCGTCTCGGACGTAACCTTGTCGTTACGCGATGGCGCCATCGTGCCCTGGTCGAAAACCTCGGCGCCATACTATCTGCAGACGCTGCAGGCGGTGACCAAGCATTACGGCGCCTCCACCGGCACCGCCTGGGAAGACCTGTCCGACGAGGTCAAGAACGCCGTGCTCTATGGCACCGGCAAGACATCGATCAACTTCGTCTATGACGATGGCCTGCGCACCTACAAGAACTCCAAGCCCTTCGAGGGCGTCATCGGCAATCTCGAACGCCGCTACCGGGAGACCGAGAGTGCCGGCATGCGCGAGGAAATCGAAAAATACATGTCCTCGGCGCCCTGCGTCGCCTGTGACGGCTATCGGCTGAAGCCGGAAACCCTGGCGGTAAAGATCGATGGCATCCATATCGGCCAGGTCAGCGAGAAATCCATCCGCGCCGCCGCCGAATGGTTTGCCGAACTGCCGGCCAAGCTCACCGATACGCAGCGCCAGATCGGCGAGCGCATCTTCAAGGAAATCCGCGAGCGTCTCGGCTTTCTCAACGACGTCGGCCTCGACTACCTGACCCTGGCACGCAATTCCGGCACCCTGTCGGGCGGCGAAAGCCAGCGTATCCGCCTGGCCAGCCAGATCGGCTCGGGCCTCACCGGCGTGCTCTACGTCCTCGACGAGCCCTCGATCGGCCTGCATCAGCGCGACAATGCCCGCCTGCTCGAAACGCTGCAGCGACTGCGCGACCTGGGCAACACGGTGATCGTCGTCGAGCACGATGAGGACGCCATCCTGACCGCCGACTATGTCGTCGACATCGGTCCCGGCGCCGGTGTGCATGGCGGCCATATCGTGGCCGAAGGGACGCCCGAGGACGTCATCCGCAATCCCGAGTCGATCACCGGCGCCTACCTTTCGGGCCGCATGGGCATCGAGGTTCCGGCCGAGCGTCGCAAGCCCAACAAGGCGCGCAAGCTGCATCTCGACGGAGCCACCGGCAACAACCTCAAGGACGTTTCCGTCGACGTGCCTCTCGGCCTGTTCGTGGCTATTACCGGCGTCTCGGGCGGCGGCAAGTCGACACTGATGATCGACACCATGTACCAGGCCATTGCCCGGCGCCTCAACGGCGCCCGGGTCAATCCGGCACCGCACAACCACCTCACCGGCCTCGAACTGCTCGACAAGGTCATCGACATCGACCAGTCCCCCATTGGCCGCACGCCGCGCTCCAACCCGGCCACCTATACCGGTGCCTTCACCCCGATGCGCGAGTGGTTCGCCGGCCTGCCCGAGGCCAAGTCGCGCGGCTACGGCCCCGGCCGCTTCTCCTTCAACGTCAAGGGCGGCCGCTGCGAGAAGTGCGAGGGCGACGGCGTCCTCAAGATCGAGATGCATTTCCTGCCCGACGTCTACGTCACCTGCGATGTCTGCAAAGGAAAACGCTACAATCGCGAGACGCTGGAAGTACAATTCAAAAATAATTCGATCTCCGACGTGCTCGACATGACCATCGACGAGGCGGTCGACTTCTTCTCGGCCGTCCCCTCGATCCGCGACAAGTTTGCCACCCTGCAGCGTGTCGGCCTCGGCTACGTCAAGGTCGGTCAGCCGGCCAACACCCTGTCGGGCGGCGAGGCGCAGCGCGTCAAGCTGAGCAAGGAACTGTCCCGGCGCGCGACCGGCCGCACGCTCTACATGCTCGACGAACCGACCACCGGCCTGCACTTCCATGACGTAGCCAAGCTATTGGAAGTGCTTCACGAATTGGTCGATACCGGCAACAGCGTGGTGGTCATCGAGCACAATCTCGAGGTCATCAAGACCGCCGACTGGGTCATCGACATGGGACCCGAAGGCGGCGATGGCGGCGGCGAAGTGGTCGGCATCGGCACCCCCGAGGACATCGCCGCCAACCCGCGCTCGCACACCGGCCGCTTCCTCAAGGAGATCATGGAACGCCGCCCCCAGCGCAGCGCGGCGGAGTGACAAACCCTCGATTGTGACGGATTGAGGGGCGCGCTCTGCGTCCAGCGCATGGCTTGAATGAGACTAAGGGCGTAGCGCTGCCCGCCAAATCAACCCATCTTCCGGGCGTCGTGAACGACGGAAGGGATACGCAAATGTTTGTGCGAGCGGTCTGGCGCGTCAAGCGGCTGGTCGACATCAAACAGACCTTGCGGGAGATGGAAGTCCCCACAACCCGCGAAGCTCTAGGGCTTTCCGGCACGGACTTCCAGAAGATGACCCGTGGCCTGTTCGATCGCTGACGCCAAGGCGCCCAAATTCGAGAGCGGCCGTTGCGACCCCACCGCAGCGGCCGCTTTGCTTTTGGCCTCCGGAGCGATTCTTAATTCCCGATGAACGCCGCCACAATGAGCTATGCGTCCACGACAGACGGGTTGTGTTGAAACAACCCCTGCTCATTGCTCTCGAACAGCACTATCTCTGGTCTTGTAAACGAAAGGAGAATTCCAATGGGTATTCGCACGACACTGAAAAAGTGGGCCGCCTACCAGCAGACCGTCCGTGAGCTCGCCTCGCTCGACAATCGTCAGCTGACCGATCTGGGCATCAGCCGCACTGACATTCAGCGTATTGCCCGCGATCATGCCCGGACCATCTAACGGTTCGACGCCTGACTGCGAGACAACACCGCTCCGAACACCCGCTTGCTGAACAGCTAGCGGGTGTTTTGGTTTTCCGGGCAGGCACACCGATTGCCCCGCACCGGCCCCATTGCTAGCGTCCGGCCCACCTGCGGCAGGAGTTCGGCATGGCAAGCATCCCCCATTTTCTGGAACCGCGTCCGGCCATGATGGCCGATTCTGCCATGCGCGCAGCGTTCGACCGCCTGTTCGACAGCGTTGCCGGCACGGGTGAACTCATCGACTACCGCCTCGAGGCGCCACGCTGGGAGTTTGCCTGCCACATCGCCGACACCCGCCCGGTGCTGCTGCACGGCTCCGGCAATCCCGATATCAAGAGGTTCGAGACGCGGAAGGCCGACGACGTGCAGCCGTTCGGCGACCAGAACGCCGTCTACGCTGCCTCCGACGGGCTGTGGCCGATGTACTTCGCCATTCTCGATCGGCAGGCGCACCAGATGTCGCTGATCAATTCCTGCGTCCGCTTTCCAGATGAGGGCCGCGCAGGCGATCCGTACTATTTCTTCTCCGTCAGCCGCGCCGCGCGCCTGCGCGAGCCCTTCAGCGCCGGGATGCTCTATTTCCTGCCACGCGACTCGTTCGTGCAACAAGCCACGGCGACGCTCGACGGAAGAGCTGTCGAGATCGCCCAGTGGGCAAGCCCCACGAGCGTTACGCCACTGGCCAGGCTCGCGGTGAGACCCAAGGACTTCCCCCTGCTCTCGCGGATCCGCGGCCATGGTGACGACGCCTTCGACCGCGCCCGGGCCAACCCCGATGGCTTCCCCTGGCTCGAGGAATAGCTCCGGACGCCGCGCCTAGAACGCCAGCCGCCCCACCAGCTCGTCATAGGGTCGGCAGATCGCCGTCTGGAACGCCGGCCGTTGCTTCAGCCGGCCATGCCAGGCATCGACATGGACCAGCTTGGGTCGCTCAATCGGCATGGTCGCCCACCGGTACATCGCCGTTCCCGCCACGATATCGGCATAGCCGAAGTCGGCGCCGCCCAGGAACCGCGACTTTGCCAGCCGCGCATCATCATTTCGAGGCAACGCACCGTGGCCGCGACGGCGCTGGCAATCTTCTCGGCGTCCCGGTCCGCTTCAGGCGTCCGCACCAGCAGCCAGAAGACGCTGATCCAGGCGGGCTGAAAGGTCGTCGCCGTCCAGTCCGTCCATTGGTCGGCTATGGCACGCTCCGCCGCCGCCAGCGGATATAGCAGGCCGCTGCCATACTGCGCCGCCAGGTAGCGGACGATGGCGTGGCTCTCCCACAAGGTCAGGTCACCATCCCGCAACACCGGCACCAGCCCGTTGGGATTCATTGCCAGGAATGCCGCGCCGTCGGTCCCGCCATGCGCGCCGCCGGCCGGCACATGCTCATAGGCAAGGCCAAGCTCTTCGAGCACCCAGACCACCTTCTGCACATTCGCAGAGTTCAGACGTCCCCACAGCGTGATCGTCATTGCACACGTCCCGGAACCGGGCGCCACGCGCCTCGTTGCCCATCTATCCCATCAGCAATGGAGACCATCATGCAAGACCTCACCGGTAAACGTATCGCCATCCTCGCTACCAACGGCTTCGAACAGTCCGAACTGGAAGTCCCGCTGTCCCGCCTCAAACAGGCCGGCGCATCGGTGGACGTCGTGTCGCTCAAGTCCGGCTCGATCACGGGCTGGGACAAGGACGATTGGGGCCGCGCCGTCGACGTCGACAAGGTGCTGTCGGAGGTGACGCCCGACGACTACGACGGGCTGGTGCTTCCCGGCGGCCAGATCAACCCGGATCTGCTGCGTGTCGAGACCTCTGCCATCGACTTCGTCAAGGGCTTCTGGAACCAGAGCAAGGTCGTGGCCGCCATCTGTCATGCGCCGTGGCTACTGGTCGAAGCCGGCATCGTTCGCGGCCGCGACGTCACGTCCTACCCCTCGGTCAAGACCGATGTGATCAATGCCGGCGGCAACTGGCACGATCGCGAAGTGGTGGCCGACCAGGGTCTGGTCACCAGCCGCAAACCCGACGATCTCGAGGCCTTCTGCAACAAGATTGCCGAAGAACTGCTCGAGGGGCCGCACCAGCGTCAGGCCGCCTGAACCGGCGCTGATCGCTCCAGACCATAGAGCCGCATTGCGCGGCAGACCGGCCCTTGCTATCTGCCGCGCATGCACAATCAACCCATACACATCATCGGTGGCGGTCTGGCCGGTTCGGAAGCGGCCTGGCAGGCCGCCAATGCCGGCGCCACCGTCATCCTGCACGAAATGCGCCCGCAGCGCATGACCGAAGCCCATCACACCAGCGGCTTTGCCGAACTGGTCTGTTCCAACTCCTTCCGCTCGGACGACCACCAGCACAACGCTGTCGGCCTCCTGCACGAAGAGATGCGGCGCTGCAACTCGCTGATCATGGCCGCAGCGGACAAGCACAAGCTGCCTGCCGGCGGCGCGCTCGCCGTCGACCGTGACGGTTTTTCCGATGCCGTTACGGCGGCCCTTCACGGCCATCCCAATATCACCATCGAACTGGGCGAGATCGCCGGCCTGCCGCCGGCCGACTGGCAGAATGTCGTCGTGGCCACCGGCCCGCTCACCTCGCCGGCGCTGGCCGAAGCCATCAAGTCGCTGACCGGGGAGGAGGAGCTGGCGTTCTTCGATGCCATCGCCCCGATCATCCATGCCGAGAGCATCGACATGGACATCGCCTGGAAGCAGTCGCGCTACGACAAGGTCGGGCCCGGCGGCAACGGCGCCGACTACATCAACTGCCCGATGGACGAAGCGCAGTATAATGCCTTTGTCGATGCCCTCTTGGCCGGCGAAAAGCACGTCTACCACGAGTGGGAGAACGTCCCCTACTTCGACGGCTGCCTGCCGGTCGAAGTGATGGCCGAACGCGGCCGTGAAACGCTGCGCTTCGGGCCGCTCAAGCCCGTCGGCCTCACCAACCCGCGCAGCCCGACTATCAAGTCCCATGCCATCGTCCAGCTGCGGCAGGACAATGCCCTAGGCACACTCTGGAACATGGTGGGCTTCCAGACCAAGCTCAAATACGGCAAGCAGGCGGAGATCTTCCGCATGATCCCGGGCCTGCAGAACGCCCAGTTCGCCCGTCTGGGCGGCCTGCACCACAACACGTTCCTGAATTCGCCCAAAGTGCTGACCAGAGAAATGCGCCTCAAGGCCGATCCACGGCTGCGTTTCGCCGGCCAGATCACCGGCGTCGAGGGCTATGTGGAGAGTGCGGCCATGGGCCTGATGGCCGGCCGCATGGCCGCTGCCGACTTCCATGGCCAGAGCCTTGCCGCGCCGCCGCCGACCACGGCCATGGGCGCACTGATCGAGCACATCACCGGCGGGCATCTCGCCGCCGACGGCGACCCCGGTCCGCGCAGCTTCCAGCCCATGAATGTCAATTTCGGTCTGCTGCCGCCGGTTTCGGTGTCCAAGCCCGAAGGCCATGTCGGCCGCTGGAAATCGACCGACAAGACCCTGGCCAAGAAGAAGGCGGTCAGCGACCGCGCTCTCGCCGACATCATGACCTGGGCCTGATGCACCCGGCACTCAGCCGTTGCGGAACGTCCAGAAGGTGAGCGCCGCGATCTTGCGCCAGTCGGCAGTCTCGAGCGGCGGCGCCAGCGGCGTCTCCGCCTGCCTCTCGACCTGCCGGAGGTAGAGCCGCTGCAGCGCAAGCGGTGCGAACGCCGGCCGCAGCCGCTTGGGCAATGCTGCAATCGCCGCAGTGGCCTTGTCCAGATGCTCGCGGGCGAGATCGATCACCTGCGCATAGCCGGCCAGCAGTCCCTCGCTCACCTGTCCGGCAAACAGTTCACCCTCACGTACGCCATTGGCGGCAAAGATCGACCACGGCAGGAAAATCCGGCTGCGCGCCGCATTGAGCCCGAAGGCGCGCATATGGCCGATCAGCGCCTGCGCCACGCCCAGGTGCCCTGCCGCATCGCCGGTCTCGATCTCTTCGCCCTGGTTGAGGATCATCGCCGCGAGCTGGAACAGCACCGAGGCCGTCTCGCCGGCATAGCCCTCGAAAGTCGGAATGTCCGGCATCGGATCGTCATAGAGATCGAAACGCCGCGCCGCCACCAGTCGCTGCAGCGGCCCCGTCGGCAGGCTGTAGCGCTCGATGGCGGTCAGCAATGCCTCGGCTATGGGGTTCTGCAGGACAGCACCGTGGCCATCGCCCTTCAGAGCATCCACCCACCACTGCAGCCGGATTTCACCCGGCGCCGGCTCGCGCGCCCGGTCCCGCACCGTCGCGACGTCGGCATTGAAGGCGTAGAGCGCCTGCACGGCCTCGCGCGACGCTTCCGGCAACACCAGCGTCGCAAAGTAGCGGTCCCTGTCGTTCGCCTTGAGATACTCGGCGACGTGGCTCATCGCACCGAGTCCACGGCGATCAGCGCCGCGGCGACGGCCCGCTTCTCCCCCAGCAGGATATTGTAGGTCCGCACCGCTCCGCCGGTCGCCACCGCTTCAACGATGATCCTGCGCTCCCGCAGCGCAGCCCGAATTGCCGGATCGAAACCGGCAATCTCCATGCCCAGCCCGACCAGCAGCACGTCGATCTCGTCGGCGGCATCGAACACCGGCTGCAGATTTTCCAGCGAGATGTCCGAGAACCGGGTCACCGGCCAGGCATGCATCCCGGTCGGCAGGCAGAGCAGGCTGCCGCGATGCGACATCTCGGCAAAGCGGAAGCCGCCATTGCCATAGGCGTCGATCTGCGCCTGGTAGGGGTAGAACCCCTCGCCCGGTTCAGCCACGACCTAGACTGAGGCTCCGTCCGCGCGCTTTTCAACTGACGTCTCGGCCACGTCGGCACGCGACTTCAGGTTGAAAAAAATCAGGATCGGCGCGGCAATGAAGATCGACGAGTAGGTACCCACGAACACGCCCCAGGCCATCGACACGGTGAAACTGCGGATCACCTCGCCGCCGAAGATCACCAGTGCCATCAGGGCGATGAACGTCGTCACCGAGGTCATGATGGTGCGTGGCAGCGTCGAGTTGATCGCCAGGTCGATCAGTTCGCTCAGGTTCATCTTCTTGTACTTGAGCCGGTATTCCCGCACCCGGTCATAGACCACCACGGTATCGTTGAGCGAATAACCGACGATGGTCAGGATCGCCGCGATACTGGACGCGTTGAACTCCAGCCCGCTGAAGGCGAACAGGCCAACGGTCAGCACCACGTCATGCGCCGTGGCCACGATCGCCCCTACCGCGAATTGCCACTCGAAGCGGAACCACAGGTAGATCAGGATGCCCAGCAACGCCACGCTGAGGCCGATGATACCCGTCCAGGCGAGCTCGGACGACACTGTCGGCCCAACCGTTTCCGTTCGTCGGCTCTCGTAGCCTTCTGCCGTAACCGCATCGACCACCTTGGTGACGGCCACCTGCTGCGCCTGGTCGCCGCCTTCCTGCGTCTGCACGCGGACCAGCAGGTCTTCGGGCGTACCAAAGCCCTGCACCTGCACTTCGCCCAGATCGAGACCCGACAGCAGCTGTCGAACCTTGCCGGGGTCGGCCTCGCCGCTGGTGGAGCGGATTTCGATGGCCGAGCCGCCCTTGAAGTCGATGCCCAGATTGAGCCCGTGAATGCCGAACCAGCCCAGCGACAGGATCGACGTGACCACCGAGAAGGTGATGGCAAACCGTCGCCAGCCCATGAACGGGATCTTGGTGCCATCGGGAATGAACCGGAACAGCGCCACCTTAAGCTTCTTCGGGCGCTTCCAGCGGTACCAGTGCGACACCAGCATGCGGGTGATGAGGTAGGCGGTGAACAGCGTCGTCAGAATGCCGAGCGCCAGCGTCACGGCAAAGCCCTGCACCGGCCCCGAGCCGAGGAAGAACAGCACCACCGCTGCAATCAGCGTGGTGATGTTCGCATCGAGAATGGTGCCCATGGCACGCTGGAAACCCGTGTCGATGGCCGAAGCCACCGATCGGCCGGCCGCCAGTTCCTCGCGGATGCGCTCGTAGATCAGCACGTTCGAGTCGACCGCCATGCCCACCGTCAGCACGATGCCGGCAATACCCGGCAGGGTCAGCGTCGCGCCCAGCATCGACAGCGCCCCGAGGATCAGGGCGACGTTGAGCATCACGGCGATATTGGCAAACACGCCGAACAGGCCATAGGCGATCATCATGAACGTCAGCACGGCGATGGCGCCGATGATGCCGGCGATCACGCCGGACTGGATACTGTCGGCACCCAGGCTCGGCCCAACCGAGCGTTCCTCGACGATATCGAGCGTTGCCGGCAGCGCGCCTGCGCGCAGCAGCACGGCGAGGTCGTTGGACGTCTCTGGTGTGAAATTGCCCGAGATCTGCCCCGAACCGCCGGTGATCGCCTGCTGGATGACCGGTGCGGTGATCACCTGGTTGTCGAGCACGATGGCAAAGCGCTTGCCCACATTGGCCGAGGTGATCTGGCCGAACGTGATGGCGCCGCGCGTATCGAACTGGAAGCTGACCACCGACCGCGAGGTCTGCTGGTCAAATCCCGGCTGCGCATTGGTCAGCAACTCGCCGCCCAGTTCGACATTCTCGTTGATCAGTTCATTGCCGCCGTCGGCGCTGGGCAAGATGTAATAGCCGGCCGGAACGCCCTGCGCCTCCGCCTGCGCCGCCGACATCGTCGGATGCACGAGGTGGAAGGTCAGCCGCGCCGTGCGCGAGATGATTTCCTTCAGCCGTTCGAAGTCGCCGAAGCCCGGCACCTGCACGAGCACGCGATCCTGGCCCTGCCGCTGGATCGTCGGTTCGGTGGTACCCAGTTCGTCGATACGGTTGCGGATCACTTCGATCGACTGCGACACCAGCGCCGACATGCGCTCGACCACGCCGGCGTCGGTCAGTGTGACGTTGATCTTGCCGTCAGCACCGTCGGCGAATGCAAGTTCCGGCACCCCGCCGCCCACAAGCCCGCCATTGATGTTGTTCTGCAGCGTCTGCAGCGCAGCCATGGCTGCGTCATGCTGGGTCGGGTCGGTCAGTTCGACCGCAATGCCGTTGTCCAGCGTGGTGATGATGTTGCCGATGCCGTTTTCGTTCGCCAGCTTGCTGCGCGCATCGCGCCGCACTTCCTTGATCCGCTCGGTGATGATCAACTCGCGGTTGACCTGCAGCAGCAGATGCGAACCGCCCTGCAGATCGAGGCCCAGCACCATCTGCTGCTTGGGCAGGAAGTCCGGCCAGGCCGACAGCGTATCCTTGGACAGGAAGTTGGGCACCGCGAGCAGCACCCCGAACAACGCGACGACTAGGATGATCGCTGTACGAACCGGGGAGAAGTGCATCTGGAACAGGTCCTGTTAAACGGCATAGGGGCAATGAAACGAAGCGCCCTTTTGGGGCGCTTCTAGACGTTCGATCAGAGCTGCGCCAGCCCCTAGGACTTGGCGGCGTTGTCGTTGACCGGGGTCGATTTCGACCGCACGTCGGTCACCATGCCGCGGACCATCTTGACGCGGACGCCATCGGCGATCTGCACTTCCAGGTCCTCGCCGTCGACAGCCTTGGTCACTTTGCCGATGATGCCGCCGCTGGTGACGACGGTGTCGCCACGCGTGATCGCGGCCAGCATGGCCTGCTGTGCCTTCATCCGCTTCTGCTGCGGGCGGAAGATCAGGAACCAGAAGATGACCACAAGCAGGAGGATCGGTGCAAACTGCACGATCAGATCACCTGCGCCCATTCCCGGCGCACCGGCCCCTGCTTCTTGCGCGATGGCTGCAGTCACGAACATATAGTCACTCCTTGCTGTCGAGTTGCTTCGGCTTGTCAAATTGCCGGAGATTGCCCCATATAGGGGACCGTTCCGGCTATGGGCAGGCCCACCCGGCACAAAATCGCGCGGACTATACAGTTGGCCCCCCGCGATTGCAAAGGCATTCAATGCGGCAAATCGGGCCTGTTTCGCCGCGGGATTATCCACCGAACATGAGCGACGAAACCCTGGCAGCCATCGCCGCCTCGCTGGCCCGCATTGCCCAAAGCCTGGAAGCCCTTTCGCCCGCCACGGCGGCGCCACCCCCTGCCCTTGGCGATGCCGACGCCTATCACTGGGACGCCGCCGCGGGCAGCCTGCTGCCGGTGCCGCGGGTCTCCCGCGTCCCCTTCAACCTGCTCAGGGGCATCGACGACGTCAGCGATATCCTGCTGCAGAACTCGCTGCAGTTCGCCCGCGGCTTTTCGGCCAACAACGCCCTGCTGTGGGGCGCCCGCGGCATGGGCAAGAGCTCGCTGGTCAAGGCCGTGCACGCCCACATCAACGGCCTTGGCGAACCCGGCATCGGCCGGCTGATCCTCATCGAGATCGCCCGCGAGGATATCGAGGCCCTACCCCGGCTGATGCGCCTGATCTCCCGCGAGGACGCCCGTTTCATCATTTTCTGCGACGATCTGTCCTTCGACAAGGACGAGACCAGCTACAAGTCGCTCAAGACCATCCTCGACGGCGGCCTCGAGGGCCGGCCGGACAATGTGCTGTTCTACGCCACCTCCAACCGCCGCCACCTGATGCCGCGCGACATGGTGGAAAACGAGCGCTCGACCGCCATCACCCCCGGCGAAGCCGTCGACGAAAAGGTCTCGCTTTCGGATCGCTTCGGCCTCTGGCTCGGCTTCCACAACTGCGACCAGCCCACCTACCTGGCCATGATCCGCGGCTATTGCGACGAATACGGCCTCGCGATCGACGACGAAACACTGCGCGCCCGAGCCATCGAATGGGCCGCCACCCGCGGTGCCCGCTCCGGCCGCGTCGCCATTCAGTTCGTGCGCAATCTCGCCGGTGAACAAGGAAAGTCCGTCTGATGACCAACTCCTCCCATACCCTCCGCTGGTCGCACGGCGAGGCCAGGGTACTGGCCACCGCCGCCATGCTCGACAGCTGCTTCTTCCAGTTGCCGAACGGCGCCTTCACCCCCTTTGCCCGCGCCCCGTGGATGGGCACCGTCACGGACACCTCGATAATTGGACACCTGCGCGAGCTCGGCGGCGATTTCGTCGGCATTCCCTTCGGCGGTGGCCGGCCGATTGCCGATGCACCGCCCGAATGGGCGAGGCTGATGACCCATCCCGTCCAGCATCCGCTGCACGGTCCCTCCGGCGATGCGGACTGGACCATTACCGACACCACCGGGGAGAGTGTCACCCTGTCGCTCGACTACGCCCCCGACAGTCCCGTGCTGCGCCTCGAGCGCACGGTCGCCGGCCGCGATGGCGAGGCCGCCATCGACTTCACCCTGCGCATCTTTGCCCGCCACAACGCGACGCTGTCGCTGGGCCTGCATCCCAACTTCCGCCTGCCCGAAACGCCCGGCCGTCTGAAGCTGGACGCCGATTTCGCCTTCGGCATCGTCCATCCCGGCCAGGCCGCGCACGGCAACACCGAATTCTCCGACCTGTCTGCCGTGCCGCAGCGCGACGGCGGCACGATCGACTTCAGCCACGTCCCGCTCTCGCCCCGCGCCGACCGGCTGGTGCAGCTCTGCGGCATGCGCGGCCCATTGACCGGCACCTATCTCGACGAAGGCACCGGCTTCGAACTGGACTGGGACCGCAGCCTGCTGCCCTCGCTGCACATCTGGCACACCGATGGCGGCATTGGTGGCGAACCCTGGAACAACCAGTTCCGCGGCATCGGCCTCGAACCGCTGGCCTCCGCCTTCGATCTCAACACCGCGACCTCGGCCGGCCCCAACCCGATCAACAGCCGTGGCGTGGCCACTGCCATCACCATCGATCCGGCGCAACCGCTGGTCGTGCGTCACTCGGTGCGCGCCTTCGTCGTCTGAGGTCGGGAACAGGTCAGGCGCTGCCGAGTTGCCAAGCCAAGGTGGCGCTCGTCGGCCGAACCCGATAGCGTCGCGTCCGATCCAACAAGAAGGAGCGCCAAATGCGCCTCGTGTCAGCCCTCGTCCTCACCACGCTGCTGGGGGCAGCCCCCGTCCTTGCGCAGGACGCAGCCCCGGCTGCACCTGCCGATCAGGCTCCGGCTGCCACAGCGGCAGCGCCCGTCGAGCTGCCGCCCATCGAGTCGATCTCTCCGACCGGTGACCGCGATTTCTGGTGTGCAATTGCCTTCAGCCTGACCTCGCGCGCCGCCGACATGGCCGGCGACAAGCCCGGCGCCACTGCCGAGGCCGAAAAGAGCCAGATCCTGTTTGCCACCATCGTCACCTCGATGAAGGCCGCCAACTTCAGCGAACAGCAGTTCAACCAGCTGACCACGCAATATACGACGCGCGTCCTCGATCCGTTCGCCCGCGCCGAAAACAGCTACACCAAGGACGTCTGCGAGGCCGCCGTGCCGGAGGCCAAGGCCTTCGTCGAGGCAGCACAGGCTGCCGCCGGCGCGGCTGCGTCCGAGGCTCCTGCCGCAGATGCCCCGGCGGCCGATGCAGAGGCCCCGCCCGAAGCGCCGGCAGCCCAGTAACGATAAAGGGCGGCTCGCAGGAGCCGCCCTTTTTTGTATCTGCAGTCTGGATGGATCAGCTGGCCAGCAGCGGCACCGGATCGACCGGGGTCGCACCCTTGCGCAACTCGAAGTGCAATTGCGGGCGGGAGACGCCGCCAGTGGTTCCGGCAGAACCGATATTGTCGCCGCGGCTGACGACATCGCCCTTGGCCACGCTCATGTCCCGGAGGTGGGCATAGGCCGACACGTAACCGTTCGGGTGCCGGATCAGGATCAGATTGCCATAGCCCTCGACGCCCGAGCCGACATAGATGACCTGGCCGTTCTCGGCAGCGCGGATCGCCGCGCCTTCCGGCGCCTCGATATTGATGCCGGTGCCCTTGGAATTGCCGAAATCGGTAATCACGCGGCCACTGACCGGCCAGCGGAACTTGTCGGCGCCCGACAGCTTCGGCTCGGCCTTGGGCTGCACCAGCGGCTTGTTCACCGGGGTATTGGTCTCCAGCAGCTTGGGGCTGGCGATCGGCGTCGAGTCGTTCGACGTGACCTCGGCCACCACCGTCGGCGACTTGCTGGCGGCCTGAGTGGGTTTCTGCTCCGGCTTGGCGGCTATCGTCGGGCTGACGGCGCCATTGCCGCTTCCGCTGCCCTTCATGCCCGGAATGATGATCTTCTGTCCGACAAAGATCTTGTCGGGCGATGCGAGGCCGTTGGCCGAGACCAGGCCTTGCGCCGTGACATTGTAGAGCCGGGCGATCGTATAGAGCGACTCGCCTGAGGCAATGACGTGGACGTAGGCATCGCTCGGTACCGACACCAGACCGGGTGTCGACGTGGATGCCGATGTGCTCGCCAGCACGGTTTTCGGCGCCACAGCGGCGGGGGCGAGTTGGGGTTGAGCGGACATTTGAGCGTTCCCACTGTTTGATGACGCAAGCACAGGCAAATCTTCGGTCGAAACTGAGCCCATCGTTCCACCGCCGGACGAGCCGGCAACTCCGGTCACCAGGGTGCCCGGCGAACCGCCGCCAATATTGGAGGGTGGAATAAAAGGACCGGATGCCACTCGCGCCGAACTCGCACCCAAACTCTTGGGCATTGGCTGGGCAAGGTTCCCGGAACTGCTCTGGCTGACCGAACCGGTAACAGTTCGGTCACCGAACGCCTGGGTCCCCAGGGCAGTACATCCAGACAACGCTGCAGCGCCGGCAAACATTCCGGCTATTGCAGCAACTTTCAGGGCCTTACCCGTCACGCGATCACACATCAATCCACTCGTACGCAGGTACTCAATGGAAGCGACTATGCGGCGTTAAGGTAAAAACTGACTTAAGTGCGATGCGAATTGCACGTTTTTTCGAAGGACCAATTCAGGAAGCGCTAAGGTTACCGGTCAGGCAGCCGAAACCGCCGGAAGTCAGAGCTTCAGCGTGCCGTCGAGAGCCTCGGCAAGGCCGATATCGCTGGCCTGCAGGCCGACCGGCGTGACCGAGATCACGGTGCCATGCATGACCAGCTTGAAATCGCGGTCGTCATCGAGCGGCATCGGCGTCTCGGGAATAGCGATGAAGAACTTCCCGCCCCCATTGTCGCTCGGATAGTAGCGCATCGGCGAGCGCGAGAAGCGCTGGTACGGCACCGCCCGGATGCCGCTGACCGCCTCGGGCGCGCAGAACGGAAAGTTGACGTTGAAGTAGCTCTGCCCGTCGGGTTTGGCTGCCAGCACCGTCCGGACCACCTGAGCGCCGTGGCGCCGGGCCACGTCCCATTTCAGGTCGCCACCGGCCTGATAGTCGAAGGCCTGGCTCATGGCGATGCCGACGGCCCCCTGCAGCGCGCCTTCGCGCGCGCCTGCCGCGGTGCCCGAGCAATTGATGATGTCGCCCAGGTTCTGGCCGTTGTTGACGCCCGAAAGCACGAGGTCGGGAAGCAGATCCTCGCAGATATGGGTCATGCCGGCGACCACGCAGTCGGCCGGCGAGCCGCCCACCACGGCAAAGACCTTGGGGCCGCGCTTGTCGAGGCTGAGTTCGCGCCCGAAGGTGAAGCGGTGCGCCGCCCCGCTCTGATTGCCATCCGGAGCAACCACCCAGACGTCGTCGGAGAGCTCGCGGGCGATTTCCTGCATCACCTTTATGCCCGGCGCGTCGACGCCGTCATCATTGGTGATCAGGATGCGCATGCACTTCTCCCCCTCCGCACAGTGCCGGTCAGGACTTTGCCCCGATGGACGTGAGGCCCTTCATATAGGGCTGCAATACCTCGGGGATGGCAATCGAGCCATCCTCCTGCTGGTAGTTCTCCATCACCGCGATCAGCGCCCGGCCAACGGCTACACCGGAGCCGTTGAGCGTATGAACATGACGGACCTTGCCATCCGCATCACGGAAGCGTGCATCCATCCGGCGGCCCTGGAAATCACCGCAGGTCGAAACCGACGAGATTTCGCGATAGGCGCCCTGCCCGGGCAGCCATGCCTCGAGATCGTAAGTCTTCTGGCTGCCGAACCCCATGTCGCCGGTACACAGCGTCATCACGCGATAATGCAGCCCGAGCTTCTTGAGCACGTCCTCGGCGTCCGAAAGCATCTTTTCATGCTCGTCGCCGGAGGCCTCGGGCGTGGTGATCGCCACCATCTCGACCTTGTTGAACTGATGCTGGCGCAGCATGCCGCGCGTATCCCGCCCCGCCGATCCGGCTTCCGAACGGAAGCACGGCGTCAGCGCCGTCAGCCGCAGCGGCAGGTCTTCGGCCGCCAGAATGGACTCGCGCACAAAATTGGTCAGCGGCACCTCAGCCGTCGGGATCAACGCCAGCCGGCTCTCGCCATGCGGCGTGAAGAACAGGTCTTCCTCGAACTTCGGCAACTGATTGGTGCCATAGAGCGCCTCGTCCCTGACCAGCAGCGGCGGCAGCACTTCGGTATAGCCGTGCTCGTCCACATGCAGATCGAGCATGAACTGGCCGATGGCCCGCTCCAGCCGCGCCAGATGCGATTTCAGCACCACGAAGCGGCTGCCCGCGATCTTGGCGGCGACTTCGAAGTCCATCTGGCCCATGGCCTCGCCGGTCTCGAAATGCTCTTTGGGCGCGAACGCGAAGGCCGGCTTGGGCGGGCGCACCTGCGCCGCCGTCTGCGGCGCCCCGTTGCGGCCGAAATACTCGACATTGTCGTGCTCGTCGGCACCGGTCGGCACCTCGTCCAGCGGCAGGTTCGGAATCTCAAGCAGCCGCGACTTGAGCTCGGCCTCGAGCGCCCGCTCTTCGGCCTCGCCGGCCTGGATGCCGTCCTTGAGCCCGGCCACTTCGCTCAGCAGCGCCCGCGCCCTGGCCTCGTCCTTCTGCGCCTTGGCCTGGCCGATCAGCTTGGAGGAGGCATTACGCTTCTCCTGCATCTCGTTGAGGGCGGTGATGACGGCGCGGCGGCGCTCGTCGAGCTCAATAAGGTCCTGGGCGCGTACGGCCACGCCCTTGCGGCGCGCCAGTGCAGCGTCGAACGCCTCGGCGTTGGCTCGGATCCACTTGATGTCGAACATGGGAAAGTCCCGGCGTTAGGCGCCGGTCTTCTCAGCCGGCTCTTCGGTCGTTGTGGCTACGTCTGTCGCCTGCGCGGCTTCGGCTTTGGCGCGAGAGCGCTCCACCCACTTCACCGACAGGATCGAGAGTTCGTAGAGGAGGTACATCGGCATCGCAAGACCGATCTGGCTGATCGGATCGGGTGGCGTGATGAACGCCGCCACACCCAGAATGCCGACAATGGCGTACTTCCGTCCCTTGGCCAGCTGGCCGGAATTGATCAGTTCGATGCGCGCCAGGAGAGTGAGGATCACCGGCAGCTGGAAGCAGACGCCGAACGCCAGGATCAGCGTCATGGCCAGCCCGAGATACTCGCTGACCTTGACCAGCATGTTGATCTCTGAGGTCTCCATCGAATGGAAGAAGCGCAACGCCATTGGCAGCACGGCAAAATAGACCATCGCCGCGCCCAGCAGGAAAAAGATCGGGGTGGCAATCAGATAGGGAATGAAGGACTGGCGTTCCTTCTTGTAGAGCCCCGGCGCCACGAAGCCGTAGACTTCCACCGCCAGATACGGGAAGCCGAGGAACAGCGCCCCGAAGAAGGCAAGGCTGAGCTGGGTGAAGAAGAATTCCTGCGGCGCGGTGTAGATCAGTTCCACCGGCTGCGGCGCCACGGCTTCGCGATAGGGCTGCACCAGCACATCGAAAATGCCGCTGGCAAAGAAGAAACACAGGATCAGCAGCCCGAACAGCACCAGCAATGACCGGATCAGCCGCTTGCGCAGTTCGATCAGATGATCGAGCAGCGGCGCTTCGCTGCCGGTGAGTTCCTCCTCGGTCGCAGGACCGGTGAGTTTGGGTTGCTCGGCCATGATCAGGTCGTCTTTCCGGCAGCAGGCGTCCGCCGGGCGCGCGGCTTGGCCGGCGCCTTGGCGGGCACGGCGCCCGTGTCAGCGGTTTTTGCAGCAGTCTTGCGCGGCGCTGGCTTCTTGACCGGCGCAATGGCCTCGACTGGAGCGGGGCTGTCCACCGGCTTGGCCGCCACCTCGGCCTTGGGGGCCGGCGTCGCCTTGGGCTTGGCTACCCGCTTTGCCGGGGCCTTGGCCTTGGCGGCCTTCGGAGGTGCGCTGGTGGTCGCCGCGGCTGCCTTGACCGGTGCCTTGGCCTTGGACGCAGTCTTGGCTTTCGCCTTCGGTGCCGGTTTGGCAGCCGCCGCTGTAGTCGCTGCGGCAGCAACGGGCTCAGCCGCCGGCACCGGAGCGGATTCGATCGACTTGGCGACGGCGGCCTTCATCGCTGCAGCCGGCGTCAGCGGTGGCGTCTTCATACCGGCGGCGGCATGGATCTCGTCGACGACACTCTCCGACTTCGGATCGGTCGGCTTGAGCGCTCCCGACGGTTCAACGGCGCCCGCAGCGGTCGTCGCGTTGAATTCCTTGCGGATGGCGTCCGTGGTGGCCTTGAGCGGCGCCGTGATCGAGGCGCGCAGATTCTTGACCTCGTTGAGGCCGGTCGTCTTGTTCAGCTCACGCTGAAAATCCTGCCCCATCTTGCGGATTGAACCGGCAAACCTGCCGATCTTCTGCATGACAGCAGGTAGCTCCTTCGGGCCGATGACGATAAGCGCCACCACCCCGATCAAGAGCATTTCAGTCCAGCCGACACCCAGCATCGACGATTACCCCTAGATGCGGCTGACGTTGACCCGGTAGGTCAGACGTCTTTCTTTTCGGTCTCGCGCGTGGCGTTGACCTGTGCGTTCGCGTCGAGCTGCGGCGAGGGCTTGTCCTCTTCGCGCATCCCCTTCTGGAACGACTTGATGCCGGATGCGACTTCACCCATCATTCCGGCAATCTTGCCGCGTCCGAACAATAGAATGACGACGACGGCGACGACGATGATGCCCCAAATGCCTGGCGCGTGCATGGCAGAATTCCTCCAGAAAGACGTACGCTATCACTAACGGGCAGAAATAGGTTCAATCCTTGGCAAACACAAGGACGTGTTCCCGATTGAGGGTGAGGAAAACGTCGCACCCAGGCACCAGTTGCCGGTCGGATGGTTGCCGGATGCCGATTGGATGGTCAATCCCGGCCACCTTCACCTCGCAGAGATCGATGCCGATGGCGCCGCGCTTGGCCACCACGCGTCCGGGCACCCCGGTGCCGCCGATCGCCATTTCCAGCGCCCCGACGGGCCGGATCGCCACGACGACCTCGCTGCCGTCCTGGTGGCCCGGCGCCGCCACGTCGCCCAGCGGCGTTACCGCCCGTCCGCCCCGCACCGTTGCCGTGATCTCGCTCAGCGGCGAGAAGAAACGGGCGGCGCTGAGATCAATCGGCTGTGCATAAATCGACGTCGCCTTGTCGATCTGCACGATCCGCCCGGCCCGCAGCAGCGCAATCCGGTCGCCCAGCAGCATCGCCTCCTCGGGATCGTGCGTGACGATGATGGTCGTGGCGTTGGTTTCTCGCAGCACTGCCAGCGTCTCGCTGCGCACGCTCTCACGCAATCGTGCGTCCAGGCTTGAGAACGGCTCGTCCAGCATCAGGATACCCGGCCGCGGCGCCACGGTACGCGCCAGTGCCAGCCGTTGCTGCTGGCCGCCCGACAGCATATGCGGATAGTCGGCCTCCCGGTCCTCGAGCCCGACGCGCTTGAGCGCCGCCCGCGCCTGCGCCAGTGCCGCGGCCTTGCCCAGCTTCTTGAGCCCGAACGTCACATTCTCGAGCAGGCTCAGATGCGGAAACAGCGCAAAATCCTGGAACATCAGGCCGATGCCGCGCTGGTCCGGCGGCACATGCACCCCCGGACCCGACACCACGCGATTGTTGATGCTGACCACGCCCCCATCGATCCGCTGGATGCCCGATGCCACCCGCAGGATCGTCGACTTGCCCGAACCCAACTCGCCGAGCAGACACACGATCTCGCCGGGCTTCAGCGCCAGCTGGAACCTGTCGAGGACCGGCCGGTCGCCCAGCGCCACGTCGACATTCTCGAAGCTGATGCCGGCAGCAAAGCTGACGCCGGACGTGCCGCGTGGGCCCCAGCCGGTCAATTCATTGGGATTGGTCATGCCGTCTCTTCGGTCTCGTCGTCGCCCGAAATATCGTCCGGATCGAGCGGATCCTCGTCGTCGCGCAGCGGACCGTCGAACGGCAGCGGTACCTGCATGGACGGCGGCAGCCGGTTCGACAACAGCCCGGCGCCCTTGAGTTCATCCAGCCCCGGCAGGTCCGAGAGGCTCTCCAGCCCGAAATGGTCGAGAAAACCGTCCGTCGTGCCGTAGGTCACCGGCCGTCCCGGCGTACGGCGGCGGCCACGCATCTTCACCCAGCCTGCCTCCATCAGCAGGTCGAGCGTGCCGCGCCCCGTGGCCACGCCGCGCACCTCCTCCACCTCGGCCCGGGTCGTCGGCTGGTGATAGGCAATGATCGACAGCGTCTCGAGCGCCGCCCGTGACAGTGTCCGGCTCTCGCTCTCCTCGCGCCGCAGCAGGAACCCGAGGTCCTCAGCCGTCCGGAACGCCCACTTGTCGCCGCGCCGCACCAGCGTGACGCCCCTGCCCTCGTAGCGCCGCGCCAGTTGTTCCATCACCGCCTCGATGTCGGCGCCCTCGCTCAGATACGTGGCGAAGTCGCTGCTGCCCAACGGTTCGGCCGAGGCGAACAGCAACGCTTCCGCAATGCGGACATTGCGTTCGGCAATCTCGTAGTGCTCGACCTCATCGGTCTCGTCGTCGGCCATCAACTCTCGTCCTTGCGCTCATCCTGGCGCCGCCGTACGAACAGCGGGCCGAAAGCCAGAGATTGGCGCAGTTCTACGTGGCCCTGCCGCACAAGTTCAAGGCTGGAGGCAAAGCTCGAGGCCATGGCCGTCACCCGCTGCTCCGGCGTCGCCAGATATTGTGTCAGATAGGCATCGAGCGGCACCCAGTCCATGCTATCGCCAATCAGCCGCTTCAGGATGTCCCGCGCCTCCTGCAAGGACCATACGGTGCGCTCGGTCAGATGATAGTCCTGCGGAATGCCGCGCTCGCGCTGCACCGAATAGGCCTTGAGCAGGTCGTAGAGGCTGGCGTCCCAGAGATTGCGCCGCTCCACCGTGATCGGCTCGGGCATGCCGCGCACATACACCTGCAACCCGAGGCGCGGCCGGTTCATCAACTGGTTGGCGGCGTTGCGCATTGCCTCCAGCCGCTTGAGCCGGAACTGCAGCAGCGCCGCCATCATCTCGCCGCTCGGCTCGTCGTCGCTGGCCGCCTGCGGTACCATCAGACGGCTCTTGAGATAGGCAAGCCAGGCCGCCATCACCAGATAGTCCGCCGCCACCTCGATGCGCTTTTCCCGCACCGTCTCGATAAAGCTCAGATACTGTTCGGCCAGTGCCAGTACCGAAATGCGCGACAGATCGACCTTCTGCCGCCGTGCCAGGTCGAGCAGCAGGTCGAGCGGACCTTCATAGCCGGTGACATCGACATAGAGCACTTCGTCGGCAGGCGTTTCAGCCGGCGGCTCGAACCAGTCGGTGGGGGGAGTAGCCATTGCCGCTGCCTAGTTGTCGCGAGGGACCTTGGCCCCTCGCCCTGTCAGCGTCAAGTTGACGGCGTCAGCTGCCGGTGGCGAAGCAGTCGCCGCCATTCGCCTTGATCGATGCGCAGATCGAGGTTGCTTCCTGCAGCGACGATGCCGGCAGACGGACGCGATAGTAGATGCCCTTCTGTCCCAGATCGGCCCGCTGGATTTCGAGGCTGTTGCCCTGCATCAGGCTGCCATAGCGCGACTGCGCATTCCGCAGGGCCGCCTGGGCATCGCCCTCGCTGCGCTGCGACGACAGCTGCACATAGGCCGCAGCATTGCCATCCGAGCTCGACGATGTCTGCACCTGCGGCGCAGCCGCCAGCGGGGTCAGCTCGACCGGCTGGTTGCCGCCACCGACCATGGCACTGCGGTCGGTCGGCCGGGGCATCGGCACCGGTGCGGTAATCGTCGGATCCACGGTGCGCGGCGTATTGGCCACCAGGGCCGAAACGTTCGGATCAACCTCTGCCGTCACCGGCGTCTCACCGGTGATCGCTGCCGCAATGGCGTCCGGCTCGATCGATGCCGTCTGCGTATCGGCCAGCAAGGCGGAAGGCTCTGCATCGCCACCGGGCAGATCAGGGACAGTCGGCCGATCCACCGGCAGCACTTCGTTGCCGGCAACGGCTTCGTCACCCGGCACGATCGTGCCATCCGGCCGCACCGTCACGGTCCGCACCTTGCGGTTGGCCAGTCCGCCCTCGGTATCCTCGGGAGCAACTTCGCCCACAACGCGGGTTACCTCTGTCGGCGTCGCACCGGCCGTTTCATCACGCGATACCAGCGTTTCGGCCGGGTCCGGATCGACCGTGCCCTGCAACTGGTCGAACAGCCCCGAACTTGCCGGCTCCGCCGTTTCCGCAGTGGTTGTTACCGGCGCCGGCTGCTTGGCCGACTCGCCATCTGCCGTGAGCACCGGTGCCGAACCCGGGTCGCTCCGGCCCATGCCGAGCACCCAGTAGAGACCAAGCCCTGCCGCCAGCAGCAACGTGCCGGCAACGGCCAGACCGATCAGCTGACGCGACCCGCTCGATGCCCGGCGCGACTTGGGTGGCTTCACCTTCATCCGCTTGACCGGGCGGCGGTCCTCCGCCTCCAGATGGTCGACATTGGCGCCGGTAGCCGCCGCGGCAGCCATGATGGCGTCTTCGGCCGACTGCACCTGCGGCTCGCGGTCCTTGATCTGCGTGCGGCGCGGCGCAAACGCCGTATTGAGCGGCGGCACCACAGGGGTCGCCTTGCTCTGCGGCGGCGGCGCGGCCGGGGTAACGGTCGGCGCCTTCTCGCTGGGCGTCAGTTCGACGCGCACGGCCTCGCCGATCAGGCTCTCGATCTCGTCCATCGGATCGGGCTCGCGACGTGCTGCCGGCTGCGGGGCGGCCAGCTTGCTGCCCAGCCCGAACACGGGGGCAACCGCAAAGCGCTCGCCCTCCTTGCGTGGCGTCGCGCCCGGGGCCGGATTGGCTGCCGGCGCAGCCGCCGGTCGCGTCCCGGCGGGCTTGGCCACCAGCACGGGCGCCTGCTGCGGACTGGAATAGGTGCGGATCGGTGGCGCGACAGCAGGTGTCGGCGCGGCCGGCTTGGCCGGCTCTTCCGGCTTCACATCCTCGTACTCTACCGTGTCGGACGACTCGTCGCCGTCGAGTTCGGCGGTGATCAGGTCGGCGATCGGATCATGTGCAGGCGCCTCTGGCCGCGGCTGAGGCGACGGTTGGCTCTGCTCGGGCTCGTGTCGCTCGGCCTGCTCCGCATCGCTGCCAAAGCCGAAGTCGAAATCGAAGCTGTCGCCCGCTGGCGCGTTGTTGGGCGTGGTCGAATGCGCGGCGGGGGTCGGAATCGGCGCATGTACCGGTGCTGCCGGACGTTCCGCTGGCGCAGCAGGCGCCGGCTCCGGCCGGGTCTGGGGCTGAACCGGTGGAGAATCCGCCGAATGCTCGTCCGTTGCTCTTGGTTCGGCTGGCGCGGATTTCAGCGGCACGCTCAGCAGTGGCTCGTTCTGCGGCTGCGGGGCCGGCTTGGGAGCCTCACGACTCTGCCAGTTGCTCATCGGCTCGGTCGACACCGGCGCCACGCCGGGCGGCTTGCCGAAATCGAACTGCGACCCGGCAGATTTGACCGGCGCGGGACCTGACTGCGCGGGACCTGACTGTGTGGAGGCTGTCTGTGCGGGACCTGCCGGCGAGGAACTTGCCGGCGACGAACCTGTCGGAGCCGAAGGCGCCGGCCGGTCGACCTGCGGCTGCGGCGCTGCCTGGCTCATGCCGGGAATGCGAATGGGGGATACTGCGGGCTTGCTCTCGGCCGGCGCTGCGCTCGCTGCCGGGGCAGGTGCAGCGGCAGGCGCCGGCGTCGTCGGCGCACTCGGCTGCGCCATTCCGGGGATACGGATTGGACCCGGGGCCGTCGCCGCCTGGCTGAGCGGCGTCATTTTCAGGGCGGGCTTGGCCTCTGGTTCGCCGCTCTGCGCGTTGCTGGCCATGAGCTTGGCCAGTTCGGCAATCAGGTCGTCGGACTTTTCCTGGCTGTCAGACATCGGTTGCGGTATCGCTGTCACAAGCGTGCAGCGCCCTCTATTTAAGCGGTCCCCGCACGACCCCCGCCGAGCGTAGCGGGCCAGACATCACACCAATGCGCCGGAATTATGAAAGCTCGGCTGGCGCCGATACCCCCAGTATTCCCAACCCGTTGACGAGAACCTGACGCACTGCCCCTACCAGTGCGAGTCGAGCAATTGTCAGTTTTGGATTGTCGACGTTAACAAAGCGTAAGCCAACATCTTCCTTGCCCTTTGCCCAGAAGCCGTGGAACGCGGCGGCCACCTCATAAAGATAGAATGCGACCCGGTGCGGCTCGTGCGAAACCGCCGCCTGCGCCACGGTCCGCGGCCACTGTGCCAGCACCCGGATCAGCTCCGCCTCGGCCGGCGAACTGAGCAATTCGATCTCGGCATCCCTGAGCGCCGTAGCGGACTGATCCAGCCCCGGCATCTCCTTTTCGGCATTGCGGAACACCGAGCAGGCCCGGGCATGCGCGTACTGCACATAGAACACCGGATTGTCCCGGGTCTGCTCCTTGACCAGAGCGAAGTCGAAATCCATCGCCGCATCGTTGCGACGATAGGTCAGCATGAACCGCACAGCGTCGGCCCCGACCTCCTCGACCACATCGGCCAGCGTCACCAGATCGCCCGAGCGCTTGCTCATCTTGAACGGCTCGCCGTTCTTCATCAGCCGCACCAGCTGGCAGATCTTGACGTCCATGTCGGCTTCGCCCTGCGACACAGCCTTCACCGCAGCCTTCAGCCGCGACACATAACCCGAGTGATCGGCGCCCAGCACATTGATCATGTGCTTGAAACCGCGCAGGTACTTGTCGCGATGATAGGCAATGTCGGCGGCAAAATAGGTATAGCTGCCATCCGACTTGATCAGCGGCCGGTCGACGTCGTCGCCATAATCGGTGGCGCGGAACAGCGTCTGCTCGCGATCTTCCCATTCGTCCGGCGTCTTGCCCTTGGGCGGCTCCAGCCGGCCCTGGTAGACCATGCCCTCACTGCGCAGCCAGTCGAGCGTGGTGTCGATCTCCTTGCCCTGTCCGTGCAGCGTCCGCTCCGAAAAGAACACGTCGTGATGGATATTGAGCTTGCCCAGATCTGCCTTGATCAGCGCCAGCATCGCCACCAGCACCCGCTCCTTGACCAGCGGCAGCACCTCGGTCTCGGGCCTGTTCTTGAGGCTATCGCCGAACTCCGCGGCCAGCGCTGCGCCGACCGGCACCAGATAGTCACCCGGGTAGAATCCGGGCGGTATCTCGATGCTTTCGCCCAGCGCCTCGCGGTAGCGCAGCAGCGTCGACCGGGCCAGCGTATCGATCTGGCTGCCGGCGTCGTTGAGGTAGTACTCGCGCGTCACATCGTAACCGGAATATTCCATCAGCGCGGCCAGCGTGTCGCCGAAAACGGCGCCGCGCGTGTGGCCGACATGCATCGGCCCGGTCGGGTTGGCCGAGACATACTCGATATTGACCCGCTCGCCCTTGCCGACATTCGAGCGGCCATAGTCGCCACCCTGCTCGGCGATCGAGCGCAGCACGGCGTACCAGATTGGTCCGGCCAGCCGGAAATTGAGGAATCCCGGGCCCGCCACCTCGACCGACGCCACATCCGGATCGTCCTTGAACGCACCGGCCAACGCCGTCGCGATCTCGCGCGGGTTCTTGCCCAACGGCTTGGCCACCACCATCGCCGCATTGCTCGACAGGTCGCCATGCGCCAGGTCGCGCGGCGGCTCCACCACCAGGCGGGCCAGCGCCTCCTCGGTCACTTCGGGATAGAGCGACGTGAGGGCGGCCGAAACCCGGCCGGCAAAGATGGCGAAGACGTCCATTGATCTGTTTCTTCCAACAACCCGGCGCCACAGGCACCGATGAAAAGCCGACGTCGCCCTAGCCTATACGGCCATTTCCGTCAAACAGCGCCGCGTGCTGCTCCATGGCGTAGGGGTCGGTCATGCCCGCGACAAAGTCACAGACGATGCGGGCCTGCGCCGTCCGGTCCGGGGCGCTTCGGTAGGCCTCGGCCCAGTGTCCCGGCATGGCGCCGTCGGCCAGATAGGCATCGAACAGGTCCGCAACCACCTGCTGGCTGTCCCGTACCGGCGCCATCACCACCTCGTGGCGATAGACCCGATGCATGAGGAAGGCCTTGAGCCGCTTCTCGTCTGCCGCCAGCTGGTCCGAGAACCGCACGAAGGTTCGCCCGGCCCGCCGGACGTCGGTGACAGTCTGTGGTCTCGCCTCGGCCAGCCCGGCCTCGGTCGTCGCAATGACATCCTCGATGGCCCTGGTGATCAGTCGGCGCTGCACTTCGTGCGCCTTGCGATTGGGCTCGATTTGCGGCCAGCGCACCTCCACCTCCTGCACCAGCGGCCCCACCAGCGGCACCTCGCGCAGTTCGTCCAGCGTGATCAGCCCGGCCCGCAGCGCGTCGTCGATGTCATGTGCGTTGTAGGCAATGTCGTCGGCGATCGCCGCCGCCTGCGCTTCGAGGCTGGCATGCGTCGACGGCTCCAGATCGCCCGGCGTCGGCAGCTCTGCCAGCCCCGCCGGATCGGTAACCGGCCCGTTATGCTTCAGGATGCCCTCGAGCGCTTCCCAGGTGAGGTTGAGCCCGTCATGTTCGGCGTAGCGGTTCTCCAGCATGGTCAGCACACGGAGCGCCTGCATGTTGTGGTCGAAGCCCCCGAACGGCGCCATTCTGTCGTCCAGAATGCGTTCACCTGCGTGGCCAAAAGGTGTGTGCCCGAGGTCATGGGCCAGCGCGACAGCCTCTGCCAGGTCTTCGTTGAGCCGCAGCGCCCGCGCCAGCGACCGCGCCATCTGGCTCACTTCGAGCGTATGCGTCAGCCGGGTGCGGAAATGCTGCCCCTCGTGGTGGAGAAATACCTGGGTCTTGTATTGCAGCCGCCGGAACGCCGTAGAGTGGATGATCCGGTCTCTATCCCGTTGATATTCCGAGCGTGTCGGGCTCTGCGAAGTGCCATGAAGCCGCCCGCGGCTTTGCGCAGGATCGGAGGCATAAATCGCCTGTTCGCCCATTTCCGAACCTAGACCCTTTTCATCGTCACTCGACGATATTAGATTTACCGGATCGCGCCGCTTTTCCCGTCGCGAAGAAAGGCCCCTTATGACCGAAGCTGCTCTAGCACCAAAAGATGTCGTTTTGACAGACCGTGCCGCCCGCCGCATCGCCAAGGTGCTGGCCAAGCAAGGCGCCGGCACCGTGCTGCGCATCCAGGTTTCTGGTGGTGGCTGCTCGGGCTTCCAGTACGAATACAAGCTGGTCAAGGAAACCCCTGCCGCCGATGATCTGGTGCTGTCCAAGGATGAGGCGACGGTGCTGATCGATGCCCTGAGTTCTGGAATTCATGGGCGGCTCGGAGATCGATTATGTCGACGACCTGATCGGCCAGTCCTTCGAAATCCGCAATCCCAATGCGGTCGCCGGCTGTGGCTGCGGCACCAGCTTTGCCGTCGCGTCCTGATCGATCGATTCACAAGTCTTATTGAGTTTCAAGGCATTGCGCTCTAGCCTCGACTGCAACGAGGGGGAGCTTCATGGGTCTCAAGGAACGTGTAGACGCAGCAATCGACGCTGCGCTGGTCAATCGCATCGTCGGCTGCGTCATTCTGGTCAACAAGGATGGCAAAGAGGTCTACGCCCGTACGGCCGGCCTTGCCGACCGCGATACGAACCGCAAACTCGAGCGTGACGCTATCTGGCGCCTGGCCTCGGTAACCAAGCCCATCGTCGCCACCGCGGCGCTCCGGATGATGGAAGAGGGACTGCTCAAGCTCGACGATCCGGTCACCGAGTACCTGCCCTATTTCACGCCGGCGAGCCCGGACGGTACCGTCCGGCCCATCACGCTTCGCCAGCTCTTCAGCCACTCCTCCGGCCTCTCCTACGATACCGTGCCGGCCGACGTGTCGCCGGGCATGTCGGGCCCCTTCATCTCTCTGGAAGAAAATCTGCGCCGTCTGGCCAAGGCGCCTCTCCTCTTTGCTCCCGGCACCGGCTGGGCCTATGGCACCAGCATCGACGTCCTCGGCGGCGTTGTCGCCGCGATCAACGGATCGACGCTTGAGGCAGCCGTGCAGAAATATGTCGCCGGCCCACTGGGCATGGTCGATTGGCGCTTCACCCCGACCGATGCCACCCGCGTCACCGCGAACTACGCCAACGGCAATCCGCCCGCCGCTCCGGTCGTCCCGCCGGCCCGCATTACCGAGGACAATCTGCAGGGCACCAATTTCCACGTCGATCGCATCTTCCGCGCCGACGCCCCGCAGTCGGGCGGCGGTGGCTCCTGCGGCACCGCCGACGACGTCATGAAGATGCTGGAAGTCTACAACGGCAACAGCAACTTCCTGAAGCCTGCCACCGTTGCCGAAGCCTTCACCAACCAGATCGGCGATCTGCCGCGCCGCGACAGCGACGCCGGCAAGCGTTTCACCCTCATCGGCGCCATGATCGACGATCCGGCAGCGGCGAGAAGCCCCTGCCCCGTGGGCACGCTCGACTGGGGCGGCGCCTGGGGCCACAACTGGATCATCGACCCCACCAATCGCCTCACCGTCCTCGTCTGCACCAATACCGCGCCGGAAGGCTGCAACGGCCCCTTCCGCGAAGATATCCGTGATGCGGTCTATGGCTGATATTGCTGCATGGCGCTGCCCCGGCTAGGGTCGGCACCATGCGCATTGCCACCTGGAACATCAACGGAATCAAGGCCCGACTCGGGCTGTTGCTCAACTGGCTCAAGCAGGAAGACCCGGACATCGTCTGCCTGCAGGAGATCAAGTCGATCGACGAGGGATTCCCGCGCGCCGAAATCGAGGCGCTTGGCTACAATGTCGAGACCTTTGGCCAGAAGAGCTGGAACGGCGTCGCCATCCTCTCCAAAATCCGCTTCGACGAAGTCACCCGTGGTCTGCCCGGGGACGACACCGATGAACAGTCCCGCCTGATCGAGGGCGTCTTCTCGGTCGAGGGCGGCGCCATTCGCGTCTGCTGCATCTATCTGCCCAACGGCAATCCGGTCGACAGCGAGAAGTTTCCCTACAAGTTGCGCTGGATGGACCGCCTGATCGCCTTCGTCGAGGAGCGATTGAAGCTCGAGGAACCCTTCATCCTGCTGGGCGACTTCAACATCATACCCGCCGCTATCGACGCCAAGAATGCCGAGAACTGGTGGGGCGATGCTCTCTACCGTCCAGAAAGCCTGGCTAAATGGCGGGCGCTGACCAATCTTGGCCTCACCGATGGCGTGCGTGCCGTCACCGACGAGCCCAGCTATACGTTCTGGGACTTCCAGGCCGGTGCCTGGCGCCGTGATGCCGGCATCCGCATCGATCACCTGCTGCTCTCGCCGCAGGCCGCCGACCGCCTCGAGGATGTCACCGTGCACCGCGACGTCCGCGGCCTCGACAGCCCGAGCGACCATGTCCCGGTCGAAGGCGAATTCACCTTCTAGCTAGATCAGCTGGAACTCGCCGCTGTGCTTCCAGCGCAGCCAGGCTTCGACACTGCGCCGGTGGTTCGGCACCATCTCCGGCAAAGCCCGAGGATCGCACCATTGGTAACCGATGGATTCCCCGTCGAGCGGCACCGGCGTACCCGCGAAATGTCGCGTCGTGAACATCAGCGAGAAATTCTGGGTGACATCGCCGTTCGGGAACGTTGTCGTTTCGCTCCTGGGGTCGCTGGCAAAGCCGAACGGCGTTACCGCATGCAGCACAAGGCCACACTCCTCGGCGACTTCCCGGACGATCGTGTCTTCAAGTGCCTCGCCAACCTCGGCGGCGCCACCGGGCAGCGCCCAGATGCGGAAGTCGGCGCGGTGATCGAGCAGAATCGTACCGTCATCGCGCTCGATGACCACGCGCGTACCCGGCATCAGCACCAGCCGGCTGCCGATCAGCTGGCGCATCTGCCCCAGCCAGCTTTCCGAGAAATCGGTCATGCGCCCAGGACTACCCGGACCAGGCGTCTCAAAGGCCGCCAAACCTCGGACCGAGTGTGTCGGCCAGCTCGATGCCCTTGGTGCGCTGCTCCGGCGTGGCGACCGACATCGCATTTTGCAGCAGTTCGTTGACCCATGCTTCGTCAATCGTCCCGGCGACGCGGCGGCTGGCCACGGTGAGCCACATCAGGCCCTCTTCCGGGTTGGCGGCGACGCCTTCGCCATTAAAGACCATGTCGCCCAGCCGTGCCTGCGCCTGCGCCTGGCCCTTGCGGGCGGCCATGGTCAGCCAGCGATAGGAGAGCTTCGGGATATCGCCGAGGGCCTGGTCATCGGTATAGAGTTCGCCCAGCAGATACTGTGCATCGGCATTGCCGAAATAGGTGGCCGCGTGCTGCACGCGCCGCTCGTATTCCGTGCGGTTGGGCTTGAGCCCGGCCTCCGGCAGGCCGTCGCGATAATACTCGCCGACCTTGACGAAGGACTGCGCCACAATGTCGGAATCGACGCCCTTGGGTGCCGCATCGGCATGTTCGGCGGCAATCTTGTTGAAGTAGCCGAAGGCCCGGACCCTGTCCTGCTGCACGCCCTCGCCGTTCTCGTACATCAGGCCAAGCTGCCAGAGCGCCGTCGGCTGGCCCTGCGCGGCCGCCTCTTCCAGCACCGACATCAGATCGGAGCTGGAGATGCCACCACCGGCACCATCGAGAATATTGGCCATGTTCAGTGCGGCGTCGACCGCCGTCTGGGCAGGGGCGGCCGCATTCACGATCGCCTCCTGCGCCGCGAGCGGCTGGGCCGCGATCGCCCAAGCGATCGCCAGCCCCGCCGCGACGGAGTTCAGGGTGATGGCCCTAAATGTCCGCATACTGCTCCTTTTCGCCCTTGGCGCCGGGATTGGTCAGCGCGCCGTAACGCGCTGCCCCTACCAGCTGGGCATATTTCCAGATTGCGCCCGAGCCATATTCGGTCTCGCGCGGCGCCCAGCGCGTCTTGCGCTTGGCAAATTCTTCTTCGGTGACGTTGACCGAGATCTCTCCGGTCGTGGCATCCAGCGTTATGATATCGCCGTCCTCGACCAGCGCGATCGGCCCGCATACGGCAGCCTCCGGCCCGACATGGCCGATGCAGAAGCCGCGCGTTGCACCCGAGAACCGGCCATCGGTGATGAGCGCGACCTTGTCGCCCATGCCCTGGCCGTAGATCGCCGCCGTCGTCGACAGCATCTCGCGCATACCCGGACCACCTTTGGGGCCCTCGTAGCGGATGACAAGCACTTCGCCTTCCTTGTACTCACGCTTGTTGACGACCTCGAAGCAGGCTTCCTCGTTGTCGAAGACGCGCGCCGGACCGACAAAGCGCAGGTTCTTGAGGCCCGCCACCTTCACGATGGCGCCATCTGGCGCGAGATTGCCACGCAGCGACACCACGCCGCCCGTCGGCGATATCGGGTTCGAGGTCGGACGGATGACGTCCTGGTTCTCGTTCCACTTCACCTTCTCGAGGTTTTCGGCAATCGTCTTGCCGGTCACCGTCATGCAGTCGCCGTGCAGATAGCCGCCATCCAGCAGCGCCTTCATCACCAGCGGAATGCCGCCGGCTTCGAACATGTCCTTGGCGACATACTTCCCGCCCGGCTTCAGGTCGCCGATATAGGGCGTCTTCTTGAAGATCTCGCCGACGTCGAAGAGATCGAAATCGATACCGGCCTCGTGCGCCATGGCAGGCAGATGCAGCGCCGCATTGGTCGAGCCGCCGGTCGCGGCCACAACCATCGCCGCATTCTCGAATGCCCGACGGGTGACGATGTCGCGCGGCCGCAGGTTCTGCTTGAGCAGTTCCATGACCTGTTCGCCCGAAGCCGAGCAGAACGCGTCGCGGATTTCGTAGGGCGCCGGAGCCCCACAGCTGTAGGGCAGCGCCAGGCCGATCGCCTCGGCGACCATTGCCATGGTATTGGCCGTGTACTGGCCACCGCAGGATCCGGCCGACGGACAGGCGACGCGCTCGAGCTCGTCGAGCGTCTCGTCATCCATCTTTCCCACGGAATGCAGGCCGACAGCCTCGAACAGGTCCTGCACCACCACGTCGCGGCCGCGGAAGCGGCCAGGCAGGATGGAACCGCCATAGATGAACACCGACGGCACATTGAGGCGGATCATCGCCATCATCATGCCCGGCAGCGACTTGTCGCAACCAGCCATGGCCACCAGCGCATCATAGGAGTGGCCGCGCATCGTCAGTTCGACTGAGTCGGCAATGACGTCGCGCGATGCCAGCGAAGACTTCATGCCGGCATGGCCCATGGCGATGCCGTCGGTGACGGTGATCGTGGTGAATTCGCGCGGCGTGCCACGCGCTGCGGCAACGCCCTTCTTGACGGCCTGCGCCTGGCGCTGCAGCGAGATGTTGCAGGGCGCCGCCTCGTTCCAGGCCGTCGCCACGCCGACCAGCGGCTGGTGAATTTGTACGTCGGTGAGACCCATTGCATAAAGATACGAGCGGTGCGGCGCGCGCTCCGGCCCTTCGGTCACATGGCGGCTCGGAAGCCGCGACTTGTCGACGTAATTGCTATCCATATTCCCGTTCCCCTTGCCGGATCGCGCTATCTATGACGCTCAGATGAGAAGCGTTCTTATTGTCGGCGCACCGGTCAAGGCACAAGGGCAGAGAGCACAGTTTTCGTTCGGCAGCCGGCCATTTGACCCACTGTCTGCTGAACTCTCCCGCCCGATGACACCCGTCCTCGTCCCCGTTTCAGGTGAGATTGTGGCGATGGTCGTCAGCAAATGGTTGATCCCGGGCAAGGCAAGCCGGATTCAATGGCGGTGTGGCAAAAACAACACGAGCATGTGATCGGCGAGGCTAGAGCCACTTCCGCCGTCGCATCCACAGCACCAGTCCGACGGCCAGACCGACAAGGCCCGCTGTCACTAGCCAGAAGCCCCATGGGCCCTCCTGGAACGGAATGCCGGACACGTTCATCCCCAGGATGCCGCTGATCACCGTCAAGGGCATGAACACCACCGTGACGGCTGCCAGCACCAGCATGGTGTGGTTCATCTGCTCGGCGCGGGTGTCGAGAATCTGCTCGTGCACCAGCACGGCGCGCTCGGAGAGGCTTTGCAACTCGTCACCCAGCCGGGCCGTGCGTGCCGAGGCCTCCCGCAGTCGCGCCCGGTCGCGCGTGGAGAGGAAGGAAAGCTCTTCGATTTCAAGTGTATTGAGCACGTCGCGCTGCGGCGATACGAGACGCCTCAACTGAATCAGGGTGCGCCGCAGCCGGGCCAGCCGCCCGCCCACATTCTCCCGCCTGCCGATCATCAGCACTTCCTCGACGCTGTCGAGATTGTCGCCCATGCGTTCGATCAGCGGTTCGAGGCGATCGGCCGCCCGCAGCGCCAGCCGGGCCACCAGGTCCGCCGGCGATTGCGGCGCATGATGCGTTTGTTGCCACTGGCTCAGTCCGAGCAGGTCGATGATGTTGAGCTCGGATGCGACGATCACCCTGCCCTTTTCGATCATCAGGCTGAGCAACTGCCGGCCGACATCTTCCGGTTCGGCGCCGGGCCGCGCCACCCGCAGCACCACCATGGCGCGGTCGTCGAGCACCGTGCAGCGCGTCCGCGTACTCGGCACGATCAGCAGTTCGGCATTGAAGTCGCCGATCTCCTTGCGCAGCCAGACCTTGAATTCTGGGGCGCGCAGATTGCCCGCTACCAGTGCATAGCCACGCGCCGGCACCGTGAAATCAGCCTCTTCGGTCTCCGACAGCTCCCGCACTCCGCCCCGGCCGTCGAACACGACCACGGTCATCCAGTCCGTCACCGGCGGACGCGCGTTGCTCGCCGGCTGGGTGGCCATGGCCTAGCTCAGGCGCTTGAGGGCGGCGCCCAGCCGCTCCTGCCGGTCGACCGCGTCCTGCCGGCGCTGCCGCTGCTCTTCGATAACCTCGGCCGGGGCCTTGGCGACGAATTGCTCGTTGCCCAGCTTGCGGTCGATCTTTTCGATCTCGCTGGCTTCCTTGCCGATTTCCTTGGTGAGCCGGGCCTGCTCAGCCGAAATGTCGATGACCCCCGCCAGCGGCAGGGCGAAGGTCGCCTCGCCGACGATAATCTGCGCCGATCCCTTGGGCGCATCGGTGCCGTAGTCGACGCTGTCGAGCCGGGCGAGCCGCATCAGCGTCTGCAACTGGCTTTCGACGCGCGTACCGGTATCGGCGCCGGCCCCGATGATCATCAGCGGAATCTTCGCGCCTGCCGGCACGTTCATCTCGGTGCGCACCGACCGGATGGCCGAAACGACTTCGATCAGCCAGCTGAGTTCGGCGTCGGCCGCCGCATCCTCGAACCCGCCGACCGGCCAGTCCGAGACGATCAGCAGGTTTTCGCGCGCCGGGCCGATCTTGCCGGTCTCGGCCCACAGCTCCTCGGTGACGAACGGCATGAACGGATGCAGCAGCTTGAGGATATCGTCGAGCACATGGGCCGCGGTCGCCTGCGTTTCGGCCTTCGCCGCCTCGTCCTCACCCTGCAGCACCGGCTTGGCCAGTTCCAGGTACCAGTCGCAGAACGTGCCCCAGACAAAGTCATAGGCCGCATTGGCCGCTTCGTTGAACTTGTAGTCCTCGAGCTGGCGGGTCACTGCCGCCACCGCGCGCGATGTCGAGCCGACGATCCAGCGGTTGACCGGCAGCTGGGCAGCTCTCGGGTCAAATCCGGCGACGCGCTGGCAGGCATTCATTTCCATGAAGCGCGCGGCATTCCAGAGCTTGGTGACGAAGTTGCGGTAACCCTCGACCCGGGTGATCGCCAGCCGCATGTCGCGACCCTGTGCCGCCATGGCCGCCAGCGTGAAGCGCGTCGCGTCGGCGCCGTAGTCGTCGATCAGCACCAGCGGGTCGATGACGTTGCCCTTGGTCTTGCTCATCTTCTGCCCGCTCTCGTCACGAACGAGCGCATGCATGTAGACCGTATGGAACGGCTCGGTGCCGGTGAACTCCAGTCCCATCATCATCATCCGGGCCACCCAGAAGAAGATGATGTCGAAGCCGGTGACCAGCACGTCGGTGGGGTAGTATTTCTTTAGCTCCGGCGTATCGCCAGGCCAGCCCATGGTCGAGAACGGCCACAGCGCCGACGAGAACCAGGTGTCGAGCACGTCTTCGTCGCGATGCAGGGGCACCTTGCTGTCGCGCAGCTCGGCAAACGGGTCGTTCTGCTTGAGCTGCGCCCACTTGGCGGCATCCAGACGGTCGCGCTGCGCCGCTTCAAAGCCGACAAAGAGCTGCTGGTAAGCGGTGGAGGTCAGCCCGCTGTCGTGGATTTCCACGGCCTTGCCATAGTAGGCGCGTGCCAGATCCTTGACCTCGTCCTCGCTCGCCGCGACGAAGCATTTGGGACCGGCATCGAGCTTGCCGAAATCGGGGTCGGTATTGACCCGCGGGCCGTACCACGCCGGAATCTGGTGGCCCCACCACAGCTGGCGCGAAATGCACCACGGCTTGATGTTCTCCATCCAGGCAAAGAACGTATTCTCGTAGGCCTTCGGCACGAACTTGGTGCGGCCCTCGCGCACCGATGCCAGCGCGGGCTCGGCCAGCACTTCGGCCTTCACGAACCATTGGTCGGTCAGATACGGCTCGATGACGATCTGTTTGCTCTTCTCGTCATAGGGCACCATGATCTTTTTTTCTTCGACCCAGACCAGCACGCCCATGGCGTCGAGATCGGCAACGATCCGGTCGCGCGCCTCGAAGCGGTCGAGCCCGCGGTATTCCTTGGGCGCAATGCCGTTGATCCGACCATTCGTGGTCAGGATGTTGATCGGCTTGAGGTGATGGCGCACCCCCACCTCGAAGTCGTTGAAGTCATGTGCCGGTGTGATCTTGACCGCGCCCGACCCCAACTCGGGATCGGCATACTCATCCCCCACGATGGGGATGCGCCGGCCCACCAGCGGCAGGATGACATATTTCCCGATCAGGCCCTTGTAGCGCTCGTCATCCGGGTGCACGGCAACCGCCGCGTCGCCGAGCATCGTCTCGGGTCGCGTCGTGGCCACCACGATGCTTTCGTCGGACCCTTCGATCGGGTATTTCAGGTGCCACATCTTGCCGTCGGTCTCGATGTTCTCGACCTCGAGGTCCGAGATGGCCGTCTCGAGCCCTGGATGCCAGTTCACCAGCCGCTTGGCGCGATAGATCAGGCCCTTCTCGTAGAGCGTGATGAACACCTTGCGCACGGCCTCGCTGAGGCCCTCATCCATGGTGAAGCGTTCGCGCGACCAGTCGGCCGAGGCGCCGAGACGCTTGAGCTGGTTGAGGATGGTGCCGCCGCTTTCGGCCTTCCATTCCCACACCCGACGCAGGAATTCCTCACGTCCCATTTCGCGTCGGCTGGGGAGTTGCTGCTCCATCAGCTTGCGTTCGACGATCATCTGCGTGGCGATGCCGGCATGGTCCGTGCCCGGCTGCCACAGCACATCCTTGCCGCGCATGCGCTCGAAGCGGATCAGGATGTCCTGGATCGTATTGTTGAGCGCGTGCCCGACGTGCAGCGAACCGGTCACATTAGGCGGTGGAATGACGATCGAAAACGTCTCCGCCCCCGGCTTGGCGCCTGCACCGGCGACGAACGCCTTGGCGTCCTGCCAGCTCTGGTAGATGCGATCTTCCACCGCGGCGGGTTCGTAGGTTTTCTCGAGCATGATCTGTCCAGCAGCAATGGCCCGTCGCGCGACACCCTGCGGTGCCGGTCGGGCCTTCCAGAATTCGGTAATGGTCTAAAGCAAAGGCGCAGACCCAAAGTCAACGGCCACGTCGCGGCCAGCGCCTACTCTCCGCCGCGCGAGATCCGGGAGATTTCGCGCTCGACCATGCGTTCGACGACCGACGGCAGGTTCTCGTCGAGCCATTCCTTGAGCATTGGCCGCAGCATTTCGCGCATCATCGCCTCGAGCGTGACGCCCGAACCGATCATCGACATGCCATTGAGACGCGAAAGCGTGCTCTTGACGGCCGACTGCGTCGTCGTATCGAGCAACTCGTCTGCCATGTCGCTCGACAGCGTCGGATCCGGCATGGGCGCGGCCTGTGCGGCCGTGGGCTGCGGTCTGGGAGCCGGGCGTGCTGCGGCCTGCGGTGGCGGCATCTCCGGCTCCGGCACCGCGACCTCAGCAGGCGCTTCCGGCTCGTCATCCATCCCGACAGAGAACATCGCCATCGGATCCTCTTCGCGTTCCGGCTCCGGCTCGCTCTCGAACGACACGTCATCCGGATCGATCAGCTCGGCGCGACCCATGGCAGGCGTGTCAGCCGCCTCGGCCGCAGCGCCACCCATGATCTGGTCGAAGCTGAGTGCGCCCGGCGCCTCCTCCTCGTCGTCCTCGGTCACGATCTGCTCAGCCGAGAGCGCCAGCGGTTCGGGATCGGGCTCCGGCTCGACGGCAACTGGCGGACGGGGCGTCAGCGCGGGGCGGACCGGCGGCGACGGCGCCACCAGTGGAGACGTCCCCAGGCCGGCTGGCTTCTTCGGCGTCCCGGCCGCATCGTCATCGGCAATAATCTGCCGAATGGACGACAAGATTTCGTCCATCGAGGGCTCTTTGGGCGCCGGCTTGTTCATAAAGGCCTCACATCTTCTGCCGCGACGGTCAAGGCTGCGATCACCTTGCAGGGCTAAACAGCTGATTCGTCAGTGATCACTGTAAGCCGAGACGGCCGCCATTGCGAACCGGTCGCCTGCCCTCAAAGCCCTCTTCCCCAGAACTTTGTGGCCTCATCGGCCCGTGAGGCCTGCCGGACACGCAAAAGGCGCCGGCCTTGGCCAGCGCCTCGTCACAATTGCGTAACCGTCAGCTTACTCGTCGATGGCGCGCAGTTCCTGCCAGACGTCCTCGACGGTGGCGATATAGCCGTCAGCCGATTTGACTTCGACATTGAGGCCAAGCTCGCCGGGCGTCAGACGGCCGGCGGCCGCCACCAGCGCGAATGACGCGATGACCTTGCTCGTCGTCGCCGAAATCAGGCCCTCGCGCGCCGAGGTCAGTTCGGCCTGGGCGTTCAGCACGTCCAGCGTCGTTCTCTGCCCGACATCGCGCTCCTGCACGGTCCCTTCGACCACCAGCTGCCCCGAGGCCACGGCCGAATTGGCCGACTCGATCTGGGCGGTGGCGTTCTGCAGCGTGCTCCACGACGAAATCACTGCTTCCCGCACCTGGTCGCGGGCCGACAGCGCATCCACTTCGCTCTTGATCTGGTTGATGTTGGCCTTGCGGACGGTCGCCCCGAGATTGCCGCCATGGTAGATCGGCACCGACAGCGAAAGCCCGACGCTGCCTGTAAAGCCGCCCTGCAGCGGATCGGCAGCAAAGCAGCCATAGCCGCAGACCGAAGCCGACAGCCCCAGCGACGGGCCGAACGCGGCCTGTGCCGCGTCGGTGCTGGCCTGTGCCGCGCGGATGGCCGCACGCGCCGACAGAATGGCCGGATGGTTCTCGTCCGCCGACATCGTCGCGTCTTCGATCGACTTGGGCAGCACGCCGCCGAACTTGAAATCAGTGGAGAGGTTTCTGGGCTTGTGACCGATCCAGCGCTCGTAGCTGGCCTCGCTGGTCTGCAGTGACGCCTGCGCAGACTTGTAGGATGCCAGTGCGGCAGCAAGCCGCGTCTGCGCCTGCGACACGTCGATCTTGGTGCCCTCGCCCAGCCGCAGCCGGTTGTCGGAACTGTCCACCTGCGCCTGGAAGAACGCCACGTTGTCCTGCCGCAACTGCACCAGCCGCTGGTCGCGGACCACGTTCATGTAGGCCTGCACGGCCGACAGCAGCACGTTCTGGACTTCGTTGCTCAGCGTATACTTGGACACCTCGGTCAACGCCCGGGCGCCTTCGATATTCGCTTCTGTCTTGAAGTTGTCGAAGAGGTTCTGCGAGTAGCCCAGGCTGAGCTTCAGCGCCGGATCCGACACTATCGATGTGCCCTTGGTGACTGCAATCGACGTGCCCAGGGTGGAATTGAAATCCAGCCGCGGCAGCTTGGCCGATTTGGCCTGAGCGATACTCTCGGCCGAAGCCTTCACGCTCAGCAGCGCCGACATGATGTTGGGATTGTTCGAATAAGCGGACTCGAGGGCCTGCCTCAATGTCTCGGCCTGAGCCGTCAACGGCACCGCAGCCAGGACCAACGCCAGTGCGCTAGCGCGCAACGCCCCCGAAAACTTCATAGTCACAACCTCCGACCCACGGACCCTAAGCCGGGCAAATGGGGTTAACAATATGAATGGACAAGGCGTGCGACGTTTTCATGTACAAATTCGGCGCCACCGTGATTGCACCGCAACACTCGCAGTGCTGCAGTCAGTTACGGACAGTCAGAATACAAACGCCTCGGTCTTTTCCGTCGCCGCCACCAGCGGCGGCAGGCTGGCATTGAACTCGGCGCGGGAATTGACGCTGTCACCGCTCTTGACGAAGAGATGCGCGACCGCTGCCGGGCCACGCCGGATCAGCGCCGCCAGGCGTCCGCCGTCGGCCAGCAGGTTGAACAGCGATGGCGGCACATCGTCGACGGCGCCTTCCAGGATGATGACGTCGAAGTTCCGGCTCCCCGGTGCCAGCGCGTCGAAATGGCCGACGACGATCTCGGCATTATCGACATTGGCGTCCGCCAGCGTCTTCCGGGCCTGCGCGGCGAGGGTTTCATCGCTCTCGACGCCCACCACTTCGTGCGCCAGTTCGGCCAGCACGGCGACCGAGTAACCCGTCCCCACGCCCACGTCGAGCACGGCATCGGTCGCCTGGATGTCGGCCAGTTGCACCAGCTTGGCAAATGGCGCGGGAGCCGGCAGCGCGCGGCCGTGTCCAAGCTCATGCGCCTCGTCGATATAGGCGAGCGCCTGCCGGTCGGCAGGGACGTAAGCCTCGCGCGGCACCGTCAGCATGGCAGTCAGCACGCGCCGGTCGGTGACGTTGCTGGTCCGCAACTGGTTGTCCACCATGGCTTTGCGCGCACGTTCGAAGTCGACCATTCTCTACCACCCCTGGCACTCATTTGTTGCTCGTCCCTTACGCCCGCTACGCCCCTCGTTCAAGCCACTGCGACCTGCCAGCTGCCTCCGCTTGCCAACGTTACCAACATTTAATGGAGCCCTGGATCGAACTTTATCCGGCTGCGTTTCCTTTCCTGGCGGAAAGAAACGACAACAAGGACGCTTCCAATGAAAAACCTCTTTGTATCGGCCTGCACCGCAGCAGTGCTCGCCCTTGCCGTAAGCGCGCTGCCCGCGCAGGCGGCATCCTGGAACAATACGGCTCAGATCCAGAATGCCCAGTTCAGCTTCAGCTTTGGCACCGGCAACAGCTACGACCGCGGCCGCGACCACTTCCAGCGTCGCGGGAACTCGTACTACTACAACGGCCACCGCGGCTATCGCGACCGCCGGCCCGGCTTCCGGTTCTACAACGGCTTCTGGTTCCCGCAGGCCGCCTTCTCCTTCAGCTTTGGCACGCGCGGGGATCGTGGCTACCACTCGTCCTCGTCGCATGTCCGCTGGTGCGAGGACCACTACCGCTCCTACCGGGCTTCGGACAACACCTTCCAGCCCTACAACGGGCCGCGCCGGGAGTGTGTTTCACCCTACTGGCGTTGATCTCTGGACTGGCGACCCAGGCGAGACAGGCAGGGCCCCGCGTATTGTGGGGCCCTGCTTTTTTTGCGGCGGGTTCCACGGCAGTAAGCTTGCAGAAACACTTCATCTGCCATAAGACCCCCCGTCGTTGAGGCCACGTGGCGGAGTGGTTACGCAGCGGATTGCAAATCCGTGTATTCCGGTTCGATTCCGGACGTGGCCTCCAACTTCTTCCATATCGATGCAGGGATCATGGACCAGCACAGCGCCAACACCAGTCGGGTGGATGCGTTGCAGCCAGTGTTCGCCGGGGTCCTTGCCGCGCTCGTCGGCTATGCCAGCAGCTTTGCCCTGCTGCTCGCCGGCTTTGCGGCCATCGGCGCCAGTCCGGCGCAGGCTGCCTCCGGCCTCTTCGCCCTGTCGCTTGCCGCGGCCCTGCTCAACATCGTCATTGCGTGGCGCGCCCGCACACCGCTGAGCTTTGCCTGGTCGACGCCCGGCGCGGCGTTTCTGTTGTCGCTTGGCGCCCTCGACGGCGGCTTTGGCGTCGCCACGGGCGGCTTCCTGATGGCCGCGGTGCTGGTCATCCTCGCCGGCATCTGGAAACCCTTCGCCCGGGCCGTGTCCGCCATCCCGTCCAGCATCGCCAATGCCATGCTGGCCGGCATTCTGCTCACCCTCTGTCTCGCCCCGTTGAAGGCCGTCGAGGCCGAGCCGGCCCTGGCTTTGCCCATCGTCCTCGCCTGGGCGCTCGGCGTTGTCTTTTTCCGCCGCTACGCCGTGCCCTTCGCCGTGCTCGTGACCATCATCGTTCTGGCGCTGACCACCAATCTGCCGCCCGGCGCCCTCGACAGCGGCATGCCCGGCCTCGAACTGGTGCCGCCTGTGTTCACCGTCGATGGCTTTGTCCGCATTGCCGTGCCGCTGTTTGTCATCACCATGGCCTCGCAGAACCTGCCGGGCATCGCGGTCATGAAGGCCAACGGCTATCCCGTCGTGCCTGCGCCGCTCTTCGTCATAACCGGTCTCGCCAGTGCCGTGACGGCGCTGTTCGGCGGCCATGCCGTCAACCTGGCGGCCATTACCGCCGCCATTACCGCCGGTCCCGAAGCCCATGCCGATCCCGCCCGCCGCTGGGTCGCCCCCGTGGCGGCGGGCGTCGTCTACCTCGTCCTCGGCCTGCTGGCCGGTGTCGCCGCCGCCTTCATTTCGGCTTCGCCACCCATTCTGATCCAGGCGGTCGCCGGACTCGCTTTGCTCTCCAGCCTCAGCGGCGCACTCGGCAATGCGCTGGCCAGCGAGGACGATCGCCTGCCGGCGATCCTGACCTTCGTCACGGCCGCCTCGGGCATCACCATCCTCGGCGTCGGCGCCGCCTTCTGGGGCCTCGTTGCCGGCATTGCCCTTCTGCTGCTGCTCCGCTGGAAATCGAGACAATGAGCGGCACGGTCGCCGTCATCCTGGCTGGCGGCCGTGGCGAGCGCATGGGCGGCGTCATCAAGGCCAACCTGCTGGTCGGCGACATCCCTCTGCTGCACCGCGTCGCCGCCGTCCTTGAGGGTGCCGACACCAAATTGCTGTCACACGGTCCCGCTGTGCCGACCGGTCTCGTTCCATTGCCCGGCCAGATCGCGCTGGCCGACCTCGACTCGACCTATGGCGGACCGTTGGCTGGCCTCGCTGCTGCCGTGGCTTGGGCCGCGGCGCAGCAAAGTCCACCCGATCAGCTGATTCTGGCCGCCGTGGATACGCCCTTCCTGCCGCCCGACTACCTGCAGCGCCTCCGCGCCGGCCTTGGCGCCGCCCCGGCCGCCATCGCCACCCATGCCGGTCAGCCCTACCCCACCAGCTCGGTCTGGCGATTCGACGCCGTGGCCACCCTTCCCGCCGCCGTGCGCGCCGGCACCGCCCCGCACAGCCTCAAGCGCCTGGCGCACAGCCTTGGCGCAGGCGAGGTCCCCTTCCCGCCCCATGCCGGCGGCGATCCGTTCGCCAATGCCAATACTCCGGACGACCTCTTCGCCCTGCAGCGCCGCGCCCGCGACACCTGAGAAACCAACAAGCTGCGGTCTCGGACAAATTCGGGCTTGGCAAACCAAACTCAACCCGCTAAACGGGCGCTGCCTCGTCGAGAGGCTATCGTGTTCCGCGATAGCTCAGTTGGTAGAGCAAGCGGCTGTTAACCGCTGGGTCGTAGGTTCGAGTCCTACTCGCGGAGCCATTCATTTTCCCAGAGAAATGAGTTGGCGCACCACCCTTCACGGGGTGCATATGGCCATGCTTGGTCTATGCTCCGGAAAGCACCAGCTTTCGGCTGACGGGGAACTGTAGCGTTGCAGGCATCTGCCGAAGAACCAGAGATGACGGCGAACGGTGGCGCACCGATCCGCCGCCAGGCCGTGGTCGTCGTCCATGGCCAGGGCGCACATCGCCCGATGGGCGCCATCCGCGACTTCGTCGAGGTGCTGTGGCGACACAATCCCGAACTGGGGCCGCTAGAGGAGATTGCCGGCGAAGGCCGCGACGCCTGGATTGTCCCCGACGACAAGGGCGGCCTGTTCGAGTTGCAACGCTTCACCACGCCCGAACATCGTGGCCGCCGCACCGATTTCTTCGAACTCTACTACGCCGACCTGCTCAACGACTCACCCTGGCGCAATCTGATCCGCTGGATGCGCCGCCTGCTCTGGATCGACCCCGCCGAGGTCCCCGCGCGCATGCGCTGGCCGTGGACGCTGTTCTGGGTCATGTCGCTGGTGGTCATTCTGCTGTCCCTGATGCTGGCGCTGGCTGTGCCATCACTGCTGAACGGCGACTGGTACGGGCCATTGGCGGAACGCCGGGCCCTGCCCTGGATCTCGACAGCCATGCTGGCGCTCCTCGTCCTGCTGCTGCCGAAATTTTCGCGGCGCCTCGCCGTACTGGGACGTGTTCCAGCACCGCTGAGCCTCGCGATCACCGCCGCTGCGGTGATCGGCATTTACTCCGAGAACCCGGCGGCCTGGGCCGCCATCGCCATCCTGATCCTCTTTTACCTCGCGACGCACTTCCTGCTGCCGTTCTTTGGTGACGCTGCCAGCTATCTCAGCGCGCATACCGAGACGGTGCAAAGCCGTCAGGTGGTGCGCAACCGCGGCCTGCAACTGCTGCAGGCCCTGCATGACGATCCCAAATATGACCGCGTCGTGGTCATCGGGCACTCGCTTGGATCTGTGCTGGCCTATGACCTGCTGCATATCCTGTGGCGCACCGTCGGCCCGACCAAGGACAATCCGCCTTCCCCAGCCGCTGCCGATGCCCTGCAGGCCGTCGACCGCTTTGCTGCGGACCAGACGCCGGGCGCGTGGACGGCCGAGAGCGTCGCCACCTATCAGGCCATGCAATGGCAGGCTTTCAACGCGCTCCGCCAGCAAGCTGCCCGCTCCGCAACGGATGATCGTCCCGCAACCCCAGCCGGCTGGAAGGTCAGCGACTTCGTGGCGCTCGGTTCGCCGCTCTCGAGCGCCCAGTTCCTGCTGACCGAAAGCGAAGCCGACTTCGATCGCATGAAGAAGCAGCGGGTCCTGCCCACCGCCCCGCCCCAGCCCTACAATGACCGGCACCTCGCCATCTACACTGACGAGACCGGACACCGGGTCGCCCATCATGCCGCGGTGTTCAGCGCCGTCCGCTGGACCAACATCTACGACGATTTCGATCCGCTGCTGTTCCTGTTTGGGGACCCGATCGGCGGTCCGGTATCCGGCGTCGAGCGATTTGGCGACGCCATCCTCGACCGGCAGGTCGAGATCCGGCACGGCCCCTTCAACTCGCGCTTTTTCACCCACAGCCTCTACTGGGCTGAAACCAGCGACGCCTGGGACCGCCCCGCTGACCACATTACGGCCCTCCGGGCCGCTGCCGGCATGTACCGTCAATAGCCACTTTGTGAGCGGGACCGGGCTTGTGCCCCGCCAGACTTCCTGTATCCAGAGCCACGCAGGACGACCTGCCCCACCTCTGGGCAACATGCGGGACGGCCCGATTTCCATCAGGAGATCAGCATGTCCTGGATCTATCTTGTCGTTGCCGGCCTACTCGAAATTGTCTGGGCCTTTGCCATGAAGCAGTCGCACGGCTTCTCTCGCCTGCTGCCCAGCGTCGTCACCCTTGTCGCCATGATCGGCAGCTTTGGACTGCTCTCCATCGCCATGCGGACCCTGCCACTGGGAACCGCCTATACCATCTGGACCGGTATCGGCGCCGTCGGGGCGTTCATCGTCGGGATCGCCGTGCTCGGCGAGCCGGCCAGCCTCACACGCATCCTTGCGGCCGTGCTGATCGTGGCCGGCCTTGTGCTGATGCAGGTGTCGTCAGCGACCTGAAGCGCCCGGCGATGGCTTGCGCGCCGCCGGCCGCTTCCGGGCCGGCTTCTTTTCCGGAGCGGCCGGACCGTTGGAGGCTGGCTCCGGCACGGCCGGCACCTCTGACAGCTCCGGGGGCTCTGACGTCTCCGCGACAATGTCGTCCGGCAGATCGTCGGCCGGCGGCTGCGGCGGGGCACTGTCCGGCGGGAGATTGGGCATGTCGCCAAGTTCGGTCTGCGCCGCGTTCCGCGCCTGTTGCGCCGCACGCCACGCCCGGTAGCGCACCCGCACCCACCAGAGGCCCTTGCGCACATTGCCGATTTCATCGGCATAGGCAGTCGACAGCGCGTCACGATAGGACGCGTAGTCGCCCAGCCGGAACTGTTCCAGCCGGTGCATCAGCGACACCCAGGCCGGCGAGATCAGCAGCGTAATCGCCGTCACCGCAATCGACAGGCGATAGATGTCGCTGCCCATCGCCCCGGCCGCCAGCCCGGCCGCCGCCAGCACGAACGAGAATTCGCCGATCTGGGCCATGGAGAGGCCGCCGATCAGCGCCGTCTCGCGGTCGAACCCGGCGCCGCGCAGCAGCAGCACGTTGAGCACCGTCTTGGCGATGATCACCAGCACCGCCGAAGCGGCCACCATCGCCAGGTTTGCCCAGACGAAGTCGAGGTCGATCAAGAGGCCGATGGAGAGGAAGAACACCACAATCAGCACGCTCTGGATTGGCTCGATCACCGGAATGACCCGGTTGCGCAGCGTCGAATTGCCGATCACCAGCCCGACCACGAACGCCCCATAGGCCGGTGACAACCCCAGCACGCCGGAAATCGCTGCCGCTCCGAAACACAGCGCCAGCGCACTTAGGGCCAGCAACTCGACATCGTCGCCGATCTGCTTGTCGAACGGCACCTTGACCTTGGTGGTGCGTCCCAGCCACCAGAGCAGCATCACCAGCAGCCCCACGGCCACGGCGATCTTGAGCACCAGTTGAACGGGGTCGAGCGTCCCCCCGTCGCCCAGCGACGACACCAGGATCAGCATCGGCACCACCGCGATATCCTGCGCGATCAGCACGCCCACCGCGATCCGGCCCGGCGTGCGCCGCAAGGCACCCATCTCGTCGAGCATTTTCATGGCCACCACGGTGCTCGACAGCGCCAGGATGAACCCGAGCACCACGCCTTCCGCCAGGGTCGATCCGGTCGCCAGCATGATGAGCGCCGCAATCATCATGGCCGCGACGAGCTGCCCGGCTGCCACCGTCAGCGCCGGTCGCAGCGTGGCCACGAAGGCCTTCAGCGACAGCTCCGTGCCGATAAAGAACAGCAGCACCAGCACGCCCATCTCGGCGAGGGCCGACACGCCCTCGCTGTCGCCGATCAGCCCGACGCCCGTGGGGCCGAGGATCACGCCGGCCAGGATATAGCCAACCAGAGGCGGCTGTTTCAGGTGCCGCAGCCCCAGGCCTGCCAGAACCGCGATCACGATAATTGCCGCCACCTGAACCAGCGGAAATGCAGCATGCACGCCGTCCATCAGTGCCGAAGCCCGAAAAGCCGAGTTGAGGCGGTGCGCCGGCTATGACGGCAGACAGATGACTTCGGCGGCTGCGTGACTGATCTCAAGCTGCGGTTTCCTCGGAATCGCTTGGTCGGGCTAGGCTCTCGAGCAACGTTAGCCTCCCCGATGCCGATTGTCATTGTAGAGCCGCCTCGCCACAACTTCCCCGCATTGCGCTCCGAAACATCAAGCCATGACTGACGCCCATACCGACCCCATCGTCCTCGAGCTTGGTCCTGACCAGGTGCGCCGCGTGCGCAAGCCGCCGCGCAACCTGTTTCGCTTCTACCTGCTGCCCGTCAGTGTGGCCGGCCTGCTGGTCACCCTGCTCGCCTATGGCTGGCCCTTGCCGGTTGCCGGCTGCGCCCTGCTCGTCGGCATCGCCATTGGTGTGCTGATCAAGGACAAGCTGTAGCGGCCTGCCCTCCCGCCGCTGCAGCTCTATACTCCGACACCTGCAGTCACCTGCAGCGTCAACCTGTCGCGCGACCAACCGGCAACTGCCACGACTTAAGTAATCGGCCTATGCTTCACTCAAAGCATGGAGTGGTACTATGCCGTTTGATTTCAGCGCAGAGCTGCTGGCCCGGATCCAGTTCGCCTTCACGGTCTCGTTCCACTTCCTGTTTCCGGCATTCTCTATCGGGCTTGCCAGCTTCCTCGCCGTGCTCAACGCGCTGTGGCTGTGGAAGAAGGAACCCGCCTTCCTCAAACTCTTCGAATACTGGAAAACCCCGTTTGCCGTCACCTTCGGCATGGGCGTCGTTTCCGGTATCGTCATGAGCTACCAGTTCGGCACCAACTGGTCGGTATTCTCGGAACGTGTCGGCGCCGTCATCGGGCCGTTGATGGGTTATGAAGTTTTGACCGCCTTCTTCCTCGAGGCTGGTTTCCTCGGCATTGCCCTGTTTGGCCGCAAGCGCGTGGGCGACGGGCTGCATATGTTCGCCGTCGCCATGGTGGCGTTGGGTACGCTGGTCTCGGCCACCTGGATCATCTCGGCGAACAGCTGGATGCAGACGCCCGCCGGCTACGGCATCGGCGCCAACGGCAACTTCGTCCCCGAAGACTGGCTGGCCATCATCTTCAACCCCAGCTTCCCCTACCGCCTCGTGCATACCGTGCTCGCCGCGTTCCTGACGACGGCGTTTGCCGTGGGCGCCGTGGGCGCCTGGCATCTCCTGCGGGAACGCACCAACCGGCAGGCACAGATCATGTTCTCGATGGCCATGTGGATGGCCGCGCTCGTTACGCCGCTGCAGATCCTCGCCGGCGACATGCACGGCCTCAATACGCTCGAGCACCAGCCGGCCAAGATCGCGGCCATGGAAGGTCACTACGAGACGCATGTTGGCGCTCCGCTGATCCTTTTCGGCATTCCCGACGATCAGGCTGAGGAAACCCGCTACGCCATCGAGATCCCCAAGCTCGGCTCACTGATCCTCGCCCACGATCTCAACGCCGAGGTCAAGGGCCTGAAGGCCTTCCCGGCCGACGAACGGCCACCCGCGCTGATCCCGTTCTTTACCTTCCGCATCATGGTTGGCCTAGGCCTTCTGATGCTGGGTGTCGGTCTCTGGTCGCTATGGGCCCGCTGGAAGAAGACGCTCTATGCCAGCCCCTGGCTGCACCGTGCGGCCGTCGCCATGGGCCCCTCCGGCTTCATCGCCGTCCTCGCCGGCTGGTACACCACCGAGGTCGGCCGCCAGCCCTTCACGGTCTATGGCCTGCTGCTCACCTCCGACAGCCTGTCGCCGGTCGCCGCCCCGGCCGTCGGCGCCTCGCTGCTGGCCTTCATCATCGTCTACTTCATCGTCTTTGGCGCCGGCGTCTTCTACCTGTTCCGCCTGTTTGGCCGACGCCCCGAAGGCGACGACGGATCGTCACATGAGGGGCCGCATCGCGCCTCCGGCATCACCCCTGCCCAGCAGATCGAAGACGCGGAGCCCGGCCATGCCCATTGATCTCCCCACCATCTGGGCCGGCCTGATTGCTTTCGCCGTCCTCGCCTATGTCGTCCTCGACGGCTTCGACCTCGGCATCGGCATCCTCTTTCCGCTGTTTCCGGAAGACAGTGATCGCAACATCATGACCAACTCGATTGCCCCTGTCTGGGACGGCAACGAGACCTGGCTGGTGCTGGGCGGCGGCGGCCTCATGGCGGTCTTTCCGCTGGCCTACTCCACTGTCCTGCCGGCGCTCTACATGCCGCTGATCCTGATGCTGCTCGGCCTCATCTTCCGTGGCGTCGCCTTTGAGTTCCGCTTCCGTACCAAGCGCTGGAAGGCTCTTTGGGAATGGGGCTTTGCCGGCGGCTCGACCGTTGCGGCCGTCATGCAGGGCATTGCTCTGGGTGCGCTCGTCCAGGGCATCCAGATCGCCGACCGCAGCTATGCCGGCGGCTGGTGGGACTGGCTGACGCCCTTTTCAATCCTCACCGGCGTAGCGGTCGCCGTCGGTTACGCCCTGCTCGGCGCCACCTGGCTCAACCTCAAGACCACCGGAGCGCTGCAGGAGAAATCGCGCCGCATCGCCCTGATTGCCGGTGTGGCAACTCTGGTCGCCATTGCCGCCGTCAGCCTCTGGACGCCATTCCTGCGGTCGGTCTATTTCGACCGCTGGTTCAGCTTTCCGACCGCCTTCTTTTCGGCTTTGGTCCCGCTGCTGCTCGCCATATGCGCCGCGGCGCTCTGGTGGGGCCTGAACAACGACAGGCACCTGCTGCCGTTCCTCTCGGCCTTGGGCATCTTCGTGCTGAGCTTTGTCGGCATCGGCATCAGCTTCTACCCCTACATCGTGCCGGGCGCCCTCACCATTGCCGAGGCGGCGGCACCGGACTCGTCCCTGAGTTTCCTGCTCGTCGGCGCCCTGGTCCTCGTGCCGATCATCCTCGCCTATACCGGCTACGCTTACTGGGTCTTCCGCGGCAAGGTCGACCCGGAGGAAGGCTACCACTAGATGGCGGCCGGCCCCTCCCTGCCCCGGCGCCTGCTCTGGTTCGTCGCCCTCTGGGCCGCCGGGGTCCTCTGCGTCACCCTCGTCGGCTACGCCATCAAGCTCGCGCTCGGCGCCTGAGCGCCATCCACCGCATCAGTAATGCCATGTAGTGCCGGCCCGGTTTGACTTGGCGGGCCAGACCGCGCGTGCGTGCCGCAAAGGCCTGCTTTTCAACAGCTCCCAGAACTCGGCTCCCGTGCGTCACCGAAAGCGCTTGACGCTCAGTTCACACAAAAACACGCATCAGATCACGTGGTTAACAGCACGCCGATTCGGCTCAGGACTAACCAAACGTTACTTGTCCACTTGTTTTCCACAAAAATCTGTCCCTAAATGACACTCAGATGTTCCATATCGGGACATTGGAGGAGGCCAGAAGCGGCGGCTGCCTCATTGTTTATTTGAGGTAGTAACTATGCGTATTCAGTCCACGTTGGCGTTGGCCCTTGTTGTCAGCCTGCTCTCGACGTCCGCTTCTTTCGCCACCAATCTCTAGCGTTGCCAGAATCTTCCAGAAATTGTGACTCCCAATGACGCACCCGTCAGCCGAACGGGCATCGCCACAACGGGGGTTGGATCAGGCTTCCTTGGCGGCGGCCGGCAGTTGGGACTCTGCTCGAACCCCGAGCACAAATGGCATGACGCCATGCAGGCCAACGGCCTCTGCGCAAGCTCAGGCAATCTCGCCACACTCGCCCAGCCTGTTTCGACCAACAAATTTACCTATGTAACGCTCGACGGCGATGTCCCTGACATCGCCGTGCACCAGACCGGAAAGCTTGACTTGAAGGAGACCGCCAAGGAGACAGCCAAAGCCTCCCTGGCAGCCACCAAGAACGCCCCAGAGAACCAAAATAAGCCCTTCTGGGAGTGGACCCCCCATGTCGTGATCGTCGAAATTGTCGATTGGCATGCACCAGTCCAGGGCAGTTCCTGCCCCTAGGGTTCAAGTACCCCTGTAGCGACGCAAAACCATCAGTTTGAAAGGCTCCCTTCGTGGGGCCTTTCATCGATCGCCCGAGACTCATCGCACGTTATCGGCCAGTCATTGCGCCGGCCTGTCCGCCCCTTGCTCGCACCTGCGACCGCCATGCTGGATTCAGCAATGCGACCCAAAACACGGCTGCTGCAGCTTGCAGCTGGCCCAGCGTATCACGTCACAGAGGCTTGACACCGCTTTCCTGCGGAACTCCCAAGTCACACCAGGCCCTTAGCCTGGCCTCGATTCGGCCGCTGGTTAACTATTCATTACTTGTTCACTTGTTTTCCACAGATTTACGTCCTTAAATGACACGCAGATGTTCCATTTCGGGACATCGGAGGAGGGCGGAAGCGGCGGCCGCCTAGCAACTCTGAGGTAAGTAAGATGCGTAATATGAGTTTGATTGCCGGGGCGGTTGTCGCACTGGGGCTCGTGTCGGTTGCCATCCCGGCGATGGCGGGCGGCTATCACCACCACCATCACGAGAAGACCTACACCTACCAGTCCCCCGGTGGAGCCGGTCCTGACGGTACGACATATTTCGGTACCTGCCTGAATCTGGCGGGCTTCCAGCAAGCGGGCAACGCGGGCGCCGACGGCTTCTGCCTCCCGTTCGGCTCGATCGTTGGCTCCGTCAACGACGCCGGCTACTGCACGACAACCGAGTGGAAGCGGGTACGGGGCGACGGAATCCGCGGCAAGGTCGAAGTTTCGAGCACCTCGCCGGGATCCTGCCCCGAGAAGAAGTCCTGGGGCGGCATGTCCAGGTAATCTGCTTGCGCTAGCTCGATCGGCGCGGAAGAGTTCCCGCGCCGACCGAGGTCCACCGAGGGTTAGGTGAGGCTAGACATCAGCCTCCAGCAGCCACGTAGCACCCGACGCCCGCCGACCTGATCGCCGCACAAATGGCGTTGGCGTTCTCGCTTGATGCCACCGGCAGCCGGACCTCGTAAAACGCTCCGGTCGGCCCCGATCCCACCGTCACCTCAGGTTCGGCATTGTCCATGGCGCCGGCAAAATTGTCCTTGGCATTTTTCAGCGAACGCCAGAGCCGCAGCGATCGTCACTTCGATCTCGCCGCCGCGATTGATCCTAGCGACCATATCGCAGCCGTCATATCTGTCCCCATTTCAGGCCGTCCGGCATCAGTCGCAGCCGCCCCCACAGTGCGAGCGCCGGCCGCAGCGCGATATTTCGCCCCAACCCCTAGATCGAGTAGCTCGACTCCCAGCCGAACAACTGCTCGTAGAGCTCCTCGGCCAGCTCCGCCGGGCCCTTCGTCCGCCCGTCCAGCACAATGTCCGCGTCGGTTGGCGCTTCGTAGGGGCTGGAGACGCCGGTAAAATTCCTGATCTCGCCGGTCCGTGCCCGCTTGTAGAGGCCCTTGGGATCGCGCGCCTCGCACAGCTCGAGCGGCGTATCGACGAACACCTCGCGGAAGGTGATATCGCCCGCCACTTCGCGCGCCAGCCGGCGCTCGTTGCGGAAGGGCGAGATGAACGAGCAGAGGACGATCAGACCGGCATCGGCCATCAGCCGGGCAACTTCGGCGACGCGCCGGATGTTTTCCACCCGCGCCTCGTCGGTGAAGCCAAGGTCCTTGTTGAGCCCGTGCCGCACGTTGTCGCCATCCAGAATGTAGCAATGCCGCCCGTCGGTCGTCAGTCGCTTCTCGATCAGGTTGGCAATCGTCGACTTGCCGGAGCCGGAAAGCCCGGTGAACCAGACGATCGTCGGCTCCTGTCCCTTCATCCGGCCGCGCACCTGCCGGTTCACGTCGAACGACTGGTAGGAGAGATTCTGCGCCCGGCGCAGCCCGAAATCGATCACCCCGGCGCCCAGCGTGGCGTTGGAAATCCGGTCGATCAGGATGAAGGCACCAGTCTGGCCATTCGTCGCATAGCTGTCGAAGACCAGCGGCTTGTCGGTGGCGATGGTCACCGTCCCGACTTCGTTCAGGTCCAGCGTCTTGGCCGGGCTCTGCTCGAGCGTATTGACGTTCGTGCGGAATTTCAGCGACGTGATCGAGGCCGGCACCACCTGCGAGCCGATCTTGAGCAGGTAGGATCGGCCGGGCAACGCCTGCTCCTCGGCCATCCAGACGACCCGCGCCTGGAACTGATTGGAGACTTCGGGCGTCTCGCCCGGATGCGTCAGCACGTCGCCACGCGAGATATCGACTTCCCGGTCGAGCACCACCGTCACGGCCTCGCCGGCAATCGCCTCGCTCTGCTCACCGTCCATAGTGACAATCTGCGCGATCTTGGCCGGCTTGCGTGATGCTGCCACCAGCACGTCGTCACCGACCTTGACGATGCCCGACGCCACCGTCCCCGAGAAACCGCGGAAATCGAGGCTGGCACGGTTCACCCACTGCACCGGGAACCGCATCTGCTGGCTGGTCCGATCGCTCGCCACCTCGATGGTCTCGAGATAGGGCACCAGCGGCAGGCCGGAAAACCAGGGCGTCTGGGTGCTGTTGGTGAGGATGTTGTCGCCGCGCAGGGCCGATACCGGGATGGCCGCCAGCGTCTCGAAGCCCAGATCCTTGGCAAACGCCCGGTATTCCGCTTCGATGGCGTTGAACACATCGGCGTCGTAGTCGACGAGATCGATCTTGTTGACCGCCAGCACCACGTGTTTGACGCCGATCAGGCTCAGGATGAAGCTGTGGCGTCGTGTTTGCGTCAACACGCCCTTGCGCGCATCGATCAGCACGATGCCGAGGTCGGCGTTCGAGGCGCCGGTCGCCATGTTGCGGGTGTATTGCTCGTGGCCCGGCGTATCGGCAACGATGAACTTGCGCTTGTCGGTCGAAAAGAACCGGTAGGCCACATCGATGGTGATGCCCTGCTCGCGTTCGGCCGTCAGCCCGTCCACCAGCAGCGAGAAGTCGATGCCCTCGTCGCCGGTGGTCCGGTTCCAGCTTTCCTTGCGCAGGCTCGCCAGCTGGTCATCGAGGATCAACTGGCTGTCATAGAGCAGCCTGCCGATCAGCGTCGACTTGCCGTCGTCCACCGAGCCACAGGTCAGGAAGCGCAGGAGCCCCTTGTCGGTCTGCTGGCTCAGCCACAGGTCGAGATCGGTATTGGGAGTGGCAATGGCGCTCGCGGTCGTCATCAGAAATACCCCTCCTGCTTCTTTTTTTCCATCGACCCGGCCTGGTCGCTGTCGATCAGCCGGCCCTCGCGCTCCGATGTACGGCTGGCCTGCATTTCCATGATGATCGACGGCAGGTCCGACGCATCGGACCGGATCGCGCCCGTCAGCGGATAGCAGCCAAGCGTCCGGAACCGCACCATGTCCTCGACCGGCGTCTCGCCAGGCTCCAGCGGCATGCGTCCGTCATCGACCATGATCAGCGTTCCCGAGCGCTGCACCACCGGCCGTTTGCGTGCGAAATAGAGGGAAGGGATCTCGATCCCCTCGGAATAGATGTAAGTCCAGATATCGAGCTCGGTCCAGTTGCTGAGCGGGAACACCCGCATGCTCTCGCCCGGCGCCAGCCGCGTATTATAGACGCGCCAGAGTTCCGGGCGCTGGTTCTTCGGGTCCCAGGCATGGCTGGCATTGCGGTGCGAAAAGATGCGCTCCTTGGCGCGGCTCTTTTCCTCGTCACGTCGCGCGCCGCCGATCGCCGCGTCATAGCGCCCGGCGTTCAGCGCTTGCCGCAGCGCCTGTGTCTTCATGATGTCGGTATAGCGCGACGACCCGTGATCGAACGGATTGATATTGTTGGCCTTGCCCTCGGCATTGGTGTGCACCAGCAGCTGGAAGCCGTGCTCTTCCGCCATCCGGTCGCGGAAGCTGATCATTTCCTTGAACTTCCACGTCGTGTCGATGTGCAGCAGCGGAAACGGGATGCGGCTGGGGAAGAACGCCTTGCGCGCCAGGTGCAGCAGGACCGAGGAATCCTTGCCGATCGAGTACATCATCACCGGGCGCTCGAAGCTCGCCGCGACCTCTCGGAATATCTCGATGCTCTCGGATTCGAGGGCCTTGAGGTGGCTGAGCGTGCGCGTCGCGGTCATGCGGCTATGACTTCCAATCGGATCGAAGACCTGCAAATACGCCGTGCAAACGGTGCCAGCAAGACCCGCCCCGGTGCGGAAAAGGTGAACTTTTTCGAAGCTTTGCGCGTACCTACCGGGCACAGCAAACGTGTTCGGCCCCGGCTCCTCCGCTAGGATCGACTGCGCCCACAAGTCCCGAGGAACGGAAAACTATTTCATGGCCAAATCTGCGCTTGTCTGGTTCCGCAATGACCTCCGCATCGCCGACAACCCCGCCCTGAGCGCCGCGATCGACACCGGCCTGCCAGTGCACGCGCTCTATGTCGAAGAAACCGATGAGATCCTCCGCCGGCCCGGCGCTGCCTCGCGGTGGTGGCTGCACCACAGCCTCAAATCGCTCTCGACTGATCTCGCCAGCCTCGGCATCAGCCTCGAAGTCCGCCGCGGCCCTGCCGAGTTAACGGTCTTCGACGCCCTTGCGAGGCACAACGGCGCTGCCATGTTCTGGAACCGTCGCTACGCGCCGGCCCAATGCACTATCGACGCCGCTATCAAGGCACGCTGCCTGGCGAGCGGCATCGGCGCAACCAGTTTTGGCGCCAATGTTCTGGTCGAGCCCTGGGATATCGCAACCGGCCAGGGCAAGCCATATTCGGTCTACACCCCGTTCTGGAACACCCTGCGGCAGAAGCCCATCCCACGGCCCCTGCCCGCGCCAAGGCCGGCCAGCCGACCGGTAACCGAAGTCGAACCGGTCGATGCTGCTTACGAGGAGCCGGCCTGGACCGCAAAGCTGGGCGCACATTGGCAGATCGGCAGCGCCGCTGCCCAGGACAAGCTGGCCGATTTTCTGTCTGACGACATCGTCCACTATCCCGACGGCCGCGATCTTCCCGCCCGCGACGTGACGTCAAGACTGTCGCCGCACCTCGCCTTTGGCGAAGTCTCGCCGCGCCAGCTCTGGCACGCCGCCGAACTGCACGCCCATCGCTCGCCTCGCTCGGCCGGCGCCGTCGAGAAATTCCTCAAGGAGCTGACCTGGCGGGACTTCAATTATCATCAGCTCTATCACCGCGAGGACATCGCGACGGCACCCATGCAGCCAAAGTTCGCCGGGTTCCAGTGGCAGAACGAGGCGGCCGCTCTTGGCGCCTGGCAGCGCGGCCAGACCGGTTTCCCTATCGTCGATGCCGGCATGCGCGAGCTCTGGCAGACTGGCTATATGCACAACCGCGTCCGCATGCTCACCGCGTCACTGCTGACCAAGAACCTGCTGGTCGACTGGCGCAAGGGCGAGGCCTGGTTCTGGGATTGCCTGCTCGACGCCGACATCGCCAACAATCCCGGGAACTGGCAATGGGTCGCCGGATCCGGGCTCGACGCCGCACCCTATTTCCGCATCTTCAATCCGGTCACGCAGGGCGAGCGCTTCGACGGCGACGGTGCCTATGTCCGCCAATGGGTCCCGGAACTGGCGAACCTGCCGGACAAGTTCATTCAGGACCCGGCCGCCGCCCCTGCTGATGTGCTCCGCAAGTCCGGCGTCGCGCTGGGAACCACCTATCCACGGCCCATCGTCGATCTCAAGTCCTCCCGGCAACGGGCGCTGGATGCCTTCCAAGCCCTGTAGCACCAGATATCCGGCACACCTTTCTTCGAAGGTCTGTGCCAAGCACCGGCAGACCGCCCGACAGCTCCGTCGCCGCTCAGCTCAAGGCGGCCGAACGCTTGCCGAACGTGGGCTGCAGCAGCCAGTAGGCGACGGCGCCGAGCACGCAATAGACAGCGTATCCGAAGGCCTGCGCATCCAGATCGATCCCCGCATCGATCAGCACCCCGGCGATCCCCGGCCCCACCGCTGAGGCAGCCACCAGCGCGGCCGAAGCAACGGCGCGAATAGCACCGATATGGGTGGTGCCGTAGATCTCCACCCAGAGCGAACCGACAATCGGGCCCATCATGCCCATGGTCAGGCCGAAACTCACAAAGATCAGCGGGATATAAATCTGCGCGTTCAGCGTCCCGATCAGGATGCAGGCGCCCCCCAGCGGCAGCAGCACGAACGGCATCAGCCGCCACGCACCGAAACGGTCGACCAGGAATCCGGCGAAGACGCTGGTGGTGGCGTTGGTCAGCGACAGGAACGCAAAGGAGGCGGTGAACACCGTCAGGTCCCAGCTCTTGAGATCGGTGAGATGCGCCTGATGGAAGATAAAGAGCGTACCGATGGCCGGTGGCGCCATGATCCCAGGAATGATCGCATAAAACAGCGGATCCTTGAGCACCTTGCCCCGCGTCCAGCCGCCGCCCGTCAACAGGGTCGCGCCCGGCCCGTCCGGGTTCACCTTGCCGCTGGCAATGGCCTTCTTGCCGTCCGGCGGATCGCGCAACAGGAACCAGATGAGCGGCGCAAGCACTGCCAGCAGGACACAGGCCGTCCCGAACCAGACTTCGCGCCAGCCAAACGTCAGGATGGCAATGGTAATGGTGAAGGGCAGCGCCGCCTCGCCGATGGTGAAGCCAAGCCCCGCAAACGACAGTGCCCGGCCACGAAAACGGTTGAACCAGCGTGCCATCGTCGTCATCGCGATATGTGCCAGCATGCCCTGGCCGAAAAACCGCAGGGCCGCCAGTGCCACGACGAGCAGCACCACGTGCCCCAGTCCGGCCATGGCCAGCGCAGTGATCGCCAGTCCGGCAATCGAGATCAACGCCAGCAGCCGCGAACTGAACCGGTCCACCAGCGTGCCCGCCCAGATCAGGCAGAAGGCGCTGGTCAGCGTGGCAATCGTGTAGATGCCGCCGAACTCCCCATGCGACAGCCCGAACGTCTCGCGGATCGACGTATTGAACTGAGCGATGAAATTGGTCTGCCCGGGCATGGTGGACAGGGTCATCGCCGCCCCGCCGAGAATCCACTGCACCTGCCGGGGCGTCAGTTCTGAAAGCGGCGGCGATTTGCGGGAAGTGGACATGCGTGCCGGAACAATGGCGACAACCAGAGCCAGCTGTCGAAGTCAGAGAAATGGTCGAAGGTGCGGAAAGGAGTTTTTGGACCGCCAGGTGACTATGATAGCCGCGGTAGTGGATATGTAAGTACGACTATTTGCCGATGCTCCCGATCCCCAGCCCCTCCTCAGCTCATCTCAAGCCACGTCATTCTCGATTCCACCCCGACCTTGCAGCTTCATGCCCCGGCGCTGCCCTGCTGGAAAACGCCTTACCATTCCGCTGCTTCGGCCTTGGCACGACACCGTCATGACCTTAGTTTCCAGGCTCAAACAGCCACGCTTGGAATTTCATGACCAACCATCGCGACGTCATCTCGGCCATCGGCAACACCCCGCTCATCCGCCTCAACCGCGTCTCCGACGCGACCGGCTGCGATATCTGGGGCAAGGCTGAGTTCCTCAATCCCGGGCAGTCGGTCAAGGACCGGGCGGCGCTCTGGATCATTCGCGATGCCGAAAAGAAGGGCCTGCTGAAGCCGGGTGGCACCATCGTCGAGGGCACGGCCGGCAATACCGGCATCGGCTTGTCCATGGTCGCCAACGCCTTGGGCTACAAGTCGGTCATCGTCATCCCCGAAACCCAGAGTCAGGAAAAGAAGGACGCCCTGACCCTGCTCGGCGCCGAACTCATCCAGGTGCCCGCCAAGCCCTACCGCAATCCCAACAACTACATCCGCATCTCCGGCCGCCTTGCCGACAAGCTGGCGCGGGAGCTGCCCAATGGCGCCGTCTGGGCCAACCAGTTCGATAACGTCGCCAACCGCCAGGCCCATATCGAGTCCACCGGCCCCGAGATCTGGGAACAGACCGGTGGCAAGATCGACGGTTTCATCTGCGCCGTCGGCTCCGGCGGCACGCTCGCCGGCGTCGCCACCGCGCTGCGTGCCAAAAACCCCGATGTCCGGATCGGCCTCGCCGACCCCGAAGGCGCGGCGCTCTATGAGTACTATGCTCACGGTGCGCTCAAATCCGCCGGCAACTCGATCACCGAGGGCATCGGTCAGGGTCGCATCACCGCCAATCTCGAAGGCCTGACCATCGACAATCCCTACCAGATCCCGGACAGCGAAGCCCTGCCCTACGTCTTTGATCTGCTTGAGCACGAAGGCCTCTGCCTCGGCGGCTCATCCGGCATCAATGTCGCCGGCGCGGTCCGCATGGCCCGCGACCTCGGGCCTGGCAAGACCATCGTCACCATCCTCTGCGACTACGGCAATCGCTATCAGTCGAAACTGTTCAACCCCGAATTTCTGAAGTCCAAGGACCTGCCAGTGCCGCATTGGCTGGAGGAAGCGCCGGCTATAGACTGGCAGTCCGTTATCGAGCCCGAGCCTGCTGCATGACCGACTTCGTCTTTCGCGACGATTCCTACGCCACGACCCTCGATGCCACCGTCACGGCGATCACGCCCGAAGGTGGCATCGTCCTCGACAGGACCATCTTCTATGCTGCATCCGGCGGCCAGCCCGCCGACACCGGCCGGATCGAGTGGATCGGTGGCGCGCTGAGCCTTGCCTCTGTCGTCCATCCTGACGGCGACAAGACGGCAATCGTCCATGTCCCGGCGGACGCCGACCATGGCCTGCAAACCGGCCAGTCAGTCACTCTGCATCTCGACTGGGACCGCCGGCTGCGCCTGATGCGCATGCACACCGCCTTGCACCTGCTCTCCGTTGTCTTCCCGTTCCCGGTGACCGGTGGCTCAATTGGCGAAGAAAAAGGCCGCCTCGATTTCGACATGCCCGAAGTGCCGGCCGACCTGCAGGCGCTTGAAGATCAGCTCAACGCCATGGTGGCGGGCCATCACGATGTCACCGCCGAGTGGATCAGTGACGCCGAAATGGCGGCAAACGCCGCTCTGATCAAGACCATGAAGGTGAAACCGCCCATGGGTCAGGGGCGCGTCCGGCTCATTCGCATCGGCGATGTCGACCTGCAGCCCTGCGGCGGCACCCATGTGCGCAACACCCGCGAAATCGGGCCGCTCAAGCTGGGCAAGATCGAAAAGAAGGGCGCCCAGAACCGCCGCGTCAGCCTGCTCTTCGCCTGACGCTACTCGACCGGCGGCGCATAGAGCAGCCCGCCATTGCTCCACAGCGCATTCTGCCCCCGCACCACGGCGGCCCCGGTATCCGGCCCGAAATTGCGGTCGAATATCTCGCCGTAATTGCCGACCTGGCGGATCACGTTGGCCATGAACTTTGGCGGCAGGCCAATACCCGGGCCATAGACGCCCTCGAGCCCCAATAACCTGCGGATCCGGTGCGTCTTGGCCGCCGACAGCGAGCCGATATTGTCCTTGGTGACGCCGGCTTCCTCGGCATCGATCAAGGCGAACAGCGTCCACTGCACGATCTTGAACCACTGGTCGTCGCCCGACCGGACCACCGGCCCGAAGCCGCCCTTGGAAATGCGCTCCGGCAGGATGCGGTGCGTCGCTGGCTCGGGCAGGCTCTTGCGGATGGCGTTGAGCCAGCTCGCCGGCGCCGACACCGCGTTGCACAGACCCGACTGGTAGGCGACGGATAGGTCCTCGCGGTCCTCATAGAGCACCTCCGAGTAGGTCGCCTGCGTGGTAAAAAAGAACTCGCGAATGGCCGCCAGTTCTTCCGGTCCGTCGAGGACGCAGACCCGCACATCGTCGAGTTCGTAGGCCGATACGGCGCCGAGCGACTGCGGCACCATGAAGGCCTGCCCGTCAAAGAAAGAGGTGCCGACATAGTTGGCACCGTACCCCGTGTCGCGCCGCATCGTCCACGGCGCGTTGCGGGCGATCAGGTCTACCTCGCCGGTCTGCAACTGTGCGAACCGGCTGTCGCCTGACAGCGGCACGAACTCCATCTTGGTCGGATCGCCGAATATGGCCACCGCCACTGCGCGGCAAAAATCGACGTCAAACCCCGACCACAGCCCGTCGGCTCCCGCCTGCGCGAAACCCGGTAGTGGATCGCTGGTGGCACAGATGACGTGACCGCGGGACTGCACATCGGCCAGTGTCGGGCCGGCCGGCGCCACGTCCTGCGCCAGCACCTGTGTCCCGGACATCATGGTCATCAAGCACATGGCGGCCAGTGTCCTGGCGCCCGTCAGCGCTGCCCGTCTTCCCTGCACGCAAATCTCCCTGTCGCGCCGGCACTATTTCGGCGGACGGTGCCCGGGTCAAGGCGCCCCGGGCTCAGGAAGATGTGACTAGTGCAGGATCTGGCTGAGGAACAGCTTGGTCCGCTCGTGCTGCGGATTGGAGAAGAACTGTTCGGGCTCGTTCTGCTCGATGATCTGCCCCTGGTCCATGAAGATGACGCGATTGGCCACCTGCCGGGCAAAGCCCATTTCGTGTGTCACGCAGATCATGGTCATCCCGTCCTCGGCGAGCGAGATCATCACTTCGAGCACTTCCTTGACCATTTCCGGGTCAAGCGCCGACGTCGGCTCGTCGAACAACATGATCTCCGGGTTCATGCAGAGCGAGCGGGCGATCGCCACACGCTGCTGCTGGCCACCCGAGAGCTGGCCCGGGAACTTCTGGGCCTGCTCCGGAATCTTCACGCGCTCCAGATATTTCATGGCAGTTGCCTCGGCTTCCGCCTTGGGAATGCCGCGGACCCAGATCGGCGCCAGCGTCAGGTTCTGCATGATCGTCAGGTGCGGAAAGAGGTTGAAGTGCTGGAACACCATGCCCACTTCACGCCGCACCTCGTCGACCCGCTTGAGATCGGACGTCAGTTCGATGCCGTTGACGATGATCTGGCCCTGCTGGTGCTCTTCCAGGCGGTTGATGCAGCGGATCAGCGTTGACTTGCCCGAGCCCGAGGGCCCGGCAATGACGATACGCTCGCCCCGCATCACCTTCAGGTCGATGTCGCGCAGCACGTGGAACTCGCCGAACCACTTGTTCATGCCGATGATTTCGATCGCGACTTCGGTCTGGCTGACCGTCATCTTCTGGCGGTCGATATTGCGGTCGGCCGCAGATGAGGAAACGTCTGTCATAACTACCTCTTGTGCCCGGTGTTGAGCCGGTTTTCCCAGAAACGGGCATAGCGTGAGATGGAAAAGCACATCACCCAGAAGACGAAGGCTGCGAAGATGTAGCCCGTGACCGACTGCGTCGGGGACGACCACTCGATCGCGTCGTTCTTGGTCTTGACCGCCTCGAGCAGGTCTTTCATGCCCACGATGTAGACCAGCGAGGTGTCCTTGAGCAGTGCGATGAAGTTGCCCACGATCCCCGGGATCACGTGCTTGAGGGCCTGCGGCAGGATGATGAACGCCGTCCGCTTCCAGTAGCCGAGCCCAAGCGCCTGCCCGGCCTCGTACTGGCCGCGCCCGATAGCCTGCATGCCGCCGCGCACGACTTCCGCCATATAGGCCGACGAGAACAGCGTCACGCCGACCAGCGCCCGCACCAGCTTGTCCACCGTCATGCCCTGCGGCATGAACAGCGGCAGCATGATCGAGGCCATGAACAGCACCGTGATCAGCGGCACTGCGCGCACCAGTTCGATGAAGGCGATGCAGAGCGTCTTGATGATCGGCAATTGCGATTGCCGCCCGAGTGCCAGCAGGATGCCCAGCGGCAGTGACACCGAGATGCCGACCACCGAGATGATCAGTGTCACGAGCAGGCCGCCCCACTGTTCGGTCGGCACATACGGCAGATCGAACACGCCACCGCTCAGCAGCACCACGGCCGCAATCGGGAACACCACGAAGAACAGGATGGCGTTGAGGACCTTGTACGGCACCTTCGGGATCAGCAGCGGCGCCCCGAGCACGGCCAGCAGCGCGAACACCAGGTTCGGCCGCCAGTACTCCGCCATCGGATAGAAACCGTAGATGAAGAACTCGATTTCACTGGCGATATAGGCCCAGCACGCGCCGACATTTTCGACGCGGCACATTTCCACTGTCCCGCCCGGCGGCACGGCACTGCCGATCAGGAAGCCGTAGAGCGGCGGAATGACCCAGAGCAGGAACAGCACTGCCAGCACCGTCAGCACTGAATCCGACACCGTCGCAAACAGGTTCTTGTGCATCCAGGCGATGGCACCGCTCTGTCGCCCGGGGGCCGGTTTGGCCTCCGACATCTCGGAGCGCACGAAAGCAAAGTCTGTCATGGCGCGCTCCTACCGTTCGACCAGCGCCACACGGGCGTTATACCAGTTCATGATCGCCGAAGTTCCCAGCGACAGCACGAGATAGACCAGCATGGTCAGCGCAATGACTTCGATCGCGCGGCCCGTCTGGTTCAGCGTCGTCCCGGTGAACACGTTCACCAGTTCCGGGTAGCCGATAGCCGCGCCCAGCGAGGAATTCTTGGTCAAGTTGAGATACTGGCTGGTCAGCGGCGGAATGATCACCCGCATGGCCTGCGGCACCACCACCAGACGCAGGCGGTCGCCATCCTTGAGCCCCAGCGCGGCGGCGGCTTCGGTCTGGCCATGACTGACCGACTGGATACCACCGCGCACCGTCTCGGCAATGAACGAGGCCGTATAGATCGAGAGGCCGAATGCCAGCGCTACCAGTTCGGGTGGCAGCTCGATGCCGCCCTTGAAGTTGAAGCGGTTCAGTTCGGGTGGCTCGAACGAGATGCTCGCGCCGCTCAGCAGCCAGACCAGCGCCACCAGCACGATCAGCCCGAAAAGGCCGGTGATGAACGCGGGGAAGCGCTTGCCGGTACTTTCGAGGCGGAGCCTCGCCCAGCGGCCGAGCAGATACCAGCCGACAAAGCCGACCAGCAGCGCCACCCAGACAAAGGCAAACTGGTCATCCACCAGCGGCTTGGGAACGAACAGCCCGCGCTGATTGATGAAGATATCGAACGGCAGTTCGAAGGAATCCCGGACCGCCGGCATCGCCTTGAGCACCGCGAAGTACCAGAAGAACAGTTGCAGCAGCAGCGGGATGTTGCGGATCGTCTCGACGTAGACGGTCGCCAGCCGCGACACCAGATAGTTCGAAGACAGGCGCGCAATGCCGATCGTGAACCCGAGAATGGTCGCAAAGAAGATGCCGACAATCGCCACGAGGATCGTATTGGTCAGGCCGACGAGGAAGGCCTGCCAGTAGAACGACGTCCGGTCGAAAGGGAACAGCGAGAAGCTGATGTTGAAACCGGCCGTCTTCCACAGGAAGTCGAACCCGGTTGTCTTGTTCTGTGCGGCGAGGTTGACCGCCGTATTGTTCACGATCCAGGCGAGAAAGCCGACGACCAGCGCGCCGACAAGTACTTGATAGAAGATCCCGCGAATGACCGGATCGTTGAGAAAGTTAGTCCGCGGCGGTGTATCACGCCCGCCTTCAATAGCTGCCATGCTCGCTCAGTCCTCTGCCCAAGAGACCGAATTTAGGATCGGGACCGCTGCAGGCTGTCTCGATATTCGGACGAGGTGGCCCGGCATCAACGTGACACCGGGCCAGAGTCGTTCTTAGCGGATCGGCGGGGAGTACTGGATGCCGCCGTCGCGCCACAGGGCGTTCAGGCCGCGCTCGAGGCCAATGGCCGTTGCCGGACCGACGTGACGGTCATAGGACTCGCCGTAGTTACCGATGTGCTTGACGATCTGGTAAGCCCAGTCCTTGGTCAGGCCAAGCGGCGTACCGAAGTCGCCTTCAACGCCGAGCAGGCGCTTGATGGCCGGATTGTCCGAGCCGAGCATTTCGTCGACATTCGCCTGGCTCACGCCCAGTTCCTCGCTCTCGAGCAGTGCGAAATAGGTCCAGCGGGCAATGTTGAACCAGCCGCTGTCGCCCTGACGCACCACGGGGCCGAGCGGCTCCTTGGAGATGATTTCCGGCAGGATGATGTGATCGGCCGGGTTGGCGAACTTGGAACGCTCGGCAGCAAGAGCCGACGAGTTAGTGGTGTAGACGTCGCAACGGCCATCTTCGTAGGCCTTCACGACTTCGTCCTGGTCGACAAACACGACGGTGTTGAATTCCATCTTGTTGGCCGCGAAGTAGTCGGCTGCGTTGAGCTCGGTCGTGGTGCCGGACTCGATGCAGATGGCCGCGCCGCTCAGGTCGAGCGCCGAGGCGATGCCGTCGGCCTTGCGGACCATGAAGCCCTGGCCGTCGTAGAACATGGTGCCGACAAAGCTGATGCCCAGCTGCGTATCGCGGCTCATCGTCCAGGTCGTGGTGCGCGACAGCACGTCGATTTCACCGGCCGAAAGCGCAGTGAAGCGTTCCTGCGAGGTCAGCGGGGTGTAACGGACATTGTCCGGATTGTTGAAGATCGCAGCTGCAAGAGCGCGGCAATAGTCAACTTCCAGGCCTGTCCAGTTGTTGCTCGAGTCCGGCGCGGAGAAGCCCGGCACACCGCCGGTCACGCCACACTGGATGTAGCCCTTGGCCTTTACGGCATCGAGGGTTGCCGACGTCGCTGTCTGAGCCTGTACAGCCGTGGCTGTAACGCCCAGCCCTGCAGCCAGCGCGATCGAGAGGAGAACCTTTGACATTTAGCCTGCCTTTTTTGTTTCTGAACCTATGAACGGACAGCAATTGAATAATGTTCAACTGCCCCGGAGGCACCTCCGCCTTGGACGGCGAGAGTGATGCTGGTATGCATCGAAGCGGCTTACGACGCTAACGTCAAGCACTATGGCTGGATTAGGGCAGCGATTGTGACCAAGTTTTGGTCAGATTTGCAGCATGGACATATTATGGGCAGGGGTTGACGCATGACTGAATTGAACAAGAACGGCACCTCCAAGCCGTCGCTGGAGACCCTTCTGACCCACGCCGGTCGCCACCCTGAACAGCAGTTTGGCTTCGTCAACACGCCGGTCTACCGCGGCTCCACGATCCTCTTCCCAACCCTCGACGCCCTCGAGGATTACTCCGCCCCGCGCTACGACTACGGCCGCACCGGCAACCCCTCGGACAGTTCCGTTGCCGACCTCGTGACCGCGCTCGAATCTGCAGCCGGAACAGTGCTTTGCCCCTCAGGCCTGGCGGCCATCTCGACCGCCTTGATGTCCGTGGTCGAGGCCGGTGACGACATCTTGATCACCGACAGCGCCTACCAGCCGACACGCCGCTTTTCGAACAGCGTCCTGTCGCGGCTCGGCGTGACGCCGCGCTACTACGACCCGCGCATCGGGGCCGGCATTGAAGCACTGATCACCGAAAAGACCCGGGCCATCTTTGTCGAAAGCCCCGGCTCGCTGACGTTCGAGATTTAGGACTTGCGCGCCATTGTCGCGGCGGCCAGAAAAACCGGCGCCTATGTAATTGTGGATAACTCCTGGGCCACGCCGCTCAACCACCGTCCACTCGATCTGGGAGCCGATCTGGTATGCCATGCCGGCACCAAGATGTTCGTGGGGCACTCCGACGCCATGTTCGGGACCGTGTCGGCCAACGAGCGCAGCTGGAAGAAGCTGCGCGAAACCCAGCTCGCTTTGGGAATTTGCGCCTCGCCCGATGACATCTATCTCGCCGCCCGTGGCCTCCGCACACTCGCGGTACGGATGAAGGAACATGGCGCGCACGCTCTGGTTCTCGCCACCTGGCTGCAGGCTCAGCCGGGCGTTCTCGAGGTTTTCCACCCTGCCCTCCCCACCCATCCCGATCACGCGCTGTTCCAGCGCGACTTCACCGGCTCGGGCAGCGTCTTCTCGTTCACCCTGCAATCCCGCCCGCGCGAAAAGCTCGCGGCCATGGTCGACGGCATGAACCTGTTCGGCATGGGCTGGTCTTGGGGCGGCTACGAAAGCCTGCTGCTCCCCATCCACCCGGAAAAGGCGCGCACCGCGGTCGAATGGACCATTGAAGGCACCATGTTGCGCATGCATGTGGGCCTTGAAGGGCTCGAGGATCTACGGGCCGATCTGGCGGCCGGTCTGGCCCGCTATTTCGCCTGACCCCGACGGCGCGACCGCATCAGCCGCAGCACACCGGAGAGGCGACGCATCGTGATGGTCCCGTCCGGGCGGGAGGCGAACACCCAGCGGCGCGAGGCAAAGAACCCGCGCACCGCATAGGCCCCGAGCGTCCCGACGATGATTCCCGCCAGCACATCGGTGGGGTAATGCGCGCCCACGGCAACGCGCGACAGGGCGACTACCATCGCCGCCAGCAAAAGCCAGGGAAACCATCTCGGGCTCATGAACCCGACCACGAAGGCGAAGGCGAATGCCGTCGTCGTGTGCCCGGAGGGAAAGCTCTGCGCGGTGTAGTCGTTGATAAAATTGGTGAAATGCAGCGGCCCCACCTCGTCGAACAGCTCCGGCCGCCCCCTGCCGATTCCCCGCTTGATGAGGTTGGACAGCAGTCCGGGCAGCCCCACGCCGACGAATATGAACGCATAAACACCGGTCATCTGCCGCAGCGCCAGTCCAGGCGCCCGCTTCCGGATCAGCAGCGCCAGCCCGCCGCATAGCAGGGTGAAAATCAGCGCCGGATAGAGAATCCAGTCCGACTTCCCATAGTCGGTGACTGCCTGAAGGAAAGCGATGACCGGCTCCGGCCAGCCCCGGATAAACGCCGATATTGCGGGGTCGAACCACACCACCACACCCAGCACCAGCACGAAGGCAATCGCAAATTGCCACCAGGTGGCGCGATTGAGCCCCCAGGGCCAGGGTTTGGACAGATCGAACATGATCCTTAACTCACCGCTTTCCGCAACCGCGTCAACTCACGCAATTTGCCGCGCTTTCGCTTGCCCTTTGCCGCGCGACTGGGTAACGGAATGGATCATGTTCGGGGTATAGCTCAGCCTGGTAGAGCACCGGTTTTGGGAACCGGGGGTCGAGTGTTCGAATCACTCTGCCCCGACCATTTTGGATAAAGACGAGGATCTCTCGGTCATGACCGCACGTATCTTCCGCCCGGCACCCAATGCCATGCAGTCCGGCCGCGGCAATTCCCGCCTTTGGGTTCTCGTTCATGAGCCGGCAACGGCCAAGCAGATCGAGCCGCTGATGGGCTACACCTCCTCCACCGATACCCGGCAGCAGGTCCGCCTCACCTTCGATACGCTCGAAGAGGCCGAGGCCTACGCCCAGCGCAACGGTCTCGCCTACTCGGTCCAGCCCGAGCACATCCCTACGCCCAAGCGCTCCAGCTACACCGACAATTTCCGCTCCGACCGCAAGTCACCCTGGACGCACTGACGGAAATGAAAAAGGGCGCCATCGGCGCCCTTCGTGTTTTCGCACTGCGGTAGGCCTTAGACTTCGCTGAACCTGGTCCACTTGCCATCGTTCTGGCTCGACTTCACCGACGCCATGATGAACTCCATGCCCTCAACGCCATCGGCCATCGTCGGCAGCAGGTCCGCATAGTCCTGGCCATCGCCGCGAATGATCGCCGCGAACTGGCTGTAGAGCGTGGCAAAGGCTTCGAGATAGCCCTCAGGGTGGCCGCCCGGAATGCGCACGTTCATCGAGGCAGCCGGCGGCGCCGAAATCGCCCCGCCCCGCGTCAGCAACTGCTTGGGCTTCCCGAACTCGGTGAACCACATGTAGTTCGGATTGTCCTGCCGCCACTCGAGGCCGGCCTTTTCGCCATAGACGCGCAGTTGCAGGCCGTTCTCGTTGCCCACCGCCACCTGGCTGGCCCACAGCATGCCACGCGCACCACCCGCAAAACGCAGCAGGATATGCACATTGTCGTCGAGCTCGCGGCCCTCGACGAAGCTCTGCAGGTCGGCACTCACCGCTTCGGTCTGCAACCCTGTGACATAGCGCGCCAGATTGTAGGCATGTGTGCCGATATCGCCAATGGCCCCGCCGGCGCCGGAACGCTTCGGATCGGTGCGCCACGATGCCTGCTTGTTACCGGGATCGGCCGCCTCGGTCAGCCAGTCCTGCGGATATTCAACCTGCACCACGCGGATCTTGCCGAGCGCGCCTGACTTGATCAGGTCGCGCGCCTGCCGCACCAGCGGGTAGCCGGTATAGTTGTGGGTCAGCAAAAACTTGGCGCCATTCTTCGGCTTGATCGCCGCCAGCGCCCGCGCATCCTCGATCGTCGAGGTCAGTGGCTTGTCGCAGATGACGTGAATGCCGGCCTCGAGAAAGGCCTTGGCCGGACCGAAGTGCACGTGGTTCGGTGTGACGATGGACACCGCCTGGATGCCATCCGGACGAGCGGCTTCCTTGGCCGCCATGTCCTCGTAGCTGGTGTAGATGCGATCTTCCGCCAGCCCGAGATTCTTGCCCGATTCCAGCGCCGTCTGCGGGTTCGAGCTCAGCGCCCCCGCCACGAGGTCATAGTCGCCGTCAATCCGCGCCGCCACCCGGTGCACGTAGCCGATAAAGGCGCCCGTACCACCACCCACCATGCCCAGCCGAATGCGGGGCGATCCGTTCTCTGCCATTTTGTCCCCCTTAGCTCAGGCCGAGCATCTTGCGATTGGCGGCCGTATCGGTGCCCGATGCCGCAAAATCGTCGAACGCCTTCTCGGTGACTTCGATGATGTGGCTGGCAATGAACGGTGCCCCTTCGGCCGCGCCCTGCTCCGCCGACTTGATGGCGCATTCCCACTCCAGCACCGCCCAGCCATCGAAGCCGTACTGGCTCAGCTTGGAGAAGATGCCGGCGAAATCCACCTGCCCGTCGCCCAGCGACCGGAAGCGCCCGGCCCGGTTCACCCAGGACTGGAAGCCGCCATAGACGCCCTGCTTGCCGGACGGATTGAACTCGGCGTCCTTGACGTGGAACATCCGGATCCGCTCGTGGTAGAAATCGATGTACTGCAGGTAATCCAGCTGCTGCAGCACGAAATGGCTCGGATCGTACAGCAGGTTGGCGCGCGGATGGTTCTTCACCCGCTCGAGGAACATCTCGTAGGTGACGCCATCGTGTAGGTCCTCGCCCGGGTGGATTTCGTAGCAGACATCCACGCCGTTCGTGTCGAACTCGTTGAGGATCGGCAGCCAGCGGCGCGCCAGTTCGTCGAAGGCTTCCTCGACCAGCCCTGCCGGGCGCTGCGGCCACGGATAGAGATAGGGCCAGGCCAGCGCGCCCGAAAACGTCGCATGGGCCGTCAGGCCGAGATTCTTGGAGGCCTGCGCCGCCCACTTGAGCTGCTGCACAGCCCACTCGGTCCGCGCCTTCGGGTTGCCGCGCACTTCGGGCGCCGCAAAGCCGTCAAAGGCGTGGTCATAGGCAGGATGCACGGCAACCAGCTGGCCCTGCAGGTGGGTCGACAGCTCGGTGATGTCCACACCCGCTGCCTGAACGCGTCCCTTCAGCTCGTCCGCATAGGTCTTGGACGTCGCCGCCTTTTCCAGGTCGATGAAGCTCGACACCCAGGTCGGGATCTGCACGCCCTTGTAGCCAAGGTCGGCGGCCCACTTGCAGATATTGTCCAGTGTATCGAACGGCGCCGCATCGCCGGCGAACTGCGCCAGGAAAATGGCTGGGCCCTTGATTGTCTTCATGGAAACGATCCTCCTCGCATGACGCTTGTCGGCTTTGCGCCGGTTCGAATGTGTACGTACCTCACCCGCCGCAAGGCAGGGATTTGCATTGCGGCCAAGGCCGCTAACATGTCAGTGACAACCTTCACCGCGCCCTCCGAACTGTCAAGGCAGGGCAAGATGTTGGCCGGAAAGAAAAGGCCCTCGCGCGTGGCACGCCGAGGACCTCTCCATACGTCTTGCAGGCTCAGCGCAGCAGCGCCCGCGCCTCGTCCGGTCCGAGCGCCGCCGGACGCTCGCAGGTCGTCGACAGCGTGATCACCTGCCCGGTCTCGCCAGCCTTCAGGATCGACGTCATCACGTCGATCGCATGCAGCGCCACGTCGATGTCGCAACGCGCCTTCTTGCCGGTCTCGATGGAATCCATCATGTCGCTCAGGCCGGCATTGCGGTAGTTGGCTCGCGGATTGGGCTTGTCGAGATCCTGGTTGGCCTTGCCGAACGGGTGATCCCAGGGCGTCACGATCTCCTTGGTCCCGGCGCGGTCAGTGATGGTCACTTCGCCGTTGAAGAAGTTCGGATCGGGCACATAGACCGAGCCTTCCGTGCCGTAGAGCTCGATATTGTGGTGCCCGTGGCTCGACACGTCCCAGCTGGTGCCCAGCGTGATGATGGCGCCGTTCGCAAGTTCCAGCACGGCATGGATCGTGGTCGGCGTGCCGACCTTGATCATCGTTCCCTTGAACGGGCCTTCGGCCGTCACCTCGCGCTCGGCCCGCGCCATGCCGGTAAAGGCGGTCACCCGCTTGACCGGTCCGACGAGGCTGATCAGGTCGGTGATGTAGTACGGCCCGAGGTCGAGGATCGGTCCGCCGCCCACCTGGAAAAAGAAGTCCGGGTTCGGATGCCAGTGCTCCATGCCGCGGCTGAGCACGTGCATGGTGCCGGACGCAATCTTGCCGACCTTGCCCGAGTCGATGATGGCACGCGCCTGCTGGTGCGCGCCGCCCAGAAAGGTGTCCGGCGCCGAGCCGACCTTGAGCTTGCGCTCGTCGGCCTGCTTCTTGATTGCCTTGCCTTCCTCGACCGACAGCACGAACGGCTTTTCCGAATAGGCATGCTTGCCGGCCGACAGGATGTCCGTCGTCACCTGGTAGTGCGCCGCCGGCACCGTGAGGTTCACGACAACGTCGATTTCCGAGTTCTTCAGCAGTTCGTCCGGCGTCTGCGCCGGCACGTTGAACTCATCCGCCCGCTTCTGCGCCGCGGCCGGAACCACGTCGGCAACGCCGCGCACTTCCAGATTCTTGAACAGCGGTGCGAGACGCAGATAGGCAGCCGAAATATTGCCGGCGCCCATGATGCCGACGCCATAGGTCTTGGCCATGATTTATGCTCCGAGAGACTTGATGAACGCGATCGAACGCCTGGCGAACCGGTCGATATCGTTGGGATTGTCGTGTTCGGCGACGAAATAGCGCGCCTTGGTCTTGGTCTGGGCGATCTGCCACAAGCTCTTCCACGGCACGACGCCCTGCCCTGCATCCGCCCAGCCGTCCTCGTCGCTGTTCTCGCCGGCAGGGGCGATGTCCTTGACGTGGATGGCGACGATGCGGTCGCCGTTCTGTTCCAGCCACGGCGCCGGATCGGCACCGCCGCGGACGATCCAGGCGACGTCGGCCTCGACATTCACGGCCGGGGCCGCCTCGAGCAGGATGTCCATCGCGTAGCGGCCGTCATAGGTCGCGAACTCGAAGTCGTGGTTGTGGTAGCCAAAGGTCAGCCCGGCATCCTGATAGGGCTTGCCGATCGTCTGCAGCTTCTCGCCGAACGCCTTCCAGCCATCCGCCGATGTCGGTCGCTGATCGGGCGCCAGCCACGGGCAGACGATCACCTTGATCCCCAGCGTCTCGGCGAGCTTGAGCGACTTTGCGCTGTCGGCCAGATCGTCGAGGCCCACATGGGCCGTCGGCATGGTCAGGCCATTCTGGTCGAGCATCGCCTTGAGCGCAGCCGGATCGGTGTAGAGGCTGCCATAGCCTTCGACATGGCTGTAGCCGAGGGCCGCAACCTTCTTGAGCACGTCCGCCAGCGGATAGTTCCGCGCGGAAAACAGCTGAAATCCGATATCCATTTTCGTTTCCTCTTACTTCCAGGCGCTGACAGCGGCGAACGAGCGTTCGGCAAACCGCTTGTCGTCAGACGGATTGTCGTGCTCCATCACCCAGTAGCGCGCATTGGTGTGCGACTTGATCGCCGCCTGCAGGGCCGGCCAGTCGATGGTGCCGTGGCCGACATCGGCCCAGCCATCCTCGTCGGCATTCTGCCCGGCCGGTGCGATGTCCTTGACGTGCACGGCATTGATCCGCGCCCCGTATTTCTTCAGCCACTCGATCGGGTCGTGGCCGCCACGCACCACCCAGGCGACATCCATTTCCCAGTCGTTGTTGGGCGCGGTCGCCAGCAGGATGTCCATCGGCAGCTTGCCGTTCTCGGTCGCCTTGAACTCGAAATCGTGGTTGTGCCAGCCGAAGCCGAAGCCGTTCTTGCGGAAGGTCTCGCCCAGCTCGGCCAGGGTCTCGCCCAGCTCCACCCACTTGGCTTCACCCTGCGACCGCTCTTCCTTGGGGATGGCGGGGCAGTACAGCACCTTCATGCCCAGCGTCTCCGCCGTCTTGAGCGCGGTCGACGTATCCTTGAGCTGTGCCAGGCCGAAATGGCCGGTCGGCATGCTGAGCCCGTGTTTCTTCAGGCTGGCGGCAAGCCCGGCGGCATCCTCGTACAGTCCGCCAAATCCCTCGACCTGCTTGTAGCCAATCCTGGCAACGCGCCCGAGCGCTTCATCGATGGGCGGGAAATTGCGCGAGCTGTAGAGCTGATATGAGAAATCCATGGATTGCCTCTTAAGTTGAAAGTGACCCGCCCGGGCTGAGGGCCGGGGCGGGTCGAAAGCTGACATGATGCGACGCTCGCACGCGTCTCAACCAGTGATCCACGCGCGGGGTAAGGTGAGCCCCTCACACCGATCAGAGACGATCGCCGCTCTTGCTGTCGAACACCGAGCCACGCGCCGGATCAAAGCCGATCGTCACCTTCTGGCCCGGAGCCAGCGCGACTTCCGAAGCCGCACGGAAGGTGATCGACTGCCCGCCCAGCTTGGTCCAGGCGATCGTGTCGGCGCCCATCGGCTCGACGATCTCGATCTCGCTCTCGAACTGGAACGGCATCTTGCGGGCATCCTCGCCCACCGCGATATGCTCCGGCCGGATGCCCAGCACTACGTCGGTCTTGCCGCTCGCCGCCTTGGCGAACTGGTAGCCGCCCAGCGGAATCGAGGTGTTCTCGGTGGCAAAGGCCGTGCCGTCCAGCGAGCCGCTGAGGAAGTTCATCGACGGCGATCCGATGAAACCGGCAACGAACAGGTTGACCGGCTTGTTGTAGATCGTGTGCGGATCAGCCAGCTGCTGGATCACGCCGTTCTTCATGATGGCGATCCGGTCGGCCAGCGTCATCGCCTCGATCTGGTCGTGCGTCACGTAGATCATGGTGTTCTTGAGCCGCGCATGCAGCCGCTTGATCTCGACGCGCAGATCCGAGCGGAGCTTGGCGTCGAGGTTCGACAGCGGCTCGTCGAAGAGGAAGACATCGACGTCACGCACCAGGGCCCGGCCGATGGCAACGCGCTGGCGCTGGCCACCCGACAGTTCCACCGGTTTGCGCTCTAGCAGCGGTTCGATCTGCAGGATCTCGGCCGCCCGCTTCACGCGGCGATCGATTTCTTCCTTCTTCATTCGCGCCACGCGCAGGCCGAAGCTGAGGTTCCGCTCTACCGTCATCTGCGGGTAAAGCGCGTAGGACTGGAACACCATGCCGATGCCACGGTCCTTGGGCTCTTCCCAGGTGACATTTTTGCCACCGATGAAGATCTGCCCTTCCGACACATCCAGCAGGCCGGCGATGCAGTTGAGCAAGGTCGACTTGCCGCAGCCCGACGGCCCGAGCAACACGATGAACTCGCCCTGGGCGATGTCGAGATCGAGTGACTTGAGGACGTTCACATGCCCGAAGCTGAGACTCAGGTCCTTGATGGAAACACTGTGCTGCATCGCTGATTACCCCTTGACCGCACCGGCAGCGATGCCGCGTACGAACCACTTTCCTGAGATGAAATAGACCACGAGCGGCACCGCAGCCGTGAGAATGGTCGCTGCCATGTTCACGTTGTATTCGCGGATACCCGTCGTCGTGGTGACGATATTGTTGAGCTGGACTGTCATCGGCATGTTTTCGCGCCCGGCGAACACCGTGCCGAAGAGGAAGTCGTTCCAGATGCCCGTCGTCTGCAAGATGATCGCCACCACGGTGATCGGCACCGACATCGGCAACATGATGCGGAAGAAGATCCCCCAGAATCCCGCGCCATCGACACGTGCCGCCTTGAACAGTTCGGCCGGCAGCGAGGCGAAGAAGTTGCGATAGAGCAGCGTCAGGATCGGCATGCCGAAGATGGTATGGACGATCACGATGCCCGGCAGCGTGGCGAACAGGCCGACCTTGGAAAGGCCGATGATCAGCGGATAGATCACCACCTGGTACGGCACGAAGGCACCGAAGATCAGCACGCCGAACAGCAGTTCCGATCCCTTGTAGCGCCAGAAGCTGAGAGCGTAGCCGTTGATCATGGCGATCACGATCGATACCGGCACCGACAGGGCCGTGATCTTGACCGAGTTCCAGAACCCGGGCTTGAGGCCGTTGCAGTCGCGTCCGGTACAGGCCGTATCCCAGGCCTTGAGCCATGGCTCGAAGGTGATCTCGGACGGCCAGTTGAACAGATGGCCGAGGCGGATTTCCGGCATGCCCTTGAGCGAGGTGACAACCATCACCCACAGCGGCATCAGGAAGAACAGCGCCGCGAGCACCAGGAAGGCGTAGACGCCGATGCGCGAGATCGTGATCTTTGTGGGGCGCGGACCGCTGGGCCCGGTCGCCTGCGTGGCGCCCATGGCGCCTGAAGAAATGGCTTCGCTGCTCATGATGCCCGGGCCGCCTTGCGATTGGACCGCCACCGCAGGAAGTACTGCAGGGAGATCAGGACCATGACCGGAACCAGCATCATCGTGGCTGCAGCCATGCCCTGCCCCACGTTCACGCGGTCGGTAATGTGTTGAATGACGTAGATTGCCGGCATCTGCGTGGAGACGCCCGGCCCGCCCTGGGTCATGGCGATGACGATGTCGAACACGCGAACCACGCCGGTGGCCTGCAGCACGAACGAGGTCGCAATGGCGCCCCGCATCATCGGCAGGACGATGAACAGATAGGTTCTCCAGGCTGGAATGCCGTCGATCTTCGAGGCTTTCCAGATCTCGGAGTCCACGCCGCGCAGACCTGCCAGCATGATCGCCATGGTCACGCCGACGCCGTTCCAGATGCCGCCCAGAACCACGCCGTAAAGCGCCGTCTCCGACTTCACCAGCGGCGCGAATTCGAAGCCGGTCCAGCCCAGTTCGCGCACGGCGGACTGGATGCCCAGGTTGGGGTCGAACATCCATTGCCAGACGAGTCCGGTCACCACCAGCGACATGGCAAACGGGTAAAGGAAGATCGAACGGAACAGGTCTTCCTGCTTGATCCGCTGGTCCATGAACACTGCGAGGAGAAAACCGAACACCATGCCCAGGCCGATCGACAGAACGCCGTAAACGAAGACGTTCTGGACCGAAATGATCCAGCGGTCGGTGCGCCACAGGCGCTCGTACTGATCAAAGCCGATGAAATTGAAGTTCGGGAACAGCTTGGAGTTCGTGAACGACCAGATGATCGAAAAGATGATGCAGATCACAAACACGCCGACCGCCGTGGCGATCATCGGCGTCGTTCCGATCACGGATTGATAGTTGAAGCGTCTGCGCGTGCGCGGCTTGCTTCCAGCCACGTACTCGGCAGCGCTATCGCCGGATTGGGCGATCTGGGTCATGGCTCACTCCCCGCCTGATTGAACGGCCCGGCCCCGGAATGATTGCGCAACCGGTAACGCGGATAAAAACAACCGGGCGGCACCATTTCTGGCGCCACCCGGTCAGCATAGACCGATTAGTCGGCGTTCTGCAGGATTTCGACGTACTTGGAGACCGCGTCATCGACCGACATGGAGTCGTCGGCCCAGAACTGCGCTGCAAGGTCGTTCATCTGGCCGGTGGTGTCGTTCGACAGCCAGCGGCCGGCGTCCTGAGCCACATTGGCTTCATTGCCGATGATCTCGAGACCCTTCTTCATGCAGTCGTCGGCGAGCGACATGTCGACGTCGGCACGGACCGGCATCGAACCCTTGGCGTTGTTGAACAGCGCCTGGACCTGCGGGTTGATCATCATGGAAGCCATCTTCAGCTGAGCCGCTTCAACAGCCGGGTCCGACTGCTTGGGGAACAGGAAGATGTCGCCACCGGTGGTCACCGTCGGCTGCGATGTCGGCAGTGCAAGGCAGGCATAGTCCACGCCGGGCTTTTCGCCCGCCACACCGAACTCGCCACGAGCCCAGTCGCCCATGATCTGCAGGGCGGCCTGGTCGGTCACGACGAGATTGGTCGTGTCGTTCCAGTTGCGGTTCGCCGAACCTTCGTCGCTATACTGCTTGAACTCACGCCACTTGGTGAACACTGCCGGCATCTCTGCCTTGGCCAGCTCGATGTCCTTGTCCTTCATGATCTTCTCGCGCTTCTCAACGCCGAGCATGGAGGTCTGCAGCACGCCGAAGGCGCCCGAGATCTGCCACGACTCGCCGCCGATGGCGAACGGGATCACGCCGGCTTCCTGGAGCTTCGGAGCGGCAGCAAGGAACTCGTCAAAGCTGTTCGGCAGCGGCACGCCGGCCTTCTCGAAAGCCGGGACCGAGGCCCAGGCCCAGTTCCACGAGTGGATATTGACGGGCACGCACCACCAGTGACCATCGACCAGGCAAGCTGCCGAAATCGAGGCCGGGCGAATGATGCCTTCCCAGTTTTCCGACTTTGCGAGGTCGGTCAGGTCGAGCAGCATGCCGCCGGCGATCAGTTCTTCATACTGACGGCCGGGGTTGAACTGAGCGGCGCCCGGGGGATCACCACCGAGAATACGCTGCAGCGTTGCCGAGCGGGCGTTCTCGCCGCCGGCAATGGCGGTATCGACCCACTTGTCTTCGCCGAGCGCGTCGAACTCGCGGGCGAAAACGGAAACGGCGGCCTGTTCGCCACCGGACGTCCACCAGTGAATGACTTCAACGTCAGCAGCGCGAACGGCCGTGCTGCCAAGCAGGGCAGCGGTCATCAATGCCGCAACCGACACAAGTTTCTTCATATGTTAGTCCTCCCAACGATCACGTGGAGCGGATGCTCCTGCGAAAGATTCAGCCACAGGTCTCAGCCTCGATAACTGCGCCCGGATCTTATGTAATCGATTACATCGGAATGTCCCTCGGACCCTTGCAATCGATTGCATGCATTTCAGACATTCCTTGCACGCATGTCAAGTTCGATTTACATGTGTCCCGGGGCGACGACGGAGGGAGCGCTCCAGACTATGGTGACGACGAAGAAAAATCCGACAATTCAGGACGTTGCGCGTCACGCCGGCGTGTCTACCGCAACCGTCAGCCGGGTGTTGAGCAGCCCCGATCGCGTCTCCGAAGAAACGCGCGAACGCGTCACCATGGCCGTTCGCGAGACTGGCTACACCATCAATCAGGCGGCCCGGTCCCTGCGCATGCGCGCCGCGCGGACGATCCTCATCGCCCTTCCCGACATCGGCAATCCGTTCTACTCGACCATGCTCGATGCCGTCGTCGACGAAGCCGCGACGCGCGGCTATGGCCTGCTTGTCGCCAATCGCTTTGCCGGCAATGCCACGCAACTGCTCAACGACTACTTCCTCTCCAGCCGGGCCGACGGACTGCTGCTGTTTGACGGCGGCGTCGATACCTCCCTGCTCCAGGTGCTCGCCAATGCCCAGGGTCACGTGCCGCTGGTGGTCTCCTTTGACGAGATTCCCAAGCCCGACGTCGCAGCGGTCCTCATGGACAATGTCGAGGCCGCCGAGCGGGCGACCGAGTATCTGATCGGGCTGGGCCACACCCGGATCGGCCACATCATCGGCCCGTCTCGCGACGAGAAGCCCAATCCGCGCTTTATCGGCTTCAAGAACGCCATGCGCCGCGCCGGGCTGGAGGTACGGGCCGAGTGGTTGGTGCACGGCGCGTATTCGATGCCCAGCGGCTACGCTGCCGCCGACGCGTTCCTCCGTCTTGAGGAGCGCCCCACGGCGATCTTCTCGGCCAACGACGAAATGGCCATCGGATTGATCTCCCGATTCCACCAGCAAGGGGTCCAGGTGCCCGAGGATATCTCCGTGATGGGCTTTGACGACATCATGATCGCCGAGCACTATTCGCCGGCCCTGACCACCATGCGCCAGCCGCGCGAGCAGATCGGCCGGCTGGCCACCGAATCCCTGATCGACATCCTTGAAGGGGCCGCTGCACCCGGCGCGCCGCGGCGCATTACGCTGCGTTCGGATCTGATTGTGCGAGACAGCACCAGATCACTGCGCTGACAAGCGGCGCGACATAGGCTAAACGGTCCCCACGGCCTCGTAGCTCAGCGGATAGAGCAGTAGCCTTCTAAGCTATTGGTCGCAGGTTCGATTCCTGCCGAGGTCGCCAACCGCCGGTCCTGCCCAATATCCGCAGGCAAGCCAGCACCCCGCACTAGCTGACCATCTCGGCCACGAGCAAGGTGACCGCGCCGGCAGCACCCCAGCGTGTCGCCCGAAACACCTGCCGGTACGGTAGCTTGATGTAGAGCGTCCTGAACATGCCCGTCACGTCGGCCACCCAAGCAGCGGCAAATGTGAGCACAGTCAAGGCAACGACGAACGTAGCGAGAAGTAAAACAATCACCTGGCAACGCCTCCCGCGGTGAGGGCTAGCAACGTTCGGCAACAATGACAATCATTGGGTAAACTTATGATTGACAGCGCGCCGTCGCCGTCGCTTCGGCGCGAGAGGCCCGCCGCCTTGTCGCGGCATGCTTGAACGGATGGCGGTGATCAGCCGACAGTATGCAGCAATCGGCGCAGCGACGTCGTGAACCGGCTAGAAAAGGTCCAGTTGCATATGCGATGCCGGCGGCTTGGCCACGGGCTTCGGGCGCACCTTGGGCGCAATGGTCTTGACGATGTCGACGGCGACCAGCTCGGCCTTGGGCAATGGCTTGACCACGGCACGCGGCAAGCGCGCCGCCTTGGCGGTCTTTGCGGCAGGCGCCGCCCTCGCCTGCCCCGCCTGCTGCTCCATCCAGGCCAGCATCGGCCTGAACCGTTGCGGCTGCAGCGAATAGACGTTTTCCCGGCCCTGCTTGATCTCCTTGACCAGCCCCGCCTGTTTGAGCACGCGCAGATGCCGCGAGATCGCCGGCCGGCTGATCGCGAAGGCAGCGGTGAGCACATGCACCGGCATCGGCCGGTCCGTCAGCAATTCGATCACCCGGCAGCGGGTCGGGTCGGCAAGCGCGGAGAACTGTTTGGCGGGCGTCATCTGCTTCCCGTAGCGTGTTCGTTACGCGAGCAACACTCCCGATCGGCCCGATGCGAGTCAAGCTGCACCGGCCGCAAAAGCCGCGCGACACGCCGCGCATCCACAACCCTCTGCATCCCCTTCGCGGCAGCCGCCGGAGTCGCGCCTAGCGCATCCGTGGATGCGCGATCCGGTCCCCCGGCTGGAGCCCGATCTCCAGCGAGCGGCCACCGGGAATTTCCAGCACGAACTGCACCGGCACTTCCGACGAGATCGAGGTCGTGTCCAGCGGCTTGGCGTTGACATGCACGGTCTTGACCACCCCGTCGGGCGCCACAAAGATCATGTCGAGCGGGATCAGGGTGTTCTGCATCCAGAAGCTCGTCACCTGTTCGCGCTTGAAGTCGAACAGCATGCCGGCATTGGCGTCGAGCGATTGCCGGAACATCAGCCCCTTCTGCCGCCCCTCGGGCGTATCCACCAGTTCGATCGTGAACGGATAGTCCCCGGTCGAGGTGTGAATCACCAGCCGGTCGTCGCTGCTGCACGCCGCCAGCGGCACGAGGCCGAGGAGGACGGCAACGACAATGCCCAGGCCACGAACCAAGGCTGCAGAACGACCAAACAAGGCAAGCATTTGAACGGGTCCAAGACGACAACAACACGGGCCGCCACAAGACAAGTGCGGCGCCCCTTAGTCAATCGCAGGTTAAGGAATTTGCCTAGTGCGAGCTTGGCGCGTCGCCCCAGCCATCCGGCCGGATCTCGGCCACCATCAGACCCTTGGGCCCGTTGCCGTAACGCACCAGCACATACTGGCCGGGACGCAATTCGGTAATGCCGAAGCGACGCAGCGTCTCCATATGCACAAACACATCCGGAGCCCCTTCGCCCGCCGACAGGAAGCCGAAGCCGCGGATGCGGTTGAACCACTTGACCTCGAGCCGCTCCAGCTTGCTGGTCGGCTCTACCGTCACATGGGTGCGCGCTGCCGGCATCTGCGCCGGATGACGGGCCGTCGATTCGTCCATCGAGAGAATGCGGAAGGCCTGCAGGCCGCCTGGGCGGGCCAGCGCCTCGCAGACAACGCGGGCGCCTTCATAGGCAGTCTGGTAGCCGTCGCGGCGCAGGCAGGTGACATGCAGCAGCACATCGGGCCGCCCGTCATCGGGAATGATGAAGCCAAAGCCCTTGGCCACATCGAACCACTTGATCGCGCCAACCACCTCGATGACGTCCATGCCCGCATCGATATGTCCCGCATCGACCCCGGCACCACTGTCGGTGCCACTCTCGTATGCGCGAGCGGACTCGTCATCCTCGGCTGTGAACTTGGCCCCCATAGCCCTACGCCTTTTCGTACACTGTCCCCGCCGCTAAACGAGGTACGCCCACAAGACTGAAAGCACCTTGGCCGATTCACTTCCAAAAGTTAAGGAGTCGTTGCAATTTAGTTGTCGCTTTTGCACCCTGTTGAAATCTCGCCGCCACGGCGCGGGAATATCCATCTATCGGGCGACCGTTTCGTCACCCGGCAATCCCGTATGAAAGGCCTGTTATGAAGTATCTCCACACCATGGTGCGCGTCACCGACCTCGACGCCAGCCTGCGATTCTATCGCGACGCCGTCGGACTTGAAGAAGTCCGCCGCATCGAGAACGAGAAGGGCCGCTACACCTTGATCTTCCTCGCCCCTCCCGGCCAGCCCGACTGCCCGGTTGAACTCACCTACAACTGGGATCCCGAAGTCTATACCGGCGGCCGCAATTTCGGTCACCTCGCCTACGAAGTCGATGACATCTACGCCTTCTGCGAGAAGATGCAGAAGCTCGGCATCACCGTGAACCGCCCGCCGCGCGACGGCCACATGGCCTTTATCCGCTCGCCCGACAACATCTCGCTCGAGATCCTGCAGAAGGGCGACGCCCTGCCCCCCGCCGAGCCCTGGGCCTCCATGCCCAACACCGGCAGCTGGTAACCACCCGTTTACCAGTCGGGTTAGTCTGCCCTTAGCCTCCCCGGCGCTATTTTCCCGCCTGTTGCAGGGCGGGCATTGCCTTGCACAGCAGGGCGTGCAGTCGCGCCGGGGAAGTGACAATGAAGAAAATGCTCGTGGCGCTCGGCGCTGCGCTCATGCTGAGCGGCTGCCTGCCCTTTGCCATGTTCGCGTCGTCCGGCAGCAAGGATTATCGCGGCCTCAAGCAGAGCTTTGGCACCTACGTCACCTCCAGCAAGGTCAACGCCTTCTGCCTCACGCCCAAGCTGCGCTTCGCCATCTGGGAGTTCGAGGGCCACTTCGGCAAGAAGATCGTCATGAACTCCGGCTACCGCGACCCGTTCCACAATGCCAGCGTCGGCGGCACCGACAACTCCTATCACATGAAGTGCATGGCCGCCGATTTCTACATCCCCGGCGTCGACAAGCGGAAGCTGATCGCCTTCGCCAAGCGAACCAGCGCTGTCGGTGGACTCGGCTGCTATCCGGGCCGCAATTTCATCCACATCGATGTCCGCGCCCGGCCGCGGGGCTGGAACAAGCCCGTCACATTCTCTGGCTGTTAAGCGTCAAAACCCCCTTGCATCGTCGGCGAAGCACCCCTATACGGACCACGCGCTTAGCGCCCTTCGTCTATCGGTTAGGACGGCACCCTTTCACGGTGCAGAGAGGGGTTCGACTCCCCTAGGGCGCGCCACCTTCCCTCGCTCATCGAGAGCGGCTAGGTTGCGCACATTGAAGAGCTTGATCCGCGCCCATCGTCTAGCGGTCAGGACACCGCCCTCTCACGGCGGGAACAGGGGTTCGATTCCCCTTGGGCGCGCCAACTTCCCCCCTCTTGCCAGTGCCTACACCACACCTTGCGGGCACATTTCCTTTTTGATGTGCAGCATCCTCGAAATAGCCCTAGGTCGCATTTCGCATTGGCGCTCCATCCCACTACGGTAGCGCCCTACTCGAGGAGGAGCACACCATGGCCGATACCGGCACGACCACTTCAGCGTCCGGCATTCCGGCGGCAGCACGTCTCGCGGGCCTGCCACCCGGCGTCGCCACCACCGATCGCATCGCCTGGATCAAGCTCTCGCTCATCCTGCTGCCGCTGAAAAACCCGATCAGTGACGCCAAGGTGCTCACCGGGCGGCAGAAGCCGCTCACCGAAGTGGCCATGCTCTTTGCCGAGATCGAAAGCGAGCGCGGCCACAAGGGCATCGGCTTTTCCTATTCCAAGCGTGCCGGCGGCTACGGCCTTTATGCCCATGCCAGGGAGATCGCCCCCAGCCTGATCGGGGAGGACCCCAACGATATCGCGCGCCTCTGGGACAAGCTGATCTGGGCCGGCGCCTCGGTCGGCCGCAGCGGCCTCGCCACCCAGGCCATCGCCGCCTTCGATGTCGCCCTCTGGGACATGAAGGCCAAGCGCGCCGACCTGCCCTTGGCCAAGCTGCTCGGCGCCCGGCGGGATTCGGTCCGCTGCTACAACACTTCGGGCGGCTTTCTCTCCACCCCCACCGACGAGCTGCTGGCCAATTGCGAAGCCTCCATCGAAGCCGGTATCGGCGGCATCAAGATCAAGGTCGGCCAGCCCGACCCGATGGCCGACCTCGCCCGCCTCGACGCCGTCCGCAAGGCGGTGGACGGCCGTGTCGCCCTGATGGTCGACGCCAACCAGCAATGGGACCGTCCCACCGCCGAACGCGTCGGCCGGGCCATGGAGGAGTTCAACCTCGTCTGGATCGAGGAGCCGCTCGATGCCTATGACGTCGAGGGTCACGCCCGCCTCGCCGCCCAGCTGATCACCCCCATCGCCTCGGGCGAGATGCTGACCAGCGTCGCGGAACATCTGTCGCTGATCGAGCACCGGTCCGTCGATTTCATCCAGCCCGATGCGCCGCGCGTCGGCGGCATCACCCAGTTCCTCAAGATCGCCACCATCGCCGAGCAGAACTATCTCAACATGGCGCCGCACTTCGCCATGGAGATCCACCTCCACCTCGCCGCCGCCTATGCCCATGACAGCTGGGTCGAACATTTCGACTGGCTCGACCCGCTGTTCAACGAACATCTCGAGATCAGGGACGGCCGCATGATCGTTTCCGACCGCCCCGGCCTCGGCTTCACCATCAGCGACCAGGCCCGCGCCTGGACCGTCGACAGCTGCGAAACTGGCAAGCGGAAATAGCTGCATGGGCTGGCGGCACTGTCGCCGGCTCGGCCCGGCCATGTGACCGTGAAGCGGTTTGCGTTCGGCGTCCGCTGTTCGCCTCTGCGGGACCAGCGGCCGGCTGGCCCGGACGCCATTTGACGTACGTACCGCACCTAAATGCTAACATGTTAGTGCTTGCGCAAACGTTTGCTACGGTTTAGCTTTCCCGCGACGTGATGGCCAGACGCGACCAAGCTCAGCCACGCGTCCAGGTTTTTGGAGGAGGACAATCCCATGAATAGACGCAGTTTTCTGATGTCTTCGGTCGCACTGACGGTTATGGCCGCTGCTGCGCCCGCTGCTTTCGCGCAGGACAAGCTCACCATCCTCGGCTCGGTGCCGAGCCTGGGCTTCCCGTTCTTTGTGCACATGCTCAACCAGATCAAGGCCGAGGCCGAGGCATCGGGCGTCAATCTCATCGAGAGCGATGGCCAGAACTCTGCGCCCAAGCAGACGGCCGATATCGAGGCGGCCATCGTGCAGAAGGTCAATGCCATCGTCATCTCGCCGCTCGACGTCAACGCCCTGGCGCCGGCGATCGAGCAGGCCGTTCAGGCCGGCATCCCGGTCGTCACCATCGACCGCCGCGTTGACGGCGTCGAAGGCATTCTCGCCCATGTCGGCGCCGACAACGTCAAGGGCGGCGAAGCCGAGGCACAGGCTCTGGTCGATGCCTTCCCCAATGGCGCCAAGATCTTCCACCTGCAGGGCCAGCCCGGCGCCGGCCCGGCCATCGACCGCAACAAGGGCGTGCACAACGTCCTCGACGGCATGGCGGACAAGTACCAGATCATCTTCGAGCAGACGGCCAACTTCGCCCGTGATCAGGGCCTGTCGGTCACCGAGGCCGGCCTCGCCGCCAACGGCAAGCCTGATGCCATCATCTGCGCCAATGACGACATGGCCCTCGGCGCCGTGGAAGCCTGTGCTGCCCGCGGCTTCACCGACGTCAAGATCTACGGCTTCGACGCCCTGCCCGAAGCTCTGGTCGCCGTCCGCGACGGCAAGCTGGCCGGCACCGTCGAGCAGTTCCCCGGCGAACAGTCGCGTACCGCCGTCAAGATCGCCGTCGCCTACGCCACCGACAAGACCGAGCCAGCCGAAAAGCTGGTGCTGCTCACGCCCATCGTGATCGGTCAGGACAACCTGGACAAGGCCGAGCGTCTCGGCGAAGCCCAGTAAGTCGCCTCCCGCTGGTCGGGGTGTCGCCGCGGTCTGTGCAAGCAGACCGCGGTTGATGCCCCGGTCAGGCGTCGTCTCGAATTCGGAGGGGCCGATGGCTGCGACAGCCACCGTCAATCAACCTACGCCGGCACTGCTCGAAGTGTCCGGCATTTCCAAACATTTTTCCGGCGTCACCGCCCTCGACGATGTCTCGCTCGATGTCCGGGCAGGAGAGATCCTCGGCCTGCTCGGCGAGAACGGCGCCGGCAAGTCGACGCTGCTCAAGATCCTCTCGGGCGCCCAGCCGCCCTCGAGCGGCCGCATCACCTTTGCGGGCGCGCCCTATCGGCCATCGAGCCCGGACGCCGCCAAGCGCGCCGGCATCGTCACCATCTATCAGGAACTCAGCCTGATCCCGACGCTCTCGATCGCCGAGAACATCTTCATTGGCCGTGCCCCCACCGGCGCTTTCGGCCTCATCGACTGGCGCAAGATGCATGAGGAAGCCGCAACGATCATCGCCCGCGTCGGCCTCACCATTTCGCCCGACACCCCGGTCTCGGCGTTGTCGGTGGCCGAACAGCAACTGGTCGAGATCGCCCGCGCGCTCTCTCTCAAGAGCCGCCTCATCATCATGGACGAGCCCACCTCGGCGCTTACCGAAACCGAAGTCCGGCAACTGCTCTCGATCATGGACAACCTGCGCAGCGACGGCGTCGCAGTCATGTTCGTGACGCACCGCCTCGAGGAGGCCTCCACCATCTGCGATCGCATGACCGTGCTGCGCGATGGCCGGCTGGCCGGGCACCTGCATCGCGAGGGTGGCCCCATCGCCATCCCGCAGATCATCGAAAAGATGGTCGGCCGTGCTGCCTCCGAACTCTACGAACGCCCAGCTCACGCTGAAGCGCCCGGTGACGTGCGCCTCAGCGTACGCGGCCTCCGCACCACGCGGGACCCCGACGCCCCCCACGCCATCGTGCTCGACGGCGTCGATCTCGACCTCAAGGCCGGCGAAATCCTCGGCGTGGCCGGTCTCGTCGGCTCCGGCCGCACCGAACTGGCACGCGCCATCTTCGGCGCTGATCGCATTGCCGCCGGCACCGTCACCCTCGACGGCGAGGCGATCCATCCCGCTTCGCCCGCCGACGCCATCGCCCTGGGCATCGGGCTGGTGCCCGAGGATCGCAAGCACCAGGCCATCTTTGCCATGCTGGGCATCCTGCAGAACTTTTCCGTCGCCGCGCTGGGCACCTATTCCAACCGCTTGGGACTGATGAACGAGGGCAAGGAGCGCGCCGCGCTCGCCGACTACAAGGCACTGCTCTCGATCCGCATGGCCTCGCCAGAACAGCCGATCGAAGGGCTGTCGGGCGGCAACCAGCAGAAGGTCATCCTGGCGCGCTGGCTGGCCCGCAATCCAAAGGTGCTGATCGTCGATGAGCCGACACGCGGCGTCGATGTCGGCGCCAAGTCCGAGGTACACCAGATCCTCGTCCAGCTTGCCGCCCGCGGCATTGCCGTGATGGTGATCTCGTCCGAACTGCCCGAAGTGCTTGCGGTCAGCGACCGCATTGTCACCATGCGCCAGGGCCGGATCACCGGCGAAATGTCCGGCAGCGATGCCACCGAAGAAAAACTCATGGCGCTCATGGCGCTCGATCAGCGGCGGGGAGACGCCTGATGACCACCACCACTGAAACCGCCGCCCGTCGCGGCCCCAACATCTTCCGTATCCTCAAGCAGTTCGGGCCCCTTCTCTTCCTGATCGTGCTGATGGCGGTGTTCACCGCGCTCAAGCCGAGCTTCATCGACCCGATCAATGTCTTCAACATCCTGCGCCAGATCTCGATCACTGGCCTGATCGCGCTCGGCATGACCTTCGTCATCCTCACCGCCGGCATCGATCTGAGCGTCGGCTCGCTGCTCGCGCTCTGCGGCATGTCCGCCGCCATTGTCGCCAAGGGCGGTGCCGCCAGCACGCTCTCGCTCTCGGCCTCGGAAGGTGCCGGCCTCGGCTGGTTCGCCGCCCTGCTCACCGCCCTTGCCGTCGGCAGCATCGCCGGCGGCGTGCAGGGCATGGCCATCACCCGCCTCAAGGTGCCGCCCTTCGTCGTCACCCTGGGTGGCCTCACCATCTTCCGCGGCATGACCCTGACGCTGTCGAACGGCGGTCCGATCTCCGGCTTCGATGCCGATTTCCGCTGGTTCGGCACCGGGCTGATCGGACCGGTTCCGGTCCCGGTCGTCATCTTTGCCGTCGCCGCCCTGCTCTGTCACATCGTGCTGCGCTATACGCGCTACGGCCGCGCCGTCTATGCCGTCGGCGGCAATGCCGAGGCCGCCCGGCTCTCCGGCCTGCGCGTCGATCGTATCCTGATCTCGGTCTATGTGATCGTCGGTTTCTTCGCCGGCCTCGCCTCCTTCGTTCTGGCCGCCCGCCTCAATTCGGCCGAGGCCGTCGCGGGCATGGGCTACGAGCTCACCGTCATCTCGGCCGTGGTCATCGGCGGCACCTCGCTGTTCGGCGGCATCGGCAGCGTCGGCGGCACCGTCGTCGGCGCCGCGCTGATCGGCGTGCTGCAGAACGGCCTGCAGTTCAACAATGTCTCGTCCTATACGCAGTCGATTGTCATCGGCCTCATCCTGATCGTCGCCGTGGCCTTCGACCGCTGGCTCAAGTCGCGTGCCCGCTCATGATCGAAGGCTGACAGTCAGGCAGAAATGGTCACCATCAAGGACGTTGCGAGACGGGCCAATGTCTCGTTCACCACCGTCTCGCACGTCATCAACAACTCCCGGCCGGTGAGCGCCGAAGCCGCCGGCCGGGTCAACGCCGCCATCGCCGATCTCGGCTATTTCCCGTCCGGCGTCGCCCGTGCGCTGCAGTCCAAGCGCACCCGCACCATCGGCATGATCGTCACCACCACCTCCAACCCGTTCTTCGGCGAGGTCATACGCGGCGTCGAGCGGGCCGCCTTCGAGACCGGCTATACGCTCATGATCTGCAACACCGACGACGTGGCCCAGCATCTCGTCGCCTACATGCGGATGTTGTTCACCAAGCGCGTCGACGCCGTCGTGGTCATGACCACCAATGCCAGCCCCGAGTTCTTCCGCCGGCTCGGCCAGATCAAGCGCGTGCCGGTCGTCGCCATCGACGCCCCGGCCGGCACCGTTCCCTCGGTTTTCACCGACGATTCCACCGGCGGCGGCGAACAGGTCGCACATTTCCTTGTCGACAAGGGTTTTGAGCGGATCGCCATCGTCTCTGGTCCCGAAAGCCACCCGCGCATGGCCGACCGGCTCGCCGGCTTCGGCAAGGCCCTCAAGACCTACGGCCGCCAGCTCACGCCCCGCATGGTCGTACGCACCGACCTCACCATGAACGGCGGCCTCGCCGCCGCCCGTCAGCTGCTCGCCCGCCCCCTGGCCGAGCGCCCCGACGCCGTCTTTGCCCTCAGCGACGTGCTCGCCATCGGCCTGATGCACGGCCTGCACGAGGGCGGCCTGAAAATCCCCGAGGACGTCTCCGTCGTCGGCTACGACGACATCGAGATGGCCGCCCACACCTTCCCGCCGCTGACCACCGTGCGCCAGCCCGCCGCCGATATCGGTGCCGCCGCCGTGCGCGCCGTCATCGACTACCTCGACCGCGCCGTGCCGCTGCCCACCAGCGTCATGCTCGAATCACACCTCATCCTGCGTGGCTCGGTCCGGCCCTAGCCGGCGACCTTGGGCGTAATCTCCATCACAAAGCTCGCTGACGCCCGCGGCGACAGCATGATCGCCCCGTTGCGCGTCGCCAGATCATCGCCCGTGCCGGCAAACGGCGCCGTCCCCTGCCAGGGCTCGATGCAGAGATAGGGCGCGCCCGGCTTCTGCCAGATGCCCAGCTGCGGCAGGTTCTTGGCCACGATGTCCAGCCGCGACGGCCCGCCGGCAAAGCTCATCCGCGTACCGACGCCGTCGAGAAAGATCATCGCATCGTCCTCGAACATCGCCGCATCCGGCACCAGCCGCCCGTCGGCGAACGGCGTCGCCTGCGGCGTCTGCAGCAGCAGCTTGTCCGCATCGAGCCGGTAGCACCCCGAGGGCTGCGTCCCCTCGAGTTCCACGACATGCTCCGCCCCCGCCGCTCCCGGCAGCGGCCAGTTGAAAGCCGGATGAAACCCGAATTGCGCCGGCATCGGCCGGTCACCGCGATTGAACACCGTCGCCGTGATTTCCAGCGTCGGCCCGTTCAGCTCGTAGACCAGCATCAGCGCAAACTCGAACGGATAGGAAGCCCGCGTCACCTCGTTGGGACGCAGCACGAACACCACCTGCTCAGGCGTCTCCGACTGCACCGCAAATTCCTGCGTCCGGGCGAAGCCGTGCGGCTTCATCGGAAAGCTCTCGCCGTCGACGCTGACGCTGTCCTTCGGGCTGCGCCCCACGACCGGAAACAGCAGCGGCGACCGCCCCGTCCACCAGGCGGCATCCCCCTGCCAGAGCCACTCGGCGCCATCGGCCGTTTTGAGCGAGCGCATCTCGGCGCCAAGTTCCGACAGTTCGATCCGCAGGGCGTCGTTTTCGAGAATCTTCACAGTGGGCCATCACGTTGCATCAAGGAGACGACAGCTTTTCCGTTGCACCGCCGGCATGCAAGGGCAATCTCGGGAACTCCCCCCGCCGCCGCCTCTTTCAACACCGCGTGATTTGTCGCAAAGTCGTCACATCCGGTGCGTTGCTGCTGGAGTGATGTTCGAAACCCGGTGAACTTATGGGCGCCTATATCCTCAGACGCCTGCTGCTGATGATCCCGACTTTGTTCGGCATCATGGCCGTGTCGTTCGTCATCATCCAGTTCGCGCCGGGCGGCCCGGTGGAACAGTTCATCTCCGAACTCAATGGCCGCGGCAATCTTAGCGTCGCCATCACCGGCAACCAGTCCGGCGATCTCGCCGGACAGCAATCCGCCTCGCCCCAGGTCGGGCAGGAGGGCGGTGGCAGCTCTTATCGCGGCTCGCGTGGTCTCCCCCCCGAATTCATCGCCCAGATCGAAAAGCAGTTCGGCTTCGACAAGCCGCCGCTCGAGCGCTTCTTCGGCATGCTCTGGAACTACCTGCGCTTCGATTTCGGCGAGAGTTATTTCCGCGACATCTCGGTCATCGACCTGGTGCTCGAGAAAATGCCCGTCTCGATTACCCTGGGGCTGTGGATGACGCTCCTCTCCTACGGCATCTCGATCCCGCTCGGCATCGCCAAGGCGGTTTGCGACGGCAGCCGCTTCGACGTCTGGACGTCTTCGGTAATCATTGTCGGTTACGCCCTGCCCGGCTTCCTGTTCGCCATCCTGCTGATCGTCCTGTTCGCGGGCGGCAGCTTCTGGAACATCTTCCCGCTCCGCGGCCTGACCTCGGACAATTTCGCCACCCTCCCCTGGTATGGTCAGATCCTCGACTACCTCTGGCATATCACTCTGCCAGTCATCGCCATGGCCGTCGGCGCCTTCGCCACCACCACCCTGCTGACCAAGAACTCGTTCCTCGACGAGATCCGCAAGCAATACGTCGTCACGGCCCGGGCCAAGGGACTTTCCGAGCGACAGGTGCTCTACAGGCACGTCTTCCGCAACGCCATGCTGCTGTTGATCGCCAGCTTTCCCGCCGCCTTCATCGGTGCCTTTTTCGGCGGCTCGCTGCTCATCGAGACCATCTTCTCGCTCGATGGCCTTGGCTATCTCGGCTTTGAATCCGTCCTCCGGCGCGACTATCCGGTGGTCTTTGCCACCCTCTACATCTTCTCGCTCCTTGGCCTCGTGATCGGCCTCGTCTCCGACCTCATGTACATGTGGGTCGATCCCCGCATCGATTTCGAGAGCCGGGAGGTCTGATGTCGCTCGCCGACCCCGCCGCCTTACCCGCCTCCGCTACCTCGCGCCCGTCCCGGCTGTCGCCCATCAACCAGCGCCGCCTGGCGGCCTTCAGTGCCAACCGGCGCGCCGTCTGGTCACTGTGGATATTCGTCACCCTGTTTCTGCTGACGCTGGTCTGCGAACTGCTCGCCAACGACCGGCCGATCATGGCGTCCTACAAGGGCGAACTGCTCTTCCCGGTGGTGGTGAACTATCCCGAAAGCAAGTTCGGCGGTTTCCTTGCCGAAACCGTTTACCGCGATCCCTTCATCGCCGACGAGATCAACGCCAATGGCTGGATGCTCTGGCCCCCGGTGCGCTTCAACTATCGCACCGTCGACACGGCCCTGCCGACCGCCGCGCCCTCGCCGCCGTCCTGGACCATGGATGAGGCAACGCGCTGCGCCGACTACCCGGCGGGCGTGGACGATCCAGGCTGCAACATGGGCAACTACCACTGGCTGGGAAGCGACGATCAGGGCCGGGACGTGCTCGCCCGCGTGCTCTACGGCTTCCGCATTTCGGTGTTGTTCGGCCTGATCCTCACCGTCCTCTCGTCCGCCATTGGCATTCTTGCCGGCGCATTCCAGGGCTTTTTCGGGGGCTGGGTCGATCTTGTCGGCCAGCGACTGATCGAGATCTGGTCGTCCGTCCCCGCGCTCTACCTGCTGCTCATCGTCTCCAGTGTCATCGTCCCCAGCTTCTGGTCCCTGCTGATCATCCTGCTGCTGTTCTCCTGGGTGGCGCTGGTCGGCGTCGTCCGGGCGGAATTCCTCCGCGCCCGCAACTTCGAATACGTCGCCGCCGCCCGCGCCCTCGGAGTCTCGAACTGGACCATCATGGTTCGCCACCTGCTGCCCAACGCCATGGTCGCCACCGTCACCTTCATGCCCTTCATTCTCTCGGGATCGATCACCACCCTCACCTCGCTCGATTTCCTCGGCTACGGCCTGCCGGTCGGCTCGGCCTCGCTGGGCGAACTGCTCTCCCAGGGCAAGGAAAACCTGCAGGCGCCCTGGCTCGGCATCACCGGCTTCGTCGCCATCTCGCTGATCCTCACCCTCGTCGTCTTTGCCGGTGAGGGCGTCCGCGATGCCTTCGATCCCCGAAAGAGTTTCCGCTGATGGCCGACGCTCTTCTCTCCATTCGCGATCTGAAGGTCGATTTCCACGCCGGCGAGATCACGCTACCGGCCGTACGGGGTGTCTCCTTCGATATTGCCAAAGGCGAAACCGTGGCCCTGGTCGGCGAAAGCGGCTCGGGCAAATCGGTGACGGCCCTCTCGATCCTCAAGCTTCTGCCCTACCCCCAGGCCAGCCATCCGGGTGGCCAGATCCTCTTCAAGGGCACCGACCTGCTCAGCGCCCCTGCCACACATCTGCGTGGCGTCCGCGGCAATGCCATCTCGATGATCTTTCAGGAGCCGACCAGTTCGCTCAATCCGCTGCATCGCGTCGAGCGGCAGATCTCCGAGATTCTGACCTTGCACCGCGGGCTCTCGCGCACGGCGGCCAAGGCCCGCGCCATCGAGTTGCTCACCGAAGTCGGCATCCCCGACCCCGTCGAGAAGCTGCAGGCCTGGCCTCACCAGCTCTCCGGCGGTCAGCGGCAACGGGTCATGATCGCCATGGCGCTGGCCAACAATCCTGACCTCTTGATTGCCGACGAACCGACCACCGCCCTCGACGTCACCATTCAGGCCCAGATTCTGGAACTGCTCAGGTCGTTGCAGTCCAGGTACGGCATGGCGATCCTCTTCATCACCCATGACCTTGGCATCGTCCGCTCCATGGCCGCCACCACGCACGTCATGACCGGTGGCGAGATCGTCGAGAGCGGCCCGACCGAGACGCTCTTTGCCAATCCGCAGCACGCCTACACCAGGAAACTGCTGGCCGCCGAACCGCGCGGCGAGCCGCCCGCGTCGCTGCCCGGCGCGCCCCCCATGATGGAGGCCAAGGCACTCAAGGTCTGGTTTCCCATCCGTCGCGGCCTGCTGATGCGTACCAAAGGCCATTTCAAGGCGGTCGACGATATCGACGTCGTCATCCGGGAGGGCGAGACACTGGGCGTGGTGGGCGAGAGCGGCTCGGGCAAGACCACGCTGGGTCGCGCCTTGCTGCGCCTCATTTCCTCGAAGGGCGAGATCGCCTTTGTCGGCCGACCCGTCGAGGCCCTGTCCTGGAAAGCCCTGCGCCCCTTGCGCAAGGACATGCAGATCGTCTTTCAGGACCCCTTCGGCTCGCTCAGTCCGCGCATGGCCATCGGCGAAATCGTCGCCGAGGGGCTGGAGGTGTACCAGCCCGACCTGCCCCGGGCCGAAATCGACACGCGCGTGGAGCAGGCCCTGACCGAAGTCGGTCTCGATCCGGCCACCCGTTTCCGCTACCCGCACGAGTTTTCCGGCGGCCAACGCCAGCGTATCGCCATCGCCCGGGCCATGGCGCTCAAACCCAAGTTCGTCGTCCTCGACGAACCCACCTCGGCGCTCGACATGAGCGTTCAGGCCCAGGTGGTCGACCTGCTGCGCGACCTGCAGGCCAAATATGGTCTGTCCTACCTGTTCATCTCGCACGACCTCCGCGTCGTCCGGGCCCTGGCCAACGACATACTCGTCATGCGGGACGGCAAGGCCGTCGAGTACGGCCCCGCGAGGCAGATCTTCGAACAGCCGCGATCAGCCTACACCAAGGCATTGATGGCCGCTGCCTTCGAACTGCGCGCCCATGCCGGCGGCGATATCCGCCAGTAGAGCTCAATCGGAGCCGCGTCTCACCCTAACTTGAACACAAAGGCTGCCGACCCTCTCGACTTGCGGCTGGTCCGCCCTACACTGCCGCTAACCCTTTGGCACAAGGAAAGAACTAGAAAATGAAATCCTTCGCCCGCCTTGCTTTCGTCCTCGCCCTGGCGGTCACGCCCGCTCTCGCTCAGGACAGCACCGAGAAGGTCTGGCGCCACGGCACCTCGCTGATGGGCGACCTCAAGTATCCCGAGGGATTCGCCCATCTCGACTACGTCAATCCGGACGCGCCTAAGGGCGGCGTGGCGCGCCTGCCCGCCTTCGGCAGCTTCGACACCTTCAACCCTGTGCTCGACAAGGGCGAGGCGGCGCCGACCGGCCTCGTCTACGAGACGTTGCTCACCCACACGCTGGACGAGACCTCGACCGCTTACGCCCTCCTCGCCGAAGCCTTCAGCTACCCCGATGACTATTCCTCGGTGACGTACCGCATCGACCCCGCCGCAAAGTGGCAGGATGGCGAGCCGGTGACTGCCGACGATGTCGTCTGGTCGTTCGAAAAAGCCAAGGAACACAACAAGTTCCTGCAGAGCTACTATGCCAACGTCACCAGGGCGGAGGTCACCGGCGACCGTGAGGTGACCTTCACCTTCGACCAGGCCGGCAACAAGGAACTGCCGCTGATCGTCGGCGAGTACCCGATCCTGCCCCGGCACTGGTGGGAAGGCACCGACGCCAGCGGCAAGCAGCGTGACATTGCCGCCTCCACCCTGGAGCCGCCGATGGGGTCAGGCCCCTATGAACTGGCCTCGTTCAGTGCCGGCACCTCTCTCAGCTTCAAGCGCCGCGACGACTATTGGGGCAAGGACAAGCCGATCAATATCGGCACCGACAATTTTGACGAGATCCGCTACGAGTATTTCCGCGATCTCGATGTCGCCTTCGAAGCCTTCAAGGCCGACCAGTTCGACTACTGGAGCGAGAACCGTGCCGCCCGCTGGGCCACCGGCTACGACTTCCCCGCCGTCCAGCAGGGCAAGGTCCTGCGCGAGCGCTATCCCGGTCCCATGGCCGACAGCGGCGTCATGGTCGGCTTCATCTACAATCTGCGCCAGCCCAAGTTCGAGGATGTGAGGGTCCGCCAAGCCCTCAACTACGCCTTCGACTTCGAGCAGTTGCAGAAGACCCTGTTCTACGGCGAGTACGGCCGGGTGGACTCTTTCTACTATCGCACCGAGCTGGCCTCAAGCGGCCTGCCCGAGGGCGAGGAGCTGGAAATCCTTAACACTGTCAAAGACTTGGTTCCGCCAGAGATCTTCACGACGCCCTATGCCAATCCGGTTGGCGGCACCGAGAACCTGCGCAACAACCTTGCCGAGGCCAATCGCCTGCTCGAGGAGGCCGGCTACAAGCTCAACGGCAACACCCGCTTCATGCCCGATGGCCAGCCCTTCACCATCGAGATTCTGCTCGATGGCCCGACCATCGAGCCGATTGCCGAAAACCTCGTCACCAATCTCGGCCGCCTCGGCATCCAGGTCACCATCCGGTCCGCTGATTCCTCGCAGTTCGAGGAGCGGCTCAACAATCGCGATTTCGACATGGTCTATCAGGCCTGGGGCGAGACCCTCTCGCCAGGCAACGAGCAGCGCGATTTCTGGGGCTCGGTCGCCGCCGACACGCCCAACTCGCGCAACTACTCGGGGGTCAAGGATCCGGCGCTCGATGCTCTGATCGAAAAGGTGGTGTTCGCCGATGACCGCGAAACGCTCATCGCCGCCACCCGCGCCCTCGATCGCGTGCTGCTGGCCAAGCACGTCCTGATCCCGAGCTACGCCGCCGTCGATGAGCGCGTGGCGCACTGGGACCGCTTCAGCCGTCCCGACGAACTGCCCGCCTTCTCGGTCGGCTTCCCGACGGTTTGGTGGTGGGATGCGGCCAAGGCCGAAAAGACCGGGGCGCCCTGAGGCGCCCCGAACGTCTTACTCCGCTGCCCGGAAACCGGCGTGCGACGGATATTCCGTCGCACTCTCCCAGACCACCCGGTGGCGTCCGCTGTCATCGGGCACCAGGACTTCGCTCGAGCGGCCGGAATGGGCGGCAAACTGCGCCAGGTGCTTGGCCTCGGCCGCTGCCTGTTCGCGGCTGTCGAACGGGCCATGTGCCTTGCCTTCGATATCGACCCACCAGCTGTCGCCGCTCAATATGACGACATAAAGCGCGCGTGCCATCGCATCACCCAAATCAATAGTGTTCCGAATCCGTACCATTGTTCGTTTTCAGAAACAGGGTCAGAATGGGTTACGCACAGCTACATTGAAATCTGCGCATATCGCGTCGTTCAACTTGCGTTCATCAAGGTGGCGATACAGCGGCACCGGGGCAATGCGAACACATGGGGCAATCATGTCCACGTCCTTCTTCCTGAGCGGTGACCAGGTGATTTTCATCGCCAACGCCGATGGTGCCGACCTCCGCTACCGCGCCCACCACCACACCCTTCCGCCCGGAGTCCAGACCCCAGCCCGCCGCAACGACCGTAGCGATACCGTCTTCGTGGTTGACCACGGCACACTGGAATTCATGGTCGGCGGCGCCGTCGGCCACGTCTCCACCGGAGGCTTTGTCCGGGTCCCCCGCGGCGTCACCTTCGCCTATCGAAATGTCGGACCCGACGCCGCCCACATCCTCTCCCGTTGCCTGCCGCCCGTCAGAACCGCCTGCAGGGTCACTGTGGCGATCGACGCTGCCTGAAACGAAAGAGGCGCCCGAAGGCGCCTCAACTTGTTGATCAGGCAACCGCTTTTTGCGGCTTGAGGTCGGGCGGCACGATCTCTTCGAGAAGATCTGCGACCGCCTCGGCCCCTGGCCGGACCTGCTGCCCCTCGGTTCCGAGCCGGCGCACCGACACGGTGCCCTCCTCCGCCTCGCGCTTGCCGACGACGAACATCAGCGGCACCTTCTGCACCGAGTGCTCGCGCACCTTGTAGTTGATCTTCTCGTTACGGGCATCGAGTTCAGCCCGCACCCCTGCATCGCGCAACTGTTTGACCAACCTTTCGGCATAGGGGTCGGCCTCCGACACGATGGTCGCCACCACCACCTGCACCGGCGCCAGCCACATCGGCATCTTGCCGGCGTAGTTCTCGATCATCATGCCGATGAAGCGCTCCAGCGAGCCGAGGATCGCCCGGTGCAGCATCACCGCATATTTCCGCGATCCGTCCTCGGCGACATAGGTCGCCTCGAGCCGCTCGGGCAGCACATAGTCGAGCTGCAGCGTCCCCACCTGCCAGGATCGCCCGATGGCGTCCTTGAGGTGGAACTCCAGCTTCGGCGCGTAAAAGGCGCCTTCGCCCTCGGCGATCTCGAAATCATAACCGGTAGCCTTGAGCGCATCGCCCAAAGCCTTCTCGGCGGCGTCCCAGCGTTCGATGGTACCGCCATACTTCTCCGGTCGCGTCGCGAGCTTGATGACGACATTGTCGAAGCCCATGTGGCCGTAGACCGAATAGAGCAGATGCACGAAATGCTCGGTCTCGGCCTGTATCTGGTCCTCGCGACAGAAGATGTGTGCATCGTCCTGCGTCATCTGCCGCACGCGCATCAGCCCGTGCAGGGCCCCATGCGCCTCGTTGCGATGGCAACAGCCAAACTCCGCCATCCGGATCGGCAGATCGCGGTAGGACTTGATGCCCTGGTTGAAGATCTGGATATGGGCCGGACAGTTCATCGGCTTGAGGGCCATCAGTTCGCCCTCACCCTTCAGCACCGGACCTTCCTCCTCGGTGTTGGGGACTTCGTCAGGCACCACGAACATGTTCTCGCGGTACTTGCCCCAGTGCCCCGAGGCGATCCAGAATTTCGAGTTCATCAACTGCGGGGTCTTCACCTCGACATAGCCCGACCGGTCCAGACGGCGGCGGATATAGGCCTCCATCTGATTGTAGATGACATAGCCCTTCGGGTGCCAGAACACCGAGCCCTGCGCTTCTTCCTGCAGATGGAACAGGTCGAGTTCGCGTCCGATCTTGCGATGGTCGCGCTTCTCGGCCTCTTCGAGCATGTGGAGATACTCGTCGAGCTCCTTCTGGCTGGCGAAGGCCGTGCCATAGAGCCGGCTCAGCACCGGATTGTTGCTGTCGCCGCGCCAGTAGGCACCCGCCACCTTGGTCAGCTTGAAAGCGCTGCCAACATCCTTGGTCGTCCGCATGTGCGGACCACGGCAGAGGTCGAACCACTGGCCCTGCTTGTAGATCTTGATCGACTGGTCAGCCGGAATGGCATCGACGAGTTCCACCTTGAACTCCTCGCCCTTGGCCTTGAAGACCTTCTTGGTCTCCTCGCGGCTCCAGACTTCCTTGGTGAACGCAGCGCCACGCGCAACGATCTCGGCCATCTTCTTTTCGATGACGGGAAAGTCTTCCTCGCTGAACGGCTCGTCCCGCTTGAAGTCGTAGTAGAAGCCGTTCTCGATCACCGGGCCGATCGTCACCTGCGTGCCGGGCCAGAGTTCCTGCACGGCTTCCGCCAGGACGTGCGCGGCGTCATGCCGGATCAGCCCGAGACCATCGGCACTGTCGCGCATGACAAACTCGATCCGCCCGTCCGCTTCCAGCGGATCGGAGAGATCGCTCAGGACGCCGTTCCATTTTATGGCGACGGTCTTTTTGGCGAGGCTCGGGGAGATGCCCTCGACGATGGTGGTCCCGGTGGTGCCACGCGCATAGTCGCGTATTGCACCGTCGGGGAACGTCACCTTGATCGTCATTTTCATCTCCGAGAATAGGATTGCGACGTCGCGGAAATCGCGAAATCAGGGCGGTCTCTAGCATGGGACGGCAACCCATGTCATCCGACGCGTCGGCCCTGGAAGCCTGCTATTTCCAGCGCCCATAGCGCCACGGCAGGTACCAGTGGGCGTCGTCCGGCAGCCCATCAGGCACCGGATCGTAGCCATGCGTTCCCCCCGGTCGGCAGCGGGTGATCCGGGCCAGTCCCATCCAGCCGCCCGGCCAGAAGCCATGGGTCCAGATCGCATCCCGCGTGAACTCAGAGCAACTCGGCGCATGGCGGCACGTCCGCCCCATGAACATCGACAGGGAATATCTATAACCCTGGATCAGCCCGTAGCTGACGACGCGGAAGGGAAAGTCCACGACGTTCCAGAAGCCGCGCACGAACCGGTTCACTTCGGTGGGCTTTCCGCCTTGCGCAGGGCTTCGTCCACCGCCTCGAACACCAGCAGGGTCGACGTGTGGCGCGGCCGGTAGTCGCGCACCGGCTCCAGATATCTGAGGTCGCTCCACCTGCCCGCTGGCGGCGCACCTTCAGCCTTGAGCATGTCCGTCATCTGTCGCCGCAGGTCGCGAAATTCGGCCACCGACGTTCCGACGATGTGACTGGCGACGATGGCTGCCGAGGTCTGCCCGAGAGCGCAGGCCGAGATTTCGTGGCCGTATCCGACAATCATGCCGTCGCGCACCTTTATATCGACCTCGATCGACGACCCGCACACCCGGCTCACCTTGCGCGCACTCGCGTCCGCATCGGCCAGCCGCCCGGGGATTGGTTGATTTGCCGCGATTTCCAGAATGCGGTCGGAATAAAGATCGCTGAGGTCCATCTTTGACACAATTCTGTTTCTTGTCGCCGCTTCGCCAGAACTTATATAGTTCGCCCAGGCCGGACTGTCAGTGGGGCGACATTCGCTTCCAGGTGAAACTAAGTGACGCGGGCCAGCGTCTCTAATGCGTTCGACCGAGGAATCGTCATGGATGCTGTCATAAAGCCGGAGGCCCCGCAGGGCCGGAACGCGCCGACTGCCACTCGCCCTACCCATCAGGAAGCCATGGAGGCGGTGCGCACCCTCATCGCCTGGGCCGGCGACGATCCGAACCGCGAAGGACTGCTCGACACGCCGCATCGCGTCACCAAGGCCTTCGGCGAGTTCTTCGCCGGCTACGATCAGGATCCCAAGGATGTGCTCGAGCGCACGTTCAAGGAAGTGGGCGGCTACGACGATGTCGTTCTGGTCAAGGACATCCCGTTTTCCAGCCACTGCGAGCACCACATGGTGCCGTTCGTCGGCAGGGCTCACATCGCCTACCTGCCCCACGACGGCGTCGTCGGCCTGTCAAAGTTGGCGCGCCTTGTCGACGTCTTCGCGCGGCGTCTGCAGGTTCAGGAAAACCTCACGGCCCAGATCATCGATGCCATCAACGATCATCTGAACCCCCGCGGCGCTGCCGTGATGCTTGAGGCGGAACACATGTGCATGTCGATGCGCGGCGTCCGGGCACATGGTGCCGCCACCGTCACCCAGCGTTTCACAGGCGTCTTTGCCGAGGACCGGGCCGAGCAGGATCGCTTCTTTGCCATGGTTGGCAAGCGATAGCACCGCGAAGCGCCTAGCCTCTCCCGCCGCTGCACGTTAGAAGCAGTCCATGACCGCCAGATTTGCCGACCCCGCCACCTTGACCCACGCAGAGCTTGAAGAAGGCTCCGCGCTCGCACCCAGGTTTGATGCCAGTGGGCTGGTAACGGCCATTGCCGTCGAGCACGAGAGCAATCAGGTGCTGATGCTGGCGCACATGAACGCCGAAGCGCTCGAACTCACGCTCACCACCGGCTCGGCACACTACTTTTCCCGTTCCCGCAAAAAGATCTGGAAAAAGGGCGAAACGTCGGGCGAAATCCAGAAGGTCATCGAAGTCAGGGTCGACTGCGATCAGGATGCCATCCTGCTGATCGTCGAGCAGACGGGCCGCGGCGCGGCCTGTCACACCGGTCGGAAGTCCTGCTTTTATCGACGCATCGAAGACGGAACCCTCGTCGACACCGGCGAAGCGCGACTGTTCGATCCGAAGGACGTGTACAAGACCTAGACGTGTACAAGACCTAGTAGTGCGGCGGTGGCGGCTCGGGTGGCTGTGGCACGTCCGCGGCGACCTGGCTGAGTTGGTCGCCGAATTTGCCCAGTTGACGCCGCAGCGTCTCGATTTCCTTCCACAGGTCGATGATCGCGCCGTTGAGGTCCTCGATCGTCTGCTCCTGATGCGCCAGCCGTTCCTCCAGCGCCGTTATGCGATCCTCGTTCAATTCGGACGCCTCTCGAACAGTGAAACCAGAAACAGGCCGCTGAAAAAGCCGCCCAGATGCGCCTGCCAGGCGATCTGCACCTGCATGCCGGACAGCAGCGGCAAGAGCGGTACAGCGGCATTCAGGACGACCCATACGAGGATGAAGAATTGCGTCCGCGAGTCGGCGACGAGTTCCTGCAGCGTCGCCAGTTTGCGACCCAGCGGAACGATCTCGCCGGTTTCCGGGTGACGCGCGACGATCACTGGCTGAAACATGAAGCGCACCGCTGCACCCGTCAGGCCTGCGACGCCGCCTGATGCACCCAGCAGAACCTGCAGGGCCGGCAGCGTCGTCACGGCAAAGGCCAGGGCGCCGACGATGGACGCTGCGCCGAAAATGATCAGGGTCGGCAAGGCTCCGTACCGGCGCGCAACCGGCGTGGCAAAGATCGCCAGCCAGATCGTGTTGAAGATCACGTGCTCCCAGTTGGCATGCAGGAATGCGTGCGTGACGGGCGTCCAGATCAACGGCCACAAGCCCCCCTCGATGGCCGCCGGCTCAATGATCCTGAACGGCACGAAGGCGAACCAGATCAGCAGCGCCTCCTCGCCCGAGGGGTTAAGAACGACGCCACGCGCGAGGTGAATCGCCACCATCAGGCCGCAGAGCACAACCACCATGCCAGGCAGCATGAAGATGGGCTCGCGCCCACCGGGCCGCTGCATTTGTTCAGTTTTTTCCTGGTCGCTCACGTTCCGGCCCTTTTCCGGGCATCCTTAGCCCATTCCGCCAGCTTATCCACACTGTCCCCGCCCCGTTAACCTTAAGGATTGTTTAAAGGCGATTTTGTCGCGCCGTTTTGCGACTGTGTTTCCGGCGGCGGACGATCCCCTCGGGGACGTTTGCCTGGGTTTGGGAACAGGTCAGGCGAATGCAGAAAACGAGCACAAAGACGCTCTACGACTATTGGAATACCCTGCGTGGCTCGCGGTCAGCACCGGATCGCCGCGATATCGATCCAACTCGGATTCGTGGCGCCCTGGCCAATACCTTCATCCTCGAACTCAACGAAAACAACGCCTTCGATTTTCGTCTGGCAGGCTCGCATATCTGCGCCGCCTACGCCCGCGAACTGAAGGGGCGCTCGTTCACCAACCTATGGCATCAGCGCGACAGCGAAGCCATGGAGACGCTGGTACGGGCGGTGACGGAAGACCATGCCGTTGCCCTCGTGACGTTCCAGGGCAGCACCGCGATCCATACCAAGGTGCAGATGGAAACGATCCTCCTGCCCGTCCGTCATAACGGCAGCACCAATACACGCCTGCTGGGCGCCATGACTGCAATCGAGGAGCCCTATTGGTTTGGCGTGCAGCCGCTCATGGAACAACGCATAACCGGTCTGCGACTCATCTGGCCGGACGACAGTTCGGTTGGTGACCTGGGCCGCGACGTTGCCGCGACCATTCCGCGTGATGTGGTTTACGCCAATGGCGGAGCAGAAGCGCCGATACCCATGCAGGCAACCGTGTTTGGCCGGTCGGCCCGTCGCTACGCGCATCTGGCCGTGATTGACGGCGGCCGTACATAGTTAGGACTTTAGTCCATCCGTCGCCCCAAATCTTACATTCGGTTAACCAAAACTGTTTAGCGTAGCCCTGTCAGTTCATTGACTGGGCCCGCACATCTTATGATCACCGACGATCCCGCCTCAGAGCGCCTTGCACCGCCGCGCAGCTTTGCACCATCCGCGCGCTTTCAGCGCGTCAAGATTTCGGTGCTTGGCCGCTACATGCTGCAGGACCGCCGTGAGTTCCCCTGTCAGGTGCTCGAGATGTCTCCGGGCGATGCGGCCGTGGTAGTTCCGATCGCTGGACAGATCGGTGAGAAGGTTATCGCCTATATCGATCACGTTGGCCGCATTGAAGGCAGCGTCGTCGCCCACATCGATGGCGGCTTCATGATGGACATCGTCGCCAGCCCGCGCAAACGCGACAAGATGGCTGCCCAGCTCACCTGGCTGGCCAACAAGGACACGCTCAACCTGCCGGAAGACCGCCGGCACGAGCGGGTTGTTCCCGACAATCGCCATTCGACGGTCGTGCTTGATGATGGTCGCCGCTACAACTGCAAGATCATCGATATTTCCCTTTCGGGTGCAGCCATCGAACTTGCGGTCCGCCCGGCCATGGGGACACCGGTGACTCTGGGCCGAATGCGCGCCCGCGTCATTCGGCACTTCCAGGACGGCGTTGCCGTGGAGTTCGCCTCCTCGCAGGAAATGCTCAACGTCGTTCAGCAGAACCTGCGCCTCAACTAGGCCTCCAAACTCCCAAAGCTGACAGGCTCCATGCGACTGCGGCATGCTTAACCGACCTTCACCGGAACCGATAAGACACGCATAAAATCTAGCTCTTAGTTTTGGCAACGGGGCAATCCGGCCCCGTCATCTTCAAGCCCAACAGGGGGCTCCAGAAGATGCCAAGCAAGATCAACTTTGTTTCGACCGTCGCGGCCATCGCAATCGCAGCACTTTTTTCCGGCGCACCGGCCTTTGCTGCCTCCGTCGATCTGACAAATCCTGCCTTTGCCCAGACCGCCGGTCCGACCAGTATCCCGATCGGCCACTCCGAGTTCTGCAAGATCCACCGTTCGGAATGCGGTGCATTCAAGCGCGTCGTCGAGGTCGAGGAGCTCACCGAGTCCAATTGGCGCAAGCTTGTGGCGGTGAACGACCGGATGAACCGCGAGATCGTGCCGGTCAGTGACCTCGACCTTTACCAGGTCGACGAGTACTGGACTTACCCCCAGGGCTACGGGGATTGCGAGGACATCACCCTGGCAAAGCGGCGCGAACTGATCGCTGAAGGCTTTGATCCCAGCACACTGTTGATTTCGGTGGTTCGCCAGCCCAATGGCGAGGGACACGCAGTCCTGATGGTGCGAACCGATCGCGGTGATCTCGTGCTCGACAATCAGGACGGCATGGTGCGCCTCTGGACGGAAACGCCCTATCAGTTCCTCAAGCGGCAGAGCCAGGCCAATGCCGGCCAGTGGGTGGACATCATCGACAACCGTGTCGTCACCGTCGCCCAGCGCTAGCCATCACTGATGGAATCAAGAAGGCCGGCCTCCCGGGAGGCCGGCCTTCTGATTCATGCCCTTTGGCGGAAGTCAGCCGAAGATGGCGAAATAAGTGCTCATCACCAGAAGTCCGGTGATGAAGCTCCAGCCAAACCCGAGAAATGCCGAGAGCAACGCCGAACTGACTGTGATCGTGCCCCCTACTTCCTGGCGCCAGCCCATCTGCAGGATGATGTACGGTCCACAAATAAAGCTGACGGCCAGCAGACCGAACGTGCGCAACAGCGTCGCGCCATCGTAGCGCAGCGCCGCTGTTTCCCGGGACAACCACTGGTAGAGATGCGTCCCCGCTCCGGCCACGGACATGCCGACGGCCATGATCATTCCGGCCAGTAGAAATTCTCTCAACATACGCCCTACCCCAGCATGGCCGCCCTGGCTGGCGACCGCAATTAACTCTTCGTTAATCATATGCGGCGCCCTATCGGCTGTCACGTCGTCTCGGCAATTCTGGTTAACTGGCGTCCATGCCCGCTCCTTCCGCTGCTCGAACCCACAACGGCCATTCGGTTGGATTTAATCTGGCCGCCATCGCGGCGCTGATAGCTCTTGCCGCCATCGCTTTGGCCTATGCCATCGACGCAGCAGGGCGGACGGCCAAAAGCCCATCCATGCCGGGCGACGGGGAGACACTCGTCCGCACCATAGGCGGCAAGGATCTCGACATCCCGGTATCCTGGTTCCGCTATGCGGAGCAGCGTGTGGAGGGTTTCGCCAAGCAAGTGGACCTGCAACTCGCACTGCCGCTGGGAACGGCCGGGAGCCTGATGCCTGTTGAGGTCACCATCCTGCCGCGCAGCCGCGTCCGGCCAAGTGCACGACTTCTGGACGGCGTCTATCTACACCAGTTTCAGACGGATCAGATTGAGGGCCCGCCGGGCCTCGTCGGCAAGCCGCTTGTCATCGGGGAAGGCCTGCGAGGGGAAACCGTCTGGTATGATCCCATCTCGCCCGACCCGTTCGTCGCCAAATGCATGCCCGCTGTAGCTGATGGTCTGGCAACGCGTTGCCTCAGGACCGTCAATCTCGGCCCCGGGCTCGCCGCGGTTTATGCCTTCAGTGCGGACGCACTGCAAAATTGGAGGCAGTTCGACCCGGTGATGCTGGCGACACTGGCCCGCATCGGCATCTAGCGGGCCTGCGGCCTCTGCCTACTGGATTTCGTCGAGATCGACGTCGAGAATGGCCATCTGGAAATTGTAGGACCGGTCGCCGTCTTCGTCATCGACGTAGATCAGGCCAAGGAATTCGTCGCCAAGATAGACCTCGACGGAGTCGTTCTGCTTGTTCCGCGGACGGACGTCGAGCGCGCGGTTGTTGAACTTCTGCTGCAGAAATTTCTGAAGCTTGATGATTTCTGGGTGGTTCAAGTGCCGCTCCTGTGTCGTTGGGTTCGCCACAATAGGCATTGCGGCCCACCGGACAATCCCGGCGGGCGCTTTTCCCCGCTCGAAAGGGCGAAAATGCGGCGTCTTGGTGAGATCAGCCGCTGGTGTCGGGTACCACGACCATGTGGTCCATCCGCGACGATGGCTGCGAACAGCCGGCCTCGCCAATGATCTTGGCCGGGACCCCGGCGACGGTCACCCGCGGCGGAACTTCCTTGACCACGACCGATCCGGCTCCGATCCGCGCGCAGTCGCCGACCTTGATGTTGCCTAGCACAATGGCACCTGCGCCAATCAGCACGCCATTGCCGATCTTGGGATGACGATCCTCTTCCGCCTTGCCCGTTCCGCCCAAGGTCACATCCTGCAGGATGGAGACATGGTCGCCGATCACCGCGGTCTCGCCGACGACGAAGCCGGTCGCGTGGTCGAGCATGATACCTCGACCGATCCGGGCGGCAGGGTTGATGTCGACCTGGAAAACCTGGCTCGAGCGGCTCTGCAGATAGAGCGCGAAATCCTTGCGCCCCATGTTCCAGAGCTGATGGGTGAAGCGATGCGTCTGGATCGCCTGAAACCCCTTGAAATAGAGGTATGCGTCGAGAACCTTGTGGCACGCCGGATCCCGCTCAAAGGTGGCAGCCAGATCGGCGCGCGATTCCTGGCCGATCTCCGGCCGGCGCTGCAGGGCATCCATGAACGCCTGGCGGATGAGATCGGCTGATACATCCGGGTGATGAAGGCGTTCGGCCACGCGGTGCGCCAGTGCCTCCTCGAAGGTGTCGTGATTCAGAACCGACGAAATCAGAAGGTTGGACAGCGACGGCTCGATAGCCAGAACATTCCGCGCGTCAGTGACCACCGCATCCCAGACCGGATCGACAGACTTCAGATGTGACGCCTTTTTGGTTGTCCCGGCCATGCCATTCTCCATCGTGATCTACCGATAATAGGCCATCGCCCTGCAAAGAACAAAGCCCAGTCGCTTCGTTTGGTTCATTTTTCGCTGAAGGCCTGTTGAACACCTAGCGATGCCGATCCAGGAAACTGAGGGCGGCGCGCTTGAACTGGGGGTCGCCTGTCGCTCGCATGTGATCGCGCTTGTCGATTGTGAATGCCTCACCACCGGGGAGCAGATTTGCCAGGGCTGCCGGGTCGCCTGCCATTTCGTCGTCCGCACCGGCCGCTACCAGCACCGGCCCGGCAATCCGCCGCACCTGCGCTTCGGACATGGGCTCACGCGATGACACCATGCAGGCTGCCAGGGCCGCCCTGTCCGCCTTGTTGTGATCGGCGAATATGCGGAACTGTCGTCCGATCCGGTCCTTCACCTCGCTGAGGGAGTCTGCCGTCAGCGCCGAGATGATGGTCTCGGAATCGGCCAGTCCACTGATCAGGTTCAGCCCCACGCCACCCCAGACCGAGGCCGATACAGCGTCGGGATGATTGAGCGCGAGGAACGCGGCAATCCGTGCACCCATCGAATAGCCGATCACCGCGGCACGTTCGATCTCCAGATGCCGGAGCAGGTTCTGTGCGTCCTCGGCCATCTGATGGGCAAAATAGAGCTTGGTATCGTAGAGCTTGCGCGAGGACCCGTGGCCACGATTGTCGAAGGTGATCGCTTGATAGCCCGCCTCGGTCAGCGTCTGCACCCAGCCGGTGTCGATCCAGTTGATCTTGCCCGACGACCCGAAGCCATGAATACAAAGTATGGGCGTACCTTCACCATGCACCTCGTAGGCGATGGCGATCCCGTCTGAAAGAAAGCTTGGCATGCGGTGCGATGTAGCACCGTGTCTGCCGCGATCCAAGCCTTCCAATTGCCACCCTGCTTCGCTATGGTCCGCCCAATTCAAAACCTGTTCACGGTCCGATCATGGCACATTCGAGCACTCCGCATTTCCACAACACCGAAGGGCTCGCCCGCATCGAGGTGGGGTCGAAGGAGTTCCAGTGCATCGGCGCCCTGCCACCCTTCGATCATCCGCATATCTATCTCGACATGGGCAAGGACAACGAAATCGTCTGCGCCTACTGCTCGACGCTCTACGTTTTCAATCCGAACCTTGCCGCGGGCACCTCCGAGCCGCTTTCGGCCGTCTACCAGTCGGAAGCAGCTTAGGGGCCCTGCCCCGATGGCAGGCAATGGCCGCACTATCTACATTGCCGGCGCCGGCATTGCCGGGCTGACTCTCGCCCTTGCTCTGGCCAAATTCGGCGCCTCGGTGGTTGTGCTCGAGCGCAACAAGTCCATTCTGGAAGTGGGCGCAGGGCTGCAGATCAGCCCCAATGCCCGACGTGTTCTCAACCGGCTCGGGCTCGACAAGGCCTTGCAGGCCAAGAGCTTCCAGCCATCAGGGATCGACGTCTATCCCTTCCGCGCCAGAAAACCGCTTGTCACCCTGAAGCTCGGCTCCGAGATCCCGAAACGCTTCGGGGCACCCTATGTCGTCATGCATCGCGCCGATCTTGCGGAACTGCTCTTCCGGGCCTGCAAGCGCTTCGCCAGCATCGATATTCTGTTCGGCGTGCGGGCCCACGACGTCGTCTCGCATGCCCGCGGCATCTCCGTCACCGTGGACGAGGCCGATGGCAAGTCCCGCACCGCCCGCGCCCATGCGTTCATTGGCGCCGACGGCGTCAATTCGCACACACGTACGCATGTGCTGATGGGTGACGAGGCCACCTACTCCGGCTATGTCGCCTGGCGCACCACACTCCCAATGGATGCCCTGCAAAGTGTCGTCGCGATGGATCGCACGACCCTGTTGCTGGCTCCCGGCTATCATGCAGTCTGCTACCCGTTGCCCCACCGCAAGCGGATCAATGTGGCCCTGTTTGCCAAAGAGGCAGAAGAGGCCGTATTCAACAACCCGCCGTCCGCGCCCCGCTTGCCCTGGTCCTTGCTCCCCAGCCGTCAGTTCAAGACGCTGATGAAAGCAGCCGAGGGGACCTGGGCCTACTGGATCATGTCAACGGTGGCGGCCGAAACCTGGCACGAGGGGGCAATCGGGCTCATCGGCGACGCCGCCCACGCCATGCTGCCCTTTCAGGCCCAGGGAGCCGTCATGGCCATCGAAGACGCCGCCATTCTGGCTCCGCTCCTGATGACCGAGCCATCGGCCGAAACAGCTCTCGCCCGCTACGAGGCGCTGCGCAAACCTCGCGTCGACAAGGTTGCCAAGCTGTCCCGCTCGAACGGCTTTGCCTTCCATCTCGAATGGCCGATGACCATCGCACGCGACATCGTGATCTCGTCGCAGGGAAGCCTCGGGCACTTGAAACGCCTGGAATGGCTTTACGACTATGATCCGGCTCCCGAACCTGCCATCGCTGCACCGCCGCGACCACTCAGGTCCGGTCAGCCCACCTAGCCGGCCACTTGCTTTGACACGAGGCGCTGTGTCAACTGCGCCGAAAACCACAAGGTACGCACGACTGCATGGCCGTTAATCCTCAAAGCAGGCTCACTCTCGCCTGCATTCTCCTCACCATTCTGCTCGACATGCTCGGATATGGCATTGTCCTGCCGGTGCTGCCGGAACTGATCGAGAGCCTGACGGGTGGCAGTGTGGCGCAGGCAGCCGTGATCGGCGGCTGGCTGGTGTTTTCCTACTCGCTGATGCAGTTCATTTTCGGACCGGTGCTCGGCAACCTGTCTGATCGTTTCGGGCGGCGACCGATCATCCTGATTTCGCTGATCGGCCTGACCCTCGACTATCTGATCATGGGCTTTGCACCGGTCATCGCCTTTCTTTTTGTGGGGCGTATCCTGGCCGGCATTTCCGGCGCGGCCGTTGCCACCGCGACCGCCTACATCGCCGATATCACGCCGCCGGAAAAACGCGCGCAGCGCTTCGGCCTGATCGGCGCGGCCTTCGGCCTTGGCTTCATCATCGGGCCGGTAATTGGCGGATTGCTTGGCGAATTGGGGCCGCGTTGGCCATTCTACGCGGCCGCATTCCTGGCCTTCTCGAACTTCATCTTCGGCCTCGTCGTCCTCCCCGAAAGCCTTCCCAAGGACAAGCGGCGCAAGTTCCAGTTCCGTCGCGCCAACCCGTTCGGCGCGCTCTGGGCGCTCAGCCACAATCCGGTTGTCCTCTGGATGCTGCTCGCGCTGGGCCTCTTCACCTTGGCCAGCCAGGCTTTCCCGACCGTCTGGAACTTCTTCACCATCGAGTTGCTGAGCTTTTCGTCGGGCCAGATTGGACTTGCGCTCGGCGCCTTTGGCATCGGCTTTGCGATAAGCCAGGCGTTCCTGATCGGTCCCGTCATCCGGTTTGTCGGCGAATGGGCAACCGTGCTGCTCGGCATGCTGGCTGCAGCCATAGCTATGATCGGCACGGCCTTCATTCACACGCCGCTCGGCCTCTACGGCTTCCTGATGGTTGGCTCGCTCGCCGGCCTTGCAGGCCCGGCCATCAACTCGCTGATGTCGCGGCAGGTCGCCGATGACGCTCAGGGAGAATTGCAGGGCGCAATCAACGCGACCAATTCGCTCACCGCCATTATCGGTCCGCTGGTGGCCACGCAGCTGTTCAACCGCTTCACGCAGGCGCCCAAGGGGAGCTTCGAATACTTCCCAGGCGCCCCGTTCCTCGCGGCCGGCGTCGCGGTAGTGATCGCAGCGACGGTCTTCGTCTACACGGCCCGGCGCTTTGACCTGATGCACCGGCCACCGGTGGCCAAGCGTCCGCACCATCATGACGTCCCTCCGCCGGGCGGGCAGGCCACGCCCCCACACGAGGACGAAGACGACACCGACTCGACCCGCGGCCCCACCGTCAGCAGGTGAGATCGCGTATCCGGGCAAGTCCGATGGGTGAAATCTCGGCAAGTGCGTCCAATGGCTGCCAGCGGGCCGCGTGAACCTCTTCAAGCTGAGCTGTCAGCGGCACGGCAGGGTCTGCGGTGAACAGATACTGCAGGTCGTGGTGCACGTGGTCGGGCTCGTGCCGGAGCTTTTTGCCGGGGACGTCGTGGCTGTCGATGACGAAGGGGAGATCCGTCCCCCGGTGCCAGGGGTGTAAGCTGAGGCCGGTGACTGCCGTCTCCTCTACCGCCTCGCGCGCCGCCGAATCCGAAAATCGCCGGGCCGGCTCATAATGTCCGCCCGGCTGCAGCCAGCGGCCGATGGTCACGTGGTCGATCAAGAGCACCTGCAGATGGTCGGGCGACAGCACGAAAGCGCTGGTGGTCAGATGGCCGGGCATGGTGTCCCGGCTGTCCAGCGCATGTCCCTCCGACATCTGCCAGCGCAGCAGCGACAGCCGCTCGAATGGCCCCGCTACCTCGGAGAGATAGCGGGAAACGACGGCCTCAAGCGCCACGGGAAAGGACGGCATCACCGTCCCGCCACCTACTTGCCGAGCGTCGAGGGCCACTTGCCGTGCTGCTCGCCCTCGCGGTCGATGAGGATGAACCCGTGCGCGCCGAAGAAGTCGCGCTGCCCCTGCGTCAGGTTCGCGGTTCCGAGCGCCTGGCGATAGCTGTCGAAATAGGCGAGCGAGGCCGACAGACATATCAGCGGAAACTCGTCGATCGCGCCCGCTGCAACGACCGTGCGCAGGGCCTTGTGTGCGTCCTTCATGATGGCCACGAAGTCCGGCACCATCAGCAGGTTTGTGGCGCCGCCCTTGGCATAGGCCGCCGACATCTGGTCGAGGAAGCGCGAGCGGATGATGCAGCCGGCGCGCCAGATCTTGGCGATCGTCGCCAGAGGCAGGTTCCAGCCGTTCTCTTCCGAGGCCTTGGCCATGACGGCGAAGCCCTGCGCATAGGAGACGATCTTTCCGGCCAGCAGCGCGCTCTCTAGGTCGGCCAGCGACACCGACGATTTTCCCCCGCTGCGCTTGCCGTAGACGGCTTCGGCGGCGACGCGTTCTTCCTTGCGCGAGGAGATCGAGCGGGCCGCGACGGCGCCTTCGATGGCCGTGGCCGGGACGCCCAGCATCTGCGCGGCGATCGCCGACCAGACGCCGGTCCCCTTCTGGCCGGCCTTGTCGAGAATCAGTTCGACCAGCGGCTTGCCCGTTTTGGGCTCGACTGCCGCCAGCACGTGGCCGGTGATTTCGACCAGATAGGAGTTGAGCGGCCCCTTGTTCCATTCCTTGAACACTTCCGAAGCGGCAAGCGGGTTCATGCTCATGCCGTCGCGCATCACACCGTAGACTTCGGCGATCATCTGCATGTCGCCATATTCGATGCCGTTGTGGATAGTCTTGACGAAGTGGCCAGCCCCCCCTTCGCCCAGATAGGCGCAGCACGGCTCGCCGTTGAACTTGGCCGAAATCGCCTCGAGAATCGGCTGCGCGTTCTTCCACTGCGGTTCGGCGCCGCCGACCATGATGGAGGGGCCGTGGCGGGCCCCCTCCTCCCCCCCGGAGACCCCGATGCCCAGGTAGCCGATGCCCTTGGGTTGCAGATAGGCGAACCGCCGGTTGGTATCGGTATAGAGCGAGTTGCCGCATTCGAGGATGGCGTCGCCCTCTTCGAGATGCGGCAGGAGCTGCTCGATCATGTCGTCGACCGGCTGGCCGGCCTTGACCATGATGATGATCGAGCGCGGGCGCTTCACCTTCTGGATGAAGGCAGCCAGATCGGCCTCAGGGACCACCTTGCCGTCCAGCCCCTGCTCTTTGGCCGTGACCACGAAGTCATCGATGCGGCTGGCCGTGCGGTTGTGCACAGCAATGGTGTAGCCTTTTTCTGCAATGTTGAGAGCCAGGTTGGAACCCATCACGGCAAGGCCGATCAGGCCGATATCCGCAGTCGTCATAGATAGTCCTCCGCACGCAGGAAACGGCTAATTTTCGTGGGCTTTTCTGGCACGGTGAGCCCCGGAGCGCTACCATAAAATGCCCGGCGACCAGCAAGCCATGCTAATCACAAATGCGTACCCGAGCCGCGGATTCCGGCCTTATCAAGCCTTGGAACATCCCCTAGAGTTACACCCAGGAGAGGGAGACTAGCAGCTTGGACAGTCTATCAATGTTCAGCCTCGCCGGGCGTCGCGCCCTGGTGACAGGCTCGAGCCGCGGCATTGGCTTTGCAATCGCAGCGGCGCTGGCAGGAGCAGGCGCCGACGTCATTATCAATGGCCGCGATGAAGTGGCTCTCGGCGAAGCCGCGAGCAAGCTCGCTGAAGGCGGCGCCAATGTTCGTGCCGCCGCCTTTGACGTCACCAGCGAGGAGAGCGTCAACAGCGCCATCGGCTGGTGCGAAAACGACCTCGGTCCGATCGACATCCTGGTCAACAATGCCGGGATGCAGTTCCGCAGCCAGCTCGAGGACTTCCCGGCCGACAAGTTCAACCAGGTGATGCAGACCAATGTCACATCGGCATTTCTGGTCGGCAAGGCCGTCGCCAAGGGCATGATCGGACGCAAGCACGGCAAGATCATCAATATCTGCTCGCTGATGAGCACGTTCTCGCGCAACTCGATTGCGCCCTATGCCGCCAGCAAGGCGGCCATTGCCAATCTGACCCGCGGCATGGCCACGGACTGGGCCCGCCACGGTCTCAACGTCAACGGCATTGCGCCGGGTTATTTCAAGACCGAGCTCAACGCCGCCCTGATTGCCAATGAAGAGTTCACCGGGTGGATCGAAAGGCGGACTCCCATGGGCCGCTGGGGCGAGACGCCGGAACTCGGCGGCGCCGCGATCTTCCTTGCATCGGCCGCCTCCAGCTTTGTGAACGGACACATTCTCTATGTCGATGGCGCCCTCACAGCCACCATTTGAACCCGCCCGCATCATCATTGCGATGGGCGTGTCTTCAAGCGGCAAGTCCACGGTCGGCAAGGCCATCGGCCGCCGCCTGCACGTGCCTTTTCTCGATGGTGACGGCTATCATCCCGAAGCCAACAAGGAAAAGATGCGGGCCGGCATTCCCCTGGTCGACGAGGATCGCTGGCCGTGGCTCGAGACACTCGCCCACGCCCTGCGCGACGCCGCCGGCCAGAAGGGCGCTGCGGTCGGCGCCTGTTCGGCGCTCAAGCGCAGCTACCGCGACTTCCTGACGGAACAGGCCGGCGAGCCGATACTTTTCGTGTTCCTGCAAGGCGACAAGGAAACCATCGGCAAGCGCATTGCGGCGCGCCAGCATGAATATATGCCGGCCAGCCTGCTCGACAGCCAGTTCGCGACGCTCGAGGTCCCCGGCGACGACGAGAACGTCCTGACCCTGTCGGTCGACGAGCCCGTGGAGGCCATTGCCAGCAAGGTGGTCAAGCAGCTCGATCACCTGAAAACCTTCAAGCGCGGCCAGTAGCTAGAAGCCGAACGAAAACTGCCCCTCCGGCGAGGCGGCGTGCTCCAGTGCCAGCAGTTTCATTTTCGACGACACGCCGCCTGGCGCCGAGAAGCCACCGGCCCGGCCATTGCTCGCCAGCACCCGGTGGCAGGGCACGATGAGCGGAATCGGGTTGGCGCCGAGGGCCGCGCCGACGGCCCGCGACAGTTGCACGTCGCCCAGCCGACGGGCGATATCGCCATAGGTCGTGGTCTCGCCCCAGCCGAGCTTGAGAATGTCGTCATAGACCTTGCGGTGGAAAACGGATTGCCCGGCAAGATCGAGTGGCACGGCGCTGAACTGTATCCGCTCGCCGCGGCCATAGGCCTGCAGTGCCGCCACCAGTTCCGCGATGCCGCCGCCCGGCGCGGCAGATTGCGTGCCGAACTGTGCCATGCGCTGGCCGACGGCACTCGGCTTGCTGTCGGGCAAGGCAACGCGGGCCACACCCGCTTCCGTCCAGCCGAGGCCGAACGTGCCGATGTCGGTCTCCACCAGGCAATAGCGCATCCCAGCTCCGCTCATGGGCGCAGTCTACAACGTACGCGTGGCGTTTTCGATTTCCCACTGGGGACCAAGGAAGAGCTCGATTTCCGAGATCATGAAGGGCAGCAGCGCGTTGAATTCGCTGCGCTCCCGCTCCGGCATCTTCCAGTTCGGATCGGTCGGGTTGTCCCAGTTCACCTGCCGGTCGAACAGCAGGCAGAGGCGCGTCAGCCGGCGCACGATATCGCTGCTGAACCCCCAGAAATCGAGGGGGGTGGACTCCCCGTCGACGAACAGCGGCGTATAGCCGTCGCTCATCATCTTGTATTCCACCTGAAACCGAATCTGTTTCACGTTGTGGACTATCCGATCCTGCACAGAAAAAAGGACGTCCTGTGGGGTCCGGGGCAGTGTTGGCGGCCTGCGCAGCCGGCGCGATGCCATCCTAAGTCTCGCCCGCCCCGGGATCCTCACTGTGAGTCTTTTACGATACTGACTTCCCCGGCTCAATTCGAACGATACGGCGCATTTTAACTATCCCCCGAGTATAGCTCAGGTCAGCCACACGGCGAGCAACGCGGCCAGGGCGGGCACCGTCTGGATGAAGAGGATTCGTCGTCCGACCGTCGCAGCGCCGTAGACACCGGCAACTGCCACGCAGAGCAGGAAGAAGGTCTTGACCGGATCGCCGGCCGCGCCGAGCCAGATGCCCCAGATCAGGCCGGCCGCCAGGAAGCCGTTATAGAGGCCCTGGTTGGCGGCGAGGACTCTCGAGGCCTCCGCACAAACTCGGCGCTGGTGCCGAACGCCTTCCGGCCGCGCGGCGTGGTCCACAGAAACATCTCCAGCACGAGAATGTAGACGTGAATCAGGGCGACGAGCCCAGTCAGACCATTGGCAAGCATCGGTTCACTCCTGTTGGCCGGAGACTAGACCGTACCGCCGAAACGACAAAGGCCGCCCGATGGGCGGCCTTCAACAGCAGGTGTTCGGGGACACTTAGTCCTTGAGGGCGTCGCGGACGGCGTCCTTGGCCTGACCGACACCCTTCTGCACCTTGCCTTCCGCCTTGTCGGCCTTGCCGTCGGCGCGCAGCTTGTCGTCGCCGGTCGCCTTGCCGACTGCGTCTTTCACGTTGCCGCGGGCTTCCTTGGCAGCGCCTTTGACTTCATCCTTGTGCATCATCGTCTCCAGGGGTTGAGATGGGAAAGGAACGCTCCCCCTCGAGCAAGGTTCCGGCCCCCGGGATCAACAGTACCCATTGCCCGACCAAAGTGGCGAGCGCCTGCGCCGATCCCTGCAGCGAGTAGGTCCGGGCCGGATTGCCGCCCACACCGTCCCGCACCAGCAGTGACGCCAGCAGCGCCGGACCGCCCTCGTCCTCCTGCATTTCTGCTGTCCAGCTGCGGCAGGTTTCGGCAGCCCGCGCCGGCATGGCGAAATACACAATGGCGACGCCGACCAGCAGCGCCAGCATGGTCAGCTGAATAGCCCGCTGCACCTGACGTCTCCTCGCTAGGTCGCCGCCTCGCCGAGATAGCTTATTTCGATCCGGCACAGCTCACCATCCTTCATCGTCGCGAGCCAGCGGACGAAGTCCGCCTTGTCCGCAAAGCCCGCCTTGCGGCAGTCAAACTCGGTAACGGCATCGACGCTGATGGGATCCATCCGTCCGATCGAGAGCACCCCGACCTTGGTCTTGAGCGTGCCGCCGGGACGCACGGTCGCCCGCTTCCAGCGCCGGAACTGCACCGTGATCTCGCCCCGCTTGATGGCTTCCAGCACCTCTCGTTTGATGAGCAACCTGATCTCCTCTTCGACACTCGAAATATCACCCAGTATATATCAGCGGGACGCCTCCGGAAGACTTCAAGTCTTTGCGTTAACTGTTCTTTCCGGGGTTTGCCCATAACAAGAAAAATCAGGCACCAGGAGGCGCTGGATATGGACGATCGGATGCCGTCCCAAGAACAACGCAACGCTGGCCCCACAAGCCAGCTCGATACGTCTGTCTCGGCTCACGTCGTCAACGCCTATCGACCGCTGCACCGCGCTTTCATGCTGACGACGATGGCCTATTATGCCTTTGTCACTGCAGCACATTTCCCGGACGAGAGCGGGTGGGGCCTGGTTGTCCTGGCAGGCCTGTCGGCGATTACTGCCATCTGCGCCTTTGTAGTCTGGCGCATGGTTGCCGGCCGGATCCTGTCCGTCATCCGCATCGAATTGCTGAATGGCTGCGTGCATCTGCTGATGCTGCTCAATGTGCTCGGCTATCAGTTCGTGCACTACGAGCCTGCCAAACTGGTCTATTTCCCCCTGCTGGCGGTCGCTTTCGCCCTGTCGGCTGTCAGCCAGCGCTCGGCCGTGGTCAGCGTGCTGGCGGCACTTGCCGCCATGCTGTTTGTCGTCTGGTTGCGGGCCCCGGGGAGCCTGGGGCCCTATGTCTTCATCACCATTGCGACGGGCGTCACCTGCATCGGTCTGTCGAGCTTCCTCAGGGGGGTGATCGAACGCGAGATCGGCGCCCGCGTCGCCGGCGAAATGGCGCAATGGGAGACGCAGGTGATGTCCGAGGCGAACGCCCGCCTCGCCAATGCCGACTTCCTCACCGAACTCCCCAATCGCCGCCAGTTCATGCGCGCGCTCTCCGACATGGTCGCCACCCAGGCGGGCGGTGCGGTTGCGATTCTGGATCTCGACGGGTTCAAGGGGATAAACGACGCCTTTGGCCACGGCGCCGGGGATCGGGTGCTGGTTGAAGTAGCGCGACGCCTCGCCAGCGGACGCCCGGCCGGCACGGTCGTGGCCCGTATCGGCGGCGACGAATTCGGCCTGCTCTACAGAGGCGACGTCGGCGCCACCATGCTGACGGCCGATACGGCCGCGATCCTCAAGCTCTTCCAGTCCCCGTTCCATCTCGGCACCACCATCTCGCGCCTCGGCGGTTCGCTCGGCGTCGCCGCCATCCTGCCCGGCGATACCGCCGATTCCGTGCTCGATCGCGCCGACTACGCCGTCTACGAGGCCAAGCACAAGCGCAAGGGACGTGCGGTCTTCTTCTCCGCCGAGCATGAAGAGAGCATCCAGAAGGTGCGACGGACCGAGCGGACCTTGCTGAAGGCCGATCTGGAGCGCGAGATCTCGGCAGTGTTCCAGCCGATCGTCGACGCCGGGACGGGCGCCACCATCGGCTACGAGGCGCTGGCCCGCTGGCAGAGCCCCGAACTGGGCGACGTCTCGCCCGGAACCTTCATTCCCATCGCCGAGCGGCTCGGCCTGGAGCCGGCAATCACGCGCTGCATGGTGCGTCACGCCCTCGATCTGACGGAAAGACTGCCCGACAATCAGCGCGTCAATCTGTCCGTGCATGACCTGGCCTCGACCGACGCCATGCGCATGCTGTCGAGCATCCTCTCTGCCCACCCGCTCAAGCCTTGTCGCGTCGACTTCGAGATCACCGAATCGGCGGTGATGCGCGACATCGGCGAAGCCATCGAAGCGCTGCTGCTGCTGCTGGCGCACGGCTCGCGCATCTCGCTCGACGATTTCGGCACCGGCCACTCGAGCCTGTCGCGCGTGCACCTGCTGCCGCTCGACCGCATCAAGATCGACCGCAGCTTCATCACCGACATTGCTACCAACCGGGCCAGCCGCGCCATCGTCAAGACGACGATCGACCTCTGCCAGAATCTGGGTGTGTCCTGTGTGGTGGAGGGCACCGAAACGCTCGAGCAGGTCAATGCCGTGCGCGCGCTCGGCGCCACCCTGTTCCAGGGCTACTATTTCAGCCGCCCCATGGCCGCAGCCATGCTGCCGCCTGGTGCCGACAAGGCAGCCTCCTCGGCGGCCTGAGCGTGGTGCGGGCGGCGGGACTCGAACCCGCACGGGTGTACACCCTCGGGATTTTAAGTCCCGTATGTCTACCATTCCATCACGCCCGCACGGCCTGCCGTGTCCCATAGACTGAGCAAAAAGACAAACCCTGCAATCCCTGACCCACAGGGCACACCAAGACCCCGGCCGGCGTCACCGCCTCCGGTTGTGATGCAGTCGCGAACAACGGCGAGGTCTGGCCCGTCGATGTTGCGTGTGCCGGAGAACCAGAAGTCCTCCGGCCGAGGCCAGGCCTCGCCGTTGCCACCGGGATTTTCGGCGTTCACCGGAAAGGATCAGGGCATTTGCGGATCGCCCCTCCGCCGCAGGATCGCCGTCTCGACCGGACCACGCTCTTCGCGTTTCTCCAGTCCGACCCCTTTGAGCGAACACGACAGACGTCCGCCCGCGGCAACAAATTAAGGCGGCAGGACACCTGGGCCTGCACACCCTCCCCGGCTTGGCCTGATCCGGACCGACATCCGGACCACCCGGCCTCGCTGCCCCAATCACTCGTCATGATCTCGCGTTTCGGGGCGGCGATGGGGAAGTGTAACGCGGTGGGAGAGCGCGGGGATAAGTCTGTCAGTTGTCTGAACGGATTGGCTGCAGGGTGAATGGCAGATGGCAGAGATTTTGGAGAGGTTTGGTGGCTCCCCCCTCGTGGTTCGACAGGCTCACCATGAGGGCGAGAGAGGGTGGCGCTGGAGATGGGTAAGTGGATGCCTGCAGTCGTCACCCGCCCCCTTTGCGGGGAGGGATCAAGGGTGGGGGGAGCGGCACGAGCGGGGCTCTCAAACCCCCTCCCCAACCCTCCCCGCAAGGGGGAGGGTGGACGGGCTGAGATACCGTGGGCAGGACACATCGATCTCCCTGATTCCTTCTCCCCTTGCGGGAGAAGGTGGCGCGCAGCGCCGGATGAGGGGTAGGCAACACGTGGTGGCGTCGCGGCTCCAGACGACGTGAGGAGCTGTGGCCTTGCCAGAACCCCTCATCCGCCCTTCGGGCACCTTCTCCCGCAAGGGGAGAAGGGAGGGAGGGGTCTCCATCGACAGACGCGATAGCGCCCTCGGCGGTGGAGGAGAGGACGCGCGAGGACCCTGTTCGATGAGAACTGGTGAGTGGATTTTCAGTCGTCACCCTCCCCCTTTCGGGGAGAGGTCAAGGGTAAGGGAACCAGCACGAGCGGGGGTTCCCAAACCCCCTCCCCGACCCTCCCCGCATAGGTGAGGGTGGCCGAGAAGGCGGTGGGGAGGCGCGAATGTTCCAGGGACCTCATCCTGAGGATCGTACAGAACCCCTCAGTCGGTGCCGCCGGAGATGGGGGGGACGTAGGCGACGTCGAGGTCCCAGGGGAAGAAGATCCAGGTGTCCTGGCTGACTTCGGTGATGAAGGTGTCGACCATTTCGCGACCCTTGGGCTTGGCATAGACGGTGGCGAAATGCGCGCCCGGCAGCATGTCGCGGACGATGCGGGCGGTGGCGCCGGTATCGACCAGATCGTCGACGATCAGCAGCTTGCCGCCATCCCTCGCCTTGTCGAGCAGCTCCGGCGTGATGGCCTTGAGCACTTTGACGCCACCCTGGTTCTGGTGGTCGTAGCTCTTGACCGCGACGCATTCGACGACGCGGATATTGAGCTCGCGCGCCACGATGGCGGCCGGCACGAGGCCGCCGCGGGTGATGGCGACGAGCGCATCGAACGGCCCCAGGGCCTGCAGGCGCCAGGCCAGCGCGCGGCTGTCGCGGTGGAACTGGTCCCAGGTGACGGGAAACGATTTTTGAGCGGACTGGTTCACAAGGTTCTCCTTGGCGCGCCGGGCAGCAGGCGCCGGTCTCAGTAGGGATCTTCGGGGGGCGGCAGGCCGGCGGCGGCGTGAGCGGCGGCCACCATGTCGCGGACCCTGGCGGCCGCTTCGGCAAGCCGGATTTCGTCGGCGGCGCGCAGCACCAGTTCGGTCATCACGCTGGTGCCGCCCATCTGCGGGTAGCTGCCCATCCTGACGTCGGGAAACTCTTCCTGCAGGCGGCCGAACGGGCCGCCGATGCTGCCCTCGCCGACCCGGCAGAGAATGCTGACCGACGACACCTTGCGGCCGCCCTGCAGCGTCGGCGCGATGGCCTCGAGCATCGCCTTCATGATCTTGGGGACGCCGGCCATGACATGCACATTGCCGATGCGGAAGCCGGGCGCCGCGCTGACCGAGTTGACGATCAGCGTGCCGCCCTCGGGCACCCGCGCCATGCGCAGCCGCGCTTCGTTGATTTCTGTGCCGCTGGCCGTCCAGCGCGCCTCGAGCATGGCCCGCGCTTCGGGATGATATGGCAGGGCGACGCCAAAGGCGGTCGCCACCGCATCGGCGGTGATGTCGTCATGGGTCGGGCCGATGCCGCCGGTGGTGAAGACGTAAGTGTAGCGGGCGCGCAGCGTGTTGACCGCCTCGACGATGGCCTCGGTGACGTCGGAGACGACGCGCACTTCGCGCAGCTCAATGCCCAGGTCCGTGCAGAAGTCGGCAGTGGCGCCGATATTGACGTCCTTGGTGCGACCGGAAAGGATCTCGTCGCCGATGACGATCAGGCCTGCAGTGATGGCATCAGTAGTGGACATGGCTCGGCACGGCTCTTACGGGGCCAATGCAATGCCCGCCCGCGTGGCAAAGGTCAAGCAAACCGCCATGTTTGCCACAGCTGCCTGCCCTGCCCGGCGCGCCAAAACTCTTCCATTCCGGCGCGAGGCGCACTACCTTTGCGGCAATGATCGGAGAGCCTATGACGACCTTTGTCGATGCCGAGAGCAAGCACCGGCGCACCGCTGGCGTGATCCCCATCCATGGCGAGGCCGGTTTTGCCGGCATGCGCAAGGCGGGCAAGCTGACAGCCGAGGCGCTCGACCTGCTGGTCGATGCCGTGCAGCCGGGCGTCACCACTGCGGCGCTCGACCGGCTCGCCTATGAATTCGCCCGCGACAACAACGCCATACCGGCGACCCTGTTCTACAAGGGCTACCGCCATTCGGTCTGCACTTCGATCAACCACGTGGTCTGCCACGGCATTCCCGAGGAGCGGGCGCTGCGCGAGGGCGACATCGTCAACATTGACCTGACATTGATCGTTGACGGCTGGTATGGCGACTCGTCGCGCATGTACCCGGTGGGCGAAATCTCGCGCAAATCCGAGCGGCTGATCGAAGTCACCTATGAGTGCCTGGCGCTCGGCATCGCGGCGGCCAAGCCGGGCAATACCACCGGCGATATCGGCGCCGCCATCCAGCAGCATGCCGAGGCCGAGCGCACCAGCGTGGTGCGCGACTTTGTCGGCCACGGCGTCGGCCAGCTCTTCCACGACGAGCCCAACATCATGCATTTCGGCGTGCCCGGCACCGGCGTGCCGATCAAGCCCGGCATGATCTTCACCATCGAGCCGATGATCAATCTGGGGCGGCCGCATGTGAAAATCCTGTCGGACGGCTGGACCGCGGTGACCCGCGACCGCACGCTGTCGGCGCAGTGCGAGCACTCGATCGGTATCACCGAGACCGGCAACGAGATCTTCACGCTCTCGCCCAAGGGACTGTTCAACCCGCTCGACGCCCGCCGGTAGCGATGCGCAAGCCGGCCGAACCAGCAGGCGATGGTTTGGCTGAGGCGGGCGCGCCACATTATCTCGGGCATCGCCAACGCGCCCGGCAGCGCTTCCTGCAGCTGGGGGCACAGCACATCGAAGATTACGAACTGCTCGAACTCATCCTGCAGATCGTCATCCCCCGCAAGGACACCAAGCCACTCGCCAAGGAGCTGATCAGCACGTTCGGTTCGTTTTCCGGGGTGTTTTCGGCTACGCCCGAGCGGCTCGACAAGGTCAAGGGGCTGGGGCTCGTGTCGGCCACCAATCTCAAGATCATCCAGGCGGCGGCACAGCGCTTCGCCCGCGACAAGATCACCGACCAGCCGATCCTCGGATCCTGGACCTCACTGATCGACTATTGCCGCGCTGCCATGGCGTTCGAGGATGTCGAGCAGTTCCGGGTGCTGTTTCTCGACAAGCGCAACCGGCTGATTGCCGACGAGGTACAGCAGACCGGCACCGTCGATCACACCCCGGTCTACCCGCGCGAGGTCATCAAGCGGGCGCTGGAGCATTCGGCGACGGCGCTGATCCTGGTGCACAATCACCCCTCCGGCGACCCGACCCCGTCCTCGGCCGACGTGCAGATGACCCGCCAGATCAATGACATCGCCAAGCCGATGGGCATCTCGCTGCATGACCATGTGATCATCGGCAAGTCCGGGCACGTGTCGCTGAAGGGCCTGAAACTGATCTAGGTCTTGGACTCATAACTTCTGGTCCAGAGTGGGATTGAGGCGAGCAGAACGCTGGCGAGGAAGTTGCGGGCGAGCTTGTCGAATCGTGTGGCGACGCGACGGAAGTGTTTGAGTTTGCAGAAGAAGCGCTCGACCAGATTGCGTTCGCGATAGAGGCCCCGGTCAATGCTGCGCTGGACCCTGCGGTCTTTCTGTGTGGGGATGTGGGCACGGGCTCCCCGTGCCGCAGCCAGGTCGATGAGGACGCGAGCGTCATAGCCGCGGTCGGCAACAAGGTCGCGGGTGCGTGTAAGGCTCTCGATGAGGACGGCGGCGGCCTGCTTGTCGGAGGCTTGGCCGGGAGTGAGCATGATGCGGATCGGCAGGCCGGTCCCATCGACCACGGCATTGATTTTGGTGCTCAGTCCTCCACGAGACCGACCGATGGCGTGATCCGGGCCCCCTTTTTTCCGCCCGCGGCGTGCTGGTGTGCCCGGATGATCGAACTGTCGATCAGCGCCATCGACTGCGGCGAGCGCTCGGCGAGGGCTTCGAATATCCCGAGCCACACCCCGGCCTTGGCCCACCGGTTGTACCGGTTATAGGCGGTCGTATAGGGGCCGTAGCGCTCCGGCAGGTCGCGCCAGGGCGAGCCGGTGCGCAGCACATAGAAGATGGCGTTGATCACCCGTCGGTCATCGGTGCGCGGCACTCCGCGCGGCTTGTTGGGCAGGAGGGGCAGAATGATCCGCCACTCCGCATCGCTGAGATCAAATCGAGCCATCGCCACCTCCATTCAGGAGGTTGAATCAGCCTTCGTACTCAAAGGGAATCCCCTTTATGGGTACAGAACCTAGGCCGGCGTGGCCTCCAGGGCCACCAGCATGGGCAGTCGCGTCGCCGCAAACAGCTCTGCCAGTTCCACCAGAAGCGCGATGTTTTCCTTTTCGCTGTCCACCGCCACGCCATCCTTGATGAGGCGCTGGTTCTGGCTCAGCAGGATCTCCCAGGCATAGGCGGCCCAGTCCCCGGGGGTCTTGTGCCCTTCGGCGCGCGCCAGCAGGAAGATCATCTGGAAGCGGCTGATCGACAGCCCTCCTCCGGTGACGGGCGACGACAGGAAACCGAGGTCCACCTTGGCACGGGCACGGCGGCAGATGGCCAGGTTGAGCCGCTGCGACGAGGCGCGCGTTTCCGCCGTCGGTTTGACGGCGACGGCCAGGGCACCCAGGCTGCAGAACACCATCATCGCCTGCAGCACATTGGCAAAGCTCACGGCAGGGAGCGCTTCCTTGATCTGACCGATCGCATGCGGCTGGTGGTCGGACAATACGTCGAGGATCGGGGCATAGATCTCCGGCTGCAGATCAGCTTCGCCCAGCGCGCCCTTGATCTTCATCGGCACGTCGTCGCGCGGCATCTGCAGAACCACCTCGAGATTGCGCACGGCAATACCATGCTCGTGATCGTTCAGCCGCCGCGCGCCTTTCACCCAGTAGTCCTTGCGGAAATTGGTGTTGGTCATGCAATCGCGCACGGTCTCGCGCAGCAGCGGATCCTCGATGTCGTCGAGCAGCGCACGGTGCGTTTCGGTCAGGTTGAGCGAGTCGACGCCATCGGCAAGGTTGGCCGAGCAGGCAAAGTCCAGCTTGGCGGGGGCCAGCGCCTCGGCCATCTGGCTGAAATACTGCGTGTGCCAGTCCTTGTTGAAGAACTCGTGCGCCAGATATTGCCGCTTCTGCTCGGAAAACAGCTTGAAGCGCTCTCGCACCGCCGGAGAAATGAGGCTGAAGAGCGGATCAGCGTCGAGCACCTTGGTGACGAACGTCATCGCCCGGTCGACGCGCTCGGTCATGGGCACGCCCGGCGCTCCCAGCCGCGCATCGTGCTGTGCCAGAAGATGGCGCAAAGGCGCCGACGCGCCCCAGCCCGGCATGGCATTGTAGCTGGCGTAGACAACGCCGCCCACCTTCAGCTTGCGCCGCAGGAAATCGACAATGATGTCGCGGTTGGCCTGGCTGACCCAGCTCCAGATACCGTGCAGGCCGATGAAGTCGAAATCGGGCAGATCGGTCCTCTGGCAGAATTCGGCAAATGCCTCGTCGCTGAGCGTAACCGGCAGCCCGGCCTCGCCCGCCAGCTGGTTGGCAAAGCTCGTCTGAGCCGGGATGAAATCATTTCCGTACCACTCGACCCCCGAACCGGCCCGATGCAGCAGCACGCTCATGCCCTGGCCAAAGCCCAGTTCGACGGCCGTCTTGACGTCTGGCGCGACGAGGCCAGCCAACGCGAACCCCAGTTTCAGCCGCGACGGGTTGAGCTCATGGTAGTAGCCAGGCGTGTAGTCGAGTTCGGATACGTAGCCCTCGTTCCAAGCATTCACGATCAGCTACCTCTGCCGAAGTCTGCACTGGAGGGCACCGTAGCTTGAGTCGCGCTTCCCATGGCAAGCGCAATGGCCCGCCTATGTCAGTCTTCGGTGTCCGGCTTGCTGCCGGCGGGTGCGGTACTGGCCTTCTGCAGCTTCGAGCGCAGCGACTTGATCAGGCCGAGCAGCTGCCTGTTGTCCTTGATGCGCTTGCGGGTGGCCTGCCAGGTGCGGTCGACGCCGACGGCGATGCGGCCGAGCAGCGTCAGTGCCATGTAGTGCTCGCGCACCGGGATCTGCACGTTGCACCAGTGGCGCTTTTCGTCGGTGAAGCCGGCGCCCATGTCGAAGACCCGCGCACCGGCGTCAAAGACCGTCTGCATGACCCGCAGCAGACACTGCTTGCCCGGCGAGCCCGGCTGCAGCGACGGCTCGGTGCTCATCGAGGAGATCAGGCAGAAAAGCCGGTCCCCGTGCGCGATGTTGTAGCGCAGCGCCACGACCTCGCCGTCGAGACGGAGCGCGTGCAGACGCACATCGACGCCCGACCCGGGTTCCACGGTGGCATCGTAGAAATCGCGCACGGCCTTGTCGCAGAAGGGATCGGCAACGCCCATTTCGACGAACCGCGCGGCGCGCTGGCGGAAGAGAATGTCCAGCAGTTCGGGCGAGCCCGGCAGCTCCTCGAAGCTGACCTCGCCCATGGCCGCGAGCTTTTCGCCCTGCTGCCGGTCGTGCTTGCGGCGCGACTTGCTGCGCTGGGTGCTGTTGGCTTCCTCCCAGCTCGAGAACTTTGCCCGGTAGAGCATATCGGTGACCATCGAGGTCCCCAGTTCGGCAAACAGATCGACGCCCTCATGGTGCAGCTCCGGCACTGCCTTGAGATGGACGATATCGACGTCAGGAACGCCCGCAAGCATGATCTGCCAGAGCTGGTGACGCTCGGCCGGCGTCAGGGCGGCCAGCCGGGCCCGGTCGACCAGTGGCGCATTGCAGCCCACATGAGCGCCAGGGAACCACCCGAGACTGCGGATGCCCTTGCTCGAGCGACGCTGCAGCGCCAGCAGGGCCACCGGCACCCCGGCAGTTTCGGCAACGACATAGACCTGATCGGCCTCGGGAATGTTGTGGGTCCTGATCCACAGGGAGATGAAATCGAAGCTCTGCCCGGGTGACTTGACGCCCCCTGACTCCAGGCGCCGCCAAACCGCCTCGACGTCCTCGAGCCGATGACTGACGCGGGTGGCAATGGCCGGAGAGCCGGCACGTACTGCGGCCGGTGCACCGTCAACGAGCGGCACCTGGTCGGACGATGCTGCACTGACTGTCATTCGGCATTCCTTCCCAGATCAAGGACGCCTTGAAGCGATCGAAATCTTCAAGAGTACTTGGCTGCATCCTGTCGGGCGCGGGTGAAGACGGCGTTGACGATGCCGTGATCAGAGGTCGATGGGGAAGTTTTCCGGTGGGACGGTTAATGGACGCCTGACATCAGCCGATCGTCTGCAGGATCGGGAAGGTTTCCTGGAACCAGTAGGCGATGCGGGTGAACTGGCCGGTGACAAACAGCAGCCCGGTCAGCACCAGCAAGGCGCCCATGACCTTCTCGATAGTCCCCAGATGTTTGCGAAAGCTGGAAAAGAAGGTCAGGAACGGTCCGATGGCGACGCCGGCGAGGACGAACGGCACGCCCAGACCCAGCGAATAGACGCCGAGCAGCGCCGCGCCTTCATAGGCGGTGTCCTGGGTGGCGGCGACCGAGAGGATGGCGGCCAGCACCGGACCGATGCAGGGCGTCCAGCCGACGGCAAAGGCCAGCCCCAGCAGGAAGCCGCCGAGCGGCCCGCTGGCCACGCCGGGACCCTGGTGGCGCATCTGCCGGTCGAGCAGGCCGATGCGGTACACTCCGAGGAAATGCAGCCCCATGGCGATGATAAAGAGCCCGGCAATCGGCGTGATCACCGGCAGGGCGGCACGAAACACCTGGCCGAAGGCCGTGGCAGTGGCGCCGAAGGTGATGAACACCAGTGAAAAGCCGAGCACGAAGAACAGCGAGGTGAAGACGCTTTTCTGCCAGACGACGCCCGCCGTGGCGCCGTCGGCGCGCAACTGGTCGAAGCTCGAGCCGCTCATATAGGTCAGATAGGGGGGCACCAGCGGCAGCACGCACGGGCTGAGGAAACTGAGGACCCCTGCCCCGAACACTGCGAGAAATGAAAAACCGAGCATGACGCCTCCGAATGCGTGCCTTCATACCCCCTCGAGGCGGCAAAGCAATGCGGCAGATCAAACGCTCGCCTGCTTGTGAAGGGCGCGGATCAGCTTGCAGCCTTCCCGATGGCTGCCACGATCAGGTCGACGACGGCCGCATCTTCCGGCCCGGCGTAGAGGCCCGTCATCGGTGCGATGCCTTCGGCCCGCAGGAAGATGTGGGCACGGCGGTCGCCTGCCCGCCAATGGGCGCTGATCTCCTGCCGCGCAATCTCGGACGGATCGTAGCGTATGTCGGTGACCGTCACGGATGCCTCGATGCCAACCGCCTCCGGGGTGAAGGCCGCGACATGGCGATGTGTGGTTACCGGGCCGATCTCGCCGCCGTTCCATTCGCGCGACATGCTGCTGCTGGTCTGCGTGGACCAGTTGGTGATGCCAGCGCTGCCGCCGCCCAGGGCGGCCAGCAGCTCCGGCGACATCGCCTTGAGCATCTCTGCCAGTTTCAAGGTTCCGATGGCCGGAATCGGGACCGGCACGCTGATCGGTCCGGCCGGTGGCGGCACCGGCGCCGGGGCGAGACGGTCGAGCACCACGACATAGCCGCGAGGATGCGGCTCGATCCCCGCGAGGCGGAACTGGCTGGCGGCGATCGAAAAGGTATCGCCGGGAGCCAACACGGTCTGGGTCTCCTTGAAGACGAGGAGGACGCTGAGATGCCCGTGCCGCTCCGGGCGCTCGAAGACATTGGCGAAGGCGATGCTCTCGCCATCGATCTCGTCGGGAATGCCGGTTCTGATCCGCAATTGCGACGTCATCTGCCTGTATTGTGCCCCTGACTGCGTCGGCCACACGGATTTGCCGGCAAATTCGCCAATGGCGCAACCCGTCGGACGCCCCTGCCCTTGCCCCCTGCGGCTGCCAGTCCTATAGCAACCTCGTCCTGTGACGCCCGAGGAGCCAGCCGATGACCAGCCGTCCCGTTCGCATCGCGCCGTCGATCCTCTCGGCCGACTTTGGCCGGTTGGGCGAGGAAATCCGCGCCATCGACGCAGCCGGCGCCGACTATATTCATGTCGATGTGATGGACGGCCACTTCGTCCCCAATATCAGCCTGGGTCCCCAGATCGTCGCAGCGGCGCGCCGGGTAACCAGCAAGCCGCTCGACTGCCACCTGATGATTTCGCCCGTCGATTCCTACATCGGCGCCTTTGCCAAGGCCGGCGCCGATATCATCTCGGTACATGCCGAGGCCGGACCGCATCTGCACCGCTCGCTGCAGGCGATCCGCGCCGAGGGCAAGAAGGCGGGAGTGGTGATCAATCCGGCGACACCGGTATCGGCCATCGCCCACGTCATCACCGATGTCGATCTGATCCTCGTGATGAGCGTCAATCCCGGCTTTGGCGGCCAGAGCTTCATCGAGGAGAGCTACACCAAGCTGCGGCAGGTCCGCGACCTGGTGGCCGGCCGCGCCATCGATATCGAAGTCGATGGCGGCGTCTCCGCCGACAATGCCGGCAAGCTCGCCGCCGCCGGCGCCAATGTCTTTGTTGCCGGCACCGCCATCTTTGCCGGCAATGATCCCGCGACCTATGGGCCGCGCATCACCGCCATCCGTAACGGCGCCCTGACCATTCACGTCTGAGCCCGACTCAGTTTCTCAAGATCCGAGCCTAAGCCCATGATTCCGCGTTACTCCCGCCCCGAAATGGTTGCCATCTGGTCGCCCGAGACCCGGTTCTCGATCTGGTTCGAGATCGAGGCTCATGCCACCACCAAGCTGGCCGAACTGGGCGTTGTACCGCCCGAGGCGGCGCAGAAGATCTGGGACGTGATGACGGCGCGCAAGGGTGCGGACAGCCACTACAATTTCGATATCGACCGCATCGACGAGATCGAGCGCACCACCAAGCACGACGTCATCGCCTTCCTGACGCACGTGTCCGAGATCGTCGGGCCGGAAGCCCGCTTCCTGCACCAGGGCATGACCAGCTCGGACGTGCTGGACACCTCGCTTGCGGTGCAGCTGGCGCGGGCCTCGGACCTGCTGCTCGCCGACCTCGACCGGCTGCTGGCGGCGCTGATGAAGCGCGCCAAGGAGCACAAGTACACCATCACCATTGGCCGTAGCCACGGCATCCATGCCGAGCCGACGACCTTCGGCATCAAGCTGGCGGAGGCCTATGCCGAGTTTTCGCGCGCCAGGGCCCGGCTGGTGCATGCCCGCGCCGAAATCGCCACCTGTGCCATTTCCGGCGCCATCGGCACGTTCGCCAATATCCACCCGTCGGTGGAAACCTATGTGGCCGAGAAACTCGGGCTTGCCCCCGAGCCGGTCTCCACCCAGGTGATCCCGCGCGACCGGCACGCCATGTATTTTGCCACGCTGGGCGTCATCGCATCCTCGATCGAGCGCCTCGCCACCGAAATCCGCCACCTGCAGCGCACCGAAGTGCTGGAGGCCGAAGAGTTCTTCTCGCCCGGCCAGAAGGGCTCGTCGGCCATGCCGCACAAGCGCAACCCGGTCCTGAGCGAGAACCTGACCGGCCTCGCCCGGCTGGTGCGTGGCATGGTCACCCCGGCGCTGGAAAACGTCGCCCTCTGGCATGAGCGCGATATCTCGCACTCGTCGGTCGAGCGCATGATCGGCCCAGATGCCACAGTGACGCTGGATTTTGCCCTCAACCGGCTGACCGGGCTGATCGACAACCTGCTGGTCTATCCCGAAAACATGCGCCGCAATCTCGACCTGCTCGGCGGCCTGCACAACAGCCAGCGCGTGCTGCTGGCCCTGACTCAGGCCGGCATGAGCCGCGAGGAATCCTACGCCGCCGTGCAGCGCAACGCCATGAAGGTCTGGGAAAGCCGCGGCGATCGCACCGGCCAGTTTGCCGCTAACCTGAAGGCCGATCCGGACGTCTCAGGTAGACTCAGCGCCGCCGATATCGACGCCATGTTCGACGATTTCTACCATCTCAAGCATGTCGACGCGATCTTCGAGCGGGTGTTCGGGCCGGCACTCTGATGAAGATTTCCGAAGCCGATATCCTGATCGTTCCCGGGCTGGGCAGTTCCGGCGAGGGCCACTGGCAGCTGCGCTGGGCCGAGCGCTTTTCCACCGGCCAGATGGTCGAGCAGGACGAGTGGGACCGCCCCAAGCTGCCCGACTGGTCGGCGCGGCTGCAGCGCCAGATCATGCTGGCGACGCGCCCGGTGGTGCTGGTCGGTCACTCGCTCGGCGTCTCCGCCATCGTGCACGCCGCCCAGCATCTCAAGGATGCCAAGGTCCGCGGCGCCTTTCTGGTGACACCGCCCGACCTCGAGAACGAGGACCTGCTCGAATCCCTGCCGCACGAGGTACGCAGCTTCCGGAACGTGCCGCGCGACCCGCTGCCCTTCCCCTCGCTGCTGGTCGCCTCGAACAACGATCCCTATTCCAGCGTCGACAAGGCCGTCGACATGTCGACCGCCTGGGGCTCGGAACTGCATTTTGCCGGCGAGGCCGGACATATCAACGTCGAGTCCGGTCACGGTCCGTGGCCGGAAGGCCTGCTGATGTTCACCCGTCTGATGCAGCGCATCTAGCCGGCGGCAGTCGCGCCTCCGGCGCTGGTGCGCCGCCACAGGGCCACGCCGACCCAGCCGAACCAGACGATCATGCCGAGCCCGAAGATCGCTCCCCCAATCTCGCTGATCGGCGGAATGACCGAGACCAGCCCCGCGGCGCCGACCACCACGCCGAACATGCTGAGCGCCCGCCCCATGGCGCCGCCCCGCCAGGCGGCGAGGCTGACCAGCAGCACCCAGGCGCCGCCGACGATCTCGTTGCCGCCGCCGAGCCCGTTGCGCACCGTGGCGACCGCCTGCCAGAGCGCCGCGGCACCCTCCGGGTCACCGCCCATCGCATCGAGCGCCGTGCGCAGGCCGACATTGGCTACCATGCCGCTGGCGATGACGAGCCCCGCCCAGATCAGGCCGAACGCCGCCCCGGCCTGCGGCAGCAGCGCGCCACTCGTGACCAGTTGCCCATGCAGCGCCAACACCAGCACCACAAGGACGAGCCCGTTGAGCACGTAGATGATGAAGTTCCAGAGCTGGTAGATGGTCGCGTTCTCGGCAAGCACCGCCAGGTCGCTCAGCGGCGTCGCCCCCTCGGCTCCGAGCCCGGCCGGTGCCAGTACCGCCCCGAGCACGACAAAACCGATGATATAGGTGGCAGCTGCCACCCATGCTGCCAAAGCGCCCGCGCGCCGCGTCTCAATCATATCGCTTGCCCCGCTTGTCTCGCCGCGAGCCACCTGCCGACCCGCGCGACCTTGATCGAGCAAAATACTAGCCAGCCAGACCGGAAGGACAACCCGTGCCCAGGCCGGCTACGGCCGCGCCCGCCCCCGACCGGGCACAAACCTGCCCGAAATAAGCCGCTGAAAACCGGTGATTGCGGCGGGTTTTGGCTCGGCAATCCTTACCAAGATTATTTCTTGTTTAGTTGAGAAAGACCGAGCCGCAGCAATAGTTTGCCGTGTCGGTCGGGTGGCGCCGGCAGGCAGCTCAACGCTCCCTGCGACTCGAGGCAGCTGGTCGATCGACAACAGGAATGGTCCGCACAGGCGGCCATTCGAAATGGAGACTGAAGATGCGTAAGTTCATCCTTCCCCTCGTCCTCGTTGCCTCGTTCGGCGCCTCGTCGCTGGCCATGGCTGCCGCCACCACCACGGATGGCATGATCAAATCCATTGATGCCAAGGCGATGACGCTGACGCTTCAGGACGGCAAGAGCTACAAGCTGCTGCCCAGCCTGAAGGTCGCCGATCTCAAGGCCGGCGAAAAGGTGAAGGTCACCTGGGACATGGTCGGCAAGGTGATGGAAGCGTCCAGGATCGAAGCCATCAAGTAGCGACGCCTGAACGGCAAAGGGCGGAGCACCGCCCCGCCCTTTGTCAAAAACTGTTGCCGAAGCCGCGACTTAGCCTTCGGACTGCACCTGATCGATGGCGACCTGCACCAGCTCGACCATCTTTGCGCGAATCATCTGGTCGGTGACCGGGGCGCCCTTGGCCTTGATGTCGGCGGCTACCTTGCGGAACACGTCCTCGTCGCCGGCTTCCTCGAAATCGGCTGCCACCACTTCGGCGGCGTATTCCTTGGCATGCTCCTCGGACAGACCCATCTGCTCGCCGGCCCACAGGCCCAGCAGCTTGTTGCGCCGGGCTTCCGCCTTGAAGCGCAACTCGGCGTCATGGGTGAACTTGGATTCCTGGCCTTTTCTGCGATCGTCAAATCCGGACATCTGTCTCTCCGCGCCTGAGGCGTGTCTTCACCAGCGCTTAGCGCGCCCTCGATGGTTTGGACATATGCTGTGCCACCGTCCAAATCAACGGCTGGACGCGCGGCATTTGGTCAGCAATCGCCGACGGCGCCGACCGCACGCCTGCATCCGGCCGAATGCGCAGACCCTGCCGGGGTTTAGCGCAAAATCCCGAAAAAACTTGCTTTCACCTCATAATCTGGCGCATGAACGCGCCCAATTCACCCACTTTTATCCAGGCAGAGAACGGCAGATTTTCATGAACCGTCGGCGGAAGATCTATGACGGCAAGGCCAAGACCCTCTACGAGGGCCCCGAGCCGGGCACCTTGATCCAGTACTTCAAAGACGATGCCACCGCAGGAAACGGCGCGCGCCACGAGATCATCGACGGCAAGGGCGTGCTGAACAACCGCATCTCCGAGTTCATCTTCACCAAGCTCAACGGCCTGGGCATCCCGACTTACTTCATCCGCCGCGTGAACATGCGCGAGCAGCTGATCAAGGAAGTCGAGATCATCCCGCTCGAGATCATCGTGCGCAATGTCGCGGCCGGATCGCTGTGCAAGCGGCTGGGACTCGAGCCCGGCACGCAGCTGCCCCGCTCGATCATCGAGTTCTGCTACAAGGATGACGCGCTGGGCGATCCGATGGTCTCGGAAGAGCACATCACCGCCTTCGGCTGGGCCACGCCGCAGGAACTCGACGACATCATGTCGCTCGCCATCCGCGTCAACGACTTCCTCACCGGCCTGTTCATGGGCGTGGGTATCCAGCTGGTCGACTTCAAGATCGAATGCGGCCGGCTTTACGAGAACGACATGATGCGTGTCGTGCTGGCCGACGAGATCTCGCCCGACAATTGCCGGCTGTGGGACATCAAGACCCGCAACAAGCTCGACAAGGACCGCTTCCGCGAGAACCTTGGCGGCCTCGTCGACGCCTATCGCGAAGTGGCGCAGCGCCTCGGCATCCTCGTGGAGACCGAGAACGCGTTGACCACCGGCCCGCGACTCGTGCAATGACCTCAACGCGGCCTGCGCGCCGCGTTTTCTCTTTTCGAGGTCGCTGATGAAAGCCCGCGTCACCGTCACATTGAAGGCCGGCGTTCTGGACCCGCAGGGTCAGGCCATCCAGGGCTCGCTCAAGAGCCTGGGATTTGCCGGCGTTGGCGCGGTGCGCCAGGGCAAGGTGTTCGATCTCGTGCTCGACGAGACCGATGCGGCCAAGGCCGAGAGCAGCCTCAAGGCCATGTGCGAGAAGTTGCTCGCCAATACGGTGATCGAGAACTATTCCATCGAAATTCTCGGCTGAGCTGCCGGCACTGCATCTGTTTTGCAACAGCCGGCATCTTGTCGCCACGCCCTGCAGATTGGGGCTAGGCGAAGCAGTGCATTTGAAACTAGACGATGGAAATTACGCGTTAAGAAACAAACCCTATAGTGTGCACGCGCTGCGTAACCGCGCTGTACCAGTAAAGTATCCGGATCATGCTGAAGACGTTTTCGCTTTCCGCCCTGTTTTTCCTTACGCTTGGCCTCTTGTTCGCCGCCTACGCTTCGGTTCCGGTCTGAGCCACCGGCTCGACACCGTCCCAGCTCCATTCTGACCTACTCCGTCGCCCCGCCAGGGCGAGGCGTAGCCATGCAGCAATAAGTTAAGCACGGCGCTCAAAATAGCGGTGTTAACCACAGCCATTCAGGCTTCGTTCAGCGATGCGGGCGCAAGGCTCCCATGCGCTATGCGGCAATTGCCCGCCAGCGCGAAGCACCTTACCGATCACCCGCAACCGGGCCGGCAGCAAGCCACGGCCCAGACGACAGCAAGCCGATTTCAAATGATCAGAACCTTTTCCCTGTCCGCCCTTTTCTTCCTCACCATCGGCCTGCTGCTGGCCAATGCCGCGCAACTGCCGATCGCCTGATCGGCGGCTCACGGCCGCGTGAATAAAACCCAAGACATTAAGCAAACCGCTTAAGCCTATGTAACGACTCCACGAGCGTTAATGCGTCCTCGCCTGTATGAGGAGGCATCAAACCTGGAGTATGCGGCCATGTCTGGGAACGCCAACCGTCTGTCTTGGGTCGATACGGCCAAAGGCCTCTCGATCATTCTCGTGGTGATGATGCACTCCGCCTACGGCGTGGGTGAAGAAACCGGCCAGTCCGGCATCCTGCACTGGATCATCGGCTGGGCGACACCATTCCGCATGCCGGAATTCTTCCTAATCTCCGGGCTCTTCCTGAGCCAGGTCATTGCCCGCGACTGGCTGAAGTTCTCCGATCGCCGCATCGTGCACTACTTCTATTTCTACGCCCTGTGGGCCGTGCTGCAGATCGTCTTCAAGGTCGGCCTGGGCACCGGCGACCCGCTGAGCGCGATGCAGCAGATCGCCTTTGCCGTCGTCGACCCCTATGGCGTCCTGTGGTTCATCTACATGCTCGCCGTCTTCAGCCTGATGACCAAGGTGCTCTGGGACCTGCGGGTCAACAACTGGGTGGCGCTCGGCCTTGCGGCAGTGCTGCAGATCCTGCCGATCTCCAATACCGGCAGCTACGTCGTCGACCAGTTCGCCGAGTACTTCGTCTACTTCTTTGCCGGCTATGCGCTGGCGCCGTGGATCTTCAAGTTCGTCGCCTGGGCCGAGGCCCATGTGCTGCCGGCCCTCGGCGCGCTGGCCGTCTACGCCTTGGTCAACACCCTCCTGGTGTTCAATGGCGGCTTCGAGATGAAGCCCGTGCATGTCGAACTGGGCTATGCCGGCCTGCCGGTGCTGCACATGCTGCTGGCGCTGGCCGGATCGCTGGCGCTCTGCGTCACCGCCGCGCTGCTCAGCAAGCTCAACTTCATGGAATGGCTGCGCTGGCTCGGGGCCAATTCGATCGTCGTCTATCTCAGCTTTTCCATCCCGATGGCGCTCAGCCGCGTGGTGCTGCTCAAGGTCGGCCTGATCGACGACACCTCGGCGCTCTCGATCATCGTCATGCTCAGCGCCCTGATCTCGCCGCTGGTGCTCTACTGGCTCATCCGCAAGACCGGCTTCGGCAGCTTCCTGTTCGAACGGCCGGCATGGGCCCACCTGCCCGGCACACCTGGCAGCCGCGGCTATGTCGCCAAGCCGCGCGTCGCGCCGGCGGAATGAAACCAGAGGGCGGGAGCACATCCCGCCCTTGCTTTTTGCCCCGAGACTCACGACAAGTCCGGCAGACATTCCGCCAAGGATCTGCCGATGAAATCCGCCGTCGTCGTCTTCCCGGGTCTCAACCGCGACCGTGACATGATCGCGGCCCTGACCAAGATCGGCGGCACCGCGCCGGCCATCGTCTGGCACCAGGATGCCGACATCCCCGACGTCGACCTGATCGTCATTCCCGGCGGCTTTTCCTATGGCGACTATCTGCGCTGCGGCGCCATCGCCGCGCGCTCCCCGATCATGGACAAGGTGCGCGAGCGTGCCGCCAAAGGCGTCAAGATCCTGGGCGTCTGCAACGGCTTCCAGATCCTGATCGAGGCCGGCCTGCTGCCGGGCGCGCTGATGCGCAACCAGTCGCTGAAGTTCGTCTGCCGCGAGGTCAAGCTCGAGGTGACCAATGCCGACACCGCCTTCACCCGCGGCTACAGCAAGGGCCAGATCATCCGTTGCCCGGTTGCCCACCATGACGGCAACTATTTTGCCGATGCTGAAACACTCGCCGCCATCGAAGGCAACGGCCAGGTTGCCTTCCGCTACGCCGAAGGCACCAACCCCAACGGCTCGATCAACGATATCGCCGGTGTGCTCAACGCCGAAAAGACCGTGCTTGGCCTGATGCCACACCCGGAAAACCTGATTGAAAGCGCCCATGGGGGCACTGACGGACGGGAACTGTTCTCCGCACTCCTGCAGCAAGTTGCCTGACCGCCGGCTGCGGCGGCTGTTTGCCACGGCAGCGCTGCTCGTGGGTGTCGTCGGCCTCGTCATCGATGGCTGGGTCATCTTCCCCTCCATGATGAGCGTCTCGCCCGGCAATCCCGTGGCCCGCTCGTTGCCGGACGTGACGGTCTACTACTGGACCTACTTCACCCATCTTACCAACCTTGGACTGGTGCTGGTCTATCTGTCGGAACTGACGGGCTGGTCCTGGCTGGGCTGGTTCAGGCGCCCGCAGACGCAGACGCTCATGGCGGGGTTCATCACGCTGGTCATGCTGTTCTACCACTTCATGCTGTCGCCTTATCTGCAGATGGAAGGTGCGCTGCTGCTGGCGACCGTGCTGCTGCACTATGTGACGCCGATTGCCTATCTCGTCTGGTGGGCGGCCTTCATGCCGCATGGCAGCCTACAATGGCGCGACCTGCCCTGGATGCTGGTCCCCGGCATCGTCTATGTCGCCTGGGTGCTGCTGCGGGGCCTCTGGGCCCATGAATACCCCTATGACATCCTCAACCCGGACAAGCTCGGCTATGGCGGCGTCGCCATTGGCGTCGGCATCATCTTTCTGGCTGTCAGCATGTTCTGCGTCGTGCTGATCTGGCTCGATGGCGCACTGGCACGGCGGAGGACCCGATGACCCTGCCGACGATCTGGGCACTCGGCGGGCTGGGAATCGGCGCCGGCGCGCTGCTGCTGCAGGCGGCCATCACCTTCTCGCTGCGCCTCGCCGCCGGTCACGACCTGCTCGATGCGGTGATCTTCTTTTTCACCTATTTCACGATCCTCACCAACCTCATGCTGGTGCTGATCTATCTGAGTGAACTGGTACGCTGGCCGGTGCTGGACTGGTGGCGCCGCCCGGTGACCCGCGGCATGATGACGGGCGCCATCATCCTGGTCGCGATGTTCTATCATGTCCTGCTCGCCGGACTATGGGCGCCGCAGGGCTGGGCCAAGCTGGCCGATATCGCGCTGCACTATGTCACGCCGATCCTCTATGTCGTCTGGTGGGCCGCGTTCCAGCCCAAGGGCCAGCTGCGGTTTGGCGATATTCCGATGATGCTGCTGCCGATTTTTGTCTGGCTCGCGTGGGCCATGCTTCGCGGCGCCGTGGTCGGCGAATACCCCTATCCGATCCTTGAAGCGGACAAGCTCGGCTACGGCGCGGTGGCGCTCAACTGCCTCGTCGTGCTGATCGCACTGATCGTGCTTTTCGGGCTGGTCATTCTGGCCGATCGGGCCCTCGGGCGACGGCGGCAGGCCTGATCTCTTCGAACGCCGGGCTTGTTTGTGACAGCCTCAGGCGTTCAAATCCCCGCAGTCTGCCGGGAGTGTTGCGTTCGCATGGGGTATCGCTGGTCTATCGATGACGCATCGGTGCGTTCGGGATTCCTCAGGATTGCGTCGGAACAGATGGCCAAGGCTGTCCTCAGGGCCGACGCAGTGGATGATCCACCAGCCGCCCGCATCCACGCGGCGCGCCGGCATTGCAAGAAGCTGCGTGCCCTGTTCCGGCTCGTCCGCAGCGACTTCCCGGCCTATGCCGACGCCAATGCCAGCATCCGCGACGCTGCATCGAAACTTTCGCGGGCGCGTGATGCGCGGGTGGCGCGCCAGACGCTCGAGGCGCTCTACGCCTGGGCCGGCTTGCCGGCACCCGAGGCACCCGTCGAGGCCGCCATCGATCCTGAAAGCGAGTTTGCGGCCCTCGCCACCTTCCGCTCCGAGATCAGCCAGCAGATGGCCGCCGCCGAACACTGGACGATCGAGGAAATCGATGAGGAGACGCTGAGCAAGGACTTTGCCCGCTGCTACGGCAAGGGCGTCGACGCCATGCAGTATTGCCGCAAGCATCCAGAGGCCGAACCGCTCCACGACTGGCGCAAGGCGGTCAAGTACCACACTTTCCAGTTGCGCCTGCTTCGGGCGCCGCTGGATACCGAGGCCGGTCGGCGCATCGAGCAGGCGGAGCTGCTGGCAACCACGCTCGGCCGACATCACGACCTGGCACTGCTCGAAGAGATAGCGCGCCGGTCGCCCGAGCAGATCGCCCTCGATCTCGACCAGGCCTTTGTCCAGCGCTACGCCGCGGAACGCCAGGAGATGCTGGCGGCGCGGGCCTTCCGCCTGGGCGAGGACATCTTCATCCAGCGTCCCAAGGCCGTCCGGAGCAGCATTGGGGCTCGCCTGCATGCGTGGCGGAGCACCAACGACTGATGGCCCGCGAGATCGAACGCAAGTTCCTCGTCGGCCGCGACGACTGGCGTCCGCTGGTGCAAAAGACCGACGCAGTGCGTCAGGGCTATCTCTCCAACACCGGCGGCGTTACCGTCCGCGTCCGCACGATCAACGAAACCAGAGGCGTGCTCACCATCAAGACCGGTGGCGCCGTACTCGACCGTGCGGAGTTCGAATACGAAGTGCCCATTGCCGATGCCCGCGAATTGCTGGTCCGCTGCCCCGGCCGGCTGATCGAAAAGCGCCGCCATCACCTCGAGCTGCCCGGTGGCGACTGGGTTGTCGACGAGTTCGGTGGCCGTCATCGCGGCCTGATCCTGCTCGAAGTGGAATTGCCCGACAGCCAGGCGGTGATCGAGCTGCCCGACTGGGTCGGCGAGGAGGTCACGGGCCGGGCCGAGTTCTACAATGCCAGCCTGGCCGCGGCCGGCTGAGGGCCGGGGCGACGACAATTCCGTTCATCCACCATCATGCCGGGTGTCGCGCCCTGCCCTGACTTGATATAGGCGGGCGACGGAACGGAATCGGTGCCCGCCATGAGCCTTGCCACGCCCTTCGACAACAACGTCGACATCACCTCGAAACTGGTCGCCGACCACGGCCTGAAGCCGGATGAATACGGCAAGATCCTGCAACTCATCGGCCGCAATCCGACCTTCACCGAGCTCGGCATCTTCTCGGCGATGTGGAACGAGCACTGCTCGTATAAGAGCTCCAAGAAGTGGCTGAAGACCCTGCCAACGACGGGCCAGTTGGTCATCCAGGGGCCGGGCGAGAATGCCGGCGTCGTCGATATCGGTGACGGCCAGGCCATCGTCTTCAAGATGGAATTGCACAACCACCCCAGCTACATCGAACCCTACCAGGGCGCCGCCACCGGCGTTGGCGGCATTCTGCGCGACGTCTTCACCATGGGCGCGCGTCCCGTTGCGGCGATGAACGCATTGCGCTTCGGCGCCCCCGAGCACGAAAAGACCCGGCATCTGGTGTCTGGCGTGGTGGCCGGTATCGGCGGCTACGGCAACAGCTTTGGCGTGCCGACCGTCGCCGGTGAGCTCGAATTCGACGCCCGCTATAACGGCAATATCCTCGTCAACGCCTTCGCCGCAGGCCTCGTCGACACCGACAAGATCTTCTATTCCAAGGCCAAGGGCGTCGGTCTGCCGGTGGTCTATCTCGGCGCCAAGACCGGCCGCGACGGCGTCGGCGGCGCCACCATGGCATCGGCCGAGTTCGGCGACGATATCGAGGAAAAGCGCCCCACCGTGCAGGTGGGCGACCCGTTCACCGAAAAGCGCCTGCTCGAGGCCTGTCTCGAACTGATGGCGACAGGCGCCGTCATTGCCATCCAGGACATGGGCGCTGCCGGGCTGACCTCCTCCGCCGTAGAGATGGGCGCCAAGGGCGATCTCGGCATCGAGCTCGACCTCGACAAGGTGCCGGTGCGCGAAGAGGCGATGACGCCCTACGAGATGATGCTCAGCGAGAGCCAGGAGCGCATGCTCATGGTGCTGCATCCCGAAAAGGAAGCGGAAGCCCGCGCCGTCTTCGAGAAGTGGGAACTCGATTTCGCCACCGTGGGCCGGACCACCGACGACCTGCGTTTCCGCGTGCTCTGGCAGGGCGAGGAAGTCGCCAACCTGCCGATCAAGGATCTCGGCGACCAGGCGCCCGAATATGACCGTCCCTGGACGCCCCCCGCCGTGCCGGCGCCGCTGGCTGCCGACGACATCCCGCAGATGGATATTGCCGATGCGCTGCTGCGCCTTGTCGGCGGCCACCAGGGCGCGTCGCGCCGCTGGGTCTACGAGCAGTACGACACGCTGATCCAGGGCAATTCGCTGCAGCTGCCGGGTGGCGATGCCGGCGTCATCCGCGTCGAGGGCCACGCCACCAAGGCCCTGGCCTTCACCTCCGATGTGACGCCCCGCTATTGCGAGGCAGATCCCTATGAGGGCGGCAAGCAGGCCGTGGCCGAGTGCTGGCGCAACCTGACCGCCGTCGGCGCCGACCCGCTGGCCGCCACCGACAATCTCAACTTCGGCAATCCCGAGCGGCCCGAAATCATGGGCCAGCTGGTGCATGCCATCAAGGGCATCGGCGAGGCCTGCCGCGAGCTCGGCTTCCCCATCGTTTCAGGCAATGTCTCGCTCTACAACGAAACCAATGGCCGCGGCATCCTGCCGACCCCGACCATTGGCGGCGTCGGCCTCATTCCCGACTGGAACCGGATGGCGCGCATCGGCTTTGCCGCCGAGGGCGAGCCCATCCTGCTGTTCGGCGCCCCCGACTGGTGGGGCACGCATCTGGGTCAGTCGACCTACATGCGCGATATCTTCGGCCGCAAGGACGGTCCGCCGCCGCCCGTCGACCTCGCGCACGAGCGCAAGGTGGGCGACCTCGTCCGCATCCTGATCCGCGACGGCCTCGCTACCGCCGTGCACGACCTCTCCGACGGCGGTCTGGCCCTGGGACTGGCAGAAATGGCCATGGCCTCGGGGATCGGCGCCAAGGTCAACCAGCTCGACGGCGGCGATCCGGTGCCGCTGTTCTTCGGCGAGGACCAGGGGCGCTATCTGGTGACCATGCGGCGCGAAAAGCTCTATTACTTCTTCGAGGAAGTCTACCCCTATGCCGGCATCTTCGCCCCCTGGATCGGCACCACCGGCGGCAAGGATCTGGTGCTGGGCGAGGCCCGTCCCGTGCCGGTGAGCGAGTTGCGCGCCGCACATGAGGCGTGGTTCCCCGATTATATGAAGGGCGAGTAATCCCCAGCGGCCATGCTTCGCAGGGTTGCGACTGCAGCGCTTTGCGCTACGGTCACCCTGCCGACATGATTGGCCGCCAGAACTCTGAGTTCAGTCCGGGGAAATTGTTATGAAAAAGTTCGGCTTCGCGCGCGGTTCAATGCTCCTTTCGGCGCTGCTTGTGGCAGGGACGCCGCCCGTGCTGGCGCAGGACAAGGTCGCCATGCAGGTGGTGCAGGGCACGACGCCCGAGCGCCCCTTCACCGTGATCTACCCCGATGTCTTCGAAGCCGTCGACGACGGCAGCGACGTCACCGTCCTGACCTTGCGCCACCCGGACGCGGTCATGCAGTGCGACGCCCTGATCCAGGATGGCGCCAACGTCGAGTGGTCGGCCGAGCGCGCTCTCGAGACGCTCGATGTCGATGGCATTGTCAGGACCTGGGCGCCGGACTTCCCCGGCTTCCGCCTGACCGCCCAGAGCGTCAGCAGCTTCCAGAGCGGGCCGGCACTGGTCTTCGAAGGCGAGAGCGATGATTCGCCGCTTGGCGTGCCGCTCAAGGTGGTCCATGCCGAAGCGATCGACGGCGGCCGCTACTACGCGCTCGAATGCCTCGTGGAGCGCAGCGCCGCCGATGACGCGCGGCCGATGGTGAATTTCATCATCGCCAATTTCTCGACCCGTTCGGACGGCACCTGCTGCGTCGACCCGGCCGACCCGCGCGGCTGACCCCTTGTGCCGGGCGCCCGCCGCCCCCACGTCTTCGCTGCCTAAACCCTTGCGAGAAAAGCGTCCTTGTCCATTCGCACCCCTGTCCCACGCGTCCACCAGATCGCGCGCCTCGGCCTGTTCTCCTGCCATCTGGTCGAGGCCGAGGACGGCCTGACCCTCATCGACACCAATGTCTTCGGATCAGCACCGGGCATCCGCAAGATGATCCAGCAGCTCGGCAAGCCGCTGCGGCGCATCCTGATCACCCATGCCCACGCCGACCACGTCGGGTCGCTCGACGCGCTGGCCGAGGCGTTTCCCGGCATCGACATCGCCGCCTCTTCCCGCACCGCACGCCTTTTGACCGGCGACCGCTCGCTTGCTACCGAGGAGGCCGGTATGTCGCTCAAGGGCGGCTATATCGCCACCGAGACGCGGCCCAACGTCATCGTCGAGGACGGTGATCTGGTGGCCGGCTTTCGTGCCATTGCCACGCCCGGCCATGCCGTCGGCCACGTTTCGTGGATGGAGACGGCAAGCGACTACCTCTTTACCGGCGACGCGCTGGTCTCGGTCGGCAGTCTGCACGTCACTGGCGTCTTCCGGCTCGCCTTCCCATTCCCCTATTTCGCCACCGCCAGCCGGTCGCAGGCACTCGCCAGCGTCAAGAAACTTGCCGCCCTGGCGCCTAAGGCCCTGTTTCCTGTGCACGGCCGCGCCGTGCTCGATGCGGCACCCGCCCTTGCCTCAGCCATTGCCGAAGCCGAACGCGCCTTTGCCTGAGCTGTCCTTGAGGCGGTGGGGCGCGCGTGCCATATCTGCCTGAATGTCTCGACCACGGAGTTTCCCATGCCAATGGCCGCCCACGAAATCGAGCGCCGCATCAAGGCCGCTCTCCCCGATGCCCAGGTGGAAATCCGCGACCTCGCCGGTGACGGCGACCACTACGCAGCCACCGTCATCTCGGAGGCCTTTCGCGGCAAGTCCCGCGTGCAGCAGCACCAGATGGTCAACGCCGCCTTCGGCACCGACATGGGGACGGTCCTGCACTCGCTGGCGCTGCAGACCAAAGCGCCCGAGTGAGCGCGGCCGTACCGGACTGCCGCTTCTGCCTCGGCAACAACCTGCTGGTTGATACGCCGGTGCTCGAGAGCGCGCATTTCTATGTCCTGGGCAGCATCGACCCGATGGTGCCCGTCGCTGCGATGATCATTCCGCGCCGCCACAGCGAAACGCCGTTCGAGTTCACCAGGGACGAGTGGATCGGCTTTGGCGAGATCCTGCGGCAGACCAAGGATCACTTTGCTGATCGAAGGCCGGATGGTTTCACGCTGGGCTGGAATGTCGGCGCCGTCGCCGGACAGCACGTCTTTCACGCCCATCTCCATGTCATCCCGCGTTTCAAGGGCGGCCCGAATGAGGGCGTCGGCATCCGCCGGGTCATGCGCACGCCGCAATGGAGCCCGGAGCAGTGACCCGGGCCGTGCTGTTCGACGTCGATGGCGTGCTGGTGCACGGCTATCACACGCGCCCCGAACTGCAGGTACGGTGGGACGAAAACCTGCTGGCAGACCTCGGCGTTGATCCCCACGAATTCAGGGCAAAATTCATCTTCGACCTCTTCATCAAGAAGGTGATCGTCGGCAAGATGGGTCTGGTCGAGGCGCTGGACCGGGCGCTGCCGGGCCTGGGTTATCGCGGGCCGACGCAGCGCCTTGTGGCCTACTGGCTCGAGCATGACAGCCACCTCAATGACGACCTGATCGAGGTGATCCACCAGCTCAAGGCGACGGGAGCAAAGCTCTACATCGCCACCAATCAGGAGCATTTGCGGGCGCAGTGGCTCTGGCAGTCGCTGCGGCTGGGCGAGCTGTTCGACGACATGTTCTACGCAGCGCGGCTCGGCATCATGAAGCCGGACCCGGGCTTTTTCGCAGAAGTCGATCGCCGCATCGGCCCGCAGACTGAGCAGCCACTGTTCTTCGACGACACGCCAAAGGTGATCGACGGCGCCCGCCGGGCCGGTTGGGAGGCGGTGGAGTACCGCACCGTCGCCGATTGCCGCGACCACCCCTGGATCGCCGGGCGGCTGCAAAAATCCATCGCCTGATGCCGATGGATGGCCTCGACAGCGCCCGATTGAAGGCCTATCTAGTCCTGAACTGCCCCGGAGCCTCCCACGCCGGGCAATCGAAAGGCTGATCCGATGACCGATATCAACACCTTCATCGACGACAAGGTGAAGTCCAACGACGTGTTCCTGTTCATGAAGGGCTCGCCGGACTTCCCGCAATGCGGTTTCTCGGGCCGCGTCGTCCAGATCCTGAACTATCTTGGCGTTGAGTTCGACAGCGCCAATGTCCTCGAAAGCCAGGAACTGCGCGAGGGAATCAAGGCCTATGCCAACTGGCCGACCATCCCGCAGCTCTACATCAAGGGCGAGTTCGTCGGCGGCGCCGATATCGTCACCGAGATGTTCCAGGCGGGCGAACTGCAAAAGCAGTTCGAGGACAGCGGCATTGCGGTCAAGCAGACTGCCTGATCTGCTGCCTGCCCAGCTTTGACGTGAAATCGGCCGCCAGACGCAACTCGCGCAGCGGCCGAACGCGTCTCGTGGCCTCGGCATAGATCGGGTGAGCCTTGTAGGCAGCCAGCGCCGCCTCGTCCGCGAACTCGCCATATACGACCACATCGACGTCATTGCCGATCTGATCGACCTTGGAATTGCGCGACACTTCGAAAAAGCTGCTGTGCGGAATGGTCCCGAGCAGTTGCAGACCCTCGACGATGGCATCGAGGTCGCGTGGATCGCGCGCGGTGAAAAAGACAATGTGTCGGATCAAGGGATGTCCTTCCAGAATGCCCTCTAGCTAATCATCCGCGGGGAAAACGCAACCACGGCACTGCATGGTTGCCTTGCAGCCATCACCAGCCAAGATGGCGGCCATTCATACTTGGCATTTCCGCCTGCCGCCAACAGCGTGTAGGGAGGGACTCCCGGGGGACCTGTAGCGATGTCGATCGTAACCGCCACGTCACGCAACATAGCCATACCATTGATCGTTCTGGTGATTGCCGGCTGCGTCATAGCGGCCGTCACCAATGGCATCCGCACCACGTTCGGTCTGTTCACGCTGCCGATGACGGCCGACCTGCAGACCACGCGGGAAGCCTGGGGCCTCGCCATGGCGATCCAGAACCTCGCCTGGGGCATTGCCCAGCCGTTCGCCGGCGGGCTGGCCGACCGCTATGGCACCGCCAAGGTGATCGTCGGCGGGCTCGTGGTCTATGCCGTCGGCCTCGTGCTGATGGCCTATTCCGTCGATGGCAGCCTGCTCAACCTCTCGGCCGGCGTGATCGTCGGCGTCGGCATCGCGGCCTCGTCCTTTTCCATCGTCATGGCGGCTTTCGGCCGTAACGTGCCGCAGGAAAAGCGCGCCATGATCTTCGGCATCGCCACCGCGGCCTCGTCCTTCGGCCAGTTCGTCTTCGCCCCCATCGGCCAGTCCTTCATCTCCAGTTTCGGCTGGGCCACCGCCCTGCTCTACCTCGCCGCCATCCTCGCACTGGTGATCCCGCTGAGCTTTGCGCTGCGCGGCCGCACCGAGAATGCCGTCGGCGAGGCCGACATGCCCTTCATGCAGGCCATGTCGCGCGCCTGGGGGCACGGATCGTACAAGCTGCTGGTGATCGGCTTTTTCGTCTGCGGCTTCCACCTCGCCTTCATCAACGTGCACATGCCCGCCTTCCTGGTGCAGCAGTGCGGGCTGGCACCGGAAGTCGGCAGCTGGTCGATTGCGGTGATCGGGCTCTTCAACGTCGTGGGATCGTTGCTGTCGGGGTACCTCGGGAGCCGCCTGCCCAAGCAGCTGCTGCTGGCGAGCATCTACTTCTCGCGCGCCATCGCCATAGGCCTCTTCGTCCTGTTCCCGGTCACCGAACTGTCGGCCTATATCTTTGCGGCCGTGATGGGTCTGCTCTGGCTCTCCACCGTGCCGCTGACGGCCGGGCTGGTCAGCCTGTTCTTCGGCGCCCGCTATATGGGCATGCTCTACGGCGTCGCCTTTTTCAGTCACCAGCTCGGCTCGTTTGTCGGCGTCTGGCTCGGCGGCTATGTCTACGACGCGACCAACTCGTACAGCCTCGTATGGTATCTGGGCATCCTGCTCGGCCTCGGCTCGGCCGCCATCCACCTGCCAATCCGCGAACGCAGTTCCCGCACGTTCAACTTGCCGCTGACGGTTTGACGACGTTACCAGAGACCGGACGACAATTGCCCTCGGGCGGCTTGTAATAGCCAGCCGGGGGGTTCATGGTTCAGGTCTTCCTTCGGTCTCCCCCGAGTTTTATCAATGCCCAATTCTGTTCTGCCGACGCGGGAGCTATCCCGGGTCGAATTCATTGCTCTTGTTGCCGGCCTCATGGCCCTCAATGCCCTTGCCATCGACATCATGCTGCCCGCCCTGCCCTACATGGGCGAGGCCCTCGGTATCGCCAACGAGAATGAACGCCAGTTGGTGGTTGGCGCCTATATGCTCGGCTTTGGTCTGGCGCAGCTCGCCTTCGGGCCGCTGACCGACCGGTTCGGCCGCCGCGCGCCGCTGTTCTTCGGCCTTGTCGTCTACATTTTCTGCGCCTTCGCAGCAAGTTATGCGCCGACCTTCGGGGTGCTGCTGGCGCTGCGTTTCACCCAGGGAATGGGGGCCGCGGGGACGCGCGTGATTGCCACGGCCGTAGTGCGCGACCGCTATTCCGGCCGCGAGATGGCCGAGATCATGTCCCTGACCTTCATGGTGTTCATGGCCATCCCGATCATTGCGCCGGGTATCGGTCAGGTCATCCTGCTTTCGGGTCCCTGGCACCACATTTTCCTCTTCATGGGCGGCCTCGCATCGGCCATCGGCGTCTGGGCCTTCATCAGGCTGCCCGAGACGCTGCGGCCCGAATTCCGCCGGCCGCTGAGCGTCAAGGGCATCCTCGACGGCTTCCGCCTCGTGGTCACCAATCGCCCCGCCATTTCCTATGGCCTGGCCGGGACGTTCCTGTTCGGTGCCATGTTCGGCTTCATCTCGGCCAGCCAGCAGATCTTCGTCGAGCTCTATGGCCTGGGACCGTTCTTCCCGGTGGCCTTTGCCGCCATGGCCGGTTTCATTGCCATCGCCCAGTTCATCAACTCGCGCGTGGTCAAACGCTTCGGCATGCGGCGGCTGAGCCACTTTGCCATCATCGTCTACCTGGCGATGAGCCTGATCTGGGTAACGCTGGCGCTGATGGGACCGGTGCCCTTCCCGGTGTTTTTCGGGCTGCTGCTGGTCATCCAGTTCGTCTTTGGCTGGGCCGCCTCGAACATGAACGCCCTCTCGATGGAGCCGCTCGGCAATGTCGCGGGCACGGCAGCATCGGTGTTCGGCTTCATCCAGACCGTCGGCGGCGCCCTGCTGGGCACCTATATCGGCCAGCACTTTGACGGCACCCTGGTGCCAAACGCGGCCGGCTATGCTGTCATGGGCACCCTGGTGCTGATCTGCGTACTGATCGCCGAAAAGGGCAAGCTGTTCGGCGTCAGCCCGGAATACGCCACGGCCGAGGCCGGTCGCTAGCCCCGCTTGTGCCCCACATAGATCGTCCAGCCCAGGTAGGGCCGGACGGTCTTCAGATAATAGGTCCAGTCGGCCTGGCTCTTCTCGAGCACAGCCTGGCGCTGCGGCGCGTCCGGGTTCTGGCGCGCCCAGCGCAACGTGGCGTGCCGGTGGTGACAGACATAGCGCTCGAAATCGGCGTCCGACGCGGAAATCATCGCCGACACATCGGCACCGTGGCGCTCGACGATCCCCATCGTCTCGACGGCATCATTGGGTAGCCACTCGTCGCGGTGCACGCTCGGGCGGTGCTTGAGCGTCAGGTCGCCGATGACGATGGCGCCGCCAGGCTTGGCCAATGCGGCCATCCACTCGATGGCCGACACGAACCCGTCCAGCGCGAAACTCGCGCCCAGGCACATGACGATATCGAACGAGTTGCGTGGCGCGTGGTAATTCCGGGCCGTTCCCTCGATGAACTGCAGGCTGCCACGCGCCGGCCGCTTGCGCCGCGCCACGTCCAGAAAGATCGAGTTGAGATCGACGCCTACGCCCTCGATGGCAAAGCGGTCGGCCCACTGCCGCAGCAGCCAGGCCTTGCCACAGCCGATGTCGAGAACCCTCAGGCCATCGCGGATATCGCAATAATCGTCTAGCAGCCGCAGCTTCCGATCCGTGATCGGATTCTGGATCTCGATATCCCGTTCGGCAATCGTCCAGTAGAACTGACTATCCAACTGCGCCTCCCCGCGCCGCCGGTCATGATCTCCACTATACCGTAAAGACCTCTTTGCGCAGCAGGTTCCAAGTCTCCTTGTCGGGCGCCAGTAGCAGCCCGCCGTCGCGATGGCTGGGCAGATAGGGCGACCCATCGAAGCGCGCCGCGTAGCCGCCGGCCTCCTGCGAGATCAGCGTACCGGCGAGATGATCCCAGGGCATCAGCTTGTTGAACATGACAAAATGCGTCTGCCCGCTGGCGAACAGCCGGTAGTCATGCCCGGCGACGCGATAGTTGGCGACCACGCGCACCTTGGCGAGATTGCCCATGATCTGCGGCTTGCTGTCCTTGGGCAGGAAGGCGATGGACGCCGTGCCCACCATCTGGTCGAGCGATGGTGCCACCGCCACTTCCAGGCGCTCCGAGCCACCGTCCGGCCGCTTCAGGAAGGCGCCGCTGCCCTTTTCGGCGACGAACCAGTCATCGCCCATCGGATCGTAGATGATCCCGGCAACCGTCTCGCCCTTGCTCACCACCGATGCCATGACGGCAAACAGCGGCAGCCCGGCCGCAAAGTTGGCGGTGCCGTCGACCGGGTCCACGACCACCGCGAGCTCGGCATCATTCATTCGCTCGAGCAGCGACGGATCGGCCGCAACCGATTCCTCGCCCACGAACAGCGCAGCCGGCGCCAGGTCGGCGACGCGCGCCTTGATCATCCGCTCGGCCTGTTCGTCCGCCTCAGTCACGAGGTCGATGGCCTCCGACTTCTGCCGGATCATCGAGCTGTCGAGCCGCCGGAAGCGCGGCAGGATCTCCGCCTTGGCGGCATCGCGCAGGATGGTCATCAGGGCGTCGACGTCGACAACGGAACGGCTCATGGAACTCTCCAACTATGATCGGGGCCGGACGGTCCGGCTAAAAACGTCAGGCCTCGTCGCGGGATGGAGCGCTGGCGAGGCCGGTAAAATCAAACAGCCTGGGATCGAGCAGATGGCTCGGATTGGCGTTGCCGAGCGCCCGGATCATTGTCTCCTTGCGTCCCGGCTGGCGCTGCTCGATGTCGTTGAGCATGGCCTTCATGGCATTGCGCTGCAGCCCATCCTGCGAGCCGCAAAGGTCGCAGGGAATGATCGGGAAGGCCATGGCCTCGGCAAAGCGCGCCAGATCGGGCTCGGCGCAATAGATCAGCGGCCGCAGCACCTGCACATCGCCTTCGTCGTTCAGCAGCTTGGGCGGCATTGCCGCCAGCTTGCCGCCGTGGAACAGGTTGAGAAAGAACGTCTCGAGGCTGTCCTCGCGGTGATGTCCCAGGACCAGCGCCGAACAGCCCTCCTCGCGCGCGATGCGGTAGAGATGGCCGCGCCGCAGCCGCGAGCAGAGCGAGCAATAGGTGGCGCCCGCCGGCAGCTTGTCGGTGACGATCGAATAGGTGTCCTGGTATTCGATGCGGTGCTCGACGCCGATCTTGCTCAGATAGTCGGGCAGGATGTGCTTTGGAAAGTTCGGCTGGCCCTGATCGAGATTGCAGGCAAGCAGATCAACTGGCAGCAGGCCGCGCCACTTCAGATCCATCAGGATCGCCAGCAGGCCATAGGAGTCCTTGCCGCCCGACAGAGCGATCAGCCAGCGGTCGCCGGGGCGCACCATGCCGAACTTGTCGATGGCCTCGCGCGTGAGACGGACAAGGCGCTTGCGCAGCTTGTTGAATTCACCGCTCTGCGGCGCGTCGCGGAACAGGGGATGCGCGCCGGAGATGTCCTCGGCGCTCTGTTCGATCTGCTCTTGGGTCACAATCTCGTTCATGGCACGCTGATACCGCATTACATCCTCGTAACAAAGCCTCGGCTTCCTTGCTGATCGCGCCATACGTCAGTTAGATGACGCACTTCCCCGTGGCGCAGGAGACTCCCGCCGTGTTTCGTTCCTTCTTCCCCGATCCCAAGATCTTTTTTCCCGCCGCCGTGGCGTGGACGGTGATCTGCATGGTCGTCTGGTTCACCATCGGCCCGGCGCTCGAAAGTGCACTGAGCCTCGGACCCTGGCTCGGCATCCAGCCGACCGAGGCCGATCCGGAACCCTTCTTCAGCTCGGGCAAGGTCTGGCTCTACCAGTACATCCTGGTGACAGGGTACCTCTTCTGCATTCCCTGGTACTGGATCGGCGGCAACCGGCGCTGGTTCTGGTGGAGCGTCGTCGGCTCGGTCACCATCGTCGAGGTGGTCTATTTCAACGTCCAGGTAAGCGCCTGGCTCAACGACTGGTACGGGACCTTCTACAACCTGATCCAGTCGGCCCTGACCACACCGGGCAGCGTCACGCTGGAACAGTTCTTCGGCGAGATGTCGACGGTGGCCTTCGTGCTGATCCCCAACATCACGGTTCTGGTGCTCAACGCCTTCTTCATCGCCCATTTCCTCTTCCGCTGGCGGCGGGCGATGACCTTCTACTACATGGCCCACTGGCAGCACCTGCGCACCGTCGAGGGCGCCAGCCAGCGCGTCCAGGAAGACACGCAGCGCTTCGCCAATATCGTGGAAGGCCTGACGGTCAATTTCGTCAGTTCCATCATGACCCTGGTCGTCTTTCTGCCACTGCTCTGGCGGCTATCGGAAAACATCACCGAACTGCCGTTCTTCGGCCCGGTTACCGGCAGCCTCGTCTGGGTGGCACTGGTCTCGTCGGCGTTCGGTACGGTGCTGCTGGCCACTGTCGGCTTCAAGCTGCCCGGCCTCGAGTTTCACAACCAGCGCGTCGAAGCAGCCATGCGCAAGGAACTTGTTTATGGCGAGGACCATGCCGATCGGGGCGATCCACCGACGGTGCGGGAGCTGTTCCGCAATGTGCAGGCCAACTACTTCCGGCTCTACCGCCACTATCTCTATTTCAACATCGCGCGCTACGCCTACCTGCAGGGCGCCAACTTCGTGCCGCTGGTGGCCATGGGGCCGTCCATCGTTACCGGCGGCCTGACGCTGGGGCTGTTCCAGCAGGTCAACAACGCCTTCGGCCAGGTCGAGGACTCGTTCAAGTTCTTCGCCAGCTCCTGGACCACGATCATCTCGCTGATCTCGGTCTACAAGCGGCTCCGGCTGTTCGAGAGCTTTATTCCGAAGGACGCGCCGATCGCCAACGATTACGACGATCCGCGCTACCTCGCCTCCTGGCATGCCGACCATCCGCCGGCTGAACCGGCTGCCACCTGAAGCTGCGGGCCGCTTGCGGGCGGCCTGCCCCGCCTAAAGCAAAAAGGGCCGCTCCGAGGAGCGGCCCTTTCCAATTCTGCAGCCTGGTGTCGCGCTTAGCGCGAGTAGAATTCGACGACCAGGTTGGGTTCCATCTGCACCGGATAGGGCACATCCGACAGCGCCGGGACGCGCACATAGGTGGCGGTCTGCTTGCCGTGATCGACTTCCACATACTCAGGAACGTCACGCTCGGCGAGCTGGTTGGCCTCGAGCACGATACCGAGCTGCTTGCTCTTTTCCTTGATCTCGATCTTGTCGCCGACCTTGACCTGGTAGGACGGGATGTTGACCTTCTTGCCGTTGACCAGAATGTGGCCATGGCTGACGAACTGGCGCGCGGCAAACACGGTCGGCACGAACTTGGCGCGATAGACGATCGCGTCGAGACGGCTCTCGAGCAGGCCGATCAGGCGCTCGCCGGTGTCGCCCTTGACGCGGACGGCTTCGGTATAGAGCTTCTTGAAGGCTTTTTCGGTGATCGAACCGTAGTAGCCCTTGAGCTTCTGCTTGGCGCGGAGCTGCAGGCCGTAGTCGGAGGTCTTGCCCTTGCGGCGCTGACCATGCTGGCCCGGGCCATAGGCACGGACGTTCAGCGGCGACTTCGGGCGGCCCCAGAGGTTTTCGCCAAGACGGCGGTCGATCTTGTACTTAACTAAATCGCGCTTCGACATCGGAATCCTTTCATAGATCGTCGAAAGTGATTGCGCCCTCCTCTGCCCTGCCTTGCGACAGGACCGACAGATTTCCTTGAACAGGGAATCCCGGGTGCGCTCGAGGAGCCATGGGCTCAACAAGTGGGCGGGTGATAGAGGGGGACGTCCGGGAAGTCAAGCTGCGCCGGTCTCACCAGCTTCCGGATGGCCGCGGGCAGGACGCCGCGCCGGGCGGCCACGGCGGACAATGCATCCGGGCGGTCAATAACATTGGTTATCCCGACGGCAGATAGAGCTCTGATTCTGCGGGAATTTTCTCGCAACGGAGTAGCGTTGCGCTCGTTGTCATCTCCACGGGGAGCACTTCCACCTGGAGAAACATACAATGAAATCAACATCCATTCTATCTATCGCTGCTGCGCTGATGCTGAGCGCATCGAGCGCCGCTTTTGCCCAGACCGCAACCACCACGACCAACGCGGCCGGCAATGCTGCCGCCACCGCAGCGGGCGAAGTCTCGGGCGCCGGTGCCGATGCCGCCGCTGCCGCTGGCGTTGACGCCAATGCCCAGGCGACCTCCGGCACGACGGCAAACTCCGGCTCGGGCAGCAGCTCGACTGGGGCATCGCTGACGCTGGACGCCAATGCCGATGGCACCATCGACGCCGATGAAATCGCCGCGGCCAACACGTCGCTGTCGGCCCAGACGGGCGCTACGGTCAATCTCGACGCTGATGGCGACGGGGTGCTCAACGACGACGAACTCGCCCAGGCCGACGCCATGATGATGGCCTCGGCCGAAGAGAGCGTGTCGTGCGGTGACAGCGGCATCGAGGGCACGATCACCAGCATGGGCGAACTCGATACGTCCAAGCTGGCTTCGGCAACCAATGTCCGCGTCGTGGTGATCGGCGATTGTGCGTCCGAAGACGTGACGGCAGCGCTGGCCGCTGAAGGCGCTGCCAGTGTCCGTGCCGATCTCGAAGGCAACAGCGCGGCCGTGGCCGCCATCCAGGCCCGCGGCGCAGCCGTGGCCGATGTTGTCGGCGCCACCTCGTCGGGTGACGACCTCACCGTCTACGTCACGTCAACCAGCAACTAAGCGGGCCTACCACGCCCCAAAAAAGGCAGATGACGGAAAGGTCGGCGGTCTTTTTTGCGTTGTGGGGTGCCGATCAGCCCTCGACCATCCGCTTGGCGAGAGACCGCTGGTCGCGCAGGCCGGGGAAGATGCGGCTCCAGATGATGGCGATGGCCACCGAGCCAACACCGCCCAGCACTACCGCCGGCACGGGTCCGATGACATGCGCCACCGACCCGGCGCGGAACTCGCCCAGTTCGTTCGAGGCGCCGATGAACACCGAATTGACGGCGTTGACGCGACCGCGCACCTCCTCGGGGGTCCAGAGCTGCATGATGGTTTCGCGAATGGTGACGCTCACCATGTCGGAGGCCCCCACCAGCGCCAGCGCCGGTACCGAGATCCAGATCGTGGTCGAAAAGCCGAAGAGAATGGTGAAGACGCCGAACAGACCGACGAACAGGAACAGCAGCTTGCCGGCGTGATCGCGGATCGGGAAGCGGGTCAGCACCAGCGCCATGACGATGGCGCCGATCCCCGGCGCGGCCCGCAGATAGCCCAGTTCGGCCGGACCGGCGTGCAGGATGTCCTTGGCATAGATCGGCAGCAGCGCCACGGCGCCGCCCATCATCACTGCGAACATGTCGAGCGAGATGGCGCCCAGCACCACCTTGTTGGAAAAGATGTAGCGAAAGCCGGCAAGCATGGTTTCGAGGCTGGTCGCCTGCCCCGAGTCCTTGCGGGCAGGCTTGGGGATCAGCAGGACTGCCACGAAACCCAGCACGAGCAGTGCCGCCCCGCTGCCGAAAGCCACAGTCGGCGCGATGCCGTAGAGCAATCCGCCCACGGCGGGACCGACGATCGACGCGAACTGCCAGGCCGAGGCATTGACGGTAATGGCGTTGGCCAGCGCCTCCGGCGGCACCAGATTGGGCGCCAGCGACTGTGCCGCCGGCCCCCAGAAGGCGCGCGCCGTCCCCAGCGCCACGAGGATACCGAAGATCGGCCAGACTTCATGCGCCTCGGCGTTGACGAAGGCTAGAAAGCCCAGCGCGCAGGCAAATTCCACCCCGAGGCAGACCGCCATGATCATCCGCCGGTTGAACCGGTCGGCCACGAGCCCGGTGATCAGGATCAGGATCAGCGACGGCGCGAACAGCGACAGCCCCACCAGCCCGAGCAGGAACGGCTCGCCGGTGACATCGTAGATCTGCCAGGCGATCGACACCGACATGATCTGCACGGCAAAGCTGACGCTGAGCGTCGTGAGCCAGAAGAACCGGAAGCCGATGTAGCTGAAAGCCAGCGACGAACGCGCTGGCGCGGGAGGAAGGTCGGTCATTGTGTCGCAGGCAATGCCACGCGGTCCGCATCGCGTCAAAGGATAGTTTTGCGACGGTCGGAAAGTGGCAGGCGGACTATTCTTCGCTGTCGCGCGGCTTGCGATCGGGGCGCTGGCGGAGGTGAGCACGGTCGATCGAGGAGATCACGCCACGTAGCGTCCGGATTTCCTGCGAGGTCATGGCGGCGCGTGAAAACACCGAACGCATGTTGTCGACCATGGTCGGCCGCTTGTCGGCGGTCTTGAAAAAGCCTGTCCGGTCGAGCGTTTCCTCGAGCTGGCCGAAGAGTTCCAGCAGTTCGGCACGTGGGGCGGCCGGCTCCATGCCGCCGGTGAACGGCAGGTCCTCGCCGCGCTCGATCTGTTGGCGCCATTCATAGGCCATCAACAGCACCGCCTGGGCGATATTGAGCGAGGCAAAGGCGGTCTCGACCGGGAAGGTGACAATGGCATCGGCCAGCGCCACTTCCTCGTTGAGCAGGCCCCACTTCTCGCGCCCGAAGAGGATACCGGCCGCCGCGCCGCCCGCGATATGCGAGACGACGCGCTGCGCCCCTTCTTCGGGACCATAGACCGGCTTCTGCAGGTCGCGCCGCCGCGCCGTGGTGGCGAAGACCAGCGACAGATCGGCAATGGCCTCATCCAGCGTCGGAAAGACGCGGACCCGTTCGATCACGTGATCGGCGCGGGACGCCGCAGCAACGGCCTTCTCGTTCGGCCAGCCATCCCGCGGATTGACGATGCGCAGGTCCCAGAGCCCGAAATTGGCCATGGCCCGCGCAGCCGTGCCGATATTCTCCCCGAGCTGCGGCTCGCAGAGAATGACGGCCGGACTGGGCCGGAAGATGATGTCCTGGGTTCTGTCTGTGCCGGCCATCTATGCCTCTTTTGGGCGCAGATAGGCCGGGAACAGACCAAAGTGCAAGCGTCAGGCGACGAGGTTGCGCGAAATCTCGGCGTCAGTCCGGCGCGGCAGGTCACGAACCTTGTCGCTGCGGCGCCACTCACGGTTGAGCACGGCGAAGTGCAGTTCTTCGTCCCACTCTCCCTGGAACAGCGCATGTTCGCGGAAATGCGCTTCGAGCCGCATGCCGATGCCCTTGAGCAGGCGCTTGGCCGGCTCGTCCTTGCCGGCACAATGGGCGAAGATGCGGTGGAAGTGAAAGACGTTGAAACCGTGATCGACCATCGCCTGCACGGCCTCGGTGGCGTAACCCTGCTCGCGGTGCTCCGGGCTGAGGATGCAGCGCAGTTCCGCCTGGGCTGCAGTTGCGTCCGTCCAACGCAAGGAAATCTGGCCGATCAGCTGGTTGTCGTCCTTACGCACAATGGCGAGATGAAAGATGTCGCCGGGTCGCGTCAGACGGCTCTGCTTGACCATGGCGGCAAGTGCAGCCTCGACCTCGGCGCGGTCGCGCGCCGTCCAGTCGAGATAGCGCTGCACGTCCGGCAGCGCGTGATAGGCCATCATCGCATCCAGGTCCGATGATTTGAACGGCCGCAGCAGCAGCCTTTCGGTCTCAATGGGCAAATCTTTGCGTGTCATGTCCTCTGTCCTCTCCTCGGGGTCCGTCCTCTACCAACTTTGGTCTGGCGCTCCGGTTCCGAAAGGTCACCGGACAACTTGCCGCAGAGTCAGTGGCGCTGGTTTTGGCGCGCGAGCCGGGGCGGCGGCGCGCAGGACAAACTCGGTCAATAGATAAGAGACGGACAATAAGGCGTAGTCTTGATAGTCACTTCAGTGACCGCCGAAATCTGAGGAAGAACGGTCAGCTAGACTGACCTGGCGGCCCATTCGTCTTCCAGCAGGGCGTAGATCAACTCCTCGTCCCAGACGCCCTTGACCAGCACGTGCTCGCGGAAATGCGCCTCGCGGCGCATGCCGATCCGCTCCATCAGCCGGTAGGAGCGCACGTTGCGCGCATCGCACCGCGCAAAGATGCGGTGCACACCGCCCGCCTCGAAGCCAAGTCGGACCAGTTCGCGCACCGCCTCGGTGGCATAGCCCACGCCCTGATAGTCGGGATGAAAGATGTAGCCGATCTCCGCCTGTCGGGCGACTTCGTTGCGCTGGATCAGCGACAGTTCGCCGATCATCAGGTGGTCGTGCCTGCGTTCCACCGCCAGCACGATGCGATCGCCCTCTTCTTCCCAGCACGTCTCATTGGTGCGGGTCTGCACGGTTTCCGCGCAGGTCTCGCGGCTCATCGGTTCGTCGAAGAGATACCGGGCGACATCATCGCGTTGCCGGTAGGCGAACACGGCATCGACGTCACGACGCGTGAAGGCGCGCAACAGCAACCTCTCGGTCTCGATCGGCAGGCGCGGAACAAAGACCATGCGTATCTCCCAGTCTGCCGAATAGTCGTTGCCGGCACGCTCGGCAAGACCTGCAGGGCCGCTTGCCGGCCGGCACGGAGCATGTCACGCTTTCACCATGCAGGCCCCAACCCGACCAGAAATCGATCTGACAGTGTGCTGCAGCTGCGGCGCCGTCAGTCTGCATGCCAAAGGCATCGTCCGGTCGATGTTCATGTGTGCCTGCGAGGATTGCCAGACCTCGACCGGCACCGGCCACGCCGCCATTGTGCTGATGCGCGCTGCGGACGTCACTGTCAGCGGCAAAACCAGCCGGTTCGCGCGTCCCGCCGAGTCCGGTGCCGAACTGACGCGCTGGTTCTGCCCGACCTGCGGGACACCCGTTTATGCCCAGTCGAGCCGTGCCGGCACGCTGGTCAATATCCCGGTCGGACTGTTCGGCGCGGCCGCGGCCGACTGGTTCAAGCCGAACCAGCTGATCTTTGCCCGCAGCCATCGCGAGTGGGATGTGGTCGCCGCCGACCTGCCCCGGCACGATACTTACCGCCAGACGGAGCCGTCCTGATGTCCGAAGCCTCCGACGCCCTCGCCAGCCGCATCCGCGCCATCCTCGGCCCGCGCCCCGACCTGGTGGAGAAGCGGATGATGGGCGGCGTCTGCTTCATGATCAACGGCCATATGCTGGTCGGACCGCTCAAGACCGGCAGCCTGCTGGCCCGCGTCGGCAAGGACAATTATGACGAGGCACTGACCCGGCCCGGGGCCGGCCCGATGACATTCACGGGCCGGGCCATGTCGGGCTTCGTCGAAGTCAATGACGACGGCATCGAGACCGACGAGGCGCTGCAGGGCTGGATCGACTACGCCGAGAGCTTCGTGCGGACGCTGCCGCCCAAGGACGCTAAGCCGCCGAAAACACCAGCGAAGCGTTGACCCCGCCAAAGCCGAACGAATTCGACAGAACGTGCCGGATCGACTTGGCCTTGGCGACCTTGGGCACAAGGTCGAACTGCGCGCCGACATTAAACTCTTCGAGGTTCAGTGTGGCCGGCGCCAGTCCGTTGCGGATGGCGAGAATGGCAAAGACCGATTCCAGCGCGCCCGCCGCCCCCATCAGATGGCCCGTCGCCGACTTGGTCGAAGAGATGGCGAGGTCCTTGCCGCGATTGGCGAACACCGCCGAAATGCCGGCGATTTCCGCCGCGTCGCCGACCTGGGTCGAGGTCGAGTGAGCGTTGATATAGTCGATCTCGCCGGGTGACAGCCGGGCCATCTTGAGCGCATTGCGCATCGCCACCTGCGCCCCTGCCCCGGTCGGCTCGCCGGCCGTCAGATGATAGGCGTCGGCCGAGGTGCCATAGCCCGAGAGAATGGCGAGCGGCGTCGCGCCGCGCGCCTGCGCATGGCTCAGCCGTTCGATCACGAGGACCGCAGCCCCTTCGGCGAGAACGAAGCCGTCGCGCCGCACGTCGAACGGCCGCGACGCCTGGCTCGGATTGTCATTGAAGCCGGTCGAGAGCGCCCGCGCCGCGCCGAACCCGCCTACCGAGATTGGATCGATCGAGCCCTCGGCCCCGCCGACCACGGCCACTTCGGCCTCGCCGGTAAGGATCAGCCGCATGCCGTCGCCGATCGCCTGCGCCGATGCCGCACAGGCAGTGACCGGTGCGCCAATGGCGCCCTTGAAGCCATAAAGGATGGAGATCCAGCCCGCCGCGAGATTGGGGAGGAAGCTGGGAACGGTGAAAGGCGACAGCCGCCGCGGGCCGCGTTCCAGAATAGTCTTGGCCGCTTCGGCCATCACCGGGGAGCCGCCGACGCCGGTGCCGATGATGGTCGCCGTCGCCGCCTTGTCCTCTTCGCTGGTCGGCAGCCAGTTGGCCTGCGCCAGTGCCTCCTGCGCGGCCGCAATGCCATACTGGATGAAGAGATCCATCTTCTTGACGTCCTTGGCATCGACCGCATCGAGCGGATCAAAGCCGTGTGCGTCATCGGCCTTGTCCGGCACCAGCCCGGCCACATGCGCGCCGTAGGCAGAAACGTCGAAGCGGGTATTCCTGACGATGCCGCTCTGGCCGGCACTCAGCCGCTGCCAGTTGGTATCCACCGAAACGCCCAGCGGGCTCACGGCACCCATGCCGGTAACAACGATCGGATCTTCGGTCATAGTGTCATCCTTTGTTCCGTGTAGATACACAGTGTTGAGTTCAAGGCCTCTGCCGTCGAGGCTATCTAGATGGCTGCGAGGCGCTTAAGCGTCGAAACGGTGTCGGCAAAACCCGCTTCGCCCAGCTCCGCGCGAATCTCGGCTTGCGCCCGTCGCCACACCGGCAACAGCTCGTCGAGCATGTCCCGGCCCTTGGCGCTCAGACCGCAGACGCGGCCATTGCCCTGGGCGGCTGGCCGGGATTCGATCAGCCCCATCTTCTCCAGCCGGTCCAGGTTGCGGGTCAGCGTCGTCCGTTCGAAGCCGCGCTTTTCGGCCAGATCGCTGACTGTCTGTTCGCCCGACGCCACGATTGTGCCGAGCAGCGAGAATTGCGTCGCCGTGATGCCGTAGGGCCGCGCATAGGCGTCGTAGCGCCGGGTGACGGCGCGCGCGGCCATGCGGGCATTCGAAACCATGCAGAGCGTGAAGTCGTCGGTCATTCTCGATACATAGTGTGTATATGCACGGTGTCAATCACGACCACGAATGCATCCAATGGAGAACGCGCCGTGGCCTTTCATTGCGGGCGTTTCGTGCTATAGGCGGGCCTGAAAAATTCACTGTCGAGGAGTCCAGCATGCCCAAGATTAAAGTCGCCAACCCCGTCGTCGATCTCGACGGCGACGAGATGACCCGCATCATCTGGCAGGCGATCAAGGACAAGCTGATCTTGCCGTACCTCGATCTCGACATCGAGTATTACGACCTCAGCGTTGAGAACCGCGACGCCACCGACGATCAGGTGACGATCGATGCGGCCAACGCCATCAAGAAGCACGGCGTCGGCATCAAGTGCGCCACCATCACCCCCGATGAAGGCCGTGTCGAAGAGTTCAAGCTCAAGAAGATGTGGCGCTCGCCCAACGGCACCATCCGCAACATCCTGGGCGGCGTGATCTTCCGCGAACCCATCATCATGAACAACGTGCCGCGCCTGGTGCCCGGCTGGACCCAGCCGATCATCGTCGGCCGCCACGCGTTCGGCGATCAGTACCGCGCCACCGATTTCAAGTTCCCCGGCAAGGGCAAGCTGACGATGAAATTCGTCGGCGATGACGGCACGGTGCAGGAATACGACGTCTTTGACGCCCCTTCTGCAGGCGTCGCCATGGGCATGTACAACCTCGACGATTCCATCGCCGATTTCGCCCACGCCTCGTTCAACTACGCCATCAACCGCAAGGTGCCGTGCTACCTCTCGACCAAGAACACCATCCTCAAGGTCTATGACGGGCGCTTCAAGGACATCTTCCAGGAGATCTTCGACCGCGACTACAAGGCCAAGTTCGACGAACTCAAGATCTGGTACGAGCACCGCCTGATCGACGACATGGTGGCCTCGGCCCTCAAGTGGTCCGGCGGCTATGTCTGGGCCTGCAAGAACTACGATGGCGACGTGCAGTCCGACATCGTGGCCCAGGGCTTCGGATCGCTCGGCCTGATGACGTCGGTGCTGATGACCCCCGATGGCAAGGTCGTCGAGGCCGAGGCCGCGCACGGCACCGTCACCCGCCATTATCGCCAGCACCAGCAGGGCAAGGAGACCTCGACCAACTCCATCGCCTCGATCTTTGCCTGGACCCGTGGCCTCGCGCACCGCGCCAAGCTCGACAGTAACACCGAACTGGCCAATTTCGCCGACACGCTGGAAAAGGTCTGCATCGACACCGTCGAAGGCGGCCAGATGACCAAGGATCTGGCGCTGCTGGTCGGCCCGGACCAGAAGTGGCTCTCGACCCTCGCCTTCCTCGATGCCATCGACACCAACCTCAAGAAGGCCATGGGCGTCTGATCCAGCGCGGCGCGGCCGACAGCCGGTGTCGCCGCGCGCCACGCACATCGGCCTTGTGACTTGACTGAAATCTTCGGTGCGGCTCCCCTGCGGAGCCGCACTTTTTTGTGCGTGACAGCAGGTTGCAGCTGACGATGGCGCCCGTGGGCGTCGAACCGGGATTGGCTCTCTCCTCTCCTGAACCGGAGACGGCCGACAGATGAACGATCAATCCAAGGTCCCACTAGACAAGAAACCGGGATTCAAGCGCTCCCCCTGGCGCGCCATGCTGCTCATCGTCATCGCCATTGTCGGCGCCTTCTTTGTGCAGCAGCTCCTGCAGCCCGAATTCGCCGCCGACGCTGCCCATTGCGTGGCCAAACAAGGCGCTGCCCTCGTCAATAGCTGCGAGGAACCGGTCAATGTCACGGTATGCCGGCCGTCGGATGCGGCCGCAGACGATTGCAGGCTTTACCTGCTCGACCCTGGGCAGACCACCGATACGGCGACCGGGCTGCCTGGCAGGCAGATCGCCAGCAGCGTCCATGCCTGCAAGCCGCCCTTCATCCCGGAGCGACGGCGGAACATCAACAACGCCTCGCTGTGGGAGAATGGCTGCGTCGCGGACTGACGCCGCCCTCGCATGGGCCTCAGCAACGCTGGCGCCAGAAGCTGCCGGGAGCTGCCTGCCGACAGATAGGTTCACTTTTTTCAAATATCGCACCAAGGATCGTTGCGACACGGGCGTCTTACCCCCTAGAACATCCATGAGGGTTTTGAGGGGGTTACTGTATGCTCAAGTTCGCACTTGCCGTCGCTCTGTGCCTTGCCGGCACGTTATCCGCCCAGGCGGCGTCCATATCCATCGTCTCCATGCAGTATTCGGCCTCCAATCCGGTGCCGCATCTGCACTATGAGGGCGAAACCGCCACCGGCGATGTCGACCTGCTGCGCGGCATGTTCCAGTCCTTTGTCAAATGCCGCCTCGAGTGCCTGGGACCCGATGGCGGCTCGACCGCCGTGCTCACCCTGAACGGTCCGGGCGGCGCCTATTTCGAGGGGCTCGCACTCGCCGACTTCCTGCGCGAGAACCACATCGCCACGGTCATCGAAAAGGACGCCCGCTGCTACTCGGCCTGTGCCTTCGCCTTCCTGGGCGGCTCCGGCTATTCCTCGATGGAAAGCCTCGGCACCTATGTCGACCGCCAGATCGAGCCCGGCGGCATCCTCGGGTTCCACTCGCCCTACCGTGACGAAGCCTCTTTCCTGCAGGCGCTGGAAGAACGCGGCGCCAACGAGATGATGGGCGAAAGCCGGGACAGCCTGTCGCGCATGGTGCGCGAACTGGTCAAGTGGAACGTCGACCCCGAAATCATCCACTTCATGCTCGGCAAGGGCCCCGACCAGACCTACGACATTGTCGGCGCTGACGACTATTACCTGGTGCGCGCCGCCCTGCCGCCGACGCCGGCAAGGGACTGGATCACCGATCTGCCGAGCGCCGTAAAGCACGCCTGCATGCGCCTGCTGGCCATCGACGAGCGTGGCGATCCGCTGAGCTACCAGAATTTCTTCGATATGCCCTGGCAGGACAATCTGGGCACCGACAAGCAGGGCCGGACCATCTCGGGCTACCACTGGAACGACCGCGTCCTCGATATCGGATCGTGCGGCATGCCCGACGCTGCTGCAGGCATCACCGACAAGATGGAAGTCGCGCTCTACTTCACCCCCGGTATCGACGGCACGATTGCGCCCGACACGACGTTCTTCAACAACCAGACCGGCTGGTCCACGGCCGGCCGCGGCCACAACCCGGTCAAGCGCATCCTGCAGAAGGGACCGATGAACCACTACTGGCTGCCCGTCGGCGTCACCATCGACAGCCTCAACCTGCCGGGCGAACTGGCCATTGCCGCCAACCGCTTCGTATCGGTAGCGCCGCCCGCCCACGCCAGCATGGACCCGGCGCTCGAAGTGGCCGTCACCACCCCGTCCACCCGGATCTCGCATATCGGCGATGTCTGGGTGTTCGAGCAGACCGGCTCGAAGCTGCTGTTCGACAGCGCCGTCGGCGACCCCGGCACCGGGCTGAGCTTCTCCAATAACGCCGCCAACGATGCCGGATTCATTCGCGAGGGCACCTACAAGGATGGCACGCCGTTCACCTGGTTCGGCTTCATCAAGGGTGAAGAGGCCACCGTCATCCGCGCCTTCGTCAGCAATGTCGACGGTTCGCCCGCCACAGCCGAGCAGACCGCCCTGCTCCGGCAGATCCAGTGCGCCGCCGAGTTCCAGGGCCTCAGGCTGGGCTGCTGACACCATGCAGCAGACGAGGCCGCAATCGCCGCGGCCTCGTCTGCGGGCACCAAATGCCGCACCGGCATTTTACCGGACCGAAAGGTTTTGGCGGTGGGATGAGAGCCAATCCGGCGTCTGGCCGGTCCGTGCCTCATCCCGGAGTCGTTGTAGTGTTCAAACGCCTGATCCTGGCCGCCGTCCTTAGCAGTTCGAGCTTTGCCGTCCCCACCGTGCTGGTCGCCACGCCGGCCGCCGCCGTGCAATGCCCGGAAACGGCACCCGAAGGCTTCAAGCGCGAAGGTGGCTTCTGCGACCTGCGCAACCAGACCGCGACCCTCGCGCCATCCCTGACCTCCAAGCCGGCAGAACCGACCCCGTCGCCACCGCCTTGCGGCAGTCTGTGGGAACTCAAGCTTCTGCCGCTCGGCGCGCGGGTGCTCACCGCCTGCTGATCCTCGCAGCAGCCAGCAGCCCGACATAGTTCAGCCTGAAACACACATAAGGTTCCCCAATTCGCTTGGGGGGCCCTATGCTGAAACGGGTCATACTGGGGCTGCTGGCATGCGTTGCGGCGGTCTATGTGTTTAACGCCAGTTGGCGAGTGACACCGCTGCCCGGTGCAATCAAAATCATCGCTCATCGCGGTGTGCACCAGAACTTCAACTCGGCCGGCCTGGGCAATGATGGCTGCAGTGCCGTTCGTATCGAAGCACCGACCCACACCTTCCTTGAAAACACGATTCCGTCGATGCGCGCCGCTTTCGCGGCCGGAGCCGACGTCGTCGAGTTCGACGTCCACCCCACGACCGACGGCAGGCTGGCCGTCTACCATGACTGGACCATCGACTGCCGCACCCAGGGCACCGGGGTCACCCGGGAGCAGGACATGACCACCCTCAAAGCGCTCGACATCGGTTACGGTTATACCAGCGATGACGGCGCGACCTACCCGTTCCGCGGCAAGGGCATTGGCATGATGCCGGAGATCAGCGAGGTCCTGACCGACTTCCCGGAGGGTCGCTTCCTTGTCAATTTCAAGAGCCGCGAAGCGCGTGAAGGCGACATGCTGGCGGACGTTCTGAACGCGCAGCCGGACTGGCGCGACGAAATATGGGGGGTCTACGGCGGCAGCGAACCAACCTGGCGGGCTCGCGACCTGCTGCACCCCACGCAAGCGCCAGATCGACCGCTGGTCGCTTTTTCGTCGCGCGGCGTCAAGGACTGCCTGCTGCAATACCTCGGCCTGGGCTGGACCGGGTATATGCCCGACGCCTGTCGCAACACCGCTGTCATGGTTCCGTTGAACTACGCCTGGCTCGTCTGGGGATGGCCCAATCTATTCGTGCAACGCATGGCGGCAGCCGGATCGTCGGTTATTCTGCTGGGCCCGCTCGACAATGGCGAACCCGGCACCGATGGAATTGATACAGCAGAGGAACTGGCGCAGGTCCCGTCGGGCTTTTCCGGCTACATCTGGACCAACCGCATCGAACGCATCGGCCCTATGGTGAAAGGCCGTTCGCTCGCGAAAGGCAGTCGACTCGGCCGCACCGCAGCAGGCCCTCTCAACTGAAGGCGCGTAGCAGTTGGTTTGCCGACTTTATGTGCATAGAAGCATCGACGGCTGACAGGCTAAGGCATAAGAGATGTGGGCTCGTTCCGAGTCCTTGTTTTCCGGATTTTCCCGTGATGCCCGCCGGCGTCCTTTTTGCGCTTTCCGCATACCTGCTTTATTCGTGCTGCGACGCGATCATCAAAGGTTTTGGCAGCGATCTCGCGGTCTTCGAGATCGCATTCTGGACCGCCCTCTTCTCGTTTTTGCCGGCCGTGTTCACCAAGCCCAAGGGTGAGCAGTGGCGCTATTTCTGGCGCATGAAGCACCCCTGGCTGGTCAACATGCGCGGCGTGGCCGGACTGCTCGGCAACATGGCGATCATCTACGCCTTCGTGCACATCCCGTTGGCCGAGGCCTATTCCATCGCCTTCCTCGCCCCGGTCTTCATCGTTTTCCTTTCCGCCCATCTGCTCAAGGAGCAGGTGTCGTGGCAGCGCTGGCTGTTCCTCGGCGCCAGCTTCTGCGGCGTGCTGCTGGTCGTCCGTCCCGGTTTTCGCGAACTCAACCTCGGCCACCTCGCAGCGCTCACTGCCGCTTTCTTTGGCGCCATCACCACGACCGCCCTGCGCAAGGTGGCGCCCGTCGAGAAACGCGTCAGCCTGATCGGCGTGCCGCTGGGCTATATCGTCATTGCCAACGGCATCCTGATGCTGCCCGGTTTCCACTGGCCGACCTGGCAGGAATTCGCCCTGCTGCTCGCCATCGGCGGGTTGGGCGGCACCGGCAATATCCTCTTTATTGCCGCGACGCGCCGCATCCCGGCCAGCCAGATCGCCCCCGGCCAGTACAGCCAGATCGCCTGGGCCATCATTTTCGGCGCCATCTTCTTTCACGAATATCCCGATCTTCTGGCCTATGTCGGGCTGGTCATCGTTGCGGTCGGCGGCATTCTCAACGTGGTCTCCGACGAAACGCGGATTCGCGTGTTTTCGCGACTGTCGGCCGGTGCCGGTCCGGCGACCGTTACGGCCGAAGTCAGCCTGCCGCTTGGTGACGACGCCAAACCGCCACCACCGCCGGGCGTCTGAGGCCGCATGACCAAGCCCGCCCTTGTCCAGTTCGGCATCCTGCTCGCCATTGCCTCCTACGCCACCTATTCGTGGGGCGACGCCATCGTGAAAGGCGTCAGGCAGACCGTCGGCATGTTCGAGGTCGGCCTGATCGCCACGACCTTTGCCCTCATCCCTGCGCTGTTCGCAAAGCCCCGGCGCGAACGCTGGCGCGACACCTTCAGCTTCCACAATCCCTGGCGCATGCACCTTATCGCTGCGCTGCGCCTCAACTCGAGCGTGATGATCACCTACTCGTTCATCACCATTCCGCTGGCCGAGGCCTATTGCATCGTCTTCCTGATCCCGGTCTTCATCACCATCCTCTCGGTGCTGATGCTCAAGGAAGAGGTCGGCATCGAACGCTGGATCCTGGTGCTGGTGAGCTTTGCCGGCGTGCTGCTGGTGGTCCGCCCGGGCTTCCGCGAACTCGAACTGGGCCACCTGACCGCTCTGGGCTGCGCCGCCTCGGCCGGTTTTGCCACGGTGCTGACCCGCCTGATATCCGGCAATGAACGCCGCATCAGCCTGTTTGTGCTGCCCACCCTGTACGCCATCGTCTTCAACGGCCTGATGGTGCTGATCCTCGGTGGCGTGGTGCCGAACTGGGGTGAACTGGGCCTGCTGCTGCTCTGCGGCTTGTGTGGCGGCACCGGCTACCTGCTGCAGATTGGCGCCATTGCCAATTCGCCAGCCAGCCGCGTCGCCCCGCTGCAATACAGCCAGATCGTCTGGGCCCTGATCCTCGGCGCCGTGTTCTTCGCCGAACTGCCCGACGGACTGGCCCTTGTCGGCCTGGGCATCGTCGTCGTCGCCGGCATCACCGGCATTTTCTCGGACGGGGCCCGGGCCCGCATCTCCGGGCGCTTTGCCCAATACCGCGCCCGCAAGCAGGGCGCACAGCCGCAGCCGGTCCCGATTCCGGGGCCTCCCGACATCTGACGTGCCAAAGAATGCATCGGCACGCGGACGCCAGTTCCGGAAAACTGCAATCGGCGCAAACATCTTCCCATGCGGGCCACGCGGACGCCGGCACGGCATGCTAGTCTTGGGCAAGGCGCGTCTCTGACCGCCCGACGATCGAAAGGAAAAACAATGAAGCTCGAATCCATCGCGCTCCACCACGGCTACACGGCGGAGGCAACCACCAAATCGGCAGCAGTGCCGATCTACCAGACCACCTCGTACACGTTCGACAATACCCAGCACGGTGCGGACCTCTTCAACCTCGCGGTCCCCGGCAACATCTATACCCGCATCATGAACCCGACGACGGCCGTGCTCGAGCAGCGCGTTGCCGAGATGGAAGGCGGCATCGCCGGCCTGTGCGTCGCCTCGGGCATGTCCGCCATCACCTATGCCATCCAGGCCATTGCCGGCGTCGGCGACAACATCGTCTCGGTCAGCCAGCTCTATGGCGGCACCTACAACCTGTTCGTGCACAGCTTCCCGCGCCAGGGCATCGACGTGCGTCTCGCCGACCAGGGCGATTTCGACGGCCTCGAAACGCTCATCGACGCCAACACCAAGGCGGTGTTCTGCGAATCCATCGGTAATCCGGCCGGCAATGTCGTCGATATCCAGCGTCTTGCCGAGATCGCCCACAAGCACGGCGTGCCGCTGATCGTCGACAACACCGTGGCCACGCCCTACCTCTGCAAGCCCATCGAGTTCGGCGCCGACATCGTCGTCCACGCCCTGACCAAATATATCGGCGGCCACGGCAACTCGATCGGCGGCATCATTGTCGACAGCGGCAAGTTCGACTGGGTCAAGAACAAGGAGCGCTTCAAGGTCCTGAACGAGCCCGATCCCTCCTATCACGGCGTCGTCTATACCGAGGCACTCGGGCCTGCAGCCTATATCGGCCGCTGCCGCGTCGTGCCGCTGCGCAACACCGGCGCCGCCCTCTCGCCGCACAGCGCCTTCCTCTTCCTGATGGGCCTCGAAACCCTCGGCCTGCGCATGGAACGCCATTGCGAGAATGCCGAGGCACTGGCGGCCTGGCTGAAAAAGCACCCCAAGATTTCCTGGGTGAACTATGCGGCGCTGCCGGACAGCAAGTACAACGCCACGGCCAAGAAGATCACCAAGGGCAAGGCCTCGGGCATCATCAGCTTCGGCATCAAGGGCGGTGCCGTTGCCGGCGGCCAGTTCATCGATGCGCTGCAGATGATCCTGCGGCTGGTCAATATCGGTGATGCCAAGTCGCTGGCCTGTCACCCGGCCTCGACCACCCATCGCCAGCTCTCGCCCGAGGAACTGGCCCGCGCCGGTGTCTCCGAAGACCTGGTGCGCATCTCGGTGGGCATCGAGCATATCGACGACATCATCGCCGACGTCTCGCAGGCGCTCGACAAGGTCGCCTGATCGTCCGGGCGGCACTGACGTGCCGCCCGATTCCCTCCGGTCTGCCCTACGCGCCCGAAGTTCAGGCCCTGATCTTCTTCACCAGCCGGACGCCTGGAAGCCCTTCAAAGTGCGTGTCGCAGGTCAGCAGGGTCGCCCCATGTTGCTGTGCGCAGGCATAGACGATGGCGTCGGCAGTTGCGAGCTTATGCTCCCGGCACATGTCGGCTGCAAGCAAAGCCGTCTCGGTATCGAGGACAGCCACGCGGCAGACTTGCGTGAAGGCCAGCACCTGCTCGGCCTTGTCCTCGCTGACCTCGCGCGTCACCCACTTGGCCAGTTCCAGTTGCACCATTGTAGGCACGAGCCACTCGGCTTCTTCGGGCAGATGCGGTGCTACCGCCTCGCCGGTCGGCGTATCCATAAGCCATTCGATCCAGGCCGACGTATCGACAAGGATCACTGCACGCGGTCCGACCGGTCCCGAAACTCGGTCGCCGACGCGTCGCGCGCCAGACCCTTGAGCGCCGCGCGCTTCGGCACTGGCACCAGCAGCACGCCACTGCCCTTGGGAATGAAGGCAAAAGTCAGCCCGGCCTCCCACTGCTGCGCAGCGCGGATCCCCTTGGGAATCGAAATCTGGAACTTCGAGGATAGCGTCGCCGTCTCGGCCATGTCTTACCTCTGCGCATCGATGCCGCAAAGGTAAGACAAAACTAGTTGCGTTTCAACGTCCGCCGAAATCGCCGCTGCCGATTGCCTGACTTCCATCAGGCGAAGCGAAAGCGGCCCGCACCACCTCAGAGCCCGGACTTGACCGCCGCAATCGCCTCGGCCGATTTCGAGCCGTCCGGGCCGCCGCCCTGCGCCATGTCGGGACGGCCGCCGCCACCCTGCCCGCCCAGCGCCGCCGTGGCCAGCTTCACCAGATCACCGGCCTTGTACTTGCCGATCAGATCGTCGGTGACGCCGACAGCCACCGTACCCTTGCCGTCCTCGCCCTTGAGCACGACGGTAATGATCCCTGAACCGACGCGGTTCTTTTCGGCATCGACCAGCCCCTTGACGTCCTTGGGCAGGATGCCTTCGACGGCGCGGCCGACAAAGGTCACGCCATTGACCGTCTCATCTGCGGCAGCAGCAGCGCCGTCGGCACTGCCACCGCCACCCAGCGCCAGCTTCTTGCGGGCGTCGCTGAGTTCGCGCTCGGCCTTCTTGAAATTGTCCTGCAGCGCCTCGATACGCTCGAGCACTTCATGCGAACCGGCGCGCAGCAGCTGCGCCGCGCTCTCGACGATGCGGATATTGTCATTGCCACGATGCCGCGCGGCACGACCGGTGACGGCCTCGATGCGGCGCACGCCGGCGGCTACGCCGCTTTCGCTGACCACCGACACCAGCCCGATATCGCCGGTGCGACGCACATGCGTGCCGCCACAGAGTTCCACCGACCAGCCCAGACCGTTACCGGTCGGCTCGCCCATGGCCACGACGCGCACTTCGTCGCCATATTTCTCGCCGAACAGGGCGCGGGCACCGGACTCCTTGGCCTCCTCGATACCCATCAGGCGCGTCTCGACGGGCGTGTTCTGCAGCACGATATCGTTGGCGATATCCTCGATCTGCGCCATTTCCTGGGGGCTGATCGGCTTGGTGTGCACGAAATCGAAGCGCAACCGGTCGGCCGAGACCAGCGAGCCCTTCTGTGCCACGTGACCCCCCAGCACGATGCGCAGCGCCTCATGCAGCAGGTGCGTGGCCGAATGGTTGGCGCGGATGGCCGAACGGCGTGCGTGATCGACCGTCAGCGCCAGGGCCGAACCGATCCGCAGCGTACCTTTTTCCACCTTCACCCGGTGGCCGAAAACGCCATGATGCTTGACCGTATCGAGCACGTCGGCCGCGATGCCCTCGCCGGCAAGCTGGCCCATATCGCCAACCTGGCCGCCGCTTTCGCCATAGAACGGCGTCTGGTTGAGCACCACAAAGCCTTCGTCGCCGGCCGCCAGTTCAGTGACCTGCTGGCCACCCTTGACCAGAGCCGTGACGGCGCCCTCGGCAGTCTCGGTCTCGTAGCCGAGGAATTCGGTAGGACCGACAGCATCGGCGACCGCGTACCAGATCTGGTCGGTCGCCGCCTCGCCCGAGCCCGACCAGCTCTTGCGCGCCTCGGCCTTCTGCGCCGCCATGGCGGCATCAAAGGCAGAGGTGTCGACGGTGATGCCGCGGGTGCGCAGGGCGTCCTGCGTCAAATCGAGCGGAAAACCGTAAGTGTCGTAGAGCTTGAAGGCGGTGCCGCCATCGAGCACGCCGCCTTCGTTCAGATCCCTGGCCTCGGCCTCCAGAATCTGCAGACCACGGCCCAGCGTCTTGAGGAAGCGGTTCTCCTCGAGCTCGACGGTTTCGGCGATCATCGCCTCGCCGCGCACCAGTTCGGGATAGGCCTGGCCCATCTCACGCACCAGCGTCGGCACGATCTTGTGGATGACCGGCTCGCTGGCCCCGAGCAGGGTCGCATGGCGCATGGCGCGACGCATGATGCGGCGCAGCACATAGCCACGGCCCTCGTTGGACGGCAGCACGCCCTCGGCAATCAGAAAGCTCATCGAGCGCAGGTGATCGGCGATGACCCGCAGGCTGGCATTAGAGCTCTCGCCGTTGTAACCGATCGCCTGTTGCGCCGAGGCGATCAGCGAGCGGAAGAGGTCGATCTCGTAATTGTTGTTGGTGCCCTGCATGACGGCGGCCACGCGCTCGAGCCCGGCGCCGGTGTCGATGGAAGGCTTGGGGAGCCCGGTCCGCGAGCCGTCGGCGGCCTGCTCGAACTGCATGAACACCAGGTTCCAGATCTCGACAAAGCGGTCCCCATCTTCCTCGGGCGTGCCCGGAGGGCCGCCCCAGTATTTCTCGCCGTGATCGTAGAAGATTTCCGAGCACGGCCCGCAGGGACCGGTATCGCCCATCTGCCAGAAATTGGACTTGGCGCCGAGCCGCACGATGCGATCCTCGGGCAGCCCCGAAATCTTCTTCCAGAGTTCGAGCGCCTCGTCGTCATCCTCATATATGGTGGCGGTGAGCTTGGCCTTGGGCAGGCCCCATTCCCTGGTGATCAGCGACCAGGCAAACTCGATCGCCTCGGCCTTGAAATAGTCGCCGAACGAGAAATTGCCGAGCATTTCAAAGAACGTGTGGTGGCGTGCCGTGAAGCCGACATTGTCGAGGTCATTGTGCTTGCCGCCGGCGCGCACGCATTTCTGCGACGTCGTCGCCGTCGAGTAGGGCCGCTTCTCGACGCCGGTGAAGACGTTCTTGAACTGCACCATGCCGGCATTGGTGAACATCAGCGTCGGATCGTTGCGCGGCACGAGCGGGCTCGAAGCCACCACTTCGTGGCCGTTCTTCTCGAAATAGCCGAGAAAACTGGACCGGATATCGTTCACGCTCGTCGTCATGAGAACTCTTCTTGGCAGCAAAAGGCGGGACCGCGGCCCCGCCATGAAAAACGATGGAAAGGCCTTCTATCGCGGGGCTCCCGCCTCTGTCCAGCAAAGCGGTCGGTTGGCGCGCCCAAAAGCAAACGGCGCCGGTGAGCCGGCGCCGTTGCAGTTCAATTCGGCCTGGACCGGCGCACGCGCGCCGGACTATTCGTCACTGCCCGCGTCATCGCTTTCCGGACCGGCCAGCAGCACCTCGCCCAGCAGCCCCGAACTCTCGCGCACACCCCTTTCGATGATGTTGGCAACCTCGGGATTGTCCTTGAGGAACTGCCGCGAATTCTCGCGGCCCTGCCCCAGGCGCTGGCTGTCGAACGAGAACCAGGCCCCCGACTTCTCGACGATACCCGCCTTGACGCCCAGGTCGAGAAGCTCGCCGGTCTTGGAAATGCCCTCGCCATACATGATGTCGAATTCAACCTGCCGGAACGGCGGCGCCAGCTTGTTCTTGACCACCTTGACCCGGGTCTGGTTGCCGATGACTTCCTCGCGCTCCTTGATGGCGCCGATGCGACGGATGTCGAGGCGAACCGACGCGTAGAATTTCAGCGCATTACCGCCCGTCGTGGTTTCCGGCGAACCATACATCACCCCGATCTTCATGCGGATCTGGTTGATGAAGATGACCATCGCCTTGGACTTGGAGATCGAACCGGTGAGCTTGCGCATCGCCTGGCTCATCAGGCGGGCCTGCAGACCCGGCAGCAAGTCGCCCATCTCGCCCTCAAGTTCGGCCTTGGGCGTCAGTGCGGCCACCGAATCGACCACCAGCACGTCGACGGCGCCGGACCGCACCAGCGTATCGGCGATTTCCAGCGCCTGCTCGCCGGAATCGGGCTGCGAGATCAGCAGCTCATCGACCTTGACGCCGAGCTTGCGGGCATAGTTGGGATCGAGGGCATGCTCGGCATCGACGAAAGCGCAGATGCCGCCGCTCTTTTGTGCCTCAGCGATCACATGCAATGCCAGCGTGGTCTTGCCCGAGCTTTCCGGCCCGAAAACCTCGATGATGCGGCCACGCGGCAGACCGCCAATGCCCAATGCGATGTCGAGACCCAGCGAGCCGGTCGATACGGCCTCAACCTGCGCGATCGGCCCCTCGCCGAAACGCATCACAGTGCCCTTGCCGAAGCTCCGCTCGATCTGGCTCAGCGCTGCAGCAAGCGCCTTGTCCTTGTCCATAGTTCCACCTTCAACCACGCGCAGGGGCGTTGCAGCAGCCATCTTCGGTCTCCCTTGTTTCATAACCGCCCGCCGCAGACAACAATTCGGCGCAGGCTCAGGTGTGCATCTCTTGTATGCCTTTTGTTCTCATTTTGTTTCATTCTCGTCAAGCGAAATTTGCGGCCTGGCGGAGCACCAGACACGCCTCTCCGCCCGGCCGGCGTGACCGCCTCCGGTTGCTGAAGTTGGATCGGGCCCCGAGGCGCTTGCCGTCTCTGGGTATGACTAATAACGAGACGGTAGCCGCCTCGGGGAACCGGGTTTTGTGGCATTGTCCCGCGCTTCGGGAGACTGGAGCCCGACTTGCCGCCCCTTTTCAACTCCGTGCACTTGGCCCAGGGGCGTGAGACGACTCCCTTCCCCCTCCCGGCAGTCCCCTCCGCAAGCGTTCGTCGCGCTTCCCGTCCGTCGCGGGGAGATTGCGCAAGATTACGCCCTGCGGCGAGGGCGGGGACAAGTTTTGCGATGCGGCTGGATCATCGTGCTGCGTCAGTGGCTTGGAGGTGTCGTCGATGCGCGAGTGACATCGGTCGGATGAATGACCCCACCGGGGCTCTCGCCCCCCCACCCCGGCCCTCCCCACAAGGGGGAGGGTGACGGAGGGGCTGGTCAATAATGGAGGCGTTGGCGTCTACTGGGTCCCGGCCGGCGCCGGGATGACGGCGGTGGGGCGGCAGGTGAGGGGCCACCAACGGCAGAGAGACCTCATCCTGAGCCTCCTCGTGGTTCGACAGGCTCACCATGAGGAGGCTCACCATGAGGAGGGAGAGAGTTGTGAAATGGCGTGGTCCGACCCAGGAAAGGTTCACCGTCGTCACCGACCACCTTTCGGGAGCGCGGCCCGCTTGGGCCGGACAAAGCTTGGCGAAGCGGGAAAGAGCCAGTGATCGCCAGGTTACCTCTGCCACCATGCTCGGGTCCAGCCCCCATGCCAGCCTGCACCCTCAAATCGCGTCCGCCTCGCCAATAGTCGTACTATTTGTTCCTTGCCTTTTGCCGCCTCATGCGTTCAATGCGGAAAACGGCGGCTAGGCTCCGCCGTGCCAGTTGCAAGGGGTTCGGCATGCATCTCATTCAGTTCCAGGACGATAGCGGCGCCCGCGCCGTGGCGGCGACCATCGGGGGCACGACCAGCGTCGTCACCGGAGCCGGCAGCGTCTACGCGCTGGCGCAGGAAGCTGCGGATCGCGGCACCACGCTGGCGGCAGTCGTTGCCGAAAAAGGGCTCGGCAAGGCCGTCGATCGCGTCGCCATCGCCCGCGAGGGCCGCCTGCTCTCCCCGGTCGATCATCCCGATCCGGCCCATCTCTACGTCACCGGCACCGGCCTCACCCATCTGGGCTCCGCCTCCACCCGCGACGCCATGCACAAGTCGAACCAGCAGGCCGCTGAAGCGCCGCTCACCGACTCCATGAAGATGTTCCGCATGGGCCTCGAGGGCGGCAAGCCGGGACCCGGCGAGGTCGGCGTGCAACCCGAATGGTTCTACAAGGGCAATGGCCATATCGTCGCCGCGCCCGGCAAGCCGATCCCCTCGCCCGCTTTCGCGCTCGACGCCGGCGAGGAGCCGGAAATGGCCGGCATCTACCTGATCGGCAAGGACGGCACGCCGTTCCGCCTCGGCTTTGCGTTGGGCAACGAGTTTTCCGACCACGTCACCGAGCGCGTGAACTACCTGTTCCTCGCCCATTCGAAGCTGCGCAGTTGCTCGTTCGGCCCCGAACTGCGCGTGGGCGAGCTGCCGCGCAACGTCTCGGGCATGTCGCGCATCCTGCGCGATGGCAAGGTGCTGTGGGAAAAGCCGTTCCTCTCGGGTGAGGACAACATGTCCCACACCATCGCCAACCTCGAGCACCACCACTTCAAGTACGACCTGTTCCGGCAGCCCGGCGACATCCACGTCCACATGTTCGGCACCGCCACGCTGAGCTTTGCCGACGGCATCAAGACCGAACCCGGCGACATCTTCGAGATCGAGGAAAGCCAGTTCGGCCTGCCGCTGCGCAATGCCGTTGCCTGGGACGATGACAAGCCGGTGGTGATCAAGTCGCTTTAGGCGACGCCCGCCAATAGAACCGTCAGCGGTTTACCTCCCCCCTTGCGGGGGAGGCCAGCGAAGCTTGGGACCTCCGGTCCCTAGCGCAGCTCGGAGGGGGGAACGCGACGCCCGAAATTATCGTCGCTCCGCTGGCTTCGCCACCCCCTCCCCAACCCTCCCCGCAAGAGGGAGGGTGTCGGCCGGAACATGCTCTCGACGCCTAAGCTATTCCTCAGCAAGTTCCCGTAACCGACTCGTTACAAATCGTTTCTCCGCCGCATTGTCGCTCAGCGCCAGAGCGCGCCGATAGCTCTCGGACGCTTCCGCCCGCCGCCCCAGCCGGCGCAGGAAGTCGGCCCGCGCCGCGTGTGCCGGTTGATAGTTCGGCAGGGCGGGCAACACCTCTTCGATGGCCGCCAGACCGGTCTCGATGCCCTCGGCCATGCCCAGAGCCACCGCGCGGTTGAGCGCTGCCACCGGCGACGGCGCCACCTGCGCCAGGAGGTCGTGAAAAACGAGGATCTCGGCCCAGTCGGTTGCGTCGGCCGCATGCAGCGCGGCAATCGCCGCCTGCAGGACATAGGGTCCCGGCTGCTGCATCGGCAGCGCCTTGCGCACCAGCGTCTCGCCCTCGGCAATCATCTCCCGGTCCCACAGGTTCCGGTCCTGGTCGGCATGCAGCACGATGTCTCCGGACGCCGTCCGGCGGGCGGCGCGGCGCGAGTGGTTGAGCAGCATCAGCGCCAGCAGGCCCAGCGTCTCGCCATCCGGCAGCAGGTCGACCAGCAGCCGCCCCAGCCGGATTGCCTCCTCGGCAATCTCCATGCGGTGGTGCGAGTAGCCCTCGTTGTAGACGAGGTAGATCACCTTGAGCACCGCCCCCAGCCGCTCCGGCAGCGCACTGCGTTCGGGCACCTCATAGGGCAGCTCGAGGCTCCGGATCCGCCCCTTGGCCCGCACGATGCGCTGCGCCAGCGCCGGCGTGGCCACGAGGAAGGCGCGGGCGATCTCCTCGGTGGTGAGACCGCAGACCTCCCGCAGCGTCAGCGCCACCTGGGCTTCTGCCGGCAGCGCCGGATGACAGCAGATGAAGATGAGCCGCAGCGTGTCGTCGGCCATTTCCTCAGGCTCCCGCATCGCCGCCTCCTCTGCCGCTTCATCGACCTGCCGGCCCAGTTCCGCCTGCAGCTCGCGACCGAACCGCGCCTTCTTGCGCAGCCGGTCGATCGCCTTGAACCGACCGGCCGATACCAGCCAGGCCCGCGGGTTGTGCGGCAACCCGTCCCGCGGCCATTGCGCCGCCGCCGCCGCAAAGGCGTCATGCAACGCTTCCTCGGCCAGCTCGAAGCCGCCGAGCAGCCGGATGAGGCTGGCGAGCACCCGGCCGGACTCGGCGCGGTAGATGCGTTCGATGTCAGCGCTTGTCGGGATCAATGACGAGTTCCGGTCGCACTTCGATGGCCCCGAACTTCCCCACCGGGATCTTCGCCGCGATGCCGATCGCCTCGTTGAGGTCGCGCGCTTCGATGAAGATGAAGCCGCCCAGATGCTCCTTGGTCTCGGCGAACGGCCCGTCGGTGGTGCTGATGCCGTCCGCCGTCCGGCGCACGATCACCGCCGAATTGCCGTCCTGCAGCGCCGACGAGGTGAGGTAGTGCCCGCGCTGCCGCAGCTCTTCGTCATAGGCCAGCGAGTCGCGGTCGAGCTGCGCCCACTCCTCCTGGCTCTGCTTGAACATCTCCTCGACATCGAGGTGCACCAGCAGCATGTATTTCATCGGTCTCTCCCTTTGCGTTTGTGCTGCCACTGGTCGCCGCGATGCGGCCGGTTTCGACAGCACCCGCCGGTTTATTCGACGTCGCCGGGCGGCGGGGCGGCGGCCTTTTCGGCCTCCAGTCTGGATTTGAGCCGGGCGACCTGCTTTTCCAGCGCCTCGTTATGCGCCTTGAGCTGGCGCAGGCGGGATTCGGCGGCCTTGAGATAGTCGATGCCGAGGTCGGAGCGACGTACCTCCGCCGCGGCCCGGGCGCCCAGCGCCCGGCCCTCCAGCACATCCCACCAGGTCAGATGATGCTTTGCGATCATGCTGGTCGCGGCAGCAGCGGCCGCGGCTCGTTCGCCGGCATGATCGGATCCGAGCAGCCCCAGAATGCGGTCGAGCCTCGCCAGGTCTTTCTTCTGAATGACGTTCTCCCGCCTCACTCAGGTGGCCGCCTTTATGGCGACAACCTCGATCTCTTCGTCGCGCCCGCCGGCTTCGAAGGGCACCACCTCGCCCGCTTCCGCGCCATCAAGCGCCTGGGCAAGCGGCGATGTCCAGGCCAGCAGGCCGGCTGCCGGGTCCGCCTCGTCCTCGCCGACAATGGTCAGTTTCACCAGCCTACCGCCACGCCTGATCGACACCTTTGTCCCGAAACTCACCTGCTGCGGCGCTGCTACCGGTGCGACAAGCTGCATGGTGGCGCGCCGCGCCGTCCAGTAGCGCAGGTCGCGCTGCAGCACTGCCAGGGCGCTGTCATCGGCGCGTTCGATCTGCCGGTCGAGCCCTGCGATCTCTGCTTCGATCAACGCGGCGCCGCGTGCGGTCACGAGGTTTGCAGCGCTGCTCATCGTCCGCTCTTCCAGCGGCGGCGGCGGGGCGTCGTCGATTTCCTTGGTGAATGCTCGGCTCATGAGGTCGGAACGCGGCTGCTGCTCATTGGATGCCCAGCTTACAGCCGGGCGCCAGCCAATCCAGCCCTACAGACGACGTCGGCCGCGTCGCGCAATGCCCTGATGGATCACCACCCGCATGGCCTCCCGGGCCGCATCGGACCGGCCCTCGGCGATAGCGTCGGCAATGGCGCGATGCGCAGCGACCAACTCCACATGCTCCTCGGGGTGCTCGTGTGGCGAACTGATGGTGAGCATGTTGACCAGCGCCACTTCGATCAATGTTGATATCGAGCGCAGGAACGGATTGGCCGCGGCATCGGCCACGGCCAGGTGGAAATTGAGATCGGCGCGAACAAAGTCGCTGGCCGAAACCTTGTCGCTCCCCATCTGCTCAACGAAGGAAAAGAGCTGCTGCAATTGCGCCGGTGTCCGCCGCTGGGCCGCCAGCGCAGCGGCTTCCGGCTCCAGCGCCAGCCGCATTTCCCCCAGATACATCAGGAAGTCGGCGTCAAATCCCGACTTGGCATGCCAGATCAGCACGTCCGGGTCGAACAGGTTCCACTCCGTGCGCTGCCGCACCCGCGTGCCGATCCGCGCCTTGGCCTGGATCAGCCCCTTGCCGCTGAGTGTCTTCATCGCCTCGCGCAGCACCGTGCGCGACACGCCGAACCGCTCCATCAGTTCGGCATCGCCGGGCAGGATGGTGTTTTCGGGATAGACGCCGGAAATGATCCCCATGCCCAGTTCGCGCACGACATGGGCCGTGTACGAACGCGCCGGGTCATCGGCGGCATAGTCGTGGGTTGCGGCGTAACCGGTCACGGCGGAAGTCCGATCCAACAGGGGTGAACTGGTTCTGTCACATTCAAAACATGCAAACGACTCTCATTTGCCCGATTGGCGGAAATTCGGCAGCAGCAGCGCGGCGCGCGGCCCGGCGATCTGCCGTCCTCCCCGCCTAAGCCGAAAGGCCCGTTGAACATTTCGAGCTAACATGTCAGTTAGCTCTGGAGATTTTGGAGGAGCATGGCATGGCCAGGCAAGAGTTTGAAAAGCGCCAGGTTGGACGGACCGATCTGCAGGTCACGACGCTGGGCTGCGGCAGCGCCACGCTCGCTGGCATTTTCCAGGAAGTCCCCGACGCGCAGGCCCGGGCCACCCTGACCCATGCCCTCGACAGCGGTATCGACCTGATCGATACCGCACCGCAATATGGCTATGGCCGCGCCGAGCACATGGTGGGCGACGCCCTGCGTTTCCGCCAGGACGGTATTACGCTGTCGAGCAAGGTTGGCCGCCTGCTGCGTCCCATCCGCTCGGAAAGCGAGCGCGAATACCCGCATTCCTGGGTCAAGCCGTTCCCCTTCGAGCAGGTCTACGACTATTCCTACGATGGCATCATGCGCTCGCTCGATGCCAGCATGCAGCGCCTCGGCCTCAGCCGCGTCGATATCCTCCTGGTCCACGACATCGGCGTGGCGACACATGGCGCCGAGGCCAACGCCGTTTACTGGAAGCAGCTCGCCGAGGGCGGCTACCGCGCCCTGCAGGAACTGAGGAACGCCGGCGTCGTCAAGGCAATCGGGTTTGGCGTCAACGAGTGGGAAGTCCTGATGGACGCCTTCGAACTGGGCGACTGGGACGTCTTCCTGCTCGCCGGCCGCTATACCCTGCTTGAGCAGACGTCGCTCGATCCGTTCCTCTCGACCTGCCTTAAGCGCGGCGCCTCGATCATCTGCGGCGGCCCGTTCAACGGCGGCGCGCTGATGGGTACCGGTACCTGGAACTACGCCGCCGCACCCGAGCATATCTCGAAAAAGGTCAAGCAACTCGAGGAGTTCTGCTCCGAGTGGAAGGTGCCGATCGGCGCTGCGGCCCTGCAGTTCCCGCTCGCCCACAAGGCGGTCTGCAACGTCCTGCCCGGGCCGCGCTCGCCCGCCGAGCTCGATGGCATCCTGACGTGGTGGAACACCAGCATCCCTGACGAGTTCTGGACCGCTCTGGCCGACAAGGGCCTCGTCGCGCCCGGCACGCCGCTGCCCAACGGCAAGACCGCCTAGGTTCTGTACCCATAAAGGGGATTCCCTTTGAGTACGAAGGCTGATTCAACCTCCTGAATGGAGGTGGCGATGGCTCGATTTGATCTCAGCGATGCGGAGTGGCGGATCATTCTGCCCCTCCTGCCCAACAAGCCGCGCGGAGTGCCGCGCACCGATGACCGACGGGTGATCAACGCCATCTTCTATGTGCTGCGCACCGGCTCGCCCTGGCGCGACCTGCCGGAGCGCTACGGCCCCTATACGACCGCCTATAACCGGTACAACCGGTGGGCCAAGGCCGGGGTGTGGCTCGGGATATTCGAAGCCCTCGCCGAGCGCTCGCCGCAGTCGATGGCGCTGATCGACAGTTCGATCATCCGGGCACACCAGCACGCCGCGGGCGGAAAAAAGGGGGCCCGGATCACGCCATCGGTCGGTCTCGTGGAGGACTGAGCACCAAAATCAATGCCGTGGTCGATGGGACCGGCCTGCCGATCCGCATCATGCTCACTCCCGGCCAAGCCTCCGACAAGCAGGCCGCCGCCGTCCTCATCGAGAGCCTTACACGCACCCGCGACCTTGTTGCCGACCGCGGCTATGACGCTCGCGTCCTCATCGACCTGGCTGCGGCACGGGGAGCCCGTGCCCACATCCCCACACAGAAAGACCGCAGGGTCCAGCGCAGCATTGACCGGGGCCTCTATCGCGAACGCAATCTGGTCGAGCGCTTCTTCTGCAAACTCAAACACTTCCGTCGCGTCGCCACACGATTCGACAAGCTCGCCCGCAACTTCCTCGCCAGCGTTCTGCTCGCCTCAATCCCACTCTGGACCAGAAGTTATGAGTCCAAGACCTAGTGCCCGACTGCTTTTTCCAGATAATGCTGCCGGATGCCGAAGAACGCTTTGGCATCCGCGATCTTTTCCAGCACCGCCGGATCCCTGCCCTGCCGCTTGCGCTCGCCGACGATCATCACGTTCTTGGGCGTGTGCTGGTCGGAGATGAACTCGAACACCTTGGTCGAATAGCCGAAATACTCGAGCACCAGCGCCCGGATGCCATCTGTGACCATTTCGGCCTGCCGCTCGACGAAAATGCCGTGCCTGAGCAGGTAGTCGAGCTGTGTTGTGGCGTTGGCGGTCTCGATTTCGCGCCGGATCTGCTTGTGGCAGCACGGCGCCACGACGATCAGTTCGGCCTCTGCGGCGATGCCCTTGGCAATGGCGTCGTCGGTTGCCGTGTCGCAGGCATGCAGCGCGATCAGCGCGCTCGCGCCCGTGCTGTCATAATCGGCGATCGATCCCTCGACAAAGCCAAGCGCTCCCAGTCCCGTCTTCGCCGCAATGGAGTTGCAGAGCGAGACCATGTCCGGCCGCATCTCCACGCCAACCACCTTGGCATCGGAATGCAGCGTGTTGGCGAGATAGTCCGCCACCGCGAAGGTGAGGTAGCCCTTGCCCGAGCCCATATCGACGATCGACTTGAGCCGGTCCGGGCGAATGGACTTCAGCAACGGGCCGAGAATTTCGACATAGCGGTTGATCTGCCGGAACTTGTCCTGCGCCGTGGGCAGCACCTTGTCCTGCGCGTCGGTGACGCCCAGTTCGCGCAGCCACGCCTTCCCCGCAGGGATCGGACGCGCCTTCTGCCGGTCATGGGTCCGCGACAACGGCGCCGTCTGGCTCGGCGGCGCCTGCTTTAGGCGGGGGGCCTTCCCCTGGAAATCGAGGCTCCAGTCACCGGCCGTGGTGAACAGTTGCGCCAGGTTGAACTCGATCCCGACCAGCCCCTGCAGCAGCTCCAGCGACTCGTCCCAATCGTGGTTCTTGACGATATCGCGGGTCTTGTGGTGCCAGGTGAAGCTGAGCTGCGGCTGGCGCTTGATGATCACCGGCTTGATGTCCACCGACTTCAGCGACTCGTGCGTGCCCGCATAGGCACGCAGCCCCAGTTTCACCAGACTGCCCTCGGTAAAGGCGGTCTGCAGCGTGGCATAGAACTGGTCAGGCTTGGAAGGCGACGTGTCGATGGCAGTGATCCCGGCTGGTGTGCAGCCCCCGATATAGGCGCAGGCGGCCGCCAGCACTAGGTTCTGTACCCATAAAGGGGATTCCCTTTGAGTACGAAGGCTGATTCAACCTCCTGAATGGAGGTGGCGATGGCTCGATTTGATCTCAGCGATGCGGAGTGGCGGATCATTCTGCCCCTCCTGCCCAACAAGCCGCGCGGAGTGCCGCGCACCGATGACCGACGGGTGATCAACGCCATCTTCTATGTGCTGCGCACCGGCTCGCCCTGGCGCGACCTGCCGGAGCGCTACGGCCCCTATACGACCGCCTATAACCGGTACAACCGGTGGGCCAAGGCCGGGGTGTGGCTCGGGATATTCGAAGCCCTCGCCGAGCGCTCGCCGCAGTCGATGGCGCTGATCGACAGTTCGATCATCCGGGCACACCAGCACGCCGCGGGCGGAAAAAAGGGGGCCCGGATCACGCCATCGGTCGGTCTCGTGGAGGACTGAGCACCAAAATCAATGCCGTGGTCGATGGGACCGGCCTGCCGATCCGCATCATGCTCACTCCCGGCCAAGCCTCCGACAAGCAGGCCGCCGCCGTCCTCATCGAGAGCCTTACACGCACCCGCGACCTTGTTGCCGACCGCGGCTATGACGCTCGCGTCCTCATCGACCTGGCTGCGGCACGGGGAGCCCGTGCCCACATCCCAACACAGAAAGACCGCAGGGTCCAGCGCAGCATTGACCGGGGCCTCTATCGCGAACGCAATCTGGTCGAGCGCTTCTTCTGCAAACTCAAACACTTCCGTCGCGTCGCCACACGATTCGACAAGCTCGCCCGCAACTTCCTCGCCAGCGTTCTGCTCGCCTCAATCCGACTCTGGACCAGAAGTTATGAGTCCAAGACCTAGTCCGAGATCTTGCCCAGCACGTCCTTGACCTTGGAGTTGATCTGATCGAGCGAATAGGGCTTGGGCAGGAATTCCACGCTCTGGTTGTCGGCGATATCCTGGCGGACATTCTCTTCGGCATAGCCGGAGACGAAGATCACCTTGAGGTCGGGCATGTGCTCGCGCACCTTGGTGAGCAGTGTCGGCCCATCCATCTCGGGCATCACCACGTCAGAGATCATCAGGTCGATCTCGTAGTTCTCATCCTCGAGGATTTCGAGCGCCACCTCGCCGGAATCGGCCTCGAACACCTCGTAACCGGTGGTACGCAGGGCCCGCGCCGAGAACACGCGGACATTGTCTTCGTCCTCGACGAGCAGGATACGCTCGTGCCCCGTCAGATCCTTGACCGGCGCCACCACGGCCTTGGCCGCGACTTCGCCCTCGGCCGCGATGTGCCGCGGCAGGAAGATCTTGAACGTCGTGCCCTTGCCCAGCACCGAGTCCGGATAGATGAAACCACCGGTCTGCTTGATGATGCCGTAGACGGTCGACAGCCCCAGACCGGTGCCCTTGCCCAGTTCCTTGGTCGAAAAGAACGGTTCGAAGATCTTTTCAAGAATCTCGGGCGACATGCCGGTGCCGGTGTCCTCTACCTCGATCAGCACATAGTCGGCCGGCGGCATGCCGGTATAGACCAGCCCCGCACTCTCGCTCTCGGTGACATTGCGGGTGCGGATGGTGATCTTGCCGCCGCCCGGCATGGCATCGCGCGCATTGACGACAAGATTGACCACCACCTGTTCGAGCTGCACCAGGTCGGCCTTGACCGGCCAGATGGCGTGCCCGTGGTCGACATCGAGCGTCACCGCCTCGCCGATCAGCCGCTTCAGCAGCACCGTCAGGTCGTCGATATGGGTGGTGATTTCCAGAATCTGCGGTCGCAGCGTCTGGCGGCGCGAGAACGCCAGCAGCTGCCGGGTCAGGCCGGCAGCACGGTTGGCGCTGTTCTTGATCGCCATTAGGTCGTTGAACGACGGATCGCCCGGCTTGTGCTTGAGCAGCAGCAGATCGGAAAAGCCGATAATGGCGGTCAGCACATTGTTGAAATCGTGCGCCACACCACCGGCGAGCTGGCCAACCGCCTGCATCTTCTGGCCCTGGGCAAACTGCGCCTCGAGCTTGCGCTGGTCGGTCATGTCCAGCGAGTAGATGTTCACCCGCTCGGGCGAATCCGCGCTGACTTCCGACCCGGAGACATAGAGGCGCACGGCATGGTCGCCCTCGCGCGCCAGCAGCGCGTCCACCGGTTCGATCTCGGACTTGTTGGCAATGGCGGCGGCAATGGCGGCGCGGAACTTCTCGCGGCTGGCCTCGGCGATGAGATCTTCCATCGGCTGCATCTCGATGGTCTGCTCGCCGCCCGACCAGCCGAATATCCGGCTGAACGGCGCATTGGTGCGCACGATGCGGCCCTCGCCGTCGAGCGTCGCGATGGCAAACGGCGTATCGTTGAAGAACCGCGAGAAGCGGATCTCGGAGACGCGCAGCGCCTCCTCCTGGTTGACGCCGCCGCGCTTGTCGAGGACCAGCGTCCGCGTCTCGCCCAGTTCGCCGTCGGCCAAGCGCGCAGCGCGATGCAGCAGCCGCACCGGGAAGCTGGTGCCATTGCGGCGCACCAGGTCGATGTCGATGATCTCGGTGCGGATCTCGCCGTCGCCGCGGCCGTGCATCAACAGGCTGGCGCCGTCGCCGCGCACCAGATTGTCGAGCTTGATCAGGTCGGTCTCGAACTCGGCCAGATCGTAGCCCAGCCAGTCGGCCAGGGTGGAATTGAGATACTGGATCGATCCCTTGGCATCGGCCGAGAAGAACCCGGCCGGCGCATGATCGAGATAGTCGATGGCGCGCTGCAGCTCCCGGAACGCGTTGTCCTGCCGCTCGCGGTCGCGGGTGATGTCCTCGACCGACCACAGGACCAGCGGCTTGTTCGAACCGTCGACCGGCGGCAGCGCCCGCACCCCGACGCGGTACCAGAACGGCTTGGTGCTGCCCCCCAGGCCGCCGCCCAGACTACCGATCAGCTGGATGTCCTCGCTGGCGGGACGCCCGTCGCGCCCGGCCCGGCTCAGCCGGTAGATCGCCTCGCTGGCCTCGGGCTGGCCGGCAAAGAGCCGCGGCACGCCAACCGGCACGCCATCGGTCAGGCTCCCCGGAAAGCTGCCATAATGCGCATTGACGTAGGAGATCTTGCCGTCCCGGTCGGTCACCACCGCGCCATAGGGCAGGCTGTCGACAATCGCCCGTGACACGGTCCGTGTCTCGTCGCTCGAGGCGAAACGGAAGAGCCCGGCAGCAATGGCAAACAGGCAGAAGACGCCGACAACGGCGAGGAGGCCGAGAAACACCAGGATCAGGTCGGGCGGAATATGCTCGCCGAGCGTCGACAGGGCGACGGCGACAAGGATGAAGAATGCCGCCAGCGCCACGACGCGCCAGAGTCCGGCGACGCCACGCTGCCTGCTGATCAGGGGATCGGGATAGTTGTCCTCGTCGAGCGGCGTGATGGCCATCTAGATTGTCTTGCTCCCGACACCTTGTCTGGCGGGCGAATCAGGCCCTCAGAAGACCTCTAGCAAATGGCCGCGCGCCTGAGGAGACTTCAGCCCGAATTGCTGCCCGGATCGGACGCTTTCAACAGCAGGTCGGTGTGCATATGAGGTACGCTCGCCACGGTGTTGCAATTGTGGGCGGAACCGGGCAGTAAACAAGTACTCATCGGACCCGGTGCGATCCCGGGTGGCTCTTCCGGCCGCCGATCCGCCGGATACTCATATTGAAACAGCGTCGTGAATTGGCTCGCATCCCAGCGAACCGACCCGGCCGGGCTTTGTGATTTTATGACCCTCGTTGAAACTTTCCGCCGCGACTGGCTCTCCAATATCCGCGGCGACATGCTTGCCGGCATCGTCGTTGCCATGGCGCTCATCCCCGAGGCGATCGGCTTTTCGATCATCGCCGGTGTCGACCCCAAGGTCGGCCTCTATGCGTCGTTCCTGATCGCCATGATCATTTCCATCACCGGTGGCCGCCCCGCCATGATCTCGGCCGCCACCGCCGCCACCGCGGTGCTGATGGGCTCGCTGGTCCGTGACCACGGGCTGCAGTATCTGCTCGCAGCCACGGTGCTGGCCGGTGTCATCCAGATGATCGCCGGCTATGCCCGGGTCGGCTACATCATGCGCTTCGTCTCGCGTTCGGTGATGACGGGTTTTGTCAACGCTCTGGCAATCCTCATCTTTCTGGCGCAGCTGCCCGAACTGACCGATGTCTCGTGGGAGACCTATGCGATGATCGCGGGCGGCCTCGCGATCATCTATCTGTTTCCGCGCCTTACCCGCGCCGTGCCCTCGCCGCTCGTCTGCATCGTCATCCTGACCGTGCTGACGGTTGCCCTCCAGCTCGACGTGCGGTCGGTCGGCGACCTCGGCGAACTGCCGACGGCGCTGCCGAACTTCCTGATCCCCGATGTGCCGTTCACGCTCGAAACGCTCTGGATCATCCTGCCCTACTCCGTCGGCGTTGCCGCCGTCGGCCTGCTCGAAAGCCTGCTGACCGCCTCCATCGTCAACCAGATGACCGATACGCCCAGCGACAAGAACCGCGAGTCCGTCGGTCAGGGCATCGCCAACTTCATCACCGGCTTTTTCGGCGGCATGGCGGGCTGCGCCATGATCGGCCAGTCGGTGATCAACGTGAAATCGGGTGGACGCACGCGCCTCTCGACCTTCACCGCCGGCGCCTTCCTGCTGTTCCTGCTGGTGGTGCTGGGCGACATCGTCGGCCTGATCCCGATGCCGGCACTGGTTGCCATCATGATCATGGTGTCGATCGGCACTTTCAGCTGGTCGTCGCTGAACGACCTGCGCAAGCATCCGCGCCGCTCCAGCCTGGTCATGCTGGCCACCGTGCTGACCGTCGTCGGCACCCACAACCTGGCGCTCGGCGTCGGCGTCGGCGTGCTGCTGTCGGGCATCTTCTTTGCCTGGAAGGTCTCACAGATCTTCCGCGTCACCTCGGTCCTGACCGAGGATGGCCGCGAGCGGGACTACCTGATCGAAGGCCAGTTGTTCTTCGCCTCGTCGGAGGATTTCCTCAAGGCCATGAACTTCAAGGAAGACCTCGCCCGCGTGCGGCTTGACGTGTCGAAGGCCCATATCTGGGATCTGACCGGCGTCAATGCAGTCGATACGGCCGTGCTCAAGTTCCGGCGCGAGGGGATCGAAGTGGACCTGGTCGGCATGAACGATGCCAGCGCCACCATCATGGACGATCTGGCCCAGCACAACGAGCCCGACGCCATGGAGAAGGTGCTGGGGCACTAGGACCGCTTCCAGCTCGACTTTTCCTTGATCCGCATGACAAAGCCGATGACCTGCGCAACGGCCTTGAAGTGCTCGGCCGGGATGGTCTGATCGACATCGACGCTGGCAAAGAGCGCCCGCGCCAGCGGCGGGTTCTCGATAATGGGCACGTCGTGATCGGTGGCGATCTCGCGGATCTTGGCCGCAATGGCATCGGCGCCCTTGGCCACGCAGACCGGGGCCGCCATGTCGCGATCATATTTCAGCGCCACCGCGAAGTGGGTCGGGTTGGTGATGACGACAGTCGCCTCGGGGACCGCAGCCATCATGCGCTTGCGGCCGCGCTCCTGGCGCAGGGCGCGGATGCGGCCCTTGACCTTGGGGTCGCCTTCCATCTGCTTGTACTCGTCGCGCGTCTCCTGCAGCGTCATCTTCTGGCGCTCCCACCAGCGGTTGCGCTGATAGACGTAGTCGGCCAGCGCCATGATGGTCACAACCGCGATGACGGCGGTGAAGATCTTCACCCCCAGGTCGAGGAAATCCCTGAGGATCATGCTCACATCGGCACTGATCAGCACTTCCATGTGGCCGACCTCGGGCGCCACCACGAACCAGAGCACGCCGCTGACCACGGCGATCTTGATCAGCCCCTTGACGAAATTAACCAGCGCCTCGCGCGAAAATTGCCGCTTCAGGCCGGCGAGGGGCGAGACCTTCGAGAATTTCGGCTTGATCGGATCGACCGATATCAGCGGCCGGTGCTGGATCAGGTTACCCATGGTGGCAAAGGCGGCGATGACCACCATCGGCACCAGGGCCACCAGCATGATGCCGATGGCGAGCTGCCAGAAGATGACACCAAAGGCGTTGCCGCCGACCTCGTACAGGTCGGCATTGGCGAGCAGCCCCTTGAGCGCCTCGGCCAGCGCCTGCGAGGTACCCGGCGCGAGGACTGCAAACATCAGCGCCGATCCGGACAGCGCGAACCAGGTGGTCACCTCCTGGCTTTTGACGACATCGCCCTTCTTGTGGGCGTCCTCGAGCTTTTTCTGGGAGGGGTCTTCGGTTTTCGAGGCCTGTTCGGGGGCTTCGTCGCTCACCGCGCCAGCCCCCTCAGGACAGCAAATTCACTTTCGACGTGCGTCAGGTACCAGCCCATCATCATCGTCAGCAGCAGTGCGAGAAGGATCAGCCCGACGCCGATGGTGGCCGGCATGGCAACGAAGAACACCTGCAACTGCGGCATCATCTTGCCCAGGATTCCCATGCCCAGGTAGAACACCAGCCCGAGCACGATGAACGGCGCCGACATCTGCACGCCGATCACGAAGGCGCTGGCGGCCGACTGGATCGCCAGTTGCAGGGCGTCGTCGAACATCAGCGGGTCGGTGGGCGAAAAGATCATGTAGCTGTCATGGATCGCCGACAGCGCCACGTGATGCAGATCCGTGGCAAAGATCAGGGTCACCCCGAGCATGCTCAGGAAACTGCCGATGATGGCGCCCTGGATGCCGCCATTGGTGGGGTCGGCCGACTGCGCAATCGACAGGCCGGTCTGAAAGGCAATGATCGAGCCGGCGACCTGCGTCGCCATCATGATCAGCCGGGTGATGCCGCCCAGGATCAGGCCAACCAGCAGCTCGTGCACCAGCAGCGCAATCATGTCCACCATCTGCTCGGGCATGGGCGGCAGAGATGGCGAGATCAGCGGATAGAGCACCAGCGAGAACACCAGTGCAAAGCTCAGCCGCATGCGCGCCGGAATCACCGCCTCGCCCAGCGCCGGCAGCAGCATGAGCAGCGTGCCGACCCGCGCGAACAGCAGGATGTAGAGAAAGGCTGTCGAGGGCAGCCAGTTGAGCGAGACCATGCCGCTAGCCGCCGACCACGATCAGATCGGCCATGCGCGTCATGAACCCCTGCATCATGGCGCCCATGAACGGCAGAGTCAGCAGCATGGTGATGAAGATGGCGATGATCTTGGGCACGAAGACCAGGGTCATTTCCTGGATTTGCGTCAATGCCTGGAACAGGGCGATCACCACGCCCACGATCAGGCCCACCAGCATGATCGGCGCTGAAATCAGGATCAGCGTCCAGATCCCGTCACGCGCGACGTCGAGAACTACTGCGCCGGTCATTTCTGCCTCACTTCAACCTGCCTGCTAATCGCTACGGATTCGGGCTCAGAGTCAGCAGTCATTCGACACTAGATGGGCATCCGCATGATTTCTTCGTAGGCCGAGATCACCTTGTCGCGCACCGTCACCATGGTTTCCATGGCCAGTTCGGCCTGCGACATGGCCGTGACGACGTTGACCACATCGGCCTTGCCGTTGACCATCTGCATCGACAACTGCTCGGACGCATTGCCGGTATTGACGACGCTCTGCACCGATTGCGCCAGCATCTGGCTGAAATCCTGCCCCTGCCCCTGCCCGCTGGTGGCGAGCATGTCGGTATTGGGCTTGGCCGCCTGGCTGATGAGCTTTTGCGCATTGCCATAGGCGGCAGTCGCAGCATTGAACGGAATAGCCATGTTTCAGCTCCTCAGCCGCGCAGGATGTTGATCGTCTGACCCAGCATCTGCCGGGTGACGGTAACGACGTTCAGATTGGCCTCGTAGGTCCGCTGCGCCTCGCGCATGTCCATGGTCTCGATCAGCGAGTCCACATTGGGATACTGCACGTAGCCATTTTCATCGGCGGCCGGATGCCCGGGCTCGAAGCGTGACTTGAAGTCGCTCATGTCGTAGGCGAGCCGGCCGATCTGCACGATCTTGCCGCCCGCCTGTTCGTCCATCACCGCCTTGAAGGTGGGGATCCGGCGCCGGTACGGCTCGTCGCCCGGCGCTTTGCCGGCTGAATCCACGTTGGCGATGTTTTCGGCGATCACCCGCATCCGCGCATTCTGGGCATGCAACCCGGACGCGGCGATCTGCAACGAGGAGTAGAAATCCGACATCGACTATCCTACTGACGCCCGAGCGCCGTCTTGATGATGCGGATCGAGCGCGTGTAGAGCGCCGTCACCGCCTGGTAATCCATCTGGTTGGAGGTGACCTTCATCATCTCGTCTTCCAGCGTCACGCCGTTGCCTTCCGGCGTCAGTTCGAAATTGTTGAGCTGCCGCGCATCGAACCCGTCGGCGCCGCTGCCCGCCTTGACGATGTGGCCGGCATTGGTCGCGGTGGTCGAAATGCTGGCAACCGACAGATTGCGCATATGCTCTTCGAACCCGTAGGCCTTCAGATCCCGCCCGCGGTAGCCGGGTGTTTCGGCGTTGGCGACGTTTTCTGCCAGCAGACCTTGACGGGCCTGATGCCATTTCATCTTTTCGGTCAGCGCCGAAAGCAGTGGAATGCTGGTCATGCCCATGCCGGAATCTCCGTAGCAGATGGGCAAATCCTGCCGGGTGATGGTTAATCAGCCGTTAACGATGTTGCAATTTGAACCAAATGCGCCTCGCATTCCGCACAATCGGGTCTACATACTAGGCAATAAGTGCTTAGTTGGCGTTCAGTGAACGCAGCGCGACACGCGGAGTCCACGCATGCAATTCCTCACCGCCCTGTTCGGAGGGTCGGAAAACACGATCCTCAACGCGGCCTTTGCTTTGGGAATTGTGCTGGCGCTCGTGCTGATTGGTCTCTGGATCATGAAGCTCGTCATCCAGGCGACCGGCACCATGAGCCGCGGCCGCGGCAGGCGACTGACCATTGTCGAAAGCGTGCAGATCGACGCCAGGCACAAGGTGACCATCCTGCGCCGGGACAATGTCGAGCACGTCATCATGACCGGCGGCACCCAGGATGTGGTGCTCGAATCCGGGCTTGCCGTCGACCCGCCCGGCCGACGCCTGCCGGCCAAGCCGGCGGTCGCTCCGGCAGCGGAAAGCAAGCCCGAAACCGCCGGGCCGCGGGCGACGACGTCCACCCGCCCGCGCGAGGCCAGTACGCACCCGCTGCCGCGCCAGGTTTCCCTCCTGCGCAACAGCCTGCTCCGCTCCTCGGCCCGCGATACCCACGTTATCCCCATCAAAGGGTACAATTCGGACGCCGTCGCGTCCAACTCAGCTACAAGCGGGCCAGTGAACCAGAACAACGGACAGGCCAAGCTTGGCGCCGCTACTTCCAGCCGCATCCAGTCCGCCCCCAAAGCCGAGGGGAAGTGAGCGGCACCTTGTCCGCAACCGGCTGCTGACCCTTGCCGCCCTGCTGGCGGCTATCCTGATACCGACGCTGGCCTTCGGACAGGACATTTCGATCGATTTTGGTGACGACGCGACGCTGACCGAGCGCGCGGTTCAACTCGTCGGCCTGGTGACCCTGCTGTCGCTGGCGCCCTCGATCCTCGTCATGGTGACGAGCTTTACCCGGATCGTCGTCGTCCTCTCGCTGCTGCGCACCGCCATTGGCCTGCAGACCGCACCACCCAATTCGGTGATGGTCAGCCTCGCGCTCTTTCTGACCATCTTCATCATGGGCCCGGCCCTGCAGGAATCCTATGATCGGGGCATTGCCCCGCTGCTGGCCGGAACAATCGAGATCCAGGAAGCCTTCGACCTCGCGTCCGCTCCCGTCGCCACCTTCATGAAGGCCAATGTGCGCGAGCAGGATCTGGTGCTGTTTTACGACCTCTCCAACCAGCCGCTGCCGGAAGATCCGGACTCGGCCATCCCGCTGAACATTCTCATCCCGTCGTTCATGATCTCGGAACTGCGCCGCGCCTTCGAGATCGGCTTCCTGCTCTTCGTCCCCTTCGTCATCATCGACATGGTCGTCGCCTCGGTGCTGATGTCGATGGGCATGATGATGCTGCCGCCAGTAGTGATCTCGCTGCCGTTCAAGCTGATCTTTTTCGTCCTTGTGGACGGCTGGCACCTGGTGGCCGGATCGCTGGTCCGAAGTTTCGTCAGCGGCTAGACGGCGCCAGCCGGGGCCGCCGCCGACGCCGGCGCCACCGCATCTGCACCGGCATGAAGCTGCCGGTACGACGCGAGGAAGGCATTGAGCGTATCGATGCTGGCCACCTCGGCAGCCACCTTCTTGAAGCCGTCGCTGGTCGGCGAGATATCGCTGGTGACGAAATCGAACACCGGCCATTGCGCCGTCTTGGCCATCACGTCCCCGAACTTGCTGCGCAGGCGCGATATGCCCATGCTGTCATTGGCCAGCACGAATCCGACCGCCGACTTGATGATCTGCATGCGCCCGGTCTGATCGAGCGACGGCGAGGTGTCGCCGGCCGTATAGACGATTTCGATGGCCTCGGCGGCGCGACCATAGTTCCTCGACTGCCACAGGCCGTCGATCCGCAGCAGATCGGCGTCGCGTCCCTTGACCCGCGACAGCAGGTCGAGCGCCAGTTCCTCGCGCCCCACATCGATCAGCGCCCGGGCTTCCAGAATGCGCCGCTGCCGCTCGAGCAGTGGTGACAGATCAGCCAGCCGGGTATTGTTGAGGGCGCGCAGCGCGCCCTTGGCATCACGGGCGGCAATGCGGATCACCGCCAGGTCTGCTGCGATCTGCGCCTGCGCCACACCCTTGAGCCGGTTGTCGATCTGGTACTCCAGCAGATCGCCGGCCTGCGTCAGCAGATCTGCCTTCACCAGCCGCCGCGCCAGATTGCGGATCATTTCGTCGCCGCGTGTCCCGGGCGGCGTCAACTGCTGGTAGTCGTAGTAGAGCGACAGGGCCTCGACATCGGACAGCTGGTCGGCTGCCCCATCGAGATAAAGGATGGAGAACTGCCGCTGCGCCTCGTTGAGCAGCGCGGTGATCGACGGATTTTCGGGGTAATAGGCAACGGCCTGCCGCACCACGTCGAAACCCTCGCGATACTGCCGGTTCCTGAAATAGAGCTCGGCCAGGAGCTTGGACATGTCGGCTTCCAGCCGGTTGCCGCGCCACAGCATGGCTTCGGCAGCCAGCGTGTCGGTGGCTTTCGCCAGATCGATGCGGCCCTGTTCGTCGAGCACCAGCAACGTGCGGTACACGGCCTCGGCGCGGGTCGGCCGCACGTCCTCGGTGATCACCTGCCCGTAGGCGTCGAGCAACTCGTCGAACTTGCCGTCGAGTTCGGCGAGGCGCCCCTGCAGCAGCTGATAGTTGCTGATCTGCTCTTCGTCGAGCATGGCGAACTCGACATTGCCGAGAAGCCGGCTGGCATTGGCCGGATCGTTGGTCTCCAGCGCCGCGCGTGCGGCGGCCAGCAGGAAGCGGGAGCGCACCCAGGCGGGATAGGATTCGATGACGCCCTCGGAGGTGATGGCGTCGAGGCGCCCGCCCAGATAATCGCCGGCCTCGGACCGGGCGATCGAGCGCCACATCACGCCGTCGATCTGGTCGTCGTAGTCGCCCGTGGCGAGAATGCTGACGGCCTCCTCGGGCCGGTAGGCGATGACATCGGCGATCGCCTTCATCAGCCTGAGCTTGGTCCGCAAGTCCTCGGTCCTCAGCTCGCTGTCGAGCAGGTCGAGCACGCCGATCGCTTCGAAGGCGAACTGATTGGCGATCAGCAGCTCCGCCAGGTCCAGCCGGGCCAGATCGCGCAACCGGCCATCAGCGTCGGCTGCCTTGCTGACGGCCTCCTCGCGCGCCTTCTGGAAGCTGAGCGGATCATCGCTCCTGTCGGTCGCCAGATCGACATAGCCCATCCGCGAGGTAGTGGGCGCTTCGGCATCGGCCGGGCGGCCGGGACGCACATCGGAGAGCGTCAGCCCGTCTTCGGTGCGGACAACGGCTTCCTTGCCCTCGATGGAGACGCGCACGTCGTCATTATTGGCTTTGACAACCAGCCCCTGCACCGAGCGCAGCGCCGTGAAATCGACAAAGCTGAAGCTCCGCGATGCGCCTCGCGACGGCGGATAGGCGGTCACCACGCTCAACACGTCGCCGACCTCGGGATCGCGGAACTGATGCACCTTGGCCGGCCGCTCGAGGTCGGCGCGCATCTCGAAGCGTCCCTCGCGGTCGCGCAGACGCGTCAGGGACAGCGGCTCGGTCGGGTTCAGCAGCACATCGCCCAGCGACAGCACCCAGGAGCGGCCCTCCGAGCCAAGGGTTGCCAGCCGTTCGGTCGACAGATCGATGCGGACGACAGCACTGTCCCCGGCCGGGATCACTTCGAAATTGTTGGCGATGGACGACAGCGCATCGTTGGTGACCGGTGTGTTGATCGCGGTCGAAGTGTCGAACAGCAACCAGACCGTGTCGGCGCGCCGGAACACCGCTGCCGCCGTATCCTGTTCGAAGGGGAACGCCACACGCACGGTCGAGCCAACGGTCGAGACCACCGGCGTCAGCGCCAGCTGCTGGTGCGACGGCCCGTGCAGTTTGCCCGCGCCATCCGCCTCGGCATGGGCCTCATCCTCATGCGCCCGCTGCGCCTCGGCTTCGGCCTTCACCTTTTCGGCGGCCGCAATGGCGGCGGCCAGCCCGCTCTCGCGCGAGATGTCGATGTCGAGCACATAGTCCTTGGGAGAACTGGTATAAAAGCGCGGCACGATGCCCGGCGCGACCTTGAGAGTGACGCGCGAACCATCGAGGGTCACCGCATTGACGACCTCCTTGAGTTCGACCGGCATATTGGCCTTGAGCTCATAGAGATCGATCGGCACCGGCCACTCGAAGTCGATGACCGCCGTCTCGCCCTCGACCGAGAACTGCGCCTTGGTGTCGACGTTCCAGGCAAACTCGGCGCGCACGAATGTCGGGTTCTGCCCGACCCGGAGCGTCGCCACCGGATTGAGCCGCTTGGCCTCCTCGGCCTTCCGTTTCTGCTCGGCCAGCATTTCGGCCTGCCGGGCGCGATTGGCAAGATCGGCGACAACCTCGTCGGGCAGCCCGGGGGGCAGGCCCTGCCATGTCGTCGGCATCAGGTCGATGAACAGCTTTTCGGCCGCTTCCATGTGATTGACGTTGAGCGCCGCGCGCAGGCCGAAGCGCACTCCCCTGCCGTCCGGATCGACGCGCGCCACCGAAATATAGCCCGGCAGGGCCACGGCCACGTCGGGCAGCGTCAGCTCGATCGGGTTCTTGAACTCGACCGCCAGCACGCCGTTCTCGTATTTGACGCTATACGCGGGAAGGTCGTTCCGCCCCGCAAAGCTCAGCACCAGCCGGCCAAAACCGCCACTTTCCATGGTGACGTGCAACTGCGACTTGTCCTGAGCGAAGGCGAGCGTCGGCAGCAGGCCGATCGCGGCCACTATGACGAGGCGCAGCAGCCCATTCAGTGCGCGCGCCAACGTTGCGGAGTATTCATTCATTGCCGGCTTCTGCCTGCCTGTGTCTATGTCCCGCAGGACAATAGAGCGGCCGGGCTTAACGCGGCGCTAACCCAAGCGGCCAAAAGGCCCGTAACGGCAGGCTATTACTGGCCAACGATCTGCGGCAGGGCGGCGATGTTTTCGGCTGTGACCGCGATAGTCGGCTCGATCGGCGCAGCCGCCATGACCGCGGTAAGGTCCTTGGCCCGCACCGGATCCATGCTCGCCAAAATTGGCGCCATCTTCCGCGGGTTGATCGCCTTCGCCACCCGCAAGAGTGTATTCAGGTCGAGCTCGTTCAGGATCCTCGCGGCATCCTTGGGCTTCATGTTCTCGTACATCGAGATCACGCCCTTGAACTGCTCCTCCTCGGCCGCCTTGCTCTGGTCCACCAAGGCGTCGATGCTGGCCTGCAACTGCTCGAGCAGCGCCGTGCGCTCGTTGATCCGCTTCTCCGCGGCCTCGACCACGGCCATCCGCATGGCCAGTTCCTGTTCGCGCTGGTCGAGTTCGGAACGACGTTCGCCCAGCCGCTCGATGACCGCCGCTTCGCTGCCTTCCCGGGTCGAATAGGGCACCAGCTTTCCGTCCGGCCCCATAACCATGGCGATCGCATCGCCGTCGGCCGTGACCAGCGGCGGATCGCAGGGAATGCCGGCCGGCGCTTCCGCGCCGTGTCCGTTGCTGGCCGCCTCGGCCGCCGCCGCCGCCAGTTCGTCTGCCGGGACGCAGGCTGCGTCTGCGGCCGGCGCGCTGTGGTCTCCGCCTTCGGTCGTCGCTGCGCTTTCGACCGCATGCTCTCCCGACGCCGGCGCGGCGCCGTGGCCGGCCGCCACGGGCTGTTCGCCCAGTGGCAGCGTCGGCGCGTCGTCAGCGGCAGTCGGTGCCGCGTCCGTCATGCTGTGCTCGGTCATCGCCGCGGTGCCGTCGGCACCGGTCTCGGCGTTCTCGCCATCCTTGCTGCCGCCACCCTTGCTGCCACCACCCGCAGCCACAGCCGTCGTCGTGCCGATCAGCACGTAGCCGCCATTGGTCAAAAGGCCGACGCCCTTGAAGACCAGCAGCGCCGCGGCGGCGAAGATGACGATCGGCAGGAGGCGGATGGTTTTCATGCGGCGTTTCCGCTGATCCGCGGTCGGGTGGCCAGCTGCTGCAGCGCCGAGTGCAGTTTTCGCTCAACCGGCTTGGCCGGCTCGACCGCCTGCAGGTCGGGTCCACCGCCCGGTGCGCTGCGCGCCATGGTGGTGATCTTGGCAATCTTGTCCATGATCTGCTGGCCGGCATTGACGTGGTTGGCCAGCTCGATGCCGAACTTCTCGGCCTCCTGCAGCCGGCCATTCAGCACGTTGTCGGCCTCCACTGCCGCCGTCTTCAGCTCGGTCACCGCCGCATTGGCCAGCGACGTGGCCTGCACCAGGTCGGTGACCATCTTGCGCAGCTGGTCGCGATCGGAGTGCAGGCGCTTCAGGCGTTGGTTGAGAATGACGCAGTAGCCGATTGTTGTCGCCAGCAGAATGGCAACTGCGGTCTCGACGATAATTCCCAGCGACATGCCGAACATCACTTGCCCTCCCGAGGCTCGTCTATCGCTTCGAACGCCGCCATCGTCACTTTTGGCGGGTTGAGCGGGCGCGCGATGCGCACTGAAATATTCTTGCCGATATGCCCCATGATGGCCTCGGTCAGGTCGATATCGCCGCAGCGCAGCTTGATCGGGTCGCTGGGCGAGCGATCAAACATCACCGTGTCTCCCGGCTGCAGTCCGAGTACCCGGTTGAGGGGCAGTTGCACCTCGTGCAGCACGGCCTCCACCTCGACATCGGCCGCGTAGATTTCCGTCGCGAGATGGCCTTCCCAGATGGGATCGCGGCCGAATTTCTCGCCCATGTACATCTGCAGCAACTGCTCGCGGATCGGTTCGATCGTCGCGTAGGGCAGCAGCATCTCGACCTTGCCGCCGCGGTCGTCCATCTCGATGCGCAACTCGATCAGGATGGCGGCATTGGCAGGACGCGAGATCGCCGCGAACCGCGGATTGGTCTCCAGCCGCTCGATCTTGAAGTGCACCGGCGTCAGCGGCTCGAAGGCCTTGTGGGTGTCCTCGAGGATGACCTCGATCATGCGGCGCGCCAGCGCCATTTCAATGGTCGTGTAGGGCCGGCCCTCGACGCGGATGTTGCCGCCCACGCGCCGGCCGCCCAGCAGGACGTCGATCATCGAGTAGATCAGCGCGCTGTCGACGGTCATCAGCCCGAAATTGTCCCATTCCTCGGCCTTTATGACCGTGAGGATGGCGGGCAGCGGGATGGAATTGAGGTAGTCGCCGAAGCGCACCGAGGAGATCAACTCCATCGACACTTCGACATTGTCGGAGGTGAAATTGCGCAGCGACGTGGTCGCCAGTCGAACCAGCCGATCGAACACGATCTCGAGCATCGGCAGGCGTTCATAGGACACCAGCGCCGAGTTGATGAGCGCCTGGACGCCGGTCAGCTCGATATTGCCGCCGGCATTGGCATCAAAGCCGAGCAGGCTGTCGATCTCGTCCTGGTTGAGCACCCGGTCAACATTGTCGCCGTCGCCCGCCGACTCCGCGTTGAGCATGTCTGCCCACTCGGCCGACATTTCCTCTTCGCTGGTTTCATCCTCGGCTTCAGCCGCACCCGAACCGGCGCCGGCATCCACGCCCGCAAGCGCTTCATCCAAGTTCCAGTCGTCCGAAAGTTTGTCCTGATCCGAGGGAGGCATCTACTGCACCAAGATTTCCTTGAAGAGAATGCTGTCGATCTGCGCCGGGTAAATGGCGACGTTGACGCGACGGCGCAGTTCCTCTTTCAGACGATATATCCCCGCGGAGCCGTCGAGATCGCTCTTGCGCAGCTCGCGCATGTAGACCTGGAAGGCGTCGACCACCTTGGCCATCCGCGGCTGAATTTCGGTCATGACCTCTTCACTGGCGACTTCGAGGGCGATGGTCAGCTTCATGTAGGCTGCGCCCTGCCCCTCGGACTTGAGGTTCACCGTCATGGTCGGCAGGTTGAAAATGAAGCCCTCGTGCGCCGCTTCCACCGCATGCTCGCCTGCCGCTTCGGGCGGCGCCGAGAACAGCAGGAAATAGGCGGCCGCACCGCCACCGATGACGAGGAATGCCGCAGCACCGGCGATCAGCATCAGCGGCAGCTTCTTCTTGGCTTTGGCTTCGGTAACCTCGCCATCGATTTCCGCTTCAGCCGACATGCCCTAAACCCCAGTGCAACCGAACGATTCCGGCGACCGGACAAGCTATGCAGCCGGGTGGTTAACGATTGGTTACGACCCGCCCCATACCGGCACATTTTGCCCGGCAAGGTTTGCCGGTTGCTCGCATTTACCGAGCTCGGGCTTAAGTGCCATTGGCGTCTAAACGTTGGATTTTATTCAATTTTCCAACTTGGCACGGTTTCTGCAACGTCATTTGCGAACCGCGTCGGCTTGGGGAAGTCGGCAGGGTTCGGGGAATAACGGGGACCGCGCTCAATGGAAAATGCGCAGCTGATCTCGCTTTCGCGCCAGGTGGCGCTGCAGCGGCAGATGGATGTGGTGGCGAACAATCTCGCCAACATCAACACGACAGGATTCAAGGGCGAGAAGATGCTGTTCGAACAGTATCTGATGCCGGTCGCCAGCGATCGGGACTTCGCCTATCCCGACCAGCCGCTGCACTATGTCGAGGACTGGGCAACCATCCACGACATGGACGATGGCGCCGTCGAGCTGACCGGCAACCCGCTCGACGTTGCGCTGAGCGGCGAGGGCTTCCTCACCGTCCAGACCGCTGCCGGCGAGCGCTACACCCGCTCCGGCGCCCTGCAGATCAGCAGTGAAGGGATCCTTGTCGACCTCAGCGGCAACCCGGTGCTGGCCGACGGCGCGCCGGTCCAGTTCAACTCCTCCGATACCGACATCAGCATTTCGCCCACCGGCACCATCTCCACCAACAATGGCAGCAAGGGCCGCCTGCAACTGGTGGAATTCGCCTCGCCGCAGGAACTCGTGCGGGAAGGCGACAACCTCTACGCGGGCGGCACGCCGATCGCTGCCGTCGCCACCAAGGTGACCCAGGGCGCCATCGAGCGCTCGAACGTCTCGGGTGTCCGCGAAATGACCGAAATGATCCGCGTGCAGCGGGCTTACGAAAGCCTCGCCAGCAGCATGCAGAAGCAGGACGAGATGCGTCGCAGCGCCATCCAGCGTCTCGGCGAAGTGAACGCATAGGAGATTTGAAATGAAAGCACTCTACATCGCATCGAGTGGCATGGCGGCGCAGGAGCGCAACGTCGAAGTCATTTCCAACAATATCGCCAACATGCGGACCACCGGCTACAAGCGCCAGCGCGCCGAGTTCCAGGACCTGCTGTACCAGTCCTACCGCCGCGCCGGCGCATCCACCTCGGACCAGGGGACCCAGGTCCCGGCCGGCATCGAGATCGGCTCGGGCGTCAAGACTTCGGCTACCCCCCGCATCATGACCCAGGGGTCGGTGTCGCCGACCGAGAAGGAACTCGACGTCGCCATCCGCGGCGAAGGCTACTTCCCTGTCGAGATGCCTGATGGCACCACGGGCTACACCCGCGACGGCTCGTTCGAGCGTGATTCCACCGGCCAGCTCGTCACCGTCGACGGCTATGCGGTCGAGCCCGGGATCACCATCCCCGACACGGCGACCGGCATCTCGATCAGCGCCGACGGCATCGTCGAGGCCTTCCTGCCCGGCACAACGCAGCCGACACAGGTCGGCCAGCTGCAGATTGTCCGGTTCGTCAACAAGGCGGGCCTGCAGTCCCTGGGCGACAACCTGTTCGCCGAAACCGCATCGAGCGGCGCGCCGCAGACCGGCACACCCAATCAGGATGGCCTCGGCAGCCTGATGCAGGGCTATCTCGAAATGTCCAACGTCAACGCGGTGACCGAAGTCGCCGACCTGATCGCCGCCCAGCGCGCCTACGAGATGAATGCGCGTGTCATTTCCGGAGCCGACCAGATGCTCCAGGCCACCAGTCAGCTGCGCTGATAGGGAGAAGCTAGATGAACCTGTTCAAGTCCTTCGCCCTCGCCGCCCTCGGCATGTCTCTTTCCACCGTCACGCTGGGTGCGCCCTCGCTCAAGGCCGATGTCACCGTGACGGCCGAGATCGTCACCGTCGGCGACATGTTCAGCGACGCTGGTGCCCTGGCCGAAAAGGCCCTCTTCCGCGCGCCCAAGCCCGGCACCACCGGCATCGTTGATCTCGGCGCCGTCACCCACGCCGCCAAGCTCATCGGCCTCACCGAGTTCGAGAATGTCGGCGTCGCCCGGGTCCGCGTCTCACGCGCCGCAACGATCATCGACGCCACCATGCTCGGCGACCTGATCACCGGCGACCTGATGAACCGCGGCATCATCGATGCGGGCGTGGTGCCGCAAATCGCCTTCAACACCCAGGACATCAGCTTCAATGCAGAAGCGGTGGCACAGCCCGTCCGGCTGATCACTGTCCGCTACATGCCCGGCAGCGGTGCCTTCAGCGCCCGTTTCGAGATTGCCGGCACCGACCTGCCGGTGGATGTCGATGGCCGCGTCGACCTCATGGTCGAGGCCCCGCATCTGGCTGGCGCCCGTCCGGCCGGTACGGTGCTCTCCCCGTCCGACATCGAGATGAAGATGGTGCCGCTCAAATATGCCGAGTCCACCGGCATCATCGACATGACCCAATTGATCGGCAAGGAACTCCACCGCCCCGGCCGCTCCGGACTGATGCTGCGCGCCGGCGACGTCTCCGATCCGATGGCCATCGAACGCAACCAACTGGTGACGGTCTACCTGCGCAACGGCCCAATGACCCTCTCGGTCAAGGGACAGGCGCTCAACAGCGCCTCGGCCGGACAGCCTGTGCAGGTGCTCAACACCGTGTCCAAGAAGATCCTCAGCGGCGTGGCCCTGGCCAATGGCGGCGTCGAAATGACCTCTACCCTCAATGTGGCCGGCCTTTAGGGCACGACCGGAGTGACAATGATGAACACCTTCAAGATCGCCACCGCACTTGCCCTCGTCACCCTGCTCGCCGGCTGCTCCACCATGGATCGCCTGGCCTCGGTCAACGAAGCGCCCAAGCTGACCGCCATCGCCGACCCGACGGCACAGCCCGGCTACCGGCCGGTCAACATGCCGATGCCCCAGGTGGTCGCGGCGTCCTATCAGCCCAACTCGCTGTTCTCCAACGAGGCCCGCGGCTTCTTCAAGGACCAGCGCGCCCACAAGATCGGCGACATCCTCACCGTCCTGGTGACCATCGACGACAGCGCCAAGATTTCCAACTCGACCGGCCGCGACCGCACCTCGGCGAGTTCCGGCAGCGTCGGCGGCGTGCTCGGCTCGATCTTCAACAAGCAGGTGCCGCTCGCCGATGTCGGCGCAACCGGCGAAATCACCACCGCAGGTTCGCTCTCCGACAGCGGCTCGGGTTCGGTGAACCGGGCAGAGGCTCTGGAGACCCAGGTCGCTGCGGTGATCACCCAGGTGCTGCCAAACGGCAATCTGGTGATCGAGGGCCGCCAGGAAGTGCGGGTGAATTTCGAGGTGCGCGACCTGATCGTTGCCGGCATCGTCCGGCCGGAAGATGTCCACTCGGACAACACCATCGCCTCGAGCAAGATCGCTGAAGCCCGCATCTCCTACGGTGGCCGCGGCCAGATCACCGATGTGCAGCAGCCGCGCTACGGCCAGCAGATCGCCGACGCCATCATGCCCTTCTGACCGAAAGGTCTCCCAGTCCCCGCCAGCCGCGCTTCCCCCCAATTCGGCGCGACTGGCTCTGGCAAGTTCCAGAAGGAATATTGCCACCCAGGGCGCAGCCTCCCCGGCTGCGCCCTTCCCCGTTTCCGGCTCCGCGCCGCACCAAAGCCTCAGCCGTCCGCCGGCCTCGACATGCTCTCGATGACCTTTTCCTGGATCGCCCGCACATCGGCTTCATCGAAGTCACCGATCACGAGGCATTCGAGAATCCGTCTCTGCACCACCGAAGCCATTTCCTTGAGCGCAGCCGGCTCGATGTGATCGGCACTTTCCTTGATGACCGACGCGATGGTGGACGCCCGCAGGATGCTGTCGATCACCAGTTCGTATTGATCGCGCGTGAGTTCGTGTTTCCAGTCGGCCATGGTTTTTCCTTCCGTGTAGCCCTCCGTGTGGCACGGTCCCCGCATGCTTGTCGAGGAAGCGCCCCCCGAACGAGACCCGCTACAGCCTTGAAAAGCACGCGCAACCCGTTGATCCAGATGGAGAGCCGTTCCTTTGGGCCGATGGCGGCCCCACCCCGGACAGCGTAGCCTCGCCGTCGCGGCCAACGCCCCTTTTTTGGCTGATGCCTTCCGCCCGACGCCGGGATTGGCTATTGCCTAGTCTCCTTCCGACCACGAGGCATGCGATGACCAACTCCGCTTTCGAAAAGCTCGGCGACCTGGGCAAGAGGCTCGAGGCGCTCGACCACGCGCAGTCGATGCTGTCGGTCGACGAGGCGGTGAACATGCCCTCGGGCGGCGGCGAAAAGCGCGCCGAGGCAATGTCGGTGCTGGCCGGCATGCAGCACGAGATGGCCACGGCGCCGGAAATTGCCGACCTCCTGGAGGCCGCTCTCGAGGAAGACCTCGACGAAATGCAGACGGCGGCCGTGCGCGAGTTCCAGCGCAGCTACACCAACGCCACCTGCCTCTCGTCCGATTTCGTCCGCCGCCAGGTCAATGCCCGCCTGCGCTCCGAGCAGCTCTGGCGCGAACTGCGCCCCAAGAACGACTGGCAGGGCTTCCTGCCGGCCTTCGAAGGCATCGTCGCCAACATCCGCGAGGAAGCCGAACTGCGCGCCACCGCACTTGGTCTGGCGCCATACGACGCCATGATGGAGCAGTACGACCCCGGCAATCGGGCCGCCGACATCGATGTGGTGTTTGCCGACCTCAAGACCTTCCTCAAGGATTTCGTGCCGCAGGCCCTGGCGCGTCAGGAAGAAAACCGCGCCGCCCGGCCGCTGAAGCCGCTCAACGCGCCGTTTCCGATCGAGCGGCAGAAAGCCCTCGGTCTCGCCATGATGGAGGCCCTGGGCTTTGACTTCGAGCACGGCCGGCTCGACATCTCGCATCACCCGTTCTGCGGCGGCGTGCCGACCGACGTGCGGATGACGACCCGCTACACCACGGCCGAATTCCTCTCCTCGCTGATGGGCATCCTGCACGAGACCGGGCACGGCCTCTACGAACAGGGCCTGCCCAAGCAATGGTCGCACTGGCCGGTCGGCAAGGCACGCGGCATGGCCATCCACGAGAGCCAGTCGCTGTTTGTCGAAAAGCAGATCGCCCGTTCCCCCGAGTTCTGGGAATGGGCCCTGCCCCATGTGCGCGAGCATCTGGGGGACGAGGCGATCGCCGGCTGGGAGCTCGAGGACATCCTGGCACACGTGCACCACATCGAGCGCGGCCTGATCCGCGTCGACGCCGACGAGGCGACCTATCCGCTCCATGTCATCCTGCGCTACGAAATCGAGAAGGACCTGGTCAGCGGCGCGCTGGCGCCAAAGGACGTGCCGGAGGTCTGGGACGCCAAGATGCAGGACTATCTCGGGCTCTCGACCATCGACGAACCGAAGAACGGCCCGATGCAGGACGTGCACTGGCCGAGCGGCGCCATGGGCTACTTTCCGAGCTACACGCTGGGCGCCCTGATCGCGGCCCAGCAGTGGGTGGCCATCGAGAAAGTGCAGCCAACGTTGCGCGACGACCTCCGCCACGGCCGCTTCGTCAGCGTCAATGAATGGCGTCGCGACAACATCTGGTCGCAGGCCTCGCGCTGGTCAACGCCTGAGCTGCTGGAGCGCGCCACCGGCGAAAAGCTCAATGCCCGGCATTTTGCCGAGCATTTGCAGCGCCGCTACCTGGCCTAGCGGCAGGCTTCGCGCAGGGCACCGATCGGGCCGAGCGCTTCGCCCAGCCGGAAGGTGACGTTCAGCGAGCGCTGGCGCACCGGCGTGGCCCGCACCTTCAGCCGCTCGCCGCCATTGAGACTGTCGAGAAACGCCTCGACCTCGCGCTGCGAGCCGAAGCTGACCGAGGTATTGTCGGCAGAGGCCTGCAGCGTCCGCACCTGCGTCACACCCTGATCGACCTGCAGGGTGATCGGCGCGATGTCGCTGGTCGCCGACATGGCCTGGCCGGCAAAGGCAAACCGCACCTCTGGCGCACCCTCCACGCAGCTCACGGTAAACGTCGCCGGCTTGCGACCGGTGGGCCGGGCCGGAATCATCTGTTCGGATTCGAACGTCAGCACGCCCGGCAGATCCGGGACCTCGGTGCGGAAGATCGCGTCATAGCAGGCGAGCCGCTGCGCACCATCGCTGATGGTTGCACAGCTTTCCCCTGTTTCCTGCCCCACCGCCGGTACGACCAATTGGGCCGCGACCAGCGCACTCATAACCAGCTTTGCGCCTGTTCTCATGAGGGGAATATCGTTTGTCTGGGTCCGGATTGCTAGGCCGCAGCTCGGATCGGGATCACAAGTTCGAAACACCCCCGGCTCCCGCACCGCATCCGTGCAATCCGTCCGCCCGATACCACAAGCCCGGACGCGCCAGTTCGCCGGGCTCCATCCGGGCATCAAAGACAAAAAAGGCCCGCATCGAGCGGGCCTTTGCATTTCGGCGTCGGGCGGGATCATTCGTCCCGATAGACTTTCTCACGCCGCTCGTGGCTCTCCTGGGCTTCCAGGCTCAGCGTCGCGATCGGGCGGGCGTCGAGGCGGGCGATGCCGATCGGATCGCCGGTTTCCTCGCAATAGCCATAGGTGCCATCATCGATCCGCTTGAGCGCCGCGTCGATCTTGGAGATCAGCTTGCGCTGCCGGTCACGGGTGCGCAGTTCGAGAGCCCGGTCGCTTTCCGACGAGGCACGGTCGGCCATGTCGGGGTGATTCTGGCTTTCTTCCTGCAGATTTTCCAGCGTTTCGCGGCTTTCGCGGAGGATTTCCTCTCTCCACGATTCAAGCTTCCTGCGAAAATACTCCCGCTGGCGCGGATTCATAAACGGCTCGTCTTGTGTGGGCCGGTATTCAAGAATTTCGGCGGATGACATTCCCAACTCGACTCCGACATACCCTCAACGAGCGCCTTATAGTTCCGTCGACTCGGCCCTGCAAGCACCGATACGGCTGGTCATTAATTCGGGAGTTTTCGTGATAAACCAGCATCAAAGCTCGGGGTAGAGCCCCCGCTTGGCCAGCTCGACCCGCGCCCGCAACTCGATGTCGTCGAGCAGCCCGTCCAAACCCGGTTCGGAGCGATCGCGCGCTTGGCCGATCAGCGTCATCAGCTGGCCCAGCCGACCTTCGTCGATGCTGCCCACCAGTAGGTCCGCCTTGAGCTCGTCGAGCGTATCGAGCAGATCCCGGCCGCGGCGCACCAGCTTCTTCTTTTTGAGCAGCGGATCTTCCACGGACTGCAGGGCCAGCAGCGAGCCGATATCCTGCGCCGGCGAAGTCTGCGTCGGCGCCCCGGTCCGCGGGGTCTGCGCGCCATCATTGACAGTGAAGGCAACGCCCGATCCCGACCGCGAGGTCGAACCGCGGGAAGTAACTGCACCTGTTCTGATAGTGTCGATCCGCACGGGACTCATATCCGATCTCTTGCCCGGCAAAATCTGCCGCAAGCCGTTAACAACACCTTAACGTACCCGGCAGGTTTTGCTCCTCGCTGGCACAGTTTGCCCCCAGCTCGCGGCCTCCATCATTGATTTCACTGCGCTTTTTGGCTGCCACACCGAACTGGCACGCTTCTCGCATTTAGTCTGCCGAGTGCCGGGCCATGGGGATGGGCCGGCCAGACCGGGGACGAACAATGAGACTTAGGCTTGTGAGGCATCTGGCGGCAGGCATTCTGGCCGCGACAACGCTCCTCGCACCGCTGGCGCCGGCGTCGGCCGCCACCGCGCGCATCAAGGATATCGTGGACATCGAAGGCGTTCGCGAGAACCAACTGGTGGGCTATGGCCTGGTGGTCGGCCTCAACGGCACCGGCGACAGTCTCAACAATTCGCCATTCACCAAGCAGAGCCTGCAGGCCATGCTCGAGCGCCTCGGGGTCAACACCCGCGGCGAAAACATGCGCACGGCAAATGTTGCCGCCGTCATGGTGACGGCCAACCTGCCGGCCTTCTCGACCCAGGGCAGCCGCCTCGATGTCAATGTCGCCGCCCTTGGCGACGCCAAGAGCCTGCAGGGCGGCACCCTGCTGGTCACCCCGCTGCTCGGTGCCGATGGCGAAGTTTATGCCATTGCCCAGGGCTCGGTGACCATCAACGGCTTCAAGGCCTCCGGCGATGCCGCCACGGTGATTTCCGGCGTACCGACAACGGGTCGTATCTCGTCCGGCGGCCTGATCGAGCGCGAGATCGGCTTTTCCCTCGGGGCCCAGCGCACTCTGCGGCTGGCCCTGCGCAACCCGGATCTGACCACGGCGCGCCGCATCGCGCTCTCGATCAACGATTTCATCGGCTCGCCGGCCGCCACGCCGGAAGATCCGGCGACCATCCGCATCAACCTGCCCTACGGCTTTAACGGCAATATCGTCGACCTGCTGACCGATATCGAGCAACTGGTCGTCGACACCGACCTGCCGGCCAAGATCGTCATCGACGAGAATTCCGGCATTATCGTCATGGGCCAGGATGTGCGCGTGTCGACCGTCGCGGTGGCGCAGTCGAACCTGACCGTGACCATTGCCGAGAACCCCACAGTGGTGCAGCCCGCGCCGCTCAGCCTCGGCCAGACGGCAGTGGAGCCGCGGACCGATCTGCAGGTCACCTCCACCAGCTCCAATCTTGCGGTGGTCCCGACCACCGTGACCCTCCAGGAACTGGTCGACGGCCTCAATGCGCTGGGCATCAGCCCGCGCGACATGATTGCCATCCTGCAGGCCATCAAGGCCTCGGGCGCCCTCCAGGCCGAAATCGAGGTGCTGTGATGAGCAACCTGATCTCCGGCTTCTCGCGCCCCGAGGCCAGACCCGAGCCCGCCAACATCGATGCCCTCAAGGCGCAGGCCAAGGAACTCGAGGGCGTCTTCCTGAACACGCTGCTCAAGCAGATGTTCTCCGGCATCAAGACGGACGGCGAAAACTTCGGCGGCGGCTTCGCCGAAGAGACGTGGCGCGGCATGCAGGCCGAACAGCTTTCCAACCAGATCGCCGAAAGCGGCGGTCTCGGCATTGCGGACTCCCTGCTCGGCGACCTCATCGCCATGCAGGAGGCCGCCCAGAACACCTCCACCACCCCCTTCAGCGGAGCCTATCGATGACATCGCCAGCTGCTGTTCGCCTCGCCGAACTCGATAGCCTTCCCGGTCGCGAACTGGTCGGCCGGGTCGAGACCACGCTCAACGCCCTGGTCACCATCATGAACCAGGAGACCACCCTGCTCCGCGCCGGTCGCGTCAGGGATGCCGGCCAGCTCACGGCGGACAAGACCCGCCTGGCACAGGAATATGTCGGCCTGTCGCGCTCGGTGCAGCGCCAGTTGCACCGGTTGCGCGAGGAGGTGCCGGCGGAGATCGACAGGCTGCGCGGTGGACACGAGCGTCTGGCGACGCAGATGGCCGAAAACCTCCGCGTCATCGCCACGGCCAAGGACGTGACGGAATCGGTACTGACCGAGGTCGCCGAAACCATGGGCGCGCAGGCCCGCACCAAGACCTACGGCGCCGGCGGCAAGATCCAGTCGAATGCAGCCAGCCAGGCGGCGAGCGGCATCGCCATCAATCGCGCCCTCTGAAGTCCATCAATTTGAGACAAATGCGAGCGCCGGCTTCAACGCCGGCGCAATTGCTTTGAGCGACCCTCTCTTCCAGGAGGCCTAGAAGGCCCGGCTTCGCATGAAGCTGTCACAGGATGGGAAAGATGAGCGCCAGGATCGCGCCTGACTCGATTGCAGCCATTGCGGCTTCTGCACCTGAGTATCGTCAGCCATCTCAGGGCCCGTCGCACTATGTTCCGCCTGTCGGCGAGTCCCCCTCCGCCAATATCAGCGCCGGTGACCGGCCCGGGGTCCCTCCGAAAGCCGAAGTCGCCGGAGCCCAGTCCGAGAGCAAGATCCCACCCATACCGGTCGAGCGTCCCGGCTCTGACTATGTTCGCGCTGTGATTTCGGGAGCGCTCGCGCCGCGTCCCACGACGGCACAGGAACTGTTCGCCCGAGTCGGAACCAGCTGGACGCCCCCTGAGTCGGAATACCGCCTCGCCGAGAAGCTCGCCTGACCGTCCGTCAGTTAAGCCCGTTCGCCGACACGGCAGATTGTGCCGATCCGGCACGTTTTGCCGGGGCGCGTTTTCTTTAATTAATCCAGAGACTTAAGCCGTAGATCGGCAGGTTTTGCCGCATCGGGCAACACAAAATTAACTGCGTCTGGCCATCTGTTGTTAACCATTCTTAAGACTCTCAAAGGTTAACTTTGCCTCACTCTCAGGACGAGATCGAAGCAGACAAAGCCATAAGGATTTTTAGGAAATGGCCGACATTAACCTTTCACATGCGGTTCGCTCGAACCTCTTGAGCCTTCAATCGACCGCCGCGAACATGGCCAAGACACAGGAACGCCTGGCGACTGGCCTCAAGGTCAATTCGGCGCTCGACAACCCGACGAACTTCTTCACCGCCTCTGCGCTCAACAGCCGCGCTGGCGATATGGCTAACCTGCTGGACTCCATGTCCTCGGGTATCAAGACCATCGAAGCGGCTGACAATGGCATCAAGTCGATCGTCAAGACCGTCGAGACAATGCAGTCCACCCTGCGCCAGGCGCGCCAGGACAAGTCGTTCAAGACCGAATCCTACTCAATCGGCCTGGGCGGGTCGCCTGCCGGTACCGAGCAGCTCTCGATCAGCGGCGGCAGCGTCGGCGCAACCCCGGTGAACGTCGGCCTGACCAACTCCCAAGGCGTACTGACCGCGGCGTCCAACTTCGCCAATCTCGACTTCGACGAAGCGGGCGACAATGTGACGTTCAACATCGCGCTGAACGGCTCGTCGAGCCCCACGGCCGTCAAGATCGAACAGGGCACTGCTGCAGAATCGCTCAAGATCACTGTCGGCGGCGTCGTTACCGACAACATCACCACCGCTGACCGTACCGCGGTGACCGGTGCGGAAATGGCGACGGCGCTCAACACCGCCTTCGACGCTGCCAATCTCAACGTCACCGTGGCAGGTGCAACCGGCTCCAAGCTGACTTTCACCGCCGATACGGGTGTGGATAGTGCCACTGCGTCTGTCGATATCACCGGCACGGCAGTTGGCAACGGCGGCGGCGGTACGGCTCTGGCAGCTGCGGACTTCGGTTTCGCTGCGGCGGGCGTCAATACCTTGACAGGAACGGCGGCCAAGACCGTCGATCAGCTGGTCGCCGCCATCAGCAGCAACGCTGTCTTCGACGACAAGATCCGGGCCACCAACGACAACGGCAAGCTGCGTATCGAAAACCAGTCGACGACCAACCTGACGGTCGCCGGCATCACCAGCGGCGTCATCGACGGTGGCTCAGGCACCGATGAGATCGGTCGCAACGACGTGCGTCGCAACCTTGTCACCCAGTTCAACGAACTGCGCGACCAGCTCGACAAGTTCGCCGACGACGCCTCGTTCAACGGTATCAACCTGCTCCGCGGCGACAAGCTGAAGCTGACCTTCAACGAGACTGGGTCCTCGACCATCGAGATCCAGGCCAAGGACGAGACCGGTGTCCCCACCGCCATCAACAACACCAGCCTGAGCATCGACTACGCGATCGAGGCTGACTTCGACAGCGACGCGACGTTGGACGCCAAGCTGAGCACCCTCAAGGACTCGCTCGACTTCCTCCGGTCGCAATCGTCGTCCTTCGGTTCCAACCTCTCGATCGTGCAGAACCGCACCGACTTCACCAAGAACATGATCAATACCCTCGAGACCGGTGCGGCCAACCTGACCCTGGCCGATACCAACGAGGAAGCAGCGAACCTCCTCGCCCTGCAGACCCGCCAGCAGTTGTCCTCGACAGCCCTGTCGATGGCCTCGCAGGCCGACCAGGCCGTGCTGCGACTGTTCTAGGCCAGAACGGCCTGATCAATCCGGCCAGAAGGCAGGTCACCGGGAAGGCGGACTTCGGTCCGCCTTCTTGTGTTTTGAGGCCGCGACCAGCGTCTCGGGCTGCCCTTGCCTGGCATGACGCGCGAAACGTCGCCCATAGCCACACAGATGCACCCCGATGCATTTTGGCACACTGCTTCAATGCATTATTAACCCATTGAAAACGCATCCAAATAAACGCCATTTGCAATTGCGCCGTTAAGACTTCTTTACGGCTTGGCCTCAATATTGGCCCACGCGTCTCAGGAAGAGCCGCAACTTATTCGGAACCCAGAAAGGGACCACCAAATGGACGTCAATCTCTCCAAGGCCGTTCGCCAGAACCTTCTCTCGCTCCAGTCGACTTCCAAGTCGATGGCCGAGACCCAGAACCGCCTGGCCACTGGCCTCAAGGTCAACTCCGCTCTCGATAATCCCTCGAACTTCTTCACCGCCTCGGCTCTCAACAGCCGCGCCGGCGACATGGCCAACCTGCTGGACTCGATGTCCTCGGGTATCAAGACCATCGAAGCCGCCGACAATGGCCTGAAGTCGATCACCAAGACCGTTGAATCGATGCAGTCCACGCTCCGTCAGGCGCGTCAGGACAAGTCGTTCAAGACTGAATCCTATTCGATCGACGTCGGCGCTTCCCCTGCCGGTACCGAGAAGCTCTCGATCAGCGGCGGTGCCGTCGGCACGACAGCCGTCGATGTGGGCCTGACCAAATCCCAGGGCGTGCTGACCGCAGCGACCAACTTCGCCAATCTCGACTTTGACGAAGCAGGCGACAACGTGACGTTCAACATCGCGCTGAACGGCTCGTCGAGCCCCACGGCCGTCAAGATCGAACAGGGTACCGCTGCAGAATCGCTGAAGATCACTGTCGGCGGCGTGGTGACTGACAATATCGCCACCGTTGACCGTACTGCGGTGACCGGTGCCGAAATGGCAACCGCCCTCAACACCGCCTTCGACGCTGCCGATCTCGACGTCACTGTGGCAGGCGCAACCGGTTCCAAGCTGACCTTCACCGCCGATACGGGTGTGGACAGTGCCGATGCGTCGGTCGACATCACCGGTGCGGCTGTGGCCAACGGCGGTGCCGGTACGGCTCTGGCAGCTGCTGACTTTGGTTTCGCTGCAGCTGGTGCGAACACCCTCACGGGTACGACTGCCAAGACCGTCGACGAACTGGTCTCTGCCATCAACGCCAACACGGCGTTCGACGACAAGATCCGTGCCTCCAACGACAACGGCAAGCTGCGCATCGAAAACCAGTCCACGTCTGCACTGACGGTGGCCGGCGCCAGCAACGGTGTCGCTGCTGGTTCGGGCTCCGATGAAATCGGCGGCAACGACGTGCGTAAGAACCTCGTCAAGCAGTTCAACGAACTGCGCGACCAGCTCGACAAGTTCGCCGACGACGCCTCGTTCAACGGTATCAACCTGCTCCGTGGCGACAAGCTGAAGCTGACCTTCAACGAAACCGGTACCTCGACCATCGAGATCCAGGCCAAGGACGAAACCGGTGCTGCCAGCTCGGTCAACACGACCAGCCTGAGCATCGATGCCGCCGTGGATGCCGACTTCGACTCCGATGCCACTCTGGACACCCGTCTCGATGGCCTCAAGGACTCTCTCGACAGCCTGCGTTCGCAGTCGTCGTCCTTCGGTTCCAACCTCTCCGTGGTTGAAAACCGTCAGGACTTCACCAAGAACATGATCAATACCCTCGAGACCGGTGCTGCCAACCTGACCCTGGCTGACACCAACGAGGAAGCAGCGAACCTGCTTGCCCTGCAGACCCGTCAGTCGCTGTCCTCGACAGCCCTGTCGATGGCCTCGCAGGCCGACCAGGCGGTGCTCCGTCTGTTCTAAGCCAGAAGGCTTGATTGATCCGATTGAAGGCGGGCTTCGGCCCGCCTTCTTCTTTTTTGCGCCCTGCCCCGGCCGCGGACACTTCCAGGCGCATGCGCGCCAGTCACTCCGCTCTTCCGCTCCGGACAACAAAGCCGCGCATTCAGCAGCAGAAACCTGCATAATCGGCACGAACGGAATCAAAGCAAAGAGTCAGCGCCATGTCCTTGAAAGTCGAGCTCAAGCCCGGTGAGAAGCTCATCATCGGCAGCTGCGTCGTCACCAACTCGGATCAGCGCACACGGCTGTTCATCGACGGCAAGGCACCGATCCTGCGCGAAAAGGACATCCTCACGCCCGAGACCGCCGACAGTCCGGCCAAGCGCATCTATTTTGCCGTGCAGCTCATGTATATCGACGAGGACGTGGAGCGGCTGCGCAACGACTATTTCCGGCTCATCAACGACATGGTCACAGCGGCGCCATCAACCACTCCGATTATCGACCAAATCAATAACGAGATATTAACCGGGGAACTGTACAAAGCTCTCAAGGCTGCGAAAAAGCTGATCCAGTACGAGCAGGAACTCCTAGCCAATGCAACATAGTGCAGCGCATGCCTACCAGCAGGTAGGCAAGCAGACAGTAAGCCCACGCGTTCTTGAAGCCAACCTTCTCTCCCGTGCCGCGGCGCAGTTGCAGATCGTCAGAGATGACTGGGAGAACAAGCGAAGCGACCTCTACGAGGCCCTGCTGTTCAATCGCCGCCTATGGAACATCTTCATGACTTCGGTCACCGGTGAGCAGAGCAAGCTCCCCGACAAGCTCCGCGAGAACATTGCCAATCTCGGTATCTTCGTGATGAAGCAGACCATTTCGATGCAAGACAATCCGCAGCCGAAAAAGCTCGATACCCTCATCAATATCAACCGCGAGCTCGCTGCCGGGCTTCGGTCGACCCCCTGATCGGGTTTATCTTCGCATTCCAAATGAAAAGCCCCCGTCGCCGGGGGCTTTGTCGTTTTCAGGGTCGCGTCGCCGGCCTGCGCTATCTGAGGTAATTGACCAGTGCCAGCTGGCTGAGCATGGCCGTGGTCTGGTAGCTCGCCTCGAGCCGCGTCTTGAGCGCGAGGATCTCCATGGCCACAACTTCCGTCGGCGCCTCCTCAATGTCCTGGAGCATGTTGTTGAGCTGCGCCTTGTGCGCCGTGTGCCGCTCGGCGACGGCGCCGCTGGTGGCCTTGGCAAGGCCGAGCTCGACGGCGATCATTTCGATCGAGCCCTTGTTGTTGGTGGCGTCTTCGGCCAGCCGCTGATTGTTGCGCGACGTCATCGCCGCATAGCGGTCGGCGGAAGTCGCATCGGACGCAGGGAAGTTCTGCACCGCCATTGTCGCCAGCGCGCGCACCAGGTTGACCAGGCCCTGCTCGGTCCCCTCCACGCCATAGGCCACCGTCGCCCCCTCGCCGACGCGGGCTGTCACCGAGCGCCGCGGGTCGGCGCTGTCGCCACCGCTGTACCAGAAGACCGTATTGGCAGTGGTGCCGGCCACGAGGGCCGTCGCCGAGTTCGAAGGGCGGGCCATCCACGCGCATCGGCGTCTCGCCCTGACCGAAAAAGAAGTTCTCGGACGCGGCATAGGCCGACGCCGTGACCATCTTGCCCTCGGCGAGGTTCTTGACGGCAAGGTTCAGCGAGGTGGCAAGATTTGCCGCCGTCGTGTCGGCATCGACGCCGATCTGAAAGCCGGAGGCGTCCGTCGGTTCGGTGGTCGCGGTCAGCGAGAAACTCTCCTGCGTGCCGTCAGGCATGGTGAACGTCATCGTCACCGTCTCGCCGGCGACCGGCAGCGCGGCATTGATCTGCACCGTCAGCGCCGGTGGGACGCCGGCCGGCGTGGTGACGGCGATATTGCTGCTGTTGGTCACGACACCCGAAAGCTTCATTCCGAACGGGTGCGCGGCCGCGCCGTCCTCGGCCAGCGTCACCGTATCGGTGACAGTGCTGATGGCCAGGCGCCCCAGATGATCGGCGCCAAGATCGGCCTGCCGACGCTCGCTCACCACCTGGTTGAAGCCCGCACGCGCACCGATGCCGCTCAGCACCGTCAGGCTGCCCTCCACGGGACGCTTCTCGGTCTTGTTGCCGCCGAACAAATAGCGGCCGGCCACATCGACATTGAGCAGCGTCATGACCTCGTCGAACTGCGCCGCGGCCAGGGCCGGTGCCGTGTCGAAGTTCAGCGCCGACTGTCCGCCCGAACCCGACAGCGTCGTGGCGCGGGCGTCGGACTTGATGGTGTCGAGGCGGCCGATCGTGTTGTCGAGGACGTTGAGCCGCAGGTCGATGGCCTTGATGCTGTCCTGGTAGCTGTCGATGCGCGAGATCCGCTGCCGCAAGGCCAGGTCGAAATAGCGGTCCGACCCCATCTCGCCCAGGGTCTGCGCCTTCTGACCGCTCGCCAGCTGCGTCTGCAGCACGTCGTAGCGATCCTTCATGTTCATGATGTTGTTGATGCCGCTCGACAGCGGGAACATCGACCTGTTGATGACGGTCATCTTACGCTTACCTCACCGAAGACAGCAGGGACTGGATGAGTTCCTGGGCGATCGACATCACCCGGGCGTTGGCGGCAAACGCGTTCTGCAGTTCCATCAGCCGCGCCATCTCCTCGTCCACGTCGACGCCATAGTCCGCTTCCAGACGTTCACCCAGCGCATCGAGCGTCAGTTGCTGGGTGTCGCTGTCGGCAATCGCCGAGGATGCGGCATTGCCCTGGTAGTTGATGGTCTGGCTGATGAAGTCGCTGACCGTGCCGGCCAGCCGTGAACTGGCACCATTGCGGATACTGCCGACGCCGCCCGCAAACCGCATCTCGTTGAGATTGTCGAGCAGGCCGTTGACCCGGGCGGCATCGCCCAGCGATCCACCCAGATTGTACTGCACGAGCAGCTTGGGATCCTGCACGATCGCCGGGTTGACCGTGATGCGGCCGGCAAAGCCGCGCGTCTGCCCGACGCCATCCAGGGCATTGGTGAAGTTGGTATTGTTGGAGTCGAGGAACAGCGGGATGGCCGTACCATTGCCCTGCAGCACGGTTGTCGTTGCCCGGGCCTCGAGCGAGTACATGTCGGTGGTACCGGCCGCCCCGTCGTCCATGATCCGGATGGTCGAGCCCGCCGGATTGCTGACCGTCAGGCTGTTGCCGATCCGCTGCTGCAGCAGGCTTGCCACGGCGGTGGGACCACCCGAGAAGTCGAGCCCGATCACCCGCGCGCCATTGGCGTCCGAATAATCGAGGGGCAGCTTGCTCGCATCATCCACCCGCAGGACGCGGACGTCTTTCTGGATGCCATTCTCGAGGTAGCTGAAATTGAATTCGTTGCCGTTCAGCAGATTGCCGATGTCCACTTCATAGCCGTTCGCAGCACCGGCCGAGACCTGCGTCCCGGCTGTCGCCTGGGTCGACATCGACAGGGCAAGGGCGGCCGCGACAAAGTCCAGCTGATCCTGCGCCTGAACCAGTTGATTGTCGCGCAACTCGATCAGACCGGCCAGTTCGCCCGATCCCAGCACGTTTTGCTTCACCAGATCGATGGCCATGCCCGACGACGTCCGCATGATCAGCTTGCCGACGCCGCTTTGCGCATCGTCGCGGCTGAACTGCGAGTTGGCCGACAGCGCGCCGGCGCTTTCGAACGAGAAGATCGAGGCGCGCCCGTCGAGCACGCCCACGCCGGACCGGGTCATCAACGCCACGGTGTCATCGCTGCGGTAGCTGACGCGCAGGTCCAGCTGTGTGGACAGCGAACTGACCAGGCGATCGCGCTGGTCGAGCAGCGTCGCCCGCGAAGCGGGGTCGATCCCCTGGTCGATCAGCCGGGCATTGATCTTTTCCAGCGACGAGAGCTGCGAATTGATGTCGTCGACCGCGGTCGTGACCTTGCTCTCTATCTCGCGCCGCAGCGACTGGATGTCGGCGGTGTAGCGATTGAGCGTACTGACCAGCACCTGTGCCTTCTGCACGGTCTCGGCCCGGGTCGCGAAATTGTCCGGGCTGGTCGAGAGATTGGTCAGCGACGTCTCGAAGTCGGCAAAGGCGCTGTCCATCGAGCCGGTCGTGCCCGGCTTGCCGAACAGCACCTGCACCCGGTCCAGGTACGACGCCTGCACGCTCGCAAAACTGGAGTCCGACACAGCCCGCGTATAGTGCGACTGCAGGCTTTCGTTGAAGGTCCGGGTGAGCTGGCCTTCGCGGGCATAGGTCGAGTTGACGCCCAGCGTATCGATGACGCTGACGGAGCGGCGGTGATAGCCCGGCGTGCCGGCATTGGCGACATTGTGAGAGAGCACATCGAGGGCGCCCTGCCCGATCCGCATGCCGCTGAGCGCATTGGCCAGCGTTACCGAAAGACCCATTCCCCTTACCCCTTACGAGAAAGTGGCCAGCGCGCCGGAGCGCGCCTGGCCGTACGCAGCTGCCATGCCTCAGCGCAGCATGTTGAGGGCTTCCTGGAGCATCTGGTCGGCCGTCGAGACGATACGCGTACCGGCCGCGTAGGCCTGCTGCGTCACGATCAGCTTGGTGAACTCCTCGGAGATGTCGGTGTTGGAGGCCTCGAGTGAGGACCCGATGATGCCGCCGCCATTGTCGAGGATCGGCTCGCCCGAGTCCGAGGTCGCCGCGAACACGCCACCGTCGAGCCGCTTGAGGGCGTTCACCGCATTGAAGTTTGCCGTGACCACCTGTGCCACTTCGAGCTGCTGGCCGTTGTCGTACGACACCACCACGCGACCGCTGTCATTGACGGCCACCGAGACGTAGGCGCCGGCCGGATAGCCGTTCTGGCTCAGCGATGTGACTTCGGCGCTGCCGTTGGGATCAGCAAACTGCGTGAGACCGTTAGCGCCATGGTCGAGGCGCAGATCTCCTATCAGCACACCGTTGACCGTCAGACCGGTAAGGTCCGTATGATCGATCGGCGGATTGGGCGAACCATTGGTGCCGAACGTGTAGTCGCCGCCAAAGCGCGTCCACATGGTCTGCGTGCCGGTCGCCTCGGCATTGGTGGCAACGAACAGGTTCCACACCTCGGCGCCGCCATTGGCGGTTGAATTGACCTTGGCCCAGCGCATCTGCACGTTGGCCGGTGCACCATTGGCCGAGTACACGGTGATGGCGCCACCCGAGATCGACTGCGAGGTAAAATCGTCGTTCTGCGCGGCAGTGACCGAAGGCACGCGGGTCGCCAGACGCAGGGAGTCCGAGACCGAAGGCGGCGTCGTGGCGCTGGCGAAATCGAGGCCCGTGGCGGTGGAGCCTTCGGTGGCATCGACGACGGTGATGCTATCGGTGATGTTGCCGGCGGTGATCGTCACCTTGCCGCCACTGAGACCAACTGTGGCGCCAGTTGCGCCGGCAGCAACGATGTCGGTCTGGATATAGGCCAGCAGCTCGTCGATCGTGTCGGTCGCAGCGTCGGTGACGTCGATGGTTGTGCCCGCGGTACCGCCGCCGCTGGCGAAGGTATATGTGCGTGTCGTGCCGCCGATGGTGAGCGCGAACGTGTCGCCGGCGCTCGCAACGGTACTGGCAGCGTTCGTGCCGGTCAGCGTCGCGCCACTCACCTTGGCGGCCGTATCGGCGGTTACGCTGACGAAGTCCGTGGCATCAATCAGTTCGCTGCCGACCGACTGCGATTGCGCATAATTGTCCGTCTTGGGCAATTGCGGCAGGTTCAACTGATAGGACACGCGCGTGGTCTGCGATGCCGGCAGGAAGGCGTTGGAGATGCGCAGCACCTGCGGCACCGAGCCGGAGATGTTCTGCGTCGACGGATCGATCGGCAGACCCTTCAGGAAGTAGCCGGCGCCGTTGACCAGGTAGCCGCCCTTGTTGATCTCGAAGTCGCCGCGGCGCGTGTAGTAGTTCGAGCCCGAAAAGATCGAGTTGCCGTCCGATTGGCCAATCGAGGGCTCGACGACAAAGAAGCCGTCGCCATTGATGGCCATGTAGGTTTCCGTCGTCTGGCTCTTGACGTCACCCTGCAGGTTGTTGGTCGAACGCGACTGCGCCAGCACCGAACCGGCAGTCTGCCGCTTCTGGGGCGCATCCGGGATGAGGTCCAGGAAATCGGTATCGATGCGCTTGAAGCCGGTCGTCTGGCTGTTTGCGATATTGCCCGAGATATTCTCCAGCGCAAATGACTGGGCGCGCAGCCCTGTCACCGCTGTAGACATTGCACCATAAATGCCCATTCGTTACTCCTTGGACCCCAAGTCTTGGCGTGTCGGCACGCCTTTCCGGTTACGGCAATGCAGGCCGCGTGCCAGACTCGGATTCCATTGATTCATATGAGATAATTCTGATCGGACGGACCGAAGCGGGGTGCCGACCGGCAGAAGACTCCGGGCCGCCCGGCAGATTCTGCCGCGTCGGCCTCGCTTGTGCGCTCCATGCACTTCGGCTAAACGCAAGTCCCGGAACGGACTGGTAAAATGCTCTTTGCTTCTGCTGATGAGTTCACGAGCGCCCCGCGTCATGCGGTGACGGTGTTTGGCATGGCCGGCGTCGGCAAGACGCGGCTGGCCGCGCTGCTGCGCAAGTCCAGCTGGTTTCACTACTCGGTCGACTACCGCATCGGCACCCGGCACATGGGCGAGTTCATCGTCGACAACTTCAAGGCCGAGGCCATGAAGGTGCCCTTCCTCCGCGACCTGCTGCGTTCGGACTCGATCAAGATCGAGAGCAACATCACCTTCGACAACCTGGCGCCGCTGTCGACCTATCTCGGGCGCCCCGGCAATGTCGCCAGGGGCGGCCTGCCGCTGGCCGAGTACCAGCGCCGGCAGGAGCAGCACCGCGTCGCCGAGGTGGCGGCGCTGCAGGAGATTGGCCTGTTCATTGCCCGCGCGCACGATCTCTACGGCTATGACAACTTCATCGCCGACACCGGGGGATCGCTGATCGAGGTGGTCGATCCCGCCAGCGCCGACGATCCGGTGATCCGGGCACTGACCGCCCATTCCGCCCTGCTCTACATTCGCGGCACCGAGGACGACACGCAGCAGTTGATCCGGCGCTTCACCGCCAGCCCCAAGCCGATGTACTACCAGCCGCCGTTCCTCTTGAAGAAATGGACCGAGTTCAAGGCCATCAACAAGGTCGACAATGACGCCGATGTCGACCCGGATGCCTTTGGTGCTTGGGGGTTCGAAGCATTGCTGCAGGACCGGCTGCCGCGCTATCAGGCGCTGGCCGACAATTTCGGCTACACCGTCGATGCCGCCGACCTTGCAACCGTGCGCGACGGTGACGATTTTCTCGAACTGATGGGCAAGGCGATCGGCAACCGAATGCGATAGGGCAATTGCCCTGAAACCTGCCGCACGCTTTCCCTCACAGAGACGCTCGAGGCTTTCATGCCCATTCGCATTCCCGACCACCTGCCCGCCCGCAAGACGCTTGAAGACGAAGGCGTCGTTGTCATGGATTCCAGCCGCGCCGAGGTGCAGGACATCCGTCCGCTGCGCATCGGCCTGCTCAACCTGATGCCCAACAAGGAGCGGACCGAAACCCAGTTCAGCCGGCTGATCGGCGCCACGCCGCTGCAGATCGACATGACCCTGGTCCGCGTCACCGACCACAAGTCCAAGAACACCGCCGAGGACTATCTCAAGACCTTCTACAAGACCTGGGAAGAGGTCCGGCAGGAGACGTTCGACGGTTTCATCGTCACCGGCGCGCCGATCGCCCACATCCCGTTCGAGGAGGTGCAGTACTGGCGCGAGATGATCGAAATCATGGAGTGGACCAAGACCAACGTCCACCAGACCATGTTCATCTGCTGGGGCGCCCAGGCGGCGCTGCACCATTTCCACGGCGTCAAGCGCTACCGCATGGGCAAGAAGGCGTTCGGCGTCTTCCCGCACCGCATCCTCAATACCCGCGCGCCCTCGCTGCGGGGTCTGTCGGACAACCCGTTGATCCCGGTGAGCCGCTACAACGACATCGACCGGACGTCGCTGGGCGCCGATCTCGAAGTGCTCATCGACAATGATGAGATCGGCATCTGCATGCTCGCCGACCGCAGGCATCGGGCGCTCTACATGCTCAATCATCTCGAATACGACCATCGCTCGCTTGCCGACGAGTATGATCGAGACGTCAAGGCCGGGCTTGATCCGGAGATGCCGGTCAACCTGTTTCCGGACAATGACCCGAGCCGCGAACCGGCCAACAACTGGCGCAGCCACGGTCATCTGCTGTTCCAGAACTGGATCAACGAGATCTACCAGACGACGCCGTTCCGGCCCGAAGACATCGGCGGCTGAGCCGGCTGCCGCTCCAGCGTGGCGGCCGCGTTTCTTGACGCAGCCGCCCGACGCACTACCTATGCGTGCAAACGGAGCTCCACGTGCCGCGATCGCCGACCACCCTCACCGACGAGATCGGCATCGCCCTCGGCAATCTTGCCGATGCCGCGACCGCGCCGTTCATCCCCACCCTTCGGCTCGGCGTCACCGGCCTCAGCCGCTCGGGCAAGACGGTGTTCATCACCGCCCTGGTGCATAGCCTGTTGACCGGCGGGCAACTGCCTGGTTTCTCCGCCCTGAGCGAAGGCCGTTTCATCGGCGCCCGGCTGGCCGAATATCCCGACGCGGCCGTCCCGCGCTTTGCCTATGACGAGCATCTCAAGGCCCTGACCGGCAAGACGCCGCACTGGCCCCAGAGCACCCGCCGCATCAGCCAGTTGCGGCTCACCCTCAAGTTCCAGTCCGGCAACTGGATGTCGAACCTGCTTGGCACCTCGACGCTCAATCTCGACATCGTCGATTATCCTGGCGAGTGGCTGCTCGACCTGCCGCTGCTGACCCAGGACTTTGCCGAGTGGAGCGCCGCCACGCTGGCCCGCGCCCGGCGGCCCGAGGCCCCGGCGGCCGAATTCCTTGCGGCCCTGGCCGGGACGGACCCGCTTGCCGACGGCAGCGACGCCGTCGCGGCGTCCCTGGCGCAGAAGTTCACCGCCTATCTGCAGAGCAGCCGCAGCGACGGCACCGCCTTCTCCACCCTGCCGCCCGGGCGTTTCCTGATGCCCGGCGACCTCGAAGGCTCGCCGGCGCTGACCTTTGCGCCACTTGAGCCCGTCGAGGGCCAGGTGCGCAGCCAGAGCCTCTACGCCATGCTGGAGCGGCGCTACGAGGCCTACAAGGACATCGTCGTCCGGCCCTTCTTCCGCGATCACTTCGCCCGCCTCGACCGGCAGATTGTGCTGGTGGACCCGCTGCGCGCCCTCAATGCCGGCCCGGCCGCCGTCGCCGATCTCGAGAATGCGCTGACCGAAATCCTCGGCTGCTTCCGCCAGGGCGACAGCAACCCGCTGAGCCGCCTTGTGGCACGACGCATCGACCGGATCCTCTTTGCCGCGACCAAGGCCGACCACATCAACCAGAGCTCGCACGCCCGGCTCGAGGCCATCCTCAACCGTCTCGTCGGCAATGCCGCCCGCCGCGCCAAGTTCGCCGGCGCGCAGACCCGCTCGCTGGCCATCGCTTCGGTTCGCGCCACCCGCGAAGGGGTCGTCGACGAAGCCGGCGAGAAGCTCGACGTCATCATCGGCACCCCGGAACGCGGCGAAGTGCTCGATGGCACCAGCTATGACGGCAAGACTGAAATCGCTCTCTTTCCCGGCGACTTGCCCGACGATCCGGATTCACTTCTTGAAGTGCCGGCAGAGCTCAACTTCCTGCGCTTCAACCCGCCTGCCGGGCTCAGGAAGAATGCCGACGGATCGTCGATCCTGCCCCATATCCGGCTCGACATGGCGCTCGAATACCTGCTGGGAGACTGGCTCAAATGAAGCGTCCAATGGCCCGGCCAACAAGCAGCCAGACCGGCAGCGCCGAGGAAACGCGCGCGCCGCGCGCCTACCAGCCCGCTACCGCCGTGACCTCCGAGCGCGCCATCGAGCCGATTACCGCCACCGACAACCTGGAGACGCTCGCCGCCCCGCCGCCCAAGGTGATCGGCTGGCTCGGCAAGGTGCTGTGGACGACGGCCGGCGCGCTCGTGTCGCTGGCCCTGGGGCTGGCGGCGCAACGGCTGATCGAGGAGCTGTTTGCTGCCAATCCCTGGCTTGGCTGGGTCGGCGTCGCCGTCCTCATCGTCTTCGTCGCCGCCTTGCTGACGCTGATGATCCGCGAATATCTGTCGCTGCGACGGCTGCGGACGCTCGACAGGCTCCGCGACCGCGCCGTCGCGGCGCTGACCAGCGACCGTGCGGCCGAGGCCAGGGCCGTGCAGCACGAGCTCCGCACCATCTACGCCACGCGGCCTGATCTGGCGCGCGGCCGCGATGCGCTGGACCGCTCGGGCGAGATCTTTGACGGCGGCGAGATCATCCGCTTCACCGAGCGCGCCCTGATGACGCCGCTCGACGCCCGCGCCAGGGCGCTGACCGCCGCCTCGGCACGCCGGGTCGCGCTGGTGACCACCGTGTCGCCGCGCGCCCTGGTCGACATTGCCTTCGTCATCTTCGAAAGCATCCGCCTCGGGGGCCAGATTGCCCGCCTCTACGGCGCCCGCCCCGGCGTCTTCGGTACCTGGCGGCTGCTGGGTGCCATTGTCTCCCATCTCGCCGTCACCGGCGGACTGGTACTGACCGACGGCGTCATGGAGCAACTGGTCGGCCAGGGTCTGGCAGCCAAGCTCTCCGCCCGGCTGGGCGAGGGCATCGTCAATGGCCTGATGACAGTGCGGGTCGGCATTGCCGCCATGCGCGTCGTGCGTCCCCTGCCCTTCGACACGCAACGCCAGCCCCGGGTGAAGGACTTCATCCCGGAACTGGCCAACGTCCTCGACGCCGAAAAGGGCAAGTGACCTAGGCCGTTGCTCGCGCCGCAAACGCCGGGATGTCGGCCTCGGTAATGAATGTCTCGATCATCGGGCGGGCAAAATAATAGCCCTGCTGCAGCCGCACACCCGCCGCCGTCAGCACCATCATCTCGGCCTCCGTCTCGATGCCCTCGGCAAGCACCGTGACACCAAGCTCGGCGCAGATACCGACAAGGCCCTTGATGATGGCCCGGCGGGCGGGCGAATTTGCCACGTCGCGCACCAGTTCCATGTCGATCTTGATCAGGTCCGGCTGAAACTGTCCCAACAGACCCAGTCCCGCATAGCCGGCGCCGAAATCATCGACCGCGGTGATAAAGCCCATCCGCCGGTAGGCGTCGATGATGCGCTGGAGATGATCGATGTCGATGCGCTCGTTCTCGGTGAACTCGAACATCAGCCGCTTCGGATCGAACTTGGCCCGCGCCGCCGCTGCCAATGAGGCGCGGATGCAGGCGCTCGGCTCATAGACGGCATTGGGCATGAAATTGATCGAGAGCCTGGCGGTCGAAGCCGGCGACATGCGCGCACCGGCAAGTTCGATCGCCTTGACCCGGCAGGCCTGATCGAAGGTGTAGCGGTTCTTTTCGGTGACCTGGGAAAGAACGTCGCCGGCACCTTCGCCGTTCACGCCGCGAACCAGCGCCTCGTAACCCCATATGCTCTGCGCGGCGACATCCACGATGGGCTGAAAAGCCATCGTAAAATCAACGGGAAAGTCCTCGCCGTCGCGACAACCCTGACATGTCTGTTTATGCATTCTGTACTGTCCGGAAGTACCAAGCCCTCCCGAACTTGCCCGAAGCATGTAAATAAACGCTGAAACTTCAGTGTGTTATATGCCGGCACCGGTTACCAGTGCGAAGACGCGGCCGCCCGCTCGGCAAATTCCCGGCGCGCCTCCTCGACCCGGTGACGGTTGGCATGGGCCCAGTTGCTGATCGTGGCGAGCGGGCCACCCAGGTCATAGCCCATTGCCGTCAGCTCATAGTCGACGCGCGGCGGGATGCTCGGCGTCACCTTGCGACTGACCAGACCGTCCTTCTCGAGGTCGCGCAGGGTCGATGTCAGCATCTTCTGTGAAATCCCCTCGATGCCGCGCAGCAGCTGCGAGAAGCGCATCGGGCCAGAGCGCAGGCCGATGATGATATAGACTGTCCACTTGCCACCGATCTGCGACAGCACTTCGCTCACCGGCACCAGCGCCGCCTGGCACTCCTGGAAATTGGCAGGTTCCGTCGGGGTAAGTTGGGTATCCATGGGGTAACTCGCTGTGAAAATAGTGCCGTCTTGTGGGAGTAGCGGGCAGTCACATACATAGTGTCAGTTACCGTCGGTGACTAGCTTACTTTTGGTGACTACCTCTATTTTTACAGCAGGCAACTCATGACCAGACCCAAGATCGGCATTGTTCTCAGCACTACCCGTCAGGGCCGCCTCGGCGACCGCCCGGCCAACTGGATCCTCGAACTGGCGCGCGCCCGTGACGACGCCGATTATGAGATCGTCGACCTGCGCGACTATCCGCTGCCCATGTTCGACGAGAAGCTGTCGCCCCGCCACGCGCCATCCGAGAACGCCGACGCCAAGCGCTGGTCGGCCAGAATGGCCGGGCTGGATGGCTTCATCTTCATCACCGGCGAGTACAACCACGCCATCACCGGCGTGCTCAAGAACGCCATGGATTACCTTTACCTGGAAACGGAAAAGAAGCCGGCGGCCTTCGTCGCCTATGGTGCAGTCGGCGGGGCGCGCGCCGTCGAGCAGCTCCGGCTGATCATCGCCGAGCAGACCATGGCGTCGGTCAAGAATGCCGTCTATGTCGGCATGGAGCCGTTCCTCGGCATGCTGCAGCAGGGCAAGGATTTTGCCGACTATCCCTATCTCGGCCAGTCCGCCACGGCGATGCTCGACGAACTGGCGTGGTGGACCAGGACCCTCAGGGCCGGACGCGAAACGGCCACGACCCGCGCCGCAGCCTGAGCCACAAGGGCGGCATAGATGCAGTGTCAGCCCCGGGGCGAAATAACTCCCCCGGAGCTGGCAAATGTGATCGACGCAGGACAGCCATACCTACCGCCCCGTAAACCCAGACACAGCCTCAGCTTTTCTGAAACTGAATGCCGCAGTTCTTCTGGATATTGGCCTGTTCGATGGCCTGCATCTCACCCTTGAGTTGGGCAACCTGCGCGGCGTTGTGCTTGTCGCCACCAATAAAGAACAGAGCCGGCCAGAACAGCACAAGGCTCACGCCGGTGGCCACTGCATCACTGCTGGCCTGCTTGGATTGTGCGCCGGTAGCGGCCGAAGCTGCGTTTGCGACACGCTGTGCTTCCATTGAGAGCTGATCGCAACTCAGGTTTTGATAAAGCACCGGCGACACGTAATTTGGCGCAATATCCTTCGGATTAGTCGCGCAACCGCTCAGCACCAGTGCAGCACTGGCAATAAGTGAAATAGTTTTCATTATTTCCCCCAAACGTATAGTTCGGCGGTAACATTTGTCCGTAGAGATGTCTATTGGCGAAATACCACTCTACACAACGTCAGTCGTGCAGAGAAAGTCCACGGACCTCAATACGTCTCGTGGCCGTCAGTCCTGCCGCGCCCCTTCGGCGAGCGTGACGGTGAGCCCGTCGAGCTCGTCGCTGAGCAGGATCTGGCAGCTGAGGCGGGAGTTGGGGCGGCGCTCCTGGGCGGTGTAGAGCAGGTCTTCCTCGTCGTCGCTCGGCTCGGGCAGCTTCGAGAGCCACTCCTCGCTGACATAGACGTGACAGGTGGCGCAGGTCGCTGCGCCGCCGCACTCGGCCTTGATGTTGAGGCCCCAGTCGCGGATCACTTCCATGACGCGCCAGCCGTCGAGCCCTTCAAGCTCGTGCTCGGCACCGTCCTGATCTGTGACGTGAATTTTCATCCGAGCTTACGCCACACCCAGCTTCTTTTGCAGCTTGGTCGAGCTGGTCGTGTACTGGAACACGACCCGCTCGCCCGGCGACACGATCGCCTTGGCGGCCTGTGCCATCAGCGCGGCCTCGTGGAAACCCGAGAGGATCAGCTTGAGCTTGCCCGGATACTGGTTGATGTCACCGATGGCGAAGACGCCCGGCACCGAAGTCTGGAACTTCTCGGTGTCGACACTGATCAGGTTGTCGTTGAGTTCCAGCCCCCACTCGCCCACCGGTCCCAGCTTCATCGTCAGGCCGAAGAACGGCAGCAGGCGGGTGGCCGGGATCGACAGGTCGCCCGCGTCCATCGTCAGGTGCACATGGTCGATCTGGCCGTCCGTACCGTCGAGCTTGGCGATCTGGCCGAGCAGGAAGTTGATCTTGCCCTCCATCACCAGTTCCTTCATCCGGTTGACCGAGGCCGGCGCCGCCTTGAAGGCATCGCGGCGGTGCACCAGCGTCAGCGAGCGGACGATCGGCTGCAGGTTGAGCGTCCAGTCGAGAGCGGAATCGCCGCCGCCGACGATCACCACGTCCTGGTCGCGGAAGTCGTCCATCTTGCGGACCGAGTAGAACACCGACTTGTTCTCGTAGGCCTCGATACCGTCGACGGGCGGCCGCTTGGCCTGGAACGAGCCGCCGCCAGCCGCAATCACCACCACCTTGGCGAGAAACACTTCCTCGGCGTCAGTGGTCAGGCGGAAACTGCCATCCTCAAGCCTTTCCAGCCCGGTGACCATGCGGTTGAAATGGAACTGCGGCCCGAACGGCGCAATCTGCTGCATCAGGTTGTCGGTCAGCCCCTGCCCCGTCACCATCGGGAAGCCGGGAATGTCGTAGATCGGCTTTTCCGGATAGAGCTCGGCACACTGCCCGCCCGGCCGGTCGAGAATGTCGACGACATGGCACTTCAGATCAAGAAGACCCAGTTCGAAGACGGCGAACAGCCCCACCGGGCCTCCGCCAATGATGACCACGTCGGTGACGATTTCGTTGCTCATAGGGTTCTTCTTCTCAGGCTTTGTGCCACAGCCTTGTGGCGCGACAGGCTCGGCATGCGGCCCGCTGGGTTTGTTCTGCCCCGGTCAGGCCTCGCCCTGCATCAGGGAGCGAAGCCGGGTGATCCGGAGGTATGACGGATCCTACACCGCCCGGCGCAGGAACGGACGCGTGCCGACCGGCACCTCGGTCTTGCCCACCGGCTGGTAGAACAGGCCCACGCGTGCCAGCGAGCCGTTTTCCAGCGCCTTGCGGGTCGGTTCGTGCTTGACCACGAAGGCCTCGATGCCGCAGCGCTGCATCAGCGGGATCTGGTCGGCCAGCACGTCGCCCACGGCGCGCAGTTCACCCTTGTAGCCGTACCGTTCGATCAGCATGCGCGCGCTCGAATAGCCCCGCCCGTCCGTGAAGGCCGGGAAGTTGACGGCAACGGAGGCGAAACGACCAAGATCCTGCGCAATCGCCTCGACCTTGTCGCCCGGCGATACCAGCAGACCCACGGGATGCGGGTTGCCGAGGACCGCATCGCGGTTGTCGAGGAACATGGCGACCGGGATATGGACGTAGCGAACGCTGGCGGCGTCATCGCCGTCGACCCATGGACGGAACGGATCGGCGATGAAGGCACCGTCCTTGAATAGAGTCAGCTCCTGGGCGGCCATCGGCTTGGCGATTGCTCCGTTGAAATCGAAATGAATGCCGCACTCTTTCTTGTTGAGTCCCCGCCACCTGCCGGCACGCGGGTCCTCGCCTTCCGCTACAATCGTCGTGCAGGGCGCGCATCCAATAGATTTGTAGCCCTTAGCGAACAGTGGATGTTCGGGCAAGTCATGCTCTGCCTTGTAGGCGGTGACCTCGACATCGGAGAAATAGGCCAACGGATTGACCTTGATGCGATCATCGCTCGTCAGCTCGAAATGCGGCAGCACGCCGCGCTCCTTGGTCTGGTAGCGCTTGCGCCCGGTGACCCAGCCGCCAAAGCCTTCCACGGCGGCGTCCAGCGGCTCTGTCTTGCGGATGTGGCAGCACGAATCCGGGTCGGTCTCCCACAGGTCGCCGTTCGGATCGAACCGCGCCAGGTCCTTGGCGTCGGGTGCCAGGGCAACGACATTGGTCAGGCCAAGCCGCTGCTTGAGGGTCTCCACATAGTCGAGCGTCTCGGCAAAGTGCTTGCCGGTTTCGAGGAAGTAGACCGGCAGGTTCTTGTCGACCTGCGCCACCATGTGCAGCAGCACGGCCGAATCCGCCCCGAAGGACGACACGATCGCCAGGTCGTCGGGCAGGATTTCGGTAGCCTGGCGCAGGACGGCCACGCCATCCATCTCCTCGAACATGCCGTTGAGCGACATGATGCCGAGCTGGCGCAGCGGGTCGGGTTTGCTGGCCGAATGCAAGGCGACGGCTGCCTTAGGCATTGCCATAGAGGGCCTCCTTGAACGGTGCCTTGCCGATCCGGCGGAACGCCGTGATGAACGGCTCGTCGGCGCTGGCGCGCTGCGCGATATAGGTGTCGACCAGCCGCTCGATGGCATCGGGCACGTCCTCGGCCACAAAGCCGTGGCCGAGAATGTCGCCGATAGAGGCGTTCTCGGTGGCATCGCCGCCAACCGTGATCTGGTAGAGCTCCGTGCCTTTCTTCTCCACCCCGAGAATGCCGATATGGCCGACGTGGTGGTGACCGCAGGCGTTGATGCAGCCCGAAATCTTGATCTTGAGGTCGCCGATATCCTTCTGCCGCTCCGGGGCCGCAAACTTGCGGCTGATCTCCTGGGCGATCGGGATCGACCGGGCATTGGCCAGGGCGCAGAAATCCAGCCCCGGGCAGGCGATCATGTCGGTGATCTGCCCCGCGTTGCCTTCGGCAAAGCCGATCTCCACCAGCTTGCCGTAGATTTCCGGCAGGTCGGCGATCTTGACGTGCGGCAGCACGAGGTTCTGCTCGTGCGTCACCCGCAGCTCGTTGAAGCTGTAGCGCTCGGCCAGGTCGGCCACGGCTTCCATCTGCGCCGAAGTGGCATCGCCCGGCGCGCCGCCGATCGGCTTGAGCGAAATGGTCACCGACACATAGCCCGGCTGGCGATGCGAATGCAGATTGTTGTCGAGCCAGCGCCCGTAGGACGGGTTGAGGATCTTTTCCCTGGCCACGTCGATGGCCGTGGCGTTCAGCCGCTCGAAGGCCGGGGCGGTGAAATAGGCCGAGATCCGGTCGAGTTCGTCCTGCGGCAGGGTCAGCACGCCCCCCTTGATCTCGGCGAATTCAGCATCGACCTGCTCGCGGAAGCTGTCGATCCCCTCTTCGTGCACGAGGATTTTGATGCGCGCCTTGTACTTGTTGTCGCGGCGGCCATAGCGATTATAGACCCGCAGAATGCTCTCCAGATAGGCCAGCAGGTGCTCGTGCGGCACGTAGCCGTTGATCAGCTTGCCGATGATCGGCGTGCGGCCGAGGCCCCCGCCGACCCAGACTTCCCAGCCGATCTCGCCGGCCGCATTGGTCGTCGCCTGCAGCCCGATATCGTGGAAGCGGATGGCTGCCCGGTCATGCGGTGCGCCCGACATGGCAATCTTGAACTTGCGCGGCAGGTAGAGGAATTCGGGGTGCAGGCTCGACCACTGCCGCAGGATTTCGGCCACCGGCCGGGGATCGATGATCTCGTCGGCAGCGGCGCCGGCAAACTGGTCGGTGGTGATATTGCGGATGCAGTTGCCCGAAGTCTGGATGGCGTGCATCTCGACCGACGCCAGCAGTTCCAGAATCTTGGGAATGTCGCGCAGCTTGGGCCAGTTGAACTGGATGTTCTGGCGCGTGGTGAAGTGGCCGTAGTCGCGGTCATAGGTCCGCGCGATATGGGCCAGCATGCGCAGCTGCTTGGGCGACATCGTGCCGTAGGGCACCGCGATGCGCAGCATGTAGGCATGCAACTGCAGATAGAGGCCGTTCATCAGCCGCAGCGGCCGGAACTGGTCCTCGTTCAGTTCACCGCTGATGCGGCGGCGCACCTGATCGGAAAACTGCTCGGTCCGCTCGCGCACGAACGCGGCGTCGAATTCGTCATATCGATACATGACTGTCCTCATCCAGATGCTGCCGGTCGAACACCGGCGCCGTCGACCCCGTGGCCCGGATGCGCTCGCGCAGCCGGTCCGGAATGACCTTCCCATCGATCAGTTTGACCGTCTCAGCCTCGAGACTGACAATCCGCTGCGTGCGCTTGGTCGCCGCGATCGCGGCTTCCTTGGCTTCCGCTTCTTCGGGCACGAAGACCCGCGCATTGTCGATGTCCTCGATCCAGTTGCCCTGGGTGTCGAGATAGACCGTCGCGCCCGACAAGAGCTCGTTGCCCGTCAGGATTTCCATTATGCCACCTTGAATTCCTGGGCCGCGAGACCGGCCGCTTCGTGCCAGTCCCCGGCGGCCACTGCCGCGCCGATAAAGATGATGGCCGGGCCATCTGCGAAAACTGCTGCGCTATTGGCCAGCTCGCCCACCGTGCCGCGGTGAAAGCTGCGATCCTTGCGACCGGCATTGACGACGATACCCACCGGCGTCGTCGCGGCTATGCCACGGCGGATCAGCTTGCCCGCCACGGTCGAGGCGAGGGATTTGCCCATGTAGAGCGCCAGTGTCAGGCCGGAGCCGGCAAGCGCTGCCCAGTGATCGAGCTCTTCGCTGTTGGCGCCATGCGCCGTGGCAAAGACCAGCCCCGACGACACCTTGCGCAGCGTCATCGGCGTTGCCGTATCGGCCGCCGCCGCCAGCGCCGCCGAAACGCCCGGCACGATGGCATAGTCGACGCCGGCCTTGCACAGCGCCGCGATTTCTTCGCCGGCGCGGCCGAACACCATCGGATCGCCGGACTTGAGCCGCGCCACGCGCTTGCCCTCGCGGCCGAGCCGCACGATCAGCGAGTTGATCTGCGCCTGAGTGAAGGAATGATGGCCCTTGCGCTTGCCGACCGAAATCCGCTCGGCGTCACGCCGCCCCATCTCGATCACTGCGTCGGGCACCAGATGGTCGTGCACGATGACGTCGGCTTCCTGCAACAGGCGCTGCGCCCGCAGCGTCAGCAGATCCTCGGCACCCGGCCCTGCTCCGATCAGCCAGACGATGCCGGCGGCCTCGTCCGTGTGGCGCTCGAGCAGCGTCTCGACATCCGGGTCAGTCGTCGTCACCAGCGCCTCGTAGAAGCGCCGGGCCTGCGGCTTGGAGAGCAGTTTCGCAACCCGGTCGCGCAGCGATCCGGCCAGCCGCGCCACGCGTCCGAGGTCGGGCGACAGCATGGCTTCGATCCGCGCCCGTACCAGCCGTGCCAGCACTGGCGCATCGCCTTCCGAGGAAATCGCGATCGACAGCGGCGCCCGGTCAATGATCGAGGGCGTGTAGAAGTCGCATTCAGCCGGAACGTCGACCACATTAAGCGGCACGCCGGCAGTACGCGCCAGTCGCTTTGCCGCGTCCCCGTCCGGCCCGTGATCGGCGACGAACACCATGGCCGCACCAAACACGTCGCAGGCCGCCACCGGGCGCGCGATCACCGTCACCGGCAGGCCTGAGAAATCTTCTTCGATCTGTCGGGAGACAATCACGACCGATGCGGTCGTCTTTATGGCCAGTCTGGCCTTGTTCAGGGCTTCCGCGCCACCGCCGACAATGACGATGCGCCGACCCTCGACTTTGACGCTCACAGGAAATGTGTTCAGTGCACCCATTAGGAGACCTGTTTTGAGGCGCAGAACCTACTCGGACTCAATTCAGCTCACAAGCTATTGAAATTAAATAGCTTTTATTTTCTCCGAGGACTGCGGCCGTTAGAATGCGGACGAACGGACGGCGCCACTGCCGCCAAATGAATCCGCCGGCGGCGTTGCCGTTGGAAAAAACGCGCGAGAACTGTCTATCAGCCCTGTCTTGCAGGGACGTGAACGACAAGGCCGTCAAGGGCGTCTTTGACCTTGATCTGGCACGACAGCCGACTGGTCGGCCGGACTTCCCAGGCGAAATCGAGCATATCTTCTTCCATCACGGAAGGCCCGCCAACGGTTTCCGTCCATGCATCGTCGACATAGACGTGGCAGGTCGCACAGGTGCAGGCCCCGCCGCATTCGGCGATGACGCCCGGAATGCCGTTCATGATGGCGGTCTCCATCACCGTCGAGCCGTTCTCGGCTTCGGTTTCGGTGCGGGTTCCGTTGGATTCGATGAAGGTGATTTTGGTCATGATGTCTCGACTGCCAGCACGGCCGATATAGAGGGAGGCCCGCGGCGAGACAAGCGCGCACAGGGAATGCCCGCCTCCCGCCAGTGCATGCCTGCGGACCGGCGTGGCTCAGGCAGGTTCGCCGGCCACCACTTCTGCAATGTAGGCCGACACTTCCTGCACGGCGATGGCAAGATCGTCGATATGCTCGGGATTGACCGGCTTGCCTTCGCGCAGATCGTCCTCTGCCGCCTTGGCCAGATCGGCAATGGTCCAGGCGCCAACGCCTGCCGACGCACCCTTGAGCGTGTGCAGGTGGCGCAGCACGTCGGCCTGCGTGGTGCTCGTTTCCAGCCGGCCGAAATAGACCCGCACCATCTGGTCGAACAACCGCAGCACTTCGCATTCCAGACCTCTGTCGCCCAGGGTCTGCTTGCTCAGGTGCACCATGTCGATCGGACGGCGCGTTTGGGTGGGCTGGACAACGCCCGGATTCTTCTTGACCGCAGTACGCACAACTTTCCCCTGCGAGAGCACGCGCCATCTCGGCGCCCCGCAACCTAAGGCCTGGCACATGAACAGCCTGTTAAGCCGGCGTGAGAGCGTCGGGAGCCGCCGGTTATCCCCAACCGCCTCCGGCAGCGGGGTAGCCTTACCGCCGCCACGAAATTAACCTTCAATTAATAAACGGTTCGGTTTGCCTCAAATTGCTTGTATATATGAGGTCCACCTAGCGTGCGGCGGCGTGGGTTATCGGGGGAAAAAGGCGGCATTTGAGTCGCATTTTACCCAAATGGTCACAGACCCGGAAACGGGCGAGGGTCCATGACAACTCACTATGTCATTGCGGCGCATTGCCTATGCGAGAGTTGTAAAGAGTATGGCGAAGAAATCGACCACCCCCCAAGAAGATCCGGCGACCCTGGCTTTCTCGGCTGTCGAGGACGCACTCAAGGACTCCGTATTCGCGGGGCTCGATGATCCCGACGAAAAGCCCGCCGCGCAGCCGCAGGGCCCCCGCCCCGCTCCGCGCGACAATTCGCAAAGGGCCGCGCGGGACCGCGCGGCGGACAAGATTGCCGCCCAGGCCGGTTCCGTCGCCAATGACGACCGCTTCCAGGGCTCGCGCATCCTTTATGGTCTGCAGTCCAAGTCGAGCCAGGCGCCGACCCTGATTGCCAGCCTTGTTGCCGGCGGCTGGGTGCTCGCCGTCATCCTGATTGCCATGATCCGTCATGGCTCTGAACTGGGCACACCGGCCTTCTTCGGCTCCAACGACTTCATCGGCCTGGTGGCCATTGCCATCATCCCGGTGCTCGGCTTCTTTGCCATCTCGACGCTGATCCGCCGGGCCCAGGACCTGCGGAACGCGGCCACCGCCGTCACCCAGGCCGCCATCCGCCTCGCCGAGCCGGAAACCACTGCTTCCGAAAAGGTCGCATCGGTCGGTCAGGCCGTGCGCCGCGAGGTCAACGCCCTTGGCGATGGTCTCGAACGCGCCCTTTCCCGCGCCGGCGAACTCGAGGTGATGATCCACAACGAGGTCACCGCGCTCGAACGCACCTATTCCGACAATGAATCGCGCATGCGCGCCCTGATCCAGGAACTCGCCAGCCAGCGCGAGGCCGTGATCACCAATACCGAGCGCGTCCGCGAGGCCATTACCGAGAGCCACACCGGCCTCGTGTTCGACCTCGACATGATCAGCCAGCGCATCGCCGGCACCATCGTGGAGTCGGGCGGCAACCTGACCAAGGCGCTCGAAACCGCCGGCAATTCGCTCAATTCCGCCTTTGGCGAACGCACCGAGAGCTTCGTGTCGCTGATCGACCAGCGCACCAGCCACCTGCTGGTCGCCCTCGACGACAGCGCCTCGCGCCTCAACCTCACGCTCGAGGACCGCGCCAGCACCATTTCGACGGCCTTCGAAAACCGCACGATGGAACTCTCCACCGTCATCGACAGCCGCGTCACCTCGCTGACCGAAGCGCTCGACAGCCGCACCATCACGCTGTCCGATGCGATCGACAACCGCACCTCCTCGCTTGCCAAGCTGCTGAGCCAGGGCGGCATCACCCTGCTCGACCAGCTCCGCGACCGTGGCCACGAAGTCTCCAGCGCCCTCGACATGATCGGCACGCGCATTGCGTCCGACATCTCCAGCCGCGCCCATGAGGCCGAGCAGCTGCTGTCCGGCCTGTCGCACCAGCTTGATGAGAGCGTCCAGGTGCAGGTCAACTCGATGGAATCGCGCCTGCAGTCGGCGATGATCGAGCTGGCCGGCTCGCTCGATGACACCACCGAACGCGCCCGCGTCACTCTGATGGGCGCCGGCTCGCAGAACCTCAGCCAGTTCGACTCGCGTCTCGAAGAGATCGCCGGCATGATCGACAATCGCCTGCAGACGCTCGACGGCGTCATCGGCGACAAGGGTGAACGCCTGATCTCCGCGCTCGACAAGACCAATTCGAGCTTTGCCGCCCGCGCCAACGTGCTGGAAATGGCGCTCGACGAAAAGTCAGGCCACTTCAACGACATCGTCAGCACCCGCACCCGCGAAATGACCGAAACGCTCGGCCAGCGCACCAAGCAGATCACCGAAACCATCGGTAGCCGCAGCCGCGAGATCTCGGACTCGCTCGAAGGCCACGCCCAGATCATCGCCGACGCCCTCGACGGGCGCACCCAGTTGCTCAACGAGACGCTGCAGACCCGCACCACCGAGCTTGCCGACGCCCTGGCCACCCGTGTCCAGGAAATCGACACCTCGATGGCCGGCCGCACGGCCGAGCTTGACCAGAACCTCGCCAACCGCGCCGAGGAGATCGACGGCCGCGTTGCCGCCCGGACGGCCGAGATCGACAGCGCTCTCGCGGCACGGGCCACGGAGATCGACGGTGCACTGGCTGCACGGACGACCGAGATCGACGGCACCCTCACCTCGCGCACCCAGGAGCTGCAGCAGACCCTGGCTGGCGGCACCCAGGACCTGCAGCAGACGCTGGCAGGCCGAGCGCAGGAACTCGAGCAGTCCATCTCGGGCCGCACCCGCGAACTCGACGCCACCCTCGAAAGCCGCAATCAGGCCCTCGACGCCACGCTCGACCAGTATACCAAGCAGCTCAGCGACAATCTCGACAGCCGCACCCAGCAGCTGGCACAGGCCGTCGGCACCCGCTCCAGCGAGCTGTCCGAAGCCCTCAATACCCGCACCCAGCAGTTGGCCGACACGCTCGGCAGCCACACGGTCGGCATTGCCGCCGCCATTGGCGAACGCACAGAGGAACTGGCCCGCACCATCGAGAGCCAGGGCAACTCGGCCCGCGACAAGATCGATCAGAGCCTGCGCGGCGTGACCGACACCATGACCGAGCGCGCCCAGACGGTTTCGACCCTGATTGCCAGCAAGGTTGGCGAAGTCAGCGAAAACCTCGGCCGCGGTATCGACAATGCCATCCTGCGCATTGCTGATGCAGAGAGCGGTGTCACTGCCCGTATCGACGGCGCCGCCGCCACCGTGGGCGACAGCGCCCGCGCTGCCGCCGACATCATCGAAACCGGCGTCAACTCGGCCCGCAAGGCCATCACCGACATGGTCGACCAGCGTCTGGGCACCCTGCCCGAAGCCATCACGGCCCGCGCCGACATCACCGCCGAGCGTCTGGCGTCGCTCAACTCGGCCATCAACACTGCTCTGGTGCAGTCCATGACCGATCTGGAATCGGGCGCCGACCGCATCGAGGAGACAATCTCCAAGCGGATCGTTGCCGCCACGGCCACGATCTCGGACGACGTCACCCAGACGGCGGACCGCATGGACGTCGCTGTCCGTGGTGCACTCGAGCAGATCCAGAACGCGTCGCGCTCGATCGACGAACTGATCTCCATCAAGGCGGTCGCCGCAGCCGATGCGATCGGCGGCAAGGTTGCCGAGATCAACCGCACCGTCACCGAGCAGACCGACACGTTCTCGGCGTTGGTCAGCGACAAGTCGGCCCAGCTCGAGATGGCCCTCCAGGCGCACGGCAACATCCTCTCCACCGCGCTGGCCGAAAATGCCCGCGAGGCGGAAGACCTGATGAGCCAGTCGACCTCGCGCATCCTCACCGATGTGACCGCCGCGCTGGGCAAGCTCAACGACAGCAACATCCTGCTGCAGAAGGTGCTGGACGCCTCGACGGCCAACCTGGCCCACCTCGAGACCAGCGTCGCCGAGCAGACCTCGACCTACTCGGCCACCGTGCGCGAAGCCATCGGCTCGACCGAAGAGGCCGGCCGTCTGGTCACCGAGCATGTCGGCGCCCTGCAGACCACCATTGCCGCCATGGTGCAGGAATTCAGCTCCGTTCTCGGCAATCTCAATGCCGAAGCTGCCAGCATCGACAAGGCCGCCGAAGGCCTCAACAGCGCCAGCAGCGTCACGCTCGAAATGCTCGACGAACGCCGCACGGCCATGGATGCTTTGGCCTCCAGCTTCACCGCCCGCGCCGATGACATCGACGAGCGCATGCGCGGCTTTGCCCAGTCGATTGCCGATACCGTCAACGACACCGAGCATCGCCTGCTGACCGCCCGCAAGAGCATGGAAGAACTGCTTTCGACGACGACCACCTCGGTCGCCGAAACCCTCGAGAACACCTCCGGCTCGATCCATCTGGCAATGAGCGAAACCACCGGCCAGCTGCAGAATGTGCTGACCGGCACCGCCGATCAGGTCCAGGCCGCGCTGAGCAACACCACCAGCCAGCTCGAGACCGTCCTCGGCGAAACCACCGGCAAGGTGCAGAGCGCCCTGGAGCGGACCACCAGCCAGCTCGACTCCGTGCTCGGCGAGAGCGCCGAGAAGGTGCAGCTCGCTCTGGACGAGACCACCGGCCGCGTGCAGTCGGCGCTCTCAACCAGCACCGAGCAGATGCAGGGTGCCCTCAGCCAGTCGACCAACCTGCTCGAGGCAGCTCTGTCCTCGACCTCGGAAAAGGTCACCGGCCAGCTCAGCGGCTTCACTGCCGCCGCCAGCTCCGAGAGCGAACGCGCCAGCGACGCGCTGCGCCAGACCCAGACCACGCTCATCCTCGAGATGCAGCAGGCCCTCGAAGAAGCCACCAAGCGCTTCAACGATACGGCCGAAGCCATGCGCTCCACGGCCCGCGAAGTCGGCAGCGAGCTGGAATCGACCCGCTCCGAACTGGCCCGCGGCGTCATGGAACTGCCCGAGGAAACCAAGGCCAGCGCCGCCGCCATGCGCCGTGTCGTTGCCGAGCAGATCGAGGCGCTGAGCGAGCTCAACGCCATCGTCCGGGCCCAGCCGGCCACGCACGACCTCAATGACGGCCGTCGGTCGCCGCCGCCCTCGCCGCGTCGCGAAGAGCCGCGCCCCGAGCCGGTTCGCGAGGCCCCGCGCGCCGTCGAACAGCCGCGTCCGGCGCCGGCACCGCGTCCGGCCCCCCGTCCGGCTGCCGCGACCATCACGGCACCCCGTCCGGCACCTGCCCCCGCTCCGGCCGCACCTGCTCCGGCACCCGCCGCTGCAGCCAAGACCGAAGAAGGTGGCGGTGGCTGGCTGCGTGACGTGCTGCGCAATGCCTCCTCGAATGCGGCTCCCGCCGCAGCTCCGAACGCCCAGCCCAACCTGACCAATCTCACCGACGAGATTGCCAAGGCCATGGACCACACGGCTCTCGGCGAAGCCTGGGCCCGCTACCAGGCCGGCGAGCAGAACGTCTTCTCGCGCCGCATCTACACGCTGAGCGGCCAGGGCACCTACGACCAGGTGCGCAAGCGCCTGCAGCAGGACGCCGACTTCACCAAGACCGCGTCCACCTACATGACCGAGTTCGAGCAGTTGCTGCAGCAGGCCGCACAGAGCTCCAACCCGGCCGCCGCGGCCCGGGAGTTCCTGCTGTCGGATCGCGGCAAGGTCTACACCATGCTGGCCCATGCCAGCGGCCGCGTCAGCTAAGCCATCTCCAAAGCGTCAAACTTCACGGCCCCGCGGCACTGCCTCGGGGCCGTTTTCATTATGCGGCCGGCCGCCTGTCAGGCAGCCTTGGGCTGCATCATCCGCATCGATTGCCAGATCATGCCGCCGCCGATCAGCGCGAACACCGCCGCCACGTAATAGGCCTGCGCCCCCATGAAACCGACGAGCCAGCCGAAGCCCACGAGGGCGATCACGCTCATCCCCTGCTGCAGGACCTGAAAAAAGCTCTGCGCCTCGGCGGCGATGTTCTCGCTGGTCCAGTTGGCAATGAAGTTGACGCATCCCATGAACCCCATGGCAAACGTCATCGAGTGCAGCAGTTGCAGGAAGATCAGCACCTCGACGCCCGGCTGCATGCCCATGCCGACCCAGCGCACGACACTGACCAGCGCCGAGGCGAGGATCAGCGCCCGGGCCGAGAACCGCGTCGACAGCCGCGCAAAGAGGAACATCATCGCCGCCTCGGCGAAGGCCCCAAGAGCGATCAGCGGCCCGATGATGTCCTCGGAAATCCCCTGCTGTTTCCACAGCAGTCCCTGGAAGGCGTTGAGCACCAGATGCGTGCCGAAAACCATCGACCAGCCCACCAGCGGCAGCAGGAACCGCGGCTTCATCACCTCACGCAGATGCCCGGCGCCTCGCCGTTCGACGGCCGACGCCGTCGCCGGAGCCCGGAAGTTGGGCAGCAGCAGTGCCGCCAGTCCGCGCGCCACCGCGAGCCCGACGAACAGCGGCAGAAAAATATCCGGGCCGAACCCCACCACCAGGAACCCGGTGGCAAAGATCACCACCATATAGCCCACCGTGCCCCAGGCGCGGATCGGGCCGTATTGGGTGCCGTTGCGACGCGTCATCCGCATGGTGGCGGCATCGGCCACCGGACCGACGGCCGCGACGGGAATGGCCGCCAGCGTCCAGACGATCAGAATGCCCCAGAACCCGTCCACAAAGAACAGCGCGAACGGTACCACGCCGCCCAGCAGCGCCCCGGCAACGACCACCTGCCGCCAGTCCCTGGCCCGATCGGCCAGCCGCCCGACCACGATGTTGAGCACCAGCATCACCAGCACCGGCACGGCGTTGATCACCCCGATCTGCTCGGAGCTGATGCCCTTCTGGCTGAACCAGATGCCGGCAAAGACGGTGGCTGCTCCGGCCGTCATGAACTGGGTGAAGTAGAACGCAGTGGTACGAAGCTCGGGCGAAATGCGCGGCTTGGCGACAGCAGTCGAATTCATGCGGGGGGATGCTCCCGGCGGGAGAATCCCGCCGCGTCGGTCAGCTTGCACCGGCGATTTGAACTTGCAATGGGGTCAGGTGTGGGATGGCCGCAGGCGTAGCGAGATATAGACCAGCACGGCGCCGATGAAGGTATAGCCGCCCAGCGCCAGCCAGGCGAAGGCGCCGAACTGCCCGGCGAACCAGCCAAAGCCGAGCAGCGCCACCACTGTCATGCCCTGCTGCACCACGTAGGAAAAGCCCTGCGCTTCGGCCGCGATGTCCTCGCTCGTCCAGTTGGCAATGAAGTAGATGCCGCCCAGATAGCCCACCGCGAAGGTGATCGAATGCAGCAGCTGCTGGATGACCAGCAGCCAGATCGGCGGGCTGAACGCCATCAGCGACCAGCGGACCACCGCCACAAGCGCCGCAAAGATCAGCAGGTGACGCGCCGAGAACTTGAGGTTCATCCGCTGCCAGGCGAACATCATCACCGCCTCGGCGGCCGCCCCGACGGCGATCAGCGGCCCGATGACGCCCTCGGGAATCCCCTGCTGCTTCCACAGCAGCGCCGCGAACGAAGCCAGCACACCGTGCGTCGAATAGAGAATCCCCAGCCCGACAATCGGCAGCACGAACCATGGCTTGAGCGCCTCGCGCAGCTTGCCGGCGACAGGCTTGTCCACCGGACGCTCATGCGCCGGTGCCCGGAATCGCGGCAACTGCAGCGAGATGACCGCCCGCAGCAGCGAAAAAGCGACGAATAGCGGCAGGAAGGCAGCCTCGCCGAAAATGCCGATCACCGGCCCGGCCAGCGCTGTCGTCGCCGTGTAGCCGACCGTTCCCCAGGCCCGCACCACGCCGAAATTGGTGCCCCGGCGCTGCGTCATCCGCAGTGTCGCCGCGTCGATTACCGGCACCACGCCGGCCGCCGGCACCACGCACAGCGTCCACACCAGCAGGATGCCCCAGAACCCGGAGACGAAGAACATGCCGATCGGGATCACCCCCGCGATCAGCGACAGCACGACAATCACCTGCCGCCAGTCGCTGGCCTTGTCCGCCAGCCGCCCGATGAACACGTTGACTGCCAGCATCATCAGCACCGGCAGCGCCGTGATGATACCGGTCTCGTCCGGCGAGATACCGCGATTGCTCAGCCAGATGGCAAAATAGACCGACGCCACGCCGGTCGAGGCGAACACCATGAAATGGTAGATCGAGGCGCGAAACTCGGGCGACAGCGTCTTGATCTCGGGGGAAGGCGACATGAACGGCTCCGGGCAGGATGGGGCCCGCCGCACTCATGCCTTGCACCGGCGCAAAAGCAAAGCGCCGCGTCGGCTATTCGCCGGTTTCGCGCTCGCGCATCAGTCCCAGCCGCAGCCGCGGGCGCTTTTCGGGCATCGACTCGCTCCACTTGACGATCTGCAGTTCGCCGTCCTCGGTTTCGACCACGGCCGTGCAGCTCTCCACCCAGTCACCCGTATTGACGTAGTGGACACCCATCCGGTCGTGCATGTCGGCATAGTGGATATGGCCACAAATCACGCCGTCGACGCCGCTTTCGCGGGCTTCCAGCGAAAGCGCCTCCTCGAAGCGGCCGATGATCGACACGGCGTTCTTGACCTTGTGCTTGGCCCAGGCCGACAGCGACCAGTAGGTCAGCCCCATGCGCCGCCTGACCCAGTTGACGACGCCATTGATGCGCAGCGCCGCGCGATACGCCCAGTCGCCCACATGCGCCAGCCACTTGGCATGCTCGACCACCACGTCGAACTGGTCGCCGTGGATCACCAGATAGGTCTTGCCCGTCGCCGTGGTGTGGATGGTGCGGTTGACCAGCTCGACCTCGCCGAAATAGGTGCCCATGTACTCGCGCAGGAACTCGTCGTGGTTGCCCGGCAGCACCACGATACGCGATCCGTCGAGCGCCTTCTGCAGCAGCACATCGACCAGTTGATGGTATTCTGGCGGCCACATCCAGGCCTTCGCCAGCCGCCAGCCGTCGACGATGTCGCCCACCAGATAGATGGACTCTGCCTCATGGCAGCGCAGGAAATCGAGGAGTTCGCTCACCCGCGAGGCCCGCATCCCCAGATGTACGTCGGAAAGAAACAGCGCGCGCACGCGCCGCACTTCCCTCGCCTCATTGGTCAATCGCATCATCCTTTGGCATCATGGCGCGACATTAGGCCGATTGTTTCGGAGAAGAAACAGCACCGCCGCGACCTGCGTGAGAGAGGCGAGGATAACGCCCGGAAAACGCTCGTCTCCCGCCGGTTTGCACAGGGCCCGCAGTCCGTGATCGCCCACCCTCCGGAGCGCGGTCGAGAACGGCCCGGCCACGGACAGGCGCAGTGATTCGCTCTAGGCCGCCGTCAGTCGCGTGATGACGGCTTCATGCTGCGGGAACTTGCCCAGCAGTTCGGCCCGGGTGACGAGGATCATGTCCTCCATCTCCCAGCCCGGCGCCACCACCTCGCTGACGAGGCCGTATTCGCCGGCCGGCAGCTCGGCCGCCTTCCAGACGCCACCGGCAACGGCGAGGCAAGGCACCTGCCCGGCCTTGAGATCCGGCCCGAGCACCACGACTTCGTAGCGCCCGTCGGGGTGGATCAGGTGATAGGTCAGCGGCGCGCCGAAATGATGATACTGGATGCCGTCCGAATGCTTGGTGTGGAAGTGATCGACCGGCGAGTCGTCGGTGAGCATGTAGTAGATGCTGGTCATCGTGCCACGCGGCCCGCGCGGCGTCTCCAGCCGCTGCCGATGCGTCGGCCGGAAGGTTTCGCGGAAGTAGCCGCCCTCGAAGTGCCCGCCCAGCTGCAGCGCGGCAATGACCCCGGCCTTGCTCAGGGCGCTCATTGGCCGATCCGCGCCTTCATCGCCACGATCCGGGCGTAGCTCTCCTTGATGCGCGCCAGAAACGCCGGATCACGCTCCGCTTCCGCCACCAGAATGGTGCGCATTTCGCTGGCCAGCGACGTCCGGTTCTTGACCGTATTGGAATAGAGCAGCACGTCCATGCCGGCGTTCACCGCCCGGATGGCGGTCTCCCTGGGGTCGAAGTGTTCGCGGATCGCCGCCATTTCCAGATCGTCGCTGATCACCACGCCCTTGAAACCGAGCTGCTGGCGCAGCACGCCGGTGATCCACTCGGGCGACAGGCTGGACGGCAGCTTGACCGTGCCGCTGCCGGCATAGTCCTTGTGGTAGAGATGCCCGACCATCACGAAGTCCTGGTATCCCTGCTCGAACAGCAGCCGATAGGGCTCCAGTTCCTTGGGTTGCCAGCTGCGCGAGATGTCGACAAAGCCTTCGTGGCTGTCCGCCGTGCTTGAGCCGTGACCCGGAAAGTGCTTGAGCGCGGTGAGCAGCCCCGCATCCTCGTGCGCCGCAATGAACTGCTCGGCATAGACCGACACCGTATTGGCGCCCTCGCCATAGGAGCGGCCATACTTGGCAATGATCTGGTTCTTTTTGTTCAGGTTGAGGTCGACCACCGGCCCGAAATTGACGGTGAACCCCTGCTCGGCAATGCCCGCCGCCATGCGATTGTAGATCCGCCGGGCCGCCGAGGGCGATCCCTTGGCGACGTTGGCCGCGCTCGGTGTCTCGGCAAAGCCGACGCTTTCGGTCAGCCGCTCGACCACGCCGCCCTCCTGGTCGAGCGTGATGAACGGCGGCAGGTCGGGTGACGCCTCCCGGAACGCCGTGTTCATCGCCCGCACCGCCTTGAGGCTGGCGACATTGGTCTTGAGATACATCACGCCGCCCAGCAGACCCTGGGCGATTTCGTCGCGTGCCGCCTTCACGCCCTTGTCGTCGACACTGTCGCCGGCAAAGCCCACGACAATCATCTGCCCGGCCATCTGCTCGAGGCTTTGCGCGACCGCGGGAGTGGCGACGACAAGCCAGCCGGCCAGCAGAGCCGGGACGAGAGAGACTAGGCGAAAGGGGGTCAAGAGCACGCTCCGCAAATCAGTTGCGGCGAACCCTGCCCGCCCAATGCGGCAAAAACAATGTGTTTCAGGCAATCATGGGCTGGGCCCGGGCGCCATGCTCGGCAAACCAGTTCATCATCTCGTCGGCGGTGCGCGGCCGGCTGAAATAGTAGCCCTGACCGATCTGGCAGCCCATCATCTTGAGCATCCAGGCCTGGTCGGCGGTTTCGATGCCTTCGGCCACCACGACCTTGTCGAGCGTTTCCGACAGCGTCATCACGGCGCGGATGATGGCGCCGGCCTCGGCGTCCGCCGGCAGGCTTTTGACAAAGCTCTGGTCGATCTTGATCTTGTCCAGCGGCAGCCGCCCCAGATAGCTGAGCGACGAATAGCCGGTGCCGAAGTCGTCGAGGGCGATCCCCACGCCCATGTCGCGCAGTTCCTGCAGCGTATCGATGATGCTCTGCGACTTGGAGACGAACATCCCCTCGGTGATCTCGAGGTCGAGGCGCTCCGCCGGCAGCTTTGACACCGCCAGCGCCGCGCGCACATCGCTCAGCACGTCGCTCATCTCGAACTGGATCGGCGACACATTGACCGCGACCTTGATCGCCTCCGGCCAGCGCGCCACTTCCTTGCAGGCCTCGACCATCACCCAGCGCCCGATCTCGATGATCAGCCCGGTTTCTTCCGCCACCGGGATAAAGCGGGCCGGCGACACGATCCCGAGGTCCGGATGCGTCCAGCGCACCAGCGCCTCGACGCCCACAAGGCGCTCGCTTTCGAGCCCCACCTGCGGCTGGAACGTCAGTGACAGCTGGCGGTTCTCGATGGCCTCGCGCAGGGCCACGTCCATGTCCTGTTTTTCCTTGAGCCGGTCATCCATCTCCTGCTCGAACAGCGCCACGCCGCCGCCGTGGATACCCTTGGCGACCGACAGCGCCATGTCGGCATGGCTGAGCAGGATATCCGGATCAAAGCCCGACAGCCCCGAATGGGTGGCGCCGGCACTCGCGGCAATCAGCGCCTGGTGACCGCCCGAGAGGCTATAGGGCGCCACCACCCTGTCGATGATCTCGGTGCAATAGGCGTTCAGTTCGTCGGCTGACATCCGCCGGAACAGCAGCATGGCAAAGCTGTCGCCGCCCACCCGCGCCACCGCGTCGGCACTGCAGGCGTGCAACCGGCTGGCCACCTGCTTGAGCACCATGTCGCCAAAGCTGTGGCCCAGCGTTTCGTTCACCGTCTTGAAGCGCGACAGATCGATGAGGATCATGGTGACGCCCGATTCACGCCCGCGCTGGGTGGCGCAATGGCCGTGCACCAGTTCGACCAGTTCGAGACGCGACAAGGCTCCGGTCAGCGGGTCGTGGCTGGCCAGGAAGCGCAGCCGCTCTTCCGAGCGCCGGCGATCGGAAATGTCACGAAACGTCAGGCAGGCGACGCGCTGCGCCGCGGCGCGCTTGCTCTTGCTGACCACTTCGGAGCGCGTGATCGTGTATTCGAGAACCCGCGTTTCGTCGTTCTTGCCCGGCAGCAGGAGCTCGGCGGGTTCCGGCAGCGCCGCCGCGGAGTCGCCGAGCAGCAGGTCGCGCACCGCGGCACTGACACGTTGCGGCAGCACCTCCTCCGCGCGGCGCCCCAGCAACCCTGCCCCGAGGACTTCCTCCGCCAGCCGGCTGGCAGCAACAATGCCGCCATCGGCGTCAACCACCACCACGCCATCGAAATTGTCGGCAATCACCCGGTCGAGAATGCCCTGCGTGGCGTCGCGCTGCCGCGACGCTTCTGCATGGGCAAGCCGCCGCAAGACGACCTCGATCATCATCGCATTGACGATAAAGGCCGCCTGCGCCGCATGGATCGCCGCCGTATCGAGCAGCAGCCCGTAGCGCACCTGCATCAGCAGCGCAGCGACCTCGGCCAGTGCCGCCAGCAGCAGCCCGCCGGCAATGACGAACGGCAACGGCAGACGCCGCCCCATCATCAGCGCAAACAGCCCCATGGCGGTGATCAACAGCGCTACCGGGGTCCAGCCGACCGAGCCGATGAGACGGCCCTGCAGAAGGGTCTCGGCAGCCAGGATCTGCACCAGCGGCCCGGGAATGACGCCATGTAACGGCACCACGAACGTATCGCGCAGTTCCAGCGCCGAGGCACCGACCACCACGGACTTGCCGGCAACCGTGGCAGGATCGAACGTACCGTCGAGAATTGTCGCGATGGAGACCCGCGGCACCGCTTCAGCATGGATGGAATAGTCAATGAGAAAGCTGCGATCGGGCGGACCGCGAACATCGGTCAGGGCCGCCGCCAGAGACGTGTAGACCTCCGTCCCGAGCGTCATTGCGAATGGATAGGTCCGCACCAGCCCGCCTGTACCGACCGGCACATTGACTGTGACCGCATCGGCATACTGGGCAAAACGCGGCAGTGGCAGATTGAAATACTCGATGCCGTCGTCCACGCCCATCTGGCGGAGGGCAGCCAGTTGCACATAGCCACCGGCCCGGTCCAGCGCATCCTCCAGCAGCTTGTCCTCGGCCTCGGTCGAGGCCGCGCTGAAGTCGACGTCGAACGCCACATTGCTCGCCCCGGCATCCATCAGGCTGTCGACCACCCGGGCATGAAGGCTGCGCGGCCAGGGCCACACCCCTACTGCTGCGAGACTGCGCGAGTCGATGTCGACAAAAACGATGCTTTCGGAGGGCTCCCGCACCGCCGCTGAAAACCTCATGTCGCGCAGCGTGTCATCGATCGGGCGGAACAAACCAAGGAGCCCGGCCGCGAGGACCAGGCTCAAGATGATCAGGGTGCTGCCGATCCGCCACTTGTTGTTCAAGGTACCGCCAATGCTAGATCGGGCGAGTTTGGAGCAACGAAGTTACCAATCCGTGGTCAGAGCAGGCCGCCGAGGACTCCCGCGGCCGCGCCGACCGTACCGTTGACGACACCGGATGCACCGCTTGCAGCAGCACTGGCCGCGCTGCTGGCAGCATTTCCGACCCCTGACACGACATTGCCGGCCGCGTTTCCGACGCCGTTGACGGCGTTCCCGGCCGACGCAACCACATTGCCCGCATTGCCCACACTGCCAGGCGCCATGCGGGTCACCTTGCCGACCGCGGCAGCCAGCGGCTGGCCGTTCTTGTCATAGACCGTCGGCATCTTGCCGCGACCCGACATTTCCATGGATTTGCCGGACTCCATGCTGGCAGCCTGTCCGGCGCTGACCATCACCGACTGGCCACTGACCTGGTCGCTGACCGCGACCTTGCCGCGCAGCACCTTCACCGATCCACCGGTCTTGCCATAGGTGACGACAAACCGCGTGCCCTTGACCACCGCAGCCAGCATCGGCGTCGTCACCTCGAAATGCTCGACATTCTGGACATTGGCTTCAATGCTGACAGTGCCGAAGGCCTGCTTGACCGTGGTGTACCGCCGGTCGGCCTTGTCGAAGATCTGGATCTGGGTATCGGGGCCCAGGTCGATGGTTTCGCCATCACGCTTGAACTGCACTTTGCCGCTCGGCAGCGTGCGCACCACGCGGCTGTCACTGACGATGTCGCCGCGCCGCAACACCACCCATTCGCCATCCACCAGTTGCCCGGCAAGGCCGCGCAGCTTGGTGACGACCCAGTCGTCGGCAAAGGCCACGCCCGGCATGGATGCAATGGCCAGCATGATGCTGGCCACGATCGCAATGAGATATTTCTTCATGGTGTAACCGCAAGCCCCGTACTCTGATCGGACCAGACTATCCGGCAGACTTAAACGGAGGCTTAAGCGGGAGCCCTAACGGGGGGTTTCCGGGCTCTCGAAAAAGCCCGGAAAATCTTATGCTTAGCGGTTCATCCGGTTCTCGACGATGTTGTCGACGACCGACGGATCGGCCAGCGTCGAGGTATCGCCGAGCGCCCCGTAGTCGTTCTCGGCGACCTTGCGCAGGATGCGGCGCATGATCTTGCCCGATCGGGTCTTGGGCAGTCCCGGGGTGAACTGGATCAGGTCGGGCGTGGCGATCGGCCCGATCTCCTTGCGCACCCAGGCCTTGAGTTCCTTGCCCAGGTCCTCGTTCCCGGCCTCGCCGGCCATCAGCGTGACATAGCAATAGATGCCCTGCCCCTTGATGGCGTGCGGATAGCCCACCACCGCCGCCTCGGACACCTTGGGATGAGCCACCAGAGCGCTCTCGACCTCGGCTGTCCCCAGCCGGTGGCCGGACACGTTGAGCACGTCGTCGACGCGCCCGGTGATCCAGTAATAGCCATCCTCGTCGCGGCGACAGCCGTCACCGGTGAAGTAATAGCCCTTGTAGGTCTCGAAATAGGTCGAGACGAAGCGCCCGTGATCGCCCCAGATGGTGCGGGCCTGCCCCGGCCAGCTGTCCTTGATCGCCAGCACGCCTTCAGCCTTGGTCTGCTCCTGCAGCTTGCCCTCGGGGGACAGCACGATCGGCTGCACGCCATAGAACGGCACGGTCGCCGACCCCGGCTTGGTCGGAATGCCACCCGGGAACGGCGCGATCATGTGACCGCCGGTTTCGGTCTGCCACCAGGCATCTACGACGCCGCAACGGCCCTTGCCCACCTTGTTGCTGTACCACATCCAGGCCTCAGGATTGATCGGCTCGCCCACAGTTCCGAGCAGCCGCAGGCTGGGCATATCGTGCTTGTCGACATGCTGGTCGCCTGCCCCCATCAGCGAGCGGATCGCCGTCGGCGCGGTATGGAAGATGTTGACCTTGTGCCGCTCCACCACCTGCCAGAACCGGCTTGGGTCGGGCCATGTCGGCACGCCCTCGAAGATCAGTGTCGTCGCCCGGTTGGCCAGCGGCCCGTAGACGATGTAGCTGTGCCCGGTGATCCAGCCGACATCGGCCGTGCACCAGAACACCTCCCCGGGCTTGTAGTCGAAGCTCAGTTCCTGGGTCAGCGCCGCATAGGTCAGGTAGCCGCCCTGGGTGTGCAGGACGCCCTTCGGCTTGCCGGTGGACCCCGAGGTATAGAGGATAAAGAGCGGGTCTTCGGCGTTCATCGGCTCGGGGTCGTTGAAGGGCTCGACCCCCGCAGCAGCCTCGTGCCACCACACGTCGCGACTGCCCTTCATGGCCACGTCGGCGCCGGTATTGTGCACCACCAGCACCTTCTGCACGCCCGGGCAGTCTTCCAGTGCCTTGTCCACATTGGCCTTGAGCGCCACGGTCTTGCCGCCGCGCCGGCCTTCGTCCGCCGTGATCACCACCGCCGAGTCGCAGTCATTGATGCGGCCGGCCAGCGAGTCCGGCGAGAAACCGCCGAACACCACCGAGTGCACCGCGCCGATACGGGCACAGGCGAGCATGGCGTAGGCGGCCTGCGGAATCATCGGCAGGTAGATGGTCACGCGATCGCCCTTGCGAACGCCCAGCGATTTCAGCACGTTGGCGCAGCGGCAGACTTTTTCGTGCAGCGTGCGGTAGCTGATCAGTTCGGCCTTGTCGGCCGGATTGTCGGGCTCCCAGATGATAGCGATGTCGTCGCCATGCTCGGCCAGATGCCGGTCGATGCAATTGGCAGCAACATTGAGCACGCCGTCTTCGAACCACTTGATCGAGACATCGGGGTATTCGAACGTCGTGTTCTTGACCTTGGTCGGCGCCTTGATCCAGTCGAGCCGCTTGGCCTGCTCGCCCCAGAAGCCGTCCGGGTCAGAGACCGAGCGCTGATAGTGTGCGGCGTATTGTTCCGCCGAGGTCAAAGTCCGTGCCTTCGCAGCCGCGCTCGGCTCGAACACCAAAGTCTCAGTCATGAAGTCCTCCCGTGGGCACGATCCCGAGCGGGCACCTGCCGGCTCTGGGGCAGGATCGTACGCCGACCGCCCGCGCCAGGTTCCGCCCTTTTCAGAACCAGGTCGGCGCGAGCGTCATTTGATAATCCTAGCCAGAGGCGGCACGGGAAACAAGGCAACCAATGTCGCAGTGGTCTGCTTTGCCAGCAATAATCGGAGTTGGCGGCTCAGACGCCCTTGGCCCGGCGCGCCGCCAGCAGTTCGGCAATGCGCGGCATCAGCGACACGTCCAGTCCGGCACGCTTGAGCGCCGTGAACCACAGCGCCGCCGACCATACCGTCTGCGCCAGCACGGCGGCCAGCGCCGCGCCCAGGAGGCCCAGCGGCGGCACCAGCAGCAGATTGGCCAGCACCAGCACGACCATGCCCAGTGCGATCGCCGGCAGCACGTCATGCGGCCGGTCGTTCATCGACAGCACGACCGAAGTCGGCCCGAAAAAGGCCCGCACCATCAGCGTCAGGCATAGCACCGCCATCGGCAGCGCGCCCGGCAGGAAGCTTGGCCCGAACAGCATCAGCGCCAGCGGACCCAGCGCCGCCACCAGTACAAACAGCGCCACGGCAATGCCGGCAGCCGCCAGATTGGCCTCGCCGATCTTGCGCAGGAGGCCCTCCCGGTCATTGGCCAGGTCGAACATGTCGGGCAGCACCACCGAGTAGACCGCCGCCACCCCGAAGGCGACCAGCGAGAACACCCGCGTGCAGACGCCGAACACGGCCAGCGTCTCGCGATCCATCAGGTTGGCGAGGAGGATCAGGTCGATGTCGAAGAACAGGTCCGTCGCCAGCGCGATGATCACCCATGGCAGCGCGAAACGCCACCAGCGCCGCACCTCTGCCGGGCGTAACGCATCGGTTACCGGTACGCCGCGCGCCACGCGCCAGAGATACCAGAATTGAGCCAGTGCGATGAACACGAAGCCGCCCGCCAGCACCCACACGAATTCGTCGAACGGCACCACGTCGCCGATCGCCAGCGTGGTCGAGATCGCCAGCGCCAGGATCATCAGCATGGGCCGGAAGACCGTGTCGGCAAAGAACCCCGCGAACGGGCGTTTCAGGCCGACCAGCAGCGCCGAGTTGCAGTAGACCAGGGCGGTTGCGAGGATCATCAGGACCATCGGCGCCCAGTGCGTCTGCACGATCTGGCCGGGCGCCCCCAGCAGTCCAGCCAGGGGATAGCCCACCAGCACCAGCAGAAGCGTCATCGCCGCCACATGGCCATAGGCCCGCTTCATGAAGCCGCGCAGGTGCCGGCCATCGCCGGCCGCCCGGTATTCCGCCGCAAAAAACGTGCCGGTGGTTTCAAACCCCAGCGGCATCATCACCGCGACAATGTTGGCCGTGGCGATCAGCAGCAGGTAGTCGCCCAGCACTTCGGCGCCCCAGAACCGGGCAATGCCCGCCTGCGCCAGAAACACCACGCCGGCCCCGGCCAGGCGGGTGCCGAAGATGATGTTGGACTGCGAGAACAGTTTGAGAAGCAGGCGTTTCAAGACGGGTCGCTCCCGGTCTTCTGGCCGCGCTCGCGCAACTTGGCCTTGAGCTTCTGCAGCAGTTCACGCGCCCCGAAGGCCGCTTCGCCCAGCAGGAACGGTAACCGGTAGGCTGCGAAATTGGCGGTTGGCGGCACCGGCGTGATCCGCCCCGCATCGCCGACCATGCCCTTCTTGAACTGGTGCAGTCCCTGGAAACCGTCTGTGCCGCCCAGGTCGTACCAGCGCGCCCGGCTGTTCTCGCGCAGCCAGCCGATGATGTGCCAGTGTAGGTAGTAACCAGCGCGCAATGGGAGCGCCCGGTCCTGCGTGGCGCCGTAGAGATAGACCGCCCGGTCCCCGGCCTTGAAGATGATGGCTCCGGCAATCACCTCGCCCCCCTCCGACACGAGAAACAGTTCGGGCCGCAGCGTGTCGTCCGGCATCGCCATCAGGGCCGGTACGGTCTGGTGATAGGCCGAGCGATCCTCGAAGCCCTTGCGGTCCACCATGCGACTATAGAGCGCCTCGAATTCCGGCAGCCGCTCGGGGACGGCCCGCTCGAAGCTCAGTCCGGCCTTCTCGGCCTTGTTGAGCTGGCGTCGCCAGGTCTGTCCGAGACTCTTGCGCTGCGCCTCTTCAGGCAGGTCGAGGCGTACGATGTAGCGATCGTTCCACGCCATCTGCGCACCGCGATGAAACCCGCGTGCCAGCAAATGCTCGAATTCGGCGTTGCCTTCGCCCAGCGATGGCAGTGGCAGCAACGACAGCATCATTCGCCGCTTCTGCGCATATTCAGCGACGAGAGCATCGACCATCAGGCCATAGCGCCCGATCGCGTCGCCATCGACCGACTTGAGAAACGGTCCCCACTTGGCAATGGCAATCTTCGCAACGCCCAGCGGCAGCCGCTGGATCATCACCAGGCACCCGCCGATGAGCTTGCCGCCGCTCGATATCAGTACCGGCTCGAGATCGACATGCGGCCAGCGGGCCAGGGCAAAGGTAAAAAGCTGCTCCTGCGAGACGTCGTCGAACGTTCCGACCACAGCCTCCCAGCGCGTCCCGGATACCTGCTCGAGTGTCGCCTGCGAACGGACCGAAACCGGCCCGCTACCAGCAATTTCCAAGCTTTCGGCAATACTCGACATGAGGCTTCCCCGGCCTTTGTGTTGCCAGGGGACGCTACAGGCCCAAGGTGAGCAAATTGCTAGCCGGAGAGGGCAAATGCCCCAAAAGTTCGGGCTTGGTTACCCAATGCCTAGTGCGCCGGCCCCACGGGCATCGGGCCACCGCCGATGAGGGGGATATACGGCAGCGTGTGGTCGAACACCTGGTTGGCGCCCTCGTAGAACATCTTGACGGCCACATAGAGAATGATCACGAGGCCGAGCCACGCGATCCAGCGATGCTTGGTGAGCAGCCGGGCGATGAACGTCGCGGCAACGCCCATCAGCACCACCGAGAGCCCCAGTCCGAAGATCAGGGCTTCGAAGTGATGCTGTGCAGCACCAGCGACGGCCAGCACGTTGTCAAGCGACATCGAGACGTCGGCAATGATGATGTTGATCACCGCCGACCGCAGCGTCTTGCGCGGTCCCTTGGCAATCGTGCCATCGGCGTTCAGGTCCCTGTCCGCCAGGGCTTCGTTGGCCGCCTGCTCCTCGTCATGCGACACCGAGAGCTCGCGGTACATCTTCCAGCACACCCAGAGCAGCAGCAGGCCGCCGGCAATCAGCAGACCGCCGCCCAGCGACAGCAATTGCGTGGTGATGAGGGCAAAGCCGATACGCAGGACGGTCGCCGCGGCGATGCCGATCAGGATGGCTTTCTGCCGCAATTCCTTGGGCAGCCCCGCCGCTGCCAGTCCGATGACCACCGCATTGTCGCCGGCCAGCACCAGATCGATGAGGATGACCTGCACGAAGGCCGAAATCGCGGCGGGGTCGAGGCCGAACATGCGTGAAGTCTCCGCGCGGAAGGATGGATGGGTCGCGTAGCGGGTTATGTAGTTGGATCACCCACGTCTGTGAAGCCCACCGACGGGGAAGAAGTTCCATTTGTTGGGAAATTGGTGGGTGCGCACGGACTCGAACCGTGGACCCGCTGATTAAGAGTCAGCTGCTCTACCATCTGAGCTACGCACCCGGTCCGGGCGGGGAGATACAAAGAGTTTGCCCCCCTGTCCAGCACTAATCGGCCCCGCGGCGAACTTTACCCCGTGCCGGTGCCCCGGAGGTACCGCCTGGCGCAGCGTTGCGCGGCTCTGTCGCGCCCGCTGCCCAAGGTTTTCTTTGACGCGTGACCCGCCTTTGCGCGACAAGCGCTCGCAGGTTGCCCGTTGCTCGGCCGCCTGAACAGACATCGCCCCGGCAGGTCGCCGTGGGCCCAAAGATCACGAGACCGGGCACGACCGCCCTTCCCCATCCTTGGGATTCGGTCGCCTGCCCGCGATAGCCAGCCGCCGGAGTCCTTGCGATGGAGTATGCACAGATGGTCACCTTCTCGACCGAGTGGATTGTCGACAACGCCTTGTCGGTGCTGACGGCGTTCATCGTCCTGATCGGCGGGTGGTATCTGGCCAACTTCCTGTCGCGCTACGTCCGCGCTGTGCTCCCCAATACCAAGCGCATCGACGACACCATCGCGCCGCTGATCTCGGAGCTGGTGCGCTACGCCGTGATCACCGTCACGGTGGTGGTCGTGCTGGGACAGTTCGGCGTACAGACCGCCTCGATTCTTGCCGTGCTCGGCGCCATCGGCCTCGCGGTCGCCCTCGCCCTGCAGGGAACCCTCTCCAACATCGCCGCCGGCGTGATGATCATCTGGCTGCGCCCGTTCAATGTCGGTGAATATATCGCCGGCGACAACATCGCCGGCACCATCGTCGAGATCCAGCTCTTCACCACCCGCATACGGACCTATGACGGCATTTTCGTCTTCGTGCCCAATTCCCTGCTCTGGAACTCCAAGATCACCAACTACACGCGCGAACCGCGCCGCATGGTCGAAACCAAGGTGGGCATCGCCTACGACGCAGATTTGGCCGCTGCGCGCACGGCACTGCTCGGCATTACCAAGGACGAGCGTGTGCTTGAGGATCCGGCGCCATTCGTCTTCGTCGCCAGCCTGGGCGCCAGCTCGGTGGATCTGGTGCTGCGCTCCTGGGTCAAGTCATCGGACTGGTGGCAGACCAATGTCGATTTCAACGAGCGCGCCAAGCTGGCGCTCGACGCCGCGGGGGTCGAAATCCCCTACAACAAGCTCGATGTGCAGATTCGCAGCGCCGTGGCGCCTGCAGGCGTGCCCGACAAGACCTAGTCCGGTCGGGCTCGCGTCAAATCAGGCGTGGCCGTCGAGGCCGAGGAAAGCCTCGGCCCCCCAGATCGCCTCGACCTGGCGGTTCTTGCCGCAGCCGGCGCGGTAGCGGGCATAATGCTCGGCACGCGTCAGGCCGTTATTGAGCAGTTCCGTGCCCTGCCAGAAATCCTGGTGATATTCCTCGGCAGGGTAGAACGTCGTCGCTTCGACGATATCGGTCGCGACCGGCTTGCCCAGTTCCTCGGCAACCATGGCCTTTTCGGCTTCCGCGACCTTCATCTCGGCCTCGCTGCCGACATAGACGGCAGTGGTATAGCTCTCGCCGTAGTCGCAGAACTGGCCGCGCGCCTCGATCGGATCGATCATGTGGAAGAACGTGTCGACAAGCTTTTCGTAGCTGGTGACGCTGGGGTCATAGACCACCTTCACGGCTTCGCGGTGACCGGTCGTTTCCGTGATCACCTGCTCGTAGGTCGGGTTGTCGACGTGGCCGCCAATATAGCCCGACGTGGTCGAAATAACGCCCGGCGCATGGTCGAAATCGCTTTCGATCGACCAGAAGCAACCACCGGCAAAAATCGCCGTGGCAGTCTCGGCGGCCTGGGCACTGCAGGTGACCATGGCGCCCGCGAGGGCAACCGCAACGGCCAGCTTGTTCTTCTTCATTGGTAGTCTCCCGATCGGATGTGCACTGCCTAGATTGCATTGCCATGGTTCACACGCCAGACAAAGAAGCGTGCGCAGATCGGGCCGCTCCCTAGACGGGCTTGACCATCTGCACGCAGTCGCTGGCAATGCCGGTGAGTTCGTCCGCGTCCCAGGTCTCCTCCCGCCAGCCGGCCTTTTGGTAGAACCCGACCGCCTCGGGCGCCGCATTGACGCGCAGATGCGCAACACCGAGTTCCCGTGCCCGTTCGCCAATCATGGCGTCCAGCAGCAGCCCGTAGCCCTGCCGCTGATGCGCAGGCTCGACGGCCACCAGCCGCACCACCCCGATATCCCCCTCCACATCGAGCCGCACCACGCCGATCGGGCAGCCGTCGAGCACCAGGACATGCGGATAATGCCCCTCGGCCCGGTCGTCCGGATGGTCGGCGTCATAGGTCACATCGCTGTGGCGACCCTCGAACAGCACGCGGCGGCGGATATCGTGCATGGCGGCCCAATCCTCGTCGGTCTGGACCACGCGCAATTCGAGTGACATTTGAGAGCTCCCGGAGAGATTGCCCCCGTTAACGCCCGAAGCTGCCAAGAAGCTGCCTGTTCGCTCGCAGGAGACTTGTGGTGTCGCCGCCCACGGCCACGAAGTTGTAGCCGTCCGCGAGCAGCAACTTGGCCGTGTCCGGGTTGAAATCGAGCATCCCGGCGGCCTTGCCGGTGGCAAGGATGCTCCTGCGCGCCTCTGCCACCTTGGCCAGCACATCCGGATGTCCCGATTGACCCAGGAGGCCCATGCTGGCCGCCAGATCATTGGGACCGACGAATATGCCGTCGACGCCGTCGATGGCGCCATAGGCCGGGATGTTGTCGAGCCCTTGCTGGGTTTCCACCTGCAGCACCACCACGATGTTGTCATGCGCCGCCTGCGCATAGCCGGGATTGGTGGCGAACCGGTTGGCCCGGTTGATGCCCGAATAGCCGCGAATGCCTTGCGGCGGGTAGCGCGTCGATGCCACTGCCAGTTCAGCCTCGGCGACGGTCTGCACGTAAGGGAACATGAAGCTGCGCACGCCGGTATCGAGCAAGCGCTTGACGATCACCGGGTCCACGCTGGGGATGCGCACCATGAACTCGGCATCCCCGCCATGGCGCGCCGCCAGCAGATGCTGCTCGACGCTCTCGATATCGATGGCGCTGTGCTCCATGTCGAGCAGCACCCAGTCAAAGCCCGCGCCGGCCACCATCTCGGTGCCGGTCAGGCTGTTGAGCGACAGCCAGCAGCCAAGCTGCGGCGTACGGTCGGCAAGCCGCCGCTTGAAGGCGTTGGACGCGATGGGTCGCATGCAATGTTCCTCAAAAGGCTCCCGGGAAGGCGCCGCCGTCGATCAGCAGGTTCTGCCCCGTGATGTAGCCGGCCTGAGCCGAACAGAGGAAGGCGCAGGCCGCGCCGAACTCGTCCCGCTGGCCGAAGCGCTTGGCTGGCACGCGCTGGCGCGCCTCGTCGGCCACCGTTTCAACGCTCACCCCACGCTGCTCCGCCGTCCGCTTCTGGCCGCTCCTGAGCCGGTCGGTATCGAACGACCCGGGCAGTATATTGTTGATGGTCACGTTCGAGCCCGCGACCGTGCGTGCCACGCCGGCCAGAAACGCCGTCAGTCCGGCCCGCGCCCCCGACGACAGATCGAGCCCGGCAATCGGCGCCTTCACCGAACTGGAGGTGATGTTGACGATCCGCCCGAAACCGTTGCGCACCATCGGGTCGATGGCCCGCTGGATCATCTCGATCGGCGTCACCATGTTGGCGACGACGCCATCGAGCATCTTCTCCCGGTCGAGTTCGCGGAAATCGCGAAACGGCGGACCGGCATTGTTGTTGACCAGAATATCGGGTTCGGCACAGGCCGCGAACAGCGCCTCCTGCCCCTCCCGCGTCCCCACGTCCGCCGCCACGGCAATCACCTTGCCGCCGGTCAGCGCCCGGATCTCCTCGGCCACCTGCTCTAGGTGCGCCGCATCCCGGCCGTTGATGACGACCTCGACGCCTTCGGCCGCCAGCGCGGTGGCGCAGCCGCGGCCGAGGCCGCGACTGGAGGCACAGACAATGGCCTTGCGGCCTGCAATCCCGAAATCCATCAGCTCAACCCGCCATCGCGCCCTGGGCCGATGCACCGCGCTCGATCAGCAGACGGTTATAGGCGTTGAGATAGGCACGGGCCGAAGCCACAAGCGTGTCCGGCTCGGCGGCATTGCCCGAGACGATCCGGCCGTTCATTTCGAGCCGGACATGGGCGCTGGCCTGCGCATCGGTGCCGCCGGTGACGCCATCGACCGCATAGAGCACGAGATGCGGATCCTGCCCGACCACCGCCTTGATGGCGTTGAAGATCGCATCCACCGAGCCGGTCCCCTCGAAGGTGGCTTCCGACGGCTCGCCGTCGATCGTCACCTTCATGGTGCAGCGGTGCACGCCGCCGGTCTTGGAGACCACCTCCATGTCGACCAGCTTGATGCGGTCGCCCACCGAACCGGCCTCGTCGTCCACCAGCGCGACGATATCGGCGTCGTAGACGTGCTTCTTGCGGTCGGCCAGATCCTTGAAACGCTGGAAGGCTTCCTGGAAGGCGTTGTCGCCCAGTTCGTAGCCCAGCTCACGCAGCTTGTCCTTGAACGCCGCACGGCCCGAGTGCTTGCCCATGACGAGGGTCGTTTCCTTGATGCCGACGCTGGCGGGCGTCATGATCTCGTAGGTCTCGGCGTTCTTGAGCATGCCGTCCTGATGGATGCCGCTCTCATGGGCGAAGGCATTCTTGCCCACGATGGCCTTGTTGTACTGCACCGGGAAATTCGCCGCCGCCGAGACGATGCGGCTGGCCCGGCTCAAATGCGTGCTGTCGATCTCGGTATGGTACGGCAAGGCATCGGCGCGCGTCCGCAACGCCATGACGATCTCTTCGAGCGCCGCATTGCCGGCCCGTTCGCCGAGGCCGTTGATGGTGCATTCCACCTGCCGCGCCCCGCCCCGCACTGCCGCCAGCGAATTGGCGACGGCGAGGCCCAGATCGTTGTGGCAGTGTGCCGAAAAGATCACCTTTTCGGCACCGGGAACGCGCTCGATGATGGCGCGGAACATCGCCTCGTGCTCTTCCGGCACCGCATAGCCGACCGTGTCGGGCAGGTTGATGGTGGTCGCCCCGGCCTTGATCGCCAGTTCGACGCAGCGCGACAGGAAATCGATCGGCGTGCGCGTGGCGTCCATTGCGGACCACTCGACATCATCGATCAACCCGCGCGCCTGCGCTACGGTGGCGGAGATGATTTCGAGCACCTGCTCCTCGGTCTTTTTCATCTGGTGCGCCAGGTGGATCGGCGAGGTCGAAACGAAGGTGTGGATGCGTCCCCGCCGGGCGTGTCGCACGGCTTCACCGGCGCGGGCGATATCGGCCGGGATAGCGCGGGCGAGGCCGGCGACCGTCGAATTCTTGACCTGCTTGGCCACCGCCACGACGGCCTCGAAATCGCCATTCGAGGCGATCGGGAACCCGGCCTCGATGATATCGACGCCCATCTCGTCGAGCGCTTCCGCAACCTGCAGCTTTTCCTCGAGCGTCATGGTCGCGCCGGGGCTCTGCTCGCCATCGCGCAAGGTGGTGTCGAAGATGAAGACCCGGTCCTTGTTGGACGGGCTGGATGTGGTGGTGTCGGTTGTCATTTGCGTCTTCCTATCGGGCGGCCGGGGTCCAATGACCAATCGCGACCGGACAAAATCTGTTCGGTTTCTAGCGCGCTACCCCTGACGACCCGCTCGTTCCGAGCTGCCGGTAATCAGGGGCTGATAAGAAGGAGAAGTAGCGCCGCAGGCAGCAGCAGCAACCCAGCAGCGATCACAAGGCGGGTTTCCCGGGCCTTCTGTTCGGCAACTGCGATGGCAATGGCGCGAGTGCGCTGCATGGCGAAAATCCGATTACGACTGCAATAATGCTGCAAATTTCAGCGCCGCACAAGCCTCTCGTGCGCCGACCGGTTCTGGCATTGCCTCACGCCGGGATCGCCCGCTTGTACTGCACTTCGAGATAAATCCCCTCGGGTCCCGTCACGAAGAACTGGCCGATCTCGCTCTCGGGTATGCCGGCCAGCTTGTAGGGATAGCCGCTGGCCTCGATGCGCGCCTTGGCTTCCTCGAAATCGAACACGCCGAAGGCGATGTGATTGATCATCCCCTCGGGGAAATCGGCCTGCCGCTTGACGATGCTCAGGTGGATTGCCGGGCTGCCGTCGACATAGATCCAGTGCCCGGGAAACTCGAAGGGCGGGCGAAACCCCTCTTTCGCGCCGATCACCTGCTCGAAGAAGGCCACCATGCGCGGCCCGTCGACGACATGGATATTGATATGGTCGAGTTTCGTCATCAGCCGAACGCCAGGATGGCGGCGAGCACCGTGCCGACCAGCGACAGGCTGGCAATGATCCGGCCGAGCCGCACCCGGCGCGCCGCCACCACATCCCCTGCCCGCATCTTCCGCGCCGACACCGCCGACAGGACCACCCCGGCGGCTAGGACCACGATCAGCAGCATCTTGACCCAGAACCAGTGGCTGATGCCGTCGAACCCGCCATAGCGCACCCAGATCATCAGCGGACCGCTGACCAGCGCCACGACGATCCCGACATGCCCGAGCAGCGTCAGGTAGCGATTCGTCACCGGCGGTGCGCCATCGCTGCCGGACGACATGCCCAGCAGCGCAAAAAAGGCCGTTGCGATCAGCATCAGACCGAGGAAGTGGCTGAACAGCAGCAGCGAGAAAAGCACGTCCATGAAAACCCTGACTATGCGAAGGCGAAAATCGCCGAGAAAATGACCACGGCAAACGCCACGGCCGTCAATTGCCCGAACATCGCCGAGCGACGTGGGGCGGTGGTGTCGCCGGCCGCCGCCTTCTTCTGGTTCATCTCGTTGAGGCCGATGAACACCAGCATGGCCACGATACCGGCCATCTTCACCCAGAACCAGGCATTGGGAATGACGAAGTCCCACTTGAGCCACAGCACCAGCACGCCGGTCACCAGCAGCGCGATCATGGCGTACTTGCCGACCTTGGCGAGGCGTCCGGCAAAGTCCATCAGCTCGACGCGCACTTCGGGCGTGGCTGTTGCCATCTTGCGCCCGAGTATCGGCATCACCACCGAATTGGCACCCCCTGCAATGAAGGCCACGATATGCACGAAGAGCAGCAGCAGTCCGACCAGAAGTCCAATGTCCACGACAGCCTCCCAAAGCTTGCGTTCATTATCTAGCCGAGCGCCCGCCGGGCGACCAGCGCCATTGACCCGCTAGTCGTCGAAATCCAGCACACCCTCGCCCAGCACCACCGCGTGTCCGCCAATGGCGCCATGGCTGAGTTGCCCTTTGTCCTTGCGCATCTGCAGGAAGATGCGGCTTGGCCGTCCCATTTCCTTGCCCTGCCGGATGACCAGTTCGGTCTGTCCGTCGTCGGCAGATTCGGCCAGCAGGCCCATCAGCGCCGCAGCGGCAGCGCCCGTTGCCGGGTCCTCCCCCAGCCCCATGCCGGGCGCAAACATGCGCGCCGCGTAGGCATTGGCGCTCTCGTTGGGCGTCTCCGTGAAGGCGTAGACGGAGTTGTGTCCCTTTGGAAAGACGTCGTTCCAGCCGCCGCTGACCGGCCTGATCCGGGCCAGCGCCGCGGCATCGCGCACCGGCACGAGGTAGAAGACCACACCGGCCGAGAACACCGCCGGCTGCAGGGTGCCGCAGCCGATATCGGCCTCGTCCAGTCCCAGCGCCCCGGCAATTCGGGCAAGGCTCGGTGTGGGACCGTCCGCTTGCGGCAGTTGCGGCAACCCGAAACGGGCAAAGCCGCCACGCTTGTCGATCTTCTCGATGACGCAGGTGACCACCCCGACCTCTTCCTCGATCCGCACCGCGCTCGACCGCTCCTGCAGGCCCAGCACCACCGCCGCCCCGACCGTCGGGTGACCGGCGAACGGCAGTTCGGTCGCCGGCGTGAAGATCCGGACGCGCGCCGAGTGCCGGTCGAGCCGTGGCTTGCACATGAACACCGTCTCGGAGAGGTTGAATTCCCTGGCGATGGCCTGCATCTGGTCGTCGAGCAGGCCATCCGCCTTCAGGACCACGGCCAGCGGATTGCCCTTCAGGCGGTTGTCGGTAAAGACATCGAGTAACAAGTATTTAAGTTTCATTTGACGCTCCGGTACCCGAGCCAGTTGCGGCCTGCAGGTCGCCCTGTCAAGCGCACAATCGGACGCGGGAAAACTAGGCCGGCGGCAGGGCGAATACTGTCCCGTCGAGGCCAAGTTCGGCGCACAACCCGTCCACTACGACACCATGGTCGTCGCGCTCGCGCAGTCCCGAGACCGTCACGCAGCCGATGACGCCGGCGCCCTTGACCCGGATCGGAAAGCCGCCGCCAGCCATCACGAAATCCTCGTTGTTGAGGCCCCGTCGCGGCTGGAAATGGTCGACGCCCGAAGTGTTCTCCAGCACCACCCGGTAGGAGCTTTTGGACACCCGGTGCACGAGGTTGTACTTGCGCCGCACCCAGTGCTGGTTGTCGCCGGTCGTCGGCGGCAGCGCCATGTAGAACAGTGGCCGGTCCCAGGTGCGGATATCCACGACAATGCCGAGGCCGTCCCGCAGCCCGCGATCCCGAATCCGGGTCCCCAGCGAAAACGCCACCGCCTCGTCGAAGTGGTCAAAGACCAGCCCCAGCTCCTGCGCCTTGATTCGCTCGATATCGTCTTCTCTGGACATGTTTTCCCTCTTGAGAGCCGGCCTTCTCGCACGCCAGCATGACATCCGTGTTCAGGCTGCCGGCAGCATCCACCGGGCGGGATCGCGTCCCTGCGCCGCACAGATCGCCGCGACGGCATAGCCATGATCGTCGCGCTCGGGCAGCCCCGAGACACACATCGCGCCGACGATGCCGAGCCCTTTGACGACGATCGGAAAACCGCCGCCGGCAATCGCATAGGTAGAGGGGTCGAGCGCCCAGGACGGCTCGAGCAGCCTCGGCTTGTCGCCCCGCTCCAGCACCAGGCGGTAGCTGCTCTGCAGCAGCAGCCGCACTGTGCCGGCCTTGCGCTCGGCCCAGGCCCGGTTGCCCGCAGAGGCCCCCGCCGTTGCCGCAAAGAACAGCGTGCGATCCCAGAGATAGACGCCCACCACGATGCCCTTGCCGGCCGCCTTGGCCGCATCCCGCGCCTGCAGGCCGATGGTCACCGCCGTGTCCTCGTCAAACGACTCGAACACCAGTCCCTTTTCCTGCGCGATGATCTGCTCGAGATCGCTTTCGACGCTCATTCCGTTCTCCCAAACTGCACTCTTGATCGGCCCGTATTAGCGATACCCTGCCGGCCCTGTCACGGGCTTCCGCCCAGCCGTGCCGAATAGGCGTCGATCAAAGCCTGCCGGTTGGGCGGCTGACCCGGAAAGTTCGGCACCGCTGGATCGATCACCACCCACGGCGCCTTGCTGTCGGTCCAGATATTGCCCACCGGCTCGGCCCAGCTGATGTCGTCCAGCGTCCCCGCCTTCATGATCAGCATTCCGGTATGGCCCGGCGGCTCGTTCCAGATCTTGGTGCCGCAGGCCTTGCAGCCCATCATCGCGATGACCCGGCCGCTGTCGGCGGTCTTGTCGAAGCGGTCGAGTTCGCCGCCGATCAGGTCCACCGTCGCCTCCTGCACCACCATCGAGATGGTATGCGTCGCGCTCGAGAAGCGCTGGCAATCCTTGCAGTGGCAGGCATAGACCGCCAGCGGCAGCGCCGTCATGCGAAACCGCACCGCGCCGCACTGGCAGCCGCCCTCGACCGGAAGTTTTGGTATTCCCATTCTCGCCTCCTGGTTATCGCCATCCGGCATTCACCGGCCGTTCATCCAGCCCCCACCATAACCCGCGCCTCGCCGGCCTGAAGCCCGGCAACTGATCAAGGACGACCTGAAATGAACCTCTTTTCTGCCCTGTTCCGGCGCGCTGACCGCCGCCGCTCCATGTCCGCACTGCTCGAGCTCGACGACCGCCTGCTCGCGGACATCGGCCTTTCCCGCACCGATCTGCGCCGGATGAGCCGGCCACGCCCCTCGACGGCACGGGCCATCTCGCATGAATAGACGTAGCCGGCCGCGCGTCACACCCCGCCGTTGGTTGCACAAGGGCTCCCGCTGACCGCCGGAGCCCTTCGTGATTCTGGCGTCCCGCCTGCCCCGGTGCGCGACAGGACGGTTGGCGTCGACTTGATCCGCCGGCCGCTTTATCGTTAACATGTCAGCTGTCATCTTCGTCTGCCCGCCCGCGCTCAAGCCGGCCGCAGCCAATCGAACATTGAGGGACTGTCATGCAATACACCCATCTGGGCCGTAGTGGCCTCAGCGTCAGCCGCCTGTGCCTGGGCACCATGAATTTCAGCTGGACCACCGACAAGGCCGAACTCGTTCAAGGTCATGGACAGCGCCCATGACAAGGGCATCAACTTCTTCGACACCGCCAACCGCTATGGCCGCCCGGTCCCCGGGGTCACCGAGGAAATCCTCGGCGACTGGTTCAGCCAGGGCGGCGGCCGCCGCGAAAAGACCGTGCTCGCCACCAAGCTCTACGGCGCCATGGGCGAGTGGCCCAACGAGGGCAAGCTCTCTGCCCTCAACATCCGGCGCGCCCTCGATGCCAGCCTCAAGCGGCTCAAGACCGACTATGTCGACATCTACCAGTTCCACCACATTGATCGCGACACGCCGTGGGACGAGATCTGGCAGGCCATGGAAGTGGCCGTGCAGCAGGGCAAGATCCTCTATGCCGGCAGCTCCAATTTCGCCGGCTGGCACATCGCCAAGGCGCAGGCTGCCGCCGAAAAGCGCAACTACACCGGCCTCGTCTCCGAACAGTCGATCTACAACCTCTTCCAGCGCTCGGTGGAACTCGAAGTGCTGCCGGCCTGTCTCGACTTTGGCCTCGGCGTCATCCCGTGGTCGCCGCTCAATGGCGGCCTGCTCGGCGGCATCCTGAAGAAATCGGAAGCCGGCCAGCGCCGCCTCGAGGGCCGTTCCGCCGAAGCGGTCAAGACGCATCGTCCGCAGATCGAGGCCTATGAAACTTTCTGCGCCGAACTTGGCCATGAGCCGGGCGATGTCGCCCTTGCCTGGCTGCTGCACCAGCCGGCCGTCACGGCGCCGATCATCGGCCCCCGTACCGCCGCCCAGCTCGATGCCGCCGAACGCGCCGTCGATCTGAAACTGGATGACGCCGCCCTCAAGCGCCTCGACGAAATCTTCCCCGGCCACAAGACCGCCCCGGAAGACTACGCCTGGTAAGGTCTGGAGAGGGGCCGCAAGGCCCCTCCTCCCCTCAGCCTGCCTGGCGTGCCGGCACTGCTGCCCAGTTGCGCTCGATCGCCGCCAGGTCAACCACAAAGCCGAACATCCAGGCCAGCCCGAACAGCGCATAGTGGTTGCGCTCGGGCAGGAACTCGGCCACCGCATCGCTGACGACGAACGTCCCGTAATCGCGTTGCCCGGCATCCCGCGCCGTGGTTTCCACGCAGATATTGGTCGTCACCCCGCAGATGATCAGGTTGCGGATCCCCATGCCGGTCAGCACCGGCTCCAGCCGCGTGCCGTAAAAGGCGCTCGGCCTTGACTTGTCGATCACCACCTCGTCCGTCCGCACGCCGAGTTCGGGGATCAGCTCGATCTCGTCGGTACCATAGCCCAGCGAGTTCGAGGCCCGCCGCGCCGCCGGCGCCACGCCATGCGGCGCCCCGAAATCCACCATGCCCGGCATGTAGACATAGCGCGTGAAGATCACCGGCACACCGCTCGCTCGCGCCAGATTGACCAGCCGCACGCATCCCGGAATCGCCGCTCGCAGCGGCGACACATCGATGCCGGACTTGCCCAGCGAGTCGGTGTCGCTGAAAAACGCCCGCTGCATGTCGACCACCAGCACGGCCGTCTCCTGCTTGGGAATGGTGCCATCATAGGGCAGGATCGGATGCAGCTCGGCCATCGGAGACTCCATATCGTTTCATATTTCAATTATTAACTCCGAAACGACAAAGTCTTTCAAGCCCCTCCGCGATTGCGCCCCCTCCACGGCTGGCTTGCTGCCGCCGCAATGCAGGCCGTATGGATTTGGTTCTGCCCGAGGGAGAATGATGATGCGCATGCCGTCCGCCCGCAATTTCAGCCTTGTCGACAAGCAACCCCACCTTGAAGCCCGCACGCTGGGCGACCGCGCCTCGGACCGGATCGCCGGCATTGTCGGCTCCTGGACCTTCATCCTCATCCAGTCGTCGCTGCTGGCGGCCTGGCTGGTTCTCAACTCCATTGCCTGGATGCAGCACTGGGACCCCTACCCTTTCATCCTGCTCAACCTGGCGCTGTCGTTCCAGGCGGCGTTCACTGCCCCCATCATCATGATGGCGCAGAACCGCCAGTCCGACATCGACCGCCACAAGGCGCAGCTCGACTATGACGTGAACCTGCGTGCCGAACTCGACATCACCGCCCTGCACCAGAAGATCGACCTGTTGCGCGAGCAGGACATCAGCCGCCTGCTCGGTCTCATCGAGGTGCTGGTCAAGGAACGCGTCGACCAGACAGCTCCGGAAAAGCCTATCTGACCGTCTTTGCCAGTTGCGCCACCCAGCCCGTTGCCTCGTGGCCGTGCACCACGGCGGCCCGCACCAGATCGTCGAAATGCCGCGCCATCAGCTGGATATAGTGCGGCGCAGTGAAGGCCAGATAGCGCTGGCCGACATAGACCGCGACGCGCTGCTGGCCGAATACCGAGAACGGTACCGAATAACGCTGCCGCAGATCGTAGGCGTAAAGCCGCGCCGATGGATAGAACTGCGCCAGATCGTCGGCCATGCGCTCGAGCTGCGCCTGCCGCACCGCGGCCGGCAACCCTCGCCACTGCCATTCGCCCGCAGCAAAGCTCTCCATCACTTGGATGGGCAGCGCGATCTCCATATCGGTCTCGGGCCGGCGCAGCAGCGCCAGCTGCGCCTCTAAATCGCTGATCGCCTGCTGTGGCGTCCGCACCACAGCACCCTGGTATTCGAAGGTCAGCACTTCGTCGGTCTTGAAAATATCCGGCAGCCCCGACGGCACATGCCGGATCTTGGCCCCCGGGACCTCGGCGGTCCAGGCGAGCACCTGCTCGTCCACGGGATGATGCGCCGCCTCCGTCATCTGCACGGCCTGCTCGAGCACCTCGCTGGCCACCCCCTGATGGTTGGAGAGCCCCAGCAACCAGTCGGCCGACACCTGCAGCGAGGCCGCGATCTGCCCCAGCGCCTGTCCGCTGGGCAGCCGGGGTTCGTCCGCACCCAGGAGCTGCGACACTGTCGAGCGATCCAGCCCAGCCGCCGTCGCCAGCCGGCTCTGCGTCCAGCCCGCCCGCAGCACGGCTTCATTCAGGCGGGACTTGAACAGGCGGGCACGGTCACGTTTATCCATGCCCCACCTATGTCACGCCTGTTGATATCTATCAACAAACGACGGGGTTTGGTTACAAACCACGCAAAGTGTCACCAATCCCGCGTTGCGGCGATGGCCCGCGGCTGGCACTGCACAGTCATGCAGAATACATCGCCCCCACAGACCCCATCCATGCAGGAAAGCACCATCCGCTCGATCGCCAAGGCGGTCACCTGGCAGCTCACCGGCCTCGTCACCATGACGCTTCTGGCCTTCTTCGCCACCGGCGACATCGCCGCGGCCGCCGGCATCGCGCTCAGCGGCGCCGCCACCGGCTTTGTCTGCTTCCTCCTGCACGAACGCCTCTGGGCCCGCATCCGCTGGGGCCGCCACTGAACGAAAAAGGGCGGCCCGGAGGCCGCCCTGATCATCATGAACCGGGAACCCTTAGTTCTTGGCTTTGTCGACCAGCGCGCCGGCCTTGATCCAGGGCATCATGTCGCGCAGCTTGCCGCCGACTTCCTCGATCTGGTGCTCGTCATGCAGGCGACGGGTCGCCTTGAAGCGCGAACCGCCGGCCTTGATTTCCTGCATCCACTCGGAGGTGAACTTGCCCGACTGGATGTCGTGCAGCACGCGCTTCATCTCGGCCTTGGTGTCCGAGGTGATGATGCGCGGGCCCGACACGTACTCGCCCCATTCGGCGGTGTTCGAGATCGAGTAGTTCATGTTGGCGATGCCGCCCTGATAGATCAGGTCGACGATCAGCTTCACTTCGTGCAGGCACTCGAAATAGGCCATTTCCGGCGCATAGCCGGCTTCCACCAGCGTCTCGAAACCGGCGCGGATCAGTTCGACCAGACCGCCGCAGAGCACGACCTGCTCACCGAACAGGTCGGTCTCGCATTCTTCGCGGAAATTGGTCTCGATGACGCCCGAACGGCCGCCGCCAACGCCCGACGCATAGGCCAGCGCGATGTCATGGGCATTGCCCGAAGCGTCCTGATGCACGGCGATCAGGCACGGCACGCCGCCGCCCTTCTGGTATTCGCCACGCACCGTGTGGCCCGGGCCCTTCGGCGCGATCATGATCACGTCGACGCTGGCCTTTGGCTCGATCAGGTTGAAGTGGACGTTGAGGCCATGCGCAAAGGCAATCGCGGCGCCGTCACGGATATTGGGCTCGATGTCCTTCTTGTAGATGTCGGCCTGCAGCTCGTCCGGCGTCAGCATCATGATCACGTCGGCCCAGGCCGAAGCCTCGGCGACCGACATGACCTTGAGGCCTTCACCCTCGGCCTTCCTGGCCGACGGCGAACCTGGGCGCAGCGCCACCACGATGTCCTTCACGCCGGAATCGCGCAGGTTCAGCGTGTGGGCATGGCCCTGCGAGCCGTAGCCGACGATCGCCACTTTCTTGTTCTTGATGATATTCAGATCGGCATCCCGATCGTAGTAAACGCGCATGGTTGTCTCCCCTGTTGAGCGTTCGGCCCCTGCGGACCGGATTGGTTGTTATGTCCTGCCGTAAAGCGTCAAAAACTGTTCGGTCGCCTGCCTGGCGTCCCGGTCGATCTGCTCGAGCGGCAGTGTCAGGGCATCGCCCAGCAGCAGTCGGATCTGCACGTCCCGCACCACCAGCCCGAAAAACGTGCGGAACGCCTCCTCGGAACTGTCGAAGCGCAGCAGCCGCGCGTCGCGTCCCGCCTCGATCACCGGCTTCAGCCGCCGGCCCATTTCCAGCCGGCCGTTCTCCAGCACGATGCCGCCGAGCCCGCGCTTGGGTCCTGCCGCATCGGTCACCGCCAGCCGGTTCAGCGTCACCGACACTTCACCCGCCAGCGTACCCAGCAGGTCGCGGGCAAACTGCTCGATGCTCGAGCGCAGCGTCGCCGCATCCAGCCGGTGCCGGTCGACATGCGGCACCCGCACCTTGGCCGCCTGCCATTGCACGGTCGCCGTCAGCAGCCCGTCGCGGTCGCCGAACCATTTGTAGAGCGTTTCCTTCGAACAGCTGGCGCGCCGCGCCACCGCCGTCATGGTCAGCGCGTCGCCGCCCTCGACCAACAGGTCAAGCGCCGCCGTCAGCACGACCTGCTGGCGTGGTGTAAAGACTTCGTCCCGCTGTTTGAGCGCTGCGCCCATTGCCCTGCCTCACTCCCCTCTTGGCGGCCGGCATACACCCGTACGCCCCGCCCTCGCAATTTTCCGAACTTCCGTACCGTACGTTACGGTACGTGGCAAGAGGCTTGTTGAGTCGATGGTCTGTTCGGTGGTGGGGCGGCGGCGGCGGCGAAAACTGGATGCGGTCTTGCCATGACGCGCAGAACACGGCCAAAAATATCTGCCAGGCAGCTTTAGGTCTTGGCGCCGCTGGCCGGCGGATGGCGCGGTGGCAGCGCCGGGGCAAATTTGCGGGCCGGCGCCACGCGCGGCAGCGGCGGTAGCTTGGACACCGGCTTGGCCGGACGCGGCGGCTCCTCGGCCACCGGCGCAGGCTCGAGCTCCACCGGCGGAGGCGCGGCCTCAAAGGCCTGGGCTGGTGCGGAAGCCGGGGCCGCATCCAACGCCACAGTGGCCGCGACGACCGGCTCGGCCAGCATAGCCTCCGGCTCGGCTTGCTGCATAACCGGCGGCGCCGCGGCGGGGCGCTCCGTCCGCGCCGGTGCCTGCTCCGCCGGTTGCGGCATTGGCTCGGCAAATCTGGCCGGCTCGGGTGACATCTGCACCGTCTGCACCGGTCGCGCCGGTGCAAGGTCGACCGTCACCGTCTCGCTCGAATGCATCCGCGAGATTTCGGCCGCCAGCGTGGACATCATCTCGTCCTCGACCACAGCGGACGAAGCGAGATTGCGCAGCTCGGAACTGATCGGTTTGGGTCTGCTCCGCGCCACCCGCTCCGGCGGCACATTGGCGAGTGGGCCGCTCGGGGCCACCGGCTGACGCTCCGGCATCTGCGCTCTGGGCCGCTCGTGCTCGCCTGCGGCGGCATCCACGCTGGCCCAGCCACTCGCAGCGCCCAGTTGCCGGCGCGCCCGGCGCGCATCGGCCACCGCCACAGCGGCAAAAATCACAATGGCCAGCGTCAGCCCAGCGCCGATGCCAGCGAGGAACCAGATGATTTCTCCCGCCTGCACGTCAGTCTCCCTGCATTCCCGGGCGCATTAATCCTCGCAAGCGCCCGCGCGATCAACCCCCTCCGCCGCACCGCGCCTCCAATTCCTGCGCGCCGGCCCGAGATCGCTAGTTCTTGCTCACCTTCCATATGCTGCCATTGCCGTCCTCGGAGAAATACAGCGATCCGTCCGGGCCGAACGCCACGCCCACCGGTCGCCCCCACACCTCCGCCTCGGACAGCACCATGCCGGTGACGAAGTCCTCATAGGTGCCGGTCGGCTTGCCGCTCTCGTCGAAGTCGAGCCGCACCACCTTGTAGCCGGTGCGATTGCCGCGGTTCCATGACCCGTGCATGGCCACGAACGCATCGCCCTTGTAGGCGGCGCCCCAGGCGTCACTCGGGGCAAAGGCGATGTTGAGCGGCGCCGAATGCGCCTGGAACAGCACGTCGGGCAAGGTGACCTTGCCCCGCAGATCGTCGCGCGGTGCCCCCGCCCAGCGCGGATCGGCATTGTCCCCGATATAGAACCACGGCCAGCCGTAGAAGGCACCGTCCTTGACCGCGGTGGCATATTCGAACGGCACGTCATTGCCGAGCATGTCGCGCTCGTTGACCACGCACCACGGCTCGTCCGTCGCCGGGTTCAACGCCATACCGGCGCAATTGCGCAGCCCGGTCGCAAAAATCCGCTCGTTGCTGCCGTCCGGGTCGAAGGCCAGCACCGCGGCCCGCCGCTGCTCCTCGTCCCAGGCCGCGCCCAGCGGCTGGCTCTCCGTCCACGCGTTGATCCCGCCCTCGGGCATGCCGCCCATGGCGCCGTCGCCGACATTGCTGTTCGAGCCGACCGAGTAGTAGAGCGTCGAGCCATCCTGCGAAAATACCACATCGCGGGTCCAGTGCCCGCTCGAGGCAATGTCGTTGAACAACGTCTCGCTCTCGCGCGTCGCGGTCAGGTCACCCGATGTGTAGGCAAACCGCTTCAGCCCGCCCGCTTCGGCAATGTAGACCCACTCCGGCGCGTCGCCGGGTGGATAGAAGGCAATGCCGTACGGCCGGTCGAGACCGCGGGCATAGACCTCGTTGCTGACCGGCTCGGGACTGTCCCCTTCGAACCGCATCACCCGCACCTCGCCGGCCCGGCTGCTGGCAACGAAAAGGTCGCCATTGGGCGCAAAGCGGATGGCGCGCGGGTTCTCGATCCTGTCCGCCACCAGTTCGATGGTGAAGCCCTCGGGCACCTCCGGCGTCATGCCATCCGGTCGGGCCACCGGCCGCGGTCCGCTGGATTCGACATTTTCGGGCGTCGCCGGCGGCAGATCGGCCGCCGTGATGTGGCGCACCACGCCCGGCTTGTCGTCTTTCCAGCCGCCAAAGGCCTCGGCGCCCTCAAGTACGGTCGTCTGCGCCGCAACAGGTCCGGCACCCGCCAGAACAATGCCAAGCACTGCCATCGATGTCTTGCCGATCATGAGATCCTCCACTGCTAACCAATGCTATCGCAACGGCGCCAGTCACCCCACGTTCCGCACCACACAAATCGGTGACCCGCCCCGGTCCCGATCCGTGCAGCCCAGCCATGTGCGAACGGATTCATGTCCATCGTCACTTGCCGATGGATGACATCAATGCCACATAACGCCCACCTTCAGCAGCAGACCCGGAAGCATGTTCATGTCCCAGCTCTTTTCGCCCTACTCCATCAGCGGTGTCACCCTGCGCAACCGCACAGTCGTGGCGCCGATGTGCCAGTACATGGCCAAGGACGGGCTGCTCAACGACTGGCATTTCGTGCATCTGGGCCGCTTTGCCCTTGGCGGCTTTGGCCTCGTCATTCTCGAGGCGACCGGCGTCACGCCGGAAGGCCGCATCTCCTATGGCGATCTCGGCCTCTGGAATGACGAGCAGATCGCCCCGCTCGCCCATATGGTCGAGTTCCTCCATGGCCAGTCCACCGCCGCCGGCATTCAGCTGGCCCATGCCGGACGCAAGGCTTCGACCCCCATCGCCTGGCGCGGCACCTTCAACGAGACCGAGGCCGAAAAGGCCAGCAACGGCTTCCAGATGTGGGAGCCTGTTGCCCCCAGCGCCGTCATTCATTCGGACCGCCCCGGCTACCAGAAGCCGCGCGAAATGAGCCGCGACGACATCAAGGCCACCGTGCAGGCCTTTGCCGACGCCGCCGTGCGCAGCGACAAGGCCGGCTTCGATCTCGTCGAGATCCACGCCGCCCACGGCTATCTCATCAACCAGTTTCTTTCGCCGCTCGCCAACCAGCGCACCGATGACTATGGCGGCAGCCGCGAAAACCGCATGCGCTTCGCCCTAGAGGTGGCCCGTGCCGTGCGCGCCGTCTGGCCGGCCGAAAAGGCCCTCTTGGTGCGCCTCTCGGTCACCGATGGCAGCGGCGGCGGTTGGGAAATCGAGGATTCCATTGCTCTCGCCCGCGAACTGGAAAAGATCGGCATCGATGCCATCCATGCTTCGTCCGGTGGCTTTGAGGGCTACGGTCTGAAGGCCGGGCCGCTCTACCAGGTCCCGCTGGCGCGCGCCCTCAAGGATGCCGGCATCAATTCCATCGCCGTCGGCCTCATCAATGAACCGCAGGACGCCGAGCAGATCATCGTCAATGGCGATGCCGATCTCGTTGCCCTGGCCCGCGGTGCGCTCGAAGACCCCAACTGGCCCATCCATGCCCACCACGCGCTGGATGGTGGTGACGACGCCTACAACCTCTGGCCCATCCAGGCCCGTGCCCGGATGAAGGACAAGGATCGCGCCCTCGGCTTGCGCTCCTGAGCGCATTTGGTCGAACCGGAATGGGGGCTTTGGATACCATTCTATCCAGGCCCTCCGGCGACGGCACCAGCCGCCACTCCGGTGGCCATGCCGCCGGTCAGTCCGGCGGGCGGCACAGGTAAGCCTGGCATCAAGGCTGTGCTTTCCGCATCACACCGCGTTGGCGACATCGCGCCGGCGCGTCTGAATTTCACCGTATTCCCCCCGTCAGCCTTGTGCACGAGATGCGTCGCTCCCATGTCCGACCGAACACGCTGAGGGAAACAGTCATGACCAGCAAAGCCGCCTTGTTCGCACTTCTGGCCATGTGGGGGGTCGGCGCCTGTATCCAGGCTCCGGCTTTCGCCGAGGACGCAACCAGTTCCGAGGTAAAAACCGATCAGTCGCCGCTCAAGCGCAGCTTCACCAATCGGGTGTGGGTCCAGGCCGATTCGTCCGATCTGCCGGGCGTGATGAAGATATTCCTCTCCGATGGCACGCTGGTTCAGGATTTCCTGCTGGGAAACGCACCGTCTCTCGAAATGGTCGATGACCGGCGAGGCCGACCTCACCTGGAATGAGGATGGCATGGACATCTCCGCCTCCATCGTCTCGGTCAGCAGCAATGCCCTGCATCTGCAGGTTCAGGTCGGCAAGGAGCGCATTGACGAGCACTTCACCTCGGCCGCTGTTCCCTTCCTCTGCCCGGACATGCCCAAGGCCTGATCCGTCATTGCGGGTCGCGCCGCACCAGGCTGCCCGAGATGATCAGTTTGGCCGGCCGCCCGCGACGCCCGCCGATCGCCCCGAGAACCACCGGCCCGCCGCCGATCGGCTCGAAGACAAAGTGCTCGGGCTCCTTGCCTGGCGCTTTCGGTTCGCTCACCAGCTTGATGGCAGCCGTCAGGTCGCCGGTCAGCGAAAGCTCTGCGCCACGGCGCAGCGTGATGGACTTGTCGGTCATTGGATCACTCCTTGCATGCTGACGGCCTCGTAGCCGATCACGATCGGTCGCGCGTGCTCTTCGGTGAAAGATACCTTGTTGGTGCTGATCGCGCTGATGGCGACCGAAACCGCCCCGCCGCTATCTGCACTGGTTTTTGCCGTGGCCATCAGGCTGGCCAGCGCCTTGATCATTTCCGGGTTCTCGGCGGAGATCGCCTGATCGATCTGCTCCTGCGTCACCGTCGGCACCGGCGCGGCAGTCTTGCCCTCCTCCAGCGCCGAGGCAGCGGCGGCGGCCAGTTGCGCGTCGTTGAAGGTGTAGGTGATCTTCTTGGCGAGATAGACCTTGGTCACCATCATCACTCCGGCCGCCTTGACGCTGCCCGGCTCGTCGGAGCGCAACTGGTAGCGCTGGTTAATGAAGGTCGGCAGATAGGCGGCCCGGCAGACGTAGGATGTCGTGCAGAAGCTGCCCAGCGCATCCATGCCCTGCGGTATCGACACCTCGTAGCTGACCACGCCGGTGAACTGCAGCGTCATCCGCAGCGTCTTGGTCAGCGTCAGCCCCAGACTGGCCATCAGTCCCTGCGGGCTGCCCCCGAGCCCCAGCGACACGCCACTGTTCACCTCGATCTGCGGAAAGCTGTTGATGGGCAGCCCGTCCGTCGCAATGCCCTTGTTGGCAAAATCGTAGCGGCTGCCGAGATAGGCATTGATCTGCGGCAACAGGTCTTTTGAGGCAATGTACGCCGTTCGGGCATCCAGCCGGTCGGCCGAGCTATGCAGTTCGACCGCATAGATATCGCCGACCTGGATGTCTTCACGCGGTGGATAGACTGGCGTGATGCCCAGTTGTTCCACGCTCTTGGCATAGGTGACGCCGGCCGGCTCGCGCAGCATGGCGCTGCATCCCGACAACGCTCCCAGCCAGACACACACCAGCCCGACGGCAACTATCCGCGCCATTTGCTTCCCCCGAAGCGGCTTTGCGTCTGCCACTCTGAGCAGAGTTCGGGCCGGCGCGACATTGGCACCAGCACGTAGGGAAACACGCACAAACCACTAGGGGATTTGTCCTAGGGAAGCCGAGACGCCTAGAGCTCCAGGTAGCCGCGATAGGCCACCAGCCGGCCCAGCAGCGGCACGGCAATGTCGACCTCGAAGCGATGCCGGCTGCCCTCGACCCGCTCTTCCGCCTTGATCCGCGGCAGCAGGAACTTCGGCAGCGGCAGCGGCCCGATCCGCCCCGAGCTCAGCACCATGTCGAGACCCTCCGGCCGCGGCACCAGCACCATGCGGATGGCGACGGCGCCGAACCGCTCCTCGATCACCCCGTCCGCGGCCCGCGACATCACCGACCGCATCGGCCGTCCGTCGAAGAACCGGGTCCAGTACTCGTGCCCGTCGCGGGACTCGATCAGGACCCGCACCGGCACGTTCGACGCCTCGCGGGGCAAGCCGAAGAGCCGCGCCATGCCGCGCGCCGCCCAGTTCCGCGCCCCGATCACCGCCGCCTCGCCCTCGACCATGATCGCCGGACGGCCACGATGCAGCCGCTGTGTCACCTCCGGCAGCGTCGCAAAACCGCCTCCCATGACTCGCGCGTAGAGCGGCACTTCCTTCTTGAACGCCGCCGTCTTGGTGTCGATGGCAAGACCGGCGGTCCAGGGTTTCAGTTCCTCCAGTATCAGCAGCCCGGCCGCCGGCCGCGCCCCGACAATGGCCTTGCCCCGCGCCAGCGCCCAAACCATTGCCGCCGCCGCCAGCACCGGTACGTAGGGGCCGTCGCCACTATCCGCCTTCAGCGACCAGCGGACCACCTTGGCGTCGAGGCGCTGATCGAGCCCTGCCACTTCCACCACCATGCCGCCCGACGCCGTGCCGAGTTGGTCGAGCGCCAGCGCCACCGCCGTGCCGATCCCGGCAAAGCTCCTGGCCGATTTGACGACTCCCAGCTTCACGCACGTCCCCGCAAGGCCGATCAGCCGGTTCAGCAGGCCCAGTTCCATCCCGGCGTCGAACCCGGCCCGCACCCGCGGCCGATAGCGGCTGACCAGCAGATCGAGGTCCGGCACCTCTGCCAGCATCGCCCGTCGCGGCTTCAGTCCGTCGACCCGCGCCCAGCGCGGCTCGCTCCAGCCACGTCCCTGCTGCCACTGCCCCTCGCGAAACACCTTCACCGGCTGGCCGACCCAGCTCAGGATCCCCTCGATCACTGCCCGCCCCTTGGGCGTCCGGTTGCCCGGCACGATCGCCACATCGATGCTGTCGATCTGCCGCCAGCCGGCCGCCGCGCTGTCGATCACCGCGTGGGTGAGCGCCGGCGTCGTGCTGGCACCGGTCAGCACCGCAATGCCCGCCGCCCGGGCTGCGCTGTCGAACCGCCCGATCCCGGCGACGAACGCCCGGCTGTCGGCAATGTCGATATAGTTGCAGCGCGCCGCGATGGCCGCCTCGATCAGCACGGTGCCGCTGCCCTGGAACGGTCCGGCGCAATCGACAAGGATCGAGCAGCCGACCTCGCGGATCAGCTCCGGTCCGGCCGTGTCGCGATCGATCCGGACAAAGCCGTACTCCCCCTGCCCGTCGATCTCGCGCAGTTCCGCCTGCAGCGCCCGCACCCGCGCATCGTCGCGCCCCCCAAGGCTCAGCCGGAACACCTGGCGACGCGCCAGCAGCCGCGCCAGGCGGCTGCCGAACACGCCTCCAGCCCCGACGATCAACACATGTGGCCGGCTCATTGCAGCTCCACCAATTGCAGAGCTTGCAAGCGTAAACGATTCAACGGACTCGGCAATTGCCCGGCCAAGGCGATGTCGAGCGTCCGCTGCATCGCCACTGCGGGGCCCTCAGGTCTAGAGAATGACCTGGGTGCCGATCTCGACCACCCGGCCGGTGGGAATGTGGAAATACTCCGTCGCGTCGGTGGCGTTCTTGGACAGCGCAATGAAGATGCGGTCGGCCCACAGCGGCATGCCGCCCTTCGGCGACGGCTTCAGCGACCGCCGGCTGAGGAAGAACGAGGTCGACATGATGTCGAACTTCCAGCCCAGCTTTCTGGCCAGCGCCAGCGCCTTGGGAATATTCGGCGTCTCCATGTAGCCGAACGTCACGACCACACGGTAGAACAGGTCGTTATAGGCGTCGATCACCACCTTCTCGTCGTCCGAGACCCGCGGCAGCGACGACGTGACCACGGTCAGGATGACATTGTGCTCGTGCAGCACCTTGTAATGCTTGAGGCTGTGCAGCAGCGCCGTCGGCGCGCCCTCGATATCGCTGGTCAGGAACACTGCGGTTCCCGCCACGATGGTCGGCTTCTTTTTCGAGAGGTTCTCGACGAGGAATTCGAGCGGCACTTCGTCGCGGCGGGTCTTTTCGGACAGCCGACGGCGGCCCACCATCCAGATCCCCATCGTCGACGCCAGCACCGCGGCCACCGCGGCCGGCACCCAGCCACCCTGGAACAGCTTGCTGACGTTCGCGACAAAAAAGCCGATATCCACGATCAGGAACGGGATCATCACCGCCAGCGTCACCAGCGGATGCCATTTCCACACCCGCCACATCACCACGCCCAGCAGCACGACCGTGACCATCATGACGCCCGAAACCGCGATACCATAGGCATCCGACAACGAGCCCGAACTGCCAAAGCTCACCACCAGGATCAGCACGAAGATCATCAGCAGGCTGTTGACCTGCGGCATGTAGATCTGGCCCGACTGCGTCTCCGAGGTGTGCAGCACCGTCATGCGCGGCAGCAGGTTCAGCGCCGTTGCCTGCTGCGTCAGCGAGAAGGCGCCGGTGATCACGGCCTGGCTGGCAATGATCGTCGCCAGTGTCGCCAGCCCCACCATCGGTACCCGCGCCCATTCCGGATGCATCTCGAAGAAGGGATGCGAAATCGTCCGCACATCATGCGACAGCACGAAGGCACCCTGGCCGAAGTAGTTGAGCAGCAGGCAGGGGAACACCATGGCGAACCAGGCAAACACGATCGGCTTGCGCCCGAAATGCCCCAGGTCGACATAGATGCCCTCGACACCCGTCACCGCCAGGAAGACCGCGCCCAGCACGATCGATGCGATGCCCGCATGCGACACCAGAAAGACGGCGCCATAGTAGGGATTGAGCGCCATCAGCACGCCCGGATAGTCGAAGATGTGGATCAGGCCCGAAATCCCGAGGGCGAGGAACCACACCGCCGTCACCGGCCCGAACACCCGCGACACGCCGGCCGTACCGAACCGTTGCACCGTGAAGATGCCGACGATGATGACCATCGTGACCGGCACCACCCAGGGGGTCAGGTTGGGCGCGACAATGCTCACCCCTTCCACTGCCGACAGCACGGAGATCGCCGGAGTAATGATCGCGTCGCCAAAAAACATCGCCGCGCCGATCACGCCCGCAGCAATGATCCAGCGCGGCTGCTTCTTGAACCCGGAGGCAGCCAGCGACATCAGCGACAGCGTTCCGCCTTCGCCCTTGTTGTCGGCCCGGGTGACGAAAAAGATGTACTTGGTCGTGACGATGATCGTCAGCGCCCAGATGATCAGCGACAGCAAACCGAGGATTTCGTCGGTCGGATCAGCGCCGAGCGGTCGCACTCCCAGCGCCTGACGGAACGCATAGATGGGGCTGGTCCCGATATCGCCGTAGACGACACCAAGGGCTCCAAGAACAAGAAGGGGGAATTCCTTCTTCGCGACGACGGTCGGATCAACCGGCTCTTCGCCGGACCCTTGTCCGGAAGAAGTCGAATGCACCATATGCCTCTGTCACCCGTTGATGGGTGGCGCGGTGTCTACACCCCTGATCTGGCACACTCAACCTAAAAAGGAACCAATTTCGATCCGTCGGTCACGCCGACGGGGCTGATGACAACCCTGCCGCACTGCGCTGCAACTGCCAGTTCTGCCGTGTCAGCTCGAACAGCTCGAAGTCATGGCCGGCCGCCGTGACCACGCTGTCGAAGCTGAAACCCAGCTTGCGCATCACCGCCAGCGACGCGGCATTTGCCGCCATCACACCAGCCAGAACGCGATCCAGCCCGAGATCGTTGAAGGCGTCGTCGAGAACAGCTCGCGACGCCTCGGTCGCATATCCCAGCCCCCAGGCGTGCCGGGCAAGAGCGTAGCGCAGGGCCAGTGGCCCCATCGGCGACACGAACAATCCGCACTCGCCCAGATAGGCGTCCGTCTGCCGGTCGCGGATGGCGAGCATGCCATAGCCCCGCTCCGCCAGAAACCGCCGATAGTCGTCCAGCACCGCTGCCGTCTGCGCCCGGTCTCGCCGTCCAAGCAGCGTGTGCGCGGTGACCTCCCGGTCCCCGAACATGGCCGCCATGTCCTCGAGATCGGTATCGGTATAGGGTCGGAGCACCAGCCGGTCAGTCTGCAGCGTCCGCGCCGCTACCCGAACGGGATGACGGTCTTCCATTGTGCCCTCCGGACGGATCGCACCAATTTACCGCAGCGCGACTGGTGGCGCGAGAGGAACTCGACGGTCGCCCCACCGTTGGCCCTCCATGCCAACACGCAAAGGAAATCACATGACCATCCCGCCCAGCGAGCCAGTCCCCGATTTCATCCCGCCCATCCCCGAGCCGCCCGGCCCGCGGCCGGGACGCATCCCCGAAACCGAGCCCGTGCCGGTCGATCCCGATCCGATGCCGACCGATCCCGATCCAATCCCGACGCCCGAGGAGGACCCGGTCCCGCCAAGGGCGCTTCGGTGAAATGAAAAGGGGTGGCGCTGCGAGACGCCACCCCTCTGATCCGGAGCCGAAGGAGAACAAGACTCCGGTATTGTCTCGCGCTTACGCTGCCTTGGTGGCAGCCGCATCGGCCTCGCGCGCCGTCTTGGTGGCGTTGGTCCACCAGACGAGGTTTTCCAGCAGGTCCGGCACGAAGCCGTCGAAATTGCCCTTCACGTCGTCCCAGCTCTTCTGCCCCATCATGATCGGCACGAAGTCCGAGCCGCCGATATGGATGCCCTGACGCACCGGCGCCACCTGCAGTTCGACCATGATGGTCCGCAGGTGCTCGATCGCCCGGGCACCGCCCACCGAACCATAGCCGACAAAGGCCGCGGCCTTGCGGGTGAAGGGTGTGTAGGCCCAGTCGATGGCATTCTTGAGCGCGCCGGTGATCGACCGGTTGTACTCGGCGACTACGAAGATGTAGCCGTCGAATTCCTTCAGCTTGTCCTGCAACTTGGCAGCCACGGGGTTCGGCGTCGGCATCCACGCGTCAGATGCGGGGGCGTCGAACAGCGGCAGCGGATAGTCCGCCAGATCGACGATTTCGACATCGATATCGCTGCGCGCTGCGGCGTGATCGGCAATCCACTTCGCCGGCTTGTCGCCGAAACGGTTGGGGCGGGTTGAGCTGATGATGACAGCAATCTTCGGCTTCGACATTTCATGCACTCCAGTATCAAAATGTAACTGAGTGCAGATATGTGCCCTCTGCGAATTCGCACAAGCAGGCACCTAGTTGGGACAGGAGCACAGACCTTTTACCAGGTAACAGCGCTGTTCCTTTGAAACAATCCAGTTTGCATCAGGATTTCCGGGAGTTCGGAAGGCTCTGCTGGTGCCGTTCACTGCCGAGGGCCCGTCCCCCGTTCGCGATATAAAAAACTCTGTTCGCCTGTATCGAACGGCGGCTCAGCGCAGCCCGAACGAGAACGTCCAGGCCAGTGCCTTGAGCCCGGACTCATCGAGTTCGGGGTGCTTGGGCTGCAACTGCTCGATAGCCCGTTCGGTTACGCTCTTGCGCGACCGCTTCTCGTCAAGGATCGGCTCCTGCAGCTCTTCCATCAGGCCCAGGATGCGCGCCTTCAGCGCAGCCCCCTGCTCGGCGCCGAAATGCGTCACGAGGTCATGCCCCCGTGCCCGGGGAAACGGCGACTTGCCATAGCCGGTATAGATCACCAGCGCGTCGTTGATATCGTCGGCCACCAGATAGAGCGGCGACTCTTTGAGTGCGGTACTTGCCATGGACTCCACTATGCCTGATCAAATCGCCCGGGAAAGGGCTGGCGTGCATATGTCCACGGTCCGCCTAAGCCGGCGTTGCCTCAATCCATCGGATTTGCAGCGATCAGAGGCAGGCGGCTTTGTACTTTCTTACCGTTTCGGCCATGCCGTAAATCAGGGCGTCGGCGGTGACCGCATGCCCGATCGACACTTCCGCCAGATCCGGTATCGCAGCCTTGAGCGGCGGCAGGTTGACGAGATTGAGGTCATGCCCGGCATTGACCGCGAGGCCGCCCTGCGAACCCCGTTGATTGGCGCCGGCCTCGCGCGCGGCATCGGCCGTTTCCTTGAGCGCCGCCAGGTGAACGGCAGCACTGTCGCTATGCAGCGCGCCACCATAGGGCCCGGTATAGAGCTCCACCCGGTCGGCTCCCACCAATGCTGCAGCCGAAGGCGCCGACGGATCGGCATCAATGAACAGCGACACGCGCATGCCTGCCGCATGCAGCCGCTCGATCGCCGGCGCCAGCACGGCGCGATTGGCATCGATTGCCCATCCATGGTCGGAAGTGGCCTGTGTCGGATCGTCGGGCACCAGCGTCACCTGATCCGGCTTGGCGCTCTCACAGAGCGCCAGGAACTCATCGCTCGGATAGCCTTCGATATTGAACTCGCGCCCGGGAAAATCCGAGCGCAGCAAGGTAGCCAGTTCGAACACATCGGTGCGCCGGATATGCCGCTCGTCGGGCCGCGGATGCACGGTAATGCCGTCGGCTCCCGCATCCAGCGCAATCCGCGCCATGCCCAGCACGTTTGGCCACGGCACCGCACGCCGGTTCCGCAACTGGGCAATGGCATTCAGATTGACCGATAGATGGGTCATGGCAAACTCTGTCTCGTCATGATGCGTCCGTCCGAGCCATAGCCGATCAGGCGCGCCACCACCAATCGAACCTTCTGATGACCTCCATCACTCCCGCATCACGCGCGCCGGCGCACGATTGGATTGCCACGCAACCTATTTTCGTGTACGGAAATTATGCTGATCCTCTGGGACGAGCCGAAGCGAAAACTCAACCTCGAAAACCGGGGCATGGACTTTGCAGACCTGGACATGGAGTTCTTCGCCGAGGCGACGATAGTTGGCACCCGGCAGGGGCGCTACAAGGCAATCGGGCTCCACCGCGGAATCGCATTGGCCGTGATTTTTCGTCCCCTCGGCTCGGAGGCGATTTCGATCATCTCGATGCGGAGAGCCAGTATGCGTGAAAGGAGCGGGCGGTGAGCAGACCGAAAAACACCAAGGACGCCGACGAGGCAACAATCCAGGCGCAGATCCAGTCGGATCCCGATGACTGGGACAGCACCGACGAGGAACTGGCCCAGGCCAGGCCCTTCAGCGAGGTCTTTCCCGAACTGACGGAAAGCATCCGTCGCAGCGTCGGTCGTCCCAAGCTTCCGGACGCTAGGAAACCGGTGACCCTCCGGCTGGCGCCGAAAACGCTGGAAAAGTTCGAGCGGCTCGGTCCCGACTGGCGCGCCCGCATGGCCGAAATCCTCGACCAGGCCGACGTCTAGGGCGAACCAGCTCAGCCCTACGCCACCGGCGTCAGCCGCCGCACCCGCTCGCCCAGCAGCACCACGGCGACGCCGCTGATCACCACCAGCGCGATGCCGCTGATGGCCAGCGTGTTGGGGAACTGCCCGAACACCACCAGTCCCGAAATCACTGCCCAGAAGGTGAAGAAGTAGAAGAACGGCGCCACCATCGCGGTCTGCCCGACGCGGTAGGACATGAAGATGAAAAAGTGCCCGAAGATCAGGAACAGCCCTGCCCCGGCCAGCAGCAGCAGATGCTCGAGTTGCGGCATGATCCACTGCTCGAGCAGCAGATGCATGGCCAGAGCGCCCACCAGCACCACCAGCACCGCCGACATCGCCACCACCATGCCCGGCACCTCGGCGCCGATCTTGCGACCAGCGAGATCGCGAGCCGCACAGAACACCGCATTGCCCAGCGCCAGCAGCGCAAAGGGCGAAAACCCCTGCATGGTCGGCTGCGCCACCATCAGTGCCCCGGCAAAGCCCAGCCCGATCAGCGCCATGCGCAATCCGCCGACCTTTTCGCGAAACAGGATCGAGGCGCCGAGAATCATCAGCAGCGGCGTGATCTGCCCCAGCGCCGTGGCGTCGGCGATCGGCATGTTGGCCAGCGCCACCACATACATCAGGATCGCGCCGAGCTCGAGCAGGTTGCGCAGCAGCACGCGCGGCGCCACCAGCATCGGTATCTGCTTGCCGAACCCCAGAATCAGCAGCAGCGGCATGCCCCACAGCGCTGCCATCACACCGCGCAGGAACAGCACCTCGTAAGGCGGCAGTCCGCCGGTCGCCAGCTTCATCATGGTGTCATTGACGAGATAGGAGCCGGTTGCAATGACCATGAACAACGGCCCGGCAAAGGGGTGGGCGGCAAGACGCATGTCGAGTGATCCGGACTGAGGTGGGCGCCGGACTCCTCCAAGCCCGACACCCCGTCATAGCCGCTGTCGCGTTCGTGCGAAAGTCCGCTCAGGGCAGCGTCACCACCGCACTGCCCCGCTTGCGCCCGGAATCGGTCAGCCGGTGCGCGTCCACGATGCGCTCGAACGGAAACACCGTATCGATCACCGGCCGCAACTCGCCGCGCGCCGCCATGCCGAGAAGTTCCTCGTAGACCTGGCTGTTGATCGCTTCCGTCTCCGGCGCCGAGGACACCACCTGCGGCGTCCAGCTGGCCGAAATCTGCTGCCAGAGATTACCGATCACCAGCAGCGACTTGCCGCCCGGCTTGAGCAGATGCCGCACCTTGGCAAAGGGCGCATTGCCGTGATTGTCCATGATGATGTCGTAGCGCTTGCCGGCGGCAAGCGGATCCTCGCGGTCATAGGCGATGACGTGATCCGCCCCGAGATCGCGGACCATCTCCGCATTGGCGGCGCTGCAGACGGCCGTCACAACGGCCCCGGCGCGCTTGGCCAGCTGGATTGCCTGCACCCCGACCGCCCCCGAGGCGCCGTTGATCAGCACCTCGTGCCCCTTGCGCAGCCCCGCCCGCGAGAAAAAACTGCGCGCCGTACTGGCGCCGAAGAGGATCGACACGGCGTCGACATCGCTCAATCCGTCCGGCGTCTTCACCAGCGCATCGGTCTGGCTGAACAGCGCATATTCGGCATGCAGCCCGAACTTGAAGCCATGCGATCCCGTCACCCGGTCACCCGGACGGAACCGCGTGACGCCCTCGCCCACTGCCTCCACCACGCCGGCCGCGTCGAACCCGCCGATCTTGTTGCGCGGCCCGTTCCAGCCGAGCGCAAAGCGCATCATGGTCTTCATGCCGCCCGGCACGTTGAGCCCCCGCATCCGCGCGTCGCCGGAATTGACCGTCGTCGCGGTGACCCGCACCAGCAACTCCCCGGCCCCCGACACCGGCCTGGGCACCTCCCGGATCTGCACCACCTCTGGTGGACCATAGCGATCAACGACTGCAGCACGCATTGACATTCCCTTCCACGGCAATGCTGGTGATATACATCACTAGCACACCAATACAAGTGCCCACCTGCAGAATTTTCGTCGTCACGCCGGCGCTAGCCCGCCGCCACGTCGATGACCACGATGCCCTTCTTGTTGCCGGCCTCGACATAGCGATGCGCCTCGCGCATCTGCTCGAGCGGGAAATGCCGGTCGATCACGACCTTGAGGCGGCCCTCGGCCACCGCCTGCTTGAGCCAGTCGAGATCGGCAAGGTCCTCGCCGGCAAGTTTCGCCAGCACCGTCTTGCCGCCCCGGCGAGACACCCAGGCGCCGCGCAGCATTGGCACCAGCCGCGGATTGCCCAGCACATAGCGGCCGGTGTCGGTCAGCGCCGCCACGCTCGGCCCGAACGGGCTCTTGCCCACCACGTCGATGATGACGTCGTAGCGCACGCCGTTGCTCCAGAAATCCGCGCGCTGGTAGTCGATCACATGGTCGGCCCCGAGCGCGGTGAGCAGCTCCAGCTTGTCGGCCCGGTCGACCGCCGTCACCTCCGCCCCGCGGCTCTTGGCGATCTGCAGCGCAAATGTCCCGATCGAGCCGCCGGCGCCGTTGACGAGCACGCGCTCCCCCGCCTTGACCCGGCTGTGGCGCACGAAGTGCAGGCCGTTGAGCCCGCCGGTCGGGATACCCGCCGCCTCGGCAAAGCTCAGTTCCTCCGGCATCGTGGTGATCGCCGCCCCGCTGCCGAGGCACACGTAGTCGGCATAGGCGCCCATGGCAAAGCCGGTGCTGCCGAACACCCGGTCGCCCGGCGCGAACCGCGTCACCGCCGGCCCGACCGCCTCGACCACGCCCGCCACCTCCATGCCGAGCACCGGGTTGCGCGGCCGGGTGATGCCGAAGGCCAGCCGTGCCGGCAGCCACACCCAGTCCACCATCCTGAAGGCGCGCAGCTCGCAGTCGCCCAGCGTCACCGTGGCGGCATGTACCCGGATCAGGATCTGGTCGTCCTTGGGCACCGGCCTGGGGCGGTCGGCGAGGCGCAACACCTCAGGTGGCCCGTACCGGTCCGCAACAATTGCCCGCATCGCGCATCCCCCCGTCTCGCTCAGGCCGCCGGCACCAAAGCCAATGCCGCGACCCGAGCCATCATGGGGATTCGTCCGCCGCTTGCAAACCCGCGCGGGCTACATGCCCTCCGGGCCGCGCGAGATGGCGGCCAGCCCGGTACGCACCACTTCGATCAGCCCCAGCGGCACCATCAGGGCGATAAAGCTGTCGATCTTGCTCGGCTTGCCGGTCACCTCGAACACGAAGCTCTCGGTCGTCGCATCGACGATCTGCGCCCGGAACGCGTCGGCCAGCCGCAGCGCCTCGGCGCGCGGTTCGCCCGTGCCGCCCACCTTGATCAGCGCCAGCTCGCGCTCCAGCGCCTTGCCCTCGGCGGTCAGGTCATGGACCTTGTGCACCGGCACCAGCCGCTCGAGCTGCAGCTTGATCTGCAGCAGCACCTTGGGCGTCGCCACCGTCACCACGGTGATGCGGCTGAGACCCTTGTCGTGCTCGGTCTCTGAGACCGTGAGACTGTCGATATTGTAGCCGCGCGCCGAAAACAGCCCGACCACCCGGGCGAGAATTCCCGGCTCGTTGTCGACCAGCACCGACAGCGTATGGCGCTCCGGCTGCTGGGTTTCTGCGGTCATGAAATAGGCGGAACCCGCCGGTTGCAGATGTGCGTTCATGGTTCTGTCTCCGCCGGCCTAGACCAGCTGCCTCCCCTTGGCATCGATCACCGTGCCGATATCCTCGACGAAATCGGGCAGGATCATCTCATTGTGCGGTTTGCCCGACGGGATCATCGGCAGGCAGTTCTCGTGTTTTTCGACGAGGCAATCGAACAGCACCGGACCATCATGGTCGAGCATCTCCTGGATCGCCGCATCGAGCTTTTTCGGATCGTCGCAGCGGATGCCCTTGGCCCCGTAGGCCTCGGCCAGCTTGACGAAATCGGGCAGGCTCTCGCTATACGAATGCGCATAGCGCCCGCCATGCAGCAGGTCCTGCCACTGCCGGACCATGCCCATGCGCTCGTTGTTGAGGATGAACACCTTGATCGGCAGCCGGTATTGCGCCGCCGTGCTCATCTCCTGCATCGTCATCTGCACGCTGGCCTCGCCGGCAATGTCGATGACCAGGGCGTCCGGATGCGCCACCTGCACGCCGACTGCGGCCGGCAGGCCATAGCCCATCGTCCCCAGCCCGCCCGAGGTCATCCAGCGGTTGGGCATCTCGAACGGGAAATGCTGCGCCGCCCACATCTGGTGCTGCCCGACCTCGGTCGTGATGTAGACATCGCGCCCCCTGGTCGCCTCGTAGAGCCGCTTGATGGCGTGCTGCGGCTTGATCACCGTGTCGGAGTTCTTGAAGCCCAGCGAGTTCTTGGCCCGCCAGCCGGCAATCGACTCCCACCACGGCGCCAGCGCCTCGGTGCGCGGCTGGTTGGTCTTGCTGCGCCAGATGCGCACCATTTCCTCGAGCACCAGCCCGCAATCGCCGATGATCGGCAGGTCGACAATGACGTTCTTGCTGATCGAGCTGGGATCGACATCGACATGGATCTTGGTCGAGCCCGGCGAGAACGCGTCCAGCCGCCCGGTGATCCGGTCGTCGAACCGCGCGCCGATATTGATCATCAGGTCGCAGTCATGCATGGCGAGGTTGGCTTCGTAGGTGCCGTGCATGCCCAGCATGCCCAGCCACTGCGCATGCGATCCCGGGAACGCCCCCAGCCCCATCAGCGTCGAGGTCACCGGAAAGCCGGTGAGTTCGGCCAGTTCGCGCAGCCGCGTGCTGGCTTCGGGCCCCGAGTTGATCACCCCGCCGCCGGTATAGAACACTGGCCGCCGCGCCTTCAGCATCATGTCGACCGCCGCCTCGATGGCCTTGGTGTCGCCCTCCAGCCGCGGCTGGTAGCTCTGGTGCCGGCGCTCGCCGATCTCGTCCTCGCGCAGATAGGTGCCCAGCGCGAACTGCACATCCTTGGGGATGTCGACCAGCACCGGACCCGGCCGCCCGCTGCGGGCGATGCGGAACGCCTCGTGCAGCACGCGCGGCAGGTCGTTGACGGTCTTGACCAGATAGTTGTGCTTGGTGCACGAGCGGGTGATGCCGACCGTGTCGCATTCCTGGAACGCGTCCGAGCCGATCAGCGCCGTCGGCACCTGCGCCGTGATGACGACGATGGGGATCGAGTCCATCAGTGCATCGGTGAGCGGGGTGACCACATTGGTGGCGCCCGGTCCGGAGGTCACCAGCACCACGCCGACCTTGCCGGTGGCCCGGGCATAGCCCTCGGCCATGTGCCCGGCGCCCTGCTCGTGCCGCACCAGGATGTGCTGCACCCGGTCCTGCTGGAACATCGCGTCATAGATCGGCAACGCCGCCCCGCCGGGATAGCCGAAGATATGCTCGACCCCCTGCTCGGCCAGCGCCTCGATCACCATTTCCGCGCCCGTCATCTGCTCGGCCATTTCCTTGGTCACCTTCTTGTCTTCCCTTCTCCCCTCGGGGGAGAAGGTGCCCGGAGGACGGATGAGGGGGCCTGTCCCCTTGCCGCCCGAACCTCTTTCAACCGTCCGCGGATCGCCCGCGAACCACTCTCTCCCGACGCTCCCGCGCCCTGCCCGGAAAACCGGACAATAAAAAAGGCCCCATTCGGGACCTTGTGTTCGGCGCGCCAGCCATCGCTCGGGATTTTATCCCAAGTGCCCGACGCGCCCCGCTACTACGATAAGCTTCTGCACAGCCTGTGCTCCAAAGTTAGGACGGCATTGGTAGGGGGAGAGGGGGACGGGTGTCAAGGGGGCACTACACGATCTGGAGACCAAGCTGACCCAGCAACGTAAGCGCAGATTCTACTCTACCCGCCTCTGCCTTCGCGCCCTTCCGATTTTTGAGTTCTTCCCGCCAGTCGCTAACTTGCTCCACACAAGCAAGCCAATGAATCGTAGCAGCCAACTCAAGCACAGTTGAGGAAAGTTGATTCATAAGCCTCGTTAGGCGGCGGACGTTATCGGGTTCAAGTTTGCTGGCGCACTCGGAACTCGTCTCCTTCAGATTGAATATACTGAAGGGTGCACCGTCCGCCTGTCTGTAGGAAACATCCTCGGATATAAGCCCAAAGAACTTGGCATCCGCTATAGCATTGGACACATCATCTGAATATGGGCCATAGTGATGATAGTAAAAGGTAGCGCCCGAACCAGCACCTATCTGATCTAACAAATAGACCATTTTTTGAATTCGAATTCTACCGACGACCTTACCGTCAGCGGCTTCAGTGATCTCTGCGACAAAATGGGGGGACACTGCCATTTTCACGACCTCCTATCGCAAGATTTCATCACACACCGACTCATCCAAGAAATAATACCTTAACAGTTCTTGCTTATTCGTTAGAGCCTTAATGGTCTTTGAAAGCTGGGTTATGTCTACCGCTACCCCATCAGAGGCCCTACGAATGCGAACTCGCTTATGCGGCGCTTCCCTCTCCCTGTCAGACACGGAGTAGATCGACAAAGGAGGACGATCCATCAGGATGTTGTCGTCCTTGTCACGAGTTTGGCGCTCTTGAATAGCCCTGCGCCGAGCCTTGTCGACTTCCGTCGGGTCTTCCGTTGCAATCTCAAGACACTTTGCTCGCTTTCGATTCCACAACCGTTCAGCGAGATACCTCAGGCGATCGTCCTGGCACGTAGTCGCAGCCTGAATAGCATTCCAAACACTCGTATCATCAAGCGATAAGTAACTACCCACCCTCAATTTTTTGTCTCTATAGAAATTAACAAGCGGATGAGCCGCAACAATTCCAGAAGATGGCAATTTTTTACTTTCAATTATTTCATTCAATCGCCTGAGAAAGGAAGTTAATATTTGCTCTATTCCTCGAGTCGTCTTGTGAAAATACACTTGAGTATAAAGATGATATCTAGCGAGAATAAAAACCTCGGCAGCCTGCAACGCTTTTTCCTCAAAGCAGAAAACAGATAATTTCGACATCACCGACGAGTGGGGATCCTCAAACATGTCTCCCTCTTCATCGTAAATCGGAACATTTTCAATTCTGAGGTTATCTATCAGCCAATCCACGTCAATCGAGCCCGCCCCCGATCCAGTCATCACTCGATCTCGGATTAGATAATCCATCCGGTCCGCATCAAAGGAACTCGAAAATACAGCGGCATAAATATCATCCGGCCGAGAAATCATCGTGGCCACCTCCTCAGGGGCCGATCTCCCAAGTCTTTTGACCAGAACAGAATTTACCTCTGTGGCAGAGTCTTTGATTATGTCGGCTGTCCATTTCTCATGATTTTCATAGCGATTGCCTAGCCTCACCTTCTCTGCTTCTTCAAAGGCATGGCTGAATGGGCCGTGACCTAAATCGTGAAGCAGCGCCGCAGCCAATGCGATGCGCGCACGGTGTGAGTCCCAACTCTTTCGCCCCTCCAGATACTTCCTTGCCACCTCCATGAGTTTTCGGGCGTTGTGAAATACCCCGATGGAATGGGCGAAGCGATTATGCGTGGCACCAGGGTAGGTGAACTCTGAGACTCCGAGTTGTTTCACACGGCGCAGCCGTTGAAATTCCGATGTCGCGATGAGTTCCCAAGCGATCCGGTCCACTTCTTCGTGCGCCGTATCAAACCTAACAAATCCGTAGATGGGATCACGAATACGTCTTACGCCGTCGTCTTCGTCATGGAACATAACGTGAACACGCGCCTTTGGTCAATATCAATTATTAGAGGTAATGGTGCCTAGATTGCGCTCGCAAGGCGTGAAGCCCGTGCTCCACAGGTAATAAGCGAATTAGTGCCGGTATCTATGAGAGAACTGGAGCATTGCATCACGGTTAGCCTTCTCCCCGCAACCCTCGCCCTACCCCCGCATTCCTCCTCCGTCCCCACGCGGAGAGACCCGATGCGCGCGCTGTTCAAGACCACCCTCGCCTCCGCCCTGCTCGTCGCCACGCTGGCGCTGGCGCCGAACCCGGCGGCGGCGTGGGATGCCTATGAGAACCCCGCCTACGGCTACCGCATCGATCTGCCCGGCGCGCCCTTTGCCGTCGAGCCGGCGGCGGGCGGCACCGGCGTCACGTTGCTCGAGCTCGGCGGGCGCGGCCAGATCGATGTCTATGGCGCCGACAACGCCCGGGAGCTGAGCCCGCGCGCCTTCGAGTCGGCCCTGGCCGAGGCGCCGCGCATCCGCGACATCACCTATGCCCGGCGCGGCAATTCCTGGTTCGTCATCTCCGGCCACTATGTCCGCGAGGGCGACGCCGAGGCGGGGCTGGGCGACGATCTCATCTTCTACGCCAAGGTGATGTTCTCGCCCGACCGCTCGCGGCTGAGCGCCTTCGAGGCCAGCTACCCGGTCTCCGAAAAAGCCCGCTTCGACCCCATCATCACCCGCCTCGAATCCTCCCTCCGCTCCCCGGCGAATGCGCCATAGCCGCTCGGAGCCCTCGGTACGGTCCATTCCTGCTGGCAGGTCCGCACGGCTCCTGCCCGGCCCTCGCCTCACCCCCCGCGTTGACTGGATCCCGGCCGGCGCCGGGATGATGCCGGTGGGGAGCGACAGGCGCAGACCTGCGTGCCACCTTCAACGCCCCTCGGGCCGGGCATCCGTCTGACCCACGAAGACCTCATCCTGAGCCTCCTCATGGTGAGCGTGTCGAACCGCGAACCACGAGGTCGGGCGCGCCGATCTCGCCGCATGTGGCTTCAGTACTCGCCACCAGCGACCTGGGCACGCTCACTCCGCCCCGACACGCTCCGTCCCCGCCACCCGCCTGCGCCAGACGATCGCCACCACGGCAACGGTCGGCCACAGCATGGTGTTCAGGAGATCCTTGGGCGCGTCGGCGATATCGATCGTCCACTGCCCGGCGTGCCAGTGAAAGATGTCGATCAGTTCGTTGACCAGTTCCACCGCCAGCAGCACCAGCCAGGCGATCACCGGCCGGCGCCGGAACACCAGCAGCGCCAGAACAAAAATGCCCAGCCCGACATGCATATGCAGGGCATCCTTGGAGAGTCCGACAAACTCCGAGAGGGCCGTCTTGATGGTGTTGTACATGCGCATCCTTTCGCCTGAGCCCCCCACTCCTACCCGCTTTGCCGCCCCCGCACGAGAACTCCCGCACCACTGTCCCCAGCCCACCGCCGTCCCCCCAGCGCTGCCTCAAAACCGCACCCACCCACCGCCGTCACCTCCTCGACGCTCCCCCATCCCCGGCCGTCACCCCGGCCCCTCAAAGACCTCATGGTGAGCCTGTCGAACCACGAGGTCGCGCGCCCAAACTCCCCAATGGTTCGACACGCTCCCCTGCGGCTCAACCCCGTCAGCGACGCACCGGCCCGATCCTACCCCGCCTGCGGGGCGAGGGGGACCAGCCGCAGGCTGGTGGACGGGGTGCCCCTGCTCCCAAAACCCGCGTCAACCGCAATCTGCGATCCCCCGCAAAACTTCCCCACTCGACTCCCGTCGCACCGCAGACTAGAACAAATAGAGAACATCATCGGGACCCAGACCATGCTGACCTACACCATCGTCCTCGGCGACCGCAGCGCCGATCATCCGCAGCTCAGCGACAGCGAGGCGAGCCAGATGGCGGCCATCGGCTTCCGCTTTTCCGAATTCCGCCCCGAAACGGCAAAGTACCGGCTGAGCCCGGCCTATCGCACGCTGCACAATCTCGATCGCGGCACGCTGACCTTCATGGCCGAGCCGGGCGAGCGCCATGCCAGCGTGGCGCCGCGCCGCCCGCCGGCCGAGGCGTTGGAGGTCGGCCTGCCCGGCGCTGCCACTGCGCCGTGAGTCGGCAAAAAGCCCGACGCACGGCGCCGGCTTGGTCGTTCTGCGGGGAATAGCCGTCAGTTGCGGCGCAGGACCATCACCGGGTCGCCATTGACGCCGTTCAGACAGCGTTCATCAAGCAGGCATGGTGAAGGCTTTTCTGCGCCCGATTGTGGTTATCCCCGCCACGCAAAACGGCCCGGCGCAGGGCGCCGGACCGTTTCTGAGTTGTCTCGAACTGTGGGTCGATCAGCCCTTCGGGCAATCGTCCAGATAGCGGTCGCCGGTGCGGCGATCGACATAGACGCACTGCGTCGGGTCATCCTTGTAGCGGCCCAGCAGTTCCCCGACCACTGCGCCCGACACCGCGCCGATGGCCCCGCCCACGGCCGCGCCGGCGAACGAACCGGTCGTCGTGCCACCGATCACGGCGCCGGCAACGCCGCCCACGGTCGCAGCTTTTTCAGTTGAGGTACAGGCGGTTAGCGCCAGGACCGAGGCGCAGATAAGCAGGAACTTGTGCATGCGAAAACTCCAGAGCGTGCGTTGATCTCGGATGCTGCAACGCGGCGATCGGCTTTTGGTTCCGTCTGGAAACCGGCCCGCCGATAGGCTAGAGCCTCGGGCGCGAGAAGGAAGTCACAATGTCCAATTCCACAGCGGCGCCCCCGGCAGCTGCCTCCCGGCGCCCCTGGGTCGCCGAGCTCAAGGCCCTGCTCGTGCTCGGCTGGCCGCTCATTGTCGCCCAGCTCGCCCAGAACGCCCTCTTCACCACCGACGTCATCATGATGGGCTGGCTCGGCCCGAAGTTCCTCGCCGCCGGCACCCTCGCCATCTCGGTCATGCTCTGCCTGCAACTGCTCGGCGTCGGCCTGCTCGGGGCCGTCGCGCCCATGGTGGCGCAGGCGCGCGGCGCCCGGCAGATCAAGTCGGTGCGCCGCATCGTCCGCCAGGGCCTGTGGGTCGCGCTGCTGCTCGCCGGCATCATCACGCCCATCGTCTGGAACCTCAAACCCATCCTGCTGCTGTTCGGCCAGGACCCGGAACTGGTCGATATCGCCGAGAGCTTCGCTCACGCCGCCTGCTGGCTGATGGTGCCGGCCTTCGGCATCATCGTGCTGCGCTCGTTCCTCGCCGCGCACGGCTCCACCGCTGCCATCCTGATCATCACCGTCGTCGGCGTGCTGGTGAACGGCATTGCCAACTATGCCCTGATCTTCGGCCACTGGGGCTTTCCAAGGCTCGGCCTGCCCGGCTCCGGCATCGCCACAACTGTGGTCAACACCGTCATGTTCGGCCTCATGCTGGCCTATGTGCTGCGCCACCGGCGCTACAAGCGCTACCGCATCCTCGCACGCTTCTGGCGCCCCGACTGGGTGCATTTCCGCCAGATCTTCCGCATCGGCACCCCCATCGGCCTGATGCTGGTCTCCGAGATCGGCCTCTTTACCTCCGCCGCACTGATGCAGGGCTGGATCGGCTCGGAGTCCGTGGCCGCTCACGCCATTGCGCTGCAGTGTGCTTCGCTGGCCTTCATGGTGCCGCTCGGCCTCAGCCAGGCCACCACCGTGCGGGTCGGCCTCGCCTATGGCCAGCGCTCGCCGGCCGGCGTCCGTCTGGCCGGCTGGGTGTCGCTGGCCGCCACGCTGGCGTTCATGGGCACCACCTGCGCGCTGTTCCTGTCGTTCCCGCACACTCTGGTCGGCCTCTTCCTCGACGCCGGCAATCCCGAGAACGCCCGCACCCTGTCGCTGGCCACCGGTTTCGTGGTGGTCGCCGCCCTCTTCCAGCTGGTCGACGGCGCGCAGGTGAGCGCTGGCTCCGCCCTGCGCGGCCTTTCCGACACCAGCGTGCCCCTGTTCATGGCCCTGCTGGGCTATTGGGGCGTCGGCTTTCCCATCGCCTACGTCCTCGGCTTCGTCTTTGACCTCAAGGGCGTTGGCATCTGGTATGGCCTCGCCGCAGGTTTGGCGTTCGCCGCCGTGGCGCTGGTGACGCGCTTCGCCCTGCGTGAACGGCTGCGGCTGGTGCCCGGCACTCCGCAGCGGCCCGCCTGAAACAGCTTGGCTCAGTAGCCGGCCAAGTTCCTCGCGAGATCGACCCGCACCCGCACGCCCTCGGGCGCGTCAAAGACCGCGGCGGCCCGAAACATGGCCGACAGCCCGGGACAGAGGTTGGGGTCAGACGGATTGCCGCCGGCAATCGCTGCCGCATACGCCTTGGGGAGCCCCGCAGCGGCCATGGCAGTCAGCAATGCCGCAAGATCCTGCTGGCGCACCGTGCCATGCACCTCCGGCGTTTCGATCCCTGCCACCACGGCCTCAAGATAGAACGCCGACTGCCTGTCGATCTCGGACGCATAGCGCTCGGAGAGATCGAGCTGATAGAGCGTGCCGGTGCCGTTGCGGGCGAAACTTCCGCAGCGTGCCGGCCCCTCGCCTGTCAACACGGCGTCATGGAAAACGGCCGTCGTGATCAGCAACTCTGACAGCAAGCGCGCCGGCGCGTTCTCGATCCGCTTCCCGTACTTGCGGCGGATCGCGGTGAGCGCGTTAAAACCCGCAGAAAGCTTGAAGCTGAGGGCCCCTTGACTTTGCTCGATGGCGTTGAGGCGGATGGTCAGCAGGCGGAAATCGGCTGGGAACTCGGCTTCCAGAACGGCAAAGGTCTTGGCATTTCTAGAAGCGAAGAGCTCCTGAAAGCCCGACTCTGCTGCAGCCACGGTGGTGATGCCGCATCCGACCAGGGCGACCAGGACTTTCAGAAACTTCATTGGGGTTGCCTCAAACAGGTTGATTGGATGGGTCCATCCAAGTCCAGTCCGCCATGCGACCACGAAACCAGGTCCGCTGCCGCTTGGCATATTGCCGCGTGGCAATGGTCGCTCGCTCAACCGCTTCCCGCCGGTCGATCCGGCCTTCGATCCAGTCCGATATCTCGCGGACGCCGATGGCTTTCATTGCCGGCAGCGCCGGATCAAGTTGCAACTGCCTGAGAGCCTCTACCTCCTCGACCGCTCCCGCGTCCATCATCGCCTCAAAACGGTGCGCGATCCTCTTTCGCAACAGTTCGCGATCGGGATTCAGAACGATCCGCTCCACCTCGAACCCTGCCAGCAGGCCATCCTGCAGATCATCCTGGAACGCGGCAAGCGACCGCCCGGTCGAATTGAGCACGGCAAGCGCGCGCACTACGCGTTGCGGGTCGGGTGCCTTGAGTCGCGCCGCTATTGTCGGGTCGCGCTCGGCGATCAAACGCCCCCTCGCCTCGCGGTCCAGGCCGGCGATTTCAGACTCAGCAGCAGCGAGCGCGGCCTCCGAAACCTCCGGGACCTCGGCGAATCCATTCATCAACGCATCGAAGTAAAGCCCTGTCCCGCCTGCAAATATCAGCTCTCGTCCGGCGTAGTCCGGGTCCGAAATGATCGCCCGTGTCGCCCGCAACCAGTCGCCCGTGGAGAAACGCCGCGACGGCGGCACCGTGCCATAGAGGAGATGGGGCACATCGCCCATCTCGTCCAAAGCGGGCCGGGCCGTCACCACCCGCAGCACATCATAGACCTGCATGGCGTCGGTATTGATGACAATGCCGCCGCTGGCCTGCGCGCGCGCCAAGGCCAGCGCCGACTTGCCGCTGGCAGTCGGACCCGCTATCAACACCGCGCTTCCCCGCCCATTGCGAGACTGTCCCATGTCGGTGCTCTGCCTCATCGCTAACCCTGCTGATCCGGCGCTGGACGCCAAGATTGTGGAGGCGATCCAGCACGATACGCGTGGCGAGATCAACTGGCTGCACCAGCGCATTGCCTGCGAGATCATTTCACCACTGAGTGCCGATACGGAAGCCATCGCGCGGCAACATCTGGCCGGGCGCCCGGTGGATGTTGCCCTGGTCGCCCTGTCGAACCGGCGAAAAAAGATCCTCGTGGCCGACATGGACTCGACCATGATCAACCAGGAATGCATCGACGAGATCGCCGACGCGGTCGGGATCAAGGCCGAAGTCGCCGATATCACTGCCCGGGCCATGAACGGTGAACTCGATTTCGCCGCCGCCTTGCGCACCCGCGTGGCCCTGATCAAAGGCCTTTCGCGCAAGGCCATCGAGGAAGTCCGCCGGGAGCGCATTACCTTGGCGCCTGGTGGCCGGGCTCTCGTCCAGACCATGAAAGCCTACGGCGCCTATACCTCGCTGGTCTCGGGCGGCTTCACCTTTTTTGCCGACTACTTCGGCGAACGCATCGGCTTTGACGAGGCTATCGCCAATGTCCTCGATTTCGATGGCGACGCCCTCACGGGGCGCGTGCTCGATCCCATCGTCGACAAGACGACCAAGCTCAACCGCCTGCAGACCCTGGCCGAGGAACGCGCCGTCCCCATGGCCCAGACACTTGCCGTCGGTGACGGTGCCAACGATCTCGACATGATCCGGGCGGCCGGGCTTGGGGTGGCGCTGCATGCCAAACCCGTAGTTGCTGAACAAGCAGCCGTCCGCATCGATCATGGTGACCTCACCGCCCTGCTCTACCTGCAGGGTTATAGCGACGAAGATATCATCCGGTGAGGATCGAGACGGAACGCCTGCTGCTTCGCGAATGGCGCGACGAGGACAAGGCGCTCTACGCCGCCATCATCGGCGATCCGCATGTCCGCCGCTTCTTTCCGGCCGTCGGCTCCTATGTCGATGCAGCGGCCGGCATCGAAAAGGCCCGACAAAGGCTGGTTGACTACGGTTTCAGTTTCATGGCGCTGGAGCGCAAGGCCGATGGCGCCTTTCTCGGCATGCTGGGCATGGCCCCCTTTGATGATCTGCTGCGCAACGCCATTCCCGGGCGGCCCGAAGCCGAGATCGGCTGGCAGCTCGACAAGGCCTACTGGGGCAACGGCTATGCGCCGGAGGCGGCACTCGGCATGCTGCAGTTTGCCTGGGACGAGACCCATCTTGATGAGGTCGTCGCCATCACATATCGGGGCAACCAGCCGAGCCGCCGGGTGATGGAAAAGATCGGCATGCGCTACGACCCGGCCGGCGACTTCGAGTACCCCAACGTGCCCGAGGGGCACACCCTGCGCCCCCATGTCCTCTATCGGATACGCCGCCCCGCCTAATTCAGGCGGACCGCGACGAAGTGCTCGGTTCCCGTCTGGTCGGCAACCTTGAACAGCACTGCCGGCCGCCCTGCTTCCTTGGCCTGACTGACCGCGGCGGTCACTTCATCGACCGAAGTCACCGGCTTCTGGTTGACCTCGACAACCATCTGTCCGGGGATGAACCCCTTGCCCTCGGCGTCGCTGCCGCTCGTCACGGTCGTGACGACAACCCCTTCGGCCGTTGCACTCAACCCGTACTCTGAACGCTTGCCGGCATCTATCGCCGCCAGGTCGAACCCCACCAGCTCAAGCAGTCCAGGCGGCGGCCCTATGGGCTCCTCCACGTCCGCCGCAGGTGGCGCCAGCTGTTCCTGGGCCTCCTTTTCATTCTGGGCTATCAGCTGTTCGCCGATTTCGAGCCGGCCGAGCGTCACGTCCACGGTCTCCTCGGCACCATTGCGCAGCACCTTGACAGGGACTTTCTTGCCCACTGCCGTTTCCGCAACCACCCGTGGCAGGTCGCGCATGCGCTCGATCACCTTGCCGTCGAATTCAAGGATGATATCGCCCTCAAGCAGGCTGCCCTCGGCAGGCCCGCTCTTGGTCACGTCGATCACCATGGCGCCGAACGTATTGGGACGATCGAGCGAAGCCGCGATATCCTCGGTGACGTCCTGGATGCCGACACCCAGCCAACCCCGGCGCGTCTCGCCGAACTGCGCCAGTTGCTCGACGACCGGGCGCGCCAGATTGCCCGGAACCGCAAAACCGATGCCCAGCGATGAGCCGCCGCGCGCGATGATCGCAGTATTGATGCCAATCACCTTGCCGTCCATGTCGAACAGCGGTCCGCCCGAATTGCCCTGGTTGATGGCCGCGTCGGTCTGGATGAACTGGTCGTAGGGACCGGCCTGGATGTCCCGGTTGCGAGCCGAGACGATGCCGATGGTGACCGAACCGCCAAGGCCAAAGGGATTGCCAATGGCCATGACCCAGTCGCCGACATCGGCGGTATCGCTATCGCCGAATTCCACAAACGGCAGATCGCCTTCCGCCTCGACCTTGAGCACGGCGAGGTCGGTCTTTTCATCGGCACCAATCAGCTTGGCCGCCAGACGACGGCCGTCGGTCAGAAAGACCGTGATCTCTTCGGCGCCTTCGATGACGTGATAATTGGTTACAACGCGACCATCGGCAGAAATGATGAACCCGGAGCCGAGGCTTCGTGCCTCCTGCATGGATGGCCCGCCCTCCCCCTGGTTGGGATTGAGTTCGTCGAACAGATCTTCCAGTGGAGATCCTTCAGGCATCTCGGGGAATGGCATGCCGCCGCCGCCTGCCACTTGGCGGGAGGTGCCGATATTGACCACGGCTGGAGAGAGACTCGCTGCCAGAAGCGATACCGATTCTGGCCCGGCAGCATGAACCGGCAGCATGAGGGCTGGCGCCATCATCAGGCCGACTGCCAGAAACACTGCGTGCATCAATAGCTTGCGCCCAACCATGGTCTTCCTCCGAACGCACGAAAACGTCTGCCAACGGACCAAATCAGCGGTCGATGGCTACCCGCGAAGAAACCACAAGAGAACAAGTCCGGCACCGGCGCAAGCCAGGCCTACCGCACGAATGGTTGATGCTGGCGCAGCCATCAACTGCGCCAGCATCTTTTTCATTTGATCGGGGAAGGCCGCATAGACCAACCCCTCGATGACTATGGCAAGAGCCAGCGCCGAGAAGAACTCGATCACTGCCCCGCTGCTGCCGCGGCCGGCGCGGCGGCGTTGTCATTGGCCGCCGGAGCTTCGCCCGCAGTAGCTGCAGGCGCCTCGCCCTCAACCGCGGCGGGAGCCGCTGTGCTGTCCGCTGCCGGCACGGCCGGCGTGCCCTCACCTGCATCGGTGAAGTACCGGAAGAACTCCGAGTCGGGCGACAGCACCATGGTGGTGCCGGTCGATCCCAGTGCGGTCCGGTAGGACTGCATCGAGCGGTAGAACTCGAAGAACTCGGGGTCGGTCTGGTAGGCGTTGGCGAAGACAACAGAACGCTGGGCTTCACCTTCACCGCGCAGCACTTCGGAATCGCGCCGCGATGCCGCGATGATTTCCACCGACTGGCGATCGGCAACAGCGCGGAGCGACTGCGCCGCTTCCTTGCCGCGAGCCCGAAGCAGTGCCGCTTCGGCCAGACGTTCGGCCTTCATGCGTTCGAACGTCTGTGCCGACACCTGCTGGGTGAGATCGGTCCGCAGCACGCGGACGTCGACGATCTCGATACCGATGTCGTCGACCTCGTCGCGGATCAGGTCGCGGGCCTCGAGCATCATCGCCGGGCGTTCCTCGGACAGCGCGGCATTGAACTCACGACGACCGTACACACTGCGCAGCGCATCGTTGAAACGCGTTGCGATACGGCTTTCCGCCGTCCGCAACTCACCCAGGGCACGCTCACGGAACAACCGCGGGTTGGAGATGCGGTAGGTGAGGAAGGCGTCCACGACGTAGAACTGGCCGCCCGACACCTGCAGCGTCATGTTGGCGATGTCATAGCGCAGCAGCCGGTCTTCGATGATCTGCACGCTGTCCACGACATTGGTCGGGATCTTGAAGTAAAGGCCGGGTTCGGTCTTCACGTCGGTGATCTGGCCAAAACGCATGACGATCGCCTGTTCGCGTTCGTTGACCACATAGACCGACGAAACCACGACGTAGAGAATTCCGACGAGGAGGACGCCGGCAATAATGAGACGGTTCATGGGTTACCTCGCCGTGTCAGTGGAGGAATTGCTGCGCAGTTCCGGCAGCGGCAGATACGGCACAACGCCCGAACCGGTTCCGCTTTCGACGATAACCTTCTCGGAGCTCCCCAGAACCTGCTCCATGGTTTCAAAGAAAAGGCGCTTGCGCGTCACTTCCGGAGCCTTGGCATATTCGTCATAGACCGACGTGAAGCGTGCAGCCTCACCTTCAGCTTCCTGAACGACGCGGGTCTTGTAGGCAGCAGCGTCTTCGCGCATCTGCGCCGCCTGGCCTCGGGCATCGCCGAGCAGTGTGTTGGCATACTGCCGCGCTTCTTCCTGGAAGCGGTTTTCGTCCTGCTGGGCACGCTGCACTTCGTCGAACGCATCGGCCACCTCGGTCGGCGGCGCCACGTTCTCGATGGCGATCTGCGACACCCTGACGCCCAGGTTGTAGCTGTCGAGAATGCCCTGAGCGATGTCCCGCACTTCCACGGAAATGCCGGTACGATCATCACGGAAGATGTCCTGAGCCGGACGGCGGCCGACAACTTCACGCATGGCGCTCTCGCCGACGCTGCGGACCATGTCCTCGGGGTCGCGGACGTTGAACAGATACTGCTGCGGATCGGCAACCGACCACAGCACCGAGAACTTGACGTCCACGATGTTCTGGTCGCCCGAAAGCATCAGGCCCTCGTCGCTGCCCGTGCGGCTAGTCGGGATCGATCCGATCTCGGTCTGGTTTTCCGTGACGTTGACGCGCTCGACGCTTTCAACCGGCCACCAATGGAAATGCAGACCCGGTCCGGTCTCTTCCATCGGCTTGCCGAAGCGCAGCTTGACGCCGACTTCCTGCGGATCGATCGTATAGATCGAGTTCACGCCCCAGAAGACCAGCACTGCCAGCACGGCACCGATGATCGCCCAGCGGCCGCCCGGCAGTCCGCCCTGGAACTGATCGCGTCCACGGGAAAGTAGTTCTTCGAGGCTCGGAGTTCCGCCTCGACGCGGGCCGCCGCCGCCTTGCGGCGCTTGCCCCCACGGTCCACCATTATTTGGACCGCGGCCTCCCCCGGTATTATTGTCCCAAGGCATCTGCCACCTTTCAGGTCTTGTGATGTCCGGCACTATATAGGGGCGTGAGGCCGCCGGATCAACGCATGACACGTCTAGCGGCGCTCGTAGACCCTGACGCGGAATGACGCAGTGTCTTTGTCAGACGCCGGAACGGTCGGTTCGTCGACGACCTGCCACATGCCGGGATCGATCTCGGGGAAGGTTACATCCCCCTCGGGGGCGAGGTCTATATGGCTGATATAGAGCCGGTCGGCTTTCGGCAGGGCGAGTGAATAGATCTCTCCGCCGCCGATGATCATGACTTCCGGAGCCCCGTCGGCCGCGGCTATTGTCTGCGCCTCCGCAAGGGCCGAACCCAGGCTGCTGGTCACGATCAGCCCCTCCCCCGCATAGTCTGGTTGTCGCGTGATCACGATATTGGTTCGGCCGGGCAATGGCCGCCCGACCGTTTCGAACTGCTTGCGGCCCATGATGATGGGCTTGCCCATGGTGGTCCGCCTGAAGAAGGCCATGTCCGAGGGGATTTTCCAGGGAATGCCGCCATCGGCCCCGATGACGCCGTTGCGGGCGACACCAGCAATCATCGCTACGGGGACGGTCATGAACTGCCCAACTTCTGCAGCGCCGCACCGTCGATGCGAACCTTGGTCCATTCATCCTGCAGGACGCCGCCCTGCGCCTTGTAGAAGCGGATCGACGGTTCGTTCCAGTCGAGCACCCACCACTCGTAGCGGCCAAGGTTTTCCTTCAGGCAGCGCTCCGCCAGGCTCTTGAGCAGGGCCTTGCCGGCCCCCGTCCCCCGGACCGCCGGGTCGACATAGAGGTCCTCAAGCCAGATCCCGTGCTGCCCCTGAAAGGTCGAGTAGGTATAGAACCAGAGCGCGAACCCGACCGGCTTGCCGTCATTCTCGGCGATCTCGCAAAAGACCTTTGGCGCGGGCCCGAACAGGTCCCGCTCGATGTCGGCCGGCGTCGCCCTCGCCTCGTGGCCAAGCTTTTCGTACTCCGCGAGGTCACGAATGAACGCGATAATCTGAGCCGCATCTTCGCGAACGGCGCTTCGAATGCGCAAACTCATCCCCCCGTACCCTCCCGCGGGTCCTGCCGGTTCAGGATCAGGATCTCAAGTTCGCGATCATAAGGCGGCCACCAGTCGGTGGCTTCCATCTCGAACGTCGTCGGCGAGGTCTTGGTCACCTTGCCGTCCCAGCAGAACGACACAAGATTGTCCGGCCGGCCCTTGTCGATGGTGAGGCGGAACCTGCCGATCGATCCAGACCAGTTTGCGCCAGTTGACCACACATAGGAGAGCCAGCTTTCGGTAAAGAGCGCGCCATAGGGTTCATTCGGATCGGGCAGCGTCTTTCGGACCGCCCGGATGAAGCCGTCGTCGGTGCAGTACTTCTGCTTGTAGGTGGTGGCCGGATCGTATCCCTCATAGGGCGGCGACAGGAAGGTCACAGCCACCGTTCCGCCCACGCTGGGCCTGTAGCCATGTTCGACGACGACGGTTTTCCTGGCGGGAAACACCGCTTCCCAGCTATAGGTCGAGCGCAAGGTCCAGGTTGGCACGTAGTCGCGCTGCCAGCCCTGCCCGGCGTCGTAGTCCATGGGCACGACCAGACCACGTCGGAAGAGCTCGACCTTCTGCTCCTCGCTCAATGCATCAATGGCAGCTGCTGTCTGCTGCCCGAATGGCGCCAGCGGGATGCCGAGGCCCGTAAGGTAGCCCGTGTAATCGATGTTGGTGGCAAACACGTACTGATGCAGTTCGGCATCGACCGGCACGCCATCAAAGGTCGTGGCAAAGCCGAAGATATTGGCTTCGTCCTCGGTGGGAATGGAGACCATGAAGTCGCCGCTGCCGGTGATGTCGGGCAAGGGGAAGGCCACCAGCGTCCGGACGTCGTGATCGGTCTCGTTGCGGAACTCGTAGGTCACCCGGACCGCGTCCGGCGACACGTATAGATCCTCGGAGAGCATCCGCACATCTTCGGTCTGCACGAACACCAGTCCGCCGGCCCCCAGGGTCGACATCGTATCGTTGGCCATGGCGACGCCGGCGGCGGCGCTGAGGATTGGCAGGGACAAGAACAGCGCTATACGCATGGGCCGTGGCTCGCGAGGTGAAAAATCGTGCGGTGAACTATAGCCTTCGGCCGGGCCGCTCCAAGTGGAATAGGCGACGGCCTGCCACAACGTTGCAGCGACTAGACGGCCACCGGCGCCGATATATGGGCTTGCGGCGTGTAGTCTTCGACGGCGAAATCCTCGATCCGGTAGCCAAAGATCGACGCGGGCTTGTTCAGCAGCCGCAATTTCGGATCGCCCTCCGGCGTCCGGCCGAGTTGCTCTGTCACCAGATGTTCGTGGTTGAGGTAGACGTGCACATCGCCCCCGTTCCAGACCAGTTCGCCGGCGTCGAGATCGCATTGCTGCGCCAGCATCCGGGTCAGGAGGGCGGCGGAGAACACGTTGAATGCATACCCGAGCCCGAGGTCGCAGCTGCGCTGGTAAAGGATGCAGGAGAGCTTCCCGTTCGCGACATAGAACTGGTAGGTCATGTGGCACGGCGGGAGCGCCATGCTGTCCAGTTCGGGCACATTCCAGCCGGTGAAAATATGCCGTCTCGAGGCCGGATTGGTCTTAAGCCCCTGCACCAGATTGGCAATCTGGTTCACGCCCTCCGGATCGCGCCGATACAGTCCTTCGCCGGCGGGCACATATTTGGGCCAGCGCGTCCACTGTACGCCGTAGACAGGGCCCAGGTCGCCCCAGGTCTCGGCAAAGGCGTCGTCCGCAATGATCCGCGCCTCGAACGCCTCGCGCGAGATGTCCTCGCCCGTCGCCTTTCGGAACTTGTCCAGAGGCCAGTCGGTCCAGATGTGAACACCCTGTTCGACCAGCGGCCGGATATTCGAGCTGCCGCTCAGGAACCAGATCAGTTCCCGCGCGGCCGTCTTCCAGGAAACCCGCTTGGTGGTGAGCAGCGGCACCGATCCGTCGGCCAGCGAATAGCGGACCGTCGCCCCGAAGATCGAGCGGGTCCCCACACCCGTGCGATCGACACGCTCGTCGCCGGAGGTCCAGACCCGGTGAAGCAGGTCGAGATATTGCTGCTCCGGGTGGAGCGAGGCGGATGGTCTGTCGGGCAGTCTGAGCACGTTGGTCATGGCAGCACACTAGTCGATTCGGGGCATTCTGACGCTCGGCGCGCAACACTTGTGCCCAGCTCCGGCGTCAAAGCAATTCGTCGATTGACTGGCTTTGGACTTTCGCGCGACGGTGAGTTTTCGAAGAGCCAGTATATTGCGTAAATGAAACCCATCTCATCACTCTTCCGTACTGCAGCATGCGCGGGGCTACTGGTCCTTGCCTCCGTCTGGCCGCTTGCCGCGCAGGAAGTCGTCGCACCCCGCTCGGTCGAGGAGCTCTTCGGCAAGCTCGTGCAGCTGCAGGAAGCGAACCTGGGCGTGGCGCGCCAGATCGCCGAGACTCAGCTGCGCGCCAGCGACGCCCTTCAGGTCGTTCTCGACGAGGGCGCGGTTACGGACGATAAACTCGTCAAGCTCACCCAGACCTTCATCGACAACGGCCGGACACTCGCCTCCATCGTCCTCTCGCCGATGGCGCTGCAGAACGTCTCTGCCGGTCAGAGCCTGCAACGGCTGCTGCGATCCAATATCGTGATGCTCGACCGCGTCCGGCCGCAGGTCCGAACCAATGCCGATCTGGCGGGCGCCTTCGAGAAATACGCCGTCCTGCAGGCGCAGACCGAAGACCTGATCGTCGCCTTCGACAATGGTTGGGACCGCTATGGCGAAGTGGTGCGCACCGCCGTTCTGGCCGGGACGATCCGTGCCGGTTCCTTTGACGCCGTCAACGGCATCTGGACGCTCGGCTCCCCCGACATCAGGACAGCCGAGGCCGCGCCACAAGAGGACGTCACCCAGCCCACGGTTCCCACACCCGTGCCGGCCCTGACCGGCAATCCCGCGCCGCGCGAGCAGGTGCAGGCACAGCCGGCTGTCGAGACGACGCCTCTCGTCGCACCGGACGTATCGGTCGCGTCCACATCCTCCTCCAGCAGCCGGCTCGACGCGACCGGCCCGCTGGCGCTGGCCGAAATCAACGTCGACGGAACGGGAAGGATTGGCGACTGAACGATTGCCAGCGATGGCCCTGACCTGTTCGTCGCCAGCTCGCCCAATATCGACGCGGGGACGCGCAACCGGATCGCTTCGCTCAATATCGCCTGCGGCGAAAATGGCGCGCTTTACTATCAGGTGGTGGCCGCCGCCGACTACAGCAGCTACGCCGTCTACTCCGATGACAGCCTGACGCGAGCGGTGCGAGCCGAATCCAACGTTATCAGCGGCCCCGAAGCTTCGGCCATGGCTGACACCCTCCGGCTTGGCTACGACTGGGCCACTCGGGACCCCGACAAGCAGCGGCGGCTGACGGTTGCGGCTGTCGACGACGACGAGATTCCGGCCCAGTTTTCGCCGAGCGGCTACATGGAAGCCCGCGGCAAGGTGCTCGACGCCTGCGTGGCGGGCATCGTGGCTCAGGCCATGGGCACCGCAACACGGCCTGCCGACAGCCCGCAGGCTTCTCCGACCGCTTCCGCTGCCGATCTGCCGCGCGGCGCGGTGATCAAGCCGGGCCTCGTCGCCCCCTGGCCGAAAACCCGACCCGGCAGCTTCAGGAAGCAGGGTCCGGTCGACATCATGGCCGGCACCTGATCGGGTTTGCATCTGCGTGCCGGCGCACCTATATTGAGCGTGCCGGCAACGGCTATGGCGATAAATTGCCATCATAATAAACCCATCGGACCCGGGGGCAGTACCCGGCGCCTCCACCATTCCCTCACGGGACCTGAGGGGGCGAAACAGGATCGACGAGGGCGTAAAGGGTGTGTTTTCGCTCGGCATGGTACCGCCGATATCGGACCAAAACTTATAGTTGCCAATGACAACTCTAAGGCTCCGGTCGCTCTCGCCGCGTAAGCGGTGCTAGCACTGGGAATTTAAGTCCTCCGCCCCTAGCCGGGCGACAGGCGGGGTTCGCAGGCACCTGGCAACAGAAGCCTGCACTTAACTCCCCTCTCCGACCTCTGCACCGCACCCGCGAAACGAGACGCCGCGCCTTCATATCCAGCCACATCTTGTCGGATGCGTGAGGTCCAGCCGGGTTGCCTATGCCTTGCAGGTGTCGCCGCGATGACATCGCAATGCTTGCCATCATGATATTATCGCTTTCATCAAAGTGACGTCGAAACGTCATCGCCGGTTCACGGCCATGAGAGCCAATTGTCACATCTGCTGACTACCAGAGACGCCGCTGGCGAGGGCCGGCGACGCTTCAGGAGATATGCGATGAAACTCAACTGGCTGCTCACCGTGGCATTGGCCGCCACTTCGACCGCGCTTATGACGGCGCCCGCCTCTGCCCAGAAAACCAAGTTCGAATACTGGTACGGCCTGACCGGCGATCTCGGCGGCATCGTGCTCGAGACCTGCAACCGCTTCAACGCCAGCCAGGATCAGTATGAAGCTGTGTGCGTTGGCCAGGACGGCTACGAGAAGGCCGTGCAGAATACCATCGCGGCCTTCCGCGCCGGCAAGCACCCCACCATCGTGCAGTCCTTCGATGCCGGCACCGCTGACCTGATGCTCTCGGGTGAGTTCTACCCGGTCAAGAAGCTGATGGAAGACGCTGACGTCCAGGTCGACTGGGCCAACTACTTCCCCGGCATCGCCAACTACTACGCCGCCTCGAATGGCGATTTCTTCTCGATGCCCTTCAATTCCTCGACCCCGGTCTACTATTACAACAAGGCCCAGTTCGAGAAAGCCGGCATTGCCGAAGCCCCGACCACCTGGGAGGGCATGGAAGCCGCTTTCAAGTCGCTCAAGGATTCCGGCCAGGCCTGCAGCCTTGCCTATGCACCCTCCAGCTGGATCGACCTCGAGCAGTTCTCGATGGTCCACAACGTGCCGGTGGCGTCCAACAACAATGGCTATGACGGCCTGGACACCACGCTCGAATTCAACAGCACGCAGCACGTCGCTCACATGGAAAACATCAAGCGCTGGATCGACGAGGGCTACCTCATGATCCGCACCGCTCAGTCGGGCAAGTCCGCGCGCGACAGCTTCCTCGAGGGCGAATGCTCCATGTTCTTCTCCTCGATCGCTGACCACGCCACCGTCGGCAAGCTGGCCCCGGCCGAGCTGAGCTGGGACGTGCAGATGATCCCGGTCTACGAAGGCTTCGAGCGCCACAACACCGTCGTGGGCGGCGCCTCCCTCTGGGTGCTGTCGCGCAAGTCGGACGAAGAGTACAAGGCCGCCGCGGCCTACCTCGCCTTCCTCGCAACCCCCGAGTCAGAAGAGTTCTGGGCCTCCAACACCGGCTACATCCCGGTGACCAAGGCCGGCTTCGACGCACTCGTCGCCAAGGGCTTCTATGACAAGGCCCCCTACAAGGGTCGTGAGGTCGCCATCAAGTCGCTCACCTTCACCGAGCCGGGCCCGCTCACCCGCGGCATCCGCCTGGGCAGCTTCATCCAGATCCGCGCCGAATGGCAGTCTGAAGTCGAAGCCGCGCTGGCTGGCCAGAAGACCATGAAGGAAGCCCTCGATACCGCTGCCTCGCGTGGCAACGATCTGCTGGCCCGCTTCGCCAAGACCTACCCGGGCAAGTCCTTCCCGTAAGTCAAACCTCGGGGGGCGCGGCGACAACCGCCGCGCCCGCTCCCTTTCGGAGACTCAGATGCGACGCGCCTATTTCAAGACCAGTTGGGTGGCAGCTGCGCTGATCGCGCCACAGCTCCTGATCATTTTCGTGTTCTTCTACTGGCCCTCGGCTCAGGCCCTCTACTGGGCGTTCACGCTCGAACAGCCTTGGGGCGGCGGCAACACCTGGGTGGGCCTCGAGAACTTCCAGAAAGTGCTCTCGGACCCCTATTATTGGTCGTCGGTCCAGGTTTCCGTCATCTACGCAGTCGCCACCACGGCTCTGGCCATGGTCATGGCCCTGACGCTCGCGGTCTTCGTCGACCGGCAACTGACTGGCTTCAAGGCCTACCGCGTCGCCATGATCTGGCCCTACGCGATCGCTGCCCCGGCCGTTGGTCTCGCCTTTCGTTTCGTCTTCAATCCGAACGCCGGCATCCTGTCATTTCTCAACGTCATCATGCCCAATCTCTGGGACCCGACGCAGGTCAGCTGGCAAGCCGTCCTGACCATTGTGATCGCCGGTGCCTGGAAGCACGTCGCCTACAGCTTCATCTTCTTTCTCGCTGCCTTGCAGTCGATCCCCCGCAGCCTGATCGAGGCCGGGGCCATGGATGGCGCGCGCCCGCTGCGCCGCATGATCGACCTGCAACTGCCGCTGCTGACGCCGACGATCTTCTTCCTGATCGTGATCAATATCACCGACAGCTTCACCGACAGCTTCGGCATTGTCGACACGCTCACCGGCGGCGGTCCGTTCCGGGCCACTGACCTGATGGTCTACAAGATCTACGCCGACGGCTTCCGCGGCTTCGACTACTCCGGCGCCGCCGCCCAATCGATCATTCTCATGTTTCTCGTGATGGCACTGACCTTCGTTCAGTTCCGCTACGTCGAGAAGCGCGTGCACTATACCTGAGGCCCGACCGACATGATCGAACGCACGCCCATCCTCAACATTGCGACCCACGTCATCCTGCTGACCGGTCTCGTCCTGATCCTGTTTCCGATCTGGATCGCCTTTGTTGCGGCAACCCACACGCTGACCGCCGTCAACTCGGCACCAGTCGAGCTCTGGCCCGGCGACCAGCTCTGGACCAATCTCGTCACCGCCTGGCAACTCTCGGACTTCGGACCGAAGTTCCTCAATACCTTCATCGTCGCCATCGGCGTGGTCGTGGGCAAGGTGACGTTGGCCTGCATCACGGCGTTCAGCCTGGTGTTCTTCAACTATCGCGGCCGCATGCTGCTGTTCTGGTGCATCTTCATTACCCTCATGCTGCCACTCGAAGTGCGCATCGTGCCCACCTACGCCGTTGCCGCCAATGCGCTGGCGCCGTTCCAGATCATCATGGACACGCTCGGCATCACCTGGCTGGTCAACACCCTCTCCGGCATCCAGATCTCGCTCGAGTGGAACCTGCTCAATTCCTACACCGGGCTGATCCTGCCGCTGGTCGCCACCGCCACCGGCACCTTCCTCTACCGGCAATTCTTCCTCACCATCCCCGATGAACTGGTCGAGGCGGCACAGATGGACGGTGCCGGTCCCATCCGCTTCCTGCTCGATACACTGATCCCGCTCTCCAAGACCAACATCGCGGCGCTGGCGACGATCATGTTCGTCTACGCCTGGAACCAGTACCTCTGGCCGCTGCTGATCATCACCGACCGCGCGAATTACGGCATGGTGGTGGTGCAGCTCTCAGACCTGGTGCCGGATGCCCTGACAACTGGCGGCGGAACGCCGACCTGGCACTACGCCATGGCCGCCACCCTGGCCGTGATGGTCCCCCCTATCCTCGTCGTCGTCCTCATGCAGCGCTGGTTCGTGCGCGGCCTCATCAACACAGACAAGTGAGACAGTTCATGGCCGAGATCTCTATTCGCAACGTTGGCAAGACTTACGGCAAGACCACGGTGATGACCGATGTCAGTCTCGAGATCGAGAAAGGCGAGTTTGTCGTCATCCTCGGGCCCTCCGGATGCGGCAAGTCCACCCTGCTCCGCATGATTGCCGGACTCGAGGACATCACCACCGGCGAGATCGCCATCGGCGACACCATCGTCAACAAGCTCGAGCCGCGCGAGCGGGGCTGCGCCATGGTGTTCCAGAACTATGCGCTCTACCCGCACATGACCGTTGCCGAGAACATCGGCTATGCGCTCAAGGTTGCCGGCGTCCGCAAGCCGGAGCGCATGGCCAAGGTCGAGGTCACGGCCCGGTCGGTCGGCCTCACCGACTATCTGGACCGCAAGCCGGGCCAGCTCTCGGGCGGCCAGCGCCAGCGCGTTGCCATGGCGCGGGCCATCATCCGCGAGCCCAAGGTCTTTCTCTTTGACGAGCCGCTGTCCAATCTCGACGCCAAGCTGCGCGTCGCCATGCGCTCGGAAATCCGCAAGCTGCACCGCCAGCTCGGTGTCACCTCGGTCTTCGTCACCCACGACCAGACCGAGGCCATGACGCTGGCCGACAAGTTGATCATCATGAACGCCGGCAATGTCGAGCAGATCGGTCGTCCGGTCGATGTTTACAATCACCCGGCAAGCCGCTTCGTCGCCGACTTCATCGGTTCTCCCGCCATGAACCTGTTCGAAGGCGAGTTCGATGCCGACGGGCTCTTTGTGCATGGCAGCGGCGGCCGCATGCGGGTCGAACAGCTGAACGGTGTCCGCCGTCCGGGCCTCAAGATGGTGCTCGGGGTTCGCCCCGAGTCGGTAAGGCGCACCCATGCCGGCACTGCCGGCGCCATCCCGGCCGTCGTCGACTATGTCGAGGAACTGGGTTCGGGACGCCTCATTCATGCCGACGCCAGCGGCAGCCGTATCGTCGCGCTGGACAACTCGACCGGCGAGATCCCGACCGGCACTCAACTGCATCTGACCATCGGCCAGGACGCCCTGCACGCCTTCTCGATCGAGAACGGCAAGCGGCTCGACACGCACTGATCCTCAACCAGGAGACTTCCCATGAGCAATATCATCGGCACGGGCTTCAACGCCGGTTCGGACGACGGCGAATTCACCACTCTCGAGGCTGACCTGCGGGCGCTGGCCGAGATCGGCTGCGATACTGTCGAGATCGGCGTCACCAGCCTCGATCTCGTCGCCGGCGGCCGCATCATTCCCGAGCGCATCGAGCGCCTGGTGTCACTGACCTCGCAATTCGATTTCCGCTACACCGTGCACGGCCTCGTCTCGTCCAACTTCATGGACCAGCCGACCCTCGGCTATCAGCTCGATGCGGCCAAGGCGCTGGTCGATGTATGCGACCGCATCGGCGCGCGCGTACTGGTCCAGCACGGCGGAGCGTTGCGCGCCGACGACATCCACCAGCGCCAGCAGGCCGACAGCCGTGAGCGCGAGGCCCTGGTGCAGCTGGCGGACCATGCCAAGACCCGCGACGTGCGCATCGCGCTGGAGAACATCTTCACCACCGAGCCGGGCCAGTATCGCCAGACGCCTGCCGCGGTCGCCGAGACGGTCAAGGCGGTGAACCACTCGCACGTCGTCGCGCTGATCGATTTCAGCCATGCCTATATCGAGAGCACCTATCGTGGCCTCGATTTCCGGGCCCAGCTCCGTGCCATGGCGCCGGTTGCCGGCCATCTGCACGTTCATGATTCCTTCGGCCGCCCGCAGGGTTTCTACAAGCCGTACCACCCGCAGGAGAACACGGCGATGGGCGTGGGCGACCTGCACATGCCGCTCGGCTGGGGCGATATCGCCTGGGAAGACATCTTCTCCGAACTCAGCTTCCTGCCCGGCACGGTGTTGATGATGGAGATCGGCCGCCGCTACCGCGCCGAACAGCCGGCAAGCCTTGAACGCGCCCGCAACCTGATCGAGCTCAACAGCGCCGCTGCGACCGCCGTCGCAGCCCAGTAGAGCGCCCTGACCCGGCCGGCCGGTGGGTCACATCGACCACCGGCCGGCAGCGTGCGACAACTCACGCCTGCATTTGCATGCTTTCTCCTTGAAACTGCTTGGCCACTCGGGCTCTTATGCTGTCCAGGATTCCCAAACTCGTCCGGACCGCCCGTTTCATGCCTGAAGACCTCATCCGCTACGACATTCTGGCCCAGGAAGCGCTGCGTGGTGTTGTCCGCAAGGTTCTGTCCGAAGTGGTCAAGACCGGCCTGCCGGGCGAGCACCACTTCTTCATCTCCTTTGTCACCCACGCCCCCGGCGTGCGCATGAGCCAGCGGCTGCTGGACCAGTACGACAAGGAAATGACCATCGTGCTGCAGAATCAGTACTGGGACCTGAAGGTCAGCGAGACCGGCTTCGAGGTCGGCCTGTCGTTCGATGGCCAGCACGAGAACCTGGCGATTCCGTTCTCGGCCCTCAAAGGCTTCTTCGATCCCTCGGTTCAGTTCGCGCTGCGTTTCGACGTCACCGACGAGAGCCCGGCCAATGACGAGCCGGACAATCCCGAGGAACCGCCGCCCGACGACAATGGCGGCGAGAAGGTCGTCAGCCTGGACAGCTTCCGCAAGAAGCCCTGAGGCCTTGCAGAAACGATCCCTGAGCATTGCCGGTCACCGCACGAGCATCGCGCTCGAGCCGGAATTCTGGGCCGGCCTCGAGGCGCTGGCCGCGGCGCGCGAGCTTGCGATGACGGCGTTGATCCGCGAGATCGATGAAACGCGCGAGGGCAGAAACCTGTCGTCGTCTCTGCGCGTCGCCGTGCTGCAGTTCTACCGGGACGGCAGCGCTTAGTTGATCCCGAGGTCCAGTGGACCCAGGATATCGGTCTGCTGCTGGCGCTGGCGCTCTTCCTCGGCGCGGCGGCGGGCCGCCTCCTCTTCGCGCTTCTTTGCGGCAGCTTCGTCGGCCGCCTTCTGGATCGCCGCCGCGGCGGCGCGCTGTTCCGCCTCCTCGGCTTCGATACGGGCCCGTTCCTCGGCAGCCGCCTGACGGCGGGCCTCGTCCTCGGCCCGCAGCTTTTCGAGCCGCGCCACTTCCAGTTCCAGTGCCTGCGCCTTCATCGCGTCGATCATGCCGGCGACATTGAAATCGCGCTCCGGCGCCATCAGCGTGCCGCCCAGCGACAGGGCGATCTGAGCTGCCGAGGCCGCCGTCTGGCCGGCCGTGGCGGCTGCCGTCGGCGTCATGACAAAGCCGCCGGCAAGCCCAAGGTCAGCTAGCGACAGTGACGTGCTGCCGAAGAGCCGTGCCGCGTCCTCGACAATGGCGAGGTTGGGGCTGCGGATGACGCCGCCCGCGATGGTGAAACTGCCATTGACCGTGGCCGCCTGGAACGGCGCGTCGTCGAGCGTCTCGCGCAGCGAGGTCTCGAGCACGGCGGCATCGGTGTCGAGCACATTTTCCAGCGCGGCAGCCGCAGCGAAGGCCTGGGGATCGAGGCGTTCGATCCGCAGACCGTCGATGGCATAGCTCCCCTGCCCGGTCATCGCGGCAAAGATCGACTGCAGGTCGCCGCCGGTCGCCTCGAACTGTGCGGCCGCGTCGAGCTTGCCACCCAGGGCATCGGCAATCACGTCCGGCACCACCGCATCGAGTTCAACCCCGCTCAGCGTCATCCGGCCATTGACCCGCTTGTCGGAAAGCGGACCGGCGCAGCAGATGCTGGCATCGAACGTCGTCTGCCCGCCGCCGACAATGCCGGCAAACTGCCGGATCCGCGTATTTGTCGCATCCCAGTCCAGGTCGAACGTGGCGTCGGTGATCACGTCCTTGCCATCGATCACCACGGCCGGCGACGAGATCGAGATGCGACCCGAGGTCGTCCGCGCCGCAAACCCCGTATCGAATGGCCCGGCGACCCAGACCTGCCCTTCGATCGGCAGCAGGGCCTGCCGCCCGGCCACCACGCCCAGCAGGCTGGCCGGGTCGAAGCGCCCGATCTGCAGCTTGCCGGTGACCGAGCGGCTGGCTGCCGTCTCGCTCAGCGACAGCGAACCGCTGAACTGCTGGCCGCCGGAGGTGGCCGAAATCTGTTCGAGCAGCAGGCTGGACGTGCCGATGAACTCGACATGCGCGCTGCCGGTCACAGGCGGTACGGCAATGCCGCCGGCGCCGAGGCTGTCGGTCAGCGCCGACAGGTCGGTAAGCGTCGCCTTGATATTGCCATTGCCGGTCAGCCGGTCGGGATCGGTCACCACGACATTGCCGGCAAAGCCGATGGAATCGGCGCCCCCCTCGATGCGGAGCGTCGCCTCGAGGCTGTTGGAGGGCGTGCCCTCGACAATGGCCACCGCATGCATCGGCTGGTCGTCGGGGGTGAGGCTGAGATCGCCGAGCCCGAGTTGGGCCGTCATCGCCGCCGCATCATCGGAGCGCAGATCGAGATTGAAGGACAAGGGACCACCGAGAGCCCGCAGGAACCCGGCACTGACCTTGGCATCGAGCTTCACCGTCGCGGTGGCCGCCGTACCGGTGATGGCCAGGGCCTGCCCGCCCTCGCCGCTCGGGGCATCGAGAGTGAGCATGAGGTCGGCGGGCGCCGAACGGGCCAGATAGCTGCGCACACCCTCGGGTGCCCTGGTGAGATCGAAAATCCTTGCCAGCGCCGGCGACCCTGCCGAGAGGATCTGCAGCGAAGCGACACCCGAGAGTTCCGGCTTTTCGAAGGAGCCGAACGCCGTCAATCGGGCATCGAACGTGGCGCCACCGAGATCGTCGGCAGCGAGCCGGTCCACCACCACGACGCCGCCCTCCCACGAGCCGGCCACCGCCAGGTTGGTGGCTTTCAGATCAAAGACCGTAGCGCTCGGCAGTGCCACATCGAATCGACCTTTGGGAAAGGTCAGGGCAAAGGCGCCGCCATCACTGAGTTCAGGCATCAGCGCGCCGAGCGCGACGCTCTGGTCCGCCGTCATGGCGGCGAACTGCGCGGTGACATTGAGGTGGCGGCTGGTGGAGCCAAAGCCGATCTCGGCGGCCACCGCGTGCTCGACCCCGTCGAGCGAGAAGGCGCCGTTGCTGATCGACAGCGTCTCCCCGACCAGCGAGACGTCGGCCGTCAGGGCGCCGTCCATGCCAAGCAGCGGATTGCCCTCGGCCGGCTTGCGCCAGAGCTCTGCAAGGGCGGCAAGCCGCTGCGTCCTCAGTGTCAGCCGCCCGGAATAGTTGGGCCGGCTGTTGACCGTCCGCAATGCGCCCGTGAACGCCACCGAGGTATTGCCCGGCAGTTGCGCGGAAAAGCCGTTGATCTGCCAGTTGCCATCCCTCGCCTCGGCGTCCAGCCGCACATTGCGCAGGCTCACGGCGCGCAGATTGATCTCGGCGATGTCGACGCCAATGGTCCCGGGCAGCCCCGGATAAGGCGGAATCGACAGCTCGCCCAGCAGACGCACCAGTTCGTATGGCGTAACAGCGCTTTCCACCGTCGCGTCGCGCGGCGGCAAGGCGAGGGCGGTGCCCGAGATCACGGCGTTGAAACTGCGCCCTGCCCCCAGCTTGATTTCGGCCGCGCCGAGCAGCCGCGTCGCCACGCGGTTTTCGTCGGGCGTGACGGTGTAGTCGGACAAGAGGATACGGTCGGCATTGGCCTCGACCTTGCTGACGATGACCAGATCGCCCCTGCCGGCATCAATCGGCTGGTCGGCGGCCGGCTTGGCCGGTGCCTGGCGATAGGTCATGGAGCCAGCAAAGCTGGGCGCGCCGCCCAGCTGCAGATTGCCGTCGGCCGTCAGGGAGAAGCGCTGGTCGGGCGGTTGCACGAAGAGCGAGATCTGCGGGGCGCTGTCGGGTTCGATCCTGCCAGAACCCAGGCGAACGCTGTAGCTGGTGCCGCGATAGTCACCCGTCCCCTGGAAGCTGAAAGGGCCGTCGACGGCCTCGATCCTCAGTTCGCCATCGACATTGCTGGCCGAGAAGGCCTCGCCCGTGCGGCCATCGGCCAGACTGACCGTGCCGTCGACGATCTGCGCACTGGCCACCGAGACAGTGGAATTCGAGACGCCCTCGGCCAGCGTCACCATCGTTTCCAGCTGGCCATTGGCATCGAGACGGAGATCGAAGACGGGCTTGTTGAGCTCGAGCTTGGTCAGCGCATAGCGATCCCGGAAGAAGTCGACGAGGGAGAAGCGGGCTTCCACCTGCTCGACCGTCATCACCGGTTCTTCGACGCTGCCCACCAAAACCTTGGAGAAATTGAGCTGTGGCTGCGGCAGCAGGGTGAACCTGATCTCGCCGGTGATCTCGACCGGCGCCCCCAGCGTCTCGCTGGCGAGCGCCTGCATGCGGTCGCGGTAGTCGTCCCAATTGATGAAATTGGGGACCACGAACGCTGCGCCAAGCGCCAGGATGGCGATGAGCCCGACAATGATGAAAAGCCGGTTCAGCACGGCACCAAGGAATCTCCCGTAAGTCCTTCAAGTGTAGGCAGCTTGCGTGTCCCCGTCACGCTGCAAAGGGGAGCACACCCCCGAACTCTGTGACAAACCCGCAACAAGCCGGCGCCAACCCGTCGCGCCGCAGTCGGCCCCGCGCATATACATTGCCGGCCCGCATCCCTATATTGACCGACGAGAACAAAAAGAGATTCGTCAATCCCCGATGCCTGCAGACCCGCACCGCCTTGAACGCCCTTCCGCGGGTCCGATCACGAGCCAACTCGGCCGGCCGGCAGCCGATTATCTGAAGGGTCTGAACGAAGAACAGCGCGACGCAGTCCTCAGCATCGACGGACCGCTGCTGGTGCTGGCGGGCGCCGGCACCGGCAAGACCCGCGTTCTGACGACGCGCATTGCGCATATCCTCACCACCCGCAGGGCGCGCGGCTCCGAGATCCTGTCGGTGACCTTCACCAACAAGGCCGCGCGGGAAATGAAGGAACGCATCGCCCACCTCGTCGGCTCGACCGTCGAGGGCATGCCGTGGCTGGGCACCTTCCACTCCATCGGCGCACGCATGCTGCGACGCCACGCCGAGCTGGTCGGACTGCGCAATGACTTCACCATTCTCGATACCGACGACCAGATCCGGCTGATCAAGCAGTTGCTGGCAGCCGAAAACATCGACGAGAAGCGCTGGCCGGCCCGGCAGTTCGCCGGCATGATGGACAACTGGAAGAACCGCGGCCTGCTGCCCAAGGACATTTCCGCGGCCGAGGCGGGCGTCTATGCCAACGGCCGGGCCGCCAAGCTCTACGCCGACTATCAGGCGCGGCTGAAGACACTGAACGCCGTTGATTTCGGCGACCTGCTGCTCGAATGCATCCGGCTGTTCCGGGAGAACCCCGGCGTCCTCGCCGAGTACCATCACCGCTTCAGATATATCCTCGTCGACGAGTACCAGGACTCCAACGTTGCCCAGTACCTGTGGCTGCGCCTGCTGGCGCAGGGCAAGCCGGCGTCGGAAGCCAATGTCTGCGTCGTCGGCGACGACGACCAGTCGATCTATGGCTGGCGCGGCGCCGAAGTGGACAACATCCTGCGTTTCGAGAAGGATTTTCCGGGCGCCAAGGTGATCCGGCTGGAGCGCAACTACCGCTCGACCTCCAATATCCTGGCCGCGGCCAGCCACCTGATCGCCCACAATGAGGGGCGGCTGGGCAAGACCCTGCAGACCGATGTCGGCGAAAAGGGCGATCTGGTCGGCGTCACCTCGGTCTGGGATTCCGAGGAGGAAGCGCGGCAGATCGGTGAGGAGATCGAGCAGTTCCAGTTGCAGGGCGCCAGGCTCAACGACATGGCCATCCTCGTCCGGGCCTCCCACCAGATGCGTGCGCTCGAAGAGCGCTTCATCACCCTGGGCCTGAACCACCGCGTCATCGGCGGCCCGCGCTTTTATGAGCGCCTCGAAATCCGCGATGCCATCGCCTATCTGCGCGTCGTCGCCAATCCGGCCTCCGACCTGGCGCTCGAACGCATCATCAATACGCCCAAGCGCGGGCTGGGCGACACGACGCTGTCATTCCTCGTGCAGACGGCAAGGTCGCAGAACGTCACCCTGCTCAACGCCATCCGTATGCTGATCGAGACCGAGGACCTGAAACCGCGGCAGCGCTCGACACTGCGCGACCTCGTCGCCCAGTTCGACAACTGGAGCGATCTGGCACGGACGGTGAACCATGCCGAGCTGGCCCAGCAGATCCTCGACGAGTCCGGCTACACCGAGATGTGGCAAAACGACAAGTCGCCTGACAGCCCCGGCCGGCTCGAAAACCTCAAGGAACTCGTGCGCTCGATGGAAGAGTTCGAGAACCTCGCCGGGTTCCTCGAGCACATCGCGCTGGTGATGGACCGCGACACCGGCGAAACCAACGATGCCGTGTCGATCATGACGCTGCACTCGGCCAAGGGCCTCGAGTTCGACACCGTCTTCCTGCCCGGCTGGGAGGAAGGACTGTTTCCCAGCCAGCGGACGCTGGACGAGAGCGGCCGCGCCGGCCTCGAGGAGGAACGGCGCCTCGCCTATGTCGGGCTGACCCGGGCCCGCAAGCGGCTGCGGCTGTTCTTTGCGCAGAACCGCCGCATCAACGGCCTCTGGCAGTCAGCCATCCCGTCGCGCTTTGTCGACGAACTGCCGGCCGAGGTGGTCGAGGTCAAGGACACCGGCTCGGCCTATGGCGGCTATGGCTATGGCGGCCGCTCCAGCTCGCGCTTTTCCAATGCCGATCCGTTCGACAGCCTCTACGAGACCCCCGGCTGGAAGCGCGCCCAGGCCAACCAGGCCAGCCGCCGCGGTGCCGGCCCGCTGACCATCGACGGCGAACTGGTGGCCCGCTCGGTCGACGACGGCCGCGGCTCGGCCTACTCGGTCGGCGAGCGCGTCTTCCACATGAAGTTCGGCTACGGCACCATCCAGCAGCTGGAAGGCAACAAACTCACCATCGAGTTCGAAAAGGCCGGCCGGAAGAAGGTTCTCGACAGCTTTGTTTCAAAGGGTTGACCCATGATCGTTTCCACCACCCCCACCCTCGAAGGCCACCAGATCCGTGAATATCTGGGCGTCGTCACCGGCGAGGTGATCGTCGGCGCCAATATCTTCAAGGACCTGTTCGCCGGCATCCGCGATATCGTCGGCGGCCGCGCCGGCGCATATGAATCGACCCTGCGCAGCGCCCGGCGCGAGGCCTTCGCCGAACTCGAGATCGAAGCCAACCGCCTCGGCGCCAACGCAGTGGTGGGCATCGATATCGACTACGAAGTCGTGGGCCAGGGCGGCTCGATGCTGATGGTCTCGGTATCGGGCACCGCAGTCAGGTTCTAGAACCCGATACATTCGTTTCGTTCTCCCACCTTTATCGGACCGTCACAACGACGGAACGCCACCAATATCGTGCCGCGGTGAAGGGGGGAGGATAACTCTAGCCCTGCGGCGTACTCACTTCGTTGGCCTTGCGGCGGTCGATGCCCAGCTTGTGCTCGCGATAGACGATGAAAATGCCTGCAGAGACAACGATCACGCCGCCGATCAGCATCGACATCGTCGGCACGTCCTGGAAGACGAAATAGCCCACGGCGACGGCGATCAGCAGCGAGGTATATTCGAACGGCGCCACCACGCTCATTTCCGCATGCCGGTAGGATTCGGTCAGCAGGATCTGTCCGATGCCCCCGGCAATGCCGGCGCCGACCATGAAGATCAGCTGCTCGGTATTGGGCATGACCCAGCCGAAGGGGATCGTGCACAGCCCGACAACGCTTGAGGAAATGGAGAAATAGAGGACAATCGTGGCGGAGCGCTCGGTCTGCACCAGGCGCCGCACCAGCATCATGGCGACGGCCGCAAAGCAGGACGAGATCAGCGCCGCAATCGCGCCGATGGAGGCCTCCGACGCATCGGCCAGGCCGCCGGTCAGGAAGCTGAGTCGCGGCCAGAGAATGATCAGCACCCCAACCAGCCCGATCAGCACCGCGCCCCAGCGATAGAGGCGCACCACTTCGCCCATGAACAGGGCGCTGAAAATGACGATCAGCAGCGGCGAGGCATATTGAATTGCCGTGGTTTCCGGCAAAGGCAGCTTGGTCAGTGCATAGAAGCCGAATCCCATGCCGCCGCTGCCGATAAGTCCCCGCCAGATATGGCTGATCGGGTGCTTGGTCTTGATCCCGGCCAGTAGCTCGCGGCGATAGGTGAGATAGACCACGACGGGGATAATTGCGAAGAACGAGCGGAAGAACACCAGCTGCCCCGACGGAACGCCCTGCGAGGCCTTGAGCAACGACGCCATGCAGACGAAGACGCAGACAGAGGCGACCTTAAAGCCGATGCCGGTCAGTGGGTTAGACTGGCCAGGCGGATTGAGCAGAGGAGAGTTTGGCACGACGGATTTCGGTGAGTCAGGTTGGAGCCCAAGCATCGGCCGATTGGCTCCGCGACGCAAGCGCCGCGATTTCGCCACCTTGATGAACGTCATCTGAACGATCGTTCTTGCGCTTGCGCGCGCCCGCAAGTCCGGCTCTATGTTCGGTCATGCTCGCAGCGCTCGCCAACAACCTCCATATCGTCGCCGCCATCTACGCGGCGGTCTATATCCTGGCCGCCGTCTGCGCCGTGCGCGAGGTCATGGCATCGCGCACCTCGCAGGGCTCGATCGCCTGGCTGACCTCGCTCGCCTTCCTGCCCTTCCCCACCGCCTTCATCTACCTGGTCTTTGGCTGGAAGCATTTTGACGACTACGCCAAGGCGCGGCTCGAGCTGCGCCTGACCCGGCCGATCCGGGCCGAGGAGCTGCAGGTCATCGATCGCGAGACGGGCAAGGAATGGCCGGTGCTGATCCGCACGGCGGGCGCGCCGTTCCTGGCGGGCAATGCCCCCGAACTGCTCATCGACGGCAAGGACACCTTCGAATCGATCTTCGCCGGGATTGCGCAGGCCAGGAGCTATGTCGTGGTGCAGTTCTACACGATCCGCGACGATGCACTCGGGCGCCGGCTGGCGGACGCGCTGATCGAGCGCGCCAGGGCCGGCATTTCGGTCTGGGTGCTCTACGACGATGTCGGCAGCCAGAACCTCCCGGGACGCTACAAGCGGCGGCTGCGGGCGGCGGGAATCGGAGTGGCCGGGTTCAACCAGCGCCACCGTCTGCTCCGCATCCTCGGTCCGATGCGGGTCAACTACCGCAATCACCGCAAGGTGGTGCTGGTCGACGGCAAGGTGGCCTGGACCGGCGGGCTCAATGTCGGGGTCGAGTACCTGGGGCAGAAGAAGCGCTACGGCCGGCGCTGGCGCGACACCCATCTGCGGCTGGAGGGGCCGGCGGCGATGTCCTTTGCGATGATTTTGCGCGAGGACTGGCAGTGGGCGACCGGCGAGGAACTTGTGCTGCCCGCCACCGACGAGACGATCGACGAGCCGGGCAGCACGCCCGCCCTGGTGATGGCGACCGGTCCGGCCGACCGCGTCGAGAGCTGCGCCATCGCCTATACCGACATCATCGCCCAGGCGCGCGAACGGCTGTGGATCGTCAGCCCCTATTTCGTGCCCGATACCGACGTGCGGACGGCGCTCTATGCGGCCGTGCTGCGCGGCGTCGACGTGCGCATCATGCTGCCAGAAAAGCCTGACCACCTGCTGGTCTGGCTGGCCAGCAACGCCCATGCCGATGCCATGGTGATGCACGGCATCCACATCCACCGCTACACTGCGGGCTTCCTGCACCAGAAGGTGCTGCTGATGGACGACCGGGTCGTCTCGGTAGGGTCGATCAATTTCGACAACCGCTCGTTCGCCATCAATTTCGAGATTACCGTGTGGATGACGGCGCCGGAGATGATCACCGCGGTGGAGACCATGCTGCTGGCCGATTTCGAATGCTGCCGCCTCGTCGACGCCAAGGAGGTTGCAACCCGACCCGCCCTGCAACGCTTTGTCAGCCAGGCAGCCCGTCTCTTTTCTCCGGTCCTCTAGTTCCATGATCAAAGTCGCTTCGTACAATATCCGCAAGAGCCTGGGCACCGACCGCCAGCGCCAGCCCAACCGGATCATGAGCATTCTGGGCGAGATCAACGCCGACATCGTTGCCTTGCAGGAAGTCGACCGCCGCTTCGGCACCCGCGTTTCGACCATCCCCGCCGAGACCATTCTGGACCATTCCGACTATGTCCCGGTGCGTGTCGGCATCCGCGAGGAGAGCCTCGGCTGGCATGGCAATGCCATTCTGGTGCGCAAGGGCATCGAGATCGTCGACCAGAGGCGCATCGACCTGCCCTCGTTCGAACCGCGCGGCGCCGTGTTGGCCGACGTGCGGCTGGATCGCCACCTCGTGCGCGTCATCGGCATGCATCTGGGGCTGATGGGCACCACCCGGATCAAGCAGGCCCGGGCCATTGTCAGCTATCTCGAGCGGCTCGAAGGCAATGTCCCCACCGTCATCATGGGCGACCTCAACCAGTGGGCGCCGGACGGCGGTTCGCTCGCACAGTTCGCCCGCCACCACACGGTGATCGCCCCCGGCCCGAGCTTTCACTCGCGCCGTCCCATGCTCGGTCTCGACCGCATCATCACCAGCCGCGATATCGAAGTCCTGGGGACCGGCGTACACAAATCGGTGCTGGCGCGCCGTGGTTCCGACCACCTGCCGGTCTGGGCCGACCTCAGGCTGCCTTAACGCTCTGCACGCCGCGGCGTTGACTTGAGCCCCCCTGCGAGCCCATGAAACGGCCAATCACCGGAAACACGTGCCATGACCCTTTCGCAGCTCTCCGTCCCCCTCACCAAGGATCAGGCCTACGCCCTGGTCGACGCCGTGAGCGAGCGCGACGATCTCGCCGCCATTGCCTCCGCCCACGAGAACGAGGCCACCGGCGAATGGATCTTCGAGGCGACCTGTACCGAGCGTCCGGCGCTGGAAGCCTTCGTCGAACTGGCCCGCGAAACCCTGGGCGGCACGGTCGAGTTCTCGGTCGAACTGCTCGATCCCGAGGTCAACTGGGTCGCCAAATCGCTCGAAGGACTGGCGCCGGTGGTCGCCGGCGGCTTCTTCATCCACGGCAGCCATGACGCCGACAAGGTACCGGCCGGCATGCAGGCCATCCGTATCGACGCAGCCCAGGCCTTCGGCACCGGCCACCACGAAACCACGACCGGCTGCCTCGAGGCCATCGACCGCGTGCTCAAGCGCAAGCGCCCGAAGAACCCGATCGATGTCGGCACCGGCACCGGCGTGCTCGCCATTGCCCTCGCCAAGCGGCTGCGGCAGCCGGTGCTCGCCAGCGATATCGATCCGATTGCCGTCGAGACCACTATTGCCAATGCCCGCGACAATGGCGTCGCCCGATGGGTCCAGGCGGTTGAGGCCGCCGGGCTCGACAATTCCCGGATCATCGCCAAGGCGCCGTTCGACATGGTGGTGGCCAATATCCTCGCCGGCCCTCTGGTGTCGCTCGCCCCCGACATGAACCGACTGGTGACCCGGGGGACCTCGATCATCCTTTCGGGCATCCTGCTCAAGCAGGCGCCGCGCGTCGTCGCCGCCTATGCCCGCCTGGGCATGGTGGTGCGCTTCAAGATCCTGAAGAAGGAATGGGCGACGCTGGTGCTCGAAAAACTCTAGCCGGCTGCGCCAGGACGGGGCCGCATCACCCCCCTGAAAAAGCAAAATCCCCAGCCGTGGCCAGGGATTCATCAGCGGTCGCGATGCTGTCGTCTGCGCCTTGCGGGGCGGCCGATCAGATCGGGCGCTTGGTGATGGCGCCGATCAGCTGGTGCTGAAAGCGGTAGTTCACCTGACGGCTTGCCTCGCGGCCCCGTGCTTCAATCACAGAGCCAAGCGCCTTCCTGAAATCGTTCTTGCTCTCGGGCATTGTGGCAGTCTCCAAATAGTCGATGCGGGGCACCTGCCCCACACAAGCGATATAGGCCGCTCCGGCCCGCTGCGTTAGGCCTGCTTTGGCAGACCTGCCATTCGTTTTGCGCAACCCGCCTTAACGGGATATGAACGACTCAGCGATCGCCTCGCGGCTGGCCGGGCGGCTGTGCCGGCTGGTGGTCCCTGAGGTAGCTGTCGACAAAGCGCTGCGCACTGCGCTGCCGGCCGTCGATCATGTGGTCCAGCGCTTTCCTGAAGATATTGGGGCTCTTCGTCATGGCGATGACTCCATTGCGTTTCTGCACCCCGATAGTTGGGCAGTCTGGCCTGCTCTGCTAGGGTCCGGCGCACATGACAGCCATCCGGCTGCTGCAAGCGGCAGAGACACCAGAATGAGCGGCACCACCTTCGAACCTACCGTCTACCAGACCTTCGACATCAAGACCGACAAACGCAACGTGGCCCCACGTCTCAAGGCGCTGCGGGCAGCCATTGCCGAGGCCGGCCTCGATGGCTTCCTGGTGCCGCGGGGCGATGCGCATCGCGGCGAGCATGTGCCGCCCGGCGATGCCCGTCTGGCCTATGTCACCGGCTTCACCGGTTCCGCCGGCATCGCGGCCATCGGCCTCAAGAAGGCGACGCTCTTCGTCGACAGCCGCTACACCCTGCAGGCCCCGGCCGAAACCAACACCAGGCTGATCAAGGTTCTTGAGGGCGGCCAGGGCGGCATGCCAGCCGAGATCGGCGAGGTCGTGCCCAAGGGCGGCAAGCTCGGTTACGATCCCTGGCTGCACACGCCCGGCGAAATCAAGGACCTGACGGCCAAGCTGGAAGGGCACGCCAAGCTGGTGCCCACCCGCAATCTGGTCGATTCGGTCTGGGAAGACCGTCCGGGCGCACCGGTGAGCCTCGTCGAGTTTCTCGGCCACAACCGGGCTGGCAAGACCGCCGGTGACAAGCTGGGCGAGCTGCAGAAGACGCTGGCGAGCGACGATGTCGACGCCACCGTGCTCACCCTGCCCGAATCGATCTGCTGGCTGTTCAACATGCGTGGCCGCGATGTGCCCAATACGCCGTTCGTGCTCGGCTTTGCCATCGTGCCGAGGAAGGGCAAGCCGACGCTCTATCTCGACAAGAGCAAGATCACGCCCGAGGTCCGGAAGGGGTTGGCCGGCATTGCCAAGGTTGCCGACGCCGGCACCATGATGGCCGGCCTGCGCCAGCTGGGGGCGGCCGACAAGCGGGTGCAACTCGACCCGGCCACCTGCCCCGTCGCCATTTTCGATGCCATCCGGGGCGTCTCGGACGCGGTGATCGTGGAAAAGCGCGATCCCGTGCTGCTCGCCAAGGCGAAAAAGAACGAGGTCGAGATCAGCGGCATGAAGGAGGCGCAGTCGATCGACGGCGCTGCCATGGCCAAATTCCTCTGCTGGTTCGACGCCGAGGCGCCCAAGGGCAAGCTCGACGAAATCGGCATCGTCACCGCGCTGGAAGCCTTCCGCCGCGAAAGCGAGGCGCTGGCTGATGTCAGCTTCGACACCATTTCCGGCGCCGGCCCGAACGGCGCCATCGTCCACTACCGGGTCAACAGCGGCACCAACCGCACGCTGAAACCGGGGGAACTGATGCTAGTGGACTCAGGCGGCCAGTATCTGATGGGCACCACCGACATCACCCGCACCATGTCGACCGGCAAGGTCACCGCCGAGCAGAAGGACCGCTTCACCCGCGTGCTCAAGGGCATGATGGCGATTTCGACGGTGCGCTTTCCCAAGGGCACCTCGGGCGCGCAGATCGATGTGCTGGCGCGGCAGTTCCTGTGGCAGACCGGCCTGACCTACAACCACGGCACCGGCCACGGCGTCGGGCATTTCCTGTCGGTGCACGAGGGACCGGCCGGCATATCCTCACGCTATCCCCAGCCGCTCGAGGCCGGCATGATCCTCTCGAACGAACCGGGTTACTACAAGGAAGGCGCCTACGGCATCCGCATCGAGAACCTGATCCTCGTGGTTGAGAGCAAGTTCCCCGGCTACCTGGAATTCGAGACCCTGACGCTGACGCCGATCGACCTGCGACTGGTCGATGAAAAGCTGCTGACCGAGGCAGAGCGCGACTGGCTCAACGCCTACCACAAGCGCGTGTTCAAGGAGATCGGTCCGCAGGTGAAGGGCGAGGTCAAGGCGTGGCTGAAGGAGGCCACGCGGGCGATCTGAGCCGCTATTTGACGTCCCACGGGTCATAGAGCAGCAGCCAGGACAGCATCCAGTTCTGCCCGAGGCCGGTCGAGGTCACGTCGTCGACCTTCCAGCCGTCGGCCTGCTTGACCATGGCGACGCTCAGAAGGCTCGGGTGATCGAAATTGTGGAAGCTGACGGTGGCGATGGCGTTGTCGCCCAGGATTACCGGTTCGCCGATCTGCACGTCGAGCAGCAGCGCATTGTCCGCGTCGAGGAACGGGTTGAAGCTGCGGTCGGGCGAGACATCAATGCTGGTGTCGAGCGAGGCCATATCGCCGGTGGACCGGTTGGCGTGGTCGATGAACAGGCCCTTGAGCCGGTTCGAGTAGAACGGGTCGAGGCTCGCATGCGCCCGGCCGGCCTGGTAGGGCTGGTAGATCGCCTCAAGCAGCGCTCTGGGCGTTTCGAAGGCCTGCGCCGCACCCGGCAGCAGCAGACAGATGATGATGATCAGGAACGTGCGCAGCATAGCCCCACCCCGCAATTGCAGTGCCGGACTGTTACGCGCGTCGTAGGGCGCAATGGCGGCGCCAATCGTGAAAGATTGTGGCGCTAACCGTGTCGGCCGAGAAAGGTCGAGAGCCGCTCGATGCCCTCGGTCAACCGCGGCGTCGCCACCGCGTGACACCAGCGCAGCCAGCCCTCACCCTCCGGACCGAAGGCGGCGCCCGGCGCCAGCCCGAGGCCGGCTTCGGCAACGAGGCGCTTGGCAAGGGCGATGCTGTCGTCATGTCCCGCGACACGGAAGAAGACATACATGGCGCCGCCTGCCTCGGGCACCACCGTGCCCGGCAGAGCCCGCAACCCCTCGACCAGCAGGCTGCGCGTCTGCCGCAGATGGGCGCGCAGACGCGCCACTTCCGGCTCGCCCTGCTGCAGCGCCACGGTGGCAGCGCGCTGCACCGGCTCGAGAATGCAGGACGTATTGTACTCGATGACCTTGGTGAGATCGGCGATCACCGGCTCGGGCCCGGCGATCCAGCCGATGCGCCATCCGGTCATGCTCCAGGCCTTGGAAAAGCTGTTGACCGAGATGACGCGGTCGCCGAGTTCAGCGGCGGCGAGAAAGGATGGCGCCGACGCGAGGGCCGGATCGTGTACCAGCCGCTCGTAGACATCGTCGCTCAGCAGCCAGATGCCGTGCCTGCGGCAATGGGCGAGGATGACGGCGATGGCCTCGGGCGCGATGGTCCAGCCGGTGGGATTGTTGGGCGAGTTGATGATGCAGAGCCGGGTATCGGGCGTCAGCGCCGCCAGCAGCCGGTCGACATCGAGGCTCCAGCGACCGTCGGCAACGGCCAGCGGCACGCGGGTGACCCCGGCGCCGAGAATTTTCGGGATTTCAACGATATTGGGCCAGAGCGGCGTCACCGCCACGACCCTGTCGCCGGGCGACAGCACGGCCTGCATGACCAGCATCAGGGCCGAGACCCCTGATCCGGTGGCCGCGATCCGCTCAGGCGCGATGGACCGGCCGTGGAGGCCGGTGAGGTAGGACGCAATCGCCTCGCGCAGATAGGGGCGACCGAGGTTTTGCGAATAGAAAGTCTCGCCCGCTTCCAGCGACTGTACCGCTGCGGCGCGGATGAAGGCCGGCGTCGGCTGGTCGGATTCGCCGAACCAGAACGGCACGATGTCGGTGCGCCCCATGCCGGCATTGGCCACCTCGCGAATGAGCGAGGCGGCGAGATCGCGGATGACCGGGCGGGGAACGGCCGGGAAACGGTCGGCGCTGTCCATCAGTAGGTCGGCAGCGGCGCTTCGAGGATGGCGCGCAGCCGGTAGGGATATTCGGCATCGAAGTTCTCGATGTCATCCACCTTCCAGCGGCCGTCCTCGTTGACCAGCGTGACCCAGATATTCTGCTCCTGGTCGAAATTCTTGAACGACACCGGCACGGTGGCCCTGTCGCCGGAAATCTCGGCCTCGCTGATCACGAGATGGGTGACCTCGTAGTCCTGGCCGTTGATGACCGGATCGAAGTCGATCCGTCCCATCTCGCCATTGGCTTCGATGCGGTCGGCCTCGTAGAGCGCGTTCAGGCCGCTGGAGTTGAGCTGGTCGCCGTCCCAGCGCCGCCATTCGAAATCCGGGGTATAGGGCGAATAGAGCACCTCGACCACCTTGCGCGGATCGGCGAAGGCGTCGTCGCCGATGACGATTTTCGGCGAGAGCAGTTCGCTCAGCCGGTAGGGATTTTCGGGCATGGCCGAGACCACATCCTCGAGCTTCCACTCGCCATCATAGTTGAAGGCGGAGAGTTCGAGCGCCACCGGGTGGCCGAAATTCTTGAAGCTGACCGCTATCGTGGCGGCGTATTCGTTCGAATCGGGACCGAGGGCGGTGGTGAAGTCGGTGATCTCGGCGTCCTGCGCGTTGATCATCGGATCGAAGTCGAAGGACGCCGCCTCGCCATTTTCGATGCGGGATGTCTCGGAGGCGTACATGCGGTTGAGCTCGTCCGAACGCAGCGCGTCCGGATCGATCGCCTCGCCGCCCAGATAGGGGGCATAGAGCGCTTCAGCCAATGCCTCCGGCGTGTCGAAGGCAGCGGCCGGCAGGATGGTGGCGAGCAGAAGGCCGAGAACGGCAAGCAGGCGCATGATGTGACCCCGAGGATGAGACGCAGTCTTAGTTGAACCAGAAGGCATAGCCGAGAAGATTGTCGCCAAATACCCGGTTGGCTTCGGCAAATGTGCCGGCATCGGCCACCGGCCCGTCCCGCAGGAAGGGCAGCGCGCCATAGCCGGTGAGGATCATGATGAAATCGGTGCGCGTGGCAGTCTCGAAATAGGCCTTGAGATCGAACCCCTGCCGGAAGCGCCAGTGCGGTATCAGCAGCGTGCCATCGAGAATCCGGTCGGTGGCATCCAGCGTCGCCCGCCAGGCGGTGACCATTTCGGCGGTGACCGCGCCACCCGGCACGACGCTGCTCTGCCTGGGGTTGGGCACCAGTTCGCGATCGTCGTCGGTCTCGGCCAGGATCACCTCCCAGTTGCGGCGCGACAGGGCGACGACGGTCTTGAGCCGCGTATGCACGCGCCGCAGGCGGTCCGGCTCTATCACCGGCCAGTTGATGGTGTGCACGGCGGCGATGAGATCGGCGATGGCATTGTCGGTGGCCGGATCCATCATCAGCTGGCCGCCGCTCGAAAACCCCTGCATCGGCAGGCCTGCCCGCGGAAACAGCCGGTGGAAGGCAGCGTTGAAGATCTCGGTGAAGTCATGCGCCAGGAGGAAGTCGGCCTGTGCGGCCACGACATTGGAGTACCCCGCCAGCCAGATGGCATCGGCCCGGTCAAAGCCGATTTCGGTCGGCGAAACGGCCGGCGCAGGCGCGCCCTGCCCCGTCTGGTTGCGTGTCGGCGAGGCCGGACGGCTGAGGTCGGCCGGATCGATGCCCAGCGCCATGGCCAGCACCGCGCCGATGCTTTCGGTCGGCTCGGCCACGCCATCACCGGTGATGTCGACGCTAATCCTGAGGATGTCGATCGGCACTACATAGTCGCCCTCGGCCCCCGCCGCCTGCAGGCTGTCGCTGGCAAGATCGAGTTGCGCCTGCAGCGCTTCGAGCACGCCACGGAAACTGGCATAGTCGAGCGTCTGCGGCGCGGGATTGGCAGGAATGGGCAGGCTCATCATCGGCGCCATCGGCCCGGCATCGGGTGCCGCCAGACCGTAGCGATAGAGCCCCTGACCCAGCCCTTCGACGGCCTGCACGAAATCCACCATGCCCAGCCCGAAGCGCGCCTCGGCGTCGCCGGCACCGGCCAGCGGCGTCAGCGCGTCGTGCGCCGCCACGAGTTGCCCCTCATAGAGATAGCTGCGGGTGAGATCACCGGCCTCGCCGGCCAGCGCCGGTGAACCGAGTGCACAGGCGGTCGCCAGAACGGCCACGGCGCGCTTGAACATGGAAAGACCCTCCAAAGCGCCCCCCGGCTATTTGGACACCAGTTCCAACCACTTGTCTTCGTCCAAAACAAGGACGCCGTGCTTTTCGGCATCCTTGAGCTTGGACCCCGCCCCCGGCCCGGCGACGACGATATCGGTCTTGGCCGAGACCGAGCCAGCCACCTTGGCGCCCAGCCGCTCGGCCATGGCCTTGGCCTCGCCCCGCGTCATCTTCTCGAGGCTGCCGGTGAAGACCACGGTCTTGCCGGCCACTTCGCTATCGGCGGAAACGGTGACGACATAGGGCTTTGGATGCACCTGCTCGAGCAAGGCATCAAGAACCTCGTCATTGCGGGCATTGCCGAAGAAGTCGACCATGGCCTCGATGACGGTGCCGCCAATGCCGTCGACCGAGGGGAAGACGCTGGTCGGGTCTTCGGCGGCCGCCGTATCCTTGCCGACCCGCACCCATTCCTCCACCGTCGAGAAGGTCCTGGCCAGAGCCGCCGCCGTGGTCTCGCCGATATGCGGGATGCCCAGGGCAAAGATGAAGCGGTCGAGCTCGGGCTCGCGCCGCGCATCTATGGCGGCAAACAGCTTGTCGAGCCCCTCATAGGTGCGCTCTTCGGCGGTCAGCACCTTCTTGCGGGTGACACCCTTGGCCGCCTCGCGCTCGCGCGCCTGCGCCTCGCGCCGCTCGAACAGCGCCTGCTGCACCTCCGGCCGGCGGTCCTTGAGGGTGAAGATGTCGGCGGCGGTCTTGAGCAGCCCGGCCGAGAAGAAGAGCTCGATGTTCTCGGCCCCGAGGCCCTCGATATCCATGGCGCCGCGCGACACGAAATGACGCAGCCGTTCCACCGCCTGCGCCGGGCAGATCATTTCGCCGGTGCAGCGGCGCCGCGAGTCTTCCTTGCCGGTCTTTTCGTTGTGCTCGCGGGTCGCCGGCGAGCCGCAGACCGGACAGGTGTGCGGGAATTCGTAAGGAACGGCGTCTGCCGGACGCTTCTCCAGCACGACGCGGACAATCTGCGGGATGACATCGCCGGCCCGCTGGATCACCACGGTGTCGCCCACCCGGACATCGATCGGCTCGTCGCCGCGGATTGGTGCGCCGGTGCTGTCGATGCCCTTGATGTAGTCCTCGTTGTGCAGCGTGACGTTCTCCACCACGACGCCGCCCACGCTCACCGGGGCCAGACGCGCCACGGGCGCCAGTGTACCGGTGCGGCCAACCTGGATGTCGATGCGCCTGACCGTGGTGGTCGCCTGTTCGGCCGGGAACTTGTGGGCGATGGCCCAGCGCGGCTCGCCGGTGACAAAGCCCCAGCGCTTCTGCAGCTCGAGGCTGTCGACCTTGTAGACGACGCCGTCGATGTCGTAGCCGAGCGAGGAGCGCTGCGCCTCGATGACCTTGTAATGCGCGATCAGTTCCTCGGCCGATTTGGCGCGCACCATCAACGGACTGATCTTGAAGCCCCACGCGGCGAACTTCTGCACCGCCTCGAACTGCGTCGCGGCCGGCTCCTCGCTGGCGAGCCCCCAGGCGTAGGCGAAGAATTTGAGGTTGCGGCTGGCGGTGACCGAGGCATCCTTCTGCCGCAGCGAGCCGGCAGCCGTATTGCGCGGATTGACGTAATCCTGCCCGCCGACGGCCGCCGAACGCGCCTTGAGGGCTTCGAACTCGGCATAGGTCATGTAGACCTCGCCCCGGATCTCGATGGTCGACGGCCAGCCTGAGCCAGTCAGCTTTTTGGGGATATCGTCGATGGTCAGGAGGTTTGCCGTGATGTCCTCGCCCACCGCGCCGTCACCACGTGTCGCGCCCTGCACGAAGACGCCGTTCTCGTAACGCAGCGAGGCCGAGAGGCCATCGATCTTGGGTTCGGCTGTGAAGGCGAGATCAAGGTCCTTGTCGCGCTCGAAAAAGCGCCGGCCGCGGTCGATGAAGTCGAGCACGTCCTGATCAGTGTAGGCCTTGGCAAGGCTGAGCATCGGCACGGCGTGCCGGACCTTGGCAAAGCCTTCGGCCGGGGCCGCGCCCACCTTGCCGCTGAGGCTGTCAGGACGCTTGAGCTCGGGAAAGGCCCCCTCGATGGCGAGGTAGCGCAGCTTGAGCGCGTCATATTCGGCATCGGTGATCTCGGGAGCGTCTTTCTGGTGATAGGCCAGATCGGCAGCCGACAGCAGCTCGTGCAGGCGGCTGAGTTCGGCCCGCGCCTCATCCTCGGAAAAGCTCTCGATCTCCCGGTCCGTCGCCGCCACTAGTGCACCTCTGAAATCAGCTTGCTGGCCGCCGCGCGGGCCTCTTCCGTCACCGTGGCACCGGCCAGCATGCGTGCCACTTCCTCGCGCCGCGCCGGCTGATCGAGCGGCCGCACATGGGTGCGCATGAAGGCGCCCTCCGAGATCGCCTGCTTCTCGATCATCAGATGCGTACGCGCCCGCGCTGCCACCTGCGGAGCGTGGGTCACCGAGATGACCTGCACCTTGCCGGCCAGCCGCGACAGCCGCCGCCCGATGGCATCGGCCACTGCCCCGCCGACGCCAGTATCGATCTCGTCAAAGATCAGCACCGGAGCCGAGCCGCGATCGGCCAGCACCACCTTGAGCGCCAGCAGGAAGCGGCTGAGTTCGCCGCCCGAGGCCACCTTGAGCAGCGGCCCGGCCAGCGTGCCGGGATTGGTCTGCACGTGAAAGGCGATCTGGTCGAAGCCAGTGGCCGCCACGCGCTCGGCATCGACCTGCCGGTCGACGATGAATTTTGCAGCGCCGAGCTTGAGATCGGGTAGCTCGGCCTCGACCGCCTTGGTCAGCGCCTTCGCTGCCTTCTCGCGCTCGGCGCTGAGTTTGGTGGCGGCCTTCAGATAGGCAGCGCGCGCGGCCGCCGCGGCGGTTTCCAGAGCGACCAGCGATTCTTCGCCGCTCTGCAGCATGTCGAGTTCGGCGCGGTACTTTGCCAGCACCTCGATCAGCCCGTCGGCGGTGACGTGATGCTTGCGGGCTGCGGCGCGCAGTGCAAAAAGTCGTTCTTCCACCCGCTCCAGGTCGGAGGGATCGAAGGCCATTTCGCGCTTGAGCGTTTCAAGCGCATCCGAGGTGCCGTCGAGCGCCACCAGCGAGGCATCAAGCGCCTCGACGATGGGCTGGAAGATCGCCGCGCCACCCTCGGCCTTGCGCAGCAGGCGCCGCATCAGCCCGGCCAGCACCGGTCCGGGCGCGGAGGGTCCGTTCAGGATCTCGTCGGCATCGCGCACTTCCTCGGCAGCACGCTCCAGCGTCATCAGCCGGGCGCGGCGCTCGGCGAGCACTTCCTCCTCACCGACCTCGAGCCCGAGTTCGGCGAGTTCCTCGACCACGTGACGGGCATAGTCCTCACGCGAATGGGCCTCGTCGATGATCGCCCGCTGCCGCGCCACGGCGGCATCCGCCTCGACCAGAGTCGCGTGGGCCATGCGCACGGCGGCAACGTCATAGCCGCCGAAGATATCGAGCGAGGTGCGGTGCGTTGCGACATCGACGAGCGCGCGGTCGTCGTGCTGCCCATGGATTTCCACGATCAGGCGTCCGACGCTCTGCAGCAGGCCGGCCGACACCGGCTGGTCATTGATGAAGGCACGGGTGCGCCCGTCGGCAAACTGCACGCGCCGCAGGATCACATCCTCGTCGTCGGCAATCGCGTTGTCGCGCAGCGCCTCGCGCGCCGGATGGGCTGCCGGCAGCGACAGCACCGCCACCACCTGGCCGCTGTCGGCCCCTGCCCGCACCAGCGACGCGTCACCGCGCCCGCCGAGCGCCAGCGTCAGGGCATCAAGCAGGATGGATTTGCCCGCACCGGTTTCACCGGTCAGCACGGTCAGACCCTCGTCGAGAGCCAGATCGAGCTGATCGATCAGAACGATGTTGCGGACCGAGAGCGCACTCAGCATTCCGGGAACAACCCCTCAAAGCAGCGCGGATCATAGCCCCTGCCGCGCGACGGCGAACCTAGCGCGAGCAGGAACAAACTGGCAACGAAATTGTCAGGCCTTTTTCAGGGTGGCCAGCTTGCTGCCCTGATTGATCTGCGGCGCCAGACCCTGCTTCTGCAGCAGACTGACCGCATCCTTGTACCACTGGCTGGCCGGATAGTTGTGGCCGAGCACGGCAGCAGCCGTCTGCGCCTCGCTGACGAGGCCGAGCGCCAGGTTGGATTCGGTAAGGCGATAGAGCGCCTCCTCGATATGTGTCGAGGTCTGGTACTTCTCGGCGACCGTCTGGAAGCGGTTGATGGCGGCGGCATACTGGCCGTTGCCGAGGTAGTAGCGGCCCACCGACATTTCCTTGCCGGCCATCTGGTCATAGGCCACGAGGATCTTTTCCTGCGCGTCCTTGGCGTACTCGCTCTTGGGATAGTTCGAGATCAGCAGCGTGTAGGTATCGATGGCGTCGCGCGAAATCTGCTGGTCGCGCGTGATGTCCTTGATCTGTCCGAAATAGGCATTGCCCTTGAGGTAGAGGACGTAGGGCACTTCCTTGTTGGACGGATAGAGCGCGATGTAGCGGTCCGCAGCGAGAATCGCTTCGTCGAACTTGCCGATGCGGTAATTGCCATAGACCTGCATCAGCTTGGCCTTCTCGTTGTAGTCCGAGTAGGGATGCTGGCGCTCAAGCTTTTCGAGATTGGCCACCGCCGTCACGTAACGCTGGTTGTCCATGTCCTTGATCGCCGTCGCATAGAGCGTTTCCGGCGGGATGATGGTCTCTTCCTTGATCTTGGGCGCGCCGAACATGTCGCATCCCGCAAGCGCAACCGCCAGCAGACCGATCGCCGCGATCCGGGCGAACCGGCCGATATATCCCGCAGATGCCTTGGTAATCACGAATAGCCCCGTCACGTTACACGCCGTCTTGCGACAAGCCGACTACTTACAAAAACGATCAAAACTGTGGCTGCAGAACCGGATCAGCCGACCGAACGGAGATAAGGCCGCACTTCGAGACCATCGGGCACGTCGTCGAGTGCGTCAAAGGCCAGCGGCAAATCTTCGGCCGAGACTATCTCATAGTTGGCTTCGCTCGCAAACAGCCCGTGCAGCACGAGGGCGTTGAGCGCATGGCCGCCCTTGTAGGAGCGGAACCGGCCATAGATCGGCAGGCCGCACAGGGCCAGATCACCGATGGCGTCGAGCAGCTTGTGACGGACGAACTCGTCCTCGTAGCGCAGGCCGCCCGGATTGAGGATGCGGTCCTCGTGCACGGTGATGGAATTGTCGAGGGACGAGCCAAGGGCATAGCCGGCCTGGCGGAGAATCTTGGCATCGCGCACGAAGCCGAAGGTGCGGGCGCGGGCGACGTCGTCGCAATACTTGCGCGGCGTCCAGTCGAAGATCATGCGCTGGCGGCCGATGACCCGGCTGTCGAAATCGATCTCGAGGTCCAGCATGCGGCCATTATAGGGCTCGAGCGCGGCGGAAGCCTCGTTGTTGCGGACGAGAACCTGCCGCATGATCTTGATGTAGCGGCGCGGCGCCGGCTGCACGTCGAGGCCGGCTTCCATGATGCCGTTGACGTAGGGCTGCGCGCTGCCGTCGAGAATCGGGCACTCGGCGCCGGTCAGCGTCACCAGGGCATTGTCGACACCCATGCCCGAAAGGGCCGAGATCACATGCTCCACTGTCGCCACGGAAACGCTGTCGCCAAGATCGAGCGTGGTGCAGAGCGTGGTGCGGGTGACGCGCGAAAAATGCACCGGCACCGGACCGACGGTCACGCCATTGTCGAGTTTCCGAGCAATCAGATAGCCACTGTCGGCGGGAGCCGGCTCGATGGTGAGGGTGACGGGCAATCCGCTATGGACACCAAAACCGCTGAATTCGAGCGCGCGAGCAAGGGTGCGTTGCCGCGCCGAAAGTTTCTGCATCAATTAGACTCCAAACCCCGACAGACGGCCCCGGTGCAGTCTTAGCCAATAAAAACCCGGCGCGGAAGCCGCACCGGGCGAAGTTTTTAACCTCTGATTAAGCCTCGATCAGCCGTGCTTCCGGAGGAAAGACGGGATTTCGATATGCTCTTTCTGCGCCGCCGGAGCCGGCTCGCGGCCGTGCTTGTCGAGCGACCCGGCAGCCCCCTGCGCGGGCTGCGAACCCTGCGAAACCCTAGGCGTTCCGGCCTCTATGGCGCTGCGGGCAGCGGCATCGTCGGCGCGTGTATGCTCGGTTTCATCAAGCCCGTGCGGCTCGCTCGAGCGCAGCGCATTGCCGACATTGGAGGCGAGGCGCTTGAACAGGGCGCGGGCATTGCGCGGCTCGACGTCCTGCTTTTCTTGGGGCGCGAGTGACCGTCTTGCAACAACCGGCAGTTCCTCGGTCCGCGGCATGCGCCGCTGGCCATCGGGACGTTCGGCGCTGGAAGGCACGTAAACGCTGGGAATCGGGGCTTCCGGGGCCCGCATGCCCTCTTCGATGATGTTGTGGGCAGCCGCCGGGATATAGGGCTCCACCGTCACGCCGTCGTCTTCCTGGTAGCTGGTATAGGTCGGCTCCTGGATCGCCTCGGCCACGGCCTGCTCGACCTGTGATTCGAGCGGCTCGAACGACTTAACCTCGGGTTCCGGCTGCGGCTGGGGCGCAGCGTCGGCCATCGGACGGCGCTGCTGCACCTGCAGCGGCGCGCGACCGCTGTTGGAAGCCATCGGCTCCATGGCCTGCACCATGGTGGCATCGGTGCCGGTCGCAACGACCGAGACGCGGATCGTGCCGTTCAGGTTCGGATCGTAGGTGGCGCCCAGAATGATGTTGGCATCCGGATCGACTTCCTCGCGGATGCGGCTCGCCGCCTCGTCGACTTCATAGAGCGTCAGGTCCGGACCGCCGGTGATGGAGATCAGCAGGCCGCGCGCCCCATGCATCGACACGTCGTCGAGCAGCGGATTGGCAATGGCGGCTTCTGCCGCATGACGGGCACGATCTTCGCCCTCGGCTTCGCCGGTTCCCATCATGGCCTTGCCCATGCCGCGCATGACGGCGCGCACGTCGGCAAAGTCCAGGTTGATCAGGCCTTCCTTGACCATCAGATCGGTGATGCAGGCGACACCCGAGTAGAGCACCTGGTCGGCCATCTTGAAGGCGTCGGCAAAGGTGGTCTTCTCGTTGGCGACGCGGAAGAGGTTCTGGTTCGGAATGACGATCAGCGTATCGACATGGCGATGCAGCTCGTCGATGCCATCCTCGGCCAGACGACCGCGACGGTTACCCTCGAACTGGAACGGCTTGGTGACGACGCCGACCGTCAGGATGCCCTGCTCGCGCGCGGCACGCGCAATCACCGGCGCCGCGCCGGTTCCGGTGCCGCCGCCCATGCCCGCGGTGATGAACACCATATGCGAGCCGGAGAGGTGATCATTGATCTCGTCCCAGCTTTCTTCGGCGGCAGCCTTGCCGACCTCGGGGTGAGAGCCGGCGCCGAGACCCTCGGTGACCGCCACGCCCAGCTGGATGATCCGCTGTGCACTCGACAGCGCCAGAGCCTGGGCATCCGTGTTGGCGACCACGAAGTCGACACCGTCCAGGCCAGAGGCGATCATGTTGTTGACGGCATTGCCGCCGGCGCCACCGACTCCGAAGACGGTGATGCGCGGCTTGAGTTCCTGGATGTCAGGGATCGTGAGATTGATCGTCATGGAGGGCCCCATCGTGGCGTGTTGATTAAGTTTTAGTCGCCAATTCGTTAACCGCCTCCTAACAAAACCGCCGAATCCGTTAACCCAGACGCAAAATGCAAGACGCTGCCGGACACTTGTAAGCTCCGGTTAAGTATGGGCTGGAACTGCAGCCCAAAGCGCTAACACTCTGAATTTACGAATGAACGGGTCGATGCGACCCAGCCCGGAAAGGCGCCACGGCCTCCGAATTCTGTATCAGGACGCTTCACTTTCGTTACCGTTCCCTTTATGTTCCGTATCGAGACAGGAGGGCCGCCAATGGCTCAGCGATCAGGCAGCGCCGATCTGCCACTGCATGGCGGCCGGGTACCGCCATGGCTGGCCCAGCGCATGGCCAGACTCGGGGCCGTGATCTGCGACGCCATCGTCCAGGAATATGGACGCGAGGAACTGCTGCGCCGGCTGTCGAGCCCGTTCTGGTTCCAGTCGTTCGGTGCCGTCATGGGCATGGACTGGCATTCCTCCGGCATCACCACCAGCGTCATCGGCGCACTCAAGCGTGGCCTGCAGCCGCTCGAGCGCGAACTCGGACTGTTCGTCTGTGGCGGCCGCGGCAGGCATTCGCGCAAGACTCCCGGTGAACTGGTGGAGATCGGCAATCGCGTCGGTTTCGACGGCGCCGCCCTGGCGCAGGCCAGCCGGCTCGTCGCCAAGGTCGACAGCGCCGCGGTCCAGGACGGGTTCGATCTCTATCTGCATGGCTTCATCGTGGCCGCCGACGGCAGCTGGGTGGTGGTGCAACAGGGCATGCGCGGCGACTTCGGCACCGCCCGGCGCTACCACTGGACCTCGGAGGGCCTGACCGACTTCGTCGATGCGCCGCACGTCGCGATCGAGGGCCAGAACAGCGGCGAGATCACCAACCTCACCGACCGGCGGGCGGAAAACTCCCGCAAGGCCCAGCTCGACCTGCTGGCGACGCTTGGCCCGGACGGCATTGTCGACCAGCTGATCGACCTGATGCCGCGCAAGGAGGTGCCGCCACCGGCGCAGATGACCCTGCCCCACCTGGTCATGCCGGCGCATCACGACATCCGCGAAAAGGACGTGATCATGCGGCGCCTGCATGGCGCGCTGGCCGCCGCCGAAGGGCAGGCGCCGAGGGACTTCTCCGAGCTGCTGCTGGTGCCCGGCATCGGCGCCCGCACCGTCAAGTCGCTGGCCCAGGTGGCCGAAGTGATCCACGGCGCTCCGCACCGCTTCACCGACCCTGCCCGCTTCGCCATGGCGCATGGCGGCAAGGACGGTGCCCCCTTCCCGGTGCCGCTGAAAGTCTACGACGAGACTATCCGGGTGCTGAAATACGCCGTGGTCAAGGCGCGGCTCGGCCACAGCGAGGAGTCCAGCGCCATCAAACGGCTCGACCACCAGACGCGGCAGCTCGAAGCCACGGCAAAGGGTCCGGGCTTTCAGGAGTTTGTGGACGAGGAATGGCGCCGTTCCGAGGACTATGGCGGCCGCACTGTGTTCGACGACGCCGCCGAACCGTTCGCGCGGGTGAAGAAGCGGAGGGCGGGCTAGAACGCCGACTTCAGCCAGGTGCCGACGCGGGCGATGTAGCCGTCGGTGCCGGTCAGGCGGGCCGTGCGCGGTTCGGAAAATTCCTGGGCGCAGACCTGGGGGTAGATCAGCATGCCGGCAACGCAGGCAAAGGCGGGGCCCTTGGCCATCTCGGGCAGGCCGGAAATGCCCATCGGGCGGCCGTTGCGGACATTGCGGGCGAGGACGCGGCGGGCGACTTCCGGCAGGCCGGTGAGTTCGCTGCCTCCGCCGGTGAGCACGAAGCGGCAGCCGCAGATATCCATCATGCCGGTGGCCTGCATGCGATCGCGCACGGCGGTGAACATTTCCTCGATGCGCGGGCGGATGATGCGGGTGACGTGCGAGCGCGGGATCTGGCCCGGCGCCTCGTCCTCGCTGGCGCCGACCGGAACGATGGGGATGAGGTCGCGCTCGTCGGCCTGGGCCGGCAGTACCGAGCCGTAGACGGTCTTGATCCGCTCGGCATCGGCAACGCTGACCGAGAGGTGGCGGGCGATATCGAGAGTGAGATGGTGCCCGCCAATGGCGATGGCATCGGTATAGACCAGCTGGTTCTCCGCAAAGACCGAGACGGTCGTCGTCGCCCCGCCCAGATCGATGCAGGCCACGCCCAGCTGCGACTCGTCGTCGACAAGCGTCGACAGTCCCGAGGCGTAGGGCGTGGCGACCAGCGCCTCGATCTGCAGATGGCAGCGATGCAGCACCAGCTCGATATTGCGCATGGCCAGCGTTTCGGCCGAGATCACCGACACATCGACGCTGAGGCGTTCGCCCACCATGCCGCGCGGGTCCTTGACGCCTTTCTGGCCATCGAGGGCATAGCCGATGGGTAGCGCGTGAATGATCGAGCGTTCCGGGCGCACCGAGCGCTCGTTGACGGCCTTGAGCACGCGCTGGATATCGCCGCGCTCGACTTCGAGGCCGCCCAGATTGACCGTGGCCGAGAATGTCTCCGAACCAAGCCGGCCGGCGGTGACATTGACGATCACCGACTGCACGGTGAGACCGGCGGCCCGCTCCGCCATGCCGACGACGGTGCGCACAGCCTGTTCGGCCTTGTCGAGGTCGGTGATGACGCCGGACTTGATGCCCGAGGATTTGCCATAGCCAAAGCCGATGACTTCGACCACGTGCGTGCGGCCCTTGAGCGACTTGCCCTCCGGGCGCGGCACCAGGCGGGCGATCACGCAGCAGATCTTGGTCGAGCCGATATCGAGCACGGCGACCAGCGTGGTCCGCCCCGGCTGAACGGGTTTGAGACGTGCGGTCATGGCCTCGGTCATCATCACTGTGCCTTGTCTGCCGGCCGCTGGGCAGGCGTTACATATACGGGGGCGACCTTCACGGGATCGGCTTTGGCGACGGGCTTCTTCTTGCCCGGCTTGGCCGCGGCGGCGATCTGTTCGTCGGCGACCGGACCCGGCTTCAGCGCCACGAGCCCAGGCACGCGCAGATCGACCAGCGTCACGTCCCGGTCGAGCAGCGCATGGTCGCGCTGGTAGGTTTCGAGGTGGTCGAGCGCCTGCGCCACGCCCTGCTCGGGCAGTTGCACACGCAGGCCGGTGTAATAGATGAGATCCCAGCGCCGGTCGCCGATGCGCGACAGGGCGGCCAGATCGTCGAGCAGCAGCGGGTGCCGGGCCATCATGCGGGTCATGATGATGGCGTCATCGGCCGCCCCCTCCCCGACCACCAGGGGCAGCTCGGTATAGGCAGCCGCCGGATCGGTGCCGATCCGCGTGCCGGTCTCGTTGACCAGCCAGGTGGTGGTGCCGACGCGCCAGCGCACGGCCGGGGTCTTTTCGACGATGTCGACGATGATTTCGCCCGGATAGACCTTGCGCACATTGGCGCTGTCGACCGCCTGCATCCAGCGGATCAGGTTGCGGGCCTTCTGGGCGTCGAAATTGAGCGTCGAGGCGCCGCCGCTCATCATCAGCAGCGCGATGATGTGCTGGTCCTGGCTCAGCGTCTGGCCGGAAATGGTGATCGCATCGATGCCGAAGCCCGCTGCGGCGAACTCGCCCTGCACGATGTTGAAGACATTGCCGCCCAGCTTGGCCAGCGGCTCGCGCGCCTGATAGACGCCGACAATGCAGAGCAGCGCCAGCAGCGCGCCGGCAGCCCGGATGATGATCCGGCGATGCAGCACCCAGGCATGGCTTGCCGAGATCAGCGCGCGGCGGCGGGCCGTGCGCGGCGGCGCCGGGATGCGCAGGGCGAGCGGCTGCGGCCTGGCCGGCGGACGGGCAAGCGGATGCACGGCCCGGGCATCGGCAAACCCTTTAGCCCCTACCTGTTGCAACTCGCATCCTCCACCATCCAGGAGACCAGCTCCTCGAATGTGTGGCCCGCATGGATGGCCTGTTCGGGAACCAGTGATGTTTCGGTCATGCCTGGCTGGGTGTTGATTTCGAGACAGACGAGTTCCCCGTCCGGCCCGGCCTGGTCGTTGAAACGGAAGTCCGTCCGTGTCACGCCCCGGCACCCGAGCGCAGCATGCGCCTTGAGCGACATCTTCTGCACTTTATCGTAAATATTCGGTTGCACCGGCGCCGGAATAATGTGGTGCGAGCCGCCTTTGGCGTATTTTGCCTCGTAATTGTAGAAGGAGAGGTCGGTGACGATCTCGGTCACCCCGAGGGCGACATCGCCCATCACCGCGCAGGTCAGTTCGCGGCCGGGAATGTAGCGCTCGACCATCACGTCCTCGCCCGAGTTCCAGTCCTCGCGCAGCAATTCCTGTGGCGGATGGGCCTGGTCGCCCTTGACGATGAAGACGCCGAAGCTGGAGCCGTCGGCGATCGGCTTGATCACATAGGGCGGCGGCATGGCGTGGGCGCGCACCACATCGGCGCGGTTCATGATCAGGTGGTCGGTGACCGGAATGCCGGCGGCCTTGAGCATGATCTTGGCCTGATGCTTGTCCATGGCCAGCGCCGAGGCGAGGACGCCCGAATGCGTATAGGGCAAGCGCAGCAGTTCGAGCAGGCCCTGGATCATGCCGCTCTCGCCGAACGGGCCATGCAGGGCATTGAACACCACATCGGGCTTGAGCCGCTGCAGTACGCCGGCAATGTCGCGATCGACATCGACATCGGTGACGGTATAGCCGGCCCGGGTCAGCGCATCGGAACATTCACGGCCGGACTTGAGCGACACCGGTCGCTCGTTCGACCAGCCGCCCATGAGGACGGCGACATGCTTGCTCATTGTTCGCTACTCCAGAGCGGGTGTGCGCCACTCACCCGCCCTTCGGCCACCCTCTTCCCTGGGGGGAGAGGGGACGAGGCGGCCAATGCGGTGGGGAAGTCGGGCACGGTCATACGGCTCCCGTGAAGACGTCGCCGTCGGTGAATTCACGCACTTCACGCCCGGGGATGAAATGGCCCATGCGGCGGATTTCCCATTTCAGCGAGATGCCGGAATTGGCACGCACGCGATGGCGCACGGTTTCGCCCAGCGTCTCGATGTCGAAGGCCGTCGCGTTGTCGATGTTGAGCAGGAAATTGGCGTGCAGCTCGCTCATCTGGGCGCCGCCGACCACGAGCCCGCGGCAGCCGGCCGCGTCGATCAGCTTCCAGCTCGAGTGGCCCTCGGGGTTCTTGAAGGTCGAACCGCCGGTCTTGGCACGCGTCGGCTGCGAGCTTTCGCGCTTTTCGGTGATCTCGCGCATGCGGGCCAGAATGTCGGCCGGATCGCCGGCAAAGCCCTGGTAGACGGCCGAGGTGAACACCGCGCCGCGCGGCCCGTTCGACTTGCGATAGTGGTAGCCCATGTCAGCGTTGCTCAGCGTGACAATCTCGCCCTCGCGCGTCACGGCCCGCAGCTCGACCATGCGCTCGCGCGTCTCGGTGCCGTAGCAGCCAGCGTTCATGTAAAGCGCCCCGCCAATGCCGCCGGGAATGCCGCGATAGAAGGTCAGCCCGTCGATGCCCGCTTCCGCAGCGGCAGTCGCCACCTTGACGTCCGGCAGGGCGGTGCCGACGCGCAGCCCGTGGCCGTCCAGCACCTCGACCGCCCCAAAACCCTTGGCGGAGAGCCGGATGACGACGCCATCAAGGCCGCCGTCACGGATCAGGAGGTTGGAGCCAAGCCCGATGGTGGTGACCCGGATGTCGGCCGGCAGGTGCTTGAGGAAGAACGCCAGATCGGCCTCGTCGGCCGGCTGGAAATAGAGCTGCACCGGTCCGCCGACGCGGAACCAGGTGATTTCGCTGAGCGGCTGGTTGGGGATCAGCCGGCCACGAACCTCGGAAATCCAGGGCTGCAGTGTCGGGATGAGATCGGGCCAGGCGGCTGCGGTTTCGGTCATGGCAGCTCCGGCTCTTCGTCGAGCAGCACGCCGAGTTCGCCCGGCAACGCCGCCGCCCACTGCGTGATGTTGCCGGCCCCGAGGCAGACGACATAGTCACCGCTTTCGGCGCGGCTGGCGATCAGCGGCGCGAGGGCTTCCGGACGGTCGATGACGCGGGCATCGCGATGGCCGCGGGCGCGGATACGGGCGACCAGTTCCTCGTGCGTGACGCCCTCGAGCGGCGCCTCGCCGGCGGCATAGACCGGCGCCACGATGACCGTGTCGGCATCGTTGAAGCAGGCGGCGAAATCATCGAACAGGTCCTTGAGGCGCGAATAGCGGTGCGGCTGCACCACGGCAACGACGTCGCGCTTGGTCGCCTGACGCGCGGCACGCAGCACCGAGGCGATCTCGACGGGATGGTGCCCGTAGTCATCGATGATGGTGATGCCGGCCACCGTACCGGTGCGGGTGAAGCGGCGCTTGACGCCGGAGAAGGTCTTGAGGCCCTTGCGGATGGCCTCGGCCGGCACCTTGAGCTGGTCGGCGACGGCGATGGCCGCCGTGGCATTGAGCGCATTGTGCTCGCCCGGCATCGGCAGTTCGAGGCCCTCGATGCGCAGGTGCGTCATGCGGATGCGGTCGCGGATCTCGACGGCAAAGTGCTGCACGCCATTCTCGCCGACCTCGAGATCGACGAGGCGCACATCGGCCTGCGGATTGCGGCCATAGGTGATGACGCGGCGGTCGCGGATCTCGCCGACCAGCGCCTGCACTTCCGGGTGGTCGAGGCACATCACGGCAAAGCCGTAGAACGGCACATTCTCGACAAAGGTCAGGAAGGCCTGCTTGACGTGGTCGAAATCCTTGTAGTGGTCGAGATGCTCGGGATCGACATTGGTGACGACGACGACGTCGGCGGGCAGCTTGACGAAGGTGCCGTCGGACTCGTCGGCTTCCACCACCATCCACTCGCCGCCGCCCAGCCGGGCATTGGTGCCATAGGCGTTGATGATGCCACCGTTGATGACGGTAGGGTCCATGTTGGCGGCGTCGAGCAGCGTCGCCACCAGCGTCGTGGTCGTCGTCTTGCCATGCGTGCCGCCGATGGCGATGGCGTTCTTGAAGCGCATGATCTCGGCCAGCATTTCGGCGCGGCGCACCACCGGCAGGCCACGCGCCCGGGCCGCAGCAAGCTCGGGATTGCCCTTCTTGATGGCCGAGGAAATGACGACGACGGCGGCATCTCGAAGATTGTCGCCGCTCTGGCCGATCTCGACCTCGATGCCCATCTTGCGCAGCCGCTGCACGTTGGGGTTTTCGGCGCTGTCCGAGCCGCGGACCACATAGCCCTGGTTGTGCAGGATTTCGGCAATGCCGCTCATCCCGATGCCTCCGATGCCGACAAAGTGCACCGGACCGATATTGCGCGGCATTTTCATTTCTTATTTCCCCCTGGCGGCGAGGCGTTCTGCCTCGTCGGCCAGTTTTTCGACCGCGCGCGGTTGCCCGAGCGATTGCGCCGCCGCCGCAGCCTGCTGCAGCGTTTCCGGCTCACTGAAAAGTGACGTTAGGCGAGTGGCAAGCGAAGGTGGCGAAAGCGTGGCCTGCTCCTCGATCCAGCCACCGCCGGCAGCCTCGACAAACAGGGCATTGTTGCGCTGATCGGCATCCAGCGCGCCTGGCAGCGGCACGAGGATGGCGGGCCGCCCGATAACGCACAGCTCGGCGATCGTGGACGCTCCCGAGCGGCCGATCACCAGATGGCTCTGCGCCATGCGCGCCGGCATGTCGGTAAAGAACGTGGCCAGTTCGACATTCACCCGCGCCCGGCGATAGGCCTCGGCGACACGATCAAGGTCCTCGGCCCGGCATTGCTGGCTGATCGCCAGCCGATGCCGCAGCGGCTCGGTCAGTTGCGCAATGGCCGGCGGAATGAGATCGGAAAACGCCCGGGCGCCTTGGCTGCCGCCAAAGATCACCAGCCGCAATGACCCGTTCAGCGGCGGATAGGGCGTACCGGCCAGCGCCCGCACCACATCACGCACCGGGTTGCCGGTGACACGCTTGTCGATGCTCAACTGGTCGGCGAACTTGGTCTGCTCGAAGCTCAGCGCCAGCACGTCGGCGAACCGGCCCAGCGCCTTGTTGGCCCGCCCGAGTACGGCGTTCTGCTCGTGCAGAATGCCCGGAATGCCGCGCAGGCGCGCCGCCACGAAGGGCGGAAAGGTCGGATAACCGCCAAAACCCACGACCGCCGCTGGGCGGATGCGACCGAGCCTGGCATAGGCGACGCCGATGCCGCCGGTGATCTTGAGGCCTGCCGCGACAAATTTCAGCGGATTGCGCAGTGACGGCGTGGCCGCCGGAATGACATGGATCTCCCGGGCCGGAAAATCGCCGCCATAGGTCTCGACGCGATGGTCGGTCATCAGGTCGACGACATGACCGCGCCGCCGCAATTCCTGCGCCAGCGCCATGGCCGGGAAGAGATGCCCCCCCGTGCCGCCTGCCATAAGGACGAATGTGCTCATTCTGCCGGCGCCACCGCCGGCATGCGATAGACCGGCAGCCCCGAGGCGATGCGCTCCTGCGGCCGCTTGCGGGTCAGCGCCAGCATCAGCCCCATGCCGAAGGCAATGGCGATCATCGAGGTGCCGCCATAGGAGACGAATGGCAGCGTCATGCCCTTGGGCGGAATGAGGTTGAGGTTCACCGCGAGGTTGATGCCGCTCTGCAGGCCGAACTGAATGGCCAGCGTCGAGGCGGCCAGGCGTGCAAACAGGCTCGACTGCTGCTGCGCGCCGAGCAACGCGCGAATGACGATGAAGGCAATCAGCGCCACGATGCAGAGGCAGAAGAGGATGCCGAACTCGCCTGCGGCAGCGGAAAACACGTAGTCGGCATGGGCGTCGGGAATGACCTTCTTGGCCAGCGATTTACCCGGCCCGCGGCCGAACCAGCCACCCTCGAGCAGCGACGAAAGCGCCTTGTCGACCTGATAGGTGTTGCCGCCATCGGGGTTCATGAAGCTGTCGATGCGCTTGGCGAAATGCGGGAAGAACACATAGGCGCCGAAGAGCAGGCCGATCGCGGCGACGCCGAGGCCGGCAATGACGAACCAGGAAATGCCCGACAGGAACAGCAGCGCCGCCCAGGTCGCCAGCACCAGCGCCGTCTGGCCGATGTCGGGTTGCAGCAGCAGGCCCGCCACGATGGCCAGCATGATCAGCGTCGCCAGCGTGCGCGCCGGCATGCCCTGCTGCTTCATGCTTTCCGCGAACAGCCACGCACCGATGACGGCAAAGGCCGGCTTGACGAACTCGGATGGCTGGATGGTCTGGCCAAAGGCCGAAATCCAGCGCTTGGCGCCCTTGACCTCGACGCCGAAGCGCAGCGTGGCCCAGAGCAGCAGCACGCTGACGAACAGCACGCCGATGGCCGTGATGCGGGACACCCGGTGCGGCAGCATGGACGTCGCCACGAGAACCACCAGCGCGATGGCCGAGAACATGGCGTGGCGCACCACGAAGTGCCAGGCATCGAGCCCGAGGCGCTCGGCCACCGGCGGGCTGGCGGCGAAACTGAGCACGATGCCGACGACCAGCAGCAAGGCGAGCGCCGACAGCAACTGCTTGTCGATCGTCCACCACCACTCGGCGAGGGGTGTCTTGCGATCCCGTGAAAACATGATTGGCCCGCCCTGCCCGGCGGCTCCTGATACTCAAACTTCATGCAATCTAGCGCTGCGCTGGTTACCAAGTTGCAACCAGTTTCGCGTTTTGCGACTCCGGCTTACAGCGCGGCAAAAAAGGATACGTGACCTTGGGTGAACTCTACCGGCATCTCGATCCCGCGCTGACACGGGCCCAAGCACAGAACCTGACGACCGTCGGGCGTCACCTGGTTGAGTTGTCGCGGCAGCCCGGCTGGGATCCGGCCTACTTCAAGATGGGCACCACCGCCTACGATCTCGAAACTGATGAAGTGATTTCCCCCCAGCAGGTGGCTGCATTTCCTCGCAAGCTGCTCAACGACCCACTCGGCCACGCGCCGCTCGCCGGTATCGACGCGCTCTCGCGAGAAGACTGGCGCGCGTATCAGGAGCGGGTTTTTGGCGCCGCTTTCGACAGCCCGCTGGAGTCATGGCTATTTTCCGGCTTCTGGGCCTCTACAGACAATACTCCGGTCGGCGCCGCGCTCCGCATGGTGTACGTGCTCGAATACGGCGTGCCCTACGACTTTCACGCGGTCAGCCTCGGCGACAAGCCGTCCGACTACACGGACAATTGCTTCCTTTGGGAGCGGCTTGATCTGCAGCCTTAGCGCAGCTTGAGCGAACTTAGCCCGATCAGCGCCAGCACGAACGAAATGATCCAGAAGCGGATCACCACCTGGCTCTCGGTCCAGCCCAGATGCTCGAAATGGTGGTGGATGGGGGCCATCTTGAAGACGCGCTTGCCGGTCAGCTTGAACGAGGCGACCTGCACGATCACCGACACCGCTTCGAGCACGAAAAGGCCGCCGATGATGGCCAACACGATCTCGTGCTTGGTGGCCACGGCGATGGTGCCCAGGGCGCCGCCGAGCGCCAGCGAGCCGGTATCGCCCATGAAGATCTGTGCCGGCGGGGCGTTGAACCACAGAAAGCCCAGCCCGGCCCCGATCAGCGCGCCGCAGACCACCGACAGTTCGGCGGTGCCGGGGACGTAATTGATCAGCAGATAGTCCGAAAAGGTCACCGAGCCGACCAGATAGGCGATCAGCCCGAAACAGGCCGCGGCTACCATCACCGGCACGATGGCAAGGCCGTCGAGCCCGTCGGTCAGGTTTACCGAATTGCCCGCCGCGACGATGACGAAGCCGCCGAACAGCACGAAGAACCAGCCCAGATTGATGGCGAGGCCTTTGACGAACGGGAAGAACAGGAAGTTGGCCGTGCTCGGCTCGCCCAGAATGGAAATGAAGTAGACGGCAATGGCAGCGATGATGGCTTCCAGCAACAGCCGCTGACGGCCGGAAAAGCCGTTATGCGACATGCGCTTGACCTTGAGATAGTCGTCGTAGAAGCCGATCGCGCCGAAGGCGCAGGTAACGAACAGCACGCACCAGACATAGCCGTTCGAGAGGTTCGACCACAGCAGCGTGGAGATCACCGCGCCCGACAGGATCATCAGCCCACCCATGGTGGGCGTGCCCTTCTTGGTCAGCAGGTGCGACTGCGGCCCGTCCTCGCGGATCGGCTGCCCCTTGCCCTGGCGCAGGCGCAGGCCGTCGATCATGCCCGGGCCGAACAGGAACACGAAGAACAGGGCCGTCACCACGGCGCCGGCGGTTCGGAAGGTGATGTAGCGGAAGACGTTGAACGCGGCGAGGCTCTCGCCCAACTGCCCTAGAAAATACAGCATGTCTTACGCTTTCCCGACGCGAAGGCTGCTCAGGCGAACCGCTCGCGAATATGCTTCACGAGGCTCGACAGGCGCACTCCATTGGACCCTTTGACCATAACAGCATCGCCGTGCGCAAGGCTGGAAACAATGGCGTCGGACAGCTCCTCGAGTTTGCTGGCGTAACCGGTGACATGCGCCTCGCCCAGCGCCTTGCGCAGGCCATCGATCGCCGTGCCCACCAGAAAGATCTTGTCTGCCTGCGTCTTTAGAACGGCATCCTTGAGCGACGCATGAAGCTCGGAGCTGAGGGCGCCCAGCTCGAGCATATCGCCCAGAACCAGCACCTTGCTGCCACCGGTGGGCCGCACATTTGCATAGACGTCGAGCGCCGCAGCCATCGAGGCGAGGTTGGCATTGTAGCTTTCGTCGATCAGCAGCAGCGGCTTGTCGGCGGGACCGAGGCGCATGGCCTCGCCACGTCCCTCCGGCGCGCCAAACCCGGCCAGCGCCTTGACCGCCCCGGTGACGCCCTCCCCCGACAGATGTGACACCGCCAGTGCGGCAACGGCATTGGCAGCCATGTGGCGGCCCTGCACCTCCAGCACCAGGTCATACGTCTGCCCCTCATGGACAACCTTGACCAGGGTGCGGTCGCCCCGCGGCTCATAGCCAACCATGTGCCAGTCGCAGCTCTCGTCGAAGCCGTAGGTCACGATGCGCGCCACGCCCGCCTCGCGCGCCTTGCCGAAGAGGATATGCAGATAGTCGTGGTCGCCGTTGAGCACGGCGGTGCCGCCCGGCGTCAGGCCCAGAAAGATCTCGGCCTTGGCGACGGCGATATCGGCAACCGAGGCGAAGAACTGCAGATGCGCTGCAGCAACCGTGGTGATGACGGCAATATGGGGCTGCACGAGGCGCACCAGCGGGGTGATCTCGCCGGCGTGGTTCATGCCGATCTCGAAGATGCCGAACTGCGCCTCGCGCGGCAACCGGGCGAGGGTCAGCGGCACGCCCCAGTGATTGTTGAAGCTCTTGACCGAGGCATGGGTCTCGCCGGCGGCAGAGAGGACGGTGCGCAGGGCTTCCTTGGTGGTGGTCTTGCCGGCGCTGCCGGTGACCGCGATGATCTGCGCCCGGCTGCGCTCGCGTGCCGCCATCGCCAGCCTGGTGAGCGCCGCCATCGGATCGGGGACGACGATCAGCCGGTCGCCGCCATTGCGGGCATGGAAGGCCTCCGAGACCAGCGCCGCGGCAGCCCCCTGCTCCAGCGCCTTGCCGACGAAATCGTGACCGTCATGCAGATCGCCCTGGATGGCGACGAACAGCGCCTCGGGCTGGATGTCACGGGAATTGATGGAGATCGAGCCGATCGGACCATCGAGCAATCCCTCCGGCCGGCCGCCGGTGGCTGCAACAACCTCGGCGACGGTCCAGAGTGGTCTCATGCGCTACAGTCCCTTGAGTGTCTCCAGCACCACTTCGTGGTCGGAGAAGTGGTGTTTGGTCTCGCCGATGATCTGATAGTCCTCATGGCCCTTGCCTGCAATCAGCAGAACATCGCCGGACTTGAGATTGCCGATCGCGGTCTGGATGGCCTTGCGGCGGTCGGCGACCTCGGTTGCCGACTTGGCTTCCGCCATGATCTGGCTGCGGATCGCCTTGGCGTCCTCGGTGCGCGGATTGTCATCGGTGACGATCACCGTGTCAGCCAGGCGCTCCGCCACCTCCCCCATCAGCGGGCGCTTGCCGCTGTCGCGGTCGCCGCCGGCACCGAAGACCAGATGCAGCTTGTTCCTGGCGAAGGGGCGCAGCGCGGTCAGCGCGGACTCGAGTGCGGCAGGCTTGTGCGAGTAGTCGACAAAGATCGCCGCGCCATTGTGCTCGGCCACCAGTTCCATGCGGCCCTTGGCGCCCTTGAGCGTGTTGAGCGCCTCGACCGCCTTCTCCGGCGGTGCGCCGGTAGAGATTGCCAAGGCCAGCGCCACGACAGCATTGCTGACCTGGAAAGCGCCCGTCAGCGGCAGGCGGAACGCCACCGGCTCACCCACCATGCGGCCCGTCACCGTCTGGCCGAAGCCGTCGTGGACGATATCGCCGATCTCGAAGAAGGCGCCTTCCTTGCCCACGGTCAGCAGCGTGGCGCCGCGATCGAGCGCGGCGAAGAGGAACGGCATGTGCTCCTCGTCATCGGCATTGACCACCGCCGATCCGCCTTCGGCCAGCAGGTCGCGAAACAGCCGCAGCTTGGCGTCGCGATAGGCGTCCATGTCGGCGTGATAGTCCAGATGGTCGCGGCTGAGATTGCTGAAGGCCACGGCCTTGAACCGCAACCCGTCGATGCGGCGCTGGTCCAGCCCCTGGCTCGAGGCCTCCATGGCGACGTGATCGATGCCGCTGGCCTTGAGGGCCGCGAGGTCGCGATGCAGGTCGAGCGGGTCAGGCGTGGTCAGTTCGCCCGGCTGCACACCCTCGGCAGTCTCGATGCCAACGGTGCCGATGCTGGCGGCAGCGATGCCGCAATGGTCCCAGATCTGCCGCACGAAGGAGACGATGGACGATTTGCCATTGGTGCCGGTAACGGCCACGGCGAACTCGGGCTGCGCCGGGAACGCCCGCGACGCGGCGGCGGCATAGGCCGCCCGTACGTCCTTGACGATCACCACCGGCATGCCGGGATCGACCGCCGGCTTGCGGTCCGAGATCATGGCGATGGCACCGCGCTCCTTCGCCTGGGCGGCGAAGCTGTCGCCGTGCGACTTGGCCCCGGAGATGGCGAAGAACGCCTCTCCGGCGGCAATCTGCCGGCTGTCGGCATTGATGCCTTCGACGCTCAGCGTGGGCGGCGCCTCGGCACCGCTTCCTTGCAGCAAATCTGCCAGTACAAATGGCACGTCCGATATTCCTTCTGGAAGTATGCTAGCGGATTTCCACCGGGACAAGATTGCCATCTAGCATTTCATTGAAATCTGGGCTGATGCCAAGCATCGGTGCCACCTGGGCCACCACCCGACCCGTTACCTCACCGGCGTTCCAGCCGGCAGTATGGCCCGACTGGGCGTTTTCGTCCTGCGGCTCGTCCACGAGGATGATCATCGCATAGCGCGGATTGTCGAGCGGGAAGGCCGAGGCGAACACCGCCAGCGTCTTGCTGGACGAGTACTTGCCGTCGACCACCTTCTCGGCCGTCCCGGTCTTGCCGCCGGCGCGATAACCTGCCGCTTCCTTGTTCATGCGGGTCCCCGAGCCCTCGAGCGCATTGAGCCGCATCAGGTAGCGGATATAGGCACTGGTCGTGCTCGAGATGACCGGCTTGTAGAGCGTCCGGGCCTCGGCCACGCTGCGCTTGAACAGCGTCGGCGTGACCATGTTGCCATCGTTCACGAAGGCGGCGACGGCGCGCAGCATGTGCAGCGGCGAAATCGACAGGCCGTGACCGAAGCTGGCCGTGGCGGCCACGATCTCGGAGAACTTCTCCGGCACCGTCGGCAGGCGCTTTTCGGGCAGTTCGATCGTCACTTCCGTGTCGAACCCGAGCGTGCTCAGGAAGGCCCGGAAGTTGTCCTTGCCCATCTGCTGCATGATCTTGATGGTGCCGATATTGGACGAGTATTTATAGACTTCCGGCAGCGTCAGCACGCGGTGCTTGCCGTGGAAATCGTCAATGGTGAAGCGGCCGAAACGGACGCCGTAGCGGGCGTCGAACGTGTCGGTGATCCGGACGAGGCCGCTGTCGAGCGCGCCGGCCATGGTCACGGTCTTGAAGGTCGATCCGAGCTCGTAGATGCCCGAGGTGATCCGGTTGAAGCGCTGGTTCTTTTTGCCCATGTAGTCGTCGAAGGCGCTTTGCGGATTGTTCGGATCGTAGTCGGGCAGCGACACCATGCCGAGAATCTCGCCGGTCCGGATATCCATCATCGCGCCGGCGGCAGCGATCGCCTGGTAGCGGACAAGCGCATCGCTCAGCTGCTCGTAGAGCACGTGCTGGACGCGCAGATCGAGCGACAGGTTGACCGGCGTCAGGTCGTTGCCGCGCGCCAGACCCAGCGACTGCAGCAGCGCAATGTCCTGGTCGTCCATGTATTTTTCGATGCCGGCGATGCCCTGGTTGTCGATATTGGTGGCACCCAGGATATGCGAGGCTTCCTTGCCGCCGGGATAGAAGCGCTTGCTTTCCTGCACGAAATCGAGCCCGGGCAGGCCCAGACCGAAGATCGCATCCTCAATGGCGGGGGTGAGCTCGCGCTTGACCCAGACAAAGCCCTTGTCGCCGGTCAGCCGCTTGCGCAGCCAGTCCTCGTCGAGATCGGGTAGCACGGTGCGCAGCTTCTGTACCGCTTCCTCCACATCGATGATGCGGCGCGGTTCGGCAAACAGCGACGGCACGCGAATGTCGACGGCCATTTCCAGGCCGTTGCGGTCGAGCAGCGCCGGGCGTGACGCCGTGATGAGGTCGCGCTCCTGGCCTTCGATGGTGGTGTCGCTGACAATCGTGCCCAGCTGGATGAGCTTGAGGGACACCGCACCGAACACCAGCACCAGCGCCAGGATCACCCAGCGGATGCGGTTCTTGGTGAGATTGCCGCGGGACTTGCGGGCCCCGTCAAGCGCAATGGTGCTCGCGCTGTCAGAGAGGAATGCCATTCTCACTCGCTTCAATCAGTTGTTCGATGGGATCGATGCCCGATTCCAGCGTTTCAAAAAGCGCATCGAGCGCGGTGGTATCGGGCTGCACGACCGGCCGCATCGGCAGGGAGTCGATGGACGCGAACTGCGTCGGCCTGGTCGGCTGCAGCAGCAGCACTTCGTTATGCCGGGCGACGATCGGCGCCACGTGGGTCGGCTGGTTCAGATAGGCCCACTCGGCCTCCAGCAAGGACAGCGAGGCCTGCTGGCGTTCGATCTTCCGCTCCAGCGAGGCCTTGGTCGTGGCAGTGTCCTCGACATTGAACTTGAGGGCGTAGACGCCCACCAGGCCAATGATGCTGGTGCAGACGAGGATGACATTGAGGGTCTTGATCATGCCGCGCCCCGGATGGTGGGAACCGCCAGACCGGCATAGCTGACCTCACGGGCCGGCGCGTCGGTGCGCAGAGCGGCGCGCAGGATGGCGGAGCGGGCGCGCGGATTGCGGGCGATCTCGCCGCTCGACGGCTTCCGCGCCTTGGCAATCTGCCAGCGCAGGGCCTCGGTCGCCGTCTGCGGCAGGTGCCGCGACTGCGCCGGGCCACCCTTGTCCGGATCGAAGAAGCGCTTGGCGATGCGATCCTCGAGGCTGTGGAAGGTCACGACGGCCAGCCGGCCGCCTTCGGTCAGCAGCCGCTCGCTGGCGAACAGCCCCTCGACCAGCTGGTCGAACTCGGCGTTGACGGCGATGCGCAGGGCCTGGAAGCTGCGGGTCGCCGGATGGCTGTCGCCCGGCTTGCGGCCGATGGATTTTTCGATCAGCCGCGCCAGCTGGGCGGTGGTGGTGATCGGCGCTTCGGCGCGGGCCGCGACCACCGAGTGGGCGATGCGCCGCGACTTGCGCTCCTCGCCATAGGCGAACAGCAGGTTGGCCAGCGCCGCCTCTTCGAGCGTGTTGACGAGATCGGCGGCGCTTTCGCCCTGCCCCGACATGCGCATGTCCAGCGGCCCGTCGCGCATGAACGAAAAGCCGCGGTCGGCCTCGTCGAGCTGCATCGACGAGACGCCGATATCGAGGACCACGCCATCGACCGGCCGGGAGACCAGCTGGTCGAGCGCGGCAAACTCACCGGCGACAAAGGAAAAGGTCTGCGGATATGCGGCGGTCAGGCGCTCGACATGCGGCGCCACACCGGGATCGCGATCAATCGCCACCACCGAGGCGCCGGCCTCGAGCAGGGCTTTCGAATAGCCGCCGGCACCGAACGTGCCGTCGACGATGCGAGCGCCCGCCAGCGGCTGCAGGGCTTCGAGAACCTCTGCAAGCAACACCGGCACATGCGGTGAACCTTGCTCGCTGGCCATAGGCTTGCCCATACTCTGCCCGCACTCCATTCCGGCTTTTGCCGGTACGCGATGACTCTCAAACCGCTGAGAGCATTTGAGCCACTTTGCCCATTGGAGCTTAAGATTTTGTTGAGTACGCCAGCACAGGACACCTCGCGAGATGCGTCAAAACTGCTCCACGACAATCACAGTTGTCACAGCGCGGCGTCACTATTGGTCAGAAACAGAAAGTGCCAGTCGACCTATAAGCCGGGTTCTGTAGGGCAGTGTTGCCACTGCGTGGTGACCATTCATCTCGAACCTCCGTTGCCGGAGGCCTCATGCAACCAACCCGGGTGACTGGCCTCGAAATCGGCCGGCACAGGTTGCCCCATGCCACGTCACCCCTATTTGGTCTTGCTCCCGGTGGGGTTTGCCGTGCCGTCCCCGTTGCCGGGTCCGCGGTGCGCTCTTACCGCACCCTTTCACCCTTACCTGCCCGAAGGCCGGCGGTTTGCTTTCTGTGGCACTTTCCCTAGGGTCGCCCCCGGCGGCCGTTAGCCGTCACCGTATTTCGATGGAGCCCGGACTTTCCTCCCCTTGCGAGTTACCCCGTAAGGAGCGGCCACCCGGTCGACTGGCGAGGCGCATGTAGGGGTGCGGGCGGCCCGCCGTCAAGCAGCGCTCAGGCGGCAGGGGCCGGAAGCTGGGCCCGGGTGAGCTTGCCATAGGCGTGGTTGATCACCGCCATGCGGCCCGAAGCGAGGTCGATCAGTTCCTCGGGAACGCCCTTGGCGATCAGCCGGTCGGGGTGGTGTTCGGCCACCAGCAGGCGATAGACGCGGCGGACTTCGTCGAGCGGCGCGTTCGGCGACAGGCCAAGCACCGTGTAGGGATCAGCGCCGGTGTCGAGCAGCATGTGCTGGCTGGCGATCTGCTCGAACCGGGCATCGTCAAAGCCGAAGATCGAACTGACCGACTTGAGATAGTCGAGCTCGGCCTCGTGCACCATGCCGTCAGCCGAGGCGATGTGGAACAGGCCGTCGAGCACGTGCTCGAGCGTATCGGGGCTGTCGATGAAGAACCGGCCGATCTTGCGGGCGTAATACTCGTAACCGGTGACGTCCTGCTGGGCGAGTTCAAACACCTTCTGCACCTGGTGCTCGATGGCCGGCGGGATCTCGACGGTGCGCTGGAAGGCCCGCAGTTCCGAGGCCTGCACCACGCCGTCCGACACCGCCATCTTGGCCGACAGCGCGATCAGCGCCAGCGTGAAGGCCGCATCCTTGCCACCAGGCAGCCAGTTGTCGGGGTCGAGCGCATTGGCCAGCGACCCGGCCACACCCGTGCGCTTGGAAAACGATCCGACAATGGCATTCAGGCGATCCCAGACGGACACAGCACCCTCCTGTTCGGCGCGCACCATAACGGCTGGCGGCGAAATAGAAAGTGACGAAACCGTAATGGAGCTATGCTCAGTTCCAGTAGTCCGGCGCCCGGTCGATGATGATGACGCGCGAGTTGCGCGGACGGTTCGGACCATCACTGAGGAAGAAGCCGTCCGGGTCGTATTCGCCCCGCGCCGGTGCGGCCTGCGAGGTCTTTTCGAGAATGCCGCGACGCTCGAGATACTGCGCCAGCGAGCCGGTATCCCACTCCTCCAGCTGGTCGCCCGAAACGATGGGCTCGGGCGGGATGAAGACGTCCGGATCGGCCGTGGCGACCTGGCTCTCGTCAAGGATCAGCGGTGCTTCGGTAGCGGTAGCCGGACGCGTCGCCGGGCGGGCCGAGGCCGGCAGCGGCACCGGCGCGATCAATGCCGGCTCGGGCACGGACGCCACGACGGGCGCCGGGCTCGACGACAGATAGGGCTTGTCGATCGTGCCATCGGGATTGACGGTGATGGTGCCCGGCTTCTTGACGGTCGGCTGGGGCACACTGGCGGTCTGCTGTGCCGGCGCATCGCCGCCCGAGATGTAGGACGGCAGCTTCTTGCCGGATTTCACGAACTCCTGCACCGGATCGTCGCCGACCACCGGTTTGACGGCGGCCGACTGAGTCGCGGCCGGCTTGATGGCGGCGGGTTTCACGCTCGCGGTCTGCACCTGATCCATGTCGGAGGTGAGCGTCGCCTTGGCCTCCGGCTTGCCGCCGAGCATCTCGGCTGCGGGCACGGCCAGCACCAGGACAAGCCCGGTCCAGGCCAGGGCGCCGGTGACTTTCGGATTCAGTTTCATGGAGCACTATCCTTGCCAGGGCGCGTTCGCGCCGCTGGCGGAACAAAGAAAATCAATGGGGCCTTTTTGTGAAGCCGCCCCGATGATCACCTTGCCGCCGCGGACATGAACACGACCTGAACGGATTGCCGTCAGTCCGGGCGGACACCCAGCAGCCGGGCCAGCGCCAGCACCAGGTTGGAGCGGTTGAGCGTATAGAAGTGGAACTCGGTAATGCCGTGGTCGACCAGTTCGAGCACCTGCTCGGCGGCGACGGCAGAGGCCACCAGTGCATGCGTTTCCGGCTCGTCCTCGAGACCCTCGAAGCGCTGCGCCAGCCAGCCGGGCACCGACGCACCGCAGCGCGAGGCAAAGCCGGAAATCTGCTTGAACGAATGGATCGGCTGGATGCCCGGCACGATCGGCGCCGTGATGCCGGCCTTGCGGGCCCGATCGACGAAACGGAAATAGTCGTCATTGTCGAAGAACATCTGGGTGACGGCGCGCGCCGCCCCCTCGCCCAGCTTGCGCTTGAGATTGTCGATATCGGCATCCCAACTCGGGCTCTGCGGGTGCTTTTCCGGATAGGCAGCGACCGAAATGTCGAAATCGCCGATCTTGCGGATGCCGGCCACCAGTTCGGCGGCATTGCGATAGCCCTCGGGATGCGGCACGAACGGCTGCCCGACACCCTCGGGCGGATCGCCGCGCAGCGCCACGATGCGGTTGACCCCGGCGTCCTGATAGCCGCGCACCACGGCATCCACCTCGGCCCGCGAGGCGCCGACGCAGGTCAGATGTGCCGCGGCGTCGACGCCGGTGTCCTGCTTGATCCGGCTCACCATGCGCAGCGTGCGCTCGCGCGTCGTGCCGCCGGCGCCGTAGGTCACCGAGACGAAGCGCGGATGCAGCGGCGCCAGCTTGCCGATCGATTCCCAGAACCGCTCTTCCATGACGTCGGTCTTGGGCGGGAAGAACTCGAACGAGACCTGGAACGGCGCCGCTCCGGGTGTGATCTGGCGGCTCATGCGCGGATCGGTATGGGCAGTCATGACAGCGTATTCCCGGTTTCTTCAGTGAGCTGCCACAGGCAGACGGTGAGCCCTTCGGTCGGGTGAAGGGGCGGAAAGGTCTTGAGTCCGGCAACCTGCAGGCCGGCCGCAGCGGCCCATTGCGCCATCTGCGTCTCGGAGAGCCCCAGGCGCCGGTGGGCGTGATGGGTGCGCAAGAATTCGAGTTCGTGCGGAGCAAAATCGACGATCAGCATCGTGCCGCCCGGCTTGAGCGCCCGCCGTGCCTGCGCCAGCATGCGGCCGGGATCGTCGAAATAATGCAGCACCTGATGGATGACGATCAGATCGGCGAGGCCGATACCGCCGTCGATATCGGCAATATCGCCGAGCCGGATCTGCACGTGGCTGGCGCCGACGGCGGCAAGGCGGGCCCGCGCCACGGCGATCATCTCGCGGCTCGAATCGATGCCGATGCCGCGGCGGTAGACCGGTGCCAGCAGCTCGAGCATGCGGCCGGTGCCGGTCCCCAGATCGAGCATGACCTCGATCTCGCGGCCCTTGATGGCATCGAGAATGGCGGCCTCCACCGCTTCCTCGGGGACATGCAGGCTGCGCAGCAGGTCCCAGCTGTCGGCGACCTTGGCGAAATAGGCTGCCGCCTGCTCCTGCTGGGCCGCACGCACCGCCGCGAGACGATTGAGATCGCGGACGCGGTCCGGATCGGTGGGCTCGAGCCGGCTGATCAGCCAGCGCGCCAGGTCGCCCCCTACCCCGTCCGGCGACAGCCGGTAATAGGCCCAGGCGCCCTCGGCATTGCGCACGATCAGCCCGGCATCGGCCAAGAGCTTGAGATGGCGCGAGACGCGCGGCTGGCTCTGCCCGAGGATTTCGGTCAGATCCTTGACCGAATGCTCGCCGTCGTTGAGAAGCGACAGCAGGCGCAGCCGCGTGCCCTCGCCCGCCGCCCGCAACACATCGATCAGAGATTCGGAACTCGCCACGCGCGCCCACCTGCTAGATATAAAGATATCTTTATATCTCGTGGAATGGCTGGTCCAGAGCTTTTGCGCCCCGACAACGAAAAAGGGCGGCCCGTGAGCCGCCCTCTGAATATCCAGATCGGTGACGATCAGGCGACGCCGGCGACCCGGTCTTCGGGACGCTTGCGGAAGGCGTGGGCGCGCCAGAGCTCGAAGATGCCGACTGCCTCGTCCTGGCTCAGTGCCTCGAAGCGGCGGCGGATATTGGTCTTGTCGGCCGTTGTCGGCATGTCGCGCCACGGCATGGACGCAACCATGGTCTCGAACAGCTCGGGATTGATGCCGAGGCTGCGCAGGGCCACGGTGATCGCCACATAATCCTGCATGGCCAGCCACTTGACGAACACTTCGGGCGAGACCTGCAGCATCACCGTCAGCGCCGCGGCGCTGTGGTGGCCGTAGCCGAAGCGGGCAAATCGCACCAGCGCCTTGGTATCGAGCTGCCGGCGATCGGCCAGCGCCTTCACCTGGTTGTAGGCAACGCGCCATTCCTGGCTGGAAAAGCCGGCCCGGTTCTTCATGCGGTTGTAGACCACCGAACTGATCTTGCCGATGGTCACCGGATCGAGATTGGGCTCGATCTCGGAGACCGACTGCAGCACCTTGTCGCCGGCCTCATGGATCTCGCCCCGCAGGCCCTTCCAGTCGATGTCGGAGCGGCCGCGCAAGTCGGCGGCGATCTCGGCATCGTGGCTGGCCCGCTCCACCAGGCGTTCGACGGTTGCCGGCGCAAGTTCGGCATTAGGGTTGCGCACCAGCCGGACCACGGAGGACGAACCGCCATGTTCGACAATCGCATCGCCCACCCGGGCCGGCACGACGGAGCGCCCGGCAATGGCCACGCGGTGCGCCTCGGTGCGGCTGCTGATGATATCGATCAGATCGTCATCGCTGAGTACGTTGGAAAATTCGAGCAGCGGCGCCGCCACTTCGATGGTGTCGTTGGCCAGCCGGACCACCACATTGCCCGGTGCGCGTTCGAGTGGCGCCAGAAGCTTGGCCACGTGAGACCGGGCCTCGACTTCCACCAGTTCGGCCAGCTGGCAGAGCACTTCGTCATACTGCGAGACCTGCTCGTCGTCGCAGCGATCCGAAACATAGGAATAGAGCTGAGCCATATTGCGGAAGAGCTGGTCGCGCTCGGCCACATTGGCGTCGCCATTCAGGACCCGGAAGGTCGAAAAGGCCCGGGCACCTTCATCCATCTCAAGCATGTAACTTCCCCTTCGGCGTTCTGCCGTGACTGGGATGAGACCGTGCCTTGCAAGATGCGTGTGTCGTCTGAAGGTATGCGGCGGCATTCGATGCAAATTTTATCGAATGCGCTCACCGCGCGCTAAGAATGCGGGGCCACCGGAGCGGCCCCGCATGAAAGTTCAGTTCGCAACCAGGTCGAAACGGTCGGCGTTCATCACCTTGGTCCAGGCGGCGATGAAGTCGCGCACGAACTTTTCCTGGCTGTCGTCCTGGGCGTAGACCTCGGCATAGGAGCGCAGGATGGAGTTCGAGCCGAACACCAGGTCGATGCGCGTTGCGGTCCACTTGACGGCGCCGGTCTTGCGGTCGCGGATCTCGTAGACACCGTTGCCGGCTGCGGTCCAGGTGTTGGCCATATCGGTCAGATTGACGAAGAAGTCGTTGCTCAGGGCGCCTTCCCGATCGGTGAAGACGCCGTGCCGGGTGCCGCCGTGATTGGTGCCCATGACCCGCATGCCGCCGACCAGAACGGTCATTTCATGCGCCGTCAGGCCCATCAGCTGGGTCCGGTCGAGCATCAGCTCTTCGGGGCTGACGACATAGTCCTGCTTGAGCCAGTTGCGATAGCTGTCATGAATGGGCTCCAGCGCCGCGAACGAGTCCGCATCGGTCATTTCGGCGGTGGCATCGCCGCGCCCCGGCGCAAACGGCACCTCGATGGCGTAGCCGGCGGCACTGGCCGCCTGCTCGACGCCGACATTGCCCGCCAGCACGATGACGTCGGCGAGGCTCGCACCGGTCTCGGCGGCAATCGGCTCAAGCACGGCAAGTACCTTGGCCAGCCGGGCGGGCTCGTTGCCCTCCCAGTCCTTCTGCGGCGCCAGCCGGATGCGGGCCCCGTTGGCGCCGCCACGCATGTCCGACCCGCGGAAGGTGCGGGCGCTGTCCCAGGCGGTGGCAATCATCTCGGACCGGCTAAGGCCGCTCGCCGCGATGCGGGCCTTCACCGCGTTGACGTCGTAGCCGGTGGCGCCGGCCGGGACCGGATCCTGCCAGATCAGGTCTTCCTGCGGCACATCCGGACCCAGATAGCGGACCTTCGGTCCCATGTCGCGGTGGGTCAGCTTGAACCAGGCGCGCGCGAAGGTGTCCCTGAAATAGGCCGGGTCGGCCATGAACTTCTGGCAGATGGCGTTGTAGATCGGGTCCACCTTCATCGCCATGTCGGCATCCGTCATCATCGGATTGTGACGGATCGAGGGATCGCTCGCGTCGACCGGCCGGTCCTCTTCGCGGATGTTCACCGGTTCCCACTGCGAGGCGCCGGCGGGCGATTTGCGCTGCTCCCAGTCATGGCCGAAAAGCATATCGAAAAAGCCCATGTCGAACTTGGTCGGCTCGCTCGTCCAGGCGCCTTCTAGTCCCGACGACACGGCCCTGCTGGCCTTGCCGCCCATGTTCGGGTTGCTCCAGCCCATGCCCTGCTCGGCGACGTCGGCTGCCTCGGGTTCGGGGCCCAAAGCCTCGGCGCTGCCATTGCCATGAGTCTTGCCGATGGTGTGGCCACCGGCCGTCAGGGCAACGGTTTCCTCGTCGTTCATGGCCATGCGGGCGAAGGTTTCCCGCACCTGCGCCGCCGTCTTGAGCGGATCGGACTTGCCGTTCACCCCTTCGGGATTGACGTAGATCAGGCCCATCTGCACGGCGGCCAGCGGGTTTTCCATCGTCGCCGGGTTTTCGACGTTCTCATACCGGTTATCGCTGGGCGCCAGCCATTCCTTTTCAGCACCCCAGTAGATGTCGATCTCGGGATGCCAGATATCCTCGCGGCCGAAGGCAAAGCCGAAGGTTTTGAGGCCGGTGGCCTCATAGGCCATGTTGCCCGCCAGGATCATCAGGTCGGCCCAGGAGACCTTGTTGCCGTACTTCTTCTTGATCGGCCACAGCAGCCGGCGCGCCTTGTCGAGGTTGACATTGTCCGGCCAGGAATTGAGCGGAGCGAAACGCTGGTTGCCGGTGCCGCCGCCGCCGCGACCATCGGCCAGGCGGTACGAGCCGGCCGAGTGCCAGGCCATGCGGACCATCAGGCCGGCATAGTTTCCCCAGTCGGCCGGCCACCAGTCCTGGCTTTCGGTCATCAGCGCGCGCAGGTCGGCCTTCAGCGCCTCGACGTCGAGCTTTTTCAGCTCTTCGCGATAGTTGAAGCCCTTGCCCATCGGGTTGGTCTTGGTGTCGTGCTGATGCAGGATGTCGAGGTTGAGGCCGTTCGGCCACCAGTCCATGTTCGACACGCCGGTGGCCGTCATTCCACCATGCATGACCGGGCATTTGGCCGAACTGTCGTTAACGTCTTCTAGCTTGGTGGACATCCCTACCTCCGCGAATGTGGGTCACTTTCGGGGCCTTATAGGAGGGTGACTCCCATTAGGCAAATTGCTATATCTTTCTCCCTTGATAGGAAGAACTTATCGTGCAGATCTCACTCCGGCAAATGCGCTACGCCGTCGCAGTGGCCCGCACCGGCCACTTCGGCCGGGCGGCTGAACTGTGCGCTGTCTCCCAGCCGGCCCTCTCCCAGCAGATCATGGCCCTCGAGGCGCACTGTGGCACAACCCTGTTCGATCGTCTCAAGCGAGGCGTCACCCTGACCCCCTACGGGCGCGATTTCATTGATCTGGCGCAAAAAGCCATCGAGAGCGCCGATGCGGTCGATGCCTTTGCCAGCCGACAGAGCGGCGAACTGCTGCGTCCGCTGCGCCTCGGCGTCATTCCGACCGTTGCCCCCTACCTGCTGCCCAGCATCTTTGTTGTGCTGCGCGAGGACCTGCCAGAGCTCGAGCTGACGGTCACCGAGAGCCGCACCGACGCCCTGCTCGACTGCATCGCCGAAGGCGAACTCGATCTGGCGCTGATCGCCAGCCAGCCCCCGGAAGGCGGGCCGCGGCTGACGCTGGAGCCACTGTTCACCGACAGCTTCGTGCTCGCCACCAGCGCCGCCGAGGCCCGTGACGGGCCGGTGACGCTGGCCGGCATCGACCGCCACCGCATGCTCCTGCTCGACGAGGGCCACTGCTTCCGCGACCAGGCCATCGCTGCCTGTGCGCTCGACAGCGAAGCGACGCGACGCACCTTCGCCGCCACGTCGCTGTCAACCATTGTCGAGTTCGTCGCCAACGGCCAGGGCGTCACCCTGCTGCCCGAAATCGCGCTGCAGAAGGAAGTGTCCGAGCGCATCCGCGTGCACCCGCTGGCAGCGCCCGGCGCCCGCCGGCAGCTCTCCCTCTGCTGGCGTGAGTCGGCGCCCTTTGCCGAGACGTTCGGCGCCATCGCAGCCAGCATTCGCCGCCTGCGTCACGCCCCGAGCGTCAGCCCTGGGGACGTGGCCGCAGCGTCACCGAGCCGAGCGTAAACACCACCAGCGACAGCCAGATCAGCACGAAACTGAGGACACGCATCAGATTGATGTGTTCGCCGAACACCGTGATGGCGAGAATGAAGGCGATCGATGGCGCGATATATTGCAGCATGCCGATGGTGGTGAGCCTGAGGCGCTGCACCGCGAAATTGAACAGCAGCAGCGGCACGGCAGTGGCCGGCCCGGTGAGGATCAGCAGGATGGCAATGGTGGGATCGGCATGCAGTCCCGGCCCGCTGGAGACAAAGGTGTAGACGAGGTAGCCGACGGCCAGCGGCGCCAGCAGCAGCGTCTCGACGAACATGCCCGCCGTCGCCGCCACCTTGGCGGTCTTTCGCACATAGCCGTAGAGCGCGAACGTGACCGCGAGGCTCAGCGAGATATAGGGAATGCGGCCCAGCCCGATGGTCTGGATCACCAGCGCCAGCACGGCAATGCCGATGCCGACGCTCTGCAGCCGCTTCTGCCGCTCGCCCAGAAAGATCATGCCGATGGCGACGTTGATCATCGGATTGATGAAATAGCCGAAGCTGGCTTCCAGCACCTGCCCGGTTTCCACCGCCCAGACGAAGATCAGCCAGTTGGTTGCCAGCAGCAGCGCCGACAGCGCCATCGCCCGCACGGTCTTGAGATCGCGCAGGGCGGCCCGCGCTTCGCCGAAGCGGCGCGTCACCAGCAGGATGGCGCCGACAAACAGCAGCGACCAGAAGGTGCGCTCGGCCACCACGCCGACCGAGCCGACGTCCTCGACCAGCTTGAACAGCAATGGCAGGAAGCCCCAGAGCAGATAGGCGACGAGTCCGGAGGTGAGGCCGCTGCGCAGCCGCTGCTGCTCATCGGTCAATGGAAGGCTGGGCGCGGGGGCCAATTGCATACTCCGGGCCGAACGGCCGGTCTGAGGATAACGCTGTCTTTAGCAGCCACACTTCAGCCCGACCAATCAGAATAATTGATCCCGCTCAAGGGCGTCACGAATGGCCAACCTATTGTGGCGTCGCGCGTTGTCCGTTTTCCGCACACTCTTTCCCCGCCAACCAGAGGAACTCCACATGAAAGCGACGATCACCTGGATACTCATCGCCGACGGTGCCCAAGCCCAGCTTTTTGAAAATGGCGGGCCGGGCAAGGGACTGGCAGCGGTCAAGGGGCTGCATTTCGAGCAGCAGCCGCTGCGCGCCCAGGACATCAACAGCGACCGGCCCGGTCGCCAGTACGACGGCGCGGGCCCGGCCAAGTCGGGGATGGAGCAGAGCGATCCGGTCAAGCTGCGCGAAGCCCGTTTCGTCAAGACCCTCGCCGAGCGGCTGGATGAGCTGCATCAGGCGGGTCGTTTCGACCGGCTGATCATCGCCGCCGCGCCGGCAGCGCTTGGCGATATCCGCCCCGAGCTCAGCGACAAGGTCAGGCAGACGGTGATGGCCGAACTGCCCAAGGACCTGACCAACGTGCCGCAGCCGCAGCTGCAGAAGCACTTCGAAACCATGCTGGCGCTCTGACCCGCGTCAGGCCGTCACCGCCTCCAGGAACTCGAGCAGCAGCGGATCGAAAAGATCCGCGCGCTCGAGATTGGGAATGTGCGCGGTGCCTTCCAGCACCACGGCAAAGGCATTGGGCAGCGCCTCGGACGCATCCTCGTGGCGCTGCAGGATATAGGTGAAATCGAGATCGCCGACGATCAGCAGCGCCGGCGCGTTGATCGACCCCAACCGCTCGAGCGCCGGCGCACGCTGCTCCTCGCGGCTGAGCCGGGGATGGCGCAGCACCTTGCCATTCATGTCGAGAAAGAGCTCCCGCGCCGCGCCCCAGACGCGGCCGTTCTGGCTGCGCGGACCATCGAGCCAGGCATGCGCCTGCACCTTGTTGAGCATGTCGAGATCGCCGCGGTCCTCGGCATCTTCCTCTGCCATCACCAGCGGCTGCTCGAGGTCGCTGACAAAGGACGAGGAGCCGGTGATCGAGGTGCCGACCAGCACCAGCCCGATGGTGCGGCCCGGATGCGCCAGCGCGAAATCGATCGCCACCCCGCCGCCCAGAGAACAACCGACCAGCACCGCGGCGTGGATATCGAGCGCATCGAGCACCGCTTCGAGATCCTCGACATGGCTGAAAACCTCGTCGGGTGAACTGGTGTCGCCATAGCCGCGCCGGTCATAGGCCACGGCGTGGTAGCCGGCACTGGCCACCGCCTCCATCTGCGCGTGCCACATGCGGTGGTCGCAGACGCCGGCATGCAGGAAGACCACGGGAAGCCCCTCGCCGGCTTCGGCGCCGGTGATCAGGGCATCGCCCAGTTCGATTTCGAATTCGTCGATCATGGCGGAGGGTTACCACGCGTCCGGCGCGCTGTGCTACTCGATCCTCGGGTCGCCAGCAGCGACAACCCGCACGCATCCGGTCCGGTCCGGATGCCCGATGGCGACCTCAGCTGTCGACGACTTCACCCTGCAGCGCATCGAGAAATTCGAGCAGCAGCGGGTTGACGAGGTCGGGGCGCTCGATGCTGGGCAGATGTGCCGTGTCCTCGAGCGTCAGGGCAAAACTGTCCTCGATCTCGTCCTCGAGCAATTCGTGGGCATCGGCCACGTCAGGATAGTCGAGCGCGCCGAGCAGCAGCAGCGTCGGCACCTTAATGAGGTCAAGGTGATCGACGGCCACATCGGGGTGCTCCTCGTGGGTCAGGGCCGCGTGCTCGCGGCGCTTGCGGTTCATGTCAAGGAACAGCTCGCGCGCCGGGCCGTCGACCCGGCCATCGTCGGCCAGCGGCCCGTCGAGCCACATATGGGCCTCGATGCGATTGGCCTGCTCGATACTGCTGCGCGACAGCGCATATTCCAGCGTGTCTTCGAGCGCCGCCAGGTCCTCGGGATAGTCCTCGCCATCAAAGCCGGTGATGGCGGTGCCGATCAGCACCAGCGCGGCGATCCGGTCGGGATGCTCGATGGCAAAGTCGATGGCGATGCCGCCGCCCAGCGAATTGCCCACCAGCACGGCAGCATTGAGCCCCAGCCGGTCGAGTACGGCCTCCAGGTCAACGACGTGATTGAACGGCACATCCTCGCTCTCGGTCTCGCCATGGCCGCGCCGGTCATAGGAAATGACGTAAAAGCCCTCGGCCTCCAGCTCGCGCATCTGCTCGGCCCACTGCCGCCGGTCGGCGACCCCCGCATGCAGAAACACCACCGGCAGGCCAAAACCCGCCGACTCGCCGCGGATCAGCGCACCGTCGAATTCGATCTCGAAGGGAGTTGGCATCTGAAAGCTCCTTTGCCGTCGGCGCCGCAATAGCATCTGCGTAGCCCGATTGCCAACGTGACCGGCTCCGGATCAGCCGCCTTCCCGATATCGCAGGGCCTCGACAAGCGCGGTAAAGGCCGGTGAGGGCTGGCGGCGGTTGGGGTAGTAGAGATGGTAGCCCTGCCAGTTCGGCGACCAGTCTGCGAGCACCTCGACCAGCTCCCCCCTCGCGATGTGCTCGCGCGTCATGGACTCCGGCACAAAGCCCAGCCCCACCCCGTCCAGTGCGGCACCCAGGATCGGCAGAACACTGTTGAAGGCGAGCTGTCCCTCGACCCGCACGGCCAACTGCCGGCCATCCTTGGCGAATTCCCACGCATAGAGATTGCCCGCCGTGCTCAGCCGCAGGTTGATGCAGTTGTGGGCCGTCAGGTCCTGCGGCCTGAGCGGCTTGGGATGGCGGACGAAATAGTCCGGCGAACCGACCACCGTGAAGCGCCAGTCGGGGCCGATACGCACCGCGATCATGTCCTTGGAGAGCGACTCTCCGAGGCGCACGCCGGCATCGAGGCGTTGTTCGACGATGTCGACGAAGCCGTTGGCGATGGCGAACTCGACGCTGATGTCAGGGTACCGGCGGAGGAAGTCCCCCAGCATCGGCCGGAACACGGTTTCGACCACCGAGTCGCCGCACGAGATGCGGATGGTGCCGGCCGGACGGTCGCGCAACTCGCTCAAACCCTCGATTTCGGCCTCGATCTCATCGAGCCGCGGCCCGACGGTGCGCAGCAGCCGTTCGCCCGCTTCCGTCGGCGACACGCTCCGCGTGGTGCGCGCCAGAAGACGCAGCCCCAGCCGCTGCTCGAGCTGCTTGATGGTGTGGCTCAGCGCCGAGGGTGTGACGCCGACCTGCGCGGCCGCGCGGGTAAAGCTGCGCTCCCGCGCCACGGCCAGAAACGCCTGCATGTCATCGAGCGACCGCCTGACCATTGATGAGCTCCACTCACAACCGCATCAAGATTATAGAGGATAATCTACCGCCTGCGCAAAGGCTAAACCCATGTCCAGGGCAGCGAAGGGACGGACGACAAGGTGGGCGCAGGACGATCATGGCAGCGCGGGCAAGGCGGCAGATCGGCGATGCTCATCGCGTTTGCCGGCATGCTGCTGATCGGCGTGGTGACCGCGGCCACCGCCCCTTATCGCGCCGTGGTCGCGGTGGAGGGCCTTGGCATGTCCAACCAGGCCTATGCCCTCGTGATGGTGGTGAGCGCGCTCGGCGCCGCTGCCGGCTCTGTGCTGCTCGGCCTCATTTCCGACCGCCTGCCCGATCGCCGCGTCCTTATCGTCTTCTGCGCCGGGCTGGGCGCGCTGGCCTTCGGCATGATCTATCTGCTGCCCACGCAACTGGTCTATGTCATCGCCTTCTGCTGCATCATGCCGCTGGGCAGCGCCCTGTTCTCACAAAGCCTCGCCTGGTCACGCACCATGTTCGACCGCCGCGATCCAGCCAAATCAGTGTTCCGCATGTCGGCGCTGCGCACCGTGTTCTCGGCCGCCTGGGTCGTCATGCCGCCGCTGGCCGGCTGGATCGCCAGCACCTACTCGGTTTTCGACGTCTTCGGCCTCGCGGCCTTGGGTTACCTCGCCTGCGCCCTCTGCTACGGTCTGCTGTTTCTCGACAGCGGCACCCGCGTGGCGCCGCCACCGCGGCAGTCCGCGGGTGACGCGCCGGCCGCGCCGCTGCCCGTCTGGCGGCTCGCGGGGATCGGCGCCATCGCGCTGGTTCGCATCGCCATGGCGACGCATTTGACCGTGCTGCCGCTGGCCATCCTCAACGACTATGGCGGCTCGCTGGCCGATGTCGGCTACACCGCCGCTCTCGCCGCCAGCCTCGAGGTCCCCTGTATGCTTGCCTGGGGATACCTGGCAACGCGTCTCTCGACCGAGAGCATCGTCGCCTTCAACGCGCTGATCTTTGCGCTCTATCTGGGCCTGCTGTTCTTTGCCGGATCGGTCGCCGAGATCCTCTGGCTGCAGGTGCTCAACGCCATTTCGACCGGTGCATTGCTGAGCCTGACCATCAGCTACATGCAGGATACCATCAAGGGCCGGATCGGCCTGTCGACCTCGCTGCTCGACGTGATGACGGTGGTCTCCACCCTCACGGCCGCGGGACTGCTGGCGCTGCTGGCGGCAGCCGGCTACGCCAGCGTGCTGGCAGCGGCCGGTGCAATCTGCTTCCTCGGCGCGCTCGTCATGGCCGTGACGGCCATCGCGGGACGCGCAGCCCCTGCCGTCACCGAACCGACCGAGGCCTGAAACAGCAAATGGAGCAAGAACATGGATAGACGCACGCTTGGACAGGGACTTGAGGTCTCGGCCCTGTCGCTGGGGGGCATGGGATACGGCAAGTCGCGCGACATCCCCGACCGCGCCCAGATGATCGACCTGCTGCGTCAGGCGGTCGGACTGGGTATGGATTTCTTCGACACGGCCGAAGTCTATGGTCCGTGGACCAACGAGGAAATGGTCGGCGAGGCCTTCGCGGGGATGCGCGACAAGGTGATCCTCGCCACCAAGTTCGGCTGGGACATCGACCAGAACACGGGCGAGCACCGGGGCGGCGTCAACAGCCGGCCGGAGCAGATCCGCCGCGCCATCGAGGGGAGCCTGAAGCGGCTGCGCACCGACTATATCGACCTCTACTACCAGCACCGCGTCGACCCGGACGTGCCGATGGAGGATGTCGCCGGAACGGTTCGCGACCTCATCGCCGAAGGCAAGGTCCGCCATTTCGGCCTGTCGGAAGCGGGCGCGACGTCGATCCGCCGCGCGCATGCGGTCCAGCCGGTGGCAGCCCTGCAGAGCGAGTACTCGCTGTGGACGCGCGAACCCGAGCAGGACATCCTGCCGGTTCTGGCCGAACTGGGCATCGGGCTGGTGCCGTTCAGCCCGCTGGGCAAGGGCTTTCTGACCGGCAAGATCGATACCGGCACGCAGTTTGCCGCCAATGACCTGCGCAGCCGCATTCCGCGCTTTGCCGAGGCGGCCCGCTCCGCCAACCTGGCGCTGATCGACCTCATCCGCCGCATCGGCGAGCGGCATGGCGCCACCCCGGCGCAGATCGCCCTTGCCTGGCTGCTGGCGCAGAAGCCCTGGATCGTGCCGCTGTTCGGCACCCGCAAGCTCGAGCGTTTCGAGGAAAACATCGGCGCCCTGTCGGTGCGCCTGACGGCCGGAGACCTGGCAGAGATCGAAACCGCCAGCATCCAGATCACCGGCGCGCGCTATCCCGACGACCTGCTGGCGCGGTCCGGCCTCTGAGGCTGCCGCCCGCCGGAACTACGTCCGCCACATCCAGCGCATGGTGGCGGGGAAGATGGCGGCGCCGTGGGTCAGGTTGTGGGCGCCGGGGCCGAACTCGAAACGGTAGTCGTAGCCCTTGAGGCGACGCGTATCGGTCATCTGAGGTTTCTCCGTCCGTGATCTGGCGCCTTACGTTTCCACTCGCTACCATAGCCAATGAGGCTTGGGTTCGAAGAATCGCAGACAGCGTATTACAGTGGCTCACAACAGGCGCGTGTCTGGACAGAACGCTGGGTCGCAGACTGGATGTTCTGTCCGAACTGTGGGAACGCACGTCTGACACAGTTGCCAAACAATAGTCCGGTCGCCGACTTCACATGTTCAGATTGCTCGGACCAGTTTGAGGTCAAGAGCAAGAAGGGTCATAGCTTCGGCGGGAGCGTTGCCGATGGTGCATATGAGACGAAAATCGCGCGACTGAGTTCTGCGACCAACCCCAACCTGCTGCTGCTGAACTACAATCTCGCGTCCAGGGAAGTACGTAACGTCTGCATCGTTCCAAAACACTTCTTTGTTCCTAGTATCATCCAGAAACGTCCACCCTTGAAGGCGACCGCTAGACGCGCTGGTTGGGTCGGATCGAACATTCTGATCAAGAATGTGCCGGCCGCTGGACGGATTTTCATCCTGCAGGACGGCGTTGCCATTCCAAAGGACGACGTCTTGGCCAAGTGGAGGGAGACCGTCTTTCTTGAAGAGAAAGGCCTAGAGGCACGCGGCTGGCTCATCGAGGTAATGAAGGTAGTCGAGAAAATCGGCAGGGCAGAGTTCGACCTGGATGACGTTTACCGGCACGAGCGGCACCTGAGCACAACATATCCGAACAACAACAATGTTCGGCCTAAGATCAGACAACAGCTTCAAGTATTGCGTGACAGCGGCTATCTTGAGTTTATAGGGCGCGGTCGCTACCGGCTTCGGAATCCAGTCCGAGCAACCTCGTGGTGAGTGCGTCGAAGCACTAGGTCTCAAGCACTGACGCGTGGTGCCCACACGGGAGGAGGAGGCGGGAACATGGCATGGTTCCGTAACCACTATCACTGCGACAGCTGTGGCGCCGATTGGGAGGACGAGTGCTGTTGCGATGACGAATGTCCCCGATGCGGCTTAGGTGACTGGTCACCGGTCAAAAGTGACGATCTGACTTTTATCGTCGAACCGGAGGACATGCACTTCGTCGTTTTTGAGTCGCCGATCAGCGCTGAGGACAAACCCCGATACAAAAGCGTCGCAGTAGCGCTGAATGCTGGTTCGGCTACTGCTTACATAGCTTTTAGACAGGCGACGTATTGGGGTTAAACACCGTTCGGGCATCGGCGAGTACCGCCCTCGTCCTTCGACGAAGCTCAGGATGAGGGCTCGAGGGAACGGAAGGGGCGCAACTGCTTTGCCGATCGCTCCTTTCGAACCGCCCACCTAGGGACCGCCCGCCCTTCCTGCCCCCAAAACTAGTCCCGTGCTTGGAACAGTTGTCGTCGCGCGAACCCTACGTCCGCCACATCCAGCGCATGGTGGCGGGGAAGATGGCGGCGCCGTGGGTCAGGTTGTGGGCGCCGGGACCGAACTCGAAGCGGTAGTCGTAGCCCTTGAGGCGGAGGGCCGCGGCCATGTCGAAATTGGCGGTCGGCCAGTGCCCGGCGGGCCGGTCGAGGTCCTGCACCCCGCCCTGCAGGAAGACCCGGATCGGCTTGGCGTCGGCCGCGCGGACCCGCGAGGGATAGACGTGGCCGCCACGGATATTGGTGAAGCTGCCGACATGGCTGATCACGTTGCCGAAGGCGTCGGGACGCTCCCAGGCGGCGTTGAAGGCGCAGATGCCGCCCGAACTCATGCCGCAGATGGCGCGTTCGGCCGGGTCTTCGGAAACATTGATGCCCTTGAGCGCCTCGGGCAGCAGCTCTTCGAGCAGGAAGCGCGGATAGGCGTCGGTCAGCGAGTCGTACTCGAAACTGCGGTTGCCGCGGCTGCCCTCGGCCTCGCCCGGCAGATCGCCCGGCTCGATGAAGATGGCGACCGTCGGCGGGATGTCGCCGGCGGCGATCAGCGCATCGAGCAGCACCGGCGCCTGAAAGCTCTCGCTGAGATAGAGCCGCGCATCCTGCACCACCAGCAGCGGCGCCGGCTTTGCCGGATCGCGCCCGGCGGGCGCATAGATCCAGTAGTCGCGGCCGACGCCGGGATAGACCCCGGTGCCCAAATGCCGATGCCGGGTCAGCGTGCCGGCCGGGGCCGATGTCTCGACTTCGGGCGGCAGCGGCGCCTCGAGCGTTTCGCGCGCCGCGGCAAAGATCGCCTCGTCGGCCTCGGTGGTCAGAGCAGACGGCGGATTTTCGTGCGTGAGAACGTTCATACTGGCTCCGGAATGTCGGCGTGATCAGGCGTCAGAGCGGACGGCGACAATGAACAGCCGCGGAAAGCGCAGCAGGATCTTGCCATCGGCCGCAGGCGGATAGGCCTGGGTGATGCGCGCCTCGTAGCGCGCCAGAAAGTCGAGGCGTTCGGCCTCGTCCAGCGGTTCGAGGAACGGCCGCAGGCCGGTGGATTTGACCCACTCGACCACGGCGGCCGGGCTGGCGAGCACGTGATTGTAGACGCTGTGCCAAATGTCGAGCTGCGCCGCATAGGGCGACAGCGCATCATAGTAGACGCGCGGCGGCGGCAGCTTTTGGCGCGCTGCATCGGCGAGACGCGCCGCCCACGGTCCCTCGGCGGCGACCTCGCGCATCAGCTGATGCGTCGGCTCGCCCAGATTGTCGGGCATCTGCACGGCAAGGCCGCCGCCCTGCCCCAGCGCCGCCAGCACTTTGGGCAGCACCGCGAGGTGATCGGGAATCCACTGGTAGATGGCATTGGCAAACACCAGATCGGTGCCCGGCTCCGGCACCCACACGGCGGCATCGGCGGCCGCGAACCTGGCCCTTGGCAGGCGCGTCCGGGCTTCGGCCAGCATGGCAGGGGAGGAATCGAGGCCGATGAGTTCGGCCTCGGGGTAGCGCTCGGCCAGCAGCTCGGTGGAGTTGCCGGGGCCGCAGCCCATGTCGACGACGCGCCGCGGCGCCAGCAGCGGCACCTGGGCGAGCAGATCCCGCGCCGGGCGGGTCCGCTCGCTCTCGAATTTCAGGTACGTGCTCGGCGACCAGTCGGCCATGTGTCCTCCTCCTGGCGCCTAGCGGGCCCCTACCTCGTCAGCGGCTTGTAGGTTGCCCGCTTGGGGTTGATCGCGTCGGCGCCGAGGCGGCGGATCTTGTCCTGTTCGTAGTCCTGGAAATTGCCCTCGAACCACTCGACATGGCTGTCGCCCTCGAAGGCCAGCATGTGCGTGGCGAGGCGATCGAGGAACATGCGATCGTGGCTGATGATCACCGCGCAACCGGCGAATTCCTCCAGCGCCTCTTCCAGCGCGGCGAGCGTTTCGGTGTCGAGATCGTTGGTCGGCTCGTCCAGCAGCAGCACATTGGCGCCCGACTTCAGCATCTTGGCGAGGTGCACGCGGTTGCGCTGCCCGCCCGACAGGTTGCCGACCTTCTGCTGCTGGTCGGTGCCCTTGAAGTTGAAGGTCGAGGTATAGGCGCGGGCGTTCATCTCGCGCTTGCCGAGCATCAGGATCTCGTTGCCGCCCGAGATTTCCTCGTACACCGTCTTGTTCGGGTTGAGGCTGTCGCGGCTCTGGTCGACATAGCCCAGGTTGACGTTGTCGGCGACGGCGATCTCGCCGCTGTCGGGCTTTTCCTGGCCGGTGAGCATGCGGAACAGCGTGGTCTTGCCGGCGCCGTTCGGGCCGATGATGCCGACAATGCCGCCCGGCGGCAGCTTGAAGCTGAGATTGTCGATCAGCAGCCGGTCGCCGAACGACTTGCTCAGCCCCTCGACGGTGATGACGTTCTGGCCGAGGCGCTCGCCCGGCGGGATGATGATCTGCGCCGTCGTCGACTGGGTGCGGGCGTCGTTGATCTTGACCAGTTCGTCATAGGCCCTGAGGCGCGCCTTCGACTTGGACTGCCGCGCCTGCGGGCTCTGGCCCATCCATTCGCGCTCGCGCTCGAGCACCTTGGCCCGCGCCGCGTCCTCGGATTTCTCCTGCGCGAAGCGCTTGGCCTTGGCTTCGAGATAGGCCGAGTAATTGCCCTCGTAGGGAACGCCGCGACCCCGGTCGAGCTCGAGAATCCAGCCGGTGACATTGTCGAGGAAGTAGCGGTCATGGGTGATGATCAGCACCGCGCCCTCGAATTCGCGCAGGTGCCGCTCCAGCCAGGCCGTGGTTTCGGCATCCAGATGGTTGGTCGGTTCGTCGAGCAGCAGCAGGTCGGGCTTGCTCAGCAGCAGCTGGCACAGCGCCACGCGGCGGCGCTCGCCGCCCGAAAGCTTGGTGACGTCGGCATCGGCCGGCGGACAGCCCAGGGCTTCCATGGCCACTTCGACCTGGCTTTCGAGATCCCACAGGTCCTGGCTGTCGATGATATCCTGGAGCTTGGTCGCCTCGTCGGCGGTCTCGTCGGAATAGTTCATCATCAACTCGTTGTAGCGGTCGACGATGTCCTTCTTTTCCTTGACGCCCATCATGACGTTGCCGAGCACGTTGAGCTGCTCGTCGAGCTCGGGCTCCTGCGCCAGATAGCCGATGCGCGCGCCCTTGGAGGCCCAGGCTTCGCCGGTGAACTCGGTATCGATGCCGGCCATGATCTTGAGCAGCGTCGACTTGCCCGAGCCGTTGGGGCCGAGCACGCCGATCTTGGCGTCCGGGTAAAAGCTCAGATGGACGTTGTCCAGAACCTTCTTGCCGCCCGCATAGGACTTGGACATGCCATGCATGTGGTAGATGAATTCGCGTGCCATGAGGCGATTGCTTCCTGCCGCTGGAATGGATTTGACGCCTATTTAGGGGATGCCGGTTGCAAGGGCAACACGCGGCATGGACTTGCCCGCCCACTTGCATAGCGGGAGGCGGGCTGACATACGTATGAACGATAATACGGGAGGGAGCCCCAGATGAGCGCAGAACCGAAATTTGCCCGCCGCGGCCGCAGCCTGCTGCCCGGCCAGCGCTCGGAACTGACGGTGATCCGCGCCGACGGTTCGGGCCGCCGGGTGCTGCTGGTCGCCGACGAGATCATCGAGGCGCCCAACTGGACGCCCGACGGCAAGACCCTGATCTTCAATGCCGGCGGCGAGCTGTGGCGCATGGCTGCAGACGGATCGGAGAGCGACCCGGTGCGCATCGACACCGGCCATCTGCACGACCTCAACAACGACCATGTGCTCTCGCCCGACGGCAAGACCATCTATGTCAGCTCCGACGACGGGCATCTCTATGCCCTGCCCGTCAGCGGCGGCACGCCACTGCGCATTTCCAACACCCATCCGGAGCGCCACCACTATTACCTGCACGGCGTCTCGCCCGACGGCAGCACGCTGGTCTATACCGGCGTCAACACCCATGACGGCAACCCCTGGGGCAAGGTCAATATCTGGACGATCCCCGCTGCCGGCGGCGCCGACACGGCGCTGACCGACGTACTGGTGCCCAATGACGGCGCCGAATACAGCCCCGACGGTGAGTGGATCTGGTTCAACTCCGAGCAGGGCTCCAAGGGACACGCGCAGATCTTCAGGATGCGCGCCGACGGTTAGGAGCTGACCCAGGTGACCCATGACGAGCGGGTGAACTGGTTCCCGCACTTTTCGCCGGACGGCAACCACATCGTCTACCTGAGCTACCCGCCCGGCACCCAGGGCCACCCGCCCGACAAGGCGGTGATCCTGCGCTATATGAAGCCCGACGGCAGCGGCACCCGCGACGTGGTGGCGTTCAATGGCGGCCAGGGCACGATCAACGTCAATTCGTGGTCGCCCGACAACCAGCACTTCGGCTACGTCGCCTACCCCGTCGGCTAATCGACGACTTCTGCCAGCAGCCAGTCGTTGACGGGTGCTGTGGCCTTGAAATGGCCGAGCACGACATCGACAAAGTCCGGGGCGCGCGCCGCGTCGGGCGGCAGCCGGGTGGCGGCGTAGAGGCCGTCGTGGAGCAGGAGGCCGGCCCGGTCGGCATCGGTGCTGAAGCCGCGCGGCGCCAGCTTGCGGGTCTTGCCGCCGACCTCGTAGCCGGCCTTCTGCATGGCCGCGACCACCGCGAGCAGCGCCTTGCCGGAGCGCGGGTGGATCACCGACTGCCGAAACGCCTCCAGCTGCTCCTTGCCAAAGCCATGCATCCCCGACCCCAGATGCACACCCTCCGGCGTCAGCCGGAACCAGAAACCCGGCGTGTCCCAGCTACGCTTGTCGCCATGCCAGAACCAGAGATCGAGGTGGTCCTTGTAGGGTCGCTTGTCCTTGGAAAAGCGCACATCGCGATTGATCCGCATGATCGAGCCATTGATGCGCGGTTCGAACCGCAGGCCGGGCGACAGCTGCGCGAGGCGCGGCCCGATAGCGCTCACGAACGCCTTGGAGGGCTCGACATAGCCGCGCTCGTAGAGGTCGCGATTGGCCTCGAACCAGGCCTTCTCGTTGTGCGCCGCAATGCCGGCGAGGAACGCGTACGTCTCGCTGGGAAAACCCGTCATGGACTGCTCCCCTGCTCGAACGCTTCGATCAGCGTGATGCGGTAAGCCTGCCCGTCTTCGAGGCCATCGAGCCAGGCATCGCCCCAGCGCGGGTGACTGCCAAAGGCCTCGGCATCGATGAGTTCGATGCTGAACCGGTCGCGGACAAATGTCTCGGGCATCGCCTGGGCGGCGACGGTGTCGAGGAAGTCCGGCGCAAAGACGATGGCGCCGTCGAAATCGACGCTCTTGAGGCCGGTGCCGGTGAAATCCACGGTGCCCAGAATGGATTTGCGGAAGGTGGCGCCGGCAATCTCGGCATTGGCAAAGCTCACCTTGTGCAGCACCGCGCCATCGAAGCGCGGACCAAAGCCGCGGCTGCCGGTGAACTGCGTGGAGGTGAGGATGGCGCCGGAAAAATCGGTGCCGGCCAGTTCGGTCGGTCGCAGCAGGTTGAGCGAGGGCTGCAGCGTGGCGACAAAACTCGAACTGCTGATGCGGGCGTTGCGGAAGCGCGCATGTTCCAGATAGGCGCCGTCAAAGGCCGTGGCGACCAGCGTCTGACGGTCGAAATCGGCAAAGCGCATCAGCGCGAAGCCGAACTGCATGCCGGTCAGTGCCGCGGTGCGCACCTCGGCGAAGCTGAAATCGGCAAAGTTGAGCGCCCCGATATCCTTGATGCCCACTGTCGCCAGCGTGGCGATCAGTTGCCCGCGCTCCGGCGATACCGGCCGGTCCGACATGACACCGCGCTGCTCGCCTTCGAATTGTGGCGGCGCACCGGTCAGCGCAGCGATTTCACTGGCCACCAGCCCCGAGACGGGCAGATCGGTGCGGCGCAGCAGGCCCGATTTGGAGATCAGCGCCTCGTCGATATCGGTGAGCGGCGTGCGCAGGTAGCGATAGGGCCGCGCCGCGTTGGTGGCGGCGACGATCCGCGCCCGCAGCGCCGGGCTGAGATCGGCAATCGCCGGGAACGCATTGCCACTCGCCCCCAACCGCTGCACCTCGCCGCCGACCAGTGAGCCGATTTCAAGGATTTCCGGCACGATGGAGGTAGAGCGCTGCGCCTCGCCCAGCTCGATCTGGGATTCGATGAAGCGGTTCTGTTCCGCGATGCGGGTATTCTGCTCCTGCATCAGCCCGATCTGGGTGCGCAGCAACTGGTTCTGCTGGAACAGCAATGCCGAACCGGCCAGCGCCGCAATCGCCGCGATGAAGGCGGTGATGGTCGCCATCAGCCAGCGCCGGGTCGAGACCCAGGCGTAGCGGGCCAGCACCAGTTCGGCCAGATCGCGAGCCGATTCCGTTGCTTCGGCGACCTTTTGCAGCGCGGCGAAGCGGGCGACATTGGCCAGCGGGCGGGCAAAGCGCTCCATCTCGATTTCGCCGCGCCTGAACAGGCGCTGCCAGATGGTGCGGCGAAAGATCATCAGCGCCCCGGCGACGATCAGCACCAGGACGAAGAAGGCGAACAGCAGCCCGAAAACCACGCCGGCATTGTTGGTGAGGAATTCGACACCGAACGTTGCCAGCGGAAAGCCCACCACCACACCGATGGTGAACACCACCGCGGCAACACCGGCCATAGCAATGGCGGTGTTCAGCGTCCGGGCCCGCGCCCCGGGCCGGTCGATCTCCGGCGGCTCAAGGAAATCGCTCGGCTTGTCCCCGCCTTCATTGCCCTCGCTCAATCGCGCATCCCCTGCCCCGAGGACCTACCTTAGCGCAGTGGCCGGAGGCGGCAATCCCGCCTATGCGGCATGCAGGCGTTCGAGCCGCACCGGCACCGACTTGAAGGCTGGCGTCTTCGAGCGCGGATCAACGGCTGTGCCGACCAGCACATTGGCCTCCGGGAAATAGGCCAGCACCGAACCGGCCGGCAGGTCGAAGCGCATCGCCCGCCCCTCATAGCGGCCGGCATCGGAGACCAGCGCCACGCGATCGCCCTCCTTGACGCCCGACCGCAGCATGTCGGCGCGGCTCAGAAGGATGGCGTCGCGGCGAGCCCCGTTGCGATAGGTGTCGTGTTCTTCATAGATGATGGTGTTGAACTGGCCTTCGCTGCGCACCGTCGCCAGCATCAGGTCGGTCGCCGGGCGCGGCGTCGGCGTGACGACGAAATGCGCGCGACCATCGGGCGTGCCGAACGCGGGCGTGTGCAGCACCCGGTGCTTGATGTGGAACTCCTTCTTGGCCACATCGATGGACGCCAGCTCTTCCATGCCGGGAACGATTTTCGCAATCGCTTCACGGACCTGGCCGTGTTCCTTGAATCGATTGAACGGGATCGGGCTCTGCGGCAGCAGCGCCTGCGCCAGGTCCGAGAGGATCACCGTTTCAGGGCGCACATTGTCCAGCCGCTTGATGCCGCCATCCGACAGGCGGACGAAATTGAACATCGATTCCTGCGTCGTCGGTGACCACTCCTCGTCGCGCGCCGTGACCGGCAGGATGAGGCTTTCGCCCTCGCCCAGCCCGTGCACATGGCCGCGATTGAGCGTCGTGGTGAGGAACAGCTTGAAGCCGATGGCCTGCATCGCCCGGGTGGCAAAATCGGTATCGGGCGTGGCGCCCCAGAGATTGCCGCCCATGATGACGGCGGCGTCGATGCTCCCGCGCTCGGCGGCCTGCATGGCGGCCATGGTGTCAAAGCCGCTGTCGCGCGGCAGCGTAATGCCGAAGGATTTCTCCATGGCGGCAAAAACCTGCTCGGAGACCACCGGCTTGACCCCGATGGTGCCGATGCCCTGCACGTTGGAGTGCCCGCGCAGCGGCAACAGACCGGCAAAGCGCTTGCCCGCCATGCCGCGGATGAGCGCCAGGTTGGCGATGGCCTCGACGTTTTCGACGCCGTGCAGGTGATGGGTCATGCCCATGCCCCAGGCAAACACCACGTTCTGCCGCTCGGCATAGCGCGCCGCGACCCGCTCGATATCGGCTTGCGCGATGCCGCAGAGCGCGGTGATGTCGGACCAGGACAACTGCTCGAGGTCGGCACGGAGCTGGTCAAAGTCGGTGGTGTGCTGGGCGATGAAGGCCTTGTCCTCGGCGCCCATGGCCAGCACGGCCTTCATCAGCCCTTTGAACAGCGCGATATCCGAGCCGATTTTCGGCTGCAGATAATCCGAGGCAATCTCGGTGCCGCCCGACAGCAGCGAGCCGGGGCTCTTGGGCACCGCAAATTTCACCAGCCCCGGTTCCCTGGCCGGATTGATGATGATGACGTCGCCGCCGCGGTCGCGCACGCCCTTGAGCATGTGGATGAAGCGCGGATGGTTCGACGACGGGTTGGCGCCGATCACGAAAATACAGTCGGCGCCTGTCAGGTCGGCCAATTCGACGCTGGAGGTGGCCTTGCCGATGGTGGTGGCGAGCCCCTCGCTGGTCGCCTGGTGGCAGTAATACGAGCAGTTGTTGACATTGTTGGTGCCATAGGCCCGGGCCAGCAGTTGGAACACGAACCCCGCCTCGTTCGAGGAGCGGCCCGAGGAGTAGAAGAAGGTCCGCGCCGGAGCCGTCGCCGCCAGCTTTTCGGCGGCGTGTGACATCGCAAAGTCCCAGGAGATCGGCATGTAGCGGTCGGCGCCCGCCGGCTTGAACAACGGCGTATTGAGCCGGCCGAGTTTTTCCATCTCGCGGCCGGTCAGCTGCTGCAGGTCGGTCAGCGGGTGCTCGAAGGCCTCATGCGGGATGGCCGGCTGGATGTCGGTGGACTGCGCCTGCACCGACTTGTTGCAGACCGAGGGGAAGTCGCCCAGCTCGTTGGTCATGCCGCCATGTTGGCCGCCCATGCCATAGGCGCAGGCCTTGCAGGTATTCTTGGCCGTCAGCGCCTTGGCCGCCTTGCCCACCCCGATCTTGCGGATGGTCTCGACCGTATAGAGCAGCTTTTTGGCACCGCCGCCGACAACGCGCGGCTTTTCGTCGATGGTCATGGGATCTCCTCGAAGCGCGACATTAGCATGATCGCGCCGCCGGCCTAGCCCTCACCTCGCCGCGACATGTCGGCCATTAGTTGTGTCCTTATTTGTCCGCTACTCGTCCGCTGCAGGTCTCGCACCGCTCGACACAACAGCTATCCTTACGTCATAGTACAACACCGGAGTGACCAAAAATGTCCGACACTGCCCTCATCGTCATCGATGCCCAGGAAAGTTTCCGCCAGCGCCAGAACTGGCACGAGACCGACCACGCACTCTATCTGAGCAAGCAGCAAGCGCTGATCGACGGCGCCCGGGCGCAGGGTATCCCGATCGTTCGCGTGCTGCACCTCGAGCCGGAGGGCATCTTTTCGCTGGCCTCTGGCTTTGTGCGACCGTTGGCCGAACTGTCGCTGACGCCGGATGCAGAGTTCTTCAAGACCCAACACAGCGCTCTCGTCGGCACCCGCCTCGACGTCTGGCTGACCGAGCGGGGCATCCGGCGCCTGATCATCTCCGGCATCCGCACCGAGCAGTGTTGCGAGACCACCGCCCGTCATGCCTCCGATCTCGGCTGGCAGGTGGATTTTGTCGCCGAGGCAACGCTGACCATGCCACTTGAATATCGCGGTCGCGTCCTGACACCGGCCGAGATCACCGAGCGGACCGCGGCGGCCCTGTCCGGTCGCTTCGCTACCATCGTCACGGTGGATGAAGCGCTGGATCGGCTGCAGGCGGCGGCATGAGCAACCCCGTGCGCCGCATCCCCACCTTTGTGGTGCTGCCGGCGCACACGCTGCTGCTCGACGTCGCCGGCCCCATCGAGGCGCTGCGCAAGGCCAACCAGGTGCAGGCCGATGTCGTCTTCGACGTCTCGTTCGTCGGCGCCCTGCCCGCTGTCACCAGTTCGATCGGCCTGACCCTCAGCGGCATCGCCCAGCTGCCCGAAACCCTGCCGGATGGCGCCATGCTGGTGCTCTCCGGCGACACCGAAGCGGTGCTCGGCCATGCGGACGGTGCCCCTATCGAGGCGTTCCGGGAAGGCTCTGACCGCGTTGTCGACTGGTTGCGGGCCAAGGTGCGACCCGGCATCCGCGTCGTCTCGATCTGCTCGGGCGCATTGCTGGCGGCACGCGCGGGTCTCCTCGACGGCCGGGCCTGCACCACGCACTTTACCGATTGCGGCCTGCTGGCCGAACTGGCGCCCACGGCGAGAGTGCTGGAGAACCGGCTCTATGTCGAAGACGGCGAGCGCTTCAGCAGCGCCGGCATCACGGCCGGCATCGACCTGATGCTGCACATCATCGCGCTCGAGGCGGGGCCGGCGGCGGCGGCGGCAGTGGCGCGCTTTCTGGTGGTCTATCTGCGCCGCGCCGGCACCGACCCGCAGCTGTCGCCCTGGCTCGAGGGCCGCAATCACATCCATCCCGCCATCCACCGGGTGCAGGACGCCATCACCGCCAACCCGGCCGCCGACTGGACGCTGGAGGCCCTGGCCCGCATCGCCATCGCCAGTCCACGGCATCTGTCGCGACTCTTCAACGAGCATAGCGGCATGAGCCTGCCCGACTATATCAACAAGCTGCGGGTCGCCCTCGCCCGCCAACTGCTCAATGAAACACGCCTCGACATGGAACGCGTTGCCGAACGCGCCGGCTTCGGCTCCAGCCGCCAGCTGCGGCGCGCGTGGAACCGCTTCAACGCCGCTCCGCCCAGTCTCGCCCGCCGGCAGGGTATGGGCTGAGGTCGCCGCTATGCGTCTTTGCCGGTTGTGCTATGAATTCCGGCATGAGCGACATCTTCGATCTGTTGGCACTGGGACAGTTGGCGGATTTTGAGGCGGCGCTGGGCGCCGATCCGGAGCTGGCGCAGTCGCGGCACGCCTCGGGCGCCTCGCTGCTGGCCTGGGCCTTCTATGTCGGCCAGCCGGCCGCCGCGGCGCTCATCCGCCCGCGGCTGGCGGAGCTCGACCCGTACGATGCTGTCATATTCGGCGATATGGCGCGGCTGCGCGAGGCCATCGATGGCGGTTGGGACGCCAACACTCTGGCGCCGGACGGCTTCACGCCGCTGGGCTTGGCAGCCTTTTTCAACCGGCCCGAGATGTTCGACCTGCTGCTGCCGCTGACCCGTGACGTCAATGCGGCGGCGCAGAACCCGCAGCGGGTCGCGGCGCTGCACGCCGCCACCGCTACGCGCAATGCCGACATGGTCGAAAAGCTGCTGCAGGCCGGCGCCCGGCCCGACCAGCCGCAGGCCGGCGGCCTGACGCCGCTGCATGTGGCGGCCCGGCACGGCGATATCGAGATTGTCGACCTGCTGCTGCTCTCCGGCGCCAATCCGCAGGTGCGCGACGACAGGGGCGAGGATGCCGTCGCCCATGGCCGCGCCGGCGGCCACGAAATCCTCGCCGCGCGGCTAGGTTCTGTACCCATAAAGGGGATTCCCTTTGAGTACGAAGGCTGATTCAACCTCCTGAATGGAGGTGGCGATGGCTCGATTTGATCTCAGCGATGCGGAGTGGCGGATCATTCTGCCCCTCCTGCCCAACAAGCCGCGCGGAGTGCCGCGCACCGATGACCGACGGGTGATCAACGCCATCTTCTATGTGCTGCGCACCGGCTCGCCCTGGCGCGACCTGCCGGAGCGCTACGGCCCCTATACGACCGCCTATAACCGGTACAACCGGTGGGCCAAGGCCGGGGTGTGGCTCGGGATATTCGAAGCCCTCGCCGAGCGCTCGCCGCAGTCGATGGCGCTGATCGACAGTTCGATCATCCGGGCACACCAGCACGCCGCGGGCGGAAAAAAGGGGGCCCGGATCACGCCATCGGTCGGTCTCGTGGAGGACTGAGCACCAAAATCAATGCCGTGGTCGGCCTGCCGATCCGCATCATGCTCACTCCCGGCCAAGCCTCCGACAAGCAGGCCGCCGCCGTCCTCATCGAGAGCCTTACACGCACCCGCGACCTTGTTGCCGACCGCGGCTATGACGCTCGCGTCCTCATCGACCTGGCTGCGGCACGGGGAGCCCGTGCCCACATCCCCACACAGAAAGACCGCAGGGTCCAGCGCAGCATTGACCGGGGCCTCTATCGCGAACGCAATCTGGTCGAGCGCTTCTTCTGCAAACTCAAACACTTCCGTCGCGTCGCCACACGATTCGACAAGCTCGCCCGCAACTTCCTCGCCAGCGTTCTGCTCGCCTCAATCCCACTCTGGACCAGAAGTTATGAGTCCAAGACCTAGAGGAACTCGGCTAGTTCCCCATCGTCGAGCGATGCGCCCATCTGGTGGACCGCTTCTCGATCCAGGCCATCAGCGCGTACATGGCGATGCCTTCGATGGCGAGCATGATCAGCCCGGCAAAGACCAGCGGCGTGTTGAACTGGCTCTGTGCCTGACTCATCATCTGCCCCAGCCCGTTGTTCGAGGCCACGGTTTCGCTGACGACCGAGCCGACAAAGGCGAGCGTGATGGCGATCTTCAGCGAGCCGAAGAAGTAGGGCATCGAGCGCGGGATGCCGACTTTGAGCATGATATCCATCTTCCTGGCGCCCAGCGCCCGCAGTACGTCCTCGGTCTCCGGTTCGATGGTGGCAAGCCCCGTCGCCACGTTGACGACGATAGGAAAGAACGAGATCAGGAAGGCCGTGAGGATGGCCGGCACCGTGCCGATGCCGCACCAGATGACGAGGATCGGCACCAGCGCCACCTTGGGGATGGCGTTAAAGCCGATCATCAGCGGATAGAGCCCGGCATAGATGGTCTTGGACCACCCCACCAGCAGGCCGATGGCGAGGCCGGCAACCACCGCGATCAGGAAGCCGACGCTGGTGGTAAAGAGCGTCTGCACCGAGTTCTTCCAGATCGGGCTCCAGTACTGCACGATCGCCTCGAACACCCGGCTGGGTGCCGGCAGGATGGTGTGCGAGACGCCGGTGGCCCGCACCAGGATTTCCCAGATGGCAAAGAGCGCGATGGTGTAGAGCCAGGGCGCCAGCCGCAGCCACGGAATGCGCACCGGCTCGGCGCGGGCGCGGACGGACTTGATCGAGATATCGGTCATGCTGTCACCCGTGCTTCGGCGATCTGGCCGCGCAACTCGTACACCATCTCGTTGAATTCATGTTCGTACATCAGCGCGAGGTCTCGCGGGCGCTGGAAGGGCACCGGCTTTTCGGCGATCACCCGGCCAGGTCGCGCACTCATCACGAAGATCCGGTCGGCCAGGAATACCGCCTCGCGCAAGTCGTGGGTGACCAGCACGATGGTCACGTCGCGCGCCGCATGCAGGTCGCGGATGACGCACCAGAGCTCTTCGCGGGTAAAGGCGTCGAGTGCGCCGAACGGCTCGTCGAGCATCAAGAGGTCGGGCTGGTGGATCAGCGCCCGGCAGAGATTGGCGCGCTGCTGCATGCCGCCCGAGAGTTGCCAGGGAAACTTGTCGCCAAAGCCCTTGAGCCCGACCTTGTCGAGCAGCGCCTCGGCCTGCGCCACGTAGTCGGCCTTGTTGGCGCGCAGCCGGTGCCGGTGGTTCTCGACGATCTCGAGCGGCAGCAGGATGTTCTCGAGCGTCGTGCGCCAGGGCAGCATGGTCGGGTTCTGGAAGGCCATGCCGACGATCGACACCGGCTTGGTCACCTCGCTGCCGGCGACGGTGACGACGCCCTCCTGCGGAATGTGCAGCCCGGTCACCAGCTTCATCAGCGTGGACTTGCCGCAGCCGGAGGGGCCGACCACTGCCACGAAGTCACCGCGCTCGACCTTCATGTTCAGATTTTCGACCGCCAGCGTGCCCGACGGGCCGCCATAGCGCATGTCGACATTTTCGATGGTGACGAGGGACATAGGCATCTCCGTGCCACGCCCTCGTGGTTCGACAAGCTCACCATGAGGGCTACTTTGGCGCTGGAAGAAATGAGGCCCTCATGGTGAGCTTGTCGAACCACGAGGGCCGGGGAGGATATCCGTTACGGCAGCATGCGGTCTTCCTTGGCCGGCAGGTATTGCGGGTCGAACACTTCCTCGGCGGTGATCGCGCCCTTCAGGCCCATCGAGGTCTTGAGCGTTTCGATCGAGGCGGCGAGCTTGGCCATGTCGACATCGCCCATGCCGTTTTCGGCGACATAGTCGGTCTTGATGTTCATCTCGTTGGCCATGGTGAGCCGCTCGAGTTCGATGTCCGGGTTGAGCGTCTCGTTATGCGCGAGAACGGCGGCGACACCGGCGGCCGGATCGGCCACGGCCTCGGCAAAGCCTTTGGCCAGGGCCTTGAGGAAGCCCTTGACCGCCTCGGGATCGGCCTCGGCGAAGTCCTCGTTGACCAGCACGGCATTGCCGTAGAGGCCAAGGCCGTTATCGGCGAAGAGGATCGACACGATGTCGTCGTCGGGCACGCCCTGCGCCTTCAGATTGAGGATCACCGAGAAGGCAAAGCCGAAGACGGCATCGACCTCGCCCTTGGCCAGCATCGGCTCGCGCACCGGAAAGCCGATGCTCTCGATGGTGATGCCGCTGTCGTCGATGCCGGCAACCTCCTTGAAGGCGGCCCATTGCGCGAACGCACCATCGGGCGGCGGCGCACCCAGCTTCTTGCCTTCGAGCGACTTGGGATCGGAGGTGATGCCCAGCGACTTGCGGCCGACGACCGCAAACACCGGCTTGTCATAGACCATCATGACGGCCTTGACCTTCTGGGTCGGGTCTTCGTCGAGGAATTTGATGACCGAATTGATGTCGCCGAAGCCCATCTGGTAGGCGCCGGTGGCGACGCGCGGAATGGCCTCGACCGACCCGTTGCCGATGTCGATGGTGACGTCGAGGCCTTCGTCCTTGAAGTAGCCCTTGTCGAGCGCCAGCAGGAAGCCTGCGGCTGGGCCTTCGAATTTCCAGTCCAGCGTGAACTTGACGGCGGTCTGCGCCAGGGCCGGGGCGGCGAGGAAAAGGCTCGCCGCGATCGCGGCAACGCCGGTCGAAAACAGTCTGCGGTTGATCATCTTGGTCTCTTGTTTGTTTGCACCGGGGGCGATCAAACCAGATTATGGCGCCGGCGCAAGACCGATCTGCACACATTGCGTGCAAATGCCACAGATGCCCGCATTTGATGCAATCAAGCGGCAGCGTCGTGGAAACGTTACCGGATTGTAAGGTGCGCTTGCCCGATCCGGTGCTAAGTTTCCAGTGGCTGCGTGACCGGCATCTTTGGTCCCGGCTGATTCATTTAGGAAATTTTGCGTTGCTCAAGCAGCTTTTGATCTCGTTTGTCGTCCTCGTGGCAGCGGCAGCTGCCTATGTGTTCCTGGTTCCCGGCGCGACGCAGACGCTCGAGGGGCTTGGGGTCACCTTGCCGGCATTTGCCGCCTCGACGCCGGAGGCTGCCACACCGGCGACAGGCGGAGCCCAGGCCGGCAACCGCCCGGCCGGTGGCGGCGCCGGCGGACGCGGCGGCCGTGGCAACCGCACGATGATCGTGCTCACCGCGCCGGTAAAGACAGCGACCATCAATGACAGCCTGACTGCCATCGGCGAAGGCACGGCCAAGCAGTCGGTCACCGTCATGGCGCCGTCCAGCGGCACGCTCGAACAACTGCTGGTGCAGCCGGGTCAATCGATCGAGGCCGGAGCCGTCATCGGCCGGCTCGACGCCGATGCCGAGCAGATCGCCTACGAGCGCGCCCTCGTCGCCCAGCAGGATGCCGACGCAGCGCTGAGCCGGACGCAGGAACTGGCCAAGGCCAATTCCGCCACGACGGTGCAGATCAATGCCGCCCAGCTGGCGGCCACCAATGCCCAACTGGCCACCAAGACCGCCAGGCTGGCGCTCGACCGGCGCACCATTACCTCGCCGATCGCCGGCACCGTCGGACTGTTCCAGGTCAGCGCCGGCAATCAGGTGAGCGCGCAGAGCGTGGTCACCACCATCGAGGACACCTCCGGGATCGTCATCAGCTTCTGGGTGCCGGAACGCTATTCCGGTCTGATCGCCCCTGGTATGGGCGTAGAGACATCGGCCGTCGCCCTGCCCGGCCGCACCATTCCGGGCACGGTCAGCGCCATCGACAATCGCATCGATCCGGCCAGCCGCACCCTCAAGGTGCAGGCCGAAGTGGCCAATCCCGACAATCGCCTGCGCCCCGGCATGTCCTTCTCGGTCGCCCTGAGTTTTCCCGGCGAGGAGTTCCCCAGCGTTGATCCGCTGGCCATCCAGTGGTCGTCCGACGGCGCCTATCTCTGGCGCTATGCCGACGGCAAGGTGACGCGCGTCAATGTCGAGATCATCCAGCGCAATTCCGACGGCGTGCTGGTGCAGGGCGAACTGAGCCCGGCCGACCAGGTGGTGATCGAAGGCGTGCAGCAGCTCAGCGAAGGCGCCAGCGTCAGTCTGCTCGACGGCGCGGTGGCCGAGGCAGGCGACGGACGTCAGGGCGGCCGCCCGGGTGGAGAACCTGCGGGAGAGGCGGCGCCTGCGGACGGAACGCGGCCGCAGGGCCAGCGGCCGGGCGGTGGCCAGGGTGGCCAGCGGCCGGCGCAGTCGGGGAATGGGTCGTGACCGCGGTCGGCCTCACCCCCCTCCCCAGCCCTCCCCGGAAGGGGGAGGGAGTCCGCCTGAACTTCTGGCATGATCGTGCCCGCCACACGGAACGGCACCTCCCCCCTTGCGGGGGAGGATGGGAATGGCGTTGCCCTCGACCCGAACCCAGGGGAGCCCGCTGATGTCGATCCAGACGCAAAACGAACGCGGCGGGGTGCTGGCGGCCCTGTTCGTCAGGCGACCGGTCCTCACCATCGTCGTCAACGCCCTCATCATTGTCGCCGGTCTGGCGGCTTTTTTTGGCGTCGAGGTCCGCGAACTGCCCAGCGTCGAGCGGCCGACGATCTCGATCAACACCACGTTCAGCGGCGCCTCGGCGGAAACCGTCGATCGCGAGATCACCGCCGAGGTGGAAGGCGCCGTCGCCCGTGTGCAGGGCGTTACCTCGCTCTCGTCCAGTTCGTCCTACGGCCGCAGCCGCATCACCCTGACGTTCTCCGACAGCACCAACCTCGATAGCGCTACCTCCGACATCCGTGATGCGCTCAGCCGGATCACCAACCGCCTGCCCGATTCCGCCGGCACGCCCACCATCATCAAGGCCGACGCCGACGCCCAGGCCATCATCCAGCTGGCGGTCACCTCCGACACGCTCGACAAGGGCGCCCTCACGACGCTGGTGGAAGACGTGATCGCCGAGCGGCTGGCGGCCGTTCCCGGCGTCGCCGACGTGCAGATCAACGGCAGCCAGCAGAACGTCTTCCAGATCGATGTCGACCAGGTGAAGCTGGCAAGCCTCGGCCTCACCGTCGCCGATATCCGCAGTGCGCTGTCTTCGATCGGTTTCGACAGCCCGGCCGGTTCGCTCAACGGCACCAACCAGAACATTGCCATCCGCGCCGTCGCCGAGGTCAACACCCCCGCCGAGATGGAAGCCCTCACCATCAAGGGCCGCACCAAGCTCGGCGATGTGGCCTCGGTGGTCTTCGGCCCCACCTCCTCGACCAGCGGCCTGCGCAGCGACGGCAAGTCCGGCATCGGGCTGGGCATCGTGCGGCAGGCGCAATCCAATACGGTGCAGATCTCCGAAGGCATCAAGAAGGCGGTGGCCGACCTCGAAGGCTCAATCCCGCCCGGCGTCAATGTCCGCATCTCGTCCGACGACTCCGTCTTCATTTCCGGCGCCATTCACGAGGTCGAGCGCTCGCTGCTGATTGCCGTGTGCGGCGTCGTCGCCATCATCTTCCTCTTCCTGCTCGACTGGCGCGCCACGCTGATCCCCGCCATCACCATGCCGGTGGCGCTGATCGGCACCGTTGCCGGAATCTATGCTTTCGGCTTCTCGCTCAACATCCTGACATTGCTCGCGCTTGTGCTGGCGACCGGGCTCGTCGTCGACGACGGCATCGTCGTGCTCGAAAACATCACGCGACGACGATCCATGGGCCTCGGCCCGCGCGCAGCCGCCGTGCTTGGCACCCAGGAGGTGTTCTTTGCGGTGATCGCCACCACGGTGACGCTGGCGGCGGTGTTCATCCCGCTCTCCTTCCTCCCCGGCCAGACCGGGCGGCTGTTCCGCGAATTCGGCTTCACGCTGGCGATCGCAGTGTTTCTCTCCTCGATCGTGGCGCTGTCGCTGGCGCCGATGCTCGCCTCGCGCCTGCTCAAGCCGCATGTCGAGCGCAAGCCCAACGCCATCCAGCGTTTCGGATCGCTGCTGGCCGGCTTCTACGGCCGGCTGTTGCGACTGGCGCTGGATTTCCCGCTGGTGGTGATCGTCATCTCGCTGCTCTTTGCCCTCTCGGCCTGGCAGATCTTCGGCACGCTGCGCCAGGAACTCACGCCAGCCGAGGATCGCTCGGCCATCTTCATTCGCGTGTCGGCCCCCAATACCGTCAGCCTCGATTTCACCCGCACCCAGATGCAGAAGATCGAGACCATGCTGACGCCCTATCGCGACAGCGGCGAGGCGACGAGCGTCTTCTCGATCTCCGGCTTCGGCTCGAGCACCAGTTCGGGCTTCATCGTCATGACGCTGGCGCCGTGGGAAGAGCGCAGCCGCAGCCAGCAGCAGATCGCCACCGAAATCCAGGACATGCTGCAATATGTCCCCGGTGTGCGCGCCAATATCGGCCAGTCCAACTCGCTGGGCATTCGCGGCGGCGGTTCGGGGCTGCAGTTCGGACTTGTCGGCGACAACTACCAGCGGCTTGCCGCAGCGGCCGAGGAAGTGAAGGCCGAACTCGAAAAAGACGAGAAATGGGGCCGCGTCTCGGTCAATTACGAGACCACGCAGCCGCAGATGACGCTCACCGTCGACCGCGACAAGGCGGCGGCGCTGGGCGTCGATATCAATGGCCTCTCCAACACCATGCAGGCCATGATCGACGGCTCGGACGTCGGCACGGTGTTCATCAACGACCAGAGCTACCCGGTGCAGATGCTCTCGACCTCCAGCCCGGTCAATGACCCCGGCGACCTGGAGTCGATCTTCATCCGCACCAGCGATGGCCGCTACGTGCCGATGTCCACCATTGCCTCGATTGAGGAAGCGCCGATCGCGCCATCGCTGGGCCGCGAACAGCAGCGCCGCGCCGTCAAGGTGACGGCAAGCCTCAGCGACGGCTTTGCCATCGGCGACGCCTATAACCAGGCGCTGGACATCGCCCGGCCCTTCCTGCCCGAGGGCGCCGGCATCATCCCGCTGGCCGAGGCCCAGACCATCGGCGAGAACAACCAGGGCCTGCTGATCACCTTCGGCTTTGCGCTGGTGGTGATCCTGCTGGTGCTGGCGGCGCAGTTCGAAAGCGTCTGGAGCGCCATCATCGTCATGGCGACAGTGCCCTTCGGGCTGGCTTGTGCGGTGTTCGCGCTGTTCGTCACCGGGGTGACGCTCAATGTCTACAGCCAGATCGGGCTGATACTGGTCGTCGGCATCATGGCCAAGAACGGCATTCTGATCGTCGAATTCGCCAACCAGCTGCGTGACCGGGGCCAGACGGTGCGCGAGGCGATCGAGAACTCGGCCAATATCCGCCTGCGGCCGGTGATCATGACCATGATCTCGACGGTCCTGGGCGGCGTGCCGCTGATCCTTGCCGGCGGCGCCGGCTCGGAGGCGCGTGCGGCGCTGGGTTGGGTGATGGTTGGCGGGCTCGGCTTTGCCACTCTGCCGACGCTGTTCCTGACGCCGATTGCCTATCTGCTGCTGGCGCGCTTCTCCAAGCCCAAGGCCGAAGAGGAGGCCCGCCTGCAGCGCGAGCTCGATGCGGCCGACGGCACGCCGGCCCCTGCCCCGGCGGAATAGACACGCCAACGGCGCGACCCGCGTGGATCGCGCCGTCTTGCTTTGCAGAACATTAGTAGACGTAGACCGTCAGGTCATCGCCGGACTGGTCCGCCGCCAGCACATCGCTCGGCTGGTAGCTCGGCTCCAGCGCGGCGCTGAGATCGGCATCGGCGGCAATCGCCGATTGCAACCGGCCGATATTGGCATCAGCCGCGAGGGCCGCCTGCACCCGGCTGCTGGCGCCCGCACAGAGGTTGATCGGCACGATCTGCACCTGCTCGACGGCCTGCAGCCTGGCGCTGATCTGCGCCGAATAGGCATTCCGGTCGAGAAGGTGCGCGATCTGCGCATCATTGGGGGAGAAGCAGCCGCCGGCACCTCCGGCACCTGCCGTCGCCACCCGGACCGCCTTTCCAGTTGCGCCCGGCTGCACGCCGTCGGCGCCGTCGCCCGTATTGGAGCCGACGCCGGTACCGCCATCCGCGCCGTCATCACCGCCACCCGTGCTGCCCGTACCAAAGAGATCGAGACCGACATCCTGGCCGGAGCCGAAGAGGCTGGCCGTCACATCATCTTCGCCATCCCCGCCAATGGCCGGCAGCAGGGCGCCGCGCGCACCCAGACCGGCCTCCACATCGGCCACCGCTCCGTCGGCGCCGAAGAGATCGACCACGGCACCGTTGCGCTCTGCGTCATTGCCCAGTTTGACGTTGGCCGTCGCGGCATTGGTCGTACCGGTCGAACCGGTCGTCACGTCCAGCAGATCATCGCCGCCAACCTTCGCCTGGACGCCGCCGCTGCTGGAGCCGCCCGAGCCGGTGGACAGGCTGACGCCGCCACCGCCGATATTGAGTGAAACTGCGCCGGCCAGACTCGGAACCAGCGCCAGGGAGATCGCCACGCCTGTAAGTTCAAATGTCCTGAACATCGTTCAAAGCTCCTTGTTCTGTTATCGCGATGTATTCGCAATAGAGTTCAGAGACGAACCAATGTCGGTAACTGGAAGATGTTTCGAGCTGATCGGCAGGATGGTTGCAGGGAGCTCACGAACTCACCTGCAATTTTAGACGTACGCGAGTAGCCACAAAAAAAAGACGCGAGGCCGAAGCCCCGCGTCTCCTTCGGGTCTACCCACAAGGGAGCGTCAGCCCTTGCAGATATCCGCCGATCGTTTGGCGTCGCGACCGCGTCGCGCGCCAAATTTATCGAACAGCTAGTCTTGATCGAAGATCGAGAGGATCAGCTGTCCGTCCTGATTGTTGTCGTTGGCCACAACGTCCCAAATGCCGAAGCTGTTCCGGGCCGGCCGCCGATTGATCACTGAATTGTTCTGCCATGATGCCACGTGCCGATCCGCGTCGCCGTCCGGCTCCACGGGGCGCGTCGTCGGCGACGCGGAAGCGAGTTCCGGCGCGGCACAAAGGGCAGCAACGAGAGAGACGGTCGTCGTGGTCTTCACTGCTGTTCTCCCGCAGCTGTCTATGGGGGTGCGTGGCGTTCGATGTCTGGTCAACGGGCGGTTGCGAAGCTGGTTCCCGCGCTCACGATCACTTCATCCACTTTTTTTGGAACACCGTGCAGCTAACTGATTCGGCAGCGAATCAGTTGGCGTGATTCACGACGCCGAGAGGTAGAGCGTGCCGCGCCCGTCGGCCTCGAGCACGATGCCGGCGACATTGCTGAGGCCGAAGCCGGCAGCAGCCAGCTTGTTCATCAGGACGCTGTTGGCGGCGATGGCGGCGCGTTCCGGCGATTCCAGACCGTCGGGATCGGCGCACACCATCATCAGCCGGATATCGTCGCCCTCGTCCACGGCGAGGATCTGATCAACACTGAGATTGGAGACGATCACCCCGCTGCAATCGGTGGACGCAACCCTGAACTGGCGCACCGCCTCGCTCTCGGCAGCATCGAGTAGACCGTTGCCATTCGGATCGAGGATGAGGCCGCGGATGTCCTGGCCGTCGGCACCACCGACGCTCACGGTTTCGAGCACCGGCACGGCCGCACCGGTCGCGGGAACATCCTGAGCCACCGCCGGCACGGTGGCGGCCAGGAACGCAAGGACGGGGACAATGCGCATACGAGCTCTCCTGCTGTCTCAGGCGAGAACGGAGGGCGCTGGCATCGGTTGCAGGGCATTATGCAAAACCCCGCGCCATGTTTCAGGCACGGGGTCGAGGCGTCGGTGCAAACAACCTCTGCCGGAAGTGAACTTCCGGTGACTCATTGCTTATCCGAGGAAATGCGTCGCGTCACGCGGGCGATGCATCCGGCATATTGCAGCACAATTATTGCTCAGTTTCACCGCACGGTATGCAGATGATTAAAAATTACGCAACACGCGGCAATGGTGCACAGAGAACCGGCACGACCTTGCTCCGTGGTGAGGGCCCCGCAGCCGCCTTCACGTCCGCCCGGTCGCTCTTAGGTCATTTGAATCAAACGCTTAAGCATTAGCGGCAAGTGCTGGCACGGGCTTTGCAATTACTCCGGCGGTGCAAACAACCAACTGTCGGAGGTAGATATGACAAGAGTACACCGCATGATGGCCGGAATGGGCCTGGGGGTCGCGATGGCTCTGGGCGCAGCCGCGCCTGCAATTTCTCAAGACGATACGATCAAGGTCGGCGTCCTCCATTCGCTGTCGGGCACGATGGCGATTTCGGAGACCACGCTGAAGGACACGATGCTGTTCCTCATCGACGAGCAGAACAAGAAGGGTGGTCTGCTCGGCAAGCAACTCGAGGCCGTTGTGGTCGACCCCGCTTCCGACTGGCCGCTGTTTGCCGAAAAGGCACGCGAGCTGATTTCGGTCGGCAAGGTCGCTGCCGTGTTCGGATGCTGGACATCGGTGAGCCGCAAGTCGGTGCTGCCGGTCTTCAAGGAGCTCAACTCGATCCTCTTCTACCCCGTCCAGTACGAGGGTGAGGAATCCGAGCGCAACGTGTTCTACACCGGCGCCGCTCCCAACCAGCAGGCCATTCCCGCCGTCGACTATCTGATGGCAGAAGAAGGCGTCGAGCGCTGGGTTCTCGCCGGCACCGACTATGTCTATCCGCAGACGACCAACAAGATCCTTGAGCAGTACCTCATGGACAAGGGCGTCGCCAAGGAAGACATCATGATCAACTACACGCCGTTCGGTCATTCCGATTGGCAGACGATCGTCTCCGACATCAAGGCCTTCGGCTCGGCCGGCAAGAAGACCGCCGTGGTGTCGACCATCAACGGCGACGCCAACGTGCCGTTCTACAAGGAACTCGCCAACCAGGGCATCAAGGCCGAGGACATCCCGGTCGTCGCCTTCTCGGTCGGTGAAGAAGAACTGGCTGGTTTCGACACCGGCCCGCTCGTCGGTCACCTCGCCGCCTGGAACTACTTCCAGTCCGTCGATACCCCCGAGAACGCTGAGTTCATCGCCGCCTGGCGCGAATATATCGGCAACCCCGATCGCGTCACCAACGACCCGATGGAAGCCCACGTGATCGGCTTCAACCTCTGGGTCCAGGCCGTCGAGAAGGCCGGCACCACCGATACCGATGCCGTGCTCGACGCCATCATCGGCCTCGAAACCCCGAACCTGACTGGCGGCATCGCCAAGATGCTCCCGAACCACCACATCACCAAGCCCGTGCTGATCGGTGAAATCCAGGCCGACGGTCAGTTCGAAGTCGTGTCCGAGAGCGAACTCGTCCCGGGCGATGCCTGGTCCGACTTCCTGCCGGAATCCAAGATGATCGAGGCCGACTGGACCGCTCCGATCAACTGCGGCAACTACAACACCGAGACCAAGGCCTGCTCTTCGGGCGCCATGTAAGCGACGCTTCCGAGCTTCTGCGAAGGCGGCTCTGCCGCCTTCGCTCTCCGACCCGACGAACCTGCCGAGGCCAAAAATGAACGCGAAGCACTTCTTCCAGTCCCTTGCGCTCTTTCTTGCCCTTCTTGTACCCGCGCTCCTTGTGCAGCCGGCCCTGGCCCAGACCGATGACGCCACCCTTTCGGCGCTGGTCGACGCCCTGGCTCCGGGCGGCTTCAAGGACCGCGAGGCCGCCGCCGCCGCACTCGGCGCCACCGGCGATCCGCGCGCCGTTCCCGTGCTGCGGACGCTGCTCAACGGCGATCTCTATGCCACCAAGTCCGAGGGCAAGGTGGTCCTGCTCGAGGGCAAGACCGCTTCCGACCCGGTGACCGGCGCCGAACTGGGTGAATTTGCCTCCAGCGATCTCGACAAGGTCAAGGTCAACAACGGCCTGCGCCGCAGCCTGCGCACCATCATCGGCCAGATGACGCTGATGTCGCCGCGGCGCGACGTGCGCCTGGTCGCCGCACAGTCGATCCTCAAGGACGCCAATCCCGACAATCTCGAACTGCTCGACGGCGCCCTCGCCGAAGAGACCGACGGCGAGATCAAATCGGTGATGGAAACGGCGCGCGCCGCCATCATCCTCAAGACCGACGCGTCGGTCGACGACAAGACCGCGGCCGCCACGATCGTTGCCGAGCGGGCCGGACGCGATGCTGTCACCATCCTCACCGGTGCCCTCGCCACGGCGCCCGACAGCCTGAAGGCGACCCTGCAAGCCAAGATCGACGAACTGAACCGCAACCAGGCCGTCTGGGGCGTGGCCCAGAATGTCGTCTACGGCATCTCGCTCGGCTCGGTGCTGCTGCTGGCGGCCATCGGCCTTGCCATCACCTTCGGCGTCATGGGCGTCATCAACATGGCCCACGGTGAAATGGTCATGCTGGGCGCCTACACCACCTATGTCGTGCAGGAAGTGATCCGGCAGAATTTCCCGGGCCTTTTCGACTGGTCGCTGGCCATCGCCCTGCCCCTCGCCTTTCTCTTTACCGCACTGGTGGGCATCGCCATCGAGCGCAGCATCATCCGCTGGCTCTACGGCCGCGCGCTGGAAACCCTGCTCGCCACCTGGGGCGTGTCGCTGATCCTGCAGCAGGCCGTACGCACCATATTCGGGCCGACCAACCGTGAAGTCGGCAATCCGAGCTGGATGTCGGGGTCGTTCGACCTGGGTGGCCTTGCCATCACCTGGAACCGCTTCTGGATCGTGCTCTTTGCCATCGCTGTCTTCCTCGCCCTGCTCGCCGTGCTCAAGCGCACGCCGCTCGGCCTGCAGATGCGCGCCGTCACCCAGAACCGGCGCATGGCCTCGTCCATGGGCATCCGCACCCCGTTCGTCGATGCCATGACCTTCGGCCTCGGCTCGGGTATTGCCGGCCTCGCCGGCGTGGCCCTCAGCCAGATCGACAACGTCTCCCCCAACCTCGGGCAAAACTACATCATCGACAGTTTCATGGTCGTGGTGTTCGGCGGCGTCGGCAACCTCTGGGGCACGCTGGTCGGCGCCCTGACCATTGGCGTCGCCAACAAGTTCCTCGAACCGTTCGCCGGCGCCGTGGTCGCCAAGATCCTGATCCTCGTGCTCATCATCCTCTTCATCCAGCGCCGGCCGCGTGGCCTGTTTGCGCTCAAAGGCCGGGCTATCGAACAATGATTTCCCAGATGCTGTTCCGGGCCCTCGACAAGAATGCCATCTGGATCGTTGCGGTGCTGGTCGCCGTTGCCATCGCCGTTCCGCTTGCCAATCTGGTGATCCCCGCAGGCCACCCGCTGCACGTACCCAGCTATGCCGTGCCGCTGTTCGGCAAGTACCTGAACTATGCGCTGCTGGCGCTGGCACTCGACCTCGTCTGGGGCTATTGCGGCATTCTCTCGCTGGGCCACGGCGCCTTCTTCGCGCTCGGCGGCTACGCCATGGGCATGTACCTGATGCGCCAGATCGGCACCCGCGGCGTCTACGCCAACCCGGTGCTGCCCGACTTCATGGTGTTCCTCAACTACAAGGACCTGCCCTGGTACTGGCTGGGCTTCGACATGTTCTGGTTCGCCATGCTGATGGTGCTCGTGGTGCCGGGGCTGCTGGCCTTCGTGTTCGGCTGGTTCGCCTTCCGCAGCCGCGTCACCGGCGTCTATCTCTCGATCATCACCCAGGCGATGACCTACGCCCTGCTGCTCGCTTTCTTCCGCAACGATTTCGGCTTTGGCGGCAATAACGGCCTCACCGATTTCAAGGATATCCTCGGCATCAACATCCAGGCCGATTCCACCCGCGCCACGCTTTTTGCCCTCTCGGCGATCGTGCTGGCCATCTCGGTGCTGATCTGCTCGATGATCGTCAACTCCAAGCTCGGCAAGGTGATGGTGGCGGTGCGCGATGCCGAGAGCCGCACCCGCTTCCTCGGCTGGCGTCCCGAGAACGTCAAGCTCTTCGCCTTCGTCGTCTCGGCCGTCATGGCCGGTGTCGCCGGCGCCCTCTACGTGCCGCAGGTCGGCATCATCAATCCGGGCGAGTTCGCGCCGGAGAATTCGATCGAGGCGGTGATCTGGGTGGCCGTCGGCGGCCGCGGCACCATCCTCGGCCCGATCATCGGCGCCGTGCTGGTCAACATGGGCAAGAGCTTCTTCACCGGCGCACTGCCCGAATACTGGCTCTTCGCGCTGGGCGGCCTCTTCGTCTTCGTCACCCTCTTCCTGCCCAAGGGCATTGTCGGCCTCGTCGGCCAGATCCGCGCCGGCACCGCCAAGCGCAACTCCACCGCGCTGGATGCGCAGAGCGCCGCCGCCGAAGCCGGCGAGGATCCGAAAACCCTGCCCCAGGCCAAGCCCTCACCGGAGCCCGCCGAATGACCGACAAGTCAGGCACCATGCTCTATCTGAACGGCGTCTCCGTCTCGTTCGACGGTTTCAAGGCGCTGAACAGCCTCTCGATCATCGTCCACCCCAACGAGATGCTGGCGATCATCGGCCCCAACGGCGCCGGCAAGACCACGATGATGGACATCATCACCGGCAAGACCCGGCCCGACGACGGCGAGGTGCTGTTTGACGGCCGCACCGATCTGACCAAGCTCGACGAGGCGACCATCGCCAATCTCGGCATCGGCCGGAAATTCCAGAAGCCGACAGTGTTCGAGAGCCATACCGTCTGGGACAATCTCGAACTGGCGCTGAAAAAGCCGCGCAACGTGCTGGCGGCCCTGACCTATGTCGCGGCCAATGACGACATCGAGCGCATCGACCAGATTCTCGACACCATCCGGCTCGCCGGCCGCAAGGGCGAACTCGCCGCCGGTCTGAGCCACGGCCAGAAGCAATGGCTCGAAATCGGCATGTTGCTGGCGCAGGACCCCAAACTGCTGCTGGTCGACGAACCCGTGGCCGGCATGACCGACAGCGAGACGGTCGAAACCGCCAAGCTGCTCAAGGACATTGCCCGGACCCGTTCCGTCGTGGTTGTCGAGCACGACATGAGCTTTGTCCGTGCGCTCGACACCCGCGTCACCTGCCTCGCCGAAGGCACTGTGCTGGCCGAAGGCTCGCTCGATCAGGTGAGCGCCAACCCCATCGTCATCGAAAGGTATCTCGGCCGATGAGTTCCACCCTCACAATTCGCGCCATCGACCTGCACTACGGGGCGGCGCAGGCGCTGCGGGGCATCACCGTCGAGTGCAAGCCCAACCGCATCACCGCGGTGCTGGGGCGCAATGGCGTGGGCAAGAGTTCGACGCTGCGCGCCGTCACCGGCGTCAACAATGTCTCGTCGGGCCAGATCGTCTTCGACAATGAAGTGCTCAAGAAAGCCCCGCCCTACAAGCGCGCCCGCATGGGCATCGGCTATGTGCCGCAGGGCCGCGAGATCTTCCCGCTGCTCACGGTCAAGGAAAACCTCGAAACCGGCTATGCCGGGCTGAAGGGCTCCGACAAGAACATCCCGGCATTCATCTTCGACCTCTTCCCGGTGCTGAAATCCATGCTCGGCCGGCGCGGCGGCGATCTGTCGGGCGGCCAGCAGCAGCAGCTCGCCATCGGCCGGGCGCTGGTGACCCGCCCCAAGGTGCTGGTGCTGGACGAACCCACCGAAGGCATCCAGCCCTCGATCATCAAGGATATCGGCCGCGCCCTGCAGTTCCTGCGCGACGAAAAGGGCATGACCATCCTGCTGGTCGAGCAATATCTGGACTTCTGCCGCGAGATCGCCGACGACATCTACGTCATGGATCGCGGCGAGATCATGCATTCCGGTCCCGCCAGCGACCTCGACCTGCCCGAGGTGCGTCGTCACCTGATGGTATAGCGGTGGAGCCCGAAAGGAGGACCTCATGGTGAGCCTGTCGATCCACGAGGTCTGGAACCACCGGCCATGAATGCCCTCGCCCCGCCCCTCAGACTGCAGCGCGCCCGCGGCGACGGGCGGCTGACGGCGCGCTTTGACGGCAACCGCACCCGCATCGACGCCCTCTACCAGGACGGTTGCGCCAAGATCCGCCTGCCCAATACCCATGATGCGTCACTGCAGGCGGTGCTGATCAATACCGCCGGCGGACTGACCGGCGGTGACGAAATCGGCTGGACGGTCGACGCCGATGCCGGGGCCAGCGTGGTCATCACCACCCAGGCCTGCGAGCGCGTCTACCGCTCGCTTGGCGACGATGCCCAGGTCCGCAACAAGCTGCATGTCGGCCCCGGCGCCCGGCTCGACTGGCTGCCGCAGGAAACCATCCTCTTTGATAGCGCCAGACTCGATCGCACGCTCGATGTCGACCTCGCCGACGGCGCCTCGCTCTGCGCCGTCGAGGCCGTCCTGCTCGGCCGCGAGGCCATGGGCGAAGCGGCCCGCAACGCCATGCTGCGCGACAACTGGCGCATCCGCCGCAACGGCCGGCTGGTGCATGCCGAGGCAACGCTGCTCTCGGCCGACCCGCTCGAACGCGACTCGCTGTCGCTGCTCGATGGCGCCCTGGCCTTTGCCACGGTGCTGCTGGTGGGGCCCGACGCCGAGCGCAAGCTCGCGCCGGTTCGCGCCCTGCTCGCCGGTCGCTGTGGCGTCAGTCTCATCGGCGACCGGCTGATCGTGCGCGCCATTGCCGATTCCGGGCTTGCGCTGCGGCGGATCATCGGGCCCATTATTGCAGAACTCTCCGGCGCCGGCTCGCTGCCGCGCCTCTGGCACCTCTAGGACACTGATATGAACCTGACGCCCCGCGAAAAGGACAAACTGCTGATCGCCATGGCAGCGATCGTCGCACGCAAGAGGCTGGAGCGCGGCGTCAAGCTGAACCATCCCGAGGCCATTGCACTGATCACCGACTTTGTCGTCGAGGGCGCCCGCGACGGCCGCTCTGTCGCCGACCTGATGGAAGCCGGCGCCCATGTGGTGAGCCGCGCCCAGGTCATGGAGGGCATCGCCGAAATGATCCCCGACGTACAGGTCGAAGCCACCTTCCCCGACGGCACCAAACTCGTCACCGTCCACGAACCGATCCGGTGAAATCATGATCCCAGGCGAAGTCATCACCCAGGCCGGCGATATCGAGCTCAATGCCGGCGCCAGCCAGATCACGCTGGAAGTCGCCAATACCGGCGACCGCCCGATCCAGGTCGGCTCGCACTACCATTTCTTCGAAACCAATAATGCCCTGAGTTTCGACCGCGCCGCGACACGCGGCATGCGGCTCGACATCGCCGCCGGCACCGCCGTGCGCTTCGAGCCGGGGCAGAAGCGCGAAGTCAGGCTCGTGCCGCTTGGCGGCAAGCGCGAAGTCTATGGCTTCCAGCAGAAGATCATGGGTGCGCTCTAGCCCCGCAAACGACTGCGGACCGGATGCTGTCGCATCCGATCCGCAATGTCAGACCTGGGCCTGAGATCAGTTCCGGACGTAGAGGGTAACGTCCGAAGAAAATTCGCCGGTGACACCGATCACGTCGGCAATCTCGGCACCGTAGGCTTCAAGCTGGGCTGCCACCGACTTGTTCTGCATGATCCGTGCATGCAGCGTGCCGAGATCGACCTGCTGCATCACGCGGCCGTTCGAGGCCAGCAGGATGTTATCGGAATTGCCCGAAACGGTGGTGATCGAAACCGTGGAGGCCGAGCTCAGCGCATCGATGCTGCTGGCGAGAGTGGCAGAGGCGCCCGAGACGGACAGGACGGCGGCGAGTGCGAGGGTGGTGAACTTGTTCATCGGGTATTCCAATCTTTTTATCTGACGCTCTTGTTGAACGCAGCAGTAGCTACGGCCCTGTTTCAGCATCAGTTTCGGATTGGCCGATCACACTAATGTGCCACCGGGCGATGCAACCTTATCGGTTGTCGACGTAGAGCATCGCCGTGCCGTCATTGGTGGTGGTGAGGAAGACCACATCCTCCAGCGCCTCGTGGTGGATGCCCAGAGCCTTCATCGCCAGACGGTTCTGGCCGATGATGGCGCGCAGATACCGGAGGACACCCGCTCGGCTGGCAATGGTCCGGTCGAGGACAGCGCTGTCCGATCCGGCGATCTGGGTCAGCCGGGTGACATAGACCGATTGCGCCCGATCGAGATTGTCGAGATCGGCGCTGAAATCGGCGACGCGCAGCGCGGTGATCAGATTGCCGACATCCATCACATATTGCGCCGACGCCGGCGGGGTCGCCATCATAAGCCCGACGATCAGGAGGGCAAAAAGCCGTTTCAGCATGGCAGATGTCCAGTTCGGGCTTGCACTGTCACCCCGTTTATTGTGTGTGGCACCGATGAACAGAGGCGGAAGGTGACGATGGCCACCAAGGAAGAAGAGTTCAAGCAGCGTTTCGTCGCGGTCCTCATGGACCTGCAGGAAAACGGCAAGAACGACCCCGAAGTCATGTGGCTGATCGGCAGTCTCGCATGCGAGATCGTCGAGAAATCCAACAAGGCCAAGTGGGCCGAGTTCAAATCGACCATGGCCCAGCAGACCTATTCAAAGCTGCTCACCGACTTCGAACAGGAAGGCAACCGGCAGTATCGCGAGGGCGACCAGAAGAAGGCCTACGCCATCCAGGTGCTGGCCATCTCGCTGATAGCCTACACCCAGAAGGATGAGCAGATGCGCGCCGGGGACAAGATCCTCGACGAGCTGATTGAAATGACGATCCACGTCTACCGTCAGAACCGCCAGCCGAAGCCGGCCGTCAACTAGGGCGTCGGGATCGGCGGCAGCGACCTTAGGTACAGCACGATGGCCTCGAGGTCTTCGTGCTTCATCTGGGCGTAGAGCGGGAACGGCATCGGGCCGGTGAGCTGGGTGCCATCGGGTTCGACGCCAGTGGTGATCGTGGTGATGATCCCCTCGTCGGAGTGCTCGCCGATACCTTCGGGCGTGATGTTGGACGACACCACCGTGCCCCACGGACCTTCGAACGGATTGCCGCCAGCCCCCAGCAGTGTCTCGAACTGCGGCCTGCCCTGCGCGTCGAACTTGGTGTGGCAGACGATGCAATGGCCCAAGGGACCGGCAAGATACTGCCCGTATTCCACCGTCACGCCTTCCGCAACGCTGGCCACCGAGGTGACCGGCGGGCCGTACGCGGGGGGCAGCGGGATATTGTAGGTCGACTTGCCGGGATCGCCCTCCACCGCCGGAACAGTGCGCAGATAGGCGACGATCGAATTGAGATCGTCGTCGGAAATGCCGTGATAGACCTCGAACGGCATGGGCGGCCCGATCAGCGAGCCATCGGGGCGAATGCCCTCGCGAATGGCTTTGGCCAGTTCGGCGTCGCTCCATGTCGAGATTTCTCCGGCCGGTGTGATATTGGCCGCGATGGCGGTGAACTGCTCGTTCTGCTCGACCAGCCGCCCGCTGAGCGACTTGCTTTGATCGAACCCCTGTGGGCCGATCGGCGTGTGACAGCTGCCACAGGCCATGATGGTGTTGACCAGATAGTCGCCGCGCTCCACCGACGCGCCGTGCGCCGCACCGGCAAGACCGGAAACGCCAAGCAAGAGAACTGCCGCAATCAGTTTCATCTCATCCTCCAAAATGCCCACCGCATGCGGCATTCTGTAGCACCAGTCGTATGATTTTCGAATGACATTTTGGGTGGCGGCACCCCACGGCCAAAAACTGCCTGACAGGTCGGCATTTCGCTGGACAGCCTCAATCTTAGGCGATTGAAATAGACAACCCCGTCACCCGGAGAAGCCCGTCATGCCCGCGAGAATTGCCCGCACCACCTATGCCGACATGTATGGCCCGACCGTAGGCGACAAGGTGCGGCTCGCGGACACCGAACTCTTCATCGAGGTGGAAAAGGACTTCACCACCTATGGCGAGGAAGTGAAATTCGGCGGCGGCAAGGTCATCCGCGACGGCATGGGGCAGAGCCAGATCACCCGCAAGGGCGGCGCCGTCGATACCGTCATCACCAATGCGCTGATCGTCGACCACACCGGCATCTACAAGGCCGATGTCGGCCTGCGCGATGGCCGCATCCACGCCATCGGCAAGGCCGGCAATCCCGACACCCAGCCGGGCGTCGACATCATCATCGGTCCATCCACCGAGGCCATTGCCGGTGAAGGCAAGATCCTGACCGCCGGCGGCTTTGACGCGCATATCCACTTCATCGCGCCGCAGCAGATCGAGGAGGCGCTGATGAGCGGCGTCACCACCATGCTCGGTGGCGGCACCGGCCCGGCGCATGGCACGCTCGCCACCACCTGCACCGGTGCCTGGCATATCGGCCGGATGATCGAGAGCTTCGATGCCTTCCCGATGAACCTGGCGCTGGCCGGCAAGGGTAATGCCAGCCAGGCCGCCCCGCTCGAGGAAATGATCCTCGCGGGCGCCTCGGCGCTGAAGCTGCATGAGGACTGGGGCACGACGCCGGCGGCCATAGACAACTGCCTTGCGGTCGCCGACGACTACGACGTGCAGGTGATGATCCACACCGACACGCTCAACGAAAGCGGCTTTGTCGAGGACACCATCGCTGCCATCAACGGCCGCACCATCCACGCCTTCCACACCGAAGGCGCCGGCGGCGGCCACGCCCCCGACATCATCAGGATCGCCTCGCACCCCAACGTCATCCCGTCCTCGACCAACCCGACGCGGCCCTACACGGTGAACACCCTGGCCGAGCATCTCGACATGCTCATGGTCTGCCACCACCTCTCGCCCTCGATCGCCGAGGACGTCGCCTTCGCCGAGAGCCGCATCCGCAAGGAGACCATCGCTGCCGAGGACATCCTGCACGACATCGGCGCCTTCTCGATCATCTCGTCGGACAGCCAGGCCATGGGCCGCGTCGGCGAGGTGCTGATCCGCTGCTGGCAGACCGCCGACAAGATGAAGCGGCAACGCGGCCGCCTGCCCGAGGAAAAGGGCGAGAACGACAATTTCCGGGTGAAGCGCTACATCGCCAAGTACACCATCAATCCGGCCATCGCGCACGGCCTGAGCAAGCACATCGGCTCGGTCGAAGTGGGCAAGCGCGCCGACCTGGTGCTGTGGAACCCGGCCTTTTTCGGCGTCAAGCCGGAGATGATCCTGCTCGGCGGCTCGATCGCCGCGGCGCCGATGGGCGACCCGAACGCCTCGATCCCCACACCGCAGCCGATGCACTACCGGCCGATGTTCGCCGCCTTCGGCAAGCTGCGCACCAGTTCGTCGGTCACCTTTGTCTCGAAAGCCGCCTACGAGGATGGACTGCAGGCCAGGCTCGGCGTCGACAAGGGCATGCTGCCGGTCGAGAACACCCGCGGCGGCATCGGCAAGGCCTCGATGATCCACAACTCCGCGACGCCGCAGATCGACGTCGACCCGGAAACCTACGAGGTCCGCGCCGACGGCGAACTGCTGACCTGCGAGCCGGCGGACGTGCTGCCGATGGCGCAGCGATACTTCCTGTTCTGACGCCACATTGAAACATTCTGCCATCTGGCGTATATTATGTCGCATTGAACCGACATTGAAGGCGCCAGATGACCACATCGACACGACGCGCCAAGACCGGGCAACTCTCGGTGACCCGCCCGGTCGCCACCTCATGGCAGCGCCCGACGACAGCAGAGGCCGGGCGGCCTGACGCGCTGGCGGACCGTCTTGGCATCACCAAGCGCGATCTCGCGGAAACCGTCGGCCTGGCCGCAGCTACCCTGCAACGCAAGGACCGGGCAAATGCTCCGGCGACCGTCGCCCGGCTGAGCGAGATGAGCGAGATCATCGATCGCGTCACCCCCTGGGCCGGCGGCGAGCGTCAGGCGCTGGGCTGGTATCGCGGCCAACCTCTGGCGGCTTTTGGCGACCGCACCGCTGAAAGCCTGGTCAAATCGGGTGAAGCCGGACCGCTGCGGGACTACCTCGACCACCTGGCTCTGGGCGGTTTTGCGTGAAATATGCGGGCGCAGCCTATCGCGCCATTCATCCCCGCTGGTCTTTCAGCCCGCTCTCGGGTGACGGCGCTGCCATTCATGGCGGCCGCTTCAACCCGAAGGGCGTCCCTGCGCTCTACCTTGGCACCTCGGTGGAGGTGGCGTTTCTCGAAGCCACGCAAGGCTTTGCCTACAAGTTCAGCCCGTTGACCATGTGCAGCTTCGAGGTCGACTGCGACGACATCGTCGACCTGCGCACTGCGGCCGGCCGCAAAACGGCGGCAACTGACGAGGCGGAGATGGCCTGCGCCTGGTTCTCTGCCATCGCGGCAGGCCAGCGCCCCGCCTCATGGGCCATCTACGACCGCCTGAAAGCCGGCGCCGCGGGTATCCTCGTTCCCTCGTATGCGCCGGGGGTGTCGGCGGGGATGAGCAACCTTGTGCTCTGGGACTGGGCACCGACCGGACCGCATGCGGTTGCCGTGCACGACCCGGATGGCCGGCTGCCGCACGACGGACGGTCGTGGACGTGATCGCCACGCCGGGAGGACGCTGCTCAGCGCCCTGGCGGCTGGCGGCGTCGGAGGTCTCCGGTTATCCTGCCGACTCAAAAGCGCCGTTCACGGAGATCAGCCTGATGAGAGCCGCCGTCGCCTGCCTTGCCGTGCTGGCCATGGTTACCCCGGCCAGTGCCCAGACCAGCTTCATGCTCGGCCTCGAGATCTCAGGCGACGCCGAACGCCGGCTGGTCAAATATGATTGCGTCGACGCGGAGAGCTTCACCGTCGACTACATCAACGCCGCGCCGAACTATCTGGCGCTGGTACCGGCGGACGGCGCGACCTACCTCTTCGCCTCGGTGATCTCGGGATCGGGTGCACGCTACATGGCCGCCAATTATGTCTGGTGGACCAAGGGCGTCGACGCCAGCCTTTATGACGTGACGCTGGGCGAGGACGCCGCGCCGATCCTCAGCTGTTCCGAACACATCCAGACCCCGTAGCACCAGTGGACGGCAGCGTCAGCGAACTCTTCCCGCATGTGCGGATCGTCATGGGCATGGTGGTGGGCCTCGGCATCACCCGCCTGCTCACCGGTTATGCCGGGCTGATCCAGCACCCGGCGCGCGCCCGGCTGTCGCCGGTCCACCTGCTCTGGGGTTTCTCGATCCTTGTTGAACTGGTGCTGTTCTGGTGGTGGGAGTTCGAGCTCTACGGCGTCACCGACTGGTCGTTCGGACTTTTCGCCTTCCTCATCGGCTATGCCGTGACGCTCTATCTGCTCGCCGCCCTGATCTTTCCCGACCGCATCGACGACTACGAGGGCTACGAGGATTTCTTCCTCAAGCGCCGTCACTGGTTCTTCTCCATCCTCGGGCTGACCTTCGTCCTCGACATCGTTGATACGCTGATCAAGGGCGCACCCTATTTCGATACGCTCGGCGTCGGCTATCTGATCCAGGTGCCGATCGGCCTCGCACTGGCCGGAGTCGCCATCTGGTCGTCGAACCGGCGCGTCCATCTCGCTCTCGTGCTGCTCCACATCGCCTATCAGGCCTGGTGGATCGGCCAGCTCTTTCACGCGCACGTCTGAGCCGCTAAGGTGCTGCACAAGGTTGGGAAGCCTCGCAATTATGGTCTTTAGCGTATGGGTGAATTGTTTCGTGCCGTCGCTCACATCCCGCGCGGCACGGCCGGGCAGGTGTGGGACATCGCCGTACTGGCGCATGACGAACGCCGGGTCCGCCGCCGGGTGATTCCACTGGTGCATGGCGACGAGGTCGCCATCGACTTTCCGCAGACCACGACCTTGCAGCAGCACGATTGCCTGCAACTCGAGGACGGCCGCCTGGTCGAGATCATCGCCGGCGAGGAAAACCTCTACGAGGTACGTGGCCGTGACGCCGGGCATCTGATGGAACTGGCCTGGCACATCGGCAATCGCCACGCCAAGGCCCAGATCGAAAACGCATCCACCGCCCCCGATCGCATCCTCATCCTGCGCGATCACGTGCTGCGCGACATGCTGCTCGGCCTAGGCGCCAGCGTCAAAGAGATTTCCGAACCATTCTCCCCCATGGACGGCGCCTATGCGCACGACCACGGCCACGCCCTGCTCAATCGATGACCGAGCCGGCCGCCCTGCAGAAATTGCTGACCTGGCTGTCGCCGGCCTTTCCGGTGGGGGCCTTCGCCTGGTCGGCCGGACTTGAATCAGCGATTGTACAAAAGGCCGTAACCGACTCCGTCGCCTTGCAGAACTGGCTCGACGGCGCTCTCGCCCATGGCGGGTTGAAGACCGATGCCATCCTGCTGGCGCAGGCGTGGCGTGCGGTGCAGACGGTCACCCCCTCCCCATCCCTCCCCACAAGGGAGAGGGTGCCGGCCGGTGGACGGGTCAATGACGGTGCCGGTTGCTCGGTCAGCACCTCCCCCCTTGTGGGGGAGGTTGGGAGGGGGGAAGTCACCCTCACCGATCTCGCCGACCTCGCCATCGCCCTGACCGCCGCGACTGAGCGGTACGCCGAAATCACCATTACCGGCGACAGTTTCATACGCGCCGCCAGTGCGTGGCCGTCCGAGATTTATGCTCTCTTGCCCGATCCCTGCCCCTATCCGGTCGCCATCGGGGCCATTGCCCGGGCCCATGGCATCGACCTGGGCGACGCCCTGCTCGCTTATCTCACCGCCGCCATTCACGCGCAGATTTCGGTGGCCGTCAGGCTGGTACCGCTCGGACAGACCGAGGGGCTGCGCGTCATGGCCGCGCTTGAGCCGCGGGTTGCGGATCTGGCCGGCACTGCGGCAACGGCCAGCCTTGCCGATCTGGGCTCTATCGCCTACGCCACCGACATTGCCCAGATGCGGCACGAAACGCTCGAGCCGAGGATCTTTCGCTCATGACCACCGCCGCCGGCTCAATTGTCTTCTTCTGCCTGCTGATGGTCGCCATCGCCCATTTCATGTGGGCCATTGGCAGCCCGTGGCCGATCCGCGACCCGCAATTGCTGGCCAACACGGTGATCGGCAGCCCCGGCGTGACGCGTGTGCCCAAACTGGCATCGCTCATCGTTGCCATTCTGGTGCTCGGCGCCGCCTCCATCGGTGCCGCGCTGGGCGATGCCGACTCGGGCGGCTTGCCGCTGACTCTGGCGGGCGCTGCCCTCGCTGCGCTCTTCGCGGCGCGCGGCATTGTCGGCTACCTGCCGGCCTGGCAGGCGCGCCATCCGGTCGAGCCATTCGCTTCGCTCGACAAACGCTATTATTCGCCGCTTTGCCTCATCGTGGCAGTGTGCTTTCTTGTTCTGGTGGTGACGAGGTTCTGATGAAATCGCTCAATGGTCCCCTGCGTGTCGGCATCGGCGGTCCGGTCGGGTCGGGCAAGACGACGCTCTGCGAAGTGCTGCTCAAGGCCATGCGCGACCGCTACTCGATGGCCGTGGTCACCAATGACATCTACACCAAGGAAGATGCGCTAATCCTCAACCGAGTGCAGGCCATTTCCGAGGATCGCATCGTCGGCGTCGAGACCGGCGGCTGCCCGCATACCGCTATTCGCGAGGACGCCTCGCTCAACCTCGCGGCGATTGCCGATCTCAACCGCAAGTTTCCCGATCTCGACATCATCCTGATCGAGTCCGGCGGCGACAACCTGGCCGCAACTTTCTCGCCTGATCTGGCCGACATCTCGATCTATGTAATCTCGGTGGCGCAGGGCGAAAAGATCCCGCGCAAGGGCGGCCCGGCCATCACCCGCTCCGACCTGCTGGTCATTACCCACACCGATCTCGCGCCCTACGTGCATGCCAGCCTCGAGGTGATGGAAGCCGATACGCAGACGGTGCGGGAGGGACGCCCCTATGTTTTCACCGACCTGCTGCGCCGCGACCATCTCGACAAGATCATCGCCTTCATTGAAAAGATGGGCGGCCTCAGCCCGGCGATCGCCGCCGAATAAGGCGGGCGCCGTGCCCGTTCCGTACCAGACGATGGAGCGGTCGCTGCTCGACCCGCTGCCGCCCCCGAACTGGCCCGACGGCATCCGGCAGGTGCCGTTTGAAACGCACTACGCCCTCGCTGCCCACGCCCTGCTCGCCGAGGCCTATAGAGCGGGCGGCGGCACCGTGCCCGAGAGCTTTCTGCAGTGGTGGCACACCGTCAGTACCGACGCGGAATTCGACCCCGCGCTCTGTTTCGTCGCGGAAGCGACCGACGGCAGCATGGCCGGTTTCGCCCTCTGCTGGACCTCGGGATTTCTGAAAGATATCGCGGTGGCGCGTCCTTGCCGCAGGCGCGGCATCGGCGAAGCGCTGATCCTTGCGGCCTGCGCCGGCACTCGCGCGCGCGGCCACGAAAGTCTGCGCCTCAAGGTCGAGATCGGCAACCCCAGCGGCGCGCAACGACTGTACGCGCGGCTGGGGTTCAAACCGGTCTGAGGTCTGGCTCTAGTCTTTCGACTTCGCGCCGGCTCGCCGGACGGGGGCCCCTGCCCGCACCAGCGCCAGGACCGAACGGGCCGGCACATCGACCTTGCCGTCCTGGATCACTGGCGCAGTCTCATCGTCGGAGACGAGGCCGATCTCCCAGTCCCCTGCCGGCAGATGCGCCGGATAGGGCTCGATGTGGCGGTTGAACCAGATCAGGACTTCGTCAGCCGGTGTCTGCAACTGCATGCCCAGCACCGAAGCGCCCGCGTCATGCCAGTCGCCCTCGGTCATCTCCCGACCGTCCGGATGCAGCCAGGTGACATCTCTGGCGCCGTTCCTGGTTGCTCCCGTCAGGAAATGGTCATGCGTCAGGGCAGGATGAGCCTTGCGGAACTTGTTGGCCGCCGCGGTGAAATCCACCAGCTCGCCGTCGGCATTTTCCCAGTCCACCCAGGTGATCTCGTTGTCCTGGGCATAGGCGTTGTTGTTGCCTTGCTGCGTGCGACCCATCTCGTCGCCCTGCTGGATCAGCGGCGCGCCACGCGACAGCAGCAGCGTCGCCAGCAGCGCCCGCACGTCGCGCTTGCGGTGCGCGATGATCCGCGGGTCATCGGTCGGCCCCTCGACGCCGCAGTTCCACGATTCATTGTGGCTGTGGCCGTCGCGGTTATTCTCGCCGTTCGCCTCGTTGTGCTTGTCCACATACGAGACCAGGTCCATCAGCGTGAAACCGTCGTGGACGGCAATCATGTTGACGCCATGGCTCGGCTTGCGGCCGGCGAAGTTGAAAACTTCGGCCGAACCGGCAACCTTGCCCGCCAGCGCACCGATCTTGCCCGGCTCGCCGCGCCAGAACGACCGGATTTCATCGCGATAGGTGTCGTTGTGTTCCTGGAACTCCTTGCCGAAGCGCCCCAGCTGATAGCCGCCCGGACCGGGATCCCACGGCTCGGCGACAAGGATCGCCTTGGACAGCACCGGGTCGGCCTTGATCTTTTCCAGCATTACCGCGTCGGGGTTGAACCCCGGATCGCGGCCAAGAATGGTGGCCAGATCGAACCGGAAGCCGGAAACGCCCATTTCCTCGATCCAGTAACGCAGGCTCTCGATCACCAGGCGCTGCACGGCAGGATGGTCGCAGCGCAGCGTGTTGCCGGTGCCGGTATCGTTGACCAGATACTGCTTTCCGTCGGCTTCGACAAACCGGTAGTAGGTCTTGGCGTCGAGCCCCATCATCGAGAGCATCGGCCCCTGCGCATCACCCTCGCCGGTGTGGTTGTAGACCACGTCGAGGATCACCGAGATGCCGTTCTTGCGATAGAGATCGGTCATCACCCGCAGTTCCTGCGGGCCACGTGGCGCCAGCCGCGGGTCGATGGCGAAATAGTTGACCGGGTTGTAGCCCCAGGCATTGGTGAGGCCGAGCGCCGGCAGGTGACCTTCGTCGATCCACGCCGCGGTCGGCATCAGCTGCAGCGTGTCCACTCCGAGATACTTGAAATGATCGATGACGCGCTGCGTCGTCAGCGCCGCCACCGTGCCGCGCAGCGGTCCCTGCACCGACGGATGGCGCATGGTGAAGCCGCGCACGTTGAGTTCGTAGAACAGCCCCGGCGCCTTGCGGCGCGGCGTGGCGCGCTTGTTGGTCGCCCCCTGCACGATGCTCTTGGGCATCAGCGGCGCGGTATCCACGGCGTCCTCGCGCGGCAGCCGCAGCCGCGGCGAGCGCACATAGACCCGGTCGAGCCGCTTGGCATAGGGATCGGTCAGCAGCTTCTGCGGATCAAAGAACAGTCCCTGGTCGGGATCATAGGGGCCATCGGCGCGGAAACCGTAACGGGCCCCTGCCCCGATCCCCGCCACCAGGCCGTGATGGATGTGATCGGTATGGCCATCCAGTTCGAAGCGCGCGATTTCCGCGTCGAGCTCGTCGAAGATGGAGACCCAGATCGCCGAAGCGGTTTCCGAGTAGACGGCGAAGTTGACGCCATTGGGCGTAATGGTTGCGCCCAGGGCGTCCGGGCTGCCGGCATGCTGCACAAACTTTGGTGTCATCAGATCGGCATCAAGTAATAACGCTGGGCGCGTCACGGCCGGTTCTTTTGGCAATACCGGCGACTCGTCCAGCGACGTCGATGAGGGACGCGAGGGCGTCCTGGGTTTCGAGATCGTGCTGTCCATTGGGTGGCTCATATCTTTCGAGGTAGACCCGCAACGTAGCCCCTACTGTCCCGGTTCCGCTGAGGCGGAACACGATGCGGCTGCCATCCTTGAAACCGATGCGAACACCCTGGCGGGCACTGATGGAGCCATCTACCGGATCATTATAGGTGAAGTCGTCGGCATAGTCTGTCTCCATGCCTCCGATGTTGAACCGCTCCGGGAATGGCAGGTCTGCCCGCAACGCATCCATCAGCTCATTGGCGGCAGCAGTATCGACCTCGTCATAGTCATGGCGCGTATAATAGTTCCGGCCGTAAGTCTTCCAGTGGTCACGCACGATGTCGTCGACGCTCTGCTTCCGCGCCGCCAGGATATTGAGCCAGAGCAGGACGGCCCAGAGACCGTCTTTCTCGCGCACGTGATTCGATCCCGTGCCGGCGCTCTCCTCGCCGCAGATGGTGACGCGGCCGGCATCGAGCAGGTTGCCGAAGAATTTCCAGCCGGTCGGCGTCTCGTGCATCTCGATGCCGAGCTTTTCGGCTACGCGGTCGGCGGCCGCGCTGGTCGGCATCGACCGGGCGATGCCGGCAATGCCGTTCGCATAGCCCGGCGCCAGTGCGGCATTGGCCGCCAGCATGGCCAGCGAATCCGATGGCGTGACGAACCGGCCCTTGCCGATGATCAGGTTGCGGTCGCCGTCGCCGTCCGATGCCGCGCCGAAATCGGGAGCATCGTCGCTCATCATCAGGTCGTAGAGGTCCTTGGCATAGACCAGGTTGGGATCGGGGTGTCCGCCACCGAAATCCGGCGACGGCGTGCCATTGACCACCGTGCCCTTGGGTGCCCCAAGCATATCCTCGAGGATGCGGTGCGCATAAGGACCGGTGATGGCGTGCATCGCATCGAACCGCATGCGAAAGCCCGACGCGAACAGCGCCTTGAGCCGCGGGAAGTCGAACAGTGTCTGCATCAGGTCGGCATAGTCCGCGACCGGGTCGATGACCTCGACCACCATGCCCCCGGAGTGATGCGTGCCGATCTTGCTCAGGTCGACATCGGGTTCGTCGACGGTGAAATAGCGATCGATCACCTGGGAGCGCGCATAGACCGCATCGGTGATCTTTTCCGGCGCGGGGCCGCCATTGCCGACATTGTACTTGATGCCGAAATCGCCATCCGGACCGCCAGGATTGTGGCTGGCCGACAGGATCAGGCCGCCAAACGCATGGTGATGGCGGATGACATGGCTGGCAGCGGGCGTCGACAGCAGGCCGTTCTGCCCCACCAGCACCGCGCCGAACCCGTTGGCCGAGGCGATGCGGATCGCCTTCTGGATGACCACGTCATTGTAGTAGCGACCGTCGCCGCCGATCACCAGGGTCTTGCCGGCGAAGCCTTCGAGGCTGTCGAAGATCGACTGCACGAAGTTCTCGGCATAGTTCTCCTGGCTGAACACGGTGACCCGCTTGCGCAGCCCCGAGGTCCCCGGCTTCTGGTCGGCATAGGGCGTGGTTTCAATCGTCTGCTTGGTCATCGCTCTTCAGCCCCAAAAGATCGGAATAGAGATCGGCATATTTTTCGGCGCTCGCTTCCCACGAGACATCCGACTTCATGCCGCGCCGCTGCATCTTGCGCCACACACGGGGGCGGGCATAGAGCGCCATCGTCCGCTGGATCGCCTCGCTCAGGGCCTCTGCGGTGGCGGGCGCAAAGACAACGCCCGTTGCCACGCCCGCATCCACCGCAGCCTCGTTGGCATCGATCACCGTATCGGCCAGACCGCCGACGCGGCTGACCAGCGGCACGCAGCCATAGCGCAAGCCATAGAGCTGGGTCAGACCGCAGGGTTCAAAGCGTGACGGCACCATCATCACGTCCGCCCCGCCCTGCACCAGATGCGACAGTTCCTCGCTGTAGCCGACAATGACCCCGACCTTGCCGGGGTGCCGTGCCGCGGCGGCCGACAGCGCGGCCTCCAGCGCCGCATCGCCCGACCCCAGGACGATCAGCTTGCCGCCCTTTTCGACCAGCGCATCCACGCACTGGACCAGCATGTCCATGCCCTTCTGCCAAGTCAGGCGGCTCACTACCGAAAAGATCGGCCCCGGTGTGCCGTCGAGCCCGAAACGCTCGACCAGCGCGGCGCGATTACCGGCCCGCCGGTCGGTCGTGCTGGCGCCGAAGGTCTCGACCAGTGCCGCGTCGGTCTGCGGGTCCCAGGCATGTACGTCAATGCCGTTGAGAATGCCGTGCAGCACATCCGACCGGCTTCTGAGCAGGCCATCGAGTCCCATGCCGTAGTCGCCGGTGCAGATTTCGTGCGCATAGGTCGGGCTGACGGTGGTCAGCGCGTCGGCGACCTGCAGGCCGGCCTTCAGGTAGCTGATGCCGCCGAAGAACTCGATTGTCCCTTCGGCCGCGGCACGGTGATCGAGCCGCAACTGGCCGAACACATCCCAGCTGAAATTGCCCTGGAAGGCGAGGTTGTGGATGGTGAGGACCGTCTTGACCTTCGTCGGGGCGTTGAACGCCACATAGGCCGGCACCAGCGCCGCCTGCCAGTCATGCGCATGCAGGATCTGCGGCCGATAGCCGTCGACGAGGCCGCGCCCCAGTTCATAGGCGGCAAAGCTCAGCGCCGCGAAGCGTTTCCAGTTGTCGCTCCAGTCCTTGCCATTGGCATCGACATACGGATTCCCCGGCCGACCGAAGAGGTGCGGCGCGTCGAGGACAATCAGGTCCAGCCCGTCCACGCGCCCCGCCAGCAGGCGGGCGGCACCATCGAAGTAGTCCGGCAGGTCGGCCACCATGCGCGCATTCTCGAGCCGGTCCGCCACGCCGGGATAGCCGGGAATAAGCGTGCGCACCGATACCCCCACCGGCGCCAGCGCGCCCGGCAGTGCGCCGGTCACGTCGGCAAGGCCGCCGGTCTTGATCAGGGGGTAGATCTCGGATGCGACCGAGAGAACTTCGATCATTTGCTCGCCAGGTACTTGTCCAGCATGGGCTGAGTGACCAGCGTAACACCCTGCTCGGTTCGCCTGAACCAGGTCTTGTCGAACTCGGCATCCTCGCCGATCACCAGGCCCTCGGGAATGTTGAGGCCGCGGTCGAGGATGACTTTTTTCAGCCGCGCCCCGCGACCAATGGTGCAATAGGGCAGCACCACGCACTCGTTGAGCTCGGAATAGGAATGCACCCGGCTGCCGGTCGAGAGCAGCGTCTTGTTGAGCATGCCGCCCGAGACGATGCAGTCGCCCGAGACCAGCGAATTGACTGCGGAGCCGCGGCGGCCGTCAAAGTCGTGCACGAACTTGGCCGGCGGCGTGATCTCGGCAAAGGTCCAGATCGGCCAATCCCGGTCATAGAGATCGAGCTGCGGCTGCACGTCGCAAAGATCGATATTGGCATTCCAGTAGGCATCGATGGTGCCGACGTCGCGCCAGTAGGCGTTCTCCTCGTTGGCCGAACGCACGCACGAGCGCGGGAAGCGATGGGCCCAGGCCGAACCGTTCTTGACGATATAGGGGATGATGTCTTTGCCGAAATCGCGGTTCGAGCCGGGCGTCGCCGCATCGCGGCGCAGCTGTTCCATCAGGAAGCGCGTCTCGAACACGTAGATGCCCATCGACGCCAGCGCATAGTCCGGCTTGTCCGGAATGCCCGGCGGGTCTTTCGGCTTTTCGACGAAATCGACGATCCGGTCGCGGCCGTCCACATGCATGACGCCAAAGCCGGTGGCCTCCATGCGCGGCACCTCTAGGCAGCCGACAGTCACGTCGGCGCCGGTGTCTACATGCTGGCGCAGCATGATCTCGTAGTCCATCTTGTAGATGTGGTCGCCCGCCAGCAGCACGATGTAGCGCGGACCATAGTCCTCGATGATGTCCATGTTCTGGTACACGGCATCGGCGGTACCCTCGTACCACTGCGTCTCCGACACGCGCTGGCTGGCCGGCAGCACGTCGAAACTCTCGTTCCGTTCGGTGCGCAGGAAGTTCCAGCCGCGCTGCAGGTGGCGGATCAGGCTGTGCGCCTGATACTGGGTGGCCACCGAGATACGACGAATGCCCGAGTTCAGCGCGTTCGACAGCGCGAAGTCGATGATGCGCGACTTGCCGCCGAAATAGACCGCCGGCTTGGCGCGCCGGTCGGTCAGTTCGTGCAGGCGGGAGCCACGCCCCCCGGCCAGCACATATGCCATTGCCTCACGCGCTAGCGGTGATGGAGCTCTGTAGTCAGCCATAGTTCCCTCCTCTACTGCCCCGCTTCACGCAGAGTCATATTTCAACATGATAGTCGCCATTGGTGGCAGATAGAGGTCGGCATAGGGACCGAACTCCTCCACCTCACTGGGAACCGCGACGACCTTGCCCTGGTTCCCGCTGTTGGAGCCGCCGTACCAGCCGGCGTCCGTGTTGATCCGTTCCACCCAGTTGCCTGCCCTGGGCATCGGCACCCGGTAATTGTCGTGCGGCACCGGCGTCATGTTGCTGATCACCACGACCGGGTCCTCGCCCGGCGCCTGGCGCGACCAGGCAAATACCGAGTTCAGGTGATCGTTGCCGATCAGCCACTGGAAGCCCTCGGGCTCGCAGTCCCGGGCATAGAGCGCCGGTGTGGCGCGGTAGGCGGCATTGAGGTCGCCCACCAGCCGTCTCACGCCTTCATGCATGCTGGCATCGAGCAGCCACCAGTCGAGGCCCTTGCTGTCGTTCCATTCCTCGCGCTGCGCGAACTCCTGGCCCATGAACAGCAGCTTCTTGCCCGGCCACGCCCACATATAGGCGTAGTAGGCCCGCAGCGCCGCGAACTGCTGCCAGTCGTCGCCGCTCATCTTTTCGATCAGCGAGCCCTTGCCGTGCACCACTTCGTCGTGGCTGAGCGGCAGGATGTAGTTTTCCGAATAGGCGTAAAGCGCCGCAAAGGTCAGGTCGTGATGGTGATAGCGCCGGTGCACCGGATTGCGCGTCATGTAGCGCAGGCTATCGTTCATGAACCCCATGTTCCACTTGAAGCCGAAGCCCAGGCCGCCGGCATCGACCGGCGCCGAAACCCCCGACCAGGCCGTGGATTCCTCGGCGATCATCAAGACACCCGGGAACAGCCGATAGGCCTCGGTGTTGACGCGCTTGATGAACTCGACCGCTTCCAGGTTGTGGTTGCCGCCGAACTGGTTGGGCACCCACTCGCCTTCCTTGCGCGAATAGTCGAGGTACAGCATCGACGCCACGGCATCGACACGCAGCCCGTCGAGATGGAATCTCTCCAGCCAGTAGAGCGCATTGTTGACGAGGAAGCTCACCACTTCCTTGCGCCCGAAATTGTAGATCGCAGTGTTCCAGTCCGGGTGGTAGCCCTGCCGCGGATCCATGTGCTCGTAGAGAGCCGTGCCATCGAAATGCGCCAGCCCGTGCTCGTCCGTCGGAAAATGCGCCGGCACCCAGTCGAGGATGACACCGAGGCCGGCGGCGTGCGCCGCATCGACGAAGCGCGCAAATCCGGCCGGATCGCCGAACCGGGCGGTCGGTGAATAGAGCCCCACCGGCTGGTAGCCCCAGCTCGGGTCATAGGGATGCTCGGTGATCGGCAGCAGCTCGAGATGGGTGAAACCCATATCCGTTGCATAGGGGATCAACTGCTCGGCCAGCTGCTCATAGCTCATGAACGTGCCGTCCGGCCGCTTGCGCCAGCTGCCCAGATGCACCTCGTAGATCGACACCGGCTCGCGCCGCCAGTTCTTGCCGGCGCGCTTGCTGAGATAATCGGCATCGCTCCATTCGAACGGCGTCGGGTCGGCTACGACCGAGGCATTCTTGGGCCGCAACTCGCTCTGCTGGGCATAGGGATCGGCCTTCAGCGGCAGCAGCTTGCCGTCGGGACCCACCAGTTCGTACTTGTAGATTTCGCCCGGACCGACCTTGGGAATGAACACTTCCCAGATGCCGATATTGAGCCGGCGGCGCATCGGATGGCGGCGCCCGTCCCATTCGTTGAATGCACCGACCACGCTGACGCGCTGCGCATTCGGCGCCCAGACGGCAAAATGCGTCCCGGCCACGCCCTCGAACTCGATGGCGTGGGCACCCAGCTTGTCGAACAGCCGCAGATGGCTGCCTTCGCCGATGTAGTAGTCATCGAGCGGCCCGAGCACCGGACCGAAGCTGTAGGGATCGGCAACGTCCCAGCTGCCGCCCTCATTGCTGGCGCGATAGGTCATGGGCTGAAGGTGGTCGATCGCAACCTTGCCTTCGAAGAACCCGGCATCGTGGCGGCGCTCCAGTTCCCCCACGGCCGCCCCGCTCGAGTCGAGTGCCGTTACGCTGGTGGCGTGCGGGATGAACGCACGGGCAACCCAGATGTCTCCAATCTGCTGAATTCCAAGGACCGAGAACGGATCGGAGTGCTTTGCGCCCACGATCTTCTCGATCTCCTCAATCCCCGCCTGCCAATTCACTATTACGCCCTTACCCGCCATTACTGGCTGTCTACTGGAACCTTCCAGATATCCTCGGCATATTGCCGGATCGTCCGATCAGAGGAGAACCAGCCAACATGCGCTGTGTTCCGGATCGCCATCGAGTACCACTTCGTCGGGGTCCTCCAGGCTTCGTCGACCCGCTTCTGCGCGGCGGCATACGCGTCGAAATCGCGTGCCACCATGAACCAGTCATTGTCGTACAGTCCACCGATCAGGTCGCGATAGCGGTTCGGATCGTCGGGTGAAAACACCCCCGACGCGATCAGTTCCAGCGCATCCTTGAGCGCCGGCGACGCCTCGATCACCGGACCCGGCTGCTCGCCGAGCGACCGCTTGCGGGCGACACCGTCGGCCTCGAGGCCGAAGATGATCATGTTGTCTTCGCCGACGGCCTCGACCATCTCGACATTGGCGCCGTCGAGGGTGCCGATGGTCAGCGCGCCATTGGCCATGAACTTCATGTTGCCGGTGCCGGATGCTTCCATGCCTGCCGTCGAGATCTGCTCCGAGAGGTCGGCCGCCGGAATGATCGTCTCGGCCAGACTGACATTGTAGTTGGGCAGGAAGACCACCTTGAGCAGGCCACGCACCGCAGGATCGTTGTTGATCACCTTGGCGACGTCATTGATCAGTTTGATGATGAGCTTGGCGTTCCAGTAGCCCGGAGCCGCCTTGCCCGCAAATATCTTAACGCGCGGAACCCAATCGCGTTCCGGGTGGGCCCGCAGTTCCGAATATTGCGCCACGGCCTGGATGACGTTGAGCAGTTGCCGCTTGTATTCGTGAATGCGCTTGACCTGCACGTCGAACATCGCGTCAGGCGACACCGTGACGTTGAGGCGATCCTTGATCACCTGCGCCAGCGCCACCTTGTTGGCGCGCTTGACCGCCGCGAACTGCTTCTGGAAGCTGGGGTCGTCGGCGTGCTTTTCGAGCTTTACCAGCAGCTCGAGCTTGTCCATGAACTCCGGGCCGATGCGTTCCGCCACCAGCTTGGTCAGCGCCGGATTGCACTGCATCAGCCAGCGCCGCGGCGTGACGCCATTGGTCTTGTTGTTGATGCGGTCCGGGTAAAGCGTGTTGAGATCGGCGAACACCGTCTCTTTCATCAGTTCGGTATGCAGTGCCGACACGCCATTGATCGAATGCGAGCCGACAAAGGCCAGTTGGCCCATGCGCACGCGACGCGAGCCGTGCTCGTCGATCAGCGACACATTGGCGATCTGCGCATCGGTAAAGCCGGCCTGGTCGCGGGCCACGGCCAGCACTTCGGCATTGATCGCGTAAATGATCTGCATGTGACGCGGCAGCAGGCGCTCCAGCAGGCCCACCGGCCAGCTTTCGAGCGCCTCGGGCAGCAGCGTATGGTTGGTATAGCCGAACGTTCCCTGGGTGAGCTTCCAGGCCTGCGCCCAGCGCAGCCCGTGCAGATCCATGAGAATGCGCATCATCTCTGCGATCGAAATGGCCGGATGCGTGTCGTTGAGCTGGATCGCCACCTTGTCGGGCAATGACCCGAGGTCGCCATATTGCTGCAGATGGCGCCGCACGATGTCCTGCAGCGATGCCGACGAGAAGAAGAACTCCTGCCGCAGCCGCAGCTCCTGCCCCGCCGGAGTTGAATCCGCGGGATAGAGGATCTTGGACAGCGCCTCGGCCCGCGAGCTTTCCGCCAGCGCGCCGATATGGTCGCCGGAGTTGAACTTGTCGAGCAGGATGGGATCGATCGACTGCGCGCTCCACAGGCGCAGGGTGTTCACCCGCGCCGCGCGCCACCCCACGATCGGCGTGTCGAACGCCACGGCCAGCAGGTGTTCGCCCGGGCGCCATTCGTGCCGGACCAGCCCGTCGGGCTCGGTGATCGGCTCGACATGGCCGCCAAAGCCGATCTCGTAGCTCGACTCGCGCCGCTCGAACTCCCACGGATTGCCGTGCATGAGCCAGTCTTCCGGCAGTTCGACCTGCCAGCCCTCGCTCATTTCCTGCCGGAACATGCCGTTGGCATAACGGATGCCGTAGCCATAGGCGGGGATCTTCAGCGACGACATGGACTCGAGAAAGCACGCCGCCAGCCGGCCGAGGCCGCCATTGCCCAGTGCCGCATCGGGCTCCAGGTTGATCAGGTCACCGAGGTCGACCTTGAGATTCTTGAGGGCCTGCCGCACCGGCTCCATGACCCCGATATTGCTCATCGCATCGCGCATCAGGCGGCCGATGAGGAACTCGAGGCTCAGATAGTAGACGCGCTTGCGCGACGTCTGCCAGGTCTCCCGGCTCGACTCCATCCACTGGTCGATGATGCGATCCCGCACCGCCAGAATCGTTGCCTTCAGCCAGTCGTGTGGCCGGGCGACGATGGGGTCCTTGCCGACCGAATAGGTCAGCCGTTCGAGGATTTCCGACTGTAGCGCCTCAGCAGTAAGCGCGCGCGGCTCCGGCTTTGGGGCATCGTAAACGATTGGCTTTTGCGGCATATCGCAATCCAGGTTTCATGACGATGTATTCCCCTCTAGGGCTGCACAATTGCACTTAAAACGTGCAGTGGGAAGGCCCACCGGTCGACGCAGGACGAAATGCTGTCAGCGCTGCGCCGATGCTGCCGGGCCTGATACGGCGTCGGGGTCGGCGGCGCGGCGCCCCACTTCCCGGGCCTGTTCCTCGGCGTTCTTGAGCAGCAGATCGCCGCCGCCCGAAAGCCCCTGCAGCAGTTGCGCCTCGAAGCGAGCCTGGTCGCGCCGGCGCACCCCCTCGATGACCTCGGCCGCCTGTTCGTCCGTGGCCCCCAGCAGCTTGATCGACTCGGAACCGACCACCAGCGCCGATTCGAACAATTCGCGGATCTGGAAGTCGACACCCAGCTTGACCAGTTCCATCGCATGCACGCGGTCGAAGGCACGCGCCAGCACCTTGACCAGCGGGAACTCCGACTGCAGCAGGGCAGCGATGCGCGTCGCGTCCTCCTTCTTGTCGACGGCGATCACCACGGCGTCGGCATGCTCGACCCCTGCCGCCCGCAGGATGTCGAGCCGGGTGCCGTCGCCGTAATAGACCTTCATGCCGAACTGCCCGGCGACGCGGATCATCTCCGTGTCATTGTCGAGGATCGACACCTTGTGCTGCATCGCCAGCAGCGGCTGGGTAGCGATCTGCCCGAACCGGCCAAAGCCGATCACCAGCACGTTGCCGGTCAGTCCGTTCGGCTCCTCCACACCGTCCATCGACTGCTCCGCCTGCGGCTGCACCCAGCGCAGGGCGATGATCGAAAACGGCGTCACCACCATGGAAATGATCACCGTCGCGGTGAAGATGGCGTTGATCTCGTTGCTGAAGATCCCTGCTCCGGCGGCGGTCGTGTAGAGCACGAAGGCGAATTCGCCGCCCTGCGCCATCAGCACCGCGCGCTCCACCGCCATGGCGTGCGGCGCCCTGAGCGCCCGGGCCACGCCGTAGATCGCGGCACCCTTGAGCAGCATGTAGGCGACCACACTGATGGCAATGATCTGCCAGTTCTGCGCCACGACGCCCAGATCGAGCGACATGCCCACGGCGAGGAAGAAGAGGCCGAGCAGGATGCCGCGGAACGGTTCGACATCGGCCTCCAGCTGATGCCGGAAAGTCGAGGTCGAGAGCAGCACGCCGGCGAGAAACGCCCCCATCGCCATCGACAGCCCGCCCAGTTGCATGATCAGCGCGGCGCCGAGCACCACCAGCAGCGCCGCCGCGGTCATCACCTCGCGCGCCTTGGCCTCGGCGAGCAGGCGGAATACCGGATTGAGCACCCAGCGGCCGGCAAACACCACCGCCACCACCGATCCGGCGGCCAGCCCGATGCTGATCCAGCGCGACAGCGTGTCCGGGCCGTCGCCTGTAGCCGGCGCCAGCAAGGCCACCACGGCCAGCAGCGGCACGATGGCGAGATCCTCGAGCAGCAGGATCGAGACCATCTTCTGGCCCTGCGGCGACGTCAGCTCGCCGCGTTCGGTCAGGATCTGCATGACGATGGCAGTTGAGGTGAGCACGAAGCCCATGCCGGCGACAAAGGCCACGACCGGGCTGAAGCCCAGCAGCACGCCGGTGCCGGTGAGCAGCACGCCGCAAGCCACCACCTGGATGATGCCCAGGCCAAAGATCTGCTTGCGCAGCCCCCAGAGCTTGCTCGGTTCCATCTCCAGTCCGACGATGAACAGGAACATGACGACGCCGAGTTCGGCCGCATGCAGGATCGCCTGCGCGTCCTCGACCAGGCGGAAGCCGAACGGCCCGATGGCCAGGCCGGCGATCAGATAGCCCAGCACCGAGCCCAGGCCGAGCCGCTTGAACAGCGGCACGGCAATGACCGCGGCGGCCAGCAGAGCCACAACCTGGGTGAGATCGACGCCGCTATGAGCCGCTTCGACCGCATGTGTGACCGCTTCGCCCGCCATCCGTCGCCCCCGCTGCAGAGTAGAACCTGACATGCGGCGATGCCGGCACCGGCGTCAAGACTGCCCGGATGGTCAGCGTGCGCCCGATTGGGCCTTGGCGCGGGCGTTCTCCGCCCGCTGGTCGTCGAGGTCGTCGCTTGCCATCCGGTCGACCTCCAGCCGCTGCGCCGCCCCGCCGGTTCCCTGTCGGATGGGCAGGATGTGCGTGGCGATGGAATAGAGGATGAGAAGCGATGGCACGGCGATCAGCCCGCCCACCGGTCCCCAGGCCCAGAGCCAGTAGGTGAGACTGAGAAAGATCAGGAACGGGTTGACCGTCATCGTCCGCCCCAGGAGGTTCGGGGTGACGAAATTGCCCTCGGCGAAATTGACCAGCCAGTAGAGCCCGACCGGCAGCAGCGCGCCGGCCAGTTCGGCCTGCGTCGCCAGTCCGACGAGGAACAGGATCGCTGCCATCAAGCCCTGCCCGACAAACGGCACATAGTTCAGGAATGCTGCCAGCGCGCCCCAGAGGATGGGCGACGGCATGCCGATCGCTGCCATCAGCAGCGACACCACGATCCCCACCCCGACATTCACCATGCTGATGGTCAGCAGGTACTTCGAGACCTTGTGCTCGACGTCGCGAAACACATGCGCCGTCCGCCAGCGCATGCGGCGGGTCACGCAGAGCGACAGCGTGGCGATGCGGATGTTCTTGCGGGTGGCGAGGAAGAAATAGAGGCTGGCGAGAAAGATCAGCCCCTGCGCCAGGATTGCCGGGGCCAGCATGGCGACGTCGGTCACGGTGGAGCCGTCCTCGACGCTGACCTCGACGCCACCGCCGCCGCCAAAAACCCCTTTGACCTGCTCCTGGAAGGCGCCGAGGCTTTCCAGCGGTTCTTTCCAGTTGGCCAGTTCGCTTTGCAGCTTGGCCCAGATCAGCGGGCCGCGACGCACCCATTCGCCCAGCGGTCCCGAAAACAGGAAGCCACAACCGACCACCAGCAGGAGCAGCATGACCACCACGATGGCGGCCGAAATCCCCTCGGGGATACCGCGTTCCTCCAGCATGTCCGCCACCGGGCCGAACATCAGGCCGATGGTGATGGCGAGAAATACCGGTGCGAGGAAGAACTGCCCGGCCTGCAGCGCCACCATGAAGGTGATGGCGCCGATCATCACGATCGACAGCTTGGAGGCGTTGCCCAGCACCCGCTCGAACTGCGTGTTGCGGAGTTCCTTGCTGAGTCCCTTTGTCGGGCCGGATCGTAGCGGTTTGCGCAATGTTGTTCTCCGCCGCCACAACCCGCGACCGGAAGCGAAGTTCCATCGATGTGGTGACGCCGCTCATCGGGCCCACTATGGTGCCGCCGACTCTCGCCCCGTTTGCCCTGGACCCAGCTCTATGACGCGCAAGATCATTATCGATACCGACCCCGGTCAGGACGACGCGGTCGCCATTCTCCTTGCCCTGGCGTCCCCCGACGATTTCGACATTCTCGGCCTCGTGGCCGTCGCCGGCAACGTCACGCTGGCGCAGAATGCCCGCAACGCCCTCAAGATTGTCGAACTCTCCGGCCGTACCGGCATACCGGTCTATGCCGGCTGCGAGCGGCCGCTCCGCCGCACTTTGGTGACGGCCGAGCATGTGCACGGCGAGACCGGCCTCGACGGCCCCGACCTGCCGCTGCCCGGGATCGAGCTCGAAACCACCCATGGCGTCGATTTCATCATCGATGCGCTACGCACCCACGCGTCCGGCAGCATCACCCTCTGCACCCTGGGCCCGCTGACCAACATCGCCATGGCGCTGATCAAGGCACCCGACATTGCGCCCCGCGTCCACGAAATCGTCATGATGGGCGGCGCTTATTTCGAGGTCGGCAACATCACCCCGGCCGCCGAATTCAACATCTATGTCGACCCCGACGCCGCCGACGTGGTGCTGCGCGCCGGTATCCCGGTGGTCATGGCGCCGCTCGACCTCACCCACCAGATCCGCTCCACCAGGGCGCGGCTCGACCGCATCAAGGCCATCGGCAACCGCTGTGGCCAGGCGGTCTACGAGATGCTGAGCTTTTCCGAGCGCTTCGATCTCTACAAATACGGCATGGATGGTGCCCCGCTGCACGACCCCTGCGTCATCGCCTACCTGCTGCAGCCCGACCTGTTCCAGGGCCGCCACGTCAATGTCGCCATCGAAACCGCCAGCGAACTGACCATCGGCATGACCGTCGCCGACTACTGGCACGTCACCGACCGGCCCAAGAACGTGCATTTCCTGCGCAGCGGCAATGCCGATGGCTTCTACGAGCTGCTGACCGACCGCCTCGCCCGCCTGCCCTGATATCGAGTCATAGAATGGATCTGGTTACTCTCGCCGCCTTTACCGTCGCCTATGCCATCGCGGTTCTGGTCCCCGGCCCCGGCGTCGCCGCGGTGGTCGCCCGCGCCCTCGGCGGCGGCTTCACCAGCGCCGTGCCGATGGTTCTCGGCATCCTCGCCGGCGATCTCATCTACCTGGTGTTCGCGCTGTTCGGCCTTGCCGCCATCGCCACCTGGTTCGGCCCGGTCTTCATCATCGTGCGCTGGGGCGGTGCGGCCTATCTGCTGTTCGTCGCCTGGCAGTTCTGGACCGCAAAGCCTGGCACCGAACAGATCCGCGCCAAGCGGGAGTCGCACTGGCGCACCTTCCTCTCCGGCTTTGCCCTGACCCTGGGCAACCCCAAGACCATCGTCTTCTATCTGGCTTTGCTGCCCACCGTGATCCCGCTCGACCGGCCGATCACGGTGCTGGGCTTCTCCGAACTGCTCGCCATCGTCATTGTCGTGCTGCTGATCATCGGCTTTGCCTATGCCGGGCTGGCGGCCGCCGCCCGCGAACTGTTCAAGTCGAGCACGGCAATCCGCCGGCTCAACCGCACCGCTGCCCTGATGATGGCCAGCGCTGCCGTGTTCGTGGTCGCCCGCGAGTAGCTAGCGGACGACCTTGCCAGCCGCATCGAGACCCCAGCGCAGCAGCAGCGCCGCCCGCTCGGCATCGGCGCCTTCGACATAGCAGCGCAGCTCCGGCGCATTGCCGCTCGGCCGGTAGTGCACGACATCGCCGCCCTTGAGCACGAAGCGCGGCCCGTCAATGTTCGAGACGCTCTCCACGTCGCCCAGCCCGCCAAAGAACGTCGCCGCATAGCCGGGTTCGTTGATCAGTCGCTCGACCAGCGCCTTGGTCTTTTCCGTCGGCACCTCGGTCAGCCGGTCGCTGAGCGCCGGCCGCACCGGCAGGGGCGCGATAAACGCGGCCAGCGACTCTCCGGCCGCCGCAGCGCTGCCCAGCACCGCGAGAATCGGCAGCACCGCGTCGCGCGTCGGCAGCTTGCTCAGGGTCACGCCATTGACCTCCACATCGGAGCCCAGCAGCACCCCGCCATTGGCCTCGAAGCCGACCACCGCCTGCCCGCCCGCCGCCGCCAGCTCCATGCCGCCAATGACAAAAGGCGACCCGACCTTGGTGCGCACAACCGTGCTGAAATAGCCCACACCCTCGATCGCCGAATTCGAGGTCACCGGCGTCACCACCGTCTCTGCCCCGACAAACCGTGCCGCAAGGATCCCCAGAACGTCGCCGCGCACGAAGCTCCCGGTGCCATCGATGATCAGCGGCCGGTCGCCATCGCCGTCGGTGGAGACGATTGCATCGAGCTGATATTTGTTGATCCAGCCGTGGCACGGCGCATAGACCGCATCGCCAGTGGCCTCGGTGTCGACGGCCACGAAGCCCTGCTCCCGCCCCAGCCGCACCACCTCGGCGCCGGCCCGCGTCAGCAGCGACACCAGGAGGTCACGCGCCACCGAGGAGTGCTCGAAGACGCCGACCCGCCAGTTCCGCAACGCCTCCGGCCCCAGCAGGCCGCGATAGCGCCGGCGGTAGCGGTCGCCGGCAGCGGCATAACCATCCTCGGTCGCCCCGGGCAGGTCTGCCGGCGGCGCATCCTGCAGCGCCGCCAGAATGCCCAGTTCGTCTTCCTTGGAGATTTCCCCAGAGGGCGAATAGAACTTCAGCCCGTTGCGATCGGCCGGAATGTGGCTGCCGGTCACCATGATGCAGGGCCCGCCCTCGGCCATGGCGTGGAGGGCCAGCGCCGGCGTCGGCAACGTCCCGCAATCGACCGGCACGAACCCCGCCGCCCGGATCGCCGAGGCACAATCGGCCGCGATCTGCGCGCTGGACGCCCGGAAATCCCGCCCGATGAACACCCGGCCACGACCGGCCGCGTCACGCGTCCGCAGATGCGCCAGGAACGCCGCCACATAGCGGCGCGTCGCTGGCCCGACCAGGTCGCTCGCCAGCCCGCGCAACCCGCTGGTCCCGAATTTGAGTGTATCGGCCATGCTAAAACCCCTTTGCAGCCTCTCCACCATGCCGATCTGTAAGGATTCGTTAAGGCCTTGGCCTCACGCTGTCGCCATGAGGATTGAAAAGCGCACAATGAACTGGCTGCCCCGCCCCTCGCTTTATGACGAGGCCGAGACCAACCGGCTCAAGCGCAAGGCAAACTCCCAGGAAGCCATCAGCAAGGCCAATGCGAGCTACTCGCTGATGAGCACCGGCATCACCAACACCACCGAGGCTGTCAACCTGACGCTGCGCATCGCCGCCGCCCGCATCCAGTCCGGCGTCAAGGCCAAGGTCTAGCCTTTTTCCCGGCCTGCCGCTAAAGCCCCGGCATGGATTTCGAGGCCTATTTTTCCCGTCCCGTCACCGACGTCGCCCGCGACCTGCTGGGCGGCACCCTGCTTGTCGACGGCGTCGGCGGCCGGATTGTGGAGACCGAGGCCTACCACCCCCAAGACCCCGCCTCGCACTCGTTCCGCGGCCCCACGCCACGCAACCGGACCATGTTTGCCGGTCCCGGCCGCGTCTATGTCTATCGTTCCTACGGCATCCACTGGTGCGTCAATTTCGTCTGCGCCGGCGCCGCGGCCATCCTGATCCGCGCACTCGAGCCCACCGCCGGTATCGATCTGATGGCCGAACGACGTGGCCTCGCCGATCCGCGCGCTCTCTGTTCCGGCCCCGGCAAGCTCTGCCAGGCGCTGGCCGTCACCGGCGCCGACGACGGCCAGATGCTGGGCGGACCACGCTTCCGCTTCCTGCCGGCGCCGGCGCCGCACCCTGTCGTCATCGGCCCCCGCATCGGCATCTCCAAGGCGATCGACCGGCCCTGGCGCTTCGGCCTCGCCGGCTCGGCGTTTGTCAGTCGCAGGTTTGGCACTGACTCAATGTCGCAGCCGGTTCCCTAAACCCGCGGCTTTCGATAGGTTGGCGCCGCCCAAAAAGGAGAATGCACTTGCCGATCGACACTCTCGTCAACGAACTCATCGCTCTCGGTACGCTCGACGAGACCACAGTCGCCGATCTGCGGCGCATGCAGGCCGAGGCGGCTGCAGGCAAGCTCGACGGCGACGACGAGATCTACATCACCGCCCTGCACGCCCGGCTGACCAACCAGCCGCTCAGCGATGCACTGGCCCAGAGCACCGATGATGGCGAGCGCCTTGACGGCCACACAGTGGCCGAATGGCGTGACCGCGCCCTCGCCGCCGAAGTCGAGGTCGCCGCCCTGCGCGACCAGCTGGCCGCCGCCGGCCCCACTCCCTGAACCCATTTGACACCCGCCCGCTGCCTGCTATGAGGGCGGACAGTGGGCCCATAGCTCAATGGTTAGAGCCGACCGCTCATAACGGTCTGGTTCCAGGTTCGAGTCCTGGTGGGCCCACCATTCCCTTCTAGAACAGCGACTTAGCTTCGGCAGTATGCAAGTGGGACACGCAAGTGGGACACGTCGATGCATGTGCCGAGCTACCTATATCGCTCAAGACATTCGGTATTCTATTTCCGTTGGCCCTTGCCACGTAGTGCACATCCAGCAGGACAGGCATCTACGATCAAGGTTTCGCTGGGTACTAGAGAGCCAAAGGAGGCGTTGGAGCATGCAAGGCATCTCTGCTACCTCGGAAGCGAAGCTGCAGCCCGCCTAGGGGGATATCCTATGCAATACAAACAGATGCGAGTCTTCCTCCAGAATATGTTTGGGGAGGCGCTCGCAAGGAGAAAGGAACGTATCCTAGCCAATGGAAGGCTATCGGAAGAGGAACGGCAGAGTTGGGCGGGCATGGCCGAATGGACTGGCCACGCGGTTAGGGGCGACGACCCGTTCTCGCTTGCTGGGCAGGATGACGTAGAGGCGGTTATTGCCAAGCATGCTTTGCCAATTGAACCTGGTAGCGAGTCCTTTCGTAGGTTCGGCGTCGAACACAGGAGGGGAATGCGCGACCTAGCCAAGAGCGTCCTAGCCTTCGACGCGTCGCTAGAGGCATTCGAGCTAGACCCACCCGCGACGACCACCCAGGTGGAGGCCGCCGACAAGTCAGCACGTGCGACAGAAATGCGCCTCAGCGCGTTGGTCGAACGCTACAAACTAGAGCGGCAGCGCGACCACGTGTCCGAGCGAACTGCTCGCGAATGGGATGAACACTTCGCGCTACTGTACGAGGTTTTGGGCGGTGATCTTCTGCTACATGATCTTGACGAGACGCATGCTCAAAAAATGAAAAGCACGCTGCTGGTGTACCCCAAGAACCGGAGGAAGAACCCCTCGACTAGGGAGCTGAGTTTGGCCGATGCACTAGCGGTGGAGGGAACCGACAAGATCGCCACGCCCACCGTCAATAAGTACCTACAAACGTACATCTCTCTCTTCACCTTCGCGAAGAAACATCACTACGTGTCGACCAACTATTTCGACGGTACATTTATCGCTAGGCACAAGCGCGGCAAGAAGGCACTTCGTGACCCATTCTCACCCAGTCAGCTACTCCGTATCGTTGCCGAGGCGGCTTTCCAAGATGAAGGCTTGGTGCGGCACGACTGGCAAAAATGGGGCCTTCTGATTGCTGCCTATAGCGGTGCTCGGCTCAATGAAATTGCCCAACTCCACCTGTCGGATATTCGGGAGATCGACGGCGTTCTCTGCTTCGATGTAACAGACGTTGGGGAAGAGGATGGCGGCGCTATTACTAGGCAGCTCAAGACTGAGGCAGCAAAGCGTGCTGTGCCGGTGCACCCGGAACTTATCCACCTAGGATTGTTGGACTATGTTCAAGGACTCCGCGGCAATGGCTCTGTGCGTCTGTTTCCTACCTTCAAATACGACACCAACAATGGCTGGGGACGTCAGCTTGGTCGGTGGGCAAATGACACCTTTTTGGTAAAGCTGGGCTACAAGACAAGCAGGATTGTATTTCACAGCTTCCGGCACACCGTCATTACTCGGCTTGCGCAAGCGGGCGTGCAGGAACCGCTTATAAAAGCGATTGTAGGCCATGAGCAGCAGGGAGTCACGCAGACCAGCTACCTTGGAGAGGGTTACAGAGTGCAGCAGCTCTTTGACGCAATTAGCCTTCTGGAACCGCGAGGACTGGTGCAGCAAAAGAACGCTGATACAGATACGTGCGTCAGTCTGGCTCGATCGCAGCGATCCGCTTGATCAGTGCGCCGATGTCCATGTCGAGAATAGCAGCGATGTCGATCAGCTCTATAAGATCAAGACGGCGCTGGTTCATCTCGATGGTTGCTACAAACGGCTGATGCCTTCCGAGTGCACGCGCAAGTTGGGCCTGCGTCAGACCCTTAGCAATTCGGGACTGCTTGATCGCTTCCGATAAAGCCTTGTGGCGCGGAGAGTGTAACGAGCTGGGCACACACTCCGGTAATAAGAAATTCGGATTATCTAAAAATCAGATATGCATGCTAGCGTCTGCACACGGCAGCGTCGCCCGACGTTGCCGTTCTACAGGAGGCAGACGTGGAAGCAGTAATACTCCTAGGCGTCGTAGTATGGGTAGGCTACCGTCTCATAAAAGCCAATACGCAGCGCGGCATGGAAACGGTGCGCGCCTATGTCTACCTCGGCAATCTAGTGGCTGGTGCGTCGAGAGAGCACGCTAGCTCAGAAGCAAGAGTTGACCTAAACAGCGTGCCGACGAGCCTCATCCGTGAAGCCATGGAGTGCGTTCGTGAAGACTATCAGGGAAAACAGTCCGCCTTGATATCCCAAGCCTACGCAAAGGGTATGAGGCCGTCGCTACCTGCTTGGTACAGAGCAGTGATTTCGGCGGCAGCGCACCCCACCAAAGTGGGCAATCAGTGGGCCGTTGTGTCTCGTACAGACAAGGATCATTGATCGCTCCTGACATCTGCAATGACTGGGCAAAAAGACGACAGATGCAGAAACGGAACGCCGCATCACAGACGCCCCAGGACGGCCGAAAGGCAATTTCCCCGCCTAACCAGCTTGACAGGCTCTGCCCTCCCCCCTGAGCCGCCCAAGAGCCTTTGTCGCGGCATCAAGGCCGCCTAGAGTCCCCATCCCGCAAGAGCTCTCTCAGCCGCGGCGGGATCGGCCTTGATCCGGAGAACAGTTTGGCGCGTTAGCCCACTAGCTTTCGCAATAGTCGACGTTCCGGCTTCTTGCGACAGCATGTCTACTACCAGCTTGTAGTCTGACCGGGAGTAAGTAGGTTTCCGTCCCTTGTAGACCCTCTCCCTCTTCGCAAACTCAATTCCGGCTCTTTGCGCCTCCTTGTTCGCCTCGGCCTGCGCCTGGGCAATAGCTGCCATGAAACCGATCAATGCGTCTCGTACGGCCTGCTGCATCGCGTCCTTGGTCGCCCCATCGAAGGTAAGTCCGTTGATGACAGTTCGGATCACTACCCCTTTGCGCATGAACTCGCGGATTGTGTCTGAGACATCTACGTAGTTGCGGCCGAGGCGATCAACCCAGCGCACTACCAATGTGTCACCTTTGCGGAGCATGTCGTATAGCCGCTTGCCCTGAGGACGTTCCCTCAAGTTCAGGCTGATACCGGATACACCATGATCCGATACTACCTCATCAATTTGAAAGCCGGCTGCTTTGGCCTGCTCCAACTGATGCTCGATGGTTTGCTCAGCAGTGGAGACCCTTGCATAGAGAACCGTCTTCATTGGGCATATCCGTATGTACGTTGGCGTGGTGTACGTACATAATGTTGTCCGTTGATCCATGTCAACCCTAGTGTACACCCATAGCGCACATCTTCGGTGCGTACTCATAGGTATACCTCAACGGTCACTAACTTGTTGTGCCAAGCCTAAAGCCAGAGCTTTCACCTATTGCCTGCAGCAGGGATAACTATGGTTACCCTGAGGCGCATGAGTTGCGTATGCATCCCGGTTTATAGGTCCCAGTTTCACACTGGTTATACACGGACAGATACGTCGCCTAGCGGCTAGCATATGTCGCGGCTTAGCTACCTGGAGGGGTAGGTTACCCTTCGGCGCATTGAGGGCGCATCGCAGAGCCCGGTTTATAGGTCCATATAGGAAGGGCTAGTTCACTCGCCGCAACGAACGGGGGGCACGGGGGGAAATCCTGCGCCGGACGGTGATAGATACCCCCCGCGAAAAAATGTATCGCTGGAATGATCGCTAGTGAAAGACACTACGGTGAAGTGGAAAGCGTACCTCGTCGGCCCACCGAGTCTGACGCTCGCATGGTCCTCGGTCGACGGTAAGGGCGGAGAGCTTTCATACTTATTGACCTGAGCCCCAAGTTCCCTCCGGCTTTGAGGAGAGTCCTTGGTTGATGTTTTGGCCCTATGCGGCCTGCTTTTCCAGTGCCAGTTGCGTGGCGAACTCGTTGGGCGTGAGATTGCCCAGCGAGGAGTGTGGTCGCTGGGTGTTATAGTCCTCCTTCCATGCGCTGATCCGGTCCCGAGCCTCAGCCAGTGACGAGAACAGCGTCTCGTTGAGACATTCATCGCGGAAGCTGCCGTTGAAGCTCTCGATGAGGCCGTTCTGCATGGGCTTGCCGGGAGCGATGTAGTGCCAGTCGATCTGGCGGTCCTGGGTCCAGCGCAGGATCGCCATGCTGGTGAACTCGGTGCCGTTGTCGCTGACCACCGTCAGGGGCCGACCGCGGCGAGCAATGATGGTATCGAGCTCGCGCACCACACGCCTACCCGAGAGCGCGGTATCGGCGACCAGAGCCAGGCACTCGCGCGTATGATTGTCGACGACGGCCAGCACCCGGAAGCGGCGACCATCGGTGAAGGCATCGGAGACGAAGTCGAGGCTCCAGCGCTGGTTCGGCTGGTCCGGCACGATCATCGGGCGCCTCGTGCCCAAGGCCCGTTTGCGACCGCCGCGCTTGCGCACCTGCAGTCTCTCCTCGCCATAGAGCCGCCTGAGCTTCTTGATGTTCATGTCGATGCCCTGCCGCTGCAGCATCACGTGGATGCGGCGGTAGCCGAACCGCCGGCGTTGTGACGCGACTGCCTTCATCGCCTCACGCAGTTCCCGATCGTCCGGCCGCAGGCTGCGATACCTGACACTCGATCGGTCAACTTCGAGAGCTTCACACGCCCGCCGCTGGCTCACGCCATGCACCAGGCAGGCATGGGCCACCGCATCCCGCTTCGCGTCGGGCGTCACCATTTTTTTGCAGCGACATCCTTGAGGATGGCGTTGTCCAGCATTGCCTCGGCCAGAAGCTTCTTGAGCCGAGTGTTCTCGTCCTCGAGTGCCTTCAGCCGACGGGCATCGGACACTTCCAGGCCACCATACTTGGCCTTCCACTTGTAGAAGGTGGCACTGCCGATCCCATGCTTGCGGCACAGGTCGGCCGTCCCCAGCCCGGCCTCCTGTTCCTTCAAGATCGCAATGATCTGCTCTTCGTTGAACCTGCTGCGCTTCATCCGTCCGCCCCCTAATGCGGCGGACTCTACCAAAATCTGGAGGAGATCCAGGGGCTCAGGTCATTATGCTTCCCGCAGAGTTTCGCTAGAAGCGGAGGGGCTCAACCTGGTGTGATTTCGATCTTTGCGAGCGATAAAGTCGCCAGTGCGCAGGACGCTGGCTTGATGATAATAGGGCCGGGCCCGACAAGAATGGCCACCATCTAGACGAGCCGCACCCAGTTCCCTGAGCTGGCATACTTCGTGCAGGCCAACCGCGCGTCTGAGTTCGAGCTACATGCCGCAAGAGGAGCTGGCTCCAACACACCTATCGTGAGCTGGGCCGTGTCCATCGAACTGCGCAACAACTAGGAACTGGCTCGCGGGGCACTTGGCAAGTTGCGTACCTTCCGGCGTGCTGCTGCTGTGGGCACGCTACCGACACTATCACCAGGGCGCGCCTAGTATATTTTTGAGAGGTGCACAGCTCCGTTAATCAAATCAATTTTGGGCTTTTCGCCTGCCCTAACGCGAAGGCGCACTTGGCCACAGGCAGGAGGGTCCGCCCTACGCACCCGGTCATCCGCTAACAAGCGATCTATCCGGGAGGTTTTCCGAAAGGCCAGCGCAAAGGGCGACGTGCTGTAGGCGTTGTTGGTGAGTTTCAGGATAGCCTTCACTCTCTCCTGAACGGGCAACTTGTGGCGTCCGTTACGAAAGGGAGCAAGTATCGCATGAGGGCTCGCCATCGTTGCCCACAACGGGTCATGGTGAGAATTCTCTGATCCGTGATGTGGAACCTTCAGAACGGTTGCTGGCGGCGCATTCCTGAAGACGAGGGAGTTGGAGAGAATGTCTGACCACCCGTGATGGGGTGTCTCCTCCAGGTCTGCACCAAGGATTGCGCATAGTGCAGGTGTTTCTAGAAGCAATGCTGCCGAGACGCTGTTAGGGGGTCTAACAACTCCTCTAATTGGATCAGTAGCTAGATAGTTAGTTGCCACGGCCACCCTCGATACGAAGCCGCCAATCATAGCTTGCGACGGTGAGAGAACAGAAAGTTTCGCAAACGCACTCACTATGATTGGCAAATCTTGGAAGACGTATCGGGGGCCGCCGCGGGGCCGCTTCTTAGCTTCAGCGAAGACCGATAGTATTTCAGCGGCATCAGCACTCAGCTCGTCGATCGTTATCCTTTTGGCCTGGGCTAGATAGGTCCTCACTTCTTTTTTGCTCAGCAGAAGGGAGCACACAAACTCGGACGCTGTGCAAGCGTCATAGAGCTGCGAAATTCCCGCAACATGGTCCGCATCTGAGTGGGTTAGAATTGTGTGCGTAACGGCCTTGGAAACGTCCACACCGATGCTAATCAGATACGCCAGCGCGGCCGGGCGCCCCTGATCATCCAGACAACTGTCGACGGTGAACCATAGGCCGTTGCCGTAGTGCACGGCCAATGCCTCCCCAAATTGAGGCCCAAAGACCGAAATCTCCACTTGGTCGTGACCCGGAAGGTCAGTCATTCGCAGCCGTCGTCACCGAGTTAGTGTCGTTCAACACGTCCTCATCACCGAACAGTTTTGCGACCTCTTCCTCACTGGCGGCAATTTGGGCCGGAGTAAGCCTAGGCACACGTCGAAAGACCATTCGGCTGGTCTTAATCGTGCCCTGTCCGGGGATATTTAGGGAGACGGCGCTGAGGTAGAATTGAGCGCCCTCACGCAACAGCGGGATGTCACCATCTGAAACGCGCCCGATATCTATGTCGAAGTAGTCTGGATTAACTCGACCTACCTCGTCCAGTGCGTACATTCTTGCCTGAAAGGTATCCTCATCAATCGACGTTACAGTGCCTTTCCAAGTCTTCAGAATGCGCTCCGGTACAGAACCAGGCACAGTCGCGTGCCCGGACGTTGAGCCGCCCAATTGCTTCCTCGCCCGGTAGGGTAGGGGATGCGATCTGGCTGGACTCTCAATCGGCTTCGACTCGGTCGACACGTTTGCTGAGGGCAATAAGTGCGGAACCGCGTCCTCTGCTAAGGACTGAGTGTTTTCAGAGCTAAGCATCATATTTATCTGAAAGACTTTCCACGATATCCAATGCTTCAGACATGCTGTCTTCCCATCGTTCGGTCACCACCTCGACTGCTCCTGTGGCACCGGACTTATTGACATTGAAGTGGTTGTTTACGTCTACAGAGAACGAAATCTCATCGCTAAGATCTGGATATACATCGCATTGAATGTGTCCTGATAGCCCGTCTGGACGGGGGATTTGCATCATCCGTAGATGGGTCATGCCGCCATGAACCTTCCCCACCGTCATTTCAGCACTGAGCTTCTCTCCCCAAGCGCCCCACGCTTCAGCAGGTGCAAGGGCCTTGCCCATAGCCAACCTCGCTTGCGGACTTGAGAACCGCAATTTGAAAGTTCTGTTGAGACCTAGGCTTGTGATGGGAGTGTGCGGAAGAATGTTACCGAAGGTGCTGACCACCAAATCTCGGGTGAGATCACTATAATCGTGCTTTCCACGCACCAAGAAACGCTGCGGATTGATGTCAAAGCTCATGTACCCGGCTGAAAACTGGGCCAACTCCCCAATTATGATGTTTACGCTCGTAGCGCCATCGGCCTGTTCCTTGGATATAAGTTCGTGCATCTGAAACCAGGCCGGACTGAAAATGGCAGGGTTGAATGATCCCACCAGCACGATGCTGACCTCGTCTTGGATAATGCGTTCGTTGGGCATAATGGCTCTCGCGGCTGGCAGGGTGCACATTGTCGCTCATTCAGTCCAACCACAATCTTAAAATCGTTGGTCAGTGATACATGCCTTCGCAGTTAGTTGTCGCAGAACGTAGCCTGAGCGTCGCCGCCTTGAGGCTTCTGTTGCATGTAGCTGCGGCCGTTAGTGTGATGCAAGAAAGGGCCATCGTACGGTTTACAAGTCACCTCAGCACGAAGTTTTGTGTGGTCCGAAAGTGGGACATTCCGTTTCATCACTCAAGAGCTAGAGCTAAAACGCTGAAGGTCGGCGCTCCTGATAGTCCCAGCAGACTTGAGCTGAGCCTCAGGTTGGCACTAAGTGTGACAGGAATGTGAGACATTGCGTCTCGAACCCCAGCTATCCCGAGGCTTTGAGGTAATCGTGGACATCCCGTTCTACTCCTCCCTAGCGTGACTAGCATAGCGGTCCGAAGTGAAGTCTAACGGTGACACGCAGGTGGGACATTTCGTTTCATCCCCCACGAGCTACAGCCAAGCAGCTCCAGGCGTTTTCTGAAGGTCGGCGCTCCTGGTGGGCCCACCATACATTGCCAGGGGCGAGTAGTGCCGGCGGAGCAGATGATATGTCCCAGGATATATCCCTGAAAAGACTATTCCAGCCGCAGCCGCCACCCCTTTCCCGCTACCCTGCCGCCGCCGCTGTTGACCAAGCAGCTGTGGCGATCACGTTGACGCTGTGAGGATGGCAGCAGCTGAGCCGCTGCACATAGCCTGATCCTATATCTTTGTACTTGCGTCAGATTCCATCCTGACTAGTCTGACCGAAGTTCACGGGACGACATGATGGCAAAGAAATCCGAGGCGAGCGGAGAGATGGAGCAGTTGCAGGTGGGTGCGCGCATCCGCCATGCACGAGTTCTCAAAGGCATGCGGATGAAGGATCTCGCCGAGGGCGTCGGCTATGACGAGAGCATGATCTCGAAGATCGAGGCAGGCAAGGTGATGCCCTCATTGCCGATGCTCAACCGGATCGTCACGGCGCTGGGGCGGGATCTTGCCTCGTTCTTCGGGTTGGAGATCGATGAGCACAAGCTGGTGCAGTCGAGTAAGGACCGAATCCTGGTCACGGGCGATGCGCTGCGTGTCGGCCGCGGGGTGAGTTACGAACGTATGGTGCCCATTGCTGCGGGCAACCTGCTGGAAGCAAACATCCACGTCATCGAGCCGGGCGGTGAAAAGACCGATGCCATCACCCATCAGGGTGAGGCCACCGGCTATCTCGTCGAGGGCGAACTTGAACTGACCATCGACGGCACAGTCTACAAGATGCAGGCTGGCGACTCTTTCTTCTTCAAGGCCTACCTCACCAACAGCTACCGCAATACCGGCTCGGAGCGGGCCCGGATCATCTGGGTCAACACGCCCCAGATTCACTGAACCTGATCGGCGTGATGGCAGGCGACCGACCAGCCGGGCCCCAGTTCGCGCAGTCGCGGCCGCTCGGACCGGCAACGGTCGGTTGCGATCGGGCAGCGCGTATGGAAGAGGCAGGCGTGCTGCGGCGGATCGACCGGGCTCAGCGGCTCGCCGGAAAGCGCAGGCCCGCTGGTCTTGCCCGGCGTGGCCGCCAGCAAGGCTTGCGTATAGGGATGGGCCGGGCGGCCCAGAACGCGGGCAACGGGACCAGCCTCGGCGACGCGTCCGAGATAGAGCACAACTACCTCCTCGCACATCAGGCGCACGACCTCGAGGTCATGCGAAACGAAGAGAAGCGCCATGGACCGCTCGTGGCGCAGCCGGTCGATCAGGCGGAGCACTGCGGCTTGAACGGACACGTCGAGCGATGCGGTCGGCTCGTCGAGGATAAGCAGGCGTGGTCCGGGGAGCAGTGCACGGGCGATGCCGACGCGCGCCTGCTGGCCGCCGGACAGCTGATGTGGACGCCGCGACAGCAGTTCGGGTGGCAGACCGACTTCGGCAGCCACTGCAGACACATCCGCCTGGGACGCCCTGCCCATCGCAATGCTCGCGGCAGCCGAGAACGCCGGGTTGAGGGAATCGTCGGCACTCTGAAAGACGAGCTGGATGGCGCGCCGTTGCGGATCGCGGGCAAAGTCGCGAGGCGGAATGTGCGCGATATCGCGGTCCTCGAAGTCAATGCGCCCGGCATCGGGCTGGATCAACCGGGCGATGAGCCTCGCGAGCGTCGACTTGCCCGAGCCGCTTTCGCCGACGAGACCCAGACTGCCGCCAGCGCGGATGGCCAGGCTCACGTCATCGACGGCGTGGAGCAGGCGGGCGCCACCGACCGGGAAGCGCTTGACCAGGGACTGGATGGACAGAAGCGTCACGGCAAGGGGTTCCAGCATGCAAAGAGATGGGTCGCGGCGCCTTCGAGCTGAGGTCGATCAATGGCGCAGCGTGGCAGTGCGTTCTGACATCGCGTGGCAAAGCGGCAGGCAGGCACAGGCTTGCGCAGGTCGGGAAAGGCACCAGTGATGCCCTCGAGCTCCTCGACGTGTGCTGCATCGGCGGGCGTCGCCTTGAGCAGGGCGGACGTGTAGGGGTGGCGGGCAGACTTGTAGAGCTCGCGCGTAAGCCCCTGCTCCACCACCTGTCCCGCATGCATGACGATGACGCGCTCGGCAAACTGCCGGGCGAGCGCCAGATCGTGCGTGATCAGCAGGCACGCCATCTGGCGAGTGCGGGCCTGCTCGAGGATGAGTTCGAGGATGGCGGCCTGGGTGGTGGTGTCGAGGCCCGTTGTGGGCTCATCGGCGATGAGCAGCGCCGGATTGCCGGCCAGGGCGATGGCGAGCATGACGCGCTGGCACATGCCGCCCGAGAGTTCGCCCGGATAGGCACGAAAGCGCCGCTCGGGATCAGGGATGCGGACCGAGGCGAGGGCATCGATGACGGCGCCGCGCAAAGCAGCGCCGCGGAGGTTGCGGTGTTCGGCGATGACGTCGGAGATCTGCTCGCCGATCCGACGCACCGGGCTGAGGGCGGCGCGCGGATTCTGGAACACCATGCCGATCTCGCGGCCGCGCAGGTCGCGCCAACTCGGGGAACCGCGCTGCCGCAGGTCGAGGCCAGCGAAGGTGAACTCGTCCGCCTTGAGGGTTGCAGCGGGCGTCAGGATTCCCGCCAGGGTATGCGCAATGAGCGACTTGCCAGACCCGCTTTCGCCGACCAGCGCGACCACCTCGCCCTTGGCCAGAGCGAAGTCGGTGAAATCGAGCGTGGGAGCGGGAAGACCGGCAAAGCCGATCGAGAGCCGGCGCATCGCCAGAAGAGGCACTGGGCTCCTGGTCATGCGCGCCTCGGATCGAGCAGGTCGCGCAAGGTGTCACCGAGCAGCGTGAATGTCAGCACGGCCAGCATGAGAGTGGCGCCGGGAAAGACGAAGGTCCACCACTCGCCCGAGAAGATGTAGGTCGCCCCGTCGGCGACCATGATCCCCCACTCCGGCTGCGGCGGCCGAATGCCGAGACCGATGAAAGACAGGCCGGCGGCGTTCAGGATGGCCCAGCCGAGATTGAGCGAGGACTGAACGGCAAGGGCGGGCGTCAGGTTGGGCATGATGTGGGTGAGGACGATGCGCGGGGAGGACAGACCGGCAAGCTGCGCTGCCTCGACATATCCGGCTCCTCGACCGCGATTGACCTCGGTGCGCACCTGCCGGGCGTAAAACGGCAGGTTCACAACCACGGTGGCAAGAACGACGCTTTCCACCGAGTTGCCCAGCGCGGCCGCAATGCCGACGGCAAGGACAAAGAGCGGAAAAGCCATGATCGTGTCGAGCACACGAGTCACCAGGCCGTCGACCCAGCCCCCACACCAGCCGGCCAGGGCGCCGAGCAGGCTGCCGATGACCAGAGACGCACTGACGGCCGCCGCCGCCATGGCCAGATCGATCCGTGTCGCCGCAAGCGTGCGCGAGAAGATGTCTCGTCCCAGTTGGTCAGTGCCGAACCAATGAGCGACAGATGGCGGCTGCATTGCCGCTGGCGGGTTGGTGGCCAAAGGGTCATAGGGCGCAACGAGCGGCCCGAGAAACGCCAGCAGCACAAAGAGCGCCACGAGACCGAGCACAATCTGGTGACCTGGGCGCAAGGCGCGGATACGGGTCAGCGAGAGCTCAACCATTGAAGGCAACCCGCGGGTCGAGCAGCATGGCGACAACGTCGATGACGAGGTTGACGACCACGTAGAGGGCGGCCATCAGCAGCACGAAGCCCTGGATCGGCGCGAAGTCGGAGGCAAGCACGGACTCGATGGCGTAGGCCCCGATGCCGGGCCAGCCGAACACCTTTTCAACCAGCACGTTGGCGCCGAGAAGAAAGGAGAACACCATGCCGACAATGTTGAGGATGGGCACGACAACGGCGCGGAAGCCATAGGTCCAGAGCACCTTCTGCGATGACAGGCCGGCGGCACGCGCCATCCGCACAGGATCACTCCCCAGCGCCTCGATCATACTGGCGCGTGTCATCCGGGCTATGGGACCGATGCCAAAGAGCGCCAGCGTAATGACGGGCAGCAGCAGCTGTCGCATGACGCCGAAGACGGCATCGACGTCACCACCGGCAAGCGTGTCGATGAGCCAGAAGCCCGTGATGTCGGGCGGGCTGGAATAGATGAAGTCCAGTCGCCCCAGCGGCGCGGGCGCCCAGCCCAGCAGGTAGTAGAAAACGAAGACGAGGAGCAGACCGAGAAAAAAGGTCGGCACCGCCTGGCCAAGCGTCGAGACCGCGCTGCAGAGCCGGTCGACAATACCGTGCGGCCGGATCGCTGCACCGACACCAAGTCCGATGCCTGCAAAGGCCGCGAGCACCAGGGCGCATAGTGTGAGCTCAAGCGAGGCCGGCAGACGGTTCACGAGATCGGACAGAACTGGCTGACCAGAGGTCAGGGACTTGCCGAAGTCGCCCTGAACCAGTTGCTGGATATAGACCACGAACTGCTCGAGCTGGCTGCGATCGAGCCCCAGCTGACGACGAACCTCCTCAATGGACTCGGGCGTTGCCGCGGGTCCGGCGAAATACGCGGCCGGATCACCGGGCAGCATTCTGGTGAGCAGGAAGGTCAGCAGCACCACCCCAACCAGGCTGGGTATGGCGGCAAGCAGGCGGCGTGTGATCAATCCGAGCATGGCAATTCCATCGACTTGATTCTTAGTCATGCAAAAACGGTGCCAGCTGATACCTGCTGTATTGCAGGGGTTCCGGGACCCTGGAACGGCAAGCGGCGTCTAATAAGGCACCAGATTGAGTGATTTTTGTGCATCTTTCGTGCATACCTCGCGACAAGCCGCGAAAAAGCCCCTGAATTGCAGGGCTATTGCAGCCATGTCTGATTGGCATGACGCTTGCATTTCATTCATGTGCATTCATTGAAACGGCGCCGCACTCCTCCAGCGGCGTCCCGACAGGGGAGATAGACGTGTTTCAGATACCGCATAGGGCAGCGAGACTGCTGCGGCTCGGCGCGCTGGCGACCGGGCTCACACTGGGAAGCCTGCCTGGCTTTGGCCCCGGCATTGGCGCAGTCGCGCGCCGAGACGCTGGTCGTCGTCAGCGAAGAGGGCCCGGCGACCCTCGACATTCATGGCGCAACGGCCAACGTGCCAACGCACGAGGTGTCGTGGAATGTCTATGACCGGCTGATCTCGCATGCGCGCATTCAGCAACCCGATGGCAGCTACGCTTATGACTATACCACGTTCGTGCCCGAGCTCGCCGAGCGCTGGGAACTGGCCCCCGATAACAGCACGGTGACCTTTTACCTGCGCAAGGATGCCACTTTCCACGACGGAAAGCCGGTGACTGCCAGGGACGTCAAGTGGTCCCTCGACCGCGCCATCGCTGCGGGCGGCTTCCCTGCGATCCAGATGGGCGCCAGCCAGATGACATCGCCGGACCAGTTCGTGGTGATTGACGACTATACCGTGCGGGTCGATTTCCCCCAGCCCAACAAGCTCGTGCTGGCCAACCTCGCCGTGCCGGTGGCACAGATCATCAACTCCGAACTCGCCGAGGAACATGCCACCGAGGCAGATCCCTGGGCGTTCGAATGGGTGAGCAACAACGACGCCGGCGGCGGCGCCTACACGGTAGAAGGATGGAAGCCCGGCAGCGAAATTACTTTCAAGCGGTTCGATGCCTGGAAGTCAGGCACCCTGCCCGCTTTCGAGAAGGTGATCGTTCGCCAGATCGCATCGGCAGGCACGCGCCGGGCGCTGCTCGAGCGCGGCGACGCGGACCTTTCCTTCAACCTGCCGCCGAAGGACTTTTCGGAGCTGGTCGGCACAGGCAAGCTCAAGGTCATCGGCACCCCCGTCGATGCCGAACTGCTTTATCTCGACATGAACGTGACCGTTCCACCATTCGACAATCCGCTTGTGCGCAAGGCCGTGGCCTACGCCATCCCCTACTCGGATATTCTCGGAAGCGCGCTCTACAACCGCGGGGTAGGTATGTTTGGCGGGCCGGAGACCGTGACAACCACGGCCTGGCCACAGCCCTCGCCCTATTCGACCGACCTCGAAAAGGCCAAGGCGCTTCTCGCCGAAGCGGGTTTCCCGGACGGCTTCTCGACCACGATCTCCTACGACGTGACGACAGCCTCTACCCGAGAGCCCATTGCCCTGCTGGTCCAGGACAGCCTCAAGAAAATCGGCATCGACGTGCAGATCGAGAAGGTCCCGGGCGCCGACTGGTATACGCGCCTCGGCCAGAAGACGATGCCGTTCCTGATCATGAGCTTCAAGGCCTGGCTCAACTATCCAGACTACTATTTTTACTGGACCTATGACGGCAAGAGCAACTCGGTGTTCAACGCCATGAACTACGTGAACCCTGCCATGGACGAACAGATCGCCAAGGCCCGGTTCGAAACCGATCCTGCCGCCTACGAAACCCAGGTGAAGAGCTTCATCCAGACCGCGTTCGACGACGTGCCGCGCATCCCGCTGGTGCAGGACTACCGCGACGTCGCGATGCAGCCTTCGATCGAAGGCTACACCTACTGGTTCCACCTGACGCTCGACTACCGCACGCTTTCGCGCGCGCCGTAGGCAACTTCATGGCCGCCGCGGATCATCCCCGCGGCGGCTGCTTCCCTCCAGCTTAACTGAGGCCACATGCTGACACCAGCCGAGCTCAGCGCGCTCGACGCCAGGACCATCGCTGCACGTGTCGCGACCGGAGAACTCTCGCCCGTCGAGATCACGGAGGCGTCGCTCGACGCCATCGCAACAATCAACCCCGTACTGCATCCCTTCACCGAGATTGCCCACGATCAGGCGCGCGCCGCCGCGGCTCAGCTTGAACGCGCGCTGATCGCCGACGAGCCGATCGGTCCACTCGCTGGCGTTCCCGTGCCGATCAAGGACCTAGTCCTCACCAGTGGCATTCGCACCACCTTCGGATCGCGACTTTACGAACACTTCGTGCCCGCCGATGACGACATCGTCGTCGAGCGGCTGCGCGCCGCCGGCGCCATCATCATCGGCAAGACCAACGTTTCCGAGTTCGGCTATGGCGGTGTGGGTCATAACCCTCTGTTCCCGACAACGCGCAACCCGTGGAACGCCGAGCTGACATCTGGCGGATCAAGCGCTGGTTCGGCCGTCGCCGTTGCAACGGGGATCGCCCCAATCGCCATCGGCAGCGATGGGGGTGGATCGATCAGGCTGCCGGCCTCATTCAATGGCATATTCGGCATGAAGGCCTCGATGGGACGCGTGCCCCTCTGGCCCGGTTGCCGCGACGAAACCCTGCCCGGCGTATCGAGTTGGGAATTGATCGAACACATCGGTCCGCTGTCGCGCACTGTCGCTGACGCGGCGCTCATGCTCTGCGTGATTGCTGGGCAAGATCAGCGCGACCGGCACTCCATTCCTTGTGACGATGTCGATTGGATCCGCGCCGCACGTCCCGATAAACTCAACCTGCGGGTCGCCTATTGTGCCGACTGGGGCGGCCGGCCACTAGACCCCGAGGTCCGCGACATCTGCGACGCAGCAGCAAGGGCATTCGAGCGCGACCTCGGATGTGTGGTCGAGGTCACCGGACCGCCGTTCGGATGGGAAATCGAGACATTTCGTGCAATCGTCGCGATGGACACCGACGTGGCGGGGTTGCGACGGATGATTGCCGAGACCGGCCGCCAGGTGGGTCCAACCGTCAGAGCGAACCTCGATCGAAACTGGACCGCCGAAGCGTTGATCGAGGCCGGTGTCCAGCGCCGTGCGGCTGCAAACCGGATGTCGCGGTTCATGACGACCTACGACCTGCTGCTGACACCAACCGTGTCGTGTCTGCCCTTCGCCATCGACAGGGAGGGGCCGGGGATCATCGACGGTCAGGCGGTTGACGACGACGCCTGGACCCCGGCTGCCTTTCCGTCAAACCTCTGTGGTCAGCCTGCTGCAAGTGTGCCGGCGGGATGGACAACAAGCGGCCTGCCGGTTGGCCTGCAGATCATGGGACGGCACCTTGCCGACCACACTGTCCTGCGTGCCGCATCAGCTTTTGAAGCAGTTTGTCCGTGGGCCGGTCTGAAACCACCAGCTCACTAGACATCCACGGCATCGAACTAGCGCCGGCGAAACACGGGCGGGCGTTTTTCCTTGAAGGCGGCCCTGCCCTCCCGGGCATCCTCGGTGGCAAAGCAAATGGTCTGCAGGTCGCGCTCGTAGGCAATGGCGTCGGCCAGCGTCAGGTCCCACGCGGCGCGCAGGTTGAGCTTGGCCGTCTCGGCCGCGATCGGGGCCCCGGCCGCGATCGCCATGGCAATCTTTGTCGCTTCCGCCAGCAGGTCGGCCTGCGGCACAACCCGGCTGACCAGGCCCCAGCGTTCGGCAGTCGCGGCGTCGATGGGGTCGCCGGTCATGGTCATCAGCGCGGCATTGGAGGGTCCCACGGCATGCGCCAGGTTGGCCGCCATGCCGCCGCCGCCGATCCAGCCGAGCTTGACCTCGGGCGCCGCGAAACTGGCGTTTTCGCTGGCGATGCGGATGTCGCAGGCCATGGCGGTCTCGAGGCCGCCGCCCAGAGCATAGCCATTGACGGCCGCAATCGAAGGTTTCAGCAGGGCGCGGATGGCGTCACAATAATCCGGTCGATTGCGGAAGGCCCAGGGCGTTTCGTAGTCATCCAGCGTGCGGATATCCGAGCCGGCGCAGAACGCCCGCTCGCCCGCGCCGGTGAGGATCACGCAACGAATGGCGTCGTCACCATTGAACCCCTGCACCGCCGCCACCAGCGCCGCGGCCATCTCCGGTGTCATGGCATTGAGCTTTTCGGGCCGATTGATGGTGATGATCCCGACCGGGCCATCCGCATCGACGATGATGTTGTCGGTCATGGCGCTGCCCCTCCCCACCGGCGGTTCCCCTCTCCGGTGAACGGTGAGGGACGGCGGCGAGAGCGTGCCACTGATCCGCCTCGGCAAAACCGGGGGCGTGGCCAGCGTTGCGGGTCAAGGGAGCTCACCATCACCTTCATACCTCGCTCTCCACCACGGCGCCGGCGGCGATCAGCCGCTCGATCGCGTCCTCGTCAAAGCCCGCCTCGCGGAGCACGTCGCGCGAATGCTGGCCGACCACCGGGGCGCCGCGCGCGACCGCCGAGGGCGTCTTGGAAAAGCGGATGGGAAAGCCCGGCGTCTTCACATGCCCTTCGGTCGGGTGGTCATATTCGACAAAGGTGCCGTTGTGCTTGACCTGCTCGTCCTCGACCAGGTCGCCATAGCCATAGACCGGGCCGCACCAGATGTCGGCGGCGCGCAGCGCCTCCAGCCATTCGGCACTCGTGCGCGTCTTCAGCCGCTCGCGCGTCTTGGCAAAGATCTCGTCGCGCTTGTCCCAGGTGTCGACTTCGTCGTCCATGTCGAGAAAGCTCGGCTCGCCGATCGCTTCGCCCAGGTTTCGGAGTTTGGGAAAGGCGACGATGATGAAGCCGTCGCTGGTCGCGAATGCGCCATAGGGGGCGCGGATATAGACATGGGCATGCGGTTCGGCCGAGCGCTGCTGCGGCTTGCCCGCCACGGTGAACACCGAGAGTTCCTGCATCTGGATGGTGGTGATGGCGTCGAGCATGTTGACCTGCACCAGCTGGCCTTCCCCGGTGCGCTCGCGATGCAGCAGCGCCGCCAGGGCGCCCTCGAACGCCGTATAGGCCGTGATACCGTCGACCAGGTATTGCCCCGCCGCGTTGGGCGGCTCGCCGGCCCGGCCGGCCGACAGCATGGCGCCCGACATGCCCTGTAGCACCAGGTCCTGCCCCGGCCGGTCGCGATAGGGTCCGTCTTCGCCATAGCCCGAGATCGAGACATAGACGAGCCGCGGATTGATCGCGCTCAGCGTCTCGTAGTCGACGCCGAGGCGTTTGGCGACGCCGGGCCGATAGTTCTGCAGGAAGACGTCGGCGGTCTTGACCAGTTCGAGCAGCACCGCCTTGCCCTCCGGGTCCTTGAGATCGACCGCCAACGAGCGCTTGTTGCGGTTGAGCGAGAGAAACGAGACATTGACCTTGTTGCCGCGCGCCCCGCCCGCCGCCGTGTGCCGCTGCCATTCGCCCGTCACCGGCTCGACCTTGACCACATCGGCCCCCAGATCGCCCAGGCGTTGCGCGGCAAACGGCCCGGCCATGGCAATCGAACAGTCGAGAACGCGGTAGCCCGAAAGGATACCCATGGGACTAGAACTCCGAGAGTTGAAAAACGTGCGTCTGGTCAGGTCCGAACCGCCCGCGCTTGCGGCGGTGCCCCGCCGCCGCTGCACCGGGGAGGATCATGGCAAGAACGTGCCGCAGCGGATCCGTCTCCGTTCGCGGAACGGGCGCAGGAGACCAGCAAGGCCGGCGGCCGGAGGGGTGGACAGCATGATTGGGCCGCATCTCAATTCATCCACCAGCCGCCATCGACATTGAGCGTCTGGCCGGTGATGAAGCTCGCAGCGTCGGAGGCGAGGAACATCAGCGCATTGGCGATGTCGGCCGGCGCTCCGCGGCGCTGGATGGCCTGGTGGTCGTAGATGCGCCGCTCATAGGCCTCGAAATCGGGGTGGATCTTTTCGGCATCGGTGGGGAAGGCGCCGGGTGCAATGGCGTTGACGGTAATGCCCCACTTGCCGAATTCACGCGCCCAGGCCCGGGCCAGTCCCACCAGCGCGCCCTTCGACTGCACATAGGGCGCCAGCTCCGCCCAGCCGCCCGAGAGCGTCACCGAGGCGACATTTATGATCCGGCCGCGCCCGGCTGCCTTCATGTGCGGCAGCGCCACCCGCACGCAGACGATGCCGGCATCGACATTGATGCGCTGCACCAGCTGCATCTCCGCGATGGAATAGTCCTCGAAGCGTTTGCTCGGATAGATCGCGGCATTGTTGATGACCACATCGAAGCCGCCGACCTGGTCCGACACTGCCTCGAGACCCGACTGCAGTCCGGCGAGATCGCTCAGGTCGAGCCGGGCGATTGTGAGGCCCGCCAGCCCTTCGGCGGCCTGCCGCAGGGCCGCGATCTTGGCGTCGCTGTTGTCCACCGCCACGACCCGCGCGCCGGTCCGCAACATGGCGAGGGTGGTGTCGAGCCCCAGCCCGCCGGCCGCGCCGGTATAAAGGATCGTTCGTCCCGTCAGCGAGGCGAAGCTGTCGCTGCTCATTGCCGTCCCCCGATCGGCAGGTGGTTGCCCGACGGCGTCGGATAATCCTCGTCGGGCTGGGGCGCGATGGCCCGGATGCGCGCCTCCGATGCGGCAATCGCCGCCGCCCCGTCGAGCACGCGGAATGTCGTGTCGTAGCGCTTTTCCTCGCCGTGCCGCAGCCAGATCATCTCGCCGCGGTCGCGCGCTGTCTGGTTGCCCAGCACGTGGTGGGTGGACGGTTCGATCCCCAGCGCATACTGGCCGGCCTGGAGATTCTGCCATTCATACTGGCAGGGAAACTGCTCCTTGCGCGTCGTCACTTCGAAACCGAGGCCGATGCGGTCGTTGACCAGCGCCACCGGCACCTGCCCCTCGGCGTCGGCGCCCAGTTCGTGCTGCCAGACCTGCTCGTGGAAATCATGCTGCGGCGCCGGCATCGTGCGATAGCCGACGTCCTGCCTGCGGTAGTCGTCGCCCGCATGGGCTGCCCAGACCACGTCGCGGACCGGCGCGAGGTAGCGGGAACCCTCATCAAGCACCGGATGGCCGACATTGATGTGGTAGCAGAGCATGTGCGGCGTCTTGTAGAAGCCGTGGTTGACGACCCGGTCGCTGATGCGGATCGCGTTGCCGCCGACATCGGCCTCGATGCGGCGGATGAGGTGCAGGTCCTCGCCGAACACGGCGGACTGCTGCACCACGCCCTCTGCCCAGAGCGTGCAGGTCTCGCCGCTCCAGCTCTCGCCATAGCCCGTCAGCCGCGCCGGAATGGTGCCCACCCGGCCGTGCAGCGAGTGGCTGACCGTCTGCTTGGGCGCGTAGACATAGGTCTCGGCAGAGACCTCGTTCATGAACAGGATATGGTCCAGCCCGCAGGTCACCATCAGTCCCGAAAAGGAACGCGCCCAGGCGAGCCCACCCTCTCCTTCATATTCATGCAGGCCCGGATGCCGGAAGCCCGCTGGCGAGTGCCAACCGATCGGTCGGCCATTGTGCTCGCAATCGGCGATGTCCATCGCCCGGTTGACCAGCACGGTAAAGCGGAGGCCCGAGCCGGTGCGGAACTCCAGCATGCGGATGCCGCGCTCGACGCCGTCGCCCAGCGTCATCAACCGCACGCCGGCAAACTGGCTCAGCATGCCGGCCCGTTCAGCTACCTGCCGGGCCGACAGCGCCTGTCCAAAAAGTTCCACCATCCCAGTCCCTTTCAGTCGAGGTGATAGACTTCGGGCATGCCAGCCCACCATTCGCCCTCGGCGCGCGAAGCAAGCGGGGCCTGGCATGGGTCGGTCAGCGCCAGCCAGCGCCTGGTCACGGCCCGCTCGCCCAACGCCTGCATGTCGGCAGCGTAATCGTCCCCGACATATTCCCAGTAGCCGAACAGCAGGTTTTCCGGCTCGCGCAGGTAGATCGAGTAGTTGCGGATATTGGCCGCACTCAGCGCGGCGTCCATTTCCGGCCAGGGCTCGGCATGCAACCGTTTGTACTCGTCGAGCTTTTCTGGCCGGACGCCGATCACCATGCCCATGCGCTGTACCTTGCCCTGGCTCACTCCTTGGTCCCCCCCGCCGTCATGCCGGTGACGAGGAAGCGCTGCGAAAACAGGAAGACGATCAGCACCGGCGCGATGGCGATCAGCGTCGCCAGCGCCAGCGCCGAGAGCGAGATCGTGGTCGAGGCGGCATTGGTCGGGTTGAAGGCCGGCACGTTGGAGAGCAGCTCGGCAAGTCCGACCTGGATCGGCGCCTTGCGGCCCGGCATCGTCACGTAGGGCAGGAAGTAGTTGTTCCAGTTTCCGGTGAAGTTGAAGAAGCCGACCAGCGCGATCACCGGCGTCGCCAGTGGCATGGCGATCTTCCAGAACACCTGAACTTCCGTAGCGCCATCGATGCGGGCCGCGTCGAGCAGGTCGCGCGAGATCGCCGTCGAGAAGTAGATGTAGGTCAGGTACACCCCGAACGGGAAGAACGAGAACGGCAGGATCACCGAGAGCGGATTGCCGATCAGCTTGACGGCGCTCAGCTCGAGAAAGATCGGCAGCACCAGCGCCGTCGAGGGCACCAGCATGACGATCAGTGTCGCCGCTAGCAGCGCCTTGCGGCCGCGGAACTCGGTCAACGCCATCGCGTAGCCGGCCGGAATGCTGATCGCCAGTGTCACCAGCAGCGCGACGCCGCAATAGAAGGCCGAGTTGCCAATCCAGGTCCAGAGCAGCCCGTTCTGAAAGGTCATCAGCCCGTTCCAGTTGGCGACCATCGTCGACCAGTCGCCCAGCGCGAACGGGTGGTCGAGCAGCAATTGCCGGTCGGTCTTGGTCGGCGCGATCAGCAGCCAGATCAGCGGCACCACGAAGAAGGCGGCAAAGGTCAGTAGCAGCAGCACCGCGAAGGCGCGACCGAGCCACTGCCCCGGCGACAGGTTGGCCGTCGGGCGGCCGGTCATGGAGATGTCAGGCGCGCTCAAACAAGCCTCCCCGGAACACGAAGTAGATGCTCAAGGCGAGCGCCACGACCAGCAGCACCAGGGAGATGGCCGCCGAGCCGTTGAAGTCGTTCTGCTTGAAGGCATAGAGGAAGGCCAGCTGGTTGAGCGAATAGTCCTGCGAGACGACGCCCCGGCTGGCCTGCGAGAGCACGCGCGGCTCGACAAAGAGTTGCGTGCCGCTGGCAAACGAGAGGATCACCATATAGGCGATCCACTTGCGCAGCAGCGGGATCTGGATCGACCAGGCGGTGCGGATCGGCCCTGCCCCGTCCACCCGTGCTGCTTCGAGCACGTCGCGGCTGATATTGTTGAGCGCTCCGTACATGACCACGATCCAGCCACCGGCGCCGGTCCAGAAGGCGATGACGGCGAGCACGACGGGCAGGCGGTCGGCCTGCACGGCGCTGACGAAGTTGTCGAGGCCGAAGCCCTGCAGCACGAAGGCAACCGGGCTCACCGTCGGGTCGAGCACGAAGAGCCACAGCACGACGCTCGACGCGCCGGCCAGTGCCCCGGGAATGTAGAAAAGGAAGCGGAAGCCGGAGCTGATCCAGCGCGTGCCGATCGAGTGCACCACCAGGGCGAGCACCACCACCAGCACCACAAGACTCACCAGCCAGATAGCGAGGTAGAGCCCGACATGCTCCACCGCCGGCAGGAAGCGGTAGTCTTTAAAGATCTTGACGAAATTGTCGAAGCCAACAAAGGCGCCGCGCTTGGTGAAGGCGAGATAGACGGCGTAGAGCGAGGGCAGCACGCCGAAGGCAAGCAGGAAGAGCGTGTAGGGACCGACAAAGGCCATCCCGATTCGTCCCTGAGCCAGCATGACGCTGCCATGGCGTGGTGGTCGGGACTGCCGCCCTCCCCTTGCGGGGGGGACGGCCGCTTGCACGGGCATAGTCAAGGTGTCAGTCTCCTGCACGTCAGAAGCAAGCTAGTCGACGGTGTAACCGACGACCTGCGCCTCGTTCTTCATTTCCTGTTCCCAGGCCTGCGACAGCTCGGCCATCGTCTTGCCGGCGACGAGGCCGGGGGTGATCACCTTGGCCCAGGCCGTTTCAGGCGAGAAGTTGGGGTAGCCCCAGCCGCTCCAGACGCTCGACGCGGCAGCCTGCACGGCCGCCTTGAAGTCGCCGGCGTAGAAGCCGCTCGAAGCCTGCTGGTCGAGCCAGGCGCTGGCCGCTGCGTCATAGGCCGGCAGGCCGCCGGTGCCCGCGACGTCCTCGTTCGACACGATGTACTTGAGGAATTCCTTGACCGCTTCGGGGTTCTGCGTGTGGCTCGAGGCGTACCAGACGCCGCCGCCGACATTGCCGGTGACCTTTTCAGCGCCTTCCCAGTAGAGTGGCGCGGCCGCCGCCCATTCGCCGGGCTCGGCATTGACGCCGGCCGGGTTCTGGAAAAGAGCGCCGGAATACCAGGCCGCGCCCGGGATCGCGACGAGCTTGTCCGACATGGCCACGAACGAGGCGCCGAACAGGCTGTCCAGCGTCAGGGTCTTGTTGGCGACCATATGGTCGATCATCGCCGAGACCTTCTGGGCATGCGGATCGGAGGTGTCGGACTTGAAGGTCTCGCCCTCGACCTGGAAGATCGGCGCCTGGCCGGACCAGTAGTAGACATAGGGGCCGGGGAACGCATCGCCGATGGCGCCCAGGAAATAGCCGGGATGCTCGGCGGCCAGCTTGTCGCTCAGCGCCTGGTAGGCCTCCCAGGTGGTCGGCGCCTCATAGCCGAACTGATCGAGCAGGGCCTTGTTGTACCAGAACAGCACCGGCGCCAGGTCGTTGCGCAGGCCATAGACCTTGCCGTCGATGGTCACCGGGTCGAGCGCACCGGGAATGAAGCCGTCGAGAAAGGCCTGGTCGAGGAAGCCGTCGTTGAGCGCCTGCGCAAAGGCACCGCTGCCGTTGTCGCGCGAGGCCCAGGCGGCGTCGTTGTTCTGGGTCGAGAACACCACGTCAGGCCAGCCCTCGCCGGCCTGGTCGGCCAGGCTGATCTTGGTCTGGAAGGTGCCCGAAGCGCCTGAGGACCCGTCATCGACGACGAGGTTGACCTGGATTTCGGGATGAGCCGCCTGGAAGGCCTCGACAGCCGGCTGGCGGGTGGCGTCGGCCCAGACCGTGATCTCGCCATCGGCCGCCAGGGCCGGACAGGCGACTATCAGGGCCGACAGGGCGACCATTGTACGCAAAGTCCTCATATCGTCTCCTCCTATAGCGTCGTTGTTGCGGTCCGGGCCTCAGGCCCGGTTGGCCGCTGGTTGCGGCGTCGGTCGGACGCGCGGGTTGAAAGGCGCCTCACCCAGCTGGGCGTGCGGCACGAGGTGTGGGCGGGCCCAGTCGCGGCGCGCGCTTTCGCTGAGCACCAGGCCATGACCGGGGCGGTTCGAGGCGTAGGCAAAGCCGTCGCGGATTTCGACCGGCTGCTCGACCAGATGATCGAAGTTCTGGAACGAGTATTCTAGCCACTGCACTTCGGGCAGCGCGCAGGCCATGTGCACGCCGACCTCGAGGAAGGTGTTGCCCAGGCTCACCGGCACGCCCCGATCGGCGGCCAGCCAGCCGATGCGCATGACATCGGTCACCTGGCCGTGGACATTGAGGATGTCGGTGGCGTCCGCTTCCATCAGCAGCCGCTTGCCGTTGGCATCGAGATATTCGCCCGAATTGATCAGCGTCCAGTTCACCTGGTCCTTGAGCAGTTTCAGACCGGCATAGTCGTTGCGAAGGATCGGGTCCTCGACCCAGAGCAGCTCGTGTCCGACGTCGCGGATGGCCGTGAGCTTGACCAGCGCTTCCTTGGCGCCCCACGCCTCGTTGGCGTCGATCATCACCAGCGCGTCCTTGCGCACGACCTGCTTGAGGATGTTCAGGCGGTTCAGGTCCCGGTCGAAATCGGGGTGGCCGACCTTGATCTTGAAGGCGCGGTAACCGATGGCGTCGGCATGGGCGAAGAAGGCGGCAAAGTCCTCGTCGCTCAAATGATAATCGAGGCCGCTGGCATAGACCTCCACCCTGTCGCGCTGGCTGCCCAGCAACTGGTGCAGCGGGAGTTGCACCTCCTTGGCTGTCAGGTCCCAGAGCGCCACCTGCAGCGCCTCGTGGAACGGCACGCTATAGGCGCGCTGGTTGCCGCCGCGCGGCCGGCTCACCCGGTGCACCAAGGCGGCGGGCGGCTGCCCCTCCAGCCAAGGCCAGACTTCGAGCGCAAAATTGCGCTCGATCTCGGCGAGGTCGGGCAGCGGGAAAAACAAGGTCTGGATAAAGCCGAGGCCCACCTCGCCGCTATCGGCAATCAGCTCGAGCGCGGCTACATTGGCCTCGTCGGCGCGGACCTGGCTGTCGCCGATGACCCGATCGCGGGCAAACTGGAAACGCGTGATACGATAGCCGGCGAGGCGCATGCTGAGACCTTAATAGACTAACCGATCAATCTGATATATCAGAGTTGAGCTGTAATAGACCAGATGAAAAGGAGCCGCAAGAGTGGCTGCGCGCGAAAATTCGACGGTGGCGGAACTCGGCAGTGGCGGGCGACTGAGTGACCTCGCCTATGCCCGCATCCTCGAAACGCTCTTCGACAAGAAGATCCCGGCTGGCGCCTTTGTTTCGCAGAACGATCTGGTGCAACTCCTCGGCATTCCGGTGGCTCCGCTGCGAGACGCGCTCAAGGTGCTCGAGACCGAGGGTGTGCTGACCATCCATCCGCGTTCGGGCATCCAGTTCGTCAAGCCAGGGCTCGAGCTCACGCGCTCGACCTACCAGTATCGCGGCATTCTGGAGCGGGCGGCGGTCGCGGTGTTCGCGGATACGGCGAGCGACGAGGACCTGATCGAGATCGAAGACCGGCACTCTGCAGTGATCGCCGACCTCGAGGCCAAAGGCCTCACAGAAACGGTAAAAGAGGAGATCGAGGCGCTCGAGGCCATGCTTCACAACGCCATCATCGGCAGCCTCAACAACCCGCTGATCGAGACCAGCTACAAGCGGATGCACAATTACCTGCGGCTGGTGCGGCTCGACCGCAAGCTGACGGTGCCGATCGCCATGCGGTCTTTGCGGGAGCACATGGCGATCATCGCCGCGTGCCGCGCACGCAACCCGGAAGAGGCAGTAGTGGCGCTGCAGGCGCATTTCACTGCAGCGCTGCAGCGGCACCTTGGGATGTTCTAGCCCTGCAACTGGGCATGCTGTTCCTTAATGGCGGGCGGCGGGAGACGAAACAACGTACGCCACTGGAGACTGCAATGCTTCCATGAACCATGGTTCATAGCAGCGTCATGGCACGCTCTTGATCGAGATCGATCGACTTCGATATCGCCTCAGTTGCCTCTGACCCGGAGCCGCCTTCGAGAGCAGCAACGAGAGTGCCATGCGCCGACAGCACGGCACTTTGGTATGCGCGCCAATCTTCGCTCGTGAGCGACTTCAGAGCGAGAGCCAGCGTCAGTTCGACGATGCCCGTCACCGATCGCAAGAGAGTGTTGCCGGAACTCTCGGCAATCGTGCGGTGAATTTCGAGGACGGACAAGCCATGCGCCTCCATGTTCGTCCCGGCGACGTCCATCTGGTGCAACCAGTACTTCATCAGTCTGATGTGCTCGGCATTGCGGCGTTCCGAAGCCAGTTGGGCCGCGCGCGTCTCCAACGAGCGGCGGACATCAAACAGGCTTTCGAAGAAGCGCCGGTCGGGCTTTGCATGGAAGTGCCATGACAGTACCTGCGCATCAAAGAAATTCCAGCGGCTTGCTGGCGAGACCCGAGTGCCAACCTTGGGACGGGCCTCTACCATGCCCTTGGCTTCCAGCGTCTTGAGCGCCTCGCGCAGCACCGTGCGCGACACACCGTAGGTCTCCATCATGACGGCATCGCTCGCCAGGATGGAGCCAACCGGAAACTCGCCGGTGACAATGCCATGGCCGATTTCGTTGATGACGTATGTGTGGTAGTTCCGTGCAGCGGATCGCCCGGAAAGCGAGCGAATAAGGCTGCCTGCTTCGATCATGCTACTCTTTCTCGGGCGACTTCTCTCCGGGCTCGGAGGCAGCAAATATGATGCGCTGCAGCACAATGAACAAGAACAGCAGCACGCCGATCACGATCTTGGTCCACCAGCTCGACAGCGTGCCGTCAAAGATGATGTAGGTCTGGACCAGACCCAGCAGCATGACGCCGACAAAGGTGCCCAGCACAAAGCCATAGCCACCGGTCAGCAGCGTGCCGCCAATCACCACGGCACTGATGGCATCAAGTTCGACACCGACGGCGGCAAGTGGATAGCCGGCCGAGGTGTAAAGCGAAAAGACGATTCCCGCCAAGGCCGCCAGTACGCTCGAGAGCATGTAAATCTGCACCGTGGTCCGGGCGACGGGGACGCCCATCAGCGCTGCCGACACAGTGTTACCCCCCAATGCGTAGACGTAGGAGCCGAACCGTGTGCGGTGCGCAAGCAGCGCGCCGCCGAGGAAGACAGCAATCATCAGCATGCCGACAAAGCTGATCCGTCCCCCATCCGGCAGTCGGAACATCAGGCTGCCGAGGAAATCATAAAACTCGTGCCGAATGGGGACCGAGTCCTGGGTGATCACAGATGCACCACCCCGCGCCAGAAACATGCCGGCCAGGGTGACAATGAAGGCCGGCACCTGCAGGTAGTGAATGGCAAGACCCATTGCCGCGCCAAAGAGCGCCGCCACGCCCAGCGAGATGGCGAAGGCGATCAGCGGATGAAATCCCAGCCAGCTGATCAATACGGCGATCAGCACGCCGGTGAAGCCGATGACGGCACCGACGGACAGGTCGATGCCTCCCGAAATAATGACAAAGGTCATGCCGACAGCAGCGATGCCAAGGAAGGCGTTGTCGGTGAGAAAGTTACCCAGCACGCGGGTGGACAGCATGTTTGGAAACTGCAGCACACTGAGGGCATAGGCGATGATGAAGATGACGGCGGTGGCCGCGAGCGGGCGCAGGCTGCGTTTCATTTGGCCGGCACCTTGTTGCGCAACGTCCGGCGGGACAGAAATGGCAACCTGACGAATGGCGACTGCAGCAACAGGATCAAGATGATCATCCCTGCCTTGACGATGAGGTTGAACTCAGGCGGGAAACCCGAAACCAGAATGCCGGTGTTCATGGCCTGAATGATCAGCGCGCCGATGACGGCCATGGGGATCGAGAAACGGCCGCCGAGCAGCGATGTACCGCCGAGCACGACGGCAAGGATGGCGTCGAGCTCGAGCCAGAGACCAGAATTGTTGGCATCGGCACCGCGTATATCCGCCGCGACAACGATCCCGGCAACGGCGGCGCACAGACCCGAAAGCCCGTAGACCAGCATCAGCAGCATGCGGCTGCGGATGCCGGCAAGGGAGGCGGCGGCACGGTTGACGCCGATGGCCTGTACGAACAGTCCGATCGCTGTCTTTCGCACCAGCAGCGTGACCGCCACCATCAGCGCCAGCGCTATGACGGCCGCCATTGGGAAGCCGAGAAACGAGCCGGTCCCGATAAAGATCAGAGCGGGGTCGTTGAAGGTGACGATCGACCCCTCGGTGATCAACTGGGCGATCCCGCGCCCGGCCACCATCAGCACCAGGGTTGCAACAATGGGCTGGATATCGAGAACAGCAACGAGAAAGCCGTTCCACAGGCCGCAAGTCAGCCCGACAGCAAGGGCTGCAATCACTGCGAGATAGGTTGGATAGCCGGCGACAACCATGGTTGCTGCAACGGCCCCGCAGACGGCCATGATGGCGCCCACGGAAAGATCTACGCCCTTGGTGGCGATCACCCCGGTCATGCCGATGGCAAGTATGGCCACAGGCGCCCCGCGGTTGAGTACGTCGATAACGCTGCCGAAGAAGCGCCCGTCCTGCCAGGTGATATTGAAAAAGCTGGGAAACAGCAGCCAGTTGATCAGCAGGACCCCGGCCAGGGCAAGCAACTGCGGATTGGCGAAGCGGTCGAGGCGCAGGCGTCTCATGCGAGCGCCTCGTCAGGGTTGTTGGCGATCGCCTGCACAATGACTCCCGGGTTGATGTTCTTGCCGCGCAGCTCGGCAACCATTTCGCGATCGCGCATCACCACGATACGCGACGAATAGGCGACCACCTCGTCGAGCTCCGACGAGATGACGACCATGGCCATGCCGTCATCGCGCAGCCGATTGATGGTACGCACGATTTCGGCATGCGCGCCGACATCGATACCGCGCGTCGGTTCGTCAAGAATGAGAAAGGCCGGGTCCGTCGCCAGCCAGCGCGACAGGATGACCTTTTGCTGATTGCCGCCCGACAGCAGCTTGACGGGCATATCCAGAGACGCCGCGCGGATATCCATGGCCTCACCGAACTTGCCGGCAATCTCGAGCTGTTCGTCGCGGTTGAGGGCGCGGAACCACCCCAGCTTGCCCTGCAGGGCGAGGATGATGTTTTCACGCACCGACAGGTCGCCCAGAATGCCTTCGGCCTTGCGGTCCTCCGGGCAGAAGCCGAAGCCATGGCCGATGGCATCTGTCGTGTTGCGAATGGAGACGACGTTGCCCGCCAGACGCACACTGCCCTGGTCCGCAGAGTCGGCACCGAACATGATGCGCGCCATTTCCGTGCGACCTGATCCGAGCAGTCCGGCAACCCCGATGACCTCACCCTTGTGCACTGTGAGATTGAACGGATGTACCGCGCGCCTGCGTCCGTAGCCTCGGAACTCGAGCAGAACCTCGGTGGTCGGACGTTCCGGCTCCAGATCGGTGGCACCGCTGAAGGCGATGTCCTTGCCCAGCATGAGGCGAACCACATCGGTACGATTGAGCGTATCGAGCAGGCGCGTCTCGACCAGCAGACCGTTGCGCAGCACAGTGACCCGGTCCGCGATGGCAAAGACCTGGTCGAGGAAATGGGTGATGAAGACGATGGCGAGACCAGAGCGCCTGAGATCCCCGATCACCTCGAACAGACGCTCGACCTCCTGGCGATCAAGGCTGGCGGTAGGCTCGTCCAGAATGAGGACCTTGCCGGAGAGTTCCACGGCCCGTGCAATGGCAACGATCTGCTGCACGGCCACCGAATGGCTCCCCAGTTCGTCGGCCGGATCGAGATCGAGGCCGTATCGCGTCAACAGCACGCGCGCATCCGCTTCCATCCGACGATGATCAACTAGGCCGAAGCGGGTCGGCTGATGCCCCAGATAGAGATTCTCGGCCACCGAGCGGTTGGGCAGCAGATTGACTTCCTGATAGACGGTGCCGATGCCGTGCGTCTGCGCGTGCAGGGGATTGTCGAGGGTGACGGGTTGTCCATCGACCAGAACCGCGCCGCCATCCGGCTGGTAAGCGCCGGTCAGGATTTTGATGAGGGTGGACTTGCCGGCACCATTCTCGCCGAGCAGGGCGTGCACCTCACCGGCGCGCAGACCGAAATCGACGGCGTCGAGCGCCGTGTGGCTGCCGAAAACCTTGGTGATGCCCCGCGCTTCGAGCACATACTCGCTGTCGGCCATGGCCATTCCCCCCTGATCGCGCGGCCGTTCCGGTCCTGTCGCGAGATGCCCGCCGACCGTAGCCGGCGGGCGTGTGCTTGAGTTCGATTAGTAGCCCAGACCCTTGCGCCTGTCATACTCACCCTGCGGGTCGTCTGCAGGGGTGTAGAGCTTGGACTCGGTGATGATGAACTTCTCGGGCATCGTGCCGTCTGCAAGATAGGCCGAGAGCACGTCGAAGGCGGGACCGGCCATGTTGGGCGTCAGTTCCACCGTGGCGTTGGCCTCTCCGGCCGCCATTGCTGCGAAGATATCAGGCACGGCATCGATGGAGACGACCTTGATATCGCTGCCTGGCTTCAGACCCGCATCCTTGATCGCCTGGATGGCGCCCACGGCCATGTCGTCATTATGGGCATAGACGGCGCAGATGTCTGAGCCACCATTCTCGGCCTTGATGAAGCCTTCCATGACTTCCTTGCCCTTGGCACGGGTGAAATCACCTGTCTGGCTGCGCGCGATGACGAGGTTGGCGTGGCCGGCGATCGCTTCTTCAAAACCCTGCTTGCGGTTGATTGCCGGCGTGGAGCCGACGGTGCCCTGCAGCTCGACGATCTTGCAGTCGGCGTCGCCGACTTCCTTGACCAGCCATTCACCGGCGACACGGCCTTCCTTGACCTGATCGGAAGCCACCGAGGTCAGATACAGGTCTTCGGGCGCATCGACGCCACGGTCGAGCAGGATCACCGGGATCTCGGCTTCCTTGGCTTCCTTGAGCACGTCGTCCCAACCCGTCGCGACAACCGGAGCAACCATGATGGCACTCACCCCCTGGGCGATAAAGCCCCGGATGGCCTTGATCTGGTTTTCCTGCTTTTGCTGGGCATCGGCAAACTTGAGATCGATTCCGCGTTCGGCGGCCTGAGCCTTGGTGACCGATGTCTCGGCAGCGCGCCAGCCAGATTCCGAGCCAATCTGGCTGAAGCCAACAGTGAGACCCTTGAGATTGTCCTGCCCCATGCCGACAGAAGTCAAAGCGGTAGCGAGGCTTGCCGCGACGGCAAGCTTGATAATGGTTTTCACGATTTCCTCCCAAAAAGTGGTCGCCGCGGTGCATTCACCTGCGACGATGACGCAAAGCTATATAAAGTACTATTATATGTAAAGACGTTTGCTGGGCCCTGATCGCACACCTTGTGCGCATGTCCGTCCTGCGTCCCAATAATGTCCCAGGATACACCCGGAACGAAACGGGAAATTGGGGGAGTGAAGTTCGAGTTCGTGGGGAAGTCAGCCCCAGGAAACCGGGAACCTCCGCACGGGTTTCGCTGGAACCATGCGCTCATAACGGTCTGGTTCCAGGTTCGAGTTCTGGTGGGTCCGCCAATTTCTGTAGCATTGGCATGGCGGCGGCGACCGACGACGGCAACGCCGTTTCGTTCGGACGCCGCAGATCAGGGATCGATCATGCCCATCGCCTCCGCCGTAGCCCCTCAGCAGCCTGCGGGCGGCGTTGCCGCCCAGGCGGCAGCGGCCCGCGCCACGTCGGCCATGTGAGACTGGCCCAGCGGGTCGGCCATGCCATGGTCGAAGGCGGGGAGTTCCCAGTATGTCAGGGTGCAGCGCCCCTCCGCCGCGAAGCGGTCGGCGGTGGCGCGCGCGGCGGCCACGGGTGACGAAGCGTCACGCCCGCCCTGCAGCACGAGGAATGGCGTATCGCTCCGCAGCATGTAGTCGGCCGCCACGTGCTGCATGATGTCGGCCCAGAAGCGGTGCGATGAGCCGGCAAAGCGCGTCAGCCCCTGCGGGTCCGCGGCGGCTGCGGCAAGGCCGGCGCGCACCGCATCCTGGCCCTCAGGCGGGACGGTGGAGAGCACCATGTCGGCAAAGCCAATGCCTGTCGCCGAGGAGAGGAGGATTGCCGCCTGCGGCTCGACGCGGGCTGCCAGCATGGCAACCGCCAGCCCGCCCTCCGAGCCACCGAACAGGGTGACCGGCAGCGCCGCGCCCAAGGCCGCCAGCACCGCTTCGAGATCGGCCACATGCTGACTGACCGTGTGCCCGGCATGGAAGGCGTCCGGGCAGTCTCGGAACCCGTCTGTCACCACGCTGTGGCGGTCAATGCCGTATTTTTCGACCATCACGGTCACGTGCCCGGGAAAGGCGGCGCGAACCGTCGCGAGATTGGCGTTGCGGCTCGCCGGGCGACAGCCGGAGCCCTGCACGAGCACCAGCATCCCCGCTGCGTCGCCGGTCGGGCTGTCGACGGAAAACGCGATGCGGCTGCCGTCGGCCCGGCCAAGCTCCCGGTGCTCCAGCTGGGCAAACGACGGCGTGGCGGCGAGAGCCGCGGCAAGAACAGCGAGAGTGCGGAGCATCAGACGATCCGGAAGCGGGTGAGAGCGAGGGGCACAAAGGCGACGAGGCCGTAGACAGCGAGCTGTGGCCAGACCGGTGTCGCCAGACTCACGGCGATTGCGGTTGTCTCGACCTCCAGGTGCAGCGCCGCTCCGAGGACAAGAGTGCAGGCGATGCCGAGGACCGGCCACGTCGCTGTCGCGCGGCGGCGCAAGGCGTCTATGGCAAGGCCCCAACTGATGGCGACGGGCGCCAGCAGCAGCAGCATGCCGGCCAGGGCACCGAGATCGGCCGGTGCCAGACCGTGGCGGACGCCGAGCACAATGCTCACCGTCAGCAGCGTCGCAACGCCTGCCAGCCCCAGCAGCGGCAGGGCGAACCAGACGAGAGCCGGTGCACGGCTGGCCAGCGACAGGGAGCGGCGATCGGCCAGCAGTGCCCGCGCCAGGACTTCCGGATCGCCCAGGCGCCTGAGTGCGGCTTGCCGGGCCACCGCAACTGACTGGCCACCAGCCACAAGGTCGTCGACAATGTCGTCAAGATGGTCGCCGAGTTCGCGCATGAGGCGGTCCACCGCTCGCGGCGAAATGCCGGAACGGAGCAGGCGTTCGCGCAACTCATGCATGACGCGCTGCTCCCAGCGCGGTGCCGATGGCCGTGGTCAGGCGGCGCCAGGCGTCGACGAGCGTGTCGAGGCGCACGCGCCCCCCCGGCGTCAGCGTGTAGTAGATGCGGCTGCGACCATTGACGCTCTGGCGTCGCGACGTCAGCGCCCCTTCACGCTCGAGCATGTGCAGCACCGGGTAGACCACGCCCTCGGCGAAGTCGATCTCGCCGCCGCTATTGGCGCGGATCGCCTGCACCAGTTCATAGCCATACATCTCGCCGCCGCGCAGTGTCTGCAGCACCAGCAGTTCGGGCACACCGTTGAGGAAAGGGGAGGAGTTCTGCTTCATCATCCATACCTAGTGATGAAAGGTATATGCCTTGCAGCGCTAGGTAAGTCAAGCAGCCGCGCCTGCGCGGTCCATCCGGCGCGATCACCCTCGGTCGAGCCACCCCCGCCCGTTTACCATGTCGGCAATCGACCGGAAAAATGCGTATCAAAACAAGGGTGTTCAGTAGTATTAAGGGATCATTAACCAGCCCTTAGGCCGGCCCAGAGTGACCGGAGCAGTGTCGTGTCGAGTAGAGCCCAGAAAATCAAGCCAAGAGAGCAACGTCCGGTCTTTCAGGATCTGTCGCGGCGGCGCTGGACCGGCTTTCTGACCTTCGCCGGCAGTGCCAGCGGCACGCTGATGTTCCTCGGCGTGATGCTCTGGCTGAGCATCAGTTCCACCCCGCAGCTGACCCCGCTGCGGCCCCTGGCGACGTCGACCGCTGTCCCCCAAAGCGACGCCCTCCTCGCTTCCGCCTCGCCGGCAGACCCGATCGTGACGCCTGCCGAGCGTCCGTTGCCCGCAGCACCGGCTGCAGCTGCCACGCTGGCCGCAACCCCGCTTGCACCACCGCCGACAGCGACAGCCCCTGCCCCCGCGCCGATCGTCGTCGCCGACCTTCAGGCACCGCCCGTCCCGGAGATCAGGAGCGAAACCACCGATCCGACGGTGACCGGCAGTACACTTCAGCCCGAGCCGCTCCAGCCGCGGACCTACGCCGACTCCGCCAGCATCATCACCCTTGGTGCGCCAAGGCACGGCAACTCGCTGCTCTATCTCGATCAGGCTCGGCAATGAGGCTGGCCTGGCAGCTGATCCTCGCTGTGCTGACGGCCCTCTGGCTGTCGGCCACCGCGACGGTCGCCGCTCCATCGCCGGCCGGGGGCGAGGTCTTCGCCTTCTACGAGGAATGGCTCGACAACGGCATTGCCTCGCTCAACGCCCACCGCGACCAGATCGACGTTCTGATGCCCGACTGGCTGGAACTCGATGCCACTCACGGGGTGGTCGAGATCTCGTCGGCACGGGTCAATGCGACACTGCAGACCATCGCCGCTGCCCGCACGCCGCCACGCCTCGCCCCCGTACTGTCGTATCTCGTCGCCGGGCAGCCCCGGCCGGAGCTGCTGGCGCAGCTGCTCGGCAGCGCGCCCGAGCGCCAGAAGCTGGTTGCCGCGATCCTCGCCTATGTCGAGGCGCGCCAGCTCGATGGCATCACCGTCTCGCTCTGGTTCGGCGACGCCGACACCGTGGGCGTCTATGCCGCCTTTGCCGCCGAACTCCATGAGGCGTTCCACCCCCTCGGCCTCGAGGTCTTCCATACCCTGCCGATGACGGGCGCCGAAGACCTCGCTCCGGTCATCGCCACCTACGCCGACGCCATCATCGTTCTCGACGATACCGAGCCGGACGCCCCCGGCCCGCTGGCGGACCAGCGGCGCTTTGCCGATGGTGTCGACAGCTGGACCAGCCGCGTTCCCGACGACAAGCTGGTGTTCGGTCTCTTCAACGGCGCACGCAACTGGAATCTCGCCGACGGCTCGGCGCGCAACATCTCCGTACTGGGCGCCCTGTCGCTGGCGCGCGATACCGGCGTCTCGCCCGCCTACGATCCGGCGTCGGGCAACAGTTTCTTCGACTATCAGCATCAGTCGGGTGCGCCGCACCGCGTCTGGATGCTCGATGCCGCCGGCAGCTTCGAGCAATTGCACCTGCTGGCCGCCCACCCCGTCCGTGGCATCGCCTTGCCCAGGCTGGGGTCGGCCGACCCCTCCATCTGGGCCCTGCTCGACAACCTCGCGCAGCCCGACGCCGACGCCCTCCGGCATATTGATGCCTCCTATGCGGTCAACAAGCACGGTTCGGGCGAAGCGGTCACGCTGTCGGCCCACCCGCACGACGGCCGACGGACGATAAAACTCTCCCCCGATGGCCGATCCGTTGCCGAGGCGAGCTATGTGCAGTTGCCGCGCGGCTTCGACATCCTGCATGGCGACGCCGCGGCCGACCACATGATCGCCCTCACCTTCGACGACGGCCCCGATCCGGTCTGGACGCCGAAGATCCTCGATATTCTGGCCAGCAGGCAGGTGCCGGCAACCTTCTTTGCCATCGGCGGCCAGATGATGAAGCATCCCGACCTGGTCCGGCGCATGGTCGCCGAAGGTCATGAGGTCGGCAACCACACCTATTCCCACACCAATGTGTCGGTGCTGCACGAAGACGCCATGCGCCTCGAGCTCAGCGCCACCCAGGCCATCTTCGAATCCATTACCGGACGGAACATGGCGATGTTCCGGCCGCCTTACGCCATCGATTCAAACCCGCAGACGCCCGAGGAGATCGGCTCGCTGGCGCTGGTCAGTGAGCTCGGCTACCTGACGCTGAACATGAACATCGACCCGCGCGACTGGGAGTTCCGCGAGGCCCGCGAGATCGTGGACAATACCATGCGGGAAGCGCGAGCCGGTGTCGGTCATGTCGTTCTGCTGCATGATGGCGGCGGCAACCGGGCGGAGACCGTCGCCGCGCTGCCCGAGATCATCGATCAGTTGCGTGCCGAGGGCTTTCAACTGGTGCCGGCCTCCCGGCTCCTCGGCTTCGAGCCCGACGATGTGATGCCACTCTCCTCCGGCGATGTCGGCCTGACCCGCACCTTCAACAGCTTTGGCTACACGGTGTTGCGCGAAGGCCAGCGCCTGTTCGAACTGTTCTTCGTACTGGCCGTGTCGCTGGGCATTGCACGCGCCCTGTTCCTGATCGGCCTGTCGTTCCTGCGCCGCAAGCCGTCGCCCGCTGCGACGGCAGATATCGGCCGCGTCGGCGTGGTCATTGCCGCCTACAACGAAGAAAAGGTCATCGTCAAAACCATCGAGTCGCTCCTCGCCTCCACCTACCCCGACGTCCATATTCTGGTGGTCGATGACGGCTCGCGCGACAATACCTATGCGCTCTGCCGCACGCACTTTGCCGGCAACCCCGCTGTCGAGGTCATCACCCAGCCAAATGGCGGCAAGGCCGCTGCGCTCAACACCGGCTTTGCGGTGCTCGATACCGACATCGTCATCGGACTCGACGCCGACACGATCTTCCTTCCCGACACCATCGCAAAGCTCGTCGCGCATTTCAGTGATCCCGAGGTCGCCGCCGTGTCGGGCAATGCCAAGGTCGGCAATCGGGGCACCGTGCTCACCAAGCTGCAGGCGCTCGAATATATCACTGCCCAGAACCTCGACCGCCGCGCCTTCGATGTGCTCAACTGCATCACCGTCGTTCCCGGCGCGGTCGGCGCATGGCGCCGCGACCTGGTGCTCGAGGCCGGCGGCTACCTGCACGACACCCTGGCCGAGGACGCCGATCTCACCATACGACTCATCCGCAACGGCTATCGCGTCACCTATGAGGACGGCGCCATCGCCCTCACCGAAGCACCACAGACCGTGCCGGAATTCCTCAAGCAGCGCTTCCGCTGGATGTTCGGCATGATGCAGGTGGGCGTCAAGCATCTGGGCGCCATGCGGCTCCGCGATTCAAAGTCCATGGGCTTGATCGCCATCCCCAACATCATGCTGTTCCAGGTGCTGTTCCCGCTGGTTGCGCCGGTCGCCGACCTGCTGGCGCTCGGTATGCTCACCGATCTGACGGTCAAGCTGGCCACCAATTCCAACGCCATCTACGTCGAGAACTCGCTGATCTTTCTTGGGACGTTCCTCGCGTTCGTGCTGGTCGATTTCACCGCTGCGGCCATCGCCTTCATGCACGAGCGGCGCGAGAACCCCTGGCTGCTGCTCTGGATCCTGCCGCAGCGCGTCTTCTACCGGCAGCTGATCTACCTCGTGGCCATCCGCTCGCTGCTCTCGGCCATCCGCGGCTCGACCGTCGGCTGGGGCAGCCTGAAGCGCTCGGCCAGCGTCTCGGCGCCGACTGCGGCAAGGTGGCTGAAATAGCCCGCTCACGACTGTCATCCTGGATGGCCGCCGGTCTGCTCCTGGGCTGCATCAGCGGCACGCAGGGCGCATCGACTACCATCCCGCCGCTGCGCGTCACCCTCTACTATACGGCACTCGAGACCGACTATGCCCAGGGCACCGAGGCCGCATTTCGAGATGTGGACGGCCGCGAGCTCAAGCGCGGCTCGTCGCAATTTCTCAACGCTGCCCGCATAGAGGGCAGTGCCCGCTTCATCGACGGCGAGGTGCTCAACTATGTCGCGCTGGTCGAGAGGGAAATCCGCTGGCGCCGCAGTGAGACGGCGCTGGGAGAAGATGCCAGGAGCTGCGAACTGGTGCCGTTCCGCTCGGCCGCCGTCGACCCCTCCGTCGTCGCGCTTGGCACCATCCTGCTGATCGAGGAAACACGCGGCATGCCATTGCCGGATGGCACGCTGCACGACGGCATCTGGCTCGCCGCCGATATCGGCACCGCCATTATCGGCGATCGCATCGATCTCTATGTTGGCGCCGGCGAGGCATCGATGCGTCTGCCGCTCGATTTCGGCCTCGACCACCTCCGGCCCCTGACGGTGACGTCCCGCGGCATGGCAGATGGCTGCGCCTTGGACGAACAATCCCAACCGACGGCCACCCCGCAGTAGATTTTGCACAGCGTCGCCGATGCTCTACGCTACCCCTTTCAACCGAGGGATTGCAGCATGAGACTTTTCAGCATGGCCGCCGGACTCTGCCTGATGGCGGGAGCCGCCCAGGCACAGACGGAGACGCCCTCCAACCCCTACGCCTACAATTGCGGTGCCTATCTCGCTGCGCAGCAGAGCGAGCAGAAGGGCCAGGCCAATGCCATGCTGTTCTGGGCCACCGGCTACTTGCAGGCGCGGCTGGGGCCATTGCCGACGACCACCTTCAATGCCGCGACTTTCGGCAACGACCTGCGTGACGTGCACGGCGCCCTGCTCCAGATCTGTCCCAACGTTCCCGACATGATGCTGGCCACCTTCATGGACAACTTCGCCGGCGACTTCGAGAAATCCGCCAGGCCGGCGCAATAGCGCCGGGATCGGGTCAGGCGTCCCTGCTCCTGCCAGGGCGTCTCGCCCTTCGGCTCCACGAACCGGCCAGAGACACCGCCATCGACGCCGTGCAGGCGCCACGCAGCAGTGCCGGCATGCCGCATTGAATCCCGGCCAGACGCGCTCCATAGTGCCCGCAGCGTCGGCACAAAGGTCCCCATAGTGAATGTAGATGTAGTGGTTTTGGGGGCCGGCATTGTCGGCGTCAGCGTGGCCATCCACCTGGTCAAGCGCGGCCGGTCCGTCGCGCTCGTCGACCGGCGCGGCGCCGGCGAGGAAACCTCCTTCGGCAATGCCGGATTGATCCAGGCCGAAGGCGTCACGCCGCACCTCTTTCCGCAGGATCTGCCGACGCTCCTCAACTATGCCCGCAACCAGAGCACGGCGATGCGCTTCCAGTGGCGCGCCCTGCCCCGCACTGCCAGCTTCCTGACACAGTACTGGTGGTATTCCCGCTCCGCCTCCTACCGCGCCATTGTCGAGGAATACTCCAAATTCATCGCCCACGCCGTCAGCGAGCACGCGCCATTGATCGATGAAGCCGGTGCGAACGATCTCATCGGCAAGGCCGGCTGGCTGCAGGTTTTTCGCAGCGCGGCCGGCTTCCGGGAGGCGAAAGCGCAGGCTGAGGACAACGCCCGCTTCGGCGTCGAGCACGAGGCACTGCTGCCAGATGCGCTGCGGCAACGCGAGCCGGCGCTCAGCGCCGACTTCGCCGGTGGCCTGCACTGGACCCAGCCCTGGTCGGTGCGCGACCCGCTGGCACTGACTCAGGCTTACCTGCGGCTCTTCGAAAAACTTGGCGGCCGGTTCGTCATCGGCGATGCCATGACCCTGCGAACCAGCGCCGGCAAATGGGACGTCGACACAGCCGGCGGCGCCGTCACGGCAACCAAAGCCGTTGTGGCGCTCGGCCCCTGGTCGGACAGGCTGCTCCGCTCGCTGGGCCGCCGCCTGCCGCTCGGCGTCAAGCGAGGCTACCACATGCATTATCGGCAGCGTGGCGACCTTGGCATCTCGATGCCGATCTACGACGACGCCGGGTACCTCATCGCGCCGATGAACCGTGGCTTGCGGCTGACGACAGGCGCCGAGTTCGCGCTCCTTGATGCGCCACCCAACCCGGTGCAACTGCAAAGCGCCGAAGCCATCGCCAGAGCCACCTTCCCCCTCGGCGATCGCGTCGACGACGCGCCCTGGATGGGCGCCCGCCCCTGCACCCCCGATATGAAGCCGGTTGTCGGTCCCGAGGGCCGCGAAGGTCTGTGGCTTGCCCTCGGTCACGCCCATCACGGCCTCACCCTCGGCCCCGCCACCGGGAGGTTGCTGGCCGACATGATGACCGGCGCCACGCCCTTTATCGATCCCGCGCCCTACTCGGTCAGGCGCTTCGGCTAGCTAGACGCCGTGGCTGTAGTGCCCGCTGGCGTCGCGCGGCAGCAGTTCCTGCATCGCCGCGCCAAAGCCGCGCCGGTAGAAATTGTAGATCCGTCGCTTGTCCGGAAACACCGCATCGGCGGGCGGCCCTTCGCGCAGCCAGTCGAGATAGGTGCAGAGGTGCGTTACCTCCTCGCGCGCTTCCCAGAGATAGGGATGGAAAGCATAAAAGAGATCACGGTTCTCGATCTCGGTCATCCGGTCAAACAGCGTGCGGATACGCTCGCGCAGCCCGGTCAGCGCCGCATAGCCGGCGACCCAGTCACTTGCCGTCACATCGGGTCGATGTTCCGACAGCATGCGCCGCGCCGTCGCCAACAGCCCCTCGATCTCCGGTCCGCACCGGAAGGGTTGGTAACAGAGCTCGCCGAGCAGCCGGATCTCCTCGGCCGCCAGCGTTGATCCCGCCTCGGCATAGGCGATGGCAAAGCGCGGCTGCCAGTCACGCAACGCCGCCTCGAACGCCTGCGTTTCGTCATAGTCCCCGCAGGCGAATGCGCCGGTTGTGTGCACAGCGACGAAACTGGCCTCGAACTCATTGTTCGGGTTGGCGATGATGCCATCGATCAGTGGCAGGATGTCGGCATCGCGCCCGCCCAGCGGTCCGGCATGCACCCGGCGGATGTCATAGTCATTGGCGTGGAAGTTGTCCCAGATCACCGGCTTGCGGCGCAGCACCGCGCCGACCTCGCGCAGTGACGCCGCGTCGATGGTTTCCGAGACGATCTCCGGCCCGGTCCAGAACACCCCGATCTGCGGATCGAGTGTCTCCCCCAGCGTGCGCAGGTAAGCCGAGTTCGGCACGTCGTGCCCGGCAAACGCCGCGCAGTATTCGGTCGGGCAGAACAGCATCCTGCCATCCGGCGCCTTGGCGCGGAGATGGGCGAAGGCGGCATTGGCGACGTGGCATTGCGCAGCTGCAAAGTTCGGGAATGCCGCCGCGTCGGCTGCGTTCATCGTTGACGCAATGTCGTCGAACAACAGCGCCACGTTGGTGATGCCAAGGCCCAGGAGCTGGTCGAGCCGGCGCTTGATCGTCTCGATTTCGCGTGCGTCCGAATAACGAATGTCGAGACACGGCGCGATGGCGACCATGAACATGATCCCCCGCGACGCCGCCGTTTCCACCAGCTCCTGGAGTGCTGCGGCTTCCGCCGCGTTGTAGAGTTCGCGCCAGCGGGCGCGGATCTTGATGTCGTCCTTGGGTCCGTAGATGAAGCAGTTCATCCCGGCCGCCCCGATCCAGTCGAGCATCTCGGCGCGCTGTGCTGCCGACCAGGCCCGCCCGTAAAATCCTTCGATCACCCCGCTCAGCAGCATGGCTCAATCCATCGCCGTCGCCGACAGTCCGGCAATCACGTGCCGCTGCAGGATGAAATAGAGGATGAGGATGGGCACGGTCGTGATCGTCAGCGCCGCGAACACCAGCGCGTAGTCGGTGCTGTGATAGCCCGAGAACCGCACCAGCCCGACCGGCAGCGTCCGCTTGTCCTCGTCGGTCACGAACAGCAGCGCGAACAGCAGCTCGTTCCAGATGGCGATGGTATTGATGACGATCATCGTCAGCATGGCCGGCCACACCATCGGCACCGAGACGTACCAGAAGATTTCCCAGGTCGTCGCGCCGTCCAGCCGTGCCGCCTCTTCCATATCGGGACGCATGGAATTGAAATAGCCGCGCATCAGGAACACCGTCAGCGCCAGCTGCCAGGCGGCACCCGGCAGGATCAGCGCCCATGGCGTATTGAGCAGGTGCATGTCGCGCAGCTGCGTGAAGAGCGCGATCGCCACCGCCGGCGGCGGCAGCAGCAGGCCGATCAGCAAAAGCCGGTAGAGCGGCTTGCGCGCCGGGAAGTCCAGCCGGGTGAAGGCAAAGGCCGCAGCCGTCGCTGCCACCACGCAGAGCCCCACTGCCACAACAGTGACGAACACCGAGTTGAGATAGAGCGTCCCCAGCCCGCCGACATTCCAGGCCTCGACGAGGTTCTCCCAGCGCCAAACGGCCGGCAGGTTGAACGGCGTCCTGAATATCTCGCGGTTCGACTTGAAGGACGAATAGACCATCCAGATTGCCGGATAGAACATCACCAGCACGATCGCCGCACCGGCCCCGAACTGCAGCCACTCCGCCGGGCTGCGCTTGCGCTCAATAGCGTGTGACACTGGAGCGCTCCGAGAGGCGGATATAGATGATCGAGATCAGCGACACGACCAGCGTCAGGATGACCGTCAGCGCCACGCCATACCCGATCTGGTTCTGGTCGAAGGCCTGCTTTATGATCCAGGTCGCCGGCACTTCGGTGGCACCGAACGGCTGGCCATTGCTCATGGTGAAGAACAGGTCGAACCCGGCAAAGCCGCCGGTCACCGCCAGCAGTACGCAGACGATGACGTTCTGCTTGAGCATCGGCAGCGTGATGGCGAACAATTGCTGCACCGCATTGGCGCCGTCGAGCCGCGCCGCCTCGTAGATGTTCTGCGGAATACGCCGCAGCGCCGCAAAGAAGATCACCATGTAGAAGCCGGCATATTTCCAGCCCGAGACGATGCAGATCAGCAGCAGCGCCGTTTCCGGCTGGCTCATCCAGGGCTGCGCCCAGTCCCCCGCCCCGATGCCCTTGAGCACCGAGTTGAGCAGTCCGTTGCGATAATCGAGCACGAACGTCCACAGCACGCCCGCCGCCGACATCGACAGCACCACCGGCGAAAAGAACATGCCGCGCATCAGCGCAAAGCCGCGCCGGTCGGAGTTCAGCAGCACCGCCATCACCAGCCCGAAGCTGACCTCGAAGACCAGCGTGGCGAGGATGTAGATCACCACATGGACGTAGGACATCAGGTAGGTCGGGTCGGTCATGCCGCGGATGAAATTGGCCAGCCCCGCCCAGCGCGGCATGCTGAACCCGTCCCAGTAGGTGAAGGCGTAATAGACCGACGACCCCAGCGGCAGCAGCACGAAGGTGCCGAACAGCAGCATGGCAGGCGCCACAAACCAGAGGTTCGCGGCGCCTGAACTAATGGGGGACGAGCGGTCTTCCGCGGCCATGGCCGGTCCGGCCTACTGCTTGCCCATCGCCGCGACGGTTTCGTCGAGCCAGACCAGCGCATCCTTGGAACTGCGCTCGCCATCGGCGACCATGGCCGCGGCCTGATAGAACGCCTCGGCGACCGGCACCGGATACTTGTTGTCGGGCGGCGGCACGATGGAATCGGCGGCGGCCATCAGTTCGACCAGCGACTGCGTATGCGCATCCAGCGTCGCCTTCTCGGTGACGCCGTTGACCGGGCTCATCTGCCCGCTATTGGCCCACTTGATCTGCGAGGTTTCCGAGGTCAGGAACTTGAGGAACTTGATGGCCTCGGCCGGATGCTGCGTGTCCTTGTGCACCACCAGTCCGGTGAGGGTACCGATGACGCTGTTCGCCAGCGGATGCTCGGGATCGATCACCGGCGTGTCGAACTGCGCATACTCGAAATCGTCTTCGGCCAGATTGTCGCTCTCGGATACCAGCCACGAGCCGATCGGGTGCATCGCGGCGCCTTCGAGGAAGAAGGTCGCCATGCCCGGATCGGCACCGAGCGCCTGCATATCCTTGTTGAACGCACCGATCTCGTGCAGGCCGGCCAGCAGGTCGAGTGCCTTCTCGAAGCCCGGCGTATTGAACGGGCCTTCCTGCTTGAAGGCGGCCACGTACTCGTCTGGCGGCACGACTTTCGCCGCGATGTGTCCGGCCCAGTTGCCCAGCGGCCAGAATTCGTTGTTGCCTTCGACGATGGGGGTAACGCCCGTGGCCGCGATGGCCTTGATCACCTCAACGAACTCGTCCCAGGTCTTGGGCGGCGTCACGCCGGCGTCGGCGAACATCCTGGTATTGTACCAGATAGTGTTGGTCAGATCGAGCGACAGCGGCACCATATAGGGCTTGCCGTCGACCATCGTGCCGGCGCCCTCGGTCCACACGGACGGCGCAAAGCTCTCCTTCCAGCCGTCGGTCGCCATCGCCTCGCTGAGGTCATAGGCATAGCCCGCCTCGACATCGCGCTGCACCCGCAGCCCGGCCCACTCGAAATAGATGTCGGGCACCTCGTTGCTCTTGAGCTGCGTGATCAGGCCCTGGTTGGAATACTGGTCGTCGTCGAACACGATCTGTTCAATCGTGATGTCTGGATTGGCAGCCTCGAATTCGGCGATAATCTCGTCCAGCGCCACATGGCTGGAGCCGCCCGTCATCGAATGCGTAAACCGAACTTCCGTCGCCAGAACGGCGCCCGTCGTCATCAGCAGCGCTGCCGTCGCCACTGCCAGTGTAAATCGCTTTGCCATGCCAATCGCCCCTATTGTGTCTGAAGCCCAGGATCACTGTTATGACTGGTACGATATTGGTTTGTCCCGCTTTGTCCATACCCCCAATGCCATTTCGCCGAATCGACTGAAATCGGCCGACGGGAGATCGGCGTCGGGAAAGAAGACTTGAAATGGCCAATCCAAAATCATACCAGTGGCAAAAGGACGAAGCCGGCACGGCTGGAGGAAAGTTGGACCTTTACGGTGTATTGCGCGAACGGATCGACCGCCAGCACGGCCCGCTAAGCGAGCGGCTGCGCAATGCGCTGACCTCCGCGCTCGATGGCGGCCTGCTCAGCCCCGGCGATTCACTGCCGGCCGAACGCGAGATGGCCGAGCGCCTCAGCCTGTCGCGCTCCACCCTGCGCCAGGGCCTCAAGGATCTGGCGCAGATGGGCCTGGTCGCGACCCGTCCCGGCGCCGGGACCATCGTTGTCGGGCGCGTGCCCAAGTCTCTGTCGCGCCTGTCCGGCTTTACAGAGGACATGAAGCTGCGCGGCCTGCCGTCGAGCTCCAGGGTTCTCGAATGCAGCATCGGCCCGGTGACTGCCGAGGCCGCCTTCCGCACCGGTCTGCCGCTCGGCACGCCGGTGATGACCCTGGTGCGTCTGCGCCTCGCCGGCGGCGAGGCCCTCTCCTACGAACGCGCCGTCGTGCCGGTCGAAGCGGTCGGCGCCGACTATGACGGTTCGGGCTCGCTCTACGAGCGCATGGATACCCGCAACGCCCGGCCGCGGCGGGTTCTGCAAAGCCTCAAGGCGACCGAGGCCGATGAGGAAATCGCCCGCCATCTGCAGATCAACCCGGGCGCCGCTGTCCTCGAAATTACCCAGTTGGGCTATTCGGAATCCGAGAGCGTCGTCGAGGATGCGATCAGCTGGTACCGCGGTGACCGCTACAAATATGTCGGCGAAATCAAAGGCTAGAGCGCATGACCGAACTGCGGCGGCTTTACCGCGACCAGATCGTCAGTATTCTCGACGCCGTGCTGGCCGACCAGCAGGCCGCGCTTGACGCTGCGCGCAACGCCATTGCCAGGGCGCTGGCCGCCGATCGCCTGATCTACGTGGCCGGCAGCGGCCATTCGCATCTGATTGCCGAGGAAGCCTTCTATCGGGCGGGCGGCATTGCGGCCGCGCAGGCCATTCTCGACCCCGACCTCATGCTGCACATGGGCGCACACCGCTCGACCATGATCGAGCGCGAGGAAGGCCGCGCCGAAAAGGTCCTTACCGGCTATCCCGTCGGCCCCGGCGACGTGGTCATCATCGCCTCCAATTCCGGGCGCAATGCCTATCCCATCGAAATGGCGCTCGCTGCCAGGGACCGCGGCGCCACCACAATTGCGCTCACCTCCATTCAGCACGCCGGCGCCATCAGCTCCCGCCACAGCTCGGGCAAGCGACTCTTCGAAGTGGTCGATATCGTCCTCGACAATGGCGGCGAGTATGGCGACGCCAGCCTGCCGATCGGCGACAGTGACGTCCGCATGGGACCCACATCCACCGTGCTGGGCGTCTTCATCATCAACGTCATCCTCGCCGAAGCCGTCGAGCAGCTGGCGGCCAGGGGCATCGCGGTCGACGTCTATCAGAGCGCCAACATGCAGGGCGCCGAGGCCGCCTCCGAGGCGATGATCGCCCGCTGGGCGCCGCGCATCCGCGGTCTCTGACCGCCGGAACCAGTCTCCATCGCCGTTCATTGTTCAGCTCACACAGAGGAGCTGACCATGACAATTTACCGGCTGATCCCCGCCATTCCCCCCGATAACGCCGCCTGGGACAACTCGCTCTGCCAGGGCGAAGTGGTGGTCCGCGCCTCCTCCACCGGCGAAGCCCGCGCCATGGCGGCACTTGAGGAGGCCTCGCGTGCCATGCAGACCATGCCGCAATCGACCACCCAGGTGGTCGCCAGTGCCTTCCGCGACCCCAACCTCTACACCGTGGTTGTCGACGACACCGGGGAGTATCCGACACAAGGACCGGTGCAGGTGCTCAGCGGGCAGTTCGGCATACCGGGCGGCTACGTCTCCCAGACCAACTGATGTTGGCCAGCGCTCCTGACCATTTTCGAAAACCATTTGACTAAATCGGTATTTCCCGCCTAGCCTTCGTTTGACAACGGGGGTTGGCATGGTCCTCAAAGGGACAAACCAGGAGTCTGGGCGGCCATATAACCGGCGGATCGTTCTTGAAGCGATCCGGCGCGACGCCCCGACGACTCGTACCGCCATCGCCGCCAAGGTCGGCCTTACGGTCCAGACCGTCTCCACCATCACCCGCGAGCTCGAGGACGCCGGCCTGGTGCTCTCGGTGCGCGAAGAGCCCAAGGGCCGGGGCGTGCCGCCCGCCACGCTGCGCGTCAATCCCGATGGCGGCTATGCCATCGGCATCCACCTGACGCCGCTGGGCATCGATTCCGCTCTCATCAACCTGGGCGGCGATGTCATCCTCAGCGCCGAGCGTGCCGCGCCCAACGCCTCGCCCGACCAGGCCTTCCGCCTTATCGGCGATCTGGTCGCCGAACTGCGTGCCGCCCGCCCGGACGGTCGCATGCTCGGCGTCGGACTCGCCCTGCCCGGCCCGTTCGATGTCGAGGCCATGAGCTTTGTCGGTTCGACCACCATGACAGGCTGGAACAATGTCCCGGTCGTCGAGCGCATGACCGAAGCCACCGGACTGCCCGCCTTTCTCGCCGCCGACATGGCCGCCGCCGCTCTGGGCGAACGCCTCTATGGCCGCGGCGCCGAGTTTGCCGACTACTACTACCTCTATTTCGGCGTCGGCCTTGGCGGCACCATGGTGCACGATGGCACGCCGCAACGCGGCGCCCGGGGCAATGCCGGCGAAATCGGCCACATCCCGCTGGTGCCCGACGGCGAGCCCTGCCCCTGCGGCAATCGCGGCTGCCTCGAGCGCTATGTGTCACTCGACGCCTTCACCCGTCGCCCGGGTGGCACCTCCATCCGCGACTGGGCGGCGTCGGTGGCACCGGTTTTCCGCGCTGCCATCACCACCATCGAAAACCTCTTCGATCCCGAAACCATCATCCTGGGTGGTCTCGCGTCGGAAACGCTGATCGGCGAACTCGCCGGCGCCGTTTCCGAACTGCCCGTTTCCGTGTCGGCGCGGCGCGATCGCGTCACTCCGCGGTTACTCGTCTCCGATGGCGGCCAGCACACTGTGCTGCGGGGCGCCGCCGCGCTCGCCGTGTCGGGAGTTCTCTCTCCCCGCTTCGGCCAGGGCTTTTCCGCCGCCGCCGATCCGCTCAAGGGCCTCGCCGCATGACCAGTTTTGAACCGCTCCTCGAACTCGACAACATCACCAAGAACTACGGTGCCATCGAAGCGCTCAAGGGCATCACCTTCACCATCGGCAAGGGCGAAGTCGTGGCGCTGCTGGGCGACAACGGCGCCGGCAAGTCGACACTGGTGAAGATCATTTCCGGCGGCCTCGAGCCGACGTCCGGCAAGATGACCTTCGAAGGCAAGCCCTTCCTCGCCCGCTCACCCTCCGAGGCCAAGCGCGCCGGTATCGAGACTGTCTACCAGGACCTCTCGCTCTGCACCAATGTCGACGTCATCGCCAACTTCTTCATGGGCCGCGAGATCACCCGCAAGGTGATGGGCATTCCCGTCCTCGACGAGAAGGCCATGGAAGCCGTGGTCAAGGACGCTCTCGCCAACGCCGGCACCCGCATCCCGTCGCTGCGCGCCAAGGTCGAGCATCTCTCCGGCGGCCAGCGTCAGGCGATCGAGCTCAACCGTTTCGTCCACTGGGGCGGCAAGCTGGTGCTGCTCGACGAACCCTTTGCCGCGCTCGGTGTCGACCAGACCCGTCGCGGCCTCGACATGATCCGCGCCGTCGCCAAGCAAGGCATCGGTGTCGTCATCATTACCCACATCATGCAACAGGCCTTCCAGGTCGCCGACCGGATCGTCGTGATCCGCCAGGGCGTCGTGGCAGGCGATGTGGAATGCGCCAATACAAGTCCCGATGCGGTGATCGGCATGATCACTGGGGAAACCCTCGCCGGTGCCGGACCGGCAGGCTGACGGGGCAAACAAGGGGTCCGGCACAACAAGGAGCGAACGATATGAAGCGACTACTTCTTTCCATCTTCGGCGTTCTGGCGATGGCCATGCTGCTTTCGCCGGCATACGCTCAGTCAAAGGGCAAGGTGTACTACCTCGTCCCGACCCTGCTTGATGAATTCCAGACCGGCTCGGTGTCGGCCCTGGAAATGTTCCTCGGGCAGGTCGGTTACGAGATGCAGACACTTAACGCCGACAACAAGACTGACACCCAGCAGAGCCAGATGAACGACGTCATCGCGCTCAAGCCCGCGGCGATCATTCTCGCCGCTGTCGACTTCAACGCGCTCCAGCCATCCATCGAGGCGGCCATGGCAGCAGGCATTCCGGTGGTCGAATTTGACCGCCAGATCACCTCCACGCCATCCGCCTTCACCTCGGTGGCCGGCACGATCGAGATCGGCTACGTCGCTGCCGAGTCCGCTGAAAAGCTGCTGACCGCCAGGAACGGTTCGGTCAAGGGCAAGGTGCTGCAGATCCTCGGCGACCCCGGCGATCCGTACACGCTCGACATCCAGAAGGGTTTCGAGGAGAAAATGGCGGCCTATCCGGACGTCACGATCATCTCTGTCCCGGCCATGCAGTGGGAAGCCAGCAATGCCGGCACCATCGCCGCTGACCAGATGGTGGCCAATCCCGACATCGACCTGATCTTCAGCCATGCCGCCCACCTCTCGGTTGCCGTCGTTGCGGCACTCGAGTCGGCCGGCAAGCAGCCGGGTGATGTCATGCTGATGAGCTCGAACGGCGCTCCCGTCGGCCTCGATCTGATCCGCAAGGGCTGGCTCAACGTCGAAGTCGAGCAGCCGCTCTATGCCCAGGCCGCGGCCGTTGCCGCGTTCATGGACAAGATCGTCGCCAAGGCCGAAATCGCCCCGGGCGAATACGACATCATCGGGCTCACGGGCACGGTGACCAACGAAGCATGGGGTCCGAACATCAAGTTGCCGGGCGCCGCCATCGACAGCACCAATGTCGATGATCCGGCCTTCTGGGGCAACCTGCAGCCGCCGACCTCGACGGTCACGTCGATCGAATAGGAACCATACCGGGGTGGGTGGTTCCATCCACCCCGGCCTTGCCTGACCGCACAGGATCCATCATGAACCCCAACACGCGTCGCATCCTCGAGTTAGTCCTCGATAATCTGGTCTGGTTCATGCTGCTGGTGGTGCTGGCGGTATTCTCGGCCTTCATCCCGAACTATTTCCAACCCGGCATCTTCGCCAATATCATCGAGGCCTCGTCGGTCCTCGGCGTCATGGCGATCGGTCTCGCGATCGTCATCATTGCCGGCCACATGGACCTGTCGGTCGAATCCGTCGCCGCGCTCAGCGCCATGGCCGTCGGCATCGTCTTCTGTTCTGCCGGCATCGGCATCGGCGTGCAACTGACGCCCGACTGGCTCGCGGTCCCGGCTTCGCTGCTGATCGCTGTCGCCGTCGGCGCCACCATCGGCCTCATCAACGGCTTCTTCATCGTCAAGCTCAAGATGAACGCCTTCATCGTCACGCTTGCCAGCTACATCTGGGTGCGCGGCCTCGTGCTCGCCATCTCCGGTGGCCGCTCCGCGCAGGACCTGGCGCCGGCGATCCGCTGGTTCGGTATCCAGCGCCTGCTCGGCCTGCCGCTCACCGCCTGGCTCGCCATCCTCTGTTTTGTTGTGTTCTCCTTTGTCATGGCCAAGACACCGTTCGGCCGCCACCTGATGATGATCGGCGGCAACGAGAACGCTACCTTCCGCGCCGGCATCAAGGTCAACCGCATCCTCATCACTGCCTTCGCGCTGGCCGGCGGCGTCGCCGCCCTCGCCGGCTGGATCCTTGCCATCCGCACCTCGGGTGCCACCGCCAACCTGGGCACCGGTCTGCTGTTCAACGCCTTCGCAGCCGTCGTCATCGGCGGCGTCAGTCTGAAAGGCGGTGTCGGCGCCCTGCCCGGGGTCTATGCCGGCGTGCTGCTGCTTTCGGCCATCAACACCGCCATCAACCTGATGGGCCTGCCGGCCACCTCCACGCAGGTGATCCACGGCCTGCTCGTTCTCGCCGCCGTGCTGCTCGATACCTTCAAGCAGACGCTGCGCCAGAGGCTGGCATGAGCGGCCGTCTCGCCGGCAAGGTCGGCGTCATCACCGGTGCCGCCCGCGGCATCGGCAAGGGCATCGCCAGCCGTTTTGCCGAGGAAGGCGCCAGGCTGGTCCTCACCGACCTCGACCCGCGCGTCGAGGCAACGGCCCACGAACTCGGCGCCATCCACATGATCGCCGATGTATCCAGGGCGGCCGACGCCGAAGCCGCCGTCAACGTCGCCCTCGACCGCTTTGGCCGGCTCGACATCATGGTGCAGAATGCCGGCATCTATCCCTGGCAGTTGCTCGAAGAGACCTCCGCCGACGACTGGGATCGCGTCATGGCCACTAACCTGCGCGGCAGCTTCCTCGCTGCCCGCGCCGCCCTCAGGCCGATGAAGGCGCAGGGCTCGGGCCGCATCCTCTTCACCTCGTCGATCACCGGCCCACATGTCACCAGCCCCGGCCATGGCCACTACTCGGCCAGCAAGGCTGGCATCAACGGACTGATCCGTGCCGCGGCGCTCGAGTGGTCGGGCTATGGCATCACCGTCAATGGCGTCGAACCCGGCAACATCCTGACCGAAGCCATTCAGGAGCATCGCTCGCCAGAGTTCATCCAGTCGATGCAGGACGCCATCCCGCTCGGCCGCCTCGGCAGCACGCGCGATGTCGCCAATGCCTTCCTGTTCCTCGCCTCGGACGACGCCAGCTATATCACCGGCATCACCATCACCGTCGACGGCGGACAGCTGCTGCCCGAGGGCAACGACTTCCGCCTCGCTCCCGACCGCCCCTGAGGTCTAGAGCGCGGTGACCATGAAGGTCGTATGCCGCGGCAGGCTGGCGTCCTTGAGTTCGGCAAAGCCGAGCGTCTTGTAGAATTTCTGCGCGCCGCGGTTCTTCGGGCTGACCTGCAGATGCATGCCGCTCGCCCCCGCCGCCTTCAACTGGTCCATCAGGTGCCGCATGCCGCGCGACCCGATGCGCCGGCCGCGCGTCGCTTCCAGCAGATCGATATGCCCATGCGCCGGATAGGGCTTGAGCACCTCGGGATAGACGAGATCGGGATGGTGGATGGCGTAGCGCGCCCAGTCGCTTCCCTGCCAGCTCGTCTCGTCCGGTCCGGGATCGGTTACCGATTCCGCCAGCCTGGGAAACCACTCGCGCTCCAGCCGCCCATAAAACCCTGCCGTCTCCGGCGCACCGAGAATATAGCCGCACACCCCGTCCGGCCCTTCGACCACGTAGGCGAAGTCGGGCGCGAACACCTGATAGGGCACCGCGTAGATCTGGCCCAGCAGATCCGGATCGTCCTCGATCGCCGTGGCGTCCTTGCCGGAATCTCCGGTCTTCAGGCACACCATCCGCAGCGCCGCGTGATCGCCGTCCAGCGCCTTGCGCAGCCAGAACCCGTCGCCGAAATCGAGCGCCATCTCCGTCTCAGCCCGCATTGAAGTCCCGCAACGCCTCGTAGAGCTCGCGATATTTGCCGAACTTCTGCTCGTAATAGCCGCGCAGTTGCGCGTCCGGTTCGAAGGTCCGGTCGAACTGCACCAGTTGCCGCACCGCCTGCTCGAGATTGTCCATCACTCCGCAGCCCAGGCCGGCGAGGATCGCTGCCCCCACGGCCGCCGAATCCAGCACCGCTGCCCGGCGCACTTCCAGCCCCAGCGCATCGGCGCGGATCTGGCACCACACATCCGATCGCGCCCCGCCGCCGCCGATATTGACGCTCTTGAGTTGCACCCCGGCCGACGCCTGCAGCGCCCCGAAGGCCCAGCGCACCGAGAGCGCCACGCCCTCCATGACGCTGCGCACCATCTCCGCGGGCCCCGCCCGCGTATCGAGCCGCGCGAACACCCCGCGCGACGCGCTGTCCCAGATCGGCGCCCGCTCGCCCTGCAGATGCGGCAGGAACAGCGGCACCGCATCGGACGGTCCGATGGTGCCAGCCAGTCCCGACATCTCCTCCGGCGACTTGCCGAGAACCGTCCCGAGCCAGCCGAGCGCCGCGCCGCCGGTCTGCGTCGGTGCCGCATGCATGACGATGCCTTCAGAGGGCGGGAAGAGGATCACCCCCGGCGTCGGATGGATTTTCGACGACACGATGCCGGGGATTTCGCTGGTGCCGCTCTGGTACATCGCGTCGCCATCCGCCACGACACCGACGCCGAACATGCCGCCCCACGCGTCCATTGCCCCGACGACAACCGGCACACCGGCGCACGGCAGCCCGTCCCGCACCCGTCCCGCCACATGGCTGAAGCCGAACAGCGGCGGCAGCCGTTCCGCCGCCCCCGGCACGAGGTCGAGCAGCGGCGCCACATAGCCGACCCTGTCCACCAGCCCCACTGCCGACACCGGATCGCTGCCGACCGCGCCGGTCAGTTGCATCACGCAATAATCCTTGGGCAGCAGCACGTGCCGCGTCCGGTCATAGACATCGGGCGCCACCCGCCGCACATGCGTCATGCGCGACAGCGCGTGGCTGGCATCGATCGGTACCGGACCGCCGAACCAGTCGAGCTTCTGCTGGGCTGTCACCTGCGCATCCAGCTCTGCCGCATCGGGCGCCGAGCGGCTGTCCTGCCAGACAATGGCGGGCATCAGCGGCACACCCGCCGCATCCACGAAGACATGGGTGTTGACCTGCGAGCAGATGCCGATGCCGGCCAGCCCGCCAAGGTCATGCCCGTCGGCAAAGGCACTCAGCGCCGCCAGCACCCCGTCCATCCAGTCGCGCGGGTCCTGCTCGGCATATCCCGGCGCCGGCCGGCCCATCGCATGCGGCCGCGCAAACGATGCCAGCCGGTTCCCCTTCGCATCGATCAGGATCGCCTTGATGGCGGTGGTCCCCACGTCGATGCCGATCAGGCAGGTCGCTGCCACGCCGTTCTCCCAAATGCTCGTAGCCGCCTGCGGCCTCGTCCCTTATAGTGCCTTGAGGCGTAAGGAAAACAACCGTCTGCGCAGAGCAGCACAGGCGGCAGGGCGACGAACGCGCCCCCTTTGCTTCCCGGAGGACGATCCAGCAATGCTCAACTCGATATCCAGCACCATTCGCAGCGTGGCCTTCGCCGCCGCCGCCATTCTGGCCGGCTCGGCCGGCGCCGCCATGGCCCAGTCCAAGGTGGCCGTCATCACTCCCTACCTGTCGCAGCCGGGGACCCAGTTCTATGTCGAGGCCTTCCAGGCCGTCGCCAAGGAAAAGGGCTGGGACGTCAATGTCATCGATACCTCGGGCGACGTCGCCGCGGTGATCAGCCGCATCGAGGACGTGGTCAATCAGGGCGTCGAGGCCATCGTCATCAATGTCGATCCGGCGCAGGTCGCCGCTGGCCTGCAGACCGCCAAGGACGCCGGCATTCCGGTGGTCGGCATGGATGCCGGCACCGATCCGCTGCTGGCCACCAACGTCACCTCTGACGGCACTGCCATGGCCGCCGAAACGGCCAACTTCGTCGTCGATCGCATCGGCGCCAAGGGCAATGTCGTGATGTTCGTCTTTGACGCCTTCCCGCCGGTCCAGGTCCGCGGCGCCAAGGCCGACGAAATCTTCGCGGCCAATGCCGACATCAAGGTCCTCGATCGCATCACCCCCGACGTTGCCGATGGCGGCATTGCCGACTCGCGCGCCAAGATGGAAGCCGTTCTCGCCGCCAACCCCGAGGCCGGCAGCATCAGCGCCGTCTGGGCCGCCTGGGACCAGCCCGCGCTCGGCGCCCTGCAGGCCATCGAGGCCGCCGGCCGCCAGGACGAAGGCATCGTCATCACCGGCATCGATGCCAATCCGCAGGCCCGTGAAGAAGTCGCCAAGGGCGGCAACTTCGAGGCCACCGTCGCCCAGGACTTCACGGGCATCGGTACCGCCGCTGCTGACGCAGTTGCCAGGCTGCTGGCCGGCGAAACCCTCGCCGACGCTGTCACCTACGTGCCGACCAAGCTCGTCACCAAAGAGAACGCCGCGCAGTAGTGCCGACTGAACCACCCCCACCCTCAATCCCTCCCCTCGACGGGGAGGGAGGCTCAGAGGCCGGTGCTCCCCTCCCCCTTGAGGGAAAGTGCCACGGGTGGGGGGCCATCAGCCACCCTCGGACATGACCTTCATCTCACTCCACGATGTCGCCAAGGCCTATGCCGGCGTGCCGGCCCTGCGCCGCGTCAATCTCGTCATCGAGCCCGGCGAGATTCACGCGCTCATGGGCGAGAACGGCGCCGGCAAGTCGACGCTCATCAAGATCCTCGCCGGTGTCGTGGCCCCCGATACGGCCACCATCACCATCGACGGCAGGCCCGCGACCATCGACGGTCCGTCCGAAGCCTATCGCCACGGCTTTCGTTTCATCCACCAGGAATTCAACGTTGTCCCGGCCCTCTCGGTCGCCGAGAACATCTTCATCGGCCGCCGCTATCCGCTGCGCGCCGGCCTGCTGGTCGACTGGCGCAAGCTGCACGCCACGGCGCGCGAGGCGCTGCAGCGGCTGGGCATCACCCATATCGATACGCGCCAGAAGTTGGCGCGCCTCTCCCTCGGCGACCAGATGCTGGTCCGCATCTCCAGCGCCTTCCTGGGCGAGGCCGGCGCCCCGGCCCGGCTCTATGTCATGGACGAGCCCACCGCCGCCCTCACCAGCGAGGAATCCGAGCGCCTGTTCCGCGTCCTGCGCGAGATTCGCGCGGCCGGTGGTTCCGTGCTCTACGTCTCGCATCGCCTCGACGAGGTGATGGCGCTCTGCGACAAGGCGACGGTGCTGCGCGACGGCGAAACCGTCGACACCGGCAAGGTCGCCGAAATCACCCATGACGATCTGGTGGCCCTGATGATCGGCCGCCGCGTCGAGGAGGCCTACCCCGCCCGCAGCGCGCCGCCATCCCCAGAAACCGCACTAGCGGTCACCAATCTGTCTGCCGCCCGGCTGGGTCCGCTCTCTTTCGACCTGCACAAGGGCGAAATCCTCGGCATCGCCGGTCTCTCCGGTTCGGGTCAGCGCGAATTGCTGCGCGCCCTCTTCGGCGATCTCGCCGTCCGTGCGGGCATAATGTCGCTCGACGGCGGCCGCTACCGTCCCCGCAGCCCGGCCGACGCCTGGGCGGCCGGGCTCGCCTACGTGCCGCGCGAACGCCGTGCCGAAGGCCTCATGCTGACGCGCCCGATCTTCGAGAACGTCACCCTCGCCCACCTGCGCCGCCAGAGTTTCGGTGGCAGCTTTCTGACGCCGCGCGCCGAACGACTGTTCGCCACCAATCTGGGCACTGACGTCCGGCTGCGCTCGTCCGGTCCGCGCCAGCGCGCCATGGAACTGAGCGGCGGCAACCAGCAGAAGGTGGTCTTCGCCCGCGCCCTCGGCGGCTCACCCAGGGTCCTGCTGCTCGATGAGCCGACGCGCGGGGTGGACGTCGGCGCCAAATTCGATATCTACAGCATCATTCGCGACATGACGGCCAAGGGGATGGCAGTGATACTGGTGAGTTCCGACCTGCCCGAACTGATCGGCATGTGCGACCGCATCGCCGTGCTGCGCGATGGCCGCATCGCCGAATTCGTCTCCACCGACGGCTTGCGCGAGGACGACCTGCTCAACCGCTGCTACGGCCGTTCGCCGACAGCAGAAGCGCTCCCTTCCCCCTTGAGGGAAGCATAGACCGCATGACCTTTGGCACCCTGCTCCGCCGCTACGGCACGCTCATCGGTTTCGCCCTGATCCTCGCCTTCTTCTGGATCAACCTCCCCGAGACCTTCATGACGCCGCGCAACTGGCTCAACATCACCCAGCAGCTGTCCATGCTCATGGTGGTGGCCGCCGGCATGACCATCGTCATGGTCATGGGTGATTTCGATCTCTCGGTCGGGTCCGCCGCCAGTCTCGCCGGCATCGTCGCCGGTGTTCTGTTCGCAGCCGGCTACCCGATCTGGATGACGGTCGGCATTGCCCTGCTGATCGGCCTCGCCGGCGGCGCCTTCAACGGTATTCTCGTCAGCTTCATCGGTATCCTGCCCTTCGTCGCCACGCTCGCCACCCTGACCATGTTCTCGGGCGCCGCTTTCGTTGTCAGCGGCGGCAAGACCATTTCAGGCAAGGCCATCCCCGAGGAATTTGGCAATTTCGCGCGTCAGGGCATTCCACTCGGCGAACTCGGCGGCGTCGCCATCTCGCTGCCCAATCTCACCATCGTCGCCCTGCTGGCGGTGCTGGCTGTCTGGGTGCTGCTTGAGCAGACCACCTTCGGCCGACGGCTCTACGCCATCGGCGGCAATATCGAGGCGGCCTATCTCAGCGGCGTCGCCGTGCGCCGCCTCAAGCTCATCGCCTTCTCCCTCACTGGCCTCAGTGCCGCCGGTGCCGGGCTGATGTATGCCAGCCGCGTCGCCTCCGCCAACCCGACCCAGGGCAGTGGCCTGATGCTCAACGCCATTGCCGCTGTCTTTCTCGGCATGACCATGAGTGAACAGGGCGAGCCCCGCATCCTCGCCACCGTCATCGGCGTGCTGATCCTCGGCGTTCTCGACAACGGCCTGACCCAGATGAGCGTCGACAGCTATGTGCGCCAGATCCTCGTCGGCGCCATCATCGTCCTGGCTGTCGCTGCCAGCTCGATCACCAAGCGCGCTCGCGGCTGATACCCGCCGCCCGGCGCCCCCGGCCATGGGATAATCTGGACCAGAAAAGCCGGGACAACCGCGACTTGGCATTTGCATAAGTTCTGGACATGACATAATGAGCGCCCTTCCAAACACAGGACAGGGCTTGCAAATGTTCAAGGAATTCCGCGATTTCGCAATCAAAGGAAACATGGTCGATCTCGCCATCGGCGTGATCATCGGCGCCGCTTTTGGTGCTATCGTCTCCTCGCTGGTCGATGACGTCTTTATGCCCATTATCGGCCTGCTGCTCAATGGCATCGATTTCTCCAACCTCTTCATCGTCTTGAGCAATCCGCAAGACATTCCGGTGCCCTCGCTTGAAGTTGCCAAGGCGGCCGGCATCGCGACCCTCAACATCGGCCTGTTCATCAACGCCGTGGTCAAGTTCCTCATCGTTGCCTTCGTTCTCTTCATGGTCGTCAAGGGCATCAACAAGATGAAGCGCAAGGAAGCCGAGAAGCCGGCGGCGCCTGCTGCTCCGTCGGCCGAAGTTGTTCTGCTGACCGAAATCCGCGACCAGCTCGCCAGGCGGTGATCTGTCTTCGGGTCGCTGCGCTGCAGCGGCCCGACACCTTCTGTGACGCCGGTCGGATGATCTCTCCGCGCTGTTTCCATCTGCTGCCCGTCCGTCCATGATGTGGGGAGGGTCATCAGAGAGGGAGAAGACCGGCGTGACGCAGTCGCAAACGTTCTGGAATTCCGTTGCCGACAGCTACGCGGCCCAGCCCGTCGCTGATCCGGCGAGCTACCAGTACAAGCTGGAGCGGACGCGCGAGCACTTCCATCCCGACATGCGACTGCTGGAGTTCGGTTGTGGCACCGGCTCGACCGCCCTCGCGCACGCACCCTTCGTCGGATCCATCCGGGCCATCAATTCATCCGAGCGCATGATCGAGATCGCCCGCGGCAAGGCGGGGGACCTCGGGGTCACCAATGTCAGCTTCGAGCAGTGCGCGCTGGAAGAGCTCGAAGCCGGCCCGACCTATGACCTCGTCCTGGGCATGAGCATCCTGCACCTGGTCGACGACCGGCAGGCGGCGCTTGAGCGGGTCTTCGCCCTGCTCGAGCCGGGCGGCATGTTCATCAGCAGCACGGCCTGCGCAGCCGAGATGAACCCGCTGCTCAGGCTTGTCCTGCCGCTGCTGCGTGCCATTGGCCGGGCGCCCCGCGTCCATCTCTTCAGCGTCGCCGAACTGGAAGCCGAAATCCGCGCCGCCGGCTTCGAGATCACCGAACTTTGGCAACCCGGACGCGGCAAGGCCGTCTTCATTCAGGCCCGCAAGCCGGAAACCGCCGCCTAGGCGCGCAGATACGGGCGAGCCTGACTGTCTTCGGCGAGATCGGTCGGCAGTTCGACGCCGAATGCACTCGCCAGACGGCGCACAATCACCTCTTCGAGCTTGCCGGAGAGCACCATGCCGACAAGCACCTTCACTGCATCTTCGGACGAGCGGGCGGGCTTGTAGGACCGCACCTCGATCAGCGCCGCGAAGATGTCACACACCGCCAGCACCCGGGCCAGCGGCAGCACGGTCGCGCCGCTCAGCCGGTCGGGATAGCCCGACCCGTCCAGCATTTCATGATGATGCCGCACCGCATCCAGCAGCGCCTTCGGCAGGCCACTCTGCTTCGCGAGATAGTCAAAGCCCGCCCCCGGATGCCGCTCGATCACCGCGCGTTCTTCGTCGGTGAGCCGGCCCGGCTTGTCGAGGATACTAAGCGGCACCACCGCCTTGCCCACGTCATGCAGCATTGCGGCATTGACCAGCAGATGCGCGTACTCGCGTCGCAATCCGGTAAATTGCGCGTAGCGCGCTGCCACTCCCGCAACCAGAAGACAGTGCTGGAACGTCCCTTCATGATGAGCGCGAACGAGGTCGAGCCACGCCCCCTCACCCACCTTGGACATGCCATTGAGGATCTGGGCGCTGGCTGCCGTCACCTGGCCCATATCGAGCGGTTGACCGCTGACCACGCCATCGAACAGCCGGGCCAGTTCGTCCGAGGCCGCCACGATCGATCCGCCTCCCGGCCGATCTGCAAGCCCGTCATGTTGCACCAGCGTTGCCGCTCCCGGCCTGGGCACCAGGTCGCACTTAAGTATCTCGGTGAGCGTCGTCTTGCCGCGGATCAGTGTTCGGCTGGCGCCCAGCGCCGCGGCCTGCACTCGGGACGCGCGCAGCTGCAACCCGTCATCCATGAGGAAAATACGCTCATGTAGCCGCGACGCTTCACCCAATGCAGCCTTGAGCGCTGCTATTGCGGCAAGGTCCTGCAGATTAACGTCGATGACAACGTTTGCTTTTGACAGCGACCCATACTTCAAGCCGCTCAAATCACACGCCATTATGCCTAGACTAGCTGCCAGGCTTCGTCCGTGCTCGGCATACATCCCATCATGAACGACAGAAAATACTCCCCCTGAATTGACGTCGCCCATGTCCTTCTCCCCTCGCCGGGCGTTTACACCCCTTATGCGAGATCATTGAGCAATACTGGACATGCCGAACGTTAAGAATACTTAAATGGACCAATAATTGCTCATGGCTTGGCTGCGCCCTGTTGACCGGCAGCGAAAATCACTGCATCCGCCGGCATGCTGCTCCAATCATTGGACATTGCCGGCCGGCTTGCCTAAGCTACGGCAGACGGTGACTGGAGAGGCAGAAATCGTGGCCTTTTCAGCAGCATCATCCGTATCGGCAGCGCCCGATATCCTGGATCCTCTTGCCGCCGCCGCCGGGCGCCGCTGGATGCTGAGCCGAGTCTTCATCTACGGGCTGCTCTGCCTGTTCGCCGCCATCTATCTGTTCCCGGCGCTGATTGTCTTCTCCAACAGCTTCCGCACCGGACTGGACGTCAAACAGCACGGCATCATCGCGTTTCCCGAACGCTTTACCCTCGACCCATGGATCTACACCTGGACCAGGGCCTGCGTCTCCGGCACCTGCAAGGGTATTGCGCCGAACTTCTTCAACTCGTTGATCCTCACCATTCCCGCCACGCTGGCCGCCACCGCACTGGGCTTCCTCAACGGCTATGTGCTCAGCAAGTGGCGCTTCCGCGGCTCGGAATGGATCTTCGGCATGATGCTGCTCGGCGTCTTCATCCCCAGCCAGATCAGCCTGCTGCCCTGGGCCTGGATCATGGGCAAGATCGGGCTCACCAATTCGGTCTGGGGGCTGGTGCTGATCCACACGGTGCAGGGCATTTCCTTTGCCACCCTGTTCTGCCGCAACTTCTTCGTCTCGGTCCCCACCGAGATCGTCAAGGCGGCCCATATCGATGGCGCCGGTTTCTGGCGCATCCTCTGGAAGGTCATGCTGCCGCTGGCGACACCGATCCTGATCGTCACCGTCATCTGGCAGTTCACCACCATCTGGAACGAGTACCTGTTCGGCATGGTCTTCACCCGCGGCGACCAGCAGCCGATCACCGCGGCGCTGATGTCGGTGCGCGCCGGCGGCTCCAGCGCCGCAGTGCTGATCTCCGCCATTCCGCCGCTGTTGATCTATTTCCTGGGCGGTCGATACTTCGTGCGTGGCCTCACCATGGGCGCCGTCAAGTAGTCCGCCTCGAGCGCCCGTCATTCGCCCACCCTGTGGGCCACCGCCCTTCCCTCGAGCGCCGCGACCGTCTAGCTACGGTCTGCGCACCACGGAGAACAGCATGCCTTTCGGAACCGCCATGTCTCGCCTGCAATCGGCCCTCGACGAACTCGACCGCAACGTCCGCGCCGATCTCAAGGGCAGGACGGCCGTCACCGCGCAGGATCGCCGGGCGATGCGCAGCGACATCGAGAAGTGCATGCAGCAGCTCGACGAGCTGCGCACCATGCTCGCCGGCTGACCGCCTGCGGTCACTCTGACGTCACGTTCCGGGTGCAACCGTCGGCAGGCGCATGACGTTCTGGCGGCGAGGAACAAATGGCAAAGATACGCATGATCGTCCGCTACACCGGCGCCGGCTGGGAAGTCATCAGCACGTCACGACGCAACCTCCCCGCTTCAAGACCCTACCAGACACGCGAAGAAGCCCTCTCGGACGCCTTCTTCGCCTCGCGCATGCTGCGGGCCATGGGCGACGAGGTCACCGTTCTTGTCGAGAGCAGCACCGGCATGGTCGAAGCCACCGACGACAGCGAGCAGGTTTTCCTGCGGCACTGATCGGGCGCAGCGCGCCTGTTACTACGCGGGAACGTAGGCCAGCATGATCACGTCGGCGCCGATCCTGTCGCTTGCAGCAAGCCGAAGCGGCGGACGGGCACCGGCAAAAAACGGCGTACCGTGGCCCAGCACCACCGGGTGAAGGTAAATCCGGTATTCGTCGATCAGCCCAAGTTCGGTGAGGCTGTGCGCCAGGGTCGGACCGGCGACTTCGATCCCTCCCTCGTGCTCTGCCTTGAGACTGCGGACCGCCAACTCAAGATCGCCGTCGACCAGTCGCGCGTTCGGCCCCACTGACGTCAGCGAACGCGACACCACCCACTTGGTCTGCCGCCGCCACGCCGCAGCAAAGGCTCGCTCGTCGGCGCCCCATTCCGGCCGGTCATCGTCCCAGTAGCGCATGATTTCGTAGATCCGGCTGCCGTAGAGGCTTCCCGTCTGCTCCTCCGTCTCCCTGATGAAATGCCGGAACAGCACGGCATCAGGCGCAAACCGTGTGTGGTCCACATAGCCGTCCAGCGACTGATTCATTCCAAACACAAGCTTTGCCATGGGCGTCCTCCCCTTCATGGACACGATACGCTGTGCTACCAGTCGACCCCTGCTGCAAACCACGTTTATTTTGCAACCGGTTTTGGAACGACCTGTATGGACCACCGACGCTCGGGATGCCCGATCAACCTGACGCTCGAAACCTTCGGCGATCGCTGGAGCCTGATCATACTGCGCGACATCATGTTCGGCGACCGGCGCACCTTCCGCGCCCTGCACGCCGGAAACATCGAGGGCATCGCCTCCAATATCCTGTCCGACCGCCTCAAGCGCCTGACCGCCAATGGCCTGCTCTCACGCAGCGGCGATCCCGGTCACAAGCAGAAGGTCATCTACAGTCTGACCGATAAGGCAATCGAGCTGGTCCCCTTGTTGGTTGCCATGGGCAGTTGGGGACTGCGTCATACTCTGGCCTCGACGGAGCTCTCGATCCGCGCCAGAATTCTGGAAGATGGCGGCCCGCAACTATGGACCGACTTCATGGATGAGTTGCGCCATCTCCACCTTGGGGCAGACTGTCCCGAACACTCGGTCCTCGCCCGCATGCAATCGGCCTACGACGCCGCGATCGCCGGATAGCCCCGGCACCGCACTGCCGGCCTTGACGAAGCCCTATCGCCCGCTCGCCCGGCGCGACGGTTTGGCCGCCGGCACCTTCGCCTCGTCTCCGACCCGCTCCTCGAGATCGGCCAGTGTCATCGGCCGCCCGTAGAGATAGCCCTGGAACAGCTTGCAGCCGGCCTGGGCCATCAGGGTGTGCTGGTCCATCGTCTCCACCCCTTCGGCCAGAACGTCCTGGCCGAGATCACGACCGATATGGATGACGTTCTTGACCAGCGAGGCGCTGCGTTCGGCATTGACCGCATCCTGCACGAAGCCCCGATCGATCTTGATCTGCTGGATCGGCAGCCGGCGCAGATAGGACAGCGATGAATAGCCGGTGCCGAAATCGTCGAGGGCGATGGTAATGCCGAGGTCGTGCAACCGCTCGAGCTTGGCGATGACCGGTTCGATATCGGTGACAAGAATGCTCTCGGTCAGTTCGAGGATCAGCCGGCGCGGGTCCACCCCTGTCTTCAGCAGCGTGTCGCGCACGAACTCCTCGAAATTCTCGTGCATGAGCTGACTGGCGCTGACATTGACCGAAAGCGTCAGATGCCGAAACTCCGGGGTCTTGTCCCACTTGGCGAGAACGGAGCAGCCTTGCTCGAGCACCCAGCCGCCGATGGCAACCATCAGCCCGAGCGCTTCCGCCTGCGGGATGAAATCGACGGGCGGCACATTGCCTCGCTTCGGGCTGTTCCAGCGCAGCAGCGCCTCGGCGCCGATCGTATTGCGGGCCAGATCGACCTGCGGCTGGAAAACAAGCTGGAACTCATCGTTCCACAAGGCCGCCATCAGATCGCGGCTGAACCTGTCCTTGCGGACAAATTCGGCCTGCATGGCATGGATGCAGGCAGCCAGCATGCTGGTGGCCAGAATGGCGTTGGCCCAGGTGCCTGAGGTCTTCAGCCAGCCCGGCATTGTCACCATGGAAAACGATGTCAGCGGCAGACTGGCGAAAACAACAAAGGCTACCAGGCAGAGCCCGATCAGCACCAGTTGCGCCCGGGTTTTCTGCAACTGGTAGTTGAGATAGCCCAGCGCGGCCACGACCAGCAGGTAAAGGTGCACAACCCGCGGCGCCTCCTCGGTCGGCACATCAAGAACCAGCCCCATGATGATGGCAATCATCATCAGGGCGGCCTGGGCAGCCAGCAGTCCGAAAGCCAGGTTCCCGCGGCGGATCAGCAGGTAGATGGCCAGCCCTGTGGCGACGATGGCGACATCCAGTGCCACCACGCCCCACCACCCCATGGCGGCAAAGACCACACCCCAGCCAAGACCGATGGCGGCGAACGCCAGCGAGCCATAGCGATAGGCAAAGACCATTCGCTTTGAATAATGGCTGGTGGATGCCATCAGGGATTTTTGCTCAGTATCTGCCATTAATGTTCCGCTCGGCATCATTTTGATGCCATTTCCGACAATATAGCCGGGCTGTTAACGACAGGTGTTCTGCCAAATTCGGTAAGTCGCGGGCCTTTCCACTCAGCTGGACTATGGCACATCCTCCCCAAAGTCGGCCCAGGAAGTGCAAGTCGGCGGCCCGCAACTGTGAGCTGGTCTCATCGACGAGTTGCACCATCTCCACCTTCGGGCAAGCTATCCCGAGGAAGGGACGACACGAAAAGAGCGCAAGATCGGTCGAGCGCAGTTCCACCCTGAGCCGCTAGATGGCGTCACCACGGAGGACGGAAGATGACGGCGGCACTCCACAGCTATCGGACCCGCATGCAGCGGGTGCTGGACTATATCGACCAGCATCTCGACGGTGAGCTGGACCTCGAAACGCTGAGCCGGATCGCCGCCTTTTCGAGGTTCCATTTCCATCGGCAGTTTGCAGCAACCTTCGAGGTTTCTGTCCACCGCTACGTCCAGCTTGCCCGCATGCAGCGCGCTTCATACCAGCTGGCCGCCAATGATACGCACAGCGTCACCGCCATAGCGATGGACGCCGGCTACGATGCGCCCGATGCCTTCGCCCGCGCCTTTCGGCAACGGGTCGGACAGTCGCCCTCTGCGTTTCGGAAATCTCCCGACTGGGAACCGTGGCTGGCGGCCTTCGGGCCTTTGGACAACGCAAGGAGCAAGCTCATGCAGATGACCTATACCCCCGACGACGTGACGATCCGTGATGTGCCCCCGACCCCCGTGGCGATCATGCAACATCGGGGTGACCCGGCAACGATTGGCGCCACGATCCAGCGGTTCATTGCCTGGCGTACGGCCGCTGGCCTGCATCCCGACACCAACCCCACCTTCACCGTCTGGCGTTCCGAGCGGCGCCCGGCCTCGCCCGCTGACTACAGCGTGGACCTCTGTGTCGGTACCGACCAGCCCGTCAAAGCGGCCGGCGACGGGATCAAGTCCGGTGCAATCCCGGGCGGACGTTGTGCCGTGCTGCGCATTGTCGGCAGCTCCGACAACCTGGAGCCGGCCGCGCTCTATCTCTATCGCGACTGGCTTCCGGCCAGCGGCGAGGAAGCGCGCGACTTCCCGATCTACTGCCAGCGCCTGAGTATCTTCCCGGCAGTTCCCGCTGACGAGGCAGCCGTCGACCTGTTCCTGCCGCTGAAGTAGTTGCCGGCCTACGGGAACCCGGCGCATGGGCCCGCCGAAAGCAGAAGGGGCGCCCGTTGGACGCCCCTTCTTCGATTATTGCCCAGATGATCAGCCGGCGGCGGTATAGGCCGTCTTCACCACCGTGAAGAACTCGCTGGCATACTTGCCCTGCTCGCGCGGGCCGTAGCTGGAGCTCTTGCGGCCGCCGAACGGCACGTGGAAGTCGACGCCGGCGGTCGGCACATTGACCATCACCATGCCCGCTTCAGAATTGCGCTTGAAGTCGGTGGCGTATTTCAGCGATGTCGTCACGATACCGGCCGAGAGGCCGAACTCGGTGTCGTTGGCCGTCGCCAGCGCTTCGTCATAATCCTTGACCTTGATCACCGCGGCGACCGGCCCGAAGATTTCCTCGCGGCTGATGCGCATCTGGTTGTTGGCTTCGGTGAACAGTGTCGGCTGCAGGAAGTAGCCCTCGGTCGGCGCGTTGACCCGCGCACCGCCGACGCGCAGCGTCGCGCCTTCCTTCTGGCCGATGTCGATATAGTCCATGTCCTGCTTGAGCTGGCTGGCGTCGACCACCGGACCGATCTCGGTATCCTTGGCCAGGGCGTCGCCGACCCGCAGGTTCTTGGTGCGCTGGCAGAGCGCATCGACGAAGGCATCATGGATGCCCTCGGTGACGATGACCCGCGACGAGGCCGTGCAGCGCTGCCCGGTCGAGAAGAAAGCGCTCTGCGCCACGCTCTCGACGGCCACCTTCAGATCGGCGTCATCGAGCACGATGGTCGGGTTCTTGCCACCCATCTCGAGCTGGAACTTGCGGTTGAACTTGATCGAGGCCTCGGCAACCTTCTTGCCCGTGCCCACCGAGCCGGTGAAGGTGATGGCGTTGAGGTCCTTGGAGTCCAGCATGGTCTGGCCGACTTTCGAGCCGCGGCCCATCACCAGGTTCAGCACGCCCTTGGGCAGGCCGGCGCGGTGCAGGATATCGACAATGGCCCAAGACGAGCCCGGCACCAGATCGGCCGGCTTGAACACCACCGTGTTGCCGTAGCAGAGCGCCGGGGCGATCTTCCAGGCCGGGATGGCAATAGGAAAATTCCACGGCGTGATGATGCCGACCACGCCGACACCCTCGCGGGTGATCTCGACCTGCACGCCGGGACGGACCGACGGGAGAATCTCGCCGGCCAGCCGCAGCGCCTCGCCGGCAAAGAACTCGAAAATCTGGCCGGCACGGGTCACTTCGCCAATGCCTTCTGGCAGCGTCTTGCCCTCTTCGCGGCTCAGCAGTTCACCCAGCTCCTGCTTGCGTGCAAAGATCTCATGCGCCGTCTTGGAGAGAATGCCCCAGCGCTCCAGCAGGCCCGATCGCGACCAAGCCGGGAAAGCCGCCTTGGCCGCCGCGATGGCGTCCTGGGTTTCCTGCTCGTTGGCCTGGGCGTACACGCCCACCACGTCAGCGATATTGGAGGGGTTGATGTTCTCCTTGCCCTCGGTGCCGACCCATTCGCCGTTGATCAGGTTCTGGTGCAGTTCGCTCATCGTGTCGCTCCTCGAAGCTCGTAGGTCTTGTGTGACCGCTTAAGTAGTACTTTTCAGCCGAAAAGACACCCCGCTACAGCAGGTCTGCCTTGGCCAGGTCGCGCATCAGGTGGCTGGCGCCATAGGTCCAGGGCGGGCATTCGGTGGAAAGCCGCACTGTGTTGGTCAGTGTGCCCAGCGACGGGGTCGAGATCGAGACCTTGTCGCCCATCTTGTGGGTAAAGCCCTTGCCCGCGCCACCGCGATCCTTGACCGGTGCAAACATGGTGCCGGTGTAGAGCACGAAGCCGTCAGGGTACTGGTGGTGCCGGCCGATCGAGGCCGCCACCAGCGATTCCGGCGAGCGCGAGATCTGGCTGAGGTTGGAGACGCCGGTGAGCTCGAACCCGTCCTCCCCGGTCACCGACAGCGCGATATCGGCGTTCTTGACCGTCTCGATGGTGAACTCGCCGTCGAACAGCCGGATGAACGGCCCCAGCGAAGCAGAGGCGTTGTTGTCCTTGGCCTTGCCGAGCAGCAGCGCCGAACGGCCTTCGACGTCACGCAGGTTGACGTCATTGCCCAGCGTCGCGCCGACGATCGCGCCGGTGGACGCCACCACCATCACCAGTTCCGGCTCCGGGTTGTTCCATTCCGAAATCGGCAGGATGCCGACATCGGCGCCATAGCCGACCGATGCCATCGGCTGGCACTTGGTGAAGATTTCCGCATCCGGACCGATGCCGACTTCCAGATACTGGCTCCACACCCCGCGCTCGATCAGCGTCTTCTTGACCTCCATTGCCGCCGGCGAGCCCGGCTCGAGGTGGCTGAGATCGGTACCGACCAGCGACAGGATGTCCTTGCGCAGCGCATCGGCCCTGCCCTTGTCGCCGCGCGCCTGTTCCTCGATGACGCGCTCGAGCAGCGACACCACGAACGTCACGCCGGCGGCCTTGACTGCCTGCAGGTCGACCGGCGACAGCAGCGAGGGCTTGCTCGTATCGATCTTGCCGCCCCAGCTGTTATCGAGCACCACATCGACCGCACCGATGTTCTGGCCCGTGGCGGTCTTCACGTAGGTGGCCGGGTCGTCGCCCTCGGTCACGTCGCGAACCAGCGCCGCGCCTTTGGCCGTGATGTCGATCACCTGCCCGTCGCGTACCGTCACCACCCGCGGATGCTCGAAACCGGGGACGCGGGCGCGCCCGATCAGGATGCCGTCTGGAATGATCGAGTGTGCCATGGAATTCTTCCCTCCTCAGTTTGCGCCGCTACCTAACCCGCGGGCTCCGGCAGTGTCCAGCCGAGGCCGACGCACGTACCTCAGCAATTGGTTAAGTCTTTTCTGCAATCCCGCCCAAGGATCGCCACGTGCTGGGCGTCTCACTCTCCAGAATGGGACTGATCGATGTTCATTTGCCGTTCATCGATGCGGCCATATCGAGGCATTTTGCCATTTCTACCGGAGACGACCCATGCGCTTGTTGACCGCCATCATCCCGTTTGCCCTCTGCACGGCCATGACTGCCCCCGTGCTGGCACAGGAATTTTCCGAGCCCGGCACCCTCTCCATCGCCGGCCACGGCGAAGTCATGGTCGCCCCCGACACCGCCTATATCACCTCCGGCGTGACCACCCAGGGTGTCACAGCGCGCGACGCACTCGACGCCAACACCAAGGCAATGGCCGAACTGATCGAGACACTCAAGTCCGCCGGCATCGAGCCGCGCGACATCCAGACCTCGGGCTTTTCAGTCAATCCCAACTACGTCTATTCCGATGCCCGCGATGCCAATGGCTACCAGCTGCCGCCCAAGATCGCCGGCTATCAGGTTTTCAACACCGTGACCGTCCGCGTTCGCAAGCTCGAGACCCTGGGCACGGTCCTCGACCAGGCCGTCACCGTCGGCGCCAACACCATCAACGGCGTCTCCTTCTCCGTCGCCAACCCGGCCGCCCAGCTCGACGACGCCCGCAAGGCGGCCTTCGCCGACGCCCGGAAGAAGGCCGAACTCTATGCCGATACTGCGGAAATCGACCTTGGCTCCATTCGGTCGATCAATAAATCGCAAAGCTACGGCCAGCCCCAGCCGATGTCCCAGGGCGTCATGTATGACCGCGCCGCGTCCTCGCCGGTACCTGTCGAAGCCGGCGAGCTGAGCTATTCGATCGACGTCCAGGTCACCTGGGCCATCGCCGCGACCAACTAGCAGTTCCTCCCGCGACGGCCGCTCCGGACTTCGGTTCGGGGCAGCAGTCAGCCGGCGACTGCCTTCCAGATCATGTTCGTTCCCACCACCAGCAGGAACACGGCGAACACCCGCTTGAGCGTCTTCTGGTCCAGCCTGTGCGCCAGCGTCGCGCCCAGCGGCGCCGTCAGCGACGCCATCACTCCGATCAGCAGAAGCGCCGGCAGGTTGACGTAGCCCATGCTTAGCGGTGGCAACCCCTCCACGCCCCAGCCCGAAATCATGTATCCCGCGGTCCCCGCCACGGCGATGAACACGCCGATCGCCGCACCCGTGCCGACCGCCTGATGCATCGTTGCCCCCAGCGCCGCGATCGTCGGTACGCTCAGGGCCCCGCCGCCGACGCCCATCAGCGCCGAAATGTAGCCGACACCTGCCGCAAACAGCCTGTGCGTCAGGCCGGATGCCGACAAGTGCCCGATCCGTTGCTGCTGGAACGGCAGCACAATATTGGCGGCGATGAAGAATGCCATCACCCCGAAGACGATGCGCAGCGTATTGCCCGAAAACCAGCCCGCCATCAATCCGCCAACCAGCGTCGCTGCGACAATCACCGGCGCCCACAGCATGAGCACGCGCTTGTCGACTGCGCCGCGCCGGTGGTGCGACAGGGCACTCGAAAGACCGGTGGGAATGATGATCGCCAGCGACGTGCCCACCGCAATGTGCTGTACCACCTCGCTGCTATAGCCCATGATCTCCAGTGCCACAGCCAGTGCAGGCACGAGAATGGCGCCGCCGCCGATCCCCAGCAGCCCGGCAAACACGCCGGAGACAATGCCGGTGAGCGCCAGCCCGATAACGAGCGGCAGATAGGTCATCAAGTCGGTCATGAGAGGTCAGTCGCCGATGATATGGAGGGCAATTTGCCGGCGGTGCTGCCGAGCGCGATGTTCGAACAGATAAATGCCCTGCCACGTCCCCAGCAAGGTCTCCCCCTGCGCAACCGGTACGGTTAGCGATGTCTGGGTCAAGGCCGACTTGATGTGCGCGGGCATATCGTCGGGCCCCTCGGTCGTATGCACCAGCCAGTCCATGCCTTCGGGCACCAGTCGCCTGAAAAATCCGTCGAGGTCCGTCTGCACGTCGGGATCGGCATTCTCCTGGATGAGCAGGGAACAGGATGTGTGGCGGCAAAAGACTGTCAGCAGTCCCGAACCGATGCCGCTGTCGCCGACGAACTCCTCGACGTCGCGCGTCATCTCGTAAAGCCCGGCGCCCTGGGTCCTGATCTCGAGTAGTTTCTGCTGCTGTCGCATGCCCTCCGCTAGCATGCCCGCCCAACTGGCGCCATCTTTGCGGAGCTAGGTTTGAGGCAGGGAACCATGCGTCTGCTGAGGCGTTAGGGCAGTTCCATCACCAGTCTGGACATAACAAGAGGTCTTCGGAGTCATTCAGGTTCCGTTCATCCAGACTGCGTCACTTCTCATCCATCTGACTTCAAAAACAAGGACCCCATCATGCGCCTTCGCAACTGGCTCCTGACCGGCACCAGTCTCGGCCTTCTCGCGCTGTCACCGCTTCCGGTACAGGCTCAAAGCGCCGAACTGACTGCCGCGTATCAGGCTTACGTCGATGCTCAGGCATCGGGTGACGCAACCGCCGCAGACAACGCCCTCGGCGCCTTCACCGAACAGTGCATCGTTGCCGGCTACGGCAGCATTGACGAGTGCATTGCCGCGATCACGGCTGCTCCCGCCGCACCCGCCGAAGAAGCGCCGCCTCCGGCGGAAGAACCGGCACCGGCCGCAGAGCCTGCGCCTGTTGAAGAACCTGCCCCGGCAGTGGAAGCAGCGCCGGCAGAGGAGCCCGCGCCCGCTGCGGAAGCCGCTCCCGTAGAAGAAGCTGCGCCCGCGCCGGAGCCGGCACCCGCCGAACAGGCTGCGCCGGCCGAAGAACCGGCACCCGCCGAACAGGCCGCCCCAGCCGAGGACACCGGTCCGTCGGCAGAAGAGGTGCAGGCACAGTTCGTCAATGACCTGAACGCTGCACTCGCCGACTATCAGGCCGCCCTCGACCAGGCGGCCGCTGGTGGCGACTTCGCAGACGCCCAGGCCAAGGCTGACAGTGCCGAAGCCCGCATCCTGCAGCTCTGCACGGACAACGGCTATCCCGACATCGCATCGTGCATCGGTCAGGACCTGCCCGCCCTGCCGCAGCCGGCCGAGGCTGCGCCTGCAGAGGAGGCACCCGCTGCTACGGCCGCCGAGCCGACTCCTGCAGAACCCGCTCCGGAAGCGCAACCCGCCGAGGCCGCCCCGGCTGAAACGCCGATGGCTGTCGAAGCACCGCCCCCGGTTGATCCTGCCGTTCAGGCCCAGGCCGATCTTGCGACCGCCATCGAGGTCTACAACTCGGGCATCCAGCAGATGCAGGCCGGCGATGCCGACGGTCAGGGCACGGTCGACTTTGCGCTGCAGCAGATCACCGATATCTGCACCAACGCAGGGCAGACGGACATTGCGGCCTGCCTCGCGCAGTTCGGCTTTGAACCGCTTGCCGAAGTTCCCCAGATGCAGCCTGTAGAACAGCCTGCGCCTGAGGAAATGTCGCCCGCGAGCAACGAGAACGTCACTCCCGACGCCGTCGAGGCCCTGCCGGTCGAGATTGCTGCGGAGGAGGCAGCCCCTCTGCTCGATAGCTCCAAGGACACGCAGACCAGCGTCGCCGCTGGCGAGCAGCAGGCTGCCGAAGTGCCAGCCGAGCCGGAAGCTCCGCCGCCGACATCCGACGCCGACGCCCAGTCGCGTCTGGCACCGGTTGAGGTGAAGTCGGTTCAGGAGGAACAGGGGCAGCCGGTCTCCGAACAGGCGATCGCCTTGGCTCCGTCTGCCACCGATCCGGCAGAGTTGCCGCAGAACGTCACCATCATCAACAACACGACGATCAACAACACCGTCATCAACAACAATGCGCCCTCGTCGCCGGTGTTGTTCCAGGTTGGCGTCAACATCGTGATCAACAATCCTGAGCAGGAGCGTGATCGCATGTACCGGCCGGATGAAGACCGGATCTTCTACGAGGACCTGCGCAACGGCCGGACCCGTGAGACCATCGTGCGGCCGAACGGCGTCCGCATCGTCACCATCCGCAATCGCTGGGGCGACGTGCTCAAGCGCTCGCGCTTCACGCCGGACGGCCGTGAATACATCCTCGCCTACTATGACGACGAGGACGATGACCGTGGTGACACCGACAGCTTCTTCATCGATCCCGGTGCAGACCTGCCGCCGCTGCGTCTGAACATCCCGGCGCGTGAATACACGCTGGATGTGAGCTTCGCCGATGAGGAAGAGGTCGAGACCTTCTTCCTGCAGCCCCCGGTCGAGCAGGTGCGCCGCATCTATTCGGTTGAGGAAGTAAAGCGTTCGGCCCGTGTCCGTGACTCGGTGCGTCGCGTGGAAATCGGTGGCCTGACCTTCGACTCGGGCAAGGCAACCATTTCCTCCAGTCAGGTCGGTGCCTTGAGCAAGGTGGCACGTGCCATGCTCAGCGTGCTCGACCAGAACCCGGCAGAGACGTTCCTGATCGAAGGACACACCGATGCGGTGGGCTCCGACACCTCGAACCTGGTGCTGTCGGATCAGCGCGCTGCCGTGGTTGCCCAGATCCTCACCGATTTCTACAAGGTGCCGCCTGAAAACCTGGTGACCCAGGGCTATGGCGAACGCTACCTGAAGGTGAAGACCGAGGGACCCGAGGCACTCAACCGCCGCGTTACCATCAAGCGGATCACGCCGCTGATCACCGTCACCCAGCGCTAGGCGCTGCTGACGCAAGAACTGAAGGGCCGGAGTGCATCACTCCGGCCCTTCCTTGTTTTCCGCCAGCACGTCCAGCGGCAGGTCATCGAATAGCTTGAGCCAGCGCATCGCCACCGCGTGGATTGGTACCGGATTGAGGAAATGCAGTCGTTGGCGACCGCGCTTTTCCGAGATCACCAGGTTCGCCTGCTCGAGAATCGACAGGTGTTTGGTGACGGCTTGGCGCGAGATCGCCTGACCTTCGCAGAGTTCGCTCAGAGTCTGCCCGTTGCGCTGCCGCAGCCGATCCAGCAGCCGCCGGCGCCCGGTATCGGCCAGCGCCACAAACACCATTTCACGCGTCTCGAGACTCATATCACGCAACCCTTCAGTTGCGCTGACTAGACGGTGACCTCGGCGTGGTAAAGTGCCCTTACGAACCCGCCGATCTCGTCTATGGCTTGACGCGCCTCGGGCACCTCGATTCCGGCGGTATGAAACACGTGCCACATTCCCTCGAAGATCTTGAACGATACCGGCACGCTGGCCTTTTCGGCCTGCTTTGCAAACTTCCGGCTGTCATCGAGCATCACCTCGTCGCCACCGGCATGAATGAGCATGTGCGGCAACCCGGCAGGATCGGCGAACAGTGGCGAGAGCAGCGGATCGGCCGGATCGCGCTTGCCGGCATAAAGCAGCCCGGCCTCGCGCAGACCTTCGCGGGTGATGATCGGATCGAGATGACGCAGCTTGGCATAGCTTGCCGACGACACCGTCAGATCGGTCCACGGCGCCAGCAGGATGGCCGCCCTAGGCATTAGGGCGCCAGCGGCGCGCAAGGCCAGCAGCATCGACAGGGCCAGTCCGCCACCAGCGGAGTCCCCGCCCACGAGGATATTGCTCTCCGAAAAGCCCTGGTTCAGCAGCCACTGGTAGACCAGCAGCGCGTCCTTGACGCCGGCCGGAAAGGGGTGTTCCGGGGCCAGCCGGTAGTCGGGCAGGAGCAACCGCATGTTGGTGACGCGGCTGAGATTTGCCGCAAGCAGCCGATGCGTCTTGGGTGAGCCGGCATTATAACCGCCGCCATGGAAGAACAGGAAGACCCTGTCGCGCGCCACGCGCGGCGTCTCCATCCATTCGCAGGCGACCCCGCCGGCGACCTGCTGCGAAAAACGCGCCGTCTTTGGCAGCACGACAAGTCGCGCGTCGGCCTCCCACTCCCGGCGGCGCTGCTCAAGCGGCCGCTCCGGCTTGCGCTCGGCAAACAGCCGATCCCGCTCCGCCCGTGCCTCCCGACTGATCATGAGTTCTCCCTCAAACTTGATATATTTTGTCGCTAGCCCGGGCGCGGCGCAATAACATCACGATGGCATGACTAACGCGGGCGGGGTTGCCTCGCGCGTCAGTTGCTTTATGGCTCCATCATTCGACCAGCCCGGCCATGAGATGACGGACGCCACACCCCTGCCCCTCCGCCGGTCGCCGCGACCTTTGCAGACAGTTGTCGCCCTGTTTCTGGGCCTGCGTCTGGTGATGCATGTCTTTGGCGCCCCGCTCGGCGACGAGACCTACTACTGGTTCTGGGGCCAGGATCCCGACCTCTCCTACTATGACCACCCGCCCCTGCACGCCTGGCTGCTCGGCGTGGTTTCGCTCTTCGGCTGGTGGCCGTTCAGCACCCGCATCCTGACATGGTTCACCCTCGGCGGCACGCTCTGGCTGTTCTGGCTCTTCGCCCGTCGGCTGGCGCCCGACCACGCCGGCGAGCGCTTCTGGCTGACGGCCGCTATCTATCTGGCGTCTCCGCTCTTTTTCACCATGACGCTCGTCTCCTATCACGACCATCTGCTGGTCATGCTGTGCCTGGCGAGCGCCTGGTGCCTCGTGGTGTTTGCCGACGGCTTCAAGGCAGGATTGCACCACTGGGGCTGGCTCTATGCGGGGGCCATCCTTCTCGGGCTCGCCGTACTGACCAAGTACAATGGTGTGCTGTTCGGCCTCGGCATCGGGCTCTTCGTCCTGGTGCGCCGCGATCTTCGGCCGCTGCTCAAGAGCCCGCATCTCTGGCTTGCCGCACTCCTGGCCATTGCCATGCAGGCCCCGGTTTTCGCCTGGAACACTGCGCATGGCTTTTCGTCCTACGAATTCCATTTCGCCACCCGGTGGGGCGGCACCCACCCCGCGAACTGGTTCGCACCGGTCACGTTCCTGCTTGTGACCGCTCTTTCGGTTGGCCCCTTCCTCGTCTGGCCGATCATCCGCCTCGTCGTGACACCGGCGGAGGCACCGGCGACCGAGGCAAGAGCGCTGGCCCTGTCGGCGCTCGCGGTCTCCACCCTCTGCCTCGCCCTGATTTCGGTCTTCCTTGGCGCCTATTTCTACTGGAACATAGTGGCCTTCATCGCCGTGATGCCACTGCTCGCGCCGCATGTGGGACGCGGCATCCAGCTCTGGCTGCACCTGCTCCTGGGGCTGGTCTTCGCGCTGGCGCTGGTGTTCAATTTTGCCATTGCGCCAATCTCGCCGCTGTTCGGCGGCAAGGATGGCGGCAGTGCCGTCAATTTCGGCTGGACCGAAGTCGCTGGTCGGGTTGCCGCGCAGCTGGACGCTCACCCCGACGCCCGACTGGCGGGCACGCGCTACTCCAACGCCAGCCAGATCGGCTTCGCCCTGCATCGCGCAGACGTCACCGCATTGTCGTTCGAACGCGACCAGTTCGACTACTGGTTCGAGCCCGCCGCCCATGCCGGCGACGATTATGTCATTGTGGCCGACGACAACGATGGCGACTCGGAGAGCAGCTACCTTGAGGACCGATTTGAGAGTGTATCACTGCTCGAAACCGTGCCGGTGGAGCGCTTTGGCGTGACCGTATTCAGTTTCCGCATCCTGCTGGGCAAGGGCTATCGCCCATGACCTCCCGCCGGATCATGCAGGGTGTCGTCCTGATCCTGCTCGGACTCAAGCTCTGGTTCGACATCGCCGTGCCGCCAATGGGCGACGAGAGCTACTACTGGATGTGGGGCCAGCGCCTCGAACTTTCCTATTTCGATCACCCGCCGCTGCACGCCTGGCTGCTCGCCCTGACGGAGAAGATCGTCGGCTGGCATTGGTGGAGCGTCCGCGCGCTGACCTGGGTCTGCCTCGCTGCGACGCTGCTCGTCTTCTGGTCGTGGGCCAAGCGCATCATGCCCGACGACCCGCGCGAGTATTTCTGGCGCACAACCACCCTCTACCTGGCGACGCCCATCTTCTGGCTGATGACCACGATGGCCTTCAACGACTATCTCCTGATCGCTCTGGCCTTCATCTCGGCCCACTTCTTCCTCGGCTTCCTCACCCAGTGGGAAGCCGGCATGCGCCGGTATGGCCCGCTTTACCTCGCCGCCATCTTTCTCGGCCTCGCGGTCCTCACCAAGTACAACGGCGCCATTCTGGGACTTGCTTTCGCCGCCATGGTGCTATCGCGCCGCACCTTCTGGCCGCTCCTGCGCGACCCGCATGTCTATCTTGCCGGCCTGCTCAGCGTGGCAATGCAGGCGCCGGTCCTCTGGTGGAATCTCACCGAAGGCATGGCCTCGTTCAACTTCCATCTGGGCACCCGCCTGACCGGCAGCGGCGATAGCCTGGCCTATGGCTACCCACTGGTCTTCCTCGCCAATATCGCGCTCGTCCTCTCGCCGTTCCTGACCATTGCGCTCTTCCGCTATCCGTTCGGCCCGAGGCTCATCGGCTTCGAATCCAACGCCAGGCGCTTCGCCTTTGCCGGCTTCGGGGTCTCGACGCTGGTCTTCCTTGCCGTGTCGTTCTTCGTCTTCATCTATTTTTACTGGAACATCATCGGCTACGTGGCTCTCGTTCCGGTCGCCTGGCGCTATCTCGGCAAGCGATGGCTGTTCTGGCTGCACACGGCCTTCGGCCTCTGTATGGCAGTCATCCTGACAGTCAATTTCGCGGTGTTCCCCTTGGCCAATCTCGTCGGTCCCAAGGACTGGGGCACATCCGCCAACTTCGGCTGGGACGAGCTCGCGCAGGCCGTCACCACCGAGCGCGCAGCCCATCCGGACGCCTTCCTGGCCGCGACGCGCTACACCTATGCGGCGCAGCTCGGCTACCAGTTGCAGACCTCCGACGTGACGTCCTTCAACACGCTGACCGACCAGTATGATTTCTGGACCGACCGCGCGGTATTGACCGGCGGAGATGCGCTGATCATCGCCGATGGCGCCTGGCCCATCGGCTTTGCCCAGACCCAGTTCTCGACCATGACCCTGCTCCGCACCGTCTCTGTGAGCCGCTTTGGCCTGCCGGTGACCGACTACGAAATCTGGCTGGGCGAGCATTACCAGCCGACCCAGGAACAGTTCTGATGCCCGCGATCGCGCGCAACCGGGCGTGGCTGCCCTTCGCCATCGCGACCGAAGCTTTCATTGCCATCAAGCTCTGGATCTTCCTTGTCATGCCGCCGATCGGCGATGAGGCCTATTACTGGATCTGGGGACAGCACCCTGCCCTGTCCTATTTCGATCACCCGCCGCTGCATGCGTGGTTGCTGGGGCTCATCAGCCACATGACCGGCTGGAACCTCGTGGGCTTGCGGGCGCTGACTTGGTTGACGCTGGCGAGCACGGGCTGGATCTTCTGGTACTGGGCGAGACGGCTTTCTCCGGCAGATCCGGCCCTCTATTTCTGGCGCAGCGCCGCCATCTATCTCGCCTCTCCGCTGTTTCTCGCCATGGGGTCGATCGCCTTTCACGATCACCTGCTGATCGCGCTGTGCCTCGCGGCCGGACACTTCATGCTGGTGTTCGCCGAACGTTTCGAGCGCGACGATGCCGGGTTTGGCTGGCTCTACCTCGCCGCGACATTGCTCGGCCTCGCCACGCTGACGAAATATAACGCCGTGTTTCTCGGCGTCGCCTTCCTTGGCTTTCTGCTCTTTCACCCCGGCATGCGAGCCTCGCTGCGAACGCCGCATCCGTGGCTGGCCGCACTGTTCAGCGTTGCCCTGCAGGCACCGGTGTTCTGGTGGAACCTGACCGAGGGCTTTGCATCTTACCGCTTCCATCTCGCCGAACGCTGGGTCGACCCGCAGCAGGCGAGCCCCGCCCAGCTGCCGCTCTTTGTGCTCATCACCGTCATCGTCCTCTCCCCCGTCGTCGTCTACGGCACTGTGCGGCTGATCCTGCGTCGGCCGGCCCCCGGCTTCGAGGCGCGGGCCAAGCATCTCGCCATGTGGCTGCTCGGTATATCGAGCCTCGCCATGGTCGGGCTGGCGTTTTTCGTGCAGGTGTTCTTCTACTGGAACATTGTCGCCTTCCTGCTGGTCATGCCGTTGCTGGCGCTGGCCCTGCGACGGTCCTGGCTGATCTGGACGCATGTCGCCTATGGCCTGGCGTTCGGTGTCCTCCTGCTGGTCAACCAGACCATCGTGCCGGTGGCGTCGCTGTTCGGGCAGTTCCATTGGGTGACCGCATCCGCCTACGGCTGGGACGAGGTTGCCGAGCGGGTCGAGGCCCTTCAGGCCGAGCATCCCGACGCCTTTGTCGCCACCACGGTATACGGCACAGCCGCCCAATTGGGCTTTGCCATGCAGGACGCCGACGTCGTCGCCCTGTCCCCGCGCCACGACCAGTACGACTTCTGGTTCGACCCCAAGGCGCATGCCGGCCAATCCGCCATCATTGTCGCCGACCCGTTCTACACCATCAGCGAGACCGGAAACCCCTTCGCCCAGGTCACGCTTATCGAGCAACTCGCCATCACGCGCTTTGGAAAAGTGATCTACGAGCCGCAGATTTACTTCGCCGAGAGTTATCAACCGCCGGCAGCGGCAGCCGATTAACCTTGCCAATCAGCGTGCTACGTCAATCACTGCGAGCACTTCAGCAAGCTGGAACGAATTCAAACAGCATCGCGTTTCTACGCCATACGGTACTCAAACAAAGGAGCTTCACCATGGCTATCCCAGAACGCGATACCGTCTATTCAAACGACGGCACCAATCGCACCGTCTATACCCGCGAGTTCGAACTCGACCGGCTGGTTTGTAGGTATCATCGTTGCGCTTGCCTTGCTCGCGATCGGTTACCTGGTGTTCTCGGCCAATTCCGGCCCGTCCACGCCTGCAACCTCGGTTGATGTCAACAATACCCCGGCCATCACCGCACCCGCCGATACCGGCACCACGCCTGCTCCGATGACGGAAGCCCCCGCGACCGGCACCGAAGCCACGCCGATGGCACCGGCCCCGGCCGATGACGCTGCTGCACCGGCCGAAACGACGCCGGCACCGGCAGCCACCGAAACCGCTCCGGCGGCTCCGGCTGTCCAGTAACGCCTGACGTCGCCCCAAACGTGACTACTCTGGGTCCCTGGCCAATGGTCAGGGATCCAGTGCGTTTTCGGCCGGTGGTTGCGGCACGGTGACCGTCTGCGTCTCCTTGGCAGATGACAGCACGATCAAAGTCTCGGTGCGCTGCAACCCGGGCACGTCCTTCACCACGCCGGAAAGAAATGCCTCCAGATCGCGGGTGGTGGATAGGCGCACCTTCATCAGGTAGTTCCACGCGCCGGTGACGTGATGGCACTCCAGCACTTCCGGCGATGCAGCCACCCGGACAAGAAACTTCTGCTCGGTGAGCGGGTCGCTCCAGCCCACAAAGACATAGGCCAGCAGGTCCAGACCGATCTTTTCGGGTGACACCCTGGCATGGAAGCCGGTGATGATCCCCTGCCGCACCAGCCGACGGATGCGGTCGTTGAGAGTGGAGGGCGCGACGCCGATCGCCTTGCCCAGCTCGGCCACCGGCACCCGGTCATCCTCCTGCAGCAGAGCCAGCAGTTTGCGATCGATTTCATCAAGAAGGGCCATGGTGTCCTGCGCGCCTTGTGCCTGGTGCTTCTATGCTTTTGTACAGGTGGCCGCTGGCTTGGCAAACACCGGTTACACGCCTGTGCTCTCTTGCGGCCCGGCAGACTTGCCGCCATCTACCGGCCAGTAACAAGGGATGCTCGTCATGCAGATTGGACTCTATTCGTTTGCAGAGAATACACCCGATCCGCTCAATGGCGGCGCGCTGCAGTCGCCTGCCGAGAGGGTCAAGGACCTGCTCGAAGAAATCGAGCTGGCCGATCAGCTCGGGCTCGATTTCTACGGGCTGGGCGAGCACCACCGCCAGGACTTCGTCGCCTCCTCGCCCGTCACCCTGCTGGCAGCCGCAGCTGCACGCACCAGAACCATTCGCCTCTCCACCGCCGTGACTGTCCTCAGCTCCGAGGATCCGATCCGCGTCTGGCAGCAATTTGCCACGCTCGACCTGATTTCCAACGGTCGCGCCGAAATCATGGCGGGGCGCGGCTCGTTCATCGAGAGCTTCCCGCTGTTTGGCTACGAACTGGCCCACTATGACGACCTGTTCGAGGAAAAGCTGGCCGAACTGCTCGAAATCCGCAAGGGCGGCAAGGTCGAGTGGCCCGGCAGTGACCACACCAAGCCCATCCCCGGGCTCGAAATCTACCCAAAGCCCGTGCAGGATCCCCTGCCGCTCTGGATCGCCGTCGGCGGGACGCCCAATTCCGTTGCGCGAGCAGCCTATTACGGCCTGCCGTTGATGATCGCGATCATCGGCGGCAATCCGCAGCAGTTTGCGCCATTTGCCGAACTCTATCGGCGTACCGCTGAAAAGAGCGGACACGATGTATCCGCGTTGCCGATCGGCATCGCGTCGCACGGATTCATCGCCGAGAACTCGCAGGAGGCGCTCGATACGGCGTTTCCGGCCCACCACGAAGCCATGAGCCGCATCGGTCGCGAGCGTGGCTGGCCGCCGACGACGCGCGCCCAGTTCGAGGCCGGCGCCGGCCCGCAGGGCGCCTATTTCATGGGCTCTCCGCAGCAGGTGATCGACAAGATCCTGATGCAGCACGAGTGGTTCGGGCACGACCGCTTTGGCCTTCAGCTGTCGGTGGGCACCATCCCGCACGCAAAGGTCATGAAGGCCATTGAACTGCTCGGGACGGTCGTCAAGCCGGCGATCGACAAGGCCCTTGCCGGCTAGACGGGCTGCCGCTGGATAGTCGCGCCGCCTCAATTCTGCCTGATCTTGGTCGCGCTGCAGCCAAAACCACATGCGAAACGTTTTGTTAAGAACCGGCATTCCTCAGCAACCGGCCGGTTTGGAGCAGGACCATGCGAACCGCGCACGCTCATCATCACGCCCACACCCCCCGATCCCGGCGCAACTGGATCGCGGAGACACTTGTTGTGTTTGGCATCGTGGCGTTTGGCCTGTTTGTGCTGGCGCTTGAAGGGCAGTCCATCCCTCTCGGCGGCGCGCAGAGCACGGTCGCCCTGCCCTTCGACCTCACCCGCTAGAGCTATTTGGAGCCTGAGCGCTTCATCGTCTTGATGGCCAGCGGCGGCATGCCCGATTTCTCGGCGATTGCCTGATCCTGTTCCATGATGAACGTCCGGGCCGGCTCGTCCCGGTCGAGGCCGCCCAGCAGATCGGCCGGCACCTTGCGGTTGGACCTCTGGCTTCCGTCCTCATAAACGATGTCGAAGAGCACGAAATCCGTGCGCGGCGTCGGCTTCTTGGCCATTGGAAGGCTCCAGCTGTTGCGGTCAGATATGCGCAGGATAGCGCACCCGCAAAATGCGGGGATTGATTTCGGTCTGGCGAGGCGGGGACCGCCGGATCAGTTCGGCTTGTTCGGCCAGCTCTGCTGGAACAGGGAGATGCCCTGCTCGTCGACGATCTGCCGGCCCTTGGCGATGGCGTAGCTCTGGACGTCGTCCTTCGAGCTGAAGCGGTCGGCGCGGACGAACTCGTAGGTCTTGAGCTCGCCGTCGACTTCCTTCTCGATCCGGCCGGCCAGCTGATACTCGCTCCCCACCTGCATCAGTTTGGCGCGAATGGTGAACCCCTTGTAGGACTCCTCACCACCCAGTTCGGGCTCCTTGGCCCCTGCATCGCTTCCGCCTCCAAAAAGGTTCTTCCAGAAGGACATGGCAAACTCCTATTCGTCAGCGGCGAGCGAGTGGACAAAACTTGCGACCTCTTCAATCGCATCGCGCGCCTCGGGGCAATCGGAATGTTGATAGACGTGCCAAAGTCCTGGGGCGACACTGAGACGGACTGAGCCACCTGAAGCCCTGACCCGTTCCGCGATACCGGCGGCATCGTCCAGCAGCACCTCATTGCCACCGACCTGCACCAGCATGGGCGGCAGGCCGCCGAGGTCGGCATGGAAGGGCGAGGCCAGGGGCGAGCTGTGCAGGTCGGTAGGCGCGTACCAGGCGGCGGCCCGCCGCAGTTCTGCGGCGCGGGGATTGGGATGGTGCTGGTTGGCCGTGTGGCTGGCACCCGAGAGCGTCAGATCGAGCCAGGGCGACTCGAGCACCAGTCCCCGCGGCATAGGGGCACCCAGTTCGCGCAGCCTGAGCAGCGCCCCGAGGGCAACCGCGCCACCCGCCGAGTCCCCGAGCATCACCACATCCCCTGCCGCCACGCCCTGCTCGGCCAGCGCCGCATAGACGGCAACGACGTCCTCTATACCTGCCGGGAACGGCTCCTCCGGAGCCAGTGCATAATCGGGCACCAGTACCCGGCCACCAGTCGCCTGCGCCAGTCGCGCGGCATGCTGGCGATGCGTGCGCGGTGACCCCGCACAGAACCCGCCGCCATGCACGAGCAGGATGATGTGGCCATCGCTGTCGACCCGCTCGACCCATTCGCACGGTACGCCGTTCAGGCTGACGCCGGAGACGAGCGAACCCTCGGGCAGTTTCCTGCCCTTGGCCCGCTCCTCTTCGGCCCGGCGCTCGTCTTCGATCGTCGGTAGCATGTCGAGGGGCTGGGCCTGCATTTCGGCGATGATGGCTTCCGCCTGCGGCGATGGCATGTCTGATTGTGCTCCCGAATCCCGAAACCCTACCGCGCCAGTCCCCACCGGGCAATTGCCGGCCCCTGTCTCAACGCCGCTTCACCGGCTGTCGCAGGATGGTCTTGAGCTTTTCGGGCGCCGTGCGGGTGGGGTCGCTGAGATAGATCTCATGGTGGTGTCCGCTCTCGACCAGCCCGTTGGCCGGCAGGAACTCGCGATGCAGCCGGGCGATAGTGTCCGCTTCGGCGCTGTAGGGCCCGATGTGAAGCGTCTGCACCGACAGCCCCTCTTCAAACCGGCCGAGCCTCAGACCTGCCGGCGGTTCCCCCAGCTTCTTCCGGACCCCGGGCATGGCGCCGGCCAATGCCGCATCGTCGATCCAGTCGGGCTGCATGATCATCATGGTCCAGAGCCATTCACTGCGGTCAGTGTCGGCAAAACGCGATTCATCCTCGGCCCACCACAGGCCCTCGAGCGGCGCCACGCCATAATCCCGGCCGGCGGCCTTGGACTGGAACTTCATGGTGTAGCTGAGCGTGAAGAGCCATTGCACGGCGTTCTTGTAGGCGGCGGCGGTGTTCGGATCGCCATGCCCGTCGATCATCAGGAACGTCAGCGGCGGCACCTCCACCACCTCGAAGCTGCCCGCCGGCGGCCGCCGGTAGGGCTTCATCAGGGCCTTGAAGTCGAGCTTGTCCATTCCGGCCTCCCCTCCCTGCATTCCGCCACCCCCCGGGGGGTGGCAGCCCCAGCGTACCGGGGGTGCCGTTCATCAGCAATTCAGTCGCCCATTCATAATAGGGCCGCACCGAACGGCGGGGGATGAAATCCGTGCAGACATTAGCCACCCGGACACGCCACAAACAGACCGCCGAACTGTTGCGCAAGAACCGCAGCGTCCTCAGCTGGGTCGGCACCGGCTTTGTGGCTGCGCTCACCCTCATCGCCCTCACCTACGAGCAGACGACGGTGCCGACAGGCATCGCAGCGCGGCAGGCGTTCGAGCGCCTGTTCAACCCGGCAGGACAGAATACGGTCTATGACGCCACAGGCGCAGCCAGCAAGATGGCGGGCCTCTTGCGTCAGGGCGAGGTGCAGTGTCGCCTGCATACGGACCGTCGGCGCGACCAGGCTTACGATTACGGCTGCCTCGCCACGGTCGCCGACCGTTTCGGCTGCCTTCGCTACGTGCCGTTCTACATCGAGACCAGCTCGATTGGCCCGATCTCGCGTCCCGTGGATGACGCGCTGGCCCGGCAGATCCTCGACGATTTCAAGCGGCTGGACAGAACAGCCGTCTGCTGAAACGAAAAAGGGCCGCTCGAAGCGGCCCTCTGGATCAGTTGTCGAGGAAGCTGCGGAGCTTCCGGCTGCGGCTCGGATGCTTGAGCTTGCGCAGCGCCTTGGCCTCGATCTGACGGATGCGCTCGCGCGTCACCGAGAACTGCTGGCCGACCTCTTCGAGCGTGTGGTCGGTATTCATGCCGATGCCGAAGCGCATGCGCAGCACACGCTCCTCGCGCGGCGTCAGCGACGCCAGCACGCGGGTCGTGGTCTCGCGCAGGTTCGACTGGATGGCCGCATCGATCGGCTGCACCGCATTCGAATCCGGGATGAAATCGCCAAGGTTGGAATCTTCCTCGTCGCCGATCGGCGTCTCGAGGCTGATCGGTTCCTTGGCGATCTTGAGCACCTTGCGCACCTTGTCCAGAGGCATCTGCAGCTTCTCGCTGAGCTCCTCGGGGGTCGGCTCGCGACCGATCTCGTGCAGCATCTGGCGCGAGGTGCGGACGATCTTGTTGATCGTCTCGATCATGTGCACCGGAATACGGATGGTGCGCGCCTGATCGGCGATCGAGCGGGTGATCGCCTGCCGGATCCACCAGGTGGCATAGGTCGAGAACTTGTAGCCGCGACGGTACTCGAACTTGTCGACGGCCTTCATCAGGCCGATATTGCCTTCCTGGATCAGATCCAGGAACTGCAGGCCGCGATTGGTGTATTTCTTGGCGATCGAAATCACGAGGCGAAGATTGGCCTCGACCATCTCCTTTTTGGCGATCGCGGCTTCCCGCTCACCCTTCTGCACCTTGTGGACGATGCGGCGGTACTCGCTGATATCGAGGCCCGTCTCGCTGGCCAGCGTCTGGATTTCGCCGCGGATATCCTTGACGGTGTCCAGCTCGCGCTTGATGAATTCGCCCCAGCCCTTGCCGGTGCGCTGGCCAACCGTGGCTTCCCACGTCTGGTCGAGCTCCGAGCCGTAATAGGCCTCGAGGAAGTCCTCGCGCTTGATGCCATAGCTTTCGGCCAGACGCAGCAGCCGGCCTTCCAGCCGCACCAGACGCTTGTTGATGTCGTAGAGCTGCTCGACCAGGCTTTCGATACGCGAGGTATTGAGCGACAGCGACTTCACATCGGTGATGACTTCGCCGCGGAAAGTGTCGAGCCGCTTGGCCTCGGGCGCAGCCATGGCCTTGGCATTGGCCATGTCCTCGACATGCTTGTCCTGGATCTTGCGCATCTTGCCATAGGCTTCGGCAATGCGATCGAACGTGGCCACGACCTGCGGCTTGAGTTCGGCTTCCATGGCGCTGAGCGACAGCGAATTCTCGAAATCGTCGTCCTCGTCCTCGACCGGGTCCTGCGGGGCCTGCGGCTCCTCGGGGACGTAGTCGTCATCCTCGCCACCGGCGCGCTTGGCCTTGGGCTTTTCGGACTTGGACGCTTCGGGCGCCGGAGCGGCCTTCAGATCGACCAGATCGGGCGACACCACGGGCGCCGCCTGCTTGGCGTCGGGACCGGCATAGGTGGCTTCCAGATCGATGATGTCGCGCAGCAGGATTTCGGCAGCGGCGAGCTGGTCGCGCCAGATGATGATGGCCTGGAAGGTCAGCGGGCTTTCGCACAGCCCCTCGATCATCGTCTCGCGGCCGGCCTCGATGCGCTTGGCGATGGCGATTTCGCCCTCGCGGCTGAGCAACTCCACCGAGCCCATTTCGCGCAGGTACATGCGTACCGGATCGTCGGTACGGTCAGAGCCTTCGCGGGCGTTGGACTTGGAGGCGACGGCCGTGCCGGTGCGTTCGGCGACTTCGGTCGATTCTTCTTCGGCGTTGTCGGGCTCGGCCTCTTCGACCTCGTCCTCGTCGACGACATTGATGCCCATGTCCGAGAACATCGCCATGATGTCCTCGATCTGATCGGTCGTGACCTCCTCGGAGGGCATCACCGCATTCAGTTCTTCATAGGTAACGTAGCCGCGCTTCTTGGCGGTCTTGATGAGCTTTTTTACCGCGGCATCAGAAAGGTCGAGCAGCGGGCTGTCGGGCGCTTCGGTCGACTGACCGGCCTCCGGCTTCTCGTTGTCTTTCTGTGTCTTGGTTGCTGCCTTGGTCGCCATCTAGCTCTTTGCTCCGGGGGGCCCGCCTGGATCGGGCGCCGATACTCTGTAAGTGGGCATGGCTCAATGCATCGTAAAGGCTGCACGGCTGGCTAGGTCTAGCGTTGCCGTCACGAGTTCGTCACCCGTGCATATGGAGTGATTCGCCCATATGCGAAATCGCGCGTACCCGCCGCTCATCAGAAGCTGCGTGTCGCGCGTCCAGATAACGAACCAAACCCTTCGATCAATGCTTCTGTGCCATCGACGGTGGTAATCTGGTTCTGGATGTCCCGCAGCCTTTCGAAGGTTTCTTCGCTCGGGTCTTCGCCCAGCGCCAATTCGGCTGCCTTGAGTGCCCTATTTAGCTCAACCGATTTGTAATGCAAGGCCAGCGCGTGCCTTAATCCGGTCTCGGCGTCGATTTCGGCGATCTCGGCGCCACTTTGCCAGACCCCCTGCGACCGCAGCACCTGCCGCATCCGCTCGATGCTTTCGCCAAATCCGCGTGCCCCCAGCGCAGCCGACAGATCCTCGCCCGAAATATCGTGGTTGCGGGTCACCAGTTCGAGCAGCGACATCAGCACGCCGCGCGCCGCCGGACTGGCGAACTCCAGCTCGGCCAGGGCTTCCATGCGGCTTTCGGCCAGTTGCGGGTGGTTGATCAGCGCCACGATGATCGCCGCCTCCCGCGGTGTCGCCTCGGGCACGCGACCGGGCTTCATCAGCCGCGAGTTGCGCAGCGTGTCCGACACCACCACACGCGGCGTGCCGCGGCCGCTGCGGGCCGGTCCGAACTTGCCGTAGCGTTCGCGGCTGTCGCGCTGCCGGCCTTCCCAGCGGCTTTGTCGCGTCGGCTGGAAGAAGGCCTGCAGCTTTTCGTCGAACGCCTGCTGATAGTGGCGCCGCACCGACTGGTCGCCGATCGACTGCGAGCGGGCGCGCAGCCGCGCCTCCAGCGCCGCCCGGGCTTCCGGCGTTTCGGGCACCATGCCGCCGGTCTCCAGACTCCAGACCACGTCCGAGAGCGAGCGCGCCCGGTCGATGACATCGGCAAAGGCCGCCCTGCCCTGCGACTTGATCAGGTCGTCGGGGTCCTGGCCTTCGGGCAGCGTGGCGATCTTGACCGTCCGGCCGGGCTGCAGCAGCGGCAGGATGATCCCGGCGGCGCGTTCGGCGGCGCGCTGGCCCGCCGAGTCGCCGTCAAAGCACAGCACCGGCTGCTCGCTCATGCGCCAGAGCAGGTTGACGTGATCTTCCGTCAGCGCCGTGCCGAGCGGCGCCACGGCGCCCTCGAAGCCGGCCGAAACCGCCGCAATCACATCGAGATAGCCCTCGACGACGATCACCTGCTTGCCGTCGCGCGCCGCGTCCCGCGCCGTCTGGCCGTTATAGAGGGTCAGCCGCTTGTGAAAGAGCTCGGTCTCGGGAGAATTGAGATATTTGGCCGGCACATCGGGGCTGAGCGCCCGGCCGCCAAAGGCAATGACCTTGCCGCGCAGGTCCGTGATCGGGAACATGACGCGATTGCGGAACCGGTCATAGGTCAGCGGATCGCCCTCGCGCTGCGCCACCAGCCCCGTGTCGATCATCTCCTGCGCGGAGACACCGTTATTGGCGAGATGTTCCTTGAGGCCGTTGCGGCTGTCGGGCGCAAAGCCGATGCGGAAGCGCGCCTGGCTCTGCGGGCTGACGCCGCGCTCATGCAGGTAGCCACGCGCCCGCGCCCCGACATTGTGCAGCAGCGCCGCCTCGAAATAGCCGGCCGCCAGTTCCATCACATCGTAGAGCGAGCGCCGCGCCTCCTGCCGACGTTCCTCGCGCTCGTCGCGCGCCGGCATCGGCACGCCGGCTTGATTGGCGAGCTTTTCCACGGCCTCGGGAAAGCTCATGCCGCGATTTTCGGTCAGGAAGCGAAAATGATCGCCGGTCACCCCGCAGCCGAAGCAATGGTAGATGCCCCGGCGGTCATCGGCATGAAAACTCGGGCTTTTCTCGCCATGAAACGGGCAGCAGGCCCAGTAATCCTGCTTTTGCGGCTGGCTCTTGCGCTTGTCCCAGATGACGTACTCACCCACCACCTGCGAAATCGGCAGGCGGTTCCGGATCTCGTCAAGAAAGCTCTCGGAAAAGCGCATGTGACCTAACTAGGCGCTGCCGGCCCCGAAGTCATCAGGACGCTTGCGTTTCCACAGGGCGCACCAACACCCCGGCCGGCGTTGCCGCCTCCGGTTGTGATGGCAGTCGCGAACAACGGCGGAGCAGAGCCCGTCGATGGTTCGAATGCCGGACGCGGATAGATGCGCCCGGCTGGAGCTCGGCTCCGCCGTTGTCACCGGGATTTTCGGCGTGCACCGGAAAGAATCAGGGCATTTGCGGATCGCCCCTCCGCCGCAGGGTCGCCGTCTCGACCGGACCACGCTCTTCGCGTTTCTCCAGTCCGACCCCTTTGGGCGAACACGACAGACGTCCGCCCGCGGCAGCAAATTAAGGCGGCAGGTCACCTGGGCCTGCACACCCTCCCCGGCTTGGCCTGATCCGGACCGACATCCGGACCACCCGGCCTCGTCCCCCCAATCACTCGTCATGATCTCGCGTTTCGGGGCGGCGATGGGGGAAGTGTAACGCGGTGCGATCGCGCGGGGATAAGTCTGTCTGCCGTCTGAACGGAATGGCTGCAGGCTGAACGGCAGATGGCAGGGATTTGGAGGAAGATCGGCGAGGCATGGTGGCTCACCCCTCGTGGTTCGACAGGCTCACCAAGAGGGTGTTGGGGCGAGAGCCGCAACGTCAGCACTTCAGAGACCTCATCCTGAGCTTGTCGAAGGACGAGGTCGGGAACGCAGCAGGGCCGGTGCGGCGTGAGAAAATGTTGAGCGGCGCCTGCAGTCGTCTCTCCCCCTTTGCGGGGAGGGATCAAGGGTGGGGGGAGCAGCACGAGGCGGGGCTCTCACCCCCCTCCCCGACCCTCCCCGCAAGGGGGAGGGTGGACCGACTGAGATAGCTGGGGGCAGGAGACGTCGATCTCCCGGTTTCCTTCTCCCCTTGCGGGAGAAGGTGGCGCGTAGCGCCGGATGAGGGGTAGGCAACACGTGGTGACGTCGCAGCTCCACACGACGTGAGGAGCTGTGGCCTTGCCACGACCCCTCATCCGCCCTTCGGGCACCTTCTCCCGCAAGGGGAGAAGGGAGGGAGGGCTCCCGGTCGATGGACACCATTGCTCTTCCGCGGCCGTGCCAGAAGGCAGGAGGAGGGGGCGGTGGGAGAGGCAATCTGTCTGCCCTCTGAACGGGTTTGCTGCAGGCTGAACGGCAGATGGCAGGGATTTGGAGAGGTTTGGTGGCTCACCCCTCGTGGTTCGACAGGCTCACCATGAGGGTATCGGGGCAAGAGCCACCGTCAGTACATCAAAGACCTCATCCTGAGCCTGTCGAAGGACGAGGTCGGGCGCGCGGGCGCTGCAGCAGCTTGGCGGCGGTGGTTGAGCGGCGCCTGAAGTCGTCACCCTCCGCCTTGCGGGGAGGGAGCAAGGGTGGGGGAAGCAGCGCAATCGAGGCTCTCCCCCCCCCCCCCGGACGGGGGAGGGTGGATGATTGAGAAGGCGGTAGGAGGAAAACTGATGAAGTGAACCCCGCCCCCTCAGACCGCTGTTGACCCCTTGCTCGACTGAAAGATCCGCCAGGCGAGGGCGAAGAGGCCGAGGGAGAAGAGGATGGCGAGGATGGCCGAGAGGGTGACGATCAGCAGGGCGCCGAACACCGGGGCGAACAGCAGGGCGACGCCGAACAGCACGTAAAGCGCGCCCGACAGCAGCACCGGCCAGATATGGGCGTAATGGGCGCGTTCGCGGATGATGACGGCAATTTCCATCACACCCACCAGAATCGCCTGGAACGCGAGGATATAGATAAGGATGGTTGCCGTCAGCAGCGTCGCCAGCATGGGCGACAGCACGATGAGCACGCCGGTGATGATGGCGAGCACGTTGCGCGCCACGTCGAACCAGAAATTGCCGGTCTTCGCTCCGCCGAAGGTGAGGCTCCAGAGCCCCAGCACGCCGTCGATCAGCAAGAGCGCGCCGCCGAACAGCACCAGCACCGTCAGCGCTTCGGCCGGCCAGATCAGCGCATAAAGCCCTGCGAGCAGCAGCAGGACCCCGCGCAGCGCGGTGATCAGCGCCCAGCGCCGTTTGGTATCGGATGAAATGGCCATGGCAGCCTCCTTGGGAACGGTACAGCAAACCTATGCCTGTGCCGACCCGCTTCCAAGGCATCTGCTTGCAATGGCAACGGGAAACTGGTCCTTTGCGGCTCCCTTCCGGACGCCTGCTTATGCCATTTGCTGTCTATGCCCTCGCCCTTGCCGCTTTTGCCGTCGGTACGGCCGAATTCATCATCTCCGGCATCCTGCCGCCCGTCGCCGTTGCCATGGATGTCACCATCCCCATCGCGGGGCTGCTGGTGACCGCCTATGCCGTCGGCGTCGCCATCGGCGGACCGCTGCTGACCATCGTGACGGCGCGCTTTTCCCAGCGCAACGTGCTGATCGCCGTGATGGTGACCTTCTCGGTGGCGCAGGTGCTCTGCGCCATGGCGCCGGACTATGGCCTGCTGCTGCTGGCGCGGCTGCTGTCGTCGATCGCCCATGGCGTGTTCTTCGGTGCCGGCAGCGTGGTGGTGGCGCAACTGGTGCCGCTGGCGCGCCGGGGCAAGGCCTTCTCGCTGTTCGTGGGCGGCATCACCGTCGCCAATCTCCTCGGCCTGCCGGGTGGCACGGCCATTGCCGTGCAGTTCGGCTGGCGCATGAGTTTTCTGGCGGTCGCCGCCATCGGCGCCATTGCCGCCCTGGTGATCATCTTCAGGCTCCCCGCGACCCCGCATGGCGAAAACCACCACGCGAGCTTCCGCCAGCAGCTGCGGGCCATCCGGCACCAGGAAGTGTGGCTCTCCTATGTCACCATCTGCCTGACCATGATCGGCACCATCTGCTACGCCACCTACTCGGTGCCGCTGCTGATGCACATCACCCACGTGACCCCCGATATCCTGCCCTTCTTCCTGCTGCTGGGCGGCGTCGGCTCGGTCATGGGCATCTGGCTGGGCGGCGAGTTCACCGACTGGAAGCCGATGCCGGCGCTGATTGCGGTGCTGGTGCTGCAATCGGTGATCTATTTCATCATGCTGTTCACCATGCACGACAAGGTGGGCATGGCGATCACCGTGTTTGCCAGCGGCGTTGCCGGCTTTGCCTTCTCCACGCCGCTGCAGAGCCGCGTCGTGCATGCAGCGCGCGAGGCGCCCAACTTTGCCTCGTCGCTGATTTCCACCTCGTTCAATATCGGCATCGCCATCGGCGCGCTGCTCGGCGCCATGCTGCTCGATGCCGGTGTCTCCTATGCCGACCTGCCGGCGGTTCCGGTGGTGACGGCGCTCCTGGCGGCGGGCACGGCGGCGCTCTCTTACCGGCTGGAAAGGCGCGCGCTGCCGGCTGCCGGCACCTGACGGTGCGACACCCGGTTGCCATCCGCTCGATCACAGATATAAAGAAATCTTTATATCTCTTTTCGAGCCGATCATGCCCTTGCCGATTCTCGCCCTTTTCCTTGCCGCCTTTGGCATCGGCACCGCCGAGTTCGTCATTGCCGGGCTGCTGCCCGATGTTTCCATCGACCTCGGCGTCAGCATTCCGACCGCCGGGCTGCTGATTTCGGCCTATGCCATCGGCGTCGCCATCGGCGGCCCGATCGTCACGCTCCTGCTGGCGCGAGTGCCGCGAAAAACGGCGCTGCTGCTGCTGTTCAGCGTCTTTACGGCCGGTCAGGTGCTCTGCGCCCTGGCGCCGGACTACACCCTGCTGCTGGGCGCACGGCTGCTGGTGTCGATCGGCCACGGCGCCTATTTCGGCGTTGCCGCCATCACTGCCACCCGCATCGCCGGACCCGGCAAGGCCGGCCGGGCCATCGCCCTGCTGCTGGCCGGCATCACCGTCTCCAACATCATCGGCGTGCCCGCCGGCACGGCCATCGGCAACGCGCTGGGCTGGCGCATGACCTTCTGGGCTGTCGGCGTCCTCGGTCTGCTGGCCGTCGCCGCCATCGCCCTGCTGGTCCCCAGGGCCCCGGCCGAACAGCGCGCCGCCGCCAGCCTCGGCAACGAGATCCGCGTCCTCGGCCGGCCGGCCATCTGGATGACCTTCCTCGTCGTCATGGTCGCCATGGTGGCGCAGTTCTCGCTGTTCTCCTACATCGCGCCCTACCTCACCGAGGTGACGCAGGTGTCGCTCGACACCGTACCCTGGCTGCTGCTGCTCTTCGGCGTCGGCTCGACCGGCGGCGTGCTGCTGGGCGGGCGCCTGGCCGACTGGAAGCTGATGCCGGTGCTGGTCGGCATGCTGCTGGCCGTGGCAGCGGTCTACGGCCTGATCTGGCTGGTCGGCGGCAATGCCATCGCCATGGGCATCTGCATCCTGCTCTGGTCCGGCCTCAGCTTCGGCTTCGGTGCCCCAGCCCAGACCCGCATCCTCAAGGCCGCCGCCGATGCGCCCAACCTCGCCTCGCCACTGGTACCGACCGCCTTCAATATCGGCATTGCGCTGGGCGCCTCGGTCGGCGCCTTCGCCCTCGAGGCCGACTGGGGCTATGCCGCCCTGCCCCTGATCGGCGTCGTCGCCTCGCTGGCGGCCGCCGGCATCGCCGCCGCCTCCTGGAATGCCGGCGGACAGCAAGCAGCAAGCGCCTGAGCCCTTGCCTCCGCGCGTCACAGCCATAGGATCGGCCCGTTGCCAAGGATGAGCCGATGAACAGCCTGCCCACCAGCGTCGAGGACTTCCGCGAGATCGTCATCGGGCGTGTGCCCGAACTGGCGACATCCCGTTTCACCTTGCTCACCGCCGGCTGGGACAGCATTGCCGTCGATGTCGACGACCGGCTGGTGTTCAAGTTTCCGCGCCATGCCGCCGCCGAACACCGCCTGCGGCGCGAGGCCGAGGTGCTCGCCATCCTGGCGGGTGCGGTCGACACGCCGGTCCCCCGGCTGACCCTTTTCGACGGCCCGCCGCTGATGTCGTGTCATGAGAAAATCCCCGGCGAGCACCTGCTGGCCGCCAACTATGCGGCGCTTGCCGAAGATCGCCGGCAGGCCCTGGGCGAGGCCATGGGGCAGTTCTATGCGCAGTTGCACGCCATCCCCGCCGCCCGCTTCGAGGCGGCCGGAGCGCTGGCGCTGGAGCCCTGGCTGGCGCCGGACGAGATCGAACGCCGCATCTGGCCGCTGCTCGACGAGACGCAGCGGAGCTATGCCACGAAGGCGCTGGCCGAATGGTCCGTGCTGCCGCCCGATCCCTATGGCTCGATCTTTGGCTATTTCGACGGCCATGGCTGGAACATGGCCTTCGATCACGCCACGGGGACGCTCAACGGGCTCTTCGATTTCGCCGATTCAGGCTTTGCGGCGCTGCATCGCGAGTTTCTCTATTCCAGCATGATCTCGCCCGACCTGACACAGCGGATCATCGCCGCCTACGAGTCGCATACCGGCAAGGCGCTGGATCGCTGCCGCATCGCGCTCACCACCGGCGTGCACCGGTTGTGGGAACTCGCCGTGGAAGCCGAAGACGCGGCGACCGTGCCGATGATGCTGCAATCGCTGCAGAGCTGGATCGACCTGCCCGACGCCGCGGCAGGCCCCTAGCCCAGCGCGGCCTTCACCTTGCCCGAGGCCTTGCCGAAGTCGATACGCCCCGGATAGTCGGCCTTCAGCGAGGCGATGACCTTGCCCATGTCCTTGCCGCCTGCGGCGCCGGTCTTGGCGATGGCGTCCTCAATGGCCTTCTGCAGTTCGGCCTCGCTCAGCCCCTTGGGCAGGAAATCGCTGAGAATGGCGATTTCCTCGCGCTCGACCGCCGCCAGATCCTCGCGCTTGGCCTCGGTGTAGATGCCGAGGCTTTCTTCGCGCTGCTTCACCATCTTTTGCAGCAGCGGCAGGATGTCGGCATCGGTCAGCGCGTCCTTGCCCTGCCCGCGCGCCTCGATGTCCTTGTCCTTGATAGCGGCAATGACCGCGCGCAGCGTCGCCGTGCGGCGCTTGTCGCCCGATTTGAAGGCCGTCTTGTAGGCATCGCTGATGGCGTCACGCATCGATAGGCTCCTGGGCTCTGGCGGCCGGCGGCACATTTGCAATCATGAGCAGATTGCCGTCCGGGTCCTTGAAGTTGAAGAAGACGCCATCGGTGATTTCACCCACCAGCTCGACGCCCATCTGCTGCATGTAGGCAAAGGCCGCCGGGATGTCATCGGTATTGAAGTGAAACGCCGGCTTGCGGTCATGGGGCCCGCCGAAGCCCTTGGCATCGAGAACCAGCCCGCTGCCATCGCGCATCGGCACGACGCAGAGGTGCCCGAAATGCACCTCCGGTGGCTCCGCGAGGCCCAGCAGGGTGCAGTACCAGTCGCGCGAGCGCTCGATATCGCTCACCGGCACGAAGATGGCACCCACTTCGCGCCCGATCGGATGTGGCATGTGTCCCCCATTGCGAAGCCCCGCAACGCTCCCATATAGCACGGTGAACCCTCTTGGCCACTTGCGCTTGCGGGTGCTCTCTTCTAGGGAGAGCCCTTAACCGATTGCGCTGAACCTTGGAGACCCCGCCATGACTGGCTGGCAACAGACGCCTGCGACCGCCCTCCTGCTCCTCGCGGACGGGACGCGACTCGAAGGCCGCGGCATCGGCGCGGTCGGCCATGCGGCCGGCGAGGTGTGTTTCAACACCGCCATGACCGGCTACCAGGAGATCCTCACCGACCCCTCCTATGCCGGGCAGATCATCACCTTCACCTTCCCCCATATCGGCAATGTCGGCACCAACGACGAGGATATCGAGACGGTCAACATGGCCGCGCTGTCGGGCGTGCGCGGCTGCGTGCTGCGCGCCGATATCACCAATCCCTCGAACTACCGTTCGGTGGAAAAGCTCGATGCCTGGCTGAAAAAGCGCAACATCATCGGCATCACCGGCATCGACACCCGGGCCCTGACGGCGCGCATCCGCGAGTCGGGCATGCCCAATGGCGTCATCGCCCATGCCCCGGACGGCTATTTCCACGAGCCCTCGATCACCTCCGAGCTCAACGCCTTCCCGGGCCTCGAAGGCCTCGACCTGGCGCAGGAAGTCACCACCGCCCAGACCTACCACTGGGACCAGCAGACCTGGAAGTGGGACCAGGGCTATGCCACGCTCGAGAACCCCGAGTTCCACATTGTTGCGGTCGACTATGGCGCCAAGCGCAACATTCTGCGCTGCCTCGCCGATCAGGGCGCCCGGGTGACGGTGGTGCCGGCTACGGCGACCGCCAAGGACATCATGGCGCACAATCCCGACGGCATTTTCCTCTCCAACGGCCCCGGCGATCCGGCGGCGACCGGAAAATACGCGGTGCCGACGATCAAGGCGCTGATGGAGACTGGCAAGCCGATGTTCGGCATCTGCCTCGGCCACCAGCTGCTCGGCCTCGCCGTCGGCGGCAAGACCAGCAAGATGCATCAGGGCCATCACGGCGCCAATCATCCGGTCAAGGACCTGACCACCGGCAAGGTCGAGATCACCTCGATGAACCATGGCTTTGCCGTAGACACCGAAAGCCTGCCGGCCGGCGTGACCCAGACCCACATCTCGCTGTTCGACGGCTCCAATGCCGGCCTGTCGGTCGACGGCAAGCCGATCTTTTCGGTGCAGTACCATCCGGAAGCCTCGCCCGGTCCGCAGGATAGCCACTATCTCTTCACCCGGTTTCTCAACCAGGTACGCAGCCAGAAGGGCCTCGATCCCAAGCCCGAAATGGTCAAGGCCGGCGCATAATTGTCGGGATTGATGGTTGGGCGTATGTTCGGTGCAAGGAGCGACCGATGAGTACGACCATCACCATCAGTGACGAACTGGCCCGGCGCATTCGTGACCTGGTGGCGGATGGCCGCTATCCGGACGCCACCTCTGCGCTCGAAGCGGCGATGGACCTGCTTCCGATGGAGAGTACGGAGCGCGACGCGCACCTGACCTCCATCCGCAAGCGCGTCGAGGCCTCCATCGCCGATCCTCGGCGGCATGCTTCGCAAGATGTGCGTCGCCACCTTGAGGCGCGCGCCGCCGAACTTGTGCAAAACGCCGCCGGCAAACGTCCCGCCTAGCATGCGAGAACTGGCTGTCGTCTATGCCGACGCGGCCCTCGATGATCTCGACGACATCCTCACCCACGTCTTTGCCGAAACCGGCAGCATCGACCTCGCCCTCGCCTATGTCGGGCGCATCGAGGCGCGCTGCGAACGGATTGGCCACGTACCGATGGGTGGCACACCGCGCGATGCCATCGTCCCCGGATTGCGGTTCGTGGACTTCGAGCGACGCGCTATCATCGCCTATATCGTTGAGAACGATGCGGTCGTGATCACCAATATCTTCCACGGCGAACGCGACTACGCGGCGATCATCGGCAGCAGATAGAAAAAAGGGCCGCCCCGAGGGACGGCCCTTTCGGCATGTCGGGCCGGCTTATTGCGCCGCCGGGAGGCTGGCGACATAGGCGTCGAACTCGTCCTGCGACAGTGCCCCGCTGCCATCGGCATCGGCGGCGGCGAACGCCTCGGTGGTGATGTCGGGCCAGGCGATCTGGGCTTCGGCGAACGACACGTCGCCGCTCTGGTCCGCATCGATCGACGTCAGGTCGGGCGCGGTGCTCATGGCATCCTGCGCCAGGGCGCCGGTGCCGGAGAGGCCGAGGGCCAGAATGGATGCTGCAACGACGGTTGTGATGGTCCTGGTCATGGGATTAATCCCTCCATGTGGGGTTTGCTGCGGCAACGGATCGATCCGCTGCCGACGGCCCACGTCGCCGTGAAGGCCGTGTGAACAGGCTGCTGGCCGATTGCGTCCGATAGCGGAAAAAACCGGGGTCTTCTGCGGGTGGTTTCGAGTCGCTTTCGGGCCGCTGGCAAGGCGGCCGGATGGTTCCTCCGCCTAGCTCATTTTCCGCCAGAGTTGCAGAAGTGCGCCATCGCCGGTGACCGGATCGGTCCACGGCAGGCTGACACCGGCAATGTTGGCATCAGCCTGCGGCCGCTCGCCGGCTTCGCCCTTGAGCAGGTCCCAGCTCTCCTGACCGGGCGGATAGCAGCCGACCACGAGGAAGTCGCTGCTCGAAGTGACGCGCTGGTGCGCCACGCCGGCCGGAATGACCACCACATCGCCTGCCGCGACCTTGAAGGCGCGTCCGTGCGGCCCGCCGAACTGCAGGGTGGCGCTGCCTGAGGCGACGCCCAGGCACTCATGCGAGCGCGAGTGGTAGTGGTGGTAGGTGAACACGCTCGACCGCCAGGCCGGCGGCCAGCCATTTGTCTCGAACAGCCGTTCCATCGCCTCCGGCGAGGGCTGCGGCACCACATCGAGATAGATCAGCAGCGGCAGCCGACTGTTGGGGAACTGCCCGTCATCCTCGAAATACTCTGCCAGCGGCGTCATTCTGCATCCCCTGCCCGACGGGGTGAGTCCGGAGCCGTCTCAGGTCTGCCGCACGACTGCGACACCCGGCAGGCCCGCAACCTCATATCCCCGGTCACGCGCCATGATAGCAAAAGCTTCGCCGCCCTGATGCAATTTATAGGGCCCATCGGCAAAGCCGATGCCGGCCTCCAGAACGTCGCGGCGGACCAGTACGAAGCTCTCGCCCGTGCCATCGAGCGGCAGGATGTTGAACGCCGTCTGCTCGCCCAGATAGCTGCGGTGGCCGGGGTCGCGCCGCACCGGTCCCTCGGTACCGCCGTCCTTGTAGAGAACCTGGAACTTGCCGCCATAGCGGTAGCGGAAGACGCCGCTGTCGGCGTTGGCTCCGGCAGCGTCGACGCAATTGGCGACTGCAACCGGCCGACGCGCGGCCAGCATCTGCGCGATGGCATCGGCAGGAATGCTCCGCACGCTGCCATCGATGAGCAGCAGGTAGGCAGCATCGGTCGATGACACGTCAAGGCACTCGGAAAGGGCTGCCGTACCGGTATGGCGGAGGCGCCTGATCTCGACCGGCAGGCCCAGCTGCCGGCTCCAGTCGTCGGCAGATCCGGCAGCGCCGGCCGCATCGCGCGCCACATGGATTGCGACGCTCAGCCGCTGGCGCGGATAGCTCAGGCCGCGCAGCGCAGCGGCCAGATCAGGCGACAGCGCGCCATCGCGCAGGTGCAGGGCGATGTGGACGCGTGGCCACTCGGTCGGCGGTTCGAGATGCTGGTCGAAATAGGGTGTAGCAGGATCGGGAATAACGGTAGCCGCGAGCTCTGGATAACGGCGTTTCCGCCACCACCACTTGAGGGTTGTCGGCCACTGGAACAGCACCGAAAGCGGGCTGTTTCGCTTGTGCCAGGGCACCCAGGTGGTGTGCCACATGTGCGAGACCAGAGTGCCGCTTTCAGCACCGACCACGCGGCCGACGTCAGGCAGCAGCGCACGAAGCCGGGCGTCGCTCTTTGTCCGCAGCCCGTTCGACAGCCGCGGCGACCACACTTCCGGCAGCAGCAGTGCCGGCCGTTCCGCCCTGGGCAGGCGCAGCGCAACAGCGGTGACCATGGACGGGCCGGTGGAATAGAAGGTTTCCAGATGTGCCAGGTCCGGCAGCAGGCGGCAGACTTCGCGCCACATGCCATGACCGGGCACCGACCCCATGAAGGCATTGCTCAGGAGGATCGGCACGCCCTGGTGGATACGATCGGTGCCGATATGTTCGAGCGGCTCGACCCCGACGAAGCAGTCGAGTGACAGCAGCGGGTCGATGTTCTGGAACGGCTCGACGTCGAGATCGGCATAGACGCCGCCGAGCCTGCCCAGCACCAGATAACGAAACGCATCGGCCCGCTGGATCATCCTGGGATAGCCGTCATAGGTCGGCAGCAGGTCGGGATAGGCCTCGGCGACGAAGTCCCGCATCGTCTCGTCGGTCCAGAGGCGAATGTCCCAGCCCGGATGCAATCGCACCCAGGCATCGTAATAGGCCTGCATGACGCGCGGCAAAGCCTGCGACTTCCAGGTGAAATGCAGGATGCGCGGGATCATTTTACCTCGGCGGGCTGGGACCGCAGTCAAATCCGGGCCTTAAAGGTCGCCTGCGGCCTCGATCTTGTCGAGCCCGCAATTGCCGCCCGCCGGGATGGCGTAGCCCACGTCGTACCAGGTCTTGCGCCCGGCGGCGCTGGCCGGGGTGACGAGTTCGGGGATCAGCTTCTCTGCCGGCAGGCCGATGATCGCGGCGCGGTTGCGGTTGACCTGGTCGAGCGCCGCGACGACGGCGGCATTGTCGTAGAGGGGCTCGATGCCGGCGGTTTTGGTCCACATCGCGCCATAGCAGGCAGCCTGCATGTCGACGCGCTTTTCGAGCACTTCGGCCGTCCCGTCGGCCGCGGCTCGCGCCGCCACAAGCCGGTCGAGCGATCCGAGCGCCTGCTGCACATGCGCGCCATAGGCCTCGGCCACCAGCAGTGCCTCGGCATAGTCGGCGCCGAGCGGAAACGCCTGCCGCAGCCGCGCATAGGCATCGAGGTCGACATAGACCGTCTGTTCCTCGGGACAGTAGAAAGTGGTGACATCCTTGCCCGAAAGACCGCAGCCGAACGCCGCGCGGTCGGCCACCGTCGTGATGGCGATATCGGGATATTCCAGCGCCGTCTGCCGGAAGGCCCGGCGCCACATCAGTGCGGCTTCGGCACCGACGACCGGCGGATAGGCGGCAAGGGCCTCGGCATCGGCGCTGGCCGGCGGCACGCCGGTGATCGACGTCGGCGGCGGCGGTGGCGAGACCTGTCCCGAAATCAGGGTGATCGGGTTGATCCCCGCCAGCATGACGACGACGACGGTGACCGCCAGCACGCCGGACAATCCAAAACGCCGGATATGTGGCTTGATGCTATCGGGGATGAGGGACATGGCAACTCCTGGTCGCCCCTCCCCTAACCCATCAGATCGACGAATTGAAAGTGTCGCATTGCCCCACGTCGCCGCTTTGCATGCCGCGCTTGAACCATGTCATGCGCTGCTGGCTGGTGCCGTGGGTGAAATTGCGTGAGCTCACCTGCCCGCGCGTCAGCGTATCGTCACCGATCTGGTTGGCGGCGTTGATGGCTTCCTGGGCATCGCCCTGTTCCAGCAGATTTTCCTTGTCCGCGTAATTGGCCCAGACGCCGGCATAGCAATCGGCCTGCAGCTCGACTCGCACCGAATAGGCGTTCTGCTGTTCCTGGCTCATGGTGCCGCGCAGGCGGTTGAACTCCGGCAGCACACCGGTCTGGTCCTGCACGGCATGGCCGATCTCGTGCGCGATGACATAGGCCTGCGCAAAGTCGCCGGGCGCGCCGAACTGCTGGCGCAACTGATCGTAGAAGGCGAGGTCGATATAGACCTTCTTGTCGTTGGGACAGTAGAACGGGCCGCTCGACGTCTGGGCCACGCCGCAGCCCGACTGTGTCGTATCGGTAAACAGCACCACGCTGGGGGGCTGGTAGGTCGAGCCGTTCTGCGCGAACACCTCTTCCCAGAGGTTTTCCGTTTCCTTGACCACCACGCCGACAAACTGGCCAAGCTCATCCTGGCTGGCACTGGAGGCCGGCGGTGACCACTGGCTGCTCGTCGTCGTCGATGAGCCCGACATGCCGCCGGTGAGGACGTCGATGGGGTTCTGCCCGGTGGCAAACCAGATGATGCCCAGCACCACCACAATGCCGACCAGCCCGAGGCCACCACCCGAGCGTCCGCCCGACGGGATGCGGATGCCGCCAAGATTGCCGAGCCCGCCGGTCCGGCGGAATCCGCCACCCTGGCCGCGCCGATCCTCGATATTCGAGCTGCGCTCGCGACCCCGCCATTTCATCTGCTTGTCTCCCTGACGCCAGGCGGCCAGACCGCTTGTCCGGCCCGCCATATCGCGCATTTGACCATCTGGTCCAATAATTTCATAGTCGCCGTGCCGCAGTCATCGCAGCGTCACCCTGACGCGGCAAGTAACGCCCTCGTCCTGCGCACCATAACCGGATTTCCGGTGTTGTCGTTCCACAGCGACAGAGCGAATTCGAATTCGACAGGGAGAAACTGATGAACCTCAATAATGGCATTTCCCGCCGTGCCTTCCTCGCGGGCTCCGCCACCGCCGGCGCCATGGTCGTGCTGCACCCGTTCGCCGCGCTCGCGGCGGCCGGCCAGGCGCACCTGCGCATCATGGAGACCACCGACCTGCACGTCGCGGTGTTCCCCTACGACTATTACGCCGATGCGCCGAACGACACGCTCGGCCTCGCCCGCACCGCCGCGATCATCGACTCGATCCGCGCCGAGGCCGGCAATTCGATTCTGGTCGACAATGGCGATGTCATCCAGGGCAACCCGATGGGCGACTACATCGCCTACGAGAAGGGCCTCGCCGACGAGCCACATCCGATTATCGCCGCCATGAACACACTCGGCTACGAAGTCGGCACGCTGGGCAACCACGAGTTCAACTACGGCCTCGACTTCCTCGATGCCGCCCTCGCCGGCGCCAGCTTCCCGGTGGTCTCGGCCAACCTGGTCAAGGGCGAACTCGCCGCCGACCCGCTGATGGACGACACCTACCTGCCGCCCTACCGCATCGTCGAAAAGCAGCTGACCGATGGCGCGGGCAAGACCCACACCATCAAGCTGGGCTTCATCGGCTTCCTGCCGCCGCAGATCATGACCTGGGACGCCAGCCACCTCGCCGGCAAGGTCAACACCCGTGACATCGTCGAGACCGCCAGGGCCTATGTGCCCAGGATGCAGGCCGAAGGCGCCGAACTGATCGTCGCGCTGTCGCATTCCGGCATTGCGGCCGACCAGGGTCCCGGCGCCGAGAATGCCTCGCTGCAGCTGGCTGCCGTGGACGGCATCGACGTCGTCCTCACCGGCCACCAGCACCTCGTGTTCCCCAACGCCAAGGACTTCGAAGGCGTCGAGGGCGCCGACACCGAAAAGGGCACGCTGGCCGGCAAGCCCGCCGTGATGGCCGGTTTCTGGGGCTCGCACATGGGCCTGATCGACCTGCTGCTGGAAAAGGCCGACGACGGCAAGTGGTCCGTTGTCTCGCACACGTCGGAGGCGCGCCCGATTTATGAGCGCGTCGAGGGCAAGGTGAAGCCGATCGTCGAAAGCGAACCCGCCGTCCTCGCCGCGGCGCAGGACGACCACGACGAGACGTTGGCCTATGTCCGCCGCGCCGTGGGCGAAACGGCAGCGCCGCTGCACTCGTATTTCGCCCTCGTTGCCGACGATCCGTCGGTGCAGATCGTCAATATCGCCCAGAAATGGTACATTGAGCAGATGCAGAAGGGCACCGACTGGGACGGCCTGCCGATCCTGTCGGCAGCCGCCCCGTTCAAGGCCGGTGGCCGCGGCGGCCCGGACTACTATACCGACGTGCCGGTGGGCCCGGTGGCGATCAAGAACGTCGCCGATCTCTACCTCTATCCCAACACCATTCAGGTGGTGGTGATCACCGGCGCCGACGTCAAGAACTGGCTCGAACGCTCGGCCGGCATCTTCAACCAGGTGGAGGCCGGCGCCACCGATGCCGCTCTCATCAACCCCGATTTTCCGTCCTACAATTTCGACGTCATCGACGGGGTCACCTACAAGATCGACATCACCCAGCCATCGCGCTTTGCCGCCGACGGCAAGTCCGAGCCCAACCCGGACGCCAGCCGCATCGTCGACCTGATGTTTGACGGCAAGCCGATCGACCCGGCGCAGAAATTCGTCGTCTGCACCAACAACTACCGCGCCGGCGGCGGCGGCAACTTCCCCGGCATCGGCCCGGACAAGGTGGTGTTCAAGGGTCCCGATACCAACCGCGACATCATCGTGCGCTACATCGTCGACCGGAAGACCATCCAGCCGGCTGCCGACAGCAACTGGTCGCTGGCGCCGATCGGCGGCACCGTGCTGTTCGAAACCGGCCCCAAGGCCGCCGAGCATCTGGCCGATGTCACCGCGGTCAAGATCGAGGCGACGGGCGACACCAGCGAGGCCGGCTTCGGCGTCTACCGCATCACGCTCTGAACCCGGGCGGGAGGGGTTCGCCCCTCCCGCTCAACCGCGCTGCGAGGCGCTTGAAATCGCCCCGCAAAATTGCTCTGCTCACGAGGCCTACCGCCTCTCGACCCCCATCCTGAGCATCGCGCGACTATGGCCAACCAGTTCAAATCTCAGCTCCTGCCGCATCTGGCGGCAGTGGGTATCGTCCCGAACGGCCCCAATCCCTGGGACCTGCAGATCCATGATGAGCGCTTCTGGGACCGCCTGCTGACGCAGGGCAGCCTGGGGCTCGGCGAAGCCTACATGGACGGCTGGTGGGACGTGGCCGACATGCCGGAGTTCTTCAACCGCATCCTGCGCTCGAAGGCCCCCGAACAGCTCAGGCTCAATCCGCAGCTGCTCTGGCAATATGCCCAGGCGCGGCTGTTCAACATGCAGGACATCAACCGCTCGAGGCGCGTCGCCGCCATGCACTACAGCCAGACCGAGGCCTACAAGGCGTCGCTCGACAAGCGCATGACGGGCTCGTGCGGCTACTGGCCCGAGGGGGTCGACACGGTCGACGCCGCGCAGGAGGCCAAGCTCGACCTGGTCTGCCGCAAGATCGGCCTACAGCCGGGCCAGCTGGTCTGGGATATCGGCTGCGGCTGGGGCGCCTTCATGGGCTTTGCCGCAGAAAAATACGGCGCCCGCTGCGTCGGCGTCACCGTTTCGCCCGACCAGGCCGCTTATGGGCGCGAGCGCTACAGGGAGTTGCCGGTAGAGTTCCAGGTCAAGGACTACCGCCAGTTCGAGGGCACGGCCGACCACGTCGTCTCGATGGGCATGTTCGAGCATGTCGGGCACAAGAACCACCGCATCTACTTCGAGACGGCGCGGCGGGTGATCAAGGATAACGGGCTCTTCATGATGCATACCGTCGGAGCCCAGCACAGTACCGAGAGCATCGAGCCCTGGCTGGAGAAATACATCTTCCCGGGTGGCGTCATCCCCTCCATCGCCCAGATCGGCAAGGCGATTGACGGCCTCTTCACGGTCATCGACTTGCACAATATCGGCCCGCATTACGACCGCACGCTCTGCGCCTGGTACGCCAATTTCGAGCGCAACTGGAAACAGGACCGCACGCCCGAGGAGGAACGCTTCTTCCGCATGTGGAAGTACTACCTGCTCTGCTGTGCCGGCGGTTTCCGCGCCCGCGTGCTGCAGGTCTGGCAGTTCGTGCTGTCGACGGACGGCGTGCCCGATGGCTATGTGACGCAGCGCTGAGCCGGCGGTTGACCCCGGCCGGATCGTCGCTAGGGTCGGCGCCGAACCACGGGAGACACGATGCAGAAGATTCTGGCCGTCCTGATCTGCCTTGGCGCAACGCTGCTGGCAGTCCCCGCCGCGGCGGTGCCCGCCAACGGCACCTTTCTGGCGGCACGCGCCTGTCCGGCGCTGCAGTCGATCAAGTCCGGCACCAATCCGGGCGACATCGCGCTGGAGCCAGGCGAGAGCTACGACATTGTCGAGGCCAATCGCGCCAAATCACCCACCCACTATCGCCTGCTCGTGCCCGGCGCCTCGCCGCGCGAACGCTGGGTCGATGTGAGCTGCAGCGAGGCCTCGCCGGCCACGGACACGGCCAGCGCCCCCGCATCCGACGACAGTGACGAATTCCAGCCGCAGGCCGGCCCCGGGCTCTACATGCTGGCCGCCAGCTGGCAGCCGGGCTTTTGCGAGACCCAGCTCGACAAGGTCGAGTGCCTCGACCAGGGCGAGGACCGCTTCGATGCCAGCCATTTTGCGCTGCATGGCCTCTGGCCGCAGCCCCGCGGCCGCGAGTACTGCGATGTCGGCCAGGCCACCATCGACATCGACCGGCCCAGCACCTGGCGGCTGCTGCCCGAAGTGCGCCTGACGCCGGAGACGCGCGCCGAACTCGACCGGGTCATGCCCGGCACCGCATCCTTCCTCGACCGGCACGAGTGGATCGTCCACGGCACCTGCTACGAGGAGGACATGGAGAGCTATTTTGCGGAGTCGCTGTGGCTGATGCAGGATCTCAACACGTCGTCGCTGGTCGATTTCATGCGCGACAACATCAATCACGCCGTCACCCCGGCGCAGATCCGCGCGGCCGTGGACGAAGCCTATGGCAAGGGCGCCGGCGCCCGCGTGCGCATCCAGTGCAAGCAGGAACAGGATGGCAGCCGGGTGGTGCTGACCGAGTTGCAGTTCCAGCTCTATGGCGAGGTCAACCTGCGCAGCGATCTGGGCGAGCTGATCCATCAGGCCCGGCCGCAGAACGCCAATGACGCGCAGTGCCCAAGGGTCATCATCGACCGCGCCGGCCTCTAGCCGGAACGCGAAAGGGCGGCCTTGCGGCCGCCCGGATCAAGTGCCGAGGAGTTCTGTTGCCCCCCGGCTCGTCCGATGATGGCCTCCTGTCGGCCGCTGGGCTGATGGCTGCCATCATCGTTGTTCGAGGCGTCTCAACGTGCGGTTCGCGCGCCGGTTCCACGCAATTTCTTAACCGCGTCGATTTACGCGCGACTAAGGCTTGGAAACTAGTGTGCAGGCTATCCGACCCCAGGGACCTGCCGCGATGACCGACCTCGCCCTCGATATTTCCGGGTTGCGCAAGAGCTTCGACCGCCCGGTCGTCAACGACCTCGACCTCAAGGTCCGGCAGGGCGAGTTCTATGCCCTGCTCGGCCCCAACGGCGCCGGCAAGACCACCATCCTGCGCATGGTCGCCGGTCTTCTGCAGCCCGAGGCCGGCAGCATTTTCATCGCCGGCATCGACAGCCGCCGCGATCCCGTCGCCGCCAAGAGCATCGTCGCCTGGGTGTCGGATGAGCCCATGGTCTATGACCGGCTGACGCCGCTGGAATATCTCGAATTCGTCGCCGGCCTCTGGGAGATCGACGCGTCTGTCGCTGAAGCGCGCGCCCATGACCTGATCGGCTGGCTCGGGCTCGGCCCGCATGCCAACGAGCGCTGCGGCGGCTTCTCCAAGGGCATGCTGCAGAAGGTGGCGCTCGCCGGCGCCCTGGTGCACGACCCGCGCCTGATCATCCTCGACGAGCCGCTGACCGGTCTGGACGCCGGCTCGGCCCGGCAGGTCAAGGACGTGCTCAAGCAGAAGGTGGCGCAAGGTGTCACCGTCATCATGACCACCCACATTCTCGAAGTCGCCGAGCGCATGGCCGAACGCATCGGCGTGCTGGCCGGCGGCCGGCTGATTGCCGAAGGCACGCTGGGCGAACTGCGCGCCCGCGTCGGCCGCGGCAACACCACGCTCGAGGAGATCTTCCTCGACCTCGTGGCCGAAGAAGCATCGGCGGAATTCGCCGCATGAGCACTGCCGGTTCGCTTCCCTGGATGGCGCAGCACGAACTGCGCCTCGCCTGGCGCGATATCGTCGCCATGTCGACCGGTGGCCGCAAGACCCGCGGCATTGTCCTCGCCCTGTTCCTGCTCGCCTTCGCGGCGGGTCTGCACTGGCTTGCCAATGTGCTGCTCGGGCCCTGGATCAAGGACGGCATCGCCCTCGACAAGCCAGCGCTGGTGATGCTCACGAGCTCCGGGCTGCTGTTCTGGACGGTGATGCTGAGCCAGACCATGGAATTGGTGACCCGCGCCTATTACGCCCGCTCCGATCTCGACCTGATCCTCTCCTCGCCGGCCTCGTCGCGCCGCCTGTTTGCCGTTCGCACCGCAGCGGTGGCGCTCACCAGCATGCTGCTCGCCTGCCTGCTGGCCAGCCCGCTGATCAATGTCATCGCCGCCTATGAGGGCCCGCAATGGCTTGCTGCCTATGGCGTGCTGGCAGCGCTCGGTGCGCTGTCGACCGCGCTGTCGGTACTGCTGACCATCGGCCTCTTCCGCTTTGCCGGCCCCAAGCGGACCCGGCTGATTTCCCAGATCATCGCCGGCATCGTCGGCGCCGGCTTCATCATCGGCATCCAGGCCATGGCGATCCTCAGCTTTGGCAGCATGAACCGCTTCTCGGTGCTGCAGTCGCCCGAATTCGTCGCTGCCGCCCCTGCCCTCGACAGCCTGCTGTGGCTGCCGGCACGCGCTGCAATGGGCGATCTGGGTGCGCTGGCAGTGATGGCCGTGATCGGTCTGGGCGCCCTCGGACTTGTCATTGCCACGACCTCAAGCAGCTTTGCCAAATATGCCATCGCCGCGGCCGGCGTATCGCAGACCCGCGTTCAGCAACGCGCCGCCAGGCCGTTCCGGAAATCGTCGCAGCGGCACGCGCTGCGCGTCAAGGAATGGCGGTTGCTGCGCCGCGACCCCTGGCTGCTGAGCCAGACGCTGATGCAGATCCTCTATCTGCTGCCGCCTGCCCTCTTCCTCTGGGTGTCCTACGGCCAGAGCGCCGGCACCTATGTGGTGGTCATTCCGGTGGTGGTGATGGCCGCCGGGCAGCTGGCCGGCGGCCTCGCCTGGCTCGCCATTTCCGGCGAGGACGCACATGACCTCGTGGTCACCGCACCGATCAGGCCCGGCGCCGTGCTGATCGCCAAGATCGAGGCGGTGCTCTGCGCCATCGGCGTGGTCTTTCTGCCCATTCTCGGACTGATCGCCATCGCCTCGTGGGAACTGGCCTGGATCACCGCGCTGTTCGTTGCCGTCTCGGCCGGATCCGCCACCGCCATCCAGCTGTGGTTCCGCGTGCCGATGCGCCGCGCCATGTTCCGCCGCCGTCAGGTGGCCTCGCGTGCCGCCACCATTTCCGAAGCGCTGAGCTCGATCATGTGGGCCGGCACCGCCGTCCTGGTGGCCGGCGAGCAATGGCTGGCCGTGCTGCCCGCGACCTTTGCCGTGCTGGCCCTTGTCGTCGCCTGGGCCCTCAGCCCCAAGGGCAAGCGCGTCTGATCAGTTGACCTGTACGGGCTCGGGCTGCGGGTCGCGCACCAGCCAGATCGACAGCAGCGCCAGTAGCGCTGCAGTCGCACCACCGATCCCGACACCGACCAGTCCGGCGGCCTCAAAGGCGAAGCCGCCCAGCAGCGCCGCGACGGCGCCGCCGACATTGCCCGCCGTCAGGTTGAGCGCCGCCGCCAGCGGCACGGCGTCCGGCGCGATGATCGCCAGTCGCAGCAATTGCGCCGGAAACATGCCCCACGACAGCGCTCCGAAACAGGCGACGTAGGCGAGGAAGGCAGTCTGCCGGAACTCCAGCGGCACCAGCGCCACCAGTGGCAGCATGGCGAGCAGCACCAGCGCCACCTGGAGCAGCAGCGTCACCGTCCGCCGCGGACCGAGCTTGTCGCATAGCCGGCCGGCCAGCTGGTTGCCGACCAGCGCCCCCAGGCCGAAGGCAAACAGCACCGCCGGCATGGCGCCGCTGCCGAGCCCCAGCCCGGCATTGGTGACCGGCGCCAGGAAGATCATCAGCATGAACATGGCAAGGGTCGCCAAAGCCGAGGTGAGCAGCGCCATCGGCACGCCCGGGGTGCGGACCACCGACAGCCGTTCGCGCAAGGACTTGCGGTCGCCCAGCATGTTGCGTGGCAGCCGCCACCACATGATCGCCGCCGCCGTCACCCCGATGAGGCCGAGCCCGATATAGGTCGGGCGCCAGCCCACATGCTGGGCAATGAGCGCCGCCGCCGGGGCGCCAAAGGCAACCGCGATGGTGCCGCCCGAGACCACGGTGGAAAGGGCCCGTCCACGCTTGCCCGGCGCCGCCAGCGCCACCGCCGTCGACTGGGCCGTTGAGGTAAAGAGCCCGGCGCCGCAGGCCAGCACCGTGCGCGCCAGCAGCAGCGCAAAGAAGCCGGGCAACAGCCCGAGCAGGATCGCCCCGATGCCAAAGGCAAACTCGGCGCCCGCCACCACCCGCCGGCGATGGATGCCGCCGAACAGTGTGGAGAACAGCGGCGTACCAAAGCCGTAGGCAATCGAATAGACAAACACCAGCAGGCCGGCCTGCGAGATGCTGACGCCCGTTTCGGCGGCCACGGCCGGCATCACGGCGACCACCAGTGCGCTTTCGACGCTGCCGGCAAAAGCCCCCAGCGCCAACCAAAGCAGTCGCGAATCCATTGCCGGGCCCCTCTCGCCGGGGGCATATGGGGCTGCCTGCTGCCCCGCCGTCAATCAGCCCTTATGGTGACTTCATGCCCCGCCTCAGCTATCGCGACGCCACCCGCGACGACATCGCCTTCATCGTCGGCTTGATCGTCGCCGACAGCGTGGTGCCGACCGAAGACCTGCCGGACCAGCCAGATCACCCCGCCTATATTGCAGCCTTCGAGGCAATTGCCGCCGATCCCAACCAGCGCATGGTGATCGCCGAGCTCGGCGGCGCCCCGGTGGGCACGGTGCAGCTGAGCTTCATCCCGGGGCTCAGTCGCCTCGGCATGTGGCGGGGCCTGGTCGAGGCGGTGCACATCGTCCCGGCGCAGCGCAGCAAGGGACTGGGGGGCGAAATGATCGAATGGGCGCTGGCCGAGTGTCGTGCCCGCGGCTGCGGCATGGTCCAGCTCACCTCCAACAAGAAGCGCCTCGATGCCCACCGCTTCTACGAGCGGCTGGGCTTTGAAAAGAGCCACGAAGGATTCAAGTTCTACCTCTAGGTTTTCTCGATTGCCCCGAGTCGCACCAGCACCTCGCCCGGCACCTGGTAGAAGCGGATGACCTCCTTCTGGTCGCGCAGCCCGCAGAGCTCGCGCTGCACGAAGAACGACCAGACGTGGTGCGCTGCCTTGCGCAGCAGCGCCTGCCGCTCCTCGGCCGTGCCGGTTGCCGGGTCGAAGGCCCGCAGCGCCGCCAGCGATTGTTCCACGAGGCGCCCGTGATGGCCCAGCGACGAGGCCTTTTCGGCCAGCACTTCGTTCTCGAGAAGGTTGAGCCCGGTATCGCGCATGGCGCGGGCGGCGAGGGCTTCGGGCGGCAGTGTCGACATCGGTGGCTTTCTTTCGGGACGTCTCTAGGTTAGGTCGAGCCAGGGCCGCCTTCAACTGGCAGGGCCCTGCAACAGCTCGTGAGCAGAGTCGCCATTCATGCCCCGTCCAACCGCCACCCTCGTCGGCTTCATCGCCGTGCTGCTCTGGTCGACGCTCGCCGTCTTCACCGCCGCCAGCGGCACCATGCCGCCGTTCCAGCTGCTCGCCATCAGCTTTGCCATCGGCGGCATCTCGCTGCTCGCCCTCCGGCCGAAGTCGCTGCTTGCCATGCGGCAGCCGCCCAAGGTCTGGGCGCTCGGCGTCATCGGCCTCTTCGGTTACCACTTCCTGTTCTTCTTCGCCCTGCGCCACGCGCCGCCCGTCGAGGCCGGCCTGATCAACTATCTCTGGCCACTGCTGATCGTGCTGTTCTCCGCCCTGCTGCCGGGTGAGAAGCTGCGCTGGAACCACATTGTCGGCTGTGCCCTGGCGCTGGGCGGCGCCGTGCTGGTGGTCACCCGCGGCCAGGGCTTCAGTTTCGAGGCGGAATACGCGCTGGGCTACGGCGCGGCCTTCCTCGCGGCGCTGTTCTGGTCGAGCTATTCGGTGTTGTCGCGCCGCTTCGCCAGGGTGCCGAGCGAGGCCGTCACCGGCTTCTGCATCGCCACCTCGCTGCTGGCGGCCATCTGCCACCTGCTGCTCGAGCCGACCGTCTGGCCCGACAACCTCTGGCAGTGGGGCGCCATCGTCGCCCTCGGCGTCGGGCCGGTCGGCCTCGCCTTTTATTTCTGGGACATCGGCGTCAAGCAGGGCGACATCCAGGTGTTGGGCGCCACCTCCTATTCGGCGCCGCTGCTGTCGACGCTGATCCTGATCCTCGCCGGCTATGCCGCCTACACCCACGTGGTGCTGATCGCCTGCCTGCTGATCACCGCCGGCGCCTTCCTCGCCGCCTGGAACCTGCTGTTCCGGCGGCGACTTGACCCCACCCCCACCCCACCCTAGATTCCTTCCGTCATCGGAGATGGAACATGGGCAAGGTAGAAGTTCGGGACGACGCCATCTGGCTCAAGCATATCGAGGGCGACCAGCACCTGCATCGCAAGATCAGGAGCCTGCCACCAGGCGGCATCATCGATCTCGAAATCGATGGCATCGTCGGCCGCTGGGAGCGCATGAAGGATGGCAAGGATGGCCGACCGACTCTCGGCATCAAGCCGATCGAGGCCATGCGCTCGGTCTGGGCAAGGCTGCGGCATCAGCCGGGGCGCGTTGTCGACATTCGCGAGGTCATGACGGCCGACAGCTATCTCGCGGCGCTGACGCCCCTGCTCAGCGAGTGGGATTCTCCCGAGGACGAGATCGCCTATCGTGATCTGTGACTTCGGGGATGTGGTCGTCGTCCCCTTCCCCTTCATCGAGCGTGCCGTGACCAAAAGGCGTCCGGCACTGGTGATCTCTGTCCGCTCATTCAACGAGGCACACGCAAGCAGCGTCATGGCCATGATCACCACTGCGTCGAAGTCTGTATGGCCCTCCGACACGCCGATCGAGGATGGAAAGTCAGCCGGGCTTCAGCATCCTTCAATCGTGCGATGGAAGCTTTTCACTCTTCCCAACGATCTGATCTCGCGCAAGGTGGGGTCACTCTCGTCCGCTGACCTGGGCCGCATTTCGGCATTTGCCGCGACGAACCTGGCCGTCGCCACCCCCTAGAACATGAAGCTGGCGGTGGCCGGATCGGCGCCGACGCGGCCGGAGGCGCCCTGATCGAGGCCGGCAATGGTCTGCATGTCGTCCGGCGTCAGTTCGAAGTCGAAGACGTCGAAGTTCTGCGCAATGCGCTCGGCATGCACCGATTTGGGGATGACGATCAGCCCTTCCTGCAGATGCCAGCGGATGATCACCTGGGCGATCGACTTGCCGTGCGCCTTGGCGATCCGGTCGACGGTCGCGTCGCTCAGCATGCGGCCCGAACCCAGCGGGCTCCAGCTTTCGATGCGGATGTCGTGCTGCTTGTGGAAGTCACGCTTGTCGCGCTGCTGGAAGCGCGGATGCAGTTCGATCTGGTTGACTACCGGCGTCACGCCGGTCTCGCCGATGATCCGCTCGAGGTGATCCTGATTGAAATTGGAGACACCGATCGACCGGATGCGGCCCTGCTGCTGCAGTTCGACCAGCGCCTTCCAGGCCTCGACATACTTGTCCTGGCTGGGGATCGGCCAGTGGATGAGAAACAGGTCGAGCTGATCGATGCCAAGCTTTTGCATCGACTCGTCAAAACTCCTCAGCGCCGCATCGCGGCTATGGCCGCTATTGCGCAGCTTGGAGGTGATGAACAGCTCCTCGCGCGGCACGCCCGCCGATCTGATGGCAGCGCCGACGCCCTCCTCGTTGCGGTAGCCTTCGGCAGTGTCGATCGAGCGGTAGCCGGCCTTGATGCCATCGCTCACCACCCGCTCGCAGATTTCGGGATCGACCTGCCACACGCCCAGGCCAAGCTGCGGGATGGACGCGCCATCGGCGAGTTTGAGAACAGGTTGCTGAGCCACGCGCGGGCCTCCGTGCTGGATTTGGTCAAATCGGATGAGGATTGGGGCGGTAACCCCGAAAATGGATTATCGATAATATCGCAGCGACCGGCGCCCGCCAACCCCGGCGGGCACCGTTTCGCCAGCTAGAAGAGGACAGCAAGTCCCATCGCCGCCAGGATCAGCATGAGCACGATGCCGGCGAGCATCAGAAAGAACACGATCTTGGCAGCCGCAGCCGCACCCGTCGCAATGCCGGTAAAGCCCAGTGCGCCAGCGATCAATGCAATGACGATGAGGATGATCAGGAGGTTGAACATGGGGGACGCCTTTTTGCTGCGCGGCCTGACTGCCGCGGTCACAGCACACAACGGCGGGGCGTCCGTGAGGTTCCTGATCGGGATCGGCCGGTAAGGCCGCAACGGAGCCTCCGCCCGCCGTCGAGGGCAGCGGAGGCGCAGTCATCGCCTTAGCGGAAGCGGTACGTCAGCCGGCCCTTGCCGAGGTCGTACGGCGTCATCTCGCACAGCACCTTGTCGCCGGTGAGCACGCGGATGCGGTTCTTGCGCAGGCGTCCGGAGGAGTGCGCAATGATTTCGTGATCGTTCTCGAGCTTGACTCGGAACATCGCGTTGGGAAGCAATTCGGTGACTACGCCCGGAAACTCGAGCACGTCTTCTTTGGCCAAATGTCGGCTCCTGAATGGTCCCCGGGCGTCCGGGGCCGAAGGGTCGGCGCGGCAGCTTCCGGGGAACTGGGTTAAACTCGCCCATCCTGCCCGGGTTGCCCCAGCGCATCGGCGATGAGGCATAAATGGGGTTTCCCGCGCCAAAAAGCAAGGGTTTTCGCCGCTCAGACGCGGCTGTAGCGCTCTTTGGCCCGTTCGCGCGCCTTGGCAATCATCGCCTCGCGGTCCCGCGGCGGGGCCTGCGTCTCGAGGCTCTTGAGCAGTTTCCGGACGACCTTCTCGACATCCTCCACCGCCTCCTCGAAGGCCGCTTCATTGGCTTTGGACGGATGCGTATAGCCCGAAATCTTGCGTACGAACTGCAATGCAGCATCATGCATCTCGTTGCGCGAGGCCGGCGGCTCGAAATTAAATAACGGTTTGATATTGCGGCACATGTTGCTTCTCCCGTGGCAGCAGCTTGCCTGCACCGGGCTGTCCAGACAAGCCGATGATTTGCCCCTCGAAGCAGTCCCTGTCACCGCGACGCGATCGACTTCCCCAACTCCCCCGGAAAAGCTAGGCTTTCCACAGCACTTCTTTGATTCTCGGAGAGATTTGATGCCGTTGACGTCACTGTTCAAATGGTTCGTGCCGGTTGTGGCAATGAGCATCGCCCTGCCGGCAGTCGCCGGACCCAAGGAACAGGCAGTGCTGGCCGGCTATGCCGGAACCTGGCGCGGCAACAGCACCGTCAGCGGGCCGATGGCCGGCCCGGTCGAGTGCGTGCTCAAGTTCACCGCCGCTTCGGGTGGCAAGCTGAGCTATGCCGGTGACTGTGCCTTTGACAAGGGCAAGACGGCGTTCCGCGGCACCATCGTCTATAACGACGCGGCCCGGCGCTACGAGACCGCCGGTTCCGGCCAGGGCGTCTCCGTCAACGGTTTCGGCAAGGCCTCGGGCAATGCCATCCGCTTTTCGGTGTCCAACGTGGAAACCAGCTACGGCGTCGCCTCGTCCGACATGGTGCTGGCCGGGTCGAGCATCAATCTCAACTTCAAGCTCGTCGATGCCAAGGGCACGACTGCCGCCAAGATCACTTTCCGCAAGAGTTAGCCGGCGATCCGCTGCAGCGCCGTCAGCACCGAGTCCACGTCATAGGGCTTGCGCACCACGGGCACGTCGGCAAACGCCTCCGGGATCGAGCCGCCCTCCGCATAGCCGGTTGCGAACACGAACGGCACGCCGCGCCGGCGCAGTTCTTCGGCCACCGGCAGCGAGGTCGTCTCGCCCAGGTTGATATCGAGAATGGCCGCCTGCGGCTGCACCCGGTCGAGCACGCCGAGCGCCTCGCGCACCGAGTTTGTGGTGGTGACGTCGTTATAGCCGCGCTCGCTCAGCGTGCTCTCGATATCCATGGCGATCAGCATCTGGTCCTCGACCAGCAGGAAGCGCGTATCGACCGGCAGCCCGCCGGTGCCCGCGCGCTGCTGCGGTTCCGCGAGGCGGTCGTGCACGATCGCCCTCGACACCCTGGCCACGTTCTTTTTCGGCAGCACGAAGCGGGCCCGCAGCCCCTCGGGCGCAAACACCACCTCGCTGGTGCCGCCCAGATCGAAGGGAATACTGCGGTCCAGCAGATAGGTCCCGAAGCCCTCCCGCGACGGCGGCAGCACCCGTGGTCCGCCGCTCTCCTGCCAGTCGACCACGCAGGCGCCGAGATCATCGATGTGCCAGCGGACGTCGAGCTTGCCGCCGCTACGCGACAACGCCCCATACTTGGCGGCATTGGTGGCCAGCTCGTGCAGCACCAGCGCCATCACCGAAAAGGCCCGCGCATCGATCATGATGTCGGGCCCTTCGAGCTCGATCACCACTTCGGGCGAGCGATAGGGCGTCACCTCGGCCTCGATCAGGTCGGCGACCTGGCCGCCACCCTCGCCGCGGATCACCTGGTCGTGCGCATAGGACAGCGCCTGGATGCGTCCCTTGAGACCGGCCACATAGTCGGAAAGGCTGCGGCCTTCGCGCACCGGCTGGCCGATCAGCGACTTGATCACCGCCAGGATGTTCTTGACGCGGTGGTTGAGCTCCTCGTTGAGCATGCGCTGGCGCACTTCGGCCTTGCTGCGTTCGTCGGCCAGCAGTTCGTTCTGACGCAGCACGACCTCGACCAGCGCGTTGCGCACCGCCTCGGCCACTTCGCGTTCGGCCTCCGTCCACGGCTGCGCCTGGCCGTGCACATCCTCTTTCCAGATCGCAAAGCTCTTGCGCGGCGTCAGGCGGTCGCCATAAACCCCCGTTCCATAGGATTTTTCCGGATTTCCGGCCCAGTTGAGCGTCTGCACCAGTTCCTTGCGGAACAGCAGCAGATAGTCGCGCGGCAGCTGTGACAACGGCACGGCCATGACGCCTGTCGCAACTTGCCGGTACTGCTCCGCTTCCGGAAAGCCGGTCGCCAGAGCATGGGTGGCCCAGACCTTGCCCTCGGTCACCGAGCCAAGATGGCGCACCAGCGCCGGGATTTCGGACGCCGGTGGCGTCACGCCGTGGCCGGTCCATTGGCCGTTCAGCATCAGGCCATAACCGTCGCAGTCGATCAGCGACGCGAGGTCCGGCAGGTGGCCGCGCAGCAGTTCGCCGACATCGCCGCCCGACGCCTGCTGCAGCAGCCGGTCCAGCTTCGAACGGGCCAGCGTGGCGGTGTCGAGCAGGCGCTTCTGCCGCAACGCCCCCAGGTGCAGGGAAAAGAACTCGCAGAACATTTCCGCCACGACGCGCAACGGCATGCCGAGGGTCTTGGGTTCGTAATGGTGGCAGGCGATCAGTCCCCACAGCTCGCCATCGACCACGATCGAGATCGACATCGAGGCGCCGACGCCCATGTTGCGCAGATATTCGAGATGGATCGGCGAAACGCTGCGCAGATGCGCAAAGGACAGGTCCAGCGGCTCTCCCGAGGCGTCGAGCACCGGCTCCACCCGGACCGCCTGGTAGGTGGAGGACGAGATGATGCGGATGGTGTTGCGGACGTAGAGCGCCCGCGCCTGCTGCGGAATATCGGAGGCCGGGAAATACTGGCCGAGAAAGCTCTCGAGATCGGCCCGCTTGGTCTCGCTGACGACCTTGCCGGCGCCATCGGCCTCGAACTGGTAGACCATCACCCGGTCATAGCCGAGGCTGGCGCGGATCTGCCGTGTCGCCTGCTGCACCAGCGTCTCGATCTGGTTGACCTGGCTGATCCGCGCAATCATCGTGCGCGCCAGTTGCAGTGGCGACGGCGCTCCCGCTGTCGTGCGCTCCAGTTCCACGATCACCGTGCCCTTGAAGCGGTGCACGGCGATGTCGAAGAGCCCCTCGCCGATCGGCTGCGCCAGCATCAGGGCGGCGCGTGACGAGTTGCCGGAGCTGGCCAGCGCGTTGCGCAGGTCATGGGTCAGCTGGTCACCCAGCAGGACTTCGAGCGCCGTGCCATTGAGCGGACCGTCGAGGCCGAGCATTTCGGCGCTGTTCACCGAATGCCGCAAGACCTTGGACATGCTGCCGTCCAGCGCCAGCAGCGCTCCATGCGGCTGGATGCTGCCAGGGATATGGATCGGCTCGCGATCGCAATTGGTGAGGTCGACCTGATGCTGCACGGTCATGCGTCAGCCAGTGCGAAGGCGCTGCGCGCCGCTTCGAAGGTCGCGAGCGAGGCCAGCGTCGCCTGCTCGATGTCGAGGTCGGCCTCTGCAGCCATCAGTTCGAGGAAGCGGGGCCAGGTGCCGCTCGACACCGCCGCAGCAAGATGACGCGCCCCGAACGTGGCGTGAAAGCCCAGCGCCTGCGCCCGCCTGTAGAGGATATTGGCGCCCAGCGCCGCGCCTTCCAGCACATAGAGCACCCCGAGCAGGCGCGCGCCGTGCAAGTCGATTTTGGGCGTCCCGGTGGCCGGCACGACGTCACCGAGATCGGCAATGTCCTGCGCCAGATGGTCGCCGAGCGCCGTCATGGAATAGCTCGACAGTTGGGGCAGCGCGCAGCCCAGCACCGAGCGCTCGATGGGGACCCGGAAGGCGTAGAGGTTTTTCAGGTATCGCAGATAGCCCGCCTGATCGTCGAAAACGCCGATCGCGGCGTCGACCTCGGCATGTGCGGCAGCGGTCCGCTCGCGCAGCAACCACCTCGTGTCGTTCTTCATATAGCTCTGATCCGGACGTGCTGTGGCCCAATGTACAGCTGCGCCTGTTGTTCCAGTCGGACAACGCAACTTCTTCAATCAATTGCCCGTAGCATAGACTTGTCCCCTTGCCTCGTTCAAGAACGGGATAGACCGAGCGGCAGGTCCGCCTGCCGAAAGACGCACTGCCAGGAGCCCGGATCAGCCCTTGATGACCAGCGACGACAACCAGCGGCCCGCCGAACGCACCGGATTCCAGCGCCTGCGCGCCAATCTGCGCATCCTCTATTACGGACACAGCAGTCTGGCGCTGCGCTTCCAGTACAGCCTGCTGATCGTCGATCTCGCCATCATCGCCGTGTTCATCTCCGCCCCGATTTGGCGCGAGGAGCCGGTTTTTCTCTATATCGACCTGTTCATCGCCGCCGTGCTGGCGATCGACATCATCGCCCGCGCCCTGGCCAGCACGAAACTGGCGCGCTGGCTCGGCCAGCTCACGACGATTGTCGACTTCTTCATCCTGGCCACGCTGCTGGTGCCGGCCGTCCTCGCCAATCTCGGCTTTCTGCGCGTCCTGCGCCTCTGGACCCTCTCCCGCTCGGGCTTTCTGTGGCGGCCGTTGCACAGCTGGGGCCTCGGCCGTTGGGAGGAAACGGCGCGTGCCACCGTCAATATCGTCGTCTTCATTTTCGTGGTGACCGGCTTCGTCTACACCTTCTTTGTCGGCGAGGAGGGCGGCATCACCGGCTATATCGATGCGCTCTATTTCACCGTCACCAGCATGACCACCACCGGCTACGGCGACATCGTCCTCGAAGGGACCTTCGGCAAGCTGACGGCTATTACCGTGATGATCATCGGCATCACCCTGTTCGTCCGTCTGGCGCAGGCCCTGTTCAGGCCCAACAAGGTGCGTTTCCCCTGCCCGCAATGCGGCCTGCAGGTGCACGATCCCGATGCGGTACACTGCAAGGCCTGCGGCCACATTCTCAATATCCCCGACGAGGGGCGCTGAGGCCGGCGGACCACCCGCCGCGGCCAGACTCAGAGCAATCAGGCCGGCCCAAACCACTGATCGACCAGCGAAAATTGTCGCATCCGGACGGGTCGAATACGACCTTCGTCTAGATTTATTTGCGCTTCAGGGTTGTTTCAGCGGCCAGAAAAGCCCATACTCTCTAGACGTTTTGCAGCTGTCACGCGCTAACCTGAATTGCCGGTTTGTTCCGGCGCATTGGCTACCACTTGATATTGTGAACGCTAGCCTGCCGCGGGCATGTCGTCCGGGGCAGAAATTTTGTCCGTTCGTTTTTGCGGACCTCAATTGAGAGAGATAGTCATATGACTGAAGGTACCGTCAAGTTCTACAACTCCACCAAGGGCTTCGGCTTCATTTCGCCCAACGATGGCGGCAAGGACGCATTCGTCCACGTGTCGGCTCTGGAGCGCGCCGGCATGTCGGGCCTCGCCGAAGGCCAGAAGGTTTCCTACGATCTCGAGACCGGCCGCGACGGCCGTATGTCCGCGATCAATATCCAGGAGCTGTAAGCTTCTTGCGGGCGCCGCTTCGGCGGCGCCGGCTACCCCCGGGAGGACGTATGCCTGACACCAGGGCAACCGAACCCGCACTGCCGGTTTTTGACTACACGCAGCCTGTCGAACTTTATGTCGGGCGCGGTACACAGCGGCGTGGCGGTCTGCGCTTCCGGAGTTTCCAAACGGCCGCCGAGGCCATACGTCACGTCGTCGAGACACCGCATCCGGCCGGCGAAGTCTCCACCATCGAATGTGACGACCGCCGCCTCGGCATGAAACAGATCTCCGAGCTCTACAACGACCCTCGTTATCCCCTGCCCCGCAGACGGACGATCCAGGTTCAGGAGCCGCAGCACCAGACACAGGAGACTGACATCAAGAGCATTGCCATTCCCGTCACCCGTCGCTTGCCCGCCGCCCGCGCCAGTCTCGCCCGCGCCGCGACCCCGGGCTTCGTCGCCCCCGCCATCAGCCTCGAGGACATCGATCCCGAACTGGCGCTGCACCGCTTCAAGGTCGGCGACCGGCTGCGCATGAAGCAGGGCGGCCTCGCCATTTCCCGCAATGCCGGGGATTGCCAGGTGGTCTTCCTGCTGCCGCACGAAGGCGGCCAGTTGCTCTATCGCGTCAAGAGCGAGGGCGAGTTGTTTGAACGCGTCGTGGCCGAGGCCGACCTCACGCCTGTCGATCCCTGATCGGAACCTGCGTGAGCCAGTCGAACGCACCGATCAACCGCAGCGATTTCCTCGCCATCTACACCGCCAGCGGCGCCGAGGGACTCAACCGCGCCTTGCGCGAGCGGCTGCCCGACGATGCCCAGCGCTTCGCCGAACTCGAGCGCATGAGCCGCGGCGCCTGGATCGTCGAGTGGGATGACGATGCCGGCACGGCCGAGATCCGCGGCCGCAAGGCCTGATCGTCACATTCCCCGGCCCGGCTGCGTCTGCTAAGGACACCCCGTCAACAGGAGTGTCCCGATGCACCGCATGGTCCTTGCTCTGGCCGGAGTGTTCGGCGCCCTCGGCGTCGCGGCGGCCGCTGCCGGCAGCCACGGCGCCGACACGAACCTCACCACCGCTGCCTATTTCCTGCTGTTCCACGCGCCGGCCCTGATCGGCCTCAGCCTGCTGCGCGACAACCGCGTCGCCGCGGGCGCAGCGCTTGTGCTGGCCGTCGGGGTGATCCTGTTTGCCGGTGACCTGGCCATGCGGTCGCGCGCCGGCACCCCCCTCTTCCCGTTCGCCGCGCCGATCGGCGGGGGCGCCATGATCCTCGGCTGGGTGGCTGTGGCAATCTCCGCATTCTGGCAACCGCAGCGCCGCTGAACGAAAATGCTCCTGCTGCCACCTTCTTCGCAACGGCCGCATCATCGATAGACTACCAACTAGGTCGAGTATCAAATAGCCTGCTCTCCGTCGCGCCAAGGAGAACCCCGTCGATGCTCACAGAGTTTGCCATTTTTGCCCTGGTGGGCTTTCTCGCCCAGATCGTCGATGGCGCGCTGGGCATGGCCTATGGCGTGGTCAGTTCCACCGTGCTGCTTTCGGTGGGCGTCAGCCCCGCCTATGCCTCCGCCAGCGTGCACGCCGCCGAACTCTTCACCACCGCGGCCTCCGCGACCAGCCACGTCGCCAGCCGGAACATCGACTGGAAACTATTCTGGCGGCTGATGCCGGCCGGCGTGGTCGGCGGCGCTCTGGGCGCCTTTGTCCTCACCTCGTTCGACGGCGACGTTCTCCGCCCCTGGATCACGGCCTATCTCGCCCTGATGGGGGGCTTCATCTTCTATCGCGCCTTCCGCACCCGCAAGACCAGCCTGTCGACCAATGCTGCCCTCGTGGCGCCGCTCGGCGCTGTCGGCGGCTTTGTCGATGCCGCTGGCGGCGGTGGCTGGGGACCGGTGGTGACCTCCACCCTCGTCGGCTCCGGCGGCACGCCGCGCTACGTCATCGGCACCGTCAACACGGCGGAATTCTTTCTCACCGTGACCGTCTCGGCCACCTTCCTGATCGCCATGCTCACCGGGCACTGGTCGGAGGCCGAGAGCTTTTTCAGCCACGCCACAGCGGTGGGCGGACTGATTGCCGGCGGCGTCGTCGCTGCGCCGCTTGCCGGCCTGCTGGTCAAGCGCATCCCCGCCAGGACGCTGATGATCCTCGTGGGCAGTCTCGTCACCCTGCTGGCCACCTACCAGACCTGGCGTCTGTTGAGCTGAGGGCGTCGGCCGGGACCCGCTGCGGAGCAATTTCAGCTCGCGGAATTGACCGAACCTTCAGTCTTTTCTGATTGCTTGGCGCGATGGTGGAACTTGCCTATCAACGCGAACGCTCAGCACCGGAACGGGTCCGCTCCCCGGTCGGTGACGGATTGCAGCTGGCCGTTGCCGATCTCCTCGTCGAGCGCGGATCGCTGTCGGTCGCCAAGCTGGCCGGCGCCGTCCGCGACAGCTCCGACTGGGGGCATGATCTGGCGCATGTGCTCATCGCCCAGGGCCTGGTGCGCCGGCAGGACTACTATCAGGCGCTTGCCGACGTGCACGGCCTGCCCTTCGTCAACCTGCTCGAGCAGCCCAGCGACCTTGCGCTCGTCGACCTGGCCGACCGGCAGGAATATACGGCGCGCAACCTGACCCCCTGGCGCATCCGCGACGGCAAGGTGCTGATCGCCACCACCTCGCTCTCCGACGACGTCCGCGCCTGGGCCGATGACCGCTACGACGACGTCGATTTCGTCATCACCTCGCCCTACGACATTCTCTGGCAGACCCAGGCCATCTTCCGCGAGCCCGACAGCCACGCTGCCCGCGAGTCGCTGTTCGAGTGGAAACCCGAGCATTCGGCCAAGATCACCTTCTCGGGCGACCAGGTCACCATCCTGCTGCTGTGCCTGATCGCGCTGGTCGGTTCACTGGTCATCGCGCCCCTGCCCACGCTGGTCGTGCTGATGTCCGCTGCGACCGTCCTCTACACGCTGACCTTCCTGTTCAAGTTCATCCTGACCTGGGTCGGCTCCAGCCGGCAGGCCGATATCGTCATTTCGCCCGAGGCCGTGGACTCGGTCTCCGATCGAGATCTTCCCGTCTATACGGTGATGGTGCCGATGTATCGCGAGGCCAAGGTGCTGCCGCTGCTGGCCGCCGCCCTGCAACGGCTCGACTACCCGATGTCCAAGCTCGAGGTGAAGCTGGTCCTCGAGGAAGACGACGACGAGACCATCGAGGCCGCCAAGGCGCTGGCCCTGCCCGGCAATTTCGAGATCATCCGGGTGCCGCCCAGCCAGCCCAAGACCAAGCCCAAGGCCTGCAACTACGCCCTGCAATTCTGCCGCGGCGAGTTCCTGACCATCTACGATGCCGAGGACCAGCCCGAGCCCGATCAGCTCAAGAAGGCCATCCTCGCCTTCTCCACCGCGGGACCCGAACTCGCCTGCGTGCAGGCCCGGCTGAACTACTTCAACCGCAGCGAAAACTGGCTGACGCGGATGTTCACGCTGGAATATTCGCACTGGTTCGACTTCATGCTGCCCGGCCTCGACCGCCTCAAGGTGCCCATTCCGCTCGGCGGCACCTCCAATCACTTCAAGGTCGAGGCGCTTCGCAAGGTCAAGGGCTGGGACCCCTACAACGTCACCGAGGACGCCGATCTGGGCATCCGCCTCGCCCAGGAGGGCTATACCGTCGGCGTCATCAACTCGACCACGTTCGAGGAGGCCAATGGCGTGCTGCCCAGCTGGATCAAGCAGCGCAGCCGCTGGATCAAGGGCTATATGCAGACCTGGCTGGTGCATATGCGACATCCGCTGCATCTCTACCGCTCCATCGGCCCCGTCGGCTTTCTGAGCTTTCACTTCTTCATCGGCGCGCCCGCCTTCACCGTGCTGCTCAATCCCATCCTCTGGGCCATTACCCTGCTGATGTTCGCGCTGCAGGTGCAGCCGTTCGGCTGGCTGTTCCCCGAGCCCTTCGGCACCATGGCGACCTTCAACCTGGTCGTGGGCAATCTCTTCCTGATGTATTTCGGCGTCATCGCCGCCCTCAAGCGGCGCTATTTCGACCTCGTCCTCGTCGGCCTGACGCTGCCGCTCTACTGGGTGCTCCACTCCGTCGCCGGCTACAAGGCGCTCAAGCAGCTGATCAGCAATCCGCATTACTGGGAAAAGACCGAGCACGGGACGTCCTCGGTGACCCGGTCGATGCTGTCCTCGGCAGATGAGACAAAGCCGTGAACCCGGCGCTCCACATCCAGGCGACGCCACGCCGTCACATCACCTCCTGGCCCATCGGCCTGATGGTGGCCTCGCTGATCCTGCTCGTGGGCGGCAATCTGGCCGGTAACGGCGTCGACGATCCGACCCCGTTCTGGGCGGCACTGCCCGGCTTCGAGCAGGGCAGCCTGTTGCGCGTGCTGCTTGTCTGGCTCGCCGGCCTGCCTGGCGAGATGCTCGATCCGGCCATCGCCCTGCTCCTCCTGCATGTCGCGCTGGCCGCGCTGCTCGGCAGCCTGCTCTATCGCTCGCTCTGCACCAGCAACTGGCCCCCACTGATGGCGGCCGCATTGCTTCTGGTCGTCGCCACGCACGGTCTGGTGCTGTTCTCGTTCACCTTCTCGCGTCCCGAAATCCTGCTCGTCCTCGTGCTCGGCGCCTTGATCCCGGCGCGACGCCGGCTGGAGGCCGTGGGCGATGTCCAGTCCGTCATCAATTACGGACTGGCCCTGCCACTGCTCCTGCTCGCCGGCCCGCCGCTGGCGGCGCTGCTGCCCATTCTCGTGCTCGCCGTGGCCACGACCTCGGGCGGCAATCAGGCGAACCGCGAGCCCGGCGCCTTCATGGCCATGTTCGTGGTGTCCGTCATGCCGCTGTTGATTGTCGTCGCCGGCGTCACCGCCATGGCGCTGCGCAACGACCTGGGCGTCGGTTTCCTCTTTGCCCCTTATGTCGCCGCCTTCACCCTGCAGCCGGGCGGCATCATGCCTCTCGCCCCGGCGCTCCTCAGCCTCGCGCTGGTGGCCCTGGCCGTGCCGCTGCACCTCGCCATCCCCGACCGGCGGCGGCAGATCCGCACCAGTGTACTGACCATCGCCCTACCCCTCTATGTGCTGGTCGGCAATGCCGTCTTTTCCTGGGGCCTCGCCCCCTGGACCCCGGCCCTGGCCCTGCTGGCCACCACGCTGGGCTGGCTGGCCTCGACCCGCGTCCGCTCCTGGATGCGCTGGCTCGTCCTCATCCTGACGACCCTGAGCAGCCTCATCAGCTGGCTCCTCGCCCCCCGCTGGGCCGACCCCGACTGGCTCGCCGGCCTCCTGCCCCTGCACGTCTTCGGCTGGACGCTCTAGGTCTTGGACTGATAACTTCTGGTCCAGAGTGGGATTGAGGCGAGCAGAACGCTGGCGAGGAAGTTGCGGGCGAGCTTGTCGAATCGTGTGGCGACGCGACGGAAGTGTTTGAGTTTGCAGAAGAAGCGCTCGACCAGATTGCGTTCGCGATAGAGGCCCCGGTCAATGCTGCGCTGGACCCTGCGGTCTTTCTGTGTGGGGATGTGGGCACGGGCTCCCCGTGCCGCAGCCAGGTCGATGAGGACGCGAGCGTCATAGCCGCGGTCGGCAACAAGGTCGCGGGTGCGTGTAAGGCTCTCGATGAGGACGGCGGCGGCCTGCTTGTCGGAGGCTTGGCCGGGAGTGAGCATGATGCGGATCGGCAGGCCGGTCCCATCGACCACGGCATTGATTTTGGTGCTCAGTCCTCCACGAGACCGACCGATGGCGTGATCCGGGCCCCCTTTTTTCCGCCCGCGGCGTGCTGGTGTGCCCGGATGATCGAACTGTCGATCAGCGCCATCGACTGCGGCGAGCGCTCGGCGAGGGCTTCGAATATCCCGAGCCACACCCCGGCCTTGGCCCACCGGTTGTACCGGTTATAGGCGGTCGTATAGGGGCCGTAGCGCTCCGGCAGGTCGCGCCAGGGCGAGCCGGTGCGCAGCACATAGAAGATGGCGTTGATCACCCGTCGGTCATCGGTGCGCGGCACTCCGCGCGGCTTGTTGGGCAGGAGGGGCAGAATGATCCGCCACTCCGCATCGCTGAGATCAAATCGAGCCATCGCCACCTCCATTCAGGAGGTTGAATCAGCCTTCGTACTCAAAGGGAATCCCCTTTATGGGTACAGAACCTAGTTCCCGACCGCCCTGCCGGGCAGGTGCGCCAAATCATCCGCTTTCGCGCTTGCCCTCTTGCCTCGCGCGTCTGAAGTCCGTACACCGCCGCCTTAACCTACAGAATCCGTATTGCCCCAGCGCCAGAGCGCCGTGTTTTCGCGCGCGCCAGACCCGAGACGAGCCCATGCCAAAACGTACCGATATCAAATCCATCCTCATCATCGGGGCGGGACCGATCATTATCGGGCAGGCATGCGAGTTCGACTATTCCGGCACCCAGGCGTGCAAGGCACTCAAGGACGAGGGCTACCGGATCATTCTGGTGAACTCCAATCCGGCGACGATCATGACCGATCCCGATCTTGCCCACGCCACCTACATGGAGCCGATCACCCCGGAAGTGGTGGCCAAGATCATCGAGAAGGAGCGACCTGACGCCCTGCTCCCGACCATGGGCGGCCAGACGGCGCTGAACTGCGCCCTCAGCCTGCGCAAGATGGGCGTGCTGGAAAAATACGGCGTCGAGATGATCGGCGCCACCGCCGAAGCCATCGACAAGGCCGAGGATCGCGAGTTGTTCCGCGATGCCATGAAAAAGATAGGCTTGTCGACGCCGCGCTCCATGCTGGCCCACAACACCATCGAGGCGCTGCAGGCGCTCGAAGTCATCGGCCTGCCCTGCATCATCCGCCCGAGCTTCACCCTCGGCGGCACCGGCGGCGGCATTGCCTATAACAAGGAAGAATTCCTCAACATCGTCGAAAGCGGCGTCGATGCCTCGCCCACCGACGAGGTGCTGATCGAGGAAAGCGTGCTCGGCTGGAAAGAGTACGAGATGGAGGTCGTTCGCGACAAGAACGACAACTGCATCATCATCTGCTCGATCGAGAACCTCGACCCGATGGGCGTCCACACCGGTGACTCGATCACCGTGGCGCCGGCCCTGACGCTGACCGACAAGGAATACCAGATCATGCGCGACGCCTCGCTGGCGGTGCTGCGCGAGATCGGCGTCGAGACCGGCGGCTCCAACGTGCAGTTCGCCATCAATCCCGATGATGGCCGCATGATCGTCATCGAGATGAACCCGCGCGTGTCGCGCTCTTCGGCACTGGCCTCCAAGGCCACCGGCTTCCCGATCGCCAAGGTCGCGGCGCGGCTGGCCGTCGGCTACACGCTGGACGAACTGGAAAACGACATCACCGGCGGCGCCACCCCGGCCAGCTTCGAGCCCAGCATCGACTATGTCGTCACCAAGATCCCGCGCTTTGCCTTCGAGAAGTTCCCCGGCGCCGACAACCGGCTGACCACCTCGATGAAGTCGGTGGGCGAGGCCATGGCCATCGGCCGTACCTTCCAGGAAAGCCTGCAGAAGGCGCTGCGCTCGCTCGAAACCGGGCTGACCGGGCTCAACGAGGTCGGCATTCCCGGCTATGTCCCCGGTGCCGCCGAGGACGACAACGAGAACGCCGTCGCGGCCGCCATCTCCACCGCCACGCCGCAGCGCCTGCTCTATGTCGCCGAGGCCATGCGGCTGGGCTGGAGCGTTCAGGACATCTACGACGCCTGCAAGATCGACAAGTGGTTCCTCGAGCAGATGCAGGGCCTCATCGATACCGAAAAGAAGGTTCGCGAATTCGGCCTGCCCGAGGACGCCAGCGTGCTGCGCAGCCTCAAGGCCATGGGCTTTTCCGATCGCCGGCTGGCCGACCTCGCCAACAAGAAGGCCAAGGACGTCCGCGACCTGCGCCTCAGCCTCGGCGTCCGGCCGGTCTACAAGCGCATCGATACCTCGGCTGCCGAGTTCGCCTCGCCCACCGCCTATATGTACTCGACCTACGAAACGCCGTTCGCCGGCGCCGTGGCCGACGAGGCACGCCCCTCGGACCGCAAGAAGGTGGTCATCCTCGGCGGCGGTCCCAACCGCATCGGCCAGGGCATCGAGTTCGACTATTGCTGCTGCCATGCCGCCTTCGCCCTGTCGGAGGCCGGCTATGAAACCATCATGGTCAACTGCAACCCCGAGACCGTCTCGACCGACTACGACACCTCCGACCGGCTCTATTTCGAGCCGCTCACCGAGGAAGACGTCATCGAGATCCTCGAGACCGAAAAGTCCAACGGCACGCTGCACGGCGTGATCGTGCAGTTCGGCGGCCAGACCCCGCTCAACCTTGCCGAAGCGGTGCAGAAGGCCGGCGTGCCGATCCTCGGCACCCAGCCCGACGCCATCGACCTCGCCGAGGACCGCGACCTGTTCTCCAAGCTGCTGAGCAGGCTCGAACTGCACCAGCCCAAGAACGGCATTGCCTATTCGCTCGAGCAGGCCCGCATCGTTGCCGAGCGGCTCGGCTATCCGCTGGTCATCCGCCCCAGTTACGTGCTGGGCGGCCGCGCCATGCAGATCGTGCATTCGCCCACCGAGTTCGAAGGCTATGTGCAGGACACCCTGACGTCGCTGGTGCCGCCCGATATCCTGATCCGCTATCCCAACGACAAGACCGGCCAGATCAACTCGGTGCTGTCCGACAATCCGCTGCTGTTCGACGGCTATCTCAGCCGCGCCACCGAGATCGACGTCGACTGCCTCGCCGACGGCAAGGACGTCTTCATCTGCGGCGTCATGGAGCATATCGAGGAAGCCGGCATCCACTCGGGCGACAGCGCCTGCTCGCTGCCGCCGCAGAACCTGTCGGACGAGATGATCGCCGAGCTCAAGCGCCAGACCGTCGAACTGGCCTTCGCGCTCAAGGTCGGCGGGCTGATGAACGTCCAGTATGCCATCAAGGACGGCACCATCTACCTGCTCGAAGTGAACCCGCGTGCCTCGCGCACCGTGCCGTTCGTCGCCAAGGTCATCGGCGTGCCGATCGCCAAGATCGCCAGCCGCATCATGGCCGGCGAGAGCCTCGCCAGCTTCGGCCTGGTCGAGAAAAAGCTCAACCACGTCGCCATCAAGGAAGCCGTGTTCCCGTTCAACCGCTTCCCCGGCGTCGACACGGTGCTCGGACCAGAAATGAAGTCGACCGGCGAAGTCATTGGTCTTGATACCGATTACGCCATCGCCTTTGCCAAGAGCCAGATCGGCTCCGGCACCAAGGTGCCGCGCACCGGCACGGCCTTCATCTCGGTCCGCGACGACGACAAATCGCTGATCCTCGACTTCTCGCGCAAGCTCGAGGCCGCCGGCTTCCAGATCGTGGCGACCTCGGGCACGCAGAAATACCTGGTCGAGAACGGCATCGCCGCCACCCGCGTCAACAAGGTGCTCGAAGGCCGGCCGCACATCGTGGATTCGATGAAGAATGGCGGCATCCAGCTGGTGATCAATACCACCGACGGCGCCAAGTCGATCTCGGACAGCCGCGACATCCGCCGCACCGCACTGATGGGCAAGATCCCCTATTACACCACCATCCCCGGCGCCACCGCCGCCGTGGAAGGCATCATCGCCTACCGCGACGGCAACCTGACGGTCCGCCCGCTGCAGGATTATTTCCTGGCGTAAGGATCGCCCTGCCCCCGATTGAAAAGCCCGGAACCGCTGTTCCGGGCTTTTTCTTGGCGCGGACAAGCAGCCGCTCCGACGCCTCTCACGCGATGGACCGGCGATGCGCTCCGCCGCAGTCGCCGCGCCGACGGTTTCGGCGTAAAAGAGCGTCTGATCTGGCGAGGACGTGCCCACATGAAGCTCATCGCGCTCACGGCCATTGCGATGGTGGCCTTTGCCGCCAATTCGGTGCTGGCCCGCCTGGCACTGGGCGCCGGTACCGCCGACGCGCTCAGCTTCACCGGCCTGCGCCTGCTGGCCGGGGCGGCGACGCTCTGGATACTCCTCGTGTCCCGGCAGACGCGACTGCGCACCGCCGTGGCCGGCAGCTGGACGGCCTCGGCGGCGCTGGCCGGCTATGCCCTGTCGTTTTCCGTCGCGTATCTGATGCTGGGCGCCGGCACCGGCGCGCTCATCCTCTTTGCCAGCGTGCAGCTCGGCATTCTGGGCTGGGCCATCCTCAAGGGCGACCGCCCCAGCCCTCTCGAATGGCTGGGCGTGGTCATCGCCTTTGCGGCGCTGGCCTATCTGGTCTCGCCCGGACTGGTCGCGCCTGATCCCATGGGCACGGCCCTGATGGTCGTCTCCGGGCTCTGCTGGGCCGCCTACACTCTGCTGGGACGCGGTTCGACCTCGCCGCTCGCCGACACGGCCGGCAATTTCGTCCGCGCCGCGCCGCTCGGCATCGTCCTCCTCGCCATCGGCATGCTCGGCCGGCCGCTCGAACCGGTGCCAGTGCTCTACGCCCTGGCGTCGGGCGCCATTGCCTCGGGGCTGGGCTACGCTCTCTGGTATGCCGTGCTGCCGCAGATGAGCCGTACCACAGCCGGTATCGTGCAACTCACCGTGCCGGCCATCGCCGCCGCGGGCGGCGTCGTGCTGATTGCCGAACCGTTGACCCTGCGCCTCGCCCTTGCCTCGGCCGGCATTTTGGGCGGCGTCGCCGTCGCGCTCGTTGCCGCCGACCGGCGGCGGCGGCGGCAAGCCGGCCGCTAGTTCGGCAGCACTGGTTCCAGCGGCAGCGCTGTTGCCAGATCGGAGAGCCCAGCCCCGACCGAGCCTGGCTGCCGCACCACCACCAGCAGCCCAGCCACCGGCACGCCGCGATCCTGCCGCAGCGGCGCCGTCTCGAAGGCGACGATCTCCAGCCCCGCATCGAGGCAGGCGGCGCGGGCCGCACTATCGTTGTGCGCATAGCGCAGAGAGGTCTGCAGCACGATGGCATCGTCGCCGTCATGGCGCTCCAGCGTGAAGGCAAACAGTCCGCCTGGCGCCAGCCGCCGCTGCACGGCCTCGAGGATCGGCGGCAGCTCGCCGCAATAGTTGAGCACGTCGGCCGCCGCCACCAGGTCCACCGTGCCGGAATGGCTGGCCAGATGCGCCATCAGTTCGGCCTTCTCCACCCGGTCGTAGATGCCCTTGCGCCCGGCCTCCTCGACCATAGCCCCGGAAAGATCGATGCCTTCCATGAAGGAGGCGCGACGCCGCAGCCGCTCCCCCATCAGCCCGGTGCCGCAGCCGAGATCGAGCACATACCCAACCTGCTCCAGCCCGCTCTGCTCGAGAGCGCTGTCGATCAGCTCCGCCAGCCGCACCGGCGCCTGATACCCCAGACCAATCACCAGTTCGGCCTCGAACCGGCTCGCATAGTCGTCGAACAGCGTTTCGACATAGGCAATCTCGGTGCCCTGCGGGGCCGGTGCCGCGCCGTGTGCTGCCAGCTTCAGCGCCGCGCCGAACAATCCGTCATGATCGAGCCGCGCCAGTTCGCGATAGGCGCCGATGGCCCCGGCGCTGTCTCCGGTCTCGCTGCGATAGTCGCCGAGCAGACACCAGCCCGCCGCCCAGCCGGGCGCCAGCTCCAGGGCCTGCTCCATCAGTTCTGCCGCTGCGGCAAAGTCATTGTCACCCGCCAGCGCTGCGGCATAGGCAGCACGGCGATCGGCGACCAGGTCGCCGGAGGAAAGCTGAAGGATACGCATGCGGGAAGGACTGCTCGGAGGAAGGCGCTCGCCATCTACCCGAGCCGATGGCAAAAGCAAGCGCAATCTGGCGCGCGGCTTGTTCGCACCCCCTGTCCAGGCATCAGGGCCATTGGCGACAACGGCCTGGTATGACAGCTTGGCAGGACCACGGGAGGACCTGGCATGGCGCCCCGCAAAACCCGGAAGACCGTCGCCGACTACATCGCCGGGCTGGAGCCGCATGCGGCCGAGGTCTTGCAACTCTTGCGCGACACGCTGCGCCAGGTGGCGCCCGACGTCGAGGAATCCATCAGCTACGACATCGTGCTGTTCAAGTACGCCGGCACCTACCTCTACGCCGGCGCCTGGAAGAAGCATGTCGGCCTCTACCCGGTCTATCCGGCACCAGACCTGGCGCTTGAAGCAGAGATCGCCCCCTACCGCTCCGGCAAGGACACGGTGCAGTTCAAGTACGGCAGGCCCGTGCCCGGCGATCTCGTCGCCCGCATCGCGGCGGCCCGCATCGGCGCCGGATGAGCAAAGGAAAACGGAGGCACCCCAAGGCACCTCCGCTCGTCAGATCAATGCTGAAGCCGATCAGGCCTTGAGAATATCGCGCCCGGCATATTTCGCCGTGGTGCCGAGCTGTTCCTCGATACGGATCAGCTGGTTGTACTTGGCGAGGCGATCCGAACGGCTGAGCGAGCCGGTCTTGATCTGCCCGCAATTGCAGGCGACCGCCAGGTCGGCAATCGTCGAGTCCTCGGTTTCGCCCGACCGGTGCGACATCACCGAGGTATAGGCGGCTCGATGCGCCGTATCGACGGCATCGAGCGTTTCCGACAGCGAGCCGATCTGGTTGACCTTGACCAGGATGGAGTTGGCGACGCCCATCTTGATGCCGGACTTCAGCCGCTCGGTATTGGTGACGAAGAGATCGTCGCCGACGAGTTGCACCTTCTTGCCGAGCAGGTCGGTGAGGATCTTCCAGCCCTCCCAGTCGTCCTCGGCCATGCCGTCCTCGATGGTGATGATCGGGAACTTGTCGACGAGCCCCGCGAGGAATTTGGCGTTGTCCTCGGACGACAGCGTCTTGCCCTCGCCTTCCATGGCGTACTTGCCGCCCTTGAAATACTCGGTCGAGGCGCAGTCGAGGCCGAGATAGACGTCCTTGCCGGCGGCATAGCCGGCCTTCTCTATCGACTTGACGATATAGTCCAGCGCTGCTTCCGCCGATTGCAGGTTGGGCGCAAAGCCGCCTTCGTCGCCGACATTGGTGTTGTGGCCGTCGGCCGCGAGGCCCTTCTTGAGCGTATGGAAGATTTCCGAGCCGATCTGCACCGCATGGGCGATGGATTCAGCCCCGACCGGCAGGATCATGAACTCCTGCATGTCGATCGGATTGTCGGCATGCGCGCCGCCATTGATGATGTTCATCATCGGCACCGGCAGCACATGCGCATTCGGCCCGCCGACGTAGCGGAACAACGGCAGCGCCGCGCTTTCGGCCGCCGCCTTGGCCACTGCCAGCGACACGCCGAGAATGGCATTGGCGCCCAGGCGGCTCTTGTTGGGCGTGCCGTCGAGATCGATCATCGCCTGGTTGACCGCCAGCTGGTCCAGCGCGTCGAGACCCTGGATCTCGGAGAGGATCTCGGTATTGACGTTGTCGACCGCCTTGGTGACGCCCTTGCCCAGGAAGGCCTTGCCGCCGTCGCGCAGCTCGACCGCCTCGTGCGCGCCGGTCGACGCACCCGAGGGCACGATGGCGCGGCCAAAGCTGCCATCGTCCAGCACCACATCGACTTCCACGGTGGGATTGCCCCGGCTGTCGAAAACCTGACGGCCGGTGATATCGATGATCGCTGACATGGGGTGCCCCTTGAGAAAACGGTGTTTTGACCTTCCTAGACAACGCTTGTGACAACTGGAAGGGCCTGCAACGAAAAAATCCCCCGCCGCCCGGCTCCGGGCGCTGCCGCGCCGCCGGCATCAGGAACGATTTTGCCGATCCCGCGCCCGGCGCAGAATCCCTTCCCACTGGCGCTACTGGCCTTGCAGCGGCGCCGGGGCTAGGTTGCGGCACTGGCACGCGGGGGCGGGGTCTTATTTGTTCGGCATCGATCCGCTCTACTCGCTCAGCGGCTTTTTCGTCGGCATGGTTGTTGGCCTGACCGGGGTCGGCGGCGGCTCGTTGATGACGCCGCTCCTCATCCTGCTTTTCAATGTCCACCCGGCCACGGCCGTCGGCACCGACCTGCTCTATGCCGCCCTCACCAAGTCGGCCGGCACGCTCATGCACGGCTACAACCGCAATGTGGACTGGTCGGTCGTCCTCAAGCTGGGCATCGGCAGCGTCTCGGCAGCCGTCCTCACCCTCTGGACCATGTCCGGAATGGAGGCCGATCCGGCGGCCAGCAAGCTCATCGCGCAAGTCCTCGGCGGCATGCTGATCCTCACCGCCCTTACCCTGTTTGCGCGCCGCTGGCTGCTCGGCTTCAGCCGCTCGCACAACGAACTCGACCCGCGCACCCAGACGGCGTTGACCATCGCCACCGGCGCCGTCATCGGCGTGCTCGTCTCGGTGTCCTCGGTCGGGGCCGGCGCCATCGGCGTCACCGCCCTGATGCTGCTCTATCCGCGCCTGCCGCTGTTGCGGATCGTTGCCACCGACGTTGCCCACGCCGTGCCGCTCACCGCCGTCGCCGGACTCGGGCACTGGGCCATCGGCAATGTCGATGGCGGCATGCTGGCCTCGCTGCTCGTCGGCTCGGTGCCCGGCATCCTGATCGCCAGCTGGTTTTCACCCCGCGTGCCGGAACGCGTGCTGCGCTTCCTGCTTGCCACTGTGCTGGCCGTGGTCGGCGCCAAGCTGCTCTTCGGCTGACCCCGCGCCAGCCCCGTCCGGCAAAATCTGCTTCCAACCCGGCAGACTCGGGCCTATTATCGTTGCGTCTCGGGGCCAGCGAGGGGAGCCGGGACGCGCCTGCCTCTATTTGCCTGCTTCTGCCTGGACACCGCTCCGGCATTGCGGTGACAGAAAGCGATGCGGCAAAGTCTCACCTGGCAGCCTATTGGCGGCCGGGAGCGTAGCTATGCGCGCCGACATATTGCCGCTTCCCAAGATTCACGCTAAGTACAGTACGTCGAATATTAGGGCCAACTGTGCGTGCCTGGCGAGTCACACGCGCCTGCTGACGTCACTACCCGGGAATTCGATTGGCGGTCGTCCCGATTGGGGTGGGGACCGCTACGGCAGACTGCGAGAGGGACTTATATGGCTACCGGTACAGTTAAGTGGTTCAACGGTCAGAAGGGCTACGGATTCATCCAGCCTGATGAGGGCGGGGCCGATGTGTTCGTGCACATCTCCGCCGTTCAGCGCTCTGGCCTGAACGGGCTCGATGAGGGCCAGAAAGTCAATTACGAGATCGTCAAGGACAAGCGCACGGGCAAATCCGCCGCTGACAACCTGACCCCTGTCGCCTGAGACAGGGATCTCGACGCAAATAAGGGCGTGGCCTGCGGGGGTCACGCCCTTTTTGTAGCCTTGCAGAGGGTCGCCCGGCAGCTAGTCGTTGTCCTTTGCAGCTTTCTCGGAGGCCTTCGAAGCCTCTTCGGACGCTTTCTCGGCTCCCTTCGAAGCCTCTTCGGCTGCCTTCTCAGTTTCCTTGTTCGCTTTCTCGGAGGCCTTTTCGGCCTCCTTGCTGGCTGTCTCGGCCGCCTTCCCGGCGTACTTGCCAGCCTTTTCTGCTTCCTTGTTGGCTTTCTCGGCAGCTTTTCTGGGAGTCCTTGTTGGACTTTTCGACCGCTTTTTCGGCCGCCTTGGCAGCCTTTTCGGCCTGCTTGGGGCTCAGACCCGCTGCCAGCGCTGCGGCGCGTGCCGCGGCGGCGGCCGATGCCGGATCGCCCAGCTTCGCCACAATCCGGACGCCTGCTTCTGCAACCGGTTTGCCCTTCGCGTCGAAAACGACAGGCAACTGCCCCTGCCCGGCCACCGCGAGCGGTGTGCCGTTAGAGGAACTCGCCGATTGCCCCGCTGCGACCGTCGTTGACTGACGCGTATCCCGGTCCTTCACCGCGACGCGCCCGCGCTGCACATCGACCGAAGCGCCCTCGCGATCCGACGTCACGACAAAACGGGTGCCTTTGACCACGGCAGCCAGATAGGGCGTCTGCACCGAAAAGTGCTGCACCTGGCGCACCTCGGCTTCGACGCCGACCGTGCCGAAATACTGTTTGACGGTGGTGAACTTGTTTCTGCCGGCGCGATCGAAGATCTGGATCTGCGTATCGCCGCCCAGTTCGATGATTTCCGCGCCACGCACGAAGGTGACCTGCCCCGAGCGCAAGGTGCGGATCACCCGGTCGTCGGGCACCACAGCGCCGCGCGCCAGCTTGACCCACTCGCCGTCGACCAGTTCCAGCACCGGGCCGCGCAGCCGTTTGGCCACCCAGTCATCCGCAAGGCTGGCCGAGGTCCCCAGCGCAAAAAGCACCACAGAAACGGCGCAGGCGATCAATTTGAACACGATTTGTCCCACCTTTCGAGAACTTGCGAAGAACTCTGGGGCCTGATCGCTATGAGAACAATTAATGCGCCGATCACGGTGATCAACGTGGCAAAAAATCGGTAAATCGGCGCCCGTAGTCTCCTGTCCCGGACCAACCGCGGGTCAGCGGGTCGGGCAGCCCTTGAAACCCCCGGCCGCACTCCCATATGGGCTGACGCCGGGCGCATGCTTGACCGACGCAGCGCACACGGGCAAATTCAGCGGGCTTTCCCTCAGTCGCCGTATCGTGCAAGCCGATGACTTTGGCGGGAAGCTGCTTATTGACTGGAGAACCCAATGGACAAGATCCCGATGACACCAGCCGGGCATGCGGCTCTGACGGAAGAATACCGTCGCCGTACTGCCGAGGACCGTCGGTCGATCATTGCCGCGATTTCGGAAGCGCGCGCCCACGGCGACCTGTCGGAAAACGCCGAGTATCACGCTGCCAAGGAGCAGCAGAGCCTCAATGAGGGCCGCATCCAGGAACTGGAAGCGCTGCTGGCGCTGGCCGAAGTGGTCGACCCCAAGTCGCTGTCCGGCTCGACCATCAAGTTCGGCGCCACGGTCAAGCTGATCGACGAGGATACCGAGCAGGAAAAGCAGTATCAGATCGTCGGCGACGCAGAAGCAGATGCCAGCAACGGCCGGATCTCGATTTCGTCTCCCATCGCCCGCGCCATGATTGGCAAGTCGGTCGGCGACGCCATCGAAGTCGCAGCGCCCGGTGGCGCGCGCGGCTACGAGATCCTCCAGGTCGAGTACATCTGAGGATTTTCAGGAATTTTTCTTTCCCTTCTCTTTTCGATCAGCGTCATCGAGCACGGTGACGCTGACTCGGATAGCATTGCGAAAGAACCCAACCCAGAACCACTCGTAAAAGAGCCAGAGCGCTGCGAAGCTGGCAGCAATCACAAACATGGGGTCCAGCGCTTCCAGACGCCGTTGTGGCGTCTGATTCTCAATGTTGAATCCCTCTTCGTCCATCGCGAAGTTATTGTGGTCTGCGCCAGAAGAACCAGTGCAACTTGAACTTGAAATAACTTCTTGACCCTTTACTGCCGCGCCATCAGAAATTCCCGACGCAGTCACACTGAACTCCACCAAGCAATTAGTAAACGGACTGCCGTCATCGGTATCTATAGCGCTAGATGCAAGGACGCCAACGACAAGAACGATACTCATTAAAGCCGCAACTTGGAAAAACGCGTACCTTCTAGGATCTTCTTCTCTGATATTATATAGAAGCATATACAATAAAAATGTCGATAGATGAAGAAGTGTTATTATATACGCAGCGATAGAAAACGGCTTGTCAACTGGACCTAGTATTTGTAGCCAATAGAGACAACTCAAAGCCACCGCAATCCCCATCGCTCTTGCGAACTTTAACTGCCCATCTATCTCGGCAACGACCTCCACATCTGTCAGACCACCCTCCTTGGAAAGGTTGGGGTCATGATAATTCACAGATAGTATAGAAAACGCCAGAAAAACCAAAATTGTGGGCAAAAGAAACATCTGAGTATTGATCAAGAACATGTTCTTGTCGAACCGGGGCTCTAGCCCAAGGATAAATCTCGACAGGAGCACCGCGCCTACAGCAGCCGGAATAAAATATGGAGATCGACTTGGCCTAAGATATTCCAGAATTGGACTTATGGCAGCAAAGCTGCCCGTGATCGGAAGAATTGCCATTCTTATCCTCACAACTGTTCAAGAGAGGATACCGCAGTCTGCGAGGAACCGCAATATTCGTTGTGACCAACTGTATTTAGGACGTGGTTATTATGGAATGTCCTGCGGATGACGTCCGCCCCGGAGGTTCTCCGATTTCGAAACTCACCGTACGCAGGATTTCCAAGAGTGGTGATTCGTTGGTCGTACGCTGGCAGCGCTCGACTAGCAGCGTTTTTTTTTGCTGGTAGGAGCCGCAAAGCGAGTCTTTTCGGTGAGTCCTTGTCATTCCGGTAGGCCCGTGTGGCTTTGTCGCCTTGAAAGCGCCCTCCGGAACAACCTACTTTAGTGCAACTCTCCTTTGTCTCGTGTGCGGAGCGTCAAAATGCACGCCAAGGTCGTCATCATCGGGTCCGGACCGGCCGGATACACAGCCGCCATCTATGCGGCCCGCGCCATGCTTGAGCCGGTCATGATCAACGGCATTCAGCCGGGCGGTCAGCTCACCATCACCACCGATGTCGAGAACTATCCCGGCTTTGCCGACGTCATCCAGGGCCCCTGGCTGATGGAGCAGATGAAGGCCCAGGCCGAACATGTCGGGACCAGGACCGTCAACGACATGATCGTCGAGGTCGATTTCGACCACCGTCCGTTCCGCCTCACCGGCGACAGCGGCACCGTCTACACGGCCGACAGCGTCATCATCGCCACCGGCGCCCAGGCCCGCTGGCTCGGGCTCGAATCGGAATCCAAGTTCCAGGGTTTCGGCGTAAGTGCCTGCGCCACCTGCGATGGTTTCTTCTATCGCGGCAAGGAAGTGGTCGTCGTCGGCGGCGGCAACACCGCCGTGGAGGAAGCCCTATTCCTCACCAATTTCGCCTCCAAGGTCACCGTCGTGCACCGCCGCGGCGAGTTCCGGGCCGAACGCATCCTGCAGGAGCGCCTGTTCAAGAACCCCAAGATCGAGGTCATCTGGAATGCCGAGATCGAGGAAGTGTTCGGCGACACCATGCCGCCCTCGGTCAAGGGCGTGAAGATCCGAGACACCAAGTCCGGCCATGTCACCGACAAGGCAGTCGACGGCGTGTTCGTCGCCATCGGCCATTCGCCGGCCACCGCCATCTTCGCCGGCAAGCTCGACATGAAGCCCGGCGGCTATCTCAAGACCGTGCCCGGCAGCGCCCAGACCAACATTCCCGGGGTCTTCGCCGCCGGCGATGTGACCGACGACATCTACCGTCAGGCGGTCACCGCCGCGGGCATGGGCTGCATGGCCGCGCTCGATGCCGAGCGCTTCCTTGCCGAGCACGACCTGGCCGAGGCGGCAGAGTAATGCTCGATTGGGACAAGCTTCGCATCTTTCACACTGCTGCTGAATCGGGAAGCTTCACCCACGCGGCCGAAAAGCTGAACATGAGCCAGTCTGCCGTTTCCCGGCAGATTTCGGCGCTCGAGGAAGACCTCGGGCTCAAGCTCTTCATCCGCCATGCCCGGGGCCTCGTGCTCACCGAAGTCGGCGAGCAGTTGTTCCGCACCGCCCATCGCATGCACTGGGAACTGCAGCAGGTCGAGACCCAGATGTCCGACAGCCAGGACGTGCCGACGGGGCCGCTGCTGGTCACCACCACGGTCGGCATCGGCTCGACCTGGCTGAGTTCGCGCATTCACGAGTTCCTGCTGCTCTATCCGGACATCCAGATCGAGATCAAACTCAACGACGCCGAGCTCGATCTCGCCATGCGCGAGGCCGATGTGGCCATCCGGCTGCATCGCCCGAACCAGTCCGAGATGATCCAGCGCAAGCTGTTCACCGTGCACAACCACTTCTACGCGTCCAAGGAATATCTGGCGCAGAACGGCGAGCCCAAGTCGGTCGAGGAACTCGACAAGCACCGCATCATCGCCTTTGGCGAACCTGTGCCAAGCTATCTGGGCGACATCAACTATCTCGAGCGCCTCGGCCGCCCCGATTCCTCGCCGCGCCGCGCGTCCATGAAGGTCAACGCCATCTACGGCATGATGCAGGCCGCCCGTGCCGGCATCGGCATCGCCATGCTGCCCGATTACGTCACCGAGAATGAAGCCAACCTGCAGCGCGTCCTCGGCGGCATCGAGATCCCCGCCTACGAAGCCTATTTCGTCTATCCGCCGGCGCTCAAGAACTCCAAGCGCGTCGGCGTCTTCCGCGACTTCATCGTCGGCAAGGCCAGGGAGTGGAGCTTCTAGCGCCCTTCATCGGCGGTTCAGGCGGGTACGTCTAGGTCCCGGGGACCACATCCCGGAGAACTCCCATGCGTCGTCTGGCCCTTGCCCTTGTGTGCCTGCCACTGCTCCCTGCCCCTGCATTCGCCCAGGCTGCGACGGTGGCGCCGCAACAGATCGGCGAAATCTTCTGCATCTCCCGCCTCGGCGACGACGACGCCGTTCTCTCCGGTGTGCTCAGCGCCGAACTGCGGACCCTGATCGCCTATGCGCAGGCCCGCAATGACACTATCGCCCGGGCCTATCCGGACGAGAAGCCGTCGCTTGGCGACGGCGTGCCGTGGAGCAGTTTCCCCGATGCCATCGACACCTGTACCCTTGGCAGCATCGCCACCGAAGGCTCCACCGCCCTCGTCGCCATCAGCTACGGCTTTGCCTCGGCCCCCGGCGCCGACTTCTCCGATACGCTCGAGCTCACCGCCGCGCCCCACCCTGACGACCCCCAGTCCGCCGTCTGGCGCATCAGCAACGTGCGCTACACCGTCGGCGGCACACTGAGCGAGGCCCTGCAGGGCGCGTTTAGCGACTGACACAGCTGCGACGTGCACAGCCCCCACAGACATGCGCCTCGCGCATAGCTGCCATGACCGCCCTCGCCATTGTTAGGTCAGCATCTAGGACCTATATGCGCCGCAGACATCGGCTGAGCGCTCCTCCTCCCTCCCGCGCTCGTCGTGTGTTCCTCCCTTGTGGGCGCTCTGCGCCTGCAACTTTGGCTCCGCTCCCCCTCGAGCGGAGCCTTTCTTTTTTCGGGCTGGATGAGGCTGGCGGCAATCGCCGCCACGTCGTTTCGTAGGTCAGACATGCTGACCAATCCCTGCGAGAAATGCATGGCTGACATGAGGGAAGTCCCATTGCTGACAATCGTTATCATAGGCATATTCCTCCTTGTCGATGTGACGTGACCCGTATCCTCCTCCCTCGGTTCACGACTGCGACACGCGGGCAAAGCTCCTCTCCTCCTCCCTGGAGTGATGCCCACCGGCAAATGGCGTATCCTCCTCCCTCGTCCATTTGCCATACTTTGGATTTGGACTCCGGTCCTAGTCATTCAGGCCCCATCTTCGGATGGGGCCTTTTTTTCGCGACCGGCGCGAAGGACAAAGTGCCGTACTTGCAGAAAATGCATGGCAGCCGTTCCGAGCCAGCGTTTGTACCGGCATCACGCCCGGGAGATATTGGCCTCAAGAGCTTGCGGCCTCCTCCTCCTCCCTGGCCGCTCCTCTCAATGGTCACCGCTTCGGCAGTGACCCGAAGACCCCGCTCATCCCCTCGAGCGGGGTCTTTCTTTTTCGGCAGCGCCTGCACCCTGCCCGGCACGATTGCCCCGGCAGATTCTGCCGCGCGACTGAATCTGCATGCCAGCACCCAGCCGTAAGCCATTGATTTCGCGCAGTTCGACTCTGGCACGGCTGATGCATCTCATCGCCTGAGCGATCCGGAGATGCGCCATGACGTCGATCAGTGCCACCAGCAGCTACACCTCGAGCTATGCCAGTCTGCTCGCCAGCACGCAGAGCCAGGCCAAGACCACTGCAGCGGCCGCATCGAACTACGGCTCCAGCCAGTCGGGGGCGACCACCATCACCCTGTCGGATGCCGCCAGGGCAGCCATGACGATCAAGGATTTCGCCACGGTGATCGCCGAGGCGCGCGCCACCATGGATCAGCTGCTCAGCGACGCCAGGCTCACCAGCCCGCTGGGCGAAAACGGCAAGCCCGCTGTCGATCTCTCCAAGGTCGATCGTCGCGAGCTCTATGCCATGAGCATCAACGCCGGCCAGAGCTGCACCGCCGACGAACAGAAGTCGGCGCAGGCCGAACTGCAGTCCCGCTTCGACCAGGCCCTCGCCGGCCCCACGGCGGTCGGCCGCGTCACCGGCAAGGTCGACGGGCTCTATGCCGCAGCGCTCGATCATTTCGACGCCATGGGCCCCGAGGAAAAGGCCAGCAGCGGCTATGCGGACGCCCGCAAGGCCATCGTGCAGATGATCGCCAAGCTCAAGACCGATCCGGGCACCCTGCCCGGCACCTTCAGCAACGATCCGGTCAACGACTACATGGAGCGCCTTGCCGCCGGCGAAACCGGCGAGTTGCGCTCGATTGCCGATGTCGGCGCCGATGCTCGCACCACGCTCGACGCGCAATATGCCGCCGGCGGCACTGCCGCCAATTTCAAGGATTTCGACAGCCGCTCGCTGGCCGCCGTAGCGCTCAATACCGACAACGCCTTCTCGGAGGCCGAGACCCGCGCGGCCCGTTCCGAAATGCGCAATCGCACCGGTGCCGCCGTGCTGGCCGCGCTCAACTCCGCCGATGCCGTCAGCAACCCGGCCGGCTTCTCGCAGAATGTCATCTCGCTCTATGGCGCCATGAGCACGGAGGAGCGCGCCGCCGCCGGCTGGTCCGACAACCTCTATGCCGCCGCCGTCGCCAGCTATCAGTCGTCCAGCAAGCTCGCGTCCATGCTCGGCTCAACCACCGGCAACAGCTCATGGTGGAACACCGGCAGTTCCGACAGCAGCAGCAGCGCGTGGTGGAACGACACCAGCTCGGACAGCGACAGCGAGAGCGGGGACAAGATGAGCCTGATGAGCTACCTCTAGCCGGCCGTCTCCTGCTTTTGCACGATGGTCTCGGCCATCCGGTCCAGCGCCGCCGTCACCGCCTCGGCCATTGCGGCATGATCGGTCGAGTGACCGGCGCCCTCGATCAGCACCAGTTCGGCCTCCGGCCAGGCCGCCGCCAGCTCCCGCGCCGTATGGACAGGCGCCTGCGGGTCACTGGTGCCCTGCACCAGAACCCCGGCAATGCCCTCGAGACGCCCCGCGTCACGCAGCAATTGCCCGTCCTCCAGCCACGCCGCGTGGCGGAAATAGTGCGTCACGATCCGCCCGCGCGCCAGCCGGTAGGCCGGATCGTTCCAGCGCTCCGGCCACGTGCCGCCCGGCTCGGCCAGCAGTGCCGCCGCCTCCCAGCGATGGAAGTCCTCGGCCGCTTTGTCGCGCACTGCAGCGTCGGCATCGAACATCAGCTCGTTATAGGCGGCAAGCAGCCCGCTTTCGTCCGTCCCCTCGGGCACGCCGGCACGAAACGCCGACCATTGCTCCGGCAGCTCCGCCACAAGTCCGCGATAGAGCCAGTCGATCTCGCTCTGCCGCGTCGTCATCACGCCCTGCAGCACCATTCCCGCAACCCGCTCGGGATGCATCTCGGCATAGGCCAGCGCCAGCGTCGTGCCCCAGCTATTGCCGTAAATCACCCAGCGCTCGACCCCGATCAGTTCGCGCAGCCGCTCGATATCGGCGACCAGGTGCCATGTCGTATTGGTCGAGAGATCGACCTCCGGTCGCCCGGCGCTTGGCCGGCTCCGCCCGCTATTGCGCTGGTCGAAGCTGAAGACGCGATATTGCGCCGGATTGAAAAACCGGCGCACTGAAGGCGAAAAGCCCGAGCCCGGCCCGCCATGTAGCGTCAGCGCCGGAATGCCCGCCGGATTGCCCGCCTCTTCCCAGAAGATCGAATGACCGTCACCGGTCATCAGCAGGCCTTGCGAATAGGCTTCGAGCTCGGAGGATGGCTCGTTCATCAGCTGACCTTGTGGCAGAAATCCTGGATGCGGCTGACCGCATCCTCGAGTTGGCTGGTGGCCGCGGCGTAGCTCAGCCGCATGTGCCCCGGCAGCCCGAAGGCCGTGCCATGCACCAGCGCCACCCCGGTTTCGGCCAGCAGCGCCAGCACCACATCTTCGTCTGTCGCCAGCTTCGTGCCGCCGCCCGACGTCTTGCCCAGCAGGTTCTCGACCGACGGGAAGACGTAGAACGCGCCTTCCGGCGTCAGGCATTCGAGCCCGGTATTGGCGTTGAGCCCCTTCACTACCAGGTCGCGGCGATCCTGGAAGATGGCGCGCCACTCCTTGAGAAAATCCTGCGGCCCGTTCAGCGCTTCCACCGCCGCCCATTGCGAGATCGAGCTCGGGTTGGTGGTCGACTGGCTCTGCAGCTTGTTCATCGCGCCCAGCAGCGGCCTGGGCCCGGTGCAATAGCCGATGCGCCAGCCGGTCATGGCATGCGACTTGGAGACGCCGTTCATCGTCAGCGTCCGCGCCTGCAGCTGCGGCTCGACTTCCGCGATGGTGGCGAAGCTGCCGCCGTCATAGACCAGCACTTCGTAGATGTCGTCGGTGAGGATGTGCACCTGCGGGTGCCGCAGCAGCACGTCGGCCAGTCCGCGCAGCTCGTCGCGCGTATAGGCGGCGCCGGTCGGATTGGACGGCGTGTTGAGGATCAGCCACTTGGTCCTGGGGGTGATCGCCTGCTCCAGCACCTCGGGCTTGAGCTTGAAGCCTTTCGAGGCGTCCGCCACCGCCAGCACCGGATTGGCGTCGCAGAGCCGCACGATCTCGGGATAGCTCACCCAGTACGGCACCGGGATCACCACGTCGTCGCCGACATTGAGCGTCGCCATCAGCGCATTGAAGATGATCTGCTTGCCGCCCGCCGCCACAAAGCAGTCAGCCGCCGTGACATCGAGCTTGTTGTCGCGCCGGAATTTTTGCGCCACCGCTTCCTTGAGTTCGGGAATCCCGTCGACCGCCGTGTAGCGCGTCTTGCCCGAGTTGATCGCGGCAATGGCGGCATTCCGCACGTTCTCGGGCGTATCGAAATCGGGTTCACCTGCAGCCAGCGAGATCACGTCCTGCCCGGCCCGCTTCATTTCGGCGGCCTTGGAATTGATGGCAACAGTGGCGGACGGCTGGATGCGACCCAGCGCGTCGGACAGGAAACCCATGATTTTCTCCCTCGGATATCGGGGGTTTCCTAAGGCCTCGCCACCTGTCCCGCAACAAAAACCGGCGGCGCCGCAAGGGAACCGCCGGCCGGAAAGTGCTTCGGCCGGATCTACTGCTGGCAAACCCAGACAAAGTCGGAACCGTCGAATGTGCGCTTTGGCGTCCCACCGGCGGCCAGGCAGGCGACACGCGGGCTGACGCTCGGGCGCTCGGCGTGGAACTCGTCGCCCGGGCGCGTTGCCTCACCCGTCTGCGCGCCCTTGGACACCGTGAACTGGTAGACGAAATTTTTGGTCGGCACGAAAGCTGACGCCGTGTTGACGGCAAGAGAAGACGCAGCGAGAGCCACCAGGGCAACGACGACGAGCTTTTTCATTTCAAGGGTCCTGACAAGAGGTCTGCATCGCGGTGTTGCGATGGGGCCTGTCTAGAGACCGGCAACTGAATGGCTTTGGTGGCGGCTATTCACTTGGCATTCACCAAGGTGAACGCCGACCCGGCCGCTCCGAAAGGGGCGACCCTATGGCAGTTCTGCGTGGCAAAGGCCGGCACGTTCGGGCCGGCCTCAAGGCGCAAAGCTGTTGGCGCTACTGGACACACACCCAGACAAACTCGGTGCCATCGAACCGGCGCTTCGGCGTGCCACCCGTCGCCTCGCACTCGACCCGTGTGTCGACCTTGGCGACGGTGGGATAGAACGCATCGCCGGGGCTCGTCGCCTGGCCTTTGGCACCAGGATTGTAGGGCGGCATCTTGCCGCCAAGGCTCACCGCAGGGGCGGCGCCAGTCATGGAAAGGCTGATCAGCAGAACGAGGGCGGTGGCAGCAGAGGTACGGATCATTTGAAATCTCCAGGGGTTGCTTGTCGCTACGCAGCGACTGCCTCGTTCTAGAGAGACTCTGTTGAACCTGATCTGATGCCGGCATTCATCCGGTGTTTATATATAATTTCCGTCACAATAACGGAAATTGCCCTAGTGATCCGGATCTATGGCTGACATCCGGTCGTCCGCGGACTCTAGATGCTCACCGCCGCCGTCTTGCTCAGTTGCACGCCCTGCACGCGCCAGCCCTCCTCTTCCTCGGTCAGTAGGTAGACCGCTTCGTACAGTTCCTGCTTGGACCCTACGAACTTGACCACCTGCGCCACGCCGGTCTCTCCAACCTTCTGGAAGGCGCCGAAGCTGTGCGACAGCGACAGGCCGATCGGTGCGTAACCGGAACCCATGATCGACACGTAGAATGACTCGGGAGATGGAAAGGCGGCCTGGAAGTTCTTGCCGGCATAGCCGAGCGCGGCTTTGGCGTCACGATCGCGGAAAGCCTGGATTTGTCCGCTGATGCTGTCCTGCCATGGCGTCGGCCCGGCCGCGTCCTGCGCGGCGAGCGGCGTGACCGCGAAGATCATGATGAGGAACGCAAACCAGACGCGAAAAGGTGTCGAGAGAGATCTCATGCTCCCCTCCTTGCTGTTGGCGCGGCGGGTGCTGCCGCAAAGGCGCCTCAAAATGGTACGCGCCTCACCTCAACAGCTACGAACAAAATCCGCATTGAGTTGATCTGGTTCACTGCGTTGTGAACACCCAACCTGAGTGAGTACCGGTTCATGAAGTTTCTCGCCAATGCGCGGCGGCGCGCCCTGACCACTGTCACGGTCATCTCCTTCTCCCTGACCTTTGTTCTGGCGGGCACGGCCATGCTGCTTGGGCTGTTCCCCATCGATACAAGTTCCATTGATTTTTCAGTGGGTTCGGTCGATGGCGGCGTTCTGCTGCTGCTCGTGCCGCTGGTCGCTCTGGTGCTGGCCATGCTGTTCGAGGCGACTCGCCTCGCCCTGCGCGGCCCGCTCAAGATGAGCGACGACAAGCCGCTGCGCGTTCTCAGCGAATGGAAGCCGGGTCACGGCGAAGGCTGAAGCGGACGTTGCTGTTCATTTTCCGTACAGTTGCAGCCGATAAAGACGCTGGGCGCATGCCTGCGGCCTCGATTCTGCCGTAGGCGCGCTTCAGGAGTGTTACTCTGACCGTCGCAGGGGTTGGCGGGAGCGGTCAGGGACACCGACGACTAACTATGTGCAACTGAGGGAACATCACATGCTCATGGGTCTACGCGCCACGTCGCTGGCAGCAGTCTCCTTACTTACGCTCGCTCTCGCCATTCCGGCACATGCCGAGGACGTTACAGTCACCGGCATTACCACGACTGGCCCCTTCCAGCTGTCTGTACCGACGGTGGAGGCAACAAACACAAACCTGACCGAAGCGCAGATCCGCCGCATCTTCACCGGTGACTTCGCCACTACCGCCAGTTCGCTGGCCGAGCTCGATGCCGGCAAAATCTCCATTCCCGAAATCGCGGTGACCTACGACCTGCCCAATTCCGATGGCAGCGGCACCGAAAAGACCACGGTGGTCTATTCCGATATCGTCCTGTCCGACGTCGTCGACGGCGTTGCCGGATCGGCCGAGGTCGGCTCCAGTGTCGTTGGCATGGGCAACGGCACGACGTTGAACGTCGGCACCATGTCGACCAGCAACTTCGATATCGGCGCCCTGCTGGCCTTTTACGGCCTCGGCTCGCCGACCGCCTCGGACGAATTCAAGACCGTCTATGACGATTTTGCCTTCGAAGGCGCCAGCATGTCAGGCCCGGGCTTTTCCTGCGACATTGGCGGCGCTGGCGTCGACGAATTCAAGGCCCGCCCGCTCAAGGTGAGCTTCACCGAATTCGCCACCATGATCGCCAGCGTCGAGGACAAGGAGGCCCCGCCTCCCGCCGTCGTGCGCAAGCTCATCGACTTCTACATCGATATCCTGACGGCCTTCCAGTCGACCCCGATGATCGGCGGCAGCTTCGATTGTTCGGGTGACGACGGCAAAGGCGGGACCATCAAGGTCAGCAGCGGCGACGCCGAGTTCGGCGGTTTCGAGCCCGGCATCTACCCGCACTTTGCTATCAATGACGTTGCCGTCGACGTGACCGGCAAGGATGCCGGCAGCATGTCGCTGGGCAACCTCACCTGGAAGCCGATGGACTTTTCGGCCCCCATTGCCACGCTCAAGGCTGCACCGCTGGAACTGACCGAAGCCTGGTTCCAGGAAAACTGGCGCAAGCTCGTCCCGGCGATCGAAGGCATGTCGCTTGCCGACCTGGCGCTCGACATCCCCAATCCGGAAAAGCCGGGCGACCGTGTCCAGCTCAGCCTGGGCAGCCTCGATGTCAGCCTCGCCGACTATGTGAACGGCCTGCCGTCCAATATCGGCGTCACCACCAACAACCTGCTGGTGCAGGTGCCGGCGACCGGCAAGGAAGGCAAGTTGCTCAGCGTCATGGGCATCGACCAGCTCGACCTCAGCCAGGATGTGCAACTGCACTGGAACCGCGGCAACAGCACCATCGTCATCGATGCCATCTCCATCGACGGCGCCGATCTCGGCACCATCAAGGTCTCGGGTGTGCTCGGCAACGCCACCGAGCAGCTGTTCTCGGACAACAACAATGTCGCCCTGGCGGCGGCCATGGGCCTCACACTCAAGGAAATCACCTTCGACCTCGATGATCGCGGCCTCTCCGGCCTGCTCATGGCAGTCGCCGCCGCCGAACAGGGGCAGGACCCCAATGTCATGCGCGTCGGCATGGCCGGGCTTGCCCAGGCCATGATTCTCGGCCTGATCGGCACCACGCCCGAAGCCATGGCGGCGAGCGAGGAAATGGCCACGTTCGTCAAGTCCAAGCCCAAGGTGATCGTCACGCTGACCGCCAATGACGAGGCCGGCATTGCCTTGCCCCTGCTGATGGCAGCCAGCGAGAACCCGGCTTTGCTCTCCGGTCAGATCGGCATCAAGGCCGCGGCGTCCGGCGATGCCCGTCCCGCCGACAAGGCGATCGAGCTGCCCAAGGGCGGCATGGTCGACGACGACGCCATGGATGAGGAGACGTCCGACGACTCCGACGCCATGAGCCCCGACGACGGGGCCATGTCCGAGACCCAGACCGACAAGCAGTCCCTCAAGAACTGAGCCTGCGGCCGGGCCCGCGCGGGCCCGGCCTCCAGACTTGCCCTCTCCCGCTCATGGGCGCACACTGCCCTGGAGGAAGAGGAGGACTACCGATGCAAGTCGACAATATCCTTCAATCAAAGGGGACGGAGGTTTTCACCGTCCCCACCACCGCGCCGGTTTCCGAGGCGGTCAAGACCCTCAATACGCGCCGCATTGGCGCCGTGGTGGTGGTCGACGACAGCGGCAGCGTTGCCGGCATACTCTCCGAGCGCGATGTCGTCCGGCATCTTGGCGATGACCCGCAGAAGCTGCTGGATGCGCCGGTGTCGTCCATCATGACCCGCACCGTGATCACCTGCCCGCCCGGTGCCGAAATCTCGGACCTGATGGAGCAGATGACCCGCTATCGCATCCGGCACATCCCGATCGTCGACGGCGGCAAGCTGGTCGGCATCGTGTCGATCGGCGACGTCGTCAAGCGCAAGATCGAGGAAGCCGAGCAGGAAGCTGCGGCACTCAAGGAATATATCTCGTCCTGAGGATCAGGCGCCCAGCAGCGCCATGGCCGAACGCCAGAGCATATAGAGCGCCACAACCACGATCAGCGCCGAGAACAGGGCATTGAGCAGCCCCCGTTGCCTGGCGAGGGCTGTCGCGCCCATGCTGCCGACCAGCCCGCCGCCAACGCCTCCGGCCAGAAACGCGGCTGCCAGGCCCCAGTCGACAAAGCCCGAAATGGCATAGTTGCCGGCCGTCGTCAGGCCGAACGCCGTCACTGCCACCAGCGACGAGCCCACGGCATGCAGCATCGGCATGCCGGTCGCCGCCATCAGCCCCGGCACGATCAGAAAGCCGCCGCCGATGCCGAAGAACCCCGAAACGGCGCCCGAACCGAAGCCATAGGTCACGGTCTTTGGCGCCGACTCGATGCCGCACGCCACGCTCGGATTGCCCTCGGCCTTGCGGCGGAAGAACATCATGCCGGCCACACCCAGCATCAGGATGGAAAACAGGAACAGCAGCCGTTCGCCGTCGATCGCCTTGCCCAGCGTCGAGCCGAGCAGCGCGCCGCCAATGCCGGCCGTCGCATACATCAGGCCACAGCGCCAGCGCACATTGCCGCGCCGCGCGTGACCCAGGAGATTTGCCGCCGCGTTGGCCGCGACGGCGACGGCCGCCGTCCCGAGCGCCGTATGCGCATCGGTGACGCCGACCACGTAGACGAGGAGAGGCACGGCCAGGATCGACCCGCCGCCGCCGAACAGCCCGAGACTCAGTCCCACCAGGCTTCCCGACAGCACGCCAAGCAGCATGTGCAGCAGGTCGATTTCCATGGTCTTGCCTGCCTCCCCTTAGCGGTTCTTGATCGCGCCGTAGAGCGAGCCGGCCCGCGCGCCGGAGCGGCAATAGCCATACATCGGCATCGGCAGCTCCTTGAGCGCGGCTTCCATGCGGATCAGTTGGCCTTCGCCGAGCATGCCGCTCACCGGAATATGCACGGCCTTGAGCCCGACCTTCTCGGCCGCGGCCTGGATCACCGCAAAGGTCGGCTGACCGGGCTCTTCATGGTCCGGACGCGCACACAGGATCGATTTGAAGCCGGCTTCGGCCAGCTTGGGCAGGTCCTCGAGCGAGACCTGGCCGGCCACGGCGAAATCAGCGTCGATCGAGCGGTAGCGCGGGCCCGACTGCTGGGCGGAATTGGAAAACGGCCACATATGGTATCTCCTTAAAGGGCGTTGACTGGGATCTTGAGGAAGGTCTTGCCGGACTCGTCCTTGGGCGGCAGCTCGCCACCCCGGATGTTGACCTGCAGGGACGGGATGATGAGCTTGGGCATGGCGAGCGTCGCATCGCGCGCTTCCCGCATGGCCACGAACTCGGCTTCGGTGACGCCGTCACGCACATGCACATTGTGCGCCCGTTCGTCGCCGACGGTGGTTTCCCAGGCGATCTCGCGGCCGTTCGGACCATAGTCGTGGCACATGAAGAGCCGCGTCGCCTCGGGCAGCGTCAGCACCCGGCGGATCGAATGGTAGAGCGTCTTCGCGTCGCCACCGGGGAAGTCGGCCCGCGCCGACCCGCCATCGGGCATGAACAGCGTATCGCCGACAAATGCCGCATCCCCGACCACATGCGTGGTGCAGGCCGGCGTATGACCGGGCGTATAGATGACGTTCACCGTCATGGTGCCGATCTGGTAGCTGTCGCCATCGGCAAACAGCCGGTCGAACTGGCTGCCGTCGCGCTGGAACTCGGTGCCCTCGTTAAAGACCTTGCCGAAGGTCTCCTGCACGACGCGAATGTTCTCGCCGATACCCATCTTGCCACCCAGCTTGCCCTGGATATAGGGCGCCGCGGACAGATGGTCGGCATGCGCGTGGGTCTCGATCAGCCATTCGACCGTCCAGCCCTTCTCGCGGATATAGGCGATCATGGCATCGGCATGCTCGAAGCTGATGCGCCCCGAGGCGTAGTCGAAATCCATCACCGAATCGATGACCGCGCAGGCCGTCGAGGCCGGGTCGCGCACGACATAGCTGATGGTGTTGGTCGCCGGATCAAAGAACGGCACCACTTCGGGCGAGATCGACGGATCGGGCGTAAATGGCAGGGAATATGTGCTCATCTTATCAATACCTCACGAATGGCGCTTGGTGCTGAGCCGCAGCGCTGCATAGATAGGGCAGAAGCCGAACACGGCCGTGGCCGCCAGGATTCCGCCGACGATGACTGATACCCAGGTGGTCCAGCCTTCCGCCCACAGCGCCAGCGGCGTCACGAATGGGGCGATGACCAGAACCGCGCCAAGGATCAGGCGGATAATGCGATCGGGAGTACCTACATTGTGCATCGGAATGCCTTTCGGAGTGATCATGTTCTGGTTGACTTATATATTCGAATATTCTAATGTGTCAATATGAATATCGCAGAGCTTGAACCCCGGGCCGATGAGGCCGCCGAATTGCTCGCTGCAATGGCTAACCCCAAGCGGTTGCTGATCCTGTGCAATCTTGTCGATGAAGAGCTCAGCGTCAGCCAGCTGGCCGAGCGGGTGCAGTTGGGCCAATCTCCTCTCTCGCAGCACCTGTCCAAGCTGCGGGCGATGAAACTCGTCGCTACCCGGCGCGACGGCCAGTCCATCCTCTACCGGCTGGCCTCCGATGGCGTGGCGAGCGTCTTGACCACGCTGCACGGCATCTATTGCCGGCCGCGAACCGACAGGGACGACCTCTCATGAGCACAATGAACACCGATACGCGGGCCGTCTGTGTCGCCTGCGGCACCATCAACAAGCTGCCCGCCGATCGGGCCGCCAACGCCGCCAAATGCGGCGGCTGCGGCAAGCCGCTGTTTTCGGGCAGCCCTGCCGATGTCAGCGGCAGCATGTTCGAGCGTCAGATCGCCAAGAGCACCCTGCCCGTCGTCGTCGACGTCTGGGCACCCTGGTGCGGCCCGTGCCGCGCCATGGCGCCCGAGTACGAGAAGGCGGCGCAGGCCACCGAGCCGAAGGCACGCTTTCTCAAGCTCAATTCCGATGACGAGCAGCAGGTCTCCGGCAAGCTCGGCATCCGCGGCATTCCCACCATGCTGCTCTATCAGGGCGGCAAGGAGATCGCCCGCGTTTCCGGCGCCCGGTCGGCCCGCGACATCGTCAGCTGGATCGAAGCCTCGATCCGCTAGCCTAGGACCTACCTTACCAACCTCTCCAACTCTTCATTCTGCCGCAAGGCTGGGAAGACAATCGCTGCGATATCCTGCACCCAGTCGATACCTCTTCGACCGACGCAACCATGCAAAAAGGGAGTTTCGCCAATGACTAATCCAAAGTCCTCGACGCACTCAAAGACTGTTGTCGCCATCGTGGCGGCAACCATCGGGCTCACCGCCCTGACCCCGTCTGCATTCGCCGCCGGCAACCAGCGCGACGGCAATGACACCGCCGGGCGCCATATGCAGAAGCAGCAGTACGCCAATGCCGATCATGATCGCCGCGGCGGCATGCGCATGGGCAACAAGGGTGGCATGCAGATGGGCGGCGGCCGCGGCGGCATGTTCGCCCTCGGCTGTGGCCCGAACTCGGCCGAGCGCATCGATCATGCCCTCGTCTCCCTGAGCTATCGTGTCAGCCCGACGGGCGACCAGGTTCAGCTTCTCGACGACCTCAAGGCCGCCGCCCTGTCGGCCCAGGAAACCGTTACGGCGGCCTGCGAGGCCAACCTTCCGGCTCGCCCCGCTGCTGGTGCCACCGCCGGTGCCGAGGCTGCGACCCCGGCCGAACGTCCCGACATGCTGGCCAGAATGCAGGCCGGACTGAAGCTCCAGGAGGTCCGCGTGGCCGCCATGGGCGAAGTGCTCCCCAAGTTCGAAGCTTTCTACAATAGCCTCACCGACGAGCAGAAGGCCTCGCTGCAGACTCGCGACCGCGATGGCCGCGGCGGCGGACGGAATGGCGGCGACGACTCCGGCAAGGGCCGCCATATGGGTCGGAACGGCTAACCCCCAAGCTCACTGCAGCCGGCCGTCGTTACCCTCCCTCGGCCGGCACGTTCCGGAAGCCCCGACTGCTCGCAGTCGGGGCTTCACCCTTTTTGCCCCCCGCTGTTGCCCGGAACCGGCTGAGCCGCTACTCATGCGGTACCCGTTTTGTCCTGCCGAAAACCCGTTCATGACCAGTCCGAGCCTGCCCCTCGACACCGACCGTATCCGGGCCGAGTTCCCATCCTTCAAGCAGCCCGGCCTGAAGGATATGGCGTTCTTTGAAAACGCAGGTGGATCATATACTTGCGCGCCGGTCTTGAATCGGATGAAGCACTTCTACTGGGCCACCAAGGTGCAGCCCTACGGCTTCTACCCCGCCTCTCGCGAAGCCGGCCAGGCAATGGACAACGCGCACCGCCGCATGGCCCAGGCGCTCAACGTCTCGCTGGACTGGATCCATTTCGGTCCCTCAACCTCGGGCAATACCTACGTCCTCGCCAACGCCTTTGCCGAATGGCTGAAGCCCGGCTCGGCCATCGTCGTCACCAATCAGGACCACGAGGCCAACTCCGGTGTCTGGCGCAAGCTGGAAAAGCGCGGCTTCGAGATCCGCCAATGGGCGGTCGACAAGCAGACCGGTCACCTCAATCCCGCCGACCTCGACAAGCTGCTCGACTCCAAGGTGCGCGTCGTCTGCTTCCCGCACGCCTCCAATATTGTCGGCGAGATCAATCCGGTGCACGAGATCGCCATGAAGGCGCGCTCGTTCGGCGCCGTCACCGTGGTCGATGGCGTCTCCTACGCTCCGCACGGCCTGCCCGACCTGCTCGAACTGGGCTGCGACATCTACCTGTTCTCCGCCTACAAGGTGTACGGACCGCATCAGGGCGTCATGGCGATCCGCCCCTCGCTGGCCGGCGAACTGCCCAATCAGGGCCATTTCTTCAACGACGCCCAGCCGCGCAAGCGCCTCGTGCCCTCCGGCCCGGACCACGCCCAGATCGCCGCTGCCGCCGGCATGGTCGACTATCTCGAGACCGTCGCCACCATTGCCGGCGACACTGCGGAAGGCGCCACGCCCTTCAGGAAGGCGCATAACGCCATGCGCGCCCAGGAAGTGGCGCTGCTGACGCCGCTGCTCGATTACCTGCGTGGCAGGAGCAAGGTCCGCCTCCTCGGGTCCGATGATCCGAAAACCCGCGCCCCGACGGTGTCACTGGTGCTGCCCGAGCAGGGCATCGTCGTCGCCGAACGCCTGGCCCGCCATGGCATCATGGCCGCCGGCGGCCACTTCTACGCCTGGCGACTGCTCGAAGCGGTTGGCGTCAGCCCCGGCCACGGCGTGCTCCGCCTCAGCTTCACCCACTACACCTCCGAGGCCGACATCCAGCGCCTGATCAAGGCCCTCGACGCCGAACTCTAGCCCCGCGCCGAGATCAACAGACCTGCAATCGCAGCAGATGGCGTTCCGTCGCGGCCATGAGTAAGCTCGGACCGTAGACCTCGAGCCGTGCGGCCCTCACAAATGTCCAGAAATGTCGGCAAATCCAGTGGGATGGGCACCTTCGGCGGGGTGTTCACGCCCAGCATCCTGACGATTCTCGGGCTGGTGCTGTTTCTCCGTCTGGGCTTTGTCGTCGGCACGGTCGGCCTCTGGCAGGCGCTGCTGATCATTGCGCTGGCGAGCCTCGTCTCGGTCCTCACCAGCATTTCGCTGGCCGCCGTGGCCACCAATCTCGAGGTCAAGAGCGGCGGGGTCTACTACATCATCTCGCGCACGCTCGGCGTCGCCTTCGGCGGCTCCATCGGCCTTGTCCTGTTTGTCGCCCTGGCGGTCTCGGTCGGCTTTTACTGCGTCGGCTTCGCCGAAGGCGTGACCTCCACTTTCGACATCCACGCCCCATTTGTGGCGCAGTCGATTGCGGCAGTCGCCGTGCTGCTGATGGCCCTCATCGCCTGGTTCGGCGCCGACCTCGCCACCCGCGTCCAGTATGTGGTCATGGCCTTCATGGTCTTTTCGCTCATCTCGTTCGGCCTCGGTGCCTTGGGGCAGTGGAGCAATGCGCGCCTGGTCATTGCGCTGACGCCGGTCAATGGCTGGCTTGGCTTCTGGCCCGCCTTCGCCATCTTCTTCCCCGCCGTCACCGGCTTCACCCAGGGCGTCAACATGTCGGGCGACCTGTCCGACCCGGCGCGCGCCATCCCGCGGGGCACAGCCTACGCCGTCGGCCTGTCGATCCTCGTCTATCTGGTCGCCGCAGTGCTGCTTGCCGGTTCGGTGCCGCGCGGCACCCTGGTCAGCGACTACGGCGCCATGCGGCAGGTCGCCGCTTTTGGACCGCTGATCGATGCCGGCATCTTTGCCGCCACCCTGTCCTCCGCTCTCGCCTCGCTGATGGGCGCGCCGCGCATCCTGCAGTCGCTCGCCAAGGACAATGTCTTCCCGTTCCTCGCTCCCTTTGCCGTCGGACACGGCGCGTCGGAGAATCCGCGCAACGGCATCCTGCTCGGCACCGCCATCGCTTTGGGCACCGTGGCGCTGGGTAATCTGAACGTCATCGCCTCGGTCGTGGCGATGTTCTTCGTGGTCACCTACGGTCTGCTCAACTACGCCACCTACTACGAAGCCCAGGGCCGCAGCCCGTCCTTCCGCCCGGCCCTGCGCTGGTATGACCCGCGCCTCAGCCTGCTGGGCGGCCTCGTCTCGCTGGTCGTCATGCTGGCCATCAACCTGACCGCCGGACTGATCGCCATCGCCGTGATCTTTTCGATCTACCAGTATCTCAAGCGCACCTCGTCCGAAGCGCGCTGGGCCGATGGCCAGCGCTCGTTTCAGCTGCAGGCCGTGCGCGACAACCTGCTGGCCGCCAATGCCCGCCCCGAGCATGCCCGCGACTGGCGCCCGCAGATCCTCGCCTTTTCCGACAACAGCGAACGCCGCGAGCGTCTGCTGCGCTTCTCGACCTGGATCGAGGGGCACAGCGGCCTCACCACCGTGATCCGTATCCTCGAAGGCAAGGGGCGCCGCGCCCGGCGCGAGCTAGCACTGGCCGAACGCGAACTCGCCGCCGACCTCGCCGCCAAGGGCCTCACCGCCTTCCCGCTGGTTGTGTCGGCCAGCGACCTCGACATCGCCGTGCCGGTCGCGGTGCAATCGGTCGGCATCGGCCCGACCCGCATCAACACCGTGCTGGTCAACTGGCTCGATCCCGACAAGACCACCAGCATCGACCCCGAGCGCGCCCTGCGTTTTCTCGGCAACCTGCATGCCTCGTTCCTTCTCGGCTTCAACCTCATCGTGCTCGACGCCCACGAGGACGACTGGCTCAAGGTCACCGCCACCCGCCCCGCCGACCGGACCATCGACATCTGGTGGGCCGACGGCAATACCGGCCGGCTGACGCTGGTGCTCGCCTATCTGATGACCCGCAACACCGACTGGCGCGGCGCCTCCATCCGGGTGATCGCCATCGAAACGCCGGACAAGATCGCGACACGCCAGAGCGAACTCGAAGCGGCGCTGAAGGCCGACCGCATCGCCGCCAGCGTCGTCGTCGTCCCCTCGGACAATCGGCTCGAGGGGCTGGTGCAGCAATCTGCCGGCAGTTCGCTGGTCTTTGTGCCGCTCGGCATCCGCGACCGGCGCTTTACCGACTGGCTCGGTGAACCGCTGACCGACCTGTTGCCGCGCCTGCCGATCGTCGCCCTGGTCATGGCCGCCGAAGACCTCGACCTCTCCGCCGATCCCGACCAGCCCGAAGCCCCGGAATAGCCTCTTCCGTCCCCGGCGCTTCCCCGCTACACCTCCGCCTCCCGAACGAGGCCAGAACCCATGCCCCGCCCGCTAGCCGTCTCCATGCTGATCGTCACCACCATGCTGTGGGGCTTTGCCTTCGTCGCGCAGAAGACGGCCATGGATGCCATGGGGCCGCTGACCTTCTCGGCCGTGCGCTACCTGCTGGGCGCCGCCGCCATCGTGCCGCTGGTGCTCTGGGAACTGCGCCGCACCGGCAATCGCCTCGAGCGGGCCGAGTGGCCGGTCGTCGCCGTCATCGCGCTCGCCTTCTTCGCCGGCGTCACGCTGCAGCAGATCGGCCTCACCCTCACCACCGTCACCAATGGCGGCTTCCTCACCAGCCTTTACGTGCTGTTCGTGCCGCTGCTGGCCCTGCTGGTGTTTTTCCAGAAGCCGCACCCCATCGTCTGGGTCGGCGTACCCATGGCCCTGACCGGCGTCTACCTGCTCAATGGCGGCCGCCTCGACGGCTTCAATCTCGGCGACCTGCTGGTCGTCCTGAGCGCCGTCGGCTGGGCCATCCAGGTCTACCTGATCGGCACCGTCTCCAGACGTACCGGCCTGCCGGTCACCATTTCGGCCATCTGCTTTGCCAGCACCGCCCTGCTCTCGGGTATCGCCTCGTTCGGCTTCGAGACCCCGCATTTCGAGGCCATCGGCGATGGCTGGATCGAGATCCTCTATGCCGGCCTGCTCTCCACCGCAGTCGCCTTCACCCTGCAGGCCATCGGCCAGCAATATGTGCCCGCCGCCAATGCCGCGATCATTCTCTCGTCTGAAGGGCTGTTTGCGGCGCTCGGCGGCGCGCTGATCCTCGGCGAACGGCTGCCGCTGATCGGCTATGTGGGCGCCGCGCTGATCCTGTTCGCCATCATCATGGTCGAAGCGGTCCCGGCGCTGCAGCTCAAACGCCCAGCGCCGGTCCTCAAGCAATAGTCCGCGCTACTTGCCGATGCGGATCAGTTCCACCGTCTGGCAGACCGCGCCGTTGCAGCCCTTGATGTGGATATTGTTCTCGTCGGTCAGGTCGATGGTGCCGCGCACCACATGGCCCTGGAACTCGAGCTTGCCGTACCAGCGCTGGTTGCCGGTGCGCGGCACTTCCAGCATGGCGTCGGTGCCCACATACTGCTTGAGCCGCTGGCCCAGCGCACTGTCGTCGGCCGACAGCATCTTGGCGCAGATGGCATCGCCACGCTTGCCGCACAGCGAGATCGAGTACTGCGACTCCCCGCCATTGGTGACCCACTTCCCCTCGGGCGAGTAGATACGCTCGGCCTGCGCCGCGCCGATCCCCATCGCCAGCACAGCCGCAGCTGCCAGCAAAGTCCGAACCAAAACCATTGAATGCCTCTTGTATTTGGGCGCCCCGCCCGCAGTCCGACGGCTAGCAGTCGATCATGTCCGGACTGTGGAAGCGGCGTCATCTGCGTGTCATGCTTGTTCAATAGTTTGAGAGTGTTCCGGACGATAGCTCACGCGTTCCGGAGGTCGCGGATATAGGCGACAACGACCCGGCTGCGTCCCGCCAATAGCAGCCGGCGACTATTCCTGGAGGACGCTCGCCGCCAACCCGCGCGTCCTTGCCGAACCCCAAGTCGGCAAACGGCCGCCCCCGCCAGGCGGCCGTTTTTTTGGTGACAACACCGGCTTTGTCCTCGCGCCCCCCCGTTGCCTGCGGCACAACATCGGCATGTCCAAGCTCTACTTTTCCTATGCCGCCATGAACGCCGGCAAGTCGACGCTGCTGCTGCAGGCGTCCTACAACTATGTCGAGCGCGGCATGCGCACGTTGCTGTTCACGTCGGCCCTCTATGCCGAGGGCGGCGTCGGCAAGATTTCCTCGCGCATCGGCATCTCGGTGGATGCCGAACTCTATGCCGAGGGCGACGACCTCTTTGCCCGGATCAAGGACGAGGCCGAGACATCCAAGATCGACTGCGTCTTTGTCGACGAGGCGCAGTTCCTCACCGCCGAGCAGGTCTGGCAGCTGGCCCGCGTCGCCGACCGGCTGAAGATCCCGGTCATGTGCTTCGGCCTGCGCACCGATTTCCAGGGCAAGCTCTTCCCCGGCTCCTCCGAACTGCTCGCCCTCGCCGACGAGCTGCGCGAGATCCGGACCATCTGCCATTGCGGCAAGAAGGCCAGTATGGTGGTGCGGCGCAATGCCGAAGGCGGCGCCCTGACCGAAGGCGATCAGGTCTCGATCGAGAAATCGGTCTATGTTTCCCTCTGCCGCCGGCACTGGGAAGAGGAAACCGGCCGCTGGCCACCGAAAGGACCGCTCCATGACGCCCACTAGGACCGAGACCCCGGCCGGCGACGACGCCGAACCGCTGGGCAGCCTGACCATCCGCACCCTCGCCATGCCCGCCGATACCAACCCGGCCGGCGACATCTTCGGCGGCTGGGTGATGAGCCAGATGGATATTGCCGGCGCCATCGCGGCCGTCGAACGCGTCAAGGGCCGTGTCGTCACCGTGGCCGTCGAGGCCATGACCTTCATCGCCCCGGTCAAGGTTGGCGACATCCTCTGCGTCTACACCAGCATCGAGCGTGTCGGCAGGACCTCGATCACCATCGCCGTCGAGGCCTGGGCCCGGCGCAACCGCATCGCCGACCGCGTCAAGGTCACCGACGGCCGCTTCGTCTACGTGGCGCTGGGCGAAGACGGACAGAAGGCCGTGATTCCGCCGGCCTGACCGCGCCGCCTGCCGCTGCGGAACTTTTGCGCGCAATCCTGCGTTGCTTCGGCAATCGATATCAGGAGCGTTCAAATGACGCGCAGCATTCGTCTTGCCATCCTCAATATAGCCACCGGCGTCGCCGTCCTCGTTTCCGCCGCTCTGGTGCTGAGCCCGGCCTTCGCCGGCCTCTAGGACCCGACGGTCTGGCAACTCGCCGCCTCCCCGAGTTCATCTCGTCAACCCGGGTCCAGCCCGTCCAAAGCCTGAAGGTCCCACCCGCCTTCTTGTGACGAGATGGAGGGCGCCACGCGCAAACGTGGCGCCTTTTTTATAGGGTGAACAAATCTCGTCTGTGGCACCGCAGCACTTTCAACCGTCATCTGCGGCGGCTAAGGTCACCCCGATACTATCCAGGGGCTTTTCCTATGCTGCTTTTCCGTCGACTTGCCATTCTGGCTCTGCTGGCTCTCGCCGCCATCGCCACACCGGCCGCCGCCGCCAAGCAGACCGGCACACCCGCCTGGCTCATCAACGCCTCCGCCCTCAAGCAGGGTCCGGGCAGCGCCTATCAGGTCGTCGGCGAACTCAATGGCGAAACCCGCATCCAGGTCGATCGCTGCTCCAAGCTCTGGTGCCAGGTGCATGCCGAAGGCCAGCGCGGCTGGGTGTCGCTGAGCAATGTCAGCTTCGGCCAGCATCCTCGCGGCCCGCTCACCGGCCCCCGCCTCGACTACCCGACCGGCGGCACCGTGTGTTTCTACACCGGCCGCAACTACACCGGCACCGCCTACTGCAACGGCCCCGGCTTCGTCGTCACCGACCTGCTGCTGCTCGGCATCGACAACAGCTTCTCCTCGGTGCAGGTCGACGGCGGTTCGGTCACCGCCTGCCGCAACCGCGATTTCCAGAGCTATTGCGAGCGCATCGTCGAGAGCCAGCCCGTGCTGCACGGCTTCCTCGACAACGGCGTCTCCTCCTACCACATCTGGTAACCCGGCCGACCGGCCGGGGCGGCAACTCCGCCCGGGCCTTCCCGGCTCAGGCGCCGGCAGCCGCCCTTTCCAGCGCTGCCACGTCGATCTTGCGCATCTGCATCATCGCCTCCATCACCCGTCCGGCTTGCGCCCGATCAGGCAGGCTCAGCAGCCGCGGCAGTGCCTGCGGCACGATCTGCCAGCTCAGCCCGAAGCGATCCTTGAGCCAGGCGCACATGCTCTCCTGGCCGCCCCCCTCGAGCAACCGGCTCCAGTAGTAGTCCACCTCCTCCTGGTCCGTGCAGTCGACCACGAACGAGGTCGCCTCGGTGAACGTGTACATCGGCCCGCCATTGAGCCCCATGAACTCCTGGTCCTTGAGCCGGAACGTCATCGTCAGCACCCGGCCATCCGGATAGCGCTGCGTACTGCGGATCTCGGCGTCCTTGAACACCTCGACATAGAATGTGACGGCCTCCTCGATCCGGTCGTCGAACCACAGGCACGGCATGATCTTCGGCATTCTCGTCTCCCGTTTGAACGAATAAAACCGCGCCGCATCAGGCGCCTGCGCGAACGACCGGAGTCGATCTGACAGGCGCTCAGTGCTGTCCGAGCACGCGCGCCGCCGTCAGATGCACTGCTGCCAGGATCGCCAGAACCACGCCCCACACCACCTGCCCGACCAGCATCAGGCTGATGGCCGCTGCAGCGAACATGCCGATCTTGAACAGCAGCAGGTTCATGCCTTTGAGCCGGCGCTTCGATTTCGGTGCCGCAAACAGCCCCCAGAGCACGATGAACAGGACGCCACCGGCGATGATGCCAACCAGTTGCAGCCAGCCGCTCAGCAGCAGCCCGGCCGCCGCAAAGCTGATCAGGGCGGCCAGTTCGAGCATGAAGGCCAGTCCCAGATTGCCGTAGCGCACCCACTCCGGATACTTCATCGACCGGAGCATCCCCCGAATTCGTTGCCCGCGTTGCATTGTCGCTGCCTCTCCCCGCTCTCCCGAACGGTCCGTCCCTTTGCCGGAGCATATCCAGCCGGAGTCATCATGCAAAGCCGCGTCCGAAGCAGTGGCGCGTGACTTTGGGCGATTCTGAACGGCGTCCGGCACCATCGTCAGCATCGGTTCACACGGCCGCTGCGCATATCGCGCCGGTCGGCCTGGCTGGTGCCAGCGCCGCTCACAAGGAAACAGATGATGCTGCCTTCAAACTACCTGAGTATCGGCCTGGCCTGCGCCGTTCTGGGGAGCCTCGCCTTTCCGGCGGTCGCATCCCCCGCCGTCATCCTCGACGCCGTCAGCTTTCAGGCCGGACCGGCCAGGAGCAATGACAGCCTTGGCACATTGGCGGCCGGCGACCGGGTCGAGGTGATCTGGTGCGCCACCGACGACGGTCAGTGCCTGGTCGAGATCCACAACCGGAAGGGCTGGGTGCCCCTGGCGCTGCTCAACCTCAAGCCGGGGCGCAAGAAAAGCGCCGCCGACGAGTTTGGCGGCGGCGGCAGCAGCAGTGGCGGCAGTTCCGGCAGCACGCCTGGTGGCCGCACCAGCGACCCCACCCAGCTCGACATTGCAAAGGGCGTGAACAACAACAGTTCCGGCCCGACCTACTCGATCGTGCCAAGCATCAAGTTCTAGCTGTAGGGGCGCCCCATGGGCGCCCCGCTCCCCGGCGCCCGGTCGCTATCGATGTCGCCCAGCAAGACGATGGCGTCCAGCTTGCCGCGTCGCGGCTGCATGGAAAAATGCGTCACCTGCCGTCCGAGCGCATCGGCCAGCGTCGCCGACAGCCGCTTCACCCGGTCGGCCGCCTCGATCACCTTGAGCGGAAAGCCGGGGCTCTGATGACCGGCGGGGATGAGGTCCCGAAACACCACGCGCGCAAAGGACGCGCGGCCGAGTGCCTCCACGCCCATCACCAGGCCACGATGCAGTTCGCCCTCCGGCCGGTCGCCGGGCGTGAAATCGGTGATCACCACGTCGTCCCCGTCCTGCCGCTCGATCCGCACCCAGAAGCGCGCGTCGACATCGGACTCGACGCGCACCACCCCGTCATCACCGAAAACGGAGAGATCGGCCTGCGGCAGGATCGCCCTGCCCTCGCTCTCGACAACTCGCAACGACGCCGCCATCGTCAGCTCTCCCCGTCAACCTTTCGTTAACCATAAGTTACCGGGCAGAATCAGGCAATAAAAAGACCTCGCGCCCAGCACGGCGCGCAATAATCCAAAAACGAATTCTGTCAGCTACTTGCAGGCCTGGTGCGAGATCAGAGGCCGGGCGAGGACCGCGCCCGGCGCTTGCGCTTGTTCGTCTCGGGCCCGCTACGGCCTTCCGATCCAGCGGGCGGATCGCCCACGGCGCCGGTGGCATTGAACGGATCAAGCAGATGTCCGGGATCGAGTTGCCGCAGCACCCGCACGGTCTCGACCACCGTCTCCAGATTCACATGCCCCATGGCCACCAGTTCGCCGCCCGCGGCGGGCACCTCGCCGGGCGCGCGGACGCGATGCGGTCGATCGGTCGAAAATGTCAGGATACTGGCCATCGGACTCACCCTTCTGGCGTTCCAGCATCGGCCCGCAAGATTGACGAAGGGTTAGCACGATCGTTCCCTTTCCGTTCGCCTCGTGCTAGAAAGAGGAACGGCTCCCCCTGCTGACAGTTTGTGACACTGCACCTATCTATGGTGCTCCGTGCCCCAGTCCGGTTACGACCCTTTTCGAAACGAAGCACCATGGCCCAAGACAAGAAGTCCGCCTCCCCGAGCCAGTCGCGCCCCGGCAAGGCCGAATTCTCCATCGATGATTTCATCGGCGAGATCGAGAAGGCCGAGGCCGAGACGCTCAACAAGCGGCTGCCGCAGGAGCGCCTGAAGAACAAGCGCGCCCTCGACAACGCCGCGCGGCGCGCCGCCGAGGAACAGGCGCAGAAGCCGGCAAAGACCAGCAAGTCGAAAAAGTCCGCCGCCACCGGCATGACGCTCGCCAGCCCGAAATCCAAGGCCAACTCCGTCGACCGCCCCGATTTCGGCACCGGCTTTGCTGAACAGCAGCAGGCCGGCTTCGGCCATGTGCCCTCTTCCCGCTCCAATGTCGGCGGCCAGATCATCCCCTCGGGCACCCAGCAGGTCGCCCAGATCGGCACCGAGGTCGGCAATGTCGGCATCTCGGCCACCGTGCGCGCGCTCGAAGACATCATCATGCACGGCCGCAAGGAGGTGGAAGGCAACGCCGCCTGGAAGCCGCACCGGCCGATCCGGCCGCAGAAGTCCGAAGGCGGCATCCCCTTCCGCCTCGCCACCGAATACACCCCCGCCGGCGACCAGCCGACCGCCATTGCCGATCTCCTCGAAGGCATCGAGAACGGCGAGACCGACCAGGTGCTGCTCGGTGTCACCGGCTCGGGCAAGACCTTCACCGCCGCCCAGGTCATCGCCCGCACCGGCCGCCCGGCGCTGATCCTCGCGCCCAACAAGACGCTGGCCGCCCAGCTCTATGGCGAGATGAAGCAGTTCTTCCCCGACAACGCGGTGGAGTATTTCGTCTCCTACTACGACTACTACCAGCCCGAGGCCTATGTGCCGCGGACCGACACCTATATCGAAAAGGAATCCACCATCAACGAGCAGATCGACCGCATGCGCCACTCGGCCACGCGGGCCCTGCTCGAACGCGACGACGTCATCATCGTCGCCTCGGTCTCGTGCATCTACGGCATCGGCTCGGTCGAAGACTACACCGCCATGACCATCGACCTGCGCAAGGGGCAGCACATCGACCAGCGCGAATTGCTGCGCTCGCTCGCCCAGCTGCAGTACAAGCGCGGCGATGTCGGCTTCACCCGCGGCACCTTCCGGGTGCGCGGCGACACCATCGAGCTGTTCCCGGCCCACTATGAGGACGCCGCCTGGCGCGTCACGCTGTTCGGCAACGAGATCGAGTCCATCGCCGAGTTCGATCCGCTGACCGGCAAGAAGGCCTCCGACCTGCTCTCCATCCGCGTCTTCGCCAATTCCCACCACGTCACCCCGCGCACCACGCTGACCGGCGCCATCCGCGAGATCCGCAAGGAGCTCGCCGCCCGGCTGCAGGAGCTCAATGGCGCCGGCCGCTTCCTCGAGGCGCAGCGCCTCGAGCAGCGCACCCTGTTCGATCTCGAAATGATGGAAGCCACCGGCTCGTGCGCCGGCATCGAGAACTATTCGCGCTACTTCTCCGGCCGCAAGCCGGGCGAGCCGCCCCCGACGCTGTTCGAATATCTCCCCGACAACGCCCTCGTCTTCGTCGACGAAAGCCACGTCACCATCGGCCAGCTCGGCGCCATGTATCGCGGCGACCTGCGGCGCAAGGCGACGCTGGCCGAATACGGCTTCCGCCTGCCCTCCTGCATGGACAACCGCCCGCTCCGCTTCGAGGAGTGGAACGCCATGCGTCCGCAATCGATCTATGTCTCGGCCACCCCCGGCAAATGGGAGATGGAGCAGGCCGGCGGCGTCTTCGCCGAACAGGTCATCCGCCCCACCGGCCTGATCGACCCCCCGGTCGAGATCCGCCCCGCCAAATCCCAGGTCGACGACGTCGTCGACGAGATCCACCGCGTCACCCGCGACGGCTACCGCACGCTGGTCACCGTGCTCACCAAGCGCATGGCCGAGGACCTCACCGAATACATGCACGAGCAGGGCATCAAGGTCCGCTACATGCATTCCGACATCGACACCATCGAGCGCATCGAGATCATCCGCGACCTGCGCCTCGGCGTCTTCGACGTGCTGGTCGGCATCAACCTGCTGCGCGAAGGCCTCGACATCCCCGAATGCGCCCTGGTCGCCATCCTCGATGCCGACAAGGAAGGCTTCCTGCGCTCGGAAACCTCGCTGATCCAGACCATCGGCCGCGCCGCCCGCAATGTCGACGGCAAGGTCATCCTCTATGCCGACCACCAGACCGGCTCGATGGACCGCGCCCTCGCCGAAACCAGCCGCCGCCGCGAAAAGCAGATCGCCTACAACACCGAACACGGCATCACCCCGCAATCGGTCAAGTCCAACATCCAGAACATCGTCGACAGCGTCTACGAGCAGGACCACGTCACCGTGTCCATCGGCAAGGGCAAGGACGGCAAGGAACAGATCCATGTCGGCGAAAACCTCGCCGCCGTCATCAAGGACATGGAAAAGCAGATGCGCGAGGCCGCCACCAACCTCGAATTCGAAAAAGCCGCCAAACTCCGCGACGAAGTCAAGCGCCTGCGCGAGATGGAACTGGATGTGCTGGAGGGCACGGCGGACTGACGCCCGCGTCCGTCACATCGCGCCGCTGGCGCGCTGCATGGGGAGCGGAGAACCGGCCAATTGGCGGCTGACGGGCCTCGGCAACCCGGAGGTCCGACAACCGCCTCCCCCCCGCCGGCCGTCATCCTCGGGCCTGACCCGAGGACCCATCGCGATCCATTCCCGCCCCTCGTCCTTCGACAGGCTCAGGATGAGGGCCTCGGCCACATCGACCTTTGCTCAACGGGCGACCAGACCCGCCCTTCGCCCAACGCCCTGGCGACACCGCAAAACTCTCGGCCCTCATGGTGAGCCTGTCGAACCACGAGGGCTGCCACTGACCTGTCCCGTGCGCTACGGCACCCACCCTCCATCACCCGCCCCGATCCCCGGCATCGAAAAATTTCGTTGGACGCCGGCGCGCCGCCCCCCCAATGATCGCGCCATGACCGCCGCCGCCCGTCCCGTCGCCATCCCCGCCTCGCTGCAGCCCGGCAGCAATAACGGCCCGCCGCTCGATGACAGTCCGCGGCCCTGGGGCGCCGGCCCGATCGGCAATTTCTTCGAGTGGAAGGCGGCGAAGCTGGCAGCCGATGACGTGCCCTATGACATCGCGCGGCTCTGGGTGCGCCGGGCCGCGGCGCTGGGCCTGACCTATGCCGAATATGCGCTCGAGGTGCAGGAGCGCGGCCGCCGGCTCGGCCCATCCGACACCGACCGCATCGCCGCCATCAAACGCCGCCGCCCCATCCGCTACTGAGCCCGCCCCGCCCTCTCCTGCTCTCCCCGTTCACGGCGGAAAACTGGAGAGCTCAGCGCAAAAACCTCAGTCGGGTCCGCCCCCGTTTCACGGGGGAGGGGGACCGGCGGAGCCGGTGGAGGGGGGGTCCCCATCGCGCGCCAACCGAGCATCCCCGCCCTACCCCGTGTGACACGGCCGCGAGCAATAAAAGCAGCCGTTCGACTGGCGATATCTCTTCCTCGCCGCCGCCACGGCGGTGTCGCAGGCGGCATGCTCGCCCAGATAGGTACGGTTGGCCGCACCGGGCATGTAGCTGCACCCGTCCCGGTGCACCTCGTGGTCGCCATTCGCTTGTGCGTGATCATTGACATAGTAGCTGGCCATCGGACCTCTCCTCGCCTGGATTTTCCAGTCGATCAGAGTCGCCCGCCGGCTCCAGTCGTATCCGCCCCTAGGGACGACTACGCACGCCGTCGCCCCCTCCCCCGGCTCACGCCGGTCCCCCTCCCGTGAATAGATGAGGGACCCGCCTGAGAGCCCCGCGCCCAACCTCCCGCCGTCCCGTCATCCCCGGGCCAGCGGCCCGGCCCCGCTCTCCCCCAGCCGCCGTCATCCTCGGGCTTGCCCCGAGGACCCACGCGATCCAGCCCCCGGCCCCCGGCCTTCGACACGCTCAGGATGAGGGACTCCTCCGCAGCGTCGTCGTCTCGTCTGCGCCGAAACTTCTCTCGCTCGCCTACCCCGCGCCAATCTCTCAGCCCGCATGGTGAGCCTCCTCATGGTGAACCTCCTCATGGTGAGCCTGTCGAACCACGAACCACGAACCACGAACCAGGAACCAGGAACCAGGAGGGCCCCGCCTTGCAGCGAAACCCCGACCGAGCTCCCTGCGCCGCCCACCCCGCCCATGGGCCGCCCACCAGCCACTCCCGCTCCTCCCCCGTTCACGGGGGAGGGGAACCATGCGCAGCATGGTGGAGGGGGGGCAGTTTCTGTGGGCGACATCGACCCATCGCACAGGCCCCTCTCTCCCCTTGCGGGAGAGACGCGAGACGTCGAACCGGCTGTAGGCAAAATTGCGTCAGTGGCGCGATTTCAGGTAAGGCTGCGGCAGCCTCCGGCGCTAGCCCCGCTCTTCTTCCGGCCATAGCTAGGTTCAGGCGAGGCCAAGCCTCTGCCCTCTACTTTAGTCGTCCAGAGGACCTATTAATCAAAAGCTGTCTAGGCGCATCAACCGTTAATCTACCTAGTAGGTCATTACCGTATTTAGCTTTTAGCATTACGATAAAATTTGGCTCAACAGCGTTGATATACGCGAGATATCCGCTAAGTTTAGCTATCTCTAAATAGTTCAGCTTTCCGAGCATGAAGTAATGCACCTTTGCGCGCACCAATCTTTTCTTGTCTCGACCTATAGTTACATTTCCATCGTTTGATAAGATAAGACCTGTAACTAGGCGTTTATATTTCTTCGTCGCAAGAACCGTCTTGTTCTCATTAATTGTTATTCGTGGGCAAGCCACATCCCGTATGGCGCGATCCACAATTTTACGCACAGCGTTGAGGTGTCCGGTCCTGGGGGCAGAAAACGTTAAATCATCTGCATATCTCGAATAGGTCACCCCTTGCTGGCGGCACTGCTCCGAAACCAGTTTGTCAAAGTCAAACATAATTATATTCGAGAGAATGGGAGAACTTGGAGCACCTATTGCAAGCCTAAGCTCGCGAACTTGGGGTTGACGATGAAATAGGAGAGTTGAGGTCATCTCAATCTCCTCCTCATCGAGGACGCACCTCGTGCGCTCGCAGTACGACCTCCAATCAGAAGCTCTAATAGAAGAAAAAAAATCTGCGAAATCCATCTTCAGGATGGGGCCGTTTCGGCTGTGAATCTCGGCGTTTTCTCTAATCGACTTTCCATGTCGATATGCCATTGCTGCATCGTGGATTGGGAGACCCGAAAGTAGGATATCGACGAGAGCCCTTTGAAGAACTTTTATCTCACGTGCAGGTTGTGCTATCGGGCGCAGGCCACCCGAGCGCTTAGGTATTGCAAAGCGCTTATATCGTAAGGGCGCAGCACGCATTAGCTTTGCGACGGAGCTTTCCGGCAGCCCCGTTTTCAAAGCCATTTGGCCCAGAAGTGACGCCATTATCCCGCCCCCACTGTGGCAATGATAGCATTAAATCTTTCCGGCTCACTCGCCTTCCAGTGTTGGCGGATGTCCATTCGCCAACGGAAGCGATCAATCTTTTCGACATCACCCCTAAAAAGGTAGTGCATGGCGTCCTTTTCCGCCTTCGCGACGAAATATGTATTGAGACCGCGCTTATCCCGGACAACCCAATCAGCGAACTCTGCGCATAGAAGCAGGTTGGTGATTTGGTCCTTGTCGCGACTGACACCGAATGCATCCAAGTGCAGCCACATTTCATCCAAAGTAAGAGCGCCGTAGTGCTGCAGCAACCCCACCGCAAGCTTAATAATATGACCTGATCGTTGAGGATCAAACGTGCTGTGTTCGTGATAGCTGGCGATTCTATGCTTAATAGCACCTTCCATCATTAAAGTGAAGGCACCGATATCAAGTCCAGAAACGTTGCGAATACTTTCAAGTTTAAGGTCAGACAAATTGAGAACGCACAGGGAATGCTCGCCATATGAGTTGGTTAGCAGACGAATTAGCCCCAATGTGATGAAAGAATCAATTTTATAGTTCTTGTCATCCATGACGACGAGCATTCGACGCGAAATCTCTTCCACCATTGCGAATGCACCAAGCTCAGCCGCGCTGCCGTAGCTCTCCGAGAACAGAAGTATTAGCTCAGATATCTGAGCAATGTCATTCTCGAAACTAAGGATGTCCTTATAGTTCCCTCTTGGGAAAAACCCGTTTAGCTCCTCTGCAATAAGAAATCGATATCTTTTAAATGGATCTTTATCCTGCTTTCGAGCAAACGCATCTCGCAAAGAAGGTGCCGGATCAACCTTTATATCAATAGGACCGCCACAAAGAAAAAGTATGGAAGTAGGCGCGTTGACCCGAATACTATTCGGATCAACGCAATATACCAATTCTGGAATATTTGAACTAGCTAGCACTTACCTAGGCGGTGTGGAGAAAGGGGGCAACGTTTTGAGCGGAGCGTGCGCGTCGAAGACGTGACAAAGCGTTGCCGCGTTTCTCCACGCCGATAATACTCCACAATAAAATGAGATCCTGCGAAGCGCCGGACCAAGCAGACATTAACGTCTACTCTATTCGCGTAAGTAGCAGACACTGTTAACGCAATTCGTGGAGTGTCAGAAGCATCATTTAGTACAACTACCGCCGCGAGTGCTGCGGGTGCAGGACTACCAAAGAATCCTCCAACGCCAACACTGACCGCCCCTCCTCCCCGCTTTTCCCCAGCCATCTCCCGTTCATCCTGCAGCCAATCGCGTCAGACGGCGTTCAGTTATCCCCGGTCCCCTAACCTCCATTACAATCCCCCATCGCCACACCCGAGCGACGGTTGCAAACGAGCATCCGGTGCGGCGAGGCTGGGTGGTGCGGGGTCGTCCTGCATCAGGTCAAGCCGGGAAGGTCATGCGGGCGCAGGTAACCCGCAGCCTTAATTTGCTGCCGCTGGCGAGGGTTCGGTCCGATCGCCACAAAGGGTCCGACTGGGGAAAGGTGAAGAGCCTGGCCTGGTCAGAACGAGGGCCTGCGGCGGTGGGGCGATCCGCAAACGCCCCGGGCCTCCCGGTATACGCCCAAAATCCCGGTCGCAACGGCGGGCCAAGGCCCTGGCCGGGCGGTCTATGCGTCCGGTTTACGCACCATCGACGGACTTTGGCCCGCCGCTGTTCGCTTTCTGCCGAAACCCGGAGGCCGCACGGCCGTCCGGCGCCTCGCCGTGCCTCAGTTGGAGCCGCTCTTTCACGACGCCCGGACGAGCGCCGCGAGGCCCCCCCCCCGCGCGCCGCTGCACGCGCCCCGCCGGAACGCCCGCGGCGCCGGCAAATGTGACGCAACTCCCGACCGGCGCGGGCGTTGAGCCAGCCAACAAGGAGATTTCCAGCATGGCTCATCACGACCAGCAGCACACTGACAAGACCCCGGCCGAAATCATCGACCGCGTCTGGGAACTGGCGGAAAAGATCGATTTTTGCATGTTCGTCACCTGGGACGGCGAGCGCCAGCAGGCGCGGCCTTTGTCCTCGCGCGTGCATCGCGACGAAAACGCCATCTATTTCCTGGTCTCGGCCGAGGGCCACAAGAACAGCCAGATCGATCGCTTCCCGGTGGTCAATCTCGCCTATGCCGATACCGGCGCCATGGACTACGTGTCGATCTCCGGCACTGCCAGCCTCAGCAATGACCGCGCCAAGATTGCCGAGCTCTGGAGCGCCTTCGACAAGGCCTGGTGGGATGACGAGAACGATCCCGATATCCGGCTGATCACCGTCAGCCCCGAGCGCGCCGAGCTCTGGGATTCGCCGGGCAAGCTGGTGGCCTTCACCGCCATGCTGACGGCCTCGGTCACCGGCGCCAAGCCCGATTTCGGCGACAATGCCACCGTCCGTCTCTGATATGCTAATCTGGGCCCGGCGCGACATCCGCGCCGGGACAGAACTGCGGAGTTTTGCGATGCTCAGGCCACTCGTTCTCGCCGCCGCGCTCTTGGCACTCGCCACGCCGGCTTTCGCCGCCTCCACCGCCCGCGCCACCGGCAACCTGCCGATCCGCTCGGGTCCGGGCGACTATTACCGCACCATCGGCACCCTGCCCGACGGCACCCGTGTCGGCCTCTCGCAATGCACCCGCCACAGCCGCTGGTGCAAGATTGTCTATGACGACGGCCCCGATGGCTGGGTGCTCGGCTCCTACCTGGTGGGCTCCCCCGCCAAGGCCCGCGTCACCCCGCCCGACTTTTCCGGGCGCTTTCTCGATTTCGGCTTCTGATCGATAAAATCCAACCTGTACAAGGCCTTCAGAAACGGTTCAGGCGGCGCTTCCTAGTGTTGCGGTCAAGGCAGAGATGCCAACACCCCAATGGAAGGAACCACGAAATGTTCGCTCATACCGTCAAGACCGTCGCCATCGCCGCTGTTGTCGTCTTCGCAACCGCCGGTGCCTCGTTTGCCGCCCAGTACGCCTGGGTCGACCAGTCCACCAACGTCAAGAAGTTCCACAAGAACGTCGGCCCCACCGTCAACCACGTCTCGGCCGGCGAGAAGGTGAAAATCATCGGCTCCTGGAACAACTGGTACAAGATCCAGATCCCGGGCCCCGATGGCTGGGTGCGCAAGCACAAGCTCTCGCTCAACAACTGGAACAACAACCCGTGGCCCAACAACGGCGGCAATGGTGGCCAGATCTGCTTCAACGGCCAGTACGGCTCGGTCTGCCTCAGCAACTGATCCGGAACGCTTCAAAAATCACCGCCTCGTGTCCGGACGCTGTCCGGATGCGGGGTGGTCGTTCATTTTGGGTTCAGCCGCGCCGTCGCAACCTGCGGGCAACGGAAACCGTTATTTCCGCATCTGCCTGTAGAGGAGTACCCGTCATGACCTTCAAGCGCACCGTTCTCACCCTCGGCATTGCCGCAGCCGCCCTTATCGGCTCCGGCGCCGCCGCTTTCGCCGCCTCCGCCTATGCCACGGCCAACGTCAACGTCCGCTCCGGCCCTGGCACCGGCTATCGCGCCATCGACGTGCTGCAGCACGGCGAACGCGTCGACATCGACTACTGCCGCGGCAGCTGGTGTTTCGTGAACAAGTCCGGCCCGGATGGCTGGGTGTCGGCCAGCTATCTGTCGCGCGGCGACAGCTACCGCGACTATCGCCGCTATGACGACGACGATGATTTCTACATCGAACGCCGCCGCCCGGTGTATCGCCCGTACCGGCCCTATCGCCCCTATTACGGCTCGAGCGCCTGCATCGGCGGCCCCAACGCCAGCTTCTGCATCTCCAACTAGGTTTTTCCGAACCGGCAAACCTTGCGGCGCCCCACGGGGCGCCCTATTTTTGCGCCATCGCCGTTCCGGACCCGACCGATGCAGCCCGATCCCAAGCCTGCCCAGACCACGCCGACACCGGCCAGGCCAGCTGCAGCCAAGTCGGCGCCAAAACCCCCGGCGACCAAGCCCTACGTCAAACTCGCCTACCTGCTGATCATCATCGGCATGGGCATTTTCGCGCTCGAGCGCATGGGGCTCGACAACATGGCCGGGCGCAGCCACACCGGCCTGCATCTCGATGGCACCGTGCTGAGCCTTCTCGTCCTCGCCCCGGTGGTGCTGGTCGTCGCCGGCTGCGTCGTCTTCATGTACGGCAAGATGCGCCGCCTCTAGCGGCTATTCCACCCGCAGCCGCTCGACGTCGATGCCGCGCGATTCCAGCGGCTCGCGCATGCGCCTGCCGAGAAATTCGTTGAGCCCGTAGAGCACCATCGCGCCGATCAGGATGGCGATGCCGAAACCGCGAAAGCCGTCCTCGGTGGCAACGATCACCGCCGCCAGCAGCGCGGCCACGGTGCCGCCGAACAGCAGGTACATCCGCCGCTCGCCCTGCACCCGCAGGTTCCGCGCGCCCGACAGCAGCAGGTCGCGCAGCTCGCCATCCGACATGGCCACCAGTTCGGCATTCTTTGCCTCGCGCCGGATGGTTTCCATATAGGCCTCGACCCGGCGGGCCGTCACCGCCTCGCGCTCGGCGTCCTTGCGGTTGCGCATGAAGTAGCTGGCGACGCCGCCCAGCAGCAGCAGCACCGCGGCGATTTCGAGGATGATGAGCATCGCGTGTCCCTTTCGTGTCGGCGACAGGGCCTGTTCCTGATGCAGAGATGTCCCCTATGATGGCCCCGTTCAAGAGAAACGGCGCATCGCGGAGAACTTTCCACCCCCGCCCCCCGTTGCTTGGGCACCGTGGGGCCACCCCCCACCCGCCGAAAGGACCGCTCGCATGCACGTCGTCATCCTCTACCTCGCCTCCGCCCTCGTCTTTTTCGCCGCCGATTTCGTCTGGCTCTCCACCATGGCCGAGCGCCTCTACCGTCCGGCGCTGGGCGACATGATGCTCGACAAGCCCAACCTCCCCGTCGCCGCCGGCTTCTACCTCGTCTATCTCGTCGGCCTGCTGATCCTCGTCACGCTGCCCGCCAATGGCGACGTCTTCAAGGCCCTGTGGATGGGCGCGCTGTTCGGCTTTGTCGCCTACGGCACCTACGACCTGACCAATCTCGCCACGCTGCGCGGCTTCACCCCCTCGCTGGTCGTCGTCGACATGGCCTGGGGCACGGTGCTCACCGGCGTCACCGCCGCTGCCGCCGTCTGGATCGCCGGGTTCTTCAACTAGATGCTGTGGGGCCAACGCCTGCTGGTGATGGGCCTGATCATGGCGCTGGCGTCGGCGACGCCGGCGCTGCTGGTCTATGCCTTCCCGCCGCTCGGCGAGGGCTTCATCGGCACGCTGGCCGTGCTGCTGACGCTCACCGTCACCCCGCTCGGCGTCCTCATCACGGCCGTCGGAGCGGTTCTGCTGCTGGCTGCACTGGTGCGACGCGGCCACGCCGGGCGAGGAAGCGCTCGCGCATCATCACTGCCAGCCCAGCCCCCACGATCACCACCGCCCCCATGAAACTGACGGCATCGATCAGATGCTGGAAGAAGAAAAAGCTCAGCGTAATGCTCCAGGGGAGCGAGGTGTAGTTGAACGGCTGCAGCGTGCTGGCCGGTGCCCGGCTGAGCGCCACCATCATCAGTCCGTGGGCCGCAGTGGAAGTGACCATGATCACCGCCACCATACCCAGGTCCTCGAGCGGCATCGGTTCCCAGAAGAACACGCCCACCCCCGTGGTCAGCACCAGCCCGACCACGCCGACATAGACCATGCTGGTCGCCGTCGTGTCCTCACTCGACACCTTGCGCGTCAGCGCGATGTAGACCGCATAGGCCGCCGCCGACAGGACGGCGTAGAGCACCCCCCAGCTGATCGGGAGTCCGCCCGGCCGCACGATCAGCAGCGCGCCCAGAAAGCCGACTGCCACCGCCGTGAAGCGGAACACCCCGACCTTCTCCCCCAGGATCGGGATGGCGACCAGCGTCACCATCAACGGGTAGACCAGCGTGATCGCCTGCAGTTCGGCCAGCGGCACATCCTTGAGCGCCGCGGCAAAGAACCAGATATCGACCACCAGCAGCACACCGCGCAACACCTGCAGTATCGGCGACTGCGAGCGAAAGGCCTGCCGCAAAGGCCCCTGCCGCATCACCAGGATCAGCGAGAAGATCGCAAAGGCCCAGAACCGCATCATCGCCAGCTGGAACGGCGAGTAGCTCTGCACCAGATGCTTGGAGACGGCGTCCTGGACGCCGAATATCAGGATGGCGGCAATCGTCAGGCCGATGCCGAGCGAAACGTTGTCGGCGCGGCGGCGCACAGAGGCAATCACGGTGCTCAAGGTTGAATCCGGTCAGGCAATGGCCCCGGGCCGCATTGGTCCGGGGTCGGGGCGAGGCGCCGCCCTCAGGCGTTCTTCATCGTCGCGTTCTTGATCAAGCCGGCGACCGCCGTCAAGACGCCACCACCGATAAGGCCGGTCACGCCCTGTCCGGCGAGTGCGCCGATGTCGAGACCGCCGGCCGTTTCAGCAGCTGCCGTACCAGTGGTCGCCACAGTTGTCGCTGCACCATTTACCAGACCGTCGAGCCCGGGCACCATGCCCGCAAGCCACGTCGCCAGCCAGCCGCCGATCGCGCCGGCGATCGTGTTGCCAATGGGCCCCAGACTCAACTTGCTGACGATCGCACCGATCGCATTACCGCCTACGCCACCACCGATAAGCTGAACCAGAATTGGAATAAGTGCTTCCATAATCTCTTCCCCTTTTTCGTTGTATGCGAAGCCAAAGCTCCCCTTCGCGCCATGACCATAGGCCCCGTTACTGTCGCTGTGACAGTCGGCACAAAGGTTTTACATGGCGCAAAGAACACGTCTGGATCGCACGCGACGGAGAGCCTAACGTCTCGCCCCGCCGGAGATTCCTGATGCGCCTTGCGTGTGCCCTGCTGATGATTCTGTACTGCGCCGCGCCAGCTTTGGCTCAGAGCGCCGAAACCCGTCGTTACTTCGGAGACTGGCTCGCAGCCTGCCGCGCCGATGGCTACTGCTCGGCCGTCAGCTACGTCAATCCGAACCCTGGTGAAGGCCGTGTCGCTGACCACTGGCTGCGCATCGGAAGACATGCCGAAGGCACCTTCTGGGAAATCTCGTTCACCCCCATCGTGGTGACGGCTAACCAGGCTGCGATGTTTGAGTTCACAGTCGATGCTGAGACAGCGAGCCTTTCGGGCCCCGGCGAAATCGCGGCCTATGGCGCAATCAATGATTTCTTCCTGCTCGGCCCAAAGGCACAGTTGGTGATGGACCGGCTGATGCCCGGGTCGACGCTGCATATCGGTTTCGAAGACCAGGTGGGACAGCCGCAATCGACGCAGTTCTCGCTCAACGGATTGACCGCAGCACTGATCTGGATCGACGAGACGCAGGGCCGGCTTGGCTCGGAACGCGTCGTCGAGGCGCCGCCCGAAGGACTCGTGGCCGTGGCACAGCCCGCGCCGGCGCCCGGCGGCGAAATCACCCTCGCGCAGGTCCCGCTCCATCTCGTGGCCGAGGACGAGAGCCGTCCGGACAAATGTGACGGTTTTGATATCACTGGCGACTGGCCGTTTTACCGATATGATCTCGGCGACGAAAAAGCCCTCTATCTGCTGCCCTGCACCGGCGGCGCCTATAACCGCTTTTACAGCGCCTATGTCGATACCGGCACGGGCTATGACCTGCAGCTCTTCGCGACACCAACCTACCGCGCCGGGTGGCAGGCCGAGGAAGGCATCTGTTTCGACAGCTTCGACCCGTCGACCCGGCAGTTGCGCAGCTACAACCGCGGCCGCGGCATGGGCGATTGCGGCATGCGGGGCCTCTGGCAGTGGAACGTATCGGCCTTTGTCATGCAGGTCTACACCATGCAACCCGAGTGCGACGCCACGGTCGAGCCTGGCGAATTTCCTGTCATTTATCGCAATGACTTGGCACCCGCTGATTTGCGTCCGTGATCGAACCCCCTATCTATGGACCAGCCATGGCCGAATCTTCCAGCTTCCCGACCAGAGTTGCCCTCGTCACCGGTGCCGGTGACCGCATAGGCGCGACTATCGCCAGACGCCTGGCCGCGGCCGGGTACAAGGTCGTCGTGCACTATCGGTCGTCCGCCAAAGGCGCCGAGCGGGTCAGGGACGATATCGTCCAGGCCGGCGGTTCGGCCGCGCTCGTCAAGGCCGATCTGTCGGACCGGCAGGACCGGGCGACCCTTATCGGGCGCGCCGCGGCGGCCTTCGGGCCGCTGACGCTGCTCGTCAACAATGCCTCGACCTTCGAGCCCGACGCTGTCGTCGATCTCGATGAAGCACTCTGGGATCTGCATTTCGCCGTGCACGCCGAAGCACCGGTGTTTCTGGCGCGCGATTTCGCTGCGCAACTGCCCGAGGGCAGGAACGGCAACATCGTCAATATCGTCGACGAGCGCGTACTGCACACAGCCCCCAGCCACTTCAGCTACACCCTGAGCAAGAGCACGTTGTGGGCCGCCACCCGCACCCTGGCGCAGTCGCTTGCGCCCGCCATCCGCGTCAACGCCATTGGACCGGGCCCGACCCTTCCCGCCAGCGGCCAGTCCGACGAACAGTTCGAGGCATCGGTCGAGCGGCTGCCGTTGCAGCGCGGTGCCGATCCCGATGAAATCGCCGACGGGCTGCTCTTCATCCTCGGAGCGCAGTCAATGACCGGCCAGATGCTGGCGCTCGACGGCGGGCAACATCTGGAATGGTCGCCGCGACGGAACCCGACGCCACGCAAATGACGGACCAGAATCAAATCGGCGGACCGGAGGCCATCAAGGCCTTCGTGCGTACCCTGCCCGCATCCCCCGGCGTCTACCGCATGCTGGATGAGGCCGGCGAGGTCATCTATGTCGGCAAGGCCCGTAGCCTGAAGGCGCGCGTCACCAACTACACGCGCCCCGAAGGTCTGCCGACACGCATCCAGCGCATGGTCCATGCGACCCGGACCATGGAGTTCGTGCGGACCGAGACCGAGGCCGAGGCGCTGCTGCTCGAGGCCAACCTGATCAAGCGCCTGCGGCCGCGCTTCAACGTGCTGCTGCGCGACGACAAGAGCTTTCCCTATATCCTGATCGCGACCGATCACGAGGCGCCCGAACTGACCAAGCACCGCGGCACTCGTCGCAAGCGGGGTCACTATTTCGGCCCCTTCGCCTCGGCGCTTGCCGTCAAGCGCACCATAACTTCGCTGCAGAAGGCCTTCTTGCTGCGCACCTGTTCGGACAGCTTCTACAAGGCCCGCACCCGTCCGTGCATACTTTACCAGATCAAGCGCTGCGCCGGGCCGTGCACCGGCGAGATCTCGCTGAGCGGCTACGCCGAACTGGTCGACGAGGCGCGGCAGTTTCTCACCGGCAAGACCAAATCGGTGCAGGATCATCTGCAGCGCGACATGAATGTCGCCGCCGAAAACCTTGATTTCGAACGGGCCGCCATGATGCGCGACCGGCTCTCCGCACTGGCGCTGGTGCAAAGCCAGGGCGAGATCGCATCGCGCACCGTGGAAGAGGCCGATGTCTTCGCCGTCGCACACGAGGCCGGGCAGTTCTGCGTCCAGGTGTTCTTTTTCCGCGCCTTCCAGAACTGGGGCAATCATGCCTATCGGCCACGCGCCGATGCGACGATGACCGAGGCCGAAGTGCTCGAGGCCTTCCTCAGCCAGTTCTACGAAGACCGTACCCCTCCCAGGCTGGTGCTGATTTCGCATCCCCTCGCCGAAAGCGACCTGATCGAGGAGGCCCTCGCCAGTCGCGCCGGCCAGAAGGTCTCGGTGCAGCAGCCGCAGCGCGGCGAAAAGCGCGAGCTGGTCGAGTATGCCCGCAACAATGCCCGCGAGGCGCTGGGCCGGCAACTGGCCGAAGGCGCCACGCAGCGCACCCTGCTGGAGGGTGTCGGCGAGCTCTTTGGCCTCGACGAAACGCCGCGACGCATCGAGGTCTACGACAACTCGCACATCTCGGGCACCAACGCCGTCGGCGCCATGATCGTCGCCGGTGAGGAAGGCTTCTCGAAAAAGCACTATCGGACGTTCAACATCAAGAACACCGAGATCACCCCCGGCGATGACTTCGGCATGATGCGCGAAGTTTTGACCCGGCGTTTTTCGCGCCTTGCCGCGGAAAGCGATCTGGAGGCGGAAGACGACCAGTCCGGCATGCCGGACTGGCCCGACGTCGTCTTCATCGACGGCGGCGCCGGTCAGCTCAATGCCGTGCGCGAGGTGATCGCCAAGCTCGAACTGCCGCGCGAAGTCACCTTCATCGGCATCGCCAAGGGCGAGGAGCGCGATGCCGGGCGCGAAAAGTTCTTCATGGAAGGCAGGGAAGCGTTCATGCTGCCCCACCGTGATCCCGTCCTCTACTACGTGCAGCGTCTTCGCGACGAAGCACACCGCTTTGCCATCGGCACCCACCGGGCCAAGCGCAAGAAGGAGGCGATCAAGAACCCGCTCGACGAGATCGAAGGCATCGGCCCGGCCCGCAAGCGGGCCCTGCTGCAGCATTTCGGCTCGGCCAAGGCGGTAAGCCGGGCATCACTGGCCGACCTGGCGCAGATCCCCGGCGTCTCCAACCAGATGGCCCAGCTGATCTACGATCATTTCAACCGCTCGGCATGACGGAAAAACAAAAGGCGCCCGAAGGCGCCTTGGGTCTTTTCAGCAATGTCGCCGAACTTAGTTGGCAGCGCGGGCGATGTTCTTGATGTCGCCGCGGGTGATGCCGAGGTCATGCAGCTGACGGCTGTCGAGCGAGCTGAGCTCACGGATCGTGCGCTGGTAGGCGGCGTACTGGGCGATTTTCTGACGGATGTTCATTTGGTTTCCCCTTCGGTTTGGCTTCGTTTTGATGACCTATATCTAATCTCGACTCGTTGACTGGAGTAGCCCCAGTTTGGTCGAAGCACCCATGCGCCAGACGCATGGTGGATCAACTTGAAACCAGTTACATGCCATAACAAGAGGTGAACAAGCCATGCGATCCAGCCCTTTTTCCAGCCAGCTGGTGCTGCCACATCCATCGCCGGTCTGGGCATGCTGCCCTCGAAATTGACAGTCCATGCCTGTCCCGGACGAGCCCGCATTCGACTATTGTCCAGCAGCCTGACGGCGGCGGAGTGCACACTGAGGCGTGACAAGCCCTCTCGGCTGGGCTACAAAATCTGCCATGAACCTTCGCGCCGCCTATTCCTATTGGTATTTTAGCACCGGAAGCCGCTGGCAGCCGAAGGGAGACGTTTGACCTAGATACCGTTCAAACCACACGACCCCCAGCCGCCAGCTTTGCTAGGCGGCTTTTTTGTCGCCTCGCGCCAGTCCCCGAGGAGACCCCAGATGCTGAAATCCACTGACGACCTTCGTATCCGCGAGTTGCGCGAACTGCGTACACCCGAGGAGGTGATCCATGAATTCCCGCGCACCGATGCCGCTACCCGCACTGTGCTGAGTGCGCGCCACGCGCTCCACAACATCCTGCACGGCACCGACGATCGGCTCGCCGTGGTGGTAGGCCCCTGCTCCATCCATGATCCGGTCGCGGCGCTTGAATACGCCCGCTTGCTGGCGCCGTTGCGCGATGAACTCGGCGACCGGCTCGAGATTGTCATGCGGGTCTATTTCGAGAAGCCGCGCACCACGGTGGGCTGGAAAGGCCTGATCAACGACCCCAATCTCGACGGCAGCTTCGATATCGACAACGGCCTGCGGCTCGCCCGCAGCCTGCTGCTGGAGATCAACAACCTGGGGCTCCCCGCCGGCAGCGAATATCTCGACATGACCACGCCGCAATATTTCGCGGACCTCGTCGCCTGGGGTGCCATCGGCGCCCGCACCACCGAAAGCCAGGTGCACCGCGAACTGGCCTCCGGCCTCTCCTGCCCCGTCGGGTTCAAGAACGGCACCGATGGCAATGTGCGTATCGCGCTCGACGCCGCCAAGTCGGCCAGCCAGCCGCACCATTTCCTGGCCGTGACCAAGCGCGGTCACTCAGCCATCGCCAGCACCACCGGCAATGACGATTGTCACATCATCCTGCGCGGCGGCAAGACCACCAATTACGACGCCGCCAGCGTCGAGGCAGCGTGTGCCGAGGCCGAGAAGACCGGTCAACGGCCTGTCGTGATGATCGATGCCAGCCATGCCAACTCCTCCAAGAAACCCGAGAACCAGCCGCTCGTCGTCGCCGATATTGCGGCACAGGTGGCAAGCGGGGATAAGCGGATCATTGGCGTGATGGTGGAGAGCAATCTGGTGGCCGGCCGCCAGGACATCGTTCCCGGCAAACCGCTGGTCCATGGGCAGTCCGTCACCGACGGTTGCATCGGCTGGGACGACACGGTGGCCGTCCTCAAAACCCTGGCGGACGCTGTCGCGCAGCGTCGCGCCAGGGCAGAGATGGTTGCTTAGTCGAAACGGTTGGCGGCCGGAGGATCGCTGGCGGGAAACGACTCGTCAGCGGCCTCGTCGGTCGTCGACCATTGCCGCTTCGGCTTCGAGCGCATGCCGTCCGGCCCGGCCGGGCGGACCTGCACCTCTGCCTCTTCGGGACCGGCTGCTTCCTTGTCCTTGAAGGCCGCAGCCTTGGCCGCACTGATCGTCTTCGGATCGTTCTGGTTGTCCTGCATAAGTGTCTCCACTGTTTGGCAATGCTCAACCCGCAGGGACGACTGACGTTCCACGCTTGACCGCATGCAGCGCTTGAGATTGCATGTCCGCATGGAAATACCTGCGACTCTCACCACGCTGCCGAACCTCCTGACCCTCGGGCGCATAGCGGCAATTCCGCTGATCTGCCTGCTCATCGTCATGGGCTGGGAGCCGCTGCAGTGGCTGGCATTGCTGCTCTACATTGCGGCAGCCGTCAGCGACTGGCTGGACGGCTTTCTGGCGCGGCGCATGAATCTCTACTCGGCGCTCGGCAAGATGCTCGATCCGATCGCCGACAAGCTGCTGGTCGGGGCGCTGCTGATCACGCTCGCCTGGACGCATCACCTCACCGGCTGGGACCTCATCCCGGCCATCGCCATCATGCTGCGCGAAATCTTTGTGTCGGGACTGCGCGAGTTCCTGGGCAAGACCAGCGTCGACGTCCCTGTCACGCTGCTGGCCAAATGGAAGACGACCGTGCAGATGGTCGCCCTCGGCCTGCTGATCGCCGGCCCCATGCTGCTCGGCCTCGTCTTTGTCGGTCACTTCCTGCTCTGGGTGGCGGCCATCCTCACTGTCTGGACCGGCTGGGAGTATCTGCGCTCGGCCTGGCCGCACCTGGCCGGCCGGGCATGAAGATCCTCTACTTCGCCATGTTTCGCGAGCGGCTCAACCGCTCGGAGGAAGAGGTGTCGCCGCCTGACGATGTGAAGACCGTCGCCGACCTCGTCACCTGGCTGCGCAGCCGCGACGAAGCCGCCGATCTGGCGTTTGAAAAGCCCAGCCTTGTCCGCGCCGCCATCGATGCCAGGATCGTCAAGTCGGACGCCCTGATCGCCAATGCGCAGACCATTGCCCTGTTTCCCCCGATGACCGGCGGCTGAGATGTCGGTTCGCGTCCAGACCGAACGGTTCGACCCGGGCGGCGAGACAAACACGTTTCTGGCCGCCGCCAACGGCGCCGGTGCTGCCGTGACCTTTACCGGCCTCGTCCGCTCGCTGCCCGACGATCCGGTCAGCACGCTGACGCTGGAGTGCTACCCCGAACTGGCCATCAACCAGATCGAGGCCATGGTCGCCGAGGCGACCGAACGCTTCGACCTGCTCGACGCGACTGTCATCCACCGTCATGGCACCCTGCCGCCGGGCGATCCCATCGTCCAGGTGATGACGCTGGCGCCGCACCGCGACGCCGCCTTCCAGGCCGCCGAATTCCTGATGGACTTCCTCAAGACCGACGCCCCCTTCTGGAAGAAGGAAGCCACCGGCAGCGGCGACCGCTGGGTCGAAGCGAAGCCGCAGGACGACGTCGCCCGCAACCGCTGGAGCCGCAATGACTGAACCGGGCAAGCCGCCTTTTTCCATGGTCGGCATCGACCACGTGGTCTTTCTCGTCGACGACCTCGCCAGGGCCGTCCGGTGGTACGCCGACGTGCTCGGCTGCCCGCCGGGATATTCCTATCCGACGCTCGGCATGGAACAGCTCTGGTGCGGCGCCGCGCTGATCGTTCTCTGGGACATCACCCATCCGGGCGCGGCAAGCGCCGTGCCGCCAGTCAAGGGTGGCCGCAATGTCGACCATGTCTGCATCGCCCTCTCGCCCTTCGATGAGCACGCCATGCGGGCGCACCTTGCGGCCCACGGCGTCGACATCGAGCGCGAGGCCCTGCACGGCGGCGCCCGCGGCATGGGCAACTCGTTCTACGTGCGCGACCCCTGGGGCAACAAACTCGAACTCAAGGGCCCAGCCGTCTACGAAGACGGCCGCAACTGGAAGTAGCCCCTAGCCCTTGATGCCGGCCGAAAAGCTCGTCGCCTCCGAGACCCGCTTCTGGAACAGCAGATAGAGGATCGCCACCGGCAGTCCGCTGAGAACGGCCACCGTCAGGTCGTCGATGCCCCCTGACCGAAACTGCGTCGCACCGACCGTGACGTTCATCAGCTCCGACTTGGTGATGACGAGGAACGGCCAGAGGAAGGCATTCCACGCCGCAATGAAGACGATGATGCCGAGCGCCGAGGTAACGCCCCAGGTCATCGGCACGTAGATCGCAAGGAAAACCTGCCAGTGCCGCGCCCCGTCGATCTCGGCGACCTCGCGGAACTCGCGCGGGATGGCATCGAAGAACTGCTTGTAGACGATCACCGCGACGGGCGCGATCAGCTGCGGCAGGATCACGCCGAGCCAGCTGTTGAACAGCCCCCACTGATACATCAGAAAAAAGTGGTTCACGATCAGCGCCTGGACCGGGATCATGAAGCTCGCCCAGATGACGATCCAGAGCAACTTCCGGCCGGTGAACTCGATCTGCGACAGCGCATAGCCGCAGGCCGCCGAGATGCTGAGGACGATCACCGTCACGCCGCCCGACGTCACCAGCGAGTTGATGTACCAGCGCCCCAGATCGGTCTCGAACAGCATGCGAGCGTAGGTCGCGACGAACCCGAACGGCGCGTCGGGGTCCTGCGGTGCCACGGTCGTGGAGACCGACCAGAGAATGGGGAACACCCACATTACCGCGATCACCAGCGTGAGCATGGATATCGCTGCCCCGGCGATATCGAGCCGTCGCCACCAGCGCGCGCTCATTTCGCCCCCCGCAACCGCAGGAGCTGGTAGTGCAGCATCGAGACGGCCAGCACCAGGACGAAAAGACCCACCGCCACCGCCGAGGCATAGCCTGCCTGGTTGCGCTGGAACGCCACCGAATAGATGTACTGCACCAGCACCATATTCTTGGCCTGCCCGCTCGCCATCATCAGGTAGACCTGATCGAACACCTTGAACTGCGCGATCGCCTGGATCGTGATTACCACCGCAGTCACTGGCCAGATCAGCGGCCAGGTGATGGAAACAAAGCTCCGCCAGCGGCTGGCGCCGTCGATCTTGGCCGCATCGTAGAGCTCCTCAGGCAGCATCTTGAGCCCCGCGACGAAAACCAGCACGTTGAACCCCGTCGTCCACCAGATGGTGAGGACCGAGACGGCCGGCAGGAACAGCGGCACGCTGTACCAGATGGCAACGGGATTGCCGCCACGGGTGTAGATCTCCCCGAGCGGTCCGTCGCCGGGACTGGTCAGGGCCCAGGCGATCGAGGTGATGGTCGAGACCGGCAACACGTAAGGCAGGAAGAATGCCGCCAGCGCCAGCGCCCGCAGCCAGCCATTGAGACGGCTGACGGCAACCGCGATGCCGAGGCCGATCAGCGTTCCGGGCACCACCGTCATCAGCACGAAATAGAGCGTGTTCTGGATCGCCACGCCGAACATCCGATCCGCGGCAAGTCTCAGATAATTGGCCCAGCCGACCCACTCGCCCGGCAGCGTCAGGCTGGCCGACGAAAAGCTCATGCCCAGCATCTGCAGCGAGGGGTAGATGAAAAGCGCCGCATAAACGACCACGAACGGCGCCACCAGTGGCAGCGCCGCCAGATTGTCCCTCACCCTGGTCCGCATGCGCTTCGACATGGAAATCCGCCCGTCTGTTGAGATCGTCGACGAGCCTGAAGCAAGTCCCTGGAGATGGAGACGCCCTCGGCGCCCACCTCCTTCTGACAGGAAGTGAGCGACAACCCAAGCGACGTCGTGTCACTCTTAAGTCGAGGGGCTAGCCGTTCCCCAGTCGGGTGCGCCGCAGGGTCAGGCACCTGGTGCACCCCCTCGTAGTTCGACAGGCTCACCATGAGGGGCGAGAGATCCGAGACGCACAATTGGGTAAAGGTGCAACACCTCAGCCGTCCTCCCTCCCCCTTGCGGGGAGGGCAGCGCGGCAAGCCGCACTCGGCTAGACTGCAAAAAATCGACAAGGAGCGGCCATGCGCAGATTCCTATGCCCGCAGTGCGGGAACCAGGTGCACTTCAACAACAGCCAGTGCATGAGCTGCTCGTCGCTGCTCGCCTATGAGCCCCTGGCCGATCAGATGCTGGTGCTGCAGCCCGATGGTACCGGACAGTTGCAGCCTTCGCCCTGCGCCAATCGCAACCTCATCGGCTGCAACTGGCTCGGTCATGTCGACGACGCTGATGGCTATTGCCTCAGCTGCCTGCATACCACCGTCATTCCCGACGTCTCCGACCCGATCAAGCTGAAGCACTGGAGCCGGCTGGAGCGGGCGAAACGACGGCTGTTCTACGGACTGGTCAAGTTCGGCCTGCCGCTCGCGGGCGCCATCGAGGACGAGGACGGCTTCCTGCGGTTCCGGTTCATGAGCGACGAGGTCGGTGCCGACGGCAAGATCATGCGCGTGATGACCGGGCATCACAAAGGGCGCATCACCATCAACATCGCCGAGGCCGACAGCACCGTGCGCGAAACCAATCGTTCCGCCATGGGGGAAACCTACCGCTCGCTGATCGGTCACTTCCGGCACGAGATCGGCCACTACTACTGGGACGAACTTGTCGACGGACAACCCGTGATCGATGAGTTCCGCACCTGCTTCGGCGATGAGCGCATCGACTACAAGGAAACGCTGGCGGCCTATTATGAGAAAGGCCCGGCCGAGAACTGGCAGCAGTCCTTTGTCAGCGCCTATGCCAGCGCCCATCCGTGGGAGGATTTCGCCGAGACCTGGGCCCATTACATGCACCTGGTCGGCGGCCTCGAAACCGCCTACGCCTACGGCATCAATCCGCAGCCCATGCAGGTCGGCGCGCCAGCCCTGCAGCAGCTCACCGATCCCTACCACGTCTCCGACTTCGACGAGCTGATGACCCACTGGATACCGCTGACCGTGGCGATGAACGCCATGAACCGTTCGATGGGCAATCGCGACTTCTACCCCTTCGCGCTGACACCGGCGACTGGCAGGAAGCTGAAATTCATCCACGACCTGATCGAGGCGCAGTGAACGAAAAAGCCCGCGTCGCCGCGGGCCTTTGAGAGGGGTGGTTGGCTCGGCCTACTCGGCCGCGGCCTTCTTGGGCGTGACCGCCGCCGTATAGGCATTGATCAGCGTCGTGCAGGCGGCGCCTGGCTTGAACCGGTAGTCACCCACTTCCGAGACGGGGGTCACTTCGGCGGCGGTGCCGGTGAGGAAGCACTCGTCGAAATTGGCCAGTTCCTCAGGCTGCATGTGGCGCTCGATGACCTTGTAGCCGTTCTGCTTGGCCAGCTCGATCAGCGTCTGCCGGGTGATGCCGTTGAGGAAGCAGTCCGGCAGCGGCGTATGGATTTCGTCGCCCTTGACGAAGAACACGTTGGCGCCGGTCGCTTCGGCCACGTAACCGCGATAGTCGAGCATCAGCGCGTCGGCATAGCCGGCCGCCATCGCGGCGTCCTTGGAGAGAGTACAGATCATGTAGAGGCCGGCGGCCTTGGCCGTGCACGGAATGGTCTCCGGGCTCGGACGCTTCCACTTGCTCCACTGCAGGCGGATGCCCTTGAGCTTCTCCTCGACCGAGAAATAGCTCGGCCACACCCACGAGGCGATGGCCAGATGCACCGAGTTGTTGCGCGCCGTAACCGACAGTTCCTCGGAGCCACGCCACGCCACCGGGCGCAGATAGGCATCGACGAGGCCGTTCTTTTCGAGCACGAGACGCTTGGCGGCCTCGATCTCGTCAACCGAGTAGGGAATGGTGAAATCGAGCGTCTTGCCCGAACGGATCAGCCGCTCGGTGTGCTCGCGCGACTTGAAGACTTCGCCGCCATAGGCGCGCTCGCCCTCGAACACGCAGCTGGCATAATGCAGCCCGTGCGTCAGCACGTGGATCTTCGCATCTTTCCAGGGTTTGAGCTCCCCATCGAACCAGATCCAGCCTTCACGCTGGTCCATTGGCAAGGCCATCAGTCTCTCCCACTCTCTTGACGTCGCGGCTCTCGCGGGGCCGTTCAGCGTTGTGCAACAATCTTGCCTCACCCACTTGCCCTTGGCAAACCGGAACGGCTTTGGGATAAGTCTGGATGGGCTGTCGATGGGAGAAACAATGGCATTGGCCAAAATAAATGTCAACAAGGCTGACATAAATTCAGGCAATCCGCTTCAGGGCGACATGCCGCTCGATGTCATGGGCCTTTTCTTCTTCGCCTACAGGGACTTCGTCGGCGACGCTGACGCGCTTCTGGAGCGCCAGGGGTTTGGCCGGGCCCATCACCGCGTGCTCTATTTCGTCAATCTCAAGCCCGGCATGCCGGTGGCCGATCTGCTCGATATCCTCAAGATCACCAAACAGTCGCTCGCCCGCGTCCTGCGCCAGCTGATCGACAATGGCTATATCGAGCAGAAGACCGGAAAATCCGATCGCCGCCAGCGCCTGCTGCATGCCACAGCCAAGGGACGCGAGCTGTTCGAGACGCTCTCGGCCACGCAGACCAGCCGCATCACCGCCGCCATCGCCGCCCTGCCCCCCGAAGGCAAGCGCACCATCCTGAAATTCTTCGTGGGCATGGTCGAGCCAGGCGATCGCGAGGTCCTCGACCGCCTCAGGCTGACGGACGAACTCTAGAGCAGCTTCTTGCCATTCGGCACTTGCCGCTCCGCCGCCGCCAGCACAATGACGCCGTCGGTGTCCTCGAACCCCAGCGTCAGCACTTCGGAAATGAAGGGTCCGATCTGGCGCGGCGGGAAATTGACGACACCCAGCACCTGACGGCCGATCAGCGATTGCGGCGTGTAGTGCACGGTAATCTGTGCCGAGCTTTTCTTGATCCCGATCTCCGGCCCGAAATCGATGCTGAGCTTGATCGCCGGCTTGCGCGCTTCCGGAAACGGCTGGGCGTCGATCACCGTGCCGGTGCGGATATCGACCTTGAGGAAATCGTCATAGCTGATCGTCTCACTCACGGCCCAGTTCCTCGCTGCGATTGCGTGCCGCCGTCACCGCCCGGTCGAGCAGCGGCCCGAGGCCGTCATCGGCTATCAGCACCTGCAGCGCTGCGTAGGTCGTGCCCTTGGGCGAGGTGACATTCTCGCGCAGCACCGAGGCGGGTTGCGGATCGGCCTCCAGCAGCGCCGCCGCGCCGACAATGGTCTGCCGCGCCAGCCGCATCGCCTGGCCGGAGTCGAGTCCCTGCCGCATGCCGGCCACTGCCAGCGCCTCGACCATGTAAAAGACATAGGCCGGACCAGACCCCGAAACGGCGGTCACCGCATCGAGCATATCTTCGGCATCGAACCACAGCACATCGCCGGCCGCCCGCAGCAGCGCGTCGGCCACCTTGTGATCGGTCTCGGTGATGTTGAAGCCGACGGCGCCCGAAATGCCCTTGCCGAGTTGCGCCGGCGTATTGGGCATGGCCCGCACCACGCGTTCGGTCTGCAGCCCGTCTGCCAGCGCCTTGATCGAGATGCCGGCCGCAATCGACAGCACCAGCGTCTGGGCCCCGACCGCCGGCTGCACTTCCGCCATCACCTGTTTCATCACCTGCGGCTTGACCGCCATGACCATCACATGGGTGAGAATGCCGATCGGGCTTTCGAGCAGGCGCAGCCCGTGCTCGGCCGCAAAGGTGATCGTCGGCTCCATCGGCTTGGGATCGATGAGCACCAGCTGATCGGCCGGCAGCCCGCCGGCAATCCAGCCGCGCGCCATGGCCAGTCCCATTTTGCCCGCCCCTACAAGGACGACGGGACCAATTTCGGATAGATTCAAGCTTCGCCTACCGTTTCGAACATGACCTGGCTGAGTGCGTCAGCAGCACTCTTGCCAGCCCAGACGACGAACTGGAAGGCCTGATAGTAGAGATCGCAGGAATCGGTGGCCGAGCGCAGCAGCGCCTCGCATTGCTGCGGCGACACTTCCGCCCCGCCCGACAGCAGGTGCGAGTTGCGGAAAAGCACGACGCCCTCGTGATTCCAGATGTCGAAATGCCCGATCCACAGCTGCTCGTTGACCAGCGCGATCAGGTGCTTGATCTCGTTGCGGCGCCCCTCGGGCACCTTCAGGTCGAAGGCGCAGGCGATGTGGAGCGACTCGAGGTCCTCCATCCAGTTGAAGGACACATGATAGTCGCTCCAGCCGCCGCGCACCGAGATCGAAATCTCGTCGGCATCCTGCCGCTCGAAATTCCAGTCGTTGATCGAGGCGATATGCTCGATGATGTCCACCGGGTGGACTGTGCGATCCTGCTCTATCTCGAGATGAAGGGCCATTTGGCTAATATTCCCGCTTTGGCGACGCGTTGGAGGGTCGACGGAACCGGAATTCCGCCCATACACGCACAACTCAGATGAACTGCCGCACGCAGAGAGCCTACGAGTCGTCCAGTGGCGTGACCGTACACCGCGAGTTTGATTCCGGGGACCGCGACGCCGGACGCTTCCAAGGCTTTCTTCTGTGGATGATCGGACTTCTAAGGTTAACAACTACTTAACCGCATGAGTCTGTTCACCGGCTTTTGCACGGTATTGGCACAGGTTTCCGGACGCGACTCAGCGTATCATCCGCGCCGGCGGTCGAGGCGCGTAGCGCCGGGCAGTTGCCAGAGCCTGGGAGACGATCAGGCGAAGATGTTGCCGGTGCCGTTCCAGCCGCTGGTCAGCACATCAGTCCAGTTGCCGAAGCCATTGGCCCGCGCCTGCTCCGCGGCCGCCGCAAAATCATACGGAATGATCCGCAGGGCGGCCTGCCAGCGCCCCTTGCGTCGTTCGAGAATGGCGTAGCGCGCATCCGGCGACCCGCGCACGAACTGCAATCCCACGCTCCCTGGATTGACGATCATCCGCCCGTCCCGCAGGCGCACCATGCGCGGAATGTGGGTGTGGCCACAGAGCAGTACCGGAAACTCCAGCCCCTCGGCCCGTGCGCTCACCGAGGCCTCATCCGGCAGCGTCGTCTCCCGCCCCTCGTACCAGTTGTCGAGCCAGGGCAGCGTGTCGCTGTCCGGCGTGCCGTGGCACATGAAGATCTCCTCGACCGCCAGTGTCTTGGGGAGGGCCGCCATCCACTGCTTCTGTTCGGTCGTCAGCTGCCCGCCGACGAATCGATCGAGTTTCTCGGGCTCGGGCGACAGCACGATGCGTTCGTGATTGCCGGCAATCGTCGGGTGGCCGGTCGCCATCATGATGTCGAGGGCCTGCCGCGGCTGCGTCGGACCGCTCACCAGGTCGCCCAGGTTGAGCGTCGCGTCGACCGATTGCTCTGCTATGTCATCCAGTACCGCTTCGAGCGCCAGGCGATTGCCGTGCACATCGGAGATGACGGCGACCTTCACGGCGTCTTGCCGGCTTTGGCCTTGGCCGGCTTGAGTGCCGCCAGTTCGTCGCGCAGCGCCTTGATCTCGGCGTCCTGCAACTGCACCTGCTCGCGCAGCGCGTCGAAATCCTCGCGCTTGACCAGATCCATGTCGCCGACAAAACGCTCGGCCTGCGAACGGACCATGGTTTCGACTTCGCGGCGCAACCCGTCGGCCGCGCCTGCCGCGCCGTTCATCAGCCGCCCGATCTCGTCGAAGAACTTGCTGTTCTGGGTCATGTCCGTCTCCAGGGTTGGGCGTGTGTTGCCCCTATTTAGGATTTCGCCGTCGGCTTGACCAGAGCCCGCACCTGCTTACAAGGTCGCAATCCCTGCTTCGGAGCAATGGCGTGCCCTTCCCCAATATCGATCCCGTTGCCTTCGCCATCGGCCCGTTTTCGGTGCACTGGTATGGCATTGCCTACCTCCTCGGCGTGGCGCTCGGCGCCGCCTACGGCCAGACGCTGCTGGCGCGGCACGGCCTTTGGAAAGACAACCGGCCTCCCTTCGAGCCTGCCGCCATCTGGGATTTTGCCTTCTGGGCCGTCATCGGCATCGTTCTGGGCGGTCGCATCGGCTATGTGCTGTTCTACAATCTGCCGGTTTATCTGGCCGACCCGATCCAGATTTTCGCGATCTCCGACGGCGGCATGAGCTTTCATGGCGGCATGGCCGGCCTGATGATCGCTATCGGCCTCTTTACCCGCTTCAAGGGCGGCCGCATCCTCTCCTCGCTCGACCTGCTGGGCGCCATCGCCACCATTGGCCTTTTCCTCGGGCGGGTGGCCAATTTCATCAACGCCGAGCTCTATGGCGCTCCCACCGACCTGCCCTGGGGCGTGGTATTTCCAACCGATCCCGAATTCCTGCCCCGCCACCCCAGCCAGCTCTACGAAGCCCTGCTCGAAGGCGTGCTGCTGTTCATCGTCATCGCCATCGCCACGCATTGCTTCAAGGCGCTGCGCAAGCCCGGCCTTGTCGCCGGCATCTTCGGCATCGGCTACGGACTGTCGCGCATTGCCGTTGAGTTCGTTCGCCTGCCCGACGCCCAGATCGGCTATCTGTTCGGCGGCTGGCTGACCATGGGCATGGTGCTCAGCCTGCCGCTGGTGGCCGCCGGCATCGCCCTCGTCATCTATGCGGAGCGTCGCAATGGCTGACCGACCCAGCCTCAGCGAGCAGATCGACCTGCAGATCCGCGACAACGCCCCGATGTCGATCGCCACCTTCATGGCGCTCTGCATGACGCACCCGCGCGAAGGCTACTACAAGAGCGCCGACCCGCTCGGTGCCGCGGGTGACTTCATCACCGCCCCGGAAATCAGCCAGATGTTCGGCGAACTGATCGGCTTCTTCTTCGTCAATCTCTGGCAGCAGATGAACGAGCCGAAGAGCTTCACCCTGCTCGAACTTGGACCGGGCCGCGGCACCCTGATGCAGGATGCGCTGCGCGTCGCCAGCCGCGCCGACGGCTTTGCCAATGCCCTGCACCTGCAGTTGTTCGAGACCAGCGAGGATTTGAAGGCCCAGCAGCAGGCGCGCCTTGCTCCCTACACGCCCTACTGGGCCGGCGAGATCGACGCGGTCAGCGACGATCCGCTGTTCGTGGTCGCCAATGAATTCTTCGACGCCCTGCCGATCCGCCAGTTCGTCAAGGGCGAGAACGGCTGGCACGAGCGGCTGGTCGGCCTCAAGGACGACAAGCGCGCCTTCGGGCTGTCGCCGACGCCCATCCCGGACAGCGCCATGCCGGAGGCCGTTCGCAACGCCCAGCCCGGTGAAATCTATGAAGCCAATCTCGCCGCTGCCGACGTCATGCAGCGGCTCAGCCGCATCGTTGCCCGGCAGGGTGGCGCCATCCTCGCCATCGACTATGGCTATGCCCGCACCCGCACCGGCGAGACGCTGCAGGCCGTGCACAAGCATGCCTATGCCGACCCGCTCGAAGCGCCGGGGACGGCCGATCTTTCGGCCCACGTCGATTTCGGCGCTCTGGCCGAGATCGCCAGTGCCAGCGGCCTCGTGGCGCATCGGGTGACATCACAGGGCGAGTTCCTCAGGCGCCTCGGCATCGTCGAGCGCGCCGAGATGCTGATCAAGGCCAACCCGGCCCTCGCTGACACCATCAACGCAGCGCTCCATCGCCTGACCGACGCCGCCCAGATGGGCGACCTCTTCAAGGCCTTTTCCGCCGCCAGCCCCGGCCTCGTGCCGCCGGGCGTCATCCCGGCCGCATGACATGACAGCTCCCTTCGATCAAAGCCGCGCCCTGGGTGGCCTGACCGGCATCCGTCATGGCTTCTTCGGCCGCCGCGGCGGCGTCTCGACCGGCCTCTTCGCCTCGCTCAACATGTCCGAGGCGGCCGGCGACAAGCCGAATCATGTTCTGCAGAACCGCCAGCAAGCGGCTGAACAGCTTGGCTTTCCACTCGGCAACCTGATGACTCTCAAGCAGGTGCACTCCACCGATGTCGTCACCGTCACCGCCGCGCCCCTGCCCGACCAGCGCATCGAAGCCGATGCCATCGTCTCCAACCTGCCGGGCATCCTGCTCGGCATCCTGACGGCCGATTGCACGCCGGTCCTGCTGGCGGACGCCGAGGCCGGCGTCATCGGCGGTTTCCACGCTGGCTGGAAAGGCGCCATCGGTGGCATTGCCGCCGCGACCATCGACGCCATGACAGCGCTGGGCGCCGATCCATCGCGTATCGTCGCCGCCATCGGCCCCACCATCTCGCTCGAGAACTATGAGGTCGGGCCGCAATTTGCGGCCGATCTGCTGGCTCGGCATCGGGATGCTGCCAACCGCATCACCCGGCCGGAGGGCGGCCGCGAGCACTTCGACCTCCCCGGCTTCGTCTTCGACCAGTTGCACGCTGCCGGCGTCGGCCTCGTCGACGATCTGAAGCTCTGCACCTATGCCGAACCGAAGCGCTTTTTCTCGCACCGCTACGCGACGCACCACGAGACGACCACCGGCCGGCAGATGTCGCTTATCGGCCTCGGATAAATCCCTTTACCTTTGCCCAAAAGGCGCATTGCGCCGAGCGGCGCTGCGCTATACACAGCCCGCACACCCAAAGTCCGCCGCGGTCCTGCGGCCCCCGGCATAGGATGTCGATATGAAGCTGGTCACCGGTAACTCAAACCGAGCCCTGGCCGAAGCTGTGTCGGACTATCTGGAGTTGCCGCTGACCGACTGCACGGTCAAGCGCTTCGCCGACAAGGAAATCTTCGTCGAGATCCACGAGAACGTCCGCGGCGAGGATGTCTTCATCCTGCAGTCCACCTCGTTCCCGGCCAACGACAACCTGATGGAACTGCTGATCCTGACCGACGCGCTGCGGCGCTCGTCGGCGCGTCGCATCACGGCGGTCGTCCCCTATTTCGGCTATGCCCGGCAGGACCGCAAATCGGCCTCGCGGACGCCGATCTCGGCCAAGCTGGTCGCCAACCTGATTACCCATTCGGGCGTCAATCGTGTCGTCACGCTCGATCTGCACGCTGCCCAGATCCAGGGTTTCTTCGATATTCCGACCGACAATCTCTATTCGGCCCCGGTGATGACCCGCGACATTCAGGAAAACTACGGCACGCAGAACACCATGATCGTGTCGCCCGACGTCGGCGGTGTCGCCCGCGCCCGTGCCATCGCGCAGCGCATCGGTGCCGATCTCGCCATCGTCGACAAGCGCCGCCCGCGGGCCGGTGTCTCCGAGGTGATGAACATTATTGGCGACGTGGCCGGCCACAAATGCATCCTGATCGACGACATCGTGGATTCCGGCGGCACGCTGATCAATGCTGCCGAGGCCTTGCTCAAGGCCGGGGCGCTTGAGGTTTCGGCCTACATCACCCACGGCGTCCTCTCCGACGGCGCTGCCGAGCGGGTTGCCGAGAGCAAGCTCAAGGAACTGGTGATCACCGACTCGATCAACGAGAGCGAGAGCGTCAGCGCCGCCAAGAACATCCGCCGTATCTCCATCGCGCCACTGATCGGCGAGGCCATCGCCCGCACGGCCTCCGAACAGAGCGTTTCCAGCCTGCTGGACTGAGCCTGTCGAAATCGACCGCTCTCGCGCGTCATTGGCATTGAGGCTTATCTTCCCGCCATTGGAGACCCGCGATGAACTACATGCTCTTGCTGTTTGCCGACGAACAGGCCGGCGCCACTATCCCGCCCGAAGCCATGGCCAAGGTGATGCAGACCATGGCTGCCTATCAGGCCGCCCTCGAGAAGGCGGGCGCTTTCGTCATGACCTCCCCGCTGGCCCGCACCCGGGACGCCAGGACCCTGTGCATGCAGGGCGGACAGATCGCGCAGCCGTCGCCCGGCCAGTTCGTCAACGAGGGTGGCGAGTTGCAGGTGCATGACGGCCCCTATGCTGAGACCCGCGAACAGCTGGGCGGCTTTTACATCATCCGCGCCGACAGCATGGACGCCTCCATCGAGTGGGCGAGACAATGCCCGGCAGCGCAGTGGGGACCGATCGAAGTCCGGGCGATGACACCCGGCATCTAGTTTCGATGTTTATCTGCCGCGAAATGTAGAACTTTGCCTCGCACCCCCGTCATTGTGATGCCAGGGCAATGTGTCCGGCGCCAAACAAGGAGACGGAAAGTGAAATACATGCTGCTCATCATGGGCGACGAAAGCAGGATGAACGCCAGCACCGCGACGGACGCTGCCGGCATGTCTCCGGAATATGCGGCCTACAATGACGCGCTCATCAAGGCCGGCGCGATGCTCGGCGGCGAGGGCCTGCGGCCGACATCGGCGACCACCAGCGTCAGGGTGCGCGATGGCAAGGCCGTGGTGCTCGCCGGTCCCTACGCCGAAACGCAGGAACAGCTCGGCGGCTACTACACCATCGAGGCTGCCAGCCTCGATGACGCCATCGAGTGGGCCAGAAAGTGCCCGGCAGCGCAGTTCGGCACCATCGAGGTCCGCCCGATCTGGCCAACTGGACGCGACTGATCTCTCGACTCGTTTGCCCGGCAAGCGGGCGAACGAGTCGAAATCCCCGCCCGCCGGCCGTCATTGCCGGCAGGCGCATGGTGCGCCGCAGCAATGGAGCCTTACGATGAAATACATGATGCTGATCCACCACGACGAAGCTGCCCTCGCGGCGGCACCGCAGAAGGAACTCTGGAGCGAATACGCGGCCTTCAACGAGGCCCTGGCCAAGGCCGCCGGCGAATCCGGCCTGCGCCTCGAACCGGCCGCTGCGGCAACGACGGTGCGCACTGTCGACGGCAAGACCGAGGTTCTCGACGGCCCCTATGCCGACACCAGGGAACAGCTTGCCGGCTACTTCTTCGTCGACGTGCCTGACATCGAGCAGGCCGTCGCCTGGGCCAACCGCTGCCCCAGCAGCAGGCACGGATCGATCGAAATCCGTCCGGTTGTCATCCCCCAGGCCAGCCGCTGACGATGGGCAACAGCGAGGCGCACCGGGCGGCCGAACGCGTGGCGCGCGACAGCTACGGACGACTCGTTGCCTACCTCGCGGCACGGACGCGCGATGTGGCTAGCGCGGAGGACGCGCTGGCCGAGGCCTTTGCGGCAGCGCTGCGGCTCTGGCCCGCCGATGGCGTGCCGGACAATCCCGACGCCTGGCTGCTGACCGTCGCGCGGCGCCGGCAGACCGACGCCATGCGGCGGCGGCAGACCAGCACCGCGGGCCGGGAGCATCTGCAGATGATGGCCGACGAAATCGAAGCTGCCGCCCAAAGCGCCGCGGAAATCCCCGACCGGCGTCTGGCACTGATGTTTGCCTGCGCCCATCCGGCGATCGAGCGCGGCATGCGGGCGCCGCTGATCCTGCAGACCATCCTTGGTCTGACCGCCATCGACATTGCCGCGGCCTTCCTCATCCCGCCTGCCACCATGGGCCAACGGCTGGTGCGGGCCAAGATGCGCATCAAGGACGCCGGCATTCCGTTCGGCATCCCGGACACGCCCGACCTCCCCGAACGCCTTGATGCCGTGCTCGACGCCATTTACGCCGCCTTCGCCAAGGGCTGGACTGAGATCGGCGAGGCCGAAGGCACGGCACTGGCCGAGGAGGCCGTGTGGCTCGGGCGTCTCGTAGTCGCTCTGCTGCCCGACGAGCCCGAAGCCAAGGGCATGCTCTCGCTGATGCTCTTCGCCGAGTCGCGCCGCAGCGCCCGCCGCAGCCCGGCCGGCGCCTATGTGCCGCTCGAGGATCAGGACCCAAGCCTCTGGGATGCCTTGCTTATCAACTTGGCCGAAGACCTCCTGCGACAGGCGTCCGCCGCCGGTCCCTCCGGCCGCTACCAGATCGAGGCAGCGATCCAGTCGGCCCATACCGCCCGCCTGCTGCACCAGGTGCCCACATGGCCCGCCATCGTCCAACTCTACGATCATCTGCTGGCATTGACCCGCTCTCCCGTCGTTGCCCTCAACCGCGCGGCAGCGCTGGCCCGGGCCGAGGGCGCCGAAGCGGCCCTGCCGGCTCTCGAGAAGCTGGCCGAAGACAAGCGCATGGTAGACTATCAGCCCTATTGGGCGGCGCGCGGCCACCTGCTGGCCGAGACGGGCGACAAGGCCGGGGCCATGGAAGCCCTGACCCTCGCCATCGGCCTCGCGACAGACGAGGCGGTGCGCGCCTATCTGCGCGGCCGGATCGCTGCACTGCAGGACGGCTGAACCCCTTGCCCGGACGGGGGCTTTCCTCTATATCCCGCGCCCATGAAGCACCTGTCACCCCTGGAGGACGGGTGCGTGAGCTTTTGACTGTCAAAACTCACACCAACCCATGAATGGAACATTCAATGGCTGCTGCAAAAGAGCTCAAGGCTCAGGCGCGGACAGGAGTCGGCAAGGGGGCCGCTCGTGCACTGCGTCGTCAAGGACTGATCCCCGCCGTGATCTACGGCGACAAGAAGCCCCCCCTGGCGATCTCGCTGTCGACCAATGAAGCCAACAAGCGCATTTATGCCGGTGGCTTCCTCTCGCACATCCTCACCCTGGACGTGGATGGCGAGAAGCATCAGGTCATTCCGCGCGACTATCAGCTCGACGTGGTCAAGGACTTCCCGCTGCACGTGGACTTTCTCCGCGTCGGCAAGGGCTCCAAGATCAACGTGCAGGTGCATGTCGAATTCATCAATGAAGAACTGAGCCCCGGCATCAAGCGCGGTGGCGTGCTCAATATCGTGCACCACACGCTCGATCTGAACGTGGCTGCCGATAACATCCCGGAAAAGATCACCGTCGATCTGACCGGCATGGAAGTTGGTGACTCGGTGCACATGTCGGCCATCACGCTGCCGGCCGGCGTCACCGACCACAGCCACGAAGACGACCTGACCATCGCGACCATCGTCGCGCCGTCGGGCCTCCGGTCGGAAGAAGCTGGCTCGACCAGCGAAGCCGCCGAGGAAGAAGCCGAAGAGAAGGAATAAGTCCTTCGCGGGGTGGGCTCCGGCCCGCCCCACTCTGTCTGGAGAGACGCGATGCATCTCCTCGTCGGCCTCGGCAATCCCGGGGACAAGTATCGCAACAACCGCCACAATATCGGTTTCATGGCTGCCGACGCGATCGCGCGCCGTCATGGCTTCCCCGGCTTTCGCGAGAAGTTCCAGGGCCTGATCTCTGAAGGTCAGATCGCCGGTGAACGCGTGCTGATCCTCAAGCCGCAGACCTTCATGAACAACTCGGGCGACAGCGTTCAGGCCGTCACCAGTTTCTACAAGCTCGGCCCAGCCGACGTCACTGTGCTCTACGACGAGCTCGACCTCATTCCCGGCAAGGTGCGGGTCAAGCGGGGGGGCGGCAATGGCGGCCATAACGGGCTGCGCTCCATCGATCCGCAGATCGGCACCGACTATCGGCGCATCCGCCTCGGCATTGGCCATCCCGGTCACAAGGACCGGGTTATGCCCTGGGTTCTGGGCGATTTCTCCAAGGCCGACTCCGAATGGCTCAACCCGCTGCTCGACGCCATCGCCGACAATGCCGGCATGATCATCTCTGGCGACGACAATGGCCTGATGAACAAGCTGGCGCTCGCCACCGCCGGCGATGCCGCCGAGCGGCCGCAGCGGCCCAAGACCGCCGACCCCACCCGACCCAAGGCCCAGAGCCATGTCCGCGCCGCACGCAGCCAGCCGCCGCAAGCCAAGCTTCCGGAAACCGGGCCCATGGCCGCCATGCTGGCCAGACTGTTCAAGAAGGACGATGACGCGACCTAGTCACGGCATTGACTTCACTCACGTTCCGCACGAAGTGGTGCGACAAAGATTTCGGAGAGACTGATGGGTTTCAAGATGGGCATTGTCGGTTTGCCAAATGTCGGCAAATCGACACTTTTCAACGCCCTGACGCGCACCGCCGCGGCACAGGCAGCCAATTTCCCGTTCTGCACGATCGAGCCCAATGTCGGCGAGGTCGCCGTGCCCGATGCCCGCCTCGACAAGCTCGCCGCCATCGGCAAGTCGATCAACATCCTGCCCGCCAAGATGAGCTTCGTCGATATTGCCGGCCTCGTGAAGGGCGCCAGCAAGGGCGAAGGCCTCGGCAACCAGTTCCTCGCCAATATCCGCGAATGCGACGCCATCGCCTATGTGCTGCGCTGCTTTGAGGACAGCAACATCATCCATGTCGCCAACAAGGTCGACCCGCTCGCCGACGCCGAGGTGGTCGAGACCGAGCTCATGCTTGCCGATCTCGAGAGCCTCGAGAAGCGCCGCACGGGCGTCGAGAAGAAGGCCAAGCAGAGTGACAAGGACGCCAAGCTGACTCTCGACCTGATCGACCGCGCGCTCGTCCTGCTGCGCGAGGGCAAGTCGGCCCGGCTGGTCCAGCGCTCCGCCGAGGAAGAGAAGGCCTTCAACGAGCTGCAATTGCTCACCTCCAAGCCGGCACTCTATGTCTGCAATGTCGATGAGGGCTCTGCTGCCACCGGCAACGCCATGACCAAGCAGGTCGAGGAATACGCCAGGCAGCACAACGCCGCGGTGATCGTCATCTCCGCCGAGATCGAGAGCCAGCTGGCCCAACTCGCCGACGAGGAACAGGCCGAGTATCTCGACAGCCTCGGACTGCACGAGCCCGGCCTGAATCGATTGATCCGCGAAGCCTACCAACTGCTTGGTCTGCAAACCTATTTCACCGTCGGCCCGAAAGAGACGCGGGCCTGGACCATCCACAAGGGCGACCGCGCGCCGCAGGCCGCCGGCGTCATCCATACCGATTTCGAGCGTGGTTTTATCCGGGCTCAGACCATCGGCTATGATGACTATGTCACGCTCGGCGGCGAGACTGCCGCCAAGGAAGCTGGCAAGGCGCGCGATGAGGGCAAGGAATATGTCGTCAAGGATGGCGACGTCATGCTGTTCAAGTTCAACACCTGATCGGACACATGCGTGACTGAAGTTCTGAGCTCCTGGTGGGGCATCGTTGCCGCCTACTTCGCTGCGCCACTGGACCTGCTGGGCGGCAAGGTCGAAATACTGACCATCCTGCCGACCATCGGCATCTTGCTCGGGCTCGGCGGCCTTGTACTCGCCGTCGTCTGGCGCGAAAGACGGGCCCTCTGGTTGATCCCGCCATTCATCCTCACCGCCATGGCCCCGCCGGTGATCGCGCTCAGCAAATACATGATGGCGTGGTTCGGCATGTCGTTCGTGATGGTCGCGGGGCTGGTGTGCCTGCTGATCTGGGTCGGCCTCATCGCTCGGGACGCCATCCGGCCCCTGCCCGTCTGGCTGCTGGGCCTCTCCCTGCTGTCCTTTGTTGCCTATTGCGGCGCCATTCTCGTGGTCATCGCCACCTGGCTCTAGGAGGGGTGCGTCGTGTTCAGCATTGCGGATGCAGAGCGCGAAATATACACCCGACTGGGCGACACGCCAAGGGCCGCCCACTCCCGCTTTGTCGGCGAGGCCATGCGCCAGGTCGCGGCGCATCTGGGTCAGGACCTGACCGTCTGGGAACTCACCGGTCTCTGCCATGATCTCGATTACGAGGTCACCCGCAGTACCCCCGAAAGGCACGGATTGCTGGCTGCCGAGTGGCTCGCGCAGAGCCTGCCGCCCGAAGCTCTCCTCGCCATTCGTGCCCACGACCATCGTTCAGGCGTGACCGGCGATCTGCCGATCTGCAAGGCCCTGAGGATGGCCGATGCGCTGGCGGTGATTGCCGAAGCACGCCTGCCGCAGCCTTTGCCTTTCACCCGCGACGCCCTTGCCATACGCTTTCCCGACCGTCCCTGGCTCGTGCCGATCCTTGTCGACAACGCCGATCAGCTGGGCATCCCGCTCACCGTTCTGGGTGACATCGTCAGCCAATCGGGCTATGTGGGACACATTGACGTATAGGGAATGAAAATGACCAATACGATTACTGCCGATCGGCGCCATTTCGAGGATCTGGCTGTCGGCGAGATCATCACCCTGGGCCGGGTCACGGTCACCAAAGACATGATCATCACCTTCGCCCGCGAGTTCGACCCCTTTCCCTTTCATCTTGACGAGGAAGCAGCTCGAAAGTCCCTGCTCGGCGGGCTCGCCTCCAGCGGCTGGCAAACCGCCGCCCTCAGCCTGCGCATGCTGGTCGACGCCTTCCTGGGCAAGGTCGACTCCATGGGCGGCCTCGGCTTTTCCGATCTCAAGTGGAAGCAGCCGGTGATGAAGGGCGACACCATTTCCGGCACGGTCACCATTGCCGCCCTGCGGCGATCGAACTCGCGCCCGGAGCGCGGCATCGTCACGCTCGACTTCGATATCCGCAACCAGAAGAACGAGCCGGTGATGTCGATGACCCTCGCCAATCTGGTGGGGCTGCGCGATCCGGGCGCTCCCCTGACGGAGCAGGTGGACGCATGACTCGCTGGTTCGAGAACATCACCACCGGCGAGCCCTTTCCGCTCGGCACCCATACCTTTTCTGCCGAGGAGATCATCCGCTTCGGCACGCTCTACGATCCGCAATATTTCCACGTCGACCCGGAGGCGGCGAGGGAGAGCCATTTCGGTGGCCTGATCGCGTCGGGCTGGCACACCGTCTCGGTCGGTCACCGGCGCATGGTCGATGCGCTTGGCGCCGAGGAAGAGCGGTTGCGTGGCCTCGGTGAGGAACCCGGCGTCTCCGGTCCCTCCCCCGGCGTCAACAAGATGGAGTTCAAGGCGCCCGTCCGCCCCGGCGACACCGTCCGCTACACCCTGACCGTCGCAAGCAAGCGCCTCTCCAACTCGATCCCCGGCTGGGGACTGCTTTTCAACACGATCGAGGCGCACAATCAGCGCAACGAACTGGTCTATCGTGCGGAACTGGTCGGCTTCTCCAAGCTGCGAGACTATACGATGCCGCTGCGCCTCAGAGCTCTTCAGGCGTTGACCCGGGTGCCTGTAATAGGGAAATTGCTGCGCCGCTGACCGGTTGCCCGAATTCACACTGCGAGTCGAACATGCGACACCTGATTCTAGCCTGCCTGCTCCTTGCCGCCACGTCGGGTCCCGCCCTTGCCCAGGGCATGACCATCGCGGGAGTGGAAGGGAACTGGGCCTGTCGCGCCCTGATCGATGGCAAGAAGGCCGGCATCCTCACCATCTTCGCCGGCACCTATGGCTACGCCTCGGTAAACTTCGGCTCGAAGGCCTCCGGGACAGGCGCCGCCGAAATGTACTCGGACGGCGCCAAATTCCTCGACGGTACGCTGGTGCAGGGCGCTGGCATCACCAAGGCGCTGATGGGCTTTGACGCCGACGGCAAGGACGCCCTCACCCTCTACCAGCCGCAGCCCGACCAGAGCGAAAAGCCGATCCTCGTCTGCACCGCCCGCTGATCTAGCTGGCACATCTCCGAGCTCGCTCCAGCAGCAGCGCCCGCTCCCGCTCGTTGCGGGTCAATGCCGCGGCACGGGAGAATTCCTCCCGCGCTTCCTCGAGCCGCCCGAGCTTGAAGAGAAAATCGCCGCGCACGCTGGGCAGCAGGTGGTAGTTCCTCATTGCCGGCAGCTCGAGCAGCTGGTCGGCCAGTTCGAGCCCCGCCTGCGGGCCACGCGCAAAGCCCATGGCCACAGCCCGGTTGAGTTCGACCACCGGCGACGGCATGCGATCGGCAAGTTCGTCATAGAGCTGGACGATCTTTTCCCAGTCTGTGTCATTCGCCTTTCCGGCTCGCGCATGGCAGGCCGCGATGGCCGCCTGCAGCGTATACGGCCCCCGCTCGCCACCGCTCTCGGCCCTTTCCAGCGCCACAAGGCCGCGTCGGATAAGCATCTGGTCCCACCGTGCCCGGTCCTGCTCGAGCAGCAGCACCGGCTCTCCATCCGGGCCTGTGCGGGCCCGGGCGCGGGACGTCTGGATCTCCATCAGGGCCACCAGACCCTGTACCTCCGCCTCCTCGGGCATCAACCGGGCCAATATGCGCCCAAGCCGCAACGCCTCGTCGCAGAGCTGCGGCCGCAGCCACTCCGGACCGCCGGTTGCCGCATAGCCCTCGTTGAAGACGAGATAGATGACCTCCAGTACCGACCCCAGCCGTTCCGCCCGTTCGGAACCGCGCGGCACCTCGAACGGCAGGCCGGCATCGGCAATGGTGCGCTTGGCCCGCACGATGCGCTGGGCAACGGTTGGCTCCGCCACAAGGAAGGCACGCGCGATCTCCTCGGTGCTGAGCCCACCGATCAGCCGCAAGGTCAGCGCCACGCGGGCCTCGCCCGAAAGGATCGGATGGCAGGAGGTGAAGATCAGGCGCAGCAGGTCGTCGCCGACATCGTCGTCGAGGGCACTGTCGAAGTCCGGCATCGCCCGTTCCGCGTCCTTGCAGGTCCCGGCCCACTTCATCGAGCTTGCGTTCAGCCATCTTGCGCCGCCGGAACAGGTCGATGGCCTTGCGCTTGGCCGCCGCCATCAGCCAGGCGCCAGGGTTGCGCGGCACTCCGGCGGCCGGCCACGACCCGAGGGCTGCCACCAGCGCCTCCTGCGCGAGCTCCTCGGCCGTCGTGATGTCGCGGACCATCCGCGTCAGGCTGGCGACAAGTTTCGCCTGCTCGATACGCCAGACGGCCTCGATGGCACGATGTGTTTCTGAGGGCTGCTCCACGGCAGCGGAGGAAAGCAGGTCTTCCCCCGTGCCGCAAGCTCAGCACGGTCCACCCGGCCGATCCCCTCAGCCCGCGTTCTTCTCGCTGAGCACGCGCACCCGTTCGGTCTGCTCGAGAACCTCCGGCGTCAGATTGCCGAAATCCTCGGCCTCGTAGATCTGGCGCAATTCGAGTTCAACATTGCCATGACCGTCGAGCGGCGGCCACTTGCGCACCCAGTCGAGCGCTTCTTCCCGGGAATTGACCTGGATCAGCGTGTACCCGGCAATCAGTTCCTTGGCCTCGGTGAAAGGGCCGTCGGTGATGGTCGGCTTGCCACCCGCGAACTTGATCCGCGCGCCCCTCGAAGTCGGCATCAGCCCGTCGCCGCCGATAAGGACGCCTGCTTTGGCCATCTCCTCGTTATAGGACATCATCTGCGTCAGCAGCTCGGCACTGACGCCATCGGCCGGCCCGCTCTCGGCTTCGGTCTCGGCGTCCGCCTTGCGAATGATCATGAAACGCATCAGGGCCTCCTCACTTCGCGTGCGCGTCACGCCACGCCTGCTCTTTTTCGAGCGCCTCGCGGGTGATGTCGTTGGTCTCGAAATCGGTGACTTCGCTCACCTTGCGGACCTCCACATCGCCCTCGACGAACGGAATGCGGCGCGCCCAGGCCACGGCCGTGTCGAGATCCTTGACGTCGAGGATCCAGAACCCGCCCACGAGTTCCTTGGCTTCGGTGAAAGGGCCGTCGACCACGGTTTGCCGGTCCTTGCTGAACAGCACCCGTGCGCCCTTGGCACTCGGCAGCAAGCCCTCGCCGGCCAGCAGCACGCCGGCCGCTATCAGTTGCTCGTTGAACCTGCCCATCTCGGCAATCAGCTCCGATGAAGGCATGGCGTTTTCGGTTTCCGGGGTACTCTTGACGATGATCATGTAGCGCATCTGTGCGGCTCCTCTGCTTTCCGGCGGCCGTTTCTCGTCCACCACCGCTGACACGACGAACGGCCCGCGGCAGCATCGACAATCCTCCGAAGTATTTTTGCGCCGGCAGATGGGAGTGCAGCGCCTAATGCCCTTCGTAAGGCAGCAGCGCCTCCACCGCCACGCCGGCATCGCGCAGCTTCTGCGCGCCGCCCAGATCGAACAGGTCGATGACGAAACCGGCGTGGTCCACCTTCGCCTTGGTGCGGCGGATCAGCGACACCGCCGCCAGAGCCGTACCGCCGGTGGCGATCAGGTCATCGATCAGCAGCACGTTGTCATTGGCGTCCAGCACATCGGCATGGATCTCGATTGTATCCACGCCATATTCGAGCGCGTAGTTCTGGCCGATGGTCTCGCCGGGCAACTTGCCCTTCTTGCGCACCGGCACGAACCCCACGCCGAGCGCGATGGCCACCCCTGCCCCGAAGATGAAACCGCGCGCCTCGATACCGGCGACATGCGTGATGCCCTTGTCGCGATGCCGGTCGGCCAGCGTCTCGATGCTCTGCCTGAACCCTTCAGGGTGCTCGATCAGCGTCGTGATGTCGCGAAACAGGATGCCCGGCTTGGGATAGTCGGGGATGGAACGGATGAGCGTTTTCAGATCGAGCGGCATGACGGACCCGGAGCAGGAGAAGCAGAAGGCGAACACGAGGTTCCACGCTATTGGCTACCTGCAATTGTCCCATCACTCAATTCCGCTTGACGATTTTCCGCGCCAGCGCCCCGGCATTATAGGCAGCATCCAGCGCCGCCTCGGTTGCCAGCTGCTTCATGCGCGGCGTAATCAGCAGCGGCGCAGCCCGCAGGCCGGCGCGCACCGTCGGATGCCGGGACACGGTTGCGGCAATTCCCAGAGCAGTCACGGCAACCCGAAGCACGGACATCGGTCCCCCCCCGCATTCATTCAGACAGGTGCGAGCATTGCAGCGCCGTATGGCAAGAGCTTGGCGAACCGCGCCAAAGAAAAAGGGCCCCGCAGGGCCCTTTTGAATTCCGACGTGCAGGTCGCACTCAGTGCTCGACGTTGCGCCAGATCTGGCGCTTGACCAGGTACATCAGCACCGCGAACAGGAACAGGAAGGCCATGACCTTGAAGCCGGTTTCCTTGCGGTCGACCAGGTGCGGCTCCGCCGCCCACATCAGGAACGCCGAAACGTCCGTCGAATACTGCTCGAGCGTCTCCGGCACCGTATCGCCGTTCTCAGCCGCCTCGTAGGTCACCAGTCCGTCCGCCAGCGGCGGCGGCATGCCGATCGAGTGCCCCGGGAAGACGTGGTTGTAGTACTTGCCTTCGGGCAGATCGAAATCTTCCGGCGCCGTTTCCTCGTAGCCGGTGAGCAGCGCGTGGATGTAGTCCGGGCCGCCTTCCGAATAGGCGGTGAAATAGTTCAGGATCCACCACGGGAACGGCTGTGTCGTGCCGCGGGCCTTGGCCATGACGGACAGATCGGGCGGCGCAACACCGCCATTGGCCTCGGCCGCATCGCGCTCATTGTCGAACGGCGACGGCCACTTGTCGGCCGCCACAGCGGGACGCGTGCCATTGGCCGCATCGGCATCGGCGAGATCGTAGGTCGCGGCCAGAGCCTTGACCTGTTCCTCGGAGAATTCCGGGCCGCCTTTTTCCGACAGGTTGCGGAAGGCCACGAGGTGCATGCCGTGGCAGCTGGCGCAGACTTCCTTGAACACCTGGAAGCCGCGCTGTAGCTGGTGCTTGTCGAACGTCCCGAACACACCCGCAAAGGTCCAGGGCTGCTTCTCGATCTCCGTGGTCGCGTGCTCCTGAGCAGCAACCGGCGACACCGCCATGGCCACCGCCACCAGGAGAGCGCCGAGAATGGTCTTGTTCTTGATCATTTTCTTGAGCGGTCCCGGAGTCAGTGGGCCTTGCCAAGGACGCTTTCCGAGATCGAAGCCGGAAGCGGCTTGGGGGTCTCGAAGCGGCCGAGGAGCGGCAGGATGATAAGGAAGTGGGCGAAGTAGTATGCCGTGCAGATCTTGGCGAGGATCACGTAGATGCCTTCGGCCGGAGCCGCACCCAGATAGGCCAGCGCCACGAAGTTGATCGCGAACAGCCAGTAGAACCACTTGAAGATCGGCCGGAACGTGCCCGAACGAACCTTGCTGGTGTCCAGCCACGGCAGGAAGAACAGGATCAGGATCGAGCCGCCGAAGAAGATCACGCCGCCCAGCTTGCTGTCGATGAACAGGATGTTGAAATCGATAGCGCGCAGGATGGCGTAGAACGGCAGGAAGTACCATTCGGGCACGATGTGCGCCGGCGTCACCTGGCTGTTGGCCATGATGTAGTTGTCGGGGTGACCCAGCAGGTCGGGCGCGAAGAACACGAACCAGGCGAAGGGGATGAAGAAGACGATGATCCCGAACAGATCCTTCATCGTGTAGTAGGGGTGGAACGGCAGCGTATCGCGGCCCGACTTCACTTCCACGCCGACCGGGTTGTTGTTGCCCGGCACGTGCAGCGCCCAGATGTGCAGCGCCACAACGGCTGCAATCACGAACGGCAGCAGGTAGTGCAGCGAGAAGAAGCGGTTGAGCGTCGCGTTGTCGACCGCAAAGCCGCCACGCAGCAGTTCGAGGATCGGGTCGCCGACCACCGGAATGGCCGCGAAGATATTGGTGATCACGGTGGCGGCCCAGAAGCTCATCTGGCCCCACGGCAGTACGTAGCCCATGAAGGCAGTCGCCATCATCAGCACGAAGATCACGACGCCGAGCATCCAGAGGATCTCGCGCGGTGCCTTGTACGAGCCGAAATACAGCCCGCGGAAGATATGGATGTAAACGGCGGCAAAGAACATCGAGGCGCCGACCGAGTGCACGGCCTGGATGATGCGGCCGCCGTTGACGTCACGCTTGATGTGCTCGACCGAGTCGAAGGCCATGGCCACGTTCGGCGTATAGTGCATCGCCAGCACGATGCCGGTGACGATCTGCACGACCAGCATGATCGCCAGGATGCCGCCGAAGGTCCACCAGTAGTTGAGGTTCCGCGGCGTCGGGAAATCCATCAGGTGCTCTTTGGAGAACCGGATGATCGGCAGGCGGTCGTCGATCCATTTTTCGACGGCGTTGCCGGGGGTGTATGAGCTTTCGTGACTAGCCATTGTTCTTCGTAAGCCCCTTAGCCGATCTGCACGAGCGTGTCGGAAACGAAATCATAGGGCGGCAGCACAAGATTCTTGGGTGCGGGCCCCTTGCGGATGCGGCCGGCTGAATCATAGTGCGAGCCGTGGCACGGACAGAACCAGCCATCGAAATCACCGGATTCGCCAACCGGGACGCAGCCCAGATGGGTGCAGTTGGCGATCATGATCAGCCACTGTTCGTGACCGGCCTTGGTGCGCTGCTCGTCGGTCTCGGGATCCTTGAGGTCGCTCAGCGGAACCGCCTTGGCCTCTTCGATCTCTGCGGTGGTGCGATGCCGTACGAATACCGGCAGGCCGCGCCATTTGATGGTGACCGACTGGCCTTCCTCGATGCCCGACAGGTCGAACTCGATGGAGGCAAGTGCCAGCACCGAAGCGTCCGGGTTCATCTGGTTGATCAGCGGCCAGACGGCGCCGGCAACGCCGACCGCTCCGACTGCGCCTGCAGCGACGTATAGAAAGTCGCGGCGGCTGGATTGAGGGGCGTTCGGTTCTGCCAGATTGGGTTGCGTCGCCAAGGTATGCTTCCGTGTCTCGTGCCGAAAATCAGCGCCCGCCGGAAATACGGCCCGAGCTGCCCTTGCCGCAACCATAGCCGAAAATCGCCATCAACGGGGCGTGATTTTGGCGTTCTTTTTGCACTCTCCTTAGAACTTGTCCAGCCTAGCACAAGGTGACTTTGGCACTCTGCGACACTATACCCACTGCTCGCTTGCATGCGTTGCGCCCAAGGACACCGAAATCACCCTCGACCTGGCCCTCTATCAACCCGATATCGCCCAGAACACCGGCGCCATGCTGCGACTCGGCGCCTGTCTGGGCGTCACCATTCACGTCATTCACCCCACCGGCTTCACCTTCTCGCCGCAGACCCTGCGTCGAACCGGGCTGGACTATGTCGAGCATGCGCATTTCCGCGAGCACGACAGCTATGCCGGCTTCACGCTCTGGCGCGAGTCGCAGGCCCGCCGCCTGGTGCTGCTGACCACCAGAGGCGCCATCTCGGCCTACGATGCCAGCTACAGGCCCGGCGATGTGCTCATGGTCGGGCGCGAAAGCGCCGGAGTTCCGGATGCCGTTGCCGATGGCGCCGACCTGCGGGTCCGCATTCCCATGCAAGAGGAGATGCGATCACTCAACGTCGCCATGGCCGCCAGTCTCGTGCTCGGCGAGGCCCTGCGCCAGGTCGGCGGCTTTTCCGCGCTGGCCTAGACACAGAAAAGGCCCGGATCGCTCCGGGCCAGTGCATCCGATTGACTGACTGATCAGACGCTAGAAATGGAAATTGGCCCCGACCTTCACCGCATGGAAGGTGGGGTGGATGTCGACAGTGGTGGCAGGAACGTTGAGCGCGCCGCCATCGTTCTTGCTGCCGAGATCAGTATAGGCGTATTCGGCTTTGAGGCTGACATCCTCGGTGACGGCCAGTTCCACACCGGCGCCGGCCGTCCAGCCGACATGCGTGGCAGAGAAACTGCCCGTGATTGTGCCTGATGCGGACGTCGACACTCCACCACTTGCGATACCCGCTGTGACGTAGAGGAGTGCCGTGTCAACAGCAACACCAGCACGCGCGCGCAACGTGGCGAGCCAATTCGTCGTAGAAGTCCCTGTGGTACCAGCTATCCCGGAGAGCGTCGTAGAGCCCCCGATGTTTGCCCATGCCACATCGCCTTCCACACCGAGGACAAACATGTCCCACTGCTGATTTACGCCTGCGTCGACACCGAGCAGCCAACCGGAAGTCGACAGCGTGGTAGCTGGGCCTGCCGAAGGCGTCGCAACTGTATTGCCGCTGCCATAGCCACCGAACACGCCGGCATAGAATCCAGACCAGTCATGCGCTGAAGAATAGGCCATCGGCTCTGACATTTCGGGCGCCATGATCAGATCTGCCGCCTGCACCGAACCCCCCATCAGCATCGCAGCAACCGACGTTGCCATAATATATTTCATTGTATGCCTCCATTCATTCCAACTGACCGTAACACCCTCGGTCCGACTGTCGAGTCTGCTTTGCACTATACATGGACATGCGCAGCAAGACTGTGACATGACGAACACAGTCTTGCCGGTGATACGGTCGCGGCGCGAGAGCTGGTCCGACAGGTGCGGCACGCAAAATTCACGCGCCCTTCCTTGTCACCGGCAGGGGCCGGTTTTAAGGGTAGGCCCATGACCCTGCCCGCTGACATCGACCACAAGAAACAGAAGGCTGCCATCTGGTTCCGCCAGTTGCGGGATGGTCTTTGCGCGGAATTCGAGCAGCTCGAGCGTCAGGTCAAGGGCCCGCATGCCGATCGTGCGCCCGGCAAGTTCGTGCGCGAGGCCTGGGATCGCAAAGATCACACCGGCGCTCCCGGCGGCGGCGGCGAGATGTCGATGATGCATGGCCGGGTCTTCGAAAAGGTCGGCATCCACATTTCGACGGTCTTCGGCCAGTTCTCGCCCGAATTCGCCAAGCAAATGCCCGGCACCGAGCAGGGCGCCAGCTTTTTTGCCACCGGCGTGTCGCTGATTGCCCATCCGTGGAACCCGCACGTCCCCGCCGTGCACATGAATACGCGCATGGTGGTCACCGGCAAATGGTGGTTCGGCGGCGGCGCCGACCTCACCCCGGTGCTCGATCGCCGGCGCACCCAGGACGATCCCGACGCCATCGCCTTCCACGCCGCCATGCAGAAGGCCTGCTTGGCGCACAATGTCGACTATCCGCGGTACAAGACCTGGTGCGACGAGTATTTCTACCTGCCGCATCGCAAGGAACCGCGCGGTATCGGCGGCATCTTCTATGACCACCACAATTCCGGTGACTGGGATGCCGATTTCGCCTTCACCCAGGATGTAGGCCTGGGCTTTCGCGAGGTTTATCCGAAACTTGTGCGGGCAAACTTCGACCAGCGCTGGAACGAGGCCGAGCGCCAGGAGCAGTTGATCCGCCGCGGCCGCTACGTCGAATTCAACCTGCTCTACGACCGTGGCACCATGTTCGGTTTGAAGACCGGCGGCAACGTCAATTCCATTCTCTCCTCGATGCCCCCCGAAGTCCGCTGGCCCTAGGCAGAGGCATGCCATGAGCCTCGCCGAAATCGAGATCTCCGGCTTCCGGTCGATCCGGCGGATTCGCTTCCAGCTGCGGCAACTGAGCGTGCTGGTGGGCGGCAATGGCGTGGGCAAGACCAACCTCTACCGCTCGCTCGATCTGCTCCACGCAGCCGCGACCGGCACGCTGGCCGACGAGATTGCCCGCGAAGGCGGGCTTGGCTCCATCTTCTGGGCCGGCGGCAAGAACCTGACCGACGATGGCTCGTTCGATCCGACCTACCGCACCGACGGTTTTCGTCGGAACGAGAAGAACCGGCTGATCCTCGAAGCGCGTGTCGACGGACTTGGCACCGACGGCACCCTGGAAATGATCTACCGCATCGAACTGGGCTTCCCGCAACGGGCGGTCGCCGCTGCTTTCGATCTCGAGGCCCAGGTCAAGTTCGAGAGCCTGATCGTTTCCAGCGGTCGCCGCCCCGTCACGCTCATGGAGCGTACCGGTCCGCACCTTTGGGCCCGCGATGCCGACGGCAACCGGCAGGCGCTCGATGACTCCATCCTGTCGTCGGAAACCGCCCTGTCGAGCCTGCGCGGCGCCTACCCGGAAATCGATGCCATGCGGCACCACCTGGCGAACTGGCGATTCTTCCACGGCTTCAGGACCGACCGCGACTCACCGCTGCGCCGCCCCGCTTTGGCAGTGACCGCGCCCATGCTGGCCTCGGACGGCAGCAATCTGGCGGCCGTCTTGGCCACCCTGCGCCACATTCGCGGCGACACGACCGATCTCGATGCCGCCATTGCCGCCGCGTTCCCCGGCGCAGCGCTCGAGGTGCCGACGCCCGTCACCTCCGCCAGCTTCGGCATCAGATATCCCGAAACCCCCAAGCGCGTCTTCGAAGCACATGAGCTGTCCGACGGCACACTGCAGTTCCTCGCCCTGATGGGGGCCCTGCTCTCCTACCGCCTGCCGCCACTGATCGCCCTGAACGAGCCGGAAGCCAGCCTGCATCCCGACGTCATGCCGGTACTGGGGCGCGTCGTCGCCAGGGCGGCGGAACGCACCCAGATCTGGGTGGTGACGCACTCGCAGCTGCTCGCCGATGCGATCGCCGAGGAAGCCGGAATCCAGGCCCGGCAGGTCATCCGCAAGGATGGCGCCACCTGGCTGGAAGGCCTGACCATTGCCGGCGATTTCGACAACGACTGAGCTTAACTGCCCCGCCATCGCCGCATTGGTGCCGGACACTCTCAGGTCCACAGGCGAAGGAGGACATGATGAAAGAGTTCGAATGTGGATCTCTGGTTCCGGGCTGCCACTGGCAAACACGGGCCGATGACAGCGCGGAAGTCGTGCGGCGCGCCGCCGATCACCTGCGCACTGTGCATGGCGAAAACGTTGTGCGTCCCGACATGATCGAACGCATCAAGGAACGGGTGCACGACGCCAAGGCGCCGCAGCACTAGTCTTGCAGCGTTGCCAGCAGTGTGTCGCGATCGAGCGTGAAGTCGCTCTCGATCCAGAGCTGCTCAAGACGGTCGAGCTCGGCGCCCAGCGCCTTGCCCGGCCGCATCCCCAAGCTGATCAGATCCCCTCCACTGACCGGAAAACGTGGCACTGCCGCCAAACCCTGCAACTGGTCGAGCACGGCCGACCGGCCCGCCTCCGTCCAGTCGGCAAGGATCGTTGCGACGTCGACGCCGTCCGCCAGCGCCGCCGGGTGCCGGTAGGCCGCCTCGTTGAGCCTGAAGTCCCGCAATAGCCCGGCCACCGTCAGGATGGCGTCGGCCACCGCGACCTCGTCATTGGACAGCCGCCACAACTCCTTGAGCTGCCGCGATCCGGTCTCGGCTATGATGATCGCCAGCCGCCCCGTCAGATCGGGGCGCCGGACCCGCCGCTCGTAGCTGTGCAGCAGTTTGATGGTTTCGGCGCTGAGCGCCAGAATGCCGGCTTCCGACATGGCCTTGAGCGTCGTCGCCACCCGCGGCAGGTCGAGCATGCGACGGAATTCCGATCCCACACGCTCCGCCGAGAGCTGGTCGAGCCGCCCCGCGGCCGCCCGGCAGGCTGCCAGCCCCTCGGCATCCAGCTTTTCGCCGGCATGGCTCGCCGAAAAGCGGAAGAAGCGATAGACCCGCAGGCGGTCTTCCTCGATGCGCTGCGCCGGATCGCCGATGAAGCGCACCCGCCCCGCAATGCAGTCTTCCAGCCCGCCCAGGGGATCGAACAGCGTCCCGTCCATGTCCGCATAGAGCGCATTGAGCGTGAAATCCCGCCGTGAGGCGTCGCGCGTCCAGTCGGTGCCGAACTGCACCACGGCCCGCCGCCCGTCGGTATCGATGTCCTCGCGCAAGGTGGTCACCTCGGCCACCAGTGCCCCCGAACGGACCGTCACCGTCCCGTGCTCGATGCCGGTCGGATGCACCGAAAGCCCGGCCTTCTTCGCCCGCAGCACCACTTCGTGCGGCAGCAAGGTCGTGGCAAAATCGATGTCGGTCGGCGTCAGGTCGCGGCCAAGCAGCGTATCGCGCACAATGCCGCCCACGGCGCGCGTCTTGCCTTCGGCGCCGTCCAGCAGCGCCAGCAGTGACTGCGTCTCGGGGCGTTGCAGCCATTTGGCCGCCGTGAGCCGGGCGATCATCTCGGCGGGTTTGGTCACGAAAGCTCTCCCGTCAGCGCCATGTCGTGGAAGCGTCGCGTCAGATTGGCGGTGATTCCCCAGATCATCAAACCGCCATGTGGAATCTGCCAGGTCGTATGCTCCTTGCCGCCACGCGAGATGCGCAGCGTGGCGTAGCTCTCATTCTTCATCAGGTAGTCGAGCGGCACTTCGAACACCGAACGTACCTCGCCCGGATTGGGGGTGAAAGGACGGCTCGGCGTCACCACCGCCACCACCGGCGTGATCAGGTAGTTGGTACCGGTATAGTAGCGTGGCAGATATCCCATGATCCGCGCCTCGGCCGGATCCAGCGCCACTTCCTCATTGGCCTCGCGCAGGGCCGCTCGCGCCGCGTCCTCGTCGGTGGGATCGATCTTGCCGCCCGGAAAGGCGATCTGCCCCGAATGCGCCCGCAGGTCGGGCGACCGCTCGGTATAGAGGATCGAGAGCGCATCGGGCCGCCGCACCAGCCCGATCAGCACCGCCGCCTCCACCGGCGGCCGGTCGAACGGCCTGTCCGGCGCCCAGTCGGGCACATAGGTGCCGTCCACCCCCACGCCATCGGGAGCGGGCAGCAAACGACCGGCAATACGATCGATCAGGTCGTCCGGATCGGCCAAACCATCACCTTGAACGGGCGAACTAGGCGCCTTTTTGCGCGCCGAACGCCGCGATCGAGCCTGCAAGGCGCGTCGCCAGCGTCTGGTCTGCAGAGTGCAGCAGCACGCGATTGGGATCAACCGGTCCGGGGAACTGGATGGCGCCCGGCGTCGTCGGCGCAAAGCCGAGCGGGCCGTAATAGGGAGCATCGCCCACCAGCAAAACGAAGCTGCCTTCGCCGCGCTCCAGCGCGATCCGCGACACTTCCTTGACCAGCAGCTTGCCTGCACCGCGGCCGCGATAAGCCGGATCGGTGGCCAGCGGCCCGAGCAGGTAGCCGTCGAGTCCGCCCACACTGATCGGCGTCATCCACACCGATGCAACCGCTTCCCCGTCAAGTTCGCCGATCAGCGACAATGTCGGGTCGATCGGAAAGCGCTCGCGGACGCGGAACGCGGTGCGCGCGAAGCGGCCCGGTCCAAAGGCCAAAGCCTGCAGCGACTCGACGAACTGGTCGTCGGCGGGGGTCGCAAAGCGGAATGTGGGAAGGCCGACGAGCGGCGGCGAGGAAGTATCGATCGGCTGGACGGAAGGCGCGTTCATGTGACTGTCCCGGACAAAGGTGTGAAAGGACTAAATCCCGGTCTCAAGCCGGGGTTCCGACCACTAGGGTCGTCGGGTCACGTGACAAACTTTCTCCATCCTGGACGCCTCCTGACGCCTAGCCATGGGACGTATCATTACAGGCGAAAATCGTCCACGGAAAATCATGGTAGCGCCTCGCTTTTTCGACTTCTCGCAGCTGTGCATTTGAATGCGGCAGAAGAACACCTAAATGAGGCGTGATAACGAGCACCCCGGTTCTGGAAGGCATGCATATTGGGACAGCTGATTGACGGGGTGTGGTCCACCCAATGGTACGACACCAAAAAGACCGGTGGCAGCTTCAAGCGCTCGGAAGCCGCCTTCCGTAACTGGATCACTCCCGACGGCAGCGCCGGCCCCTCCGGCACGGGCGGTTTCGCCGCCGAGGCGGGCCGCTATCATCTCTATGTCTCCTATGCCTGCCCCTGGGCCTCGCGGGCCCTGATCTTCCGCAAGCTCAAGGGCCTCGAAGAGATCATCCCCTATTCCGTGGTCAGCGCCAAAATGGCCGATGAGACCGGCTGGACCTTCACCCTGCCCGATTCCACCGGCGACGAGGTGCTGGGCAAGGAACATATGTGGCAGGTCTACAAGCAGGCCATGCCCGACTATACCGGCCGCGTCACCGTGCCGATCATCTGGGACAAGAAGCTGGGCACCATTGTCTCCAACGAGAGCTCCGAGATCATCCGAATGATGAACTCGGCCTTCGACGAACTCACCGGCAATACCGACGACTACTACCCCGAGGCCCTGCGCGAGCAGATCGATGCGGTCAACGCGCGCGTCTATGACGACATCAACAACGGCGTCTACAAGGCCGGCTTCGCCACCACCCAGGAAGCCTATGAACGGGCCGCCAAGGCCCTTTTTGAAGCGCTCGACTGGGTGGAGGACATCCTCGGCAACAGTGCCTATCTCGTCGGCGACACGCTGACCGAGGCCGACTGGCGGCTGTTCACCACCCTGGTCCGCTTCGACGCCGTGTATTTCGGGCACTTCAAGTGCAACCTCCGGCAACTCTCGGACTACGAGAACATCTCGCACTACCTGCGCGGCCTCTACCACTATCCCGGCATCGCCGGGACGGTGAAGTTCGACCACATCAAGACCCACTACTACTGGAGCCACCCCACCATCAATCCGACCCGCGTGGTGCCGATCGGCCCGGAACTCGACTTCACGGAGTAACTGCCTACCAGTTGGTCGCCACCGGCGCGTCGCGACAAATCTCGGCGACGCGCCGGTGCGTGGCCGGCCCGGTCCCTTCGGGCAGTGCGTCGATGGAGAACCAGCCGGCTTCGGCGATCTCGTAATTGGGCCGGAAATCGGTCACTGCCTCGAACTCGCGGCAGATGAACAGCGCCACATGGTCGCGATTGGTGAGCGAATTGGTGTTGTGATAAAATCCGAACAGTTCCATCGGCGCGGTGGGACGGTACCCCGTCTCCTCCAGCATCTCCCGGCCCGCCGACAGCTCGGCGCTTTCACCAGGTTCCACGCCGCCGCCGCAGAACTGCCAGCCCGGCATGTAGGTCTGCCGGATCAGGAACACCCTGTCGCCATCTATCAGCGCAACGCGCGTCCCCAGCGTCATGTGCCGCTTGACCCCGACGGCAAACAGAAAAGCCCGGGTCCGCAATCGCTGCCAGAAGGTGAGTTGCAGGGTGATTTCGCTGTCCTCGATTCGTACAATTCGATTTATGCCATTTTCTTGCCGTGCGGCGCGTGGCATTACCGCGCCCGATGATCACACTCGCCCATCTTTCGGATGTCCATCTAGCGCCCCTCCCGCCGGTGCACCCGATTGACCTCCTCAACAAACGCATCACCGGCTATGCAAACTGGAAGCTCAAGCGGCAGCGCACGCTGGATGGCGACGGGCTGATCCGGCTTGTTCACCACATGCAGGCGCAATCGCCCGATTTCGTCGCCGTCACCGGCGATCTGATGAATCTGGCGCTCGATGCCGAGATCAACACCGCCTACAACTGGCTGCAGACCGTCGGCCCGCCCGAACAGGTCTGCGTGTCCCCCGGCAATCACGACGCCTACATCCCGGGCCAGCTCGAAAAGGCGCTCGAGCGCTGGGATGGCTACGTGCTCGGCGAAACCGTCGACGACAACATGTTTCCCTTCGTCCGCCGCGTCGGCGAGGTGGCCATCGTCTGCTGCAATACCGCCGTGCCGACGCCGCCCTGGTTTGCCGCCGGCCGCTTCGAGGAAGACCAGCAGAAGCGCCTGACGCGCTGCCTGCGCCTGCTCGGCGACGCCGGCTTCTTCCGCGTGGTCATGATGCACCATCCGCCCAACCAGGAGGCCAGCCATCCGCGCTACGGCCTCTGGGGTGCCCGCAATTTCCGCCGGGCGGTCGCCGAAGCCGGCGCCGAGCTGGTGCTGCACGGCCATTCGCACAAATCCACCATCTACTCGATCCCCGGCCAGCGCGGCGACGTGCCGGTAGTCGGCGTCGCCGCGGCCGGCACCGCGCAGGACGATACCGGCGGCCATGATCCGGCGCGCTACAACCTCTTCAGGATCGAACGGGTCGGCACATCCTGGCAATGCACGCTGCGCGAATACGGCTTCCAGCGGCTGAGCAGCGACATCGTGCAGCGGCTGAGCGTGCGAATCTACTGAACGCAGCCTATCTATAGAGCGGCAATTCCAGGACGGCGCCTTGACTGATTTTCTCATCGACAAGCCGAGTTTCGACACCAGCAGCGGTGTGGCACGCTTCCGCTACGCGCTGGGCGAGCTGAAATTCGTCGAGACCCTGGCGTTTCCGGCCGGATTTGACGCCGATGCCGCCGGCGGCAGGAGCTTCGGCAAGCTGCTCGACCTCACGGCCATCGTCCTCGGCGTCAGCTATTTCAAACTCCTCGCCCCCGAGATCATCCGGGCGCCCGAAATCCCGCTGACCGCCGACGAGCGCGCTTTCGCTATCGACGTCTACGAAAACGGCCTCGGTGAGTTCTATGCCCGCAACGAGCTGAAGCGTTTCGGCAGGCTGACGGTCGCCGGCCCCAACGAGCGTCGTCCGGCCCCCGCCATGCCCAAACTGCGCGACCGGGCGCTGTTGCCGGTCGGCGGTGGCAAGGATTCCCTGGTAAGCGTACAACTGCTCGAAGAGGCCGGCATCGACTACGCGCCCTTCGCCGTGAACCCCAGGGGCCCGATCATCACCTCGATCGAGACCATCGGCCGCGATCCCGTTTACGTCACCCGCACCCTCGATCCCGAGATGATCCGGTTGAGCAAGGAACCGGGCTACCTCACCGGCCACGTGCCCTCGACTGCTATCAATTCGATGATCGGCGCCCTCGCCGCCCTGCTCTTTTCGTTCGACCGCATCGTGCTCTCCAACGAGCGCTCGGCCAGCGAGGGCAACGCCCAGCACGATGGCCGCGAGGTCAACCACCAGTATTCCAAGTCACTGGCCTTCGAGCGGCGCATGGCCACCATCCTCGCCGAGGCCACCGGGGGCGCGCTGCGCTACTACTCGCTGCTCCGGCCGCTGTCGGAAGCCCGCATCGCCACGCTCTTCGCCCGCCAGACGCGGTTCGACCACGTCTTCTCGAGCTGCAATCGCAACTTCCGCTACAACGGTCACGATGGCCCGCTGTGGTGCGGGCAATGCCCAAAGTGCCATTTCGTCTTTCTGATCCTCGCGCCGGTCATGGATAAAGAGCGACTGCTCGGCATCTTTGGCAAGAACCTCCTCGCCGATCCGGCCAACGAACACTCATTCCGCGAACTCACCGGCCTCGCCGGCCAGAAGCCCTGGGAATGCGTCGGCGAGATCGAGGAGGCTGCGGCCTGTCTGCACATCCTGGCAAACCGCCCTGAATGGGCCGATGAGCCAATCGTTTCAAAGCTCAAGCCCGAGCTGCTCGCCCAATATGGCAAGCCGCGACTTGAATCAGCACTTGAAGACCTGCTCGCCCCGAGCACAGACCACCACGTGCCGCCAGAACTTGCCGCAAAGGTATTCGGCCATGCTGTTTGACGCTCCCGTTCTGCTCTATGGCGCCGGCCGCGAGGCGCGCTCGACGCGCCGGTTCATCGCCGAACACTCCCTTCAGACCAAGGTCTTCGTCACCGTCGACAGCGGCGAGGCGGACATTGCCGATGCCGAGGCCATCGCTCCGGTCGACCTGCCACAGGCCATTGCCGACAAGCGCTTCGGCATGATCGTCAAAAGCCCCGGCGTCTCGCGCTACCGGCCGGTCTTTGCCATGGCGCGCGAGGCCGGCATCGCCGTCACCTCCAACCTCAACCTCTGGGCCAGGACCTATCGCGAGGGCCGCAAGGTCATCGCCATCACCGGCACCAAGGGCAAGTCGACCACCGCCACCCTGGTCTGGCTGATGCTGACCGAGTCGGGGCTCGACGCCGGCCTTGCCGGCAATGTCGGCGTCGCGCCGCTCGAGATCGCCGATCGCCACCAGATCGTGGTGTTCGAACTCTCCAGCTACCAGACCGCCGACATGGCGTTCTCGCCCGACATCGCGGCGGTGACAAATCTTTCGCCCGAACACACCGATTGGCACCGCGACGTCGAGCGCTATTACGCCGACAAGCTCAACCTGATCGATCGCGATACCCCGTTCCCCGTTGCCCTCGGGCACGGCGCCCACGATCATCCGCTGGTGCTCGAGGCGCTGCGCGAGCGCAGCCGGCTGATCCCGCCGCTGGCGCCGTTCCTTGCCGACCGCATTGCCGTGGCCGTGGGGCGGTCCAGACTCATGGGCGAGCACAATCTCGACAATGCCCGTCTCGCGGCGGTCATCGCCATGAAGGCAGGCGCCGATATCGAGGGCGTGGTGCGCGGCATCGGCAAGTTCGAGCCCCTGCCCCACCGCCTCGAGGAGCACAGCTTCGGCGGCATCACCTTTGTCGACGATTCCATCTCCACCACCCCCGAGGCCACCAAGGTCGCCCTCGCCGCCTATGCCGGCCGCAAGATCGCACTGATCGCCGGCGGGCATGAGCGCCAGCAGGATTATCGCGAACTGGCCGGCCTGCTGCAGCCACGCGGCGTCGAGGTGCTGGTCTGCCTGCCCGTCACCGGCGACCGGCTGGCCACCGCCACCTATGGCGCGGCGCCCAATATCGAAGTGCTCGAAGCGGCAACGCTCGAGGCCGGCATGCAGGCGCTGAAGACCCGCACCGCCCGCTTCGATACCGTCATCCTCTCCCCCGCCGCCCCCAGCTACGGCCAGAAGCTCGACGAAACAGTCGTGTTCAAGAACTTCGAAGAACGCGGCACCGCCTTTATCCGTCTGGCAAAGCAGCTTTTCAGCTGACTTATCCTCTGCTGACTTAGGCCGCCGCATGCTGTCTCCTCAACGGAGGGACGGCAATGAACGCATTCTGGCGCTGGGCCATCGAAAAACTGATCGACATGCTGGGCAGAACGCTGCGCCAGTCACTGGCCGAGGTAGAGTCGGCGCAGCCGGTCGCCTGGGGCAGGCGCGTCTCGCCGGAGTTCCGGAAAAAGGCCATCGCCGTGGCACAGCGGCTGGGGCTCGATCCCAGCACATTGATGGCGATCATGGCCTTCGAGACCGGTCGCCGCTTTGCCTCGGCCACGCGCAACAGCCGCAGCGGCGCCACCGGTCTCATCCAGTTCATGCCGGCGACCGCCAAAGCACTCGGCACCACCACCACGGCCCTCGCCGCGATGTCCGAGCTGCGCCAGCTCGATTACGTCGAGCGCTACCTCGAACCCTATGCCGGCAGGATGACCGATCTGCCCAGCGCCTATATGGCCGTCCTCTGGCCCGCCGCCGTCCGCAAACCGCTCTCGCACGTGCTGTTCGCCGAGCCGGCCACAACCTACCAGCAGAACAAGGGCCTCGATGCCGACGCCGATGGCAAGGTCACCAAGGCCGAGGCCGCAGCCAAGGTCCAGCGCATGCTGGTTGAAGGCATGCGCCCCGAGAACTTCGGCTGATGGTTTCTAGCTTGCCGCGACCTAACTCGCCAGGTCGCGCGGGTTGACGATGACGCGCCCCGCGACGCCGCCCTTGAGCATGGTCGCGGCAGCGTCCGGCAGCTCGGCCAGCGCCACTTCGCGCACCAGTTCGTCATAGGCCGATGCGACGAAGAGCGTCGACAGGCGGTCCCAGGCGGCGACGCGCTGCTCGAAGGGCTGCATGACGCTGTCGATACCGATCAGCGATACACCACGCAGAATGAAGGGGATGACGCTGGTCGGCAGGTCCGTGCCACCTGCCATGCCAACCGCCGCGACAACGCCGTTATAGCTGATCTTCTTGAGCACCTCGGCGAGCATGGCCCCGCCAACCGAGTCGATGGCACCCGACCAGCGCTCCTTGTCGAGCGCCTTGCCGGTCGACTCGAGCAGTTCAGCCCGCGACACCACGCTGGTGGCGCCGATGCGCTTGAGCATGTCGCCCAGTTCCGCCCGGCCGGTGACCGCTGCCACCTTGTAGCCAAGCCGGGCGAGCAGCATGACGGCGATCGATCCGACGCCACCACCGGCCCCGGTGACCAGCACTTCGCCGGCGTCCTTCTCGACACCGCCGGCTTTGAGCTGATTGATCGCCAGCATGGCCGTCAGCCCTGCCGTGCCCAGCACCATGGCATCGCGCGACGACAGTCGCTTGGGCAACGGCACCAGCCAGTCGGACTTCACCCGCGCCCGTTGCGCATAGCCGCCCCAGTGCAGTTCACCGACCCGCCAGCCCGTCAGCACCACGGCCTGCCCGGGATGATAGCGTGCGTTGCGGCTCTCGACGACACGTCCCGAAAAATCGATCCCGCAGACATGCGGATAGGTCCGGACAAGATTGCCAAGCCCATTGAGGCACATCGCATCCTTGTAGTTGAGGCCTGCCCACTCGACGGAAACCAGCACGTCGCCATCCGGCAGCTCGGCTTCGTCCAGGGTCTTGATCTGGCTCGACACGCCGCCATTGGCAGCCTTGTCGGTCACCAGCGCTTTGAAACTCATCGGAACTCTCGCAACTCTCGGGGGTCCCCCAGAGCTAGAGACCTAAAACTGTCCCGTCAACGCCGACTCCGGAATCCCCGCGAGCCTGAGGCCCTCGCCAAGCCGTTCCGCCAGTTCCTCGTTCTCGAAGCGAATCCGCAGCCAGGGCATGATGCCAAAGCGCCGGAAATTCTCCGACGTCATCACCGCCGACCGCAACTCCGTATAGGTCTCCGCGTCGCCCGCAAAGCCGGCAGCAGCGACGGCCAGCAAGACCCCGACTTCACCGGCATCTCCTGCCCGCCTGGCGTCGGCGATGGCAGCCTCCATGTTGCCGTCCCGTATCTCCAGGATCGCCGGCAGCAGATAGTACCAGGGCGATGGATAGCTGGTGTCGGTGATCGCAGCCCGCGCCTGGCGCTTGGCCTCGCTCCACTCCCCCAGCCGTGCCAGCGCCGCGGCGTAGCTCGCCCGGGCGTCGGTATTGAGGGGGCTGAGACCAAGCGCTATGGCGAAGTTGCGCTGCGCCAGCGTCAGTTGCCCCCGCCAGATCTGAATCGTTGCCAGCTGCTCGTGCGTAAAGCTGCTGCCCGGTCCGAGTTCCTTGGCTCGCTGCGCCAGCGCGGCCGGCTCTTTCATGGCAACGTCGAGGCGATCACCCGGGCGGGCTTTGAGCAAGGCGGCCCGGCCGTCCAGCCAGGCCTTTGCGGCCAGCGACATCGCCTGCTGCGGCTGCTGCTGCAACAGCCTGTCGTAACAGTCGATACCCCGGGCGATGGCCGCCGGATTCATCGCCTCCCGCGCCACCCGGTAGCTGAGCAGGCAGACATAGTCACTCACGGCGGGGAGAGCGGGTGCGTGCTCATCCAGCCAGGCTCGTCCCGCCGCGTGGGCCGGGCCCCGGAATGTTCCGATCTCCCGCATGATCTTGCGGGCCGCGGTGGCCGCGATCACTGCACCGGAGTTGCCAGGCAGCGGCTCACGATAGGTCCCGCTCCAGATCGAGGCGCCGCTGACAGCGTCGGTGAGGAAAACGGTCAGTTCCACGGTGTTGCCGACCGGGTTGAGATTCCCCGACAGCAGCAGCGCCCCATCGCTCGTTGGCAGCGCCTTGCCGGGCTGCACGAAACCGACTCCAACGTCTTCATACTGCGTCAGAAGTGCACTGAGCTCATCGCCCAGTAGTGTTCCGAGACTGATAAGCGTGGAATTCCCGTCGGGCACGCTAATAGAGGCCAGGTAGATCGTCGGCCTGTGCGGCAGAGCCGGGTCAGTCGGAACCACTGGCGGGTCGCGAAACATCTGCAGGCCGGCAATCAGGAAGCCGAGCCCCACCACCAGGGTCAGTGCCGCAAGGGCCTGGATCCAGAGATGCCGTCCGAACCGCCCGCGCCGCAGCGTTTCGGCGGCGGCTTCCCCCTCTGCCACGGCGGTCTCGGTGTCGTCGAATCCGGAGACCACGGCTTCGCCGGAGCGATTTGCCTCGAACTCGGGCACGTAACGTCCCACGGGTAACGTAATGCGCGTTCCGCTGCGCCCGAGATTCTGCCTATAGTATTCCTGCAGCAGCCCGCGCAGTCGCCGGGCCTGCACCCTGACGATCGGATCACTCTGCGGATCGAAGCTCGGCGGCCTCCCGAACACATCGACAGCAATCGAGTACGCCTTGATGCTTGCCTCTTCTCCACTCAACTTGGCTTCGACTATGTGGTTGAGAAATTTGGACAATTGCGGCGAACGCATCAACTCCGGCCAACCCAGGAGTTCCCTCAGGGCCGCGCGCACCTGATCCGGTGTCGGGGTAAATGCTGACAAAGCCACACCTTGTTCCACACCCGAACTGTGGGCCGGTTTACATGTAAATTTCAAGTCTTATTACGTACTTGTTACGCTTCGTTGCCTACCGCCGGACAGCGATGACAAGCATATCTCCGGCCAGTCGCAACGTGGCGGCTGCGGGATCGCTTATGCGATCGCTACGACAGTCGATGCCCCGTGCATCTACCGACCATCCGTTTTCACTTGCCCCGCACCTAAGGGCCATCAGGCCGCGCGGCGCGGCAGAGGGAGTCAATGGACGTTTTATCTGCAATTCAGCAGCCTCATCTGTTGCTCGTAGATGATGACGCCCACTCGGCGCGGCTGATGACACGCATGCTTCTTGCCCACGGAGCCCCTTTCGTTCAGTGGCAGGAAAACACGGATTTGGTTTTGTCCCGCATTAGGGAAATGTTAGCCGAATCCAGCCGAAACTTGCCTGGCCTGATCATCGTCGACCTCAAGTCGACCTCGAATGCGGGAAGAGAATTCATTGCCAGATTGGCAGAACTGGAGTCGTCCCGACGCCTGGTGATCGCGGCCATGGCCCCGAATTTGGACCGCAGCACACGCGACGGCCTGCTCGACGCAGGCGCGGATGCGGTCTTCGAACGGCGTGCCGACCTTCAGGCCTATCGGGCCGAGGCGGCAGCCATCGTCAGTTTCTGGGTGCGCAATCAGCGCCTGGAGGCAGTTGGCACGTAATCACTGCGTCCACAGGTTACGTGCCATGCGGGGGAGGGTGTTGCAAAGCGGGAGACCGCTTGTTGCATTCCCAAACATCCTCCCCCGTTCTCGATTTTGCCGGGCTGTTCATGCAACAGCGTAATCCCCGGCGCATTGTGTTCCGCTGCTGCCACGTGTGAGAGGCGGCAGCGTGATCTGGCGGCAGTTTTGCGGTGTTCCCTCCCTCCTCCGCGCCGTCAGCTAGAGTGCGGTCGCTGCGATTCCCTCCCGCAGCGACCGCTTACTCATTGTGTCTCTGCGTAAAGGCTTGCGGCGGACCCTGATCATCGGGCGAGCCTGCACGATGCGGTCGCGGCGAACCCTCCTTCGGTCGCGGCCGCATCAGCTACACGTCCCGACGCTTCTCTTGCTTGTCGGCAGCGTCAGCCAGATGTCGATGCGACAACGGGCGCAGCAGCGCCAGGACAACAACCGCGAGCAGCGCCACGGCCAGCGCAATCAGATAGTAGCCCAGCGCTGCGGCAACCCCGAGCGCGCCCGCGAGCCACATGCCGGCCGCCGTCGTCAGCCCCTGCACGCTGCCGCGCGCCTGGAAAATGGCCCCTGCCCCCAGAAACGCAATGCCGGCGGTCACGGCCTCGATAATCCTGATCGGATCGGCGCGCCCGCTGTCAATCACATCGGACAGGTGGAAGATCTCGAACGCCAGCAGGGTGAAGAGGCATGCCGCTGTCGCCACGAGGATGTGGGTGCGCAGACCTGCGGCCGCATGGTCTTCCCGCTCGAAGCCGACGGCTGCGCCAAGAATCGCTGCAATGGCCAGGCGGATGAGCATGACATGTTGCGGCAAGGCAGTGTCGGCATAGCCGAGGGACGAGAGATCCATGACGCCTGGACTCCGGAGAGAGGTGGGGAACCTCTCAACGCAGGTTTGCCTCGCCGGTTCCTCACTCCACCGGCAGGTTGCCCTCCCGCAGCAGGACACGTGGCCCGGTGCCCGTGGTGCGCAGGTGATCGCCTGCGTTGAAGATGGGGCATCGGTCCATCGACAGGCAGCCGCAGCCGATGCAGGTGTCCAGTTCGTCGCGCAGCCGCTGCAACAGGGTAATGCGCCGATCCAGTTTCTCGCTCCAGCCGGCCGAAATCATGGCCCAGTCTTCCTTGGTCGGCACATGGCCGAGGGGTAACGCCGCCAGCGAGAGGCCGACCTCCGCCAGCGGAATGCCCATCTCTTGCGCCATGCGGATGATCGCCACCCGCCGCAACACATCGCGGTCGTAGCGCCGCTGGTTGCCCGATGTCCGGTGGCTGGCAATCAGGCCTTTGCGTTCGTAGAAGTGCAGGGCGGAAACGGCGACGCCGCTGCGCGCCGCCACTTCGCCCACCGTCAGTTCCTTGTGCATTTTTCGCTTTACCTGAACTTTAGTTGAGGTTGTAGGCGTAGCAGACCACACCGCGCCGGGCTAGCTCTGGCGTCGGTCAGGACCAGTGTTTGCTGACAACGAGGACGTGACGATGCAGGTACAAAAGGGCGGCTGGAGCGAACTGTTTGCAGGCGGCAATGGCCTCCGCATTGCCGTGCTGGTTGGCGGTGTCGGCCTGCATGCCATCAACGTCTTCATCTCGGGCACGCTGATGCCGTCGGTGGTCGCCGAGATTGGCGGGCTCGATCTTTTTGCCTGGAACACGACGCTGTTCATCGTTGCCTCGATCATCGCCTCGATCTTTGCTGCCATCCGCCCCTTCGGCCTCGGCCCGCGCAGCAACTACCTGATCGCCGCCACGACCTTCGGGGTCGGCAGCCTGATCTGCGGCGCGGCGCCCGAGATGTGGGTGCTGCTGCTCGGCCGGCTGGTCCAGGGCTTTGGCGCCGGGCTGCTCGGCGCCCTAACCTATGCCATGATCCGCATCGTCTTCCCCGAACGCTTGTGGCCGCGCGCCATGGGCCTGCTGTCCGGTGTCTGGGGTGTCGCGACCCTGATCGGACCCGCCATCGGCGGCGTCTTCGCCCAGTTCGATGCCTGGCGCTGGGCCTTCTTTCTCATTCTGCCCTTCGCCGCCCTGCTCGCCCTCCTCGCCCTGCGGGTGATCCCCCGGCATGGCGACGAGGCCGGCGTGAAGAACCTGCCGGCGCTGCAGATCGTGCTGCTGATCGGCGCGGTCATGGCCATCTCGATTGCCAGCGTCACCACGGGCAACCTGCCCCTTGCCGGCCTGCTCACCGGCCTCGCCGTGCTCGGGATTGTCTGGCTCGGCCAGATCGAACGGCGTGGCGACAGGCGGCTGCTGCCCAGCGGCACCTTCAGCTTCGGCTCCGTCCTGGCGCCGCTGCTGCTCACCATGATGCTGATGCAGCTCGCCATCACCAGCGACGTCTTCGTGCCGTTCTTCCTGCAGACCCTGCATGGCCAGGAGCCGCTGGCCGCCGGCTACACCGTGGCACTGGTCGCCATGGGCTGGAGTTCCGGCTCGGTGGTCTGCTCGGGCTGGACCGGCACGCGTGCCCGCGCCTTGCTGGTGGCCGGTCCCGCCATGCTGGCGCTTGGCGCCATCGGCATTGCCCTCTCCATCGGCCGCGTCAATCTCGATGGCAACGTCTGGGAAATCGTCCCCGTCGGCCTGTCGCTGCTGGCCATGGGCCTGGGCATCGGCGCCAGCTGGCCGCATCTGCTGACCCGGCTGTTCCTGGCCGCACCCGCCGGCGAGAAGGACCTGACCTCGGCCGCCATCACCATGGTGCAGCTCTTTGCCAGCGGCCTCGGCGCCGCCCTCGGCGGCATGATCGTCAACTTCGCCGGGCTCTCCAGCCTGCGTACCCCGGCCGACGCCCTGGCGCCGGCACTCTGGCTCTATGGCAGCTTCGCCCTGGTGCCGCTGCTGGTCGTGCCGCTCGCCGTGCTCGTGGTGCGCGCCGAGGCGGCCCGGACGCTGGCCCAGGCCGCCGAATAGCCCTCAGGCGCCCAGCGCTGCCTTGTTGGCTTCGAGGAAGCTCCGCACGCTTGTCGGCTTGCGCCCCGTCACCGCCTCGAACTGGCTCGGCAGCTCGTATTCGCCCTGCCGAATGGCCTTTTCAAACGAGACCAACAGCTCTGCCACCGGTTGCGGCAGGCCGGCTCCGACCATCCCGGCAGCGAGGCCGGCGTCGTCAACCTGCACGACCGCCAGTGGCTTGCCGGTGATCTCGCGGGCAATCGCCGCCGTATCCTCGGCAGACAGCAGCTCGTCTCCGGAAATATCGAGGGCGCGATTGCCTTGCGGCCCCGCCAGCAGCACGGCCGCGGCGGCGATGGCGCAATCGTCGCGGGTGATGCGCCCCACACGCCCTTCACCCATGGCCGTGTACCACTGGCCCGAGGCAAGGGCAGGCGCCAGCGACTGCGGCAGCATGTCGAGATAGAGCGAATAGCGCAGGAAAGTATGCGGGATCCCGGTCGCCGCGATCGCCTTTTCGGTCGCGTCATGCTCGGGCGCCAGGATGACAGCCGAACCGGGCCCCGGATTGAGCAGCGAGGTATAGGCGATGTGCTTGACCCCGGCGCGACCGGCGGCTTCGGCCGCCGCCACCTGCATCTTGCGGCGGCCCTCGCCGATCACATCGGTGGAAATGATCAGCACCTGGTCGACGCCGGCAAACGCCGCGTCGAGCGACGCCACATCCGAAAAGTCGACCCTGCGCGCTTCGACGCCCGGGAAATCGAGCCTGGACGGATCGCGGGTGCCGGCGATGACATGGGTTGCACCGCCTTCCAGCAGCAGCTCGACAACGCGCCGCCCGAGCTTGCCGCTCGCGCCGGTGACGAGGATTTTGGAGGTCTTGGTATCGGTCATGGTCTCAACTCATCTGGTATTGAAGTGAGACATGGTCTAGAAAATAGACCGACAATTGAAAAGCAGGCACTCTGCCGGGACAAGGTTACGTGGAAGGAACCAGCATGGACGCCATCGACACCAGCAGCCTCGACGACTGGAAAGGCTCTGGCCTCAACGCCAGCATGTGCCCGGTGCGCGACGTGCTCGATCGCGTCGGCGACAAGTGGAGCGTGCTGATCGTCAGTTCACTCGCCGCCGCGCCGCTGCGTTTCAGCGCGCTGGCCCGCGACGTGCCGGATATCTCGAGGCGCATGCTCACCGAAACGCTGCGCAATCTCGAGCGCGACGGCATGCTCACGCGTACGGTGTTTCCGACCAAGCCGCCCAGTGTCAGCTATGAACTCACGCCCCTCGGCAGGGAACTGCTGTCTGCCATGGCGCCGCTGATCGCCTGGGCCGGCAAGCGCCACCCCGATATCCGCTCCAACCGCAGTGACTACGACGACGCCGCCGCCGTTGTGGAGCCGGCGCGGGCCGCCTACGCCGGCGCCTAGACCGTTTTCAACCAGCCGCCATCGACGAAATAGGTCGAGCCGGTGGAATAGCTGGCCTTGTCCGAGCAGAGGAACACGAAGAAGTTCGCCATCTCCTCCGGTGTGGCGAAACGCTTCATGCCGCCCGCCTCGTCGGCTACACCTTGCAGGTGCGCCTCAAAGCCATCCTCGCCGGCCAGCTGCTTGGCCGTCTTGACCCAGTCCGGTGTCCGCACCAGTCCGGGATTGATGGTGTTGACGCGGATATTGTCCCCGACCACCTCGTTGGCGAGGGTCTTGGAAAACATCATCAGCGCCGCCTTGGTGGTATTGTAGATCGGCTCGTACCACAGCGGCTGCACGGCGCAGATCGAGGCATTGTGCAGCACCACGCCGCCGCCCTTGCGCTTCATCTGCGCGCAGAGCCCGCGGCCCAGCCGCACTGCGGCCATCACATGCAGGTCCCAGTAATACTGCCATTTCGCGTCATCGGCCTCGGCTATGGTCTCGTTCGAGCCGGTACCGGCATTGTTGATGAGGATGTCCGCGCCGCCCAGCGTCGCCGCTTCCACGATCACCGCCTCGCAGCCCGCCGCCGTCGCCACATCGGACGCCACACCGCGCGCCGTTACCCCGTAGGTCTGCGCGATCCGCGCCGCCTCGGCCTCGACCCGCTCCTTGCCGCGCGCCGTCAGCAACACGTTGGCGCCCTCGGCCGCAAGTCCCTCCGCCACCGCCAGCCCGATACCGACGCTGCCACCGGTAATGACGGCCAGCTTGCCCACCAGTCCAAGGTTCATGTCAGTCGTCCATCCTGATCTGCAGTTTCACGTCGGTCGGCCGCGCCTCGACAGCCCGGTCGAAGGCCTTGATCGAGTCCTCGAAGCTGAAGGTCTCCGAGATCAGTGGCTTGAGATCCACCCGGCCCGATCCCATCAGCGCGATCGCCCGTTCATATTGGTGCGCGTAGCGGAAGACCGATGCAATCGTCACCTCCTTGATCGACAGCGAGGCAATGTCGAACAGCACGTCCTCCACCGGCAGCCCCACCACCACGATCGTGCCGCCGGGCCGCACCACGTCGACAATCCCCTGCCAGGCGCGCGGCGACCCCGAGCACTCGAACACCACATCGGCGCCCCAGCCGTCGGTCAGCCGGTTGACCTCGTCGAGGAGCATCTTGTCCTTGATGTTGACCGGAATGATGCCCTGGTACTGCGCCGCGATATCGAGCTTGGGCTGCGCCAGGTCCGTGACGATCACCCGCGAACAGCCGCCCGCCAGCGCTGCCAGCGCCACCATGGTGCCAATCGGCCCCGCCCCTATGACGATCGCCGTATCGCCCGGCGTGATCTTCGCCTTGGTTGCCGCCTGCATGCCGACCGCGAACGGCTCGACCATGGCACCTTCGGCAAAGCTGACATTGTCGGGGAGCTTGAACGTATAATTGGCCGGATGCACCACGAACGGCGTCAGCACGCCGTGCACCGGCGGCGTCGCCCAGAACGTCACGGCCGGATCGATATTGTACATCCCCAGCCGTGCCGCCTTCGAGCTGGCATCGGGCACGCCCGGCTCCATGCAGACCCGGTCGCCGACCTTCAGATGCGTCACCCCTGCCCCGACCTCGACAATCGTCCCCGCCGCCTCGTGCCCGAGGACCATCGGTTCCTTGACCACGAACGGACCGATATGGCCGTGCGTATAGTAGTGCACGTCCGAACCGCAGACGCCCACCGTATGCAGCTTGATCTTGACCTCTCCCGGCCCGACCTCGGCGGGAAGCTCGATGTCGCGCAGCGCCAGTTCATGCTGCTTTTCAAGGACGAGGGCACGTTGCAGGGTCATGGGATCATCTCAGGAGGTTTTCGCCGCGGACCAGCGGCAGAGTTGGACGTCGCGGCCGGCCGACAGGGTTGCCTAGGCCGGCACCGACTCCGGCGGCTGCATCGCCCCGGTCATGATGGCGACGGCATCCGACATCGAATAGTCCTTGGGATTGATCACCGCAATCCGCTTCCCCAGCCGGTGGATGTGAATCCGGTCGGCGACTTCGAACACATGCGGCATGTTGTGCGAGATCAGGACGATCGGCAGCCCGCGCCGCTTCACGTCCAGCATCAGTTCCAGCACCTTGCGACTCTCCTTGACCCCCAGCGCCGCCGTCGGCTCATCGAGGATCACCACCCGTGACCCAAAGGTCGCGGCGCGCGCCACCGCCACGCCCTGGCGCTGCCCGCCCGACAGCGTTTCCACCGACTGGTTGATGTTCTGGATGGTCATCAGTCCCAGCTCGTTGAGCTTGTCGCGGGCGATCTTTGCCATCTTGGAGCGGTCCAGCGCCCGGAAGATCGAACCCGCCGGCCCGCCCATGCGGATTTCCCGTCCGAGGAACATGTTGTCGGCGATCGACAGGGCCGGCGACAGCGCCAGGTTCTGGTACACCGTCTCGATGCCCGCCTCGCGCGCATCCATTGGCGACCTGAAGTGCACCACCTTGCCATCCAGGGTGATGGTGCCGCTGTCCGGGATCACCGCGCCGCACATCGCCTTCACCATGGTCGATTTGCCGGCACCATTGTCGCCGATCACCGCCAGGATTTCGTTCGGCATCAGGTCGAACTCGGCATTGTCCAGCGCCACCACCTTGCCGTAGCGCTTGTTGAGGCCCTTGCCCGAAAGGATGGGTTGTTCGCTCATGACGAGATCTTCCTGATCCATTGATCGATGGTGACCGCGATGATGATCAGCGCGCCGACCGCAAATTCCTGCCACAGCACATCGACACCGGCGAGCGACAGCCCGTTGCGGAAGGTGCCCACGATCAGCGCCCCGATCAGCGTGCCGATGATCGAGCCACGACCGCCGAACAGCGACGTGCCGCCGATCACCACAGCAGTGATTGCATCCAGATTGGCGGTCTGGCTGCCCAGCGGCGACACCGCACCGATGCGCCCGATCAACACCCAGCTCGCCACCGCGCAGATAAAGCCGGCCAGCGTATAGGTGAGGATCAGCGTCTTGGTGGTGTTGATACCGGCAAGCCGCGCCGCTTCCGGATCGTCGCCGGTGGCATAGATATGGCGGCCGAACGCCGTGCGATTGAGGATATACCAGACCGTGGCCGCGATCCCGATCATCAGGATCGAGCCATAGGTGATGATGGCCCCTCCCCCGAGCTTGATCGATGATCCCAGCCATTGCAGCAGGGGCGCCACCGCCTGGATGTCCTGCGACCGGATGGTTTCCGAACGCGAAATGAAGATCACCATGGCGCCGTAGATCGACCAGGTTCCGAGCGTCACGATGAAGGGCGGCAGCCGCACCACCGCCACGAGGATGCCGTTGATCAGGCCGCACAGCACACCCGTGAACAGCCCGATGACGAAGCTGATCTCCACCGGCACACCCGCCACCACTGCCAGCCGGCCCATGACGATCGATGACAGGATCATGATCGCACCGACGCTGAGGTCGATACCGGCGGTCAGGATGATCAGTGTCTGGGCAATGCCGAGCACGCCGATGATCGTCACCTGCTGCAGCACCAGCGAGAGGTTGAACGGCGCAAAGAACTTGCCGCCGGCCGCGACCGAGAAGACCAGCACGCCGAACAGCAGGACAAAGAAGGGAATGGCCGTCGGAAATTTGTGGAGGAAGCCCTGCAGCCGCCGGATGGCGCCGGGCGGATGTTCCTCGAAACTGGCCACCGCGGCGCTATGGCCAGCGAGGCCTTTTTCGGCAGCTGCCGAACCTGCTGCGTCGTCACTCATGCGATCCCCTCCCCAAGGAACGATAGCGGCTGACTAGCCTGGAGAAATCTGAAAAGCGGCAAAGGGCGACCCGCCGGTTGCCCCGCCCGGACTGCATCCGGGCGGGAACCGATAGGCGTCACCGGTGACTTAGCCCCAGCAAAGCTCGAGGCCTTTGGTGGTGTCGATCGAGTCGACGCCGGCAACCGGCTTGTCGGTGATCAGCGTCGCTCCGGTGTCGAAGAAGTCGAGGCCCGGCGTCGGGGCCGGCTTTTCGCCGGTCTCGGCATAGGTCTTGATCGCTTCGAGGGCCATCGAGGCCATCAGCAGCGGATATTGCTGGCTGGTCGCGCCGATCACCCCGTCCCGCACGTTCTCGACACCCGGGCAGCCGCCATCGACCGCGACGAACAGCACCGAGCCGTCATCCTTGCCGATGGCCTTGAGGGCTTCGTAGCCACCCGCCGCTGCCGGCTCGTTGATCGCATAGACCACATTGATGTCCGGGCACTTCTGCAGCAGCGTTTCCATGGCGGTCCGTCCACCATCTTCCGAACCGGCCGTCATCTCGTGCCCGCAGATACGCGGATCATCTTCGTCGCCGTAGCGATTGGGGTCCATCACGTCGATGCCGAAGCCTTCCATGAAGCCCTGGTCGCGCAGATAGTCGACAGTCGGCTGGTTCACCGCGAGGTCGAGGAACGCGATCTTGGCGTTCGCCGCAGCGTCGCCCAGCGTGCCCTTGGCCCATTCACCGATCAGCCGGCCGGCCTTGCGGTTATCCGTCGCAAAAGTCGCGTCGGCCGCATCGATCGGATCGAGCGGCGTATCGAGCACGATGACCAGCAATCCGGCATCCCGCGCCTGCTGGATGGTCGGCACGATGGCACTCGAATCCGACGGCACGATCGCAAAGCCCTTGGCACCGGCCGAGATCAGGTTCTCGATCGCCGCGATCTGGCTGTCATTGTCGCCATCGAACTTGCCTGCCGCGGTGCGCAGGTCAAGACCGAGCTCGTCGGCCTTGGCCTGGGCGCCTTCGCGCATTTTCACGAAGAAGGGATTGCCCTCGGTCTTGGTGATCAGGCCGACAATCGGCTTGTCCTGGGCGAATGCAGCGGCACCCGCCATCGAGGCGAGCACAACCGCGCCTGCCAACGTGGCCTTGAATAGATTCAGTCCCATAAGTTCCTCCCAATGGGTGCTTCTAACTGCCCGCCTCCAGCTCCTCCGGATGCTCGGGCGCCGGTCCAGGCGAAGGGCGTTTGCACCCTCGCCTCCTCCAGACCGTGCAGCCAATTCATCCCATCGAAAGCACCCTGTCAATTAATTAATCCAGTTGATTTATTAATTGACAGGTGCCGCGCCGATACTCCACGTTCACCATAAGGAGTACACGGAAGCCTATGTAATCGATTGCAATTCTCGCCGCAGCGGGTGAAATGGCCGGGTCCACGCCCTGCCCGTCTCCGGGCAAATCCGTGCAATCTCAAGGAGTTTTCGCATTGGCCGACAGAGCCAGGGAGGCAGACCGATCGACGCGTCCGGAGGCCTCCGCACGCGGCACCAACCAGACCGGTGTGCGCCTCTACAATGAACGTCTGGTCCTTTCGCTGATCCGCCTGCACGGACAATTGCCCAAGGTGGACATCGCGAGGATGACCGGCCTGTCGCCCCAGACCATCTCGATCATCATGAACCAGTTGAGCGATGACGGCTTGCTGCTGAAAGGCAGCCCGAGCCGCGGACGGATCGGCCAGCCCTCCGTGCCCTATTCGCTCAATCCCGACGGGGCCCTGGCATTCGGCCTCAAGGTCGGCCGTCGGAGCGTCGACCTCTATCTCATCAATTTCACCGGTGAGATCCTGTTCGCGCTGCACAAGACCTACGCCTACCCCACGCCGGACGCCGTTCGCCGTTTCGCGGCAGACGGCATCGCCGACCTGCTCAAGAGCCTGCCCGCCGGCGCCGCCGGTCGCATAGCCGGCCTCGGCATCGCCGCGCCCTACGAGATGTGGACCTGGCACGAGGAGATCGGCGCCCCCAGGGAGGAGATCGACGCCTGGCGCTCGATCGACATTCGCGCAGAAATTGCCGCGCTGTGCCCCTGGCCCGTCTACTTCGCCAACGATATTACCGCCGCCTGCGCCGCCGAACTGATGTTTGGGCGCGGCGGCGAGTTCATCGACTACCTCTATGTCTTTATTGGATCTTTCATCGGCGGCGGACTGGTCCTCGACGGCCACCTGTTTCCCGGCCGCACCCAGAATGCGGCGGCGCTCGGCTCGATGCCGGCCCGCGGCGGACCGCCGTCTGGCGGCGGCAAATCCCCGCAGCTGATGCATACAGCCTCGATCTACGTACTCGAGCGCAAGCTGGTGGCGCAGGGCCGCAATGCCGATATCCTCTGGCAATCCCCCGATGACTGGGGACATGACTTGGGACCGGCGCTCGACGAATGGATTGCCGAGGTGGCAGACAGCCTCGCCTGTTCCTTGGTCGCTGCCGTCGCCGTGATCGACGTCGAAACGATCGTCATCGATGGCGCTTTCCCTGTTGCGGTGCGCGAGGCCATCATCGCCGTGACCCGCGACCGTCTTGCCACCCTCAGCCTGCAGGGGCTGTCGCCGTTCAGCCTTGTCGCCGGTACCATCGGGAACGCGGCGCGGGCCATGGGCGGCGCCAGCCTGCCGCTGCTGGCAAATTTTACGCAAGACCGGGAAGTCCTCTTCAAGGAAAATCGGCAGGCTTCGACAAAAAACTTGGCGGCGCAGTAACAGTCTCTCAAGTCCATCCGCTCTACTATGCTTGGGGATAGTTAGAGTCATTTGGACGCATATGTTTTTTGAGGCCCGCATTCCGGAGCGCTGGCGCTTCCAGGCGAGTGTTCTTGCACCCGTGGTATTCTCCCTGCTGGTCACCGCATCGATGGTGCTCACCTTCCTGCTCTGGTCCACCTCCGACCTCGATGCCCGCAGCCGGCAACGCGAGTATCAACTCGCCGAGCACATCCTCAAGGAACAAAAGCTGGCCATTCCGCACGACCAGCGCAGCGTCGTGGTCTGGGATGAAGCGGTCGAAAACACCAGCATCTCCGCTGATTTTGACTGGATCGACCGCAACCTCGGCTCGTGGATGCACGAGTTCTTCGGTCACAACCGCATCTTCGTCCTCGATAGCCAGAACCGCCCGATGTACGGCATGGATCAGGGCAATGCCGCCAATCCCGACCTGTTCTTCGATGATGCGGAGGTCTACCGCCCCCTCATCGAGCAGTTGCGGCACCGTATCGCCGGCGGCGAACTGAGCGCCTTTGCCCAGGGTGGTGCTCCGTTTCCGCAGGTCACGGCCGTCACCGTTGTCGCCGCTGCACCGGCCATCGTATCGATCTCGCCCATCATCGGGGACACCGCGCGGTTCGCCCAGCCGCCAGAGGCCGTCTACCTGCATCTGAGTGTGGTCTACCTGGATACGGTCTTTGCCCACCGTCTCGCCCGCGACTACCTGCTCAGCGACGCGACGTTCTCGCGCCAGGCCGGCCATAACCCGGACCGCGCCGAGTTCCCCATGATGGCCGCTGACGGACGCATTGCCGGCTTCCTCGAGTGGACATCTGAAAGGCCCGGCACCACCATGCTGGTACAGACTGGTCTGGCCCTGGGCGGCGGCTTTGTCTTCGCCGCCATCCTCGTGGCGCTCCTGCTCTACCGCCTGTGGCGCTCGTCCAGCGCTCTCGAGCGCGGCCGGCTGGCAGCCCACCATCAGGCCAACCACGACGCATTGACCGGCCTTGCCAACCGCGCCAGCTTCGACGAGGTCCTCGGGCGCACGGTCCGGACCGGCGCCGCCCTCGGGCACGGCACGGCCCTGCTGATGCTCGATCTGGATCGCTTCAAGCAGGTCAATGATACGCTCGGTCACCAGTCCGGTGATGATTTGATCCGCCTGGTCGCCGCGCGGCTGAAGGAGGTCACCGGCCCCCGTGACACCCTGGCCCGGCTCGGTGGAGATGAATTCGCCATCATCCACGTCGCCACCGACAGCCTCGCCGAGCATCTGGCCCTCTCGGAGCGCATCATCGACGCCGTCGGCAGGCCCTTCGACCTCGTCGGCGGCGAGGCCTTCGTCGGCGTCAGCATCGGCATCGTCGCCATCACCAATGGCACGACCGACCCCAGCGAAGTCACCCGCAAGGCCGACATTGCGCTCTACGAGGCCAAGGCCGCCGGCCGCAATCGGGCCGTCGTCTATGAGGAGGCCATGGATGAATTGCTGCAGAACCGGCACACCATCGAGGCCGACCTGCGCGAAGCCATGCGAGAGACCGGCCAGCTGGGCGTCGTCTTCCAGCCCCTCTATGATCGCCAGACGGGCGTCGTCACCGGCGCCGAGGCCCTGCTGCGCTGGACCCATCCGACACAGGGACCGATCTCGCCCTCGCAGTTCATCCCCGTCGCCGAGGGCACCGGGCTGATCGAGCAACTCGGCGAGTTCGTGCTGCGCCAGTCATGCAAGATTGGCGCCCGCTATCCAGGCATGACGCTGGCGGTCAACATCTCGCCTGTCCAGCTGCGCAACCCCAAATTCGCCGAACATCTCTTCGACCTGCTGCTCGAGACCGGCATGAACCCCGCCGACCTCGAGATCGAGATCACCGAAAACATCCTGCTCGACGATCAGGACGTCGCCGCCGCCTCGCTCCGCACCTTCCGCGGCGCTGGCATCCGCATCGCGCTCGACGACTTCGGCACCGGCTACTCGTCGCTGAACTACCTCACGCGCTACCCCGTCGATCGCATCAAGATCGACCGGTCCTTTGTCAGCCAGCTTGCCGAGGGTGACGTCTCGGTCGCCATCATCCAGGCCATGGTGACGCTCGCCCACGCCCTCAATATCGACGTGACGGCCGAGGGCGTGGAAACCGAGGAACAACGCCGTCTCCTCGACCGGCTCGGCTGCAATACGCTGCAGGGCTACCTGCTGTCCCGGCCGGTTGCGGCCGACCTCATCGAGGCGCTGTTCGAGAAAACCCTGGCCGAGGTCGCATAAGCGCTTCATTTACCCTCCGGCACGATGGTCTTCGCCGTTAAGCCCCCGATCAGGGCCGCACCCCTAGTCTTCTCCCTATTCCGCGGATGCGATTGGGGAGCATCGAGATGAGCACATCGAAAAAGCCGGGCTGGCGCTTTTCCATCAGCGTCCTGTTGCCGGTGCTGGTTGCCATACTGGTGACGGTCGGCACAGCCGCCGCCTTCGTCGTCTTCTCCACCACCAATAGCGACGAGCGCGCCCTGACGCGCCAGGTCCGCCTCGTCAGTCACATCCTGAACAAGGAACGCCAGTATCTCTCGGACGAGCAATCCGACGTCTCCCCGTCCGACGATGCTGTCGAGGCGGTCGCAGACGGGCTCGACCTGGACTGGATCGACGAATTCCTCGGCCGCGGGTTCTACGAGGATTACGGCCACCACCGCATCTACCTGCTCGATCCCGATCTCCGGCCGCGCTACGCCATGCGCGACGGTGGCGAGGCCGCGCTCTCCAGCTTTGCCGCCGACAGCGACGCCGTTCGGGCCCTGGCCGCCCAGTTGCAATCTCCCGACCAGATCAGCGCTATCGACGCCTTCGAGAATGGCTTCGGCGACGTGCCGGCCGTTTCAGATTTCGCCATCATCGAAGGCAAGGCCGCGCTTGTCGGCGTCATTCCCATCCTTGGTGAGAGCATGGATGTCGTCGTCCCGCCCGGCAAGGCGTTCATCCAGGTCGCCATCCGCTTTCTCGATGACGCATTGGCGCGCGAGTTGATGGACGAATACCTGATCGACGGCGCCCGCTTCGACGCTGATGCGCCCGTGGCGCCCGGCGACGCAGCGCTGCCACTCAGGAACGAGGCCGGCGACACCGTGGCCTGGTTCAAGTGGACACCCGACCGGCCCGGCGCACAGATTCTCGCCGATACTGCACCCGCCATGGGCCTCGCCCTGCTGGTTGGCGGCATTGTCATCGCTCTGCTGATGATCCGGCTGCGCCGCTCGTCAGGCGAACTGGAGGCGGCCCGCGCCGACGCCCAGCACCGCGCCTTGCATGACCCGCTCACCAGCCTCGCCAACCGCGCCGGCTTCCAGGAGCGCCTGTCGCAGGCCATGGCATCGCTCAGTCGGGGTCACGGCCCCGTCGCCCTGCTGGCCCTTGATCTCGACCGCTTCAAGCAGGTCAACGACACGCTTGGTCATGATGCCGGTGATCAGTTGCTGCGTCAGGTCGCCGAGCGGATGCAGCCGCTGCTGCGCGAAACCGACACCGTCGCCCGCCTCGGTGGCGACGAATTTGCCATCATCCAGACCGATCTGAAAAATGTCCGCGACAGCGCCACACTCTCCGAGCGCATCATCGCCCGTGTGTCCGAGCCCTATGCGCTCATGGGCCAGCAGGCCCGCATCGGCGTCAGCATTGGCGTAGCGACCGCCACCGGCGCCGGCGACGCTGCCGACCTGCCGGCACGCGCCGATTTTGCGCTCTATGAGGCCAAGGATGCCGGGCGCAACTGCTACCGGATGTACAACGCCCCCCGCGCCGGCGACAACGTGCTGAACCTGCCGCTGCCGTCCAGCAACCGCGTTGCCTAGCTGACAGTGGACAGCACCGCTTCGAGCCGGGCTTCCCGCTGCTTCAGACCCGCCCGGGATACCGCTGCCTCGGTCCACAATGCTGCCAGCTTGCCCGCGTCGAACAGCTTGAAGAGGCACGGCGCGATATAGCTTTGGCGGCAGATTGCCGGCGTGTTCTGCAGGAACGCCGCCACCTGCCGGGCGACGTTCGCCACCTGCCGCTTGCGCGCCGTCGGCGACATGCCAGGCTCCAGCTTGGCCAATGCCTCGGCCGCCAGCGCGCTGGCATGCAGTGTCCGGAAGTCCTTTGCCGTCACCGCAGCGCCGGAAACCTCGCGCAGATAGCGGTTGATGTCCTCGGTCCGGATGGCACGAGCCTCGCCGTCATCGCCACGGTACATCAGCAGTCGGCGGCCGGGGATCGTCTTGATGCGCGCCACAGCCTCGGCCAGTTCGGCATCCTTGAGCGCATAGACCGCTACCTTGCCGCTCTTGGCCGGAAAGCTGATGGCGATCCGCTCGCCCTGCACCCGCACGTCGCGCGTGTACATGGTGCCGGCCCCGCGCGTGCCGTTGGCATCGAGATAGCGCTCGCGTCCCACCCGCATTGCCGTGCGGTCGATCAGCGCCACGCCGATAGCCAGCGCCAGGCGCCTCGAGCCACTCTCGGCAGCAAGATCCTCGCGCACCTTGCGGCGCAGGCGCGGCAGGGCAGCAGCCAGCAGCGTCAGTTGCCGCTGCTTCTTGCGCGTCCGTCGCAACTCCCATTCGGGATGATAGATATACTGGACACGACCCGCCTCGTCGCGACCGCACGCCTGGATATGCGCCAGCGGATGCTCCGCCAGTCGCACCTCGCGCCACGCCGGCGGGATCCCCAGTTGCTTCACTCTGCTGCGGAAATCTTCGTCGGTGACGCGTACGCCATCGCCCGAAAGATACGCATACCCCTTGCCGCGGCGACGACGCTCTATCGTCAGGTCGTCACGCCGAACGTGCTTCAGGCGTGGCATGGCAGCTCCGGATCAGGCAGCGGGTGGTGCAGGAGGAGCGGGCGCAAAGGCGAAGAAGACGAGGTAGATCAGTGCGAACAGCACGACGATGCCGCCGATCGACCAGATCAGCACACGCGAGTTCATCATCCGGTCGTTGCCTTGACGAACCTCGTTCGTGCTCTTCTTGGGATCGAATGTCTGGGTCATGGGACGCTCCTTTTTCCGTTAGGCGTCAACGTGTCGCCGCCGAAGCGGTTCCAGCGCCCCTTGACCTGCGAGGGTCAATCCGTGACGGTGAGACGCCATTCCATCAGTGTGCCCATGCCTTCGAAAGAACGACTGACCCGAATGATCAAGGCCGGTGCCGGCGAGGTCCCCGCCGACATCGTGGTCAAGAACGTCCGCATGCTCGACGTCATCACCGGTGCGGTCACCCATACCGACATCGCCATTGTCGGCGACCGCATCGTCGGCACCCATGGCTATTACGAAGGTGAACGCCTGATCGAGGGTGGTGACCGCTTCGCTGTCCCCGGCTTCATCGACACCCATCTGCACATTGAATCCTCGCTGATCACGCCTTTCGAATTCGACCGCTGCGTGCTGCCCTATGGCGTCACCACCGTCATCTGCGACCCGCACGAGATTGCCAACGTGCTCGGCGCCGAGGGCATCCGCTATTTCCTCGACTGCGCCGAACGCACGGTCATGGATATCCGGGTCAATCTGTCGAGCTGCGTGCCGGCTACCGCCTTCGAGACCTCCGGGGCCCGCCTCGAGATCGCCGATCTCGAGAAATTCCGGCATCATGCCAAGGTCATTGGCCTTGCCGAAGTCATGAACTTTCCCGGCGTGCTCGCGGCCGATCCCGGCATGATCGCCAAGCTCCACGCCTTCCAGGGCGGCCACATCGACGGCCACGCCCCCCTGCTCTCGGACATGGCGCTGAACGGCTACCTCGCCGCCGGCATCCGCACCGACCACGAGGCGACAAGCGCTGCCGAAGCGCGCGAAAAACTGGGCAAGGGCATGGCCATCCTCATCCGCGAGGGTTCGGTCAGCAAGGACCTCGATGCCCTCGCCGAAATCCTCGACGAGAACACCTCCAGCTTCGTCGCCCTTTGCACCGATGATCGCAACCCGCTCGATATTGACGAGGAAGGCCACCTCGACTCGTCCATTCGCCGGCTGATCGCCAAGGGCCGGCCGCTGCACCACGTCTATCGTGCCGCCAGCCATTCTGCGGCCCGGCTGTTCGGCCTCACCGATCGCGGGCTGATCGCGCCCGGCTGGCGTGCCGACATCGCGCTGGTCGACCGGCTGGAAGACTGCTCGGTCACGGATGTGCTGACCGCCGGCCGGCTGGTGCGGCCGGAAATCTTCGAATCCCGCTTCCCCGTCACTGCCGTAGGCCTGGCCTCGATGAAGGCGAAGCCCGTCACGGCCGACACCTTCATCGTGCCCGCCAATCCGGGCCGCAACGAGTCCCTCGTCATCGGCGTCACCCCGGGCAAGATCATCACCCGCCGCGAGACGGCCGTGCTCGAGGTCGGCGATCGCGGCCTGCAGCCCGATTTCGGCAACGACGTCATCAAGGTTGCGGTCATCGAACGGCACGGCCGCAACGGCAATGTCGGTCGCGGCTTTGTCACCGGCTTCGGTCTGACGCGCGGCGCCATTGCCTCGTCGGTCGGCCACGACAGTCACAACATCACCGTCGTTGGCGCCAGCGACGCCGACATGGCTGTTGCCGTCAACCGGCTGATTACCCTGGGCGGCGGCTTTGTCGTTGCCGAAGATGGGGAAGTGACCGCCGAACTGGCGCTGCCGCTGGCCGGTCTGATCAGCCTGCTGCCCTTCGAGACGGTGGCCGAGAAGCTGCACCGCCTGCGGGACGCCGCAATGGTCCTCGGCTGCGTCCTGCCCGAACCCTTCCTGCAGGTTTCCTTCCTGGCGCTGCCAGTGATCCCGCATCTCAAGATCACGGATATGGGCATGTTCGACGTCGACGCCTTCAGTCTGATCGAATGAGCCTGTCGAGCCGCGTTCTCGCCGAGTTCTCCGGCCTGCCCAAGCGCAAGAGCGGCGCCATCCGCCACCGCGGCCTGAAACTGCCCATGCGCGACGGCGTCACGCTCGACACAGACCACTACGCGCCCAGGCTCAAGGGCGAGCACCCCACCATCCTGATGCGCGTCCCTTATGGCCTCAAGGGCTTCGGCACGGTCGCCGAGTGCTACGCCGAGCGCGGCTTTCATGTCGTGCTGCAGGCCTGCCGCGGCACCGGCAAGTCCGGCGGCGAGTTCGATCCGCTGGTGCGAGAGCGCGAGGACGGCCTCGATACCCTGAGCTGGATCAAGTCACAGCCCTGGTTCGACGGCCGTCTGGGCACCTCCGGGCCGAGCTATCTCGGCTATGCCCAGTGGGCCATCTCAGACGCCCTGCCCAAGCAGTCGGCAATGTCGACCAAGGTCACCAGTGCCGAGTTCAAGTCCGTGGTGTTCCCCGGCGGCGCCTTCCATCTCGGTCTCTGGCTGTCCTGGCTGCAGGTCATCGAAGGCATCCGGCGCAACCCGGCCGAGATGTTCATGAACATGCTCAGCGGCGGCGTCGAGCAGCGCACCCTCAAGGCCTCGATGAAGCTGCCGCTGATCGATGCCGACAAGCGCGTCACCGGCCATTCCGTGCCGTTCTGGAAACGCTGGATGAACGATGCCGTCGACAACGACGCCTTCTGGGAATCCCTCGACCACACACACCGGCTGGGCCCGCGCACGCCGCCCAATCACTTCATATCCGGCTGGTACGACTTCATGATCGACCAGTTGCTGCGCGACTACACGACGCTCGTCGATGTGGGGCAGACGCCTTACCTCACCATCGGCCCCTGGACCCACGTGTCGAGCGAGATGCAGGCCCAGAGCATCAAGGAAACGCTGACCTGGATGCGGACGCATTTGTCCGGCGACCGTACGGGCCTGCGCGAAAAGCCGGTTCGCATCCATGTCTCCGGCCTCGATGAATGGCGCGAATTCGACAGCTTCCCGCCCTCCTTCCCTGACACCCAGATCTGGCACATCCACCCCGGCAAGGTGCTGTCGCAGCGCCCGGTGAAGGCCTCCGAGCCCGATCGCTACACCTACGACCCGCGCAAGCCGACGCCGGCAATTGGCGGCGCCATGTTCGCCTTCAAGGGCGCCGGTGCGGTCGACAACGCAAAACTGGAAAAGCGCGCCGACGTCCTCAGTTACACCTCGGAGCCGCTGTTCACGCCCGTCACCATCCTGGGCAATGTCCGCGTCACGCTCTACGCCCGCGCCTCGCTGCCCAATGCCGATTTCTTCGTCCGTCTCTGCGATGTCGATGAAGCCGGCGTCTCCACCAACATCTGCGACGGCCTGATCCGCGTCACCTCGGCGGCGCCGGCCGTCATCGACGATATCTGGAAGCTCAACTTCAAGCTGCACGCCACCGCCCATTGCTTTCGCGAGAAGCATCAGTTGCGGCTGCTGGTCGCCAGCGGCGCGCATCCGCGCTTCGCCCGCAACACCGGCACCGACGAGCCCATCGGCGAGGCGACGCAGCTGCTGCCGGCCGACATCGAGATCTTCCACGATCCGAGCCACCCCACCGCCATCCATCTGCCGGTCTACGAACTCTAGACAACGAAAAATGGCGGGACCCGAAGGTCCCGCCATCCATGTAATGCGATGTGATGCGCTTAGTTCGCGAGGTTGTTCGGGCCGCCCGGGAGCAGGCCGGCTTCCTCGCACTGCTCGGGCGTCATCGACGCCAGCAGCTGATCGAGATTGTCCTCGTTGGCGAGGTCCGGGCTGTCAGTAGCCGTCGAGGTGCTACCGGTCGCCGTGCTGTCGGTGTTGCTTTCGTCGCTGGTCAGCGACTTGTTGGCCGCCACACCGATCGCAGCGCACTTTTCCTGGAACGAGGCCAGGTTCTCGGCCGGAATTTCCATATCGCCAAGCATGGCCTGAGCGAACGCGCCGCCCGACAGAGCCATGGTCGAAACGAGAGCAATCGAAGAAAGCATCGTAAGGATTTTCATGATCAATTCCTTTGTTCTTGAGTGGCCATTATGTGACCTGCTGGGAGAACGGAACGATCCGAAATTGGTTGCCGCAGAAATCTGTACACGGCTTTATTGTGAACGGCGCCCTACGCAACCACGCGCAATTTCATCCTTCGACATGCGCCTCAGCGATAGCCCGCAGCGCGGCAATCCCGCACCGTGAACGGCAGCTGCGCCAGCGCATAGGCGCTGGCCGCGTCGGCCGACTCCATGTCGTCCGGAACGTCTGACGTCAGCGACTGGCGCGACTGCGCTTCCAGCCCGGCGCACGACTCGCGGACGAAGTCGGCCTCCGAATCCGCATAGCGCGCATCGCCGATGACGATCTCCGCCTGCGCCGGCGACGCCATCGCCCAACCGAGAACCAGAGCCAGTGCAATCGCGCGTTGCGTCATCTGTCGTCTCCACAAAAGGCCTTAAGGAATCCGATGCAGAGATGTGCTCAGCACGTGTGGCCAAAGCAGGGCATCAACGCGCCGCTTTGACCCTTTCGCGCGCCGCATGCAGTAACGGTTCGGTGTAGCCCGACGGCTGGTTCGCGCCATCCATCGCCAGGGCCAGTGCCGCCTGGAAAGCGATCGAGGACGGATTGCCCGCCATCGGCTGGTACAGCGGGTCACCGGCATTCTGCTTGTCGACCACCACCGCCATGCGCGCAAAGATCTCCTCGACCTCGGCCGCCGACACCACCTCGTGGCGCAGCCAGTTGGCAATCGCCTGCGAACTGATGCGACAGGTGGCCCGGTCCTCCATCAGCCCCACATCATTGATGTCGGGCACCTTCGAGCAGCCCACGCCCTCGTCGACCCAGCGCACCACGTATCCGAGGATGCCCTGCGCATTGTTCTCGACCTCGCGCACGATCTCGTCCTTCGACAGCGTCGACGGGTCGAGGACAGGCATCGAGAACAGTTCGCCCAGCGTCGGCGTCGGTTGGTTGTGCCGCCGCTTCTGCGCCTCGAACACATCGACCTCGTGATAGTGCAGCGCATGCAGCGTCGCCGCTGTCGGTGACGGCACCCAGGCCGTGTTGGCACCGGAATTGGGATGGCCGATCTTGGCCTGCAGCATGGCCGCCATGTCGTCCGGCCGCGCCCACATGCCCTTGCCGATCTGCGCCTTGCCCGACAGCCCGCAGCTCAGCCCGATCAGCACATTGCGATCCTCATAGGCCTGGATCCAGCGCTCCGACTTCACGTCGTCCTTGCGCAGCACCGGCCCGGCCTCCATCGAGGTGTGGATCTCGTCGCCGGTCCGGTCGAGGAAACCGGTATTGATAAAGAAGATGCGGTCGCGCGCCGCATGGATCGCCGCCTTCAGATTGGCGGAGGTCCGCCGCTCCTCGTCCATGATGCCGATCTTGATCGAGCGCGGCGCGATGCCGAGCATCTTTTCTACGGCGCCGAAGATCTCGCAAGCAAACGCCACCTCGTCCGGCCCGTGCATCTTCGGCTTGACGATATAGATGGCGCCGGTCGTCGAGTTGACCTTGTCCGACAGCGCGCAGAGCACCGTCACCGCCGCATCGAGCAGCCCTTCGCCGATCGGATTGCCATCGGTATCGAGCACGGCCCTGGTGGTCATCAGATGGCCGACATTGCGCACCAGCAGCAGTGCCCGTCCCTTGAGCGTCAGTGTCTCGCCGCGTACGCCCTTGTACGTGCGGTCGGGGTTCAGCCGCCGCGTCAGCGGCTTGCCGCCCTTTTCGAAGGTCTCGACCAGCGTGCCGTTCATCAGCCCCAGCCAGTTGCGATAGACGCCGATCTTGTCCTCGGCATCGACCGCCGCAACCGAGTCCTCGCAGTCCTGGATGGTGGTCAGCGCCGCCTCCAGCACCACGTCTGCCAGCCCGGCGGCATGCGTCATGCCGATCGGGTGCCCCTTGTCGATCACCAGCTCGGCATGCAGGCCATGGTGGCGCAGCAGGATGCGGGCGCCCTGCCCGTCGCGTGCATACCCGACGAACTGCGCCGGGTCCTTGAGCTTGGTGGGGCCGCCTGTCGTGTCGATGGCCAGCGCACCCGTGCGGCCGGTTTCGGCCACCACATAGGCCGTCACGTCGCGGTGGCTGCCCTTGGCCAACGGAAACGCCTCGTCGAGGAACGCCGCGGCAGCGACGACCACCGCCGCGCCGCGCTTGGGGTTGAACCCCTTGCCCGGCGCCAGCTCGCCCTCGCGCGACACCGCGTCGGTGCCGTAGAGCGCGTCATAGAGGCTGCCCCAGCGCGCATTGGCGGCGTTGAGCGCATAGCGCGCATTGGAAACCGGCACCACCAGCTGCGGGCCGCAGATTGACGAGATCTCGGGGTCGAGCCCCACCGTCTCGATGCTGAAATCCTTGGGCTCGTCGACCAGGTAGCCGATGTCGCGCAGAAACCGCTCATAGCCGGCCGGATTGCTGGCCACCGGCCCGTTGTCGCGGTGCCAGTCATCGATCTGGCTCTGCATCCGGTCGCGAATGGCCAGCAGATGGCGGTTGCGCGGCATGAACTCCGCCACCAGTGCCGCCAGTCCCTCCCAGAAAGCCTCCGGCGCCACCTTCGTCCCAGGCAGTGCTTCCTTCTCGACGAAATCGACAATTCCGCCGTCGACGCTCAGGCCGCCGCGTTGCACATAGTTCGACATCCCACATCCTCTCAACGCAACCGGCGGGCCATGCCCGCCGGTGATAGTCATACCGGACCCTAGCGTCAGCCGCGGGTCACGTGAAGGGCAGAGAGTGCCTTTGGCCTAGAATTGCGCCTGCTCGGTCGAGTGCGCCATCGCCGTCGTGGCACTGCGACCGCCGCTCACCGCCATCGACACGGCGTCGAAATAGCTGGTTCCGACCTCGCGCTGGTGGCGGATGGCCGAAAAACCGTGTGTCTCGGCGGCGAACTCGGCCTGCTGCAGGCGCGAGTAGGCGGCCATGCCCTCCTTGCGATAGCCACGCGCCAGCTCGAAGGTCGTCAGGCTCAGGTTGTGGAAACCGGCCAGGGTGATGAACTGGTACTTGTAGCCCATCGCCCCCAGCTCACGCTGGAACGCGGCCATTTCCGCCTCGCCCATATGCTTGGCCCAGTTGAACGAGGGTGAGCAGTTATAGGCGAGCATCTGGTCGGGGTACTGCTTGCGGATCGCCTCGGCGAAGCGCTTCGCATCGGCCAGGCTCGGCGTCGAGGTCTCGCACCAGACCAGATCGGCATAAGGCGCATAGGCCAGACCCCGCGCAATGGCACACTCGAAGCCGCCCTTGAGCACATAGAACCCCTCCTCGGTACGCTCGCCGGTGACAAACGGCGCATCCGCCTCGTCGATGTCCGAGGTGATCAGTCGTGCCGCTTCGGCATCGGTGCGCGCCATGATCAGCGTCGCCACGCCCGACACGTCCGCTGCCAGTCGCGCGGCGTTGAGAGTCTTGACGAAGGTGCGTGTCGGCACCAGCACCTTGCCGCCCAGGTGCCCGCACTTCTTTTCCGATGCCAGCTGATCCTCGAAATGCACGGCCGCCGCACCGGCCTCGATCATGGCCTTCATCAGTTCGAAGGCATTGAGCGCGCCGCCGAAGCCGGCTTCGGCATCGGCAATGATCGGCACCATCCATTCGGTCTTGGCCGTGCCCGTGCCGTCGAGCCGCTCCATGGTCTCGATCTGGTCGGCGCGCTGCAGCGCTTTGTTGATGCGGCGGACCACCGAGGGAACACTGTCGACCGGATAGAGGCTCTGGTCGGGATACATGTTGCCCGAGCTGTTGGCATCGGCGGCCACCTGCCAGCCGGAGAGGTAGATGGCCTTGAGCCCGGCCTTGATCTGCTGCACGGCCTGGTTGCCGGTGAATGTGCCCAGCGTCGGCACGTAGTCCTCGCTGTGCAGCAGCTCCCATAGCCGCCGGGCGCCGTGATCTGCCAGCGTATGCTGCACCGGCTGGCTGCCCGCCAGACGCGCCACATCCTCGGGACCATAGTCGCGGTCGATACTGTCCCAACGGTCGGGTGCCCATTCTGGCGCGGCGAATTGCGACGGCCGGGCATTGTCTTCTCTGCGATCGAGCATCTGATATTCCTCCTGATATCGAATGCTGTAAATCATTGACAACATCGGCCTTCGAGGCAAGATGCGAACAGAACTCACTGTGTTGAGCTGAAAATTCTGGAAACTGGCCCGATGAATTCTGTAAAGTTTTGTAAATGGAGATGAGCGAGGCCAAGGTTGGCGACAAGGTGCGGCGACTGCGTCGGCAGCGGGCCCTGCCCCAGATCGAGCTCGCAGCCGCCATGGGCATTTCCGCCAGCTACCTCAACCTCATCGAGCACAACCGTCGCCGCGTCACCGTGCCGTTGCTGTTCAAGCTGGCCGGCTTTTTCGGCCTGGAACCCGGCGAGCTCGTCGAAAGCGACGATACACAGATCGCCAGCGACCTCATGCAGGTGTTCAGCGACGAGCTCTTTGCCGACGATGACATCACCAATCAGGAAATCCGCGACCTCGCCGCTTCCAATCCCGTGGCCGGACGCGCCGTGCTGCGCCTGTTTGATCGCTATCGCCAGCTGGCGGACGCCCGCATGCAGGTCGTCGGCAACGATCCGGCCGGCGCCGCCGATCACCCCGCCACCGAAGCCATCTCGGACTTCATCCAGGAGAGCGCCAACCACTTCCCCGAGCTCGAGGCGGCAGCACAGCGCGTCCGCGCCGATATCGACGCCTCCGGTGAAGGATTGGCATCGGGGATGAAATCGTGGCTCGCCAATGTGCTGGGCATGAGCTGGGAGCTGGCCTCCCTGCCCCACCACCTGGCCCGCCGCGTCAGTCCCGACGGGCGTCGGCTCGAGGTCGCCGACATCCTCCCAGCCGAGAGCGCTCTCTTTACCACGGCCCACTTCCTCGCCACCCGCGTCGCCGCAGCCGAGATCGACAGCATCATCCTCGCCTCCCGGCTGCCGCAGGCCGATGCGCCGGTGCTCGCCGAGAACGTGCTCGCCTCCTATTTCGCCGCGGCCTTGATGATGCCCTATGAGCCCTTCCTGCGCGCCGCCCGCGATTGCCGCTACGACATCGAGCGGCTCGCCCGTCGCTTCGACGCCAGCTTCGAGCAGGTCTGCCATCGGCTGACCACCCTGCAGCGCCCGGGCATGCAGGGCATTCCGCTGCATCTCGTGCGCACCGACATCGCCGGCAATATCTCCAAGCGCTTCTCGCTTTCCGGCCTCGCCATTCCGCGGCACGGCGGTGCCTGCCCGCGCTGGAATGTCTACTCGGCCTTTTTGAGGCCGGGCGAGGTCAACGTGCAGCTCTCCCAACTACCCGACGGCGAGACCTATTTCTGCATCGCCCGGAGCATCACCAAGGGTGACTACCGGCACAACGCGCAGCGCCGCCACCTTTCGATCGGGCTGGGCTGCCGCATCGAGCACGCGCGGCAGATGGTCTATTCGGACGGGATCGACCTCTCCAATGCCAGCCACATCGTGCCGATCGGCGCCGGCTGTCGGGTCTGCCCGCGCCTCGATTGCGACCAGCGCGCCCACCCGCCCGCCGACCATCGCTTCCGGCTCGACCCCACCTTCCGGGCCGAGAGCATCTACACCCGGATGAGCTAGACCGGCAGTGCGGACTTGAGCGGCTTGCCCGCCACATAAGTCTCCGCCACCGCCCGGTCGTCGCCGCAGGTCTGCAGCAGGAACAGTTCCTCAGACAGCGTCTCCACCGTCTCCATGCGCAGCCGCATCTGCGGCGTGGCGCGGGCGTCGAGCACCACGAGATCGGCCGACTTGCCCGCCTCGATACTGCCGATCTCGTCCTCGAGCGACATCGCCCGGGCATTGCCGAGCGTCATGTGGAAGAACGAGCGCAGCGGCGTCAGCCGCTGGCCGCGCAGTTGCAGCACCTTGTAGCCCTCGTCCATGGTCTGCAGCATCGAGTAGCTGGTGCCGCCGCCGACATCGGTCGCCGCCGCGATGCGCACGCCGTGCTCATGCAGCCGCGCGTAGTCGAACAGGCCCGAACCGATAAACAGGTTCGACGTCGGACAGAACACCGCCACCGAGCGCGTCTCCGCCAGCACTTCCGTCTCGCGATGCGACAGGTGGATGGCATGCCCGAGCAGCGTCTTGGGGCCAAGCAGATGGAACTTCTCGTAGATGCCGACATAGTCGCCGTAGTTTGGAAACAGCTCGTTGGCAAAAGCGATCTCGGCGAGGTTCTCCGACACATGCGTCTGAATGTGCAGGTCCGGGAATTCCTTGGCCAGCGCCTCGGCCATGGCCATCTGCTCATGCGTCGAGGTAATGGCAAAGCGCGGCGTGATGGCGTAGCGGGCGCGGCCCTTGCCGTGCCATCTGGCAATCCCCGCCTTGGTGTCGTCATAGCCCGACTGCGGCGTATCGCGCAGGCCCGGAGGGGCATTGCGGTCCATCATCACCTTGCCCCCCACCATCAGCATATTGCGCTTTTCCGCCTCGCTGAAAAACGCATCGGCCGAGTTCGGATGCACCGAGCAATAGGCGGCGGCGGTTGTCGTGCCATGCCGCACCAGTTCGTCGAAGAACAGCGAGGCGATGCGGGTCGAGTGCGCCTCGTCCGCAAACCTCTGCTCTTCCACGAACGTATAGGTATTGAGCCACTCGAGCAGGTTCGCGGCATAGGAGCCGATCACCTGCATCTGTGGAAAATGGATATGCGGATCGATCAACCCCGACAGGATCAGATTGGGCCGGTGGTCGATGACTTCGACCCCCTCTCTGGCCGCATAGGGGCCGACCGCGACGACCTTGCCGCCGTCGATCTCGACCATCCCGTCGTCCCACAACCGGTAGCTTGAGCTGTCGTCGACCGCCTGCGGTTCCTCCACAAAGGTCAGGACGCGACCGCGCAGGATCGTCGTCATTGCGCCGAGCCCTCGCGGAACCAGGCCACGATCAGTGCCCGCTCCTCGGGCGTGATCTCGGTGGCATTGCCCGGTGGCATGGCGTGGCTGTAGCCGGCCTGCAGCGCAATCTCCCGCGCGTGGTTGGCCACGGCAACCTCGCTGTCGAGATGCACATTCTTGGGCGCTTCGTGGATGCCGTCCCAGCTGGGATTGGCCGAGTGGCACATCGAGCAACGCCCGACCACCGCATTGGTCACCTCGGCAAAGCGCGGCGACGCCATGTAGGCGGCCGCCGTCGCGCTGGGCAGCGCTTCCCGGTCCTCGCCGAGCTTGGGCGCCGAGGACAGCCAGGCAATGAAGATGAAGATCACCACCGCCGCCAGCCACGTCCAGTGCGGGTTGCCCTTGCGCGCATGCCGGGTGTTGAACCAGTGCCGGATGATGGCGCCCTCGAGGAAGATCAGCGCGGCGATCACCCAGTTCCACTCCGTTGCAAAGAACAGCGGGTAATGGCTCGACAGCATGAAGAAAATGACCGGCAGGGTCAGGTAGTTGTTGTGAAGGCTGCGCTGCTTGGCGATCTTGCCGTACTTGGCGTCGGGCACCCGCCCGGCCTTGAGATCGGCAACAACGATCGTCTGGTTCGGAATGATGATGGCCGCAACATTGGCGGTCATGATCGTCGCGGTGAAAATGCCCATGTGCAGCATCGCCGCGCGGCCGGTGAACAGTTGCGTATAGATCCACGCCATCGCGGTGAGGATGACGAACAGCACCAGCATCAGCCCGAAGGTGGACTCGCCGATCTTCGACTTGCAGAGCCTGTCATAGAGCACCCAGCCGACCACGATCGAGGCCATCGAGATGCCGATCGCCTGCCAGGCCGCGATGTCGAGCACATGCCGGTCGATCAGGAAGAGATCGGCCCCGACATAGTAGACGATGACCAGCAGCGAGAACCCCGAGAGCCAGGTCGCATAGCTCTCCCACTTGAACCAGGTCAGGTGCTCGGGCAGGAACTCCGGCGCCACCAGATATTTCTGGATGTGGTAGAAGCCGCCGCCATGCACCTGCCATTCCTCGCCATGCGCCAGCGGCGGCAGGCTCGGCGTCTTGCGCAGACCAAGATCGAGCGCGATGAAATAAAAGCTCGAACCGATCCAGGCGATGGCCGTGATCACATGCGTCCACCGCGCCGCAAAGCTCAGCCATTCCCAGAAGATTGCATAATCGGTCATGCGCCGAGATCCTGCCTACGTCGTGGTCCACGCCCGTGTGGGTCGGGCATGCAAGAGAGGGGCGAGCCACCGGGCCCGCCCCCGATCACATCACGTCAAGCCGGAGGAATGACGCCTTCGACATACCAGTCCATGCTCAGCAACTCGCCGTCGGTCATCACCACGCCGGCAGCGACCTTTTCTGCGCCGGTATGGTCGTTGATCGGGCCGGTGAAGATGTTGAACGAGCCATCGATCTGGCCGTTCTTGACCGCTTCGGCAGCAGCCACGACGTCGGCAGGGATGAACTCGTTATAGGGCCCGATCACCACTTCGCCTTCCTTCAGGCCCGGCCAGCGGTCGGCGCTGGTCCAGGTGCCGTCGATCACGGCCTGGGCAGACTGGACGTAGGTGGGGCCCCACCAGTCGATGATCGAGGTCAGCTGCGCCTTGGGCGCAAAGGCCGACATGTCGGCACCCTGGCCGAAGCCGCCAACAATGCCGCGCTCTTCGGCAACCTGCAGGGCCGCCGGACCATCGGTGTGCTGGGCAATGATGTCGATACCCTGGTCGATCATGGCGCGGGCGGCGTCGGCTTCCTTGGCCGGGTCGTTCCAGGTCGAGATATAGACCGGGGTGATGGTGAAGTCCGGATTGACCTTGCGCGCAGCGAGCACGAAGGCATTGATGCCCATCACCACTTCGGGGATCGGGAACGAGCCGATATAGCCCGCCTTGCCGGTCTTGGAGAGATGGCCGGCGATCGTGCCGCACACCGCACGACCTTCATGGAAGCGGGCGTTGTAGGTCGCGACATTGTCCGAGCGCTGGTAGCCGGTGGCATGCTCGAACTTCACGTCCGGGAATTCCTGGGCAACCTTGATGACATAGTCGCCATAGCCGAAGCTGGTCGCAAAGATCAGCTTGTGCCCGGACTGGGCCAGCTCACGCAGCACGCGTTCCGCGTCCGGGCCTTCCGGCACGCCCTCGACGATGGTCGGCTCGGCAACCAGATCGCCCAGCGTGTCCTTCATGTACTTGGCGCCGGTGGCATGGCCGAAGTTCCAGCCATTGTCGTTGGGCGTACCGATCAGCATGAAGCCGACCTTCAGGGGCTCGGCCTGGGCGAAGGCCCGGGAGCCGAGCAGCGGCAGCGCCGCGGCGGCGGCGCCGGTCTTCAGGATGGTACGGCGGTTTAGAACGGTCATCTGTTTCTCTCCTGCATGACGTGTTCAGTGATAGTCGCGAAGGTTCGGGGACGTTGCTCGTCCCTCAACTGGTCGGGATGAAGGGCTTGCCGAGGCAGGCGGGCGCACTGGTGGTGCTGTCGCGACGGATCGAGATCAGCACCAGCACGATCACCGTGGCAAGGTAGGGCAGCGCCGCCCACAGTTCGGCGGGGATAGCGGCCAGCGGTCCACCGCCGGCCTTGGCATAGAGCTCCATGGTCATGACGAGACCGAAGAGATAGGCGCCGGCCCAGAGCCGGAACGGCCGCCACGAGGCAAAGACCACCAGCGCCACCGCGATCCAGCCGCGCCCGGCTGTCATCCGCTCGGCCCATTGCGGCGTCAGTAGCAGCGGGAAACAGGCGCCGGCAATGCCCGCCATGGCGCCGCCGAACATCACCGCCATATAGCGCACGCCGATCACCGAATAGCCGATCGAGTGGGCCGACAGGTCATTCTCGCCCACCGCACGCAGGATCAGCCCGGCGCGCGTCCGCGTCAGGAACCACCAGACCGCAACCACCATGATCAACGAGAAATAGACCAGCGGGTTGTAGCCGAAAATCACCCGCCACACCGGATCGGCAGCCAGTTCGGGCGGAAACAGCGGCTGCATCAGCGTCACCGGCTTGGCGCTGAAGCCCTTGCCGGCAAGGGCCGAAAAGCCGGTGCCGAAAATGGTCAGCGCCAGTCCCGTGGCCGTCTGGTTGGCCGAGAGGCTGAGGGTCAAAAAGCCGAAGATCAGCGATGTCCCCACCCCCGCGGCCGCCGCAATGAGCAGCGCCAGGTAGTGGTTGCCGGTGAGGAAGACCACGGCAAAGCCTGTGATGGCCCCGACCAGCATCATGCCCTCGACGCCGAGGTTGAGCACGCCCGACCGCTCCACCACCAGTTCGCCGAGCGCCGCAATCAGGATCGGTGTCGCGGCCCCGATCACCGTGATGGTGAAGGCAATGAGAAGTTCGGTGCTCATGTGTGCGCCTCCACCTGCTGCGGTCTGACGCGCTTGAGCCGGAAGCGCACGAGGATATCCCCGGCGAGGAGGAAGAACAGCACCATGGCCTGGAAGATGCCGGCCGCCGCATTGGGCAGCCCGATGGTCGTCTGTGCCAGGTCGCTGCCCACGAAGGTGATGGCCAGCACGATGCCGGCAAACACGACGCCCAGCGGATTGAGCCGTCCGAGGAACGCCACGATGATGGCGGTGAACCCGTAATTGGTCGGAAAGCCGGGCACCATACGCTGGAACGGTCCGGCCACTTCGAGCACCCCGGCGAGGCCGGCCAGCGCGCCGCTGACGAGGAACGCCAGCCAGATCGTCTTGTTTTCCGAGAACCCGCCATAGCGCGCCGCATGCGGCGCCGCGCCGACCACCCGCATCTGGTAGCCGAACACCGAGCGCGACATGATGAACCAGGCGATCAGCGCCACAGCGATGGCGATCGGCACACCCAGGTGCACGATCGTGCCGGGGATGATGTTGGGCAGCAGCGCTTCCGCCGCGAAGCGCCGCGTCTGCGGAAAGCCCATGCCCATCGGGTCCTTCCACGGCGCCCGCACCAGATAGTAGATCAGTTGCACCGAGGCATAGGTGAGCATCAGCGACGTCAGGATCTCGTTGACCTTGAGCCGCGTCCGCAGCAGCGCCGGGATCGCCGCGTAGGCCGCACCGCCGAGCACACCGGCGATCACCATCAGCGGCAGGATCCACCAGCCCGTCATGCCATAGGTGGCCAGCGCCACGCCCGTGCCGGCGAGGCCGCCCATCACATACTGACCCTCGGCGCCGATGTTCCAGACATTGGCGCGATAGGCGATCGAGAGACCCACGCCGATGATGATCAGCGGTGCCGCCTTGATGCAGAGGTCCTGCCACTTGTAGGGGTTGGTCAGCGGCGTCAGGAAGATCTCGCGCACCGCGCCAATGCCGTCATAGCCGATCAGCGTGAACACCAGTCCGCCCACCAGCATGGTGAGCAGCACAGCCGCGACCGGGGTCGCATAGAGCATGGTGCGGCTGGGTTCGGGGCGCTTCTCAAGCCGGAACTGCATGCGTAACCTCCGCCTTGGCGCCATGGACGCCACCCATCAGCAGGCCGATCTCTTCGACCGATACCTCGCCCACCTTCATCGCGTCCGACAGTCGCCCGCCATTGATCACCGCCAGCGTGTCGCAAAGCGCCAGCAGCTCGTCGAGATCCTGGCTGATGACGACGATGGCCGAGCCTTCGGCGGCAAGGTCCACCAGCGCCTGATGGATCGCCGCGGCGGCGCCGGCATCGACGCCCCAGGTGGGCTGGCTGACGACCAGCACGGTCGGCCGCTGCAGGATTTCGCGGCCCATGATGTACTTCTGCAGGTTGCCACCCGACAGCGACCCCGCCGTCGAGGCCGGCCCCAGTGCCTTGACCGCGAACTCGGCGATCACCCGCCCGGTATAGGTCTTGGCCGCACCCGAATTGATCAGTCCCATGACCACCATCTGCAGCCGGTCGCGTGCCGTCAGCACCGAGTTGTCCGACAGCGTGAAATCGCCCACCGCCGCATGACCGTTGCGCTCTTCCGGCACGGCGCACAGTCCATGCTTCCGCCGTCCCGTGGTATCGAGCAGGCCGAGCGGGAAACCGTCGATCGTGATGGCGTCCTTGTCGTCGCTGGGCACCTCGCCGCTCAGCGCGTCGAGCAGGGCGTTCTGCCCGTTGCCCGCGACACCCGCGATGCCGAGGATTTCGCCGGCCCGTACCGAAAAGCTGACATCGTCGACCGCGACGTCGAAATGTCCTGTCTTGGTCGAGGACAGATGCGACACCACGAGCTTGGGTTCGCCGATCGACCGCCCCGGCGCCCGCACGATGTCCTTGAGCCCCGCCCCGATCATCTTTTCGGCCATCGACCGCGAGGTTTCAGCCTTGGGGTCGCAGGTATCGACCAGCTTGCCGCCGCGCAGGATGGTCGCCGTATCGCAGAGCGCCTTGATCTCATGCAGCTTGTGCGAAATGTAGAGGATCGAACAGCCGTCGGCCGCCAGCTTGCGCAGCACCACGAACAGTTGCTCCACCTCCTGCGGCGTCAGCACCGAGGTCGGCTCGTCCATGATCAGGAGCTTGGGGTCCAGCAGCAGCGCCCGCACGATCTCGATGCGCTGCCGTTCGCCGACCGACAGGGTCGACACCACGCGACGCGGATCGAGCAGCAGTCCGTAGGTCTGCATCACGCTGGTGATCCGCGCTTCGAGCTCGCGCGATGGGATCCTGGCGTCCATGCCGAGCGCGATGTTCTCGAACACGGTGAGGGCTTCAAACAGCGAGAAATGCTGGAACACCATGCCGATGCCGAGCTTTCGCGCGGCCTTGGGATTGGCGACGGTGATCGGCTGGCCGTTCCACCGGATTTCGCCGGCATCGGGCTGCATGATGCCATAGATCATCTTGACCAGCGTCGACTTGCCGGCGCCGTTCTCACCCAGCAGCGCATGGATAGCGCCCGGTCGGACGCCAAAACTGACTGAATCATTGGCAAGCACGCCAGGGAACCGCTTGGTGATCCCCCTCAGCTCCAGCCGGTACGGCAGTTCAGCGTCCATCGTCGGCTCCCGACATTGCGGTGACCGGCTCCATTGCAGCGCTCGAGGCTTTCCCGCGGCCAATCTGGACCATAATCTCGGCCGCCGCCAGCGCCGCAATCACTTCGGGCCGCTTGTCCCCAATCCCCTGCGGAAAGGCCTTGCCGCCGATCGGCAGCACGAGGCGATCGGCAGCAGCGGCCGTGCCACCAGCCTCGGCCAGATACCAGGAACGGAACTTGGCGCGCTTGGTGCGCGATCCGACCATGCCGACATAGGGCGCATCGGTGCGCTTGAGCGCTTCTTCGGCAATCAGGAAGTCGAGCGCATGGTCATGCGTCAGGATGACGAAGGAGCTGCCTTTCGGCGCTGACCTCACCGCCGCTTCCGGCATCGCCAGCGCCTGCGCGTCGACGCCTTGCGGCAGAGTACCGAGTTCATCGGGCCGCGTATCGATGACGTGCACCTGTAGTGGCAGCGGCAGCAGCGCCGCAGCGAGCGCCCGCCCGACATGCCCGGCACCGAACAGGAACACATGCGGTCGTGCCGCTTCGGCGGCAACCAGGCGCGCCATCAGGGCAGCACCGTCACCGGCCGGTCGCAGCGACACCTCCACGCGCCCGCCGCAGCACTGGCCGATCTCGGGTCCGAGCGGTATGTCCATCGTGTCGTCCGCCAGACCGTCCCGCAGCACCTGCCGGGCGCGGTCGATCACCATATATTCGAGCGCCCCGCCGCCGATCGTGCCCATGCTGTCGCCGGCCGAAATCAGCATGAACGCCCCCGCCTCGCGCGGACTGGAACCGCGGACGGCAGTGAGTTCAGCAACGATGGCCATCGGGCGGTCGGCAAGGAATGCGCGGAGCGTGGCGACGGAGAGAGTCATCGTTCGGCGCCCCCCCTCCCGCCCTCCCCCGCGAAGGGGGGAGGTGTGAATAGAGTAAGTGGCACTGTCACGACCCGCTCACCGGCCGGCGCCTCCCCCCTTGCGGGGGAGGTCGGGAGGGGGGAGATACGCCACAGAGGCATCATGCCCCGCCCTTTCGCATCCGTTCGACGCCCATCAGCACTCGCTCGGGTGTCACCGGCATGTCGAGCCGGGGCGGCAGCTTGTAGTCGGCCACCGAGGCCACCGCCATCGACAGAGCCTCGACCACCGAATAGCCCAGCACCAGCGGCGGCTCGCCCACCGCCTTGGATCGGCCAATGGCCGGCTCCTTGTTGACGCTCCACTCGGCCAGCCGGACATTGAAGATCGGTGGCACGTCGGACGCGACGGGGATCTTGTAGGTCGAGGGCGCATGGGTGCGCAGCTGGCCCTTGGCATCCCACCAGAGCTCCTCGGTGGTCAGCCAGCCGACGCCCTGGATGAAGCCGCCTTCCACCTGGCCGATATCGATGGCCGGGTTGAGCGAGCGGCCGACATCCTCGAGCACATCGGCCCGATCGATGATGTACTCACCGGTCAGCGTGTCGATGGTCACCTCGGCCGCCGCCGCGCCATAGGCGAAATAGTAGAACGGGCGCCCGCGCCCGGTGGCGCGGTCCCAGTGGATTTTCGGCGTCTTGTAGAACCCGGCGGCAGACAGTTGCACCCGGTTCATCCAGCACGACGTTGACAGTTCGGCGAACGGCACGAACTGCTGCCCGGCACGAATGCCGCCGAACTCCCACGCCACGTCCTTCGGTTCCACTTCGTAGATCATCGCCGCATGCGCTTCCATGCGCTCGCGGATCTGCCGCGCCGCATCATAGGCGGCCATGGCATTGAGGTCTGTTCCCGATGACGCGGCCGTCGCCGAGGTGTTGGGCACCTTGCCGGTATTGGACGCGGTGATCTGCACGTGGCTGAGCGGCACGTGGAAGGCATCGGCCAGCACCTGCGCGACCTTGATGTGCAACCCCTGCCCCATCTCGGTGCCGCCATGGCTGAGATGGATCGAGCCATCGCGGTAGACATGCACCAGGGCTCCGGCCTGGTTGTGCCAGGTGGCCGTGAACGAGATGCCGAACTTGACCGGCGACAGCGCAATGCCCTTCTTGAGCACCCTGTTCTTGGCGTTGAACGCCAGCACCGCCTGGCGACGGGCCTGATAGTCCGAGCTCTCCTCCAGGTCGGCAACGATCCGGTGGATGATGTTGTCTTCCACCGTCTGGTGGTAGGGCGTCACGTTGTCGGTATCGGTGCCGTAGAAATTGGCCTTGCGGATCTCCAGCGGATCCTTGCCCAGCGCATAGGCGATCTCTTCGATCCAGCGCTCTGCCCCGATGATCCCCTGCGGGCCGCCGAAACCGCGGAACGCCGTATTCGAGCAGGTATTGGTCATCAGCGGCTTGGAGCGGAACCGCGCGGCCGGATACCAGTAGGCGTTGTCGGCATGGAACAGCGCCCGGTCGGTTACCGGACCCGAAAGATCGGCCGAATAGCCCGAGCGCGCCGCGAACGTCGCGTCGACCGCCTGGATCCTGCCGTCCGAATTGTAGCCGACATCGTAGTCCACCACGAAGTCGTGGCGCTTGCCGGTGATCATGAAATCGTCGTCGCGGTCGGGCCGGATCTTGACGGCCTTGCCGGTCAGCCGCGCCGCCAGCGCCGCCACCACCGCAAACAGGTTCCCCTGCGTTTCCTTGCCGCCGAAGCCGCCCCCCATGCGCCGCATGTTGACCGTCACCGAGGCATGCGCAATGCCCAGCACCTGCGCCACCATCACCTGGATTTCGGTCGGGTGCTGGGTCGAGCAGTGGAGATAGATCTCGTGGTCTTCACCCGGGATCGCCATGGCGACCTGGCTCTCGAGATAGAAATGTTCCTGCCCGCCGATCACCGTCCGGCCCTTGATGCGGTGCTCGGCCCGGGCAAGGCCGGCCGCCACATCGCCACGCTCCAGCTTGAGCGGTTCGGTCACTTCCGCGCCGCCCGCCGCCAGCGCCGCGTCCACACTGGTGATATGCGGCAGCTCCCGATAGGCGATCTTGGCCAGCCGCGAGGCCCGCCGCGCCGCATCGCGCGTCACCCCCAGCACCGCAAAGATCGGCTGCCCGTGATAGACCACGCGCGTCGATGCAAAGACCGGCTCGTCATGCTTGTGCACCGAGCTGATATCATTCTCGCCCGGCACGTCGTCTGCCGTCAGCACCCCGACGACGCCCGGCGCCGTCCGCACCGCCTCGAGATCGATTGAAACGATCTCGCCATGCGCCACCGTCGACAGCCCGAGATAGGCGTGCAGCAGACCTTCGGGCTCGGGCAGGTCGTCGACATAGTCCGCCCGCCCCGCCACCTGCTTGGCGGCCGAGTCATGCGGCGTCGAGCTATGCAGCCGGCCCTCGCTATCGAGTGCGGAGTGCTTGTTCATGCCACCTCCCGCACCAGCCGGGCAGTCTCGCCTGCGCTTTCGAGATGGAACCGCCGCAAGAGGTTCTGCGCCGCCAGCAGCCGGTACTCGGCCGAGGCGCGCATGTCGGTGATCGGCTGGTAGTCTTCGGCAAAGGCCGGCAATGCCGCCTCGATCGTTTCGGTCGTCCACGGCTTGCCCGCGAGCGCCGCTTCCACGGCCTTTGCCCGCTTCGGCGTCGCCGCCATGCCGCCGAAAGCAATGATCGCCGCAGCAACCCTGCCGTCCTCGACCCTCACCCGGAATGCTCCGCACAGCGCAGAGATATCCTCGTCGCGCCGCTTGGTCACCTTGTAGCAGGCGAACAGCTCGCCGTCCGGCAGCGCCGGAATGGCAATGCTCTCGACAAACTCGCCCGGCTGCCGGTCCTGCTTGCCATAGGCAATGAAGTAATCCTCCAGCCGCACCTCGCGCCGCGCACTGCCCTTGCGCAGCGTCACGCTCGCGCCCAGCGCAATCAGCGGCGGCGGGCTGTCGCCGATCGGCGAGCCATTGGCGATGTTGCCGCCGATGGTTCCGGCATTGCGCACCTGGTCGCCGCCGATCCGCATCCAGAGCTCGTCCAGTTGCGGATAGCGCCGCACCATCGCCGCCCGCGCCTCGGTATAGGTCACCCCGGCACCCAGCCTGAGCGTCGCGCCACTCTCGTCGATCTGCTTGAGGTCCGTCAGATGGCCGATATAGATCATCGGCCCGATATCGCGCATGAACTTGGTGACCCAGAGCCCCACATCCGTGGCCCCCGACACCAGCGTCGCCGCCGGATTGGCCGCATAGATCTCGGCAAGATCATCGGCCGTCCCCGGCACGAAGAGCCGCTCCTTGCCGCTGCCGATCTCCACCGTCATGCCATCGTGCAGCGCCTTGAGCCGCTCCTTCATCGCCGCCCGATGCGCCACCAGCGGATCGGCCGCGGCCTCGCCATAGCTCGAGATCGCCTTGGCGGCGCGGATGATCGGCGCATAGCCGGTGCAGCGGCAGAGATTGCCCTGCAGCGCCTGCTCGGTCGTCAGCTGGCTCGGGTTCGGCTCCCGCATCCAGAGGCTGTAGAGCGACATGACGATGCCCGGCGTGCAGAAGCCGCACTGGCTGCCATGCAGGTCCACCATCGCCTGCTGCACCGGATGCAGCGGGCCGTCGGCCCTGGAGAGATGCTCGATGGTCACCACATGCGTGCCATGCAGCGAGCCGGTAAAGCAGATGCAGGCGTTGATCGTCTCATAAATCAGGTCGTCGCCGCTCAACCGCCCGACCAGCACCGTACAGGCCCCGCAATCGCCCTCCGCGCAGCCTTCCTTGGAGCCGCGCAGGCGCTTGTCGAGCCTCAGAAAATCCAGCAGCGTCTGCGTCGCCGGCACCGCCTCGAGAGCAATGTCCTCGTCATTGAGAACGAAGCGGAGAGACGTTGTCACCGGGCCCATCAGCTGCCTCGATAGGTCGAGTATGAAAACGGCGAGACCAGCAGCGGCACGTGATAGTGGCTTTCATCGCCCATCGAAAAGCGCACCGGCACGTCGTCGAGAAACTGGTGCTCGAGTTCGAGTCCCATGCGCTCGAAATACTGGCCGACGTGAAAGATCAGCTCGAACGTCCCCATGTGGAACTGGTCGCCCTCGAGCAGCGGCTTGTCGGTGCGGCCATCGGCATTGGTGAAGGTCGACAGCACGTGGTGCGTGTGGTCGCCATGCACCATCAGCAGATCGATGCGCAGGCCAGCGGCGGGCTTGCCATGCGTTGTATCAAGAACGTGAGTTGTCAGGCGCCCGGTACCCGCCATCGTCGAAAAATCCTCTGCCACGCCGGGGCGTCCCGACGGTCACGCAACCCTTGGCTGCTGACCGGGAGACGCTCCTGTCGACCGACTATCGACAAAAAACTGTCACCTTGAAAGGGGGGTACTGCCTATTTTTTACCAACTGGTCGATTTTTGAGCTGACTTGCGCCAAGCCCTCTTGCCAGCGATACATTTGCGACGACCACAGTGAGGTTCCTTCATGCGCTACCCCCGCAACATGCTCGGCTACGGCCCCAACCCGCCGCATGCCAACTGGCCCGGCGGCGCCAATGTCGCGGTCCAGTTCGTCCTCAACTACGAGGAGGGTGGCGAAAACAACATCCTGCACGGCGACGTCGCGTCGGAAGCCTTTCTCGTCGACGTCATCGGCGCCGCCCCCTGGCCGGGCAAGCGCCACTGGAACGTCGAGTCGATGTACGAGTACGGCGCGCGTGCCGGCTTCTGGCGCCTGCACAGGTTCTTCACCGGGCTGAACCTGCCGGTCACCGTCTATGGCGTCGCCACCGCGCTGCAGCGCTCGCCGCAGCAGGTCAGGGCCATGCTGGACGCAGGCTGGGAGGTCGCCAGCCACGGCCTCAAATGGATCGACTACCGCGACCACGATATCGAGCACGAACGCCGCGACCTGCACGAGGCGGTGCGCCTGCACACCGAAGTCATCGGCGCCCGCCCCACCGGCTGGTATTGCGGCCGCACTTCGATCAACACCGTCGACCTCGCCTCGGAGGAAGGTGGCTTCACCTACGTGTCCGACACCTATGACGACGACCTGCCCTACTATCGCGAGCATTTCGGCTCGCCGCAGCTGATCATCCCCTATTCGCTCGCCACCAACGACATGCGCTTCACCACCGCCTCGGGCTTTGCCAATGGCGAAGAGTATTTCCAGCTGCTGAAGGACAGTTTTGACGTGCTCTGGGACGAGGGCGAAGCCGGTTCACCCAAGATGATGTCGGTCGGCCTGCACTGCCGCCTCGTCGGCATGCCGGGACGCTTTGCTGGGCTCAAGCGCTTCGTCGACTACATTATGGGCAAGCAGAAGGTGTGGATCGCCAAGCGCATCGACATCGCCGATCACTGGCTGCGCGAACACCCCTATGTGGCGCAGGACAACCGCCCCTCTACTCTGGAGCTCGACGATTTCACCGCCCTCTTCGGCAATATCTTCGAGCATTCCGAATGGGTCGCCAGCCGCGCCCACAAGCGCGAGCTTGGTCCGGCCCATGACACGGCCACCGGTCTGCATGCCGTCATGAGCCAGGTATTCCGGTCCGCCAGCGACGAGGAAAAACTCGAGGTCCTCAAGGCCCACCCCGATCTCGCCGGCAAGCTGGCCGCCGCCAAGCGTCTGACCCAGGCCTCCAGCAGCGAACAGGCCGCCGCCGGGCTCGACGCCCTGACCGACGCGGAGCGGCAGAAATTCACCGAACTCAACGACACCTATCAGACAAAATTCGGCTTCCCCTTCATCATCGCCGTCCGCGACAATACCAAGGCCCAGATCCTCGCAGCGTTCGAGGCGCGCCTCGCCAATGACCGGCAAGCCGAATTCACCACTGCCTGCAAACAGGTCGAACGCATTGCCGAGCTGCGCCTCCGCGCCATGCTCCCCGACTGAAGGCCAACCTCCCCCCAACCACCGACGAACATCCTCCCCCTTGCGGGGAAGGCTGGCGAGGGGGCGATGCCGCGCATCAGGCGAGCCGGCGCACCAGCCTCACCCACGCCGCCAACCTCACCCCACGCACGGCCAACCTCTCCCGGCGAGCTCCCAACCCCACCCCACGCACCGTCATCCTCGGGCTTGACCCGAGGACCCATGCCGCCACTTGCGAGACTGCAAAGCAATTCCCCGGATCAACTCCGGCAATGACGGCAATTTGGGAGGAGTTGAGCTGCCCCCGCCTAGCGGGCGGGCGACACATCCGTCTGGTCTTCGATTTCGCCGTCTTCCCAGGCGATATCCTCGACGGCATCGACTTCGCAGTCGGTCTGGGTCGGCGCAAACATCATCAGGAAGCCGTGCAGCCAGTCGTTGAGACGCTGCAGGTCGAATATCCGGCTGTCATCAAGACGTTCGCTCATGACGGGAGCTTGCCGCACATTCCTCAACAGATGGTTTACAGAATCTGAGCAGGTCGCCGCTAGCGGTCAGATGTAAAACCCCTGCCGCAGGTTGATGCCGTGCTCGACATAGACTTTCATGGCGCAGAGCATGCCCGTCCAGCCTTCGCAATTGCCGTAGGACGCCTTCTGTCCGGCCTCGTTGTCCCGCCAGCCTGCTTCGTGGATGGCCACCAGTGTCCTGCCATCGTCGAGTGGCTCGAAGGTCATCGTCACAGTGGTCTGGTAGCTGCCAGCCGGGTCCGCGTCGGGCGCCGCTTCCCAGCGCAGGACGATCTTCCGGTCGGGCACGACCTCCACCACCTGCACCGGAAAGGCGCCGGGAAAATCGTGAAAGTCCCAGGTCACCGTGGCGCCGGTCTCAAGCCGCCCGACCGCCCCGCCGGTTGTAAAAAATCCCGACAGCTTGGCCGGGTCGGCCACCGCTTCGAACACCTCGTGCACCGGTCGGGCAATGCGTCCCTTTACCGTGAATTCATAGGCCATCGCGTCCTCCTGCTTGACCTTCGGGATCATATGTTATAAAAATATAACATGTCAACCGACGATGCAGACGACCTGATCTTCAAGGCTCTCGGCCACCGCGTGCGCCGCCGCATCCTTGACGCGCTGAAGCGCGAGCCGCACACCACCGGCATGCTCTGCGCCCTCTTCCCGGATCTCGATCGCTGCACCGTCATGCAGCATCTCGGCGTCCTCGAAGCAGCCGGCCTCGTCATCGCCGAAAAACGCGGCCGCGAACGCTGGAACTCTCTCGACGCCCTGCCCGTCCACGCCATCCACGAACGCTGGATCGGCCCCTATGCCGCCTACGCCGCAAGCATACTCGCCCGCCTGAAGCAGGATTTCGAAACCGAGCCGTCCTGACGGCTCCACCGTCCCCTCAGTTCCATCGTCCCCTCGCCCCTCAGGGGAGAGGGCCAGGGTGAGGGATCAAGCGCCTCCACAAACCATCGCTGCCCGCATTCCCTCCGTTCTCGCAAGCAGTGCGGCCCCCTCCCCTCGTGCCATGCGTCCCAAACTGCGCTATCAAACCATGGACATTGACTCTACGAGACCTTCATGGCCCCCACCTATGTTTCCCCCGCCGATGGCCTGCCCGACCAGATGGCTCTCCACACCGGCCGCGCCGTCTTCACCGAGGCCTATGCGCTGATCCCGCGGGGGGTGCAGCGCAACATCGTCACCAGTTATCTGCCGCATTGGGACAAGACCCGCGCCTGGGTGCTGGCCCGGCCGATGACCGGCTTTTCCGAAACCTTCGCCCAGATGATGGTCGAAGTGTTCCCCGAGGGCGGCAGCCAGCGTCCCGAGCCGGAGCCCGGCGTCGAAGGCGTCCTCTTCGTGCTTGAGGGTCAGGCCAGCATCGTCATCGACGGCAAGTCGCACCTGCTCAAGCCGGGCGGCTACGCCTTCCTGCCTCCCGGCTGCATCTGGAGCTTTGCCAACAAGGGCACAGCGCCCGTCCGCTTCTCCTGGGTGCGCAAACGCTACGAGGCCGTGGACGGCATCGATGCGCCGGCGGCCTTCGTTGCCAACGAGCAGGACGAGCCCATCATCTGGATGCCCGATACCAACAACACCTGGGGCACCACCCGCTTTGTCGATCCCACCGACTTGCGGCACGACATGCACGTCAACATCGTCACGCTCGAGCCGGGCGCCGTCATCCCCTTCGAGGAAACCCACGTCATGGAGCACGGCCTCTATGTGCTCGAGGGCAAGGCCGTCTACCGGCTCAATCGTGACTGGGTCGAAGTCGAGGCCGGCGATTTCATGTGGCTGCGCGCCTTCTGCCCGCAGGCCTGCTATGCCGGACCGCAGCGCTTCCGCTACCTGCTCTACAAGGACGTCAACCGCCACATGAAGCTCAAGCTCTAGCCATGCGCACCGTTGTCATCGAACCCCTGTCGACCGAGACCTTCGCCGAATTCGGCCAGATCATCTCCCGCGAGGGCGCCGAGCATTACCCCATCAACAAGGGCATGACCGAACGTTACCACGACCTCGCGCGTGTCGAACTGGCTGGCGTGCATGCCCGGCCACTGATCTCGCTGTTCGTCGGACAGCCCTATGCGCTGCCCCTGCAGCTTGCCATGGTCGAGCGCCACCCGCTCGGCAGCCAGGCCTTTTACCCGCTCTCTGATGCGCCCTGGCTGGTGATCGTCGCGCCGGACGAAGGTGGCCTGCCCGGTGCGCCCCGTGCCTTTCGGCCTGCGCCCGGCAAGGGCGTCAATATCGCCATGAATACCTGGCACGGCGTGCTCTGCCCGCTGCAGAAGCCGTCCGAGTACCTGGTGGTCGACCGGGGTGGCGACGGCAACAACCTGGAAGAGCATTTTTTCGACGAAGCCTGGCTGATCGTCGAAAACTGATCTGCACGACCGATTTATTTCCTCCATATTCTGCACTCACACTACAAGTGTGCAGCGTGGGGATGGTGTAATGCGTGCGATCATTGGTCTGGTAATCGGTTTTCTGGCTTTGGCCCTGTCCGTGGGCTCGGCAGCAGCCGTCACCCTGACCATTTCCGGTGATGTCACCTATCGCGAGCGCATCGCCCTGCCCCCGAACGGCATTCTGCGCATCAGCCTCGTCGACATGGAAACGCCAGATCAGCCGCGCATCAAGGCAGAGGGCGCCATTGCCTCGCCGGGCCAGGTGCCGCTCACCTTCCGCTTCAATCTCGACGACAAGGTCATCGCCACCGACAGGAGCTATGGCCTGCGCGCCGAAATCGTCAGCAATGGCCAGGTCTGGTTCCGCAATGATACACCGCTGCTGCTCGATCTCGCCGCCACCGAAGGCATGCAGGTGCTGGTGAGCTTTACCGGCACGGCAACGGCGCCGGTCAGTTCCCGCCCGGCCATCGATTTCAGGCCGATCCTCGATGTCACCTGGGCCGCCCAGACCATTGCCGGCGTCCCCGTCGCGCCCGACGAGAGCACGCTCTCGATCGCCAGCGACATGCGCGCCGGTGGCCGCGGCGGCTGCAACAGCTATTTCAGCCAGGCCATGATCGCCGGGGACAGCATCGCCTTCAGCGCCCTGGGCGCCACGCGCATGGCCTGCAGCGACACCGTCATGGCGCAGGAGGCAATGTTTTTTGCGGCTCTCGAGGCCACGCGGCGCTGGCAACTGGTCGACGGCGTGCTCGAACTGCTCGGTGCCGATGGCGAGCCCCTCATGCGCCTGACGCGGTCGACGCGTTGAAGACTTGACCGCTACGCGTCCCGCACGCGACTCTCGGGCAAAGAACCGGAGCCGCCGATGGACACCCCCGCACTCATTGCCCGCCTGCTCGATGTCATCGAGACTGATATCGCGCCCAAGACCCGCGAGGGCGTCAAGCAGGGCAACAAGCTGTTTGGTGCCGCCATCCTGCGGAAGTCCGACCTGTCGGTGGTCATCGCCGAAACCAACAACGAGACCGAGAACCCGCTCTGGCACGGCGAAATGCACGCCATCAAGCGCTTCTACGAACTGCCCGAGGCCGACCGTCCAGACCCCAAGGACTGCATCTTCATTGCCACCCACGAGCCCTGCTCGCTCTGCCTCTCCGGCATCACCTGGTCAGGCTTCGACAATTTCTACTATCTCTTCACCTACGAGGATTCCCGCGACAGCTTCGCCATCCCCTACGACATCGCCATCCTCAAGGCCGTCTACCAGGTTCCCGATCCCGATCGCGACGCCGTGCCCGAGGACCGGCCGCTCTACAATCGCAAGAACCAGTATTTCGAGAGCCATGACATCGGCCGCATGATCGCCGGCCTCGCCCGCGGCCACAAGGAGGACCTCATCGCCCGCGTCGACAACCTCACCGGCCTCTATGCCGACATGTCCGCCATCTACCAGCAGGACAAGGGCAAGAAGGGCATTCCGCTGAGCTAGGTCAGATCATCACCATCGTCGCCGCCGAGAAGGCGAGAACCGCGAGCACCACGCCAAACAGGATCAGCACCAGGATCTGCGACATCACTCAACCGGCGACGCGGATGTCTGCAGCGCCTGCCGGCGGCGGCACCGGCATGGCCGAGGCGGCGATGGCCAGCGTGGTCATGATGGCAACGAACAGTGCGATGAGCGATACTTTCAGCATGGGTGCCCCCTGAGGCTATCAAGATGGGTCGATAGTCAGGAGACCTAGCCCGAGCCGGTTGAACCGCTCCGGAGTCCGCCGTTCATAGCGCGTTCATCTCGGTGTTCAAATTGCGGCGGGTGCACGCCCCTGAACCCATCTGGGCAATGAAAAAGGGCGGCCCCGCAGGACCGCCCTTTCGCTATTCAACTTGGGCAGATCAGGCCGAAGCGCGGTTGGACTGGGCCCGGCGCGCGCGCCCCGCGTCCTTCTGTCCCTTGTTCCAGCGCTGCTTGTTGGCCGGCTTGGCGGCCCCAGGCGTCGCCCGCAGCTCGTGATCGAGCTTGGGCTGTCCCGCATGATTGTGCGGGGCCCGGTCCTGCATGATCGCTGCCTTCTTGGCGCCCGAGAAATGCTTGCCCGCATTGGCATGCTTGCGCGGACCGTTCGGACGCTGGCCCTGCGGCTTGCGATCGATCGGCGCTTCCGGACGCGCACCGCGTGGTGCGGCAACAACGCCGGTTTCGTTGGCGAGGTGGAGATCACCCGTGGTCGGCAGGGTCCGGCGGATCAGTCGTTCGACATCGCGGAGCTTGGAACGCTCCGTGCCATCGCACAGCGTGATCGCCTCACCCGAAGCGCCGTTGCGCCCCGTGCGGCCGATGCGGTGAACATAGTTCTCCGCATCGTCCGGCAGCTCGTAGTTGATAACGTGCGATATATCCGGCACGTCGATACCGCGAGCTGCAATATCGGTGGCCACGAGAATGCGAACGCGACCCGACGAAAAGCCCTTGAGCGCCGCTTGCCGGGCGTTCTGGCTCTTGTTGCCGTGGATCGCAGCCGCTTCGTGGCCGTCGATAGTCAGGTTCTTCACCACCCGATCGGCACCATGCTTGGTGCGCGAGAAGATGATGACACGCGACAGCGCCTCATCAGCGAGAAGCTCGTTGAGAACTCCACGCTTGGCCTTCGAGCCAGCGAGAATAACCCGCTGACCGATAGTCGTAACTGTAGTCGCCGGCGGGCTGGCCTCGACGCGCACCGGCGCATTGAGCAGGCCCTTGGCGAGTTCGGCGATTTCCGGCGCCATGGTGGCCGAGAACAGCGCCGTCTGCCGGCGCGGGCCGATAGCCGCTGCAATCGCCTTGACCGGGCCGATAAAGCCCATGTCGAGCATGCGGTCGGCCTCGTCGAGCACCAGCCAGCGCGTCTCGTTCAGGCGCAGCTTGCGATCATCGATCAGGTCCTTGAGACGGCCCGGCGTAGCGACGACAACGTCGACGCCTTTGGCGATCTTCTGAATCTGGCTGTGGCGGGAAACGCCGCCCAGCACCAGCACGGTCGAGAGCTTCACGCCGCCGCCGACTGAAAGTTTGTGTAGCACTTCGTCGATCTGCACGGCCAGTTCACGGGTCGGCGCAAGGATCAGCGCGCGCGTGGTCATCGGGTTCGGACGGCCCTTGAGGGCCATGATGCCGGCAATGATCGGCAGGCCGAAGGCCGCCGTCTTGCCAGAGCCGGTCTGGGCAATGCCGAGGATATCCTTGCCAGCGAGCTGGTGTGGAATGGCCTTGGCCTGGATCGGCGTCGGCACGGTAAAGCCCGCACTGTCGAGGGCCTCGACGATCTGCTTCGGAAGCCCGAGTTCGGTAAAATTCTGGGTCAAAGTCTTCTTCTTTTCTTATGTGGACACACGCCAAACCAACGCGGCGCATCCCCGCGCCTCGCAAAGCTGCGCGGCGGGTGAATTCAAATGCAGTGGCGGCCTCAGCCGCGTGCGCAATGCCCGATTCAATCGCACCGGACAGCCTCGCCGCTCACCGCATTGGTCGATAAGAAGAGAAGCCGTCACATGATCGGCGCTCACCCAAGAGGGTACATGGCGCCTGTGACAGGCCTCATATGATGGCGAAGGGCCTATATTGCAAGGAAATTCGTTGCCACAGCGTGCAGGGGTGCCATGCGCGCGCCCCTCTCGGTCTGCAATCTCTTGCAACGGTAGGGGCCGCAGCACATTTAGTCAGCACAACTCCTGGAGGGCACAATGGAAGTTCTTGGCGCCATCATTATCGGCTTTCTCGCCGGAATCATTGCCAAACTGGTCACCCCTGGCCACCCCAAGCCGCAGGGATTCATCCTGACCACCGTACTTGGCGTCGTCGGGGCCGTGGTCGCCAAGTTTCTTGGCGAGGCCATCGGCCTCTACGGGCCCGGAGACAGTGCCGGCTTTCTGGGCGCCGTTATCGGCGCGGTCATTATCCTGCTGCTCTGGCGCCAACTGGCACCGCGCTCCGAATGACCCTGGTCCGACGGCCATAGAAAAAGGGCGCCCCGGAAGGCGCCCTTTTCACGTTCTGGTTGTGGCCTAGTTGGCTGGCTTGACCGGGTCCGCTGCCATGGCATTGGGAGCCATTGCATCAACCGCCGGTGCCATTGCATCGGCAGCAGGTGCCATCGCGTCGGCAGCGGGAGCCATTGCGTCGGCGGCCGGAGCCATCGCATCAGCCGCGGGGGCCATTGCATCAGCTGCTGGCGCCATTGCGTCCGTGGCCGGAGCCATGGCGTCTGCAGCAGGTTCTTCGGCCTCGGCAGGCGCGGCCGGCGTGGCATCGGTGATGCGACCACCCGTCTTAGGCGCATAGGTACCGCCCAGGTCCGCGATATAGTCAGCAAGGACGTTCTCGAGCGGCGGTCCGAAATCATACGCATTCATGCCGTTGGACGCGAAGAGCTCGTAGCCGTCGCCGCCATTGCGCATGAAATTGTTGGTTACCACGCCATAGGTCTTGGCCGGATCGATTGGGGTCCACGTTCCGTCTTCGTCGACCATCACATCGCTGATGCGCGAGCCAGCCGCTTTGGACGCATCAAAAGTGTACTTGAGACCTGCAACCTGCGGGAACCGGCCTGCGCCGTTCTCGATGTCGCTCACGCCGTTTTCAAGCGAGGCCACCACATCAGCTCCGGTCAGCTGGAACGTTGCCAGGGTATTCGAGAAAGGCAGCACGGTGAGCACTTCGCCCATGGTGATCTCGCCTTCGTCGATCGACGCACGCAGACCGCCGCCGTTCTGGATGGCAATCGTCACGCCCTCGCCTTTGACGCGATCGAGCATGGCATCGGCAACAAGCACGCCCATCGAGCATTCCATCGCCCGGCAAACCGTGCGGTCGCCTTCGATGGGGCCCGAGGCGGTGCCGATGACCTTGTTCTTGAGTTCTTCGAGCGGCTTTGCCGCTTCGGCAACGCGATCGATGAAGCCCTGGTCGGGCGTTACCGAGGCATCGAGGATGATCGGCTCACCCTCGGCCGAAATCACCTTGCCCTCGTCATCCCAGGTCAGGGTGAGATCGCCCAGTGCCTTGCCGTACTGCCAGGCCTGAACAACCGGCACGTCGCCAACCATGGTCGGATAGGGACCCTCTGCTGCCTCGTCTGTGGAGGAGAGATAGGTGTGCGAGTGCCCGCCGATGATGGCGTCGATTCCGGGAACGGCCGCCGCCAGGTCCATGTCGACATTGTAGCCGATGTGGGAAATGACCACGATCTTGTTGATGCCCGCATCCTGCAAGGCATCCACGGCACCCTTGACGTAGGCCGTGACGCTCTGGAACTCAACGTCGCCCACCGAAGAAATATCTGGCGTGTCTTCCGTCGTGGCGCCAACGAAGGCGACTTTGTCGCCGCCGATATTCATCACATAGACGCCGGGCGGGCGGCCCTTGAGGTCGGCATTCTTGGTGGTATCGAAATTGCCGCCGATGATCGGGAAATTAGCCGCTTCGATGAACCTGGCAAACTCCTCCGGGCCGTCGTCGAACTCGTGGTTGCCAGTCGCCACGACATCAAAACCCATGTCGTTCATGAAGTCGGCAACAATCTTGGACTTGTACTCGGTGTAAAACAGGGAGCCCTGGAAATTGTCACCCGCCGACACCAGCACAACGTTCTCGCCGGCCGCCTTGGCTTCGTCGCGCTTTATGTCGATTTCGGTCTTGAGTCGTGCAATGCCGCCAAAGCACTTGCCCTCCGCTTCGCCTTCGGCGTTGCAGGTTGAATCCGATCCGGTGATCGACTCGAAACGCGAGTGAAAATCGTTGATGTGCAGGATTGTAAGGGAGAACTCGGCTTGCGCAGGCGCCGAAAAGGCAGTGCTCGCCAGCATGAGGATTGGAAGGCCTAACCAGTGTCTCTTCATTTCCCTGTCCTTTGTTGTTCGTCCGTGGGCCGGACCTGTTTGTCACTGCATTGCAACGGCTCGATAACAGCGCTCGGCGTGCCCCTTTCAAAACACCACCCGCAACTTCAGTGGTCACGAAACCTAGCGCGCAGGTTCCGCACAGGCAATCGCCCTCAACCTTTCGTTTTTGCGCGGCCGCGCTAGAATTCTCCGGCTCAGGATGCAAGCCCCGGCTTTGACATTATGCGGGCAGGCAGGGCTGGCATCGCTTGCCGATTGCGATAGTCTCTCGCCGTTTTCTATTGGAGAAGTCTGGTATGCGCAGTGCTTTGATCGTTTGGGGCGGATGGGGCGGACACGACCCTGAGGAATGTGCCGCCATCTACCGCCGCTGGCTGCATGAGGATGGCTTCACGGTTCGGGTCGAGACCGACCCTGAGGTATTTCTCGAGCCCGAAATCAAGGACCTTTCGCTCATCGTGCCTTGCACGACCATGAGCACGATTTCACGGGATGCCGCCAACAATCTGGCGGCCGCAATCGAGGGCGGCGTGGGCATGGGCGGCCACCACGGCACCATGGGCGACGCCTTCCACGACTCGCCCGTCTATCAGTTCATTACCGGCGGCCAGTGGGTGTCCCATCCGGGCAACATCATCGACTATCAGGTGGACGTAACGCGCCCCGACGATCCGATCATGCAGGGCATCAAGTCGTTCCCCTACACCTCCGAGCAGTATTACATGCATGTCGATCCGGCCAACGAAGTGCTGGCGACGACCACCTTCTCGGGCCTGCACGCCCCCTGGATCAAAGGCGTTGTCATGCCCGTGGTCTGGAAGAAGATGTATGGACAGGGCCGCGTCTTCTATTCCTCGCTCGGCCATCGCGCCGCCGAGTTCGAGAACCCCAACATGGCAACCATTCTGCGCCGTGGCATCAATTGGGCAGCGCGCAGCGAATAGCTGCGCCTGCGCTATAGCGCGACCGACAACGCCCCGGCGGCAATCCGGCCGCCGGCCAGCAGATCTCAGCCTGCAAAGTACCAGTCCGCCTCTCGTACACGGCTCCATCACGTTGGAGTGAGCCCGTAACGAATGCAGACGCTCCGCGAACTCACTTGTGTAACGCCGCATCCCAGCGGCACCGCAGGAGAGACGCTATGAAGTTCCAGATCTGTATACTTGCCCTCGTCGCCGCGCTTGGTTTTGCCGGATCCGCCGTTGCTGCCGACATGGGGGTGGCACCTATGGCTGCCGACAGCATGGCCATGGAAGGCGATGCGATGGCCATGTCCGCAGAAGACATGTTGGCCGAATGCCTGGCAAAGGCCGAAATGGAGACCGACGCCATGAAGATGGACGAGGCAACCAAGGCCTGCAACGAAATGGCAATGCACGACGGCCCGATGTCGGGCGACGCCATGGCCAGCGACGCAATGGCCCCGGCTCAATGACATTGCCGTGATAGACTAACAATTGTGCGTCGTCTGTCCGTTGCTAGGGGAGTCGGCGCACACTGGCGCTGTGGAGGAAATCGGCAATGACGGACCAGACGGCAGAGACAATGCCAGCACCTCAGGCGACTGGAACCAAAGGGCCGCTGATCTACCGGCAATCGATCTTCACGCGCCTCACGCACTGGATCTGGGTCATCGCCCTGTTCTTCCTGCTGCTGAGTGGCCTGCAGATCTGGAACGCCCATCCGGCGCTCTATGTGGGGCAACAGTCCGGTTTCGAGTTCGACAACGCTATTCTCGAGATCGGTGCCGAGCGCACCGATGACGGCATCCGCGGCGTCACCACCATCTTCGGCCAGAAATTCGACACCACAGGTATCCTGGGTGTCAGCGACAACAAGGGTCGCCAGAATTTCGTCGGCTTTCCGGCCTGGGCGACGATCCCCTCGATCCGCGATCTTGCCACCGGACGGGTCGTCCACTTTTTCTTCGGCTGGATTCTCGTCGCTGCGCTCGCTACCTGGCTGATCGCCAGCATCGCCAACCGCCACCTCTGGCGCGATATCATCCTCAAGCCCCGCGATCTTGCCGCCCTGCCCAAGGATCTTCTTGCCCACATTCTGTTCCGCTTCCACCACGGACGAACCTACTCGCCGCTGCAGAAACTCAGCTACTTCGTCGTGCTGGTGATCCTGTTTCCCCTGATCATTCTGACCGGGCTCACCATGTCTCCCGGCATGGATGCTGCCTGGCCCTGGCTGCTTGATGTATTTGGCGGACGGCAGACGGCGCGCACCATCCATTTCGTCGTCATGGTGCTGCTGGTGCTGTTCTTTGTCGTTCACATCGCCATGGTCGTCCTTGCCGGCCCGTTCAACGAATTGCGTTCGATGATTACCGGCTACTACCGGACCAGCCCGGGCACCGACGGCGACGACAAGGAGACCTCCAAATGAGCAAGCTCATCCTCAATCGCCGCCGCCTGCTCGGCTTTGGTGCGGCTGGCGCCTCGTCGCTGATCCTCTCGGGTTGCGATCAGTTCGACTTCCTCGCTCGGCGCGACGATCCGGTGCGCAACTTCCTCGAGCGTGCCAACGAATTGACCTATGCCGCGCAGCGGGCACTGGTTCCCGACCAGGCTTTGGCGCGCGAATACGCGGAAAGCGAGATCCGGCAGGGGCAACGTCCCAACGGCTCGACCGACCCGCGCGATGTGCAGGAATATGCCGACCTCGTCTCCACCAATTTCGCCGACTACCGGCTGTCGGTCACGGGGCTGGTTGAAACGCCGCTATCGTTCACGCTCGACGAGCTGCGCAATATGCCGGCCCGTAGCCAGATCACCCGCCACGACTGCGTGGAAGGCTGGAGTTGCATTGCCAAGTGGAGCGGCACTCAGCTCGGCGCCGTGCTTGATCAGGCCAAGCCCAAGGCCTCGGCCAGGTTCGTTGTCTACCACTGCTATGACCAGATGGGCGGCGGACTCTCGGCTCCCGAGAACTATTATGAGAGCTCGGACCTCATCGACGCCTACCACCCGCAGACCATTCTGGCCTATGGCCTGAACGACAAGACCCTGCCCATTGCCAACGGCGCCCCGGTCCGCATCCGCATCGAACGGGCGCTTGGCTACAAGCAACCGAAATATGTCCACACCATCGAACTTGTGGAAAGTTTCGCCCAGTTCGGCATGGGTAAAGGCGGCTATTGGGAAGACCACGGCTATGACTGGTACGGCGGCATCTAGACCGCCGCCTTCAGTCTTCGCTGGCGAGCGCCGTCAGCGTGTCGGCATCTCGCGGCGCTCGGTCTCGGTGACTGTGGCCAGGTCGAGAACCTTCTGCAGTTCTGCAGCGTGGCGGAAACTGGGTTCATGGTTCTCGCCGGTGCGTACCGCCTCGACGAACCGCTCGTAGTTGGTTGGCACCGGGTCGACGTCGACGTCTTGCCAAGTCGCCGTTTCGATATTGTCGGCCTGCACCACGCGCAACTGGCTGCCATCGTGACGATGCTGCACTTCGACGCCGCCCTTTTCGCCGTAGACGCGCAGGCGGAGTTCGTTGAAATGGCCGGTAGCCCAGCGTGTGGCGTGGATCACACCGAGCGCTCCATTGGTGAAATCCACCGCCATGGTGAAGCTGTCGTTGGCGTCGAGATCATAGTCGCCGATCTTGTTGCCCGGTGCTTTGTCGAACGTCTTGAGGCGGGCAAAGACATGCTCGATTTCCTGCCCCGCACCATACGAGGCAAAGTCGAGAATGTGCACGCCGATATCGCCCAGCACGCCGTTGGAGCCGTGCCTGCGGCTGAGCCGCCACAGCCACTGGCTTTCGGTACGCCAGTCGCCCCACGCCTTTGATACCAGCCAGCTCTGCAGATAGCTCGCCTCGACATGCTTGACCTCGCCGATCTGCCCCGAGGTCACGATGTCGCGCGCCTTCTGCAGCTGCGCCACATTGCGATAGGTCAGGTTGACCATGTTGATCAGCCCGGCCTTTTCGGCCACCTCCACCATCTCGAAGGCCTTCTCGGCATCCGTCGCCAGCGGCTTCTCGCAAAACACATGCTTGCCCGCGTTCAGCGCCTGGATCGAGGTGGAGTGGTGGATCGCATCCGGCGTGACGTTGGCCACCGCATCGAACTCACCCCATTCTACCGCCGCCTCAAGCGAGGCGAAGCCGCGTTCAATACCATGCGTGGCATTGAAGGCTTCGACCCGTTTCGGATCGACATCGACGCCCCCCACCAGAGTGACGCCAGGTATGGCGGCAAAGTGCTTGGCATGCTGGTTGGCCATGCCACCCGTGCCGAGGATCAATAGACGCATTTTCGGGAACTGGGTCCTGTTGGTACTTAGGCCTCGGGATGGCTCGTGAGCTTGGCTCCGCGTTCGACGATCTTTTCGAGCGCTTTCTCGACAGGCGTATTCGGTGCCGCCATGAGCTCGGCATGCCGAGTGGCATTGAAGGCCCAGTTGACCGCATTGCGCAGCACCAGTCCCACGGTCTTGTCGTGGTACGTCGGATAGGTCTCGTGCCCGGGTCGGAAGTAGAAGATGTTGCCGGCGCCGCGGCGATAGGTCAGTCCGGAGCGAAACACCTCCCCGCCCTGGAACCACGAGACGAACACAGTCTCCAGCGGTTCCGGAACACTGAACGGTTCGCCATACATCTCCTCGGTCTCGAGCTCGAAGAAGGGCGGCAGTCCTTTCGCGATCGGATGCCCCGGATTGACCACCCAGAGACGTTCGCGTTCGCCGGCTTCACGCCAATGCAGATTGGCAGGTGTCCCCATCAGCCGCCTGAACACCTTTGAATGGTGGCCCGAATGCAGCACGATAAGGCCCATTCCCTGCCAGACGCGCTCGACCACACGTTCGACGATTGCGTCGTCGACCTCCTTGTGGGCAGCGTGCCCCCACCAGAGCAGAACATCGGTCTCGTCGAGCTTTTGCACGCTCATCCCATGTTCGGGATCCTGAAGCGTGACAGTACTGGCGACGATGTTCTTGTCTTCCGACAACAGCGCCGCAATCTGCCCGTGCATGCCCTTGGGGTAGTTCTCCGCCACAGACTTGTTCTTCTGCTCGTGGACGTTCTCACCCCAAACGGTGGCTCTGATCGGCATGAATGCCTCCTGCTAGCTGGCGATAGCGATCCTTTTTGACCGCCTCGCCATTCCAAAACGTTTTGAAACCCGGATCGATTCAGTGCACCCGAGAAGCCCAAAAAACAACCCGGTGCAGCCGAATATCGGGCCTTGCAAACGCGTTTTGGGACGATCGACAGCCTTCAAAATGAACACGGGCTGGCTGGCAGTCATCAGGCCCGTCATCCGTGGCTTCGGCTTTATTTCGCGGGTCAGTCGGGTATCTCGACGCCAGTATTCGGGCACTCTGCACAGAAAACAGGCAAGCTCGCGCTGGTGCCGACTGTCACTCTGTCGTAAATCTGGTGTCAGGCGGGCGATCCAGGGGGGATGTTTGCACGCCGTCTGGGACATCGGCACGAATGAACCTGAAGGAACTTGCGACCAGCCTTGGTCTTTCACAGACCACCGTCAGCCGTGCCTTGAACGGCTTTCCAGAAGTCAACGAGAGCACCCGCCAGCGCGTCACGGATGCTGCACTCCGGCTCGGCTACCAACCCAATGCCAACGCCGTCAGACTCGCCACCGGCCACGTCGGCGCGGTTGGCATCGTCTATTCCACCATTGATGGCTATGGACCGCACACCAGCGAATTCCTCGGCGGGCTTGGCGAACGCCTGGCGCGTGATGAAATCGACGTGCTGGTCTCCACCGTTGTGTCGCTCACCGAGGAACTGAGTGCCTACCGTCGTGCTCTGCAGGCCAGAAAGGTCGACTGCTTCATTGTCCATTCGCCGCGTCTCGACGATCCGCGCATCGAACTGCTCAACGAACTGGGTCTGCCCTTTGTCCTGCATGGCCGTACCAGGAGCAGCAAGCCTGCCGCCTTTCTGGATATCGACAACTTTTCCGTGACGCATCGCGGTGCCATGCACCTCATCGGAATGGGCCACCGCGACATCGCCCTGATCAATGGGCCGACCGGTTTCACGTTCTCGGCTCACCGCGAGGATGGCTATCGCGCCGCGCTGCAGGCCTCAGGCATTGAGGTGCGGAGCGAACTGATGCGTCACGGCATGTTTTCCGACGAGATCGGCTTCCGTCTGGCCGAGGAGGTCCTGGCCATCTCACCGAGGCCGACGGCGATCCTCGCCGGCTCCATGATGACGGCGCTTGGCGTTGCGCGTGCCGTTCGTGCCGCAGGGCTGACACTTGGCGAGGAGACCTCGATGATCGCCCATGACGATGTGTTTCCCTACCTTCACTCCGACCGGATGGTACCGACCATGTCGACCACTAGATCGTCCATTCGCGCCGCCGGTTCGAGAAATCGCGGAAATGGCAATCGACCTTCTGGCCGGCAGCGATCCGCAAGCCCTTCAGGAAGTCTGGCCGGTCGAACTGATCGTCCGTCAGTCGTCAGGCCCGGTTCCCGGCTAGGACAACCGCCGCAGGTGGTTGTCGAAGCGGAAGCCTGTCTCGGCCGCGGCGGCATGTGAGCCGGCAACGCCCCGGAGAACGCCCTGCCCGCTCGAGGCCAGGAAACCGGGTCCGTCCGGAGCAACACCGCAACCGTCCTCAAAGGTGGTTGCCTGCACCAGTTGCCCGGTCGTTGCATCAATGGCAAGGATCGCGTTGCCTTCGGGAGAGGATACGGCAATCAGACTGCCATCGGTCGAGGCGGCGACCGAGCCGACATAGTTCCGGAGGAGGCCCAGCGTGTCGGCCGGTAGCTCGACCAGACGAATCTGCCCCTCACGGGTCGCGTATCCGACAAGTTGCGGAGCAGCGGAATCCGCCCCCCGGAACTGGCAACCAAACCAGGCCCGCCCGGTACCGTCGAATGCCATGTGCCGGATCGACAACTGGTGGAGATCAGCGCTCAGCTTGAGCTGTCCGATCAACTCGCCCGTCCGGACGTCGATGAACGAGATCGACGGCTCCATCGTCTCCAGATTCAGTTCCGTCCGGCCGTAGTCCGGGTGCGTTTCGATGCCGCCATTGGCGACCACCAACGTGGAGCCGTCCGGCGTCAGCAGCAGTTCATGGGCGCCAATGCCGTGAGCATCGAACTCGCCGATGCGCCGGAAGCCTTCAGTGGCATCAAACAGCCCGATGACGCTACGCGCGTTGTCGAAATCATTCTCGGTGGCGTAGAGCAGCCGTCCGTCGGTCGAGAACACGCCATGTCCGAAAAAATGGCGACCTTCGACGCTGGTGAGCGTCTGTGGCGGCAGGCTGCCGGACGGATCGAATACCACCGCGAAAGTTCCGGGCTGCCGTGCGAACACCACGGCCCGCCCGGTCACCGAACAATGGGTGATGTCGTGGCCGCGGTCGGGCAGGTCGATACTGGTGATCAGGCTGCCCGCCTCGCTGACCAGCGCAGCAGCGTAGCCACCGCCCTTGCGCTGAATCGACGACGCAAAGACCAGTTCGCTGCGCTCGAGGGCCTCGACCTGTCGCGGCATCAGGGACGCCGCAAAACTGGCGCCGGCGGCCTTGAGGAATGCTCTCCGCTGCCACATCAGTCGCCATCCAGTGACGAGAAACCGACCGAAAGACCAAGTGCGGCCGGCAGGCTCTCGCCCAGCAGGTCCTGCAGCGAGCCAGTCAGGATGACCAGATAATTGAGCGCCTTGCGCTGATCGGGATCATCGAGCGCTTCGGCCACCGGCGCAGTGACGCGGTCGGCCGCACGTAGCGCGTTGCCGAGTTCAAACGTGGCACTATTGCCCACCCAACGATCATCCGCATCGGCAGAGTCACCAAAGCGGGCGGCGACCAGCATGTCGCGGATACCCGCAAAGCCTGCACGGATCGCCGGCATGGTCATGTCGGAACGCCAGAACAGGGCGGATTTCGGCCTCGGCCTTTCACCGTCCCGACCGATGAATGGCAGCAGCCGGGTGTCACGGATGGTTTCAATTCCATGCGCCAGCGATCCAACCAGTTCCTCGAGCGCCTCGCGCGACGACCGGTAGTCGACATAGGCCGGTTCTGGCGCGGCGATGTGCGCCGCAATGCCGTCCTCGGCCGCCCAGGCCTCGCTCAAGTCTCCGGTGGTTTCGGCAACGGCCGCCGCGACCGTGTCTGCGTAGTCGCAGCGAAAACTCGGCCTTCCAGACGACAATACCTCGGAGCCCTCGCCAAACAGAGCGTAGTCCAGAGCTCCGAGCCCCTGCACGGCGATGCTCTTCTGCTGCAAGTCCGCTAGTGACGTGGCTGCCGCATCCTCGGTTGCGAGGATGGTTTGAACCTGCCGCAACGCAATCCCCTTGCGATCGGGCCAGAACAGCAGCCGTTCCATACGACTGTCCTCGGTCAGCGGCCCGAATCTGAGAAACTCCACCCGCGAGAAGCTGAGCACGACCTCCTTGAAGGCAACGCGCGCCGCGTCCAGTTCGACCGGCCCAGCCGCGTCGCACATCCAGCTCGTGGCCTCGCCGAGCGTGAGGGCCTTTTCATGCAGCTCCGCAAAGGCCGGACGGATATAGCCGTCGACCGCGAGGGCAAGTGTCTCCTGTTTCGAGATCTCCGCGGCACCGATTGATGAAGGTATCACCAGCAGGCAGAGCAGGACTGCAGCAAAGCGCATTACAAAGACTCCAGGAACGTCAGCAGGTCTTCACGGGTGGATGCCGGCATCTGTGCGAACTCGTCGCGCGCCGCCTGCGCTTCACCACCACGCCACAGGATGGCTTCAGTCAGGTTGCGCGCTCGTCCGTCGTGCAGGAAGAACGTGTGACCCGATACAATCTCTGTAAGGCCGATCCCCCAAAGTGGCGGCGTGCGCCATTCATAGCCGTCCGCGACACCTTCGGGCCGGTGGTCGGCAAGCCCCTCACCCATGTCGTGCAGCAGCAGGTCACTGTAGGGCCAGATCAACTGGAACTGGTGTTCCGCATCCGGCGCATCTCGCGACGTCACGAACTTGGGCGTATGGCACGAAGCGCAACCGGCACCGTAGAATGCCTGCTTGCCTGCCAGCACCCTCGGGTCGTCTACGCCCCGGCGCTGCGGCACCCCCAGATTCTGGGAATAGAAGGTGACGAGGTCAAGCACAGGGTCCGGGGCCTCGGACACGCCGAGGCGCGCCTGTTCTCCGGTGGGCACGTCGAAGCAGTTCGCCTGGGCCTCTGTACAGTCGCCGAAGGGGCGGTTGACCAGCGGCGTCGAGATTCCGATATCGCCAGCGAACGCGCTTGCCGATTGCGAGCGAATGGTCGCGGCGCCCGCCTTCCAGCCAAACCGGCCCAGCCTGACGCGCCCGCTCTCTGGATCAAGGACGGAATTGGCCCTGCCGGAGATCCCGTCGCCATTGACATCCTCCGGATCGGCCTGCGCCAGGATATCGGCTTCCGGCACCTGCTCCAGCAGCCCAAGTCCCGTCATCGGCGGTGCCACCCGAGGCGACATCATGACATCGGGGCTCATGGGGCCGTAGGCCATGTCGGTGACGGAATAGGTCGGGTTGCGCAGCATGACCACAGTACCGTCGCCCAGCGTCTCCGGCTGTTCGACATAGTCGACCACCATGCGGCCTTCGGCCTGCAGGCCGGTGACTGCAAAGACTTGCAGTTGCTCGCCATAGGTCGGTTCGGGGAACAGTTTTTCGCCGCGCGTATCGATCAGGTTCTGCTCGCTCGCATCCTTGGCCGGCACCGACAATCGGAGGAACATCGAGACCGAATTGGTCTCATCTCCAGTAGGCGGGCGCCCGCGACCGTCCTTGATGTGACAGTTCTGACAGCCGCGCGCATTGAAGAACGGCCCCAGCCCATCCGACGCCTGGGTGGACGAAGGGGAAGCCACCCAGAGCTTGCGAAACAGGGCATTGCCCAGCTTGAACTGACCCTCCTGCTCGAAAGTCAGATTGGCCTGGCTGAACGAGAGGATATCCTGATTGACGATCTTCTTGACCGTCGCGCTGCCGCCCGGCAACGCCTCGAAGTTCTCAGGCTTGCTGAAATCGGCGGTTGATGCGGTGACGGCTCGAACGCGTGCAAGATCCTTGTCGGTCAGATCGGAGCGTTGCATGGGCGCGGCAATAGCCATGCCGGCAATGAGCGTGGCGGCCAGGACCGCAGTGAGGTGCGTGTGCATGTCAGCACTTCCAGCAAATCCCGGCCACGCCGGGATGAAAGAGAGCGCGACGGATTCGTGCAACCCGTCGCGCCAAAATACTATTGGAAAACAGCGTCGGGGTTCACCAGGCTGTCCGATTGCTCGATTGTCACGGCATCGCCGAGCTCAAGCAAGGCGACGGCGCGCTCAATGCCGCGGGTCTGCGCGATGAGCGCATCGATGGCCGCCTGAACAACAGCGTTCCCGTCTGCATTGCCTTCGCCGATCATCTGGTCATAGGCCTCGACCGTCTCGGCCCGGACTTTCATGGCATCCATCTTGGCCACAGTGTCGGCCAGCAATGCCCTGATCTCCTGATCGAGTGCGGGGTCCTTCTCGGCGATCAGTTCCGAGATGGACGGACCGGTCACGCTCTCCCCGCCAACGCGCCTGTAGCTGGCGAGGTAGACGTTCTGGATGCCGACCGCATCGTTGAAATGCGACATATGCGTATTGTCCGAGAAGCAGTCGTGCTCTTCTTCGGGATCATGCAGCAGCAGGCCGAGCTTCATGCGTTCGCCGGCGACTTCACCAAACGACAATGAGCCCATGCCGGTCAGGATGGCCGCCACGCCGCCTTCGGCAGTTGCAGCCCGCGCCGCGCCGCCCTCTTTCCAGTTGCCGACCATTTCCTCGAGATCGGCCACCAAAAGGTCGGTGGCCGCCTGGAGGTAGGCGGCACGCCGGTCGGCATGCTCGGCGGTCGAATAGTCGCTTGCCGGGCGATTGCCAGCGCCCGGGCCTGTGCCATTCAGGTCCTGCCCCCAGAGCATGAACTCGATCGCATGGTAGCCGGTGGCCACATTGGCCTCGATCCCGCCCGCTTCCTGCAGCGTGTCCTGCAGGAAGGCCGGGGTGATATCGGACGCGTCGACCTCGACACCATCGATGGTCAGTGTCGAATTGGCGACCACATTGGCGGTATAGAGACCGTTGGCGTCGCTCTCGGAGCCATAGGACGCATCGACATAGTCAATAAGGCCCTCATCAAGCGGCCAGGCATTCACCCGACCTTCCCAGGCATCGACCACGGCGTTGCCGAAGCGGAATGCCTCGGTCTGCTGGTAGGGAATCCGTGCCGCCTTCCAGGCGTCCCGTGCGGCCTCAAGCGTCTCGTCGGACGGATTTGCAATCAACGCGTCGACGGCAACGTCCAGCGCGCGGGCAGTCGACAAGGCATCCTCGTATCCGGCGAGCGCAATATTGGCGTAGGTGTCGAGAATCGCCTCCGGGGCAGGTGCCGCAGCAAGCGCGGCATGGCTCGACACAGTGACTGCCAGAGCGGCAAGAAGGTGCGGGACGCATCTCATCATAAATCAGCTCCTTGAAAAAACCTGACCGGCCTAACAAACCGGACAACGAGGATCAAGAAATATCGGCGTAGCCTGGAACGGCTCTAAACTGGATGTTTTGGCGGTGCTAACCGGCGTCTTTGCCATCTCGACTCCGTTTCGCAGAAGGGGCACTGTCACAATTGTCACAATTGGTCTCGGGGAGAAGAATTGAAGCGTATGTCTGCACCTTCGGACGCCTGAGAACGGGCGCTCGCAGAGGGTTGCACCGTGTCATGCAGGTGTCATGCGCCGCACTTAGTTGAGACGCGGCTTTCGACACTTATCCTTCCACGTGAATGAACAGCCTACTTTTCAGGGAGACGCAGTATGAACATGAAGAACGCGTTCGGGACCTCGGTGTCGCTCGTTGCGATGCTGGCCGCGACTGCCGCAATGGCACAGACCGACATCAACGCCCTCTACGAGGCTGCCAAGGCCGAAGGTCAGCTGACCACCATCGCCCTGCCCCACGACTGGTGTGGCTATGGTGCTGTAATCGATGCCTTCAAGGCGAAGTATCCCGGCATCACTATCAATGAACTGAACCCCGATGCCGGCTCTGCCGACGAAATCGAGGCGATCAAGGCCAACCAGGGCAACATGGGCCCGCAGGCGCCCGACGTGATCGACGTCGGCCTGTCGTTCGGTCCCTCGTCCAAGGCCGAAGGCCTGATCCAGCCCTACAAGGTCGCGACCTGGGACAGCATCCCGGACACTGCCAAAGACGCCGACGGCTACTGGTACGGTGACTATTACGGCGTGCTCTCGTTCCTCGTGAACACCGACCTCGTCGACACGCCCCCGACCAGCTGGGCCGACCTGATGAAGCCGGAATACGCCAACGCGTTCGCGCTCGCCGGCGATCCGCGCGCTGCCAACCAGGCCATTTCGGCTGTGCACGCTGCCGGCCTCGCCTCGGGCGCTGCCGCCGGTGCTGATGCCGGCGCTGCCGGTCTCAAGTACTTCTCCGAGCTCAATGCCGCCGGCAACTTCGTGCCGGTTATCGGCAAGGCCGCTCCGGTGGCTCAGGGCACGACGCCGATCGTCGCCGCCTGGGACTACAATGCCCTCGCCTGGAAAGACGGCTTTGCCGGCAACCCGGCTGCCACCGTCATCGTCCCCAGCGACTCGGTCGTTGCCGGCGTCTATATCCAGGCCATCTCGGCCTATGCGCCGCATCCCAATGCTGCCAAGCTCTGGATGGAGTATCTCTATTCGGACGAAGGCCAGCTCGGCTGGCTGGCCGGCTATTGCCACCCGATCCGCTTCAACGACATGGCCGCCCGCGGCGTGATCCCGCAGGATCTGCTCGACAAGCTGCCGCCGGCTGAAGCCTACGCAAAGGCCGTGTTCCCGACGCTCGAAGAGCAGGGTGCGGCCAAGGACGTGATCACCACCCAGTGGGACAGTGTCGTCGGCGCCAACGTTCAGTAATGGCCGACGTCAGCCCAACCGCTGACAAAGCGACCGGCCCGGTATCCGGGCCGGTCGCAACGTCGGGGGGCAATCCCCTCAGCTTTCTCAAGGGCCTGCGCATCGGCGACATCATCGCCGTTGCGCCGTTCATCATTTTCGCCCTGCTGTTTCTCGTTGTACCGACCCTCGGCCTGATCGTCGGCGCATTTCAGGATGCCAGCGGCAACTTCACGCTCGACAATGTCGCCGGTCTTGCTGACCCGCAGATCGCGGCGTCGTTCTGGATATCCATCCGGATCTCGGCCGCCTCGTCCCTGCTCGGCGCCGCCATAGGTCTGCTGATCGCCCTGGCCATCATCCGCGGCAGGTTGCCCGGGGCCATCCGGTCGACGGTGATGACCTTTTCCGGCGTTGCCTCAAATTTCGCCGGTATTCCGCTGGCCTTTGCCTTCATCGCTACGCTGGGCCGGCTAGGGCTGGTCACCATTGTGCTGAAATCCCTCTTCGGCTTCGACCTCACCCGCTCGTTCAACATCCTCAGCTTCTGGGGCCTGACGGTCACCTATCTCTATTTCCAGATCCCGCTGATGATCCTGATCATCGCGCCGGCGATTGACGGGCTGAAGGCCGAGTGGAGCGAGGCCGCGGCAACGCTGGGCGCGTCCAACTGGCAATTCTGGCGCTATATCGGCCTGCCGGTGCTGTGGCCGAACCTGCTGGGCACCCTGTCGCTGCTGTTCGCCAATGCGTTTGGCGCCATTGCCACGGCCTATGCGCTGACCGGCTCGTCGCTCAATATCGTGCCGATCCTGCTCTATGCGCAGATCCGCGGCGACGTGTTGCACAATCCCGGCCTTGGCGCCGCGCTGGCACTCGGCATGATCGTCATCACGGCCTTCGCCAACGTCATCTATCTTGTGGTGCGGACGCGCGCCGAGCGGTGGCTCAAATGAAATCCGGCAAGCTCTGGTCCTGGATCATCTTCGGCTTCGGCGCGCTTTATTTCATCGTGCCGCTCTACGCCACGTTTGACTTCTCGCTGAAGATCCGCCGCAACGCCATCACCCTGGACGCCTATGCCAACGTCTTTGCGGATGACCGTTTTCAGGCGGCGTTCAGTTATTCCCTGATCATCGGTGCGGCAGCGATCATTGTCGGCCTCGTACTTGTCGTACCGGCCGCCTACTACGTGCGGCTGCGCGCGCCGCATCTGCGGCCCATCATCGAGTTCGTCACTTTGCTTCCGCTGATCATTCCAGCGATCATTCTCGTGTTCGGCTATATCCGGATGTACAATACGTCCTCCCTGCTGCCGCTGCTGGGCTCGAACTTCGGGACCGATGTGCTGCTGACACTCGCCTATGTGGCGCTGGCCATGCCCTATATGTACCGCGCCGTCGACACCGGCCTGCGCACCATCGACGTCCAGACCCTGACCGAAGCCGCCAATATTCTTGGGGCCAACCAGGCGCAGATCATTGCCAAGGTGATCTTTCCCAACATCATCGTCGCCGTGCTGTCAGGCGCCTTCCTGACGCTGGCCATCGTCATTGGCGAATTCACCATTGCCAGCCTGCTCAACCGGCAGGTGTTCGGCGTCTACATGCAGAATGTCGGTGCCAACCGCGCCTACGAGCCGTCGGCCCTTGCCGTCATCTCGTTCGTCATCACCTGGGGCGCCATGGGCATGATCCAGCTGCTTGCCCGCTTCGCCCCGAAAACTGCCCGCAAGGACTAGACCATGGCCGAGGAATTTCTCCGCATCGACAAGCTCGTCAAGGCCTTTGGCACCAACCAGGTGGTCAAGGGCGTCGACCTGAGCTTTGACAAGGGCGAGTTCGTCACCCTGCTCGGCCCTTCGGGCTGCGGCAAGACCACGATCCTGCGCATGATTGCCGGCTTCGAACGGCCCACCAGCGGCTCGATCATAGTGGCTGGCAACGATATTACCGGGCTGGCACCCAACCAGCGCAAGATCGGCATGGTATTCCAGGCATACGCGCTGTTTCCCAACATGAATGTCGGCAACAACATCGGCTTTGGCCTGAAGATTGCCGGCATGCCCAAGCCCGAGCGCGAGGCGCGCATCGACGAAATGCTCAAGCTGATCGGCCTTGCCGGGCTGGGCAAGCGCTTCCCGTTCGAGCTGTCCGGCGGCCAGCAGCAGCGCGTGGCACTGGCCCGCGCGCTGGCCCCCAGCCCCAGCATGCTGCTGCTCGACGAGCCGCTGTCGGCGCTCGACGCCAAGATTCGTGTCAGCCTGCGCGAGCAAATCCGCGAGATCCAGCGGGAGCTCGGTATCACAACGGTTTTCGTGACCCACGACCAGGAGGAGGCGCTGTCGATCTCGGATCGCATCGTCGTGCTCAACGCCGGCAGCGTCGAGCAGGTGGGGCAACCGTTTGAAGTTTATAACAAACCGGCGACGCGGTTTGTGGCGACGTTTGTCGGGACGCTGAATACGCTCGATGCCACCGTCACCGATCCGGCGGCACAGCAGGTGCGGATCGGCAGCAGCACGGCGACGATCACCAACCTGCCCGCCGGAGCTCGCGCCGGCGACAAGATCGGGTTGACCGTCCGGCCGGAGGCGGTGCGGCTAAGTCATGGAGATGGCAGGGATATCGTGCTGGAGGGCAAGGTGACCGAAGTGTCGTTCCTCGGTTCGGTGATCCGCCTCAAGGTCGATCTGGGCGGCAATCTGGTGAGCCTGGACACCTTCAACGACCAGCGCACGCCGCCGCCGGCGCATGGCTCGCAGGTCCAGCTCGGCATCGCCTCCAGCGACATCCTGGTGCTCGGCGCCTGAAAATCGCCACATAGGTGAACGGCACATGAACATCCTTCTGATCACTGCCGACCAGTGGCGCGGCGATGCAACGGGCTATGGCGGCAACCGGCTGATCAGGACACCCAACCTTGATGCGCTCGCCGCCGAGGGCACGGCCTATCTCAAGCATTTTTCGCAGGCCGCGCCCTGCTCGCCAGCGCGCGCCTGCCTCTATACCGGCCTCTACCAGATGAATAACCGGGTCTGCCGCAACGGCACCCCGCTGGCGGCGCGTTTCGACAATATCGCGCTGGCCGCCCGCCGCGCCGGCTACGACCCGACGCTGTTTGGCTATACCGACGTCTCGCTCGATCCGACCGGCAAGGCACCGGACGATCCGGACAATACGACCTATGAAAGCGTGCTGCCCGGTTTCACGACGCGGGTGAAGCTGCCCGAGCACGAAAGGCCGTGGCTGTCGTGGTTGCGTGCGCAGGGGCTGGAACTCTTCGACCATGCGCGGGCCCACATGCCAGTGGGCACAGCGCCGGGCAGCGTCAGCAATGCCGCGCCAGCCTATGACAAGGACCAGACCCAGACGGCCTTCCTCAGCAATGAATTCATCCGCTGGCTGGGCGAACAGGAGACGAAATGGTTCGCCCACGTCTCCTATCTGCGGCCGCATCCGCCCTTCGTGGTGCCGGTGCCGTACAACACCATGTACGACCCCCAAGAGGTTGACGGCTTCCACCGGGCGCCGAGCTTCGACGCCGAAACGGCACAGCACCCCCTGCTCAAGCTGGTGCTGGACGCTGCCGAAGCCTCGCATTTCGTCCCCGGCGCCACCGGCCGGCTGAGCGATCTGACCGAAGCGGAGTTCCGGCAAATCAAGGCGACCTATTACGGCATGATCAGCGAGGTCGATGCGCAGCTCGGCCGCGTCTTTGACGCCATCAAGGCGCGCGGCGAATGGGACGAGACGCTGATCGTCGTCACCTCCGACCATGCCGAAATGATGGGCGACCACTATGCGCTGGGCAAAGGCGGCTATTTCGACGAGAGCCAGCACATCCCCCTGATCATCCGTGACCCGCGCCAGGGCAGCGGCGGCCGGACGGTAACCGCCTTCACCGAGGCCGTGGATATCTTTCCGACGCTGCTCGAGGTGATGGGAGTGGAACCCACGCACCACCCGGACGGCCGCTCGCTGCTGGGCCGGGACGGTAGTGACGCCGTGCACTGGGAGTTCGATTTCCGCGACGTCGCCGGACAGGGCGCGGAAAAAGCACTCGGCCTTAGCTCGACCCAGCTCAACCTCTCCGTCATGCGCACGGCGGACTGGAAATATGTCCACTTCGCCGCGTTGCCGCCGCTGCTCTTCGACCTGAAGAGCGATCCGCATTGTCTCGACAACGTCGCCGAGGACCCAGCTTATATGTCGACGCGGTTGGCGATGGCCGAGCGGCTGCTCAGCTGGCGCGCGGAGCACCTCGATCAGACGCTGGCGCTGACCGAACTGACAGCAGGTGGCGTGGCACGGCGGCCCGACTTACCCTCCGGTCGCTAGGCCGGATCATGGCCTTCGCGTTCCCGATAGGCCGCGCGAGCCTTCTCGATCACCGCCCGGTTTTTCTCGGCCCACACCCAGACGAGACAGAAGGCCGCTGAGAGGCTGTGGCCGAGCGGCGTCAGCCGGTAGTCGACATGCGGCGGGATCACCGGGTGGATGGTGCGGGTCAGGAGACCATCGAACTCCATCTGCCGCAATGTCTTGGTCAGCATCTTCTGGCTGATCCCCGGCAGCGCCCGACCGATGGCCGTGAACCGCATGGTGCCACCCTGCTCCAGCACTTCGAGCAGCAGCATGGTCCACTTGTCGGCAACCTTGCCGATGATGCCCTCGACCAGACGACCCAATGCCGGATCAAGGTCGTCGGGCGGCCGGGCGACATCCGGAAACCAAACCATGTCCCGCTCAAGCGCTTGGCTCACCTACACTCTCCCTATGGTAAGTATAAATCTTTCGGGTGCCTACTTCAGGAAGGAGAGCATCGGCCTTAGCTGTCTGACATGCAACAGCAAGGACACCGTGACATGCAGATTTCCGGAAACACTATCCTTATCACCGGCGGCGGCTCGGGCATCGGCGCTGCGCTCGCCGCGGCATTTCATGATCGCGGCAACCAGGTGATCATCGCCGGGCGCAACCGGAGCGCGCTCGAAGCCTTGGCCGTCCGCCATCCCGGCATGGCTGTCTTCACCGTCGACATGACCGACAATGGCTCGATCAACGATCTCGCCGCAGCCGTTCTGGCGAACCACCCGGATCTCAACGCCGTGGTCCACAATGCTGGCATCATGCGCAACGAGACGCTGGCCGACGGCGACTATCTCGCCGATGCCGAGGAAACCGTGGCCGCCAACCTGCTCGGGCCGATCCGCCTGACGGCAGCGCTGCTGCCGCATCTGCTGACCCGTCCGAACGCGGCGATCCTGACGGTCTCATCCGGTCTCGCCTTCGTACCGCTGGCCACCGCGCCGACCTACTCGGCGACCAAGGCTGCCATCCACGCTTACTCGATGGCGCTTCGCCATCAACTGCGAGAGACCGGCATCGAGGTGATCGAGATTGTCCCGCCCTATGTGCGGACCCGATTGCAGGGCGAACGCCAGGCCAATGACCCCAATGCCATGCCGCTGGACGCCTTCACCGCCGAAGTGATTGACCTGCTGGCGGCAGGGGAGAGCCGCGAGGTGGTCGTCGAACGCTGCAGGCCGCTGCGCCATGCAGCGGAGAACGGACAGCTGGATCAGATCTTTGAGCAACTTGCGAGCCGCCCGCATTAGGTGCCAGAAGGCGTCCTGAGGACGCACTTGTGATGCGGCTCGCCTGCGCTAGATTGCGCCCAGTTCAAGGGGTTTCCGCATGATCCACTACCTCGTTTCAACCGAATGGCTGGCTGAACACCTCAATGACGAGAACGTCGTGGTGGTCGATGCCAGCTGGTACATGCCGGCAACGGGGCGCAAGGGTCACGACGAGTATCTGGCGAGCCACATCCCCGGCGCTATCTTCTTCGGCATTGATGACATTGCCGACAAGAAGACCGACCTGCCGCACATGTTGCCGCGACCCGAGGAGTTCGGCGCCGCGGTCGGCGCGCTGGGCATCGGCAATCACGACACGGTCATCGTCTATGACGAGGTCGGCCTGTTCTCGGCGCCGCGCGTCTGGTGGACGCTGAACGCCATGGGCGCAAGGGACGTGCGCGTGCTCGATGGCGGCGGCAAGAAGTGGCGGGCCGAAGGCCGACCCACCGAGTCCGGGCAGACCATGCGCCGCCCCAAGCTGTTCCAGCCCGGGTTCCGCCCTGAACTGGTGGAGGATTTCAATGCTGTGCTGGGCTTTACTAGCTCCGGCGCCAAGACCATCATCGACGCCCGGCCGGCCGATCGCTTCACCGGCACCGCCCCCGAGCCACGCGTCGGCCTGAAGTCCGGACATATTCCGACCAGCCTCAACGTGCCAGTGGGCAGCCTGTCGGTCGACGGACATATGCGACCCGCCAACGAGCTCAATGCCATTTTCGAGCAGGCGGGCATCGACCTCAACAAACCGATTGTCACCTCCTGCGGCTCGGGCGTCACCGCCGCGACGCTGGCTCTCGCCCTCGAAATTGCCGGCGCCAGAGACGTGGCCGTCTATGACGGCTCCTGGACCGAATGGGGCGGCCGCGAGGACGCGCCAGTCGAGCTGTGACGACCAGGCGGCTGCTGAGACGGGAGGACGCGGCATCGGGTGCATTCAATCCATCGGAAATTCCGATACCACCCCACGTCACAATGCGTTTGCGAATGTTAACGCCCTCGTTAATGTCCCATCAGGGGCAGGCCGTGGACTTCGGGGCGCCTGTCCGAGCAGGGAGCTAACGCAATGAAATCCATTCTCAAGTCGTGCACTGCCTTGACCATGGTTGTCGCCCTTGGCGGCCAGGTCATGGCACAGGACATGCTGCAGGAGCTGGGCGCCGGCGAGGGCGAAGTGTCGATCGTCGCCTGGGCCGGCTATATCGAGCGCGGCGAAACCGACAAGGCCTTCGACTGGGTCACCAAGTTCGAGGCCGATACGGGCTGCAAGGTCAGCGTCAAGACGGCTGCCACCTCCGACGAAATGGTGGCGCTGATGAACGAAGGCGGCTTCGACCTCGTCACCGCCTCGGGCGACGCCTCGCTCCGCCTCATCGCCGGCAAGCGCGTCCAGCCGATCAACACCTCGCTGATCCCGAGCTGGTTGACCATCGACCCGCGCCTGCAGGATGCTGCCTGGCACACTGTTGACGGCGTCCACTACGGCACGCCGTATGTCTGGGGCGCCAATGTGCTGATGTACAATACCGAAGTGTTCAAGGACGGCCCGCCGACCAGCTGGAACGTCGTCTTCGAGGAAATGACTCTGCCCGACGGGCAATCCAACAGCGGTCGCATTCAGGCCTATGACGGCCCGATCTATGTCGCCGACGCCGCCCTCTATCTGATGGCGCACAAGCCGGAACTCGGCATTACCGACCCCTACGCCCTCAACGAGGAACAGTACGCCGCTGCGCTTGATCTGCTGCGCGTACAGCGCACCCTGGTCGGCCGCTACTGGCACGACGCCTTCATCCAGATGGACGATTTCAAGAATGAAGGCATCGTCGCTTCGTCATCGTGGCCGTTCATGGTCAACGTGCTGAAGGCCGAAGGCGCCCCGGTGGACTTAGTCTTCCCCGAGGAAGGCATCACCGGCTGGGCCGATACCACCATGCTCAGCACCGACAGCAAGCATCCCAATTGCGCCTATATGTGGATGGAGCATTCGCTGTCGCCCAAGGTCCAGGGCGACGTTTCGGCCTGGTTCGGCACCGTGCCGTCCGTGCCGGCAGCCTGTACCGGCAACGAACTGCTGACCGATGCCGGTTGCGCGGCCAATGGCGGCGACAATTTCGACCAGATCCGCTTCTGGCGCACCCCGACCAGCCAGTGTGCCAGCGGCGAATGCGTGCCGTATTATCGCTGGGTCTCCGACTACGTCGGCGTCATCGGCGGGCGCTGACGCCCGCTTCCTGCTCCCTCCCCGTCACGGGGAGGGAGACCTCACTCGCCGGGTTGCACGCCAATGACCGCCGCCGTTTCACTGCAGGGCGTTTCGCGCCATTTCGGGCCGGTCAAGGCCATGGATGCCGTCGACCTCGAGGTGCATGCCGGCGAGTTCTTCGCCATGCTCGGCCCCTCGGGTTCCGGCAAGACCACCTGCCTGCGCCTGATCGCCGGCTTCGAGCAGCCGACCGCCGGGCATATCGAGATTTTCGGGGAAACCGTTGATGGCGTGCCGCCCTACCGGCGCAACGTCAACACCGTGTTCCAGGACTATGCGCTGTTCCCGCATCTGAATGTGCGCGACAATGTTGCCTTCTCGCTGATGCTGCGCAAGGTCGCCAAGGACGAGCGCTACCAGGCCGCCGAGGCGGCGCTCGAAATGGTCAAGCTCTCCGGCTATGGCGACCGCCGGCCGGGGCAATTGTCCGGCGGCCAGCGGCAGCGCGTGGCGCTGGCCCGCGCCATCGTCAACCGGCCCAAGGTGCTGCTGCTCGACGAACCGCTCGGCGCGCTCGACCTGAAGCTGCGCGAGCAGATGCAGGACGAACTCAAGGTGCTGCAGAAGGAACTGGGCATCACCTTCATCTTCGTCACCCACGACCAGGGTGAGGCGCTGTCGATGGCCGACCGTGTCGCGGTGTTCAATGCCGGCGGCATCATGCAGGTCGGCACGCCCGAACAGATCTACCGCCAGCCGCGCACCCGCTTCGTTGCCGACTTTGTCGGCTCGTCCAATGTCCTGCCGCCCGAATTCGTGCACAACGTGCTGGGCGTGTCGAAATGGGCGAGCCTGCGGCCCGAAGCGCTGCACGTCATCCGCGCCGGTGGCAATGGCGGCGCCTCGGCACTGACCGGCACGGTGACCTCCCGCAGCTATATGGGCTCGACCACCCGGCTGGTCATCGATCTCAAGGACCTGCGGCTCACGGCCGTGCTGCCGGCGCAGGGTGAGGTCCCGGAACAGGGAGATCGTGTCACCATCGGCTTTGCCAAGGACGCCATCCATCTCATGGAGTCGGGAGAGTGACAGCCACGGCCGAAAGCGGCGGCGCCATCCTGGCCAACCGGCGCGGCTGGCTCGGCGCGCTGTCGGATCATTTCTGGCGCCGGCCGGGGCTGCTGATCTTCCTGATGCTGCTGCCCGCCCTGCTCTGGCTGGGCGTCGTCTATGTCGGCTCGCTTCTGGCGTTGCTGGTCCAGAGCTTTTTCTCGATCGACGAGTTCTCGGGGCTGATCAGGCACGAGTTCACGCTCAAGACCTATGGCGAACTGTTCCGCGCCCAGAACCTCGATATCATCGTGCGCACCGTGTCGATGGCGACCGTTGTCACCCTGGCCTCGGCGGTGATCGCCTTCCCCATCGCCTATATGGCGGCGCGCTATGCGCGGGGCAAATGGAAGGCGCTGTTCTACCTGGGCATCATGCTGCCGCTCTGGGCCAGCTACCTGGTCAAGGTCTATGCCTGGAAGCTGATCCTCGCCAAGGAAGGCATCCTCAACTGGATTTTCGACAAGCTGAGCCTGACCTGGCTGCTCGAGGCCTGGCTGGCACTGCCGGTGATCGGCGGCAACTCGCTGTCGATCAGCTACACCGGCACCTTCATCGTCTTTCTTTATGTCTGGATGCCCTTCATGATCCTGCCCATCCAGGCCTCGATCGAGCGCGTCCCCGTCAACCTGATCGACGCCTCGGCCGATCTCGGCGCCACGCCGCGCCAGACCTTCTGGAAAGTGATCTTTCCGCTGGCCCTGCCCGGCATCATCGCCGGCTCGATCTTCACCTTCTCGCTGACCCTGGGCGACTACATCATCCCGCAGATCGTCGGCAATTCGCAGTTCTTCATCGGCCAGGCCGTCTACTCGCACCAGGGCACCGCCGGCAACATCCCGCTGGCGGCGGCCTTTACCGTGGTGCCGATCCTGATCATGGGCATCTATCTCTGGCTCGCCAAACGCGCGGGGGCTTTCGATGCGCTTTGACATCTACAGAGCTCGCAGTCGCGCCCCCCTCCCCCCTCAGGGGAGGGGTGGGGGGTGGGGGTCCGACAGTGACAAACCGCGCCGCGCCCTCCCTCAATCCCTCCCCCCTCAGGGGAGGGAGGCGATAGGCCTGAGCGTCCGGCACCGGAACGAGGGGTGCACCGATGCACTCTGATCAGAAGGCCCCGCTTGGCCTCAAGGTCGCGGCGTTCGCCGGCTTCGTGTTCATGCTGGCGCCGCTGGCGCTGATCTTCCTCTATGCCTTCTCGACCGAGGACCGCACCTACCAATGGCCGCCGCCGGGGCTGACGCTCAACTGGTTCGCGGCGGCCTGGAACCGGCCCGATGTCTGGCAGGCGCTGACGCTCTCGGTGCAGGTGGCATCGGTGTCGACTGCCATCGCGCTGGTGCTGGGGACGCTCTGCGCCGCGGCGGTATCGGGGACCAAATTCTTCGGCCGCGAGACCATCTCGCTACTGGTCATCCTGCCCATCGCCCTGCCCGGCATCATTACCGGCATCTCGCTGCGCTCGGCCTTCAACCTGATGGACATTCCGTTCTCGTTCTGGACCATCATTCTCGGGCACGCCACCTTCTGCGTGGTGGTGGTCTACAACAATGCCGTGGCGCGCTTCCGGCGCCTGCACGGCTCGCTGGTCGAGGCCGCCATGGATCTCGGCGCTGACGGCTTCCAGACCTTCCGCCACGTCATCCTGCCCAACCTGGGCACGGCGCTGCTGGCGGGCGGCATGCTCGCCTTCGCGCTCAGTTTCGACGAAGTGATCGTCACCACCTTCACCGCCGGTCAGCAGCAGACGCTGCCGATCTGGATGCTGGAAGAACTCATCCGGCCGCGCCAGCGGCCTGTCACCAACGTCGTGGCGATGGTTGTCGTCATCGTTACCTTCCTGCCGATCCTTGCCGCCTTCTACCTGACGCGCGGCGGGGAACAGTCCACAGCCGGCATGGGCAAGTAGTTCCGGGAGAGAGAAACCATGAATACCCAGATGCTGATCGGCTCGCGCTTCGAAGCGGGCACCGAAACGGCCGAAGAGGTGCTGAACCCGCGCACCGGTGCGCTGATCGAGGCCATCGCCGAGGCCTCGCTCGGCCAGATCGATGCGGCGGTGCTGGCTGCCGAAAAGGCCTTTGCCACCTGGTCGCGCACCACCCCGGCACAGCGCTCGACCTATCTGCTGCGCATCGCCCAGGCCATCGAGGACGATGCCGAGGGCTTTGCGGCGCTCGAGGCACTCAACTGCGGCAAGCCGATCAATGCCGTGCTCAATGACGAAATCCCGGCCATTGTCGACTGCTGGCGCTTCTTTGCCGGCGCGGTGCGCAACATGCATGGCGCCGTGGCCGGCGAGTATCTTCCCGGCCACACCTCGATGATCCGCCGCGACCCGATCGGCATCGTCGGCTCGATCGCGCCGTGGAACTATCCGCTGATGATGATGGCCTGGAAGCTGGCCCCTGCCATCGCCGGCGGCAACACCGTGGTGTTCAAGCCCTCCGAACAGACGCCGCTGACCTCGCTCAAGCTGGCCAAGGTCTTCGCCGACATCCTGCCCGAGGGCGTGGTCAACGTCATTCTCGGCCGCGGCGACAGCGTCGGCAACGCGCTGATCAACCACCCCAAGATCAACATGATCTCGATCACCGGCGACGTCGCCACCGGCAAGAAGGTGCTGCAGGCGGCGGCCAAGTCAGTCAAGCGTACGCATCTCGAACTGGGCGGCAAGGCGCCGGTCATCGTCTATGACGATGCCGACCTGCAGGCGGTAGTCGACGGATTGCGGGCCTTCGGCTTCTACAATGCCGGGCAGGACTGCACTGCTGCCTGCCGCATCTATGCCGGCCCGAAGATCCACGACAAGCTGGTTGCCGACCTCGCCTCTGCCGTGGGCAGCATCCGCTTCAACCAGCAGGACGACACGGCCAACGAGATCGGCCCGCTGATCTCGCGGCGGCAGCGCGACCGCGTCGCCAGCTTTGTCGAGCGGGCCTCCGAACTGCCCCATATTAAGATCGCCACCGGCGGCCATATGTCCGGCGACAAGGGCTTTTACTATGAGCCGACGGTGATCGCCGGCGCGCTGCAGGAAGACGAGATCGTCCGCCGCGAGGTATTCGGGCCGGTGGTGTCGGTCACCCGCTTCACCGACCCCGAGGAGGCCATCGCCTGGGCCAATGACAGCGATTACGGCCTCGCCTCGTCGGTCTGGACCAAGGACATCGACAAGGCCATGCAGACGGCGGCCCGGCTGCAATACGGCTGCACCTGGATCAACACGCATTTCATGCTGGTCAACGAGATGCCGCATGGCGGGCTCAAGCAGTCCGGCTATGGCAAGGACATGTCGATCTACGCGCTGGAAGACTACACCGCCGTCCGCCACGTGATGATCAACCACGGATAGGCTAGCGCACGCCCGCGTGGTTCGACCGGCTCACCACGCGGGCCTGATCACCGCCCGTGCTGCCCCTGCGCCAGTCCGATGAAGTCGCGGGCCGCCTGCGTCAGCTGGCTGCCGCGGCGCCACACCATGCCGACCTGCACTACCGGCAGCGCCCCGGAAATATCGCGGCTCTCGATCCGGTCGCCTTCCAGCGACCAGGGGCGGTAGACGAGATCGGGCAGCAGCGCGATGCCGGCGCCAGTGGCAACCAGGCTGCGCACCGCTTCCACAGAGCGGGTCCGGAAGGCAACATTGGGACGGGCAGAGAAGGCCGAGAGCAGCTTGCCGGTGTTCTCCTCGGTTTCGTCGACCGTCAGCATGATCAGCGGCTCGGGGACAATGTCGGACACCGAGATGATGTCGGCATCGGCCAGCCGGTGGCCGAGCGGCAGCCACAGCCGGTAGGGTGAGGTTTCGAAGATTTCGGCCTGCAACGCCACGCGGTCGCGCAGGTTGGAGATCACCATCACGGCGACATCGAGTTCGCCGCCCACCAGCAGGTGCTCAAGATAGTCTCCATTGTCCTCGATCGCCGAGACATTGATATTGGGATAGGCCCGCCGGTAGCGCGCCAGCAGGTCGGAGAGCACATAGCCGGCCACCAGCGACGTGACACCCAGATGCAGCGACCCGGGGGCAGCGGCCTGCTCCGGCCCGAAACTCTGGCGCGCATCGGAAACGCTGGCGAGAATGCGGTTGGCGTGCCGGTAGAACTGATGGCCCTTGTGGGTGATGGTCAGGCCGCGGCGGTGCCGCTCGAACAGCGCCACACCCAGATCCTTTTCCAGATCCTTGATCGCCTCGGTCACGGCCGACTGGCTGATCGACAGGCTATGCGCAGCGCCGGAAATGGTTCCCTCTTCCGCGGCGGCGATGAAATACTGGAGTTGCCGGAGGGTGAAGGCCATGCCGCACTTAAGCATTGGCAGCCCGGCCGCTCAATCGCTATAGGGGCGGGACCAGCAGAGTTTCGAGCGGGATCATTTAATGAGCAGCAGGGCACATACACAGGCAGCACGCGAGCGGCAGGTCAGACGGCTATGCCGGCCCTACAACCTGAGCCTCCTGATCGCGCAGAAGCGCAACCCCAAGATCGAGGAACATGGCGGCTACATGCTGCGCGACGAGGACTTCAAGATCGTCTACGGCAACGAGAAATACGACTTCTCCGCCACGCTGGAGGAATGCGAGGAATTCCTGCTCGAGCAGAACCGCCTCAACAAGCTCTAGCGCAGCGAGGCGATAAAGCCGCGAAACCAGGCGCGCACTGCGCCGATCATTGCAGCGGCAGATTGCCAGAACTTCGTCGCGCGGGCCCAGGCCAGCGCCCTGTCGCGCAGGCCGAACAGCCAGGTCATCAAGCGCCTGAACCAGCCGATCTGCATCAGCTGGCCGTGGCCGACGTGATAGATGCGCTCGCAGGTCAGCAGTGAAACGACATGCGCCACGCCCAGCAGCACCGGCCCGGCGAGAACGTGGCCGGTAGCCGTCCAGTAGACGGCAAAGACCTTGGCCGGCTCGATGATGACGAACGGCACCGCCAGCAACACCAGCACCAGATAGGGCGGCAACCGGGCGATCAGGACGCCCAACCGCTGAAACAGCTGCAGCGCGCCCAGCCAGCGCAGCAGTGGCCGGACCAGCGGAAACAGCAACTCGTCGAGCAGCGTGTAGATGACCACCGCCACAGTGACGACAAACCGCGCCAAAGCCCGAAGAACGATCATCAAAAGTTACCTGAGTCCGCGCACAGCGGCATTGCGCAGACAAGGCGTAGCCGCGTCAAGCATCTGTGCTATCGTTCCTCACCACGTCCCTTCCAGTGAACGAGTGAGCGCCAGACCGCATGTCAATCAAAGCTGCCGTCTATCACCTGACGCACTACAAGTATGACCGGCCGGTCGTCCTGCAACCCCAGATCATCCGTCTGCAGCCGGCGCCCCACTCCAAGACCAAGGTCCTGAGCTACTCGCTCAAGGTCTTTCCCGAAAACCACTTCGTAAACGTCCAGCAAGACCCCTACGGCAACTACCTGTCGCGCTTCGTCTTCCCCGAGCCCGTGCACGAGCTCAAGATCGAGGTCGACCTCGTCGCCGACATGACGGTCTACAATCCCTTCGACTTCTTCGTCGAGGAACGGGCCGAAATCTGGCCCTTCGAGTACCCCGAGGAACTGCGCGAGGACCTCGTGATCTACCGCCGGCCCGAGCCCGCCGGTCCGCTGCTGCAGAAATTCCTCGATGGCGTTGATCGTACGCCGATGAACACGGTGAACTTCGTCACCGCGCTCAATGCCCGCGTCCAGCAGGAAGTCGGCTATATCGTCCGGCTGGAAACCGGGGTCTTCGAGCCCGAGGAAACGCTCGGCAAGGCGCAGGGCAGCTGCCGCGACTCCAGCTGGTTGCTCGTGCAGGCGCTGCGCCACCTGGGTTTTGCCGCCCGCTTCGTTTCCGGTTACCTGATCCAGCTCAAGCCCGACCTCGCCTCGCTCGATGGCCCGTCGGGCACTTCGGTCGATTTCACCGACCTGCACGCCTGGTGCGAGGTCTACCTGCCCGGCGCCGGCTGGATCGGCCTCGATCCCACATCTGGCCTGCTGACCGGCGAAAGCCACGTGCCGCTGGCCGCCACCCCGCATTACCGCAACGCCGCCCCGATCTCCGGCTTTGCCAGCTTCGCCAATGTCGATTTCGATTTCGACATGAAGGTGACGCGGGTCGCCGAACATCCGCGCATCACCAAGCCGTTCTCCGACGAGAGCTGGGACCGGCTGAACGCGCTTGGCGCAGAGGTCGACAAGGCGCTCGAAGAGGGCGACGTGCGGCTCACCATGGGCGGCGAACCGACATTCGTTTCCATCGACGATTTCGAAAGCGGCGAGTGGAATACCGACGCCGTCGGTCCGACCAAACGGGAAAAGGCCGACGCCCTGATCCGCCGCCTGCGCGACCGCTTCGCCCCCGGCGGCCTGCTGCATTACGGCCAGGGCAAATGGTACCCGGGCGAGACGCTGCCACGCTGGACCTTTTCGCTCTACTGGCGCGCCGACGGCAAGCCGATCTGGCGCGATGAAAAGCTGATTGCCCGCGAGCACCAGCAGACCGACGCGACGGGCGATGATGCAAAGACCCTGCTCGGCGCCATTGCCAGCAAGCTGGGGGTCGGCACCGACACCATCGACGCCGCCTACGAAGACCCCGGCGAGTGGCTGCTCAAGGAAGCCAAGCTGCCCGAGAACGTCGACCCGGCAAACTCCGAGCTGGAAGACGCCGAAGCGCGCTCGCGCATGAAGACGGTGTTCGAGCGCGGGCTGACCAAGCCGACGGGCTATGTGCTGCCGGTGCAGCGCTGGAACTCCCGGGCAAGCAGCTCCGGCTGGGTCACCGAGAAGTGGAAGACCCGACGCGGCAAGCTGTTCCTGTCGCCCGGGGACTCGCCGGCCGGCTATCGCCTGCCGCTGAGCGCCTTGAAACATCTCAAAGGCACGGCCTATCCGCACGTGGTGCCGATGGACCCGCTGGCGCCCCGTGGGCCGCTGCCCGATCCCGAGGCGCTCGCCAACAGGACGCCGGGCGTGGCCGAGCGTGAACTGGAGGCTGCGTCCTTTACCGCTGATCCGACCGAGCAGCAGGAACGCAACGAGCAGGTGATCTCCGAGATCGAGGGCGAGGTCCGGACGGCGGTCACCGCCGAAGTGCGCGACGGCCATCTCTGCGTCTTCCTGCCGCCGGTCGAGGCGCTCGAGGACTATCTCGAACTGATCGCTGCGGCAGAGGAAGCGGCCAAGGCCGTCAACCTGCCGATCCATGTCGAGGGCTATGCGCCGCCGGCCGACCACCGGCTCAACGTCATCCGCGTGGCGCCCGACCCGGGCGTTATCGAGGTCAACATCCACCCGGCCGCCAGTTGGGCGGATTGCGTCGCCACCTCGACGGCCGTCTATGAGGAAGCCCGGCTATGCCGGCTGGGCGCCGACAAGTTCATGATCGACGGCAAGCATGTCGGCACCGGCGGCGGCAACCACGTCGTGGTCGGCGGCTCGACCCCGAGCGACAGCCCCTTCCTGCGCCGCCCCGACCTGCTCAAGAGTCTCGTGCTGCACTGGCAGCACCATCCCTCGATGTCCTACCTGTTCTCTGGTTTGTTCATCGGCCCGACATCGCAGGCGCCGCGCTTCGATGAAGCCCGGCACGACAGCCTCTACGAGCTGGAGATCGCTATCAAGCAGGTGCCGCCGCCGGGCAGCAGCGACACGCCGACGCCCTGGCTGGTCGACCGGCTGTTCCGTAACCTGCTTGTTGACGTCACCGGCAATACGCACCGCTCGGAAATCTGCATCGACAAGCTCTATTCGCCCGACGGCCCGACCGGACGGCTGGGTCTCGTCGAGTTCCGCGGCTTCGAGATGCCGCCCGACTCGCGCATGAACCTGGCTCAGCAATTGCTGGTTCGGGCACTCATCGCCCGCTACTGGGCCGAGCACAAGGACGGCAAGTTCATCCGCTGGGGCACCACGCTGCATGACCGGTTCATGCTGCCGCACTATGTGTGGGCCGACTTCCTCGACGTGCTCGACGACCTGCGCCTGCACGGCTTCAACCTCGATCCCGAGTGGTTCGCGGCGCAGCTCGAGTTCCGCTTCCCGTTCTGCGGCGAAGTCGAATATGGCGGCATGAAGCTGACGCTCAATCAGGCGCTCGAGCCCTGGCATGTGATGGGCGAACAGGGAGCCATCGGTGGCACCGTGCGCTTTGTCGACTCATCGGTCGAGCGGCTTCAGGTCAAGCTGGAAGGCCTCAACCCCGACCGCTATCTGGTCACCTGCAACGGCCGCAAGGTGCCCTTGAAGATGACCGAGACGGCTGGAACGGCCGTGGCCGGCGTCCGCTACAAGGCCTGGCAGCCCGCCTCGGGCATGCATCCGCGCCTGCCGGTGAACGCGCCGCTGGTGTTCGATATCTACGACACCTGGTCGGCCCGCTCGATCGGCGGCTGCGTCTACCATACGGCCCATCCGGGCGGCCGCAACTACGAGACCTTCCCGGTCAACGGCAACGAGGCCGAGGCGCGGCGCCTGGCCCGTTTCATCCCCAATGGCCATACCGCCGGCAGTTTCGTGCCGCCGCCCGAGGAGATGTCGGGCGAGTTCCCGCTGACGCTGGACCTGCGCATGCCGCTCTGAACGACCCGATGGCGGCAGGCCTGCCGCCATCGCCTCTGCAAAGAGACCGCTTGCTGCGGCCCGGCAGAGGGATATGGTGCAGCCTCTGCATCGGAGGTGCGACGATGGGTAATGACGCTGACTTTGTCGGAAGCATTCCCGAGCAGTACGATCGCGGCCTCGGCCCGATGATCTTCGTCGACACCGCCGCCGACCTCGCCGCCCGCACCGCGGCCGGCAACCCGGCGCGGGTCCTCGAAATCGCCGCCGGCACCGGCATCGTCACCCGCGCGCTGCGTGATGCCCTGCCCGCTGCCACCCGGCTCACGGCCACCGACATCAACCCGCCCATGCTGGCCGTGGCGGCCCGCAAGTTCAGCAGTGGCGAAGAGGTCACGCTGCAACCGGCGGACGCCATGGCCCTGCCGTTCGAAGACGGCAGTTTCGATGCCGTCGTCTGCCAGTGCGGGGTGATGTTCTTTCCCGACAAGGGCAAGTCCTTTGCCGAGGTCTTCCGGGTCCTTAGCCCCGGCGGACGGTATCTCTTCAACGCCTGGGACTCGCATCGCCACAATGCCTTCGGGCGTATCTCGCACGAGGTGACGACGAGCTTTTTCAAGACCGATCCGCCGCAGTTCCAGCAGGTACCGTTTTCCTTTCACCAGATCGATCCGGCCAAGGAGGCCCTGCTGGCGGCGGGCTTCCGCGATTTTCGCGCCAGCCTGCTCCATATCGACAAACCCATCCCCGATCCCGCGATTCTGGCGCGCGGCATCGTCTATGGCAGCCCGCTGATCGACCAGATCCGGAACCGCGGCGGCGTCGATCCGGAAACCGTTTTCGAGGCGCTGGTAACCGCCTATCGCGCCGAATTCGGCAGCAATCCGGGCGTCATGCGGCTCCAGGCGATCGTCTTCGAGGCCGGCAAGCCGGCGTGACGCGGCGTTTCTGGTGCATTGCCGACCGTTCCGGGCTTGCAACGCCGCCCTGCAATGGGACAGATGTTGTTGACTCTGCTTCGGGAAATCGGTCCGACTGCCCCGGCATGAGATAGCGTCGGGGACAATGGAAAAGCGCAAGGAACGCCTGGAGAACAGGAAACCGGCGGGGCCAAGCCTCATCGCCGGCTATTCGCTTTTGCCCGGCATTCCCGACGAGATGATCGCCCCCGACGGACAGGTCAAGCCCGCCTGGCGCAAGCTGATCACCGCGTTCGACGCCCTTGGCGCCGAGGAACTGGGCAGACGCTTCGAGCGCGCCGACCAGTATCTGCGCGATGCCGGGGTGTTCTACCGCAAATATGACGGCGCCGAAGGCAAGGAGCGCGCATGGCCGCTGGCCCATGTGCCGCTGGTCATCGGCGAGGCCGACTGGAGCAAGATCACCGCCGGCCTGACGCAGCGCGCCGAACTGCTCGAACTGATCGTCGCCGATATCTACGGCAAGAGCGATCTGGTGCGCCGCGGCCTGCTGCCGCCCGAACTGATTGCCCGCAATGCCGAATTCCTGCGTCCGCTGGTCGGGGTGAAACCGGCCAGCGGCCACTTCCTGTCGTTTTGTGCCTTTGAACTTGGGCGTGGCCCGGATGGCGGCTGGTGGGTGCTGGGCGACCGGACGCAGGCACCGTCCGGTGCCGGCTTCGCGCTGGAGAACCGCGTCGCCACCACCCGGGCCCTGTCCGATATCTATGCCAGCATGAATGTGCACCGGCTGGCGGGCTTCTTCCGCGACTTTCGCGATACGCTGAACGCCCAGGCCAACCGCGAGGGCGGCCGGGTCGGCATCCTGACGCCCGGCCAGCACAACGAAACCTATTTCGAGCACGCCTATATCGCCCGCTATCTCGGCTTCATGCTGCTCGAGGGCGAGGACCTTGTGGTCGAGAACGGCACGGTCATGGTGCGGACCGTGGCAGGCCTCAAGCCGATCAGCGTCCTGTGGCGGCGTCTCGATGCCAGCTTTGCCGACCCGCTCGAATTGCGGTCGGACAGCCGCATCGGCACCCCCGGGCTGACCGATGCGCTGCGCCAGGGCTCGATTTCGATGGTCAATGCGCTGGGCTCGGGCATCCTCGAGACTCGCGCCCTCAACGCCTTCCTGCCGCGACTGTCGCGCGAGCTGCTGGGCGAGACGCTTGCCTTGCCTACCATTGCCACCTGGTGGTGCGGGCAGACCACCGAGCGCCGTCACGTCACCGAACATTTCGACGAGCTGATGATCGGACCCGCCTTTGCTACGGGCCTCGCCATCGACGATCACAAGGCGACCTTCCTCGGCTCGACCCTGAGCCCGGACGAGCGCGCCGCCATGATCCACCGCATCGAGACCGAAGGCGCCAGCCTCGTGGGCCAGGAGCCGGTGCGGCTCTCGACCGCGCCGGTGCATATCGACGGCCGCCTCGAACCGCGGCCAATCACGCTGCGCGTCTATGCCGCCCGCACCGCCGACGGCTGGATCATCATGCCCGGCGGCTTCGCCCGCGTCGGCTCGACCACTGATACCGCCGCCATTGCCATGCAGCGCGGCGGCCAGGCCGCCGACGTCTGGGTGGTCAGCGACAAGCCGGTGGAGCGCGTTTCCCTGCTGCCGCAGGAAGGCGAACGGCTGGTCCGCAACAGCGCCGGCAGCCTGCCGAGCCGCGCCGCCGACAATCTCATCTGGCTCGGCCGCTATGCCGAGCGCTGCGAAGGCACGGTGCGCATCCTGCGCGCCTACAATGCCCGGCTGGCCGAGCTCTCCAACCCTGACCTGCCGATCCTGACCCATACGCGCGATTATCTCGAAACGCTGGGGGTCGATCCGGCCGAAGGCATGCCGGCAGGCCTGCTGATGGCCATCGACAGCGCCGTACACAGCGCCAGCCAGATCCGCGACCGCTTCTCGCCCGATGGCTGGCTGGCCCTTGCCGACCTGCGCAAGACCTCGCGCAACTTCGCGGCCCGTGTGCAGCCGGGCGACGATGCGACGCGCGCGATGACCGTGCTGCTGCGCAAGCTGGCCGGCTTCTCGGGTCTGGTCCACGAGAATATGTACCGCTTTGCCGGCTGGCGCTTCCTCGAGATCGGCCGCCGCCTCGAGCGCGGTCTGCAACTGGCCAACATCGTCAGCTGGTTCACCCGTGCCGATGCGCCGGACGGAGCGCTCGACATGCTGCTCGAGATCGGCGACAGCGTCATGACGCATCGGCGCCGCTACTCGGTCAGCGCCGGTAGCAATTCCTATGTCGACCTGCTGGTGCTCGACCCGCTCAATCCGCGCTCGGTGCGGTTCCAGATTGCCGAGTTGCGCGAGCAGATCGAGCAGCTGCCCGGCGGCGTTACCGATGGGCACCTGTCGGCCGCGTCCAAGGCCGCCCTCGAACTTTATACTGACCTGCGCATTGTCGAACCGGAGCAACTGACGACCGAAAAGCTCGACGCGCTGGCGGTCGGCATCAGCCGCCTCGCCGACCTCATCGCCGCAAGCTATTTCGTGTGAAGGGCAAACCTGCATGCTCTACGATGTGAGACTGGAGCTGCACTACGACTACGACGCTTCCGTGCATGGCGACCGCCACCTCGTGCGCGTCTCGCCGATCTCGCTCCCCGGCGTGCAGCGGGTCATCGCCTCGTCGCTGACGTTCGATCCGCGCCCCAAGCTGGAGACGACCTTCACCGATTTCTTCGAGAACAACGTCACCACCATTGCCTATGACGACTATCACGATCATCTGGACGTACGGCTGACCGCCCGCGTGCAGGTCGAGGATCTGGACAAGCCGGCGGACCTGTCCCCCACCCTCGATGGCCTGCGGGCCGAGATCGCCGGGTTGTGGTCACTCGACGCGCAGTCGCCGCACCATTTCCTGGCACCATCGCCACGCGTGCCGCTCAGCCGGCCGATTTCCGCCTATGCACACGAGAGCGTGGCTCGCACCAATTCGGTGCAGGCAGCGGCAATGGACTTCTGTCTCGCGATCCACCGCGACTTTACCTATGACAAGGACGCCACCAAGGTCGACACCTCACCGATCGAGGCGTTCAACCTCAAGCGCGGCGTCTGCCAGGATTTCGTGCATGTGATGGTCGCCGGCCTGCGCGGCGTCGGCATTCCGGCCGGCTATGTGTCCGGCTTTCTGCGCACCATTCCGCCCAAGGGCGAGCCTCGGCTCGAAGGCGCCGACGCCATGCATGCCTGGGTGCGCGTCTGGTGCGGCAAGCACCAGGGCTGGCTCGAGTTCGACCCCACCAACGCCATGCGCGCCGGTGCCGACCACATCACCATCGGCCATGGTCGCGACTATTCCGACATCTCGCCCATCATCGGCGTGCTGCGGACCAGTGGCGACCACAAGACCAAGCAATCGGTCGACGTCGTCCTCGTCGAATAGCCCGTTATCTCCCGCCTGTGTCACGGAACCAAAATGTCGCGCCCGGCATTATTGGATCAGCGCAACGACGCGCGGACGTTCACTGGCCGACAGTCTCCGTGACCGGCCACAGGAGATCAAGAAATGATGACCCACGTCGATATCGCCAATCTCGAACATGCCAGCCGGTCGGCCATGGCCTGGGTTCCTGAAGGTTATGACGGCAAGACCCATTACAACGCCCTGTTCGGCGCTGTGGTGCCTGCGGTCGCCATCCTCGCCGTGGCCGCCACGCTCGTCTTTGCCATTCTCTAGTCGCTCCACCGCCACTCCAATATCAAGGACCTCCCCATGGGCACGATCCTCATCATCATCCTCATCCTGCTTCTGATCGGCGCCATCCCGTCATGGCCCTATTCACGCTCCTGGGGTGTATTCCCCTCAGGTATCCTGGGCACCGTGCTCGTGATCGTGATCATTCTGGTCCTGCTCGGCTACATCTAGGTCGAGTAACCCTCGCCGCCTCCCTGCCCCGGCCTGGTTCGTACGCGAGCCAAGCCGGTTGGCTTTTGGGAAGACCTAGTCGCGATGATCGCGGGACGGCGCCAGCCCCGGCAGCGTCACAGAGACCCTGGTACCGCCGCCGGGTCGCGGCTCGTAGCTGGGCTCACCACCGAACTGTCGCGCCAGCTGCTTGACGATCATCGCGCCCAGACCGGAATCGACCTTGTCGACATCCGCGGCGAGGCCCTTGCCATCGTCTTCGACAGAGAGAACCGTGACGCCGTCGTCGTTGTGCCCGAGGCTAGCCCAGATCGTGCCGGCACCATTGTTCGGAAAAGCGTGCTTGAGCGCATTGGTGATCAGCTCGCCCAGCACGATGCCGATAGTGGTTGCGTCGCGCGCCTGGATGACGACCGGCTCGAAGGCGCCGTTGAACGTCACATCGCGGCCGACCGCATGCGTGGTGCGCAGGTCTTCCAGCACGGACTCGAGGAATTCGTCTGCATTGATGGTCTCGAGGTCCGCCCCGAGCCGCAGACGGCGATGCGATGAGGCAATGGCATGGACCCGTCCCTGCGCCGCATCCAGCGCCATACGGACCTCTTCCGATTTGCTGCGGGCCACCTGCAGCCCGAGCAGCGAGGACACAGTTGCGAGCGAATTGCCGATGCGGTGATTGGTATCCTGCAGCAGGGTCTCGACGCGGGCGCGCTCGCGCTCGGCATGCGCGCGCGCTTCCTCGACCTCTGCCGTTCGCTGCCGGACATGCACCTCCAGCTCTTCCTTCTGCGACTGCAGTGCCGAGCTGACTCGCCTGAGGCTGCTGAACTGCCGTTGCGTGCGGGCAAACAGCACATAGGTGAGGGCAACGGCACTGGCGAGGGCCGCAAGAATGGCCGCCACCAGCCATTGCCGGTAGGACTGCACGATGCCATTGCGCTCGACCAGCTTGGCATCCTCGGCCGCTATGAAGCTGCGCAGCGAGAACCGCAGATTGGTGATCAGGTCCTGCCCCTCGTCGGTGCGAATCAGGCTTAGTGCGTCGCCGAGTTTGCCGTCGCCGACCAGTTCGATGGTGGTGGCCATCTCGTCCCGCTTGCGAGCGATGGGCTCGGCAAGCGCCTCGATGGCCGCAGTCTGTTCGGCACTGCCGGCGACCCGGTCGAGCAGACCCCGATAGGTCGCATCGATCGTCGCGCTGGCCGTCTGATAGGGCATCAGATATTGCGGGTCCTGGGTCAGCAGGAACCCGCGCTGGCCGGTTTCGGCATCGACGATGGCCAGAATCAGTTCGTGCGCCTGGCGGCGCACGTCGTAGACATTGGAGATGTCGTCCAGCTGCCCGTCGACACCGCGCACGAGGAACAGCGACGCCGTGCCTGCGCCCAGCACGAGCGCCAGGCACAGGATCACGCTCAGCCTGCGTCCGATTCCTCGTCGCGGGGCGGCAAGCACACCGAGATCACTGGCGACTTCGGTCATTGGCCTATTCACTCGAACCAGATTTCCGCGCTCCGATCGGCAGGACGCTCTGCATCGCCATATCTAGCCGCGATGATGGGCCAGAATACGGCCGGACGGCGCTAGATATGCGGTCCTGTCGTCACCTGCGAGGAGACGGCATCGGGACCGTAGTCTCCCTCGCCGGACACCTTGAGGACTTCCTGGAGACGGGTGCGGGCACGGCTGACACGGCTCTTCATCGTGCCGATGGCACAATCACAGATCTCGGCCGCTTCTTCATAGGAAAAGCCGGAGGCGCCGATCAGGATCACGGCTTCGCGCTGATCGTCGGGCAGACCGTCGAGCGCCTTCTTGAAATCGGCCAGGTCCATCACGCCATACTGGCTGGGGTGGATCGACAGGCGTTCGGTAAAGGCGCCATCGCTGTCCTGGATTTCCCGGCCACGCTTGCGCATCTGGCTGTAGAACTCGTTACGCAGGATGGTGAAGAGCCAGGCTTTGATATTGGTGCCCATCTCGAAGCTGGACTGCTTGGCCCAGGCCTTCATGACGGTATCCTGGACGAGGTCGTCGGCCTTGTCCTGTTTCCGCGATAGCGAAACGGCAAAGGCGCGCAGGCTGGGGAGTGTAGCAAGCAATTCGCGCTTGAAAGCACTGGATTCAGTAGCAGGTGCCTTCTGCTTGGCCGGACTGGTTTCGCCCATGGGCTAGTCCCCCTTCGAAGAGGATTTGGATTCCGCCTGGTCGAGTTTTTCCAGCAGGTCGAGCAGACGATCCGGCACGGGTTCGTCCTGCACGGCACCGAACAGCGCCCGCAGCCGTGCTCCGATGTCCGAGGTTGGGCCAAGCCCGTCGTCATTTTGCCTCTTCCTGGGCCTGCTCATTTCATTCATATCGGTTTTATCTCGCATTGCGTCGCCTTCTGCTGCCGGAATTGACACCCCACCGTGTATCCTGCCGCAGTCCCCCAATGCACGTCTGCAAGAAAAGTTCCCGAGGCTCGGAACTTATTCGCAGATGCCCCGTTTTGTCCTGCGCTACTACAAGCGTCACAGGAGTTGTCGAATGACTTTGTCCATGCGGATCGCCCCGCATCTTCCCTATCTGCGTCGCTTTTCGCGGGCGACGACCGGCTCCCAGACATCGGGTGATGCGTATGTGGCCGCCACTCTGGAAGCGTTGATCGCAGATCTCTCCATCTTTCCAGAGGCCAGCAGCGATCGCATTGCGCTCTACAAGCTGTTTTCCAGCCTGTTCACCTCCTCCGCTGTCAGTATTCCGGAGCCCAATTCCAGCTTCTCCTGGGAAAAGCGTGCCGCCGCCAATCTGACCAACCTCGCGCCGCGTCCGCGCCAGGCCTTCCTCCTTGTCGCCGTTGAAGGCTTCTCGCAGGAGGAAGCGGCCGAAATTCTCGACGTGTCGACAAGCGAATTCTCGTCTCTGCTCGATGAAGCATCCCGCGAAATTTCCAGCCATGTGGCCACCGATGTGATGATCATCGAGGACGAGCCGCTGATCGCCATGGATATCGAGCAGCTGGTGGAGAGCCTCGGCCACCGGGTCACCGGCGTCGCCCGCACCCACAAGGAAGCCGTGGCGCTGTTTGAACGCACGCAGCCCAAGATGATCCTGGCCGATATCCAGCTGGCCGACGGGTCCTCGGGCATCGACGCGGTCAATCACATCCTCGCCGACCAGCCCATCCCGGTTATCTTCATCACCGCCTTCCCGGAGCGCCTGCTGACCGGCGAACGCCCGGAGCCGACCTTCCTCGTGACCAAGCCGTTCAACCCCGACATGGTCAAGGCCCTGATCAGCCAGGCGCTGTTCTTCGACGAGAACTCTCGCACCGCCGCCTGAGCCCACAACGGATTGCCGGCCGGGGACCGCCCCGGCCGACATTTCTGCTTGCCAAGCGCCCGCGCTATGGTTTGTTTGCGCGATGAACAGCTTGGACGTCGCCGAGCCGGTCGCCCGTACGGCCGGCACCCCCATCATCGAGATCGAAGACCTTCACAAGTCCTTCGGGCCGGTGGAAGTGCTCAAGGGCGTTTCCGTGTCGGCCGGCCAGGGACAGGTGCTGGTGCTGATCGGCTCGTCCGGCTCGGGCAAGTCGACGCTGCTGCGCTGCATCAACATGCTCGAAATCCCCGACAGCGGTTCGGTCAGGATCGCCGGCGAAGAGATCCGGCTCGCCGGCAAGCCGGGGCACCGCCACATTGCCGACGAACGCCAAATCCGCCGCATCCGCTCCGGGCTGGGCATGGTGTTCCAGTCGTTCAACCTGTGGAGCCACATGTGTGTGCTCGACAATGTCATGGAGGCGCCGATCCGGGTGCAGGGCCGCGAACGCGACGAGGTCAAGGCCGAGGCGCTGCAGATGCTCGACAAGGTCGGCATTCTCGACAAGGCCGACGCCTATCCCGGCCAGCTGTCGGGCGGCCAGCAGCAGCGCGCCGCCATTGCCCGGGCCCTCTGCATCAACCCCAAGGTCATGCTGTTCGACGAGCCGACCTCCGCGCTCGACCCGGAACTGCAGGTCGAGGTGGTGCGCGTCATCAAGCTTTTGGCCGACGAAGGCCGGTCGATGCTGCTGGTGACCCACGACATGGGGCTGGTCCGATCGATCGCCGACCAGGTGATTTTCCTGCACCAGGGGCGCATCGAGGAACAGGGCACGGTGGACGAAGTCTTCGGCGCGACCAAAAGCTTGCGCCTGCAGCAGTTTCTCAGCGCCGGCAAGCCGGATTGATGCTTCGCCCCGGCACGCAGCGGCCGCAGCCGATTATTGACCAAACGGTAATAATCGCTAGCTTGGGTGGCAAGTCCGGCCGAAGGCGGGACATATCAATGCCGTGCAGCACACGGCAACCAGGAGACCCCGATGAACAAGCTAATACTCGCGGCAGCGGCCTTCTCACTGCTTGCCACCGGCGCGAATGCCGAGACGGTTCGCCTCGCCACCGAGGGCGCCTACGCACCCTGGAACTTCCTTGATGACAGCGGCAAGCCGGCCGGCTTCGACATCGACGTCGGCAACGAGGTCTGCAAGCGCGCCGAGCTCGAATGCACCTTCCTGACCAACGAGTGGGACTCGATCATCCCCAACCTGATCGCGGGCAACTACGATGCCATCGTCGCCGGCATGTCGGTGACCGAGGAGCGCCAGCAGACCATCGACTTCTCCGAGCCCTATTCGCCGGCCGATCCGTCGACCTTCATGACGCTGGCCAGCAGCACCATCGATTTCGACAACCTCAAGGGGCTCAAGATCGGCGTGCAGGGTGCCACGATCCAGGCCGCCTACGTCAATGAGAACCTCAGCGACGGCAACACCGTGCTGTCGTTCGAGAGCGCCGACCAAGCCCTGGCCGACCTCAGCGCCGGCAATGTCGACATCATCCTCGCCGATTCCGGCTATATCGGCGAGACTGTCGCCGGCTCGGGCGGCGCCCTGAAGGCAGACGGACCGCAGGTCCCCATCGGCGGCGGCGTCGCCATCGGGCTGCGCAAGGCCGACGATGAGCTCGAGACCAAGATCAATGCCGCAATCAAGTCGATGAAGGCCGATGGCTCGCTCGACGCGCTGATCACCAAGTGGTTCCCCGAAAAGGGCGCCGGTCCGTTCTTCCCGGGCTGATCATTCCTTCGGGGCAGGCCACAGCGGCCTGCCCCAGCCGTATCCGGACCCCCGCTTCATGCTCGAATTCCTGCCTCAATGGATGAAGGACGGAATTGGCGACGACCTGCTGTTCTGGCTCGGCTATTTTACCAACGGCAAGCACCTCGCCTGGTTCGCCAGTGTCCAGTACACGCTGACGGCTGCGCTGTTCGGCGGGCTGGCCGCATTGCTGATGGGCCTGGCCGGTGCCGCCCTCAGGAACTCCCGCTTCGGCCCCGCCCGCCTCGCCGGCGGGCTCTATATCAACATGGTGCGTGGCGTCCCCGACGTTCTGTTCTTCCTGTTTTTCCCGCTGGCGTTCGAGCAGCTGGTCGAACTGATCCGGGCCCAGTCGGTGTGCACGCCGGAAACGCTGGCCGACAATCTCGGGCAATGGCCACCCTGCGACGCCGCCAACTGGTTTCTCGGCACACCCGAATACCTGGTACTGGCCTGCGTCTCGCTGGGGATCGTCTATGGCGCTTTCGCCGCCAACGTCATTGCCGGCGCCATGAATGCGGTGCCGCGCGGCCAGCTGGAGGCCGCCCGGGCCTTCGGGTTCTCGCGCACCCAGTTGCTCTGGCGCGTGCATATCCGGCAGATGTGGATCTACGCCCTGCCCGGTCTGTCCAATGTCTGGATGCTGATCATCAAGGCGACATCGCTGCTGTCGCTGCTGCAGATCGCCGATATCGTGCAGTGGGCCGACCGGCTTGGCGCCCCCAATTTCAGCCGCGCCGCCGGCCTGGTGCATGGCGACTGGCGCTGGGGCTATTATCTGGTGCTGCTGATCTTCTACATCGCGCTGACCTTCCTTTCCGAAAAGGTGTTTGCCGCCTTGAGCAGATGGTCCAGCCGCGGCATGGCCGTGACGGGAACCGCGTGATGGATTTTCTCTCGCCCATTCTCGATGACATCGGCATCCTGGCGCGACCGGCGCTGTTCAATATCTATCTCGCCTTCGCCTCGATCCCCGTCGGCTTCGTGCTCGCCGTGTTCATGGCCCTGGGCAAGGCTTCCCCCAACCCGGTGCTGTCCAACCTCTGCCGCGGCTATATCTACGCCTTCCGCGGCTCGCCCTTTTTCATCCAGCTCTTTATGTTCTATTCGCTGGCGCTGGCCTTCAACCTGAGCCTCTGGAAACCGCTGGGCATCGATGGCTTCGTGCTGCACCCACTGTTCCTGGGGCCGGCCATTCTCTGTCTCAACACCACCGCCTATACCGCCGAGATCTTCTACGGAGCGCTTCGTGCCGTGCCCTCCGGCGAGGTCGAGGCGGCCCGCGCCTATGGCATGAGCCGCAGCCAGCAGTTTCGCTCCGTGGTCTGGCCGCACCTGATCCGCATCGCCTGGCCGGCCTACACCAATGAAGTGGTGTTTCTGTTCCACGCCACGGCGCTGGTCTATTTCACCCTGCCGGTGATCGACGACCAGAAAGACCTCATGAACATGGCCGGCGAGCTGTTCGAGAAGGACTACAACGCCTTCCTGCATTTCTCGGTGGCGGCGCTGTTCTTCCTCGTCATATCGCTCTGCATTTTCTTCGTCTTCGGACTCGTGTACCGCCATCTGACGCGGCACATGCCCGGTGCCGTGCCACTCAGGTTCGGGCTGCAACGGTGGGTGACCAGATGAGCTTTGAGTTGAAGACGGTCCGCCTGCGCGGTGACACCCCGGGCGAGAGCACGGAGTTCAACTACTACGTCATCGGTCCCGAGGACGCGCCCGAAAAGGTGCACCTGCAGGCCGCCCTGCACGCCGACGAACTGCCCGGCACCATGGTGCTGCACCATCTGCTGCCCAAGCTTCGGCTGGCCGACGAACGCAATCTGCTGCGGGCCAAGTTCACCGTCATGCCGGTGGTCAATCCGCTGGGCATGGGCAATGTCGCGTTCCGTCATCACATCGGCCGCTACGATCCCAATTCGGGCATCAACTACAATCGCCGCTGGCCCGACCTGTTCACCCTGATCCGCACGCAACTGGCCGGACGCCTGTCGGACGACGAGCGCTTCAACGTGGCACTGATCCGCCGCACGGTGGCGCAGTGGATCGACGCGCAGGAGCCGCGCAGCGCCGCCGAGCAGCTGCGCCTGCTGATCCTGCGGGAAGCGCACGACGCCGAGTTCGTCCTCGACCTGCATTGCGACGACGACTCGCTGCTGCATATCTTCACCTCGCCCGAACTGATGCCCGAACTGCAGGACCTGGCCGACTGGATGGGCGCTGCGGCGACACTGACCGCAGCCGACAGCGGCGGCGGCTCGTTCGACGAGGTGCTGCCGCAGCTCTACCGCAAGCTGGCCATGACCAATCCCGGCAAGCCCGTGCCGATGGCCAGCGCCACGGCGACCCTGGAATATCGCGGCCAGGCCGATACCTTCGACCAGTTCGGCGCCGACGATGCGCGGCGGCTCTACGGCTTCCTCTGCGAACGCAATCTCATCGACGATGATCCGGGTGGCCGCCCGGCGGCCTCGCCGACGGCGACGCCGTTCGACGCAACCGAAGTGGTGCGGACCACGGCGCCCGGACTTGTCGCCTACCACGTCGAACTGGGCGAACAGGTCCGCGAAGGCCAGCCGATTGCCGATCTGATCGCCCTCGACGGGCCGGGAGCCTTCATGGCCCGCACGCCGATCCTCGCCGGTACTGACGGCTTCATCCTCAGCCGGGCCCGCTCGAAATACGCGCCGCGCGGCACGGCCATCGCCAAGATTGTCGGCACGCAGCCCCTGCCGGGGCGCAAGGGCGGCTACCTGCTCGAGGACTGAGCCCAGGGCTGGCGCTGCGACCGGATGGTTTCGCCGGTGCGTGCCGCCTCGGCCATGAGCAGCGCCAGATACTGGTCCTGCGCCCCCCAGGCGAATGGATAGGGCCCCTCGCCCGTCATCTTCTGCATGGCAACGGCGATGGCGATCTCGTCGTCCATCAGCCGCGCCTGCGGATAGGGATTGGTCCACATCACGTCGTCGCCGCAGGACATCGATTTGATGGCATAGCCGTAGAGATCGCTGTAGCGGCCGCTGTCGGCCCGGGTGATCGGCCGCGTCACCGGCTGCCCGTAGATCGGCATGGTGCGCAGTTCGAAATCCGAGAGTTCGCCGCGATCGCCGCGCACCAGCACGTGCATCGAATGCACCGGCGAGCGGTATTGCACATTAGTGAAATCGAAGAGCCCCAGCCGGTCGCCGAAATCGAACTCGCCAAGCAATTGTTCGGTGGCGACAAAGCGCTCGCTGTCGGGCCAGCCGAAGCGGCTCGGCCCTTCCAGCGCGCGGGCGGCAAAGCTCTTGCCGCGAATAGTCGCGTCCTCAAAACCGATGCCGAGGAAATGCCGCATCAGGCTGACGCCATGATAGCCGTGGGCCACCGAGACTCGGGTCGAGTTCACCTGGCCAAGGGCGCCGTCCGCGATCAGCCTGAGCCGCGTCGCGTGCAGGGGCTGGAACAGGTACTGCTCGGCGATGTGCAGCTTGAAGCCCTGCTCGACCAGATTCCAGATGGCGATCATGGTATCGAGATCGAGCGCCGCCGGGGTTTCGCAGAGCACCGGCAGCCCCAGCTTGTGCAAGGCGGTGAGAATATCGAGATGCGCCTCGGCCTTGACCGAGACGACGACGAAATCGACGCCCGCATCCTTGAACCCGGCATAGCTCTCGAACGCCGGCGCCCCCCACTTTGCCGCAAATCCCTGCGCCTTGGCGAAATCGCGCTGCACCACCCCCGCCAGTTCGAAGGTCTCCGGCAGTTCGCGCGCCACGCGGGTGAAGAACTCGGCGCGCCAGCCGCCGCCGACCAGTCCGAAGCGGATCGGCATCAGCGCAGCCCGAACTGGCTGTGCTCCAGCGCCGTCATCACACCGCGCAACTCGGCCAGTCCCTTGAGCCGGCCGATGGTCGGATAGCCCGGCTGCGAGCGGCGGTTGAGGTCATCAAGGATGTCCTGGCCATGATCGGGCCGCATCGGGATCTGCCAGTCGGCGCGGCCTGCATCCTTGCGGCGACGCTCTTCGGCGACGATGGCGGCAATCAGCGCGACCATGTCGGTGTCACCACCCAGATGCTCGGCCTCGAAGAACGAGCCCACGGCGTCGGCCGTATCGCGCTTGACGTTGCGCAGGTGGAGGAAATGCACCTTCGGGCCGAATTCGCGCATCATCGCCGGCAGGTCATTGTCCGGCCGTGCGCCGAGCGAGCCCGAGCAGAGCGTCATGCCGTTGGCGGGGCTGTCGACGGCGTCGAGGATGGTCTTGTAGTCGGCAGCAGTCGACATGATGCGCGGCAGGCCGAGCAGAGAGAACGGCGGATCGTCCGGGTGACAGCAGAGCCGCAGACCAAGATCCTCGGCCACCGGCACCACCTCGGAGAGGAAATCAATGAAATGCTTGCGCAGCTGCTCGGCGGAGATGTGGCCGTATTCGGCCAGGTGTGCCCGCACGTCGTCGAGGGTCATGCTCTCGGTCGAGCCCGGCAGCCCCATCGTGACATTGCGCGCCAGTTGCTTCTTGCCGTCCTCGTCCAGCGCCGCAAAGCGCCGCGCCGCCTCGTCGGTGATGGCGTTGGTATAGTCGCCCTCGGCGCCGGCACGCTGCAGGATGTGGATGTCGAAGGCGGCAAAGTCGTTGATGTCGAAGCGCATGCACGAGCCGCCATTGGGCAGCTGCCAGCGCAGCGCCGTGCGCGTCCAGTCGAGCACCGGCATGAAATTGTAGCAGATCACCTCGATGCCGGCAGCGGCGACGTTCTCGAGGCTGGTCTTGTAGTTGGCGATGTGGGTGCGCCACTCGTTCTTCTGCTTCTTGATGTCTTCCGACACCGGCAGGCTCTCGATGACGTCCCACTCGATTCCGGAGGCGGCACCGTCCCTGCGGTGACGCACCAGATCCTGCCGCTTGGCGATCTCCTCGGCGCTCCACACCGTGCCGTTGGGCACGTGATGCAGGGCCGTGACGACACCCTCCACGCCGGCCTGCACGATGTCATCGATGGTTGCCAGATCTGCCGGTCCGAACCAGCGCCAGGTTTGCTTCATTGCCTATTCTCCCAATTCGACCGCCTGCCGGCCAAAGGGCGGTCGCGGCAGCCACAACACCATATCGGGCAGAAACAGCAACGCCACGATCAGTGCCACGATAGTTGCCACAATCGGCATCGATTCGACCGTGTCGTCTTCAAATTCTTCCGCTCGCCAGCCCCGAAAGGAATAAACCGTCCGTCCGGTGGCGTCATCGCACCGTGCCAGGCGCGACACGGCTATGCCATGGCCTCGACCAGCAGGGCCCGGTAGTCGCCGGCACTCGGAACACGCGGGTTGGTGGCGTGGCTGTGGTCGGCAAGGGCGCGTTCGATCACCCAGTCGAAATGATCAGGCGTCACACCGAGTTCGGCCAGTCCCCTGGGGATGCCAAGGCGCCGGTTGAGGGCATCGAGTTCATCGGCCAGCATGGCGTTTGCAGCCAGGCCCATAGCCGACTTGAGGCGGGTCATCCTTGCCTCGCCAAGCTCGCCGGCGTTGAACCGCACCACCAGCGGCATCAGGATGGCGTTGAGCGTCCCGTGATGGAGCTTGAGGTCCTGCAGGCCGCCGAGGGCGTGGCTCAGCGAATGCACCGCCCCGAGGCCTTTCTGGAAGGAGAGGCCACCCATGACGGCGCCCATCATCATCTCGCTGCGCGCCTCGATATCGCTGCCGTTCGAGGTGGCTTTTTCGAGATTGCGCCAGATGCGTCCGGCGCCGTCGAGCGCGATGGCATCGGCCGGCGGATTGAGCCGCGGCGAGGAAAATGTCTCGATGCAGTGGCTGAGCGCGTCGAGGCCGGTCGCTGCGGTCAGCATGGGCGGCAGCCCGAGCGTCAGTTCGGGGTCGCAGATGGCGCGCTTGGGGATCAGATGCGGCGAGATGATGCCGAGCTTGCGGCCATCGTCCAGCGTCAGCAACGCGGCGCGCCCGACCTCCGCTCCGGTGCCGGCCGTGGTCGGAATGGCGATCAGCGGCGCCACCTTGGCGGTGATGCGGTCGAGCCCGCCATAGATGACGGCAAAGCTCTCCAGCGTACCCTCATGCGTCGCCAGCAGCGCCACGCCCTTGGCCAGATCGATCGGCGACCCGCCGCCAAGCGCCACCACGCCGTCGCAGCCCGCACTCCGGTAGAGCTCGAGCGCCGCCTTCACCGCGCTCTCGCTCGGATTGGGCGGCGTATCGAGAAACACCGGCGTCCCCGCGGGCAGCAGCGCCAGCGCCTTGTCGGCAAGACCTGCGGCCATGACGCCCTTGTCGGCGACCAGCAGCGGCTTGTGCATGCCCAGTTCGGCAGTCGCATCGCCAAGCGTGGCGAGGCAGCCGGGTCCGAACTCGATTGCGGTGAGATAGGCTATGCGCGCCATGAACGTCTCCTTTTCCGGGATCGGCTGCGGCCGCCAATAAAGACCCTGCGCTGGCCGTGACGCGAGCGCGCCCTGCCACCGCAACGATCCGATATCTGGCGTTCAGAGGTCTCCCGTGCCGGTTGACCGGCTATTCACATCTGAATTTAACTTGTTCAGGGTGTTATGGTAGGGATGACTCCCCGACACTGTCAACGAGGTCATCGAGGATGGCGACGACTGCCGATGCCGCGAGCAAGCACCGGATCCCGGTGATAGACCGCATGATGGACGTGCTGGTCCAGCTCGAGCGCCGCGAGGCAGGTGCCACCATTCGCGATCTGGTGGCGGCGCTCAAGCTGCCACGGACGACCATCTATCGCATCCTCAACACCCTGCAAGTGCACGACATGGTACACCGCACCGACAGCGGCACCTACCAGCTCGGCAGCCGCCTGCTGACGCTGGCCGCTCATGTCGCCACCGGCGCCAGCGATGTCGACCTGGTGGCGATCGCCCAGCCGCTGCTCGACCAGCTGTCGGCGCAGCTCGAGGAGGGGGCCAAGCTGTCGGTGCTCGACAAGGACGGCACGCTGGTGCTGGCCGCCGCCAGCGGCCGCCGCGAATACGCCCTGTCGGTGACACCCGGCCAGCGCCTTCTGGCGCACGCGGGCGCCGCCGGCAAGCTGCTGCTGGCCTTTCTGTCCGACGATGCGCGTCGCGACTGGCTGGCCCGCCCGATGCCCGCCCTGACGTCGCGCACCCTGACCGATCCGAGGAAGCTGCGCGCCGAACTGACGCGCATCCGCAAGCAGGGCTGGGCCTTCGACCGCGGCGAGGGCGTTCCCAGCGTGCAGGCCTATGCCGCGCCGATATTCGACAGCCGCGACCTCATGGTTGCCGCGCTGTCGGTACCGTTTCTCGCCGGCACCGAACCGGACCGCATGGAGGACATCCGCCTTGCCGTCATCAAGGCCGCCGCCGACATTTCCAAAGCCATCCCCGCCCCGATCCGGCGCTAGCGCAAGTCCTTGTCGTAGACGAATTTCGGCATTTCGAGCTTGAAGACGATCGCCACCACGCGCAGCGCAAAGCCGATCGACGCGGCAGCGACGATGACGAAGTCCTGCGGGAAGCCGAAGGTCAGCCCGGCATAGTAGATGCCGGCGGTGACGATCGAGACGGTGGCATAGAGCTCGCTCGAAAACACCAGCGGCACGTCATTGCAGAGCACATCGCGCAGGATGCCGCCCGCGATGCCGGTGATCATGCCGGCAACGATGACGATGATCGGTGACTGCCCCATTTCCAGCGCCACGTTGCAGCCGATGATGGTGAAGACCACCAGTCCCAGCGCATCGAGCAGCAGGAACGGCCAGCGCAGTGCCGCCATCAGTCGCGCCGCCGCAATGGTGTACAGCGCCGCGCCGCAGCAGATCAGCAGCAGCCACGGATCGGCGACCCAGGTCAGCGGATAGTGGCCCAGCAGGGTGTCGCGCAGCGTGCCGCCACCAAGCGCCGTGACACAGGCCAGCACGCAGACCCCGAACCAGTCCATCTTGCGCCGCCCGGCCGCCAGCGCCGCCGTCATGGCTTCGGCGGTGATGGCGACGAGGAAGAGAACATGCAGCATCAGGCGCTTTTCCTCACGGCTCGTTGAGCGCGATGATTTTGACGTCGGTCGCCTCGCAGGCGTCGTCGAGACAGACGGCCGATATCCACATCGCTCCATCGCCGAACATCACGCCGTCACTATTGGCAAAGAGGGTCTCGAACGGCTGCCCGGCGACGGCGGCCGCTATGGCCGGCGTGAGCAACTGGTCATAGCGCTCGTAGAGGTCGAATTCGCTTTCGAGCACGGTCGGCTCGCCATTGACCATGATCGGTTCGCCATAGGGGAAGTACTCGGCCAGCGTTTCGGCGTCCTCCATGGCCACGGACTCGGTGATCACCTCGTAAGCCGTCACGAACGGCTCGGCATCGCCGAACAGCGAGGTGATGCGCCCGATGACATCGCCGGCATCCTGGGCCTGCGACGACGACGCCCCGAGGCCGAGGGCCAGTGTGACGGCAGCGATCCAGATCTTCAACTTCAGCTCCAGTGGGAAACGGGTGGCACCCCAGCGCCTTCGGCGGCATTGTTAGCGCGTTTTCGCGTTTTGCACCAAGGAGCAACCGATGCGCCGGCCGACAACCATGCGAGGGCTCGAAGACCTGGGCCGGACGCGCCTCAGCGCAAACTTCTTCCTGCGTGACTTCCTGCACTCCGAGATCGCCAGCCTCTACGGCATCCCCGACGATCCCGATCTCGCCATCGCCGCCGGCAGGAAGCTCTGCGAGGAGCTGCTGGAACCGCTGTGGCAGCGTTTCGGCCGCATCTCCATCCGCTCGGCCTTCCGCAGCGCCGCGGTGAACGACTACGGCAATACGCACGATCTGAACTGCGCGCAGAACGAGAAGAATTACGCCGGCCATATCTGGGACCGGCGCGATGCCGAAGGCCGCATGGGCGCTACCGCCTCGATCGTCGTGCACGCCGCCCTGCCCTATTACGAGCGCACCGGGCACTGGGAGGCGCTGGCCTGGTGGGTGCACGACCACCTGCCCTACGACACCATGGAATTCTTCCCCAAACTCTGCGCCTTCAACCTGCAATGGCGCGAGGGACCGCCCCGCCGCCGCATCCATTCCTTCATCCCGCCGCGGCGCGGTCTGCTGACAAAGCCCGGCATGGACAACTTTGAAGGACGGCACGACAGCGCCTATGCCGACTGGCTGCAGCAGCTGTAGGTGGACGCCGGGCGACCCCGGTGCCCTTGCCAAGCCCATCGTGCCGGGTCACTAATCTCGCCCATGACAACGCACAGCTTTCTCCCCGACACCTGGTACAACGTGCTTGGCACGGTGCCCCCCGCCCTCCGCATCGCCTCGGGCGATACCGTCATCACCGAGACGCTCGACGCCAATGGCGCCGACAAGGACGGCGTGCAGCGCGCGCACGGCCCCAACCCGATGAACGGCCCGATCTTTGTCGAGGGCGCTGAGCCCGGCGACGCCCTCAAGGTAGAGATCGTCCGCATGACGCCCAACCGGGCCACTGGCTGGACCCGCGGCTCGCTGGCCGGCAACGTCGTCGATCCCGAGGCGGTGGGTACGCTGCCGCCGCGCGACAAGGTGACATGGGCGATCGACCGGCAGGCCGGAACCGTGCAGTTGCAGAACGCGCCGGCGGGGCTCGAAAATTTCGTGCTGCAGCTCGAACCGATGATCGGCTGTTTCGGCGTTGCCCCGGCGCTCGGTCAGGCTTTTTCGACCGCCACCAGCGCCGAGAATGGCGGCAACATGGACTATCGCGGCTTCGGACCGGGGGCGACCGTGTGGTTCCCTGTCGCCACCGAGGGTGCACTGTTCTTCCTGGGTGACTGCCATGCCGTGCAGGGCGACGGCGAGATCGTCGGCACCGGCGTGGAAACCAGCTATGAGGTCGAAGTCCGGCTGACGGTGGAAAAGCGCCGGAAACTGGTGTGGCCCCGCGGCGAGAATGCCGAGCATATCTTCTCGGTCGGCAATGCCCGGCCGCTCGACCAGGCGCTGCAGCATGCGACCACTGACATGTTCAACTGGCTCACCGGCGACTATGGCCTGTCGCCCGCCGCCGCCAGCCACCTCATGGGGCAGGTCGTGCGCTACGATGTGGGCAACGTCTATGACCCCGCCTACACCATGGTCTGCCGCATCGCCAAGAAATGGCTCCCACAGACCTGACAAGACTTAAGTCGTGATCTCTAGCGCGTTCATTTTCCAAGAATAATCGGTTACCACTACCGCAGGGACGGTTTTGACGAACCGAGGGAACAATGACCGATACTGAACTGCACCCGCGTCCGCGGCTGACCCGCCAGCGCTGGTATGACCTTTGCGGCACGTGGGAATTCACCTACGACGACGACAATGCCGGCCTCGAAGGCCGCTGGTTCGAATACCCCGAGCGCTTCCTGCGGCAGATCGAGGTGCCGTTTCCGCCCGAGAGCGAGCTGTCGGGCATCAACGACAAGGGATATCACCCGGTCGTCTGGTACCGGCGCAATTTTTCCACCATGCCGGGGGAAGGCGAAAGGCTGCTCCTGCATTTCGGCGCCGTCGACTATCGCGCCCATGTCTGGGTCAACGGCAACCTGGTGGCCACTCACGAGGGCGGGCACAGCCCGTTTTCGGTGGACATCACCAGTTGCCTCTCGGACGAAACCGACCAGACCGTGGTCGTCCGTGCCGAGGACCAGCCGCTCGACGGCACCATGCCGCGTGGCAAGCAGGACTGGGAGCCGACCCCGCACGCCATCTGGTACGACCGCACCACCGGCATCTGGCAGCCGGTCTGGCTCGAGCCGGTGCCGGCGACCTATCTCACCAGTTTTCACCTGAGCCCCGACCTGACGCGCAATTGCGTGACTGTCGACGCGCGGCTCAACCACGGCCACGAAGGCTGGCTGTCGGTGACCTTGCGCAAGGGCGACGAACTTCTCGCCGTGCAGCAGGTGCACGTGTCCAAGGACACCATCGAGACGTCGGTCAGCATTCCACGCGCCAGGAACGGCCAGCAGCGCAACGACCTCTACTGGTCACCCGAGAACCCCAATATCATCACCGTGGCGGCGGCGCTGCTGTCCGAGGACGGCGTGCCGATCGACACGGTGGAGAGCTATTTCGGTCTGCGCAGTGCCGGCATCGGCAGCGGCCGCTTCCTGCTCAACGACCGGCCCTACTTCGTCCGCTCCGTGCTCGAGCAGGGCTTCTGGCCGAAGTCGCACCTCGCCGCCCCCAGCCCCGATGCGCTGCGCGAGGAAGTCGAACTGATCAAGGCACTCGGCTTCAACGCCTGCCGCATCCACCAGAAGGTGGAGGATCCGCGCTTTCTCTACTGGGCCGATCATCTCGGCCTGCTGGTCTGGGGCGAGATGCCCAATGCCTACGAGTTCAGCCCGGCCGCGGTCGAGCGTTTCACCCGCGAGTGGATGAGCGTGGTCGAGCGCGACCGCTCCAACCCCTGCATCGTCACCTGGGTGCCGATCAACGAGAGCTGGGGCGTCGAGGACATTGCCCGCAACCCGGCGCAGCAGGCCTATGCCAGCGCCATGTACCACCTGACCAAGGCCCTCGACCCGACCCGTCCGGTGATCTCCAACGAGGGCTGGGAGCACACTGTCTCCGATATCCTGGGCATCCACGACTACACCCAGCACGGCAGCCAGTTGACCGAGCGCTTCGGCAGCGCCGCGGCCATTGCCGGAACGCTCGACAGCATGAAGCCCAACCGCAAGCGCCAGCGCCTCGTCGACGACGATCGCGACCAGCCGGTGATGCTGACCGAGTTCGGCGGCATTTCCTACCACCCGGCGGCCGGCGACAACTGGATGGGCTACGCCACCGTCGGCAGCGACGAAGAATATCTCGGCATCCTGCGCGACCTCTTCGCCGCCATCTATGCCAGCCCCGAGCTCGCCGGCTTCTGCTACACGCAGATCACCGACACGCAGCAGGAAAAGAACGGTCTCTACGACGAGGACCGCAAGCCCAAGCTGCCGGTGGCGGCCTTGCGCGACATCATCTGGCAGCCTAGTTCGGCCGTGCCGACCGAGTATCTCGACATTGCGCGGCGCAAGGCGATCCAGTTGAGCAAGGGAGAGGACTAGTGGCAGCCCGCATCCGCCTCGGCCTGATCGGCTGCGGATTTTTCGCGCAGAACCATCTGCACGCCTGGAAGGATCTGGAGGCAGAAGGCGTCGATCTGGTCGCCGTCTGCGACGTCGATGAAGCCAGGGCCAGGGCAGCGGCGGAAAAGTTCGGCGTGCCCAAGTGGTACACCGATGCCGAGACCATGTTCCGCGAGAGCGCGCTTGGACTTGTCGACATCGCCACGCAGATGCGCACGCACCTGCCGCTGGTCGAGATGGCCATGCGCCACCGCGTCCCCACCATTGTGCAAAAGCCGTTCGGCCAGAACATTGCCGAGGTCCGCCGCATGGTTGCCGCGGCCGAGGTGCGCGGCCTCTGGCTCGCCGTGCACGAGAACTTCCGCTTCCAGCAGCCGCTGCTGACGGTGGCGGAAACCATCCGCTCGGGCGCCATCGGCACCCCCAGCTGGGGCCGCATCGGCTTTCGCACCGGCTACGACATCTATTCCGGGCAACCCTATCTGGCCAAGGAAGAGCGCTTCGTCCTCATCGACCTCGGCGTGCATGTGCTGGACATCGCCCGGGTGCTGCTGGGCGAGGTGGACCACCTCACCGCCGAACTGCAGCACCGCAATCCCGATGTCGCGGGCGAGGATACCGCCACCATGCTGCTGCGCCACACCTCCGGCGCCGTCTCGGTGGTCGAATGCAGCTATGGCGCGCGGCGCATCCCCGATCCGTTCCCCGAAACCCTGGTCGAGATCGAGGGCGACAAGGGTGCCATCGTCTCGCGCATCGGCTCGCGCATCGAGGTCACCAGCAATGGCCGCATGCACATCCTCGAAGAGGACCCTGCCGTGCTGCCTTGGGCGGAACGCCCCTGGCACGTCGCCCAGGACAGCGTGCTGCGCACCTGCCGGCATCTGCTGGAGCGCCTGAAGGCCGGCAAGCCCGCCGACACTTCGGCCGAAGACAATCTCAAGACCTTTGCGCTGGTCGAGGCCGCCTACGAGAAGGCGGGCAAGGTCAAGCCAAGGGCATGAGGGCGGCGGCGGACCGCATCGCAGTCATCTCCGACATACACGGCAACATGACCGCCCTCGAGGCGGTACTGGCCGATATTCGGGCACGGGGCATCGAGACGATCTATTGCCTCGGCGACCTGATCGGCAAAGGTCCGAGCGGCGCTGCAGTGATCGACCTCTGTCGCGAACTCTGCACGGCCACGGTGCAGGGCAACTGGGACGTGCTGATCGGTAGTCCCGATCACGCCTGGTCCGACCACCCCATCAACGTCTGGAACCGCGAGCAACTCGACCACGGCCAGCTGAGCTTTCTCGCCAACCTGCCGGCGACCGCCGAGTTCGTGCTCAGCGGCAAGCGTGTCCGGCTGTTCCACGCTTCGCAGATCAGCGCCTTCCATCGTATCCGGCAATATGACCCGCTCGAAACCCATCTGGGCATGTTCGGCAATACCGACTTCACCGGGAACGGACAGACACCGGACATCGTCGGCTATGGCGACATCCACATCGGCTACGTGAAGACCTTGCCTGCAGGTTGTCTGTTCAACGCCGGCAGCGTCGGTAATCCGCTCGATATCCCGCAGGCCTGTTACGCTGTCCTCGAAGGCGCCTACCAGAGCGACCTGCCGGCGCCGTGGGGCATCAACCTGATCCGCGTGCCCTATGATATCGAGGGCGCCATTCGTGAGGCCGAGACGTCGGGCATGCCCGAACTTGCCGAATACGCTGGCGAACTGCGGACAGCCCGGTATCGGGGTTTGACACGGGGGGCTGGCTGAGACCGGGGACCGTTTGCCCCCTCCACCGCCTTCCGGCAGCCCCCTCCCCCGCGAGCGGGGGAGGATCCGCTGTGTCACCCCGGCGGGTGGGTGAGACCGGCAGAAAACAAGAAGGGCCGGCGGAGTTCCCTCCACCGGCCCAAACCAACCGAGGCCGCTGGCCCGTCAGCCGCCGATCTTGCCGCCCAGTTCGTCTTCGATGTGGATCTTGATGATCTCGTCCATGCTGCTCTCGGCCTTGAAGCCAAGGGCGAGGGCGCGCCTGGTGTCGAAATTGCGCGGCCAGCCGTCGACGATGCGGATGATGGTCGGATCGGGGACGTCCTTGATCAGGGCGACGATCTTGTCGCCGGCGACACGGCGCAGCGCCTCGATCTCTTCGCCGACGGTCGCCGACAGGCCTGGAGCGGAAAGGGTGCGGCGCCAGCCCAGCTGGCTGGAATCCATTTCGGCGGCGCGGATCAGGAAGCCGACCGCCGCGCGCGGGCTGGCGAACCAGTGCCGCACATCCTTGGAAACCGGCAGCACCGCTTCCTGGCCGGCCAGCGGCTCGCGCAGGATGTTGGAGAAAAAGCCCGAGGCCGCAGCATTCGGCTTGCCCGGGCGCACCGTGATGGTGGGCAGGCGGATGCCGACGCCGTCGACAAAGCCCTTGCGCGAATAGTCGTTGAGCAGCAGCTCGCAGATCGCCTTCTGGGTGCCGTAGCTGGTCAGCGGCGTCGAGAAGAATTCGTCGCCGATCGCCTCGGGGAACGGCGCGCCGAACACGGCGATCGACGAGGTGAAGACGAGGCGCGGCAGATAGGGCCCGTTCTTGATGCCCTCCTGGCGGATGGCTTCAAGCAGATAGCGCATGCCATCCATGTTGATGCGGTAGCCCTTGTCGAAATCCGCTTCGGCTTCGCCCGAGACGATCGCCGCCAGGTGGAAAATCACATCCGGACGCTTGGCAATCAGGGGTGCGGCGGCAGTCGGTGCCGACAGGTCGGTGGCCAGCGCCTCGACCTTGCCGGAGAATCCAGCCGGTGCGACGGGCTGCACCACGTCGGCCAGGGTGAACTGCGAAATCGCCTTGTCGCCGACGCGACCGGACTTGACCAGCGCGTCAGCCAGCTTGCGGCCGACCATGCCGGCAGCGCCAATGATCAGAATATGCATGGAGAAACCCCTCGATTTTGGCGGCTAACTTAGCGGCGGCGGCGGGAAGCGCAAGCGCTCCGAAGGTCCTATCCGTCCACCTGGCAGACGGAATTGAAGCGTTGGAGGCAGGTTTGCACCACCTCGTCGCCGGGTCGCTTCCACCAGTTGTCGCGCGAGAAGATTTCGACTTCCTGCGGGCCGTGATAGCCGGCCGCCTCGATCATCGCCCGAATGGCTTTGAGGTCGATGACTCCGTCGCCCATCATGCCGCGGTCGAGCAGCATGTCGGTGGTCGGCACCAGCCAGTCGCAGATGTGGTGGGCCAGAATCCTGCCCATGTCCCCTGCCCGAGCGATGGCACCGGCGAGGTCGGGGTCCCACCAGACGTGATAGACGTCGATGGCGACGCCGACACCGTCACCGAGCTCGACGCAGAGGTCGAGCGCCTGGTCGATGGTGTTCACGCAGGCCCGGTCGGCCGCATACATCGGATGCAACGGCTCGATGGCGAGGGGGATGTTGGCGGCGCGGGCCCGCGGCAGCATGGCGGCGATGCCATCGCTGACCATTTGCCGGGCGCCGACGATGTCCCTTGACGAGCCGGGCAACCCGCCCACCACCAGCACCAGACAGTCGGCGCCGAGCGCCGCGGCCTCGTCGATGGCGCGGAAATTGTCATCAAGGTTCTTCTGCCGGCCTTCGGCACTGTCGGCGGGGAACATGCCGCCGCGACAGAGCCCGGTGACGCGCAGCTTGTTGGTCTCGACGATGCGAGCCGCTTCCTTGAGGCCGATGGCCTCGACCTGGTCGCGCCATGGCGAGATGGCGGTGATGCCCTGCCGCAGGCAGCCATCGACGGCCTCGGCAAAGCCCCAGGAACCGCGGGTGGTGGCGAGATTGATGGAGAGCTGACCGCTCATGATGCCCACCCGACTCTCGCTCCCCTCCCCCTTGAGGGGAGGGGCTGGGGGTGGGGGTCCGTCAGTGGACCAGCACATCGACCCCCTCCCTCGATCCCTCCCCTCAAGGGGGAGGGAAGGACGACTGAGAAATTCGAGCGACCTGCCATCACGCCACCCCGTGCACGGCCAGCACGCGCTGCATCCGCTCGACCGCCAACTCCGGGTCGGCGAGAACACGGGCCTTGTCGGCCAGGCGGAACAGTTCGCTGAGGTGCTGCAGCGAACGGGTCGACTGCTGGCCGCCGATCATCGTGAAATGCTCCTGCAACCCGTTGAGATAGGCGAGGAAGACGACGCCGGTCTTGTAGAAGCGGGTGGGCGCCGCAAAGATGTGGCGGCTGAGCGGCACGGTGGGCTCGAGCAGTTCGAAGAACTCGTTCTGGCTGCCGCGCCCGAGCGCCGCAAGCGAAGCCGAGGCGACCGGCGCGATGGCATCGAAAATGCCGAGCAGCGCATCCGAATGTCCCTCGGCGTCGCCGGCGATCAGTTCGGCATAGTTGAAATCGTCGCCGGTATACATGCGCACGCCGGCCGGCAGGCGGCGGCGCATGGCGATTTCTTTTTCCTTGCTGAGCAGCGAGATCTTGATGCCGTCGACCTTGTCGGCATGGGCCGCGATGACATCGAGGCAGACATCCATCGCCGCATCATGGGTCGGCTGACCCCAGTAGCCCTCGAGCGCCGGATCGAACATCTCGCCCAGCCAGTGCATCACCACCGGCTGCTTCACCTGGCTGAGGATGCGGCCATAGACCCTGGCATAGTCGTCAGGCGTCTTGGCGGCGGCGGCCAGCGCCCGCGACGCCATCAGGATGATGCGGCCGCCCTCGCCCTCGACAAAGCCGACCTGCTCTTCATAGGCGGCGATGATGTCGTCGATGGTGACATCGGGCCCGGGCACGAGGTGGTCGGTCCCGGCGCCGTAGGCGATCAGCGAATCGTCGCGGCTGCGGGCCTCGGCCTGGGCGCGGCGAATCAGTTCCTGCGCCTCGCTCCAGCCCAGCCCCATGCCGCGCTGCGCCGTATCCATGGCCTCGGCCACGCCGAGCCCGAGATCCCAGAGGCGGTGGCGGAACTTGAGGGTGGTGTCCCAGTCGATGGCCGGCGACAGCCACGGATCATTGCTGGCCAGCGGATCAGCGACAACGTGCGCCGCGGCATAGGCAATGCGCGGAAAATCGCTGGCCTTGTGCTTTGCGAACGGAATCGGCTCGCCGCTGAGGCGGTAGCTGGTGATGGTCCGGTCCGGATTGGGCAGATGGATTTCAGGCATGTGTGACCTCTGGCGTGTCAGTCGGGCCTCCCTCCCCCTTGAGGGGAGGGAACGAGGGAGGGGGTGGCTCAGTCGGCAAAGCAGGGACCGCTCGACCCCCACCCCCGGCCCCTCCCCTCAAGGGGGAGGGGAGGCCGGTTGAGAGGCCGAGCGCATTCATCCTCAAATCCCCAATGCCGGCACGTCGAGCCAGCGGCGTTCTTTCCAGCTCTGCAGGCCGAGCATGGCCAACTGCACGCCCTTGGCGCCCTGCTCCAGCCCGTAGGGCCAGGGAGCATCGTCGACGACATGCCTGAGGAACATTTCCCACTGCACCTTGAAGCCGTTGTCGGCCGGAATGTTGTCCGGCACTTCTTCCCAGTTCTCGAAGAAGTTGATGGTCTGCGGCTGATCCGGATTCCACACCGGCTTGGGCGTGTTGACCCGGTGCTGGGTGAAGCACTTGTGGAGGCCCGCCACGGCCGAGCCATGCGTGCCGTCGACCTGGAACGTCACGAGATCGTCGCGGCGGACGCGCACATCCCAGCTCGAATTGATATGGGCGACCACGCCGCCCTCCAGCTGGAAGGTGGCATAGGCCGCGTCATCGGCGTCGGCGGTGTAGCTGTTGCCCTTCTCGTCGACGCGCTCGGGAATATGCGTGGCGCCGAGGCAGGACAGGGCCTGCACTTCGCCGAAGAGGTTATCGAGCACGTAGCGCCAGTGGCAGAGCATATCGAGGATGATGCCGCCGCCATCGGCGGTGCGGTAGTTCCACGAGGGCCGCTGCGCCGGCTGCCAGTCGCCCTCGAACACCCAGTAGCCGAACTCGCCGCGCACCGACAGGATGCGACCGAAAAAGCCGCTGTCGCGCAGCATCTTGAGCTTGAGCAGGCCGGGCAGGAACAGCTTGTCCTGCACGACGCCATGCTTGATCCCGGAGGCCTTCGCCTTTTTGGCCAGCGTCACGGCGGTGTCGAGATCGTCCGAGACCGGCTTTTCGCAATAGACATGCTTGCCCGCGTCGATGGCGCGCGACAGCAGGTCGGCGCGCATCTGCGTGGTGCCGGCGTCAAAGAAGACCGTGTCGTCGGGATTGGCGAGAGCTTCGTCGAGATCTGTCGACCAGCGGGCGATGTGGTGCTTTTCGGCCAGCCGCTGGATTTTCTCGCGATCGCGGCCCACAATGATCGGATCGGGCATCAGCCGGTCGCCATTGGCGAGCACGAGGCCGCCCTGATCGCGTATCGCCAGCACCGACCGCACCAGATGCTGGTTGTAGCCCATGCGCCCGGTGACACCGTGCATGATCAACCCAAGCCGACGCTCAGCCATGACCATCCTCTCCCTCAATTTTGTAACTGCTTGGTTACTTAGATACACGCAGCTACAGTCCTCCGTCAAGCGAAGCGCCATTCCGGTCGCGGCGCGGCGAAAATTTTATTTTGATCGTTTCGGTCCCCTTCGCCCGCCAAAGGTGATGGCTTGGGCAGGCAGTCTGATATGAATCCGGGGCGCGGGGACAAGCAATGGCAATCGAAGAACTGGCAGGCAGCAAGCCCCGGACGCGCGACGCGGAACGCACCAAGGCCGAGATTCTGAAGGCGGCGCGCGACGAGTTCTGCGAGCAGGGCCTCAACGGCGCCCGTGTCGACGCCATCGCGGCCCGCGCCAAGGCCAACAAGCGGCTGCTCTACCACTACTACGGCAACAAGGAAGCGCTCTATTCGGCGGTGCTGCTCGACGCCTACCAGGAGATCCGGCGCGGCGAGCGCGAGCTCTCGCTCGGCCAGTTCGACCCGGTCGAGGCGATGGACCGGCTGGTCCGCTTCACATTCCGGCATTTCCTCGCAAACCCTTGGTTTCCAAGGCTTCTCGCCATCGAGAACCTGCAGAACGCCCGCTTCCTCGAAGACATCAAGGACATCCCGGCACTGCACTCGCCGCTCGTCAGCGAACTGCGCGACATCCTCAGGCGCGGCAGCCAGTCGGGTGTCTTCCGCACCGATATCGACCCCATGCAGCTCTACATCTCGATCGCCGGCCTGGGATATTTCTACGTCTCGAACATGCGCACCCTGAGCGTCATCTTCGACCGCGACCTGAGCCAGTTCGCCATGATTCAGGAGCGCGAGGCGCAAGCAGTCCAGATGGTGCTCGATTACCTGCGCACGAAGCGCTCCTGACGCAAAATCGCCCCAGATATGAACGACATATGAACGGCTTAGCCGAACCGCTTGACACCGAAAGTATTACAGCGGAAGGTTGTAACCAGTTAGTTATTTAGCGGCGGAGGCCGCTTGATGACCTAGCTGCCGGAACTTCCGGCAACATCCTGTGGGAGGACTACACATGACTCTTCGCGTTGATAGACGCCAATTCCTGTTGGGCAGCACCGCGCTGCTCGCCGCCGGTGCCGTCGGCCCGGCTTTTGCGCAGGATGCACGCCTGCGCCAGCTGTTCTGGGGCGGTCAGAACCGCGCCGACCGCACTTACGGCGTCAACGACCTGTTCAAGACCGCTCCCGGCGGCGCCGAAGTCGACAGCAGCTTCCTCGGCTGGGGCGACTACTGGCCCAAGCTGGCGACCGAGACGGCCGGCGGCAATTCGCCCGACATCGTCCAGATGGACTACCGCTACATCGTCGAATACGCCAAGCGTAACGCCATCGCGCCGCTCGATGAATTCGTCGGCGGCACCCTCAAGCTCGACGATTTCGACTCCGACCAGCTCGAAGGCGGCAAGGTCGACGGCAAGCTCTACGGCATCAGCCTGGGTGCCAACTCGGTGGCCCAGCTGGTCAACCTGGCGGCCTTCGAGGAAGCCGGCGTCGAGCCGCCGAACCGCGACACCACCTATGACGACATCCGCGCCATGGGCGAGGCCTTCAAGTCCAAGAACATCCGCGGTGGCATGAAGGTCATCAGCGACGGTTCGGGCACCGAGCCGATGCTCGACAACTGGCTGCGTCAGCAGGGCCTCGCGCTCTACACTGCCGATGGCAAGCTGGGCTTCGGCGAGGAACAGGCCATTGCCTGGTTCAAGCTGTGGGAAGAAATGCGCGCCGCCGGCGTCTGCGTCGATGCGGAAACCCAGGCCCTCGACACCAACGGCCCGATGGAAACCACGATGGTCATTCTCGGCAAGGCCGCGATGATGCCGTCGAACTCCAACCAGCTGGTGGCCTACCAGTCGCTGACGACCGACAAGCTGACCATCACCAGCTATCCGCGCATCGCGCCCGGCGTCGGTGGCGGCCACTACCGCAAGCCCTCGATGTTCTTTTCGGTGGGCGGTTCGTCGGCCAACAAGGAACTGGCTGCGGCCTATCTCAGCTTCTTCGTCAATGATCCGGCAGCCGGCAATATTTTGGGTGTCGAACGCGGCATCCCCTGCTCGGCAGCCATCCGCGAGGCGATCAGCCCGACCCTCGACCCGCAGAGCAAGATCGCTCTCGAGTTCGTGGCCAACCTTGGCGACCTGCTCGGCCCGTTGCCGCCGCCGCCGCCGGCCGCTGCCGGTGAAATCAACTCGTCGCTGCTGCGCGTGTTGAGCCAGGAAGTCGCTTTCGGTGCCCGCAGCTCCGAAGACGCCGGCAAGTACTTCGTCACCGAAGCTGCTGCCATCCTGAACCGGGCCGCCTGATTAGGACCGTCGAATGACCGCGCAAGCCACGACCACTCAAGCCGCACGCGGCGCGGTCAAACCATCAATCTGGTCGGGGGTGTGGGAGAACCACGCCCCCGGCTATATGTTCCTGCTGCCCTGGTTCATCGGCTTTTTCGGCCTGACCATCGGCCCGATCGTGACGTCGCTCTATCTGAGCTTTACCGATTTCGATCTGCTGACCCCGCCCCGCTGGGCCGGCTTCAACAACTATGTCCGTATGTTCACCGCGGACCCCAAATTCGCCGCTTCCATGCATGTGACGATGTTCTTCGTCGTCTTTTCGGTGCCGCTCAAGCTCGCCTTCGCGCTGGGCGTGGCGCTGCTGCTCAACCGCGGCATGCGCGGCCTGCCGCTCTATCGCGCTCTCTTCTACCTGCCCAGCCTGCTCGGCGCCTCGGTGGCCATCGCCATTCTCTGGCGCCAGATCTTTGCCGGCGACGGACTGGTCAATCAGGTGCTCGCCAATTTCGGCATCATCGGCCCGAGCTGGATTTCCAATCCGCGCTATTCGCTATGGACACTGATCATCCTGAGCATCTGGCAGTTCGGCTCGCCGATGATCATCTTCCTCGCCGGCATGCGGCAGATCCCGCAGGACATGTACGAGGCCGCCAGCATCGACGGCGCCAGCAAGTGGCGCCAGTTCTGGAAGATCACCCTGCCCATGCTGACGCCGGTGGTGTTCTTCAATGCCATCATCCAGACCATCGAGGCCTTCAAGAGCTTCACCCCGGCCTTCATCATTTCCGGCGGCACCGGCGCACCGATCAACTCGACGCTGTTCTACACGCTCTATTTGTTCCAGGAGGCCTTCGGCTTCTTCCGCATGGGCTACGCCTCGGCGCTCGCCTGGGTCCTGCTGGCCATCGTGGCGCTGTTCACCGCCTTCTCCTTCCTGACGTCGAAATACTGGGTGCACTATGACGACTGATGTGACCCGGCTGACCGTTGTGACCGAAGACGACCCGGGCCGCCGCACACGGCGCCGCCTGCTTTCGATCGTGGCGCATGTGCTGCTGATCGGTGTCTCGATCCTGATGCTCTATCCGCTGCTCTGGCTGCTGGCGGCCTCGTTCCGGCCCGAGAACGAGATTTTCGGCTCGGGCGCCTCCATCCTGCCGTCGGCGAACTGGAGCATCGACTCCTATTTCCGCGGCTGGAACGGCGTGAAGGTCGGCTTCGGCGTCTTCTTCCTCAACTCGCTGACCATCTCGCTGCTCAGCGTGATCGGCAATGTGTTCGCCTGTTCGCTGGCCGCCTATGCCTTTGCGCGGCTAGAGTTCGCCGGACGCAAGTTCTGGTTCGCCATGATGCTGATGACGCTCATGCTGCCCTACCAGGTGACGCTCATCCCGCAATATGTGCTGTTCCTCAACCTGGGCTGGGTGAACACCTTCCTGCCGCTGATCGTGCCCAAGTTCCTCGCCTCGGACGCCTTCTTCATCTTCCTGATGGTGCAGTTCTTCCGCGGCCTGCCGCGTGAGCTCGATGAGGCAGCGCGCATGGATGGCGCCGGCCCGTGGCGCATCTACTGGAAAGTCATCCTGCCGCTCTCCACCCCGGTGCTGGCCACGGCCGCCATCTTCACCTTCATCTGGACCTGGGACGACTTCTTCGGCCCGCTGATCTACCTCAGCGACCTGCGCCAATATACCGTCATGCTGGGCCTGCGCACCTTCACCGACTCCACCGGCCAGTCCGACTATGGCGGGCTGTTCGCCATGAGCGTGCTCAGCCTTGTCCCCATCTTCCTGTTCTTCCTGTTCTTCCAGCGGCTGCTCATCGAGGGCATCGCCACCACGGGCATGAAGCGCTAGTTCCAAATACGACGAGTAAAGCCATGACCATCCGCTTCGCCGCCATCGGCATCAATCACAGCCATATCTACGGGCAGGTCGACTGCCTCTTGGCGGCCGGCGCCGAGTTCGTCGCCTTCCACGCCCTCGAGGACGATCTGGCCAAGCCCTTCGGCGACAAGTATCCGCAGGCCAAGCGGGTCGCCGACCGGCGGGCCATTCTCGAGGACAAGTCCATCGAAATGGTGCTCACCTCCGCCATCCTGAACGAGCGCGCCGACATCTCGATCGAGGCCATGCGCCACGGCAAGGACGTGATGAGCGACAAGCCGGGCATGACCAGCCACGCCCAGCTCGACGCCATCAAACAGGTGCAGGCCGAGACCGGCCGCATCTTCTCGGTCTGCTATTCCGAGCATTTCGAGACCCGCTCGACGGTCAAGGCCGGCGAACTGGTGCAGGCCGGCGCCATCGGCGAGGTCATCCACACTGTCGGTCTTGGCCCGCATGCCATCCGCAACAACCAGCGGCCCGACTGGTTCTACGACCGCAAGCGCTATGGCGGCATCCTCTGCGATATCGGCAGCCACCAGTGCGAGCAGTTCCTGTTCTTTTCCAATACGCTCGATGCCGAGGTGATCTCGGCCACCGTCAACAACCGCGCCCATCCCGACCGGCCGGGCCTGCAGGACGTTGGCGACATGCACCTGCGCACGCCCAACACCACCGGCTATGTGCGCCTCGACTGGTTCACGCCCGAAGGGCTGGGCACCTGGGGCGACGGCCGGCTGACCATCCTGGGCACCGAAGGCTATATCGAGCTGCGCAAGTACATCGACATCGCCGGCCGGCCGGGCAAGGACCATCTGTTCCTCGTCAACCAGAAGGGCACGCAGTATATCGACTGCTCCAATGTCGCCCTGCCCTACGGCCCGGCACTGATCGCCGATGTGCAGAACCGTACCGAGACCGCCATGACGCAGGCACACTGCTTCAAGGCCATGGAACTGGCCCTCGACGCGCAGCGTCTGGCCGAACAGGGAACCGCGTGGCAGCAATGAGCCAGATCAAGACAGTCGCCGTCGTCGGTGGCGGCATCGGCCGCAGCCATATCGTCGAGGGCTATGCCACCAATCCCGACAAGTTCAAGGTTATCGCCATCTGCGACCTCGACCAGGAGCGGATGAACACGCTGGCCGACGAGTTCGGCGTCGAGCGGCGGACCGCCAGTTTCGACGACCTGCTGGCCATGGACGACCTCGACATCCTCGACATCTGCACCCCGCCCGGCGTGCATTACGAGATGATCATGGCCGGCCTGAAAGCCGACAAGCACGTGATCTGCGAGAAGCCGCTGGTCGGCTCGCTCAAGGAGGTCGACGAGGTCATCGCCGCCGAACAGCAGAGCAAGGGCATCCTGATGCCGGTGTTCCAGTACCGCTTCGGCAATGGCGTGCAGCAGGCCAAGGCGATCATCGACGCCGGTCTCGCCGGCAAGCCCTATGTCGGCACGGTGGAAACCCTGTGGCGGCGCGACGCCAAATATTACGCCGTGCCCTGGCGCGGCAAGTGGAAGACCGAACTGGGCGGCGTCCTGATGGGCCACGCCATCCATCCCCACGACATGTTCGTCTACCTGATGGGGCCGGTGAAATCGCTCTACGGGCGCGTGGCGACGCGCGTCAATCCGATCGAGGTCGAGGACTGCATCTCGGCCTCGGTGGAACTGGAATCGGGCGCGCTGGGCTCGTTCACCGCCTCGCTCGGCTCCGCCGACGAGATCACCCGTATCCGCCTCGCCTTCGAGAACGTCACCTTCGAGAGCGATCATGCGCCCTACAACCCCGGCGCCGCGCTGTGGAAGATCCTGCCGCGCAACGACGAGACCAAGCAGGCCATCGATGCGCTGCTCAAGGACTGGACCGATGTGCCGCCGCGCTTCCAGACGCAGATGGCCCGCTTCCACGACCACCTGATGGGCAAGGGGCCACTGCCGGTCACCAGCACGGACTCGCGCCGCGCGCTCGAGATCGTCACCGCCTTCTATCATTCATCGGAAACCCGGACCGAGGTCACCATGCCCATCGGCCCCGAGCATCCAAAATACCGCAGCTGGCTGCCAGCTTCGCACGGGGGAACTGCCTGATGTCGACCAGCGTCGTCCTCAACAAGGTCTTCAAGCGCTACGGTGATGTCGAGGTCATCCACGGCATCGACCTGCAGATCGATCCGGGTGAGTTCGTGGTCTTCGTCGGCCCTTCGGGCTGCGGCAAATCCACCCTGCTGCGCATGATTGCCGGCCTCGAGCCGATCACCGGCGGCGACCTGCTGATCGATGGCCAGCGCATGAATGCCATGCCGGCGGCCAAGCGCGGCATCGCCATGGTGTTCCAGAGCTACGCGCTCTACCCGCACATGACGGTGTATCAGAACCTCGCCTTCGGGCTGGAGACAGCGCGCGTCCCCAAGCAGGAGATCGAGGTGCGCGTGCAGCGCGCCGCCGAGATTCTGCAGATCGGGCCGCTGCTCAAGCGCCGTCCCAAGCAGCTCTCGGGCGGCCAGCGCCAGCGCGTCGCCATCGGCCGTGCCATCGTGCGCGAGCCCCGCATCTTCCTGTTCGACGAACCGCTCAGCAACCTCGACGCCGAACTGCGCGTGCAGATGCGCGTCGAGATCGCCAAGCTGCACAACGATCTGGGAAACACCATGATCTACGTGACGCACGACCAGGTGGAGGCCATGACCATGGCCGACAAGATCGTCGTGCTGCAGGCCGGTGTGATCGAGCAGGTCGGGGCGCCGCTCGACCTCTACAACAACCCGGCCAATCGCTTCGTCGCCGGCTTCATCGGCTCGCCCAAGATGAACTTCCTCGAAGGCAAGGTCGACGGCGGCAAGGTGCAGCTGGGCAGCTCGGCCATCGAACTGCAGCGCGCTGCCGGCGCCGATGGCAACAAGGTGACGTTCGGCGTCCGGCCCGAACACATCACCATCCAGCCCGACAGCGGCGTCAAGCTGACCGACGTGCGCGTCGATCTGGTGGAACATCTGGGTGGCTCGACCATGCTCTACACCACCACCACCGACAAGCAGCCGCTGACCATTGCCATGGACGGCCAGCAGCAGATTGCGCTAGGGACAACCGTCGCCGCCTATGTCGATCCGGCGCGGACGCATGTCTTCGGCCCGGACGGCAAGGCCTTCTGAGCGACTGAATCACTGATCCATATTGAGTTTGCGGCCACCCGGCCGCCGCGAGTTGGGGGAACTCTCGATGCCGACTGACCTGCCGTCCTGGGTGTTTCTGCTCGGGCGCGTCCTCATCGGAGGCGCATTTCTGATCGCGGGCATCCGCAACTTCGTCAACCTCGAGCGTCTGGTGACGCTGATGGCGAGCCGCAAGGTGCCCAATGCCCGGCCGGTGACCATTGCCGGGCTGGTGGTGCAGACGCTCTGCGGCGCCGGCATGATGTTGGGCATCCTGACGCCGTGGGCGGCGCTGGGCGAGGCCGTGTTCATCATCGCCGCAACGCTGATCGTGCACCCGTACTGGACCTTTCCCAAGGACGAGCAGAGCCCGCATGTCGGCGCCACGCTGATCAATACCGGCCTGGTCGGCGGCTTCCTGCTGTTGGCGGCCGCGACACTTTAGTCCGGCCTACCAGATCGGCGTCAGTGGCGGCGGTTCGCCGCCCCACCAGCGGGCATAGGTCTGCCGGTAGGTGCCGGACGAGACATAGATCGAGGCGAAGAGATCGAGCCAGCGCAGCAGCTCGGGATTGCCCTTGCGGATGCCGAAGCAGATGGCATCGAACGAATAGGTCTCGGGCAGCGCCTCGACCTGGCCGGGATAGGCCAGCGCCAGGTAGTCGATCATCAGGCTGTCCTGCAGATAGGCATCGGCGAGCCCCTGCTGCATCAGCAGCGAGGCCTCGGCGGTGCTGCTGACATAGACCGCCTGCGCCTCGGGCGCCCGTGCCCTGAGCAGGGCGTCGGCGGTGGTGCCGCGCCCCACCACCACCTTGCGGCGCGGACCCAGCGCGGAAAAACCGGAAATGCCGCTGTCGCGCTGCACCAGCATCTTGATGCCGGTGCGCAGGTAAGGCATCGAAAAATCGAACTGCAGCGCCCGCGATGTGGTGGCCGTCAGGTTGCAGGCGAGGATGTCGATCACCTCGCTTTCGAGATAGTGCATGCGGGTGGGAACGGTCACCTCGATGAGCTCGAGCCGCACGCCGAGCTGCGCCGCCAGCAGCGTGACCACATCGACATCGTAGCCGCGCGGCTTGCCCTCGCCGTCGCGAAAGCCGGCCGGTTCGGAGGCGAGGCAGACCCCGACCCGGACCTTGCCGGCTGCAAGGATGCCATCGAGACTGGCGGCCGTGGCGAGGCTCATGGCTGCCAGCCACACAAGCAGACCGACAGCGATGCTCACGACCCGGTTGCGCATGGTGATCAGTTTATGCCGCGCCCGGCCCCGCGAGCAACTCGGCATTACCACCCGAGGCCGTGGTATCGACGCAGATGTGACGCTCGATGAACAGCCGGCTGGCACAGACCTCGTTGCCGATCAACGGCACGATTGGCCCTTCGCGCCGCGCCAGGGCCTGCCGCCATGGCCGCAGAGCCGCATCGTCGCCGAAATGCATGATCGCATCGACGCTGAGGCCAGCCTCGATGGCGGCCGGCGAGAGCCGCTTGTCGACCCCGCCGATGACCGCGCCGTCGGCACCCAGTTCCTTGGCGATGCGCTGCCCGCCCGGCGCGATCACCAGCACGCCATTGTTGTGCGCCAGCGCCAGTTGCGCCTGGATGCGGGCGGACGCCTCGTCCGGCCCGATGCAGAGGACGACGCCACGCGGCAGATGCAGCAGGCTGTTGGCCTCGCCGGTCGGGCCCGGCAGATCGGTGATGATCGGCGCGAACGGCACCTTGTCGAGCGCCCCGCGCACCTGGTCGACGGCGGAAATCGCAAAGCCGATGGAGAGACCGGAGAGACCATTGATGCTGTCCGAGACCGGTGCGGCGGCCGCCGCCCGCGAGAACCGCGGCAGATAGCTCGGGCCACCCGCCTTCGGGCCCGTGCCCGACAGTCCCTCGCCGCCGAAGGGCTGCGAACCGACAACGGCACCGATCTGGTTGCGGTTGACGTAGATATTGCCGGCCCTGACCTGCTCCGACACATGCTCCACCCGCGCATCGATGCGTGAATGCAGGCCGAAGGTGAGCCCGTAGCCGGCCGCATTGATGGAGGCGATGACCTTGTCGAGATTCTCGGCCTTGAAGGTGGCGACATGCAGCACCGGGCCGAAGATTTCCTTGGGCATGTCCTCGATGCCGTCGACCTTGAGCACCGTCGGGGCGGCGAATGTCCCCTCTGCGGGCACTTTCAATTGCTTGAGCAGCGCGCCGCGCTCCTCGAAGCTGGCGCAATAGGTGCGGATCTCGGTGAGCGCCCGCTCATCGATGACCGGACCGACATCGGTGCTCAGGTGCCAGGGATCGCCCAGTGTCAGTTCGTCCATGGCGCCATAGAGCATCTCGAGCGTGCGCTCGGCGGCCTCCTCCTGGACGTAGAGGATGCGCAGCGCCGAGCAGCGTTGCCCCGCCGACTGGAAGGCCGAGGCCAGGATATCGCGCACCGCCTGTTCGGGCAGCGCGGTGGAATCCACGATCATGGCGTTGAGCCCGCCGGTTTCAGCGATCAGCACGGCGTCGGACGGCAGATACTCGGCCATGGCAAGGTCGATGGACTTGGCCGTCGGCAAGGAGCCGGTGAAGCAGACGCCACCGATGCGCGGGTCCGAGACCAGCGCATTGCCGATGACCGTGCCGGCACCGGGCAGCAGCTGGATGACGCCCTTGGGGATGCCGGCCTCGAGCATCAGTTCGACCGCCCGCGCCGCAATCAGCGGCGTGGCCTCTGCCGGCTTGGCGACAACACAATTGCCGGTGGCCAGCGCCGCGGCGATCTGGCCGGTGAAGATGGCGAGCGGGAAGTTCCACGGCGAGATGCAGGCAAAGACGCCGCGCGGGCTCCAGCTGATGCCGCTTTCAGCTTCCGAGGCGTAGTAGCGCAGGAAGTCGACTGCCTCGCGCACTTCGCCGACGCAGTCGGGCAGCGTCTTGCCGGCCTCGCGGGCGGCCAGCGCGAAGAGTTCGGAGGCGTGGTTCTCGTAGAGATCGGCAACGCGGCGCAGCAGTTGCGCCCGCTCGGAGACGGGCCGCGACGACCAGTCGAGCGAATGACGCTCGGCCGCATCGATGGCGGTGTTCACATCGTCCAGCGCGGCAAAGGTGACGTCGCCGACCTTGCTGCCATTGGCCGGATTGGTGACGGCATGCACCTCGGTGCCGGCCACGTCGCCGTCAACGATCGGAGCGGCGCTCCAGCTGCGCTCGGCAAAGCCGCCGCGCCGCCGGTCGAGACGTTCGACGATCAGCGGGTCGCTGAGATCGAGGCCGCGCGAATTCTGCCGCAGGGGGGAGAAGAGACCGGTCGGCGGCTTGACCCGCGCCACCTCGCTGTCGACGGCGCTGAACGGATCGCGCACCACGTCGGCGGTGGGCACATCACGATTGGCGATCATGTTGACGAAGCTGCCATTGGCGCCGTTTTCGAGCAGACGGCGCACCAGATAGGCGAGGAGATCGGAGTGCCGGCCCACCGGCGCATAGATGCGCGTGCGGGTGCCCTCGTCGTCCTTGAGAATGTCGTGCAGCCGCTCGCCCATGCCATGCAGCCGCTGGAACTCGTACTCCTGCGGCGAGGCCTGCAGCTCGCCCGCCAGATGCAGCACGGCGGCGACGCTGTGGGCATTGTGGGTGGCGAACTGCGGGTAGAGCCGCGCCCGTTTTTCGAGCAGCCGGCGGGCATTGGCGATGTAACTGATATCGGTGGCGGCCTTGCGCGAGAACACCGGGAAGCCATCGAGCCCGAGCACCTGGGCGCGCTTGATCTCGGCGTCCCAGTAGGCGCCCTTGACCAGCCGCACCATCAGCCGCCGGTCATGCTGTTCGGCCAGCGTTTCCAGCCAGTCGATGACGCCGCTGGCGCGCGGCCCGTAGGCCTGCACGACGACGCCGAACCCGTCCCAGCCGGCCAGCCGCTCATCGGCCAGCACGGCGGCAATGACATCGAGCGACAGGTCGAGCCGGTCGGCTTCCTCGGCATCGATGTTGAAGCCCATATTGGCGCCGCGCGCCATCAGCGCCAGCGCCAGCGTGCGATCGACCAGCTCGGTCATGACGCGCTCGCGCTTGGCGAACTCATAGCGCGGATGCAGCGCCGAGAGCTTGACCGAGACACCCGGATTGTCGCGCACGCTGCCGGCCGAGGACCGCATCGCGAGGACCGCAATGGCATCGGCATAGGCGGCGCGGTAGCGCTTGGCGTCGGCCTCGGTGCGGGCCGCCTCGCCCAGCATGTCGTAGGAGAACGAATAGCCGTCGCGCTCGCGCCTTTTCGCCAGCCGCGTTGCTTCCTCGATATTGCGGCCGAGCACGAACTGGCCGCCCAGGATCTTCATGGCCTGCAGCACCGCCGAGCGGATCACCGGCTCGCCGATGCGTTGCACGAAGCCCTTGATGGTGCCGGCAATGCCGGCGCCGGAATCGCGCAGCACTTCCCCGGTCAGGGTCAGCGCCAGGGTGGAGACATTGACCAGCGGCGAGTTCTCGCGATCGAAATGGTCGAGCCAGGTGCTGCTGGCGATCTTGTCCTCGATCAGGTCGTCGATGGTGCGCGTATCGGGCACCCGCAGCAGCGCCTCGGCGAGACACATCAGCGCAATGCCTTCGTGGGTGGAGAGTGCATATTCGGCAAGGAAGCTTTCGAGCATGCTGCCCGAGCTGCCAGCCCGGACCTTTTCCACCAGCGCCGAAGCGCGGGCGCCGATGGCGGCGCGATCCTGCTCGCTCAGCCGTGCATCCTCGGTCAGCCGGGTCAGCGCCGCGGCCTCGTCGGCGAGCGTGGCGACGCGAATGGATTGCCTCAACTCGGCAAGCCGCTCCTTAGTCATGAAATCTCCCGCAAATCACTGGAGCAAGCATAAGGCAGCACACGCCGCCTGCCCACCCCGGCACCCGCCGGCAGGGGTGGCAGGGGAAAGGGGGGAGATTGTGGCGGAGACGGGCAAGCGGGCGGCTGCCAGCCGGCCCGGACATGCAACCATGGCAGGACCGAACCGTTGGCTTCCATCGAACGTCGCGCGATGCGACCAACAAGGGAGATCAAATCATGGCAGCAGGTCAACAAAGCGGCAGTGGCGCAATGACCAATCTGGATGACGAGAAGGTTCGCAAGAACGACATCCTGAGCAATCGCGACAAGGCCCAGCGCCCGCCCGGCCAGAGCCTCGACAGCACGGGCGTGCAGGTCGACGAATATAAGGACATCCCCACCAACCAGCGTCCCGCGCCGGACGATGCCGACGGACAGGACGCCGCCGCCAAATCGACGGACGACGACGAGAAGGTGGATCGCCCCGGCTTCGATCTGGGCGGCACCGATGAGGAGACCTCGGCCGGCAAGGGCCTGGGGCTCGGCACCGACGCCAAGGAAGGTCGTGACGACTGGGGCGTCCCCCGCAAGCCGGAATAGACGCATCAGGGCCGCCGCAACGTGGCGGCCCGGCCCTCAATAGTACCGCGCCGCCGTGATGGTGGCGTTGAAGAACGGAAAGAACGCGTCGGTGCCGTAGAAATTGCCGACGTGCACGACGCTTGGAATGGTGAAACCGCCGAAGCTCCGTTCGGCTTCCACCGTGCCGCCGAAGGGCTGCAGGCGGTATTCACGCTCCGGGTTGGCGTCGCTCCAGCGCGGCGCCACGATATCGATGACGCGGCCATCTTCGGCGAGGGTCATGGTCATTTCGACCGCCCCGTCCGGGCCGATGGTGATCCTGGCCTGATGGGGTCCGGTCTGCTCCCAGGTGACGCCATTGCCCGGCAGCAGCGCCGCAGGCAGCCAGATCGCCTCCAGCGCCGGACGCACCAGGGCGGAACGGTCGAGCCCTTCCGTGGCGGCCACCTGCACCAGCGGGATCGACCAGAACAGGAAAAAGCGCATCCAGGCATGCGACTGGTAGAGCGCATCGGTGCCGCTGACCATCGTCGGTCCGGAACGCATCTCGGCGATCCAGATGAACTCCCCGGGTGGCCCCAGGATCTGCCGCGCCGTCATCTCGAAGCTCTGTGGATTGTCTTTCGCGCCGAGCAGGAACTGCCCGCCCATCTGCAGTTCCACCGTGGACGCCAGCGGCGTGCCGGGCGCGATGGCATGGCTGAAATAGCGCCGCGCGATTTCGGGGAGATCAGCGACGAGCTCAGGGCTGTAGACCGCGGTGGCCGCCTGCGCCCTGCCGGCAATATCGGCCCACGCCGCCTCCGCCTCCGCCATCCGGGCACCATAGCTGGCGTTGGCGACCGCCCAGATGACTGCAACGGCAATGACGCCCAATGCCAGAATGATCAGCGGGATCAATAGCCACTTGCTCATCGCAACCCCAAGCCCAGGAGAGGGGTCTCTTGTAGGTCATCGCCGGAGCGGTGCGTTGACATGAGTCAAAGCGAGGCGATGCAGAACGACCCGCCACCCGCTCAGCGGTCGAGCCAGGCGGCGAGGCCGTCGAGGGTTTGCAGGCCGTACTCGACCGCGCCGAAGTCGATGACCGCCTGCCGCCGTTCGCGGCTGGGATGGAGCTGGCGCATGGTCAGCACCGTCTTGCCATCGGCCTGTGCGTCGAACGTAACGGTCATGTAGAAGCGGTCGGGATCGTCGGGCTCGGGGGTGCCGTAATCGATGACGATCCGCTCGTCCGGCACGATCTGCACGAACCGCATGAGGTTGGGGAAGCGCTGCGGCTTGCCTTCGAACTCGCCCACCATATCGAAGCGCCAGACCCCGCCCTCGCGGATATCGGCCTCGTGGGTTTCGATGCGAAGCCCGGCCGGGCCGTACCATTCGGCCAGCGCCGCAGGATCGAGCCAGGCCGCAAACACCTTGCTGCGCGGATGCTTGAGCAGCTTCACCAGCACGATCTCGCGATCGATCGACCAGGTCTCGAACAGTCGTGTGGTGTCTGTCATCGTCCTATTCCGTCCTGTCCAGATAGCCTTCGAGCCGATCCAGCCGCTCGGCCCAGCGCCGGCGCTCGGCCTGCATCCAGCTTGCCGCCTCGTCAAAGCGCGCCTGCTCCAGCCGGCACCAGCGGCTGCGCCCGCGCTTCTCGCTGGCGATCAGCCCGCACTCTTCCAGCACCCTGAGGTGCTGGGCGAAGGAGGGCAGCGCCATGTCGAACGGCTCGGCTAGCGCGCTCACCGGCAATTCCCCCTCGGCCAGCCGCGACAGCACGGCGCGACGCGTCGGATCGCTGAGGGCGTAAAAGGCAAGGTCGAGCGGGCTGGAATGGTGAGGCATATGCCTTCCTATATCGAGGAGCCGGCCCGGTCAAGAATAATGAGGCATATGCCTTTGTGTTCCTGGCGCGCCGGGTCGCGAGTGACTGCGAGCACGATCAGGGTTTCTGGTGCTATAGTCTGGCCTCACCGCCGACGTGGTCTGCGTCGAAACCGTACAATGCGTCGCCCTCTATTTCTGAATACTGCATAAGCTCACTATTGCCTGAGCTGTGACGTGGACTGGCATGAGGCCGGGCTCCTCCCCGAGCGGAGGGTGCACAACCGTGTCTTCAAACGACCGGGCCTTGTATCGGAACCGGCTGCTCGCTGCCCTGCCCGCCGATTTCCTCGCGCGCATCCAACCCCACCTCGAATTCGTCGAACTGCCGCTGCGCACGAGCCTTGTGGCGACGGGCGAGCCGACCGAATGGGTCTATTTCATCGAGAGCGGCCTCGCCTCGGTCGTTGCCAGCAGTCCCGACAATGAAAGCGTCGAGGTCGGGCACATCGGCCCGGAAGGCATGTCCGGCGCCCATGTGTTTCTCGGCACGACCAGCACGCCCAACCAGACTTTCCTGCAGGTTGCCGGTTCAGGCGTGCGGCTGCGTGCCGACCTGCTGCTGCAGCTCACCGCGCAGGCAACGCCCGTGCGCGAATACTTCCTGCGCTACGTGCATGCGTGCGAAATCCAGCTGGCGCAATCGGTATTGGCCAATGCCCGCTACAACATGAACGAGCGGCTGGCCCGCTGGCTGCTGATGTGCCACGACCGCCTCGACGGCAATGACCTGTCGCTGACGCACGAATTCCTGGCGCTGATGCTCGGAGTGCGGCGCTCCGGCGTCACCAACGAGATCCACATCCTCGAGGGCCTCGGCGCCATCCGCGCCACGCGGGGCAATGTCCGCGTCATCGACCGCAGCAAGCTCGAGGAGATCGCCGGCGGCTGCTACGGCGTGGCGGAAGCCGAGTACCAACGGTTGCTCGGCCACCCGCTCCGCAACGAGGCATCCCGGCCCGGATCCGATCGCGCCTGAACTGCTACATCACCGGCTTGCCGCCGGTGACCGCAATGGTGGCCGCCGACATGTAGCTGGCCTCGTCGCTGGCCAGCAGCACGTAGGCCGGCGCGAGTTCGCGCGGCTGGGCAGGCCGACCCATCGGCACCTGCTTGCCGAAATCGACGATGTTGGAAACCGGCAGGCTGGCCGGACCGAGCGGCGTCCAGACCGGACCCGGGGCCACGGTATTGACCCGGATGCAACGCCTGGCGAGTTGCTGCGCCAGCCCGGCGCTGAAATTCTGGATGGCGCCCTTGGTCACTGCATAAGCCAGAAGTTCCGGGCTCGGCTCATCGGCCTGCTTGGAGGCCGTATTGATGATCGAGGCGCCCTGCTTCATATGCGGCACGGCAGCCTTGCACAGATAGAACATCGCCGAAATGTTGACGGCCAAGGTCGTCTCCCACTCCTCGTCGGGGATTTCCTCGATCGTTTCGTAATAGGACTGATGCGCTGCGTTGTTGACCAGCACGTCGATCCCACCGAAGGCCTCGACGGTCTGCGCGATCAGGTTGCGGCAGTGCTCGGGACTGGCAATGTCGCCGGGCAGCAGCAGGCACTTGCGGCCGCAAGCCTCGATGACGGCCTTGACCTCGGCGGCGTCCTCGTCCTCGTTGAGATAGGAGATGGCGACGTCCGCCCCCTCGCGCGCAAAGGCAATGGCCACGGCACGGCCGATGCCGGAGTCGCCGCCGGTAATGAGGGATTTCTTGCCCACGAGCCGATCAGACCCGCGATAGCTCGTCTCGCCATGATCGGGCACCGGGTCCATGCGGCTGGCCAGCCCCGGATAGGGCTGCTGCTGTTCGGGAAACGGCGTTTTGGGAAAGTCGTGCATCGCAAAACCTCACACATCTGGAAGCCAACATAACTTCCGACGTGAAACGAGGTTTCACTTTCAGGTGGGGATGACCACTCAGCCGCGAACGATGACCCGGTAGACGCCCTGCATCGACTGGCGGGCCGTCGCCAGCCATGCGGCGGCAAGCGGCAGCAGACCGGGCCATGAGGTGTCGCTATAGTCGCGCATCAGGCGCTCGGCCAGCTGGGTGCCTTCACGCACGATGCGGCGTTCATCAAGTGTCAGGCCGATGGATGGAACGCGCATGACAACCTCCCACGTATGGTTGATGAAACCTTAACGCGGGCCGGCCGCCGAGTCAGCGGCGACGTGGATTTATGGTTTACGGGCGTTGGCCGCAGCTGTGACCCCGGCAATACGCTGGGGCCACCGCAGAGATCAGCCGCGCGCCGGGCGGCCCTCGACCGGATAGGCCGGGTCGGTAAAGCCCGGGGTCGACGGATGGCCGGGCGCCACCAGGCCGTCGACAAAGGCCTCGTCGTCGGCGTCGAGCGTGACGGCAAGGGCGCGGAGGTAGCCCTCCCACTGCTCCTCGGTGCGCGGCCCGCCGATCAGCGAGGACACCAGCGGATTGGCCAGTGCCCAGGCGATGGCGAAATCGGCCGCCGACATGCCTTTGGCCTGGGCGCGATCGGCGATGGCCTTGGCGGCGACCATGGATTCATCGCGGAACTCCACCTCGTGCATGCGCTTGTCGCCGCGGCCGGCGCGGGAGTCTTCCGCTGGTGCGCTGCCGGCGCTGTATTTGCCGGTGAGGATGCCGCGTGCCAGCGGGCTGTAGGGCACGTTGCCCAGGCCGTAGGCCGACGCGGCCGGCATCTGTTCCACCTCGGCCGTGCGGTTGACGATGTTGTAGAGCGGCTGGCTGGCGACCGGACGATCCATGCCCAGCCGGTCGGCGGTCTGCGCGATCTCGGCAATGCGCCAGCCGCGGAAATTGGAGACGCCGTAATAGCGGATCTTGCCCTGCGCGATGAGATCGCCCAGCGCCCGCAATGGTTCCTCGATGGGCGCCCCGAGCACCGGCTTGTGGATGTAGAGCAGGTCGATGTAGTCGGTGCCGAGGCGCCTCAGCGAGTCATCCACCGTCTGGAAGATCCACTTGCGCGAATAGCCGCCGATATTGGCGCCCTCGCGCGGCGCATTGGCGAACTTGGTGGCCAGCACCCAGTCGTCGCGATCCGCCTTGATAAGGCGGCCGACCACCTCCTCGGAAGCGCCGCCATTGTAGACGTCGGCCGTGTCGATGAAGTTGACGCCATGCGCCCGGGCGCTGTCGACAATGCGGGCGGCCACGTCGTCCGGCGTCTGGGCGCCAAACATCATGGTCCCGAGGCAAAGCGGCGAAACCTTCAGCGCGCTGCGGCCCAGATATCGATACTCGCTCATGAAAAATCTCCTTGGTCTCAAAGTCAAAAGTCGAAAAACTAGTCGGCGTGCTCGGTCCAGATGGTGTCGGACTTGACCAGCCCGAGGCTGTCGGCGAGGGCCAGCATGCTGGCGCGCATCTTTTCGATGTCGCCGGCCTGGTCCTGCTTGAAATAGACGAGGTAGCTATAGGCGGTATCGACCCGCCGGAATTCCAGCCGCGGCCCGGCCGCATCCTCGACGAAGGCCACATCCTCGCGGAACTTTTGCAGCACGCGGTCCCAGGTCTTGCCGACCACGGCAGCGACATAGCCGGGATCGGTCTCGGCCAGCGTGCCATCGTCCGTGAGCGCGAGACCGCTGGCCTCGACCAGCCCCTCCGGCCATGCGCTGGCCCCGTCATAGAGGATGAACATGCCATCCACCGCCGCGATCGGCAGCAGGCGATAGATGTCCGAACCTGGACCGGTGCGCGCCTGCAGCACCAGCAGTTCGGGCAGATAGAGCTCGCTGACCAGCAGCTCCATGTTCGGCGACAGCCGGTCGACATAGCCGTTGCGCGCCGCGTCCCAGTGCAGGTCGCGGCATTTGTTGTCGCCCAGCGCCTCGCTGATCTGCGGCGCGACGCTGACCTGCGGCGGGATCAGCCGGTTCTCGGCATGGCAGTAGATGCCCTCCGACATGCCCGGAATGGCGATGGCGTCGGCGGCCTCGATCAGCGGCGTCGCGCTCGGATAGCAGCCCGCCAGCGCCAGCAGCGCCATGAGCCCAAGCCCTGCCCTAATCTCCCTCGACATCCGCATCCGTTCCCCCCGGACAGTTTGGCCGGGACGATGCATGATCGATCCCGCTGCTGCAAGTAGCGGTAGCTGTTGCCGAAGTTCGACGTCGCCCACTCCGGGACATTAGTTTCCAGATGCAGAAAGCATATTGTGGACGATGAAAACCTGTCCTATAAGTTTCCATAGTCGGAAACTATTGAGCTGCCACGATGACCCTCACGCTTTACATCCATCCGCTCGCATCGTTTTGCCATAAGGTGCTGATTGCCCTCTATGAGAATGCCACGGCATTCGAGACGCGGATGGTCGACTTCGCGGATCCGGGTTCGGCCGCCGCGCACCTCAACCGATGGCCGGTAGGAAAGATTCCCGTGCTGCATGATGCCAAGGCCGGGCGAACCATCCCCGAGACCAGCATTATCATTGAGTATCTCGGGCAGCATCATCCGGGTCCGGTTCGTCTCCTGCCCAGCGATGCCGATGCCCTGTTGCAGGTGCGCCTGTGGGACAGGTTCTTTGATCTCTATATCAGCGTCCCCATGCAGAAGATCGTCACTGACAAGATCCGACCGCCCGAAGCCAATGACCCGTATGGCGTGAGCGAGGCCAAGGCCATGCTCGATCAGGCCTACCAGATGCTCGAAGGGCAAATGACTGCACGCCAATGGGCGACGGGCGAGAGCTTCACCATGGCCGACTGTGCGGCACTGCCGGCGCTCTTTTTCGCATCCATCGTGCATCCCTTCGCGAGCGAACAGGTCCATCTCGCTGCATATCTGGAGCGGCTGCTGCAGCGCCCGTCCGTGCAACGGGTAATCGCGGAGGCAAAACCCTATTTCCCAATGTTCCCCTATAGCCATGCGATGCCCAGGCACTATCTCGAAGCATCATGATGAGCACCGCTCCAGCTTCCGACTTTGACCAGATCTTTCAGGCCCTCGCCGACCCCTATCGCCGGGGCTTTGTCGAACGGCTGGCGAAAGGGCCGGCCTCGGTGTCAGAACTTGCCGGACCCGTCGATGTGGGCTTGCCCGCCGTCCTCAAGCACCTCCGCGTTCTCGAGGAAAGCGGCATCGTCGCTTCCGAGAAGGTCGGCCGTGTGAGGACGTTCCGCATGCAGCCACAGGCATTTCAGGACATGCGCAACTGGATCGAACAGCGCCAGGCGGAGATGAACACTGCCTTTGATCGACTGGCCGCGCTGATGGCGGAAATACCGGAGCAAAAGGACAACTGATGGGCGTAGATGTTGATCATCGCACTTTCGTCATCGTGCGCGAGTTGCCCGGAAGCCCGGGGCATGCCTTCCGTTTCTGGGCCGACCACGAGTTGAAGCGACGCTGGAACGCCTGCCACGCTGACTGGCATGTCATCGAGGATCACTTCGACTTCCGGGTCGATGGAAGCGAGCGACTGATCTGGCGCATGCCAGATGGCACCGAACAGACGATGCTCGCCCATTACCTTGAGATCCTGCCCCGCCAGCGTATCGTCTACGCCTACACGATGCGTGCTGCTGGCGTGAGCAACTCATCGTCTCTGGTGACAGTCGAGTTCGCTGCAAAGGCGGGGCAGACGACAATGACCTACACGGAACAGGCCGTCTTCAGCAGCGCGAAGGATGGTGACATTCGCGAAAGCGGCACCGGCATCGGCTTCGACCGTCTCCGCGATGTCATCGCAGCGTCACCAGATGCCGATTGAAAGCTCCGTTCACTGTCAATAACAGTCGCTTTCACGCTCGGCAGGAATAGTCGTCTACACGCACGTTCTGCGCGCGCCCGAACCCCGCAAGATCATGAAGGTCCACCATGCCCTCCACGCCATTCTCCGGATCCTCCGTCGCCACTTACGCCGAAGGAACGGAGCGGCGGGTACCGGGGCTTTCCGGGTTGCATCGGATGACCGCCATGCTGCTGGCCGAACGCATGCCCGAAGACGGCCGGGTGCTGGTGCTGGGAGCCGGCGGCGGAATGGAGCTCAAGGCGTTTGCCGAGGCGCATCCGGGCTGGTCGTTCGATGGCGTCGACCCGTCTGCCGACATGCTGCGCCTGGCCGGCGAGACGCTCGGCGCCCACGCAGCGCGGGTCGGGCTGCATGAGGGCTACATCGAGGACGCGCCGGAAGGGCCCTTCGATGCGGCGACCTCGCTGCTGACCTTTCACTTCATCCCGCGCGCGCAGCGTCTCGAGACGCTGCGGCAATTGCATCGCCGGCTGAGACCGGGTGCGCCGCTGGTCATCGCCCATATCAGCTTTGCGCAGACCGAGCCGGAGCGCAGCCTGTGGATCGCCCGCCACGTCGCCTACGGCTCGCCGGATGACACCGATCCGGCGCAGCTTGAAAGCGCGCGCCAGGCCATCGGCACGCGGCTCTCGATCCTCGCGCCCGAGGAAGAGGAGGCCTTGCTGCGCGAGGCCGGTTTCGATGATATCAGCCTGTTTTACGCCGGCATGAGCTTTCGCGGCCGGGTGGGCTACGCACGCTAGCGGCATGCGCATTCGAACTGTCATGTCTGCAGGCTAGAGACGCCCATGACGCCAGACCGGGGAAGCCGATGCCTGATCCGACCACCGCCCCACGGCCTCCCTACCGGCCCGACGAGACCATCCCGTTTCGCGACGCCGTCAAGGTGTGGCTGCGGGTCGCCGCGCTGAGCTTTGGCGGCCCCGCCGGGCAGATTGCGGTGATGCACCGCATCCTCGTCGACGAGAAGCGCTGGATCGGCGAGCACCGCTTCCTGCATGCCCTCAACTACTGCATGCTGCTGCCCGGCCCGGAGGCGCAGCAGCTTGCCGTCTACATCGGCTGGCTACTGCACCGCACCAAGGGTGGCGTGGTCGCCGGAACGCTGTTCATCCTGCCCGGCTTTGTCTCGATCCTCGCCCTCAGCTTCATCTATGCCACCTTCGGCAATGTCGGCTGGGTGGCCGGACTGTTCTTCGGCCTCAAATGCGCCGTGCTGGCGGTGGTGTTCCAGGCCCTGATCCGCATCGGCCAGCGGGCGCTGAAGAACCCGGTGATGGTGGCCATCGCCATCGCCGCCTTCCTCGCACTGTTCCTCTTCCGGGTTCCGTTTCCCGTCGTGGTGATCGGCGCCGGGCTCATCGGCTTTGCCGGGGCCCGCGCCGGGTCGCGCCATTTTCGCATTGGCGGCGGTCACGGGGCAGCCGCGGCACATGTGCTGGCAGATGCGGACTCGCTGCTGGGTGAAACCACGCCCGCGCATGCACGCCCCGGCATCGCCTGGTCGCTGGCCGTCTCGAGCGTGCTGCTGCTGATGTGGCTGCTGCCGGTGGCAGCGCTGCTGCTGGCGCTGGGGCCGGACAATGTGTTTTCCAAGATCGCAGTGTTCTTCAGCCAGATGGCCGTCGTTACCTTCGGCGGCGCCTATGCCGTGCTGGCCTATGTGGCGCAGGAGGCGGTGCAGAACTACGGCTGGCTGCGACCCGAGGAGATGCTCGATGGCCTCGGCATGGCCGAGACGACGCCCGGCCCGCTGATCCAGGTGGTGCAGTTCGTCGGCTTCATGGGCGCCTTTCGCGATCCCGGCGCCCTGCCGCCGCTGCTGGCGGCAACGCTGGCGGCGGTGCTGACCACCTGGGTGACCTTCGTCCCCTGCTTCCTCTGGATCTTCCTCGGCGCGCCCTTCATCGAGACGCTCCGCGGCAATCAGGCCCTCACTGGCGCGCTGTCGGCCATCACCGCGGCAGTGGTCGGGGTGATCGCCAACCTTGCCGTGTGGTTCGGCCTGCACACACTGTTCGGCCGGGTGGAGACCTGGCGCGGCTGGGGTCTGGCGGTCAACCTGCCGGACCTGACCTCGCTGCACCTGCCCGCACTTGTGCTGGCTGGCCTCGCGGCGCTGGCGCTCTTCCGCTTCAAGGCGCCGATGATCCCGGTGCTGCTGGGCAGCGCCGGGCTCGGCCTCCTCTGGAGCGTCGTGGCCTGATCAGGCGGTGGCGCGGCGGGCCAGGAAGGCCTTGAGGGCGGCGGGCTCGTCGGTCTGGATGGCCGACACCCCGGCGTCGATCAGCCGGCCCCAGATCGCTTCGGGGTCCCGCAGGGCGGCGCTGTCGGTGAAGGCGGGGTTGGCCACCGGATCGAGCGTATTGACCCAGAGGGCGACTCCCGCTGCCTCGGCGCGCTCCCGGATGGCCGCGACCTGTTCCAGCCGCGAGAAGCTGACCTCGCACATGAAGGGCGCCAGCCGGAACAACAGCTCGACCTGGGCCCCGGCCGAGGCATCCTCGAGATGCGTCTTGGCCATGAAGGGGACGCCGTGCGCGGCCACCTCGCCGGTGATCCAGTCAAAGTCCGCCTGGGTCCGCAGGTCGGCCTTGACGTCGACCTGGTCGGCAACGCCCATGTGGCGCGCCGCAGTGACGACCTCGGGCAGCATGTCGACATGCTTGATGTCGAGATCGATGAAGATGCGCCCGCGGGTGAGCTCGAAGACCTCGGCCAGGCTGGGCAGCCTCTCGATGGTCATGGGGTTGGCGGCGCCGCCGTCGCGATGCCGCAGCGTCAGCGCGGTGAGCTCGTCCAGCGTCAGGTCCTCGGGCACGCGGTCGAGGCCGGCCATGCGCACCAGCGTATCATCGTGCAGCAGGAAGAACTCGCCATCGGCACTGCGCCGGATGTCGATCTCCACCACGTCATAGCCGGCCTCGATGGCCGCCGCGATGCCGGCGAGACTGTTCTCGGGTGCGGCGTGCCAGGCGCCGCGGTGGGCAACGATGGCGCACGGACGATGCGGATCGGCAATGAAGGGGACGTAGGACTGCAATGACGGCGACATGAAAAGCTTCTCTTGAACGGGACGCTGGCGAAAGTTCGCGCGACCGTTACAGCAGAGTCCGCTGCGGTTTGATGACAGGCCGGCGGCCCGGCTCAGGTGAGCTTCTTGCTCGCCTGCAGCGCTATGGCGCTTTCGAACTCGGCCACGTCCCAGCCCGAATTGAGCGCCCGGCGGAACAGCGCCTGCTGCGACTCCGGGGCGAGGCCGCCGATTGGCGGGTCGCGGTCGAGATTGGTCGGGAAGGCGTAGCCCTCCGCCGATGCGGCAATGGCATTGATCACATCGAGCGGGGTCAGCTGTCCCGAGCCGAGCATGGCCTTGAGCGTGGGGTAGATCGCAATGCTGATGCGGGCGCGATCAACGCTCTCCATGGCCCGGCCATAAGCCGACGACACCTGCAGCAGGTTGGCCATGCGCCGAATATCGGCCGAGCGGTTGGTGCCGGCCGCATGGAACAGCGCCGGGTTGAAGAACACGGCGTCGCCCTTCTGCAGCGGCAATTGCACATGGTGTTGGTCGAAATAGGCCTTGAACTCGGGCAGCCCGGTGGCGAGGTAGCCGGGCAGATAGGCCTGCGAGAACGGCAGGTAGAGCGTCGGACCGCTTTCCAGCGGCATGTCGCAGTGAGCGATGGCGCCCTGCAGCGTCAGCACCGGCGAGATGGCGTGCACATGTACCGGGTACTGCTCGATGGTCTCGGGCGTCTGGAAGCCGAGATGGTAGTCGCGATGCGCCGATTGTGCGGCGCCCCCCGGATTGACACAGTTGATCTGCGAGGTGACCTGATAGCCCGGCCCCAGCCAGGCCTCGGAAATCAGCGCCACGATATCGTTGCCGTAATACATGGCGAACACTTCCGGATCGTGCAGCGCCAGCTTTTCGAGGGCGTTCCAGATCCGGTCATTGGCGCCGGGCTTGGCAAAGTGGTCGCCGCCACCGGTGCCGGTCGCATGCTGCTCGGCGATCATGGCGTTGAAGATGTCGGTCGCGGCGTCGAGCGGCCTGAGATTGGCAAAGGCGCCGCGGAAGGCAACGACACCCGGACCATTGGTCATCGCCTCGACCCACTCGGCCTGCAGCGCCCGGCGCGAAGTGGCGTCGGTTGCCGCGCGTCGCACGGCGGTGCCCTCATAGATGGGCACGTTCTTTTCGATGGTGCTGGCAAACGGATAGTCGGCGGCATCGGTCTGCCGCTCGACGAGGGCGCGAAACGCAGCGATGTCGCATTGCTCGCGGGTGAGCCAGACGCGCTCGCTGCGCTGCCTGGTCAGATTGGCGCTATCCAACGCATCCTCCACAAATTGCGTCTCTGCTGCCCGAACCTATACCGGCCCCGGGCTGCCTGACATCGCGAAAACGCCTGACGATGCGCAGGGCACCCTCAGGCGAGAACGCGTCGGCCTCACGGCTTACGAGGCGTTGCGGATGATCTCGGCGATCTTGGCGGCCGGATGCTTGGTCAGTTCCTTGTCGAGCGTCAGCACGATGCTCGAGGTGACGCTGGCATGCAGCGCACTGCGCATCTGGCCCAGCGTCTGCGGATCGGCGATGAGGATCAACTGTTCGAACGCATTGGCGTCCTTCATGCTGAACAGCTTGCCGGCCAGCTGCTTGGCAAAGGTCGCCTCGTCGGTCTGCCGCGGCGTCTGCTCTTCCGGACGCATGCCGGACGGGCCTTCACTGGCGAGATTGGCCGGCGTCAGGCGGGTTTCCTCGCTGAGCGACAGGCTGTCGCCCGCACCGTGGGTGCGAAAGAGGATGGCGCCGTGACCATCGGCGACGACGACGAGCGAATGCTGCGGAACAACTGGCAAGCGGAATTCTCCCTTGGTGGAATTGCGCCGCCAAATGTGCGGCGCCTTCCCCTGCATGTGGGTATCGAACCGCCGCTTGCCAACCGCAATGGCCGCAAAACCGGCTCTTGTGCGCCTAGAGCCGGCCCTCGGCCCAGGCGGCGATGATGGCGCCGGCAATGGCGCCAACGCGCGGTGCCGAGATCTCCGGATGGTTGCCGGCAAGGATCGACTGCACATCCGAGCGGCTGATCCAGCGCGCATCGGCGAGCTCGACCGGATCGATGGTGATCTCTTCGTCGAGCGCCTCGCCCACGCAGCCAAACATCAGCGACATCGGAAACGGCCAGGGCTGGCAGGCGACATAGCGCACCGGACCGACGGCGATACGCGTTTCCTCGAGGGTCTCGCGACGCACGGCGTTTTCGATGGTCTCGCCCGGTTCGACAAAGCCGGCGAGCAGCGAATACATGCGCTCGGGCCAGCTCGGGCCGCGACCCAGCAGCAGACGGTCGCCCCGGGTGACCGCCATGATCACCACCGGGTCGGTGCGTGGGAAATGCTGCGTCGCGCATTGCGGACACTTGCGCTGCCAGCCTGACATCTCGACGACGCTCGGCGTGCCGCAATTGGCGCAGAAGCGATGCGTGCCGTGCCAGCCCAGCAACGCCCGGGCGGTGGCGATGCACTCGCCATCGATCGGCGTCAGCGCCGGCATCAGGCCGCGGATCTCGACCAGCTGGGCGTCGGGGAACTGCGGGTGCACCTGCTGGGTCTGGTCAGTGAACTGGCCGATCATGGCGGCATCTTCATGCGGCTGCCAGAGATTGAGATCGGAGGCAAAGCGCGGACCTTCGGGGGCAAGGCCGAGAAAGATCGGCGCCTCGCGGCAGTCGGCGAGCGCCGGATGATCGAGCTTTGCCAGCACCGGCGTACCGCCCGCATCGGCCAGCAGCTTGCCGCGCCAGAAGACGAAGGTCAGCGCGCGGGCATCGGCCCGTGCCGTGTCGCCGCCGCGCAGATGCGCTGCCCGGTCGAGCCCACCGGGCTGAAATGCATGGGAAAGTTCCAAGTCGCCACCTGCCAGTTTGCGGGCACTGGTTTAGGCATACCAGCGCCCGGACTGCAAGCGATGGCAGGCACTAGGTCTTGGACTCATAACTTCTGGTCCAGAGTGGGATTGAGGCGAGCAGAACGCTGGCGAGGAAGTTGCGGGCGAGCTTGTCGAATCGTGTGGCGACGCGACGGAAGTGTTTGAGTTTGCAGAAGAAGCGCTCGACCAGATTGCGTTCGCGATAGAGGCCCCGGTCAATGCTGCGCTGGACCCTGCGGTCTTTCTGTGTGGGGATGTGGGCACGGGCTCCCCGTGCCGCAGCCAGGTCGATGAGGACGCGAGCGTCATAGCCGCGGTCGGCAACAAGGTCGCGGGTGCGTGTAAGGCTCTCGATGAGGACGGCGGCGGCCTGCTTGTCGGAGGCTTGGCCGGGAGTGAGCATGATGCGGATCGGCAGGCCGGTCCCATCGACCACGGCATTGATTTTGGTGCTCAGTCCTCCACGAGACCGACCGATGGCGTGATCCGGGCCCCCTTTTTTCCGCCCGCGGCGTGCTGGTGTGCCCGGATGATCGAACTGTCGATCAGCGCCATCGACTGCGGCGAGCGCTCGGCGAGGGCTTCGAATATCCCGAGCCACACCCCGGCCTTGGCCCACCGGTTGTACCGGTTATAGGCGGTCGTATAGGGGCCGTAGCGCTCCGGCAGGTCGCGCCAGGGCGAGCCGGTGCGCAGCACATAGAAGATGGCGTTGATCACCCGTCGGTCATCGGTGCGCGGCACTCCGCGCGGCTTGTTGGGCAGGAGGGGCAGAATGATCCGCCACTCCGCATCGCTGAGATCAAATCGAGCCATCGCCACCTCCATTCAGGAGGTTGAATCAGCCTTCGTACTCAAAGGGAATCCCCTTTATGGGTACAGAACCTAGAGCGTGACGACGCCCTCGCGCAGGGCAATGGCCACCGCATCGGCGCGGTTGCGGGCCCCGAGCTTGTCGAGCACGGCCGTGACGTGAAATTTCGCCGTATGCACCGAAATGTCGAGCTCGCGGGCGATCACCTTGTTGGAGGCGCCATCGACCAGCAGCGTCGCCACTTCCTTCTCGCGGGAGCTCAGACGGATGGCATCGCCGTTCGGACGTTCCGGCGTCAGCTTGAACCCCGACGCCAGCACCGCGGCGGCCGACAGGATCAGCGACGGATCGAGGCTGTCGATGACGGTTTCGCCATTGCGCGGCTTCTGGTTGGAACCGACGACCAGCACCTGCGCGCCGTTCCAGTTGGTGAACTCGTGCGAATCCGTCACCACCACATCGGCGCTGTTGTCGTTGGCGGCAATGAATTCGGGGCGCAGCAGCAGCGCCGTGCGCAACGCACTGCCCAGCTCGGTATCGCCCACCGAGATGGCCAGGCGGTGCGACAGCGATGTCAACGGCCAGCGGCCCAGTTGCGGGCGTGGGGTCGTCGTATAGAGCGGCATGGCGACCATGGTCATAACCCCTGTGTTCGTGTGTCGTACCTATTTGGTGTCGAAGCACCCTGAAGCCAAGACCCAAGGGTGGCCCGAGGGCACTATGACGGAAACCTGCCCGCATGGGCAGGTCCTGCTTGCCATTTTCCCGGCCCTGCGGTTAGCTGACTTGTAAACCGGTTTACCAAATCTTGCGAGCCCGCCATGACGCTGCCCGACGACCTGATCCTCAACCCCCAGGACGAGGTGACGATCCGGCAGCACCTGCTGCTGGTGAGCATGGGCAAGCGTCCGGCGGACCTGGCGATCGAGGTCGGCCGGCTGCTGGCAGTGCATTCGCGCCAATGGCTCGAGAACCAGGAAGTAATCGTTTCCGGGCGGCGCATCGCCTATGTCGGGCCGATCGGCAGCTATCGCGGTGACGTGGCCCGCCGCGTCAAGCACCCCGAACTCAGCGCCGTGCCGGGCTTTGGCGAAGTGCACAAGCATATCGAGAGCACCCACCTGACACCCGAATTCGAGGCGGCACTGGTCCTGCCGCGCGGCAACACCTGGACCTGCGAGGCCAGCCACGAATTCGCCAACGTCAACGGCCCGAAAAATACCGAGTTCTGGCAGAAGGCGCGCCGCGCCGGCTCGCAGCTCAAGGTGTTCATCCAGCCCGGCTCCGCCGTGCCGCCCAGCGCCTGGGAAGTCAGCGGCGGCTATTACGGCTATGACGAACAGAAGCAGTTCCTCAGCGACGACCTGTCGGTGACCAGCCTCGACGAGGTGATGGACTGGCCCTCGGTCTGGGACCCGGAGAACCCCGGCTACAGCCGGATGTGGGGCATGATCCGCGCCACCATGGAAATGCGCGGCGTGGTCGAGGGCCACGGCTCGGGCCTGACCGACCTGCACGACATTTCCGCCTTCGTCGCCGCCGGCCTGTCGTCGGACCATGAGGTGTGGGCGCTGGACGAAGCCTGGGACCGGCTGACGCTGGGACTGTTCGTCGAACTGCGCCCCTTCAGCTACGACGTCATCATGCCGGGACTGCTCGAACGCGGTCTGGAGGACTGGAGCAATATCGCCTTCACCACCGACGATCGCAGCGCCAGCGAGACGCTGGAGAGCGGTGCCGCCGACCACAATGTGCGGCACGCCATCGACTACGGCCTGGCGCCCGAGATTGCCATCCAGTGCGCCACCATCAATCCGGCACGGCACATGCGCATCGACCAGTGGGTGGGCTCGATCACCCCCGGCCGCTATGCCGATCTGGTGCTGCTCGATGATGTGCAGAGCCTCTCGATCAGGCATGTCTATGCCGACGGGCAACTGGTGTCGGAGGGCAAGACCTTCACGGCGCCGCAACCGAGGATCGACTGGCCGGACTGGGCCACCGGATCGATGAACATCGGCCGGCAACTGACGGCAGCGGATTTCGCCATCCCCGCCGAGCCGGGCCGCGACACCATGCAAGCCGCCGTGCTGCGCCCGTTCCACTGGAACGAAGACTTCCTCACCGAGGAAATGCCGGTTGCCAACGGCGAGGTGCAGCGCAAGCCCGATACCACCAAGTGGAGCGTCATCGACCGCTACAGCGGCACCGGCGTGCTGGCCAAGATGTTCTGGACCGGCTGCGGCCCGGTGGACGAGGACACGGCGCTCACCTGCTCGGTGGCCCATGACAGCCACAATGTGTGGTGCGTCGGCTCCAGCGACGCGGCAATGGCCAAGGCGGTCAACCGCCTGCAGGAGATCGATGGCGGCTGGGTGCTGGTGCACAAGGGCGAAGTGGTGGCCGAGATGCGCCTCGAAGTGGGTGGCCTGATGACGGCCCGCACCGCGGAGGAATTCGACCGCGACATGCAGGCGTTTTATGCCGAGGCGGCCAAGGTCGAGTGGATGTTCAAGCCCACCGCGCTCAATCTCTGGAAGCCGGGCTTCCCCGAGTTCCTGAAGTTCGCCACGCTGACCTGCAGCCCCTGGCGCTGGGTGCTGGTGGCGCCAACGAAAATGGCGCCCGAGGGCTTCGTCAACGTGCAGACCGGCGAGACCCACAAGGTGGTCTGGTGAGCCTGCGCGGCCGGCGCGTCAAAGGCCGCTTCGTCCACGCGCCGCAACGCGGTGGCCTCGACGTGCTCGAGGACGCGGTGATCAGCCTCGACGAGAGCGGCGCCATCACCGGCATCGGTACGGGCGACGCCGATATCACGCTGCCCGAGGGCACGCTGGTGCTGCCTGGCTTTGTCGATCTCCATATCCACGCACCGCAATATCCGCAGCTGGGACAGGCGCTGGATGCGCCGCTGGAAGTCTGGCTGGGCAAATACACCTTCCCGCTCGAATCCCGCTATGCCGATCTCGACTTTGCCCGGCCGCGCTACGAGACGCTGGTCGCCGACCTGCTTGCCAGCGGCACGACCACGGCGCTCTATTTTGCCACCCAGCATCTGGAGGCGACCAAACTGCTGGCCGACATCTGCGCCCGGCAGGGCCAGCGCGCGCTGGTCGGCAAGGTGGTGATGGATGATCCGGCCGCCTGCCCCGACTATTATCGCGACGCCTCGGTTGACGAGGCACTGGCCGACACAAGGGCGTTGATCGACCATGTACGCAGCATCGAGAGTGAAGGACGCGTGCTGCCGGTGGTCACGCCGCGCTTCATACCCTCCTGCAGCGATGCGGCGCTGGAAGGGCTCGGCAGGCTGGTCGCCGAATGCGGTTGCCACGTGCAGACGCATGCGTCCGAAAGCGACTGGGCGCATGGCCATGCGCTGGAACGCTACGGCAAGACCGATACCGAGGCGCTGGACCGGTTCGGCCTGCTGACACGCCGGACGGTGCTGGCGCATGCCAATTTCCTGACCGATCCCGACATGCAGCGGATCGCCGGCAAGGGCGCAGCGGTGGCCCACTGCCCGGTGTCCAACATGTACTTTGCCAACTCCGCCTTTCCGCTGCGCCACGCACTGGAAAAGGGCGTGCACGTGGGGCTCGGCACCGACATTTCCGGCGGACCGATCGCCAGCATCTGGGAGGCGGCGCGCGGCGCCGTGCAGGCCTCGCGCATGCTCGAGGACGGCGTCGACCCCTCCTTGCCCGCTGCGGCGCGCGGCCGACCGGGATCGCGCATCGACATCGCCACCGCCTTCCATCTGGCAACGGCCGGTGGCGGCGAGGCCCTCGACCTGCCCATCGGCAGCTTTGCCATCGGGCAGAAGTTCGACGCCATGCTGATCGATCCCGCAGCGCCAGGCGGCACGGTGCGGCTCTTCGACGAGACCGACCCTGTCGCGATCTTTGAAAAGGTGCTGTACACCGCCTCGAGACCCAACATCGCGGCGGTGTGGGTAGATGGCCAGCGCATCGGAGGCGGCACATGAGCGTGAGGGTTTATCTGGCCGGGCCGGAAGTCTTCCTGCCCGACGCGCGGGCAGTGCTCGACCGCAAGATCGTGCTGACGCGCGCCGCAGGCCTCATCCCGGTGACGCCCGGCGATCTCGAAATCCCCAAGGCGCCGACCAAGCGGCAGTTCGGCCAGAACATCTCGGCCGTCGACGAGCAGATGATGAATTCGGCACAGGCGATCATCGCCAACCTGACGCCGTTCCGCGGCCTGCACGCCGATACCGGCACGGTATTCGAACTCGGCTACATGTGCGGACAGGGCAAGGCAGCCTTCGCCTATTCCAACGTCACCAGCAACCACTACCAGCGCGTGCTGGCCTTTTATGGCGGCAAGGTGGAGACGGCAGCCGACGGTCGCCTGCGCGGCCCGGACGGCATCTCGGTCGAGGACTTCGAGATGAACGAGAACCTGATGCTGGACGGCGGCATTGCCGCGCGCGGCGGCAGCTGGGTGACGCACGACGCCCCCGAGGCAACGCGATACGCCGATACCACGGCGTTCGAGGCAATACTGAAGGTGGCGGCGGAGCGGTTGCTGGCGTAAGGCCCCCCTCTCTGCTGCGACTAACTCGCTGACGCTCGTAAGTCTCGCCTCTCTCCCTCAAGGGGAGAGAGTGACGACTGATAGCTTTCGGTTCGTGCCAATCTCCCCCCTTTGAGGGGGAGACGCGAGACTAGCTTTGCGAACGCAAAGCGTAGTCGCAGCAGAGAGGGGCCTTACTGTCCCGAGCGCAGGCGCAGCAATTGCTGGGCGCGGTAGCTGAACAGCACCAGCGCGAGGATGGTGACGACGAACGGGATCATGCGGATGAGTTCGGCGGGGATCTCGTTGAAGAGCCCCGGCATCACCACCGCCAGACCTTCGAAGGCACCGAACAGCAGGGCGGCGAGCAGGGCGCCGACCGGATGGCGGGCGCCCAGCAGCACCGCGCCGAGGGCGATGAAGCCGCGGCCGGCCGTCATGTCGCGGGTAAAGCCGACATAGTTGAACATCGCCAGCTGCGCGCCGCCCAGACCGGCCAGCGCGCCCGAAACGATCAGCGACCAGGTGCGGACCTTGTTGACCGGGATGCCGGCGGCCTCGGGCGCGGCCGGATATTCGCCGACACCGCGCAGCCACAGGCCCCACGGCGTCCGGAACAGGAAGTACCAGATGGCAAAGACGATGAGCGCGGCGATCCAGGACAGCATGGAGTGGCCCGACAGCAGCGCCGAGAGCGTCGGCCCGACCACCGGAATGCCCGAGAGGAACGACAGGTCCAGCATCGGGATCGACTTGGACTGCAGATTGATCGAGGTGCCCTTGTCGCCGCCGGTGGCCAGCGCCAGCGCGAACACGGTGCCGCCGGCAGCGAGGATGTTGATGGCAAAGCCGACAAGAATGATGTCGGCCTTCATGCGCAGCGAGAAGAACGCCATCAAGAGCCCGAGCAGCGCGCCGACGCCCAGGCCGGCCGCGACCCCGACATACCAGGGGGCGTAGACCGAGACGACCACGGCGGTCAGTGCGCCGATCAGCATCTGCCCTTCGAGCGCGACGTTGAGCGCACCCGAAAGGTCGGCGATCAGACCGCCCATCGTCGCCAGCAGCAGCGGCGTGGTGGTGCGGATGATGGTGACGAAGAAGGCTGCCGAAAAGACGGTGACAAAAAGCTCCATCATTTCGCGGCGCCTCCGGCGGTAGCGGTTGCAGCAGCGGGCGCCGGACTGCGCCGGAGCATCCGCTTGATAAAGTTGATCGAGAACGACGACGACACCAGCAGGATGATGATGGCGGTGACCACGCCGATGACTTCGGCAGGCACATCGGTGCGGATATTCATCAGCTGGGCGCCTTGCCGGAGATAGCCATAGGCAATCGCGACGAACGGCACCGCCAGCGGTCGGGCGCGCGCCACGATGGCGACGAGAATACCCTCGAAGGCGAGGCCGCCCTCGAACTGCACGGTGATGAAGCCATAGGTCTGGCCCTGCACGAAGATCGAGCCGAGCAGGCCGCCTAGCATGCCGGCGACGGTCATTGCCGACACCATGATGGTGGTCGACTTGATGCCGGAATATTCGGCAAAGCGCGCATTGTGCCCGACGAGCCGGAGCTTCAGGCCCCAACTGGTGCGGTAGAGCAGGAACCACACCACGAAGACCGCGAGGATCGCCACGATCAGCGCCGCGTCGATGCGGGTCCTGTCGACCAGCGTCGGGAACATGGCGCTGTCGGGGAAATCGCCGCTGGTCAGCACGCCCGCCTTGGAGCGCAACTGGGTGCGGATCAGGAAGTTGGCGAGCTCGATGGCGACATAGTTCAGCATGAGCGAGGAGACGATCTCGTTAGCGCCGAAGCGGGCCTTGGCAAAGCCGGGGATGAAGCCCCAGAAGCCGCCGGCGGTCATCGCCGCCAGGACGCCGAAGAAGAGACCGAACGGCGTCGCGCCCAGCGGCGACAGGGCCACATAGGATGCGGCCAGCGCGCCGACATAGACCTGCCCCTGCACGCCCATGGAGAACTGCCGCGCCTGGAAGACGAGGCTGAAGGCGAGGCCGGTGATGGTGAGCTTGACCGCGTCATCGACCCAGAGACCGATGGTGCGGATCTTGGCGATGGGCGCGGTCAGCAGCACTTCGAAAGCTTCGAGCGGCGCCTTGGAGGTGAACAGCACCACCACGAAGGCGACGACAAGTGCGATGCCGGCGGCGAACAGGGCACGAAAGGCTTCGCGCCGCGCTGTGCTCCAGCGCGAATGTCTGGCAAGGGCCATGGCGTCGCTCATTTGAGGCCGGCTTTCATTTCTTCGGCAGTCTGCGCCTTGAGGCCGAGCATGTAGGTGCCCAGCGTCTCGGGGCTGAGATCGGCGTGGTTGATGAAGGCCGCGACGATGCGACCGCGATAAAAGACCAGCAGCCGGTCCGACAGCGCCATCAGTTCGGAGAGGTCTGCCGACGACAGCAGCACGGCCGTGCCGGCATCGCGCGCCTCGGTGATGGTGCGCCAGATGAACTGCGTGGCCCCCAGATCGACACCGCGCGTCGGCTGGTTGACCAGCAGCAGCCGCGGCTGTTCGGCGAGCTCGCGCGCCACCACGACTTTCTGCATGTTGCCGCCCGACAGAGTGCCGACCGCAGAGTTGGGTCCGCCGACACGGATCGAGAACCGCTCGATCAGCTTGACGGCCTCGGCCTTGATCGCCTTGAGATCGAGCAGACCGCGGCGCACATAGCGGTCGTCGTTGAGGCGTGTCGCCACGATGTTTTCCGCGACGCTGGCGCCGGTGGCCAGACCATCCGACAGCCGGTCGGCCGGAATGCTGGCAAGGCCGCGCGCCCGCCGCTCCAGCACCGTCAGGCCGGTAATGTTCTCATTGGCGATGGTGATGCTGCCCTCGGTCGCCTGCCGCAGCCCAGAAATGGCTTCGAGCAGCTCGGACTGACCATTGCCCTCGACGCCGACGAGGCCGACGATCTCGCCGGCATGTACGTTGACGTCGAGATCGGAGAGGATATCTGCGCCGCGCGCGTTGACGACGCGCAAACCCTTGCACGAGGCGACCAGTTCGCTCTGGTCGGTGGCGGCGCGGTCGACGCGCAGCACCACTTCGCGGCCCACCATCATGGCCGCAAGGCTCTGCTCGGTGACGTCGCTGGTCTTGACCCGACCGACCGTCTTGCCCTGCCGCATGACGGTGATGGCATCCGAGATCTCCAGCACTTCGGGCAGCTTGTGGGCGATGAAGATGACGGTGCGCCCCTGCTCGACCAGCGAGCGAATGGCGACGAAGAGCTCCTGCACTTCCTGCGGCGCCAGCACGGCGGTGGGCTCATCGAGGATCAGCACCCGCGCATTGCGGTAGAGCGACTTCAGGATTTCGACGCGCTGCTGCTGCCCCACGGGCAGGTTGCGCACCGGCTGGGTCGGGTCGACGCCCAGCTTGAACTTGTCCGAGAGGGCCTGCACTTCGGCAATGGCCTTCTGCCGGTCGAAGCGGATGCCGGCGCGGGGCTCGGAGCCCATCACCACGTTTTCGTAGACGGTGAAGCTCGGCACCAGCGAGAAATGCTGGAACACCATGCCGATGCCGGCCTCAATCGCCTGCCGCGGATTGGCAAAGCTCACCGGCTTGCCGTCGAGCCTGAGCTCGCCGGCATTGGGTTGCTCGATCCCGAACAGGATTTTCATCAGGGTCGATTTGCCGGCGCCGTTCTCGCCGACGACGGCATGCACTTCTCCGGGCTGAACGACAAGGTTCACCCCGTCATTGGCCACCACCCCACCGGGATAGACCTTGCCGATCCCGATTGCTTCCAGCAGCGCTGTCATTTGCCCCCGACCCGCTTGTGTTCAGACAGAATTCGGGCGCCGCGTTGCCACGGCGCCCGAAGGATTATTCCATGTCGGTTTTGACTTCGATCTCGCCGGCCACGATCTTGGCCTCGAGCGCATCGATCTCGGCGCGCACATCGGCCGGGACGAGCTTTTCGTAATAGGCGTTCTTGGCGATGCCGACGGCACCGTCCTTGATGCCGAGCAGCTGGCGCGAGCCATAGGGCGCGGTGCCGTCGAGCGTGCCTTCGAGGGCGAGCACCATCGAGTGACCGACCTTCTTGAGCACCGAGGTGAAGATCACATCGGCCTGCGCCTGGTCGGACGCGGCAAAGATGATGGCCTGGTCGCTGTCGACGCCAACCGCCAGCTTGCCGGAATCCTTGACCGCCTGCAGCGAGCCGATGCCGGTGCCGCCGGCGATCGGGAAGATCACGTCAGCGCCCTGGCCGATCTGGGCCAGTGCGATTTCCTTGCCCTTGGCAGGGTCATTGAACGAGCCGGCCACGGCATTGAGGATCTGGACGCCCGGATTGGCAGCCATGGCGCCCTGGTCGAAACCGGTCTTGAAGTCGGTGACGGTCGGGAATTCCATGCCGATGATGGTGCCGAGCACGCCCGAGGTCGAGATCTTGGCAGCGGCGTAGCCGGCGAGGTAGCCGGCGGCGGCGGTGGTGTACTGCACGCCCAGGATGTTGGAGCAGTCGCAGGACGAGAAGTCCGGCGCATCGTCGAAGTCGATGAACTTCACTTCGGGATATTGCGGCGCCAGTTCGACCATGTAGCCGGTCATGTCGAAGGTACCGGCGATGATCACGTCGTAGTCGGAGTCCGCGGCGTCGGCGAGGCCTGCCTGCCACTTGGAGCGGTCATAGCCCAGCTCGATGATCTTGACCGAGACCGGCAGCTCGGCCTCGGCGGTCTTCATGCCTTCGGCGGCGTCGTCGAAGAAGCTCTTGTCGCCCAGCGTGCCGTGCAGCACCAGCGCGACCTTGAGCGGGTTGTCCTTGGTGTAGTCCGCTGCAAAGGCGGGAACGGTGGCGGTCATCATGCCGGTGGCAAGGGCGACCCCTGCGGCGGCTTTGCCGAAAGACTGAAGGAAAGACATGCGCACTCCTGTTGCGTTACTTCTTGGACTTGTTGGGAGAATAGGCGGCGGATACGGCGTAGAGCTTGTCGACCTTCCCGATATCGACCTCCTCGACGAACGTAATCTTGGGGGTGTTGAGGCGCCCCGAAGGATCGACCAGCGTCATGCCCCGGGTGAGACCCGGCGCCAGCGCAACGCTGGAAGACGCAAGGATGGACTTGGTGATCATCGAGGGATCGAGGATCACGGCAGCGGCCAGCGGATCGACATAGAGCATGCGGTCCGGATTGCCGCGCTTGATGCCGTTCTCGCGCGCATGCACGGCCAGCGCCCTGGAGAAGTGCTTGAGCGGGCTGTCGGCAATGCCGTCGAACAGCGCGTCGACGCGCTCGCCTTCCATGTAGTGGGTCGTGCAGGGCTCCCACGGGACCACCACGGTCTCGACGCCGGCGGTGAGCACCACATGGGCGGCCTCGGGGTCCGCATAGATGTTGAATTCGGCGGCCGGCGTGGTGTTGCCGCGGCCATAGACATTGCCGCCCATGATGGTGAGCGTGCCGATGCCATCGACGATCTGCGGATCAAGCGTCAGCGCCAGCGCCAGATTGGTCAGCGGGCCGATCATCAGGATATCGACCTTCTCGCCCTTGGCGGCTGCATCGGCGAAGACCTGGCGCAGCACCTGCACACCCTCCGATGACGCCGGCAGCGCCTGCTTGTCGGGACGGCGGGCGCCGCCCAGGCCGTCGTCGCCATGCACATACTTGGCATCGATGATCGGCTGCACCAGCGGCCGCTCGGCGCCCTTGTGCACGGGCGTCTCGGTGCCCAGCATGGCCTGCACGGCCAGCAGGTTGGTGGTCGCCTGCTCGAGGCCGACATTGCCGAACACGGTGGTGATGATGTCGGGCACGAGGCCGTTGGCCACGAGGAGGATGAGCGCCTGCGCGTCATCGACGCCACCGTCGCTGTCGAAAATGAACTTACGCTTGGTCAAGCTAGGCGACTTCCCTGTTTTTCCTGGCTTCCGCGACACGGTCCCAGAAGCTTGTGTAGGTCTTTGAATAGTCGGCACGGATCGACGCAAAGTCGCGCCGCGTCAGCTCACGATTGCGCACCAATTGCTCGCCCGCAACCCACACATGACGCACATCACGTCCGCTTCCTGAGTAGATCAACAGGGTTTCGGGATCCGGCGTCTCGGAATAGCCCGGGCCGGAAAGATCGATGGCGGTGATGTCGGCGGCCTTGCCGACTTCGATGCTGCCGATTTCACGCTCCAGACCCAGCGCCCGGGCGCCCTCGATGGTCGCCATGCGCAGCAGATCCTGGCTGCCGATCGGCTGCGCCCTGCCCTCGCGATGGCTGGCCACGAGGCCGGCGACGCGCATCTCCGCAATCAGGTCATAGGCATTGTTGGCCGCCACATTGTCGGTGCCGATGGCGACGGTGACGCCGGCGGCGCGCAGATCCACGACCGGGCAGATGCCCTCCCGGCCAGAACGCAACCCGGCGGTTGCGCAATAGGCAACCGACGCCGCCGGGGCGCGGGCGAAAACGGCGATGTCCTCGGGACTCAGGTCAAGGCAATGGGCAGCATGGATGCGGCCGTTGAAAAAGCCGATCTCCTCGAGCGCCACGGTCGCGGTCTTGCCATAGCGCGCCATGGTCTCTTCATTGTCCTCGGGACCGGCGGCCATGTGCAGATGCAGCCCGACGCCGAAGCGGTTGGCCACCTCGACTTCGGCCTTCAGCAGCTCTTCGGTATTGTCGACATAGGGCGCATGCGGGCCGAACCACGGGATGACGCGGCCATCGGCAGAGCGCTGCTGTTCGAGGAAGGCCGTGGCCCTGGCCAGTTCCTCGGCGCCGCGCTCGGCATCGCCAAGCTGCACGATGCCATAGGCAATGACCGCCCGGATGCCGGCCTGCTTGACGGCGGTCGCGATTTCCTCGGCAAAGAAATACTGGTCGCAGAAAGTGGTGGTGCCAGAGAGCAGCATCTCGGCCGCCGACAAGGCCACCGCCGGGCCGATATCGGAGGCGATCAGCGACAGCTCCGGTTCGCGGATGGAGTTGTACCAGCCCTCCATGGTGAGCAGGCTCTGCCCCTCGGAGCGACCGCGAAACAGCACCATGGCGGCATGGGTATGGGCGTTGACCAGACCCGGGATGACGAGGTGCCGTGTCAGGTCGAACACCTCGTCATAGCCAGACGGGTCGGGAGTCGTGGCCTGGGGGCCGACACCAGTGATCCGGCCGTCGTGGACGGCAATCCAGCCTTCCGCGAACGCGCGGTTCTCAGTATCCACAGTGAGAATGGTCCCGCCGTGGAAAAGCGCCGATCCCATTTGACCCCCGTCTGGTAAACCGGTTTACCTGTTGATCTAACGACAGGCGGGACTGGCTTGTCAAATCCTAAAGCGGGCCAATCCAGAGGGTCGAACTTGAGCCACAATCCCTTCACCGCCGACCCGGCCGTTGCCGCCAGGATGACGCGTCTCGCGCCACAGATCGGAGCCGAGCTGACCGCCAGTCTGCGCGACAGTCTGGGCAGTGGTCAGGAGGTTCTGCCCAACAGCGGTGGCGTGCTGCCGAAGCCTGACGTGGACCAGCTGATTGCACGCTTCGCCCTGACCGGGGTCGAGGAGCTGATGCTGCTGGCGCTGCCGGCGGCACAGCAGCTCGCCCGTCCGCCGATCAGTGACTTTCACGTCGGCTCCGTCGGGCTGGAAGCGGAAACCGGCAATCTTGTGCTCGGTGGCAATGTCGAATTTCCCGGCACGCATCTGGGCACCACGGTGCACGGCGAGGGCTTCGTCTTTACCCGGGCCTTTTCGCGCGGCACGACGATCCGCACCCTCGCCACGAGAGAGGCGCATCCCTGCGCCCACTGCCGGCAATATCTGAGCGAGTTCGCCGCAACGCGTGAGCTGACGCTGATCGATCCGCTCGGACATCGACTGACGATGGCAGAGCTCTACCCCTGGCCGTTCGACCCGGACTATCTCGGAGAGACCGGCGCCGTGCCCGGCAACACATTGTGGTCGCTGACCTGCGACGATCCGCTGCTGCGGGCCGCCGGCGAGCGGGCCCACACGCCCTACAGCAAGTGCCCGGGCGCTGTCGTCCTGACGCTGGCCGACGGCCGCCGTTTGAGCGGCAGCGCCATCGAGAGTGTCGCCTTCAACCCGACGATGGGACCGCTGCAGGCAGCGCTGATCGACCTGCTGGCGCATGGGCGCGACTATGACGAGATCGTCGCGGCGCGGCTGGGCACGGTACAAGGCGGCCCGGTGGACTATGAACGGAGCACGCGCGAGCTGCTGCAGGCCGTTGCCCCGCAGGTACAACTGGAGGTGATCCATTGGCAGGTCTGATCGACGCCAGTCGGGCCGCCTGGCCCGACATCGACGCAGCGCTCCAGCGGGGCCTGCTTGCCGTATTGCCGGCCGGCGCCATGGAGCAGCATGGGGCACACCTGCCGCTGACGACCGACACGATCCTCGCCACCGGCGTGGCGCGCGGCGTCGCCGAGGGGATTGGCGGACTGCTGCTGCCGGCCATTGCCTATGGCGATGCCTGGACCGCCGAAGGCTGGGCCGGCACGCTGTCTTTGTCACCCGAAACCCTGCGCGCCACGGTGACCGATATCGGTCGTGGTTTGCAGCGCATGGGCGTCAAAGGGCTGATCACCGTCAACGGCCATTTCGGCAATCGCGAACCGATTGCCCTCGCGGCCCGGACGCTGAGCGAGCTTGGCTTTCCGGTGCTGCATCTCGACTATCCCAAGCTCGAGAGCCTTGCTGCCGAGCTCTGCGACAGCGAACCGGCCGGGCCGGGATTCTATCATGCGGACGAGGTCGAGACGGCAATGATGCTGGCTCTGGCGCCCGAGAACGTGCGCATGGAAAAGGCGGCGCCGGAATACCCGGCCTTCCCCGCAACCTTCGGGCTGGAGCCGATGCGGCTCAGCGCCTTCAACCGCACCGGAGTCTTTGGTGACCCGCGCCCGGCGACGGCCGAAAAGGGCGAGCAACTGATTTCCGGCATTGTCGCCGAATGCGTGCGGCTGGTGGGTGTGTGGCAGGAGAAGCTTTGATGGACCTTTGGCTCTTGGCCCCCTCCCCAACCCTCCCCACCGACGGGGAGGGTGTCTGCCGGTGCGACTGGCGGGATCCCAATTCGAACTCGATAGTCACCTTCCCCCTTGTGGGCGAGGCTGGGAGGGGAGTCTCGCCATGAGCGACCTCCCCGCCGACCTGCTACTCGATGCCAGCGACGAAGTCGTCATCCGGCAGGATCTGACGCTGGTGGCACTGGGCAAGCGGCCGGCCGACTTTGCCCTGCGCGTCGGACGGCTGCTCGATGTGCATGGACGACGCTGGCACGAGGATCAGGAGATCGTCTTTCGCGGCCGGCGCGTCGCCTGGGTCGGACCGGCAGGTGCCTTTGCCGGCGAGGTAAGGGAACGGCGGCATGAGCCGGCGCTCAGCGCCGTGCCGGGTTTCGGCGAGGTGCACAAGCACATCGAAAGTTCGCACCTGACGCCCGAATACGAGGCGGCTTTGGTGCTGCCGCATGGCTGCACCTGGACCTGCGAGGCCAGCCACGAATTCTCCAATGTCGATGGGCCGCACAACCTGCAGTTCTGGCTGACGGCGCGGCTCGCCGGGTCGCCGGCCAAGATCTTTCCCCTGCCCGGCTCGGCCGTGCCGCCGACGGCCTATGAATGGGGCGGCGGCCATTTCGGCTATGACGAGCAGCGGCAGTTCCTCACCGAGTCGCTGCAGGTGGCGGGACTCGACGAGGTGATGGACTGGCCGGCGGTCTGGAACCCGGAGAACCCGTCCTACGAACGGCTCTGGGGCATGATCCGTGCCACCTTCGAGCAGCGCGGCGTTGTCGAGGGGCATGCAGCCGGCCTGCGGGGGGTTGCCGAAATCAACGCCTTTGCTGCAGCCGGCATGGCCTCGGATCACGAGGCGTGGACGCCCGACGAGGTGCGGGACAAGCTGCGGCGCGGCCTCTTTATGGAATTGCGGCCGCACTCGCTGCCCGACATCGTCAAGGCACTGCTCGAGGACGGCCTCGCGGACTGGTCGAACCTTGCGCTCTGCACCGATGACCGCTCGGCCAGCGACACGCTCAGGCTTGGCGCCACCGACGACAATGTGCGGCTCGCCATCGAGAGTGGCCTGGCGCCGGAGATCGCCATCCAGCTGGTCACCATCAACCCGGCGCGGCACATGCGCGTGTCGCCCTGGGTGGGATCGATCGCCCCGGGCCGCTATGCCGACCTGGTCCTGCTCGATGATGTCGAGACGCTCTCGATCGCGCAGGTCTGGGCCGACGGCAAGCAGGTGTCAGAGGGTGCCAGCTACATCGCTGCCATTCCGAAAATTGACTGGCCGGACTGGGCGACCAAAACCGTCAACATCGGGCGCCGGCTCGACGCCGCCGATTTCGCCATTGCCGCGGCGCCCGGTCGCGCCACCATGCAGGCGGCGCTGCTGCGGCCTTTCCACTGGGACGACAATTTCATCACCGCGGAATTGCCGGTGGCCGATGGCGAGGTGCAGCGCGACAGCAGCCGCAACATCACCAAGTTCGCCATTGTCGATCGCTTCTCGGGCGAAGGCAAAGTGGCAAAGATGTTCTGGCTCGGCACCGGACCGGCAACGCCCGACACGGCGCTCGCCGCCTCGCTCGGTCACGACAAGCACAATATCTGGGTGGTCGGATCCTCGGACGCCGCCATGGCGCAGGCGGTCAACGTGCTCACCGACCTGCAGGGCGGCTGGGCGCTGGTGCGCGAGGGCAAGGTGGTGGCGACGGTGCGTTACGAAGTGGGCGGGCTGATGAGCTGCCGGCCGGCCGCCGAACTCGATGCCGAGATGCAGGCACTCTATGCCGAGGGCGCAAAGATCGAGTGGATGTACGAGCCCACCTTCTCGCCGCGCTGGTGGCCCGGATTTCCCGAACGGCTGGCCTTTGCCACCCTGACCTGCGCGCCCTGGCGCTGGGTGCTGGTGGCCCCCTCGCCGCTGGCACCCGAGGGCTTCGTCAACGTCCAGACCGGCGCCACCCATCCGATCGTCTGGTAGGCAAAAAGGCGCCGCCCCGGAGGGCGACGCCTGTAGCTCCATTCAGCAAGGCTGCTACGAGCGGTTGCAGACGAACATCGCGAACAGCCCGTTGCCATTGCGGCTGGCGCACGAGGCGGCGACCGAGGACTTGGAGCGCACGCTGATCGAACGGCTCTTGCGGACCTTGGGCGTATAGACCTTGAAGTCGTCGAGCTCGGCATACTCGTCGCCATACTTGGCCTTGATCGACTTGAGGGTCTTGTAGTTCTTGAGCCGGCTGGCCACCACGGCCTGGCCGATGGCGCCGCCTTCGGTGACGTCCCACTCCATCGAGCGGTCGAACCAGATGCCGGCGCGCTTGACGTTTTCATCTTCGATATAGCGCCAGCCGACGGCCTGTGCCCCGAGGGCCGATTCCTCTTCCTGCACCAGCTTTTCGAACGACTTCAGCTCGCGGCGCGGGAATTCCAGCGAGGTCTCCGGGTCCGACAGGATTTCGGCGACCAGCTCGATATACTGCTGGGTCAGTTCCGGCGTGCGCTCCTTGACCTCGTCGGCCAGTTCCAGCGCCAGGCCGCTCTTGCCGGCAGCGCGCATGGCAAGGATCTGGCCCTCGATGAACTTGTCGTCGCGCGTGCTCTTGGTGCCGACCGCGAACCAGGCCTCGGCGGCATTCCATTCCTTCTGCGCATAATAGTACCAGGCGATCAGACCGACATCGCTGGCCTCGGGGTGGCTGCGCACATAGGTGACGAAGCGCTCCATCTCGTCGGGCGTGACCGGATCGGCGGCGAACCGATCGTTGACATTGGCAGCCAACCGACGACGCAGATCGTCAAAGCCGATGCTCATGAACTCCGAAGTGCCATCGGGCAGCGGGCGACCCAGCATGACGAGAGCATTCATGCCCACCGTCGGCAGGATGAGCGAAGCCTTCTGCACCGTGGAGATGCGGGCATTCTCGTCGTTGCAGTTGACCAGCACATATTTGTAGGTGTCGAAGGCGGTGGCAAAATCGGCCTTCCGGCCGAGCGCTTCGCCCAGTTCCCAGAGGGCATCGACCTGCTGGCAGACGAGCACGGAGCTGCGCTCGCGGGCGACGGCAATCACCTGGTCCCAGTTGCCCATGGTGTAGGCCAGCTTCATGGCGACGCGCGCTTCGGCGTCGTAGAGCTTGGTGGTGAGATCGGTGCTCGGCAGCCAGCCCGGGTTCTGCGCCTTGAGCTCCTCGATGCGCTGACGTTCCTCGGCGTAAAGACCCTGGGCGAAGAGATCCCAGAGCGGCTGCTCGTCGACCGTGGTCGGCACGACAAACAGGTCCGCCGGCGGCTCCCAGCTGGGATAGAGCGATTTGAGGCGGCGCGTTTCCGCCCCGACCCGCGCCATGTCACGCTGTCCCGCATAGTAGCGCAGTGCCGTGACATCGACGTCCTCGGTCAGGCTGGCCACCTGCACCGCGCCATTGCTGCCGATCACCGACTTGAGGGCGAAGGGCGTGGTCTCGACATCGGCCGCAACCGCTGCTGGTGCAGCCCTGCGGGCAAACGGATTGTCGATGACCGACGGCGAGGACACGGGTGCCGCCGCCAGCGCGAACGGGTTGCCGGCCGCCGATGGCGCCGCCGGCTGCGCCACTGTGGCGACTGCCGGGACCGGCAGCGGCAGGGCCGGCTGTACCGGCGCGGCCGCCGGCAGGCTGGGCACGATGCCGCCAGTGATCATGCCGTCAGGCATCAGTGCGCTGCCGTCTCCGGCATCGGCGATCATCAGTGGGAAACTTGAGGCCACAAGGGCGACAGCACTGATGAGCAACACGCGGTTCTTCATTTTGCGTCCAGACATTGTGGGTACCTTTCAACCATGGCGAGCAGGCTCAGCATGCTCAGGGTAGAGGGATAGTAGCGGACCATTTCCAGCATCCCGGCCGGGTCCTGCGACGGTGTGCGGCCCTGCGCGCAACTGACCAGAGCCTCGATGGCGCGGTAGCCGGCGTCGTGCATGTCCGAGACCGACTGCCCGCTGACGAGATCGATGACCGCCGGTTCCGGCGCGGTCCTCCAGAGATCCGTGAACGGCTCGTAGGCGGCGTCGCCGACCTTGCCGTACCAGGCGAGATAGAGCGGCACGCGTATGGCGTTATAGCCGTAGGTGCCCGGGTAGTTTTCGGCCTGGCGTGGCCCCTTGGCGGTGAGCACCGTCCAGTCGGCCGGCAGCCGGGCGGCGCCGAAACGGGCCTCGGCCGCCAGCTTCAGACCCGACTTGATCAGCTTGTCGGCCGGAAACTCCGGCGCAAACACCCGCAGCTCCTCGAGCGCCGGGTAGATCCAGTAGGAGAGGTTGACCACCGGGCCGTCCTCGGCCTCGTCATACCAGAAGCCTTCGACGCCCGGCAGCATGTAGGCCTGGCCGCGATAGGTCACCACGGCCTCGTGCGCGAGGTCGATCGCAATCCGCTTGGCGGCAGCGAAATAGGCCGGATCGGTCCACTGGCGGTAGGCGCGCAGCAGCGCCCAGGCGATCAGCAGGTCGCCATCGCTGGCATTGTTGGCATCGCCGACCTTGGGATCGCCGTAGGGGTCCCAGCGCCAGGACGACAGCGCATCGTCGCGAACCATGAGTTCGGCCTGCGTCCAGCCCCACATCCGATCAAAGCTCTGGCGATCATCGGCCGCCACCGCGAGCAGCATGCCGTAGCCCTGCCCCTCGGAGTGACTGACGTCACCGTTGCCGTTGTCGATCACCCGGCCGTCGGCAGCAACGAACTGCGCCCGGTAGTAGACCCATGCCCCGGCAAAGAGGTCGGCGGCCCGGCCATCCTGACTGGCGGCGAGGGCCGGCTGCGCCGATGGCAGCGTCATCGCCAGCGTCAGGGCCGTGGCTGCGAGAAGGCGTTTCACGAGCGCCTCCGGGTCCGGATCAGCAGCACGTGGGTCAGAACCCCGAGCAGCAGCGCCGAGAACAGCACCAGCAGCACGTAGATCGAGGGCGTGTTGGAGAGCCATCCGGCGGCGACCAGCCGCAGGTTGGTCAGCGACGAGTCGCTGCCCGGATAATACTGGACCTCGCGCGCCTTGACCGCCTGCAGCAGCTCGCCCGTGGACGCCAGCGCCACCGCCGATCCCTCCATGCGCGACCAGGTGTTGCCGACGAGGTTGGGCATGGCTTCGGCCAGCTGTGCGTCGCTGGCGGAGGTGATCACCGTGATGGGCGCGGCGCCGCTGTCGTTGAGCGTCTGCGCCACCATGATATCGGTGCCGATGACCGGCGCGGCGGCCACGAGACCATCGCTCCGCAGCACGTCGATGGAGAGGCCAGCCGACTTGCCGAGGCCGTAGAGCGAAGATTTCACATCCTCAAAGACCGTCGAGGCGCTGGCCGTCAGTGTCTCGACCGATGGCAGGGCTGCCGGCTGCTCGACCGGCTGCGCGGCGACGGTATTCGGCTGCCTGGGCATGAACTCGTAGGCCGGTGCGACCGCACTGGCCCCGAGATCGACCGGCAGGCGCTGCCGGACGTCCGGCGTCAGCTTGCCGGACGAACCGACCACCAGTTGCGGCGTCGTCGCATCGGCGCTCAGAGACGCGGCGAACCGTGCCGGCACCACGCGACCCGAGCCGAAGGCCAGCCGCGTCAGGAAGGTGGCGGCGGCGCCCATTTCGACGGCGCCCGCGCCGGGCGTGACGACGGCCAGCTCGGCCGCGGCATCGCGACCGGTGATCGAGCTGTCGAGGGCCCCGAGATCGGGGAAGCGGCCGACGCGCGCCAGCGTCGGCAGTTCGAGAACCGAACTGCTCGACAGCTGCAGGCGGCGGCCATTATTGGCCGTGGTCCCGGGCGCGCATTCGGCGTCCATGCGGGCCGGGAGAGTCGCATCGATGGCGATCTCGTTGACCCCGGGACGGAAAGCCGAGAGGGCGATCGGCAGGCGCCGGTCGCGGGCTTCGCCGCTGCGCGAGCCGCTCAGGTTGAGGGTCGAGACGATGCGGTTGTTGACCTTGAACTGCAGCGCCGCCCCGGGAGCCAGGCCCGACGAATAGAGCGCATCGAGATTGATCACGGCCTGGGCATAGTCGGCGGGATAGAAATCGGTCGGCAGCTTGAAGCGCACCGACTGGGTGAAGTTGCGGCCGCCGAAATCGCGGCCGTCCACACCGAGCTGGGCGAAGCTGAGCTTGCCATTGGCCGGCAGGGCGAGGCCCTTCAGTTGCGCCAGTGCGGCAAGACCCGAGGGCGAGCCGATGGCCGCCTGCTGCAGGCCGTCGGCCAGTTGCGAGAGGGCAGTCGAGAACTCGCTGTCCGTGCTGGCAACGAGCGCCACCACCAGTCGCCCGTCGGCGCGACGCCCGACATTGACGCCGGGCAGGCTCGGCATCTGCAGCTCCTGCGCCGCCAGGCGCCGGCTGAGATCGGACTGGCCGCCGATGAGCAGGTCGATGCCCGGGCCGCTGCCGGGAGTGCTGGAGAAGTCGACTGCCGGCCGGTCGATTGCAGCGCCGATGGCGAGGGTCTGGAAAGCCGAGAGCAGCCGGCTGGTGCCGGCGGTATCCGCCGCATCGACAATGCCGTGCAGCGGCGTGGTGCCGTTGAGGGTCCGGGCCGCGGCAAGCAGCGACGTGAAGTCCGGCGCTGCCGGGCTGCCGGCCTGGAAGACGAAACCGCTCTGCAACGGATCGATGCGCGTCCAGAGCTCGTAGGTGGCATCGACCGAGCAGTCGACGCGATGCGCCTGGTTGACGATCAGCGAAACGGCGTTGTAGCCCGGTTGCAGCAGACCCGATGGCACCGACCATTTGAGCGGATAGGCCTCGCCGGCCTTGAGCTCGGACGTGCCCACGATCTGGTCGTTGACGGCGACGGTCAGCCTGGACCATTCCGGCGCGACCGATACGGCCGACTGCACCGTCAGGTAGAGATCGGCGGCGCCGACCAGTTGCTCGGGCTCGGCCACGAACAGCACGGTCCGCCTGGCCGTCTCGCCCGAAAACAGCAGGCTCTGGCTATCTGCCGGCAGCGGCGCCATCTGGTTGGCGGTCGCATTCTCGACGGTGGTGATGCCGATCAGGGCGAGTGGTGACTCCTGGGCCCGCATCGGCGCCGTCAGGGCGAGGACACACAGGCCACCCAGAAGGGCCGCACGAAGACTGGAAATGGTACGCATTACGCTACATCCGCTCTGGTCTTGAGGGGGGTGGCGGCACGCCGCTTGCGCGGTTTTGCCGTCGCGATTTCGGCCACGACTTCTTCGTCCTTGTCACTGCTGGCCATCAGCAGGACGAAGAACTGGAACGGCGAGGTCAGGGCCCAGACAAGCAGGTCCCAGGTTGCCAGCAGCATGCCGCGGTTCTTGCGGCGCAGCTCGCGCTCTGCCCGCACCGGGCTCATGTCGGCCAGCATCAGGTCGGCCAGGATGGCGTAGTCCTCAGGCTGCAGCGTGAAGTCCACGCCGACCCGGTCACCGGTTTCGGAGACGTCCTGGAAGGTGACCGGCAGGGATTTGCCGGCAAGGCGATCGGCGGCATCGACAAGCTCCAGCACCGCCGCTTGCTGCCGATGCACCCGGGGCACGACGCCGTCGAGGAAGCGGATCGAGGCACCGGCCGTCGAGATGTTCTCGAGTTGGGCGGGATAGCGGTCCTTGCCGACGAGCACGTCGATGGCGGTCCGGCTGGGCAGGCGGTTGGCCGTCCGCTTTTCGGCCCGTTCGGTGACGATGCCGAGACCGGCGCCGGCGATCAGCAGGTTGACGAACTGCCAGACCCCGGCGACCGCCAGCAGGCCGCTGATTTCAGGCTCGGCCTGATAGCGATAGACGCACACCGCCATGCCGATCAGGCTGACCAGGAAGATGATGAAATAGGGCAGCGAGAGTTCCGAGACGCGGTCGCTGGACACATCGTCGCCCTTGGCCGTGACATTGAACTTCGAGCCACGCGGCGAGACGATCACCGAGGCGATGGCCGGCAGCAGGAACACCGACTGCGCATATTCATAGAGCTCGGAAATCCAGGGCCAGCGCAGCTTGCCGAACAGCGACCCGCGAATGATCTCGCTGGCGATCAGGTAGGTCAGCGCATAGGCGAAGAACTCTTCCATCGACGAGACGTAGATCTTGAGATTGAAGAGGATGAACAGCAGCGGCGCCACAAAGAAGCTGAGCCGGGCGAAGGGGAAGAGCCAGAACAGGCTGCTCGACAGATAGCCGATGCGCTGGGCAAACCCGAGACCGCGCTTGAGCAGCGGGTTCTTGAGCATGAGCAACTGCACCATGCCGCGGCACCAGCGGGCGCGCTGGCCGATCAGCGAGGCGAAGGTTTCCGGCTGCAGCCCGACCACCATGGGCGTGTCGACATAGATGCTGTTCCAGCCCTTGGCGTGCAGTTCCAGCGCCGTCTCGCAGTCCTCGGTGACGGTGATGCCGGCAAAGCCGCCGGCCTCCTCGAGCGCCTTGCGGCGCAGCACGGCCGCCGAGCCGCAGAAGAACGCAGCGTTCCAGCGATCCAGACCATTCTGGATGCGGCCGTAGAACATCTCGTTTTCGGACGGCATGTTCCCGAAGGTCCCGAGGTTGCGCTCGACCGGGTCGGGATTGACGAAGAAATGCGGTGTCTGCACGAGGAACAGCCGCGGATCCTGGGCGAAATAGCCCACCGTCTCGGTGAGGAAGTGCCGCTCCGGGGCGTGGTCGGCGTCGAACACCACAACCAGATCGCCCCGCGTCACCGAGAGGCCGCCATTGAGGTTGCCGGCCTTGGCATGCACGTTGCGCTCGCGGGCATGATAGTCGACGCCCAGCTTCTTGCAGAGCGCCTTGAGTTCGGCAGCACGGCGCTGCGCCGCAGCGGCCACGGCGCGATCGGCAGAGTGCAGCTTCTCGGCGGTCGCGCCATCGTCAAGCAAGGTGACGGTCAGCTTGCCGGCCGGATAATCCATTGCCTTGGCCGCCGACAGGGTCAGCGCCAGGATGTCGCTGGACTTGTTGTAGCTGGGCACCAGCACGTCGACATGCGGAGCCTCTTCGGAGGTGAACTTCGGAGCGGCGCCGCGCTTTTTCGGGTCAGCATTGACGAACAGACTGACCCCCAGCATGGCGATACTGTACATCTCGGCGGCGTACAGCAGGATGCCGGGCACGAATGACCAGAGGTCGCTGACGGGCGGCAGTGTGCTGGTCGTTCGCCAGTAGGCGTAGCGCAACACCACAACAGACCCCAGTGCCAGGAAGATGTGCCGGAACTTGCCGTCGATGCGCACAATGCGCATGAACAACAATACCGCAATAATTGAGCCGGACAGTGCTACCTGACTTGCTAGGCCGCCGGGCTGACCGACAAGCACAATTTCAAGAACGGCTACCAATAGCCACAAAGACAATAGAATCGCCGGCATCATCACACCTCAACAACTTGCACGACCTGCAATATCCGGCCGTATCATCGATTGAGGCGCAAACAGTTGTCAGACGCAAGCCCCGGCGCTTACTGGAAATTCATAACTGGTTAAGATCAATGTATTTGTACTTTATGTGACAAACGAGATCACACCCGGATTTCACACCACTGTCGCAGATGAATATTTAGCGACAACGCCTAAAACATGAGCAGATGCCCCGTCCCGGGGGTCGGCAAGAGATCTGCCGATGACCCTCGTGCGGGGTGATTCGTTTTTGATTCTCAACTGCTTGATGGCGTGGCGGAACCGAGCTGCGGGACCGAGGCGCAGTTTCTGAGCAGGACAGCGAATTGGAGCAGTTCCTGTGCGGACTGCCTAGCAGACGCGCTTGGGGCGGACGGACCGCCATGGTGAAGGTCGCAGAGACATGCGCCAGACGCATATCTCAAACATGGCTCGCGCATAGCGGAATTGAAAGAAAATTAACGAATCCGGGTGTTGTCGGCCGCCGGTCTGCTCCTGAAGCTATGCGCGCGACCGCCCAGGCAGGTCGAGCGCAATAGCCGGAGATGCATTTTGCACAGCCAAAATGGACACCTGCCAGCGACGGACCGCGCCCGCGGCACGGGCTACGGATTACGCAACCGCTTTACGAAACCGCTTTACTGAATTGCAGCCCTGACGCTAGACTGTATTCGTCAGGGGAGAGGCAGGATGGCGACAATACATGATGTGGCGCTCGACGCCAAAGTGTCACCGACGACGGTGTCCCGCTACATCAACCGCCGCATTGAACTGCCGGCCGCCACCGCGGCCCGGATCGACGCCGCCATCGCCAAACTGGAGTACCGCCCCAACCTGCTGGCGCGCCGGCTGTCCACCGGCAAGACCGAGGCCATCGGCCTGGTCGCCCCCGAAATCCGGGAGCCGTTCTTTGCCGAGCTCGCCTCGGTCGTGGAAGACGAGGCCGACCGGCACGGCTACGCCATCTTCATGTCCTCGACCCGGTCCGACCGGCAGCGCGAGATCGCCGCGCTCAACCGCCTGCACGACCGGCATGTCGACGGGCTGATCATGATGACCAACACCCCCGATGACGGCACGCTGGCCGCGCTGATCGGCAAGCGGAAGAACGTGGTGCTGCTCGACGAGGACATTCCCGACGTCGTCGTGCCACGGGTCTTCATCGAGAACGAGATCGGCGCCTACACGGCAACCCGCCACCTGATCGAGGCCGGGCACGAATACATCGCCTATATCGGGGGACCTGCCGGGCTCCATACCGTGGAGCAGCGGCGGGCCGGTTTCCAGCGCGCCATGCGCGAGGCCGGGCTGACGGTGCGCAAGCCGCTGCTGGCCGGCGGCAGCTTCTCATCCGATTTCGCGCGCCAGGCGACACTGGATTTTCTCAAGGCGCGAACCCCGCCGACCGCCATTATCGGATCGAGCGACTACATCACCATCGGCGTGATGCAGGGGCTCAAGCAGGCGGGCATATCGGTGCCCCGCCAGATGTCGGTCGTCGCCTTCGACGACATGCCGCTGACCGAACTGTTCAACCCGCCCCTCACCGCCATCCGCCAGCCCATCGACGCTCTGGGGCGGGCCGGATTCCAGGCCCTGTTCTCGCTGCTCACCGGCGAGCCGGCGCCGATGCTGACCATTCTGCCCGTGCAACTGATTGAACGTGAATCCGTGGCGCCGCCGCGCAAAGGAGACTTGTGATGACCAAACGCGTACTGATCGCCGGCGAGTCCTGGACGACCCATTCGATCCACCAGAAGGGTTTCGACAGCTTCACCACCACCGAATACAACGAGGGCGTACGCTGGCTGCGCGATGCCCTCGAGGCCAATGGCTGGACGGTGGATTTCCAGCCCTCGCACATCGCCTCGCGCGACTTTCCGCAGACGCCCGAAGAGCTGGCGAAATATGACTGCGTCATGCTCTCGGACATCGGCGCCAATACGCTGCTGCTGCACCCCGATACCTTCGTGCGCTCGGTGTCGATGCCCAACCGGCTGGAGTCGCTGCGCGACTATGTGCTGGCCGGCGGCGGCCTGGTGATGATCGGCGGCTACATGACGTTTCAGGGCATTGACGGCAAGGCCAAGTATGCCGGCAGTCCGGTGGAGGACGTGCTGCCGGTGACCATGCAGCGCGCCGACGATCGAATCGAGGCGCCGCAGGGGCTGGTGCCGAAGGTCGCCGACGCGACGCATCCGATCGTCGCCGGGCTGGCCGCCAGCTGGCCGGCACTGCTCGGCCTCAACGAAGTTGCCATCAAGCCCGATGCGACCCTGGTGGCCACTGCAGGCGAACAGGTGCTGATAGCCGCCGGCAGTTTCGGCAAGGGCCGCTCGGTGGCCTTCACCTCCGACTGCGGTCCGCACTGGGCGCCGCCGACATTCTGCGACTGGGACGGCTACCCCACACTCTGGCACCAGCTCGCCAGCTGGGCCGCGGGAGCCTGAGCGATGGTCAAGGTCAAGCAGGCACCCGACCCCTGGCAGCGGACGACCACCGAGAACGGCTTTCCCGCCGACGAGGTGATCTCGGCGCTGCAGAAATGCATCCGGCGCGGCATGCTGGACAATGCGCTGCTGCTCGCCTGGGAGATGTACATCACCAGCCCCGAGATGGAGGAGATGCTGTGGTCGCGGCTTTGCGTGATCTCGGTGGAGGACGTGGGCGCCGGCAACCTTTCGGCCCCGGTCCTGATCGAAACCCTGTTCCAGATGCACAAGCGCTATCCGCGGCCAACGCATGACCGGTTCCTGTTTGCCGTGCACGCCGTGCGGGTGATGGCTGCCGGCCTCAAGGACCGGACCAGCGACGACATGGCCAACTGGGCCAAGCAGTCGGTGACGCTGGGCGAGCAACTGCCGGAGATCCCGGAATTTGCCATCGACATGCATACCGGACGCGGCGAGGCGATGGGGCGCGACTACCGCTTTTTCATGGAGGAGGCCTCAAGGGTTATCCCGGAGATCCCCGACAAGGAGCAGAAATACCGCGACTGGATCATCGCGGCGCTCGATGCAGGCAAGCTGACCTAGGCTATCGCCTGAGCAGCGCCTCGACCTCTTCGCGCATCGGCATGGACGGGGCGGTACCCGGCCGGGTCACCGAAATGCCGGCAAGCGCCGCGGCAAAGCGTGCGGCGTCCTCGGGGCTATCGCCGCGCGCCAGGGCCGCCGCAAAACCGCCGTTGAAGGCATCCCCCGCACCGGCGGTCTCCACCACCGCGCCGGCATCAACGGCCGGGATATGGAGCGACTGCTGGCGTGTGTGCAGCAGCGCACCGGCCTCGCCCAGCGTGATCAGCGCCGTGCCCACCCCCTTGCCGAGAAAGACGTCCCCGGCCCGCCGGGCATCGTCCAGCGTCGCGACGCCGACGCCGGTGAGCAGCGACGCCTCGGACTCGTTGGGCGTGACATAGTCGCAGAACCGATAGATGGCATCGGGGACCGGTTCGGCCGGTGCCGGATTGAAGATCGTGGTGACCCCCGCCGCACGGGCGATCTCGAGACCACGCAGCGCCGCGTCGACGGGTTGCTCGAGCTGGGTGACGAACACCGACGCATTGCGGATGGCATCGGCCGCGGTGTCGATGTCGGCCGGGGTGATGGCCGCTGCCGCTCCGGGCACCACGATGATGGCGTTCTCGCCGCTGCTGTCGTTGACATAGATGAAGGCGGCACCGGTGGGCCGTTCGGCATCATGCTCGACCCGGGCGACGATCCCCTCGCGCTCCCAGGTCGCCAGCGCCACACGGCCGAAATCGTCGCGACCGATGCGGGAGATGAAGACCACCCCGGCACCGGCACGCGCTGCGGCCACCGCCTGGTTCGACCCCTTGCCACCCGGCCCCATCTTGAAGCCACTGCCGCTGATCGTCTCGCCGACGGCGGGCATGCGCCCGGCGCGAAACGCCAGATCGGCAACGAAAATCCCGAGGATGGCAACGCCCTGCCCCATGAACCGGCCTCCCCCGCCGCTGGTCTTGTTGTTACGCCGATGCTGCACGGCGCGCTCGCGCCGCGCAAGCGGCTTTGGAACCAACGGTATCGACCGCTGGTTGCACGCCCGTAAAGGAGAAGCAGATGGACAAGGACAACAAGCCCGCCGACAAGAGTGGCAAGCGCGACGGCCTGCCGACCGGCCCCGGAACGTCCGCCAACAATGATGTGGCGGACCCGCATCCGGCGACCGAGGAAGACTACGACGGCTCGCGCAACCGGCAGTCTGTCGGCAACGGTCCAAAACCTGCCGGCTGAGCCTCCGGATGGATGGCGCGCCGGGCCGAAACGGCTATGATCGTGCCATGGACAAGCCGCGTTGCCTGCATTCATGAGTCTGGGGACCTACGACTATATCGTCGTCGGGGCCGGCTCGGCCGGCTGTGTACTGGCCAACCGGCTCAGCGCCGATCCGCGCAACAGCGTGCTGCTGCTCGAGGCCGGTGGCAGCGACCGGTATCACTGGGTCGATATACCCATCGGTTACCTGTTCGCCATGGGCAATCCGCGCACCGACTGGATGATGCGGACCGAGCCGGAGGCCGGCCTGAATGGCCGCGCCCTGCCCTATCCGCGTGGCAAGGTGCTGGGTGGCTGCTCGTCGATCAATGGCATGATCTACATGCGCGGCCAGGCCGCCGATTATGACGGCTGGCGGCAGATGGGCAATGCCGGCTGGGGCTGGGACGATGTGCTGCCCTATTTCCGCAAGTCGGAACGGCACCATGCCGGTGAGACGGCGCTGCATGGCGAGAGCGGCGAATGGCGCGTCGAACGCCAGCGCCTCAACTGGCCGATCCTCGACGCCTTCGAGAAGGCCGCCGGCGAGCTCGGCATTCCGCCGGTCACCGACTTCAATGGCGGCGACAATTTCGGCGCCGGCTATTTCGAGGTGAACCAGCGCGCCGGCGTGCGCTGGAATACCTCCAAGGCCTTCCTGCGCCCGGTGCTGCATCGCAAGAACCTGCGGGTGCTGACCCACGCCGAGACGCAGAGCCTGATCCTCGAGGGCACGCGGGTCACCGGCATCCGCGTCAGCCATCGCGGGCAGATCACGGAGGCGATGGCGGGCCGCGAAGTCATCCTCGCGGCCGGAGCGGTGAACTCGCCCAAGATACTCGAGCTTTCGGGCATCGGCAGGCCGGAGGTGCTGGGGCAACTGGGTATTCAAACCCGGCATCGCCTCGACGGAGTGGGTGAAAACCTGCAGGACCATTTGCAGATCCGCACCGTGTTCAAGGTACGCGACGCGCAGACCCTCAACACCCGCTACCACAACCTCTGGACCCGGGCGGGAATGGGCCTCGAATATGCGCTGCGGCGCAGCGGGCCGCTGTCGATGGCACCGAGCCAGTTCGGCATCTTTGCCAAGTCCGATGCACGGCTGGCGACGCCCGACCTCGAATATCATGTGCAGCCGCTCTCCACCGATCGGCTGGGCGAACCGCTGCACCGGTTCGGCGCGGTGACGGTCTCGGTCTGCAACCTGCGGCCCGAGAGCCGCGGCTCCATTCACATGGAAAGTGCGAACCCGGCCGAGGCCCCGAAGATCCGGCCGAACTATCTCTCGACCGAAGCCGACCGGCTGGTGGCGGCCAATTCCATCCGCCACGCGCGTGCGCTGATGCAGACCGCTGCCGTCCGGCAGTTCGCGCCGGAAGAATTCCTGCCCGGGCCGCAGTTTGCCAGCGACGCCGAACTGGCGCAGAAAGCCGGCGACATCGCCACGACGATCTTTCACCCCGTCGGCACCTGCAAGATGGGCAGTGACCCGATGGCGGTGGTGGACGCACAATTGCGGGTGCACGGCCTCGGTGGCCTGCGCGTGGTCGATGCCTCGATCATGCCGGCCATCACCTCGGGCAACACCAATTCTCCGGTGATCATGATCGCCGAGAAGGCCGCCGAGATGATTACTCGAGGAACACCTTGACGTTGTCCGACTGGCCTTCGGCATCGACCACCGACAGCGTCACATAGCCCGCGCCGTCCGGCTGCCAGACGTTCTGCCGGGCGAAGGCCGACTGGCCGATCGGCGCGCCATTGGCAAAGAAGGTGAAGGGCGGCACGCCATTGCGGATCTTCATCACCAGCGGCGCCGCGTCCCCGGTGGCCATTCCGAGGTCGAGATCGGTGCCGTCGCTGGGAAAGGCGATTTCGGGCGCCGCATCCCGCCTGGTCATCTGCGTATCGGGGTGGCGGAAGCGCCTGAGCGGCGCCGGCAGGTCAGTATTGGCCGCAATGATGGCGCCCTTCGGCGCCTTGGGGAACGGCGCGGTCTTCGAGCCGAGCCGGTCAAAGGCCTCGAACAGGATGGGCGCCGCGGCGGTGAAACCGGCGATGCCGGGAACCGGCACATTGTCCGGACGGCCCACCCACACACCAATCACCGTCTTGCCGTCAAAGCCGATGGCCCAGGCGTCGCGATAGCCATAGGAGGTGCCGGTCTTGTAGGCGATGCGGCCCGGCGATCCGTTGAGCGGCGGCGGCACATCGCGCAGGATGTCGCTGACATACCAGGCGGCGAGCGGATCGAGCACCGGCGCGGCGATGGCCTCGTCGGGTGGCACGATGGAGGCGCCATCCTTGAGGACCACAGGCGAGCCGCCGCGGGCGATGGCGGCATAGATCGACACCAGATCGCGCAGCGTCACGCCGACGCCACCAAGCCCGATGGCAAGGCTCGGCGCCGTGTCATAGGGCAGCAGTGGCGTCGCATGGGCGCGCTTGATCCGCGACACCAGCCGCGCCGTGCCGACCGCATCGAGCACGACAACGGCGGGAATGTTGAGCGACTGCGTCAGCGCCTGCCGGATGGTGACGGTGCCACGCGAAAAGCCGTCGAAATTGACCGGCACGTAGTTGCGGAACGCCGTCGGACGATCCTCGATCAGACTTTCGGGATGCGCCAGGCCGAGCTCGAAGCCGAGCCCGTAGATCAGCGGCTTCAGCGTCGAGCCGGGCGAGCGCACGGCGGTGGTCATGTCGATGAAGCCATCGCTCTCTGTCTGGAACAGACCGGCGGAGCCGACCGAGCCAAGAATATTGCCGGTCGCCTGATCGGCGACGACGATGGCGACCGAGACCTTGGGCCCGAGTTCGGCAGCGCGCACGGCGCCCAGCTTTTCAAGCGACTGCTGCAACTGCCGGTCGATGGTCAGCGGAATGCGACGCACGCCGGGGCGGGTGTTGGTCGCGACCTGCGCGAGATGTGCCGCCAGCATGGGGAACTCGCGGCGCGCCGTGGGGATGGGCTCGCTCTTTGCCGCCTCGGCTTCGTCGTGACCGATGACGCCGGCCCCCGACAGGCGGTCGAGCACCATGTTGCGGCTGACCAGCGCCGCCTGCGGATCGCGATCGGGCCGCCGCGCTTCGGGCGACTGCGGCAAGGCGACCAGCAGCGCCGCTTCGGCGGTGGTGAGGCGGCTCGGCTCCTTGCCGAAATACGCCAGACTGGCGGCCCGCACGCCCTCGATATTGCCGCCATAAGGTGCCAGCGTCAGATAGAGCGTCAGGATGTCATCCTTGCCCAGCCGCTGCTCCAGCGCGTCGGCATGCACCATCTGCCGCAACTTGGCAGTCAGGTTGCGCGTCGACTCGCTTTCGAGCAGGCGCGCCACCTGCATGGTGAGCGTCGAGCCGCCCGAAACAATGTGGCCGGCGGTTGCATACTGCCCGGCGGCGCGCAGGATGCCGGACCAGTCGATGCCATGGTGGGTATCGAAATGCTGGTCCTCATAGCCGATCAGCATGTCGATGAAGCGCCGGTCGACCTGAGTGAGGTCCACCGGTAGCCGCCAGCGGCCGCCGGCAGTGGTGAACGGACGCAACAAATGGCCGTTCCGGTCCAACACTTCGGTGGAGACGGGGATGGTCGCGACATCCGGCGTCGCCGGCAGCGAGGCGCGCAGATCGCGCAGCACCGCGAGGCCGTAGGACGTGGTCATCAGCCCAACGAAGCCGAGGACGATCAGCGCTGCGGTCAGCAGCCCCGGCACGCGTGGCGCGCGCCGGGACTGAGTTTTTGTGCGCATCGGTGTCACGGCCCGGTGGCCGCCACCTCGATGTTGCCGGCATCGGTGTTGCCGCGCAGTTCAGGACGATACATGTCCTCGACCGTCGCACCGGGCAGGACGAAGCTGCCCGGCGTCACGGCGCGCACCATATAGGCCGTGGTGACGCTGGCCGTCGTCGCGCTGAAGCGGAAGGCCGCCACGTACTGATCGGTCCGCGCCTCGAAATGCACCGGCTGATCGACGGTGAGCCAGGAGAGATCGGCGACGCCCGAGCCCTCGAGCAGGTTCGGGTTCTCGATCTCGAACCCGGCCGGCAGTGGATCGGCCACCATGTACTGGCCCGAGCCGAGGGTGGACGGCGTCACCGTGATGACCACCACGTAGCGGTCGTTCTGCTGCACGTCGTCGAGTGTCACCAGCTCGCCTTCCGGCGTGTAGTAGCTGCGCGAGATGGCGAACCCTTCGTTGCTGGCAGCCGGCGGTACCACCGGAATGCCGGTGACCGAGATCTTGGCTTCCGTCGGCCGGTTGTCATTGTTGACCACCGTCACGTCGGCTGCCTCGAGTTCGGACTGATCGTAGTGCCGGTAGACGGAGCCCGAGAGGGCCTCGCCATTCACCGTGACCGAGCTGTCGGCCGTTTCACGGGCCACTGCGGCGGCAGCAATCAGCGTCCAGGCTTCCTCCTGGGTGGAGGTGTAGCGGACGAGATCGGTCTGCGTGGCAAGGTCGTCGGCCAGAGCCGAGAGGTCCACACCCGAGGGCGTGAACTCGGCTGCCAGCGCCAGCACGGCGGCAGTGTCGCGCAGCTTGCTGCCATAGTCCGAGCGATAGCTGGTGCGGTTCTCCTTGACCTCCGCCAGGCTGTCGACGGCAGCCGTAAAGGCTGTCGCCGCCCGGGCACGGTCGCCGTAGAGCGCCAGAGCCGCACCCAGCTGGGCCTTGGCCAGCGGGGTGGCGAAGGCATCGAGGCGGGCCTCGAGATAGTAGCGCAGGTCGCCGATGGTGGCCCGGCCCGCACGTGCCAGGTCATAGAGCGCATAGGCGACGTCTTCGCCGCCATTGCTGAAGTCGGCAGCGTAGCTCACCTGGTTGCCCAGATTGTCCAGCGCCCGCGACAGGGCGAGGTCCGGAACCGCATAGCCTTCGGCCTGCGCGTGCAGCAGGAAGTCGGTCACGTAGGCATCGAGCCACATGTCCGAGCTGCTGAACGGTCCCCAGAGCCCGAAGCTGCCATTGGACGACTGCTTGGAGAGCAGGTTGCCGATTGCATCCTTGACCCGCTGGTCGAGCGCATCGTCGGAGCCCAGCCCGATCATCTGCGCCACCTCGTTGAGATAGAGCAGCGGGAAGGCCCGGCTGGAGACCTGCTCGGCACAGCCATAGGGATAGCGATCGAGCGAGTACAGCAGCCGCGGCACGTCGAGCCGGGCGACCGGACCGATGGCTGCCGTCAGCACACCCGAGGTCGGGATCAGCCCCTCGACATAGCTCTTGTCGATGACGACGGTTTCACCCGGCGCAATCGGCACCAGCGTGCTGGTGGTGCGCGGCCCGCTGGCAGGCCGGACACCCAGCGTCAGTTCCTTGATCAGCGACGTGCCCGGCCCGGTGACCAGGACCTTGAGCGCCTGGTCGCCGATGGCGGTGGCGGTCAGATCGAGATTGAGCGAGACGCGGCCGCTGGCCGCCAAGTCGCTCGTGGTCTTGGCCGACCGGGTGGAGAGACCGTCGCCCGTCACCAGTTCGACCGTATAGGCACCGGCAGCGCCGGCGACATTGTTGACCTCGACGAGGAGACGCGACGTGTCATCGAGACGGAGGAAGCGCGGCGGGCTGAGATTGACCACCACGGGATCGCGCACGATGACATCCTGCTGCGCATGGCCGACGGCAGCTGCCGTCCACGCCATGGCCATCAGGCGCACGGTGCCGTTGAAGTCCGGCATGTCGAAGCTCACCGTCGCCGTACCATCGGCACCGACCTCGACAATGCCCGAATGCTGGGCCACCAGCACCGTGGTGGCCGGCGGAGTGCCGAAGCGGCCGCCCTCGCCGTCACCGCCGGAGCGCAGTGCCCCGGCCAGTCCCTGCGTCGGATCGATCAGCTGACCATAGAGGTCGCGGAATTCCACGCCGAGCTGACGCTGGCCAAAGTACCAGCCATCGGGATCGGGCGTCTGGAAGTTGGTGATGTTGAGAATACCCAGGTCTACCGCCGCGACGGCGACATAGGCGGTGTCACCGGCCTTGGCATTGCCGAGCTTGACCGTGACCTCGAGCGGCGCACGCGGCCGGGACTCCTTGACCACGTCGAAACTCACATCGAGCTTCATGTCGCCCGGATCGACATCGGCATAGGCGAGCCCGAGGGCCCGCGCCGGCATCCGCTTCTCGGCCGCATCGGAGGGGCGATAGAGGATGGCCGTGACATAGGCGCCCGGCCCCCATTCGGATGTGACCGGCAGCTCGACCGAGGCACCTTCGGCGGGAACCGATACCGACTTGATGTCGATGATGCGATCATCCACCACCATCACCAGAGCCGTGCCGGCAAACTGCGGGTCGAGCTTGAGCACGGCGGTTTCGCCGGCGCGATAGGCCGGCTTGTCGAGCGCCACCTGCAGCGTGTCGGGTGTGTCCGATCCGGCTTCCGGATAATAGTAGCCGGCATAGAAGGAGTAGCTGGTCGAGGTTGCCCCGTCGCCGCTGCTCTCGATCTCGAAGAGGTAGCGACCCCACTCGACCGGCGCGGAAACGGCAACCGGGCCCGCCGCCGTGGCGTCCACGATACCGTTCGCGACGAGGCGCGTGGTGGAGATTGCCTCCCATTTCCAGATGCCGCTGTCGCGGTACCACTGGTAGTTGGTGTCGATGCGCGACAGCGTCCAGCTCAGGTCCGGCTTGTCGATGGCCTTGCCGTCCGGCGACACCGCAATGATGTCGAAACCGGCGGCCATGCCCTCGCCCAGCCCTTCGCCCCCTTCAAAGCGTGGCTTGACGCCGAGACGATCGGTATCGGCGAGGACCGGCCGGAAGAGACTGCGCTGGATCGAGCGGCCATTGCTGTCGACGAGGCGGAGGTTGATCCGCGCTTCCATCGGCCTTGTGCTCACCTGCGGCTCGGACAGCACCAGTTCGGCCACGGCGTTGCCGGCCTCGTCAGTGGTGCCGACAACGCCGAGCGGCTCGTATTGCGACTCCGTCGGGTCATCCTGGCGGCCGAAGGTGTAGCCGGCAAAGCCGGCCAGCGACGTCGTCGGCTTGATGATGGCATCGGCCTCGATCGCCAGCCCCGGTGCCGTGGCGCCGTAGAGATAGCTGGCCGAGACATCGACGGCCGTCACCTCGCCGGGCACCATCGGCGCATCCGCGGCCTTGACCTCGAAGGCCAGCCGCTCGGGTTCGAAATCCTCGACGAGGAAGCTGGTGCTGCTCAGCGCCTCGCCCTTGGGATCGGCATAGAGACGGATCTGCCAGGAGCCGCGCATGGCGCCGCCGACCAGCGCGATCTCGGCGAAATAGCCACCGGCGCCGCCGTCATTGAGCAGTTCGGTGTCCGAGATCACCCCATCGGGCCGCTCGACCTGCATGGTCAGCGGCAGACTGGTGACGGCCTGGGCCTTGGCATCCCGCACCAGCGCCGTGAAGTAGACGAACTCGCCCGGGCGGTAGACGCCGCGTTCGGTCGTGGCGAACACATCGAGCGGACCGGGCGATGCCCGGCCTTCGACGCCGCGATCGGTGAGATCGAAGGCCGTCTTGCTGACATCGAGAAAGGCATAGTCGCCGTCGGCGGTTTCCACGCTGAGCAGTTGCGGCGCCCGGCCGCCTTCGCCGCGAGCCAGACCCGGCGCGAAATCGGCACGCCCGTCGGCATCGCTGGTGGTTTCGCCGAGGATCTCGTTATTGACGGCCACCAGCCGCACCGTGGCGCCGGCCACCGGACTGGCATCGGTGAGCGAACGCACAAAGGCATGCACGCCATCCTCGCCATCGACCGTGGTCAGGCCGAGATCGGTGATGATGAACCACTGCGTGGCCATTTCGCGCCAATATTCCTGCTCGACGCCCTTCACCTTGGCGGTGATGACATAGGCCCCTGGCTGCGTGTCCTTGAGGGCATCGGTCACCGGAATGGCCGTGGTGGTCATTTCGTTGGGCTGGGCCCGGGCCAGGTCGACCTCGCCCTCCCAGACCTTTTCGCCATTCTGGTTGGCCACGTCCTCGGCCGAATAGCCGTCGAGCATTCTCTGGAAGGTGCCATTGCGCACCGCCGTGGCGATGGAGCGATCGCCGATGCGGTAGATCACCACTTCGGCCGTCTCGGCATTGACCGAGGTGATCGGCAGGCCGCCGCCCAGCCCGGCGGGCATGACATAGGCATTGTTGGCAAAGCCCACGAAGGGCGAGCGATCGGGGACATAGACGTTGAGCAGCACGTCGTCGCGCAGCGTCTCGTTGCCGGCCGAAGGCAGCCCGGCGCGCAGCTTGATGGTGTAGCGCTTGCCGAAATCGACGCCGGTCAGGCAGATCTGGCTGCCATCGTTTTCCACCGCCACCTGCGGCGCCTGCTCGACCACCACATATTGCGACAGGTCGGTGTCGCCGGCCGGCAGCGGATCGGAAAACACCGCGCAGATGCGTGGCGTCGCCGCCTCCGAATCCACCTGGTTGGAAACGACGCGGAAGCCATGCTCGGCCACCACCTTGTCGAGCCGCGCCTGCAGCCCGGCATCGTCGATCAGCGCCACGCTGCTCCGATAGGTGGCAATCGACTCGCGCCACATCTCGCGGCGCTCCAGCGCCTGCGCGAGGAGGCTGAGGGCGCGCGCGCGCGCGCCCAGTTCACTGGCGCGCAGCAGGCCGTTGAGCGACGCATAGGTGGCGGTGACGGCAAAATCATAGCTCTCGGACTGGCCGTTGGTGGCCACGGCCCGGTCCAGCACGACCTGCCCCAGCTTCAGCCAGAGCGCCGGATCGTTGCCGTTGATCGCCAGCGCCTGGCGATAGGACACCAGCGCGGCCGAGGGGTTGGCCTGCGCCACCGCATCGTCGCCGGAGGCCACCAGATCGGCATAGGAGACGCCGGGCGGCGGCACATCGGTGGTGGCAAGGCTGGCAGCGAAATAGCGGGCCCCGTCGACGAGGTCCTGCGCCGGGAAAGGGATTTCCGCCTGCCGCACGGCGGCGGTGACGTCGGCCGCCGGAACCAGCGTCAGCTTGCCCGAGGTGGCGCCCTTGAACGGCTGTTCCTCGGCCGCACTGCCCTTGAGGAAGCACCATCCGGCCTTTTCGTTGAAGGTGAAGGCGCGGCAGATGCTGTCACCGGTGCAGGCCGCCTGGCAGCCCTTGAGATCGACGCCCTTGACCACCGCGTAATCGAAACCGGGGAGGTCGACGCCCTTGAGCAGCGTCACCTTGCTGTCGGCGGCCATTGCCACCGAGAGCCCAAGCACAAGAAACAGGACGCCAGCGAGCGCCCAGACGGACCGATACAGCCTCTGCATTTTCCTACCCTCGATGCCCCTTGCCTCTACGGGCACCCTAAGTTTGTGGCTTTTCTGGGTAAAGGCCGGAGTTTTCGACCCCGCGGCGGCCGCATTTGCCCGGCAACGCCCGGATTCGCACGGGCCGGGCGCCCGGGCCGGGGATTGCCGCCCTGCCCCGCTTTCGCTTGACAGCCCGCGACACCAAACCTAATAAGTCGCGGCGCTTCGGTCGGCCCTGCCACCGCAGCTCTCTCGGACCATTTGCGTCCCGGGGCGGAGTAGCTCAGTTGGTTAGAGCAGCGGAATCATAATCCGCGTGTCGGGGGTTCAAATCCCTCCTCCGCTACCAGTATTTTCAATTACATCAATAAATTAGCTGTTGCACACTTTGGCGGCGAAGGGCCGCGCGCGTGAGATGAGAGAGCTTCTCTACGACTATGTTCTGGGGCTGGCCAATAGCGACATGCGACCCGGAACAGAAACCACGAATCTTGCGTTCGCTGACAAGGTTGTGTGCGTCAAAGGCCCTCCACCTGATGCCGCGCGTGACAAACTGCGCTTGCCCTTAGCACCGCCAACGGAATGTACTCGCATTCCGTGATGAAAATCACGTCGCCCCTGTACATGTCGTACGTGCCGACAAGCTGTAGCCGCCGAACTCCTTCACCGTCTGCAGCAGAGAGGCGCTCTTACCTGCGCCCATTTCGGCAACAAGGCTTTCACCCCGCGATATCGCGCTTGGAAGCTGATGCCTAACTTCTTCTTCACTGGCAGTATTGCCGCGGGTCTGTGACAATCCTCAAAAGACTCAGCATGCGAGCGTCACGTGCCCGAGGACTACTTTCGAGTTTTGAGCCTTGACGGTGGGGGAGCGAAGGGCTTCTACACGATAGGAGTCCTGCGTCAGATTGAGGCTCTTACCGGGAAGCCCTTGTACGAGACCTTTGACCTGATCTTTGGGACCAGCACCGGATCTATCATCGCGGCCCTGCTTGCGCTCGGGTATAGCGCTGAAGAAATCCACGAGCTCTACGAACGGCACGTGGTGAAGATCATGAGAAAGGTGCTTCCGGCGAGCAAGTCCGCCGCATTGGCAGAACTGGCCGACGAGGTCTTCGGGGACCGCCGATTTGACGCCTTCAAGACCGATGTGGGGATCGTGACGACGAAGTGGACCGAAGAACGGCCCATGATCTTCAAGACGGATGTGAAGCTGGCATATTCAAGTCAAGCGAGCTTCGTTCCTGGATTTGGAGCGACCATCAGTGACGCCGTCCAGGCGTCGTGCTCGGCCTACCCGTTCTTCTGTCGGAAGTACGTCACGACGACAACAAACGGGGCCTTCCTGCTAGCCGACGGTGGATTCTGCGCCAACAATCCAACGCTCTACGCAATAGCAGACGCAACTGGCTCACTTGCGATCGATCCTGCTCGACTCCGCATCGTAAGCATAGGGGTGGGCGAGTATCCCGCGGCCAGGCGGTGGAAGAGTCTGGTTTGGTGGCTCACCAACTGGTGGCCCTCTCTGCGTCTCCTCCAGAAGGCCATGGAGATCAACACTCAGTCGATGGAGCAGCTTCGCGAGGTGCTATTCGGTAAGGTCAAGACGATCCGAGTAAACGAGCCATACACGTCGCCCGAGCTCGCCACGGACCTTTTCGAACACGACAAACGGAAGCTCGGTCTCCTGCATCAACGGGGGACGCAGTCGTACCGGAAGTACGAAAACGAACTCAAAGAATTCTTGCTGTAGGGGATACTTATGGCCATTTCAGAAGAACAACTCGATACATGGTCCGCAGTGGGTGCCAGCCAGCAATCGAGAGATACCTACGCTACCGTCAAGGCCGTGCTCGACCACAAGAACTCCCCTTACTATGCGCGGTCGTTTGAGAGTTTCCTGCAGGGTTCCTACGGCAACGATACGAACGTCGTCGGTCGGGACAGCGACGTGGACATAGTGCTGCGCTTCGACAACGCCTTTCAGTACGACCTGGAAGCGCTGCCTGAAGATCGCAAGGAACGCTTCCAGAATGAGTATGCAAACGCGTCTTACAGCTACACCGAGTTTAAGACACAGGTGATCGCCTGGCTTCAAGCAAACTATCCCGGCAAGGTGGAGGTGGGGACGAAAGCCATCCGCATCGAGGCGTCGGGGAGCCGCCGCGACACTGACGTGCTCCCCTGCATGACCTTCCGCCGATACTTCCGATTTGACGGGATGAATAACGAAAACTTCGCAGAAGGCATCTGTTTCTGGGACGCAAACGGCACTCGCATCATCAATTATCCCAAGCTCCACATGAGCAACTGCACGACCAAGCACCAGGCGACCAATACCTGGTTCAAGAACATGATCCGCATCGTAAATAATATGCGGAACAGGATGGTCGACGACGGCATGATCGAGGGCGATTTGGCTCCGTCCTACTTCCTAGAAGGCCTACTTTACAATGTGCCAGACCACCTCTTCGCGAACAGCTATTCTAGCGCTTTAAAGAGCATCATTAACTGGATACTCGCCGCCGACCGAAGCAAATTCGAGTGCGCCAACGGGCAGTACATGCTGCTGCATCCTAGCTCGCCAGTCACGTGGCGGACTGAGAAGTGTGACGAGTTTCTTGATAAGATCACGGACTTCTGGAACGACTACTGAGACGTGATCACTATCTCGACCCGCTGGTTGGCCCCTTTGCCCAAAAAGGGTGCGCTCGCAAGAAAAGGCTTCACCGAGTGATGGGGCCTTCTTCTATGGGTTCTGGCGGAACTCCCTCTCCTCCATGTCGATCGCAGTAGCCACGTTCTTCATGTCGGGATCAGTGGCAGGCACCCTAATGTCTAGGAGGCTCTCAAGCTGCCGAAGCATCGGATTTGCCCCCAGCACACAGTCGCGTGCAGGTTCAAGCATCGAACCAACGCTATAGCTGAACGCCCGTTTTTCGCTTTCAATGAGCTTTGGGAACCAGTCACGTACGGCTTGGTAATCTGCATGGAATTTGGTGACGCCTAGCACCAATTCCGGCTGCAACAGTCCCAGCTTGGAAGGCAATGCGGGATAAAGGGCCGGGTCCCTTAGCGTGTTCCGTTCGAGCATGGTCTCATCGAACCTCAAAAACGGATTCCTGATGTCACCTCTCTGAAAGTAGGCCTTGGCCACGATCGTCGCCAGGTTAGCCACCTGAGGCCGGAGCATGATGATCTCGCCATACAAGGCTGCAGCTACGGACTTCATCTCCTGCAATCGCTGGCGGTCGTCTCGCTTGCGATTGAGGTGCGAGTTGAAGAGGGCACCAATGATGAGAGCCAAGAGGCCAAATATGAAGGTCACAGCGGGCGTCTGGATGGACGCCAGGAAAGTCCAGAAAGCAGCCATAAAAACGCCCCCAGTTGGGAGCTCTTTCTAGAGCGTTACAAGCTTGTTCTCCAGCAGGCGTTGCTCCCATCGTGGATGAGATCGCCGCCGCCTGCAATTGGGTCAACTGAACGATCAGTGCTTACTGATCTCAACCTTGGTGACACTACTAGAACGGCTGTCGTTGCGGCCCGCCTGGTCGGGTATCTCTGCCGCCCGTATGCGAACGTGTTGAGCAACGTTCTGCGCTCACGCCGACTCGGCGGGGCGCAGGCCAAGGCTCTCATAGTAGGAGCGGGCTGCCGTGTGGAACCTCCACGGCTTCGCTCACTCCAGCAACCCTGACCGTCCCACCAGCGGGGCCGGGCCGTCGGCGGTGCGTTGCCATGGCGTGTCGTAGCTCGGCGGGCGGACGTAGCGGCGGGTCTCCAGGTCGAGCTCGGCCGTCGCCCCCGGCGCCAGCTGCACGCGGAGCCATCGGCCGGACGTGGGGGTGGTGGTGCCGTTGTGGGTGACGCTGGTGAAATCGTGCTCGCCGAAAACGCCCGCCTGGATGATCACGTCGCGCGTTGCCAGTGCATCGGTGTTGACCAGAGTGAGCGAGGTGGAGCTGGCGCCCAGCTTGTGCACGAGGGCAGCAACGCCTGGCGGCAGGCCGGGGCGCTGTGCCGCGGCATCATAATAGCGGACGCGGGCCACCTGCAGGCCGCCGTGATAGACGTGCATCGGCCCGCCAAGCGTCAGCTGCGTCAGCCCCTCGATGATCATCGGGGTCAGTTGCTGCCACATGTGGATGGTCATCGACTCGCGGAAGTGATCCATCGTCTCGGGATCGTTCCGGTCCTCCCGATAGCTGGCGATCTGCTCGCTGATGGTCTTGAGATTGGCGCGCAGCAGCGTTTCCGGATAGGCGGCATCGCGCCCGCGCATGAACCTGAACCACTGCGCCGTGTTGCCGTTAAAGCCCATGTGGCCGCCATTGCTGACGCCGTAGCCATTATAGGCCGGGTTCACCGCGTCGAAGAATTCTCCGGCCCAGCCGCGCTCGGCCCGCTCGGCATCTTCTTCGGCCATGGAGACGTTCCACAGGTAGACCGCATACATCGGATGGAAGCGCCGGTAGTCGCGCCAGCCTTCGTCATAGTGCCGGTTGGGAACGACCTCCTTGCCGTCGACGGTCTGGCGCAGCCCCCAGAGCATGTCGAGCTGCGATCGCGGCAGGTCGAGGTGCTGCATGTCGCCGGTGAGCAATGCGGCGTTCACCCCGGCGATACACAGCGGCTCGAGCAGCGAGAACGACCCGTGCGGCCAGCGCCAGCCGTAATAGCCACCCCACCACTTGCCGTCATTATATTCGCCGATCTCGCCCGAGAGGCCGATATTGTCGGGGGTGATGCCGCCATTGCGTGCCGTGCGCTCTTCCCAGGCGGCCACATAGTCCAGCACCCAGCGCCGGTATTTTTCCTCGCCGGTATAGGCGTAGGCATGCGTCATCAGCGACGAGGCGCCAAGGTTGAGCGGCACGTCGCCGCGCGACTGCCGTTCGTTGATGCGCTTGAGAATTTCCGCATAGGTGGCATCGTCCGACCACGGCGTCTGCATGCCGTATTTGTCGATGCCGGGCAGGTCCTCGAAGGGCGGCAGATAGTTGTCGAGGATCTCCCGATGCGTCGACCAGTCTTCCGCCGTCTGCTCGTGCCGTGGCCCGCGACTGCCGGTGATCGGCGAGCGGATGAGGCGCCTCTCGACATCGTAGTTCTGCGCCTCCCCGTCTTCGCCGTTGTAAAAGCCGGCGAAGCGCCGCGCCCGCTGCCGGTCCTTGGGAACGGACGGGTCGGCGAGGCCGAAGAAATAGAAGAACAGGTTGCTCTCGCCGTGGTGCATCCAGTCGTAATAGGCGTCGTACTCGCGGTGGATCTGGCCGTATTCGGTCCACTGCCAGGTGATGCCATCCCAGATGGTCCGCGAGCGCCTGTAGATCTCCTCGCTGCCGCCCAGGGCATAGAACAGCGGCATGTTCATGAACCCCTCATAGGGGTCGTCCGAACCATCCATCCCCGGCCAGCGATCGCGCCAGATCAGCGTGCCATCGGGACGCGTGTAGCGATCGGCGAACTCGATGGCGGCCTCGTCGAGCACGGCAAAGATCTGCCGCTGCAGCAGCGCCCATTCCGGGATGGGAGCGAGGGTGTGCGCCTCGACGAGTGGGACGTGTGGTTCTTGAGCCGTCATTCGGGATGGTCTTTTCGATGGAGGAAGCAGGAGGCCGGCGAGGTCAGCCCTTTTCGGCACCCGACAGCATGCCGGATCGCACGAACCGCTGGGCGGCGAGGAAGACGAGAAGCACCGGCAGCACCACGAGGATGGCGGCGAGGATCACCTCGGGCTTCTTGATGGGCACGTCGTTGGACGGCAGGTTGCTCAGGGCGCCCGAGCCCGAGACCAGAGCCGTCAGACCGACCGGCAGGTTATAGAGCTTGTCATCGCTCAGCAGCACGAAGGCGAGGAAGTAGTTCGACCAGATCGCGAGGAAGCTGAAGAAGGCAACGAGCGCCACGATGGGCCGGGCCAGCGGCAGGGCGATGCGACTGAACAGCTCGAACCGGTTGGCCCCGTCGACCCTGGCGGAATCCATCACCCCCTTGGGCAGCGATGTGGAGAAATAGACATAGGTCAGATAGACGCCGAACGGGAAGAAGCCCGAGGCGAGGATCAGTCCGGCATAGGTGTTGTTCAGCCCCAGCAGGTTGAGCTCGAGAAAGATCGGCAACACCACCGCGGTGCTCGGCGTGATCATGGCGATCAGGGTCAGGATGAGGACCAGCTTGCGACCGGGAAACTCGGAGGCGGCCAGGGCGTAGCCACCGGGGATGCAGGCGATCAGCGAGAGCAGCACGCCACCGACCACATAGATCAGCGAGTTCAGCGCCCAGCTGGTGATCTGGAAATTGTTGTAGGTGGTCAGGTTGGTCCAGGTCCGGCTGAACGCTTCCCAGGTGCCGAGCGCGAACGGCGGGTCGGCCAGCAGCGAGGCCTCCGACCGGGTGCCGGCCATGAACAGCCAGAGCAGCGGAATGCCGTAGAAGCACACGGCAAATGCCAGACTGGCAAAGACCACAAAGCGGCCGAGGCTGAAACGAAACGGGGCAGACCTGGTCGTCATGGTGTCCTCAGTCGAGCTTGTAGAATTTGGTGGCAAAGACAATCACCAGGGCGATGATCACCGACGTACCCACCAGCAAGGTGCTGAGCGCGGCCGAGGCGCCGAAATCGCCCATGCGGAATGCGTACTGGAAGGCCATCTGGTTGAGCGACCAGTCGTTCTGCGCAAACTGCGGCCCCGCCAGCGCCATCAGCTGCGGTTCGACGAAGAGCTGCAGTCCGGCCGCAAGGCTGAGGATTCCCATCAGCACCAGCGAGCGCCAGATCATCGGCAGCTTGATGCGCAGGGCGAGCTGCAAGCGGTTGGCGCCATCGATCCGTGCGGCCTCCATCACCTCGCCCGGGAGCGAGGACAGGGCGCCGCCGAAGACGACGATCCAGCCGCCGGACTGCGAGAAGAAGGCCATGATGGCAAAGACAGCAGCGAGGCCCACGCCGGCGATGACGTCGGCACGCGTGCCCCAGCCAACCGTGTGAAGGACGGACTGGAACGGACTGACCGAGGGGTCGAGGACAAACAGCCAGAGCACGACAATGGCCGACGAGGTGACGGCGCCGGGCAGGAAGTAGACGGTGCGCAGGACATTGGCGGCGCGCCGGCCGATGCTGTCGAGCATCAGCGATATGGTCGCGACGCCGACAACGGTCAGCGACACCCAGATGGCGACGAACGAGATGACATTGACGACGCTGGCCGGAACACGGAAGTCGTTGAAGACGAACTCGTAGTTGGTCAGCCCCCAGAAGGTCATCTCGATGGTGTCGAAAAAGCTGAGGCCGAAGGCATAGGCGATGGGGAAGATGCCGAACATGGCGAGCAGCAGCAGATAGGGCAGCAGCAGCAGATAGGACATGCGCGTGTCGCGACGCGCCTTGCGACCGGCGCGGCGCGCGCGGTCGGCCGACATGGTCGCTGAACTGCTCATGGGTTGTGCTGCGGTCATCGAAATTGCCCCGGAAAGGTCAGACGCGGCGACACCGGCCGCCGCGCCCGATGGTCGCTACTCGACCTGGTAGCCGTTGAGCTTGGCGAGGTTGGTCAGTTCTTCCTGCAGGGCCGGCAGGGCACCTTCGACCGTCCCGCCGCTCGCCAGCGGCTGCACGACAACCTTGGCAATCGCAGCGGCGACGTCGAGACGCAGGCTGGTATAGCCGGGGTGGCTGTAGGCGGCCGACTCGGCTTCGACAGCAAAGACGTTGGGATCGGCGTAGTAGGCGTCATCCTTGAGGCGGGCGCCCCAGGCTTCGGCCGACGGACGGTGCGCCGGCAGCGTCACGGCGTTGGTCTGGTTGGCGACGTCTGACGACATCCACTCGATCACATCCACGACCTGATCGGGGTGGGCGGTGTCTTTCCATCCACCAAAGGTGCCGCCACCCCAGCTCCAGGTCAGCGGCTGCTCCTGATCGGCCCACCTCAGCGGCAGCGCCGCAGCGAGCTTGCCGGCGGGCCATTCGTAGGTCGGCTTGATGACATATTCGCCGAACCAGGTCGGCCCGATCATCAGGGGGACCTTGCCGGCCTTGGCCAGCGCGACGAAATCGGGCTCGAACGGCCCGACCTTGGTCAGGCTGCCATTTGCCAGCATGGCGTCGACCATGCGCGCGGGCTTGAGGCAGCTTTCCGTCGTCAGGTCGATCTTGATGGTATCGAGCTTGCCTTCGACCGGCATGGCGATCTGGCAGCCGTCCGACACCAGATAGCTCAGCAGCGGGAAGGTTTCGACGCCGGTGCCCAGCGCATAGCCCCGCGGACCCAGCTCGGCGCCCAGCGCCTCGAACTCTTCCCAGGTGGTCGGGACGGCCTTGCCGAGCTCTTCCATCATGGGCTTGTCGTACCAGACGATCATGTGGGCGAGATCGTTGCGCATGCAGAGGAGCTTGCCGTTGACGTGGCAGGGCGAATTGCCGTTCGGGTAGAACTCGTCCTGCAGCGCCTGCGGGACCTTGTCGGTCAGGTCGAGAAGGTAGTTGGACCGGCGGGTCGACAGCTGCGCGGCGTAGTCGATGCTCGACATGAAGATGACGTCAGGAATCTCGCTCTTGGCCTGCATGGCGAGTTGCAGCTTGGCAATCAGATCCGCAGGCGCCACTGTGGTGACATTGAGCGAGACGCCATCATGGGTCTGGTCGTAGAGCTCGAACATCGACAGGCGGGGCGTGTCGGACCAGACGTTCAGGGTCACCGCATCCTGCGCGGCGGCCGGCGCGACGAGGGTCGCCAGAACGAGTCCCGAGGCCACGATGGCCCTGGTCATAGTTTGCATGAGAATTCCTCCCTGAATTCAACCGGCCTGGCCGGAGTACTGTTAGGCCACGGGTGTCAGAACGGCCCCCGAGGCGTCGAAGATGTGGACTGAGCGTGGGTGCAGCGCGATGGCGACATCCTCGCCGGCATTGATGGCGACGTCGCCCATGACCTGGACGGTAAGGACGTCCGGCGTGCCGCCATCGAGATAGGCGTAGGTGATGTTGCCCAGTCGCTCGACGGCCTCCACCCTGGCGGGCAGCACGGCGGCGCCGTTGGCAACAGCGCCCGGGGACACGAGCTCCAGCGACTCGGGACGGACGCCGACCGTGACCCCTGCCCCGACCTCGACCTGAGGCACCGCGACGGTCAACTCGACGCTGTTGCCGACGTCGAGGCGGACGGTCGAAACGGTGGTCGTGCCCGCCGTCACCTTGCCCGGGATGAGGTTCATTTTCGGCGAGCCGATGAACCCGGCAACGAAGAGATTGCTGGGTCTTGCGTAGAGTTCGAGCGGCGGGCCGACCTGCTGGATAACGCCATTGTCGAGCGCCACGATGCGGTCCGCGAGCGTCATCGCCTCGACCTGATCGTGGGTCACATAGATCATGGTGGTGCCGAGCTCGCGGTGCAGCCGCTCGATCTCGAGGCGCATCTGCACGCGCAGCGCCGCATCCAGGTTGGACAGGGGCTCGTCGAAGAGAAACACCTTGGGATTGCGGACAATGGCGCGACCGATGGCGACGCGCTGCCGCTGTCCGCCAGACAGCTGTGCCGGCGAGCGGTCAAGCAGCGGCTCGAGCCGCAGGATCCGCACGGCTTCCTTGACCCGCTTGTCGATCTCGGCCCTGGACACATGCGCCAGCCGCAGGTTGAAGGCGATGTTGTCGTAGACATTCATGTGCGGGTAGAGCGCGTAGGACTGGAACACCATGGCGATGCCGCGCTCGGAGGGCTCGTCGAAGGTGACGTCCTTGCCGTCGATGAGAATGTCGCCGGCCGAGACTGTCTCCAGCCCGGCCACCATGCGCAATAGCGTGGACTTTCCTGATCCGGATGCCCCTACGAAGACGACGAACTCCCCTGGCTCGATCGTCAGATCCACACCCTGGATAACGTCAACGGCGCCAAACGACTTGGCAACGTTCCGCAATTCTACCGAAGCCGTCATGCGTAATCCGCTTCGCCCCTTGCCATGCCGGCACCCCAAAGATATCACAAACATGCATTGTTGATATCTCACGTCAATGATTAGATATCCACAGATCGAAGTTTTCCGCTATCAGACGAAGGTCAAAGGCGCGGCACACCGTGATCGACATGAGGGTCAGGCAGGACAACTGATCAACCAAACGGGACTGCCGGTCAGTTGAGGCGAGGAAGCAGAAGGCGAACAATGAGTGACAGCGCCCAGACCACCGACGGCTACACACGGTTCCGGGAGGCCATGCAGGATGGCCGCCTGCAGCCGGGCATGATCGTCACCCAGCATGAGCTGTGCGCACTGCTCGGCCTGTCACTCTCGCCGCTGCGCGAGACGCTGGTGCTGCTGGAAGAGTTCGGTCTGGTGGAAATCCGGCCGCGCATGGGTATCCGGATCGTCTACCCGGAAGTCGCCTTCATCCGGGAGAACTACCAGTTCCGCATCATGATCGAGGTCTATGCCCTGCGCAGCTTTGGCGGCAACGTCACCGAGGACTGGCTGGCCAACATGCGAGCGAGCCATGAAGACTGCCGGACGCAATTGACGAACGACATTCTTGAGCGCGCGCAGGAAAGGTTTGTCCGCCTCGACGGCAGACTGCACCGCGAGATCGTCGAAGCTCTCGACAACAAGGCGGTGCTGGCCACCCACCAGCGGCTGCAGGCGAACATCCAGATGGCGCAACTGGTGCACCGTCGGCCGGGCTTCCGTGGTGCACTGCTGCAGACGATCGACGAACACCTGGCGATCATCGACGCGCTGGAAGCTCGGGATGTGGATGCTGCTGTGGCGGCGCTGGAAGCACATTTCCGCGGCGCGACGCATCGGACATTTGCAGGCTGATACCAGCAACCCCGGCGCCGTCGCCCGTGCCTATCCCTTGATGGCGCCAGCCGTCATCGAGCCGGAAATCTGCCGGTACATCACGAGGCCAAGCAGCATCGGCGGCAAGGCGCCGAGGATCATGACGGCGGAGGCGACGCCCCACTGCACGCCACCGCCGCTGGCGGCGAAAAAGAACGAGGCGCCGACGGTCATCGGCACGGCCTTGCTGGTGGTCAGCATGAGGCCGAACAGGAACTCGTTCCAGGCCGTGATGAAACCGAAGATGAATGCCGTGATCAGTGCCGGCCGCACGATCGGGCGGATGATGCCGAACATGACGTGCATGACACCGGCGCCATCCATCTTGGCCGCCTCGTCGATCTCGATGGGGACGTCCGATATGGCATTGACGAGAATGATCAGCGCCAGCGGCAGGTTGACCACGGTGAAGATCAGACCGAGGCCGAGTTGCGTATCGAGCAGACCCAGCCACTGGAACATCATGTAAAGCGGAATGGCAAAGATGATCAGCGGCACGGCGCGCAGGTTGACGATAGCCGGCAGCAGCAGCTTGCGGCCGAAGCCGCCGCGCGCCATGGCGTAGGCTGCCGGGAAGGCCAGGACGATGGCCAGCCCCGATCCGATCAGCGAGGCGGTCAGACTGTTCCAGAAATAGCCGAAGATGTTGAGCCGGTCGCTCACCTGGAGCACGTTCAGATAATTGTCGAAGGTCGGCTGGTTGATCCAGAAGCCGGGATTGACCGACAGTTCCTTGGCCGACTTGAACGAGGTGATGACCGTGACGATGACCGGGAAATTCATCGCCAGGGCGGCGATACCGAAAACGATCCAGCGCAGGGCGTTGAGCATCAGAGCGAACCCTTCTTCCGGCTGGCCAGCCAATTGATGGCGTAGAGCACGGCGAACGAAGCAACAAACAGGATCACCGACGCCGCCACCGCCTTGCCGATGGCACCCTGCTTGAAGAAGGCCTGGTAGATGTAGATGGAGAGCGATGTGGTCGAGCCGCCTGCTCCGCTGCCGGTCAGCGTGTAGACATTGTCGAAGACCCGGAACCCGTCGATGAACCGCACGAAGAAGGCCACCACAATGGTGGGACGCATCAGCGGCAGGTCGATGGTGGTCAGGATCTGCAGCGAGGACGCGCCATCGATGGAGGCGGCCTCGCGCACGTCACCGGGGATGGCCTGATAGGCCATGTAGAACAGCAGGAAGGCAAAAGGCGTCCACTGCAGGGTCTCGACCACGGTCAGCGTCCAGAAAGCGTTCTCGACATTGAGGAAGGCCGGGCTGTCGCCAAACCAGGCGTAGAGATAGTGCGGCACCGGGCCGACGAATTCATGCAGGACCAGCCGATACATCAGCCCCACCATGGCCGGCGCCACCATCAGCGGCAGCATGAGCGGGGCCATCAGCGCCGAGCGCTTTTCGATGAGCGGCGAGAGAAAGATTGCGAGGCCCAGTCCGAGCAGGCACTCGAGCACAGCCGTCAGGACGCCGAACCGCAGCGAAAACCAGTTGGCGCGCCAGAAGTCGCCGTCACCGAGAACGTCGACATAATTGCCCAGGCCGGACAGAGAGGGACTGCGCAGCGTCTGGAAGGTGACGGTCGACACCGAGTAGACGAGATTGACCAGCGCAGGAAAGGCGAGGAACAGCAGCAGGAAGCCGACCAGTGGCGTGGTGAGGAGTTTCCATTCCGGACGGCGTTCGAGTTCCATGATTTTCCTTTGGGAGCTGGGTTGCGGCGTGAACGGCCCGAGCCGCCCACGCCGCAGAGGATGGCTTATTTCAGCAGCTCTTCCATGCCGGCCGTGGTGTTGGCCAGAGCCTCGTCGAGGGTCTGCTGGCCAGCCCAGTAGCCGGTGAACTCCTTGGCCTGGAGTTCGTAGATCGACAGCGCATTTGCCGATGTGCCGCCATTCATGACGTAGCCATAGGCGCCGGCAAATTCGCCGAGCTTGACCAGGTCAGGACGCTGGTCGGCAATCTTGGCGACGAGCTCTGGAGCCAGGGCAGGCGAACCACCCGATGTCGCATATTGCAGGGCGGCTTCCTCGGTCGCGAGCCACTGCAGGAACTTGACGGCGCCTTCCTTGTTCTTGGCCATCTTGTTGAGCCCGAGGCCGAGACCGTGGATGTGGTCGGCCCGCCCGTCCGGGCCGGCTGGCGGCGCGACGATGCCGACACTGTCGGCGATCGCCGGCGACTTCTCGGCGTCGGTCAGTTCACCGGCAGCGGCGTTCCACTGCAGAGCCGTTGCCGCCTGACCCGCGCCGAATGCCGCGTTGGTCTCGGCATACTCATAGCTCAGCGAATCCTTGGGCGAGGCCCCGGCATCATAGAGCGTCTTGTAGAGTTCGAGACCGGTCCGGTAGGCCTCGGAATCGACGGTGATGTTGCCCGATGCATCCATCCAGTCGGCGCCATAGGCGCGCGGCAGGGACTGGAAGATCATCATGTTGAACAGCAGGTTCTTGAGCTGCAGCACAGTGCCGTAGCGGACCGGGCTGTCCGGATTGACGTCCTTGCTGAAGTAGAGCGCGGTGGCGGCCCAGTCCTCCCAGGTCCAGCTGTCCGGATCCTTGGGCTCGAGGGCCTTGCCGAGATACTTCTGGCTGATCTCGGCGAACTTGGCCTTGGCCGCATCGTCTGCCAGCAGCGCGTCGATCAGGTCCTTGCGGTAGTACATGAAGTGCAGCGAGAGATCGGTCGGCACGCCATACTGCTTGCCCTCGTACCGCATGGTCTTGAGCACGGATTCGCCATAGGTGGTGACGGCCTCCGCCCCCAGATCGACCGGCTCCATGTACGGGGCGTAGCGGCCGATCGCGTAGGTGGCGAGGAGGTTGATGTCGAACGCGTCCGACCCTGCCGCCATGTCGGCCTGCAGCTTGTCGTAGAAGCCTTCGCGATTGAAGAACAGCAGTTCGACCTTGTCGTCGGCGCTCACCGAGTCCTTGGCGTTGTAGGTTTCGACAACCGCGCGCAGCGCTGTCTCTTCCGACCCGCCGGGCCACCCCAGAACTGTTACCGCGGCTTCAGCCGATGTCGAGAATGCGAGCCCGGCGGCAAACAGTGCCGCAATGGACGCCTTGGTCTTGATTGAGTTGAGCATGGGTTCCCTTCCTTGTTGCAGAGTTGGTTCGCCAGCCTTGCCGTTGCGGTGTTACGCAAAAGACGAGGACTTAGCGCTTCGTCGATCCCAGGTCGGCCACACCGATCACCCCGGCATGGCTTCCCAGTTGTGCCGCAACCAGGTTCGGCCGAAGCCGGGATCTGGACTGCGGAAGTGCTGCGCTGACGCGTTCGAGATAACCGGGCGCCAGTCCGATCCCGCCACCGATGACGATGCGCCGGGGATCGAACATGAATTGAATGTCGTGGCAGAGCACCGCCACCTGGCTTGCCGAGCGCTGCAGGATGTCGTCGGCCCAGCTCTCGCCGGCATGGGCAGCGGCAAACACCGCCGGCGCCGCGACGTCGTGGCCAGCGCGCCGGGCCTCGGCCGCGATCCAGCGGCCGGAGACGTGATCCTCGATCGGCGCCACGCCGCCAGAAGGACCGCGGATCAGACCGAAGTGCCCCGCAAGACCCAGCATCGGGCGCCCGTTGACGACAACGCCGCCGCCAATGCCGGTGGAGATGGTGAGAAAGACAACGTCCTCGCCCTGCCCCGCGCCGTAGCGGTACTCGCCCCATGCAGCCGACTGCGCGTCATTGGCGGCGAAGACGGGCACATCGAAGGCAGCACTCAGCTTGTCGACCAGCGGATAGTTTTCGGGAATGCCCAGCGTCGCCGGGTTGAGGGCGGACCAGCTGCCGTCATCGACGAAGCCGGTGACGGCGATGGCCAGCCGGTCGAACTGGCCGCGCCACGACCGGGTTTCCTCGACCAGCCCGGCGATCCAGCGGTCGGGACCTTCCGATCGGGCCGTGGACATCACGGCTTCGCGCTGCACCGTGCCCGCGCTCACGATGGTGGCAAGGATCTTGGTGCCGCCGATATCGATCGCCAGCACCCGATCGGCACGCGCATGCAGGTCGCGATTGGCATCATCGACGGCTGCCTTGAACCACGACGTGATGTGTTCGGTGCGCGTGATGGCCGAGCCGACCACAACGGCATAGGCTCCCGACCTGACGGCGTCGGCTGCCTGGTCGACGGTGCGGATACGTCCCTCCGCAATGACGTATGGCGTGAGTTTGCGCATGGCCGCGATCAACGCCAGATCCGGCTCTGTCGGCTCGGGACCGCCGACATAGCCTGACAGCGTCGTGCCGACGAAATCGACACCGGCGGCGAGCGCGGCGCGCGCATCGTCCACAGACGAGCAGTCGGCCATGGTCAGCTTGCCTTTGGCCTTCACGGCCTCGATCAGGTCGGCGACACTGGCGGGGCGCGGCCGTGACGTCGCGTCAAAGGCGACGATATCGGCGCCGGCATCGGCGAGCGCTTCGGCGTCGGCAATCCAGGGCGTGATGCGAACAGCGGTGTCGGTGAGGTCACGCTTGATGATGCCGACGATGGGCGCCGTGGTGGCGGCCCGGACGGCCCGCACATAGTCGATGCTCTCGACGCGAAGTGCCGTGGCGCCCGACTCGAGCGCCGCCAGGGCAAAGCCGACAACCATCTCGGCATTGTCCATCGGCCCGCCGGGTACCGGCTGACAGGACACGATCAGGCTTTTCTCGAGAACTGCACGCAGCAACATCAACCCCCTGCTTGAGTGGGGTCACGGTAGCAAGTGCATACCAGATTACAACCAGTTTATGACTGGTATTATCGTCGCAATTCCAGAACGAAGTCGTAGACGTCACCCTGATAGCGTGACTCCGTGAGTTCGACGATCTGCCCGTCTGCGAGAAAGCAGCGGCGTTCCATCACTAGAAGCGGCGAGCCGATCTCGCAGTGGAGATGTTCGGCATCGGTCGGCGATGCCAGGCGGGAACGCATCCGCTGCACCGCCCGCTGCGGCATGGCCCCGCGCAACGCGAGGGCTTCGTACAGCGAATCCTTCACTAGGTCCGTGGACGGGAGGTAGCGCGTTGGCACTGTTGAAGTTTCCAGGGCCAGCGGCATGCCGTCCGCGGTACGGATACGCCGCATGCGCACCACCTGCGTTTCAGCCGAAATCCCGAGCGCCATCATCTCGGCCGGAGACGGCCGGCTGATCTGCTTGGAAAGCCATATGGTTCCCGGAGAGAGGCCGCGCGCCGACATGTCCTCGGAAAAGCTCGTCAGCGTCGACAGTGACTTCTCGACGCGCGAACCGACCTCGGTGCGGGCGCCGTGACGCCGATGCAGAAGCCCCTCGCCAACCAGAAATTCGATGGCCTTGCGCACCGTTACCCGTGACAGGGACAGCCCCTCGGCAATGACGCGCTCGCCGGGCAAGCTGGCACCAGGCTTCAAAAAGCCTGACTTTACCGCATTTTCAATGGCCGAACGCAGCCGTCGATGCAGCGGGGTCGCCGTGTCGATGGCAGCCAGTTCCGCGGCCAGATGCCTCAGCAACACCTCCTCTTCCATCTCGCCTCCCGTGGCATTGAGTCCAGATGCGGTTTTCTTCGCACTTTTTTTCACTGGATTCAAACTGGTATCATTCCAGAAATCGACTTCCGTCGCGCTGCAGGGTGTCTGGATAGGGATTTGGACGTCGGTCGGCACAAGAAAAGATGGGGCACCGCGGCTGCGGCACCCCATCATTTTGTCGTTCGAGCCGGGCTTATGTGCCCGGACATTTGACGCGTCAGCCGAAGATGGCGTCGTGCTCGTCCTGGAGCGCCGAGATGACATCATCGACGGTCTGCGACTTGTCCGACCAGAAGTTGAACATCGTGTTCCAGATACCGTTGTTCCAGTCCGCGTCGATGACGTTGAACGGGTTCAGCACCTGGGCACCAGGCTTGTTGAGGGCGTCCATGGCCACCTGATTGCAGGCGTCGCGGTACTCGGTCGGCGCGTCGGCACGCGGCGAGGTCGAGCCCTTCTGCTGGTTGGCCTTGGCCGAAACCACCGGGTCGACGAAGGCAGCGACGAGGTCGAGTTCGGCCTTGTCGATTTCTTCGCTCTGGCCGCCGAGGATGCCCATGGCGTCGGAGGTCACGGGGACCGCCTTGGCGCCGGGGATCACTTCGCAGCCGAAGTCGACGCCGGGGACCTTGCCGGCCGCCAGCCACTCACCCTTCATCCAGTCGCCCATGATGTGGAACAGCGCCTTGCCGGTGACCACGGTATTGGTGGTCTCGTTCCAGGGACGGTTCTCGCTCTCGGGCGTTGCCTGCTCGGAGAAGATACGGAGCACTTCGATGGTCTTCTTGAACTCGGGCGTTTCAAAGACCGTGGGATCGGGCGTTTCCGAATACATGCGGTTGTAGATTTCCGGTCCGCCGATGGCAGCCAGCATGGCGTGGAACAGGTAGCCGACCTGGAACGCCTGGCTGCCCACGGCAGCAGCGACAAAGCCGGCTTCCTTGACCTTGTCGAAGTCGGCGATCATCTCGTCGACATTCTGCCAGGACGACGGATCGACACCGGCCTTCTCGGCGACTTCCTTGTTCCAGTAGACCATGCCGTCGATGTGCATGAAGAGCGGGATCTTGACCATCTTGCCATCGACCGTCGACAGATCGCGAATGATCGGGAAGAAGTTCTCGGTAGCGCCGATCTCGTTGTAGTAGTCGGTCAGGTCGCGCTCGAGGCCGAGGCCGGCGAGGTCGCGGAAGATGCCCGGGTCGGAGTTGACGAAGGCATTGGGCGGCTCGCCGCCGGTCACCATGTTGACGATCGAGACGTTGACGCCCGAATTGTGCGGGATCGCCAGATCCTTCCAGGTGTGACCCTTAGATTCGAGGGAATCGCGCAAGACGTTGAGCGCTCCCACTTCGGACGGCGTGGACCAGCCGTGATAGACGATGAGTTCAACGGCATTGGCAACGGGCACAGAGCCCATCAGGAATGCGGCGGTGAGGCCCGCCAGTAGTGTGCGCTTCATGGTCTTCTCCCTCTTGCGCCGGGCTGGCGCGGTTGTTTTTGCCCATTCACTTCGCCTTGTCTGGTGCAAGGCTCCAGCCGGTTGTGCCGGCTGAGATATGCTGCCCGCGCCGCTAGAGACGCGTCCCGCTCGCCTCGTCGAAGACGTGCAGCTTGGATTGCGGAAAGGCCACGGCGAGTTCTTCACCCTGCCGGAATTTCGTGATGCGCTCGGGATCCATGCGGATCGACACGAGGCTGTCGCCGAACTTGAGGTAACCGGTCGCCTCGGCTCCGGTGCGTTCGGAATATTGCAGCGGCAGCCGGAAGGTGGCGGCAGAGTCGGCCACCGCTTCGTCCGGCGCACTGAAATGCTCGGGTCGCATGCCGACAACCACGGACTGCCCATCCTTGGGCGGCGTCGTGAACGGATAGCGGTCGAGGGCCACCTTGACCCCGTCGAGTTCGGCACTGACCCCACCGGCGCCGGCCGAAATGCGGCCTGCTCTGAGGTTCATGGCGGGCGAGCCGATGAAGCCGGCAACGAACAGGTTCTGCGGCCGGGTGTAGATCTCGTCGGGCGTGTCGAACTGCTGGATGACGCCGCCATTCATCACCGCGATCCGCGTCGCCATGGTCATGGCTTCGATCTGGTCGTGGGTGACGTAGACAATGGTGGACTTGAGCTCGTCGTGCAGCTTCTTGATCTCGAGCCGCATCTCGGTCCGCAGCTTGGCGTCGAGGTTGGAGAGCGGTTCGTCGAACAGGAACACGTCGACATTCTTGACCAGCGCGCGGCCGATGGCGACGCGCTGGCGCTGGCCGCCGGAGAGCTGGGCGGGCTTGCGGTCGAGCATCGACTCGATCTGCAGCAGCTTTGCTGCCCAGTTGACGCGCTTGTCGATCTCGGCCTTGTCGAGCTTTTGCGCCGAGAGGCCGAACTTCAGGTTCCCGGCCACGGTCTTGGTCGGATAGAGCGCATAGGACTGGAAGACCATGGCGAGGCCGCGGTCCTTGGGATCGAGATCAGTGACGTCCCTATCCCCAATCGTGATGCGCCCGGCGGTGATGTCGAGCAGACCGGCCAGCAGATTGAGCAGCGTGGTCTTGCCGCACCCTGACGGGCCGAGGAGAACAACGAACTCGCCGTCCTCGATGGTCAGGTCGAGGTTCTTGAGAACCGGCAGCCGGCCGTAGGTCTTGATGATGTCTTCGAATTGAACGCGAGGCATGGCTATCCCTTGATCGCACCGGCTGTGATGCCCTGGACGAAGAATTTGCCCAGGACGAAATAGATGAAGAGCGGGGGAATGGCGGTGAGCAGGGCTGCCGCCATGTTTTCGTTGTAACGGACCTCGCCGGTGGTGGTGATCACCACATTGGCCAGCACCACGCTCATCGGCTGCGTGCCAAGGCCACCGAAGGTGAGGCCGATGAGGAAGTCATTCCACACCGAGGTGATCTGCAGGATCAGCACGACAATCAGGATGTTGGCCGACATCGGCAGGATGATCTCGATGAAGATCTTCCAGAACGAGCCCGAGTCCATCATCGCCGCAGACATGATCTCCTGCGGAATGCCCTTGTAGTAGTTCCGGAAGATCAGCGTCAGGATCGGCATCGAGAGCACCGCGTGGACGATGGCGATGCCCCACACGCTGCCGTAGACCTTGAGCCCCGAACTCAGGATGATCAACGGGATCATGATGATCTGGAACGGCACGAAGGCGCAGATGAAGAGGACGAAGAGAAAGGTCCCCGCCCATTTGACGTTCCACAGCGCCAGCGCGTAGCCGGTGATCGAGGAGAGCACCAGCGAGAAGATCAGGCTGGGGAACAGGATATAGACCGAGTTCCAGAAGCCGACCTTGAGACCATCGCAGTTGATGCCCGAGCAGGCATGGTCCCATGCGCTCCACCAGGCATCCAGGGTGAACGGGCTCGGCAGGCTGAAGATCTCGCCCTGCCGGATCTGCTCCATGGTTTTGAACGACGTCGTGATGATGACGTAGAGCGGCACGAAAAAGAACAGCGCGCAGATCGACAGGAAGACGAGGATGGCGATCGAGCGCCCGGAAATCCCCTTCTTGCGACGTGGAAACCGCGGCGCGCGCTCGACGGCGACTTCACCGACAGTGGTGGCGGCGCGTTCGACGACAGTGGTCATGATGCGACCCCCTTCCGGCTGCGCTCGCGGAGCGCGGTCAGCAGCACCAGCGGCAGGAAGATCGCGGCGGTGATCAGCAGCATCACCACAGCGGCGGCCGAAGCGTAGCCGAGGTTGGACTTGGCCCAATAGGCGTTGATGGTGAAATAGGCCGGCACCCAGGTCGACTGTCCGGGCCCGCCATTGGTCATGGCCACGACCACGTCATAGGCCTTGACGACGCCCAGAGACAGCAGGATCGCACAGGTGAGGAAGGTGAACTTCATCATCGGGATGATGATCTCGATATAAAGCCGCCAGACGCTGACGCCATCGAGCCGCGCGGCGCTCCAGATCTCGGTGTTGATGGACTTGAGCCCGGACAGCATCAGCGCCATGTAGAAGCCCGCCCCCTGCCAGATATAGGCGAGGATGATGCCGTACATGGCGGTCTCGGGCTTGGACAGCCAGTCGAACTTGATGAAGCCCAGCCCGACGGAATCGAAGAAGGTCTGCATGCCCAGCGTGGGATTGAACATCCAGCGCCAGGCAACGCCGGTGACGATCAACGACACGGCCAGCGGGTAGAGGAAGACGGTGCGGAAAAAGCCTTCGCCACGCCGTTCGCGCTCGATCAATGCGGCCAGGATGAAACCGAAGACGATCGCCAGCGTCGAGCCGATCCCGAGGATGACCAGATTCTGCAGCGAGATCAGCCAGCCCTTGTCCTTGGCGAGCCGCTCGTACTGCCGGGCCCACTCGGTCCAGTCGATCTCGTACTCGGCAAAGCGCCGCGAGCGCGTCAGGCTCATATAGATGGTCCAGCCGATCGCCCCGATGAAGGCGACAAGCGTGATGAGCACTGCGGGCGTCAAAGCCAGTTGAGGCGACCAGCGGCTCCAGCGGACGCGCATTTCCCCCTCCTCTTCCTCAGGACCGCCGCCTTTATCTAGGGGTCGGTCATGTATTAGCGTTAATCTGACAGGTGTGCCTGCGATGGTCAATCCGAAATATCATCCGCCGAAAAGCACATGAAAGTTGACAGTTTTGGACGAGCGCCTAAGATCGGGCGCGTATTAACGTTCACACAAATGTGTGTCAAACACGGTGAACAGGGGGAGAAGGAATCATGCAGGGCATCTCGGGTATTGCGCATGTCGCTATCAAGGTGACGGATCTCGACCGGACGCTTGAGTTCTACACTGGCAAGCTGGGCTTTGCCGAAATGATGCGACTGAACCATGATGACGGCAGCGTCTGGCTCGTCTACCTGCGCATCACCGACGACCAGTATCTGGAAGTGTTTACCGGCGCCGAGAATGACCGCGCCCCTGGCTGGAATGCCAATGGCATGAACCACATGTGCCTCGCAGTCGACGACGTCGAACGACTGGTGGGCGAGCTCGAGGCGGTGGGCATCCCGCTGTTGCTGCCGCTCAAGCGCGCGCTGGACGGAAACCTGCAGGCCTGGATCGAGGATCCCGATGGCAACCGCATCGAACTGATGCAGATGGACCCCGACTCTCTGCAGCTCAAGGCGATTGCGCGACTGCGCCAAGACCGGCAACCGGCATGATGCCGGGCACCCGCTTGCGCCCTTGCGGCCCCTGTCATAGCTAGGCGTCCCCCTTGGGTCGCAGCCAGCACATGAACGGATCCCGATAATGCGCTCAGTCACCACCCGCCTCAAGGACATCGCGGCCAAGACCGGTTTCTCGGCCAACACGGTGTCCCTGGCGCTGCGCGACAGTCCTCGCATTCCGGTGGAAACCCGCGACACCATTCGCCGGGTCGCCGATGAGCTCAACTACCAGCCCAACCACGTCGCCCGCTCGCTGGTCAGCCGCGAGACCAAGACCATCGGCCTCATCCTGACCGACATCATGAACCCGACGCTGACGCGCACGGCCCAGCAGGTGGAACTGGCACTCGCCGAGCGCGGTTACGGCACGCTATTCGCCACGTCAAACCACAAGGTCAGCGAAGAAAAGCGACTGATCGAGATGTTCCGGTCGCGGCGGGTCGATGGCATGCTGGTCTATCCGGCAGTCCACCACGACCTGAAGCATCTGGCAGACGTCCGGCGGCACTTTCCGGTGGTCCTGCTGATCGCTGGCGCCGGGGCGGGGCTCGATGTGGTCAGCGTCGATGACCGCAGCGGCACCCAGCGCGCCATCCGCCATCTGATCGGGCTCGGTCACAAACGCATCGGCTTTCTCGATCCATTCAATGCGAACGGCAACAACGAGAAATTTGAAGGCTATCAACAGGCGCTGGCCGAGGCCGGACTGCCATTCGACCCCGATCTCGTGGTGTCAACGGACGGTCACTACGCTACCGGCGGCTTTTACGCCCTCGACAGCCTGATGAGCGTGGGCAATGCGCCCACTGCCGTCTTCACCCATAACGATTCACTGGCCTTTGGCGCGCTGCGCTGGTGCCGCAAGAACGGCCGGCGCATTCCCCAGGACGTCGCGATCATGGGCTTTGACAATATCGAACTGACCGAATTCGCCGAACCGCCGCTATCGACCATGAACTACGCCGTCGACGTGGTGTCCCGGATGGCGGTCGACCGTCTCGTGCGTCTGATTGCGGCTGGCGATGATGCGCCCGAACCGCGCGTGACGCTGATCGACCCCGAACTCGTGGTGCGGGAAAGCACCTAGTCACCAAACCGTCCAGGGAGGACAACATGCCGGCATTCAAAAGCCTGGGACACGTCGCACTGCGCGTGAACAACCTCGAGTCATCGCTCGAATTCTACCGCAAGCTCGGCTTTCCGGAGTTCCTCCGGCTGACGCAGGAAGACGGCCGCCCGTGGATCGCCTATGTGAAGGTGACAGATGAACTCTATATCGAGCTGTTTCCGGGCGGCGACGGCGGCAAGGCCGTTGGTCCGGAGCACACCGGCGTCCACCATCTCTGCCTCACCACCGATGACATCGAGGCAACTGCGGCGCATCTGAAATCCGTGGGCCTCGAAGCGTCGGCTCCACTGGTCGCGGACAAGCGGGGCGTCGATGGCAACCGCGGCATGTGGGTCACCGACCCCGATGGCAACCGCATCGAGATCATGGAAATGGCTCCCGACTGTGCCCAGTTCGAAGCCATTCGCGCCTTGCAGGCCGGCGAGCCGCCGCATGTACGTGTCCGCCCCATCTGACAACTGACCTCAGGACGATCACGTGACACAAATCGACTCCTCGGTACGTACGCTCACCATCGGCAAAAGCCCGCTCATCCAGGCACCGCTCGGCTTCGGCGGCTCATGGTTCGTTCCCTACGCCTCGCCGGGAGAGGAGGACGCCAACCTGCTCGCCGCCATGCAGGCGGCCTTTGATGGCGGCATCCGTCATTTCGATACGGGGGCCGGCTACGGCAAGGGACATTCCGAGGAGCTCTACGGCCAGTTCATTGGACAGCGGCGCAACGAGGTCTTCATTGCCTCCAAGTCCGACCCGGCCGAGAGCACTGCCGCAGCCATGTATGCCGAAGTCGAGGGCAGCCTGCGCCGGCTCGGCGTGGACAAGATCGACCTCTACTACATCCACTGGCCGCGGACCGGGCGCGACATGCGGCCGGTCATGGAGGGCCTTGAGCGGGCGCGGTCCGAGGGCAAGCTCGGGGCTGTCGGGGTCAGCAATTTCTCCGTCGAGGAGATGGCACAGGTGGCCGAGGTCGGCACCATCGACGCGCACCAGATGGGCTATAACCTGCTCTGGCGCTTCGCCGAGGCCGACGTCATCCCCTATTGCGTCGAGAACGGCATCAAGGTCATCACCTACTCGACCATGGCGCACGGCATCCTCACCGGAAAATTCGGCAGGGATCCCGGCCTGCGCGAAGGCGACCAGCGCCATAACATCCTGCCCTTCCGCAGCGATATCTGGCCGCACGTCTACGAGGGCGTCGAAAAGCTCAAAGCCATCGCCGAAAAAGCCGAACGGCCGCTCTCCCATCTGGCCATCCGCTGGACCATGCAGCAACCGGGGGTCGATCTGGTGCTGATCGGCGGTCGCAATACGGCGCAGGTGGCCGAGGTGACCTCCGCCATGTCAGGCAGCATTCCGGACCCGGTCTTCGCGCAGATGACGGCAGTGAGCGACGAGATCGTCAAGCACATCCCGCATCTCCACAACCTCTTCGGTCGCGTCGGCTAAGGCAGACGGCACGCGGCCAGCCTAGCCGTGTGCCAGTTGCCGCAGTTCGGCCAGATCCTCGTCAGAGAGCGCAATACCATGCACCTCGGCCTCGCGGCGGTTGGCGTAGCGGCGGTCGCCGGGGAGCCGCGACTGCCCGGCGTCGTGGATTTCATCGATCAGCACTTCCAGCCGCGCGGAGAATGAGTTCACCGCGCCGCGCGCCGGATCGATGAGAATATAGGTCTGACCCCCATGCGGCGTTGCCGCACCGGGATAGGCGCTCCAGTCGATCTCGAACGAATAGTCGCTGCCCGCCAGTGCCGCCCCCATGATCTCCATCATCATGGCGATGGACGAACCCTTGTGACCGCCGAAGGGCAGCAGCGCGCCGCCGTCGAGCACGGCTTTGGGATCGGTCGTCGGCCTGCCGTCGCGGTCAACGCCGGTGCCTGGCGGCAGCGCCCTGCCCTCGCGCGCCGCGATCTGCACATCGCCATTGGCCATGGCGCTCGATGCCTGGTCGAAGACCAGTGGATCAGCGCCGTCGCGCGGCGCCGCAAAGCCCATCGGGTTGGTGCCATAGACCTTGCGATGACCGCCATGCGGCACCACGCTGGCCATCGAGTTCACTGTGGCGAGCACGATGAACCCCTCGCGCGCAAACGGTTCGATGTCGGGCCACACGGCGCTGAAGTGATGCGCCTTGCGCACGCTCAACATGGCGATGCCATTGGCGCGCGCCTTGGCTACGAGCGGCTCATGCGCCGCAGCCAGGGCCGGCAACGAGAAGCCGTTGCGGCCGTCGGCCCGCAGCATGCCCGGCGCCACATCCTCGATGACCGGCACGGCCGTGCCATCGACCCAGCCGGAGTCGAGCGAGCCAAGATTGCCCTTGATGCGAAAGATGCCGTGACTATGCGCCCCATCGCGTTCGGCGCCGGCCATGTTCTCGGCGAGCAATTGCGCGACGTGATCGGAACAGCGATGCCGGACAAAGATCGCCGTCAGCAGCGCAACGAGCTCGCCATAGCTGATCCGCTGCGTCATGGGTTGATCCGTGGCCAGGTGTCGGAGAGGCGATAGCCGTCGGGCCAGGGATCGGCAGGATCGAGCATCTCGGTCCGCGTGCCGGTAATCCACGCCCGGCCGGTGATGGTCGGAATGATCGCCGGGCGTCCGGCGATCTCTGTGTCCGCCTGAATGGCACCGAGGAATTCCGAGCCGATGATCGACCGCGCCAGGTAGCGGTCGCCGACCTGCATCTGCCCCTTGGCCCGCATCACCGCCATGCGCGCCGAAGCGCCCGTACCAGTCGGCGAGCGATCGATCTTGCCAGGCTGGATGGCGACGGCATTGGCAGCAGTCAGGATGCCGTCGCGCAGCTCCACCGGGGCAGCGATCTGGCAGAACGAGAAATGCGTCCAGTCCGGATTGGTGGGATGGGTAAAGCCCAGCTGCTCGTTGGCGGCCCGGGTGATACGGATACCGGTCTCGGCCAGCTCCCGCGCTTCGTCCGGCGCGATCGAAAAGCCGAGGGCACGCGCATCGACGATCACGAAGCTGTCGCCACCATAGGCGGTGTCGACGGTCACCGTGCCGATCCCTTCGACTTCCAGGGTGGCGTCGAGCTTGTCGGCAAAGGATGGAACATTGGTGACCGTGATGCGCTCGGCCTTGCCGTCGCGGCATTGCGCGACGACCTCGACCAGCCCGCCTGGCGCCTCGAGCAGCAGCCGTGTCTCGGGTTCGGTCATCGGCACGATGCCGGCATCGAGCAGCACGGTCGCCACGCAGATCGAGTTCGAGCCCGACATGGGCGGCGTGTCCTCGGGCTCCATGATGATGAAACCCATCCGGGCCCGCGGGTCCTTGGGCGGCACCAGCAGATTGACGTGGCGAAACACGCCGCCGCGCGGCTCATTGAGCACGAAATTGCGAAGGCTCTGGTCGCGCGCAATAAAGCGCGACTGCTCCCAGAGCGTTTCGCCCGGCGGCGGCGCGACACCGCCGACGATGACGTCGCCGACCTCGCCCTCGGCGTGGCAGCCGATGATGTTGATCGAGCGCGAACTTCTCACGTCACCACCAGTACCGGCTCGCCGAGCACATCCATCTTCGGGATGATGCCAAGTCCGGGTGCATCGCTGGCGGTCATCGTGCCGTTGACGCGCTTGGGTGCGCCGTCGGCAATGTCGACCGTGCCATAGGAATTGAAGTCCGTCGCCGTGAAGCAGAACCGCTCCGGCGTCGACCGTGCCAGATGGGCGATGGTGGCAGTGACGATATCGCCGCCCCAGGTGTCCTCGATGGTCATCGGGATGCCGTGCGCAACGCAGAGATCGCGCATCAACCTCGCCTTGGTCAGGCCACCCACTTTCGAGATCTTGAGGTTGATGACGTCGAAGGCATCCTCGGCAAGACCGGTGACGAGGTCACCGACGCTGCCGATGTTCTCGTCGAGCACGAATGGCAGGCTGGTGCGGCGGCGGATCGAGACGCTCTCCTCATACGTCATGCAGGGCTGCTCGATATAGACATCGAGGTCGCGCACGGCATTGACGACGCGGGCGGCGTCCGCCTTGCTCCAGCCGGTATTGGCGTCGGCCACGAGGATATCGGTGGGCTGCAGGATGGCACGGCAGGCCTTGATGCGGGCAATGTCGTCCGTGGCGTCACCGCCGACCTTGAGCTGGAATTTGGTATAGCCCTCGGCGCGATAGCCCGCGATCTTCTCGGCCATCACCGACGCGTCTTCCTGGCTGATGGCGCGATAGAGCTTGACGCTCTCCTGCTCGGCGCCACCGAGCAGCTTGTAGACCGGCAGTCCGGCGACCTTGCCGAGGATATCCCAGCAGGCAATGTCGATGGGTGCCTTGACGTAAAGATGACCCCGCAGCACGGCGTCCATGGTGCGATTGAGCGGTCCGAGATCGGTCGGATCGAGGCCGATCAGCTTCGGACCGATCTCGGCAATCCCGGCGCGCACGCCCTTGGCGTAGGATGGAAGATAGGCCGAGCCGAGCGGGCAGCATTCGGCGTAGCCGGTAATGCCTTCATCGGTTTCGACGGCCACGACGGTGGAGTCGAAGACCTCCATGAAGTTGCCGCCGGACCAGTTGTATCGGCCCTCGCGCAGCGGCAGGTCGACCTGCCAGGCCTTGATCGCGGTGATCTTCATAGGTGTCTCCTAAACCAGCGAGAAGCCGTGCGCGAACGGGTCGCGCTCGTCGATGAAAATGGTGTTCAGTCCGGTCTGTCGGGCCCAGCCGGCAATCGAGGGAATGATGCCGTCATAGTCCCCGACCTTGACGGCCTGCTCGACCCGACCCTTGAAGATCGACCCGATAATGGACTCGTGGATGAACGCTTGCCCTGTGGCGAGCCTGCCGCGGGCCGCCCATTGCGCCATGCGGGCGGATGTTCCGGTGCCGCAGGGCGACCGGTCGATCGCCTTGTCGCCATAGAACACCGCATTGCGCGCGGTCGATCCGGCTTGCTGCGGCTTGCCCGTCCACATGATGTGGCTGCACCCCTTGATCTCGGGCTTTGCGGGATGGACGAAACTGTAGCGCTCATTCATGGCCGCGCGCAGGGCCGGACTCCAGCGCAACAGATCGCCGACACTGACATCGGCCAGATCGGTGAAGTTCTTCTGCGGGTCGACGATGCAGTAGAAATTGCCGCCATAGGCGACATCGACGGTCAGCGTGCCCAGCCCGGGGCAATCGATCTCGAGGTCGCGCGAATGGAGGAAACTCGCAACATTGGTGATGCGCACCTCGTCCACATACTCGCCGTCCATGGTGTACTCGGCGACGACGCGTCCGGCCGGGACATCGAGGTTGACGACGCCCGGCGTCCTCGGATGCATCAGGCCGTTCTCGATGGCCATGGTGACGGTGCCGATGGTGCCGTGACCACACATGGGCAGGCAGCCTGAAGTCTCGATGAAGAGGATGGCGACATCGCAGTCGTCGCGTGTCGGCGGATAGAGGATCGATCCCGACATTACATCGTGTCCGCGTGGCTCAAACATCAGCCCCTTGCGGATCCAGTCATGGTTGGCGAGGAAATCGGCGCGCTTCTCGATCATGTTGGCGCCCTTCAGATCAGGACCGCCGCCGGCCACGAGGCGGACCGGATTGCCGCAGGTATGGCCGTCAATGCAGAGGAAGGTATGGCGCGACATGGGTGGTCTCAGAAGCGTTGCGGGGAGAAGGGTGTCAGATCGAGCGAGGGCGTGGCGCCGGCCACCAGTTCGGTAACCAGCTTGCCGGTAGCCGCCGACTGGGTCAGGCCAAGATGGCCGTGGCCGAAGGCATAGACGATATGGGATGAGTCGCGCGACGTGCCGATGACCGGCAGGCTGTCGGGCAGTGAGGGACGGAACCCCATCCACTGCTTGCCGTCACCGGTCTGCAGGTCCGGAAGAAAGGCCTTGGCCTTTTGCAGCATCGCCTCGGCGCGCGCGAAGTTGGGTGGCAGGTCGAGGCCGCCAAGCTCGACGGCGCCGCCAATGCGGATGCCGCTGCTCAGCGGCGTGATGACGAAGCCATGACCGCCAAACGTCAGCTGACGCTTCAGGTCGAAACTGCCGGGTGGCAGGGTGGTGTTGTAGCCGCGTTCGGTTTCGAGCGGAATCCGGTCGCCAAGTGGCTCGGTCAGCGACTTGGACCAGGCGCCGCCTGCGACGACGACGCGCTTCGCTTCAAGGGTCCTGCCCGACTTGAGACGGAGAATGACGCCATCGACAGTTGGCGAGAACGCCAGCACCTCATCGATCTCGATACGTGCGCCCCGCTGTCGCGCCGCATCACCGACCGCCACGGCAAAATCGTGGGGATCGGATACGGTCTGCCATTGCGGGATAAAGGTGCCGGCCACAAAGCGCGATGCCAGCCCCGGTTGCAGCGCGGCCAGCTCGGCGCCGCGCACATGCTCGAAGCCGATGCCCTCCTCGGCGCGCGCCCGCCAGCCCGGCATCGAGGCAGCCAGCTCGGCCTCGCTCTCATAGAGCTCCAGCACGCCGTCCAACCGGACCATGCCGTCCAGCGCGGCCGCCTTGAGCAGCACATCCATCTCGCTGCGCGCCAGTCGCATCATGGCGCTTTGCGCGGCAATGCTGGCTTTCACCCTGTCGGGCCAGCCGGCGCGCCAGAAGCGCATCAGCCACGGAAGGATCTGCGGCAGGTAGGCGGGTGGAACGGTCAGCGGCCCGAGCGGATCGCTGAGCCAGCGGGGCAGCTTGCGCAACACGCCCGAACTTGCCATCGGCAGGACGTCCGAGAATGCAAAGGCCCCGGCATTGCCGCGACTGGTTTCCTCGGCAACACCCTTGCGATCGATCAGCGTGACCGATCTGCCCGCCGCCTGGAGTTGCCAGGCGGCGGCGAGGCCGATGATACCGGCCCCAACGATGACCACATCAAGGTCAGGCATGTGGGTCAATTCAGACCGTGATGTTGGGGCGGGTGGCGAGCGCCTTCTCGACCAGCGCCTCGACCTTCTTGCGCTCGTCGCCGATCAGCGTCAGCCGCGGCCCGCGCACCCACTCGGCGCCTTCGCCGGTCATCTGGTTGACCAGCTTGATGTACTGCACCAGCTTGACCGCCACATCGAGATGCAGCAGCGGCATGAACCAGCGATAGATTGCCAGCGCCTCAGCGGTGCGGCCGGCATCGGCCAGCTTGAACATCGCCACCGCTTCCTTGGGGAAGGAATTGGCGAGCCCGGAGACCCAGCCGACGGCACCGAACAGCACGTTTTCGAGCATCAGATCGTCGACGCCGCAGAGCAGCTTGTAGCGGTCGCCCAGCACATTGATCATGTCCGTGACGCGCCGGCTGTCGTGACTGGATTCCTTGACCGCCACGATGTTCTTGGAGTCGGCCAGGCTGAGGAAATCCTCGGGCTTGAGGTCGACCTTGTAGGCCATGTGATTGTTGTAGATCATGATCGGCAGATCGACATTGGCTGCCAGCGTCTTGAAGTGGTGCACGGCCTCGCGCGCATCCTGCTGGTAGACCATTGTCGGCAGGGCCATCAGACCTGAGGCGCCGGCCTTCTGCATGCGCTTGCCCGCTTCGATTGCCAGCGGCGTTGTGTATTCGGCCACACCGGCAAACACCGGAACCCGGCCGTTCGCGGCCTCAACCGCGGCGCGCACCACGGCTTCCTTTTCGTCGGGCGACAGCGACGAGTTCTCGCCCAGCGTGCCCAGCATGACGAAGCCTTCGCAACCGGCGGCAATGCTGCTTTCGATATGGCGCGCCGTACCCGCGTGATCCAGCGCACCGTCCTTGTGCATTTCGGTCATCAGTGCGGGAATGACGCCGTGCCAGCTAATAGTCATCTTCAGTGTCCTAGTTTTGAGTGTCAGGCGCCAAGATAGGCCTGGATGATGGAGGCATCGGCGCGCAGCTTTGCGGCCTCTCCCTCGAGCTTGAGCGTCCCGCTTTCAAGCACGTAGCCATAATGGGCGAGCTTGAGCGCAAGACGGGCATTCTGTTCGACGAGGAGGATTGTCGTGCCGGCCTCGTTGAGCCGTTTGACGATCAGCATGGTCTCGAGCACGAGCTTGGGCGCCAGTCCCATCGAGGGTTCGTCGAGCAGCAGGATTCGGGGGCCATGCATCAGTGCGCGACCGATGGCGAGCATCTGCTGCTCCCCACCTGACAGCAGCGAGCCGTCCGAATGCGCGCGCTTCTTGAGGATCGGGAACTTCGTGAAGACGTCTTCGAGGCGCTGTTGCCGGACGCGCGGATCGGAAACGGTGAAGCCGCCCAGCTCCAGATTTTCGCGTACGCTGAGCCCGCGCAACACATGCCGGCCTTCCGGCACATGCACGATGCCCATGCGGGCGATATCATGCGCCTGGGCGCCGGTGATATCCTGCCCCTCGAACAGCACCTTGCCGGCGCGGGCCCGCACCAGTCCCGAAATGGTCTTGAGCGTCGTCGTCTTGCCGGCGCCGTTGGCACCCAGCAGCGTCACAATCTGGCCGCGGTGCACTTCGAGATCGATGCCCTTGACCGCGTCGATCTTGCCATAGGCGCTGGCAACCCCTTCGAGCCGCAGCATGACGTCGGATTCACTGGCCAAGAGCGTCCTCCCCATCTTCGACGCCGAGATAGGCCTCGATCACCTTCGGGTTGGTCTGGATTTCCTTGGCCGTGCCTTCGGCAATCATCACGCCATGATCGAGCACGTTGACGCGCTCGGAGACACGCATCACCAGACCCGTATCGTGCTCGATCAGCAGCACCGAAATGCCCAGCTCATCACGTACGCGCCGGATCAGACCGATGAGGTCTTCCTTCTCGCTGGCGGTCAGCCCGGCGGCCGGCTCATCGAGCAGCAGCAGCTTCGGCTTGGTGGCGAGGGCACGGGCGATCTCGACGCGTCGCTGCCAGCCATAGGGCAGCGTGGTGGCGTCACGATCCCAGTTCTCGGTGATGCCGGTAAAGGTCAGGCACTCTTCCGAGAAGCGCTTGATCTCGGCTTCCTCGGCACGCTGCGACGGCAATCCGAGCACCGAACTGATGACGCCGGCATGGGTGCGGCTATGCATGCCCGACATGACGTTTTCGAGCACCGTCATCTCGCGGAACAGCCGGACGTTCTGGAAGGTCCGGGCGATGCCCATGCGGGTGACATGGTGCGGCTTCAGCCGCAGCGTCTCGCGACCCCCAAAGAGGATCGACCCCTGCTGCGGCTTGTAGAACCCGGTAATGCAGTTGAAGAGTGAGGTCTTCCCTGCCCCGTTCGGGCCGATCAGGCTGACGATGGCACCGGCCGGCACGTCGAAATCGACATCGGTCAGCACGACCGATCCGGCAAAGTGCAGGCCGACGCCTTTGAGTTCGAGAAGCCCGCTCATCGCTTCGTCCTCGCCGGCCAGATGCCGCTGGGACGGAACAGCATGATGAGCAGCAGGCCGACAGCGAAGATCAGCAACCGCAGGTCGCCGAAATCACGCAGCAGTTCCGGCGCCAGGATGACGATGAAGGCGCCGAGGATGACGCCGGGGATCTTGCCCATGCCGCCCAGGATCACCGCCATCAGGATCAGCACCGACTGCTTGAAAGAGAAGCTCTCCGGCGAAATGGCACCCAGATTGGCGGCGAAGAAAGCACCGCCCACGGCGCCGTAGATCGCGCCGACGATATAGGCCGCCAGCTTCACCTTGACCCGGTCGATCCCCATCGCCTCGGCGGCATCCTCGTCGTGCCGGACATAGAGCCAGGCGCGACCAAGCCGCGAGTTGACCAGCCGGACCGAGACGATGACGGCCAGCACCGCGAGAATGCAGAAGACATAGTAGAAATCGGTCGGCGTCGAGATCGTCCAGCCGAACAGTGACGGCTTCTGGATGCCGATGAGGCCGCTGGCGCCGCCGGTGACATCGAGATTGCGCGCGGCGAGACGCACGATTTCTCCGAAACCCAGCGTCACGATGGCCAGATAGTCCGAACGCAGCCGCAGCGTCGGGGTGCCGATGATGACACCGGCCACGATCGCCAGACCGACGGCCAGCGGCAGCGCCACCCAGAAGTTGAGCCCGAGCTGCAACGTGCCGATGCCAATGGTATAGGCGCCGACCGCAAAGAAGGCCGCAAACCCTAGATCGAGCAGTCCGGCATAGCCGACGACGATGTTGAGGCCGAGCGCAAGCACGACATAGAGCAGTGCGTTGGTGAGGATCACCGTGCCATAGGGGCCGGTAAGCGCCGGACCGGCCGCCATCAGCGCAAAGACGAGAGCAATGGCGACGCCGCGCTTCAGCGGAGTATCCAGCAGGATGGCCAGCCCGCCCCAGGGGCCGACGCGGACGGGAGGGAGCGGTGCGTCTGCCATCACATACGCTCCTGTTCCGGTTTGCCCAGCAGCCCGGTGGGCTTGAGCACCAGCACGAGGATGAGAACGGAGAACGAGAAGACGTCCTTCCACTCGCTGCCGATGCCGGGAATCTGCGTGCCGAAGCTTTCCAGCAGGCCCAGGATCAACCCGCCGAGCATGGCGCCCGGGATCGAACCAATGCCGCCGATGACCGCGGCCGTGAACGCCTTCAGACCGATGAGGAAGCCCATGAAATACCAGAGCGAGCCGTAATAGGCGCCGGCCATGGTTCCGGCAGCGGCGGCAAGCCCCGAGCCGAGAAAGAACGTGACGGCGATCACCGCGCCGACATTGATGCCCATCAGCCGGCACATGTCCTTGTCGACGCTGACGGCGCGCATGGCGCGGCCATATTGCGTGCGCGACACGAAGAGCTCGAGCCCGAGCATCAGCAGCCCGGACATGCCGACAAGGATCATCTGGTTATAGGAGATGTAGAGATTGCCCAGGTTGATGCCGCCGAACCCGAGCGCCGCACCGAATGGCGTGTACTGGCCCTTGGTCAGCGTCAGCATGCCGTTCTGCAGCACCAGCGACACGGCGAGCGCGGTGATCAGGATGGACAGCCGCGGCGCCGACAGCATGGGCGAATAGGCGACGCGTTCGATGATCACGCCGAGGCAGCCGACGGCGATCATGGCAAACAGCAGCGATATACCCACCCCGAGCCAACCGGCACCGACAAAGGGTGCAATGAACGAGAGGACGATAAAGCCAGCAAAGCCGCCGACCATATAGAGGTCGCCATGAGCGAAGTTGAGCAGCTTCACGACGCCGAACACCATCGTGTAGCCCAGCGCCACCAGCGCATAGAACGAGCCCAGCACGATGCCGTTCAGGAGTTGCTGCAGCAGGATGTCGGTCAAGGTCATCGACGGCCCCCCTCGTCAGTCTGGCTGCGTGGCGGACCGGCGCCGAGCGCGCCGGTCCTTGCGTGCATCGGTGACGTTACTGCGCCAGAGTCCAGGCGCCGCCCTTGCCTTCAAGAACCACGAAGTTCGAGCGGGCGAGGGTCTTTTCCGCCGTGAACGAGATCGGGCCGGAGATGGTATCGGTGTAGTCGGCCGACTGCAGCGCGGCGACAACCGCATCGTAGTCGGTCGAGCCGGCCGTGGTGATGGCCCAGGCGAGCAGGTTCATGGCGTCATAGCTGAGGGTCGAATACGGCCCCGGCGCATTGCCGTACTTGGCCTGATAGGCGTCGGCAAAGGCCTTTGCCTCGGGCAGGAACTCGGCAGTCGGGTTGGAGAAGGCGATGACACCCTCGGCGGCCGGGCCGGCGATCTTGAACAGTTCCGGCGAGTTCGAACCGTCACCAACGGCGATCAGACCCTGGTAGCCGCGCTCGCGCAGCTGCCGGATCAGCAGCCCGCCATCAGCATAGTAGGCCGTCCAGAACACGGCGTCGGGGTTGCCCGACATGATCGAGGTGATGACCGAGGAATAGTCCTGCTCGCCCTTGTTGGAGACTTCGAAGGCCGTAACGGTGTTGCCGGCGGCTTCCCAGTTCGTGCGGGTGAGCTCGGCAAGATCCTGCGAATAGGCGTCGCCCTGGTTGACGATGGCGATCGACTTCACATCATGCGCCGTGAAGTATTCGATGGCCTTGGCCACCTGATCGTTGCCGGTCGAGTTGATCATGAAGACGTTGCCCGGATTGGCCGGGATCAGCTTGGTCGAATTGGCAGCTGGAATGATCATCGGCAGCTTGGCGTCGCCGAAGATCTGCAGCGTCGGGATGGTCGCGCCCGAGCAGTAGCCGCCGACAATGCCGACCACGCCGGACGACGCCAGCTTGCTCGCCGCGTTGACAGCCTGCTGGGCATCGCAGCCATCGTCACCGACGGTGGAGGTCAGTTGCTTGCCGAGCACGCCGCCCTCCGCATTGATCTCGGAAATGGCGAGGTCGATGGCATTGGCCATGTCCTGGCCGTAGGTGGCTTCCGAGCCGGTCGTCGGCACCAGAATCCCGATCGTCAGCGCGTCCTGCGCCTGCGCCGGTGCGTTGAGCCCCAGTGCAAGCAACAGCCCGGCCGTCGCAAGCTTCAGTGAAGTACGCATGTGGTCATTCTCCCTGGTTCGAACTTTTTCGGGCCGACAGCCCGTGGTGAGGATCGTCGCAGTCAATTCATAAAGGCGCAAGGCCATTCTGCATGCATACTGTCGACAGCACGTGCATTCGTCAACCTTGCGAACGCCCGCGGCATTGTCGTCGCTGCACGCCAAGCCTTGAGGCAGATCAATACGCGCGGACCGAAGGCTGGCTAGGCTGCCTTGTCGTCGCGGCGCCTGAAGGTCGTCGCGACGCCCAACCGGAGGAACAGCCAATGTCACATGTCGTCGTCCTGGGTGCTGGCCTTGGTGGCACGATCATGGCGTATGAACTGCGCGATGCGCTCGGCGCCGAACACCGGGTGTCGGTCGTCAACAAGGGCACGCACTACTCGTTTGTCCCGTCCAATCCCTGGGTCGCCGTCGGCTGGCGTGACAGGAATGCCGTGGAGATCGACCTTGAGCCGGTGTTCAAGCGCCGCGACATCGGCTTTTTCCCGCAGGGCGCAAAACGCCTGCACGCAGCTGAAAAGCGGATCGAGCTGAGCGACAGCAAGATGGTCGACTACGATTATCTGGTCATCGCCACCGGACCCGAACTTGCCTTCGACGAGATCCCTGGCTTCGGCCCTTCTGCCGAAACCCACTCGGTCTGTTTCATCGACCACGCGCTCAATGCCGAAAAAGCCTTCAAGCACCTGGTCGCCAATCCCGGCCCGGTGATTGTCGGTGCCGTACAGGGCGCATCGTGCTTTGGCCCCGCCTACGAGTTTGCCTTCATCCTCGACAAGGCCCTGCGCGACGCCAAGGTGCGCGACCGGGTGCCGATGACGTTTGTCACCTCAGAGCCCTATATCGGGCATCTGGGCCTCGACGGTGTCGGCGACACCAAGGGCCTGCTCGAAAGCGAGATGCGCCAGCACCACATCAAGTGGATCTGCAACGCCAAGGTGGAGAAGTTCGAGGCCGGCAAGGCCAGCGTCATCGAAGTCAACGAGGATGGCTCGCCCAAGCAGACGCATGAACTGCCGTACACCTACACCATGATGCTGCCGGCCTTCCGCGGCGTCGAGGCCGTGCGCGACATCGAGGGGCTGACCAATCCGCGCGGCTTCATCCTCGCCGACAAGCATCAGCGCAACCCGGCATTCCCCGACATCTTCTCGGTCGGCGTCTGCGTCGCCATTCCGCCGGTCGGCAAGACGCCAGTGCCCGTCGGTGTGCCCAAGACCGGCTTCATGATCGAGTCCATGGTCACCGCCACGGCGCAGAACATCGCCAGCCTGATCGCCGGCCGCCAGCCCACCGCGGTTCCGACCTGGAACGCCATCTGCCTCGCCGATTTCGGCGACGGGGGCGTCGCCTTCGTGGCGCAGCCGCAGATCCCGCCGCGCAACGTCAACTGGGCCTCGTCGGGCAAGTGGGTGCATGCCGCCAAGATCGGCTTCGAGAAGTACTTCATGCACAAGATGCGTTCGGGTCAGTCCGAGCCCTTCTACGAAAAGCTCGCACTGCAGGTCCTGGGCATCGACAAGCTCAAGGAAGTCAAGGACGAGGCTTAGCTCGCCAGCTGCGGCGCAACCTCCCTGGCTGCGCCGCGAACGGCATCGAGCGTCGCGTCGATGACGGCGTCGTCATGCGCTGCCGAGACGAACCAGGCGCCGCGCTCGAGAGCCCGTACACCGCGCCGCAGCAGCGCGGTGCAGAACTGGACATAGCCACGCTTGTCGGCGCGGGCCACGTCGCGATAGTTGCGGGCCGGAGCGTCGAGGCCGAAGGCGACGTGAAACACCAGCGGAAAGCCGCTCACTTGCGCCTTGATGCCGGCGTCGGCCAGAGCCTGACGAATGCCATTCTGCAAACGCAGGCCACGCGGTGAGGTCGTGGCGAAATGCTCCGGCGTCAGCGCGCTCTGGGTCGCGACCATAGCCGCCATGGTGACCGGCTGGGCGTTGAACGTACCGCCGTGCAGCACACCGCCTGAAGCGAAGAGATCGAGCAGTTCGGCGCGTCCGACCAGCGCAGCCACCGGAAACCCGTTGGCGATGCCCTTGGCAAAGATCGACAGGTCCGGCGTGACGCCGAACAGCTCCTGCGCCCCGCCGCGCCCCAGCCGAAAGCCGGTGATCACCTCGTCAAAGCAGAGCAGGCTGCCATTCAGCCGGCAACTGGCCAGAGCGCCTTCGAGGAATCCTTCGGCCGGGTGGATGGCGCCCTGATTGCACATCGCCGGTTCCATGATCACTCCGGCGATGTCGCCGCGTGCCAGCCGTGCCTCGAGGCGGCCAAGGTCGTTCCAGCTCAGGATCTCGAGACCGTCGCTTTCGGCGGCAAACTGACCGACGCTTCCGGCCACCGGAATCGGCGCCTCTTCCGGACCGGCGGCATTGAGCGCCGGCGCCGTCGACCACAGGATGTTGTCGAACCAGCCGTGGTAGTGGCCCTCGAACTTGATGATGGTGCGCCGGCCGGTAGCGGCCCGCATCAACCGCATCGCCGCCTGGGCGACCTCGGAGCCTGACGAGCCGAAGCGCACCCGCTCGGCACTCGGGATACGCTCGCAGAGAATTCTTGCCGCTTCGACCTCGACCGGCGACTGCGCCGCAAAATGGATGCCCTTGTCGACCTGCGCCTTCACGGCATCGCGGACGCCGCTCGGGTTCTGGCCCAGGACCATGGCGCCCATGCCGCAATAATAGTCGATCAGGCGGTTGCCATCGATGTCGAACAGATACGGCCCCTCGCCGCGTTCGAACACCAGTGGTCCGGGCGACATGCCCAGCCGGAAGTTGCTGTTGGCGCCTCCGGCAATCCATTGACTGGTTTCGGCAATACGCGCCGCCGATTTCTCGAAGCGCAAGTCAACCTGCGGCGGCACCGCATCCGGCTCGCTCATTCAAACTCTCCCCTCACATGTCTGGACCGAACAAAGCAAAGGGCCTACTGCTTGTAAAGGAAAGGCTTTTTGCCTGCGCGGAAACCGGGGGGAGTTCATGCGCCTGTTCATTGCGACACTGGGTACCGAAACCAACACCTTTGCATCCAACCCGACCGGTCTGGACGACTTCAAGCGCGGTTTCTGGGTTGAGGACGGCATCGCCAACGCGCCGTCCAACCCGTGGTCGACACCGGCCAGGCGTTGGCTGCAGCACGCCGGGGAGCTTGGCTGGGAGGTCATCGACAGCCTCCATGCCTTTGCCGAACCGGCCGGACCAACGGTACAGTCGGCCTATGAAGAGATGCGCGACCGCATTCTGTCCGACCTCGAGGCCGCCGGGCCGGTCGACGCCGTCCTGATGTTCCTGCATGGCGCAATGATCGCCACCGGCTGCGACGATTGCGAGGCCGATTTCGTCACCCGGATGCGGGCGCTTGTCGGGCCCGACGTGCGGATCGGCCTCGAGCTCGACCTGCACGCCCATATCGATCAGGTGCTGATCGATGCCACCGATCTGATCGTCTTCTACAAGGCCTATCCGCACATCGACTACGGCGAGCGCGCCGATGATCTGTTCGAACTGATGCGACGCACTCTGGCCGGCGAGATCGACCCGAAGATGGCGTTGTTCGACTGCAAGGTCATGGGCCTGTTCCCCACCACCCGGCAAGGTCCGATGATCGGCTTTGTCGAGGAGATGTTCGCGGCCGAGCGGCGGGGGGATGTGCTGTCGCTGTCGCTCAACCACGGCTTCCCGTGGGCCGACGTCCGTCATGCCGGTGCCAAGATGCTGGCTGTCGCCGACGGCGACGTGAAATTGGCAGAGCGGGCCGCCGAAGACTTTGGCCGCCGCTTCTATGCCATCCGTCAGGATGCCATGCTGCCCTTTGTCGATCTGCCGGCAGCTGTGGCCGAGGCGCGTCAGACCGGTGACAAGCCGCTGCTGCTCGCTGACGTATCGGACCAGACCGGCGGTGGCGCACCGGGCGACACCACGCACATGCTGCGGGCATTCATCGAGGCGGGTATCCGCAACGCTGTCTACGGACCGCTCTGGGATCCGCTGGCGGTCGGTATCTGCTTTCAGGTTGGCGTAGGGGCCAAGATCAGGCTGCGGATCGGCGGCAAGTTCGAGCCGCATTCCGGCCCCCCGCTCGACGTTGACGCCGAAGTGCTGTTTCTCAAGCGCGACGCCTATCAGGACCAGCTGGCCGATCAGCGCGTCGGTATCGGCGACGTCGCCGTCATCGGCGTCGAGGGGATCGAGATCCTGCTCAACACCAAGCGTTCGGGTGTCTTCTCGCCGACCATGTTCACCCATCACGGCATCACACTGGCCGACAAGCAGGTCATTGCTGTCAAGAACCTCTACCGGCACACCGACGTGTTTGCGCCGCTGGTTCGCGCGCAGCTCTATGTGTCGGCACCCGGCGCCTGTCCGCCGAACTGGACCGAGCTGCCCTTCACCAGGATTCCACGACCGATCTGGCCGCTCGACGCCGACCCGCTTGGCCTCGACTGACGCCTATATCGGCAGCACGCGCGAATGCTTGATCTGGCCCAGCGAGAAGCTGGACTCGATGGAACTGACGCCTTCCACCTGGGTGAGCTTTTCCCGCAGGAAGGCCTCATAAGCCGCCAGATCCGCGCAGACGACGCGCAGCAGATAGTCGAACTGCCCGGTCATCAGGTAGCACTCCATGATCTCGGGCCAGTCCGCAATCGCGCTGGCAAAGCGGTCGAGCTCCAGGGAGCGCTGCCGTTCGAGCTTGATGGAAATGAAGACTGACACCGGCAGGCCGACGGCCTTCTGGTCGATGATGGCGGCATAGGCAGCAATGACGCCGGCTCTCTCCATCTGCCGGATTCGTCGCAGGCAGGGCGACGCGGACAGCCCGACCCGGTCGGCAACCGCCTGGATCGTCATTCGCCCGTCTTCCTGCAACGCGCGGAGGATTTTTTGATCCATGGCGGTGATTTGAAAATTGGTGGATTCCATCAATCTTGCCCAAGAATGTTCAGGAAACATGCCGAATGGCAGCTCCAGGAGGCCAAAATAGCGCGAATCTGCCCCGGAAGGTAGCGCATTATCAGATGACAGACGGACGGGGACGGCAATGACGCATGCGCAGCGGCAGACGGACGATCAGATCGTCATGATCGAGGCACTGACCCGCAAGGCGCTCTGGCTCTCCAGCTGGATGATCCATCACGCCAACCATATTCGCCCCAATGTCGACGGCGTGAAGGTGGGGGGCCATCAGGCCTCATCCGCCTCGATGACGGCCATCATGGCCACCCTCTATTTTGGCGTTCTGCGACCGGAGGATCGCGTTGCGATCAAGCCCCACGCCTCACCGGTGTTCCACGCCATCCAGTATCTCTTTGGCCGGCAGAGCCTCGAGAAGCTGAAGAACTTCCGCGGCTTCGGCGGCGCGCAATCCTACCCCTCGCGGACCAAGGACGCCGACGATGTCGATATCTCGACGGGATCGGTGGGGCTCGGCGTGGCCTTCACGGCCTTCGCCGCGATGATCCAGGATTACGTCCGGGCCAAGTCCTGGGCCAATCCCGCCCGCAAGGACGGGCGCATGGTGGCGCTGGTAGGTGACGCCGAACTCGATGAAGGGAATGTCTACGAGTGCCTGCTCGAAGGCTGGAAGCACGGACTGCGCAATACCTGGTGGGTGATCGACTACAATCGCCAGAGCCTCGACGGGGTGGTGCGCGAAGGGCTCTACGACCGCATCGAAGCCATCTTCAAGGCCTTCGACTGGCACGTGGTCACGCTGAAGTACGGGGCGCAGCAGCGGCGGGCCTTTGCCGAGCCGGGTGGCGACAAGCTGAAGGCGTGGATCGATGCATGCGACAACGCGCGCTATTCGGCGCTGATGTTCCGAGGCGGTGCCGCCTGGCGCGAGCGGCTCAATGACGAAATCGGTGATCAGGGGCCGGTCAGCGCCCTGCTCGACGCGCGCACCGACGAGCAGCTGGCCGAGCTGATGGGCAATCTCGGCGGGCACTGCGTCGAAAGCCTGCTCGAGCAGTTCAATGCCGCGCCGGCCGGACGTCCGACCGTTTTCATCGCCTACACCGTCAAGGGTTGGGCCACCCCGCTTGCCGGCCACAAGGACAACCACGCCGGACAGATGACGGCTCCGCAGATTGACGCGCTGCGCCAGTCCATGAATGTCCGAGAGGGCCACGAATGGGAGCCCGGCGAAGGCCTTCCCGTGACCGCCGCCGACCTGCAGGCGTTCCTACAGGCCGCTCCCTTCAATGACTCGGCCAGTCGCCGGCTGACCTCGCCCAGGATCGCGTCGATCGGTCCACAGTTCGTCGGCACCGCACCCATCTCGACCCAGAGCGCCTTCGGCAAGATCCTCGACGCCATCGCCAAGACTGACAGCGATCTGGCGCAACGCATCGTGACGACCTCGCCCGATGTCACTGTCTCGACCAACCTGGGCACCTGGGTCAATCGCCGGCACCTCTTTGCCAGCGAAGCGGTGGCCGATGTCTTCCATACCGAACGCATCCCCAGTGCACAGAAATGGCGCTTCACCCCGGAAGGCCAGCATATCGAACTCGGCATCGCGGAGATGAACCTATTCCTGCTGCTCGGCGCCGCAGGGCTGTCTCACTCGCTGTTCGGCGAACGGCTGCTGCCCATCGGCACGCTCTATGACCCGTTCATTTCGCGCGGCCTCGATGCGCTGAACTATGCCTGCTACCAGGACGCGCGTTTCCTGCTGGTCGCCACGCCTTCCGGCGTGTCGCTGGCCGGCGAGGGCGGGGCGCATCAGTCGATTGCCTCGCCGCTGATCGGCATGAGCCAGGATGGGCTGGCCGCCTTCGAACCGGCCTTCGCCGATGAGCTCGCCGTCATCATGGACTGGGCCTTCGACTACATGCAGCGCGACGGCGACGCGCTCTCGGACAACGCAGCCTGGCCGCGTGAAGCCTCTGGCGGCTCGGTCTACCTGCGGCTCAGCACGCGGTCGCTGGAACAGGTGCCGCGAAGCATGGATGCGGAACTCTCTCACAGCATCATCCGCGGCGGCTACTGGCTGCAGCCGCCGACACCGTCCTGCGAAGCGGTGATCGCCTATCAGGGCGTCCTGGCCAGCGAGGCGATTGCCGCAGCGGGCCTGACCGGCGCCGACAGGCGCAACATTGCGGTGCTGGCGGTGACGTCGGCTGACCGGCTCAATGCCGGCTGGCATGCCGCCCAGCGCGCCCGCCAGCGCGGCGACGCATCCGCCACCTGTCACATCGAGGAACTGCTGCGCGACCTGCCCCGGCATTGCGGCCTGGTGACCGCTATCGACGGGCATCCGGCCACGCTCGGCTGGCTCGGCAGCGTCTTCGGACACCGCGCCCAGACACTCGGCGTCGAGCACTTTGGACAAACCGGTACCGTCAACGACCTCTACGCCCATTTTGGCATTGATGCTGCCGCCATCGCCAAGGCGGCCCAAGGGTTTGTGAGGGCACATGGCCGCTGACGCAGACGCTCCCGTTTTGCGCCGCAGCCCGGGCGGCGGATTGGACGGCCTACCGACGCCGACAGAAATCGCACAGCCGCCCTGTCCTGCTGCCGATTGCTTGTGCATATTCCGGCTCAGCCCGCATTTTATCCAGCTCTGGCCACAATGCGTCTTGCCAAGCCAAACCAGAGTTGTCAGACATATGTCATATGGCAGATTTTCGAGGGGAAACCTGTCCTGTTGCCGGCCCGCGATCAGCACTCGCGATCGTCGCGTCGGCACGAAACTGCCCCGCCCGCGACCCCATCATGCATCGGTTCGGGCGGGTATGAAACGTCAAGATAGCGACCTGCAACAAGGAGGGAATACATGAACGCGTTGCTGAAATTTGTCGGCGCCGTCGCGCTGGCCGCGGGCCTGACCGCGGCGCCAGCGATGGCCCAAACAAAACTCACCGTGCCCGGCGGTTCGACCACCGGCACCTATATGGACTACATGAAGACGGTCTATGCGCGCGCCAGCGGCTCCGAACTGCTGCAGGTGCCGCTCACCAGCTTCGACAACGAGTATCAGCTGACCGCACTTGCTGCCGAAAGCTGGACCCAGTCCGACGACGGCCTCACCTGGACCTTCAAACTGCGTGACGGTCTCACCTGGAGCGACGGCGAGCCGCTCACCGCAGAAGACTATGTCTTCGCGCTCCAGCACGCTGCCACCTCGGGCTATGACTTCGCCTGGTACTGGGACTTTGCCGGCGGCATCAAGAACTGGAAAGAGGTCACCGAAGGCAAGGCAGAGGCCTCGACCCTCGGGCTCAAGGCCGTCGACGACAAGACGCTGGAGATCACCTCCACTGCGCCCAAGCCCTACATGCCGAGCGTCGTCAGCCTCTGGTATCCGGTGCCCAAGCATCAGTACGACAAGTTCGGTGACGACTGGTTGACCAATGTCGAGAACGTCGTATCCTCGGGCCCCTTCCTGCTGAAGTCCTGGGAGAAATCGAACAACTCGGTGGTTCTGACCAAGAATGAGGCCTACACCGGCCCGTGGCAGGCCGAAGTGGACGAACTGACGATGGATCCGTCGATCGGCTCGCCGGAAGTCGGCATGCCGGCCTTCCTCGCCGGTGACACGGCCTTCACCTACCTCAACGCCGGACAGATCCCGGTGATCCAGCAGCGCATGCCCGACAGCATCCGCACCAATGCCGTGTTCGCCACCAGCTACATCTCGTTCGATCTTGAGTCCGCGCCGTTCGACAATGTCGATGTGCGCCGTGCCATGTACTACGCCGTCAACCGCGACGAACTGACCAAGACCGTCCTCAAGGACATCGCCATCCCGGCCGGCTCCATCCTCGCACCGGGCTATCCCGGCTACAGCGAGAAGATCGTCTCGCAGGCCGTGTTCGACCCCGAGAAGGCCAAGGAATTCATGGCCAAGGCCGGTTACCCGAACGGCGAAGGCTTCCCGACCGTGGAAGTCTGGTTCCGCGAGGAAGGCGGCTATAACGGCGCCATTCTGCCGCCGATGGCTCAGTACCTGCAGGCCCAGTTCAAGGACATCCTCGGGATCACCATGAACATCAAGGTCATGCCGGGCAAGGACTGGATGGAGGGGATGCTCCAGCACAAGAACAACCTCTACATCGCTCCCTATGAGTACGACTATCTCGACCCGTCGAACTTCTACGGCATCTTCTACAATGGTGGCCGTCACAGCTACCACGTGCCGGAATATGACGCGCTCGTTGCCGCCGCCGACTCGAACCCGAACTGGGACGAACGCGTCGCGCTTTACGAGCAGGCCGAGCAGGTGATGATCGACCAGGGCCTTATCGTCCCGCTCGTGCACCCCATCATCATGGCGGCCGTCAGCGAGAACCTGACCGGGGCCGGCGTGACGCCGAACTCGCAGGGCTTCACGCCGCTCGATCGCATCGGCAACTTCCTCTACTCGCATATCTCCGAGAAGTAGGTCGTTCCACCGGAAGCTTCCCGGCCACGCGCCGGGAAGCGCCTCCCCGAATTCAGGGCAGCGCATGACACTCGTCGAAATCAAAGGGCTCAAGGTCAGCTTTGCCCAGCAGGGCGGCACGATCGATGCCATTCGCGGCGTGAGCCTGCACGTGGCGGAAGGCGAGAGCCTGGGCATTGTCGGTGAATCCGGCTCGGGCAAGTCGGTGACCTGCATGGCCCTGCTGCGCCTGCTCCCGGCAACGGCAACGATTACCGCCGAGACCATGATGCTCGACGAGATCGACGTCCAGAAGGCCAGCCGACGTTCGCTGTCGGAACTGCGCGGCCGTTCTGCGGCGATGATCTTCCAGGACCCGATGACAGCCTTCGATCCGGTGTTCACCATCGGTCACCAGATCATCGAAACCATCCAGACCCATCGCAAGACAACCAAGGCCGCGGCTCTGGCCGAAGCCGAGCAATTGCTCCGGCGCGTCGAGATCCCCAATGCGGCGGACGTTCTCAACTACTATCCGCACCAGCTTTCCGGCGGCATGCTGCAGCGCGCGATGATCGCCATGGCGCTCTCCTGCCGGCCCAAGCTGCTGATCGCCGACGAGCCGACCACGGCCCTCGACGTCACCATCCAGGCCCAGATCCTGCAACTGATCAAGGAACTGCAGGCCGAATTCGGCATGGCCCTGATCATGATCACCCACGACCTGGGCGTCATCGCCGAGACCGTCGATCGGGTCGTCGTCATGTATGGCGGGCGGGTGGTGGAGGAAGGCCCGGTGCAGCAGATATTCGATGCACCCAGGCACAGCTATACCCAGCAACTGCTGAGCAGCCTGACCGCCCGTGTTGCCGACAGCGGCGACGCCGAGACCCCGGATGCTCCGGCGCTCGAGCTGCGCGATCTCTCAAAGGTTTATCATGTGCGGCGCCAGGGCCGCATCTTCTCGACCTACTCGCAGCACCACGCCGTGCGCGACGTCAGCCTCACCCTGCCCCGCAACAAGATTGTCGGGCTGGTCGGCGAGTCCGGCTCGGGCAAGAGCACCACGGGCATGATGGCCATGCGGCTGATCGAACCGACGACGGGCAAGATCCTTGTCGACGGCACCGACATCAGCCTGCATGACGGCACCGCCATGAAGGCGTTCCGCAAGCAGATGCAGGTGGTGTTCCAGGACAGCTATTCTGCCCTCGACCCGATGATGACGCTGGCCCAGATCATTGCCGAGCCACTGCACATCCACGGCATGATGACGACCAGGCAACAGACCGACCTGGCGCTCGACTGGCTCGAGAAGGTCGGTCTCGACCGCAGCTTCGGCCTGCGTTATCCGCATGAACTGTCCGGCGGCCAGCGCCAGCGCGTCGCCATCGCCCGCGCCCTCATCCTCGGCCCCAGCGTGCTTGTCGCCGATGAGCCGACCTCGGCGCTCGACGTCTCGGTCAAGGCCCAGATCATCGGCCTGCTCAAGCAGCTGCAGCAGGACATGGGGCTCTCGATGCTGTTCATCAGCCACGATCTCAGCGTCGTGCGCTCGCTGACCGATACCGTCGTCGTGATGTATCAGGGTCGCATTGTCGAACAGGCGCCGACCGCCGCGCTGTTTGCCGGCGCCCGGCACCCCTATACGCGCGCCCTGCTCGATGCGATCCCGGTGACCAATCCGCGCGACCGCCGCCAGCGCAGCTTCATGAAGACGGCCGAGATGGAGGCCTCGACGCCCCATCTGCCGGCATCGTCCCTCGCCGCCGCTGCGTCACCCGCAGATATCCCGCAACTCGTGAGCATCGCCCCCGGCCACCTGGTCGAAGCGATCGTCACCCCGTAGGAGCGCGACATGGTCCTCTACATCATTCGCCGGCTGCTCTCGATCGCCGTCACCTTCTTTATCGTCTCGCTCGTCGTCTTCCTGATGATGCATGCGGTTCCCGGCGGGCCTTTCGACGGCAACGATATGCCGGTGTCCGCCGCGGTGCGCGAGAAGCTGATGGCCCGGCTCGGGCTCGATCAGCCGCTATGGGTGCAGTACGTCAACTACATGTGGGGCGTGATGCGGCTCGATTTCGGCGTCCCCTATCAGGCGCCGGGCGAAACCGTGCTCAGCCTGCTGGCCAACGCCTGGCCCCCGAGCCTGCTGCTGGGCGGGCTAGGCGTCGTGATCGGCGCACCGCTCGGCATCCTCCTTGGCATGGCCGCCGCGCTGCGTCGCAATACCTGGATCGACTACCTCGCCTCCGGCGTGGCGACGCTCGGGCTGACGGTGCCGGTCTTCGTCATTTCCATGCTGCTGATCCTCGTCTTTGCCGTGTGGCTGAACTGGCTGCCGGCCAGTGGCTGGGGCAAGCCTGAGCGCTGGATCCTGCCGATCATCGCCTATGCCGCCATCCCGCTCGCCACCTATGCGCGCTACACCCGTTCGGCCATGCTCGACACGCTCAACCGCCCGTTCGTAACGGCGCTGCGCGCCAAGGGGTTGAGCGAAGGCCGCATCATTTTCCAGCACGTGCTGCGCAATTCGGCGATTCCCATGGTCACGGTCTTCCTGCCCATGTTCATCGGCACCGCCACCGGCTCGATCTTTGTCGAGGCGATGTTCCGCGTGCCGGGGCTTGGCTCCTATTTCGTGTCCTCGATCGAGAACCGCGATTACCCGCTCGAGATGGCGCTGATCCTGATGGTGACCGTCGCCTTCTGCTTTGCCTACCTGCTCAGCGATATCGCCTATGCATGGCTGAACCCGCGCATCCGCTTTGGAGGGGCAAGCCGATGAGCAGCGAACTCGAAACCCTGACCGAACTGGCGCTGCCGCCCGCAGCCCGGCAGCGCAGCCCGCTCTATTTTGCCTGGCACCGCTTCATCGCCAACAAGGCGGCCGTCGCCGGTGGCATCGTGCTGCTGGTGCTGATGCTGGCCGCGATCCTGGCGCCGCTATTTTCCAAGACCAGCCCGGATGCGCAGGCCTATCTGCAGCAATCCCTCGCCTTCCCGTCGGCCGAGTTCTGGTTCGGTGTCGATGACCTGGGACGCGACTTCTTCACCCGCATTGTCTACGGCGCCCGCGTTTCGCTGACGATCGGCTTCGCCGCGGCCGCCTTCAGTGTCATCATCGGCATCCCGCTCGGCGCTCTGGCCGGCTACTTCGGTGGCCGCACAGACTGGTTCATCATGCGGATCATCGAGCTGTTCTCGGTCGTGCCGTCCCTGCTCGCGGCAATGCTGCTTGGCGCGCTCACTGGCGGCGGCTTCACCACCATCATCGTCATCGCGGCCTTGTTCGGCTGGGTGAACGTCTGCCTGCTGGTGCGGGCCCAGGTGAAATCATTCCGCGAGAAGGAATTCGTCCGCGCCGCCCAGGCCCTCGGCGCCTCGCCCTGGTACATCATCCGCCGCCACCTGATCCCCAATTCGATCTCGCCGATCATCGTCGGCTTCGTGCTCGCCATCCCGCTGGCCATGATGCTCGAGGCAAGCCTGAGCTTCCTCGGCATCGGCGTGGCACCCCCGACGGCGAGCTGGGGCCAGATGATCAATGTCGGCATGAGCTTCATGTTCTTTTACTGGCACATGGCCGTCTTCCCCACAGCAGCCCTCGCCATCACCGTCATGGCAACGACGCTGTTCGGCGACGGCTTGCGCGACGCACTCGACCCAACCCTGAAGGGGCACTGACTTGTCCTCCAATCTCGCGCGGCATTTCCTCCTCCGGGACGATGTCGTCTTCCTCAATCACGGATCCTTCGGCGCCTGCCCCCGCCCGGTCTTCGAGACCTATCAGGCCTGGCAGTTGCAGCTGGAAAGCCAGCCGGTCGCCTTCCTCGGCCGCGAACTCGCCGAGCGCATGCGCGTGCCGCGCCTGGCGCTGGCAGAATTCCTCGGCAGCGCCCCCGACAACATCGTCGGCCTGGTCAATGCCACCGAAGGCCTGAACATCGTGGCGCAGTCGCTCGATCTGCAGCCCGGCGACGAGATCCTGACGACCGACCACGAGTATTCGGCACTGGAAAAGACCTGGGCCTATGTCGCCCGTCGCACCGGTGCCCGGATCGTCACCGTCAAGGTGCCGTTGCCGCTGGTGTCGGAAGCGGACTTCACGGCAGCCATCGTCGCCGGCATGACCGAACGGACGAAGGTGCTGTTCCTCAGCCACATCACGTCGCCGACCGCGCTGCTCCTGCCGATCGCTCCGGCAATTGCCGAGGCGAAAGCACGCGGCATCTGGTCGGTGATCGACGGCGCCCACACGCCCGGTCATATCCCGCTCGACCTCGACGGCCTCGATGTCGATTTCTACGCCGGCAATTGCCACAAGTGGCTGATGACCCCCAAGGGCTCGGCCTTCCTTTACGTGCGGCCCGAGCTGCAGGGCATGATCAATCCGCTGGTGATCAGCCATGGCTGGACCATCGACAACAAGGAACCGGGCGCCAAGGCACCGTTCGGCAACACGCCGTTCGTCGACGAACTGGAAATGCAGGGTACGCGTGACCCGGCGGCCTGGCTGACGGTGCCGGCCGCCATCGCCTTTCGTCGCGAGCATGGCTGGGACGGCGTCGCTGCCGACTGTCGCGCGCTGGCGCAGGAAACGGCGGCCCGGCTGCGCGATCTCACCGGACTGCCGGCCCTGTCGACGCCGGAATTCTGCGCCCCCCAGATGATCGCCATGCCGGTGCCCCATATCGAGGACCCGGTGGATTTCGCGCGCCGGCTGATGGAACGCTACCGCATCGAAATCCCGGTCTTTAACTGGCAGGATCGCTCGATCGTCCGCGTTTCGGTGCAGGGCTACAATACGCGGGCGCAGATGGATACGCTGATCCAGGCCCTGACCGAGATGCTCGAACTCGGGGCCCCTGTGCAACAGGTTGCTCAACACGGCTGACAAGGCCGGCGAACTGTGGTGTGTGTGCCCCGGAAGCGTTCGGAGGGAACTGTGGCGGACGACGGCGCGCTGAACTATCTCGAAAAGCTGGAAACGCGCACGCGTGGCGTCGCCGTGCTCGACGCGCTGGCCGACATGATCGAGCGTGCCGGACTCAAGATCGGCGACCGGCTGCCTCCCGAAATTTCGCTGGCCGCGACGCTGGGCGTTGGCCGCTCCACCATCCGCGAGGCCCTCAATCGCTGGGAGGGACTTGGTATCATCAAGCGCCGCCGCGGCGACGGCACTTACCTATCGGCCCGGGTCCAGACATCGCGTGGCCTGGTGCCAACCATGGTCAGGCTCGAAGGCGAGGCGCTGCTGCGCCTGATCGAAGTACGGCGGGCACTGGAGGGCGAAGTGGTGCGCAAGGCCACCATGAACGCTAATCCACAACAGCGCGCCGAGATCTCGCGGCTGTGTGACCTGCTGCTGATCGAAGTCAATGCCGGACGGCCATGGCGCAGGCACGACCATGCCTTTCACAGCGCCATCTACGACGCTTCGGGCAATCCGATGTTCGGCCAGATCCTGCAGAACCTCGACCGGGCCCTCGAGCGCTCCAACGAGTCGCCGTTCGGGCGCGACGAGTTCGGCCTCGACTCGTTCCCGCCGCACCGCGAGCTGGCCGATGCCATCGTTGCCGCCGACCCGGCGGCGGCCGATGCCGCCATCAACAAGATCCTCGATCTCGTCGACCGCGATGTCCGCGACATCATCTTTGCCGGCGCGCCTGCCGACCCGAGGCTGCCATCGTAGCGCTCAACTCGCGTCGACCGGTGCATAGGCAGCGGCGTCGACCTGCGACGGCCGCCCCGCGAGCGACAGTGCGCTGACGCGCGCCGCCGTCTCGGCGATGACCTTGCCGCGGCGTATGACGGTGAGGCGATTGGGCTTGAGGCGCAGGGCCTCGACGGGGTCGCGCGCCTGCAGGATGACCAGGTCGGCATTGCAGCCCTTGTCGAGCCCATAGCCATCGAGCCCCATGGCCCGTGCATTGCCATAGGTCACGATCTCGAAAATCTTCTGCTTGTCGGAAATCGAAGCCATCTGCGCCACGTGCGCAGCCATATGCGCCACTTCCAGCATGTCGCCGGAGCCCATCGAGTACCAAGGGTCCATGACGCAATCATGGCCGAAGGCGACATTGACCCCGGCGGCCAGCAGTTCGGGCACCCGCGTCATGCCGCGCCGCTTCGGGTAGCTGTCGTGCCGCCCTTGCAGCATGATGTTGATCAGCGGATTGGCGATGGCCTGCAGTTGCGCTTCAGCGATCAGCGGAATGAGCTTGGACACATAGTAGTTGTCCATGGAGTGCATCGACGTCAGGTGTGATCCGGCCACCCTGCCCTGCAGCCCGAAGCGGATGGTCTGCGCCGCCAGCGTCTCGATATGGCGGGACATCGGATCGTCGGTCTCGTCGCAATGCATGTCGACCGGCAGGCCGCGATCGGCGGCGATGCGACAGAGCGCCTCCACCGAGGCCGTGCCATCGGCCATTGTCCGCTCGAAATGCGGGATGCCGCCCACGACGTTGACACCCATATCGAGCGCCCGGTCGAGCGCGGAGACGCCCTCAGCGACGCGGTAGTAGCCATCCTGCGGGAAGGCGACGAGTTGCAGGTCGAGATAGGGTGCGACCCTCTCCTGCACTTCGAGCATCGCCTCGACGGTGACCAGCCGCGGATCGCTGGTATCGACATGACTGCGAATGGCGAGCAGCCCCTGCGACACGGCGAGATCGCAATAGCGCAGCGCGCGCTCGACCAGTGCCTCGCGAGTAAGAGTCGGTCGCAATTCGCCCCAGAGCGCAATGCCTTCGAGCAGCGTCCCCGACCGGTTCATGCGCGGCAGCCCGAGCGAGAGCGTCGCGTCGAGATGGAAATGCGGATCGACGAAGGGAGGCGATACCAGCCGGCCGGTGGCATCTATGGTGGCGCCTGCACTGCCTGCGATGCCGACGGCGACAGCGGCGATCTTGCCGCCAGCTATGCCGATATCAACGCCGGTCCGACCGTCCGGAAGATTGGCATTGCGGATGATGAGATCGAACATGGACGCCTCCTATGCAACGAGGGTCCATGTTGATGGGCGAGCCGCTCGAAGATCAAGCGGCTCGCGCGCGATCAGCCAAACATCAGGTGCCGGATCTGGGTGTAGTCGAGCAATGACTGCATCGAGAGATCCGAGCCGTAGCCGGAATTCTTCATGCCGCCATGCGGCATCTCGCTGGCCATCACGCCATGCGTGTTGATCCAGGTGACGCCATATTCGAGCGCATTGGCGACCTCGAGTGCACGCTCGGAGTTCCGCGTCCAGATCGATGAGCCAAGGCCGTACTCGGAGCTGTTCGCCCACTCGACGGCGGTGTCGAGCCCGTCGAACGGGGTGATGCTGAGCACCGGCCCGAACACTTCCTTCTGCACGATCTCGGCGTCGATCGGCGCCGCGACCAGCGTCGGCGGGAAGAAGAAGCCCTCCGCTTCGGCGGGCGCGCCCTGGATGACATCGGCGCCGCTCTGACGGGCGCGGTCGACAAAGCCGGCGACACGCTCCTGCTGGCGCGAACTCACCACCGGGCCGAACTCGACATCGTCGCGTTCAGGTCGGCCGTAGACAAGGCTCGAAACCATCGCCGACAGCCGGTCGGTCAGGTCTTGGGCGATACTGCGATCGGCAAAGATGCGGCAGGCGGCGGTGCAATCCTGTCCCGCATTGTAAAAGCTCGCTTCGCGCAAGGTGCCGACGAGCTTGTCGAGGTCGGCATCGGCCGCCACGATCACCGGCGCCTTGCCGCCCAGTTCGAGATGCGTGCGCTTGATGGTCGGACCGGCAGCCGCCTGCAGCACCACCCGGCCGGTGCGCACGTCGCCGGTGAGCGAAATCATCCGCACCAGATCGTGCGAGATCAGCGCCTGCCCGACATCGGGTCCGTTGCCGCAGACCACGTTGACCACGCCCGGCGGCAGCACTTCGGCGAAGATGGCGCTGAGAGCGATGAGGCTGAGCGGCGTGTATTCGGAGGGCTTGATGACCACGGCATTACCTGCGGCGATTGCCGGGGCGATCTTCCAGGCCGCCATCAACAGCGGATAGTTCCACGGGGCGATCTGCGCCACGACGCCGATCGGGTCGCGGCGCATCATGCTCGTGACCTTGTCCGACCGATAGTTCCCTGCCGACGTGGCCGGCATGTTGCGCACGGCGGTGCCGTAGAAACGGAAGACATCGACCACATTGGCGATCTCGCCGCCCCTGGCGTAGCGCAAGGGCTTGCCGACATTGCGGGATTCGATGGCGCCGAGCATATCGGCCTGCTCTTCGATCAGCGTGGCGATGCGCAGCAGGGCATTGCTGCGTTCCTTGGGCGTCTGACGCGACCAGCCCTTGTAGGCGGCATGCGCAGCGCGCACCGCCGCATCGACCTGCCCCAGGCTGGCCGAGGCAACTTCCGACAGCACGGTGCCCCGTGCCGGCTCGTAGGCCTTCTCCGGCGCGCCTTCGCCCACAACGAAGTCGCCGCCGATCAGCAGCCGGGTATCGAAGTCAGTCATACGGCAGGCTCCAGGGTTGGCGCTGGCGTACGGGTGGCACGTGCCACCTCGCCAACATAGTTCCAGAATTCAAGATCATGCGGCCGCAGATCGGGACGCCATTCGGGGTGCCACTGCACGGCAAAGACCGGAGCTGCGGTGCCCGAGGCCGCGACAGCCTCGATGACGCCGTCCGCACTCGTGGCATTGACGACCAGTCCGGGCGCGAGGCGATCGATCGCCTGAAAATGCACGCTGTTGACCTGCAGAAGCCCGCTGCCGTTGATGCGCTGCAGCACGCTGCCTGCAACGACCGTGGCGTCATGAGCATGGCCAAACGTCGTCTGCAGGCTCGCGTCGCCCGGCGCATGATGGGTCGGCGCAGCAGTCCCGCTATCGCGCAGGTCGCGCAACGAACCGCCAAGCGCCACATTGATCTCCTGCAGCCCGCGGCAGATGCCGATCACCGGCTTGCCGGCGGCAATCGCCGCGTGCACCAGCGCCGCGGCGAACCCGTCGCGACCGGCGTCGTAGGGCTGCCGGACGGCTACATCCGATCCGTAGAGCTCCGGCGCGATGTTGGAATTGCTGCCGGTAAGCAGGATCGCGTCGAGGCGATGCACCACTGCACGGGCGTTGGAGACGTCCTGGTTGCTGGGGACGATCATCGGCACGGCACGGGCGTAGCGCTCAACCGCCTCGAGGTAGCGATGCTTGACCGACTGGGCCGGTTCGCCCTCCACCTGCCGGCAACAGGCAATGACGCCGATGACTGGCGCTTTCTGATTCATATTGCTCCTGCGCTCCAACTCGGCCATGCCTTTGACTGCGGTGGCACGGCACCAATGCTAGGCTTGCCCACGTCAATAACAAAGGCCATTGATAGGCATGAGCGAAGAATCGTCTGATACCACCGATATCGTATCCTGGCTTGCCGATCACGAGCAGGTCGAAGTGCTGCACGTTGCCGTCTGCGACCTGAACGGCATCATGCGCGGCAAGCGCATCCCCATCGATCAGGCACGACGCATCGCCGATAACGGCATCCGCATGCCGCTGTCGATCGTCGGCGTCGACGTCTGGGGGGAAGATATCGTCGGCAATCCGATGGTGTTCTCGGGCGGCGACACGGATGGCATCTGCGCCCCGACCGGCCGCGGCGCGCTGCCCATCAACTGGACGGCACGCCCGAGTGCCATGGTGCCGCTCTGGCTGTTTGAGGAAGCCCGCACGCCGTTCCTCGGCGATCCGCGCCAGGCGCTGGCCAGCATCGTCAGACGGTACGCCGAAATCGGCCTGAAGCCTGTCGCGGCGACAGAGCTCGAATTCTACCTCGTCGATCCCGAAGGCGATTCCGCTGTCCCGCCGATCTCGCCCTATACCGGCAAGCGCCTCGACTCCGACGCCATCCTGTCGCTCGACGAGCTTGAGGATTTCGGCGAGTTCTTCCGTGACGTCTACCTGCAATGCGAGCAGCAGAACGTGCCGGCCGACACGGCCGTTGCCGAGAACGGCGTCGGTCAGTTCGAGATCAACCTGCTGCACACCGATGCCCTCAAGGCCGCCGACGATGCCGTCTTGTTCAAGCGCATCGTCAAGGGCGTGGCCCGCAAGCACAAGCTCGTCGCCACGTTCATGGCCAAGCCCTACGGCGCGCGTTCCGGCAACGGCTTCCACGTGCATTTTTCCATCAACGATGCCGCCGGCAACAACATCTTCGATGACGGCACCGATTCCGGCTCCGAGGTGATGCATCACGCCGTCGGCGGCCTGCTGGCCGGCATGGCTGAATTGACGCTGCTGTTTGCCCCGCACTTCAATTCCTACCGCCGGCTGCGTCCCGATACCCACGCTCCGAGTGCCGTGTCCTGGGGCTACGAAAACCGCACCACTGCGGTGCGCATTCCCGGCGGGAGTCCCAAGGCCCGCCGCATCGAGCATCGGGTGTCCGGCGCCGATGCCAACCCCTACCTGGTGATGGCCGGCATCCTCGGCGCCGCCCTCGTTGGCATCGAGGACGAGAAGAAGCCACCCAAGCCGTTTTCGGGACGCGCCTATTCGGAGCGTCTGCCCAAGCTGCCCGCCGACTGGGCCTCGGCCGTGAACGCGTTCGAGGATGGCGACATGATCCCGCGCATCTTCGACTCCAAGCTGCATTCGATGTTTGTCGCCTGCAAGCGACAGGAGATTGCCGGCTTTGCCTCGCAGGTGACCGACCTCGAGTTCAGCGCCTATCTGGAAATCGTCTGATGGCCACAACCAGCTATGCCGGCGACGGCTCCTATCCCCCCAGCTACTACGCCGCGTCGCGCAACATCACCCGTGTACCGGTCAGCCTTGATGGCGATGTCGAGGCCGATATCGTCGTTGTGGGCGCCGGCTATTCCGGCCTGTCCTCGGCTTTGCACCTAGCCGAGAACGGCTTCAAGGTCGTCGTCGTCGAGGGCGCGGCAGTCGGCTGGGGCGCCTCCGGCCGCAATGGCGGGCAGGTGGTCAACGGCCTCAATGCCAGCCTGGGCACCATCGAACGTCGCTACGGCGAACAGACCGCCCGCTTCGTCGGCGGACTGGTACAGGAAGGCGCCGGCATCATCCGCGACTGGGTGGCGCGCTACGACATCGATTGCGACCTCAAGCCCGGCAATATCTACGCGGCCTACACCGCCAAGCACATGGACGAACTGAAGGCCAAGCAGGCGTTGTGGCGTCGCTTCGGCATGGATGACCACGAGATCCTCGACAAGGCGGCCATCCGGCAGCACATCAACAGCGACGTCTATGTCGGCGGCATGATCGACCATTCGGGCGGACATATGCACCCGCTCAACCTGGTGCTGGGCGAAGCCAGGGCGTTCGAAGGCCTCGGCGGCGTCATCTACGAGCATTCGCCCGTCACTGCCGTGACGCAAGGCAGCGGCAATGCCGTCGTCACCACGGCAAAGGGCCGCGTCACGGCCAAGGCCGCCATCGTTTGCGGCAATGCCTATCTGGGCAACGTCGTGCCCGAACTGACGTCCCGGGTGATGCCGGTTTCCACACAGATGATGGCCACCGAACCGCTCGGTGAAGAACGCGCCCGCGCCCTCATTCCCACCGATGTCTGCGTCGAGGACGTCCGCTACATCCTCGACTACTTCCGGCTGAGTGCCGACCACCGCCTGATCTTCGGCGGCGGCGTCGTCTATGGCGGGACCGACCCGGCCGACGTGATTGCCAAGCTGCGACCGAACATGGACAAGGTCTTTCCGCAGCTGGCGGGCATCAAGATCGACTACGCCTGGAGCGGCAACTTTGCGCTGTCATTCTCGCGCGTGCCGCAGATGGGCAGACTCGGCAGCAATGTGTACTTCGCGCACGGCTATAGCGGCCATGGCGTCACCGGCTCGCATCTCTTCGGCCGCATCGTGTCCGAGGCTGTTCGCGGCGATCTGACCCGTTTCGACACCTTTGCCAGTCTGCCGTGGATCCCCTTCCCCGGCGGCCGCATGTTCCGCGCCCAGTACTCGACCCTCGGTTCCTGGTGGTATGCCCTCAAGGACCGGCTGGGTATCTGACGTTCAGTTCAACTGGCCGTGGTGCCGCAGCACCAGCCCGACGGCGCCCAGGCACGCACCATTGTCGGTGAACTGGCTGGCCCGGATGATCGTGCGGGTACCATCCGGAACGTCGGCGCGCTTGATCAGCGTGTGCCGCTCGAAACTCTCGATCAGGGGATCGAGCAGAATGTCGCCGGTCATGGCGAGGCGTCCGCTGACCACCACCAGCGGCGGATTGAGCATCGAGCCGATGATGCCCAGGCCATGGCCACCTGTGGTGCCGGCGTGCCGGACCAGTTCGCGGCAGAACGCGTCGCCGGCAATGGCCATCTCGGCCACCTCGGTGATGAGCAGCGGCCGTCCGAAATGCCGCCTCGCTTTGTCCAGCGGCTTGCGAAAGCTGGCATAGACCTCGATGCAGCCCCGGTTGCCGCAGCGGCAGAGCGGGCCATCGGGATCGATCATGACGTGACCGAATTCGCCGGCGCCGCCCGACATGCCGCGCATCACCCGACCGCCTGAAACGATGGCCCCGCCCACACCCAGGTCGAGCGTATAGACGACGAAGTCCTCGTGCCCGCGGGCCGCGCCCCAGGTCATCTCGGCAATGGCCGAGCAGTTGCTTTCGTTGTCGCAGAAGATGGGGGCGTCGGGGAACAGTTCGCCAAACCGCTCGCGCATGTCGACGCCGGCCCAGTTGGGCATGCCGCCGGCGCGCAGCATGCGACCGCTCAGCGGGTTGACGGGCCCGCCCACCGCGATGCCCACACCCAGCAGCCCGCGCCGCCGCCACCGCTCGCTTTCGGCGTTGATCATCTGCCGGACTTTTTCGACGCCCGCTTCGGGACTGTAATCGATCTCCAGCACCGCGGAACTGTCCGACAGCACATTGTGCGCCACGTCAGCGACGATGACCTGGATCTCGCTCACCCCGATCAGGATGCCGATGCAGGTACCGGCCTTGGGGTTGAGCGTCAGCGACGTCGCCGGCCGGCCAACCCCGCCAGCCGGGTCGGTACCGGCCTCCACGACGATGTCGGACTTGCGCAGTTCCGCCAGCGCTGTCGACACCGTCGACTTCGCCAGACCGGTCAGTCGCGAGATCTGCGCAGCGCTGAGGGCCCCCCGTTCGGTGAGGGCGCGCACGATCCGCCCGACAGGTGTGTCGAGCGAGCGATCGGCAAGTAGCGACTGCAACTCCGTTTTGTTCACATCGATCGCTCCAAAGCGCGTTGACAACCCGAAAATGTTCGCCGTAGAACTAATAGCAGCAATGCTCAGGAGGATGAGCACTGCAACACAAAAAGCGCAAGTGCCGACGATCGATCGCAGAGTTCGGGGTCAGCAGCAGCGCCAAGGGAGAGAACAATGACCTTCAAACTGAAGGCTGCAGTTGCTGCGGCCACGATGATGACGGCTGCCCTGCTTTCCGGCACGGCGATGGCCGAACCCAAGGTGCTGATGCTGCACCAGTGGGCCAGCGGCAACGACGCTGCCTCGATCGCCAAGCTCGGCGAAATGTTCGAAGCCAAGGGCGGCACCTGGGAACAGACCGCCATTGCCGGCCATACGGCAAACACGCTCGCCAAGCTCCGCGCCGACGTGGTGGCAGGCAATGCCCCGGCCGCCGTGCAGCTCAAGGGTCCGGAAATCGGCGAGTGGAATGCTACCGGCATGACCGCTGACATGGACGAGCTTGCTGCCGCCGAAGGCTGGGATGCCGTCGTTGCTCCCGAACTGCTGCCGGTGATGAAGCCCGATGGCAAGTGGCGCGCTGCCCCGATGAACATCCACCGCATCAACTGGATCTGGGGCAACAAGGCCGCCATGGAATCTGTTGGTGTGACCGAGCTGCCCAAGACCTGGGCCGACTTCAACGCGGCATGCGAAAAAGCCATTGCCGGCGGCAAGGTCTGCCTCGCCCACTTCAGCGCCGACTGGTCCGACGCCACCACGTTCGAAACCGTCGTCTACGGTCAGGATCTCGACCTCTACCGCAAGGCCTTCGTCGAAGGTGACGTGGACGCCCTGCGCTCGGAAGGCATGATCAAGGCCTTCGACCAGATGAAGCTCATGGTCTCCAAGTACATGGATCCGGCGATTGCCGGCCGTGACTACGACACCGGCGCCAACATGATGGCCAACGGCGATGCGCTGTTCTTCATCATGGGTGACTGGGAACTCGGTCGCCTCGTCTCGCTCGGCAAGGTCCCCGGTGAAGACATCCTGTGCGCCCAGTCGCCCAATGACTGGGGCAATGGCTTCATCCTCAACTCCGACTCGGTGGTGTTCTTCCAGCAGAAGGATCCCGACTTCGTCGAAGGCCAGAAGCTGCTCGCCTCCACCATCCTGAGCCCGGAATTCCAGACCGTGTTCAACATCTCGAAGGGCTCGATCCCGGCCCGTCTCGACGTCGATCTGTCGAACGGCTTCAACGGCTGCCAGGTGAAGTCGCAGGCCGACCTGAAGGCTTCGATCGAAGCTGACACCCTGGTGCGCTCGATGGCCCACAACATGACTGTGCTGCAGAAGTATCGCGGCGCCATGATGGACCTGATCACCGAGTTCGTGAACGCACCTGAGATGTCGTCCACCGACGCGGCCAATACCATGGCCGACGCCGTCGAAGCTCAGATGTAATCCAGAAGTCCGCAGGGTCCGGTCGTGGCACACGCCACGACCGGATTTTGCTCCGAGCGGAGGGGAAGCAGTTGGCTGTCGCCGGTCATTCCGACATCGCGGGTGGAACGACGCTGATGGAGCGCTTGAAAAAGTGGCTGCCCATCATCGTGATCGCCCCTTCGATTGTTGCGTCATTCGTCTACGTCTTCGTCTTTGCAGGCTGGACGTTCTATATCTCGCTCAGCGACTCTACGCTGCTGCCCACCTACGGCTTCAAGGGCCTGGACAACTACGCTTCGCTCTGGGCCAACCGCCGCTGGGGCGTGGCCTATTCCAACCTCTTCTACTTCTCGGCTTTCTACGTCACCTGCGCCATGGCCTTCGGCCTGATGCTGGCGATCCTGATCGACCAGAAGATCCGGGCCGAGTCGGTCTGGCGCACGATTTTCCTCTATCCGCTGGCGGTCAGCTTCATCGTCACCGGTACAGTCTGGCAATGGCTCTACAATCCCGCCAGCGGCATTCAGTTCATGGTCAATTCGCTCGGCTGGACCGACTTCAAGTTCGCCCTGACCACCGACCGGAACTACGCCATCTGGGCGATCATCATTACCGGCATCTGGGCGTCCGCGGGCTTTTCCATGGCGCTGTTCCTCGCCGGCCTGCGCTCGGTCGACCAGGACATCATCAAGGCCGCGCAGATCGACGGCGCCTCCTGGTTCCGCACCTACCGCAAGGTCGTGCTGCCATCGATCACACCGATCTTTCTCGCCGTGGCCGTGGTGCTGCTGCAGTTCGCCATCAAGACCTTCGACCTGGCCGTGGCCCTGACCAATTCGGGCCCGGGTATCTCGACCACCTTCCCGGCCACCTATGTCTACGACTTCATGTTCCAGCGCGGCGAAATCGGACAGGGCGCTGCGGCGGCCATGATGATCCTGGCCGCCCTCGCCGTGGTGCTCGTCCCCTACTCGCTCTATCTGGTCTGGCGTCGCCGCCGGGAGGCTGGTCATGGCTGATATCGCATATAACGCAAGCGCCACCGAGGATCGCGAAGCGGCCAATGCCCAGCGTCGGCGGCTGACCTCGCGGATCGTCATCTACGGCCTGCTCGGCCTGTTCTCGATCGTCTATGTCGTGCCGCTGCTGGTGGTGATCACCAACGCCTTCCGCTCGAACGCCGAAATCAGCGCCATGGGCCTGATCTCGCTGCCGCAGAGCTTCAGCTTCAGTGCCTGGCCGCAGGCCTGGAGCGACTTCTGCATCGGCGGCCAGTGCGACGGCGTGGCCCGCTATTTCTGGAACTCGGTGGGCATGGTCGTTCCCGCCACCATCATCTCGACCATGCTGGGAGCCATCAACGGCTACGTGCTGTCCAAGTGGAAATTCCCCGGCTCCGAGATCGTCTTCGGCTGTATGCTGCTGGGCGTGTTCATGCCCGGCCAGATCGCCCTGCTGCCGTGGGCCTTCCTGCTCGGCCAGCTGGGACTCTCCAACTCGGTCTACGGCCTTATCCTCGTGCATTGCATCCAGGGCCTGTCGTTCACCACCCTGTTCTTCCGCAATTACTACGTCGGCATCCCCGACGACCTGATCAAGGCGGCCCGCATCGACGGAGCCGGCTTCTGGCGCATCTTCTTCCGCATCATCGTGCCGCTGTCGCCCCCGATCATCATCGTGACGGTCATCTGGCAGTTCACCGGCATCTGGAACGAGTACCTGTTCGGCGTCGTGCTCAACTCGGGCTCCAACCAGCCGATCACGGCCGCTCTGGTCGCTCTGTCGATGAGCGGTACCACGGTGCGCACCTATGACGTGATGAGCGCTGCCGTGCTGATCGCCGCCCTCCCGCCGCTGCTCGTCTACTTTTTCGGCGGCAAATATTTCGTCCGGGGTCTCACCCAGGGCGCCATCAAGTAATCCGGAGCATATCAATGGCATCCCTCACCATCCGCAGCGCCCGGAAGAACTACGGCGCCGTCGAGGTCCTCAAGGGCGTCGATCTCGAGGCCGGTTCGGGCGAGTTCATCGCGCTGGTCGGACCGTCAGGTTGCGGCAAGTCCACCCTGCTGGCCATGATTGCCGGGCTCGAGAGCGTCACCGGCGGCGAGATCTGGATCGGCGACCGCATCGTCAACTCGGTGGCGCCAAAGGACCGTGACATCGCCATGGTGTTCCAGTCCTATGCGCTCTACCCCACCATGACGGTGCGCGAGAACATGGCCTTCGGCATGGAGAGCCGTGGCGTCCCCAAGGACGAGCAGAAGGCTGCTATTGCACGCGTGGCCGCGCTTCTGCAGATCGAGCCGCTGCTGCACAGGAAGCCCGGCCAGCTCTCGGGCGGCCAGCGCCAGCGTGTCGCCATGGGGCGTGCCCTCGTGCGCGACCCCAAGCTGTTCCTGTTCGACGAGCCGCTCTCCAACCTTGATGCCAAGCTGCGCGTCGACATGCGCACCGAAATCAAGAAGCTGCACCAGCGCGTCGGCAAGACCACAGTCTATGTCACGCATGACCAGATCGAAGCCATGACGCTGGCCTCGCGTATTGCGGTCATGCATCAGGGCAGCGTGCAGCAGTTCGACGAGCCGGACGTGATCTACAACCAGCCGGCAAATCTCTTCGTCGCCGGGTTCATGGGCTCGCCGTCGATGAACTTCATCCCGGCCGACATCACTTCTGTCGAGGGCAAACCGACGGTCGTCTTCCCGCTGCAGGGTGGCGTCAACGCCTCACTGCCGCTGCATGGCGCTCATATCGCGCGCGCCAAGCCGGGCAAGGTCATCCTCGGCATTCGCCCCGAGCATCTCAACCGCAAGGGCGTTGCCGACCGTCCGGGCACGGCTTTCCTCGATGCCCCGGTGGAAGTCGTCGAGCCGACCGGCGCCGAGACCATGGCTGTCCTCAAGTTCGGAGACAATGAGGTCGTCGGCCGCTTTTCTCCCGATACCGCCCCCAAGACCGGCGAGAACATGCCGCTCTCGGTGGATATGTCCCGCGCCTGTCTCTTTGACCCGCAGACCGAACGTCTGATCTAGGATTTTCTGAAATTTCTACTTTTGCGACTTATCCCAGCCTTGCCGGCCGTGTTGTTTTCGTCTCCGGCGGCGCCACGGGAATCGGTTCAGACATGGTCCGGGCCTTCGCTGCCAACGCGGCGAAAGTGGCCTTCATCGACATCCAGGACGCCGACGGCGCGGCTCTAGCCGAAGAGACCGGCGCGCTCTTCATCCATTGCGACGTGACCGATATCCCGGCTCTCAAGGCCTCGATCCAGACGGCGAGCCAGCAGCTCGGCCCGATCGGGGTGCTGGTCAACAATGCCGCCAATGACGATCGCCACCGCGCCGACGAGGTCACCGAAGAATACTGGGACCGTAACCAGGACATCAATCTCAAGCATCAGTTCTTCGCCGCACAGGCGGTGCGGCCGCAGATGCGCGAGCTGGGCGGCGGCTCGATCATCAACTTCTCGTCCATCGCCTGGCGTGGCGGCGGTGACTCGTTTCCATCCTACGCCACGGCCAAGGCGGCAGTGCTCGGCCTGACCCGTGCCCTCGGTCGCGACTTCGGCGCCGACTTCATCCGCGTCAATGCAATCGAACCCGGCGCGGTGGTCACCCCGCGGCAGATCCGTCTGTGGTACAAGAGTGAGGAAGCCGTTGAATCGGTGACTGCACGCCAGTCGCTGAAACGGCGCCTGCTGGGCGACGAGATCGCCCGGACCGCACTCTTCCTCGCTTCCGACGACAGCCGGATGATCACCAAGCAGGCTATCCGGGTCGACGGCGGCCTCATTTGACATGACGACACCAACCGAAAGGGCGGCGACCATATGAAACTCACGACCGGGCTCAACCCCTATGGCCTCACCTACTATCTCGGCCTGCAGGCCATGGGCACGCCACGTGCCAATCCATCGGGCGGCGCAGGGCTCGAGGGCTTCATCGCGCTGACGCAGGAACTCGGCGGCAAGGCCATCGAGCTCTGGGAGGGCTGGTTCAAGGAGATGTCCGACGACGAACTGGCCGCCCTCAAGGCCCGGCTCGACGGGCTGGGCTGGAAGCGGGTGCTGAGTTCGGGCCTGCAGCATTGCGACATGGACCTGCTGCTCCGTTGCGCCAAGGCGCTGGATGCGACCTATGTCCGCCTGGCGATGACGCCGATCCTTTGCGGCGACCGCGCCGCTGCCGGCCAGAAATGGTACGAGCTGCAGGCCAGCGTGCGGGACAAGCTCGGGCAATATGCACCGATGGCCGAGGCGGCCGGCGTCGTCCTGCTGATCGAGAACCATCAGGATTTCACCAGTCACGAACTGGTCGGTTTCTGCGACGAATTCGGTCCTTCAGTGCGGATTGTCTTCGACATGGCCAACACCTTTCCGGTGGCGGAGTCGCCGCTCGATTTCACCCGGGTGGTGGCGCCCTATGTCCGGCATTGCCACGCCAAGGACTATCGCGTGCAGTTCACCGATGATGGCTTCCGTCTCTGCCGCTGCCCGTCGGGCGATGGCGCCGTGCCGTTCAAGGAAATGTTCGAGATCCTGGGCGAGCACAACGAAGAGATGACGGCATGTATCGAGATCGGCGCGCTGGAAGCCCGGCACGTCAAATTGCTAACTCCCGAATGGTGGCACGGCTATGCGCCCAAGCCCGCCGAGGAGCTCGCCGCCTGTCTGCTGGCCGCCCAGCGCAACAGGTTCGCCGAGGGCGAAGACTGGCGCACGCCTTGGGAGCGCAACGCCGATGAAGAACTCGTGGAATACGAACTTGGGCAGTACCGGCGTTCCGCCGCGAACCTCAAGTCGCTTGGTTTGATGTAATTAGTGGAGGCCGTTTTGGCTAAAGATCTTTCCGGAAAAATCGCATTCGTCTCCGGCTCCGGCCGTGGCCTTGGGAACGTCATGGCACGCAAGCTTGCGGCCAAGGGCGCCGACGTCATCGTTCATGACCTCGCCTGGGACGCGACAGGCAAATATGGCGAGGCCTCCAATCTCGGCGACGTCATCAAACAGATCGAAGGTCTGGGTGTGCGTTCCATGGGCGTCACCGGCAATATCGGCGACCGTGATGCCGTGGCCAAGATGCGCGAAGAAATCGAGGGCAAGTTCGGCCAGGTCGACATCCTGGTGAACTGCGCCGGCGGCGATATCGGTGCCTCGGGCAACAAGCCCGAGCCCAACAATATCCTCGGCATCACCTACGAAGACCTGATGACGCTGACCAACAACAACCTGATCGGCACCATGCTGATGACGCAGGCCTTCGTGCCGCAGATGGTCGAACGCCAGAGCGGCATCGTCGTCAACATTGCCTCGGTCGCGGCCCATATCGGCGTCAGCCATGGCGGCATCTACGCGACCCTCAAGGCCGCGGTCACCCACTACACCCGTTGCCTCGCCGATGAAGTGCGCGAGTTCGGTGTGCGCGTGAATGCCGTCAGCCCCGGCCCCGCCAAGACCGCCCGCTTCCAGGCGACGCGAACAGTTGATCCGGACAAGATGAACTCCAACAAGGCCTCGTTCAACCGCTACGCCGAGCCCGAGGAAATCGCCGATGGCGTGGTCTTCCTCTGTTCGCCGGAAGCACGGTTCATCCATGGTCAGCTCCTCCGCGTCGACGGCGGCCTGCAGCTCTACGCCGGCTGAGCCGGACCAGACGGTCTGAACGCCAAAACGTCCGGGGCTCCCCCGGACGTTTTGCTTTCCGGGAGAGAAAGTGCAGAACCGGCGCGTTCAGGCTTGTGCAGGACGCCTGCGTCCCGCACTGTCCCGACCGGCTTGTTTCCCGAGGCAATATGTTCGAACGCGACTATCTGAGCCCCGGCCGATCCGCCGCCATCGGCGAGAACGGCATGGCGGCGACGTCCCACCCGCTGGCGACACTGGCAGCGATCAATATACTCCGTGCCGGCGGCAACGCCATGGATGCGGCGCTGGCCGCGGTCGCGGTGCAGTGCGTCGTCGAGCCGGCCATGACCGGTATCGGTGGCGACTGCTTTGCGATTGTTGCTCCCAATGGCAAGTCGCCGCGCGCTTTCAACGGCTCCGGCTGGGCGCCCGCAGGCGGCTCGACCGATGCGCTCCGCGCCTCCGGTCTGACGACCATTCCGGAGGACTCGCCGCATGCCGTCACCGTGCCGGGAGCCGTCGACGCCTGGTGCCAGCTGGCTGAGGCCTACGGCACCCAGGACCTCGGCAAGCTGCTGCAGCCGGCCATTGCCATCGCGGCGAACGGCTTCCGGGTCACCGGCCGCGTTGCTCGCGACTGGGCTCAGTTCCAGGCGCGGGTACGCAAGCATGCTCCCGCCGCCGCACAGTTCCTCCCCGGTGACGCGCCACCCAGAACCGGTGATCTGTTTCGCAATCCGGCGCTGGCCGAAACTCTTGGCGCCATCGCTCGCAGCGGCCGCAAGGCCTTCTACGAGGGGGCGGTGGCCGACGAAATAGTGGCAACGCTGCGCGAGCTCGGCGGCACCCATGTGGCCGACGACTTCGCCGTCTACAAGGGTTCTCATACCGATCCAATTGCAGCCCGCTTCCATGGTCACGACGTGCTGGAATGCCCACCCAACGGCCAGGGCCTCGCTGCCCTGATCATTGCCCGCATCCTCGACGGCTTCGACCTCACCGATGGCGCCATCAGCGAGGCCGATCGCGTGCACCTGCTCGCCGAGGCGAGCAAGGCTGCCTACAAGGTGCGTGACCTGCTGATTGCCGATCCGACGCACATGACGCGAAGCGTCGACGACATTCTCGGCGATGATTTCATCGCTTCGCTCCGCGCCCCGATCAGCCTCGAGCGCGCACTGCCCGAAACGACTTGGGACGGCCCGATCCATCGCGACACCGTCTATCTCACCGTCGTCGATCGGGACCGCAACTGCGTCTCGCTGATCAACTCGATCTTTGCCAGCTTCGGCAGCGGTATCTACGCTCCCAGATCAGGTGTGCTGCTGCAGAACCGCGGCAGCGGATTTTCGCTGACTGCCAGGCACCCCAACGAACTGGCGCCGCGCAAGCGCCCGTTGCACACCATCATCCCCGGACTGCTGATGCAGGACGGTGTGCCGGTCATGCCGTTTGGCGTCATGGGCGGGCAGTTCCAGGCCGTCGGCCATGCCCACTTCCTGACCCATGTGCTCGACCGTGGCTACGACCCGCAGCGCGCCAATGAAGCGCCGCGCAGCTTTGCCTTTGGCGGCAAGCTGACGCTGGAGCCGGGCTTTGGCGAGGCAGTGCGTGCCGACCTCGAAGGGCGCGGCCATCGCACAACCTGGAGCGCCGATCCGATCGGCGGTTGCCAGGCCATCTATATCGATCATGCGCGCGGCGTCCTTATCGGTGGCTCGGACCATCGCAAGGATGGTCTGGCGCTCGGCTACTGAGGACAACGTGGATATCATCACGCAATACGCCCCGTGGGTTCTGGGCATGGCGGTCACCGGCGTGCTGGCGGGTTTCGTCGCCGGCCTGCTTGGCGTCGGCGGCGGCATCATCATCGTGCCGGTGCTCGACCTGGTACTCGGCTCGTTTGGAGTCGATCCGTCGATCCGCATGAAGATCGCCGTGGCCACATCGCTGGCCACCATCATCCTGACGTCGATCAGTTCGGCGCGCTCGCACTACAAGAAGGGCGCCATCGACTTCGACATCCTCAAGACCTGGGGACCGCTGATCTTTGCCGGCGTCATCATCGGCACGCTGATCGCCGGATCGGTCGATGGACGCGTGCTCTCGCTGGTCTTTGCAATCGTCGCGCTGCTGGTTGCCGCCAACATGATCTTCCGCGCCAATGCCCATGCCTTGATGGATCGCTTTCCCAATCTGGCGGTGAAGGGCGGCCTGGGGCTTCTCGTCGGCATCATCTCGGCCATGATGGGCATCGGCGGCGGTACCCTCAGCGTCCCCATCCTGACGGCCTTCGGCACCGATATCCGCAGGGCCGTCGCGACCGGCGCGGCCATCGGCTTCGTCATCGCCATCCCCGCCACCATTGGCTATGTCATCGCCGGCTGGAACGCCGACGGCCTGCCACCCGGGTCGCTGGGCTATGTGAACCTGCTCGCCTTCATCTGCATCGTGCCGCTCTCCATGCTGGCGGCGCCTTGGGGTGCGAGGACCGCGCACAGCATCGACCGCAAGTACCTCGCCTACGGCTTCGGCTTCTTCCTCATCGCTACGTCCATCAAGATGTTCTGGAGTTTGTTGGGCTAGCGGAGAAGTGGCAGTCGGGTCCCCTCCCCCTTGAGGGGAGGGAAGGTCGACTGATAGTTCAGCGCCCCACCCTTACCGCCCCACCCCATCCACCAGCCTTGCGGCCAGCTTCAGATCGGCCTCGAAACGCTCCAGTTCGACGGCAGCCATGTCGCGATCCGGCAGCCGCAGCAGATAGGACGGGTGCACCGTCACCACCAGCATGGCGCCGTCCTCGAGTTCGATCGGCGCGCCGCGCAGCGAGGAGATGGTGGCGGCCCTGCCCAGCACGCCCCGAACTGCGGTGGCACCCATCGCCACGATCACTTTGGGACGGACGTGGCTGCGCTCCAGATCGAGCCAGAACCGACAGGCCTCGATCTCGCCGGCGTCTGGCTTGTTGTGGATGCGCCGCTTGCCGCGCGGGGTGAACTTGAAATGTTTGACTGCATTGGTGACGTAGACCTCGCGGCGGGCAAAGCCGATCTTCTTCATGGCCCGGTCGAACACCTGTCCGGCAGGACCGACGAACGGCCTTCCCGAAAGATCTTCCTGATCGCCCGGCTGTTCGCCGACAATCATGACTGCGGCATGGGCCGGACCCTCGCCGAAGACGGTCTGGGTGGCGTGCTCGTGCAGTGGACAACGGGTGCAGGCCTGCGCTGCGGCGCGGGCATCCTCGAGCGAGTTGATTTGGGAGGCGGCATCGACATCGGCACCCTGCCGCTCGGTCTGCCGCAGGTGACGGGCCGGCGGCTGACTGGCCATGCGCTCGATCATCTCACCCTCCCGGTCGCGTGCGGTGCGGATCAGTTCGGGAATGAGTTCGGCCTCAGGCAGGTTGCGCCAGTACTTGACCGGCATTTCCGACTTCATCATCGAGACCTTGAGCCGCGCCGGATTGAAGATGGACGCGAAATAGGTACGCCAGACGTCCTCCAGCGCATCGTCGGCCGGCACGTCAGCCCGGCTGCCGCCCGGACCGAAGGCGAGCGTCTGACCGTCCCAAAAGGCGCTGCTATAGGGCGTGACGATGGCCCAGTTCATGCCGGTAAACCGTCGGGCAAAGAACGGCGCAGCGCGCTCCAGCACATAATGCTCGGGTTCGAACCAGGCGGCGAACCGCTCCCGTCCACCCTCGGGCGCGAGGCTCCGGAAGCGGATAAAGGCCTTCATCTTGTGCGTATCGCGCCGCACCGCCGACGCCCGGCGTTCCAGCCGGCCGATGTCGGGATCAGACCGCTGTTCCATGAGGTGCCGGTCCTTCTGCAGCCGCCACAGCACGCGGTAGAGCAGCGCGAAGCGGTCCGGGTCGCTGTGGCAGATGACGGCCTCGGCCAGTTCGACAAACGCCCGCGGCACCGTACCCACCGCCCGCCCCGTCGGCTCGGGTGTCTCGTCGTCGGCTGCAAACAGGTCATATGCCGCGCCGGGGTCTGCCCAGGTGACCGCCTCGGGCGGGGTGCCAGAAAGCAGCAAGCTGCGCGCCGCAGTGCGCCACTCGTCGAAATCATTGCGCGACCTGAGGTGAATCGCAGGCATCAGAAGAGGCTGAGCTGCGTCGGTGGAGGCGTCAGCCTGGCGCGAAGGTGCTGGTCGTCGAGCGTCTTGCCCGGGGTCCAGTCCGCTGCACAGATGAACGGCCGCACCTTGTCGATCGAGGCGGCGAGCCGCGCCACATCATCAAGCCGCAACCGGTGGTGCCGCCGCGTTGCGATGATGCGGTCCACGCCACGCACCCCCAGCCCCGGAATGCGCAACAGCAAGTGCCGACTGGCGCGGTTGACGTCGACCGGGAACTGCTCGCGGTGCCGGATGGCCCAGGCAAGCTTGGGGTCGAGTGCCAGATCGAGCTGTCCGTCGGTGCCTCCCGAGACGATTTCGGCGACGTCAAACTGGTAGAAGCGGATCAGCCAGTCGGCCTGATAGAGCCGGTGTTCACGCAGCAGTGGCGGCGGCGCCAGGGGCAGCTTCGAACTGGCATCCGGGATCGGCGAGAAGGCCGAGTAGTAGACCCGCTTGAGACCGTAGCCGGCATAGAGCGCGGCGCTGCGATTGAGAACAATGGCATCTGTCGCCGCATCCGCACCGACAATCATCTGGGTCGACTGGCCGGCCGGCGCGATCCGGCTGGGCCGGCGCTTGCCATTCGCCAGCTTCCCGTCGGGGCGGCTCTCTTCACGGCGTGACGTGATATGGGCCATGGCAGTACGAATTTCGCTAGGCTTTTTCTCCGGCGCCAATGCGCCGAGCGACATGTCGGTCGGCAGTTCGATATTAGTGGACAGCCGGTCCGCATACCGGCCCGCTTCGGCTAGCAGATCCGGCGAGGCGTTGGGAATGACCTTGAGGTGGATATAGGCGCGAAAGCCGTGCACCTCCCTGAGCGTCCGCGCCACCCGCACCATTTCTTCCATGGTGTAGTCAGGCGACCGGATGATGCCTGAGGAGAGAAACAGTCCCTCGATATAGTTGCGCTTGTAGAAGTCGAGCGTCAGCCCCACCACCTCTTCCACTGCAAAGCGGGCCCGCGGCACGTTGGAAGACGAGCGGTTTACGCAATAGGCGCAGTCATAGACGCAGAAATTGGTCAGCAGTATCTTGAGCAGCGAGATGCAGCGTCCGTCGGGCGCGTAGGAATGGCAGATACCGGAGCCCTCGGTAGAGCCGATGCCGCCTGATTCGAGACTGTTGCGTTTCTCCGTCCCCGAGGAGGCGCAGGAGGCATCGTATTTGGCGGCGTCCGACAGGATCGCGAGTTTACGTTTGAGGCTGAGCTGGACCATTTGTTCGCTTTCTGTTCTCACAATAGCGTCGGCTCCGCCAATGTCAGCTAACAAATGTTGGCCTCCCGATAATCGTGACTGGTCAGAGATCCAGCGCGAGCCGCGCGCGTGGTTCGTGATTGGCGAACAATCTGTCGGGCACTGCACTCTGCCCTATGTCCTGTCGATGCCCTATGTTGGGGCACGCAATTCATGGAGGCCGACATGGCACTCGAACTCAAGGGCATTCACCACCTGACGGCGATCACCGCCAAGGCGAAGGAGAACCTCGCCTTCTACACGCAGACGCTCGGCATGCGGCTGATCAAGAAGACGGTCAACCAGGACGACACCTCGGCCTACCATCTGTTCTACGGCGATGGCATCGCTTCTCCCGGCGCCGACCTGACGTTCTTCGACTGGCCGACGACGCCGGAACGCCGCGGCACGCATGCAATCAGCCGCACCGGGCTGCGGGTCGGATCGGAAGACGATCTCGACTGGTGGAAGCAGCATCTGGCCAAGTCGGGCGTCACGTCGAGCAATATCAAGGAGCGCGCCGGACATGCGTCGCTCGACTTCGAGGATTTCGAGGGCCAGCGCTTTCGTCTGGTCGCCGACCCTGCAGTCGGCGCCAGGCATCCATGGGAACAAAGCCCCGTCCCCGCCGACCGGCAGATCGTTGGTCTGGGTCCGATCACCCTGTCGGTGCCGGACCTTGCCCGGACGGCCGCGGTGCTCGAGAAGGTGATGAACATGCGCGAGGTGCGCACCTATCCCGCCCGTGAAAAGCATGGCGCCATCCACGTCTTCGAAATGGGGGCTGGCGGCGCCGCAGCCGAACTGCATGTGGAAGTAAACCCCGACTTGCCGGCGGCCCGGCAGGGCGCCGGCGGCGTCCACCACGTCGCCTTCCGCACACCGGACAAGCAGGAATTCGACGAGTGGGTCAAGCGCGTCGGCACGTTCGGCGTGCCCTCGAGCGGCGAGGTCGAGCGCTACTATTTCACCTCGCTCTATTTCCGCGAGCCCAACGGCATCCTCTTTGAAATCGCCACCGATGGCCCTGGCTTTGCCGTCGACGAACCTCTCGAAACCCTGGGCGAACGCCTGGCCCTGCCGCCCTTCCTTGAAGGCAAGCGGGCACAGATCGAAGCAGGGCTGAAGCCACTCAAGTAAGCTTCAAATGCGCGGCAACTGCATGGTGGGGATCTACTGTCCGCCTCTTGCTCCACTTGGGCAATCTGCGTAGATTCCCCGAGCCCGGGGGCGGGACCTAAGGTGAAACAGTTTGAGGATAGCAAAATGTCCAAATCCAGATCCCCTGGCTCGCGCCGGCTCGTGATCGCCCTGGCAGGTCTGTTGACCGCTGGTGCTGTTGCTGCAGCAACCGTCGCAACAACCAATGCCAATGACATCGTCAGTGGCGTCGATCACTTCGTGACCTGCTTCGACTTCATGATCAACGATCAGGCCAGTCACAAGCGCAACTGCCAGCCCAATCGCGTCAGCGTGGAGTTCAAGTCGCTCTCGACCCCGGTGACGGGTCCGGCGGCGGTCGTGACGCCGTCAAGCTATACGCCTCCCAGCTAGAGCAAGACGATACCCGGCTACCGGATGCAATCAGCCCGGATACCGACATATGCGCAACCCGCCGAACTCACACGGCGGGTTGTCTTCATTTGTTGTGTGCTGCTTTGCGGCATCACTTTGCGTTTGGCAGCCTATCTCGTCAGCCACCCAGGCAGCACACTCTCCGCCTTCATCTATGCTCACTGTGTCTGGGACTGCGCATCCTATTCCAGCATCATCGAGCGCGGTTACGACCCGGAGATAGGCCTCTATGGTCAGCCGGCGCGCTCTAACTGGGCTTTCTTTCCGCTCTACCCTCTCCTGGCCTCGGTTCCCGTCAGGCTGTTCGGCCTGTCTCCCGCAGCGGCCGGCTTTCTGGTGTCAAACGCGCTCATCGGTGCGGCAGCGTTTCTGGCGCGCGGCTTTTTTCACTCAAAGACGGCCTACGGCTTTTTCGTAGTTACCCTTTTGATCGGGCCGTTCTCGGTCTTGTTTTCGTCCCTCTACACCGAAAGTCTCTTCATCCTGCTGACCGTGCTCGCCCTGCGGGCCTTGCGCCGGTCGAGCTATCTGCAAGCGGGAATATGGGTGGCCCTGTTATCGGCCACGCGGGTGACTGGCGTACTGATGGTTTTCGGCATGCTGGCGCAGGTGATCAGCGAGCATCGGGGATCAGGCGGCAGCTGGTCTGCCCTGCCCCGCCGAATTCTTGGTGACAGCAGACTTGTCCTTGCCTTCCTGATCGCCCCGCTTGGCCTCTTCGCCTACATGGCCTTTCTGTACGTCCACACCGGCGATGCCTTGGCCTTCTCACATATCCAGCGCAGTTGGGGGCGCGGTTTCGACCTGCCTTTGGCGGCCATCGGAAACGCCTTCGCGGGCGGCTGGCGGCTTGAGTACAATTCCTTGCTGCAGCAGAGCTGGGCCATTGCTGGCATCATTGGCCTGGCATTGAGCGCCATCCTCGCCGTGCGCGGGCGTTATGCCGAGGCGGTGTTCTGCGCGCTCTGCCTGCTGGTCTCCCTGAGCAGCGGCATCGGCTCGATGGTCCGGTTCACGGCCGGCCTGGTGCCGCTGGGGATGATCGCCTCCGAGCTGCTGACAAGGTGGCGGTGGCTGGCCTGGACAGCGCTCGCAGCTGCAATCGCTCTCGACGCCATCATTTCCATCGGCTGGTTCAACAAGTCCATGTTCGTGATGTGATGCAGGTCTGGCGTCTCATCCTGATCGGCCTCATCGCTGCCTTCGAGGTCGGCGTCCTGGTGCTCATCTTCAACCCCGATGTCTCCGATCGCTATCGCGCGTTCTTCATTGATCGGACCACCGATTGCTGGCCGGAGACCGTAAGCGGCGAAATCACGCCGGGAGAGCCAGTTTCGTTCCTCATGACCGACGTCGAGGAGACGGACGCAGAAGTGGAGAGCGCGGCCAGCAATCTGCTGGTCTGTGGCTGGTTGCCTGCTGACGAGAACGGCACCTGGTCCGAAGGCCCGGAATCGCGCCTGCTGCTGCAATTGCCGGCAGAAGCGAGCGGGGACGTGGAGCTCAAGCTCGAGCTGTTGCCCTTTACCGCACCGGACCACCCGCTTCAGCGGGTCAGGATTCTGGCCAACGATGTCGAAGCCGCCGATCTCGAGCTGACGGAGGCCTCTCCCGCTACTCTGACCCTCGCCATCCCGGAAACCGCTATCGGGAGCGACGGTCGCCTGGAGCTGGCCTTCATGATGTCGGACGTCGTGTCGCTTCGCGACCTCGGTCTGTCGCCGGACCGCCGCAAGCTGGGCATCCGGCTGCTCTCACTTGCACTGCATCTGGAAAACCAGGCGAGCGCGGACCCATGGCGATGGGTCCGCGCCCAAGGAGGACGCCAGCGGGGGGCGGGTTAAGGTGACGACCTCCTTTGCTGTGGAGGAGTGGCACTGAACGACAGTGTCAGTCCTCAATCAGGGAGATCGTCAGTTGCAGTTGCGGCTGCCTTCCGGGGCGCTGCAGAGGGGCTCGCCCGAGACAATCCGTGCCGAGTCGATCAGCTGCATGAACTCGGCGCGGTAGCCGTTCTCGTCGCTGCCGCGGGCGCCCTGCGCCAAAGTCCGGATCTCGGCGTAGCTCATGTCGCCATAGTTCGAGCCCTTGAGCTTCTGGGCAAAGGCGGCAACCGCCGCAGCCCAGCGCGCATCGACCGAGGCCTGCTCCAGACTGTCGACCGCGAGCGACTTGGTGATCGGCGTTTCGATCAGTTGCGAAACATCGCCATCGGGGGCCTTGTAGCGCATCTTGAGAAAGCCGATCTCGTCGGCCGGCAGCACCGCGGCGGCCGGCGTGTCCGTGCCATAACGCAGCGGATCATTGAGCTCGGCGTCTGACCCGACCGGCGTGATCTCGTAGATCGCCGTGACGGTATGCCCGGCACCGATCTCGCCGGCATCGACCCTGTCATTGTTGAAATCCTCGCGGTTCAGCGCGCGGGTCTCGTAGCCGATCAGCCGGTACTCGGAGATGACGGCCGGATTGAACTCGACCTGAATCTTGACGTCCTTGGCGATGGTTTCCAGCGTCCCGCCCATCTCCCGGACCAGCACCTTCTGCGCTTCCTTGAAGCTGTCGATATAGCTGGCATTGCCATTGCCGTTCTGAGCCAGTGCCTGCATCGTGTCGTCGCCCAGATTGCCCTGGCCGAACCCCAGCACCGACAGATAAATGCCGCTGTCGCGCTTGGACTTGATGTAGGTCTTGAGATCCTCCGGATCGTCGATGCCGACATTGAAGTCACCATCTGTGGCGAGGATCACCCGATTGATGCCGCCATCGACCTTGTTCTGTTCGGCCAGCCGGTAGGCCAGCTCGATGCCCTCCGCACCAGCCGTGGACCCACTCGCCGAGAGGTTTTCCAGTGCCGACAGGATTTTGGCCTTGTCACCGGCACTGGTGGGCGGCAGCACCACGCCGGCCGAGCCGGCATAGGCGACGATCGATACCGTGTCGTTGCCCGACAGCTGGTCGACCAGCAGACCGAAGGCGCGCTTGAGCAGCGGCAGCTTGTCGGCATCATTCATCGAGCCGGACGTATCGAGCAGGAAGACCAGATTGCTTGGCTTGTCCTCTGCCACAGGCGGCTCGTAGCCCTTGATGCCGATCTGCAGCAGTTGCGTCCTGGCATTCCACGGCGTCGGGTAGATCTGCATGGTCGCCTTGAACGGCGTCCCGGCTGTCTCGGGCACCGGATAGTCATAGGAGAAATAGTTGATCATCTCCTCGATCCGCACCGCATCGGGCTCGGGCATCCAGCCGGCACTCAGCGCCCGCCGGACGTAGGAATAGGAGGCCGTGTCGACATCGATCGAGAAGGTCGAGACCGGCTCGTCCGTGACGATCTTCACCGGCGATTCCTTGAACCCGGAGAACTCGTCGCCGGAGGGTTGCGTGGGTGTGACGGACAGCGGTTCCTGGGCAGGGGCAGGCATACCGACTGCTGCATCCAGAGCACCGGAGGCGTAGCCGTTGGGCGCCGACTCCAGCGCCTGGGTATTGGCAGCGCGACCCAGCGCCGTCGGCGCAGCCGACTTCTGTGCCATGACAGGGGCCGGCGCAATCTCGGTTTCAACGGCAGGCGCCTCGGGCATGGCTTCGTCTGCCACAACTGTCGCTGGGGTCCGGGCGGCAGCGGCGTCTGCCGTCTCCTGCATCACGGTCGCAGCGCCATCGCCACCCGACGCCGCGTCCTTTTTCGCCTCCAGCGGCGCGACGACATCGGCGGGAGCGACACCGACCGGGGTAATGGCAGTGGACGTGTAGAGCTGGTAGCCGAGCGGCAGCAGCAGCAAGGCGACAGCGGCAGTGCCGAGCCCCAGGGTAAAACGCGTGTCCATGATCCAGTTCCTCTGTGGGATGATGGACCTGAGACGGTGCGCCCAGCCCGAACCTTGGGTGGCGGTGTCAGTTTTTTTCGGTTCGGCTTCCTGCGCGGCGTCGAACGCCAACAGGGCCGCATCGAGCGCACGGCGGCGCGCGCCCTCGGAAGGGGCGGGCATTCTGGCCTGACGCAGGCCGCGCAGCGTATCGTCGTCTTTATCGGTCATAGCAGACCTCGCAGGGTCTTTTTCGCTTCGTGTATGTGCCAGGAAACGGTGGCTTCCTTGCATCCCATGATCTCGCCGGCCTGCGCGTGGCTCATGTCCTCGGCATAGACCAGCAGCACCGCATCGCGTTGCTGGTTGGGCAGGTTGCGCACGGCGGCCCAGATCTCGTTCATGGCCGTAGCGTCTTCCTGGTCCGGCAGTTCCTCGTCAGGCGCCACTTCGGCGTAACGGTCGATATGCCGGCCGCGGCGACTGCGGGCCCGATGCATGTCGCGCACCGCATTGAGGGTCACCTTGTAGAGCCAACTGGTAAAGGCCGAGCGGCCATCGAAACTCTTGATCGCAGTCGCCAGCTTGATGCAGACGTCCTGGGCGATGTCCTCGGCGTCGCTGCGCTTGCCGCTCCATTTGCAGGCGATGCGGAAGATGTAGTCGTAGTGGCGTTCGACGAGTTCGGAAAAAGCCGCACGATCGCCGCGCGCTGCCAGCAGCGCGAGGCTCAGATCGGGCGCCTCGGGCGGAAGCGCCGATGTGTCAACCAGTGACGGCATCAGGGCGGAAAACTCTGTCACCTCGAAAGAATCTTGCAGCATCTTATGGATGAGACGCTGCGCCGAGGGAAATCCTTGGGGGATCGATTCAGGATTTATTTGTGTGCTATCTGAAGGTCATGACCGACACGCCGCCGCCCGACAAGCCGACCAGCCCCTGGAAACTCAACGCCGGCCGCATCCTGCTGCTGCTGATGGGAGCGCTGCTGATTGCCTACACGGCCTCGGCGCTGATGGGCGGCATGGCGAACTACCAGACGCTCAAGGAGGCTGCGACGACCGCCCAGGAGGAGAAGGCGCAATAGCGCCTTCAGGCCACCAGCGCGGCCGGAACTGCCTCGGCGATGAAGCCGCCGCCCAGCACTTCGGTGGTGTCGGTTTCGTCGGCGTAGAAGACGCAGGCCTGACCCGGCGAGATGCCATACTCACCGCCAGTGAGCGTCACGAACACATCATCGCCATCAAGATGAACGGTACCTGAACAGGGCGGACGGGTCGAACGGACCTTCACTTCGACCGGGTAGCCATTGCCCGCCGCGAGCGAAACCAGTGCCCGGTCACCGAGCCAGTTCACGTCACGCAGCCGGACCGTCTTCGTCATCAGCGCCTCGCGCGGGCCGACGATGACGCGGCTGGTCTGATGCTCGAGCTTGACGACATAGAGCGGCTCGCCGGCGGCGATGCCCAGGCCCTTCCGCTGGCCGACGGTGTAGTTGACGATGCCCTCGTGCCGGCCGAGCACGCGGCCGTCCAGATGGACGATATCGCCGCCTTCAAGCGCCTCGGGATGCATCTTGCGGATGACGTCGGCATACTTGCCCTGCGGCACAAAGCAGATGTCCTGGCTGTCGTGCTTTTCGGCAATCTCGAGACCGAACTCGCGCGCCAGTTCGCGCACCGCCGGCTTGGTCATGCCGCCGAGCGGGAAGCGCAGGAAATCGAGCTGGGCCTGCGTGGTCGCAAACAGGAAATAGGACTGGTCGCGGCTGTCATCGACCGGCCGGTAAAGCCGGCGGCGGCCATCGACCAGCTTGCTCTGCACGTAGTGACCGGTGGCGAGGACATCGGCGCCGAGATCCTGCGCCACCTCCATCAGGTCGACGAACTTGACCGACTGGTTGCAGGCGATACAGGGCACCGGCGTCTCGCCCTGCCGGTAGGCGTTGGCGAAGGGCTGCATTACCGCCTTCTTGAAGCGCTCTTCATAGTCGAGAACGTAATGCGGGATACCGAGCGCGGCCGCCACACGGCGCGCGTCGTGAATATCCTGGCCGGCGCAGCAGGCGCCCTTGCGGTGCGTCGCTTCGCCATGATCGTAAAGCTGCAGGGTGACGCCCACGACGTCGTAGCCTTGGCGGGCAAGCAGTCCGGCCACCACCGAGCTGTCGACGCCTCCGGACATCGCGACAACAACGCGCGTATCCTGCGGGCGCTTGGGGAGGTCAAGCGAGTTCAGGTCCATATCTCTCATCCAGAAGGGGTCAAGGTCCGACGGATGGGCGCTGATCTATACCGTGGGGGCCAGATCGGCAACTCCACTGGGCAGCTTTTGCCGACGGACGGCGGATTTTGCCGTCCCAACGACGCAATAAGGCTGCTCATGAATCATTCAACACTTTGATCTAGAACGATAAAGTTGTCTGGCACGATGCTTGCGAGGAGTGCAATGGATTAATGTATCTTCCCAAGGACGAGTAGCGTGTCCACAGTCTCAGTCGGGTTCAGCCCAGTCACCCCGGGCAACAGCGTGATCTCGGGCGGCGTTGCCGCCTCGGCTGCTGCCGCCTCGGGCGAGGGCGACAACCCGCTGGGCTTTTTCGCAGCGCTGCTCGACACGCTGGCACAGGGCCTCGGCGTGACGCCGCCCGCCGGAACCGCGGTCAAGTCCGACACAACGTCTGCAAACACCCCCGGTGGCGACACCGCCGCGTCGACCCTCGCCGACCTCGCTGCGGCAGTTGCAACCGCCGCCGACGCCGAGCCTGGCGTGACGCTGGCGGCACCGGCGGCGACGGGCTCTGAGCCCCCTGCGACGGACCTGCCCAAGGACGCCGAACAGCTGTTCTCCAGTCTCATTTCCAGCCTCACGGCCATCGATGACGCCGCCAGGAGCGGCAAGCCGATCGACCCGGCACTCCGCAAGAAGCTCGACGACACGCTCGACGAGCTTGCCGGAATGCTCGGCATCGTGTTGCCGACGGCTCCGGCCGTGGACCCCGCGATCACTGCGGCAGCCACCACAGGTGGCGTCGCGCCGACCACGCCCGCACCTGACCCGCTGGTCGAGATCGCCAAGGCGGCGATACCTGCTGCCGTCGTGCCGCAGGACTCCACGCCCGAGTCCGAACTGCTCGACGGCCTTGCCGACGAATTCCTGAAGGCCGCCGACAAGGCCAGCGCACCGGCACCTGTCGACCCCCGGCAGCCAGCCGAGGCCAACAAGACGCCGGCTGCTGCCGCAACGGCCACCACCGCAACGACCGCTCCGGCCACCGAGGCCGTCCCCATCGAGCCGGCTTCGCCGCTGGGGCAGTTGATCAGCAAGATCCAGGGTATTGCCGAAAACCTGCAGACTGCAGCGCCAGAACTGGGCGCCAAGCTCGCAGCTGTCGCCGAGAAACTGTCGGCACAGCCGATCGACGCCAAGACGCTCGCCCAGCTCAATGCCGATCTTGACAGTCCCGATCTCGCGGCGCTGCTGACGCCGAAACCCGAGAGCAAGCCGGCATCAACCGGCACGCAGGTCTTTGCGACGCCGAGCCTTGCCACCCCCGAGACCGTCACGCAGCCCGCGCAGACCGCCGAAGCGAAAGCAACCGAGACCCGGGCGACGCCAGCGTCGGGCACCGATGATGCAACCGAGACCAAAGCCGTCGAGACCAAGCCTGTTGCCGTCTCCGACAGCAGACCCGACGTGGAGCCGAAGGCCATTGACCGCAGCGGCGTTGCCCACGCCAACGAGGTGCGGGCAGAACGCGCCGCCGACGCCGCGCAGAACCAGATCAGTCACGTTGCCGCTACGGCGCAGGCCAAGTCCGAAGCCGCACCTCTGGTCGCCAAGGCGGCCCCGATCGCCTATCAGCCCCCTCCCCAGCAGCAGGTCAACCTGCCCCACCTGGCCTTCGAGTTCGCCCGCCAGTTCAATCAGGGCAGCTCGCGCTTTCAGATCCGCCTCGACCCCGCCGAACTGGGTCGCATCGATGTCAGGATGCACATGGATGGCGACGGCAACATGCTGGCCCGCATGACGGTGGAGCGGGCGGAAACGCTCGACCTCATGCAGCGCGACCAGCGCTCACTGGAAAAGGCGCTGGCGCAGGCCGGGCTCGATTCCAGCAAGACCACACTCGAATTTTCCCTGCGGCAGAACCCGTCCGGTCGTGACGGGCAGAACCCGCAGCAGCAGGGCGGCAATGGCTCGCCCTTCGCGCAGACCCGATCCGGAGCCGACGAGGCCCCCGAGATCATTCCCAATGCCACCCTGTATCGCGGCACGGCTTCGGCCAGCGGCGTGAACTTGTTCGTCTAGGAGGTTTTCATGGCTGTCGGCGGTGTCGGTTCCAGCAGTTCGACCAGCGCACTCAATGGTTCGCGCCAGGGAATTGCAGATAATTTCGATACGTTCTTGAGCATTCTGACCACCCAGCTCAAGAACCAGAACCCGCTCGATCCGCTGGACACCAACCAGTTTACCCAGCAGCTGGTGCAGTTCACCGGTGTCGAGCAACAGCTCAAGACCAACCAGTTCCTCGAGGCCATGATGCTCTCGAGCCAGAATGCCGACCAGTCACAGGCCGTCAATTATATCGGCAAGGAAATCACCGCGTCGGGCGTCAAGAGCGAGCTGGTCAATGGTGCCGCACGCTGGCATTTCGCCGTCGATGAAGCCGCCTCGATCAACGTCACGGTCAAGGACGCCAACGGCAACGTGGTCTACACCAAACAGGGCAATGTCGGCGAAGGCGAGAGCGTCTTCACCTGGAACGGCGTCGGCAATGACGGCAAGGACAAGCCCAGCGGAACCTACTCGATCCAGATCGAGGCCCGCAATGCCGACGGCAAGCTGGTGACGGCCGCGACCGAGATGACCGGCGAGGTCACCGGCGTCGACTTTACCGGCACCGAGCCGGTGCTGATCGTCGGTGGCGCCCGCGTCAACATGTCGGCCGTGCTGTCCGTCCGCTCGAAGGATACCAGCACCTCGACCGGGGCCTAAGCTCGCGGGGTGCCGGCGGGGAACATCCCGGTCGGCAGCCCGTCCATGCTGGTCGCGTTGTTGTCGCGCCAGTAGGCTTCGATGCCATCGGGACCCTTCGCTTCGGCCCATTTGTCCATGGTGTCGCGCTCTGCCTCGTAGGCAAAGAGCGGCACGCCGTAACCGCATGACGTCTTGACCAGATCGAAGTCGAGCCAGATGAACTGGCGGGCGCCGAGCGGTTCGACCCCGGCGAACTCGGCCGCCAGCAGCTCCGCATAGGCATCCGTGCCGCGGGCGATCACCCGCCCCTGCCCGTAGAGTCGCAGGATCAGTGGCGGCCCCTCCACGGCGCAGAACATGATGGTGAGGCGGCCATCGGCCAGCAGGTGCGCCGAGGTCTCGTTGCCGCTGCCGGTGCGATCGAGATAGCAGGCCGCGTTGTCACCCATGATGCGGAAGCAATCGGTCGAGCGCGGCGAGATGTTGATATGCGACCCGGCCGCGGCCGAGGCGGTGAAAAACATGTGCTGGCGGGCAATGAAGTCCCGATCGTGCGCCGTGAGCGCCGGATAGTCCTTGGCCATGCTGCCCTCCTTGGCTTTGAGCACAGTTAGCCGCTGTCGCCGATGGCGACCAGTCGCCATTCGACTGACGGCACCGCACGGCTGCCGGTCTTAACGCCTTGTAAGTATTCGCTTCACCCTATTTTAAGCGCGTTGGGCTAGGCTCTGGTTTGTGGTCAGTTTGAGTAATGAGTAGATGACCGTTCAGATGCGTCCTCGTGTTAAATATGTAATCGGCCCGGATGGAAGTCCGCTCACGATTGCAGATCTGCCGCCGAAGAATACCCGGCGCTGGGTCATTCGTAGAAAAGCTGAAGTTGTTGCCGCCGTGCGTGGTGGATTGTTGAGTCTCGAAGAGGCCTGCGATCGATATACGTTGAGTGTCGATGAGTTTCTCAATTGGCAGGCCGCCATCGACAAGCATGGTCTTGCCGGGCTGCGGACAACCTGGATTCAACACTACCGAGAAGGCTGACAGAAGTCGTCTTCGCAAGAGTTTCGGAGCCCGCCCGGTTCGCCGCGGCGGGCTCCGCTATTTCACGGGGTCTTTTCGCTCATCCACGGCGCCGCGGCCGGCCGCGCCAGCAGCCGCTCGTAATAGTCCCGCACCACCGGAAACTCTGGCAGCACCGCCGGCATCCGGAACCAGCGATGCACCGAAATGCCGATGGCGATATCGGCCATGGTGAAGGTGTCGCCGCAGACATAGTCGCCGGCGCCTGCCAGGTGTCCCTCGAGAATCCGCATCTTGTCCGCCCATCGGGCGATCGAGTCGTCGATGCGCGAGCGATCGGCATAGGCGGGATTGTTCCGGATCAGCGCCTGCACCGCGTAGGTCCATTGCGGATTGAGTTCACCCACCTGCCAGTAGAGCCATTGCTCCACCAGCCCCAGCGCCTGCGTATCGCGCGGCAGCAGCGTCGTCTCGTTGCGGCGGCCCAGATAGGTGAGAATGGCGTTGCTTTCCCAGAGCACGTAGTCGCCATCAATGAGCACCGGCACCTGCGCGTTGGGATTGAGCGCCAGGAATTCGGGCACCGCAGGGTCGCGGATTGGCAGGCCCCAATCCTCCCGCTCATAGGCAAGACCCAGTTCGTCGGCGGCCCACAGCACCTTGCGCACATTGCTCGAGGTAACCCGGCCGAGAACTTTCATGACGCTCATCTTTGCATTTCCTTAAGCCTGCCCGGCAAGAAGTGCCGCTTTCTCGCATTCTGCAGCCGGCGTTAATACCTTCTTTACCATCAGGTAGGTAATTTTTGCCTATGGGGGTGGTCGGCGCGTAGCGGCCATCTGGATAGTACGACCGGGTGCCGAGTGGATAGTCTGCTGCAATTCTTCAACCGCTTGGGGCTGGTGCGCGTTGCCGCCATGGCAACCGTCGCGGTGTTGATGCTGGGCTTTTTCGCCTTCCTGATCATGCGGGCCTCCACCCCGTCGATGGCGCCGCTCTATACCGGCCTGACGCTGGAAGACTCCTCGGCCATCGTCAACGAGTTGCAGAGCCAGAACGTGCCGTTCGAACTGCGCGGCGACGGCGAGAGCATTCTCGTGCCGCGCGACCAGATCACCCAGATCCGCATGTCGCTGGCCGAGAACGGCCTGCCCACGCGCGGCCAGGTCGGCTACGAAATCTTCGACACCCAGAACACCCTGGGCGCCACCAGTTTCGTGCAGAACATCAACAATGTCCGCGCCCTCGAAGGCGAACTGGCCCGCACCATCACCTCGCTGGCCCGCATCAAGAGCGCCCGCGTGCATCTGGTGCTGCCCGAGCGCGCCCTGTTCAGCCGTGAGAAGAAGGACCCCACCGCCTCGATCGTGCTGGCGGTGCGTGGCGAGCTGTCGGGTGGCGAAATCCGCGCCGTGCAGCATCTGGTGGCCTCGGCCATCGAGGGATTGACCCCCTCGCATGTCTCGATCATCGACGATTCCGGACGCCTGCTGGCCTCCGGCGCCGGTGACGACCCGGGCAGCATCGCCGCCGGCGAGAACGAGGAACGCGCCCTCACCATCGAGAACAAGCTGCGCCAGAGCGTCGAGGACCTGCTCACCAACATCGTCGGCGCCGGCCGAGCCCGCGTGCAGGTGAGCGCCGAGCTCGAACTCAACCGCATGACCAAGACCTCCGAGACCTTCGATCCCGACGGGCAGGTGGTGCGGTCGACGCAGAGCCGCGAACTGGCCAACCAGGCTACCGGCCCCGGCAATTCCGGCCAGGTGACGGTCGGCAACGAACTGCCCGGCGCCACCGCCAACAATGGCGACGGCGGCACCTCCGAGCAGGGCAGCACGACCGAAGAGACGACCAATTACGAGATCTCCAAGATCACCCAGACCGAAGTCGCCGAAGCCGGCGGCATCAAGCGGCTGTCGATCGCCGTGGTGGTCGACGGCGTCTACACCCAGGATCCGCAGGGCAATTCGGTCTATGCCCCGCGCGCCCAGGCCGAACTCGACCAGATCACGGCCCTCGTGAAATCGGCCGTCGGCTTTGACGAGGCGCGCGGCGACCAGGTGGAAATCGCCAACCTGCAGTTCGCCAGCCGGCCCGACCTTACCGCCGCCGGTACCGCCGAGCCCGGGCTCTTCGACTTCACCCGCGACGACCTGATCAATGGCGCCGAGATGCTGGTGACCCTGCTGATCGCCATGGCGCTGGTGTTCTTCGTCATGCGCCCGCTGCTCAAGAAGGTGCTGGCGCCCGAGCCCAAGCCGCTGGCCCTGGCGCAGAGCGCCGAGATCGGCGGCCCCGGCCTCGCCGCGGCACACCAGATCGAGGAAGAGGACGAAGGCCCCAAGCCCCCCGACTGGATGGACAACGCCAAGTCGATGGGCGCCGCCCAGGCCGAGACGGTCCGCAATGTCGGCGTCCTGGTCGAGGACAACCCCAAGCAGGCCGCGCTGATCGTGCGCGACTGGCTCTCGAGCGCAGCGTAGGAGGACCCGGCCATGCCCCCGATGCCCGCCCCCCAGGATCAACAGGCCAAGCAGCTTGTCGTCGGACAGGATGCCCAGGCACGCGTGCTCAACGGCGACGAGAAGGCGGCCGTGCTGCTGCTGGCGCTCGGTCCCGATTTCGGCAAGCCGATCCTCTCCGAACTGGACGACGAGGAAGTGCGCCAGCTGTCGCGCGCCATGGTCAAGCTCGGGCCGATCACCCAGGACATGCTCGACGACCTGCTCGGCGAGTTCGTCATTTCGATCGCCTCGAACGGCACCATCGCCGGCAATTCCGACACCACCCAGCGCCTGCTGCTGTCCTTCCTGCCGCCCGATCGCGTCGATGCGATCATGGAGGAAATCCGTGGCCCTGCCGGTCGCAACATGTGGGAGAAGCTCTCCAACGTCCAGGAAGACGTGCTCGCCAGCTATCTCAAGAACGAGTACCCGCAGACCATCGCCGTGGTGCTCTCCAAAATCGATACCGAGCACGCCAGCAAGGTTCTCGCCGCCCTGCCCGAGGAACTCGCCGTCGACGTCGTTACCCGCATGCTGTCGCTCGACCCGGTGCAGAAGGACATTCTCGAAAAGATCGAGACGACGCTGCGCACCGAGTTCATGTCGACGCTCTCGACCACCAAGCGCCGCGACAGCCACGAGCAGATGGCCGAGATCTTCAACTCCTTCGACCGGCAGACCGAGGCCCGCTTCATCACCTCGCTCGAGGAGAACGACCGCGACGGTGCCGAGCGCATCAAGGCGCTGATGTTCACCTTCGAGGACCTCTCCAAGCTCGAGGCCGGCGCCATCCAGACGCTGCTGCAGCGCATGGACAAGAAGGACATCGCCCTGGCGCTCAAGGGCGCCAACGATCAGGTCAAGGAGACCTTCTTCGGCAACATGTCGGCCCGTGCCGGCAAGATGATGAAGGACGACATGGAGGCCATGGGGCCGGTGCGGCTCAAGGACGTGGACGAGGCGCAGGGCCGCATGGTCGCGACCGCCAAGGACCTGGCCGCCCGTGGCGAGATCGTCATCCAGAAATCCAAGGCCAACGAAGAGATGATCGCGTAAATGGCCGCCGCATCGCCCGCCAGATTTACCTTTGACCTCGACCTCGGCCGCAGCGCCGAGGATCATGCCATGGTCGCCGAGAGCGCCGTGTCGGAAAAGGTCAGCGACGCCCGCACCGCCGGCTATGCCGAAGGCTTCGCGGCCGGCGAGCAGAGTGTCTCCGCCGCGGCGGCCCGCCAGCTGAGCAGCGCCGTCGCCGCGCTGTCCGACCATGTTGCGGCCATGGCTGCCAACCTCGACGACGCCCGCAACCAGCATCTGGCCGAGTCGGTCGAGCTGGCCTCGACCATTGCCCGCAAGCTCGCCGGAGCCCTGATGGCGCACCAGCCGACCGCCGAGATCGAGGCGCTGATCGACGAATGCATGGGCTCGCTCGACGGCGTGCCGCATCTGGTTATCCGCTGCAACAGCGAGCTGGCCGACAGCGTGCGGGAAATCGCCCAGGCGCGCATGGCGACGTCGGGCTTTGCTGGCCGCCTGGTGGTCCTTGGCGACCCCGAGATCGCCCTCAGCGATGGCCGCATCGAATGGGTCGACGGCGGCCTCGTGCGCGACACCGCCGCCATCACCGAACAGATCGACTCCCGTATCGCGGCGTTTCTCGCCGCCCGGGGCATCAATCAGGACGCCGAGCGTCCCGAGGAGACTGAACAATGAGCACCGGAGACACAGACGCCGGCACCGGCATCAGCTTTGAAGAGATGATGCCCTCCGGCAACGATGGCGGCGGACAGGGCGGCGAAAAGAACGCCGCTGATCTCGAGGCGGTTTTTGATGTCCCGGTCCGCATTTCGGTGGTCCTCGGCCGCACCAAGGTGCCGGTGTCGCAATTGCTCAAGATGGATGTCGGCACGGTGGTCGAACTCGACCGCCAGGTCGGCGAGGCCGTCGAAATCTATGTCAATGACCGGCTCGTCGCGCGCGGCGAGATCGTTCTCGTGGAGAGCCGGCTCGGCGTCACCATGACTGAAATCATCAAGGCAGCTTAGGAGAGCGTCATGCGGTTGCTCATTGTCGGAGCCCTTGAAGGCCAGCTCAGCGAAGCCACCAAGCTTGCCATGGACGGCGGCGCCAAGGTTGCCCACGCCCCCTCGATCGAGATCGCGCTGGCCAGCCTGCGCTCGGGCAAGGGTGCCGACCTGCTGCTGGTCGATGTCATGATCGACATCCCCGGCCTGATCGCCGCGCTGGAGGCCGAACGCTTCCACGTTCCTGTCGTTGCCTGTGGCACCGAGACCAATGCCGCCGCCGCGGTCAATGCCATCCGCGCCGGCGCCAAGGAATACATCCCGCTGCCGCCCGACGCCGAGCTGATCGCCGCCGTCATCGCCGCGGTCGCCCGGGAGTCGTCGGACTTCCTCTATCGCGACCCGGTCATGGCGCGCGTCGTGCAGCTCGCCGAGCAGGTTGCGCCATCCGATGCCAGCGTGCTGATCACCGGCGAAAGCGGCACCGGCAAGGAGGTGATGGCCAAGTATCTCCACGCCCGCTCCAAGCGGGCCAACCGTCCCTTCATCTCGATCAACTGCGCCGCCATTCCCGAGGCGCTGCTGGAAAGCGAACTGTTCGGCCACGAGAAGGGCGCCTTCACCGGCGCGGTGGCCCGTCGCATCGGCAAGTTCGAGGAAGCCAATGGCGGCACCCTGCTGCTCGACGAAATCACCGAAATGGATTTCCGGCTGCAATCCAAGCTGCTGCGCGCCCTGCAGGAACGCCTCATCGATCGCGTCGGCGGTACCAAGCCCGTACCGGTGGATATCCGCGTGGTCGCCACCTCCAACCGCAACCTCGCCGAAGCGGTCAAGGACGGCCTGTTCCGCGAAGACCTGATGTTCCGTCTCAATGTCGTCAACCTCAAGCTGCCGCCGCTGCGCGACCGCCCGGGTGATACCGCCGCACTGGCCGAGCACTTCGTCGAGAAATATGCCAAGGCCAACGGCCTGACGCGCCGCATCCTGTCGCCCGAGGCACGGGACGCGTTGCTGCGGGCGCGCTGGCCCGGCAACGTCCGCGAACTCGAGAATACCCTGCATCGCGCCGTGCTGCTGTCGGGCGGCGAGGTCATCGGCCCAGAGGCCATCCTGATGCCCGACGGCACCGGCCTGTCCGACGCCGCCAATGCCGGCAGCCTCGCCAGTCAGCTGGCGCAGACCGCCGAAACCGTCAACCGCGTGCTGGTCGGCCGCACCGTCGCCGACGTCGAGCGCGACCTGATCCTCGATACGCTCGACCACGTGCTCGGCAACCGGACGCATGCCGCCAATATCCTCGGCATCTCGATCCGCACCCTGCGCAACAAGCTCAACCAATATGCCGACGAGGGCACCTCAGTGCCCGGCCCCGGCGAACAGCGGCATAGCGCAGCATAATGGTAGACCTCTCGGCCCCCGGGCCAGCTACTCCCGGCACCAAGGGCCCGAGCTTCGGCGGCATGGTCAAGACCATGCGCTCGACCGACATCGGTCTGGCGACCGGTGTCATGGGGATCATCGTCATCCTCATCGTGCCGCTGCCGCCGCTGCTGCTCGACCTGCTGCTGGCCATCTCGATCGTGTTTTCGGTGCTGATCCTGATGACGGCACTGTTCATCCAGGCGCCGCTCGAGTTCTCGTCCTTCCCGACGGTGCTGCTGATCGCCGCCATGTTGCGCCTCGCCCTCAACCTCGCCACCACCAGGCTGATCCTGTCGGAGGGGCATAACGGCACCGACGCCGCGGGACATGTCATCGAGGCCTTTGGGCACTTCGTTACCCGTGGAAATTTCGTCATCGGGATCGTGGTCTTCGCCATCCTGCTGATCGTCAATTTCATCGTCATCACCAAGGGCTCGGGCCGCATCGCCGAAGTTGCGGCGCGCTTCAACCTCGACGCCATGCCCGGCAAGCAGATGGCGATCGACGCCGATCTCTCGGCCGGCCTGATCGACGAGACCGTCGCCAAGCAGAGGCGCGAGAATCTCGAGGCCGAAAGCGCCTTCTTCGGCAACATGGACGGTGCCTCCAAGTTCGTGCGCGGCGACGCTATTGCCGGCCTTCTGATCACCTTCATCAACGTCATCGCCGGCATGATCATCGGCATGATGCAGCAGGGGCTGAGCTTCGAGGAAGCGGGCGCCAACTATACGCTGCTCACCATCGGTGATGGCCTCGTCAGCCAGATCCCGTCGCTGATCGTGTCCACCGCGGCCGGCATGCTGGTCTCCAAGGCCGGCGTGAGCGGCTCGGCCGACAAGGCGCTGGTCAAGCAGTTCACCGGCTACCCCAAGGCACTGGGCATGTCTGCCGCCGTCGTCGGCGCACTGGCCTTCCTGCCTGGCATGCCCGTACTGCCGTTCCTCGCTCTTGCCGGCGGCGTGGGCTGGCTGGCCTACAAGTCGTCCAAGAAGAACCAGCGCACCGCCGACGTCGCAGCAGCGGCCGATCTCGTGGCCAACCCGCCGCCCGCACCGATCTCCGATGAGGCGCCGATCACCGACAGCCTGCGCATCGACGAACTCAAGCTCGAGCTGGGCTATGGCCTGCTGACGCTGGTCAAGGAGGACGAAACCGGCACCGATCGCCTGACCGAGCAGATCAAGGCGCTGCGGCGCCAGCTGGCAACCGAGCTCGGCTTCATCATGCCGCCGGTCCGCATCCTCGACAACATGCAGCTCGAGCCCAACGACTACAAGGTCAAGATCAAGGAAGTCGACGCCGGTCACGGCCAGATCTTTGCCAGCCAGCTCATGATCATGGATCCCATGGGCAAGGACATCAACCTGCCCGGCGTGCACACCATCGAGCCGACCTTCGGCCTGCCGGCCACCTGGATCGACCCGGCGCTGCGCGACGAAGCCGAACTGCGCGGCTATTCGATCATCGACCCGTCGACGGTGATTTCCACGCACCTGACCGAAGTGCTCAGGACCAACGTCGCCGACCTCCTGTCCTACGCCAATGTGCAGTCGCTGCTCGGCGGCCTCAGCAAGGACCAGCAGAAGCTGGTCGAGGATATCGTCCCCTCGCAGATCTCGGTGTCGGGTATCCAGCGCGTGCTGCAGACCCTGCTGTCGGAACGTATCTCGATCCGCGACCTGCCCACCATTCTCGAGGGCATCGCCGAAGTGGCCTCGATCGGCCGGACGCCGCAGATGATTGCCGAGCATGTGCGCTCGCGCCTCTCCCGGCAGCTGTGTGCGGCCAATCTGGGACCCGATGGCAACCTGCCACTGCTCACGCTGTCGCCGACCTGGGAGCGCGACTTCGCCGAAGCCATGGTCGGCGACGGCCCGGAACGCCACCTCGCCATGGCGCCGTCCCGCCTGCAGCAGTTCATCGTCGCCATCCAGAAGGGTTTCGAGAACGCCGCGCAGATGGGTGAACTGCCGGTGCTGATCACCTCCCCGGGCATCCGTCCGCATGTGCGCGCCATCATTGAACGCTTCCGTCCGCAGACGGTGGTGATGAGCCAGAACGAGGTCCACCCGCGCATTCGGCTGAAAACGATCGGAGCCATCTAGGCGGAGGCTGCCTGCCAGAAGGTGCCGGAACGCGGTGACTGCTGGCGCATTATGGTCAGCGCTCCCGAACTGATAGGCTCCCCCGATGAAACTCTACAGCTGCGACAACTGCGGCAACCTTTTGTACTTCGAGAACACCCGCTGCGAGCGCTGCGGGCGCACTCTCGGCTACGAGCCGACGACCAACGAGCTGGTCTCGCTGACCGGCGGTCCCGACACCTGGACCGCGCCGTCGCTGAATAACCGCACATTCGTGTTCTGCGCCAATGCCCGCCACGGCGCCTGCAACTGGCTGGTTGAGCACGCGCCCGGCGCCGACCCCTTCTGCCGCGCCTGCCGGCACAACGAAGTGGTGCCCAATATCGACGATCCCGTCGACCGTGGCCGCTGGCAGGTGATCGAGCGTGCCAAGAAGCGGCTGATCTATTCGCTGCTGCGCTTCCACCTGCCCCTTGCCACCCGCCAGGAAGATCCGCTGCATGGCCTGCGTTTCCGCTTTCTGAACGAGGACATGGGCCCCGAACCGGTGATGACCGGTCATGACAATGGCATCATCACCATCGCCCTCAAGGAGGCGGACGACGCCGCGCGCGAATATCGACGGACGCAGTTCAACGAGCCCTACCGCACGCTGCTCGGGCACTTCCGGCACGAGATCGGCCACCACTACTGGGACATTCTGATTGGCGCCAATGGCAGCAAGCTGAGCCAGTTCCGGGCGCTCTTCGGCGACGAGTCTGCGGACTATGACGCGGCGCTGCAGCGCCACTATGCGCGGGGCGCACCGGCCGACTGGCAGCAGCACTTTATTTCGGCCTACGCCACCTCGCACCCGTGGGAAGATTTCGCCGAGACCTTCGCCCACTATCTGCATCTGGTGGACACCACCGAGATGGCCTCGGCCTTCGGCGTGCGCCTGCAGCCCAAGGTCGACCCGCGCGGCGCGCTGGCGGCCGCCGGCGACCGCGACCCCTACTGGCAGGGCAGCATTGCCGAACTGATCGAAGGCTGGGTACCGCTGGCGGCGCTGATCAACAATCTCAACCGCGCCGTTGGCCAGCACGATGCCTATCCATTCGTGCTGTCGCGCAGCGTGATCGAGAAGCTCGGCTTCATCCACCAGCTGATCCGCGACGCAGGCGCCGCGCAATGGACCGTACCCCGCGGCAACCAGGCCATCCCGATCAATACGCCGGCGCAGTAGGCGCCATGGCCGTGCCTTAATGGATCGTTTACCCGTTAACCCGGGCAAACGCGCCAGGCCCGACTATCTCCGCTATTGTCCTTTCATCAGGCGGCCCCTGCGCATCTGGAGCGCCGTCGGAACAAACCGCTGGGAGGCGGAAAAGGCCGGACCCGAACACGGGCCGGCCTTTTTATTTGTCTTCGCGTTCGTCGCAGATTTCCGGGAACAGTCGCCGCACTATCGCGTTGGGGTGCCATAGGGCCGTGCGACGCAGCACCGCAAAGCTTTGCGTCGCACGGCTGTTCATCACGCAGACGAACACATGGAGACTACAATGATCCGGACACTGATGACCACTACCGCCCTCACGCTCATGCTGACGGGTGGTACGATGGCCCAGGATGCCGCCGTAAAGACGACGGCGATGCCGTCCTCCAACATCCTGGCCAGCGGCTACGTCGCCACTGACAGCGACAACCTCGCAACCGAAATCATCGGCAAGCAGGTCTACTCCTCGGCTGCAGCCGACGCCGAACATATCGGCGACGTCAACAACCTCGTCGTCGGCGATGACGGCTCCATCGATGCCGTGATCATCGGTGTCGGCGGTTTCCTCGGGATCGGCGAAAAGAACGTTGCCGTGTCGATGGACGCCCTGCAGTGGGTCGTGGCTGAAGACAATTCCGAGCGCTACGTTCTCGAAACCACCAAGGAAGCGCTGAACAACGCGCCGACTTTCGAGTGGAACGATGACCAGCCCATGGACACCGCTGCCACCGACACCATGGCCGTCGATCCGGCCATGAACAACGATGCCGCGATGTCGACCGATACGGCCGCCAACACCACGCTGCCGGCCGACAATTCCATGGCTGCCGACCAGACGGCCACGGGCACGGTCAACACCGACTCCGCCATGGCACCGGCCGACGGCACTCGTATGGACCCGCTTGACCGCACCAACATGGCGCCCTTCGATGCCAGCCAGCTGACCGCCGAAGAACTCATCGGCACCAATGTCTACGGCGAGAATGACGAGCATATCGGCGCCATCGGTGACCTTGCTCTGAACGAAGACGGTTCGATCGACGCCGTGATCATCGACTTCGGCGGCTTCCTCGGGATCGGCACCAAGCCGGTTGCCGTGGCCATCGACAACCTCGAGTTCCTTGCCGACTCCAACACCGGCAACCGCTCGCTGATCATGCCGATCACGCGCGACCAGATGGAAGCGGCCCCGGCCTTCGACAAGGACGGCTATGCCGCCAACCGCGACAGCCAGCGCGTCGTGCTCGACGCCAATGCGCAGTCGTAAGGTTGCCTGACTGAAATGCGAAAGGCCCGCTTCGGCGGGCCTTTTTCGTTTGTGCGTCCACAGCCTAATGTGTTGGTTTAGCTGCGCATGTGCCGGAAGCGGGCGACCTCGTCGTACTCTTCCTGCTCCGCCTTGGAGGCTGCCGCCTGCTCGCGGCCATGCTCGCGCTGGTCGAGCAATTCGACCTTCTTGAGATCCTCGACCGCCTCGGCCAGCATATCCTGTGCTGCCTCGAGCTTGTCTTTCATGTCATTGGCCGATGCCAAGAGGTTATCGCGGCGCGTGATGGCCGCCTTGGCAAAGGTCGAATAGGCGAAATGCGCCACATCCGAGATGCCGGTCTTTTGTTGTTCGATTTCGATCTGCTGATCGAGCTCGCTCGCCATTCTTTCGAAATCGGCGACCATCATCTCGATCTGCGTCACCTGGCGGCGCTTTTCGTCCACCTGGAATTTTTTCAGCCGGATCAGGCTTTCGCTGCGCGATTTCATGACTTGCACTCCTTACACATCAAGTCAGGCACTCTTCTGGTCGGCGACGGCCTTTTCCACGATCGCCTCCAGCAATTGATAGCCGTCGGCAATCGAGGTCCGCTCTTCCCGTTGCTGCGTGAGGAAAGCCTCCAGCGCCGGGTTGATGGCAATCGCGCGGTCCACTTTCGGATCCGATCCCTTCCGGTAAGCCCCCAGCCGGATCAGCTCCTCCATGTCGGCATAGATCGACATGAGCTCGCGGGCCTTGGCCAGGGTTGGTCTGAAATCGACCGGTACGCACCCAGGCATGGTCCGCGAGATGGACCGGAGCACGTTGACGGCGGGATAACGTCCCCGCTCGGCAATTGAGCGCTCCATTACAATGTGCCCGTCGAGAATGCCGCGGACGGCATCGGCGATGGGCTCGTTGTGATCATCACCTTCAACCAAAACGGTAAATAGACCGGTAACAGAGCCCGAATTCACCAGCCCCGGACCGGCTCTTTCCAACAATCTGGGAAGTTCGGTGAAAACAGTGGGCGGATAGCCCTTGGCCGTGGGCGGTTCGCCGGTAGCGAGGCCGATCTCGCGCTGCGCCATGGCAAAGCGCGTCAGGCTGTCCATCATGCAGAGCACGCGCTTGCCCTGGTCGCGGAAATATTCGCAGAGCGTCACCGTGAGGTAGGCCGCCTGGCGCCGCATCAGCGCCGCCTCGTCGGAGGTGGCAACCACCACGACAGCGCGCTTCAACCCCTCCTCGCCCAGATATTCGGTGACGAACTCCTGCACCTCGCGGCCGCGCTCGCCGATCAGGCCGATCACCGCGACATCGACCGAGGCATTGCGCGCCAGCATCGACATAAGCACCGACTTGCCGACGCCCGAACCGGCAAAGATGCCCATGCGCTGGCCGTCGCACATGGTGGTGAAGGTATTGAGCGTCCGCACCCCCATGTCGATCGGGGCCCCGACGCGGGCCCGTTCATGCGCCGGCAGCGGCGTCTGGCGCAGCGGATAGGCCGCAGCGCCGCGCGGCACCGGCCCGAGCCCGTCAATGGCATCGCCATTGGCGTTGATCACCCGCCCCAGCCACGCATCGCTTGGAAAGGCGGCCCCGTCATTGCTCTGGAACACCGCCTTGCAGCCCAGCCGCACCCCGGTCAGCGGACCGAAGGGCAGGCAGAGCGCATGGCCGTCGCGAAAGCCGATAATTTCGGAGGCAAGCTCGCCGCCCGCCGTGGTCTCGATGATCACCCGGCCGCCCACGCGCAGCTCGCGCACCGGGCCCACCACCTCGATGAGCAGGCCCTGCACGGTCTTCACCCGGCCGAACACTTCGACATCGTCGATAGCGTCAATCGCGGCGGTCAAGGCTTTCAAGCGCAATACTCATGGTTCGAATCGATTGCCCCGAAGGTAACGCAACGTTAAGCAAAATGCGTTAACCAAGGGCGTTAGCTTCGCTCCGCCATCACCTCCGGCGTCCGAGCCTTTGTCCACCGAGCTATCCCGGCAATCCCTGAGTCCTGAGAGTCGATTGGAGAGGTTTCTTAATCCTTTTTCTTAACAAAAATTCATCCCGTTTCTTCAATGTTTTCAGCAGTTTAAGATATTTCCTCGCAGCAACATGTTGCATCTTGCGGATCAGAATTAAACTTTGTTAACTAGTTGGGCTTAGGTTTGAGTCATATCCAGTAGGGTTCGGTTAGGGTTGAGGCTGAAAAGCGCTTCAACCGGTTCCAGCTAGGAACGGTTTAAGGGGAATGGCATGCGTGTACTCTTGATTGAGGACGATAGCGCGACGGCGCAGAGCATCGAGTTGATGCTCAAATCCGAGAGTTTCAATGTGTACACGACGGACCTCGGTGAAGAGGGCGTCGATCTCGGGAAGCTGTACGATTACGATATCATCCTGCTTGACTTGAATTTGCCTGACATGAGCGGCTACGAGGTGCTCCGCACGCTCCGCGTCGCCAAGGTGCAGACACCAATTCTGATCCTCTCCGGCCTCGCCGGTATCGAGGACAAGGTCCGGGGCCTCGGCTTCGGCGCCGACGACTACATGACCAAGCCGTTCCACAAGGACGAACTGGTCGCCCGTATCCACGCCATCGTGCGTCGCTCCAAGGGTCATGCCCAGTCGGTCATCTCGACCGGCGACCTGACCGTCAACCTCGACACCAAGACCGTCGAAGTGACCGGCGCCCGCGTCCACCTGACGGGCAAGGAATACCAGATGCTGGAGCTGCTCTCGCTCCGCAAGGGCACGACGCTCACCAAGGAGATGTTCCTCAACCATCTCTACGGCGGCATGGACGAGCCCGAACTCAAGATCATCGACGTGTTCATCTGCAAGCTGCGCAAGAAGCTCAGCGTGGCCACCGGTGGCAAGAACTATATCGAGACCGTCTGGGGCCGTGGCTACGTGCTGCGCGAACCCGACGAGAGCGAAGCATTTGCCGAGAGCGTCGCCTAAGCATCGACTTCTCCCCTCACCGTTCGCAGTTGCGGCGAACCTGAGACCCCGTGCCGAAAGGCGCGGGGTTTTGCTTTTTGGTCACTCCGCAGCCAGCGGCTTGAGATTTGGCAAGAGCAACTCGATCGGAACCGGTCCCTCGTCCGCGCCCTGACCGCGCCGAAACATCGACAGCGTGGCATAGCCATGGACGACCGACCAGACCTTGAGTTCGTTCACGCCCGGTCCCGCCGGGTCGGGCTCAAAGAGCCTGCAGACATCGACTAGCACCAGATAGGCGCGCTCCGACGCAGCCTCCAGCTCACCGTCGGGCCGGCTCTTGTATTCAAAGCTGAAATTGAGACGGAAGAGCGCTGGCTGCTCCCGCGCAAAGCGAAGATAACCCCGCGATATCCCGATCAGCTGGTCGCGTGGAGACGAACCCTCCGCGAAACGATCCTCCATCATGTAATCGCGGAACCGATCAAAGCCGTGTGCGGCAATGGCCACGAACAGCGCTTCGCGATTGGCGAAATGATGGGCCGGCGCGGCATGCGACACGCCTGCCAATGCCGCGACCTTGCGTAGACTGAGTCCGTCCAGGCCGTCGCGGTCGAGGATCTCCAGCCCCGCCCGGATCAACGAGTTGCGCAGATCACCATGGTGGTAGTCGGAAGAGCTCATGCCGCACAGACTCTATCTTGACATTGTCATGATGGCAAACTAGTCAAGCCATCTTTACACTGACAAGATGGAGGGGTAGCTATGAAACCGGGGACCGTTTCTCGCGGACTGTGGTGGTTTTTCTCGATTGGAGTTCCAGTCGTCTCATTGACCGTCGTGGTGCTGGCGTCGATTGCCGGCTTTCAGAACGTGGCGCCGCACCTGGCGCACTATGTCGGGAGCCACAACCTGCCGCTCTACGCCCATATCGTCTTTGCCCCCCTCGCGCTTCTGGTGATGCCGTTCCAGTTCTGGGGCGGACTGCGCAGTCGCCATCGGATGGTGCATCGCGTGCTGGGCTACACCTATTCGGTATCGATTCTCGTTTCGGGGATCGGATCTCTCCTGCTACTCCCTCGTTTTCTCGGATCGACCTGGGCAGCCACAGGTTTTGCCCTGCTCGCGATCCTCTGGATGGGAACAACACTCACCGCGATCGGCCATGCGCGGGCCGGAAGAACGGCGGCGCACCGTGTCTGGATGATGCGATCGGCCGCCATGACCTTTGCCGCCGTCGTCCTGCGTCTCATCATGCTCCCATTGGTGATGGCGGGAATGACACCCACCGGAACCTACGACATCACGGCCTGGATCAGCTGGCTGATCCCGCTCGCATATGTCGAATGGCGCCGGCGCCGCGCCGGCAAGGCGAGACAGACGAGAGCGCCAGAGGTCCTGGCCTGAAGCGTTCTGGCTGTGCCAGCTCAGCTGGCGCGGCGTTCTTCCATCTCGCTGAGGAAGGCCGCTTCGAGCATTTCGCGGTCGAACGGCTTCATGAGATAGTCGTTGGCGCCCGCTTTCTTGGCGAGGGCGATCTGGCCGACGTCATATTCGGTGACGCAGTAGATGACGCGGCACGTGGTGCCGCCGACGAAGGCGCGCAGCAGCTTGAGGAACTCGAGCCCGCTCATGATCGGCATCTGCCAGTCGAGCAGGATGGCGTCGGGCATTTCCTGCCGGCACTTGTCGAAGGCTTCCTGGCCGTCTTCGGCTTCGTCGACGATGAAGTCCATGTCCTCAAGAATACGACGCGCCACTTTGCGCACCACACTCGAGTCATCAACGATCAGGCAGGACTTCATAATGCGTCTTCCAGTGTACTGGCTGCGACGATAAACGCTTGAGGTTATTATCCCTCAATTGTCCCTACGAATGGTTAGCACGGGCTGAAGATTTTTCGCCTCAGCGCCGCGCCGATGCCGTCGGTCAGGCCGCCACGGCGACGGACTTCGGCGTCGCGGTGAAGTTGAAGACGCTGTCCTCGATCCAGATCTTGAGGTCCATGTCGGTCATGCGGGCGAGAATACCGGTGTAGAACGGCTGGATACCGCGCGCGTCGACACCGCCCTCGGGCGAGCCCGAGAGCAGATCTTCGGCGCCCGATGGCATCAGCGTCTTCTGCCGCTTTTCGGCGTCGCTGGTCGACTGGAAGACGAATTTCTCTTCGCCGGCGGGGCCGTCGACCGTTACCTTGACCACGCCACCGCGCGGCACCGCCATGGCGGCGATCAGCAGCATGTTCATGAGCAGCTTGGCCTTGTGCTTGGGCAGCAGGATCAGCGGCACCTGCCAGTCAAGCTCGGCTTTCTCGATTTCAAACAACAGCTTGGCAACGCGCTCGCACTCGCGCGTATCGAAATCGGTGCCGGCGGTGGACGACGCGCCATAGGCCAGGCGGGCGAATTCCAGCTTGGCACGGGCATGCTTGGCGGAGTTGGCAATCAGCTCCTGCGCCCCCTCCTGCATCGCCACCTGGCTGGGATCGCCGAGCACTTCAAGTCCGTTGCCGATGGCCCCGACCGGATTGATGAGGTCGTGACAGACACGAGAACAGAGCATGGCAGCCAGATCGGTTGCTTTGAGCTCGATGAATTCCGCCATAGGTCGGGTCTCCAGATAAATATCGAATCAATTGCGGGAAGCTTACCGTGCCGGGCCTTGCCCGATCTACGGATGTTGCGCCGCACTGCTGCCTAGGGCGGGAGCATGCGGCACGGTAGACTCGTGATCGCTCGCCGCGGAGGCGGTTGCGACCACCGGCTCGCCGATCGGCAACTCGGACTTCGGACCGTTCAACCTTGCCGACAGCGTCGTCCAGCTGCCGCGCGCATCGGCCATGGCCTTGTCGGGGCTGAGCAGGAACGCCTCGCGGTTGGCGGCCGAATAGAAGAGGTAGAGCCGCATGTTGACGATGGCGTAGATCGTCGCCTTGCCGTCCGAGAGATAGCCCCGGGCAAGGCTCATCTGGCAGTGCCCGCCATATTGCGGCGCATAGACGTCGGGCGCGCGCATGAATACGTCGCGATTGGCGGCAGAGGCAAAGTACCATGGCACGCCGGCCCAGTAGTACTCGAACGCCGGATCGCCTGGTTGCGGCGTGCCGCCGGTGAAATAGCTGACCGGATCGTAGCCATCGATGGCAACGCCGGTCAGCGGATCGGTCACGATCGTCGAGATGATCGACTGCGCCTGCAGCGGCACCGACCCCATCGCGAGGAGCAGCATCGCCCCGAGCATGGTTAAGATTTGTTTACACGTTTGCCGCATCATCGCCGCCATGGCCGCCTAGGTTTGTAAGGGGCGAAACAGGGCCGAAGAGTAAACCCATCAAGGTGTGCGCTTCGTAAATGAATGCCCCAAGCCATTCACCGGAGACTTTTGATGCTCAAGCGTATCGCCATCAGTATCGCACTCGTGCTCGGGCTTGCGCTCGCACCGGTCGCAGCCCAGGCGCAGTCAGGTTCGCTGTCCGACACCTATTCGGGTGAAGAACTGGTGCAGACCGGCGGCGAGTTCTTCGGATCGGTCGCCCAGGGGCTGGCGTCGCTGGTCGAGCGAGCCACCAGCCAGTTCGGCCTGCCCAACGCCTATATCCTCGGCGAGGAAGCCGGCGGCGCCTTCTTTGCCGGCGCCCGCTACGGCCAGGGCACCATGTATACCCGCAACCAGGGCGAGCATCAGATCTTCTGGCAGGGTCCGACGGTCGGCATCGACTTCGGCGGCGACGGCTCCAAGGTGATGATGCTGGTCTACAACCTGAGCTCGGTGCAGCAGGCCTATGGCCGCTATCCCGGCGTCGACGGCTCCGCCTATGTGGTGGGTGGCCTCGGCATGACGGTGATCAAGTACGGCGATGTGGTCATGGTCCCCATCCGCTCCGGCGTCGGCCTGCGCGCCGGCGTCAATGTCGGCTACCTCAAATTCACCGATCAGCCGACCTGGAACCCGTTCTGAAGCAGCAGTCCCGCAGCTCCGGCAGTTCAGGGCCCGTCTTTCCGGCGGGCCTTTTGCCGTCGCATAGCCAGCTTTCCGAAGGTGACCACACGACGCTTCTCGGGTAAGGTTAATCAATGGCAAAGATGGTCCAGGGGGCCCGTTGCTGTCATGCTGGGCAAGCGCGTTTCCTGACATAGCTATGTGCCCTGAGTGTTTGGGCGGAGTGATCGAATGGTCGTTGAGAACATCATGTACTTTGTGCTCGGCCTGCTGCTGGCCGGGCTCCTGGCCCTGATGATCATGCCGGCCGTCTGGCGCCGCGCCGTCCGCCTGACGAAAAAGCGCATCGAGGCGGCAACGCCCATGACCATGGCCGAATTCCGCGCCGACAAGGATCAGTTGCGCGCCGAGTTCGCCCTCGCCACCCGCCGCCTCGAGATGAATGTCGAGGCGCTGCGCCGCCGGCTTTCCGATCAGGTGCGCGACATCAATCGCAAGCGCAACGAACTGGGCGGCATGAAGGGCGAGCGCGACGGCCACCTGACGATCGTCCGCGAACTCGAGGAACGCGAGGGCGAACTGCGCCGGCGCGTGCTCGAACTCGAAAAGGAAAGCGCCGACCTCAGCCAGAAACTGCGCATGCGCGACCGCGAATATTCCGACAAGGTGAACCAGCTCGAGGCCGCCCGCCAGGCCATCCGCACCAATGTACCCAAGCAGGTCACCGTCGATGGCAAGCCGCTGACCGGCGAGTACAACAAGGACATGGATGCCGTGCTCGGCAAGCTCGACACCGAGCGCAAGCGCGCCGATTTCCTCGAGACCCAGAACCGCTCGCTGCTCAGCCAGCTCGAATCGTCCGACAAGCGCACCGCCGGCGCCACCGCCGCCGCCGCCGAACTGCGCAGCTCCCTCGCCCGGCGCGAGGACGCCGAAGACGCGGCCAAGGCCGAGCTGGTCGAGGCGGAGGCCCGCATCGCCGATGCGGAAAGCCGCGTCAGCCTGCTGCTCGAGGAAACCACCCGCACCGTCGAGTCCGGCGAACAGAAGCGCGAGCAGCTGCTGGCCGAAAAACTGTCGCTCGAGGAAGAGATGGAGCGGCTCAAGACCAAGGTACTGACCGTCGAGTCCACCGTCATGGCCGATTGGGACAGCGACCGCATCGAGCAGTCGCACCTGCGCGAGCGGCTCAACGACATTGCCTCCGACGTCAGCCGGCTGGTTTATGCCATCGAGGGCAACGGGCCGGTCGACAACGAGGAGAGCCTCTTCGACCGCGTCCAGCGCTTTGCCGACGACGGCCTGAAGGTCGAGGAATTCCCGGTGCAGTCCGCCCTCAAGTCCAAGCATGCCGCTGCGGCACCGCAGCCCGAAGGCTCGGTCTCCGATCGCATGGCGGCACTGCGCGACATCCAGGGCCGCAACTAGGCTGCTATTCGCTCAACACCGGAATTTCGCGGATCATCTCGCCGCTCTTGCCGTCGAAGATGCGCACGCTGGTCATCGCCCCGGCCTTGTAGGTGACCGTCAGCCGGCCATCGGCGGCGACCGCCGAGATGATCACCGCCCCTGCCGGAATCTGCAGTGACGCGATGACATAGTCGCCCGCTGAACCCGTGCCGCTGTCGCCGGACTGCGAAGCCCGGTAGACAAGCGCCCCGCCGATGGCGATAAAGCCGATAATCAGCAGGCCGATGGAGAACAGGAACGATTTGCGCGCGCGCCCCATGATGGCGCGGGCCTCTGGCGTCAGTTCTGCCGCCGGCTCAGGTTTTTGAGGATCGCTCATGCAGGACGACTCCAGTGAGGAGATGGAATGGGTTGTCGAGGTCGACGCCAAGGAGGCCGGTGATCGCCTCGACGGCGTGCTCGCCCGTGGCCTTGAGGCATTTTCCCGCAGCCGCGTGAAAGACCTGATACTGGCCGGGGCGGTTTCGATCAACGGTGAAACCGTGACCGAGCCCAAATACAAGGTCAGCGCCGGACAGAGCATCGTGCTGGCCGCGCCCGAGCCGGTGGAAGCCGATCCGACGCCCGAGAACATCCCCCTCGACATCCTGTTCGAGGACGACCAGCTGATCGTCATCAACAAGCCGGTGGGCATGGTGGTGCACCCCGCCGTCGGTAACCTGACCGGCACGCTGGTCAATGCCCTGCTCTACCACTGCGGCCAGAGCCTGGTCGGCATTGGCGGGGTCAAGCGGCCGGGCATCGTGCACCGCCTCGACAAGGACACCTCCGGCGTCATGGTCGCCGCCAAGACCGAGCTGGCGCAGCGCCACCTGGCAGCCCAGTTCGCCGATCACGGCCGCACCGGACCGCTGCACCGCGCCTATCTGGCCTGGGCCTGGGGCCGCACCGAACAGGGCCGCGGCACCGTCGACGCGCCGCTCGGCCGCGACCAGAACGCCCGTCTCAAGCAGGCGGTCCGCAAGGATGGCCGCGAGGCGATCACCCACTATGCGGTGGAACAGCGCTTCGGCGACGACGGCTGGGACATCACCCGTATCCGCTGCGAGCTGGAAACCGGCCGCACCCACCAGATCCGCGTGCATATGGCCTATATTGGCCATCCGCTGGTTGCCGATCCGGTCTATGCCACCGGCTTTGCCACCAAGGCCGTGCGCCTGCCCGACGCTGCCCGCCAGATCGTGCAAACCCTGGGCAGGCAGGCCCTGCATGCCGCCGAACTGGGGTTTGAACACCCCGTCAGCGGCGAGGAAATGACCTTCGAGGCCGAACTTCCTGCCGATCTGATGGAACTTCAGGCGGCTCTCGAGCCTTATGATCATGCGTTCGCGCGTTGACGGCGTGAAAACCACGAGGCGGTGATGCGGCGCTGCGCCAGCGGGGCCTTATCACCGCCTGATTTCGACCTATATTAGCAAGACGCGTGAGCCAGCATGCCGGATGGATGCGGCTGACCAAATCTGCCCGCACGCGGGGGAAAGAGAAGGGGTGCGTCAATGGCCCAGTCAAATCTGCCGGTCCTTTCGACCGAAGGCGGCCTCAGCCGCTACCTCCAGGAAATTCGGAAGTTTCCGATGCTGGAGCCTGATGAAGAATACATGCTCGCCAAGCGCTACAAGGAGCATGAGGATCCCGGCGCTGCCCAGCGCCTGATCACCTCGCATCTGCGTCTGGTGGCCAAGATCGCCATGGGGTATCGCGGCTACGGCCTGCCGATCTCCGAGGTCATCTCCGAAGGCAATGTCGGCCTGATGCATGCGGTGAAGCGATTTGAGCCGGAGAAGGGTTTCCGTCTCGCCACCTACGCCATGTGGTGGATCCGCGCCGCTATCCAGGAATACGTGCTGCGCTCGTGGAGCCTGGTCAAGATCGGCACCACGGCGGCGCAGAAGCGCCTGTTCTTCAACCTGCGCAAGATCAAGGGCCAGATTGCCGCCCTCGATGACGGCAACCTGCATCCCGACCAGATCAAGCAGATTGCGACGACGCTGCACGTCACCGAGAACGATGTCGTCTCGATGAACCAGCGCCTGACCGGCGATGCCTCGCTCAACGCGCCGATGCGCGCCGACGAAGGCACCTCGGAGTGGCAGGACTGGCTGGTCGACGACACGCCCAGCCAGGAAACGACGCTGGGCGAGAGCGAGGAATATACCGAGCGCATGGGGTTGCTCAGCAACGCCATGGACGACCTCAACGATCGCGAAAAGGCCATCTTCCAGGCCCGCCGCCTGAAGGAGGATCCGGCCACGCTCGAGGAACTGGCGCAGGAATATGGCGTCAGCCGCGAGCGCATCCGCCAGATCGAGGTCCGCGCCTTCGAAAAGGTGCAGGAAGCGGTCCAGAAGGCGGCCAAGCAGCAGGCGCTCGAGCAGGCAGAGGCCTGATCTCCAGAACAATCCAGAACCCCGGTGCGAACCGGGGTTTTTCTTTGCGCGGAATCAGCGCCGCGGCGCCGCCATCAGCTTGTCGATCAGCGCCACCAGATGCCGACGGTCGAGGATCAGCAGCCAGGGCGCGTGGATACCCTCCTCGGGCACGATGGTGAACGGACCAAGGTCGGCCGAGTTCGACGTGCCGGTGCGCACGCCGGGCGCTAGCTTGACCGCATCGAGCGGATATTTCAGCCCGTCCGAATGCCAGAACGTCACCGGTGCCAGCGGATGGATCGAGACCCGTTCGCCAGGTGCCACGGTAAAGGAGAACTTGTCGTCGAGTGCCACGGCAAGATCTTCCTCGTCGACGAGGATGATCTTGCGGCGGCTGGCATAGCGCGTGACGGCGTCGAGTGCCGCCAGCGTGTGGTCGAAGCGCTTGCCGGTCATCCCCAGCGCCACGGTTACCGGGGCGCGGGTGGAATATAGCGCTTTCTCGAAATCGGTGGTTTCCTGCTCGGCGAGCTGCATCAGCCGCGTCTTGCCCAGCCAGGCATGCGGCTCGGCGATGGAATCGAAGTCGCCGATAATGGCTTCGGGCTTGAGGCCGGCGGCCACGATGGAGTCGGCGCCGCTGTCGGCACCCACCAGGCGTCCGCCGTTGACATAGAGCTCGCGCAGGACGTCGAGGTCGACAGCACCGCCGCCAACGATGACGAGAACGCCTTCGAACGTGATTGTCTCAACGGAAGTATGAACGGACCGCTCTTGCACGGCAGTTTGTCTCGCTCTAAGTGTCAGGCGTCTCGCTGGGGTGTTCCGGGCTTTCCGGAACTGAGAGTTACCCATTGAACCTGAACCAGGTCATGCTGGCGGAGGAAGTTCGAGATGGCAAGGGCGCAATGCGTTCTGACCATTCACGTATTCCCTTCTTCAATATGGCCGCGAACCCGAAGGGAATGACCTATGGTCAGACTGCTACCCGTCGCGCTTGCGGCTGTTCTAGGACTTGCCGCTCTGCCGGCAAGCGCCCAGGAACTGCCCACTCTGCACGTCTATACCTATGACAGCTTCGCCGCCGAATGGGGCCCCGGCCCGGCGCTGAAGACCGGCTTCGAAGCCACCTGCGGCTGCATCATCGAGTTCAATACCGCCGATGATGCCATTGCCGTGCTGCGCAAGGTGCAACTCGAAGGCCAGACCACCAAGGCCGACGTGATTGTCGGACTGGATACCGCCACCGCGCCCGAAGCCCGCGCCACCGGCCTGTTCGTGCCGCACGGCTTGTCGCTGGACAATCTGGTGCTGCCCGAGACCTGGACCGACGCCGATTTCGTCCCCTTCGACTACGGCTATTTCGCCTATGTCTATGACAAGGAGAAGATGCCCAACCCGCCCAGGAACTTCGAGGAACTGATCGCGCTGCCCGATGACGTCAAGGTCGTCATCGAGGACCCGCGTTCGTCCAGTCCCGGGCTGGGCAATGTGTTCTGGGTCCAGGCCGCCTATGGTGACCGCGCGCCGGAAATCTGGGCCGGCCTCAAGCCGCATATCCTGACCATGACCCGCGGCTGGTCCGAGGCCTATGGCCTCTTCCTCGACGGCGAGGCCGACATGGTCCTCTCCTACACGACCTCGCCGACCTACCACCAGGTCGCCGAGGGCGTCGACAAGTACGCGGCGGCCGTGTTCGAGGAAGGCCACGTGGCCCAGACCGAGATCGCCGGCATCCTCAAGTCGTCCGACCAGCAGGACCTGGCCAAGACCTTCCTGACCTATCTGACGTCGGTCGAGGGCCAGAAGGTCATTCCGACGACCAACTGGATGTACCCCGTGGTCGATATCGGCGCCGATCTGCCGGCCGCCTTCAGCGAGGCGCCGACGCCCAAGCTGCTGCAGATCGACGAAGCCGACATCGCGGCCAACAGCCGGGCCTGGGTCGATGCTGCTCTTGCAGCCATCCAGTAGCACCCTGCCCCACCGTCCGCTCCGGCTTCTGGCCGGGGCGGCAATCGGCGTCGGCATCGCCGCGCTGATCGCGCTGGTGTTCTGGTCGATCGTGGCGACCGCCACCACCGAGGGCAGCGCGCCATCAAGCCAGATCGATGTCCCCTGGCTGCTGGTGACCACCATCACCCAGGCCGGCCTCACCACCGTGCTGTCGCTGCTCGTCGGCACTGCCGTCGCCTGGGCTCTCAATCGCCTCCGCTTTCCGGGGCGCGACCTGATTGTCGGGCTCTTTGCCTCCGCCATCGTCACGCCGGGGATCATCATTGCCTTCGGGCTGCTGGCCATCTGGGGCCGCGCCGGCTGGGTGGCCGAACTGACCGGCTTCCAGTTCCCGATCTTCGGGCTGGGCGGCATCCTGTTTGCCCATGTGCTGCTCGACGCCTCGTTTGCGGCGCGCATCCTGCTGGCCCGCCTCGGCTCGGTGCCGGCCTACCGGCTGAAGACCGGCCAAAGCCTCGGGCTTTCGGCCGTGCAGCGCTTCATGCTGATCGACTGGCCGGCCATTCGCCCCACCCTGCCCGGACTGGGCGCCATCATTTTCCTTCTCGCCTTCACCAGCTTTCCGGTGGTGCTGCTGCTGGGCGGCGGCCCTGCCAACCAGACGCTGGAAGTGGCGATCTATTCGGCGGTGCGTTTTGATTTCGACCTGCAGGGCGCCGTCACGCTGGCGCTGGTACAGATCGCCGTCTGCGCCAGCATCATCCTGCTGGCCGCCGCGGCCGCGCCGATTCCCGCCAATCTGGGCAAGTCGGCGGTACAGAGCTGGCAGGACCGGCCGCCGGTACAGGTCGCGCAATGGCTGATCCTCGCCATCGCGGTTCTTGGCTTCGGCCTGCCGCTCATTGCCATCCTGCTCGAAGGCGTCGCGCCGGCCCTTGGCTCGCTGATCTATCAAGCGTCCTTCTGGCGCAGCACCGTCGCCAGCCTGACCATCGCCACCGTGTCGGCCGTCCTGACGCTGATACTCGGGCTCATACTGGCGGCGGGCCGCGCCGCCAGCAGCACGCGACTGCTGAAATCCGGACTGGGGGCGCCGGCCTATGCCTATCTGGCGGTGCCCGCCGTGGTGCTGGCACTGGGCTTTTTCCTCCTCGCCCGCAATGCCGGCATCGACCCGGCGCTTGCCGCCCCGGTGGTCGTGATCGTCGCCAATACCCTGCTGGCGCTGCCCTATGCGATCTCGACCCTCGGTCCGCCGCTGGAGGCCATTGCCAGCCGCCGCGGCAAGCTGATCCGGTCGCTCGGGCTCTCGGGCTGGCGGCAGTTCAGGACCGTCGAGTGGCCGCTGATAGCCGGAGATGCCGGTGTGGTCACCGCCCTCGCCTTCTGCTTCTCGCTCGGCGATTTGGGCGTCATCTCGCTGTTCGGCACACAGGATTTCGTCACCCTGCCGCTGCTGATGTCGCGCGCCCTCGTCGCCTATCGCTCCAACGATGCCGGCGGGATCGCTGCGGTGATGCTGGTCATCACGCTGGCCGCGTTCATCCTCATTCCCAAACTCTTCGGAAGGTTCGGCGATGCTCGTCCTTGACCATCTTGCCTATCGCCATCCCGGCCAGACCGAGGGTTATGATTTCTCCATGACCGCAGCGCCCGGCGAGATCACCGCCGTCAGCGGCGCCAGCGGTTCGGGCAAGTCGACCCTGCTCGACCTGGTGGCCGGCTTTCTGACGCCGACCGGCGGGACACTGACGCTGGACGGCCAGAGCCTGTTGCCGCTCCGGCCCGAAGATCGTCCAGTCTCGATCCTCTTCCAGTCCGAAACCCTCTTCGAGCACCTCACCGCCGCCCATAATGTGGCACTGGGCCTGCCTCAGAAGATCAGCAGACCGGAACGGGAGCGCAAGGTCGCCGATGCCTTGCGCGAAGTGGGCATGCCCGACATCGGCCGACAGCGCGCCGACACGCTCTCGGGCGGCCAGAAGCAGCGCGTCGGGCTGGCCCGCACGCTGCTGCGCAATCGCCCGGTGCTGCTGCTCGACGAACCGTTCTCGGCGCTCGACGACGAGACGCGGGGCGCGGTGCGGGACCTGGTGAAATCGCTGACGGTGACCCATGGCTGGATCACCCTGCTCGTCAGCCATCATGTCGATGATATTGCGGCGCTGGCGACCCGGACGTACCGGATCGCCGAGGGTCGGCTGCTACTGGGCTGAGGCCGTTGTCGACCAGGTCGCAAAGACCTCGTCGAACAGGGCCTGCGCCGCAGAATCCTTCTCCAGCGTGATGATGGCCCGCTTGCCGGTGGCATAGATCACCGCCAGGTCCATCCACTTGCGCGAAGTCAGCAACTGGTTGTTGGCCGTGATGTCTTCCGGCGACGAACTGAGCGCGAAGAGGAACGAGTTGCCGACCACGCGGGCCGAGGCGCCGACCAGCGGCTGGCCCTGCACCAGTTCCTCATTCTTGAGCAGCACGCCGGGCAGCCCGGCCACCGAACCGCCGATGAAGCTGTCGGACACCTTGAAGCCGACTTCCATCAGATGGCTGGCGGGGAGTGTCGTATCGACGTTCTTGCGGATGAGGATATCGACGCCGAGGTTGCGCGCCGGGATCGAAGCCTTGCCGACCAGCGTCGGCAGCCCGGTCTCGTCCTTGCCCTTGCTCCACTCCACAGAGCCCGAAAAGGGCACCGCACCGGTCTTGCCGTCGTCCGAGGCTTCCAGCAGCAGCGACTGGCTGCCCTCCGGATTGAGCGCGGCAATCTGGCTGGTGGCGTCGCCAATGGCGCCGGCAGCCGTGTCGGAACCGAGGCGCTGGGCGCTTTCGGCCGGCAGCGGCGCGATGGCCAGTGCCGGGGTATCGGCAACGGCAACCGGCTCGGATGGCAGGCGCGAGTCCTGCTTGAGTTCGGGCACGACGGCAGGCGCCGTGTCGTTCAGCGTGGTATTGCCCGGCCCGCTCTGCGGCACCGCGGCTTCGGCGACGGCCTCCGGCGTTGCCGCGGCACTTGGCGTCGCCGCCGTGCTGGCCACCACCGGCTTGTTGGCAAACACCGAGTCGAGATTGAGATAGCCCTCGTTCCAGGCCCACACACCGGCGCCACCGGCGCCCAGCAGCAAGACCGAGAAGACGATCAGGAAGATGGTAACGGCGGAAATGCCGCCGCGGTCTTCCTCGGCCCGGGCACGCGGGAAACCGTTCTCGCCAAGCGCCGATTCGCGTCCGCGCCGCCCGCGGGGCACGCGCTCTTCGCTGTCGTCACGTGTCTGGCGCTCGGCCTTGGCGTCACGCTTCGGCTTGTCGTCGCGCTTGGCCTTTTCCGGCCGCGGGATCTGCAGCGCGCGGGCGCCCTTGGCCTTGGCAGGCTCCCCACGGCGGGCATCGGGGAACATGCCGCCGATCAGCCCGCGGGAGGGCGCTACCGCCTCGTCTTCATCGTCGGTCTCTTCGCTGGCGTCGTCGGCATCGTCGTCATAGGCGTCCGGCAGCGTATCGCCGCGGGCCTCGCGGTCGAGCGTCGCCATGGCGCGGTCGATCAGGCCCTGCGGATCTGCGGCCGTTGCCTCGGGCTCGAGCTCGACTTCGCGCACCGACGACATGGCCGCTGCGACCTGCGGTGGCGGATCGAGGAAAGCCACGGGCTCGGCGCTCTGCTGCTGGCGGATGGCCAGTTGCGGCCCACGGGCCGGCTCGAAACGCGGGCCGGGCGCGTCGCGGCGGGCTTCAAGCGTCGGCCCGCGCCGACCGCCATCCTGCGGCTTGTCGTGCGGGACGCCGAAGGCCGTCGACGCCGTACGGCCCCGGGCGGCCTCGGCGCGTGCCACAATGGCCGGCAACGGCCGTCCACCGGGCCGGGGCGTGGCAGTTGCCTTGGGCGGCGGCGCGACCGGCTCGATCTGGTCGTCCTGATCGTCGTCTTCGGGTTCTGCCTCGTGCACCGGCTGCGGCGGGACGCTGCGCAACTGGATCGGCTTGGACTGCGTCTTGGGCTCGGGCTTGCTGGCGCCGTTGCGGCCGTGCTCGCGGGCATCGCGATCGGCGGCGGCAATGATGTCCTCGATCGAGGCACCCGGCTGCTGCGAACGCGGTGCCTCCTTGGGCGCCTTCTCGGCCTCGGCATTGAGCTGCGGCTTGGCCGGCCCACGGCCCGGCGCTGCCAACTGCTTGCTCTGCGCCGGAGGCGGCTCGAAATAGACCGGCGGCGGCGGTGCATGGTCATGACCATTGGTCATGCCGGCAATCACTGCCTCGCTCGATTCCTGCTCGACCTGACGGATGCAATCCTCGAGCTGCAGACGGTGCGTGGTGATATCGCGGGCTGCCAGCGGCGGGTTGATGGCACGCAACTGCCCGACCAGTGCCGCGCGCGCCTTTTCATAGACAGCGCGCCGTGCGGCCCCGTTATTCTCGGGCAGGGCCTCTACCGCCCTGCGTAGCAGCTCTTTGTAATCTGCCATTCGTTACATAACACTCGTCATTGGCCGGAACGTTTTAGCAAAAATTTTCAGTCTTGGAACGGGTCATGCACCAGTATGGTATCCAGCCGTTCCGGGCTGGTGGACAGCATCGCGACAGGTGCACCGATCAATTCCTCGATATACCGGACATACTTGACCGCCTGAGCCGGCAACTCGGACCAGCTCCGCGCCCCCGCCGTCGTATCCGACCAGCCTTCCAGCGTCTCGTAGATCGGCTTAACAGCGGCTTGTGCCCCCATTGAGGCAGGCAGAAAATCGATTCGCTTGCCGTCGAGCTCATAGCCCACGCAAACCTTGATCTCTTTCAAGCCGTCGAGAACATCGAGCTTTGTCAAAGCGATACCAGTGATCCCAGAGGTCCGGACGGTCTGGCGAACCAGCACCGCATCAAACCAGCCACAACGACGCTTACGCCCTGTAACTGTGCCGAATTCATGGCCGCGTTGTCCAAGGAAGTTGCCCACTTCACCGAAATCTTCTGTGGGGAACGGTCCTTCGCCCACCCGGGTGGTGTAGGCCTTGGTGATTCCGAGCACATAGCCGATGGCCGTGGGGCCCAGTCCCGACCCGGCCGCAGCCTGCCCGGAGACGGTATTGGACGAGGTCACGAAGGGATAAGTGCCGTGATCATTGTCGAGCAGCGCGCCCTGCGCACCCTCGAACAGGATGCGCGCGCCGGCCCGGCGTTTTTCCTCCAGAATGCGCCAGACCTGATCCATATAGGGCAGGATGGCGTCCTTGACCGACATCAGTTCGGCCTTCAGCGCAGCCGGATCGAGTTCGACCAGGTTCATGCCGCGGCGCAGTGCATTGTGATGGCTCAGCAGGCGCTCGATCTTGTCGTCGAGCGTGTCCGGCTCGGCCAGGTCGCACAGCCGGATGGCGCGGCGACCGACCTTGTCTTCATAGGCCGGACCGATACCGCGCTTGGTGGTGCCGATCTTGAGACCCGAATTGGCGTTCTCGCGGATGGCATCGAGTTCGCGGTGCAGGCTGAGGATCAGCGGCGCATTGTCGGCAATGCGCAGGATCTCCGGCGTGACGTGCACGCCCTGCTCGCCAAGGCTTTCCAGCTCCTTGACGAAGTGATGCGGATCGACCACCACGCCATTGCCGATAACCGAGAGCTTGCCCCGCACCAGCCCCGATGGCAGCAGCGACAGCTTGTAGCTGACCCCGTCGATCACCAGCGTATGGCCGGCATTGTGACCGCCCTGATAGCGCACCACGACGTCGGCCCGCTCGCTCAGCCAGTCGACGATCTTGCCCTTGCCCTCGTCGCCCCACTGGCTACCGACGACTACTACATTTGCCATGAAAAAGTCTGTCCCCGAACCCGGGCAGGCTGCCAGACGTCAAAGCGCTGGCCTGCTGCCGCAAAAACCTTGATAAGTCTTGCGCCAACCCGCGTGTCCGTTCTGGACCTGCTGCATTTCGCTGGTATGGCGATGACCCTTTAAACTACTCGTGCATTTATGACAAATCCGCCTTCCGCCGAGCCGCCCATTGCCGGCCTTTCAACTGCCTACATCATCCTGACGCTGACCACGCTCTTCTGGGGCGGCAATGTCGTTGCGGGCAAGCTCGCCGTGGGCCAGATCGAACCTAACGCCTTGATGATCCTGCGTTGGGGCGGCGCATTGCTGGCCGTGCTGCCGTTTGCCCTGCGCCCGCTCCGGCGCGACTGGCCGGCCATTCGCGGCAAATGGCCGCTGTTCTTCGTCTACGGCGCCGTCGGCTTCGCCACCTTCAATGTGCTGGTCTATATGGCCGCCCACCACACCTCGGGCGTCAACATTGCCATCGAGCAGGTGGCGGTCAACATCTTCGTCATGCTGCTCAACTTCGCCCTGTTCCGCACCCGCGTGCGCGGCCTGCAGATTCTGGGCGTCGTGCTGACCATCCTGGGGGTCGCGATCACGGCCACGCATGGCGACCTGGGCCGTATCTTGGCGCTCGAGGTCAATGTCGGCGACCTGATGGTGATCACGGCGAGCCTTGCCTATGCCATCTACTCGATCGCGTTGCGCTGGAAGCCGCAGGTCCACTGGATGAGCTTTTTCGTCGCCTCGGTGATCGCCGCGAGCCTTGCCTCGTTCTTCTTCCAGGCGGTGATCGGCGGCGGCATCGGCGCCTTTTTCGCGCAGCTGCCCGAGATCACGCCGTTTGGCTGGGGCATCGTTGCCTACACCATCCTCTTTCCCTCGGTGATCTCGCAGATTCTCTACGTGCGCGGCGTCGAGCTGATCGGGTCCAACCGCGCCAGCCTTTTCGTCAACCTGATCCCGATCTTCGGCACTGTCGGCTCGGTGCTGGTGCTCGGGGAACGGCTCGAGCTGTTCCACATCGCCGCCGCCAGCCTCGTGATCATCGGCATCGTGCTGGCCGAATTCTCCGTTCGCAGGCGCTGAAACGAAAACGGGCGGCCCCGCAGGACCGCCCGTCAGAACCTTAGGTCAAACGCCTCAGAACCGCAGGGCCTTGGCCTGCTTGACGCCTTCGAGCTTGGCAATCTCGGCCAGCTTCTCGTCGGCCAGTTCGCCGTCGATCGACAGCAGCGCAATGGCGTCGCCGCCGACATCGGCACGGCCGAGATTGAAGTTGGCGATATTGATGCCCAGCGTGCCCAGCAGCGTGCCGAGACGGCCGATATGGCCCGGCCGGTCCTCGTTGGTGACATAGAGCATGGAGCTGGTGAGTTCGGCTTCCATGTTGATGCCCTTGACCTGGATGATGCGCGGCCGGCCGCTGCCGAACACCGTGCCGGCGAGGCTGCGTTCCTGCTTGCTGGTGGTGATGGTCAGCCGGATATAGCCCTCATAGGCGCCCTGCTGGTCGCGGCTGACGATCTCGACATTGATGCCGCGATCCTTGGCGATCTGCGGGGCGGAGACCATGTTGACCTCCTGCATCTGCGGCTTGAGCACGCCGAACAGCGCCGCCGCCGTCATCGGCTTGACGTTGAGCGCCGCCACCGAGCCTTCATACTCGATGCGGATGCCGGTGATCGGGTTTTCGGTCAACTGGCCAGCGAACGACCCCAGGGTTTCCGCCAGCTTGATCCACGGCGTCAGCCGCGGCGCTTCCTCGGCGGTGATCGAGGGGAAGTTGAGTGCGTTGGAGATCTCGCCCGCCATCAGATAGGCCGAAATCTGCTCGGCCACCTGCAGCGCCACGTTCTCCTGCGCTTCGCTGGTGGAGGCGCCCAGATGCGGGGTGCAGATCACATTAGGCAGCAAGAACAACGGGTTATCCTGCGCCGGCTCTTCGAGGAAGACGTCCAGCGCCGCCCCGGCAACCTTGCCGGCCTTCAGCGCCTCGGCCAGCGCCGCCTCGTCGATCAGGCCGCCACGGGCGCAATTGATGATGCGGACGCCGTCCTTCATCTTGGCAAGGGCTTCGGCCGAGATGATGTTGCGCGTCGCATCGATCAGCGGCGTGTGCAGGGTGATGAAATCGGCGCGCTTGAACAGCTCGTCGAGCTCGACCTTTTCCACTCCCATGGTCTGGGCCCGCTCTTCCGTCAGGAACGGATCGTAGGCCACGACCTTCATCTTCAGTCCCTGTGCCCGGTCGGCGACGATCGAGCCGATATTGCCCGCACCGATCAGGCCCAGCGTCTTGTTGGTCACCTCGACGCCCATGAAGCGGTTCTTTTCCCACTTGGAGGCGCGGGTCGAGGCATCGGCTTCCGGGATCTGCCGCGCCAGCGACAGCATCAGCGAAATCGCGTGCTCGGCCGTGGTGATCGAATTGCCGAAAGGCGTATTCATCACGATGATACCCTGCTTGGTGGCAGCGGGGATATCGACATTGTCGACGCCGATACCGGCCCGGCCGATCACCTTCAGGTTCTTGGCAGCGCTGAGGATTTTCTCGGTGACCTTGGTCGCCGAACGGATTGCCAGACCGTCATACTGGCCGATCACCTCGAGCAGCTTGTCCTTGTCCTTGCCCAGATCGGGCAGGTAGTCGACCTCGACGCCATTGTCGGCGAAAATCTGGATGGCAGCCTTGCTCAGCTTGTCGGAAATCAGAACCTTGGGCATTTCGCCCTCCTTTGGTCACACCGATGAACGGCGGATGAACGTGATGCGGGAGAGGCCGCGCGCAGCCTGTCTGCGCGCCGGCCGGAAGCGTCGATGACTGTCGTCAGGCGGCGGCCTTGAGCGCGGCCTTCTCGGCCGCGAAGGCCCAGTCGAGCCACGGCACCAATGCCGCGAGATCGGCGGTCTCGACCGTCGAGCCGGCCCAGATGCGCAGGCCCGTCGGGGCATCGCGATAGCCGCCGATGTCATAGGCCACGCCGGCCTTGTCGAGACGCGAGACGATGGCCTTGGCAAAGGCCGCCTGCGCATCATCGCTGAGCGCGGTGACGTCGGGGTCCTTGATCACCAGACAGACCGAGGTGTTGGAGCGCTCGGCTTCGTTCCTGGCGAGGAAGGCGGCCCAGTCCGATTGCGCCACCCAGTCGCTCAACACCTTGAAATTGGCGTCGGCGCGGGCCCGCATGCCTTTGAGACCGCCCACCGTCTTGCCCCACTCCATGGCATCCACCGCGTCCTCGATGCAGAGCATCGAGACAGTATTGATGGTGGCGCCCTGGAACACATCGGCCATCAGCTTGCCGCCCTTGGTCAGGCGGAAGATTTTCGGCAGCGGCCGGTCGGGCTTGAAGCTTTCGAGCCGTTCCACGGCGCGCGGGCTGAGGATCAGGATGCCGTGCGCTGCTTCGCCGCCCAGCGCCTTCTGCCAGGAGAAGGTGACGACATCGAGCTTGGCAAAATCGAGGTTCTGCGCAAACGCCGCCGAGGTGGCGTCGCAGATGGTGAGGCCCTGCCGGTCGGCCGGGATCCAGTCGGCGTTCGGCACGCGCACGCCCGAGGTCGTGCCGTTCCAGGTAAAGACCACATCATTGTTGAAGTCGACGGTCGCGAGATCCGGCAGTTCGCCATACGGCGCCTTGAGGATGCGGACATTGTCGAGCTTGAGCTGCTTCTGCACGTCGGTGACCCAGCCCTCGCCGAACGACTCCCAGGCCAGCATGTCGACGCCGCGCGCGCCGAGCATGCCCCAGAGCGCCATTTCCACCGCGCCCGTATCGGAGGCCGGGACGATGCCGATCAGGTAGTCATCGGGCACTTCGAGCAGTTCGCGGGTCAGCGCGATGGCCTTCTCGATGCGTGCCTTGGCCGGCTTGGCCCGGTGCGAGCGGCCGACCAGAGCGCCGGCAAGCGCGTTCACCGTCCAGCCAGGACGTTTGGCACAGGGGCCCGACGAAAAATTCGGATTTGCCGGTTTCACCGCCGGCGCGGTCAGGGGCATATCAGCCATGAGCGACCCTCCCAGGTCGAAAGCTCCACGTTAGGGTGGAGTGTCCTGAGGCGGGAGATACTCCTGTGCAGGGAGCGGCGTCAATGGGGAATTACGGGAGAGAATGCCTGCAGGAAGGGATGGGTCTCGGGCGGATGCCGCCGCGACTGACAGGTCGTCACCTCTTTGCTGCCCCCCATTTCTACCCATGACAGGAAATGGCCCAGACGCTAGGCTCGGGTCTGCCCGCCGGGCCGGGTGCCGGGCGGGAGGATAGTTTCCCCGTTAGGCATTTTCAGACCAGGACCAATCATGACTCGCCAGCAATTCCAGGTGCTCACACCCGAGCAGGCCCAGCACTTTGTCGAAAAGGGCTATGTGCTCGTTAAAGGCTGCGTCGATCCTGAACTGGCGAGCCGGTGGAAGGCCGAGGCCTATGGCCGGCTCGGCTACGATCCCGAGGACCGCTCCACCTGGACCAAGGAAATCGTCTGGATGGACCGCAACAATGTGGCGCCCATCAGCGAGATCTCGCCCAAGGCCTGGGGCGCGCTCTGCGACGTCGCCGGCGGTGCCGAGCGCATCGACGACCGGGTGATGGAAATCGAGTCCGAGCATTTCACCACCATCGACTCCACCGAATGGTCGGACGCCTTCATCGTCAATTTCCGCCGCGGCGCCGACAAGCCGTGGATGAAGCCGTCGCCCGAGGCCGGCGGCTGGCACAAGGACGGCAGCTTCTTCCGCCACTTCCTCGACAGCCGCGAACAGGGCCTGCTGACCATCGTCTACTGGTCGGACGTCGGCCACAAGGGCGGCGGCACCTTCATTGCGCCGGACTCGATCAGGCACGTGGCGCGCTACCTTGCCGACCATCCCGAGGGCGTGGATCCGGGCTTCGATTTCGGTTCGCTGATCGACAAATGCGAGGAGTTCGTCGAGGTCACCGGCGAGGTCGGCGATTTCATCATCCTGCACCCCTATATGCTGCACGCCTCGTCCAACAATCACTCGCCCAATGTGCGCTTCATGACCAATCCGCCGGTGGTGCTGCGCGAGCCGATGAACTTCAACCGCGACAATCCCGACGATTTCTCGCTGATCGAGCGCGCCACGCTGCACGGTCTCGGTCTCGAGCGCTACGATTTCCGGCCGACCGGCCCGCGCGACGAGCAGTGGCAGATCATCGGCTAGACTGCACGGGCCTCGAGGCGCTTCAGGCCGGCGGCGGCACCGATCGAACCCTCGCCCGGCTCCTGCGTTGGGTCCTCGCAACCAAAGCGAGGACCCCGTGGATATCTCAAAAATGCTGTTTCAGGGCTGGGAAGACCTGGTCCGCGTCGGGCTGGTCGGGGTGCTGGCCTATGTGACGCTGATCGTGTTCCTGCGCATTTCCGGCAAACGCACGCTGGCCAAGCTCAATGCCTTCGACCTGGTGGTGACCGTTGCCCTCGGCTCGACGCTCTCGGCATTGCTGCTGCAGGAAAGCGTATCGCTGGCCGAAGGCACGGCAGCGCTGGCGCTGCTGATCGCCATGCAGTTTGCCGTCACCTACACCTCGGTCAGGTCGAAGCGGATGGCAGAACTGGTGCGCTCCGAGCCCACCCTGTTGCTGCGCCACGGCCAACTGCTCGACGGCGCGATGAAGGCGCAGCGCATCACCCCGGACGAAGCCCTCAGCGCCGCGCGCGCCAGCGGCGCCGTGAGCCTTGACGAGGTCGACTATCTCTTTCTGGAAAGCGACGGATCGCTCAGCGTCGTCATCGACGCCGCAAGTACCGCTGGCGGTCGCCGACCTGCCGCCGCGTAAGGCGCTCTTCAGTCGCGCAGCAGGTTGGTTTCGGCCTCCGGCACCCGGCCGACCGAGCGGGTGTCGATGTCGCTGGTCTCCGCGCTCAGGTCGCCCTCCGCCTCGGTGGCATTGCTGCTGTCGCCGTGCTGCTCTTTGGGCGGCGGCGGCGCGGGCGGCTCCTGTCCCGGCCGGATGAGCTCGACGCCTTCAGGGAAGACGACGGCCTGGGCCGGACTGTTGAGATGCACATTGCCATCCAGCAGCGCATTCTTGCACTGCCGCAGCAGCGCCGAATTGATCTTGGCCGGTGAATAGGCGGCGCTGTCGAACCAGTAGAAGACCCGCAGGTTGATCGTGGTGTTGGCCAGTTCGTCGACCAGCACCAGCGGCTCGGGATCGTTGAGCACCGCCGGATGCGACATCAGCACGTCGTCGATCAGCTTCTGCGCCCGGGCGATCGAGGAATCGTAGCCGATCGAGATCTGGAACTCGGCGCGCCGGCTCGGGATGCTCGAATAGTTCTTGATGGTGCTCTTGAACACCATCGAATTGGGGATCTGCACATGGTTGCCGTCCATGGTCAGCAGCACGGTGCTTCTGGTGTTGAGGTTCTGCACGATGCCGGTATGGCCGGCGACCTCGATCAGGTCGCCGCCGTTGAAGGGATTGCGCATGCTCAGCAGCAGGCTGGCGAGGAAATTCTCGGCAATGTCGCGGAAGGCGAAGCCGATGATGATGCCGATCAGGCCCGTGCCGCCGATCAGGGTCAGCGCCAGCTGCGTCAGCCCGGCCACCTGCAGCACGAAATAGAGCCCCAGCAGGAAGACCGGGATCGAGATCACCCGCACCACCACCCCGAGCAGCAGCGGCGAGCGGATCTGCGAGGTGAGCAGCCTTTGCGCCACCATGGCGACGAGACGGGCGATCAGCCACGACACGGCGATGATCAGCACCGCCAGCAGCACCAGCGGCCAGGACTGCAGCACCTGCTTGAGCACGATGCTGATTTCCAGCGCCGCCCGATCGAAGGTCGAGGCCACGTCGGCCTGCACGTCCAGCCGGTTGACCACCGCGACGACGCCCTCGGTGCTGGTCGCCAGCTCGCCGGCCCAGCGCCGATGCTCCTGCGTATCGGCCTTGCCGTCGATGAAGGCGACGCCCTCCTGCACCGCAACGATCGGCGCCTCGAACCAGCCGGTGGTGGCGAGGATGCGCTGCAGGCGCGCCGAGATATCGTCATCGTCCGCCTCCGGCACCACCGAGACCGCCTTGTTGGTGGCCACGACGCCGGACGTCGACGGCGTCGCGTCCTGCGCCAGCGCCGCACTAGTGGGAAGCAAGAGACCCGCGGTCAGGCACACGGCGCAGCGGAACAGCCGGAATGCGGCGACAAGGCGCCGCAGGAATGCTGATGACCGGTTCATGTCGTCTCCCGTTCGCGTTCTGAACGGAGGGACGGCGTGCCGTGCATGCATCCCTCACTGCAGAGCTCAGGGTTTTGCACGTTGGCCCGCAGGTGTCACCAGTCGATGTCGGGCCGTTTCCGCAACGCGTCGATGCCGGAGGCGGCTCCGGCATCGATCGCAAGCGGGGAGAGCGCGCGGCGGCGGGCCGCCGCCACGGCGTTCAGAACTCGTTCCAGTCCTCGGCGACGGCCGCGTTGCCGTGACTGAGATAGGACCTGGCGGCCGACTTCACCTTGTCCTGCTTCGCCCGGACGGTTTGCATTCGCGGCGCCGGCTCGGCGTGCAGACGCTGCGGCTCGCCGTCGACCTGGAAGATCTCGACGATCCGGTCGAGCTCGTTGGCCTGGCCTTCGGTCTGCTCAATGGCCGCGTTGGTTTCTTCGACGAGCGCAGCGTTGTGCTGGGTCATCTCGTCCATTTCGCGCACCGCGGTGGTGACTTCGGAGATGGCGCTGGCCTGCTCGCGGCTGGCGGCCGCGATACCCTCCATCAGTTCGGTATTTTCGCGCACGCCATCGAGCATGGCCGCCAGCTTGCCCGATGCCTCCGAGACCAGCTTGGAGCCATCCTTCACTTCATTGGCGGACTGTTCGATCAGCGCCTTCACTTCCGAGGAGGCGCCGGCGGCCGACTGCGCCAGACGCCGCACTTCGACCGCGACCACGGCAAAGCCCTTGCCGGCGTCACCGGCACGTGCCGCTTCCACCGAGGCGTTGAGCGCCAGGAGGTTGGTCTGGAAGGCGATGTCATCGATCATGCCGATGATGTTGGAGATCTTGGCCGACGACGTCGAAATCCGATCCATGGCGCCGTTCGCCTGGTTCATCACCGCGCCGCTCTCCTCGGCCGTAGTGAACACGCCGCGGGCCTTGCTGCTGGCCGTTTCGGCGCGTCGCGAGTTTTCCGCCACGGTATTGGCCAGCTGCTCCATGGCTGCCGACGTCTCTTCGATTGCCGCCGCCTGTTTGGTGGTGCGCTCGGCCAGGTCATTGGCGCCGGAGAGGATTTCGCCGGTGGCGGTCTTGAGCGTCCCGGACGTGGTGCGCAGCTGCGTCACAATCCCCGAGAAACGCTCGATGGTATGATTGAAGGCCGCCCGCACGGTTTCGAGTTCGCCTTCGAACGCGGTGTCGATATGCGCCCGCAGGTCGCCCTCGGCCAGTTTGGCGAGGCCCTTGCCGAGCAGGTTTACCGCCAGCTTTCGGCCGGTGATGTTGGTGGCATATTTGACCACCTTGAACACCTTGCCGTTGAGGTCGAGGATCGGGTTGTAGGACGCCTGGATCCAGACCTCCTTGCCGCCTTTGCCGATGCGGAGATATTCCGCGGCCTGATACTCGCCGCGCGCCAGACGGTCCCAGAACTCGCGATAGTCCGGCGAGGCGGCGTGATCGCCCTGCACGAACATCCGGTGATGCCGGCCTTTGATTTCGTCGAGATGATAGCCCAGCGTGGCGCAGAAATTCTCGTTGGCCGTGAGGATCTCGCCGGTGGGCGTGAACTCGATCACCGCCTGCGACTTGGAGATCGCGGCGAGTTGGCCGGCGGAATCGGCGGTCGCAAGCTTGCTGGCCGTCACATCGGTCGCGAACTTGACCACCTTGTAGGGTTTGCCATCGGCGCCCAGCACCGGGTTGTAGGACGCCTGGATCCAGACCTCCTTGCCGCCCTTACCGATCCGCTTGTACTCGGCCGCCTGGAACTCGCCGCTCTGCAGCTGTTCCCAGAATTTCCGGTAATCGGGGCTCGCGACGTCGCTCGGCTGCACGAACATCCGGTGATGCTGGCCGACAATCTCCTCGAGGGTGTAGCCCACCACGGACAGGAAATTCGCGTTCGCCGTGAGGATGGTGCCATCCATCTTGAACTCGATGACCGCCTGCGAGCGGGAAATAGCTGCGAGGACCGACGTCGCGTCGCGACCCAGCCGCTGATCGCCACGGCTGGAGGAAAAATCAATCAACACGTTCATGTCTCCTGACAGGTGCAACAGCGCACCACATAGTAGAAACCCCAATCAGGAAATATTAACGTCACCCCAACGCACCCCGGACGGCGGGTTCCGTGAAGAGACGCGCTGAACAAGTAGATATATTATAATATGCAATCATCATTGCGAGAGTAATAACCTTACGCCTGCAACTTATAGTATAAGACAAGGCGACGTGCGCCGGTCGCGCGGCATTGTAATATAGATCATTATATGGAGATTGTTCACGCGCAGTTTAAATTCAGAAACCTGCGATATTAATCTGGATCGCCGCGGGCGCAGGCCCGCCGATCTCATGTTTTGCTGGATATGGACGTTGCCGACGGAGCGCAGCAGGGATCAGGCGACCTGCTTGCGGGATGCGTCCTGATTGGTTGCCGGTTTGGGGCCGACCCAGAGCTGGCGCGGCTTGTCTTTGGCGGTGTCGCGCACCCAGACTTCGGCCTGACGCGTGCGGTCGGAGTGCTCGCGGGCCCGCCGGGTGCCGTCGAGGATCGCCTCTTCCTTGGTCCGGAACGGACCGAACGCCTTGCCCTCGAAGTCGACGAACCAGTCGCCCCGCAACTCAATGACGATGTACCAGCATGTATGCATTTGAACGCCTGCCCCCTCGCAGACGTTCATCTTGGTGATTCTCTCCGGCCTGCCCAATCAAAGAACGGGGCATGCCGGGTTAGCCACAGCTTTCGTGGCTGAATGCTGGCCTCAGTACAGCACCACCGAGCGGATACTCTGCCCGGCATGCATGAGCTCGAAGCCCTTGTTGATATCCTCGAGCCGCAGCGTGTGCGTGACCATGGGATCGATTTCGAGCTTGCCGCCCATATACCAGTCGACCATTTTCGGCACGTCGGTCCGGCCCTTGGCGCCGCCGAAGGCCGTGCCCATCCAGGTCCGGCCGGTGACCAACTGGAACGGCCGCGTCGAGATCTCCTGCCCGGCCCCGGCGACGCCGATGACCACCGACTTGCCCCAGCCGCGATGGCTGGCTTCGAGCGCCTGTCGCATCACCGTGGTGTTGCCGGTGCAGTCGAAGGTGTAGTCGGCACCGCCGATCTGGTCGATGCCGCGCTTGGTCATGTTGACCAGATGCGCCACGATATCGCCCTCAATCTCGGTCGGATTGACGAAATGCGTCATCCCGAAGCGCTCGCCCCAGCTCTTCTTGTCGCTGTTGAGATCGACCCCGATGATCATGTCGGCGCCGGCAAGGCGCAGGCCCTGGATGACGTTGAGGCCGATGCCACCGAGGCCGAAGACCACGGCGGTGGCGCCCACTTCCACCTTGGCGGTGTTGAGCACGGCGCCGACGCCGGTGGTGACGCCGCACCCGACATAGAACACCTTGTCGAACGGCGCTTTCGGATCGATCCGGGCCACCGCGATCTCGGGCAGCACGGTGTAGTTCGAAAAGGTCGAGCAGCCCATGTAGTGGAAGATCGGCTGGCCCTTGTAGGAAAAGCGCGAGGTGCCATCGGGCATCAGGCCCTTGCCCTGCGTGGCGCGGATGGCGGTGCAAAGATTGGTCTTGCCCGAGAGGCACGACGCGCATTGCCGGCATTCGGGCGTATAGAGCGGAATGACATGGTCACCCACCGCCACCGAGGTGACGCCGGCCCCGACCTCGACCACCACGCCCGCGCCTTCATGGCCGAGGATGGACGGAAACAGGCCCTCCGGATCGGCACCCGACAGCGTGAACTCGTCGGTGTGGCAGATGCCGGTCGCCTTGATCTCGATCAGCACCTCGCCGGCCTTGGGACCCTCCAGGTCGACCTCGACGATCTCGAGGGGCTTTCCGGCTTCAAAGGCGACGGCGGCGCGACTTTTCATGGGTTCTTACCTTCAGTGGGGATGAGTGCGGATTGGACGGTCACCCGCCCTGCCCGACGCCACCCGCTCTTGCCGGCCGGCTCAGGCCGGCTTGGAAAACTTGGTCGGGGCGAGGAACTGGCTCGACACATTGCCGACGATCAGCCCGTCGGCCTCGGACTTGGCCCGCGCCGCAATCCATTCCGGATCGGCGAGAAAGGCCGCCCAGCGTTGCTCGCGGTCGGCCATCGACTCCCAGCGGATCATGTAGGTGAGATCGTTGCTCGATCCGCCCACAGCCGTCGTCCAGAAGCCGGCCTGCACGATGCCGTGCCGCTCCCAGATCCTGAGCGTGTCGGTTTCGAAACGCTTGAGCAGCGCCGGCAGGCGCCCGGGCAGGCAGGTATAGATGCGAAGTTCGTAGATCACGATGTATCCATGTGTTCGAAAAAGAACGGCGGCCGGAGGCCACCGCTCACAGGCCCGATGGGCGAGACTCAGCGCGCGAAGGGGACCGAAGCGGTCAGCACGTCGCCGGATTCGTTGAACTCGACCTCGAAGTCGACGGTGATGGTGTCGGCCACCAGCATGATCTTGGAACCGATGCGCACATTGTTGCCGCCGCGGTCGACCTGCTTTTCCGAGAGGTTGAAACTGATGGTCTCACCCTTCTTCTGGCCTACGGCGAGACCGGTAAAGCCGGCATTCGAGCTCATGGCCGCCTGGTAGCGCTGCGACTTGTCGTCAAAGGCAATGGTGCCGCTGATCGACAGCGTCATATCCACCAGCGTGCAACGACCGGCGTAGTTGATCTTGGCCTGGTTGCCCTTGGACACCGTCAGGCGACACCGGAATGATTCGGGCTGCTGGCCCCCGACCAACGCTCCCGAGCCCTTCCAGCTGCCAATATAGGATGTCAGCAGGTCGAGTTCCGACTGGCCAGCATGGACAGGAGCCGCTGCCAGCCCCGACATCAGCAAGGCTGCGGCCATGCCCGCGACCTGAATACCCTTTTTCAACATTCGAACGTCCTCCACTGGCGTTGCCGCGTTTCCATCATCCGTGCATTCTGCAACAATTGGTTGATGAGTTTAGTGACCATTTGACTCGCCCCGGCCCGTCATACCAGACATCAGTCTGTGACCGAAGGGGTCGCGTCAGGTTGCGTTGTACCGAACGAGCGTCCGGCGGCCCAATTGCCGTCTTCGATTTCATTCAACAACAAGTTGCATTATGGCCCGTAAGCCCAAAATCTCTGCCAGCACTGCCACTATAACAGAACCGATCATTTCCGTTTCGGCAGTGAACTACACTCTGGAGATTGCAGGCAAGCCTCTGCACATCCTCAAACACGTAGATTTGCGCGTCGATCCGGCCGATGTGGTGGCCATCGTCGGCCCGTCGGGTAGCGGCAAGACATCGCTGCTCATGCTCCTGGCCGGGCTGGAACGCCCGACTTCCGGAGAGATCATGGTCGCCGGGCACAATCTCAAGGGGCTTTCCGAGGATGATCTGGCGATGTTCCGGCGCCACACCCTGGGCATTGTCTTCCAGAGCTTTCACCTGATTCCGTCGCTGACCGCGCTCGACAATGTCGGGCTGGCGCTTGAGATCGCCAGCCCCGAGCTGTCGCTGCACGAGGTCCGCAAGCAGGCGACCGAGGCCCTGACCGCGGTCGGGCTCGGCGACCGGCTCGATCACCGTCCCTCGGCCCTCTCGGGTGGCGAGCAGCAGCGCGTCGGTCTCGCCCGCGCCATGATCGCCAGACCGCGCCTCCTGCTGGCTGACGAACCCACCGGCAATCTCGACCAGGTCACCGGCGCCCGCGTCGTCGAACTGATGTTCGACCTGGCGCGCAAGCAGGGCACCGCGGTGGTGCTCATCACCCACGACCCCGAACTCGCGGCCCGTGCCGACCACGTCTACACCATGACGTTGGGCGAACTGACTGAAACCGTCACGGAACCCGCCTGATGGGCGCCGTGCTCGCGGCCGTCCGCATCGGCCTCAAGGATATGCGCGGCGATCTCCGCCGCTTCGGCCTGCTCGTGGCCTGCCTGGCGGTCGGTACGGCGCTGATCGCCGGCGTCAGCTCGGTGGGGGCCAGCATCCGCCAGGCCGTCGAACAGGATGCCGCGCTGATCATGGGCGGCGATGTCGAGCTGTCGCGCACCGATCGCCCCGCCACGCCGGCCGAACTCGACGTGATGGGCAGCTTTGGCCGACTGTCGACCGTCATCGACACCAATGTGCGCGCCGAAATGGGCGACAACAGCGCCTTTGTCGATCTGATCTCGATCAACGAGAGCTATCCGCTGCTCGGCACCGTCGGCAGCCCGAAACTGCCGCTCGACCAGAGCGTCTACGACTTCCTCGCCATCCGTGACGGCGTGCCGGGCGCACTGGTGGGTGCCCTGATGCTCGACCAGCTCAACATTCAGGTCGGCGACAACTTCCAGCTCGGCGGCACGCAGTTCGAGGCGCGCGGCATCCTCACCAGCCTGCCCGACTCGGCCGTACGCGGTTTCCGCCTCGGCCTGCCGGCGCTCATCACCATCGATGGCCTGGCGCTGCTCTCCGACCGGACCTCGCCGCTGCCCGGCCTCGGCACCTGGTTCCGCTACAAGGTGCTGCTCAACGACGGCACCGATGTCGAAGCGGGCAAGCTTGGCCTCGAGGAGGCGCTCGGCGACGCCGGCTGGACCGTCCGCTCGGCTCGCGACGGCCTTGGCCCGATGGTCCGCTACTATGACCTGTTCATGCGCTTCCTGGTGATCGTCGGTCTCGCTTCGCTGCTGATCGGCGGCGTCAGTGTGTGGACCAGCATTTCCGCCTATATTGCCGAGCGGAGCGCCGTGATTGCCGTGCTGCGCTCGATGGGCGCCGGCCGTTCGCGCATCTTCATCCACTTTGCCGCCCAGGTCGCCACCCTTGCCGCCATCGGCGTCGGTATCGGCCTGCTGGTCGGCGCCAGCATAGCGCTGCTCGCGCTGCCGGCCGTCGCCAAGGCCGTCGGCATCAGCCTGGCTCCGGCGCTGCACATCCAGCCGCTGGCCGTGGCCGTCGGCGTCGGACTGCTCACCGCCTTTGCCTTTTCCTATGTGCCGCTGGTGCAGGCCCAGAGCTTCAGTCCGGTGCTGCTGTTCCGCTCCAAGGGCCTCGCCGCGCCGCCGGTGGACTGGCGCAGGCTGCTGCTGTCGGGACGCGTGCTGCCGCTGGTGTTCGCTGCCGCCGCCTTCTTCTGGCTGGCCGTGCTGATGACCGGGGACGCCCTGCTGGTGACCGCCTTCGCCGCGGTCAGCGTCATCGCGGTTTTCGTCTTCCGCATCGCCATCGTCGGCGCCACCTGGGTGCTGTCGCGCCTGCCCGAGCCGAAAAACCGCACCATCCGCCATGCCCTGCGTGATGCCGCGAGCCCCGGCTCGAACGCGCCGTCGGTCGTCGTTTCGGTCGCCATGGCGCTCGCCATGCTGGTGGTGGTGCTGGCGCTGGAGGTGAACCTGCGCAAGGAATATCTCGGCGCTTCGGTCTTTGATGCCCCGACTCTGGTGGCCTCGGACCTCTTCGAGGACGAAGTCGAAACCCTGCAGACCATGAAGGCCGAGGGCAATGACATCACCGCTTTCACCGCCACCCCGATGCTGCGCGGCTCGCTGCTCTCGATCAACGGCACGCCGGTCAGTGCCGTCCGCAGCCGCGGCCCTGAAGCGCTGTTCCTGCTCGGCGGCGAAGTCCCGATGACCTTCCGGCAGGAACTGCCCGACACCTCCAAGGTGGTGGAAGGCGAATGGTGGGCCGATGCCTATGCCGGTCCGCCGCTGGTCTCGCTGCACCAGAGCCTGCGCAGCGGACTGGGCGTCAAGCTTGGCGACGAACTGACCTTCGACTTCTTCGGCGACGCGGTGACGGCGCAGGTTGCCAATTTCCGCGACTATTCCTGGCAGGGCGGCATCGATTTCCTCGCCACCTTCTCGCCCGGCGTGCTCGAGAACTATCCCTCGACCCTGCTCGGCGCCGTGACCGCGGCGCGCGGCGCCGAGGAGACGGTGGAGCGCAGCCTCGCCATCGCCCTGCCCGATGTCCGCTTTGTCGCCATCGGCCAGACGCTCGAACTGATCACCACGGCGCTCAGCCAGCTGTCGCTGGCCGCCTCGCTGGTCGGCGGACTGGCGGTCAGCAATGGCCTGCTGGTGCTGATCGGCAGCCTCGCCACCGGCCGGCGCCAGCGCCAGGCCGATGCGGTGATCAACAAGGTGCTCGGCGCCCGGCGGTTCGAAGTGATCGCCGTCAACGTCCTGCACTTCGTCGTCCTCGCTGCCTTTGCCGCGATCCTTGCGACGCCGCTGGGGATCGGGCTGGCCTGGGTGCTGACGATGGTGATGCTCGATGTCGATTTCACCGTCGACTTCCTCACCATATCGGCCGTCGATCTCGGCGCCATCGCCATCACCGGACTGCTCGGCGCCACCACGATCTACAAGGCGCTGTCGATCCGCCCGGCCTACCTGCTGCGCGATCTCTGAGCGGTCGCGATTGCGAACAAAACGCGAATGGGGCGTAATGGCACCCCATTCGCCGGAAACAATTCGCTTGTGCTCGATACGCCGACCTACCTCGAAAAACTGAACCCCGAGCAGCGGCGCGCCGTCGAGCATCTGGGCGGTCCGCTGCTGGTGATCGCTGGCGCCGGATCGGGCAAGACCAACACGCTTGCGCATAGGGTGGCGCATCTGGTGGTCAACGGCGCCGACCCGCGCCGCATCCTGCTGATGACCTTTTCGCGCCGCGCTGCCGCCGAAATGACACGCCGCGTCGAACGCATTGCCGGACAGGTGATGGGCACCAGCACGGGCGCGGTCGCCGAGGCGCTGACCTGGTCGGGCACCTTTCACGGCATCGGCGCCCGGCTGCTGCGCGAGTTCTCCCAGCAGATCGGGCTCGATCCGGCCTTCACCATCCATGACCGCGAGGACTCGGCCGACCTCATCAACCTGCTGCGCCATGAGCTTGGCTTTTCCGAAGCCAAGACGCGCTTTCCCGCCAAGAACACCTGCCTCGCCGTCTATTCGCGCGTCGTCAACGCCGAAGCCGATCTCGACGACGTACTGAAAACCAGCTTCCCCTGGGTGGCGACCTGGACAAGTGCGTTGCGCGATCTGTTCGGCGCCTATGTCGAGGCCAAGCAGCGCCAGAACGTCCTCGATTACGATGACCTGCTGCTCTACTGGGCGGCGATGATGAAGGCGGAGCCGATCGCCGCCGAACTCGGCGCCCGCTTCGACCATGTGCTGGTTGACGAATACCAGGACACCAACCGGCTGCAGTCCTCGGTGCTGCTGGCACTCAAGCCCGGGGGTCAAGGCCTGACGGTGGTCGGCGACGACGCACAGTCGATCTACTCGTTCCGTGCCGCCACGGTGCGCAACATTCTCGACTTCCCGCAGAGCTTCAATCCGGCCGCCGACATCGTCACGCTCGATCGCAACTATCGCTCGACCCAGCCGATCCTCAGCGCTGCCAACGCCGTGATCGGCGAAGCCAGCGAGCGCTTCACCAAAAACCTCTGGACCGAGCGCTTGTCCGAGGACAGGCCGCGTCTGGTCACCGTGCGCGACGAGACCGACCAGGCAAAGTATGTCGTGGAAAAGGTGCTCGAAGGCCGCGAGGGTGGGCTGACGCTCAAGCAGCAGGCGGTGCTGTTCCGCTCGTCCAGCCATTCGGGCGCCGTCGAGATCGAACTCACCCGCCGCAATATCCCCTTCGTCAAATTCGGCGGGCTGAAATTCCTCGATGCGGCGCATGTGAAGGACCTGATGGCGCTGCTGCGCTGGGTGGAAAACCCGCGCGACCGGGTGGCCGGCTTCCGCATCCTCAACCTGCTGCCGGGGATCGGTCCGGGCTCGGCCGGCAAGGTGCTCGACGCCATGGCAGCGGCGCCCGAGCCGATGAGCCAGCTCACCCAGACGCCGGCACCGCCACGCGCCACCGAAAACTGGCCGGGCCTTGTCGCGGTGATGGATCAGCTCGTCACCCGCAGCGCCGGCTGGCCGGCTGAACTCGAGCACGCCCGCGCCTGGTACGAACCGCTGATGGACAATGTCTATGAGGACGCCGAGGCGCGGAAGGCCGATCTGGCGCAGCTGCTGCAGATTGCCGCCGGCTATCCGAGCCGCGAACGCTTCCTTACCGAGCTGACGCTCGACCCGCCCGATGCCACCAGCGATCAGGCCGGCGTGCCACTGCTCGACGAGGACTATCTGATCCTCTCGACCATCCATTCGGCCAAGGGGCAGGAATGGAAATCGGTGCATGTGCTCAACGTCACCGATGGCGGCATTCCCTCGGACCTCGGCACCGGCTCGACGCATGAACTCGAAGAAGAGCGCCGACTGCTCTACGTCGCCATGACCCGGGCCCGCGACGAACTGCACCTGCTGGTGCCGCAGCGCTTTTTCGTGCCGCAGCAGAGCCATCACGGCGACCGCCACGTCTATGCGCAGCGCAGCCGCTTCATCACCAAGGCCATGCTGCCGCTGTTCGACGACTGCATCTGGCCGGCGCTGAAGCCGCTCGATGGCAGCGCCATCGCCCCGAATGGCCCGCGCATCGATATCGGCGCCCAGCTGCGCGGCATGTGGCAGAAGTGAAAAAACCGGTCGTCATCACCCAGGCGGCGGCCCGCCGCATCTGGCTGCACGCCCAGCGGCTCGACAGCCGCGCCCCGTTCGGCGAGGGGCCCGACGCGACGCGGCTGGCCATCGAGCATCTGGGCTATGTGCAGATCGACACCATCAACGTCATCGAGCGCTGCCACCACCACATCCTGTTTTCACGCATCCCCGCTTATCGACGCGCCGACCTGGCGCAGGCCCAGAGCGTCGACAAGTCGGTGTTCGAATACTGGACCCATGCGCTGGCCTATGTGCCGGTGCGCGACCTGCCCTTCTATCTCGACACCATGAAACAGCATCGGGCCGAGCCGATGCGCTGGTATGCCGACGCCAGTCCCGACGATCTGAAAAAGCTGCTGCGTCAGATCCGCAAGGACGGGGCACTGTCGATCCGCGACATCGACACCGATGAACTGGTGGAAAAGGATCATCTCTGGGGTAGCCGCAAACCCTCCAAGCGGGTGCTGCAATATGGCTTCTACAGCGGCGAACTGGCCATTTCCGCCCGCACCGGCATGCTCAAGACCTATGAGCTGACCGGCCGCCATTTCGGCTGGCCGCCGCGGCCCCGCGCCGCCAGCCAAAAACAGGTGCAGACCTATCTCCTCGATCGCGCTCTGCGCGCCCATGGCCTGATCAACGGCGCATCGGTCATGTACCCCCGCTCGCGCTTCACCCCGGAGATTGCCGCGGAGGTCGAGCGCCGCGTCCGCCGGAAGAAGCTGGTGCCGGTGACCATCGAGGATGGTGACGGCATGACCTACTACGCCACGCCCGAAGCGCTCGAAGCCGCATTGCCGGCGGCGGAGCTGACGCACATCCTCTCGCCCTTTGATCCACTGATCATCCAGCGCCAGCGCACCGCGCGCCTTTTCGGCTATGACCATGTGTTCGAGGCCTATGTGCCCAGGGACAAGCGCAAGTTTGGCTACTTCACCCTGCCGGTGCTGGTGGGCGACGAGATCGTCGCTGCACTCGATCTCAAGACCGACCGTGCTGCCGGCAAGCTGCTGATCCAGGCCTGGCACTGGGTGGGCAAGGGCAACGCGACACACAAAGCAGCCATCGATGACGAGCTGGGCCGCTTCGAGCGCTTTCAACTGGGGGATTGAGGAGCTGGTGCCTGTCCGGCTCCCCTTGAGCGGAGGGGCTTGGGGGTGGCGGTCTATTATCGAGGGCCGCACCACCCCCCTCCCGGCCTCCCCCTCAAGGGGGGAGGTGTGGCGCGGTGTGTGGGCCAGGTCTTTACTTTGCGCGGACGCGAAACCCGTATTCGTCGAGCACCAGCTCGGCCTGTGCCGCCGAAATCACCGCGCCGCGGAACCGCGTGCGGTCGCGCAGCAGGTTGAGCCCGCCCAGGTCGGCGCCGCGCAGATCGGCATTGTGGAACTTCGCGCCCTCGATATTGGCCTCGCGCAGGCTGGAGCGATCAAAGCTCGCATCCCGGAAGTCGCAGCCCGAGAGATCGGCCATGGAGAAATCGATGCCGGCGAGCTTTTCCTTGCGAAACGTCATCTCCGGCAGCCGCGCCGCCACCAGCAGGCAATCGACAAAGCCGATATCGAAAGTGTGCACCTTGGCGAAATCGACGCCCGTCAGCTTGCAGGCCTTGAACCGGGTCGAGGTCAGGGTGGCACCGTGAAAGCTGCCATTGTTGAAGTCGCAATCGGCAAACTGCACTTCGGTGCAATTGCTGCCCGAAAAGTCCGCCTTGGGGCCGCGGCAATGGTCGAAGCGGGCGAACTCCAGCGTGGCCCCGGTAAAATCGGTTTCGGCCAGCGAGCAGCGCTCGAAGACAAATGACGAGAGATCGAGACCCTTGAGATCGGCCTCGTCCAGCGTGCAGTTGACGAGGTGCAGATCCTCGCCGGTGCGCGCTTCCAGGTCGGAGCGGCTGAGGGTCTGATCAGAGAACTCGGTGCGAGCGTGGCCATGCCCCGCTTCTATCGCCCTGCCCCGAAAACGCAAACGGCGCCCCTCGCGGAGCGCCGTCTGCTGTCACTTGTGTCGCCTGTAGGGCTGCCGCTTAGTTGAAGCGGTAGCGGACTGTACCGCGCAGCTCGTGAATGAAGGCGTCACGGATATTGATCGGATCGCTGAGATCGCCATTGTTGATCTGCGGCATGTAGATCCCGCGGTAGCCGATATCGGCCACTGCTGCACCCATGTCATAGGTCAGACCGGTCATGACGGCACCAGCGCCGGTGATACCAGTTCCGGTCGGATCGGGGGACGGACCGACATCGGCGATTTCGTAGTGGGCGAAGCCGAGGCCGCCACCGACATAGGCACCAAAGCCGCCAGCTGCCGAGCCCATGCCGCCGCCCAGACCGAAGTCATAATAGACGTTGGCGAGAGCCACGGTGGAACGCAGGCGGAAGGTCGAGGTCCCCGGCGCGACGATCGTGCCGTAGAGGCCTTCGTTCTGCAGATAGTCGAGAGTCACGTCGGTCCGGAGACCGTCGCCGAATTCGTAGCCGATACCGGCACCGAAGGAGTAGCCCCAGCCGGCTCTTTCGAAATTATACGGACCAGCCGGCGTACAAACGCAGACCACGTTGAAGTCACGGGCCCACGCCATGTTACCGGCGACGCTGCCGCGCAGGTAGAAGCCGCCCTGCAGGCCATAGTCGACATCCGGCACTTCGATGTCCGGATAGTAGGGCATGTCGGCCGCCATTGCAGCGGGCGCGACGAAGAGGGTCGAGAGACCCACCAAGATCAGAGCCAAGAATTTACGCATGAACAAGTTCCTTTTGCCACGACGACACCAGTCGAGTGACAACCACTATCAGCGCATTTCCTTAAATCTCACTTAACCCTAAGATTTAACCCTAACCGGGGGTGAATCGGGGCTCGAATACTTAATACCCGTTAGGAAGTCTTGACGATTGGTTGACGTCAACTGCGCCCGGCAGTCGTGCCCGGACGGTGCCCGGCTCAGGCGACCTGCTTGATGGTGCTGACGATTTCGGCCACCACGGCCTGCACGAGACCGCTGTCATCGCTCTCGGCCATGACCCGGACCACCGGCTCGGTCCCGGACTCGCGGATCACCAGCCGACCGGTCGTGCCCAGCCGCGCCTTGCTCTCGGCAATCACCTGCACCACCAGTTTGTGGTCGAGCGGCTTGCCCGACTTGAAGCGCACGCTTTCGAGCAGCTGCGGCACCCTCTCGAAGCGATGGCAGATTTCCGACACCGGCTTGTCGACCTGCTTGAGCACGGCCAGCAGCTGCAGCGCCGCTACCAGGCCGTCGCCCGTCGTGGTGAAATCGGAGAGGATGATATGTCCGGACTGTTCGCCGCCGACATTGAAGCCCTTGGCGCGCATCGCCTCGAGCACATAGCGGTCGCCCACCTGGGTGCGTTCGAGGCTGAGCCCGATGCCGTCCAGATAGCGCTCGAGCCCGAGATTGCTCATCACCGTGGCGACGAGCCCGCCGCCCAGCAACTGCCCGCGTTCGTGCCAGGACTGGGCAATCACTGCCATGAACTGGTCGCCGTCGACCTCTTCGCCCTTCTCGTCGATGATGATGACGCGATCGGCGTCGCCATCGAGCGCAATGCCGACATCGGCACGCACTTCCTTGACCTTGGCGCGGATCGCCTCGGTGGCGGTCGAACCGACCTTGTCATTTATGTTGAAGCCGTCCGGCTCGGCGCCGATGGTGAAGACTTCCGCCCCCAGTTCCCACAGTGCGATCGGCGCCACCTTGTAGGCAGCGCCATTGGCGCAATCGAGCACCACCCGCAGGCCGGTCAGGTCGACATTCTTGGGCAGGGTCCGCTTGGCATATTCGATATAGCGCGTGCGGGCTTCCTCGTCGCGGTGGGCGCGGGCAATCTCGCGGCCCTGCGACAGGTACTTGGACATGTCGCTGTCCATCATCTTCTCGATGTCGGACTCGACGGCATCGGAGAGCTTGTAGCCGTCCGGGCGGAAGAGCTTGATGCCATTGTCCTCGAACGGATTGTGCGAGGCCGAGATCATCACCCCGAGATCGGCGCGCAACGAGCGCGTCAGCATGGCGACGGCCGGCGTCGGCATCGGCCCCAGCAGGTAGACGTCCATGCCCACGGCGGTAAAGCCGGCGGTCAGTGCGCTTTCGATCATGTAGCCCGAGCGGCGGGTATCCTTGCCGATCACCACCCGGTTGCGGTGGTCACCGCGCACGAAGGTCAGCCCGGCCGCCATGCCCACGCGCATCGCCAGGTCCGGCGTCAGCTTGGCGCCATTGGCGAGCCCGCGCACACCGTCGGTGCCGAAGTATTTCCGTGCCATGAATCAGACCCTCGAATTTTCGGCGCAGTATATCGCCGGCGGCGTGAACGCCAAACCCTATAGCCGACCGCAGTTAATAGTCGAAGAGGGCTGCAGCGGGGCAAAACAGGCGCACAGACAAAAAAGGGCCGCTCCGAAGAGCGGCCCTTGCTGGATCAGGTGCCGGGCTGCGGTTCCGGCGGCGCGTCAGGCGTCGGATCGGACCGCTTCTTGCCGGGCTTGCCGGCGGAGGGGACCCCCGAGGCCTTGGGCGTCGAGTCGTCGTCGGTATTGCGGATGGGTGCCTGCCCGTCCATCAGGCCGCGGATCTCGTCGCCGGTGAGCGTCTCGTACTCGATCAGCGCCTTGGCGATGGTATGGAGATCATCGATATTGTCGCGGATCACCGTCTGTGCCGTCTGGTAGCCTTCCTCGACGAAGCGCTTGATCTCGGCATCGACCACCTGCTGGGTCTCGTCCGACATGTGCGTCTGACGCTGCATCATCGAGCGACCGAGGAACACCTCGTCCTGGTTGTCGCCATAGAGCAGCGGACCAAGCTTGTCGGACATGCCCCATTCGGTGGCCATGGCGCGGGCTAGGCCCGTTGCCATCTTGATGTCGGCGGAGGCGCCCGAGGTGACCTTGTCGTAGCCGAAGATCTCTTCCTCGGCGACACGGCCACCCATGGCAACCGCGAGATCGGCATAGGCCTTGCGGCGGGTCAGCGACACCTGATCGCGCTCCGGCAGACGCATCACCATGCCCAGCGCGCGACCGCGCGGGATGATGGTGGCCTTATGGATCGGATCGGACGCGTCCATCTTGATCGCCAGCAGGGCGTGCCCGGCCTCGTGATAGGCGGTGAGCTTCTTGTCTTCCTCGGTCAGGCTGAGGGTGCGGCGCTCGGCGCCCATCATCAGCTTGTCCTTGGCGTCCTCGAACTCGGACATGGTGACGAAGCGCTTGTTGCGGCGGGCCGCCAGCAGCGCCCCCTCGTTGACGAGGTTCATGAGGTCAGCACCCGAAAAGCCGGGCGTACCGCGTGCCAGCACCTTGAGATCGACGTCGGGCGCCAGCGGCACCTTGCGGACGTGAACCTTGAGGATCTTCTCGCGGCCCTGCACGTCGGGGTTCGGCACCACGACCTGACGGTCGAAGCGGCCGGGACGCAGCAATGCGGGGTCGAGCACGTCGGGGCGGTTGGTCGCGGCGATGAGGATGATGCCCTCGTTCGCCTCGAAGCCATCCATCTCGACCAGCAGCTGGTTGAGCGTCTGCTCACGTTCGTCGTTGCCGCCACCCAGTCCCGCACCACGATGCCGGCCGACCGCATCGATTTCGTCGATGAAGATGATGCACGGGGCGTTCTTCTTGGCCTGCTCGAACATGTCGCGCACGCGGCTAGCGCCGACACCGACGAACATTTCGACGAAGTCGGAACCCGAAATGGTGAAGAACGGCACATTGGCTTCGCCGGCCACCGCACGGGCGATCAGCGTCTTACCGGTACCCGGCGGGCCAACCAGCAGCACGCCACGCGGAATCTTGCCGCCCAGGCGCTGGAACTTGCCCGGATCGCGGAGGAACTCGACGATTTCCTCGAGGTCCTGCTTGGCCTCGTCGACGCCGGCGACATCCTCGAAGGTGATCTTGCCCTGCGCTTCGGTCAGCAGCTTGGCGCGCGACTTGCCAAAGCCCATCGCGCCACCGCGGCCGCCACCCTGCATCTGCCGGATGAAGAAGAACCACACGCCGATGATGACGATGAACGGCAGCCAGCTCGACAGCAGGATCGACCAGAACGGGCTCGATTCCGGCGCCCGTGCCGTGATCTGCACGCCGCGGTCTTCGAGCCGCGAAATGATGTCGGCGCCGTCCGGCAGCACGGTCTCGAACCGCGAGCCGTCGGTCAGCGTGCCGGACACCACATTGTCGGTGATCGTCACGGTCGTCACGCGACCGGAGTCAACGTCGGTCACGAACTGGCTGTAGCTCTTGTCGGCGACCGAGATTGATCGGGTCGACGACTGGAAGACCTGGAACAGGCCCATCAACATGAAGAGGATGACCAGCCAGATGGCGAAATTTCGGAAGTTGACGTTCATCAAACCTGTCCTGGGAGGTGCCGGCGACACGGGAAGCGCCAGTAATTAGGGCGAATGTAGGCCTGCCAGTATGGCCTTACAAGGGCGAGTCCGGCCCAAGAGGTGCGGCCGTTTGGACAAAAAGTCGAGATAGCTTGCGCCTACGCAGCTAATAGCCCGTCACACTGAACTGGCCTGCCGCCGGCGCTCTGCCGCCGCAGCACGGCCGGCCTCGCGGCTCATGGTGATCGTCTCGCCGTCTGAATCGATGATGCAGCCATGCAGCGTGACCTTGCAGGGCTGCAGGATCAGCCTGTCGGTGAGGCTTTCGACCGCTCCCAGCGCATGCGGCTTGCGGGCCCCGCCGACGCGGTCGAGGGCCCGGCCGATCACCCGCACCGCCACCGCATGCGGCAACGCCCGCAGCCAGTGCCGGTCGATCGACACCGCGTGCTGGCCATCGCTGATCGGCACCTCCGCAAAGGCCCGGCTGGCAAGGTTTTCGAGAGCCCGGTCGGCATCGCGCATACGGTCAGCGAAGCGTCCCAGCCGCGTCGCATCGAGCCCGAGTTCGGCCAGCATCGGCATGACCTGGCGCCAGCGCACCCGCTCGTAGTCGAGATCGGTGTTGGATGGATCGGCAACAGCCGTCAGCCCGGCCTCGGCCACCACCTGCTTCAGCTGCGCGGGATCGATGGCCAGGAGGGGCCGCACGATGGTGAGGTCGCCCACATCGCTGAAATAGTCCATGCCGCGCAGCCCTTCGATGCCGCTGCCATGGGCAAGCCGCATCAGCACCGTCTCGGCCTGGTCGCCCAGATGGTGCGCCGTCAGCAGCACCGGCACGCCGTCCTCGCGCATGGCCTGTGCAAAAAGTCCGTAGCGCGCCTCGCGCGCCGCCTGCTGCACGCCGCTGTGCGGCTTGTCGCCGTCCCAGCGCAGGCCGCGCGCCACAAACCCGAGCCGGGTCGCCTCGGCAACCACGAAGGCCACCTCGTCCCGCGCCTCGGGGCGCAGGCCGTGATCCACCGAATAGACGAAGAAGCGGCGGCGTGCTTCAGGCTCTGTGGCGTATCGGGCCGCCAGCAGCATCAGCGCCAGACTGTCTGCCCCGCCGGAGACGGCCAGCCCCAGCCGGGGATAGTCGTCCAGTGGCGCAAACAGCGCCACCGGATCGATCAGGCCGGGCATTGTGCCTTGGACTTTTCCTGCGCCAGCCGCTGCTTGAAGGCAGCAGACAGATCGAGGAAGCGCTTTTCCAGCGTCACGAACGTGCGGCAGGCGAGCTCCTGCTGCTCGGTGCCGTTGAGCGCCACGCCCAGTTTGAGCATGAGATCGGGTGCACGTCTGGTGCTCTCGAACTTCTTGTAGCCCTCGGCCAGCACCAGCGCCGCATCCTCGTACTGCCCCTGCTGGATCAGCGCCTCGCCGAGCCAGTTGGTGGCATCGGGCGCCTGCGGGTCGTCGGGATAGAGCGCCACGAACTGCTCGAACTGCTCCTGGGCGAACACATAGTCGCCCTTCACGATCGCGTCATAGCCCGCATCATACTGGGCCCGCGCGTCGCCGCTGCTGACCTGCGAGCCGCTGTCGAAGGTCAGATCCAGCGGCCGGCTGCCACCCAGATCCACGGACTCATCGAGCGCCCCCAGCGTGCCATTGCCGCCATTGATCAGCGGATCCTGGGACTCGCCCAGTTCGAAATCCATCGGCTGATCGTTGAGGGCCGGCAATCCCTGCGGATCGACCGGCAGCTGCTGGATGGAGCCCGTCTCGGTTTCGGTCTGCGGCAACTGCGGCGCCGGTGCGGCGCCGAGGTCAGTTGCCGCTTGCGGTTTTTTTCCGGCACCGCCTTCCAGCTGCTGGAACCGGAACTCGTTGTCCTCGGTCATGCGCTCGATCAGGGTCTGCATCTGGGTCAGCTGGAACTGCAGGCCTTCGATCTGCCCCGTCAGCAGACGGATCTGATCCTGCATTTCCTGGACCTGCACGGCCAGCTGCGCCGTATTCTGGTTTTGCGCCGCCGCCGGGGCGACAAGGCTGAGGGCGAACGCGGCTGCAAGGCAAAGCTGCCTGGCAAGGCGTCCGGCTGGAGAGGCAAGGATCACGTCTGGATCTCCGTCTTGGTACCGGGTGTCGGAAGGTTGGGGTCTGTGCCGAGCAGATAAACCGGAATCTTGGTCAAATCATAGCGTCCAACCGACGCATCGGTCACCCCGCCAGCATCCCCCAAAAGAGAAGACGCCGGACGTCTTTCGACATCCGGCGCCTATGCCTCCAATCGAAGGGGTCAGGTACGCAAGAGACAGAGTGGACTGCCTCTCATCCGTTCCCCGCCGACCGCTATTGTACGACCGTCACAGCACGGCGGTTTTGTGACCAGCACGAGATATCGTTGCAGATGGCCACCGGGCGCTCCTTGCCGAACGACTTCGAGGTGATGCGGCCACCGTTGACGCCCTTCGAGATCAGGTAGTTGACCACCACCGAGGCACGACGTGCGCCCAGCGCGATATTGTACTCGCGCGTCCCGCGCTCGTCGGCATGGCCTTCGATCATGATGCGGTAGTTGCCGTAGCAATTCAGCCAGACGGCCTGCTTTTCGAGCGTCGCCTGTGCCGTGGGGGTAAGGGACGATGAATCGGTCTCGAAGAACACGCGGTCACCGACCGTCACCAGGAATTCCTGCTGGCTGCCCGGGGCACCCTGGCCGGGGCCGAGATTGCCGACGCCGGTCGCCGGGTTGCGCGAACATGCCGCTACGGCGACGACGAGTACGACCAGAGCTGCAGCGCGCAGCAGGCCGATGATGGGCGTTACGGAACGCATCCGTTATTCTCCTAGTCGGAAATATTTGAGTGACCGGTTTTACCGCGCGTTATCTTAAGGCGGCGTTCTCGGACAAGGTTAATTGTTCCGCATTCGGGCCGCAATGTGGCAGGATTCCGGGCTTTTTCGTGGTGTTGCAACAACATCACGGCCACCGTCCCCACAGGGAGCATGGTAAAGAGTTCATGGCCGCCGAGTTTCATAGAGCACAAGCTCGCCCTCCTCCGCATCCATCCGTTGCCCGGCCAGTGCGAAGCCGCACTTTTCCAGCAGACCACGCGAGCTGATAGAGCTGACCGACGTCTCCGCCGTGATCCGATTAACTCGCGCATCCGCAAACGCCTGTGCAACGAGTGTGAGCACAGCCGAGGTCCCTATACCCAGCCGCTGGTACGGTGCCACAATGGAATAGCCGATCTCGACCATGCCCATTTCGTTGGGTGGCCCCTTGTAACCCGCCGTCCCCACCAGCACCTCGGTACCGTCGATCTGCGCCAGGATGTAGTATCCCAACCACGGAGCAAGCTCCGGGTCGCTCCGCAACTGGTCCCGAAACCAGTCCCTGACGCTGGCGTCATTGAACAGCGGCGGCCAGTCGACTGGGCAGCCAACTCCCAGCGTTTCCGCCAAGACATCGGCTCCGGCCGCCTCAGCATCGAGGGCGGCGACCGAAAAAACGACGAGGCGGGTTTGCAAGCCGATCAGCTGCGCAGGGGCGACCACGACGGATCGGAGGCGTAGCCTTCGGTCGGGATCTGCTGCTGGTTGCGGCCCCAGATATCGACCGAATAGAGCCGCGGGCCATCGTCGCCGCCTGGGTCGGAGAAATACATGATGACGCGGCCGTTCGGCGCCCAGGTCGGGCCCTCGGCATGGAAGGTCGAGACCAGCAGTCGCTCGCCCGAGCCGTCGGGTTTCATGGTGCCGATGTGGAACTGGCCGCCCGACTGCCGGGTGAAGGCGATCAGGTCGCCCTTGGGCGCCCAGACCGGCGTCGAATAGGTGCCCTCGCCATACGAGATGCGCTGTGCGCCGCCGCCGCCCGAGCCCATGACATAGATCTGCGGGGCGCCGCCCCGATCGCTCTCAAAGCAGATCCGCGACCCATCCGGCGAGAACGAGGGCGAGGTATCGATGGCTGCCGAGTCGGTCAGTTGCACCGGCTTGCCGCCGCCGGCGGCCACGGCATAGAGATTGGTGGCCTGACCATTGGAGACCGAGAAGGCCACCGTGCTGCTGTCCGGCGAAAACCGCGGCGAGAACGACATCGGCGCGCCGTCGATCAGCTTGCGCGCGCCGCCGCCGAGGCCGGAAATGAAGACCTGCGGATTGCCGTCCTGATAGCTGGTGAAGGCGATATTGCTGTAGTTCGGCGCCAGACGCGGCCCCAGCGCCAGCGCGTTGCCGTCGGTCAGGTACTGCACATTGGCGCCGTCCTGATCCATCATCGCCAGCCGCTTGGTGCGATTGGCCTTGGGGCCGCTCTCGGCGACATAGACGACCTGCGTGTCGAAATAGCCGCTCTCGCCGGCCAGCGCCGCGTAGATCGAGTCCGACACGATATGGCCGATGCGACGGTAGCTTTGCGGATCGGTGCTGTGTGCCTTGCCGACCACCTGCTGCGCCGCCTGGGTGTCCCACACCCGCACCTGGGCATTGACCGTACCGCCACGCTCCACCGAGCCCATGACCAGCGCATCCACGCTCAGCGCCCGCCAGGAGGCGAAGTCGGGTTCGTTGGTGACATCGCCGACCTGGATCGGCAGGCTGGCCGGATCGAGCGGCGCGAACAGGCCCGAACGCTTGAGATTGTTGCGCACGATATCGGCGATCTCCTTGCCGAACGCCGGATCGGAGGACGCAAAATCGGGGATGGCGATGGGCAGCGGCGTAAAGTTGCCGCCAGTCACGACGATTTCCACGAGGGCCGAAGCCGGGCTCGTCAGAGCGAAGGCCGAACCGGCCAGGCCGAGCTTGAGCGCATTGCGCCGGGTGATCAGGGTCATCTTCGTCTCCATTCGGGTGCGGGATGCTTACCGCGCGATGTAGCTAAAATTGTGAGGGGTCGAATGTGGCACGGACCTCTTGTCCCGCCGCCACTGTATAGGGGCCGCAACGCATCACCGCACGTTGGGCTGCCGACGCCAGCGCCTGCTCGAGCGCATTTGCCGGAGAATTCACGATCTGTGGCAACGAGGTCACGTTGCCGCCGCCGTCGATATTGAACTGCAACTGCGCCGTCATGCCCATCTCGGCAGCGCCGGGCGGCACATTGAGGCAGGCGCGGATCTGCGACACCAGGCCATCGATTTCGGACTGGCTGAGCCGCGCCGCCTTGCCGGTTTCCTTGCCCAGCGTCGCCTGACCACCTTCACCGGTGGTCGCCCCGCGGGTCTCCTCGGTATTGATGATATTGGCGACTTCGTCGGCGATCTTGGCCGCTTCGTCCTGCTTGGCCTTGGCCTGCTCGATGCGCTTCTGCTCCTCGGCTGCCTTCCTCTTGGCTTCCTCTTCCTTCTTCTTCTTGTCTTCGGCAGCCTTCTTCTTGTCGTCCTCGGCCTTCTGCTTTTCCGCTTCCTGCTGCTTTTTGAACTCGGCGCGCTTCTGGTCAATGGCGGCCGTGCGCGTCCGCGGCTGCGGCGCCACATCCTGCGGTTCGACCGGCGCTTCCGGCGTGGCGACAGGCGCAGGCTCCGGCTGCGGCGCAGGCTCGGGTTCGGGTGTCGGCTGGGGCTCGGGCTGCGGCGCCGGCTGTGCGGCGGGCTCGGGAACCGGTTCTGGTACCGGCGCCGGTTCGGGTTCGGCCTGCGGTTCGGGCGCCGGAGCAGTCTGCTGCGTCGGCGCCGGCGACACCACCTGCGAGTCCTCGGGCGTCGGCTGGTCTTCCTGCGTATTGCCGGTGGGCTGCGCCAGTTCGGCCGGCGTTTCGGCATTTACGGCAGAGGGCGTATCGGTCTCGACGATCTCGCTCTGCAGCGAGCCGACGCGGATATTGGAGAATTCCTCGATCGGCACCAGGTCGACGGCAATCGACTCCACCGGTGGCGGCTCGATCGGCCGGCCAAAGCCGATGCCGGCAACGATCAGAACGATCACGCCGACATGGGCAACAGTGGAAACCGCGAGCCCGGTACGCATGGGCCCTAGTTGCCCTGCGTCTGCGACTGCGGCTGCTCGGTGATCAGGCCAATCTTGGAGAACCCGGCGCCCGACAGCGCGCCCATCACCTGCATGACGGCGCCATAATTGGCGGCGAGATCGCCCCGCACGTAGATGCGGTCCTCGGTGCCGTTGCTGGCTTCTGCACTCACGCCGGTCACGAGATCGGCCAGCAGGATCGGCTGGTCGCCGAGGAAGATCGCACCTTCATTGGTGACCGACACGGTGATCGGCTTCTGCTCGGTGTTCATCTGCCTGGCCTGCGTCTGCGGCAGGTCGATCGGCACGCCGACCGTCATCAGCGGTGCGGCCACCATGAAAATGATCAGCAGCACCAGCATGACGTCGACCATCGGCGTCACGTTGATTTCGCTCATCGGCTTGGTGCCGCCGCCGCGACGGCCACGCCGGCGGCCGCCCTTGCTGCCGCCTGAAACGGACATGGCCATTAGTGGCTGCTCCGCGCTTCGAGCTGACGCGACAGGATGGTCGAGAACTCGTCGGCAAAACCCTCGAGCCGGCCGATCATCTTGTTGGCGTCACCCGAGAGCTTGTTGTAGGCGATCACCGCGGGAATGGCCGCAACGAGGCCGATCGCGGTGGCGAACAGCGCCTCGGCAATGGGACCGGCGACCACCGAGAGGTTGGTGCTCGAGGCCTGGGCGATGGCGGTAAAGGCATTCATGATGCCCCATACCGTGCCAAAGAGGCCGATGAATGGCGCTGCCGAGCCGACGGTCGCCAGAAAGCCCAGCCGCTTTTCCAGCTGCTCGCTCTCGCGCGCAATGGCGACGTCCAGCACCTTGTCCAGCCGCCCCTGCATGCCGATGAAGGAGGCCGCGTTCTGCTCGTGGCTGCGCTTCCACTCCTTCATGGCGGCGACGAACACCGCGCCCAGCCCGACGGCCGGCTTTTCCGACATCTGCTGGTAGAGCTCCTCCAGCGACTGTCCCGACCAGAACACGCGCTCGAACCGGTTCATCTCAATCTTGACGCGGGCGAACAGCATCGACTTGTCGACGATGATCGCCCAGCACCAGATCGAGGCGGCGAGCAGGCCGATCATCACGCTTTTGACAATCAGGTCCGCTTGCCAGAACAGTGCCCATATCGAGAGGTCGGCATGCGGAGCGACCGTGCCGACGGCATCTATGGCTTCCATGTAGTGGGTCCCTTCAGTCCGGCCCCGACGACCGAATAAGATGGTCGGTCGATGCGGTCCAAATTTGTCAAATTTAAGAGAAAAGCCCGGTTTCCCGGACCTGGTGCGGAGTTCTGCCTGCACTGCCTCATTTATGGTCAATGAAGCGTTAAGAAAGCGAGTCCACGCCAGCACCAAATGGTGAGGTCAGTCGGGGCCTTCTTAGGTCCGGAGGGCAGCAAGCAGGTGCGGCGGCAGCCGCGCCACGCCGCCACGGGTGCGAATGGCAACGACGGTGACCCGGGCACGCGTCAGAACGTTTCCGTCGCGCAGGATGGTCTGCGCCAGCAGCAGGCGCACGCCACTGATGCTCTCGACCTCGGTCACCACCTCGAGTGCATCGTCAATATGCGCCGCCGCATCGAACTCGATGTTCATCGAGCGTACGGCGAAGGCGATGCCGTCCTTGGCGAGCTCGGAGTGATGCACGCCGATGTCGCGCAGGAACTCCGTCCGCCCGCGCTCGAAGAAATGCAGGTAGGCGGCATGATAGACGTTGCCGGAAAAATCGGTGTCTTCGTAGTAGACGCGCACGGGATGGCGGTGGATGACGCTCATCGGGACGTCACCGGGGTGAGTGACAGACGATTGTCGAAGCTAGGCGTGGTCGCGTTCACGGTCGGTCTTGCACCTTGGTCTCGGCCGGCAGGGTTTCGGGCAATGTGCCGTCCGCTTGCGCAATGTCAATGCGGCCAGGTCCGGCCTGAGGCTATGATTGACTCATCGGTTGCCCGGGAGAACGCGCAATGGAGAGCCCCCACGACCTGCGCCCCTGGCGCGCACTGGACAAGGACGAGCAGACCAGGCTGCGCATTGCCTACCAGGCCGAGATCGACGCCAACCCCCTGAGCTGCAGTCTCGAGGAAAAGACGGCACGTTTCACCGCCTGGCTGGCAGCCCGCAGCGTCAGCTTCAGCGCCGATGATCTCAGGCGCCGCTAGTTACTCGCCCTCTGGCTCCTCGAACAGACTTGCCTGCGAACCCACGAACCCCTGCGGTACCGCATAGCCCATGTGCTGGAAGGCAGCCGCCGTCAGCATGCGCCCGCGCGGCGTGCGCTGGATAAAACCCTGCTGCAGCAGATAGGGTTCGACGATTTCCTCGATGGCGTCGCGCGGCTCGCTGAGCGCCGCCGCCACCGTCTCGATGCCGACCGGGCCGCCGCCGTAATTCTCGGCGATGGTCCTGAGATAACGCCGGTCGAGCTGGTCGAGGCCGCGCGCATCCACGTCCAGCCGCAGCAGCGCCTTGTCGGCGATCTCGCGGGTGATCTGCCTGGCGCCGTCGACCTGCGCGAAGTCGGCAACCCGCCGCAGCAGCCGGCCGGCAATGCGCGGCGTACCGCGCGAGCGGCGCGCCACTTCCATTGCGCCATCCTTGGCCATGCCGACGCCCAGCAGCCGGGCACTGCGCTCGACGATCTGCACGAGTTCCTCGGGCGTATAGAAATTGAGCCGCACCGGAATGCCGAAACGATCGCGCAGCGGCGTCGTCAGCAGCCCGGCGCGCGTGGTGGCGCCGACCAGCGTGAACTTGGCGAGATCGATGCGCACCGACCGCGCCGCCGGCCCCTCGCCGATGATCAGGTCGAGCTGGTAGTCTTCCATCGCCGGATAGAGGATTTCCTCGATCGCCGGATTGAGCCGATGAATCTCGTCAATGAAGAGGACATCACGATCTTCCAGATTGGTCAGCAGCGCCGCCAGATCGCCCGCCTTGGCGATCACCGGGCCGGAGGTGGCGCGGAAGCCGACCCCGAGTTCACGCGCCACGATCTGCGCCAGCGTCGTCTTGCCTAGCCCCGGCGGGCCGACGAACAGCACATGGTCGAGCGCCGATCCGCGCTGCTTGGCGGCCTCGATAAACACCTGCAGGTTGGCCCGCGCCGCCGCCTGCCCGACAAACTCGGAAAAGCCCGACGGGCGGAGCGACACATCCAGCGGATCATCGCGGCCGGCGGCAGCGGAAGTAAGATCGGTCACAGATGCTCCTTGGCGGCACTCATGAAGTCCAGACGCGTTGCGCGACGGTCGAACGTCGCCGTCGTCGAACAATTTGCCGCAGCGTTTTGAAGCGCGATCAGCGCATCCGGAAACCCTGCGCCGGTTGCTTCGGCATCGATCACGGCATGCGCGACCATGTCGGGACGCTCGACCTGCACCTGTGGGCTACGCAGCAGGAGGCGGTAGCTATCCAGGACAACACGCGCTGGAAACTTCTTTACCTTCGTCATGACTGTAAAGGTTTCCGCCAACACCAGCATGCTGAGATAGACCGGGTGGTTCGCCGGATTCTGAACCAACTTCTTGGCCTGCTCGGACTGGGCGTCGTCATCCTCCGCGAGGAACCTGACCAGAATGTTTGTATCAAGACCCAGCACGAATGCGCTCGTCTTCTTCTGCAAGGGCTTTCACCAGCGCCTCTTCTTCCTGGGCCGTCGTCATTGGCCCGGCCGGTGACTTGCCCAGAATACCGGCTAGGGAGGCTAGCGAGACCGTTCGTGGCACGAGCACGTACCGTCCGTTTTCCTTGATGAACTCGACCTGGTCTCCGGGCGCGAGATTAAGGTCTTCCCTGATGTCCTTGGGAAGGGTCATCTGTCCTTTGCTCGTCAACGTCGTAATCGACATGGCTTGACCTCTCCTAATCCTTACCACTCAAAAATAGTAAGGAGATATCCAAATAACAAGGCTAACTGCTCAGTTCCTTCAACCCCAGCCGGATCAGCTTGTCGGTGGCGAGGCCATCGCCTTCCTTGCTGACCACGCGCGCCAGAGCCGCCGAGGCCTGGGCGCTGGAATAGCCCAGGTTGGTCAGGGCCGAGACGGCATCGGTGACATTGCCGCCGGCCACCCCGTCGCCCAGCGCCGCCTGCAGCCCGATCACCCCGGCATCGAGTGTGCCGGTTGCCGGCACCTTGCCCTTGAGCTCGGTGACCACGCGCACCGCCAGCTTCGGACCTACGCCATTGGCGCGACCGATCATCGTCTTGTCCTGCAGGGCAATGGCACTGGAGAGTTCGGAGATCGACAGCACCGAGAGAATGGCCAGCGCCACGCGCGCGCCCACCCCCTGCACCGTCATCAGGATGCGGAACCAGAGCTTTTCGGCCTCGGTGGCAAAACCGTAGAGCCGGATCATGTCCTCGCGGACGATCATTTCCACATGCAGCACCGTTGCATGTCCGACCTGCGGCAGCGCCTGCAGCGTCTTGGTGGAACAGAACGCCTCATAGACCACGCCGTTGACGTCGAGATGGACGTAGTCGTCGCCCAGCGCGTCGACGAGACCCTTGAGCTTGCCGATCATAGTCCCACCGCCAGTTTCCGGTGCACCCTGTGATGCGCGTGGCAGATGGCGATGGCCAGCGCATCGGCCGCGTCGGCGCCCTTGAAGTCGGCGCTCGGCAGCAGGATTTTCACCATCGTCTGGATCTGCGTCTTGTCGGCATGCCCTGCCCCGACGATGGATTTCTTGACGAGGTTTGCCGCGTACTCGCCCACCGGCAGGCCCAGCGAAGCCGGCGTCATCAGCGCCACGCCGCGCGCCTGCCCCAGTTGCAGGGCGGAGCGGGCGCCGGCGGAAACGAAGGTTTCCTCCACCGCCGCCTCATCGGGCCGGAACCGCTCGAGCAGATCGACCAGCCTGCGATGCAGTTCGGCCAGCCGCCGCGCCAGGTCGTCATCGACCCTCGGCGTGATGGTGCCGCTGGCGACAAAGCTGAGCCGGTTGCCCAGCGTGTCGATAACCCCCCAGCCGCAGCGGCGGAGCCCGGGATCGATGCCGATGATTCGTACCTTGTCCATGCTGTCCAAGCTTTAGGGTAACCTGCCCCAGCCTACCAGTGACAAAGTGAACAAAGCAGCAACAACTCCACCCCACGCACGCCCGAAGGGCAAAATCTTCGCCCATTTTGAGAACCACCTGTTCACTGTTTGGAATTAGCCTCCCCGCAACATCTGGGGATGCGACGATGAATGAACTCAAGGGGCTGCCGCGTGCGGCCTGGCTGACCATTGCCCGCAGGACCGGCATCATCATGACTGCCGCTGTCGCGATGTCGGTTGGATTGTCCGAACTCATCATGCAGGTGTTCAGCGAAGGTATGAACGCAGAAGGCTTCGCGGTATCGATCATCATGCCGCTGGTGCTGGGCGGACCGATGCTGTTCATCTTCCTGTTGCGCGACCAGCAACTCAACTTCGCCAATGAGCAGCTCCAGGTCCTCGCCTCGACCGACTGGCTGACCGAGTGCCTGAACCGCCGTGCCTTCACCCATCAGGTGTCCCGCCTGCTTGACGATGTCAGTTGCGGCGCCCTGCTCGTCATCGACGCCGACCACTTCAAGGTGATCAACGACCATTACGGTCATGATCGCGGCGACGAGGCCCTGGTGCTGATGAGCCAGGCCATCCGCAGCAACCTGCGCGCCGGCGACCTGCTCGGCCGCATGGGCGGCGAGGAGTTCGGCGTCTTCCTGCCCGAGAGCGACCGGCCGACCGCCGAACGCCTGGCTGAACGTATCCGCCGCAGCGTGGAAACGCTCCACTTCCGCCCCGACGACGTGAGCCATCCGCTGTCGGTCAGCCTCGGCGGCGCCCATTTCGAGGCGCCGCTGTCATTCTCCAATCTGTTCCTGATTGCCGATCGGGAGCTCTACGCTGCCAAGCAGTCGGGCCGGAACCGCACTGCCATTGCCGCAACCACCGCACGACCAAGCGCTGTCGCGGCCTGATCGGTAAAACTTTAGCGGCTGGGCTAGAACCATCTTCAGGGCTCCCACCTAGTGTGCCTTCGGGCGCCTGGGTTGGAGTAGTCTGATGAAGAGTCATCCACTGCTGGATTTTTCGCGCCGCGGCTGGGGCCGGGTATGGCTGTGGACCGTGCTGGGCACGCTGTTTTGCATGGCCATCGCCCTTTATGTCGACAGTTTCGGCTTCTCCCAACTGGACGAGTCCCGCCTGCGGCGCGCCCTGCTGATCGATACGCTGGTGCCGCTGCTGCTGGCCGGACCGCTATTGCTGTTCTTCACCAGCAAGATGCGCGAACTGGCCATTGCCCACCACGACCTGTCCATCCTGGCAGCCACCGACGGCCTGACCGGCGTTCTCAACCGCCGCGCCTTCACCGAACTGGTCGACAACTATCTCATGGCCATCACTGAAACCGGTCACCGCAGCCAGTGCGCCCTGCTGGTCGTCGACGCCGATAACTTCAAGGCGATCAACGACGGCTTCGGTCACGATCTCGGCGACGAGGCCCTTCGCCTGATCGCCGATACCCTCAAGGACACGCTGCGCAGCAATGACGTCATCGGCCGCATCGGCGGCGAGGAATTTGCCATCCTGCTCACCGGCGCAGCCCCCCGCGAGGCCAAGATGGTCGCCGAACGCGTTCGCAGTTCGGTGTGCGAGGCCAAATTCGCACCCGGCGGGACGCCGTGCCCGCTCTCGATCAGCGTCGGCGGCGCCATTTTCGAGCACGGCATGACCTTTGCCGAACTGTTCCGGATCGCCGACCAGCAGCTCTACAAGGCGAAACAGAACGGGCGCAACCGTGTTTCGGTCGCGCCCGCTGATCATCCAGGCAAGACGCTCGCGGCCTAGCCTGCGAGCTTGGCGGCCGTCTCGTCGTCCATCTCGAAATTGGCATAGACGTTCTGCACGTCGTCGTCATCTTCGAGGATGTTGATCAGCTTGAGCAGCGTCTCGCCCTTTTCGGCGTCCACCGGTACGTTGTTCTGCGGCTTCCAGATGATCTTGGTGGACTCCGCTTCGCCCAGCGACTTTTCCAGCGCCGCCGACACGTCGTTCATGGTCTCGAACGAGGTGTAGATCCAGTGGCCGTCCTCTTCGTCGCTCTCGACATCCATGGCACCCGCCTCGATCGCCGCTTCCATGACCGCGTCGGCATCGCCGACGCTGGCCGGATAGGTGATCTCGCCGATACGATCGAACATGAAGGCAACCGAATTGGTCTCGCCCAGCGCCCCGCCGTTCTTGGAGAAGGTGGAGCGCACATTCGACGCCGTGCGATTGCGGTTGTCGGTCAGCGCCTCGACGATGACGGCAACGCCGCCCGGGCCGTAACCCTCGTAGCGGATTTCTTCGTAATTCTCGGTATCGGCGCCCGACGCCTTCTTGATGGCGCGCTCGATATTGTCGCGCGGCATCGACAGGGCGCGGGCATTGCTGACGGCCAGGCGCAAGCGCGAGTTGAACGCCGGATCGGGCACACCGAGCTTCGCCGCCACGGTGATTTCGCGGGCGAGCTTGGAAAACACCTTCGAGCGGGCCGCGTCGCTCTTGCCCTTGCGGTGCATGATGTTTTTGGCATGCGAATGGCCGGCCATGCGGTCACCCCTTCAGTAATTGTCGGTTCGGTGGGCCTTATAGTGGGCACCGTGACGAAAATAAAGACTGGCGCGCGACGCGGGGCTGCGGTGCCGGCCGCCGAGCAAGGCTCGCATCGTCCTGGCCCAAAACCTTGGGCGCATCGTGCCCTGCTTTCGAAAGCGCGGGCTCGGCCGACCCTCCAGCCGGATGACGAACGTGAATCAAGCATGCGATCCGCATTAATTGCGCAGTTGTGCATGTTATTCCGTCATTTGTACGGCCAATTCAGCATGGGTTCATCTGGGAAGCGCGAAAAGCGCCCCCAAGCCGTTCGCAGGACGCGGACGCCCCGATTGACCAGACAAGGAAACCACGATGAAGCCCCGTACCCTTCCGGCACTGCTCGCCCTGCTGAGCATGACGCTCACCGCGGCAACCCTCCCCGCGGACGCCGCCCAGACCCGCGCCGACGCCGACGCACAGCGAGAGGTCACATCAGGCGAGATCACAGGCCCTGGCGAACCCTTCCTGCCGGGACGCAAAGGTGGGGAGGAAATAACCTACGCCATGAGCTGCGTGATCGACGAAGGCAAGTTCGCTAACGGCGCATCGATCATCAAGCTGACCAATACCGGCACGGAGGTAATCCCGGCCGGTGCTACTGTCGAAGTGACATCCCCGGATGGAACGATCCAGAAGTTCAAGGCACCTTTCGCCATAAAGCCGGGCGCTGCGGTGAGCATCATGGGGCTGCCGGATGCGACGCCGGAAACCTTCCCGTGTTCGGCCAAGGCCAAGGCGAAGCCCCCCGTCACCCTGCCTTCCACGACGCTGCCGTCCAGCGCACCGAACGGACTCTCGATCTCTCCCGCCAAAATCTCCTGCGAATTCGCGATCGTGAACGGTGAACTCATCGTCACGTTCGAGAACGTCGGCAACACGTCGGTTGTTCCGCCCCACGCCCTCCACGCCGTGCCAGAGGGCGTCGGCTATGGAGTCAGCTACCACCTTCCGCAGAACTTCAAGCCAGGCCAAACCGTCCAATTGAGCTATGGCTCGGCAGATCCGGCATTGTTCGAGGGCAAGACCTGTGTCGCCGATATCCTGAACTGAACGGTGGGCAGGCGTGGGGGGCGGATTGTCTGAAGCCCCCCTAACGGCCTGCCCACGCGCTGCTTCTGAAGGCCTGCCGGCGAGGTCGGGGCGAGCCTTGCCTAGAACTCGGGCAGCGCCTGGGCCAGCGTGCCGCCGATGCGCACCGGAAGCATCCGCGTCGTCAGCCCGGTGCGGGGATCGGTTTCGATGGCCACGCCGCAGATCGTCGCCTCGCCTTCGGCCGGGGTGAACCTCCCGCTCGGGATGCCGGTCAGAAAGCGGTTGAGCGGCTCTTCGGCATCCACGCCGATAATCGAGTCGAAGTCGCCGCACATGCCGGCATCGGCCATCAGCGCCGTGCCGCCCTTGAGGATGCGGTGGTCGGCCGTGGGAATATGGGTATGCGTCCCAACCACGAGACTGGCCCGGCCATCGAGGAAGAACCCCATGGCCTGGATTTCCGATGTCGCTTCGGTGTGGAAATCGACGATCACCGCATCGGCCTGCTCGCCCAGCGGACAGGTTGCAATCGCGGCTTCCACCGCCCGGAACGGGTCGTCGATCGGGTCCATGAACACCCGGCCGAGCGCATTGATGACCAGCACCCGGAAGCCGTTGCGGCTTTCGATCAGGTTGGCGCCACGCCCCGGTGTGCCTTCCGCCATGTTGAGCGGCCGGATCAGCGTCGGTTCGCGCGCAATATAGGAGAGCGTGTCGCGCTGATCGAAGGCGTGATCGCCCAGCGTCACCACGTCCGCCCCGGCCGCCTTCAGATCGTTGAAATGCCCTTCCGTCAGGCCGCGGCCATGGCTGGCATTTTCGCCGTTGATCACCACGAAATCAAAGCCGTAGCGGGCAATGATGTCCGGCAGCCGGTCGTTCACCGCATCCCGGCCGGACCGGCCCACGACGTCGCCCAGAAACAGCAGCTTCATGCCGACACGGCTTCGCCGAACAGCGTCACGCCCTTTTCGGTGACCACCGCATCGACCGGCACATCATGGGCCTCGCGCGGAATGTGCGTGAATTCCTGCACGCCGAAGGCAAAGCCGATCAGCCGCGGCCGCTTCGCCAGCCGCTCCAGCGTGCGGTCGTAATAGCCGCCGCCATATCCGAGCCGCGTGCCGTGCTTGTCGAAGCCGAGCAGCGGCATCAGGATGACATCGGGCTCGGCGAGCGGCGCCAGTTCATCGGGCGCCAGCGTGCCGAAGCCGGAGGGGTAGAGCGGCGTGCCCTCCACCCAGCGGCGCAATTCGAGCGGCTGTCCCTCGCCCAGCACCACCGGCAGGCAAACGGGCTGGCCGCTGTCCATCAAGCGCGTCAGCACTGCCTTGACGTCGATCTCGTCCCGGATCGGCCAGAAGGCCGCCACCATCTGCGATGGATCGAGCGTGATTTCGCGAAAGAAATGGTCGACCGCAGCGGCCGACGCATCGGCGCGCTGGCTGGGAAACAGCGCGGCCCGCCGTTCGTGCGCCTTGATCCGCAGCGCCGCCTTGGCCTGCTCAGTCATGGCCTTCTCGGTCTTGGTCTTGTCGGTCTCGGCCTTGTCGGTCTTGGCGTCGGTCAAGTTGCAGTCCCTGCTGGCTCGTTCGGCCTGTCTTCATATATTGGCAGGGGCGCGGGGAGCAACCAAGCCTGTTTCCGCTGGCATGCGGGGCAATGGCCGCAGCCATTGCCGGTCGTCGAGAAATCAGGTGCCGCCCTGGCCGTGGGATTTTCGATCCCGGGAACCTACTTGAGTAGGTGGGCGCCGTATGTCCTGGCCCACGAGCCAGGTCAGGGACAGCTCCCTTAAGGATCGATAAGGCCCCGGGAATAACTGATCCAACACGCACCGGGCAGCACTGCGTATATAGGGTGCGCAACTGCGTCGCGCAAATGCCACCTGAGCTCCAGACACGATTATTCCTGGCGGCAGGCAAACGCGTGCGATCAACCGGTGGCGGAGCCGGTCTCGTCGATGGCGGTGGCGATGGATTCGACCTTGCGGGCCGCCTCGTTCATCCGCTTGGCGAACTTGCGCTCCAGCTCCTCGGCTTCCTGCGACAGCGCTTCGCCGGCCGAGGTCAGATTGGCGACGTCCTGCTTGAGCAGCGCAATGCGCCGCTCGGCATCGGCCAGTTCGTCGAGCACGGCGATCCCCGCCATCACCGTCAGCCGGTTGTCGCCGATCTCGCCGAAGTCGCCCTTGAACGCATCGATATGCTTGTTGAAACGGTCCGCCAGCCCGAGCAGATGCGCTTCCTGACCCTCTTCGCAGGCCATGCGGTACTTGCGGCCATTGATCTCGACATTGACCTCGGGCATCGGCGCTTCCTTGTCTTACTTGGCGAGGACTTCGCGCACGGTTTCCATGGCGATCACCAGCCGCCGCGCCACTTCGCCGGCGCTGTCGTCCAGCCGCTTGGCGCGCGCCGAGGCCTTGTCCAGCTCGGCGGCGAACCTGCTGCGCTCGCTGACCAGCCGGGCCGTATCGGCCTCGATGCGGCTATGTGCGCGCATCCGGCCGTTCAGCGACCGCACGCTGGCCTCGAGCCGCGAGAAGGCGCGCTCGAGGCGCTGCTCGGCAACCTCAAAACTCTCTTCCGAACTGCCTTCGGCCACGCCTGCTCGCCCCAGTCTCGTCGATTCCGCCCGCCACTATAAGCCCGATCGTTCGAGGCGCCGCAATAGATTGCCCGACAATCCGGTCGTTGCACCCAACATTGACAGGTCATCTGAACCTGATAAGCCTCACAACCGCCCAGCCGGGAAGGCTTTCCGGCGCGTCGGACATCCAACCAAGAGCGGACCTTGATGACCAATTCTGCGACTGCCAACGAAATGGCCAATGCCATCCGGTCACTTGCCATGGACGCCGTGGAGAAGGCCAATTCCGGCCATCCCGGATTGCCGATGGGCTGCGCGGACATCGCCACGGTGCTCTTTACCAAGGTCATGAAGTTCGACCCCGCCGATCCCTGGTGGCCCGACCGCGATCGCTTCATCCTGTCGGCCGGCCACGGCTCGATGCTGCTCTACTCCTCGCTCTATCTCCTCGGCTACGGGGATATGACGATCGACGAGATCAAGAACTTCCGGCAGCTTCATGCCAAGACCGCCGGTCATCCCGAATATCACTATGCCGACGGCATCGAGACCACCACCGGCCCGCTCGGCCAGGGGCTCGGCAACTCGGTGGGCTTTGCCATTGCCGAGGCCAAGCTGGCCGCCGAGTTCGGCTCCGACCTCGTCGACCACATGACCTGGGTGCTGGCCGGCGATGGCTGCCTGATGGAAGGCATCTCGCAGGAAGCCATCTCGCTTGCCGGTCATCTCAAGCTCAACAAGCTCGTGGTCATCTGGGACAATAACAACATCACCATCGACGGCGCCGTCTCCAACGCGGATTCGACCGACCAGATCGCCCGCTTCCACGCCGTGGGCTGGAACACCATCGAGATCGACGGTCACGACCAGACGCAGATCGAGCGCGCCCTCACCGACGCCAAGAAATCGGACAAGCCGACGCTGATCGCCGCCAAGACCACCATCGGCTTTGGCGCGCCCAACAAGGCCGGCAGCCACGCCGTGCATGGTTCGCCGCTGGGCAAGGACGAACTTGCCGCCGCCAAGGAAAAGCTCGGCATCACCTACCCGGCCTTCGAAATCCCGGCCGAGACGCTGAACGCCTGGCGCGCCGCCGGCACCCGCTCGGCCAATGCCCGTGGCGACTGGGAAGGTCGGCTGGCGGCCGCTCCCGCCGACCTGAAGGCCGAGTTCGAACGCCGCATCAAGGGCGAACTCCCGGCCGGCTGGAAGACCGCCATCAGCGACTTCAAGAAGAAGCTGGTTGTCGACAAGCCCAAGGTGGCAACCCGCAAGTCGGGCCAGATGGCACTCGAGGTGATCAACAAGGTGCTGCCCGAGACCATTGGCGGCTCCGCCGATCTCACCGGCTCCAATCTTACCAATACGCCCGAGACGCTGCCCTTCACCGCCGCCGACCGCACCGGCCGCTACATGCGCTATGGCATCCGCGAGCACGAGATGGCGGCTGCCATGAACGGCATCGCGCTGCACAAGGGCCTGATCCCCTACGGCGGCACCTTCATGGTCTTTACCGACTACGCCCGCCCCTCGATCCGCCTCTCGGCCATCATGGGCCAGCGCGTCGTCTATGTGATGACCCACGACTCCATCGGCCTGGGCGAGGACGGCCCGACCCACCAGCCGGTCGAGCACCTGTCGGCACTGCGCGTCATCCCCGACCTGCTGGTCATGCGCCCGGCCGATGCCGTCGAGACGCTCGAATGCTGGCAGATCGCCATCGAGGCGCAGCAGCCCTCGATCCTGGCGCTCAGCCGCCAGAACCTGCCGGCCCTGCGGGTCACCGACAGCGACGAGAACCTGTGCGCCAGGGGCGCCTATGTCATCGCCGGTGACGCCAAGGCCGATGCCGTGATCTTTGCCACCGGCTCGGAAGTCTCCATTGCGGTGACCGCCCTCGGCCTGCTCAAGGAGCAGGGCATTTCGGCCAAGGTCGTGTCCGTGCCCTCGATGGAGCTGTTCGCCAGGCAGTCCGATGCCTACAAGGCCGAGATCTTCGGTGCGGCCAGGGCCCGCGTCGCAGTCGAAGCCGGCCTCGAAATGAGCTGGAACAAGCTGCTCGGCGACAAGGGCCGCTTTGTCGGCATGCACAGCTTCGGCGCCAGCGGCCCGGCAGAAGCGCTCTATGAACACTTCGGCATTACCCCGAAAGGGATTGTTGAAGCCGTCACAGCGCAGTTGTAAGAGACCGCCTTCTGTTTCTCCCTACGTCCTAAGGAGCCTTCCATGGCTGTACGCGTCGCAATCAATGGCTTTGGCCGCATCGGTCGCAACATCCTGCGCGCCATCGTCGAGAGCGGGCGCACCGATATCGAGGTGGTTGCCGTCAACGATCTCGGCCCGGTCGAGACCAATGCGCACCTGCTGCGCTACGACAGCGTGCACGGCAGATTCCCCCATGACGTCGTCGTCGACGGCGACGTCATCAAGGCCGGCAACCAGACCTTCAAGGTCACCGCCGTTCGCGACCCGGCCGAACTGCCGCACAAGGACCTCGGCGTCGATATCGTGCTCGAATGCACCGGCATCTTCACCAGCAAGGAGAAGGCCTCGGCCCACCTCGCGGCCGGTGCCAAGAAGGTCATTGTCTCGGCTCCCGCCGAAGGCGCCGACCTCACCGTTGTCTACGGCATCAATCACCACCTGCTGACGCGGGACCACGTCGTCATCTCGAACGGCTCGTGCACCACCAACTGCCTCGCGCCGATGGCCAAGGTGGTCAACGACCTTGTCGGTATCGAGAAGGGGATGATGACCACCATCCACTCCTATACCGGCGACCAGCCGACGCTCGACACCATGCACAAGGATCTCTACCGCGCCCGCGCTGCGGCGCTGAGCCAGATCCCGACCTCCACCGGCGCCGCCAAGGCCATCGGCCTGGTGCTCCCCGAACTCAAGGGCAAGCTCGACGGCATCTCGATCCGCGTCCCGACCCCGAACGTCTCGCTGGTCGACCTCAAGTTCCTCGCCAGGCGCTCGACCACGCCGCAGGAAGTCAACGACGCGCTGATCGCTGCCTCCGAGGGTGCCCTCAAGGGCGTGATGACGTTTACCCGCCACCCGCTGGTGTCGAGTGATCTCAATCACGATCCGCATTCGGCCACCATCCTGCTCGACCAGACAAAGGTCATCGACGGCAACTTCGTCAACGTCATGGGCTGGTACGACAACGAGTGGGGCTTCTCCAACCGCATGGCCGACACCACGACGGCCCTCGCCGCCCTGCTCTAGCAGCTGCGTCAGCCCGGCACTGATCATCAGAAGCCCCGGCAGTGCCGGGGCTTTTTGCTTTGGTGGCGGATGCAATTTTGCTATAGCCGCCCCACCGTTCCATCAGCGCCGGATTTGAGCCATGGCCACCTTCAAGACCCTCGACGACCTCGATTTCGCCGGCAAGAGCGTGCTGGTGCGCGCCGACCTCAACGTGCCGGTCGAGGACGGCAAGGTGACCGATGCCACCCGCATCGAGCGGCTGCTGCCCACCATCCGCAGCATCATCAAGGTCGATGGCAAAGCCATCCTGCTCTCCCATTTCGGTCGCCCCAAGGGCAAGGTCGACAAGGCCTTCTCGCTCGAAACCGTGGTCCCCGCCGTCGCCGATGTGGTCGGTCATCCGGTCGGCTTCATCGACACCGACTGGACCGATGTCGAGCAGGCCCGGGCGGCCATCGACAGTGCTCCCGCCGGCTCCATCCTGGTTCTCGAGAACACCCGCTTCCACCCCGGCGAGGAGGCCAACGACCCCGAACTGGCCCGGCGCATGGCCTCGCTCGGCGACCTCTATGTCAACGACGCCTTCTCGGCCGCGCATCGGGCCCATGCCTCCACCGAAGCCATCGCCCGGCTGCTCCCCGCCGCCGCCGGCCGTGCCATGCAGGCGGAACTCGAGGCCCTCGAAAAAGGCCTCGGACAGCCGCGACGGCCGGTGATCGCCATTGTCGGCGGCGCCAAGGTGTCGAGCAAGATCGAGCTGCTGGAAAACCTGATCACCAAGGTCGAGGCCCTGGTCATCGGCGGCGCCATGGCCAACACCTTTATCCATGCGCTCGGCATGGGCGTCGGCAAGTCGCTGTGCGAAAAGGACCTTGCCCCGCTGGCCAACACCATCATGGAAAAGGCCGACGCGGCCCGCTGCGCCATCATCCTGCCGATCGACGGCGCCGTGGCCTGGCACTTCAAGGCGGACGCTCCTTTTCGCCATTACGGCATGGATGCGGTCGATCCGGAGGGTATGATCCTCGATGTCGGTCCGGGCTCGATCGAGCGCATCAAGGGCGCCATCGACGAGGCCGGTACGCTGGTCTGGAACGGCCCGCTCGGCGCTTTCGAGATGCACCCCTTCGATCACGGCACCAGCGAGATCGCCCGCTATGTCGCGGCCCGCACCAAGGCCGGCAAGCTCGTCTCGGTGGCCGGTGGCGGCGATACGGTGGCCGCGCTCGCCAAGGCCGGCGTCAAGGATGACCTGACCTATGTCTCGACCGCCGGCGGCGCTTTCCTCGAATGGATGGAAGGCAAGCCCCTGCCCGGCGTCGAGGCGCTCAAGAGCTGACCGCCCGGAAGTCTATCGTCTTTCGTCTGATATCCGAACGTCCAATCGAAGTCTTTCGCGCGCTTTTCTATCCTCAACAGGAACATGGGAAACTGCGGAGACTTCGATGACCTCGCTCAACGCCATCGCGCAAAAGCTGGTGGAGCCCGGCCGGGGCATCCTTGCAGCTGACGAGTCCGAGGGTACCATTGCCAAGCGTTTTGCGCTGATCGGCCTGCCGGTGACGCTCGAAAGCCGCCGCGACTATCGTGAAATGCTGTTCCGCTCGACCGAAGCGATGACCAAGTACATTTCGGGCGTCATCCTCATCGAGGAGACGCTCAACCAGAAGGCCAAGGACGGCACGCCGTTCTATGAACTGCTGGCCGCCGCCGATGTCATTCCCGGCATCAAGGTCGACCGCGGCGCCTTTCCGCTTCCTGGCACCCGCGACGAAAAGATCACCGAAGGCCTCGACGGCCTGCACCACCGGCTCGAAGGCTATGCCAAGAACGGCGCCGGCTTCGCCAAATGGCGCGGCGTCATCGCCATCACCAACCAGGCACCGACCCGCAACGGCATCCGCGCCAATGCCCATGTGCTGGCGCGCTACGCTGCTGCCTGCCAGGCCGCCGGCATCGTCCCGGTGGTCGAACCCGAGGTGCTCGCCGACGGTGAGCCGGGCGATCATTCGATCGAGCGCTGCGAGGAAGTCACCCGCGAAACCCTCGATACCGTGTTCAGCGAACTCCGCCTCGCCGGCGTCGATCTCTCCGGCATGCTGCTCAAACCCAACATGGTTCTGGCCGGCGTGCGCGCCAAGGAACGGCCGAGCGTCGAGGAAGTCGCCGAGCGCACCATCAAGACGCTGCGCGCCACGGTGCCCGCCGCCGTCCCCGGCATCGCCTTCCTCTCGGGCGGCCAGTCCGACGAGCAGGCCACCGCCCATCTCTCGGCCATGAACCAGCTCGGCCCGCTGCCCTGGAAGGTGACGTTCTCCTACGGTCGCGCGCTGCAGACGGCGGCACTGATGACCTGGAACGGCGAAGAAGCCAATGTTCCGGCGGCGCAGCGCGCCTTCACCCACCGGGCCCGCATGAATGCCCTGGCCTCACGCGGCGAGTGGCGTCCCGATCTCGACATGGCGGCCTGACGCCACCTGTTTTTCCACGCTTCCGGTCCTCCCGACTGGTCTTGATGGGCGCATCCGGCGGGTGCGCCCTTTTTTTGCCGCTTAACCAGCTTCCTTCATGGCGCTAGAATCTGGCTCCACTTGACGGCAGCCAGGGATATAAGCTGAGCCATGCAGACCCAGATCTACCTGATTGCGCCCCCCGATGCCGACGCGGCATCGTTTGTTCCCCGGCTCGAAGCGCTGCTCGGGCAGCACGACGTGTCGGCCTTGCTGCTGGCGCGGGGCAACCGCGCCGAGAACGCCTATAAGGATTTTGCCCGCGCCGTCATTCCGGTCGCTCAGGCCGGAGGCTGCGCCGTGCTGCTCGAAGGTGCGCCGGGGCTGGTCAAGATGCTCGGCGCCGACGGCCTGCATGTCAGCACGGGCGCCGACGACACGCGTGAGGCCGTCGAGGCGCTGCGCCCGAAACTCATCGTCGGCGTCGGCAATGTCCGCAGCCGCGACGATGCCATGACCCTGGGCGAGCTCGAAGTCGACTACGTTCTCTTCGGCGCGCCGGACGAACCGCTGCAGCCGGCGCAGCGGGACATGGCCGCGTGGTGGGCCGAAACCATGGAAATCCCCGGCGTGCTGGTCGATCCCGCTGCCAGCCTCGACAGTTTCGACGCCGCCGGCTGCGAGTTCATCGGCCTGCCCGTGCCGGTGCTGGAGCCTGCCCGGTGAGTCGCCGCGCTACCCTCGTCGCCCTGTTGCTGGCGCTGACGGCGCCGGCGCTCGCCCAGGCCCCCAACGTCGAGGACCTGCGACCCGAGGACATGCAGTTTCCCGACAATCTGGGCATGGAAGAGCTGCCGATCCCGATCGCCCCGCAACCTGTCCCCAGCGCCGTCGAGCAGGCTCTCGATATCAGCGACGCCGTGCTCGGGCCGCGCGCCACGGTCGATCCCGCCTATGGCGCCTTCCAGCGCGGCTTCTATCTGACCGCCCTCGCCCTCGCCCTGCCCCGGGCCGAGAATGCCGACCCTGCGGCCCAGACGCTGATTGCCGAAATCTACGCCAAGGGTCTCGGCGTGCCCATGAACCAGACCAGCGCCGCAAGCTGGTATGCACTCGCGGCAAAGAACGGCGACCCCATCGCCACCTTCGAGCTCGGCCTGATGTATCAGGAAGGCCGCGGCGTCCCCAAGAGCCGCGAGAAGGCCGCCCAGCTGTTCCAGGAGGCCGCCGACAAGGGCAATATCGCCGCCATGTACAATCTCGGCCTGCTCCATATCGAGGGCAAGTTCGCCGCGCCCGACATGGTCAAGGCCGCCGAGCTGATCCGCCAGGCCGCCGATGCCGGGCTGGTCGAGGCCATGTACGATTACGGCGGCATGCTGATCGAGGGGGCCGGCGTGCCCCCCAACGCCCGGCTGGGTGCCGAGCGCATCGGCGAGGCCGCCAGACTGGGCATGGTCGCGGCCCAGGTGGACTATGCCACCCTGCTCTATCTGGGCAGCGGCATCGACAGGGATCTGGCCGAAGCCGTCAAATGGTATGCCCGTGCCGCCACGGCCGGCAACGCCGTGGCGCAGAACCGCTACGCCAAGCTGCTCGCCGTCGGCGAAGGCGTCGATCTCGACCTGGAATCGGCCGCCATGTGGCGCGCGCTGGCCCGCCGGCAGGGCCTCACCGACCCGGCACTGGACCGGCTGCTGGTCTCCATCCTGCCCGAAGAACTGGCCAAGGCCGAGGAGCGCGCGCGCTTCTGGCCCTCCGACCCGCCCGCCACAGTGGCCGCCAACGCCACCCTTCCGGCCCTGCTGCCACCCGACACCGCAACGCCATGAGCTTGCGCTGCCCGGCAATCTCGGGCAGAAGGCCGCAACCCCCGCTATTGCACAGGATCCGGCAGCGACATGCGCTCCGCACTTCTCAACATCATGGTCGGCGCCGCTACCAAGGCCGGCCGCTCGCTCACCAAGGACTTCAACGAGGTCGAAAACCTGCAGGTCTCCGTCAAGGGACCGGCCGATTTCGTCTCCAATGCCGACCGGCGCGCTGAAGAGATCGTCTTCACCGAACTGCAGAAGGCGCGTCCCACCTACAGCTTCCTCGGCGAGGAAGGCACCGAGGTGACCGGCAGCGACGGCCAGCACCGCTGGATCGTCGATCCGCTCGACGGCACCACCAACTTCCTGCACGGCATTCCGCTCTTTGCCGTCGCCATCGCCCTCGAGCGCAATCAGGAAATCGTTGCCTCGGTGATCTACAACCCGGTGATGGACGAGCTCTATACCGCCGAAAAGGGCGGTGGCGCCTGGCTCAGTGACCGCAAGCGCCTGCGCGTTGCCGGCCGCCGGCACCTCGCCGACGCCGTCATGGTCACCGGCATCAATTCGCAGGGCCGCGACATCGACGTGCAGGCGATCAAGCAGATTGCGCATGTGACGCCGGCCGTCGCCGGCATCCGCCGCACCGGTTCCGCCTCCACCGACCTCGCCTGGCTCGCGGCCGGGCGCTTCGACGGCTACTGGGAAGCCGGTCTCAAGCCCTGGGACGTGGCACCCGGCCTGCTGATGGTCCGCGAGGCGGGCGGCACCATTACCGACTTCAACGGCAAGCCCGGCAGCGTCTGGAACGGCGAAGTGGTCGCCGGCAACGAGAATATCCAGGGCCAGTTGCTCAAGGCCCTGCGCGCTGCGCGCTGACCCCTGCCGGTCCCCGGCAAACCGGCAGATGCCGGGGGACTGGGGGCCAATGCCATTGTCACGCCATGGCGCTATGCGTAAGCTTTAGAACGATTTGCACCGCAACGAGGCTTGGACCGTGTCGCAGAATTACGACCCCTATCACCTCGCCAGCCCCACCGTTTACCTGATCAAGATTCTGGTCTTCTTGATCCTCGTGGTGCTGGTTGCGGCGATCCTGTCGAGTCAGCTGATCCTGTTCTTCTGGGCCAATCCGTTCATCAACAGCCTGATCTTCCTGGTCATGGCGATCGGCATCATTCTCAGCTTCCGCCAGATCATCCGGCTGTTCCCCGAGATCCGCTGGGTGAACTCGCTGCAGGACGGGCAGATGCCCGCATCGCAGCCGCATCTGCTGGCCCCGGTGGCCAACCTGTTGCGCGACCGACTCGGCGAGGCAGTGATCACGCCCTCCTCGATGCGCTCGATCCTCGATTCGGTGGGCAATCGCCTCGACGAGGCCAAGGACACCTCGCGCTACCTGACCGGCCTGCTGGTCTTCCTCGGCCTGCTCGGTACCTTCTACGGCCTGCTCGAAACCGTCACCAGCGTCGCCGGCACCATCCAGGCCCTCGACGCCACGTCCGGCGACACCGCAACCCTCTTTTCCAATCTCAAGAGCGGCCTTGCCGCGCCGCTGGGCGGCATGGGCACCGCCTTCTCGGCCTCGCTGCTCGGCCTGTCGGGCTCGCTGATCCTTGGCTTTCTCGACCTGCAGTCCAGCCAGGCGCAGAACGCCTTCTACACCGACCTCGAGGACTGGATGACCTCGATGACCGAACTCGACCATCCCATGACGCAGATGCAGATGTCCGGCCTAGGCGTCTCCGGCGACGAGATGCAGTCCATGATCGAGCAGCTCGGCACCACCATGCAGAACTCCAATTCGAGCCAGAACGCCATCCGCGCCATGGCCGAGCTGGCCCGCGGCATCGATGGCCTGGTCAAGCACATCCGCGCCGAACAGGCCGATCTGCGCGTCCATATCGATGAACAGGGCGAGACCAACAGGAAGCTGCGCGAACTGATCGAAGCCATGCTGCGGGAGGGCGACGGCGACCGTCGCCCGAACTAGGCCAGGAGCCGCCAGATGGCCTCGTCCCGCTCGCGCCGCTCCCAGGTGACCAACTACTGGCCCGGCTTTGTCGACGCCCTGTCGAGCCTCCTGCTCGTCATCATCTTCCTGCTCTCGCTGTTCATGCTGAGCCAGTTTTTCCTCGGCCAGGAAATCCTCGGCAAGGACACCGCCATGTCGCGGCTGAACTCGCAGATCGCCGAGCTGACCGACCTGCTGCAGCTGGAACGCGGCAATTCCGACGACCTCGAGTCCACCATCTCCAGCCTGCAGGCGACCCTCGCCGGCGCCCAGAACGACAAGGCCAGCCTCGAGGCCCAGCTCGCCGGCCTCGGCACCGGCGATTCCGGCAAGGACGCCACCATTGCCGGGCTGCGATCCGACCTGGAAGACCAGCAGGACCTCTCCGCCGACGCCATGGCCCAGGTGGCCCTGCTCAACCAGCAGCTGGCCGCGCTGCGCACCCAGATCGGTGCACTGGAGGAAGCCCTCGAGGCGTCCGAAAGCCGCGATACAGAAAGCCGCACCCAGATCGCCGACCTGGGCAAGCGCCTCAATCTCGCCCTGGCCCAGCGTGTCCAGGACCTATCGCGCTACCGCTCCGACTTCTTCGGCCGCCTGCGCCAGATCCTCGAAGGCCGCGCCGACGTCCGCGTCGTCGGCGACCGCTTCGTGTTCCAGTCCGAGGTGCTGTTTGCCGCCGGTCTCGCCGATATCTCCGAGGCGGGCAAGGCCGAGCTGGCCAAGCTGGCCGGTGCCATTCGCGAGCTCGAACTGGAAATCCCCGACGATGTGAACTGGGTGCTGCGGATCGATGGCCACACCGACAAGCGGCCGATCAACACCCCGCAATTCCCGTCCAACTGGGAGCTGTCCGCCGCCCGCTCCATCGCCGTGACCAAGTACCTCGTCGCCGAGGGCGTCTCGGCCCAGCACCTGGTGCCTGCCGGCTTCGGCGACAGCCGCCCGATCGATGCCGGCGACAGCGAAGACGCCTATGCCCGCAACCGCCGCATCGAGTTCAAGCTCACGGAGTAGTCCTAGTCGCGGCCGTGCTCGCGGCCGGCCGCCGGCGTCTCTGCCCGCAGCAGTTCGGCGCAGGCCTTGTCCCCCGCGCCGGTGCGGCGGCAGTCGGAAAGCTTGACGAAATAGCGCTTGAAGCGTCGCAGGTCTCGTTTGGCCATGATCCTACCCGGTACTCTGAAATCAATGGATTGAAGCTTATTCGGCCGCCAGCGGGTCGCTGAGCCGGAACTGCAGATTGGCAAGGTCGGCATAGCGGCCGCCCTTCTTGACCAGCTCGTCATGCGTCCCCTGGTCGATCAGGGCGCCCTTTTCGAGCACCAGGATGCGATCGGCATCACGGATGGTCGCCAGCCGGTGCGCGATGACCAGCGTCGTCCGGCCTTCCATCAGGCGTTCCAGCGCCATCTGCACCAGCCGCTCGCTTTCCGCATCAAGGGCCGACGTCGCCTCGTCGAGCAGCAGGATCGGCGCGTCCTTGAGCAGCGCCCGCGCAATCGCGATCCGCTGCTTCTGTCCGCCCGACAGCATGACGCCGCGTTCGCCCACCACGGTGTCGTAGCCCTGCGGCAGCTCGGAAACGAACTCGTGCACCAGCGCCGCCCTCGCGGCTGCCTCGACTTCGGCTTCGCTCGAATCGGGTTTGCCGAAGCGGATGTTCTCCGCCACCGTGCCCGAGAACATCACCGGGTCCTGCTCGACATAGGCGAAGCGATGCCGCAACTCGTGCGGATCGACCTGGCGGATGTCGATGCCATCGACCAGGATGCGGCCGCTGCTGACGTCGTAAAAGCGCTGCACCAGCGCGAAGACCGTGGTCTTGCCGGCGCCCGAGGCGCCCACCAGCGCCACCGTCTCGCCATTGCCCACGGTAAAGCTCAGCCCGTCGATGATCGGATCGCCATCACGTGTCAGATAGGCGAAATGCACATCCTCGAACTGCACCGTCCCCAGTGGCGGCTCGGGCATCGGCACGGGCTTGCCCGGCGCCATGACGTCGGCCGGTGTGTCGAGGATTTCCAACAGCCGCTCGGTCGCACCGGCCACCGTATTGAGCGTCCCCATCACTTCCGAGATCGAGGCGAAGGCATTGGTCGCCATCAGCGCATAGATCATGAACTGCGCGAGCTCACCGGCCGTGACCGCGCCATCGAACACCGACTTGGCGCCGAACCAAACCATGCCCACCAGCGCCACCGCCACCAGGAAGATGATCGCGCCGATCAGCACGCCGCGCGCCAGCAGGCGCTCGACTTCGGCCTGGAAGCTGGCTTCCGAACGCCGGGCGTACTCGACGCCCTGCGGCACTTCCTGCACGAAGCTCTTGATGGTCTTGGTGGAGCTCAGCGACTCCGTCGCCATCGCCGACATGTCGGCCAGCGCGTCCTGGGTGCGGCGGCTCATGCCGCGCAGCCGGCGGCCGAGGTAGATCACCGGGATGATGATGGCCGGCACCACGATGACCACGGCGAGCGTCAGGTAGGGGCTGGTAATGAACATCAGCGCAATGGCACCGATGATGGTCACCAGCCCGCGCAACGTCATCGACAGGCTCGAGCCGATGGCATGGCGGATGGTTGCCACATCACCGTTGAGCCGCGAGGTCAGTTCACCCACCCGGTGCGTGTCGAAGAACGTCGCGTCCAGCGTCAGCAGGTGCTCGAACACCGCTTCGCGCAGGTCCGCCAGCACGCGTTCGCCAATGATGGAGATGAAATAGAAGCGCGCGCCTGACGAGATCGCCATCACGGCGGCGATCAGGATGACCAGCCAGCCATACTGCGCCACCATGCTCAGGTTCTGCTCGACAAATCCCTGGTCGATGATCCGTCCGGCCAGTGCCGGAATGGCCAGCGAGGTAATCGCCGCGATCAGCAGGAAACCGATCGTCAGCGTCAGCCGCCACGGATAGCGGATGACGAACGGCACCAGCCGGCGCAGGGGTTGGATCAGCTTGCGGTCGGCTTTTTTCTTGGCCTCTGCCTGGGCTTCTGTCGAAGCGGCGCCGGCCATGTTCGTATCCGTCATGCGACCCATCCTGAAATCGCCCCCGATATAGGGAGGTTGCCGCTGCCTCGCAACTTCATTCCCCCCGCGTGCGGCGATCCGCGCCCCAAACACCGGCGATCGCACCTGCGGACTTGCAGAGGCCGTGGTTTTTCTCTATGAACCGCGCCAATCCCGATCAACGGCTCGCCGGGCGCCAAGACTGCGCCCGTTTGTTTTGAGGCACTGCCATGAAGAACGACACGCATCCCGACTACCACATGATCACCGTGACGATGACCAACGGGACGACTTTCCAGACCCGTTCGACCTACGGCAAGGAAGGTGACAACCTTCAGCTCGACATCGATCCGACCACCCACCCGGCCTGGACCGGCGTCACCGGCAACCTGCTCGATCGCGGCGGCCGCGTCACGCGCTTCAAGGACAAGTTCAAGGGCCTCGGCCTCTAGGCCTGACGGTCTGCCTGAATACAAAACCCGGCGTCACGCCGGGTTTTTTGTTGTCTGTATCCGGCGCCTGGCCTAGCGGCGCAGTTGCCCGAAAGCGGCCTTGAGCCGGCTCAACTGGTCGGAAATGCTGCCGGCAGCGTCTTCGGCCGGCAGGTCCGGCACGCCGCCACGCTCCAGCCTGTCGAACTGGATCACGCGCTCGAACAGCCGGTCGCCCTTGCCGATATAGTCCCGCAGGCGCTCGGGCAGGTCGGCATAGCCGGGCCCGCCGCGTTCCGACGGCGTCGCCGAGAACTTCACCTTTTCTTTTTCCGAACGGGCGTTTTCAGCGCTCAACTCGCCTTCATTGACGGCCCGCTGCAGCAGCAGCCATGAGGCCAGCTGCATCAGTCGCGTCGTCAGTCGCATCGATTCTGTGGCATAGACGAACGAGGTTTCACGGGCCAGCGCCCGGCTTTCCCCCCGGCCTTCCCCGTCGAGATAGGCCGCAACCTCCTCGATCAGCACCATGCCTTCGCGATAGAGCATGTCGAAGCCACCGGACGCCACGATCCGTGGGCCGATGGCAATCGCCTGAGCCTTGTCTCGAATATCGTCCAATGTCCTGCCCGACGGTTTGGGATGATTGCCTGACCTTACCCCCAATGGGGCATGGTCGTCACCCGTTCCACTCAGCTGTGCTTGAAAGAGCCTTAATCGCAGGCCGTTCGCCACCCGCCCCCGAAAAAGAAAAAAGAGCCGTCGAAACGGCTCTCGAAGTTAACAGGGAGGCGTCAAACAGAGGGAGAAACCACTCTGTAAAATCCAGCGAACCGGATGAATTGAAGGTTACCGCCAACAGTTTAATTGAACGTTAACAGGACTCGATTTCTTAACCTTGAGCAATCGTAACCGCTCCGATCGAGGCTAAGTCTCAGAGCTTGAACAGTGAATCTGCTGCCGCCTTGGTATTCATGCGGGCGCCGACCGCCTCCTGCAGGCGGGAAATCTCCTGATGCAGCAGCGATATGCGCTCGTTGAGTTCCTCGATCGACATGGTGTCGATCGGCATGCCCACCTCGTGCGACTTCGCCTTTCGCGGCGTGTCCTCGTCAAACATCTCGTGCTCCCTTGTCTCGCAGCAGAATTCTACGCTTTCGCACTTGCGAGGCAAGCTTGCCTCCCCCTAACTGCACGCATGACCCTCCCATCGACCATGCTGGCCGTCACCATTGCCGCCCCTGGCGGTCCCGAAGCCCTGCAGAGCGCCGAAGTGCCTTTGCCCGTGCCCGCCCCGGGTGAAGTGCTCATCCGCGTTGCCGCCGCCGGCATCAATGCCCCCGATCTCGCGCAGCGACGCGGCACCTACAACCCGCCGCCCGATGCCTCGCCGCTCCCCGGCCTCGAGGTGGCGGGCGAACTGGTCGACACGGGCCAGAAGGTCGTCGCCCTCTGCAATGGCGGCGGCTACGCCGAATATGTTGCCGTGCCCAACGGCCAGGTCCTGCCACTGCCCGATGGCTGGGGCCTCGTCGCCGGCGCAGCCCTGCCCGAGACCTTTTTCACGGTGCAGCAGACGCTCGTCATGCGGGCGGGACTGTCGGCCGGCATGCAGGTCCTCATCCATGGCGCGGCCGGCGGCATCGGCGGCGCCGCCATCCAGATCTGCCGGCTCTACGGCGCCAATCCGATCGCCGTGGTCTCCTCCCCCGAAAAGGCCGCCTATGCCCGGGCACTCGGCGCCGCCGAGGTCATCGATCATTCGCGCGAGGATTTCGTCGTCCGCGCCCGCGAACTGACCGATGGTCATGGCGTCGACCGCGTCCTTGACATGGTCGGCGGCGATTATCTGCCGCGCAATATCGAGGCCTCGGCCCGCGGCGGCCATATCGTCCAGATCGCCTCGATGGAAGGCCGGAAGTCGGAAATCAATGCCGGCACGCTGGTCATGAAATGGCTCACCCTGTCGGGATCCACCCTGCGGCCGCAGAACAGTGTGGCCAAGGCCGCCATCGCGCAGCGCCTGCGCCGCGATATCTGGCCGGCCCTCGCCGATGGTCGCATCAGGCCGCCGCGTATCCGTGCGCTGCCGCTCGAGGAGGCCGCGCGCGGCCACACGGCGATGGAACGCCGCGACAACTACGGCAAGATCATCATGCTCACCCGCTTTGGTGCGGGGTTTGCCGACAATTCAATTGAAAAACTCTGATCCGCCCAATATATTACCGCTTAATCCCCCCTCAAACTGAGCCGATGGGCGGGCGGACCGGGTGAAACCGGCCGCACTGAAAGAGAGATATTTATCATGGCCACTCCGCTGCTTATGCCGAAGGCGACCGCCGTCTGGCTGGTCGACAATACGGCGCTGAGCTTTGACCAGATCGCTGCGTTCTGTTCGTTGCACCCGCTTGAAGTGCAGGGCGTCGCCGATGGCGACGTTGCCGGCGGCATCATGGGCGCCAATCCGATCCAGAACGGACAGCTGACGCGCGAAGAGATCGAGAAGGCCGAGGCCGATCCGAGCTACCGCATGAAGATGAGCGAACCCAAGGTTCGCGTCGCGGCGGTCAAGCGCAAGGGTCCGCGCTATACCCCGATCTCGCGCCGCAACGAGCGCCCCAACGCCATCAAGTGGCTGCTGCGCAACCACCCTGAGCTCAAGGACGCCCAGATCATGCGTCTGGTCGGCACCACCAAGTCGACCATCGACTCGGTGCGCGAGGGAACGCACTGGAACACCGCCAATCTCGCCGCCATGGACCCGGTGACACTCGGCCTCTGCAGCCAGATCGACCTCGATCTCGAGGTCAAGCGCGCCAGCAAGGGCACCACCACCCCCGACGAGGCCGATCAGGGCACCATGCTGCTGAGCGCCGAGGAAGCGCTGCAGAGCGCCGGCAGCCGCTCCCCGGGTGGCAGCAACGATCCGGCGCTCAAGGAGGAGGTGCAGAAGGAAGAGCAGATCGACGCCGACTCGGTCTTTGCCAGCCTCAAGTCGACCAGACACGACGACGACGAAGACCACCTCTAGGCGGCATAGAGCGTCCGCAAGCGCTTCGGGGGAACAGTCATGGAAGACAATTTCCTGGTCGCGCTCTTCGCGTTGCTGGCGGCAACAGTTGCACTGGTGCCGCTGGCGCGATGGGCCGGGCTGAGCTCGGTCCTTGGCTATCTGGCGGCCGGCACGCTTGTCGGCCCCTATGCTCTGGGTCTGGTGACCGACACCGACCTCATCCACCGGATCGCCGATTTCGGCATCGTCATGATGCTGTTCCTGATCGGCCTCGAACTGCATCCGGCCGACCTCTGGCGCATGCGCGCCCAGGTGCTGGGGCTGGGACTGACCCAGCTGGCCGGCACCACTGTCGTCCTCACCCTGATCATCATCACGCTGGGCTTCTCCTGGCAGGCGGCCCTGATCATCGGCCTGGCGCTGTCGCTCAGTTCCACCGCCATCGCCATGCAGACCGTGGCGCAGCGCTCGATCAGCAAGACCGATACCGGCCGCGCCTCGCTGGCAGTACTGCTGGTGCAGGATGTAGCGGTGATCCCCATCCTCGCCATCATCCCGCTGCTGGTGCTGATGACCGGCTCGCCCGTTGAGGCCATTGCCGATGGCGCCGTCGAGGCCGTCGAGCAGGTCGGCAACCCGGGCGGCTGGCTGCTGGCCGCATCGGTGGTCGGCACTTTCGTCGCCGCAGTGCTGGGCGGCCGCTTCGTCATCCGGCCACTGATGCGCTTCGTCGCCCTTTCCCACGCCCGCGAAGCCTTCACCGCCCTGGCCTTGCTGCTGGTCGTCGGCGCCGCGCTTGGCACCACCTATCTGGGCATGTCGCCGGCGCTCGGCGCCTTCATCGGCGGCGTGCTGCTCTCCGACAGCGAGTACCGCCACGAGCTCGAGGGCAACCTCGCCCCCTTCAAGGACCTGCTTCTCGGGCTGTTCTTCATTTCCGTCGGCATGTCGATCGACTTCTCCGTGCTCATGGATCACCCGCTGGTGGTTTTGGCGCTGGTCGCCGCGCTCATCGGCGTCAAGATGCTGGTGCTTTTCGTCCTCTCGACCTTTTTCAGGATGCATATCGGCGACCGGCTGCTGCTGGCCATCCTGCTCAGCCAGTCGGGCGAGTTCGCCTTTGTCATCCTGCAGTTCGCGCAGAACGCCAGGGCCCTGTCGCAATATGAGAACGATCTACTGACCGTCGTGGTGGCGCTCTCGATGGCCTCCACGCCGCTGCTGCTGCTGGCTTTCGACAAGCTGTGGGCACCGCGCCATCGCGGCAGCGAGAAGGCGCGGTCAGAGCCTGAAACCATCGATGAAAAACACAAGGTCATCGTTCTCGGCTATGGCCGCTTCGGCCAGATCGTCACCCGCATGCTGCGCGCCCAGGGCTTCCAGATGACCCTGATCGACGACGATCCGGCGCAGATCGAGCTGGTCCGCCGCTTCGGCGTCAAGGTCTTCTACGGCGACGGTGCCCGCCTCGATATCCTGCACGCCGCCGGGGCTGCCGAAGCCCGCATGATCGTCATCGCGGTGGCCGGCGGCGACCGTATCCTGCAGATCGCCGAGCTGATCCGCCGCAACTTCCCGCATATCGTCGTCGCCGCCCGCGCCATCGACCGCAGCCATGCGCACGACCTCATGGCACTGGGCGTCACCGTGTTCGAGCGCGAAACCTTCCGCTCCGCCCTCAGCCTCGGCCAGAAGGCGCTCGAGGCCCTGGGCTACAGCCCCGAGTCGGCCCAGCGCCTCGCCGCGGCCTTCGAGGCGCATGACAGCCGCCTGCTCGAGGAATCCTACGCCCTGCGCAACGACCAGGACGCCTATGTCGGTTTGGTCCGGCGCTCCTCCGAACTGCTCGACGCCGTCATGCAGGCCGACCGCATCACGCCGCGCGCCGCCGAAATCGAGGATGCTGATATTGACAAGCCGGGCAAGGCAGGGTCCGACTAGCCGCCCCGACTCCCCGCCCGAACACGGCCCCCCGTCACATGCCCGATCTCTATTTCTGGATTATCGCGGTCCTCGCGGTTTTCATTGTTGCGCTCAGCAAATCCGGCCTCGTCGGCAGCCTGGGCATGGTTGCCGTCCCCATGCTGACGCTGGTGATGCCCGCCCGCGAAGCGGCCGGCCTCATGCTGCCGCTGCTGCTGGTGATGGACGCCATCGCCGTCTGGACCTACCGCAAGGATTGCGACTGGCGCATTCTCCGCCTGATGCTCCCCGGCGCCATGGTCGGCACGCTGATCGGCTGGGCCCTGTGGAGCATTGTCAGCGACGACATGGTGCTGCTCTTTGTCGGCGTCGTCACCATGCTCTTCATCCTCGATGCCCTGCTGCCGCTACGCAACAAACTCGAGGGGCTGCCGCCGTCAAAGCCCTGGGGCGCGTTCTGGGGCGGCTTTGCCGGCTTCACCAGCTTCATCAGCCATACCGGCGGACCGCCGTTCCAGATCTACGTGCTGCCGCAGAAGCTGACACCGGTGAACTATGCCGGCACCACCGCCTTCTTCTTTGCCATCGTCAACACCTCCAAGCTGATCCCCTATTTCTTCCTCGGTCAGCTCAATCCCGCCAATCTCACGCACGCCGCCATCCTGGCGCCGCTGGCCATTGTCGGCGTCATGGCCGGCGTCTGGCTGGTCCGCCGCATCTCGGTCAAGCGCTTCTACCAGCTCACCTACTGGCTGGTGTTCCTGCTGGCCATCAAGCTGATTGCCGACGGGGTGCAGGGCGTGTTCTTTTCTGCCCCGGTGGCCTGACCGACGGAGCCTGCCATGCCAACGCCCTACCGGCTCGATCACATCGCCCTGCTCGTCCGCGATCTCGACGAGAGTGTCGCCTTCCTCGTCAATGTGCTGGGTCTGCTGGAAATCCCCAACCCGATGGGCGGCACATCGATCCGCTGGATCGAGATCGGCGATGGCCGCCGCTTCCACGTGCAGGCCGGCGATATCTCGAAGGTCCACGTCGAAAAGCGGACGCATTTCGCCCTCAGCACCCCCGAGTTCGACGCGACGCTGGCGCGCTTCCGCGCCGCGGCAATCGACTTCTCGGACATGCAGGGCACTCCCGGCGCCATCAACACCCGGCCCGATGGCATGCGGGCGGTCTTCCTGCGCGATCCCAACGGCTACTGGTTCGAGATCAACGATTTCAGTCATCCCCCCTGACGCCGGGCAACAAAAAAGGCCGCGGCAGTTGCCGTGGCCTCCCTAACACTCGGAATACGCGCGCCTTACGCCGCGGCGCGAGATTGCATTCGAGAAATTTCGTCCTTTATCTCTAGCTTCTTGCGCTTTAGCGCCGCGATTAGCAGGTCGTCGTGGCTCAGGTGACCCATTTCAGCTTCGATCTCACGATCCAGCTGCATATGACGCCGCTCGAGTGCAGCGAGGTGGCCTTCAGTCGTCATGACAACTCCTTTCAAGCGTTTCGAACGACTCGATCGTCACAAAAAATTCACGCGATGTCGATGGGGACAAACGAAGAGTTGAGAACCCGGGTGCGAATCCGTGGTCGATCGGTTAACTCTTGATGACTGGGTTCAGGGGTGAACCTGCTGGAACGCGCACAATCATGATGCCGCTCAACAAGGATCAGGAAATCGCTCTGGGCGCCGAACTGGCCAGCAAACGGCAGGAGCACGCCGACCTCGACGCCGCCATCCAGACCCTGCAGGCCTCCGGCCTTGCCGACCAGATGCTGATCCAGCGCATGAAAAAGCGCAAGCTGGCACTCAAGGACCGCATCGCCCAGCTCGAGAACCTGCTGCTTCCCGACATCATCGCCTGACCGCCGGGCCTACGCATCGCTCCGCACTTGACGACCAACCGACGGTCGGTCAATTTGCCGCCGGTTCGAAGCGGGAGCAGCGTCATGCGTATCGTCAAGTCCGCCGAAGTGCGCAAGCAGGAACTGCTCGATTGCGCCATCGGGCTGTTTGCCACGCGGGGCTATGAAGAGACCTCGATCAACCAGATCATTTCGGCCCTCGGTATTTCCAAGGGCGCCTTCTACCATCACTACTCCTCCAAGGAGGATCTGATCGAGGCGCTGGCCGAGCGCGCCGCCCGCATGGCCGCCGACCGGGCCCGCGACGTGCTCGAGGACCCTTCTCTGGATGCCTTCGAGCGGCTCAGTGTCTTTCTCAGCCTGATGCGCGCCAGCAAGATCGAGGCTGCGCCAGAGCTGAACGCTGCCTTTGCGGTCATCTTCCAGCCCGGCAATTCCGCCCTCTATGAACGCAGCCAGGCGGCCACCGCTGCCGTCGTGCGGCCCATCCTGGCGCGCATCATTGCCGAGGGCGTCGCCGACCGCACCTTCGACACCTCCGATCCCGACGAGGCTGCCGAGATCATCATTCATCTCATGGGCTCTGTCCGCGGCCTCGTCGGTGAACTCTGCCAGACCGGTTCGTCTGACCACCTCGATGACACTGTCGCGCGCCTGCTCAAGCGCATGGCGTTTCTCGCCACCGTGGTCGATCGCATACTCGGCATTCCCGAGGGCAGCATCGAGTTTGTCGATGAAACCGTGGTACAGGACCTGACCGAAAACCGGCGCAAGGGCTTCTGCGCCGCCTGAACCGGGCCATGGCGGCTTGAAGGCCTACCGCCTTTCCGCTACACGCAACTCTCGCTGAGCCCCCGAGGATCCTGGCCAATGGTCACAGCACCGCCCGTCGCCATCGTCATGGGTAGCCAGTCCGACTGGCCCACCATGCGCAATGCCGCCGAAACGCTCGATGCGCTCAAGGTCGACTACGAGGCGCGCATCGTGTCGGCGCACCGTACCCCCGAGCGCATGTATGATTTTGCCCGCTCGGCCAAGTCCGAGGGCTTCAAGGTCATCATTGCGGGAGCCGGCGGTGCCGCACACCTGCCCGGCATGATTGCTGCCATGACCACCCTGCCCGTCTTCGGCGTCCCCGTGCAGTCCAAGGCCCTCTCGGGTCAGGACAGCCTCCTCTCCATCGTGCAGATGCCTGCAGGCGTCCCGGTGGGCACGCTGGCAATCGGCAATGCCGGGGCCACCAACGCGGCCCTGCTCGCCGCCGCCGTCCTGGCGATCTCCGACCCCGAACTCGACGCCCGCCTCGTCCACATGCGACGTGACCGGGCCGATGCGGTTCCCCTGTTCCCGAGCGATGATGGCCAATGACACGCCGCTGCCCCCCGGCAGCACAATCGGTATTCTCGGCGGCGGCCAGCTTGGCCGCATGCTGGCCCTCGCTGCGGCGCGCCTCGGCGTCCGCAGCCACATCTATTGCCCCGATCCGCAGAGCCCGGCCTTCGACGTCACGCCCTACCGGACCGTTGCTGCATACGAGGATGAGGCCGCACTGGCGGCATTTGCGGCGCAGGTCGATGTCGTCACCTATGAATTCGAGAACGTCCCGGCCCAGACTGCCCGTTTCCTCGCCGGCCTCAAGCCGCTGCGACCGGGTGCCGATGCGCTCGCCATTGCCCAGGACCGGCTGGCCGAAAAGGCCTTCCTGACCGTCAACCGCATCGACGTGGCGCCGTTTGCCGCCGTCACCAACCTCGACAACCTCGACCAGGCCATGGCCGAGATCGGCACGCCCGCCGTGCTCAAGACCACCCGCATGGGCTATGACGGCAAGGGTCAGCGCATCGTCCGCAATGACGGCGATGCCGGCATCGCCTTCGAGATGCTGTCGCCCAAGCCGCTGGTGCTCGAAGGCTTTATCGAGTTCGACAAGGAAATCTCGGTCGTCGTGGCGCGCAACACACGTGGCGAGGTCGCCGCCTTCGACCCGGCCGAGAACGTGCACCGCGACCACATCCTCAAGACCAGCACCGTGCCCGCCGATATCCGCAAGAAGACGGCGCGCGAGGCCAAGGCGATCGCCGGCCGTATCGTCGAGGCGCTCAACTATGTCGGTGTGCTCGGCGTCGAGTTCTTCGTGCTGCCCAATGACCGCCTGCTGGTCAACGAGATTGCCCCCCGGGTGCACAATTCGGGCCACTGGACCGAGGCCGTGTGTATCACCGACCAGTTCGAGCAGCATGTCCGCGCCATTCTCGGCTGGCCGCTGGGCGATCCGGCGCGCATGGCCAACGTCGTCATGGAAAATCTCATCGGCGACGAGATCCTCGCCATTCCGGACGATCTCGGCCCCGCGGTCCGCCCACACGCCTATGGCAAGGCCGAGTCGCGTTCCGGCCGCAAGATGGGCCACCTGAACCGCGTTGAGGCAAAATCCCGCGCGAAATAGGCGTTTTTTGCCGTGCGACAGTGTGGACAAGCCCCTGAGGTTCCTCTATATACGCGCACCACGGTGACCGGCTTTGCTGGTCGGCGCAGAGGCCTTTTGGGCTTCGGCGCTTCATTCAAACACTGATGACGATTTACGAAGGGCGGTTGCGCTTGCAAGTAGTTGTTCGCGATAACAATGTGGATCAGGCGCTGCGCGCACTGAAAAAGAAGCTTCAGCGCGAGGGTGTGTTCCGCGAGATGAAGCTGCGGAACTACTACGAGAAGCCGTCTGAAAAGAAGGCCCGTCAGAAGGCCGAAGCCGTTCGCCGCGCCCGCAAGCTGGCGCGCAAGCGGGCTCAGCGCGAGGGCGGCCTGCCCGCTCCTGCCGCCGCTGCCCGGCCGGCTCGCCCGTAGGGGCCGCTACAGATTCGAACACGAACGCCGCCCAAAAGGCGGCGTTTTTGTAGCTGTTCGGATATCCGAATTGTTGCGGGGGCAGCATGAAGGCCTTGCCGATTTTTCGGCAATGACTAGACTTCAAGGCAGGGTCGGACAGTACAAGCGTCAAACCACCACTGAGGGACTTATCATCATGAAGAAACTTCTCGCTGCTGCGCTCGCCGCGGTCGTCCTTTCCACCACGGCTGCAGTTGCCGACGCCCGCGTTCAGGTTGGTCGTCTGTCCTGCGACGTCGATGGCGGCATCGGTTACATCATTGGCTCGTCCAAGGACATGACCTGCCATTTCATCCGCAAGGGTCACAAGACCGAAGTCTACTACGGCAACATCAAGAAGCTGGGCCTCGACATCGGCGTGACCGGTCAGACCCGCATCGAGTGGCTGGTGTTCTCCGCCTCCTCGACCAAGGTTGGCCGCGGCTCGCTCAAGGGCACCTATGTCGGTGGTTCGGGTGAAGCCTCGCTCGGCGCCGGCCTCGGCGCCAACTGGCTGATCGGTGGCTCCAAGCGCGGCTTTGCGCTGCAGCCCTGGTCCATCCAGGCCTCGACCGGCGTCAACCTGACCTGGGCCTTCGCCGGCCTCACCCTCGAGTAGGCTTCGGCTCTCTGAAAAATTCGAAACGCCGGTCCTTTGGGCCGGCGTTTTATTTGGCCTTTGCCGCCTCGACCCGTGCAAAGAACGCCCTGGCCTTGTCCCAGAGCCCCGCGTCCCACAGACCGCCATGGTCGGCCCCTTCGACGATCCATAGTTCGTCCTTGTTCCGCGCCAGCCCGTGCACCCGTTCGCCATGGCTGACGCCGATCGTCTCGTCCGCCGTACCGTGCGCCACCAGCACCGGCTCGTCGACGTCCTTGATCCACTCGTCGACCCGGTACTGGTCGTGCATCAGCAGTCCCACCGGCAGGTATCCGTAGCGATCCGCCGCCACCGCCACAGCCGAAAGGAATGGCGTCTCCAGCAGCAACGCGTCGGTCTCCTTGAGGCTGGCAATATAGCTCGCCGGTCCTGCCCCCAGCGAGCGACCCCAGAGGACGATCGGATCGCCCTTGGCCGCCAGCCAGTCATAAGCCGCCAGCGCATCGGCCAGCACGTGCTCCTCGGTCACCTCGCCCGGCGATCCGGGAAAGCCGCGATAGTCGAAGGCCAGGAAGCCATAGCCATCGGCGACGAACGCCTCGTAGCGCTCGTGCTCGCGCGAAAAGCTCTGCGCATTGCCACGGAAATAGAGGATCACCGGCATGCCCGGTCGGGGCGCCTCATACCACGCCCCCAGCGGCGAGCCGTCATCGGTGGCAATGTTGACCAGTCCGGCGCTGACCAGCATCGTCTCGTCGAGCGCAAACATCCGGCCCGACCGGTCGTACTGGAAGTCGCGCTGCAGGAAATAGAGCCCGCCCAGAATGCCGAGATAGGCCAGTACACCCAGCCCCAGAAAGCCGATGGCAATCCGTTTCACCCACTTCATCCGCACGCCTCCTGTTGCCCTCTGGTTATCGCCTGGCGCACGGGCGGTAAATCCCGAAACCTGCGCCGGAGCCCATGAGGGCATGGCTCAGGCGTCGCCTCCATGCGACCTGAGCCCTGTCGAAGGACTTGACCGGACCGTGCCTGAGCGAACCTAGCGCTGCAGCTTGCTCGGATCGAGGGCGGCCTCGAAGGCCATGCCGAACACGTCCTGCGGCTGGCAGCCGGAGACGGCGAACTGGTTGTTGAAGACGAAGAACGGCACGCCCTGAATGCCCTGCTGCGCCGCTGCCACGGCGGCATCGTGGGTTTCGCCCAGTGCATCGGGATCGCGCATCACCTGCAGCGCTTCCTCGCGCGAATAGCCATGCTCGATGGCAATGTCGGCCAGCACATCGTCGTCATTGATCAGCTTGTGATCCATGAAATAGGCCCAGGTGATAGCATTGGCCAGGGCGTGCTGCGTGCCCTTCACCTTGGCCATACGCACCAGCGTATGCCCCTTGCGCGTCGGATAGCTGCGCGGCTGCCGGCTGAGATCGAGATCGATCCCGGAAAGCCGCGCCTCGTTCTCCAGCCGCTCCCACATTTCCTTGGGATCGCGGCCATACTTCTGGCGCAGCATGTCGGCCACCACCACGCCTTCATCCGGCGTGGTCGGATCGAGATAGAACGGATGGTTCTCCACCTCCACCTCGACATCGTCCGGCAGCGCCGCAATCGCCTGATCGAGCCGCGCCGCACCCACGAGGCACCACGGGCAGACGGTATCGGTAAAGAGATCGACCTTGATCTTGCGGCTCATCGGACAGCTCCTGCTTGCAAACCGCAGAAGTGCTATCCCCTGCCCCGATCTGCAAGCAGGCACATCGGCGTAACCGCCGGCGGCCGTCCCGCCCGGCTCACAGAGGTCTATCGATGCCGATGGCCGCACGCAGCCGCTCGAGATTGACGGCGTCTGCCTTGTCGAAGTCGATCCAGTAGTGGTTATGGGTGAACCTCAGGCCGAGCCTGAGCATCTCCGCATCGACATCGCGCGCGCCGCAGCCGAACAGCTTGGCCGATCCAACCTCGCTGGAAATCACATCGCCCAGCGGAAACACCACCGGGTTGAACTGGTCGTAGAGATTTGTCCACCGCACCAGGCTGAACATGGCCGCGTGATGCACCACCTTGCCGTCCTCGTCGATAAAACCGCCGGGCCTGTCATCGAAGAAATCGGCGGGCGGCGCCAGCGACAGCAGCCGCTCCTGCTTGAGCTGATCGAAGGCCGAGGCACTGTCGGTGATCAGAAACCGCGAGTGCCCGAGCGGCGAGCCGAGCGTCACGAAATCGGACACTTTCCAGGCCTGAGCCGGCACCGGCTCCGTCGGCGCGTCAGCCCTGGCATCGGCTTTCGCATCCCTCTTCGGGCGCTGCCGGAACGTCCCGAACGCCGACCATTGCGCCGCCTGGTAGTCCCGGCGCACCGCATCATTCCAGGACGGCCCCGGATGCTTGGCAATGAAATCGCGCACCCTGCGCAAACCCGCCAGTTCCGCAGTGGTCGGCGGGTTGTCCTTGGTCGGGCCGCACTGCTCCCACAGCAGCTGCAGCAGATCATAGGCCAGCACCGTGCCCAGTGAATGCGCCACCACCACGATGCGATCGTACTTGTCGTCCTCGTGCAGCGAGGTCAGCAGGTCGAGCCCGCGCTTGCGCAGCGCCTGCCGGCTGCTCACCGTATCGGTCCGTGCCCCCAGATAGCTGGCTGCATCACCGAACAGCGGCAGCACCGTCATCAGCACCAGCCGCAGGATGCCGAACAGCGCCGCCAGCGCGATCACCGGCCACGCCCCCCAGAACAGCCAAACGTAGGCCACCACGAGTGTGATCATGATCGGCCACGACAGCCATTTGAAACGCCCAAAGCGCGGAAAGCGCAGCACGGCCATGAACAAAGCCATGGCGACCACGACCGCCGCCAGCACCAGCGCATCGGGTCGCTCAAGGACACCGAGCCAGGTCCCGCCGATCAGGTAGGGAATGGCAAAGATCACCCAGGTCAGCAATCCCGCGGCGACCAGCGTCATGAGCCACAGCAATATCCACGGCCAGCGCAGGCCCGGACTCACAGTACCTGGGCTGACAAACAGCAGGCCGTCGAGCCAGGTCCACAGCCGCCGCAGCGGCGTATTGTCCAGCAGGTCGGCATAGTAGAGCTCGAAGAAATCGGTCTTCCGGCCTTCGCCGTCGGGCGTTGTGATCCGCTTGAGGTCGAACAGCCCGGTGCGGCCATCCGGCACGATGAACGACTTGCGGCCCTCCGGCGGCACGTCGCCCAGCTCGGGGTTGCGGGTCCACAGCACTTCGACAAAGGCCCGCATGGTCTCCATCGGACGCTGCTGCCCCTGGCCATGCACGATGACAATGGCCTGCCGCGCGATATCTGCCTCACGTGTCTTTCGGGTCTGTCGCATTGTCTGCCCCCGCTCCGGCCACACCTGCCTGAAAACGGCAGCAACATCGGCGAGCCGACTCGGAGTCTATACAGTAGTTCTCAATAAGGCGACTCCAATACTATACGTATAGTCCTGCATCCCGGGTGAGAAATTGGCGATCTTGTTGCCCTTGTCTGCAGTCTGCGTTCGTCAGTTGAAGGCCAGCACCGCGCTCACAATGATGCCGAGGATCGAGAGCCGCGTGACCCACCCCATGACCTTGGGGTTGAGCGCACCGGGCTTCAGCGCCACGGCCGCGACCATGGCGGCGAGGACAACCCCGACAAGGCCCATCTTGGCCCAGAACCAGGCGTTCATGCCGTCCACCCCGCCATAGCGCACCAGCATCATGGCGACGCCCGACAGCACCAGTACGCCGAACGCCACCCGTGCGTTGAGGCTCAGCCGCTTGCCGATACCGGCAAAGGCCGGGCGGCTGTCAGCGCCCGCCTTGGGCGCAAAGCTCATCACCACCGGCATGGCGACCGTTGTGGCGGTGCCCACCACCAGCGCAATGAAATGCGTGATCAGCAGACCCTGAAAGACCATATCCATGTGAAACCTGCCCCTGTGAAAACGAGACCCTACCGCTACAACCTCAAGTCAACTTGAGGTCAAGCTGCTTTTCGGATCTCGACGTCCCGCAGCTACGGCGCGCTCAGTTCTCGATCAGCCGATACTCTGCCGGCACCCGCAGGATCTCGCTGGTGCAACCCGCGCCCTCGTAGCTGAGGGCAATGCCCTCGCAATAGCCGATGGCTTCGCCCCAGCTGGCGTGATCCGCCTCCGGCAGGCTGGCCACGGCGCCAAGTTCCACGAACGATCCGTGCGTGACGATCAATGCCCTGCCACCATCGGGCAGTTCTGCAGCGATCTCGCGCCAGAGCCGCGCCAGCGCAGCGGCGAACGGCCCCGCCGCTCCCCCCGCGGTCACCGCCTGCGCCACGCGCGCAAAGGGGCTCGGCCAGCCGACCTCGGCCATCACCGCATCGGGCACCTCGCCCAGCACCTCCAGCGTCCGGTTGACCTCAAAACCCATGGCAATCGCCGTCTCCACCGCCCGCGGGATGGTGCTGGTCACCACCAGGTCGAACGGTGCGCTGCCCGCCGCCACCCGTCGCGCCAGCGCAATGCCCTCGCGCGACAGATGCGCGCCCGGCTTGCGCCGCATCGTATGGCGTCTGACCTCGAGTAGGCGCATGCCCGATCCTCCAGAAGCAAAGGCTACCCGCCGGCGGCTGTGCTACCTGTCGGTTGAGCACTGCCCGATCCGCACCCCTACCGACCGTCTCGGCCGCGCCGGACCCGGTCGGCGACGCCTGATTGCGCCGAAGGCTGATCAGAAAATCGCGTCGACCAGAACGCTGCCGGCCATGAACAGGATCGCCAGTGATCCGGGCGTCCATAGCATCGCGCGAACGTCGTGAATCTGGCCGGTCAGATAAGCGGCGAAGTGCAGGAGCCGGGTGATCACATAGCCGAAGAAGAGAATCTGCGCCAGCAGGAGCGGCGGCGACGAGACGACGTAGAGCATTCCGGCCACGAGGAAATAGGGAAGGTTTTCGAGATCGTTCTGCTGGATCCGGCGAATGCGCTCGACGCGATCGTTGGGGGCCAGCTGCTCGGGATGTGGTTTTGGATTGAAGGGCGTCTTCTTCGCGTCTTCGGGGCTGCGAAAGCCGCCGTTCTCGGTCAACATCCTGACCACGGTCAGCCACGACATGGCGACGCCCTTGATGATCATGATGCTCGCCGCAATGGCATATGCGACAAAAACGGGATTGCTCAGGTTCAACTGGTCCACGCGGATTTCCTCACTGCGCCACCCTGCCGGGCAAAACTGACTGCAAGTGCAATTTTTAGACCGACGGTCGAAAAAGTCAAGCGGTGGACACTTAGTCGACCGCCGACTAAGATTCTGGCGGGAATCTCAACTATGGACCACGCTATGCCCTCCAAAGACGACCCCTCGCCAGTGGTTGCGGAAACCGCCACCCGACGCGCCCGGCAGCAACGCCGACGTGATCGCTCGCGCGAGGAAATCCTGGAAGCGGCACGCAGCGTTCTCTTGAAGAAGGGCCTCGCCGCAATGACGCTTGACGCTGTCGCGCGGGAAGCCGGCATGTCGAAAACCGGGCTCTACTACTATTTCCCCTCGAAGGACGCGTTGGTGTTCGAACTGGTCTTTGCCGCACTCGAAAGCCACGCCTCGGCCGTCAGCGGCGCCGTCTCCGGCAGCGAAAACGGGGGCGAAGCGCTCGGCGCGATCATCAAAGAAACCGTGAACAGTTTCGCCCCCCGCATGGACGATTTTCGTCTCGCCTTCATGCTGGGACAAGTGGCGACCGCGGGCAGCGTCACGCTCTCTGCCGATCAGATCGCGCGTATAAGGCCGCTGAACAATCTCTTGCTCGGTGGCGCCAGCGCGCTGATCACGGCAGAGCGGAAAGGCCGCAAGCCCGCTGTCGCAATCGAACCCAGACTGCTGGCCTTCCTCGCCTATCTCGCGGCCATTGGACAACTGACCATGAAGGGTCTGGTCGAGGCGCAGGGCGACCCTCTGCTCTATTCCGATGAGCAAATTGCCGACGGCTTCGCTAAAATCTTCGAACTTGCTACCGACCGCTGACCGGACGCGTCGAAGCCCCCACCGACCTCCACGAAAACTACTTAATCAATCCAATTATTCTTTGCGCAACGAGATGACAATACACGAATATAAAGAAGTATACGCCATGCGTTACAGAATATCCTCCGCCGGAGGTAAACGGAAGAACAACTGCGGCGACCAAAAAACCAAGTGCAATCGCGTTCGATGTGGCCGCGAATAGCTTGATTTGTTCGTTGTATGCTGGGCGACGGCTGAGATCCGTGGGGTAGTGTTCGGACAAGGAGTGCAGGATCTGGCGGAGAATGAATGCCACCAACGCCCCTCCAAGTAGGCCAATCAATTGGTCGATTGGCTGCCCAAGAAGGGTCGGGGGAAGAATCGGTTTCAGAAGTGGAACGCCGACAAAGTACAAAGGCAACAAATAGAGCCATCTGAGCACTTTATCGACGCTCATTTCGGAGCGCCTAGTGCGCCATCGCCTTGACGATGTCCTCGGTCATCTTCTTGGCGTCGCCGAACAGCATCATGGTGTTGTCGCGGAAGAACAGCTCGTTCTGCACGCCCGCATAACCGGCCGCCATGCCGCGCTTGATGAACAGCACCGTGCCGGCATCCTCGACGTTGAGCACCGGCATGCCGTAGATCGGCGAGGTCTTGTCGGTCTTGGCCGCCGGGTTGGTCACGTCATTGGCGCCGATCACGAAGGCCACGTCGGCGCCCTTGAACTCGGAATTGATATCCTCGAGTTCGAACACCTCGTCATAGGGCACATTGGCTTCCGCCAGCAGCACGTTCATGTGCCCCGGCATACGCCCCGCCACCGGATGGATGGCATACTTGACCTCGACGCCGGCCGCCTTGAGCACGTCGGCCATTTCGCGCAGCGCATGCTGCGCCTGGGCCACGGCCATGCCATAGCCCGGCACAATGATGACCTTGCTAGAGTTCATCATCAGATAGGCGGCGTCGTCGGCCGCACCCTGCTTGACCGGACGCGTCTCTTCCTCGCCCGAACCGGCGGCGGCGCTGTCGCCGCCGAACCCGCCCAGGATCACCGAGATGAAGCTGCGGTTCATCGCCTTGCACATGATGTAGCTGAGGATCGCGCCCGACGAGCCCACCAGCGCGCCGGTGATGATCAGCGCGGTATTGCCCAGCGTGAAGCCGATGCCCGCCGCTGCCCAGCCCGAGTAGGAGTTGAGCATCGAGACCACCACCGGCATGTCGGCGCCGCCGATGGGAATGATCATCAGCCCGCCCAGTACCAGCGCCAGGATCGTCACCAGCCAGAACCAGATCGGGTCGGCCGTCACCGCAAACTGATAGACGAAGAACACCAGCACGAGACCGAGCACGATATGGATCGCGTGCCGGAACGGCAGGATGATCGGTTTGCCGCTCATGTTACCATTGAGCTTGGCAAAGGCGATCACCGATCCGGTGAAGGTGAAGGCGCCGATGGCAACGCCAAGGCTCATCTCGATGATGGCCTGCGTGTGGATATGACCCGGCGTGCCGATGCCGAAGGCCTCCGGCGCATAGAGCGCCGCCGCCGCCACGAACACGGCGGCAAGGCCCACCAGCGAGTGGAACGCCGCCACCAGCTGCGGCATGTCGGTCATCTTGACCGTCCGCGCCATATAGGCGCCGATGCCGCCGCCGATCCCCAGGCCGCCGATGATCAAGAGCCAGCTGACCCAGTCGGACACACCCGCCACCAGCAGCGTGGTGACGATGGCGATGGCCATGCCCACCATGCCGAACATGTTGCCCTGTCGGGCCGAGGCGGGGCTGGAAAGGCCGCGCAGCGCCAGGATGAAGAGGACGCCGGCAACCAGATAGGCAAGTGCCGCGATATCAGCAGAAATCATCGACTCAGCCCTTCTTCTTGTACATTGCCAGCATGCGCTGCGTGACGAGGAACCCGCCGAAGATGTTGACGCTTGCCAGCACCAGCGCCAGGAAGCCGAAGACCTTGCTGATCCAGTCGGTGTCCGAGGCCAGCGATACGCCGACGGCCAGCAGGGCGCCGACCACGATCACCGAGGAGATGGCGTTGGTCACGCTCATCAGCGGTGTGTGCAGCGCCGGCGTCACCGACCACACCACGAAATAGCCCACAAAGATCGCCAGCACGAAAATGGCGAGGCGGAAGGTGAACGGGTCGATCGTTCCGCCGGTCACCAGCCCCACGGCGGCGGTCACGGCATCGGCGGTGTGTTCTGCTGTGGCATCCATCTACTTGCTTCCCTTGTCGGCAGGCGTCTTGGCGGCAGGCGTCTTGGCGGCAGTCGTCTTGGGGGCTTTGGCGGCGGGGGCCTTGGCAGCAGCCGCCTTGGGCGCAGCCGGCTTTTTCACCGCGGGTTTGCTGGCAGCAGGTGTCTTGGCAGCAGGTGTCTTGGCAGCAGGCGCCTTGGCTGCTGCAGCCTTCGGCTTGGCAGCGGTCTTGCTGGCCGGCCCGGTCTTGATCGGCGCATCGGCGGGCACCGCCCCTGTCGCCGCTTTGGTCGCCGCAGGCTTTCTGGCCGGTGCCGTCTTGCTGGCAGCGCCCGACTTCACCGGCGCATCCTGCACCTCCGGCTTGGGCATCGCCGCCGCAGGCGACTTGCTGTCGATCTTGATATTCGGATGCACGATGACGCCGTCCCGGGTCAGCACCGTCGCCTTGACCAGTTCGTCGTCCCAGTTGACCTCAAAGGCCTTGGTCTTTTTGTCAAAGAAGATGTCGAGGAACGCCACCAGGTTGCGCGCGTAGAGCTGGCTCGCGGAAGTGGCCAGCCGGCCCGGCACGTTGGTGTAGCCGATGATGGTCACCCCGTTGGGCGTCACCACGACCTTGTCCGGCTCGGTCAGCTCGACATTGCCGCCCCGCTCGGCCGCCAGATCCACGATCACCGATCCGGGCAGCATGCTCTCGATCATCGCCTTGCTCACCAGCTTGGGCGCCGGGCGGCCCGGAATGAGGGCCGTGGTGATGACGATGTCCTGCTTGGAAATATGGCCGGCAACCAGTGTCGCCTGCGCCGCCTGTTCGTCCTTGGTCAGTTCGCGGGCATAGCCGCCACTGCCCGAGGCGTCCTTGAGCGCGTCCGTCATGATGAACTTGCCGCCCAGCGATTCCACCTGCTCGGCAGCCGCGGCGCGCACGTCGGTGGCGGTGACGACGGCGCCAAGGCGCTTGGCCGTGGCAATCGCCTGCAGTCCGGCGACACCCGCCCCCATCACGAAGGCCTTGGCCGGCCGCACGGTGCCGGCTGCGGTCATCATCATCGGGAAGGCGCGCTCGAACGCCCCTGCCGCATCGATCACCGCCTGATAGCCGGCAAGATTCGCCTGGCTGGAGAGGATATCCATCACCTGGGCGCGGGTGATACGCGGCATGAATTCCATGGCAACGGTGGTGACCCCGGCCTTGGCCAGAGCGTCGATCTCGCTCTCGTTGCCGTAGGGGTCCATGCCGCCCACGACCATCGCGCCCTTGGCGACGCCGGCCAGCTGGATGGCCTTGGGGCGGCGCACTGTCAGGACGATATCGGCGCCCTTGAGCACCGCCGCAGCGGCGCCCACCGTGGCGCCCGCCGCCGTGTAGTCGATATCGGGAAAACGGGCCAGTTCACCGGCCCCCGCTTCGATTGCAACCTCGGCTCCCAGGGCAATCAGCTTGCCGACAGTCTCCGGAGTGGCGGCAACCCGCGTTTCGCCGGCTGTGCGCTCACGCACCACTGCAATCTTCATGACGCTCTCCTGATCCAACCTTTGCTGCGCACGCCGCGCCACCGGGTATCGGGCCCGGAAAAGAAAAACCCGCCGTTAGCTACGGCGGGTTGAGCCCGTGACCACCAGTGCAACTGCGCCGACCGGGATCAGCAACAGCAGCAGCCAGCCGATGAGCGGCTGCCCGCCTTCGATGAAGGCATAGAGCGCCAGCACGATCACCGCTATCGAGGCGATGCCCCACTTGAGCATCTGCATGAAGCCCTCGTAGGTCGCTTCGTGCTGCGGATAGTCCATGGCCGGCGGGAGTTGCTCGGCTTTTGCGGCAGGTTTCTTGGCCATAAAGTCCTCTGGCAGATTAGACGTAGACTAGCTCTCAACTGGGCTGGGTGGCTTCCAGCTCGCCGATCAGCCTCTCGATCATGCCGAGGCCCAGCGACCAGAAGTCGGGATCACGCGCATCCAGTCCGAACGGCTTGAGCAATTCGGAATGATGCTTGCTGCCCCCAGCCTTGAGGAGTTCGAAATAGCGTTCAGCGAACCCCTCGCTGGCCTTCTCATACTGTGCGTAAAGCGAGTTCACAAGACAATCCCCGAACGCATAGGCGTAGACGTAGAATGGCGAGTGGATGAAGTGCGGAATGTAGGACCAGAAGGCCTCGTAGCCGTCATTGAGCTTGATCGACGGACCCAGCGATTCCCGGCTGATTTCCATCCAGATCTCGTTGATCTGTTCGGTGGTGAGTTCACCCTCCTTGCGCGCCGTGTGCACCTTGCGCTCGAACGTATAGAACGCAATCTGCCGCACCACCGTATTGAGCATGTCCTCGACCTTGCTCGACAGCATGGCAAAGCGCAGCTTCTTGTCGGTGGTCTTGGCCAGCATCGAGCGGAACGTCAGCATCTCGCCGAATACCGATGCCGTCTCGGCCAGGGTCAGCGGCGTCGGCGCCATCAGCGCCCCCTGCGGACCGGCCAGCACCTGATGCACGCCATGCCCCAGTTCATGCGCCAGCGTCATCACGTCCCGGGCTTTGCCCAGATAGTTGAGCATCAAATAGGGGTGCGCGCTCGGCACCGTCGGATGCGCAAAGGCGCCGGGTGACTTGCCGTCCTTGACCGGCGCGTCGATCCAGCCCTTCTCGAAGAACGGCTTGGCCACTTCGGCGAGCTCGGGCGAAAAGCCCGCATAGGCCTCCATCACCGTCGACCTGGCGGTTTCCCAATCGAACAGCCGCTCGTCGCTCGACGGCAGCGGCGCATTGCGGTCCCAGGCGTTGAGCTGCTCCTTGCCGAACCACCTGGCCTTCATCTTGTAGTAGCGGTGGCTGAGCCGCGGATAGGCCTCGCGCACGGCCGTCTCCAGCGCATCGACCACTTCACGCTCGACCGAATTCTCCAGATGCCGGCTGTCGGCAATGTCCTGGAAGCCGTGCCAGCGGTCGGAGATTTCCTTATCCTTGGCCAGCACATTGGTGATGTGGGTAAAGAGCCGGCCATTGCTGGCCAGCGTCCTGGTCAGTCCACCGAACGCCGCCTCGCGCTTCTTCTCGTCGCGATCGGACAGCAGGTTGAGCGTGCTCTCGAGGCCGAGCTCCTCACCGTCCACGGTGAACTTGAGGCTCGCCATCGTCTCGTCGAACAGCCGGTTCCAGGCCGAGGCACCGGTCACCGATTTTTCGTGGAACAGTTCCTCGATCTTCTCCTCGAGCTGGTAGGGCTTGGCCTTCCGCAGCTCGTCGAACCACGGCTTGTAGTGCATCAGCGCCGCATCGGCGGCCATAGCGTCGTTCAGAACGCCTTCATCGATGCGGTTGAGTTCGAGCGAAAAGAAGATCAGCCCGGTCGAGAGGTCGGTCAGCGCCTGGCTGGTATCGCCCAGGAACTTCACCTTGTCGGGCTCCTGCGTGTTCCGCACATACTGCAGGAAGGCATACGATCCGATCTTGCCGGTGATCTCGTTGAGCGCCTCTATGCGCTTGATCGCCTTAACCAATCCGCCGGACTTCGCCAGCCCTTCGAGCTTGCCCTTGTAGTCCGCCTCGAAGGCCTTGGCCTCGGTCCGCGCCGCCGCGATATCGGCCTTCAGCTCGGCCGAGTCATTTCCCGGATAGAGGTCGCTCAGGTCCCAGACCGGCAGCGTTCCCAACAGGTTATGCCCCTTCTGGGCGGCAGCTTCGGACGTGGTCATGGGCAGCTCTCTCTCGGTTTTGGCGGCGCGACCATACCCAGCCCCCTCTCCCCCATCAAGCGCACGCCAAATTCCTCAGCCTTAATCGCCTCTTAACTCCCTCGGACGATGCTGGGTCAAAACGGCACAGCACGATTCGGGAACGCAGCCCGGTCGCGCAAAGACAATGTTCTGGGGAACAATGACCCGCGTCCTGATTGTTGACGATGATCCCGTGCAGCTCCGGCTGACCGCCGAAGTGGCCAACCGCGCCGGCTTCGAGCCGCTCACCGCCACCGGCGGCCGGCAGGCCCTCGACCTGCTTCGTGCCGACCCCGGCATCGGTGTCATGGTCCTCGACCTGGTCATGCCCGAGATCGACGGCATGGCCGTGCTCGAAACCATGGCCCGCGAGAACATCACCACGCCCGTCATCGTCCAGACCGCGCATTCCTCGATGGAAACCGTGGTCACGGCGATGCGCCACGGCGCCGCCGACTTCTTCGTCAAGCCCGTCGCGCCGGAACGCCTCATCATCTCGCTGCGCAACGCCCTCAAGCTCGACGAGCTCGAGACCCTCGTCCGCACCGACCGCAACCGCCGCTCCGGCACCCTGGCCGTGTCCGACATCGTCACCACTTCGCCGCTGATGGATCGGGTCATCACCCTTTGCGGCAAGGCCGCGCGCTCGCCCATCCCGGTGCTCATCGAGGGCGAGACCGGCGTCGGCAAGGAGCTGATTGCCCGGGTCATCCAGGGCACCGGCGACCGGGCCGGCAAGCCGTTCATCACCGTCAACTGCGGTGCCATCCCGGCCAATCTGGTCGAGTCGATCCTCTTCGGCCACAAGAAGGGCGCCTTCACCGGCGCCGTCTCCGACCACGCCGGCAAGTTTGCCGAGGCCCATGGCGGCACCATCTTCCTCGACGAGGTCGGCGAGCTGCCGCTCGACACCCAGGTCAAGCTGCTGCGCGTCATCCAGGAAGGCGAGATCGAGCCGGTCGGCTCGGGCAAGATCGACAAGGTCAATGTGCGGGTCATTTCGGCCACCAACCAGCGGCTGCTCAACCTCGCCAAGTCCGGTGCCTTCCGCGAGGATCTCTATTACCGGCTCAACGTCTTTCCGATCTACGTGCCGCCCCTGCGCGACCGTGCCGAGGACATTCCGCTGCTGGTCAGCCATTTCATCGCCCGGCTGTCGGCGGAAGCCGGCCGTCGCGTCGTCGGCATCTCTCCCGCGGCGCTCGACATGCTCAAGACCTACAGCTGGCCCGGCAACATCCGGCAGCTCGAGAATGCCGTCTACCGCGCCGTCGTCCTCTGCGACGGGGCCTACCTCGAATCCGTTGACTTCCCGCAGATCGTCGCCCAGCTCGCCGGACGCGCCGACGCTGTCAAGCTGACGCAGAGCCTGCCCGCCCCTTCAGGACCCGTTCATGTAGACCAGGTTACCACCCGGCTTCGTGAACTGGAAAAAACCGAGACGGTTCCGGATCGGTTTCTCGATGCCAAGGGCGAAGTGACCCCGCTCTCTGATCTGGAGCGTGAACTCATCGCCTTTGCCCTCAAGCACTATGGTGGCCGCATGTCGCGCGTCGCCCGTGCCCTGGGGATCGGGCGCTCGACGCTCTATCGCAAGCTCCGCGAGTACGGACTGGACGAAGGTATGGAGAGCGAGGCGGCCTAGACACTTCCGTTGCAGCAGGGTCACAGACCAGCCTCACAAAATCGTGTGGAATTGTCAGTGTTAACAGATGTGGGATAAGTCAAACTCATATTGGGTCTTGCTGCGCGACGAGTCCTCCCCCCGGTTGCGCTCTTCCTGCTACAATGAGCCCGCAGGGGCACGGAGTCAGAATGCGTAGGTTAAAGGCGTCATTGCTTGCCGGAATAGTGCTGTTCGGTATGTCCGGAAGTGTTCTGGCCCAGGAAGTCGTCCGGGTCGCCGGCATCGACGCCACGCGCATCATCATTGCTCCGCCGCAAACCGAGCTTGCCCGCATCATCAAGACCGGCCTGTCGGCCGCCTATCAGGACGCTGCCCGGGACACCCGCGCTTACGCCCAGGCGCAAAAACTCTATTTCTTCTATGGCGCCCGCCATTTCGAGCCGCTGTGGCTGCACCAGGACGGCTCCGGCAAGGTGAGCTTTGCGCCCGCCGCCGAGAAGATCATGGCGGTGTTCCGCAATGCCGAAGTCGAAGGCTTCCGCCCGAGCGACTATCTGACGCCCGAACTCGATCTGGCTGCCGCCGGCACCGATCCGGGCAAGCTGGCCGCGCTCGAGACCGCGTTCTCGGCTGCCACGGTGCGCTATGCGCAGGACGCCTATGGCGGCCGCATCGCACCGACGGCGGTCAACAGGACCTGGACCGTCACACCCAAGCGCATCAACGAGGCCGAGCTGCTCATGCAGCTGGCAGAAAGCGATACGCCCGACCAGGTGCTGCTCGACCTCGCGCCCAGGCACCCTGAATTCCAGCGTCTCAAGCTGGCTCTGGCCAAGTTCGGCTCGGAAGAGATCGATCAGGTCTCCATCCCGGATGGCAAGCTGCTCAAGCCCGGCATGACCGACGAACGCGTGCCGCTGCTGCGCCAGCGTCTCGGGGTTGCCGAGCCCGACGTGCCGGAAACCGCCGGCGCCGAGGCTGCGCCCGACCTTTCCTTCGACGATGCCCTCGTCGAAGCGCTCAAGACCTTCCAGACGAGCCTTGGCCTCAACGCCGACGGCGTCGTCGGGCCGGCGACCGTCGCAGCCCTCAACGGTGGCACGGCCACCACCAAGGACGACATCATCGCCAATATGGAGCGCTGGCGCTGGGAACCCGACGATTTCGGCGACTTCCACGTCTTCGTCAACCTTCCCGAGTTCCGCGCCCGGATCATCGAGCACGGCGAGGAAACCTACTCGACGCGCGTCGTGATCGGCACCGCCGCCCACCAGACGCCGGTCTTTTCCGACGAGATCGAGCACATCGTCGTCAATCCCTACTGGAACGTTCCGGCCTCGATTGCGGCCAACGAGATCAAGCCGCACCTCCTCGCCAACCCGGGCTATCTCTCGGGCCAGAACATGGAAATGCTGTCGGGCGGCAAGGTCATCAATGCCTCCGCCATCGACTGGACCTCGACCAACATCAACAACTTCCACATCCGCCAGCGTCCCGGCGGCGGCAATGCGCTGGGTCAGGTCAAGTTCCTCTTCCCCAACCAGCATGACGTCTATCTGCACGACACGCCGTCCAAGTCCCTGTTCTCCCGGTCTTTCCGCGCCTACAGCCATGGCTGCGTCCGGGTCGAGAACCCGATGGAATTTGCCGGCGCGCTGACCAAGAACGAGACCAAGATCAGCCAGGCCTCGCTCGAGGGCATGATCGGCAGTCGCGAAGCGTGGGTGAATGTCGAGCACCACATTCCCGTGCACCTGACCTACTTCACCCTGCGCGTTGACGAGGATGGCACCATCCGCTCCTACGGCGACGTCTATGGCGCCAACAAGAAGCTGATCGAACTGCTCAACCAGTAGATTCGAACCAGATTCCCGCAATATCTGGCAAAGCCCGGCGTGCTGCTTGCGCCGGGCTTTGTCGCATCTGACTGGTGCACAACGGCAAGCGTTTACGGCTGCTTAAGAAAATGGCCTTGGTTCAGCCGCGATTATTGCCTAAAAGCAGACTCTGAGGGGTGACTGGCAACGGACACCGCAGGACGGGCTGGCGTTAATCGACTGTAATGGTCTGCTCGCTACAATGTCCTTCTTTGAAGTGTTGCAAGGGTCGGGGCGTGCCGGGGAATTCACTATCGCATCTTCAGCGTGTGTTGCGGCTGCTCCTGGCCGTGGTCGTCGCGCTGACTGCAGTCCTGCCCACGACGGTCCTCCCGGTGGCCGCCGCTTCGGGCGGCGACCGCACGATCTACATGCGCCACACCCATACCGGCGAAACCGGCAAGTTCACCTTCCGCCGCAACGGCAAGTACGACGCCAAGGCCCTCCAGCAGCTCAACGTCTTCCTCGCCGACTGGCGGACCAAAGAGCCCACCAAGATGGATCCGGCGCTCTTTGATCTGCTCTGGACCGTCTACCAGGAAGTCGGCGCCAGCCAGCCGATCAACATCGTTTCCTCCTATCGCTCGCCCAAGACCAACTCCATGCTGCGCGCCAAGTCCTCCGGCGTTGCCGAGAACTCGCAGCACGTCAAAGGCAAGGCGATCGACTTTTTCATCCCCGGCATCAAGCTCGCCACCCTGCGGGAAGCCGTCATGCGCCACCAGGTCGGCGGCATCGGCTACTACCCCACCTCCGGCAGCCCCTTCGTTCACGCCGATACCGGCTCGGTCCGCGCCTGGCCGCGCATGACCCGTGCCCAGCTCAAGAAGGTCTTCCCAGACGGCAAGACGTTGCACCTGCCCACCGACGGCACGCCGCTGTCCTCGTCGGGCCGCGCCTATGCGCAGGCCGAGTGGAGCAAGTGCCATACCGTCCCCTGCCGCGGCGGCGTCATCACACCCGGTTTCTCCGCCACACCCGATATCATGGTGGCACAGGACGACAGCTCCGCCCCGGTTCCGCTCTCCCGTCCCGGCCGCCTCTACGGCGGCGACAGCGCCGGCATCATGCTTGCGGCGCTCGAAGAACCGACCCAGCGCTCGGTATCGACCTTCGCCATTGCCCCGCAGCCGCTGCATCGTCCGTCGATGCAGGTTGCGAGCCTCGCTCCGGATGCCGTCGCGCCGGTCCCGGCACCGCGCCCGTCCCGCCTGCTCCCCTCCGGCGGCAGCAGCAGTGGCGCCCTGGCGGCCATCGACAATTCCGTGCCCCAACCGCGCGTCCTGATGTCGCCCAAGGACGGGCCGACCTTGGTCACCGCCTATGCTCCCGGCAATACGGCGCTGCAGATGCTGATCGAAAGCTCCGATACGCCCATCACTGACGCTCTCGCCTCCGGCATCGACGCCGGTCTGCGCACCGGTTCGCTGGGCGGCAACGCCTTTAAGGGCATGTTCGACTCCACGTTCAACGCTGTCAGCGGCGCCGTGCCGGTCAGTGCCGCGGCCGCTGTGCGCCAGGCCGCGCTCAGCCGCCAGCCGATCGGCTCGATCCAGACGCGCCATACCGAGTTCGTTGCCCCCGAGATGGACCACGTCAACGAGACGCTGACCACGCCGGTCCTCATGTCGGGCGGACACTTTGCCGAATTCTACGAGGCCGAAGGCTATCTCGACAAAGCCGCCGAACTGGGTCCGCTGGCCGGTCGCATGGCCTTCCTCCCCGACGTCGGGCAGGAACTTGATTACGATCAATTTGTGACCAACGCCCCGCTGCTGGTCGCCTCCCGCTAAGTCTTTTCATTGCATTGCCGGACCGTACTCTCTAAGTCAGGGAGAACTATAAAAGCCGCAAGGCGTAGCGCATTGTCCGACAAGCCACAGACCCCGCATCTCGATCAGGTCGCGTCACCCGCCGACCTCAAGGCCCTCAGCCGCGACGAGCTGCATGTGCTTGCCGACGAATTGCGCGCCGAGGTCATCGACGCCGTCTCGGTCACCGGCGGCCATCTCGGTGCCGGCCTGGGCGTCATTGAACTGACCGTCGCGCTGCACGCCGTCTTCGATACCCCCGATGATCGCCTGATCTGGGACGTCGGCCACCAGGCTTACCCGCACAAGGTGCTCACCGGCCGCCGTGACCGCATCCGTACCCTGCGCCAGGCCGACGGCCTGTCCGGCTTCACCCGGCGCGCCGAGAGCGATTTCGATCCCTTCGGTGCCGGCCACTCCTCGACCTCGATTTCCGCCGGCCTCGGCATGGCGGTCGCCTCCGAACTCAAGGGCGAGGACCGCAACGTCATCGCCGTCATCGGCGACGGCGCCATGTCGGCCGGCATGGCCTACGAGGCCATGAACAATGCCGGCGCCCGCGATGCGCGCCTGATCGTCATTCTCAACGACAACGACATGTCGATTGCGCCGCCCACCGGTGCCCTGCGCTCCTATCTGGCCAAGCTGGTCTCCGGCCCCGCCTATCGCGGCCTGCGCGACACCGCCAAGTCCATCACCGGCAAGATGCCGCGCATCATCCATGAAACGGCGCGCAAGACCGAGGAGTTCGCCCGCTCCTTCTTCACCGGCGGTACGCTGTTCGAGGAACTCGGCTTCTTCTATGTCGGCCCCATCGACGGCCACAATCTCAACGATCTGGTCGACGTGCTGCAGAACGTGCGCGACTTCGAATCCGGTCCGGTGCTGATCCACGTCGTCACCAAGAAGGGCAAGGGCTATGCCCCCGCCGAGTCCTCGGCCGACAAGTACCATGGCGTGTCCAAGTTCAACGTCATCACCGGCGCCCAGGCCAAGGCCCCGTCCAATGCGCCCAGCTACACCAATGTCTTTGCCGAAAGCCTGATCCAGGAAGCCGAGGCCGACAGCCGCGTGGTCGCCATCACCGCTGCCATGCCCTCGGGCACCGGCCTCGACAAGTTCGCCGAACTGTTTCCCACCCGCGTCTTCGATGTCGGTATTGCCGAACAGCACGCCGTCACCTTCGCCGCCGGCATGGCCACCGAGGGCATGAAGCCCTTCTGCGCCATCTATTCCACCTTCCTGCAGCGCGCCTACGATCAGGTGATCCACGACGTTGCCGTGCAGAACCTGCCGGTCCGCTTCGCCATCGACCGCGCCGGCTATGTCGGCGCCGACGGCCCGACCCACGCCGGCAACTACGACTCGGCCTATCTCGGCGCCATCCCCAACATGGTGCTGATGGCCGCGGCTGACGAAGCCGAACTGCGGCACATGGTGGCCACTGCGGCAGCCCACGACTCCGGCCCCATCGCCTTCCGCTATCCGCGCGGCGAGGGCCTCGGCGTCGACATGCCGGCCCGCGGCGACATCCTGCCCATCGGCAAGGGTCGTATCCTCAGACAGGGCGCCACCATTGCCATCCTGTCCTATGGCACCCGGCTGGGCGAAGTGCTGGCAGCCGCCGAAAAGCTCGCCGCCTATGGCCTCACCCCCACCATCGCCGATGCCCGCTTCATGAAGCCGCTCGACGAGGAGCTGATTGCCACACTGGCCCAGACCCATGATGTCATGCTGACGGTCGAGGAAAGCGGCATTGGCGGCTTCGGCAGCCATGTGGCCACCTTCCTGGCCAGCAACGGCCTGCTCGATGGCAAGCTCCGCTTCCGGCCGCTGATGATCCCCGATGTGTTCACCGAACAGGCCGGCGTCAACGACATGTATGCCGCCGCCGGCCTCGACCGCAGCGGCATCGTCGCCGCAGCGCTCAGGACCCTCGGCATCGATGTCGACGCCCGGCGCATCCCGGCCAGCCCCAAGCTCTAGAGCCGCAGCTCAGCCCGCCAGAAACAGGTCAGCCGGCCCAGGGGCCGGCTGACAGGAAGCTATTCGTCGTCTTCGTCGGGCGGCGCCGCGGCCATGCCGAGGGCGGCCATGTAGAGCTCGAGCAGAGCCTCCTGCTCCATGCGCTCGGCATGGTCCTGCTTGCGGATGGAGATGATCTTCCGCAGCACCTTGGTGTCAAAGCCGTTGCCCTTGGCCTCGGCATAGATCTCCTTGATGTCGTCGGCGATCGCCTTCTTTTCTTCTTCCATGCGCTCGATGCGCTCGATGAAGGCACGCAGCTGGTCCTGCGCGACGCTGTCGCTGGAAACGGTATCGGCCACTTCAAGACCCCTTGTTCGATTGAGCCCTCCTTCAACCGTGTCGCGCGCGCCGGTTCAACCCCAAACCGACGCAATCCACACCCCTGCCGAAATGCCGCGCCACCCGCTCTCCGCCTGTCCGCATTTCCGTCAAATCCGGTGTTTAGCGGTTGACAGCGCCGGGGGTGGTCCGCATGTAGGGGCCGCGCCGCTGAGCGTGCCTTCCGCCTCTTCCGGGTTGGTCCATTGCGCATTTTCTTGATTATCGGCGGCGTCGTACTCGCTTTGATGCTCGGCATCGCCGCCTGGGTCCTGATCCCCAAGTCCCCTGCCCCTTCTGCCGAACAGCCCGCCGTCGCCGTGGCGCCGGCCGAGCCTGCCGCAGTCACCGTCAGTTCGGACACCGAAGCCGAGACCGGCGACGGCAGCCTGCGCGTCTGCAACCAGACGCCCAATCCGGTCTCCATCGCCCTGGGCTACCGTGCCGACCGGGGCTGGCAGTCCGAGGGCTGGTGGGTCGCCCAGCCTGCCGAGTGCAAGACCGTCTACTCGGGCAAGCTCGACGCGCGCTACTACTACATCTACGCTGCCGACGACATCGGCGGCGGTTCGTGGGACGGTGCCAACTACATGTGCACCCGCGACGAGACCTTCACCATTTTTGGTGTTGAGGATTGCCTTGCACGCGGATACGAACGAACGGGCTTTTTTGAGATCGATACCCAGAACCGTAGCAACTGGATGCTTCAGCTCACCGACGGCGAGGTACTTGGTGCCGAGCCGGCCGGCGGCACCGATGACATCCCGTTGGAAGGGGATGGCGGCACGGGCGATGATCAGCCAAGTCTTGATGACGGTACAAGTCTTGATGACAGTACAAGCCTTGAATGACAACTTTGGTGCAAAGGTAAAGTCACCCCATGAGACGTTTGCGACGCGTGAAGATCGTTGCCACCCTGGGCCCCGCGTCCAGCGACGAGAAAACGATTGAGGAACTGACGCGCGCCGGCGCCGATGTCTTCCGGATCAACATGAGCCATGCCAGCCACGATCTGCTCAAGCAGACCGTCACTCGCATCCGCTCCGTGGAAAAACGCCTCAGCCACCCCATCGGCATTCTCGTCGATCTGCAGGGCCCCAAGCTGCGCGTCGGCACTTTTGACGGCGGCTCGATCCAGCTCAAGCAGGGCGGCACCTTCACCCTCGACGGCAATGCCGCGCCCGGCACCGTCGACCGGGTCTGCCTGCCGCATCCCGAAATCATCGAATCCGTCTCGGTCGGTGACCGGCTGCTGCTCGACGATGGCAAGCTGCAGCTGCGCGCCACCAAGGTTGGCGGCGGCGCTATCGAAACCACCGTCATCTATGGCGGCAAGCTCTCGGACAAGAAGGGCGTCTCGCTCCCCGACACCCTGTTGCCGATGGGCGCGTTGACCGAGAAGGATCACGCCGACCTGCTCAAGGCGCTGGAAAACGACGCCGACTGGATCGCGCTCAGCTTCGTGCAGCGCCCCGAAGACATCATCGACGTGCGCAAGATCGTCCAGGGTCGCGCCGGCGTCATGGCCAAGATCGAAAAGCCGCAGGCTGTCGAGCGGCTCGAAGAGATCATCAAGCTCTGCGACGCCTTCATGATCGCGCGTGGCGACCTGGGTGTCGAAATGCCGCTCGAGCAGGTCCCGGGCCTGCAAAAGCGCATGATCCGTATCGCCCGCCGCTTCGGCAAGCCGGTGGTCGTCGCCACCCAGATGCTCGAGTCGATGATCACCTCGCCGGTGCCGACGCGCGCCGAGGTCTCGGACGTTTCGATCGCCGTGTTCGAAGGCGCCGATGCCGTCATGCTCTCGGCCGAAAGCGCCTCGGGCCAGTACCCGATCGAGGCCGTCTCGATGATGAACAAGGTCGCCGTCTCGGTCGAAAGCGACATCAACTATCGCGGCATCATCCGGGCCCAGGCCACCGAGCCCGAGGCCACCGCCGCTGACGCCATCTCGGCCGCCACCCGCCAGGTCGCCGAGACCCTCGACCTCTCGGCTATCGTCACCTACACCTCGTCCGGATCGACCGCCGTGCGCGCCGCCCGCGAACGGCCGAGCAAGCCGATCCTCGCCCTCTCCCCCAACCACCGCACCGTCCGTCGCCTCTCCATCGTCTGGGGCGTGCATTGTGTGGAGACCGAGGACGCCGTCAATCTCGAGGACATGGTCGATCGCGCCTGCGTCATCGCCTACCAGGAGGGCCTTGCCCGCCCCGGCGACCGCATCGCTATCACCGCCGGCATTCCGCTGGGCACCCCCGGGGCCACCAACATGCTCCGCATCGCCTTCGTCCGCCAGGACGGCGCCGGCTCCTCCTGAGCCTGCCCTTCATCGCTTTTCTCAAAGGGCCCTCACGGGCCCTTTTCTTTGGAAGGGCTGCATTCTCGACCGGCCCGTTTTCTCGACCAGCTACGCGCCACGGATCTCTGCCCCACTGCTCTCGCACCCCTCATGGTGAGCCTGTCGAACCACGAGGGGCTGCACCGGCGCCCGACCTTGCGGTGCCGCCCGACCTCGTCCTTCGACAGGCTCAGGATGAGGTCTCTCTGCTGTTGGTGGCCCCTCGCTTGCCACCCCCCCGTCGTTCATCCCGGCGCAGGCCGGGATCCAGTAACCGCCAGCGCCTCCATTACCCACCAGCCTCTCCGTCAGCCTCTCCCTCGCGGGGAGGGTCGGGGTGGGGGGGCGAGAGCCACGATGGGTCATTCATCCCGCCGATGTCACTCGCGCGGACGACAGCTGCAAGCCACTGACGCCGCGGGATGATCCAGCCGCATCGTAAAACTTGTCCCCGCCCTCTCCGCTCGGCGTAATCTTCCCCCATCTCCCCGCGACGGACGGGAAGCGCGACGAACGCTTGCGGAGGGGACTGCCGGGAGGGGGAAGGGAGTCGTCTCACGCCCCTGGGCCAAGTGCACGGAGTTGAAAAGGGGCGGCAAGTCGGGCTCCAGTCTCCCGAAGCGCGGGACAATGCCACAAAACCCGGTTCCCCGAGGCGGCTACCGTCTCGTTATTATCATACCCAGAGACGGCAAGCGCCTCGGGGCCCGATCCACCACACACCAACCGGAGGCGGGCACGCCGGCCGGGGCAAAGCCACGTCACTTGCCTTGCGATACATCCCGGCGTACGCCCCTAGTCACGAAACTCTGGAGCCCACGCATGTCCCACCCCTCCCTCGATGCCGTCCTCGCCAATATCGACGCCAACCTGGGAGGTAGCCTCGAGCGGCTCAAGGAACTTGTGCGGATCAAGTCGATCTCCACCGACCCCGCCTATGCCGAGGAATGCAGGCGCGCTGCCGAATGGCTGGCCGCCGACCTGCGCAATGAGGGCTTCGAGGCCGCGACGCGTCCCACCCCCGGCCACCCCATGGTGGTCGGTCATGATCGCACCGGCTCGGGTCCGCATGTGCTGTTTTACGGCCACTACGACGTACAGCCCGTCGATCCGCTCGAACTCTGGGACAGCGACCCGTTCGAGATCGATCTCAGGAAGCAGCCGGACGGCGAGACCCACATCGTGGGTCGTGGCACCTCGGACGACAAGGGCCAGTTGCTGACCTTCATCGAAGCCTGCCGCGCCTGGCGCGCCGTGACGGGCAGCCTGCCCGTGCAGGTCTCGGTCTTCCTCGAAGGCGAGGAAGAGTCGGGTGGCAAGAGCCTGCCGCCCTTCATGCGCGAGAACGCCGAGGAACTGGCCGCCGACGTGGCACTGGTCTGCGACACCGATCTGTGGGACGCGAACACCCCCAACATCACCTCGATGCTGCGCGGCATGGTGGCCGAAGAGATCGAGATCACCTGCGCCAGCCATGACCTGCACTCGGGCATGTTCGGCAATGCCGCGCGCAACCCCATCCAGGTGCTGGCCGATATCATCGCCACGCTGCGCAACGCCGATGGCTCGGTCGCCATCGACGGCTTCTACGAGGGCGTCGAGGAGCTCCCGGCCGACATCGCCGCGCAGTGGCAGCGCCTGCCTTATGACGAAGCCGCCTTCCTCGCCGGCGCTGGCCTCACCACGGCCGCCGGCGAGCAGGGCCGCAGCGTCCTCGAGCAGACCCGCAGCCGCCCCACCTGCGAGATCAATGGCATCACCGGCGGCTACACGGGCGAAGGCTTCAAGACCGTCATTCCGGCCAAGGCCAGCGCCAAGATCTCCTTCCGCCTCGTCGGCCAGATGGATCCCGACAAGGTCCGCGCCGCCTTCCGCAAGCACGTCACCGATCGCCTGCCGCCGGACGCCAAGGTCACCTTCAGGGCGCATGGCGGCAGCCCGGCCGTCTCGGTGCCGACCGATGGCCTCTTTCTGCGCCAGGCCGCAACGGCCCTCGCCGAGGAGTGGGGGACGGAAACGGCCATCACCGGCTCGGGCGGTTCCATTCCGGTGGCCGGCGACTTCAAGCGCATCCTCGGCCTCGACACCCTGCTGATCGGCTTTGCCGCGGTCGACGACCGCATCCACTCGCCCAACGAGAAGTACAACCTCTCCTCGTTCCACAAGGGTATCCGCTCCTGGGCCCGTATTCTGGCGGCCTTCGCGGCGACAAAAGCCTGACCGGCTAGCGCCGCTGGCGCGACTCGAGCAGGGCCTTGAGCGTGGCGAGATCGGCGCGGATCCATTCCAGTTCGGATTGGAACGCGTCGTCCGTCACGCCGTCCACCTGGAACATGGTCAGCATAAGTTCGACGCCGTCGCCGTTGCGGATCAGCCGGACCGGTGTCGCACGTGCCGACCTGTCTTCGACACTCACCGAAAAGTCGATGACGCCGAAGGCATTGCGCGGCGCGAACTCGAAAATCTTGCGCCCGGGAGCGGCGTCGGCCACCCAGCGATTGCCGTCCAGGTGCTGGATACGGCCGCCAAGCCCTACCAGCCAGGTCGGCAGGTTCAACGGATCGGCCAGGAATTCATAAGTATCGGCAAATGGACAGTCGATTTGCACAATCAGGGTTTCGCTGCGCAGCACGTCTTGAATATCCTCTGAATAGCATGCCGGCACTCAATGCCCCCAAACCGGCCAGAGCAAGAGCAACTTTCGACATAGCGGGACCGCCATGCGGAATCGCGGACAACAAAAAGCCCGCTCGGAGCGGGCTTTTCAAAAGGCGGCCGGCCGAAACCGGCGCGCAATCAGCCCTGGCGGGCTTTGAAGCGCTTGTCGACCTTGTTGATGATATACACGCGGCCGCGACGGCGGACCAGCTTGTTGGCGCGATGGCGGCCCATCAAAGCCTTCAGAGAATTGCGGATCTTCATCGTCAAACCTCGGCACGAAACAAAAGGGGCGCTGCGCGCCCTTGGAATTGCGCCGTAAATAGGGGGAAACACCCGGCCTGTCAACGCTTGCAGCGTCCCTACTGCGCGTTAACTGCTGCCAATGTCGTCATTCCCCTCAGGCAGCGGAATCCGTCGCCGGATTCATGAACAATTCATGCTCCACAGCGATAATCGCCCCATGTCCATGACCATCCTGTCGAAAATGAAAGTTGCCGTCGCCGACGACCATTTCATGGCGCCGCTCTCGGCCGGCATGCTGCGCAGCCTCGGCTTCAAGCTGGTCGCCGAAGTCAACGACACCGTCGCCCTGCGCAAGCTCCTGGGCAGCGAGCGCATCGGGCTGCTGCTGCTCGACGACAAGCTTGGCCCCGACAACACGCTCGAGATGGTCCGGCAACTGCGTGCCGACAACGAGGCAGCCAACCGCACAATTCCGATTCTGATGACGTTCTCCGAGGCCTCCAATGAGCGCATTCTGGCGGCGCGCGACGCCGGCGTTACCGAGTTCCTCAAGAAGCCGCTGAGCGCCAATGTCATCAATCTGCGGCTGACCCAGGCGCTCGCGAACCCGCGGCCTTTCGTCGAAGCCCAGGTCTATACCGGCCCCGACCGCCGCCGCCGCGCCCTCAAGGTCGAAGGCGATCGCCGCCAGAAGCCCTAGGCGCCCGCCTCGAGGTCCAGTTCCTTCCAGCGGTGACAGGCCACCAGCCCCTTGCCGGTGCTCTCCAGTGGCGGCCGCTTTTGGGCACAGATCTCGATTGCAAATCGGCACCGCGTCCTGAAGGTGCAGCCCGACGGCGGATTGATCGGCGACGGAATTTCGCCCTCCAGCCAGTCAATGGTGCGCTGCCGCGCCCGGATCGGATCGGGGATCGGCACCGCCGTGAGCAGCGCCCGCGTATAGGGATGCTTGGGATCATCGTAGAGATCATCCCCTTCCGCCAGTTCCACCATCCGCCCCAGATAGAGCACCAGGATCCGGTCCGACACATGCCGCACCACCGAGAGGTTGTGCGAAATGAAGATCAGCGTCAGCCCGAACTGCTCCTTCAGGTCGGCCAGCAGATTGAGGATCTGCGCCTGGATCGACACGTCCAGCGCCGAAACCGGCTCGTCGCAGACGATCAGCTTGGGATCGGTGATCAGCGCCCGCGCGATGCCGATGCGCTGCGCCTGCCCGCCCGAAAACTCATGCGGGTAACGGTTGATCATCTCCGGCAGCAGGCCGACCGCCTCCATCGTCTTGATCACCTTGGCCCGGCGCGCCTTGGCGTCGAGTTCGGGCATCAGCGTGCGCAGCGGATCGGCAATGATCTCGCCTACCGTCATGCGCGGGTTCAGCGACGCCAGCGGGTCCTGGAAGATGATCTGCAGGTCACGTCGGCGCTTGCGCATCTCGTCGGCTGGCAGGCTGGCAATGTTCTCGCCCATCCACAGGACCTGACCGGAGTTCGGTGGCAGCAACTGCAGGATGCACCGCCCCAGCGTCGACTTCCCGCAGCCGCTCTCGCCCACGATGCCCAGCGTCTCGCCCTGCCGGATCGAGAACGAGATATCCTCCAGCGCGGTCAGCGTCAGCGGCCTCGTGAACAGCCCGCCCGATACCGAGAAGGTCTTGCCCAGGTTTTCGACACGCAGGATGTCTGGTCGAGCATCCATCACGCCACCTCTTTTCGCTGCAACGGGCCTTCGAGCCAGCATGCCTTGGCGCGATCCCCTTCGATGCTTTCAAGTGGCGGCCGATGCTCGAAGCACTTGTCGAACCGGAAGGCGCAGCGTGGATGAAACGAACACCCAATGGGCAGGTGCTCGAGGCTCGGCGGCAGCCCCTGGATCGGATCGAGCCGCTGCGCCCGCTTGGCCACATGCGGCGTCGAATGCAGCAGTCCCAGCGTGTAGGGATGACGCGGGTCATAGAACAGCTGGTCGGTCGTTCCCCTCTCGACCGCGCGGCCGCCATACATGACCATCATGCGGTCGGCGAGGCCGGCAACCACGCCCAGATCGTGCGTGATCATCACCAGTGCCGTGCCGAAATCATGGGTCAGCGACTTGAAGAGGTCCAGCATCTGCGCCTGCACCGTCACGTCCAGCGCCGTCGTCGGCTCGTCTGCAATCAGGATCTTTGGACGGCACAGCAACGCCATGGCGATCATCACCCGCTGCCGCATGCCGCCGGACAGCTCGTGCGGATAGGCATTGGCACGCTTGACCGGCTCAGGCATGCCGACCCGTTCGAGCATGTCGATGACGGCCTTCTGGGCGGCGCCCTTGTCCATCTTCTGGTGCCGGACCAGCACTTCGGCCAGCTGTGATTTCACCTTCAGGCTCGGGTTGAGCGAAGTCATCGGATCCTGAAAGATCATCGCGATATCGCGGCCGCGATACTCATCGAGCGCATCCGGCGTCATGCCGATCAGATTGACGTCCCCCAGCATAGCCCGGCCGGTGGCCCGGCCGTTTCGCGCCAGCAGACCCATCAGACCCAGAAACGCCTGGCTCTTACCGGAGCCGCTCTCGCCGACCACGGCAAGCGTCTCCCCGCGGTCGAGTGTGAAGTTGAGCTCCGATACGGCCTGCACTTCGGACTGGTGCAGATCGAACGTGACTCTCAGATCTTCGACAGAAAGTACCTTGTCCATTCAGCGATCCTTGGGATCGAGGGCGTCGCGCAGACCGTCGCCCAGATATGAGAAGCAGAGCAGCATGGTGACCAGCACAACTGCCGGAGAAATCAGCATCCAAGGCAGCGCCTCGGCCACCGGTGCCCCGAACGAGATCAGTGTCCCCAGCGAGGTCTGCGGCTCCTGCACGCCCAGCCCCAGATAGCTCAGGAAGCTTTCGGTGATGATGATCTCCGGGATCGTCAGCGTGGCGTAGATCACCACCGGGCCCGTGAGATTGGGCACGATGTGCCGGAAGATGATGGTGAACGGTCCTGCCCCGCCGGCCCGTGCTGCCTCGATGAACTCGCGTGTCTTGATGCTCAGCGTCTGGCCCCGCACGATCCGCGCCATGGTCAGCCATTCGAGGGCACCGATGCCCACGAACAGCAGCACCGGCGAACGTCCGAAGATCACCACGAGGATGATGACGAAGAGGATGTAGGGCAGCGCGTACATGATATCGACAAAGCGCATCATGATGGCATCCAGCCGGCCGCCGAAAAAGCCGGCCACCGCGCCATAGACCACCCCGATGATCACCGACACCAGCGTGGCAACAAACGCCACCAGCAGCGACATCTGCGTGCCCTGCAGCGTCCGCGCCAGCATGTCGCGCCCGTTCTGGTCGGTGCCCAGATAGTGGCCCTTCTCGAAATCGGGGGGCTTCCTGATGCTGCTCCAGTCGATCTTGTCGTATTCCCACGGCAGGAAATACGGGCCGATATAGGCCACGAGGATCAGCGCCACGAGAATGAAGATCGACGCCAGCGCAGCCTTGTTGGCCGTGAGGCGGCGCAGCGCATCCTGCGTCAGCGACCTCCCCTTGGGGGCCTGCAGCGCTTCGGCATAATTGCTGAGGACCGCGTCCTTGCCCGTAATGCCGGCCATCAGCGGAACCTCACCTTGGGATCGAGCCAGGCGTAGAGGACGTCCACGATCAGGTTGAGCGCCAGAATGATGAAGACGTAGAGTATGGTCGTCCCCAGGACGAGACCGTAGTCGCGGTTGAGCGCCGCGGTGATGAAATACTTGCCGATGCCGGGCAGCGCGAACACCTGCTCGACCACCAGCGAACCGGTCAGCAGGTAGGAGAGCCCTGGCCCGAGATAGGACACAACCGGGATCAGGGCCGGCTTCAGCGCATGCCGCGCCAGGATCAGGCGAGTGCCAAGCCCCTTGGATCGTGCCGTGCGGATGTAGTTCGTCCCCAGCACCTCGATCATTGAACCGCGCACCAGCCGCGCCACGCGTCCGCCATGCGGCAGCGCCAGGATCAGCACCGGCAGCACCAGATGGATCATCGATCCCGGCGTGTAGCCGCCCACCGGCAGCCAGCGCAGATAGACGCCGAACACCAGTTGCACGATATTGGCCATCAGGAAATTTGGAATGATGATGCCGATCAGCACGATGGCAACCAGCAGATAGTCCGGCCAGCGGTTCTGGTTCACCGCCGCCACGGCGCCGGCGATCATGCCGCCCAGCGTGCCGAAGAAAAAGGCGGTAAAGCCCAGCATCAGCGTGAACGGCAGCCCGATGCTGATCAGCCGGCTGACGGAAAAATCTTCCATGACCATCGACGGACCGAAATCGCCGCGGAACACGCCGCCCAGATACATGAAGAACTGCGTGTAGATCGGCTGGTCGAGATTGTAGTGCGCCCGCAGATTCTTGAGCACATTGGGCGGCAAAGCGCGCTCGCCGTCAAACGGCCCGCCCGGCGCCAGCCGCAGAATGAAGAAGCACACCGTGATCGTGATCAATACGATCGGGATAGCCGTCAGGACGCGCCTGAGCGCATATCCGAACATCTGTAGAAACCTTTCCGCAGGTTGCGGCAGCCCCGCCTGGCGGAGCGCTGGCAACGGGGCAGCGGACTGGTCCACTGCCCCGCATGGGGTCGGTTATTCCGACTTGCTCATCCAGCGGACGCGGTTGATGTCCTTGGCATTGTCGACAAAGCCCGAGATCTTGGGCGACACGACGTTCTTGGACACATACCAGTAGATCGGGATGGCGGCGAACTCGTCCATCGCCAGCGCCTCGGCCTGGTGCAGCAGTTCGCCACGCTTGGTCAGGTCGAGTTCGGTCGACGCCTGGTTCATCAGGTCGTCAAACGCCGGATTGGAGTAGCGACCGTAGTTGTTGCCCCAGTTCATCGTCCCGTCCTGCATCACGCCCGACCGCAGCAGGTCGAGGCTGTTGCTCGGATCGGAATAGTCGAGCAGCCAGCCGGCGCGACCTACCTGAAAATCGCCGGCACGCAGGGCGTCGTAGTGCACAGCGGTTTCGGAGTTGAAGAGCTCAACCTCGACGCCGATCTGCTTCCACATGTCCGAGATCGCCACGGCGATACGCTGGTGGTTGTCGTTGGTGTTGTAGCGGAGCTGCAGCTTGAGCGGGTTTTCCGGCGAGTAGCCGGCGTCTTCCATCAGCTTCTTGGCTTCCTCGACGCGCGCGCCGTAGTCTTCCATCGACCATGCGGGGGCATAGGTCTCGCCGCCTTCGAAGTTGGCGGTACCGGGCGGCACCCAGCCATAGGCCGGCAGTTCGCCGGTGCCGAGCACGTCCGGACCGATCACGTCGCGATAGACCGAGATCGACAGGGCCTTGCGGATGTTCATGTCGTCGAGCGGCGGCTTGGACTGGTTGAGCACGTAGTAGTAGATGCCCAGGAACGGTGCCACATGGGCTTCGCCCGGGTAGTTGTCCTGCAGGAACTGATACTGGTCTGCCGGGAAGTCGGTGAGGATATCGAGCTCGCCGGCGCGATAGCGGCTGAGAGCGGCCGTCAGATCCTCGGTGTTGTCCCACTTGACCTCATCGATCTTGAGCATGTCGGCGCCGTAGAACGTCTCCGACTTGACGCCGCGCAGGTACGAACCCGGGATCCACTCGACCAGCTTGTAGGGGCCGTTGCCGACGAAATTCTCCGGCTGCGTCCACTGGTCGCCGTACTTCTCGATCAGGTCCTTGCGGATCGGAAAGGCGGTGTAATGCGTCAGCGCCTGCAGGAAGAACGGGGTCGAAGCCTCGAGAGTGATCTCGAGGGTCTTGTCGTCGATCGCCTTGACACCGAGCTCGCTGAAATCGGTGATCTCGCCGGCGCCGATCTTGGACGAATTCTTGATCGGATACTGAAGATAGGCGTATTCGGAAGCCGTCTTGGGGTCGAACAGACGCTGGAAGGCGTCAACGAAGTTCTGCGCCGTAACCGGCTCGCCGTCCGACCACTTGGCGTCGGCACGCAGCTTGAAGGTATAGACAGTGCCGTCGTCCGAGATCGTCCAGGACTCGGCCTGGCCCGGAATGGCGTCGGCATGCTCGTCCTCGGCCATCAGGCCTTCAAACAGCTCTCCGACAATGCGATTCTCCCAATCGCCCGATGCCTTGTGCGGATCGAGCGAGCCCGGCTCACTGCCGTTCCCGAGATTGAGCGTGACGGCTTGTGCACCACTGAAACCGGCAAGGCTCATGGTGCCTGCGAGCGCGACAGCTCGAAGGACGTTTGTAATTTTCATTGTGTCCTATCTCCTAGATTGACGTACCTGACATGTCCGGACTCCTTGATCCGGATCTCATTATTTAAGGGCCTGCAGAACAATGGTCTGCAGGCCCCGTACTGAAATCTAGAACGCGGACGTCTCGATTGACAAGGAAAAGCTTGACGCTTGCGTCAACGAATCTGACGCATTTCCACAGTCTGGTACGGTGCGTGCCTAGCCGCCAACGAGGCCCGATTGCTGCAGCAGCGTGAAGGCGATCGCTGCCGCCACGATGACGGTCCACGGCAGCCAGGCCGGCCAGCGCGGCCCTGTCTTGGGCTTGGGGTCGGGCTTCTTTTCCGGCTTTTTCTCGATCTTCCGAAACTTGATGACGTTGTCGGCCATGGCTAGGCGGCCCTCTCGACCAGCGCTGCAACGCCCATGCCGCCAGCGGTACACACTGAAATCAGAGCGCGCTGCTTCTGCTCGGTATTGAGCAGCTTGGCCGTCATGCCTAGGATGCGCGCGCCGGTGGCAGCGAACGGGTGGCCGTAGGCAAGGCTGGAGCCCTTGATGTTGATCCTCGCGGCATCGATCTCGCCCAGTGGCGTTTCGCGGTCGAGCACCTTCCGGTTGTAGTCCGGGTCACGCCAGGCCTTGAGTGTCGCCAGCACCTGCGCCGCAAAGGCCTCGTGGATCTCGAAGAGATCGATATCGTCAAACGTCAGGTTCGAGCGGCGCAACATCTCTGAGACGGCAATGGTCGGCGCCATCAGCAAGCCTTCGCCGGCCGCGAAATCGTTGGCCGCCACCTGCCCCAGCGTCAGGTAGGCGAGCACCGGCAGGCCGCGCGCCTTGGCCCACTCTTCGCTGGCCAGCAGCACTGACGAGGCGCCATCCGTCAGCGGGGTCGAATTGGCTGCCGTCAACGTGCCATGCCCCGACGACCTGTCGAAAGCCGGCTTCATCGTCGCCATTTTTTCGAGGCTGGTGTCAGCACGGACGTTGTTGTCCTTGAGCACGCCGGCGAACGGCACGACGAGGTCGTCGTGATAGCCGTCGTCGTAGGCCTGTGCCGCGTTCTTGTGGCTCCTGAGCGCCAGCGCATCCTGCTCCTCGCGGCTGATGCCCCATTCCCGGGCCATCAATTCGCAATGCTGCCCCATCGACAGACCGGTGCGCGGCTCCTGCGTCGATGGCGCCACCGGCGTCAGTTCGCCGAAATTGAAACCCTTGAACACCTTGAGCTTCTCGCCGGCGGTCCGCGCCCGGCTGAGGTCGATCATCCGGTGCTGGAACTTGTTGCCAAAGACCACCGGACTGTCGCTCACCGTGTCCGAGCCGGCTGCAATGCCGCTGTCGATCTCGCCGGTGGCAATCTTGGCGCCCAGCAGGAGCGCCGCCTGCAGGCTGGTGCCGCAAGCGATCTGCACATTTGTCCCCGGCGTACGCGGCGAGTAGCCGGCGTCCAGCGCCGCCTCGCGCGCCAGGTTGAAGTCCCGGCTGTGCGCGATCACCGAGCCGCCCATGACCTCGTCGATCTTTTCGCCCTTGAGATTGTACCTGTCGGCGAGCCCGGCCAGCGCCGCACCCATCATCGAAAGGTTCGTTTCATTGGCATAGCCGGTGTGTCCGCGGGTGAACGGAATGCGGGCGCTGCCGACAATGGCGACTTTTCTCATCTCGGCCATGGCTCAGGCCCTTCCGTTCTTGCGTGCATGCATCGGGCCACCAAGGAAGGGTGCGAATCCGGTCCCGTAGATGACCCCGATATCGGCAAGGTCCTCGTTGGCCACAACGCCTTCGTTGACGGCAATCACCGTGGCGTCGACCAGCGGCTTGACCAGTTCGCGGCCAAAGCCGGCAAGGTCCTTGTGCTCGGGCACCTCGCCCTTGATGGCCTTGCCGTTCTCCCACTTGTAGAAGCCTTCACCGGTCTTGCGGCCGAGTTTCTTCTCGTTCACCAGCCGGGCAAACCGCGAGTTCTCGGGCACCTCATGCCCCAGCTCCAGCGCCACGCTCCGCCCGACGTCGAGACCAACCGTATCCATCAGCTCGATCGGCCCCATCGGCATGCCGAAGGCCACCGCCGCAGCGTCGATCTGCTCTTTGCTCTGGCCCGCCTCGACCAGTTGCACGGCGCCCAGCATGTACGGCATCAGCACCCGGTTGACGAGGAAACCGGGCGCCGACTTCACCACCACCGGGGATTTGCCGATCGCCAAGGCAAAGCTGGCGCCCCGGGCAATGTCGAGATCGGTGTTGAACTTCGAGCGGATCACTTCCACCAGCGGCAACTGCGCCACCGGATTGAAGAAGTGCAGCCCGATCAGCCGGCTTGGATTGACCAGCCCCTCGGCAATGCGCTCGAGTTCGATCGAGGACGTATTGCTGGCAATGATCGCGTTCCGTGGCGCCTTCTTCTCGGCATCGAGGAAGATCTTGCGCTTGATCTCGAGGTTCTCGACCACCGCCTCGATCACCACATCGGCGCGCGCCAGGCCCTTGCCCTCCGGATCGGCTTCCAGCCGCGCCACTGCCGATTGCACGTCGACCGGCTTCTTCAGCCGCTTCTTGAACAGCGACTTGGCCCGGTCGAGCGCCGGCTTGATCCGCTGCATGTCGAGATCCTGCAGCGTCACACCCATGCCGCGGAGCGCGCACCAGGCGGCGATATCGCCCCCCATGACACCGGCGCCGATAACGTGCACGCGCCGGAACACCGGTTTCTCGTTGCCGCGCAGCCCCTGCTTCTTGAGTCCTTCGGAGAGGAAGAACACCCGTCGCAGGTTGGTCGCCGTCTCCGACGACAGCAGCGGCACGAATGCGTCGATCTCGCCCGCGCTCATCGCCTTGGGATTGTCGCCGTGCTTCTCGAACAGCTCGATCAGCGCGTAAGGCGCCGGATAGTGGTCACGCCGCGCCTTCTTGGCGACTTCCTTGCGCATCTTGTTGGCCACGTAGTCGCGCAGCGGCCCCATGGCCATGACCCGCTTGAACACCGAGGCGTGTTTCGACTTGCGCTTCTGCAGTACGGCCTTGCGGCCTTCCCAGCGCAGGTTGTCACGATGGCGGACCAGCTTGTCCACCAGTCCCATGCCACGCGCCGCGCCGGGTTTGAGCATGCGCCCCGTCAGCATGGCCTGCATGGCATCCACCGGTCCTGCCTGCCGGATCGAGCGACCGGTGCCGCCAAAGCCCGGGAAAATCCCGAGATTGACCTCGGGGAAGCCGATGCGCGTCGTGTCGGCATTCACCGCCACGCGGTAGTGGCAGGCCAGCGCCAGCTCAAGACCGCCACCCAGACAGAAGCCATGAATGCAGGCCACGATCGGAAATTTCGCACCTTCGATGCGGTCGAACAGCGCGTGTGTCCGCTTGAGCGCCGGCGGTAGGACCGACAGGTCCGACATCTCGTCGAACTCGGACACATCGGCGCCGGCGATGAAGCCGCTGTCCTTGCCCGACATCAGCACGACGCCGAGCAGAACCCCTTCCGCTGCGAGGTCCTCGAAGCGGATCACGAGCGATTCCAGTTCCGCAATCGCCTCCCGGCTGAGCGTGTTGACCGGCGCTTTCGGCGTGTCGATCGTCAGCCAGCCAATGCCTTCGAAATCGATTTCGAAACGCCAGTTCTTCGTCGGCGGCAGTTGCGGTTGGGCCAAGTGACAGGCTCCTCGTTGAATGGCTTATTCGGCAGCGTCCTTGGACGCGATCGGCGCCCGTTGCTTCGGCGACAGCTCCTCAGGGTCGAAATCATCGACGCGGATCACCCGGTCCGTCGCCTGGTCGGCAAGGCGCAACGTCGCCGCCTCCGCCTCGGTCAGCACGCCCTTGTCCACCGCGTCGGTGATCGCATCGCGATCGAGGCGGCGCTCGATGACGCCCTTCTTGATCGCCCGCACGAACTTGGCTTCGATCTCCTCGGCCTTGGTGACCTTGACCAGAGCATCTTCAAGCACGCCGGTCACATCCTTGGGGTCCATCGTCGTATAGACGCCCTTGGTCAGCCGGTCGCGGAACGCACCCGGCCGCAGCACGGCCCGAGTCAGTCGATAGGTTTCGCGATCCGACGATGGCTTGGCGTGGCGTCCCAGGGGGAACACCAGAACCCGCATGAGGTTCCGCAGCACCACGTTGGGGAAGTTGGCGAACACCGCCGCAAAGCTCTGCTCGATGGAATAGATCAGGTCGCGCGCCGCCGCATCGACCACCGGCTTGTCCTCCGCGATCGCACCATCATCCTCGTAGCGCTTGAGAACCGCCGAGAGCAGGTAGAGATCGGAAAGAATGTCGGCCATCCGGCCCGACAGCCGCTGCTTGCGCTTGAGATCGCCACCCAGGAACGCCACCGTCCAGTCGCCGACCAGCGCAAAACTCTGCGAGTAGCGCGCCAGCTGCCGGTACCAGCGCGACATCTCCCCGCTCACCGGCGTCGAGGCCAGTGCCCCGCCGCTGATGGCATGGAGGAGGCTGCCGACCGTGTTGCGCAGCGTAAACCCGATATGCCCGCCGAAAGCCTTGTCGAACGCCTTGATCCCTGCCCCGCGATCCGGATTTTGCGCCGCCGCAATCTCCGAATAGAGGTAGGGGTGCGCCCGCAGCGCCCCCTGCGCGAAGGTGATCAGGGTGCGCGTCAGAATATTGGCGCCCTCGACGGTGATCGCCACCGGCACCGTCGCATAGCCCGAGAACAGATAGTTTGTCGGTCCGTCCTGCACGGCGCGACCGCCGTGGATGTCCATGGCGTCATTGACGCGATCGCGCATCGCTTCGGTGGTTCGATACTTGAGCAGTGCCGAAATCACCGCCGGCTTCTGTCCCTCATCCACCATCGACGCCGTCAGCGCCCGGGCCGCCTCGTAGGTGTAGGCAGACTTGATCATCCGGCTCAGTGGCTCGGCCACGCCTTCCATGATGCCGACCGGAATGCCGAACTGCCGCCGGATCCGCGCATAGGCAGAGGTCACGCGCAGCGCATGCTTGATCGACACCGTGCCGATGGCCGGCAGCGAGATGGCACGGCCGGTCGAGAGGCACTCCATCAGCATGCGCCAGCCCTGCCCGGCATACTGTACGCCGCCGATCAGGAACTCCATCGGGATAAAGACATTGCGGCCCTTGGTTGGTCCATTCATGAACGCCGAGCGTGCCGGATAGTGCCGGCGGCCGATCTCCACACCCTTGAAATTGGCGGGCACCAGCGCCAGCGTGATGCCGATATGCTCGGTCTCGCCGATCAGATTTTCGGGATCGTGCAGATGGAAGGCCAGTCCCAGCAGCGTCGCCACCGGCGCCAGCGTGATGTAGCGCTTGTCCCAGCTCAGCTTCACGCCCAGCGTCTTCTTGCCTTCGTACATTTCGTAGGTGACGACACCCACGTCGCGCATGCCCGCGGCATCCGATCCGGCATGCGGACCGGTCAGCGCAAAGCAGGGCACTTCCTGCCCGCGCGCCAGACGGCCTAGATACTTTTCCTTCTGTTCGGGCGTGCCGTATTTCTCCAGCAGTTCGCCCGGCCCCAGTGAATTGGGCACCATGACGGTGATGCCTGCAGCCACCGAACGGCTGGCGATCTTGGATACGACCTGGCTCTGCGCCTGCGCCGAAAAGCCGAGGCCGCCATGCTCTTTCGAAATCAGCATGCCGAGGAAGCCCTCGGCCTTGAGGTAGTCCCAGACGTCCTTGGGCAGGTCCGCGCGATTGTGGCGGATGTCCCAGTCGTCGATCATGGCGCAGACCTTGTTGACGGGTCCGTCGAGAAAGGCCTGCTCCTCTTCGGTCAGCGTTGGCTTGCGGATCGAGCGCAGCTTGCTCCAGTCGGGACGCCCGGAGAAGAGTTCCGCGTCCCAGCCGATCGTGCCGGCATCCAGCGCTTCCTGCTCGGTGCGCGACACCCGCGGCAGGATATTCCTGACCATGCCGTAGGCCGGACCGCTGAGGGTTGCCCGGCGAATCGCCGGTATTGCCAGCAGCCCGAGCACCAGCCCCGGCAGCAGGGCGAAGAACCAGGCGACCATGTCGGTAGCCAGCCACATGCCGGTGTCATCGATGATAATTCTGGTCAGGGCGCCCAGCATCGCAACGCCCATGGCCCATTGCCACAGCGGCGCACGCCGCATGGCGAGGACTGCAAAGCCGATGATGCCGAGAATAATGAGCACCAGTGTCACGATGAGCCTCCCGCTTGCGTCGGTGGCAATCTAGGCGGTGCCTTCCGACTTTCAAAGAGATTACCCTTGGTTGACGTATGCGTCAACCGCGAGCTGTCTGCGTCGGATGAGGTGCGTCCGCCATTTGACGCATACGTAAGGTCGTGGAATAGTTCGTGCATAAAAGGGACGCAAAGTCCGGGAGGTATGAAGATGGCAGTCAGCGGCACGCCGGGAGCACACGAAAACAACCTACGACCTTGGATCGACCACTATCCCGAGGGCATCACCTGGGACTACCCGATCAATGATACGCCCGTGCACGAGCAGGTGCTGGCGGTGTGCGCAAAGACTCCCAACGCCGACGCACTGGACTTTCTCGGCGCCAAGACAACCTTCAAAAGTCTCGCCCGGCAGATCAATGCTTTTGCCGGCGCGCTCCAGGCGCAGTTCGGCCTGAAAAAGGGCACCCGCGTCGCCCTGCTCCTGCCCAACACGCCGTTCTATGTCGTGGCCTACTATGCCGTGCTCCGCACCGGTGCCACGGTCGTCAATTGCAACCCGCTCTACACCGTCCATGAGTTGAGCCACATCATCGCCGACTCCGGCGCCGATGTGATCGTCACCCTCGACCTCACCCAGCTCTTCGAGAAGGCCGAAAAACTCGTCCAGGATGGGCACGCCAAATCGTTGATCGTCTGCCACTTTCCTGACGCCCTGCCGACGGTCAAGAAACTCCTGTTCAGCCTCTTCAAGTCCCGGGACCTGACCAAGGTCAGCAACTCCCCCATCGCCGCCAGCGTGACGCATTACGCCGCGATGCTGCGGAAAAACCTTACCCCGACACCCGTTGCCATAGACGGCAAGACCGACGTCGCGGTGCAGCAATATACCGGCGGCACTACCGGCATTCCCAAAGGCGCCATGCTGAGCCACGCCAACATTGCCGCCAACATGAGCCAGATCGACGGCTGGGGCTGCGGCATCTTCTATCCGCCCTCCCGCATCATCGCCGTGCTGCCCTTCTTCCACATCTTCGCGATGACCGTGTGCATGAACGTGCCGCTCTGCAATGGCGCACAGGTCGTCATGCTGCCGCGCTTCGAACTCAAGGCACTGCTCGATCTGGTCACCCGCACCGGCGCCAATATCCTACCCGCCGTACCGACGCTGATCGCTGCCCTCGCCAAGGCGGGGGAAAAAGCCAGGCAGCCGCTGCAAAGCATCGAGGTGGTGATTTCCGGCGGCGCCGCGTTGCCGCAGGAAACACGCAACAATTTCGGCAAGATCAGCAAGGCCCTGCTGGCCGAAGGCTATGGCCTGACCGAGGCATCGCCGGTTGTCTGCTGCTCCGCGCTGCGGGTGCCCAGCAAGCACATGTCGATTGGCCAGCCGTTGCCCGACACCGATGTCCGCTTTGTCGACGTCGACAGCAAACAGGTCGTATCGCTGGGCGAACGCGGCGAACTCCAGGTCAAGGGCCCGCAGGTCATGCTCGGTTACTTCGGCAACGAGAAGGCCAGTGACGAGGCCTTTTCGGACGGTTGGCTGCGCACCGGCGACGTCGGCTACATGGATACCGACGGATACGTCTTCCTCGTCGATCGCATCAAGGACCTGATCATCTGCTCAGGATTCAATGTTTATCCGCGCACTATTGAGGAAGCACTGGCCCAACACCCGGCCGTCGAGGAAAACAACGTTATCGGCGTACCGGACGAATACCGCGGCGAGGCGCCGGTCGCCTTCGTCAAACTCCGGGATGGCCAGAGCGCCACCGAAGCAGAGTTAAAGAAATTTCTTGCCGAAAAGGTCAATCGGATTGAAATGCCGCGCGAGATTATTTTCAAGGACTCACTCCCCAAGACTCTGATCGGCAAGCTCTCCAAAAAGGAGCTGCGGGAAGAGTATCAAGAAATGAAAGAGTCAAAGCGTGAACCGGTCAGAACCTGACAACCGCGATCTCTTCGCCATCGCCGATCTTGCCCGGGAATTTGGAATCTCGACGCGCGCCATTCGTTTCTACGAGGCCAAGGGCCTGCTCACGCCGGAGCGTGTCGGCGCGACGCGAGTGTTTCGTCGCCGCGATCGGGCCCGGCTGATACTGATCCTGCGCGGCAAACGCCTCGGCTTTTCGCTGCGCGACATCTCCGAGTACCTGAGCCTTTACGACGCCCAGTCCCAGACCGCCCAGGTGACCATGCTGACCGAACGCGTCGACGAGCGTCTCGAGATGCTCGAACGCCAGATGCTCGACCTGCAGACAACCATCGCCGAGCTGCGCGAAATCCGCCGGCTGGCGACCGAGCGCATTGCACGCAGTGCCTAGGCGGCGCCGCTCAGCTTCGGCCGGTACCCGTACTGCGTCAGCCAGCTCGAGAAGGCAGTTGGCGCAAGTGCCTTGGAGTAGAGGAACCCCTGCAGCACATCACAACCGAGTGCCCTGAGAATGCGCCTTTGCACCTCGGTCTCCACCCCTTCGGCAACCACCGTCAATCCCAGGCTCTGCCCGATCCGGATCACCGCTGTGACCAGCGTCCGGGAACTGTCACTGCCTTCCAGATCCTGAACGAAGCACTTGTCGATCTTGAGCTCGTTCACCGGCAGGCGCGCCAGGTGACTGAGCGACGAGAAGCCGGTACCAAAATCGTCCATGGAGAGACGCACGCCCAGATCGTGCAAGGCTTGTGCGTTCGCCATTGCAATCGAGCAGTCATCCATGGCCGCGCCTTCGGTGATTTCAATGCTCAGCCGCCCGGGCGCCAGGCCATGGCGGGAGAGCGTTGCCGCCACGATCGGCTCCAGGGGCCGCGTCCGGAAGTGCAATGGCGAGATATTGACGGCCACGGCGGGGACCGACACGCCGGTATCATCCCAAGCCCTGAGCTGCCTGCAGGCCTCGTCGAGCGCCCATTCGCCGAGATCGTCGATCAGGCCGCTCTCTTCGGCGAGCTTGATGAAACGATCCGGAGCAATCTGTCCCAGCTTCGGATGCGACCAGCGCGCCAGCGCCTCCACGCCCGTCAGTGCTCCGTCGACGGACGACACCTGCGGCTGGTAGTTGAGCGTCAGGCTGCGCCTTGCGATGGCCTCACGCAGTGCGGCGCCGAGCAGCACGCGCTCCTGCGCCAGTTCGTTCATTTCAGCAGAGTAGAAGCGGTGGCAGGCCCGGCCCTCGGCCTTGGCGCGATACATCGCCGTATCGGAATTCTTGAGCACGGCATCGGCGTCGGCACCATCCCGCGGGTAGAGGCTGACACCGATACTGGCGGTAACCGGCAAGCTGAAGCCGCCGATATGGGTCGGTTCAGCCAGCGCCGCCTCGATACGCTCGACCATCCGCACGGCGGCCTCGGGGCTGCTATCGCCAAGCACGATAACGAATTCGTCGCCACCGTGCCGGCACACGATATCACCTGACCTGACCTGCTTCTGCAGCCGACCGGCCACCTCGACCAGGAGGCTGTCGCCTGCCGGATGGCCCATGGTGTCGTTCACATCCTTGAAGCGATCGATGTCGAGAAACAGGAACGCCCGCGTCTGCTTGGGATCGGCCGCAAACGCGACATCGAGTTGCTGGCGCAGCTGGGTGCGGTTGGGCAGCCCCGTCAGCGTGTCGCAATAGGCCAGCTTGGCAATGCGCTCCTGCGCCTCATGCCGCTCGAAGGCCATCGCACAAAGCTGGACGCAGGCGGTCACCACCGCCTCATGCCAGACGCTTGGACCTCGTTTCTCACGGAAGTAGAAGGCAAATGTCCCCGCGACGCGGCCGTTCTGCAGCTTGATCGGGCTCGACCAGCAGGCCAGCAGTCCCAGCGGCAACGGCAGGGATTTGTAATCGGCCCATAGCGGGTCGTTCTCGATATCGTCGACCTGCACCGGCTCCTGCCGATAGGCTGCCGTTCCGCAAGATCCCGTCGCCGGGCCAATCAATGACCCGTCGATGGCCTCTGAAAAGTATCCCGGCAACGACGGCGCGGCCAGCGTCCGCAGGCAGCCCGCCTCGTCCACTCCGAGTATCGAACTGACGACCTCCGGGAAGATTACCTCGACCCGCTCACAGATGAACTTCATGACCTCGCGCAGCGGCAGATCGGTGGCTACCGCTTCGAGGACGTCGCGCTGCAAGGCCTGGATCTGCCGGAACTCGGTTGTATTCTCGAGGATGCCGACGATGTGCCCAAGCGTTCCGTCCGGCCGCAATACCGGCCGCAGGGTGACGGAAAGCCAGAGCTCGGTGCCGCTTTTGCCCAGTGTGCGGACTTCGTCGCGCACCTCGCGGCCCCGATGCAGTTCATTGAGAATCCGTTCGTAGTCCTTGGCCATGTAGTGCCGGGCACCCATTATCTCGCTGGGACGCCGGTCTTTGACGTCACCGAACTCATAGCCCAGCATCTCGGTGAACACGCGGTTCACATAGACGATACGGGCCTGCGCGTCGGTGACGTAGACGGCGTAGGGTGTTTCGTTGGCAGCTATGGCAGTCAGTTCGTGATAGTCCCACGAACGGACCGCAGACGGCACCTGCTTGAAGTCCATTTGCAATTCTCGCAACTATCGAGACATGCCGTCCAACATGATCTCATCACTGCAAAGCTAACGGAGTAGAGCGTAAATAATGCTGTAACTGCCTGATCAACTTCCGGGATGGTTGAGAAAGTCCTAGCGCCCGCGGCGCGGCTTGACGTTTGACGTCATCGGATCCGGCTTGCGCGGCTTCTTCCAGTTCTTTGGTGGCGCCGTTACTGGAACATGCGTCCCCAGACCCATCTCGCCCGGTGGCGGCTTGCGGATCATGCCGCCGCCCTTGAGCGCCTCGATCTGGTTGCGCAGCTCGGCAGCCCGCTCGAAATCGTCGGCAGCTGCCGCCTGCGCCATCTGGGTGGTCAGGTCCTTGATCTTTCTTTCAATGGCGGCCAGCGACATGAGAGCTCCTAGCTTGCGGACAGGAAGACCTGCATGTCTTCCAGGGTTGCGGCCTCGCCTGCCGGCTTGTCCCAGCGGATCCGGTTGATCCGGGGGAAGCGCAGCGCGACACCCGACTTGTGGCGCGGCGATTGCTGCGCGCTGTCAAATGCCACCTCGAAGACCAGCTCCTTCTTCACCTCGCGTACGGGTCCGAAGCTGGCAACCGTATTGGTGCGTACCCATTTGTCGAGCTGCTTCAGCTCCTCATCGGTAAAGCCGAAATAAGCCTTTCCGATGGGCACGATCTCGTTGCCCTTCCACACCCCGAAGGTGTAGTCCGAGTAAAAGCTCGAGCGCTTGCCATGACCGCGCTGGGCATACATGAGGATGGCATCCACCACATTGGGATCGCGCTTCCACTTGTACCAGAGCCCCTTGGGCCGGCCCGGCACATAGGGCGAGGTGCGCAGCTTGACCATCACCCCCTCATGCCCATGCTCGTCAGCCCCCTTGCGGCGCAATTCGGCGAGGTCTTCCCAGTCGGCAAAGGGCAGCACCTCCGAGAGATCCATCCGTGTCTGCGGGTTCTGCCGAAACCAAGCCTCGAGCCGCGCCCGCCGCTCTGTCCAGCCAAGTGCGCGAATATCCTCGCTGCCATCGAACAGCATGTCGTAGACCCGGATGAAGGCCGGCAGTTCTCCCAGCTGCCTGGCATTCGCCATCTTGCGGTTGAGCCGCTGCTGCAGGTCGTTGAACGATGCCGGCTCGAAGTCGGCACCGACCAGCAATTCCCCATCCAGGACGGCGTCGCCAAACACCGCCTCGACCACGTCCGGAAACGCCGCAGCAATATCGTCGCCAGTGCGCGAAAACAGCGAGACCTGACCGCGGCTGGCGATCATCTGCACCCGGATGCCGTCCCACTTCCATTCCGCCGAAAAGTCCCGGGGGTCGAGCTTGCCGAGGTCCTTCTCCTCGTCGATCGGATTGGACAGCATCATCGGGTGAAATCGCGCCGCGTGGTCGATATCGGGGCGCTCCGCCGTGCCGTCGAGCCAGGCGAAAAGCTCGACATAGGGCAGCTTGATGCCATGCCACACCTCTTCGATGTCCTGCAGCGCCTTGCCCGACATCTCCACCAGCGCAGTCTTGGCCAGTCGCGCCGACACCCCGATGCGCAATGCCCCGGTCGCCAGCTTGACCAGCGCCCAACGCTCGTTGATCTCGGCCCGTGTCAGCAACGCCGCGATCAGCGCGGGCAACTCGGCCTTGCTGGTTGTCTGGAACAGGTCGATCAGTTCGGTGAGCGACGGCAGTTCCTCGCCCGCCCCGCTGTGCGGCCAGATCAGCGCAATGGTTTCACCCAGATCCCCGACATAGTCGTAACTCATGGCAAACAGCGTCGGATCGACCTCGCGCGTCACCACCTCGCGCAGCACTGCCGGCTTGACGTTCTTGAACGTTATGGCCCCGGTCAGGATGGCCAGCGCAAAGCCCCTGTCCGGATCGGGGGTGGCCGCGAAGTAGTCGCTCAGGGCCTCGATCTTGCGATTGCGCGACGGCGTCAGCGCCAGCAGTTCGAGCAGTTGGGCAAATGCCTTCATTCGCCCTCCTCCTCGCCAGCCTCGTAAGCATCGATGTTGAGCGGTTCGGCAGTCAGCCCCTGCTGCTGGCCCCAGTAGACCAGTGCATCCTCGCGTCCATGCGTCACCCAGATTGTCTCGGCCCCGGTCCCGGCGATAGTCGCCCGCAACTCGTTCCAGTCGGCATGATCCGAAATCACCAGCGGCAGCTCGACGCCCGACTGCCGCGCCCGCTGCTTGACGGACATCCAGCCCGACGCCACCGCCAGCACCGGATCGGGCAATCGCCGGATCCATCGGTCTTTTATGGCGGAGGGCGGCGCGATGACGATCTGCCCCGCCAGTTCGGCTTTGGGAACATCCAGCGAATGTCGCAAGTCACCCAGAGCGATGCCACGCTCTTCGTAGAGCGCACAGAGACGGATCATCGCCCCATGCAGGTAGATCGGCCTCTCATACCCCGCCTGCCGCAGCAGCGAGATCACCCGCTGTGCCTTTCCCAGCGCATAGCAACCGATGACATAGGCCCGCTCCGGATGGGCCCCCGCCGCCCGCAACAGCCGCCCGATCTCTGCCACCGGATCGGGATGCTGGAAGACCGGCAGCCCGAACGTCGCCTCGGTGACCAGCAGGTCGCAGCGGACCAGTTCGAATGGCTGCGCCGTGCGGTCCGGCGCGGTCTTGTAGTCGCCCGTCACCACGATCCGCTGCCCCTGATGCTCCAGCAGCACCTGCGCCGATCCCAGAATATGGCCCGCCGGAAAGAACGTGACCCGAACGTCGTCGACGTCGAGCGGCACACCGAACTCCAGCGCCTGGAAGGTCTCGGCACAATCCTCGCCGTAGCGCGTCTTCATGATCGCGATGGTATCGGGCGTCGCCAGCACGGCGCCATGTCCGGCGCGCGCATGATCGGCGTGGCCATGCGTGATGATCGCCCGCGCCCGCGGCTGCGGCGGATCGATGAAGGCGTTGATGGGCTTGACCCGCAGGTCACGATCGAGAAAAGGCGCCATGGCCATCCAGCAACGCAACAGGACATAGAAGGTTGAATCTAGCCCGCGTTTTCAGCGGCGGCCAGCCTCGTGCGGCTTGTGCGACGGGTGGGGCTGGGCCAAGACTGACGCAGTCGAAGACTAGGAGGCCCTTATGCGCCGCACCACCCACGCCCCCGGCACCATCCATCGTCTTGTCGTCGAGAGTACGGCGCTCGCCAGCAATCGCCTTGGCGACCCCACCAGCCGGCTGGTCGACGTCTACGTGCCGCACGGTCACGATGGCACCGGCCTGCCGCTGCTCGTCGACCTGGTCGGCTATACGGCTGGAGGGCCGGCCCACACGGCCTGGAAGAATTTCGGCGAGAATGTCCCCGAGCGCCTCGACCGTCTGATCGGCGATGACGCCATGTCGCCGGTTGTTGTGGCCTTCCCTGATTGCTTCACCCGCATGGGCGGCAACCAGTATGTGAACAGCTCCGTCATGGGGAACTGGGAAGATTTCCTCATTGGCGAAATGCTCCCCTCGGTCGAGGACCGCTTCTCCTGCGGCGGCGCCGGACGGCGTGGCGTCTTTGGCAAGAGCTCGGGCGGCTTCGGTGCGCTGGTCCACGCCATGCGCCACCCGGACGTCTGGGCCGCGGCGGCCAGCCATTCGGGCGATGCCGGCTTCGAAAACCTCTACCTGCCGGAATTCCCCAATACGCTTCGCGCTCTCGCCAAGTCCGAGAACTCGATCCAGAAATGGTTCGAAGCCTTCGAAGCCAAGCTCAAGCTCGACGGCAAGGACACGCTGCTGCTGATGATCCTGGCCCAGGCCGCCAGCTACGACCCCGATCCGGACCCGGAGACCTTTCTCGGACTCCGCCTGCCGGTCACCTACGACACCTGCGAGCTGATCGAGGACCGCTGGGCCAACTGGCTGGCCTGGGACCCGGTCCGCATGGTCGAGATGCATGCCGATGCCATCGGCCGCCTCAAGGGCTTCTTCCTCGATTGCGGCACCGAGGATCAGTACAACATCCTTTACGGCACCCGCCGCATCCACCGCGCGCTGCAACAGGCAGGCATCGCCCACCGCTACGAAGAGTTCCCGGACAACCACTCCAGCGTCGACTACCGCATGGATGTCAGCCTGCCGTTTCTGGCCAAGGCGCTGAGCCAATAGCGCAAGAACGGCGGCCCGCAGGCCGCCGTCAAGGATCAGAGCACCTTGGTGACTTCGAGGAACTTGCCGCGCTCGTCATTGGCTGCGCGGATGGCTGCTTCCGACCCCAGCACCACCACGCGGCCGTACCTCGCCACCTGATCCAGGGCATCGGCCAGCGCGGCAAAATCCGCCTGCGTGGCACCGAGGATCTGCTCGCGCCGCTGCTGCCGGGCTTCGTCGGTGTCGCCGAGCAGCTCCCACACCATCGAGACGTAGCCCTTGGCATCGGGCAACCGGTAGCTGTCGACACCACCGATGACACCGATCACCGAGCGGGTCAGGTCCTGATGGCTCACCGGCTTGCGGAGGAATGCCGCCGCCTTGTCGTAATTGTCGATCGTGCCCAGAAGGTTGGGATCCCGGTAGGAGGTGAAGGCAAAGCCGCGCGAAAAGATGTCAAAGCTCGACGAGCCGCCATAGGCGCCACCCTGCACGCGCACCTTGTCCCACATGTAGGTGGTGTTGAGATGCTTGATCGCCACCGCCGTGCCGCCCGTCGGCTTGAACCCGAATGCATCGAGATTGGCGCCCTTGGCCACGTAGTTGACCTGTCCCGGGAAGGTCAGGCCTTCCGACAGATCACGGGCCGCAAAGCCCCAGCCGCTGCCCGCCTGGCCGGTCGCCGGCAGGTCGCGCAGGAAGCGGGCGATCTGCGGCCGCGCCGCCGCGATCATCTCGTCGTCGGCCGTGATGTTGATCACCATGTTGGCACGATTGAGCAGCAGGTCGCGCAGGGTTTCGAGTTGCGCCTGCACACCCGGCCAGTCGCTGTCGATGCGTTTGGCCAGGTCGCGCAGGAAGAAATAGTGGCTCACCCCGCCCATCTGTTCGCTGGCCCAGTCGCTTTCGTTGAACTGCGCCCGCAACCGCAACGCCACGATGCCGTTGCCCATGCCGGCGAGCGAGCTCTCGAAGCCGGCCTTGGATTCCAGCACCATCTGCCGGATGCGGTCCCGGTTGCCCAGCTGCGCATCGGTCAGCACATCGTGGCTGATCGCCAGCAGTTCCTCGATCTTGTCGGGCACCGCCTTGCCGCGCAGCACCAGCCACGCTGCCGTGCTGGCACCGTCCGTCCGCGTCGAATTCACGCGCTGAAAGCCGATCCCGCCCGTCGATCGACCGATCCGCTGCGTGAGCGAGACAAAATCCTGCTTGCTCGTACCGGTCTGCAGCAGGGCGCGCGAGAACAGCGGCACCAGCGGCAGCAGATGGCCTGGGATGGCCTTCATGTCGAACCCGAGATCGACATAGAGCACGCCATTGGTCGGCAGCGGATGCACGAAGGTCCGGACCCCTTCGATATCGCCGCGATCGATCGGGATGAGCTTGTTCTCGCGCGGCAGATCGGCAAGCGTCAGCGTCGGAATCCGGGCCAGCTCGGCTGGATCATCGGGCGTATCCTGCAAGGCCTTGAGCTTTTCCGTGGTCTGCTTGACCTCTTCGAGCTGCTCCGGCGTCATCGCCTGCTGCACCGCATCAAGTTTGGCGCGTTCTTCCGCCTGCTCGCGGGCGCCCTGTTCCGGGTCAGCCTTCAGCAGCACCGTGGTGCGGTGCATGTTCTCAACGATGTGCTTCTGGATCAGCGCCTCGAACACCCGGGCGCCCGATGACAGGTGCGCCTTGAGCGCGGCCAGCGGCTCCTCGAAGCTCAGCGGTTCCAGCGGGTCGCCGCCATGCAGCCATGGCCGCATCGAGCGGAACATCAACGAAATGCCGCGCGGGAACGAGCCGGTATTGTTCTCGCGCATGGCAAACTCGATCGAGTTGATCGCCGCCTCGACCGTTTCGGCATCGATCCCGTCCTTGGCCAGCTTCTCGAGCGTGCCGAGAATGAGCGCCTCGACCTTGTCGGCATCGGCTTCGTCGATGCCCTTGAGGCCGACGGTGAAATAGGGCTGCTTCATATCCTCGACGATACCGCTGCCGGTCATGCCTTCGCCCAGGCCGCTGTCGATCAGCGCCTTGCGCAGCGGCGACGCCGACGTGCCCACGAGGATGTATTCGAGCACGTTGAGGGCCAGCACGGCACCGGGCTCGGTCTGCGCGTCGAGCATCCAGTTGACCGTCATCATAGAGGTCTTCTTGCCCAGTTCGGCCTCGCTCGCCGCATAGGTCTCGACCAGATGCCTGGGCTCGCTCCAGCGCTGCTGCGTCCCGATCTGGCTGGGAACCTCGATCCGGTCGAACTGCCCCAGATAGGCGTCGAGGATCGACAGGCGCTGGTCGGGATCATCGTCGCCGTAGAACACGATGCGCGAGTTGGATGGGTGGTAGAACTTGGCGTGGAAGTTCTTGAAATACTCGTAGGTCAGGTCCGGGATCGCCGCGGGATCGCCGCCCGAATTCACGCCATAGGACGTGTCCGGAAACAGCGAGAGCTGGCTCTTCTTGCCCAGCACGGCCGACGCCGATGAGTAGGCGCCCTTCATCTCATTGAACACCACGCCCTTGTAGACGATCGGCGCCTGGCTGGATTCGAGCTCGTAGTGCCAGCCTTCCTGGCGGAACGTGTCTTCGGTGATCAGCGGGAAGAACACGGCGTCGAGATAGACATCTACGAGGTTGTAGAAGTCCTGCAGGTTCTGGCTGGCCACCGGGTAGGCGGTCTTGTCGGCGAAGGTCATGGCGTTGAGAAAGGTGTGCAGCGACCCTTTCAGCATTTCCACGAACGGCTTCTTGACAGGGTATTTCCGGCTGCCGCACAGCACCGAATGCTCGAGAATATGCGCCACGCCGGTGGAATCCTCCGGCGGCGTCTTGAAAGTGATGCCGAACACCTTGTTCTCGTCGTCATTGGCGAGACTGAGCACCTCCGCCCCGGTCTTGATATGCCGGTAGAGCTTTGCCTCGCTGCTGACTTCTGGAATGGTCTCTGCGCGGATAAGCTCGAAGGCGGGATGGCCGGACATTGTCTGTCTCACTGTTCTGAACGGGTGTGCGGTTAATCTAGGGACCCGCACGCCGCTCTGCCAGTGCGATCAGACTTATGTGAGGCGACTAGATTCGTCCGCGGATTTGCGAGCGGACCTTGCGCTCGTACCAGTCGGTCAGTTCTTCCATCACCGCCGGCTCGATCGGGTCGACCTTGGTCGCCGCCACGTTGGCTTCCAGCTGGCTTGGCTTGGTGACGCCGGCGATGATCGTCGAGACCGCCGGGTGATCGAGCAGCCAGCGCAGGGCGAACTGGCTCAGCGGCAGTCCCTTCGGCGCCAGATGCTTGAGGTCCTCGACCAGCTCGATGCCCTTGTCGAACGGCAGACCCGAGAAGGTCTCGCCGACATTGAAGAATTTGCCGTCGCGGTTGAAATTGCGATGGTCCTTCTCGTCGAACTTGGTGTCCTTGCCCCACTTGCCCGACAGCAGGCCCGAGGCCAGCGGCAGCCTGACAATGATGCCGACATTGCGCTCCTGCGCCTTGGGGAGCACTTCCGTCGCATAGTCCTGCCGGAACAGGTTGAAGATGATCTGCAGCGTCGCCAGGTTCGGCGCGGTCAGGCAGATCAGCGCCTCCTCGACGTTCTCGACGCTGGCGCCGTAGTGCCGCATCAGTCCCTCGTCGCGCAGGTCATCGAGAATTGTGAAGATCTCGCCATCGCGCAGCACATCGGTAGGGATGCAATGCAGCTGCGCCAGGTCCAGCGTCTCGCCACCGATGCGCTTCAGCGAACCGGTGAGGCTCTCCTTGACGTTCTTGCGGTTGTAGCCGGTCATCCCGGGGAACTGCCCGCCGCGGCCCAGCTTGGTCGCGACGAACACGCCCTTCTTGTCCTTGAAGGCGCCGATCCGGCTCTCCGACTGGCCGCCGCCATAGACGTCGGCGGTATCCCAGAAATTGACGTCCAGCTTGCGTGCCGTCTTCAGGATGTCCTGCGCCGTCTGGTCGTTCAGGGCGCCAAAACTCTCCCCTAGCTGCCAGGTCCCCAGCCCGATTTCAGAAACCTCGTAGCCGGTTTTTCCAAGCGTGCGCATGTTCATGGTCTTCTCCCGAAAGTGAGTGCTGCGCAACTCGTGCGGTCACGCAGTGCGGTCGCCTCAGTGGCGCTCTTTGGTGCTGTAGAATTCGATCTTGGGCCAGTCGCGCTGTGTGCGTTGCAGCCACCATTCGCTCTGCGCGAGGTAAACCGGGTCGCCGTACTTGTCCTCGGCCATCTCCATCTTGAGCGCCGAGATGAAGCGATCCAGCTCCTTCCTGTCGTCGCAGCCGACCCAGCGGGCCATTTCGAAGTTGAGGCTCTCGAAGGTGATGGGGACGTTATATTCTTTCAGAATTCTGGCCTGCAGCACTTCGAGCTGCAACTGCCCGACGACGCCGACGATGAAGTCGGCGCCGATCATCCGCCGGAAAATCTGCGCCACGCCCTCTTCGGCGAGGTCGCTCAGCGCCTTGGCCAGCTGCTTGGACTTCATCGGGTCGGCCAGCCGCACCCGCCGGATGATCTCCGGCGCAAAATTGGGAATGCCCGTGACCTTGATGGCCGCGCCCTCGGTCAGCGTATCGCCGACGCTGAGCGTCCCGTGGTTGGGAATGCCGACAATGTCGCCGGCCACGGCCTCCTCGGCCAGTTCGCGATCATGGCCGAAGAAGAACATCGGGTTGGAAACCGCCATATCCTTGCCGCTGCGCACATTCTTCAGCCGCATGCCGCGCTTGAAGGTGCCTGAGCTCAGCCGCACGAAGGCGATGCGATCGCGGTGGTTGGCGTCCATATTGGCCTGCACCTTGAACACGAAGCCGCTGACCTTGCTGTCATCGGGCTGGATCGGTTTGGGTTCTGCCGGTTGCGGTCGCGGCTCCGGCGCCCACGTGCCGAGCGCCGTCAGCAGTTCGGGCACTGAGACCGATTTCAGCGCCGATCCGAAGATGACCGGCGTCAGGTGACCTGCCAGATAGGTCTCGTGGTCGAATTCTGGATAGCCGGCCCGCGCCAGCTCGAAATTTTCCAGTGAGGTAAGGATCACCGGGTCCATCGCGAACTCGTTGTCGCGGCTGAGGGCGTCGACATCGGTAAAGGTCTTCCAGACCTCGCCATTGGGACGCTTCACCACGCCTGCCGTAACATCGACAATGCCTTTGAAATCGACACCGCCACCCAGCGGCCAGACCACCGGCGATACGTCGAGCGCCAGCGTCGAAGCGATCTCGTCGAGAATGTCGAGCGGATCCTTGCCTTCGCGATCCACCTTGTTGGCAAAGGTGATGATCGGAATGTCGCGCAGCCGGCACACTTCGAAGAGCTTGAGGGTCTGCGCCTCGATGCCCTTGGCGACGTCGATCACCATGATCGCCGCATCGACCGCCGTCAGCGTCCGGTAGGTATCCTCGGAAAAGTCTGAGTGGCCCGGCGTATCGAGCAGGTTGAAGGTCAGGCCAAGATGCTCGAACGTCATCACTGACGAGGTGATCGAAATGCCGCGCTGCTGCTCGATCTCCATCCAGTCCGACCGCGTCGAGCGCTGGTTGGAGCGGCCGCGCACGGCGCCGGCCTGCTGGATAGCGCCGGAATTGGCGAGCAGCTTTTCGGTCAGCGTGGTCTTGCCCGCGTCCGGGTGCGAGATGATCGCGAACGTCCGGCGCGTCTGGTAAGGTTGCAGTTTGCTGGACGATCCAGCCAGGGTCATGTCGTTCATGGCAAGGCTCCTAACGCCTCCCGGACAAAAAAAGAAGGGCCGCCACGAGGACGACCCTTCCCGATTTCGCGATTTGGTCCGGTCTCCTGCCCGAAGGCGGGACCGTAGCAACTACGACAGAGGCTGCTCCGTCAGGAAGCGCATCGATCCAAGACCCTTCGAAACCGACGATTTCTGATATGACATTGGATCACCTCCTTGCATGTTGACGATGACCGATGGTTACCCAATTCGGCCCATCTGGCAAGCCTCGCGTTTTAGCGGCGGCGCAGGCGGTCGACGTCGATGATCCGGCCGCGGCAGGAATCGATCGTGACTCGATAGTTGCGGTGACCGCGCTCGGCCCGCACCTGGACAATCCGGCCCCGGCGATCGGTGAAGCGGATATGATCGTAACCGTTGCGCTGCAGCATGCGTCGCACCTGCCGATCGCTCAGGCAATGGCGCCGGTCAACCCGCGGACCATAATAGCCGCCACTGCCGCCGCCGACATGAAAGCCGAAGCTGAAGCTCGGTGCCGCCTGCGCCGGCATCGCCGCCAGCGAGGCACCGGCGAGCGTGACACTCACAATGGCCGCACGGGTGATGGATTTGAGGGAAATGGGCATGGTCGCCTCCTGATGAGAGGGTGGAAAGGATAGTGACGCTGCGAGTGGTCAGGATGTGGTCGCCACCCTGAACATCCGCGGACCATTCTGTTCATTTTCGGTTCATCTCCGGCCTGCGTCGCCCGAGAGGCCCATCCGGCCGGCCTTCTGCCTTTGTTAACAGATGCTGTGCAAGGCTCGTGCCTGCGTATCGATCTGGATACACCCCATTACGTTCCGAAAAGACGACCGGAGAGAATTCTGATGCAAGCCATGCACGAGATCGAGGCTGACGCCAGCCAGCAGCAATCGGCAATCCGGGTCCCCAACCAGTTCGTGACCTTCACCTGCGGCGACCGCGCCTTCGGCATCGACATCATGTCGGTCCGTGAGATCCGCAGCTGGTCGCCGACCACCGAACTGCCCTCGCAGCCGTTCGGCGCCAAGGGTGTGCTCGATATTCGCGGCTCGATCGTTCAGGTCTACGACCTTGAGGCGATGCTGGGCGGCATGGGCGGCAGTGGCGGCAAGAGCGGCCAGGTCGTGCTGGTCGTCTCCCTGCAGAATCAGGATGTCGGCCTGATGGTCGATACCGTCTCGGACATCATTTTCGCGCAGCCCGAAGATCTGCGCCCGGTACCTGCCTCCAAGTCCGGCCGCAATCCCGGCCAGGTCTCCGGACTCGTCAAGAACGAGGACCGGCTGATCGCCATTCTCGACCTTTCCGCCCTGTTCCCGGCAGAAACCGGCGCCGAAACCTACATGTAGCTTCGGCCCAAGTTCAGCAGTACCCCGGCGCGCGCCAGACCACTGGCGCGCGCTTTGCTTTGCCGCTCCTTGCGGCCCGCGCCGGCCGGCCTAGAGTAGGACTGGTTCAGCCAGGTGGATAAATGATCATCGTTTGCGGACATCTCGTCGCCCACGCCGGCAAGCGCGACAGCCTGCTCGAACAGTCCAAGGACGCCGTCCGGGCAGCGCGGCAGGCCAGAGGCTGCCGCGACTACGCCGTCAGCGCCGACCTGCTCGATCCCGATCGGGTCAACATCTTCGAAAGCTGGGACGATGCCGCAGCGCTCCAGGCATTCCGTGGCAATGGTCCCGGCGGCGACCTTTCGGCCCTGATCGCGCGCTACGAAATCGATCAGCTCGAGGTGGACCTGCCCGGCTGAACCCTGCTGTCATCAAGCAGGAGAAGGGAATGGTGGGTGTGACAGGGATTGAACCTGTGACCCCCGCCGTGTGAAGGCGATGCTCTCCCGCTGAGCTACACACCCATCCCAGACCGCGCCGAAAAGGCGAGGGTATTCAGAGAGATGGTGGGTGTAACAGGGATTGAACCTGTGACCCCTACCATGTCAAGGTAGTGCTCTCCCGCTGAGCTATACACCCATCTCTCAGATGTGGACCGGCCGGGTGCCGATCCGCCGCGCGATAGACCAAAATTCCATCGCGGGGTCAAGTCTCGATTTCAAGCGCGCCCGTCAGGCGGCCAGCAGCCTCTCAACCTCGTTGACCAGGTCCTTGAGGTGGAAGGGCTTGCTCAGCACCGATGCATCCTTGGGCGCATCCGAATCCGGGTTGAGCGCCACAGCGGCAAAACCGGTGATGAACATCACCTTGAGGTCCGGATCGAGTTCGGTGGCTCGTCGCGCCAGTTCGATTCCGTCCATTTCCGGCATCACGATATCGCTGAGCAGCAGCGAGAACGGCTCCTCGCGCAGCCGCTCGTAGGCCGACTTCCCATTATCGAACGACACCACCTCGTAGCCGGCGGTCTTGAGCGCCCGCGTCAGGAACTGGCGCATGTCGTTATCGTCTTCGGCGAGCAGTATCCGCTTCATGGATCCCTCATCGGCATGGCGACCACGCCCAAATCAGGCGCAGCATTCCACCCGATGTTTAGAGCAAGTTTCGCGCTTCGCAACTCACGATCGGCGTGCACCCCCCAAGATTCTGCCACTTGTGGACATTCTTGCGAGGGACAGGCACAGTGACTGGACGATTTGTGTGCCTGGCCAGCAGGGATTTTCGGTGCAGTCCGACTATTGGGACAAACCTGCCTTTGAGACCATCCGCCCCAGGCGGCTGACCGCACCGCTTTTGTTCAACTCCGCCCACTCCGGCCGCGACTACCCCGAGCGCTTCCTCGGCATGACCAGGCTCGATCATCTGTCGATCCGGCAGTCCGAGGATGCCTATGTCGACGACCTGTTCAGTCGCGCCCCGCATCTGGGCGCCCCGCTGCTGCGGGCGCACTTTCCGCGCGCCTATCTCGACGTCAACCGCGAGCCCTGGGAACTCGACCCGCAGATGTTTGCCGAGCCGCTGTCGGACCGGTTCAACACCACCAGCCCGCGCGTCGCTGCCGGACTTGGCACACTGGCGCGGGTCGTCGCCGAAAACAAGCCGATCTATCGCGAGCGGCTGACGCTGGCCGACGCCCGCATGCGCATCGAAGGCATCTACCAGCCCTACCACGCCACCATGCAGAAGCTGCTGACCGAGGCTCACGCGGCCTATGGCGTGGCCATCCTGATCGACTGCCATTCCATGCCGCGCCTCGCCCGTGCCGGCGACCGCGCGGCTCCGGACATCGTCCTCGGCGACCGCTACGGCACCACCTGCTCGGCCGCGCTGGTTGACCTCGCCGAGACCGTGTTTTCCGGCGCCGGCCTGCGGGTCGCCCGGAACCGGCCTTATGCGGGCGGGTTCTGTACGCGCACCTACGGGCGGCCGCAGCACGGCGTGCATGCACTGCAGGTGGAAATCAGCCGGCATCTCTATATGAATGAGGTCACACTGCAGCCATCGGCCAATTTCGGCGCCATGCGCCAGATCGTCGATCGCCTGATCGTCGCCCTGATTGGCCTTGATGCATCGGTTCTGCAATCGATGCCGCCCGCCGACGCCAAGCTCGCCGCCGAGTAGGCCGCAGAAAAAGGGCCGCCGAAGCGGCCCAGTCAAGGGAGGAAACGATTGGCAAACCACAACTTCTGCCAGTATGCCGCAGAACAATGCAGGATGCCGATCCATCATGCACCTTATCGGGTGAACTGATTTGCCCCTTTGGGCAAGCTGAGCAGCGCCTGTTAACAGTTGAACACCCGCATTTGTTGCAAAAATGAATCAGTGCACTCGGTCATTATTGCAGCAACTCACCACCGAAGACCTGCATCCGCGCCGGAAACATTCGGCAGAACAAAGATTTGAGTAATAAATGACCCATGACGCCCTCGGCGGCCTCGATGCTGGCCTCGTTCGCAAGACCATGCTGGACGCTGCAGATATCGCCGCCAGCCGCACCCTGCCCCGCTTCCGCAGTGCCATCGCTGTCGACAACAAGCTGGCCGAAGGGTTCGACCCGGTGACGGAAGCCGACAGGGATGCGGAACGGGCCATCCGCGACCTCATCGGCGGCCGCTTTCCCGAGCATTCCATCATTGGCGAGGAGTGGGAGGACAAATCCGGCTCGGCGCCCTTCGCCTGGATCATCGACCCGATCGATGGCACCCGTGCCTTCATCACCGGGGTGCCGGTATGGGGCACGCTGATCGGCCTGACCGTCGACGGCGCCGCTGTCGCCGGACTGATGGCGCAGCCCTTCACCGGCGAGGTCTATCTGAGCCTCCCGGGCGAGGCCGGATATTATCGCGGCTCCCAGCACCTGCCGCTCAAGACCTCGACAGTGACGGAGCTAGCGAAGGCCAAGATGACGGCGACCTCACCGGAAATTTTCGAGCTCACAGGCACGGTGGACGCCTGGAACGCCATTCGCGGCAAGGCGCTCACCACCCGCTACGGCCTCGACTGCTACGGCTACGCCCTGATGGCCGCCGGCCACATCGATCTGGTGGTCGAGGCCGGCCTGAAGAACGTCGACATCTGCCCGCTGATCCCGATCATCCGCAATGCTGGCGGCGTGGTTACCACCTGGGACGGCGGCGCGCCCGAACAGGGCGGCAACTGCGTGGCGGCGGCGACGCCGGAACTGCACGCGGCGGCGCTCGAAAGTCTCAACGCCTAGCCGCTCTGGTTGGTAATGAAGGCGTCGAACGCGGCAAACACCTGGCCGCGGATATCGTCGTTTTCCATGAACATCTCGTGCTTGGCCGCCGCGACAATGGCGTGGCGGCCGGTGCGCATCCGCAGCCCCAGCGTTTCGATGGCACTGGTCGAGACGATTTCATCGCGGGCCGCGGCCAGCATCAGCACGGGAATCCGGATGTCGCCGGGAAAGGCATCGGTGCCGGCGCCGGCCATGGCCGAGAACGCCGACGCCGCCCAGCGCACCGTCGGATTGCCGACTTCAAGATCGGGCCGCGCCTTGAGCACATCGACCGAGCGCATGAAGCGCGTGACATCGGACGTCACCGGATTGCCGGCGAACGGCATCTCGGACGCCGGCTTGTCGGCTTTCCGGCCGATGGCCATGCGCCCCAGCCCGATCCAGCACATGGCTTTGGTGACGGCCGCCATCCCCGCCATGGAGAACGGCTGTCGGTCCAGCCCCACCATCGGCGCCGACAGGAAGATGCGATCAAACATCATGCGATCGCGCGCCCCCGCGTAAAGGCTCACCAGGCCGCCCATCGAGTGGCCGACCAGATAGTAGGGGCCGGGACTGTCGGGCAGCAGGATCGAGGTGTGAAAGCTCTGCAGATCGGTCCAGTAGTCGTCGAACTTGTTGACGTGCCCGAGCTTCTTGTTGCGGATCAGCCGCTGGCTGCCGCCCTGCCCGCGCCAGTCGAAGGTCGCGACGGCAAAGCCGCGCGACTGGAAATCGGCGATGGTCTCGAAATACTTCTCGATGAATTCGGTGCGCCCCTGCACCAGGCAGACCGTGCCCTTCGGTGCGCCCTGGGTCTTGGGGAAAAGTGCATAGCGCAACTGCACCTTGTCGCTGGTCTCGAACAGGCCCACGCGCGCGCCTTCCGGCACGGGATTGGACGGCACGTTGGCCAGCGAGGGCCCGTTGGGATCGACGACTGCGTTCATGGCCCTCTCGTACCGGATTCCCCGCGCAGCGGGAACATCTTCCGAAACGGAAAAGCCAGCGTCCCGGATGGAACACTGGCTTTCCTTGGATGTGCCACCGTGCGGGGGGCGGGTGACGGCGGCGCATTCGTTGTGTGCCCCTGCAGCAGACAGTCAGCACAGTTGCGGGTTTAGCAATGGCCACCTGAACGGCGTTTGAGACGCCCGTTCATTTTCAGTTCATCTGGCTTTTTCGCGAGCCCTTGAACCGTAAAAATCACCCCCTACATCTTCTGCATCCGCCGGCTGTTCCGGGGATCGGGACACCCGGGAATGAGACTTCGCCTCAGAGAGGGAAGACTCGTGGGACACCCGTAACACGTTGCTCAAACAGGAGAATGTGAGAATGCAGACCATCGATTTCACCCCCTTCTACCGCTCGACCGTCGGCTTTGACCGTCTGTTCAACCGCCTCGACGGGCTGGTTGGCCAGGAAGCCAAATCCTACCCGCCCTACAACATCGAAAAGGTCGGCGAGAACGCCTACCGCATCTCGATCGCTGTCGCCGGTTTCGCCGAGTCCGACATTGCCATCGAGAGCAAGGAAAACGGCCTGACGATCAAGGGTGCCAAGGCACCCGAAGGTGAAGAGAACCAGCGCGAGTTCCTCCATCGCGGCATTGCCGAGCGGGCCTTCGAGCTTCGCTTCCAGCTTGCCGAGCATGTCGAGGTCACCGGCGCCCGGCTCGAGAACGGCCTGCTGCACGTCGAACTCAAGCGCGAATTGCCCGAGTCCAAGAAGCCCCGGACGATCGCCATTTCGACCGCCAGCAAGACCATCGAAGACCAGACGGTCAACTAAGTTCCGGTCACGACAGCCTGGTCCGCCAGTTGCTGTGGCCAGGTGAACGGAAACAAGGCGCAGTCCCGGTATCGGGGCTGCGCTTTTTGCATCTGATCGGCCCGTACAAGGAACTTGAGCGCCGCTCTGCCATTGTCTTCCCAGTATCAGCGTCAACGAGGTTGCATGATGAAGACCCCCGAAATCGGACTGAAGTCGAACACCAAGACCACCATCGCCGCGCAGATGAATGCGCATCTGGCCGATGCCATTGATCTGGCCTTGATTACCAAGCAGGCCCACTGGAACGTGCGCGGCCCCAATTTCATTGCCGTTCACGAAATGCTCGACACCTTCCGCACGGCCCTCGACACCCATGTCGATACCATTGCCGAGCGTGTCGCCCAGCTGGACGGTATCGCGCTGGGCACCAGCCAGGTCGTCGCCAAGCAGAGCCGGCTGACCGCCTATCCCACGGACATTCGGAAGGTGACCGACCATCTGCAGGCGCTCGTTGAACGCTACGCCGCACTCGCTACCTCGGTCCGCGAGGGCATCGATGCCGCCGACGAGGCCGGCGATGCCGACGCCGCCGACATTCTCACCGCCTATTCCCGCGACCTCGACAAGTTCCTGTGGTTCCTCAAGAGCCATCTCGACTGACTTGACCTCCTTGCGCAGAAGGGATCCGCGGCGTCGGCTGCGGGTCCCTTTTTTGCATGCCTCTCCGCCCGGCCGGCGTGACCGCCTCCGGTTGCTGTGTGTTGGATCGGGCCCCGAGGCGCTTGCCGTCTCTGGGTATGATAATAACGAGACGGTAGCCGCCTCGGGGAACCGGGTTTTGTGGCATTGTCCCGCGCTTCGGGAGACTGGAGCCCGACTTGCCGCCCCTTTTCAACTCCGTGCGCCTGGCCCAGGGGCGTGAGACGACTCCCTTCCCCCTCCCGGCAGTCCCCTCCGCAAGCGTTCGTCGCGCTTCCCGTCCGTCGCGGGGAGATGGGGGAAGAGTACGCCCGGCGGTGAGGGCGGGGACAAGTTTTGCGACGGGGCTGGATCATCCTGCGGCGTCAGAGGCTTGCAGGTGTCTTCCGTGCGGGAAATGACATCGGCGGGATGAATGACGCATCGGGGCTCTCGCCCCCACCCCGACCCTCCCCGCGAGGGGGAGGGTGGCGGAGGGGCTGGCGGGGATATCGCAAACGCTGGCGGATACTGGGTCCCGGCCGCCGCCGGGATGACATCCGGCGGGGTGGCAGGCCATGTGCCTCCAACAGCAGAGAGACCTCATCCTGAGCCTGTCGAAGGACGAGGTCGGGCACGCCGCAAGGTAGCGCACCCCGGTGCAGCCCCTCGTGGTTCGTGGTTCGACAGGCTCACTATGAGGGGTGAGAGATGTGTGAGGGGTGAGGGTAGTGGTGCGACACCCGAAAGGCTCGTCCCCCCTGCCCTTGCGGCAGCGCCGCTTGAGCTAGGCCCATAGCGCAGCCGGGTGGGGAAGGAGAGCTGTAGTTGGCTGTGGGCGACCGCAATCCAGACCGCCCCCCTTGCCGCATCCCGGTCTTCTCATGTTATCCCTCGGCCATGACAACCTTCGATCCATACGATCTGCTCGGCGTGCCGCGCTCGGCCAGTGGCCCGGCGATCAAGACGGCCTATCGGCAGCGCGTGCAGACGGCCCATCCGGATCGCGGTGGCGACCCGGAGGTGTTTATCGCCGTGGCCCGCGCCTTCTCGCTGCTCTCCGATCCGGAGGCCCGGCGGCTCTATGACGAAACCGGCATCGTTGATGAACAGGGCATCGAGACGCTGCGCAAGGACGTGGCGCTGATTCTGGCCGATATGTTCGACGCCGCCGTCGCCACCGCCATCGCCACCGGTCTGGGCGTCGACCGTGTCGATTTCGTCGCCCAGATGCGCGGCGCCGTCGACACCGGCCTTAGCGAGGCCCGGCTGTCGGAGCACCGCGCCGATCGCGACATGGCCGCCCTCGATGTGCTGCGCAAGCGCGTCCGTCGCAACGAGGAGGGCCGCAACCTCTTCGTGGACCGGCTCGATGCCCAGATCAGCGCCAAGCAGGAAGCCAAGCAGGTGACGCGCCGCCGCATCCTGATGCTCGAGATGGCTCGCACCGAACTCGGCAACTACGCCTCCGAGGTCGAGCTGATCGCGGCGCTCGACAGCACCCGCTGACCGCCACATTTCCTATCGGTCCCGGCCGCCGCGGCGGCGCACCCGTGGCGCGCCGCGCCCCGGACTCCTACAACTTTCCTATTCCGCCTGCGATCTCCTACAGGCGCCCGGTCACAACGGGGCAAAAAAGTGGCATCAACCGCTTGCCGCTAGTTTGGAACTGTGCAAATGTAGGCTCGATAGGACAGCACAACTGTCCAATTAGTGGACCACCGGTCTCCCCGGCGCGTTTCACACGCAGCTCCGGCTGGACCGCGCTCGAATGCGGAAACGGAGAGGTGGGGCCTTATCAAGCCCAGACGAGCGGCCATTTGGATGCAGAGCCGCTCTCCACTAAATGATTGCGCCGTCGGTTTCGCGCCGTACACTGAAGTACGGGACGGGACGAAGGCGCGTCGAAAGGATACAACCCCCGGGGTTTCCCGGATCGACGGCTGCAACAGCGAGGACTTTGCAAATGGCACACTCACGGAACGGTTCGCACTCTTTGCCCGTATCGGAAACCGCCATGCGCAAAACCGATATCGCCCTGCGCCCCACCTATGACGAGGTCGCGCCCAAGGCCGGCGGCCTGTTCGATCCGCTGCGCGAGCACGATGCCTGCGGTGTCGGCTTCATCGTCAACCTCAAGAACCAGCCGAGCCAGAAGATCGTCCAGAACGGTCTGGCGATCCTCGAGAATCTCGAGCATCGCGGCGCTGTCGGCGCCGATCCGCTGATGGGCGACGGCGCCGGTATCATGGTGCAGATTCCGCACAAGTTCTTCGCGCGGCAGATGGCCGAGCAGGGCATCAGCCTGCCCGAGCCCGGCCAGTATGCCGTCGGCGCAATCTTCATGCCGCAGGATCCCGAACTGCGCGCCAAGATGGAGCGCGTCGTTGCCCGCGTCATCGAGGACGAAGGCCAGACCGTGATCGGCTGGCGCGACGTGCCGAGCGACAATTCCTCGCTCTCCAAGGCCCCCGAAATCGTCGCCACCGAGCCCTATCACCGCCAGATCATCATCGGCCGGTCCGCTGACCTCGCCGACGAGAATGCCTTCGAGCGCAAGCTCTACATCATCCGCAAGGTGACCTCGGCCAAGATCTTCTCGGCCTTCGAAGGCAAGCAGAACGACTTCTATGTCGTCTCGATGAGCTGCCGCACCCTGGTCTACAAGGGCATGTTCCTTGCCGCCCAGCTGGGCGCCTATTATCGCGACCTGCACGAGCCCGACTTCGAGTCGGCGCTCGCGCTCGTGCACCAGCGCTTTTCGACCAATACTTTCCCCAGCTGGCGCCTCGCGCATCCCTATCGCTTCGTCTGCCACAACGGTGAGATCAACACCGTGCGCGGCAACGTCAACTGGATGGCCGCCCGCCAGGCCTCGGTGGCCTCGCCGCTGTTCGGCGGTGACATCCAGAAGCTCTGGCCGATTTCCTATCCCGGCCAGTCGGACACCGCCTGCTTCGACAACGCCCTCGAATTCCTGCTGCGCGGCGGCTACTCGCTGCCGCATGCGGCCATGATGCTGATCCCCGAAGCCTGGGCCGGCAACCCGCTCATGGATGAGGATCGTCGCGCCTTCTACGAGTATCACGCCGCCATGATGGAGCCGTGGGACGGCCCCGCCGCCATGTGCTTCTCGGATGGCCTGAGCATCGGTGCCACGCTCGACCGCAACGGCCTGCGGCCGGCGCGCTATCTGGTGACCGAGGACGATGAGGTCGTCATGTCCTCGGAAGCCGGCGTGCTGCCCATTCCGGCCGACCGCATCAAGCAGAAGTGGCGCCTTCAGCCGGGCAAGATGCTGCTCATCGACCTGCAGCAGGGCCGCATCGTCTCGGACGAGGAGATCAAGCGCGATCTCTCGACCGCGCATCCCTACAAGCAGTGGCTCGGCCGCACCCAGATCGTGCTCGAGGACCTGCCGGCCGTGCCGCACGAGCCGTGGGTGTCCGACACGCCGCTGCTCGACCGGCAGCAGGCCTTCGGCTACACGCAGGAAGACCTCAAGCTGCTCCTTACACCGATGGCAACCACCGGGCAGGAAGGCGTCGGCTCCATGGGCACCGACACGCCGATCTCGGCGCTCTCGAACAAGTCCAAGCTGCTCTACACCTATTTCAAGCAGAACTTTGCGCAGGTCACCAACCCGCCGATCGACTCGATCCGCGAAGAGCTGGTGATGAGCCTCGTCTCGTTCATCGGCCCGCGCCCGAACGTGCTCGACCTCTCCGGCGGCAGCAAGCGGCAGCGCCTCGAAGTGCGCCAGCCGATCCTGACCAATGACGACCTGGAAAAGATCCGCGCCATCGGCGGCATGGACAACAACCCGTTCCGCTCAAAGACGCTCGACATCACCTATCCGGTCGAACAGGGCGCCGACGGCATGAAGGCGGCGCTCGACCAGCTGTTCTCGGAAGCCGAGATGGCGGTCCACTCGGGCGACAACATCATCATCCTGTCCGATCGCGGCATGAACCGCGACCGCGTGGCAATACCAGCGCTGCTGGCGACCGCAGGCGTGCACCATCACCTCATCCGCAAGGGCCTCCGCACCTCGGTGGGCCTTGTGGTCGAGACCGGGGAGGCCCGCGAGATCCATCACTTCTGTGCTCTGGCCGGCTATGGCGCCGAGGCGATCAACCCGTACCTGGCGTTTGAAACCCTGCTCGCCATGAAGAAGGACTTCCCCTCCGAGGTGGACGAGCACGAGATCGTCTACCGCTACATCAAGGCCATCGGTAAGGGCATCCTCAAGGTCACGGCCAAGATGGGCATCTCGACCTATCAGTCCTATTGCGGCGCGCAGATTTTCGACGCCGTCGGCCTCACCTCCGACTTCGTTCGCAGCTACTTCACCGGCACCGCCACCACCATCGAAGGCGCCGGTCTCGCCGAGATCGCCGAAGAAACCGTCAAGCGCCACATCGAAGCCTTCGGCAATTCGCCGGTGCTCGAGGATACGCTCGATATCGGTGGCGACTATGCCTTCCGTCAGCGCGGCGAGGCCCATGTCTGGCGCTCCGAGACGGTGGCGGCCCTGCAGCACGCCGCGCGCGGCAATGCCCAGGACAAGTATCGCGAATTCGCCAGGAACGTGAACGAGGTCGAGGACAAGTACGTCACCATCCGCTCGCTGTTCCGCCTCAAGGGGGCTGCCGAAGACGGCCGTTCGCCCGTGCCGTTCGAGGAAGTCGAGCCCGCGGTCGATATCGTCAAGCGCTTCTCCACCGGCGCCATGTCCTATGGCTCGATCAGCCGCGAGGCCCACACCACGCTGGCCATTGCCATGAACCGGATTGGCGGCAAGTCGAACACCGGTGAGGGCGGCGAGGAAGTGGACCGCTTCACGCCCATGCCCAACGGCGATTCCATGCGCTCGGCGATCAAGCAGATCGCCTCGGGCCGCTTCGGCGTGACCACGGAATACCTGGTCAACTCCGACATGATGCAGATCAAGATGGCGCAGGGTGCCAAGCCCGGCGAAGGCGGCCAGTTGCCCGGCGACAAGGTCAACGACGTCATCGCCAAGGTGCGTCACTCGACCAAGGGCGTCGGCCTGATCTCGCCGCCGCCGCACCACGACATCTATTCGATCGAGGATCTGGCGCAGCTGATCTTCGACCTCAAGAACGTCAACCCGACCGGCCTGGTCTCGGTCAAGCTCGTCTCCGAAGTCGGCGTCGGCACCGTTGCTGCCGGCGTTGCCAAGGCGCGTGCCGATCACGTCACCATCTCCGGCTACGAAGGCGGCACCGGCGCCAGCCCGCTGACCTCGCTCAAGCATGCCGGCTCGCCGTGGGAAATCGGCCTCGCGGAAACCCACCAGACGCTGGTCGGCAACAAGCTGCGCAGCCGTATCGCCGTGCAGGTCGATGGCGGTATCCGCACCGGTCGCGACGTGGTCATCGGCGCCCTGCTCGGCGCCGACGAATTCGGCCTCGCCACCGCGCCGCTGATCGCTGCCGGTTGCGTCATGATGCGCAAGTGCCATCTCAACACCTGCCCGGTTGGCATCGCCACCCAGGACCCGGTGCTGCGCGCCCGCTTCACCGGCAAGCCCGAGCACGTCATCAACTACCTCTTCTTCGTCGCCGAGGAAGTGCGTGAGCTGATGGCCGAACTGGGCTTCCGGAACTTCGACGAAATGGTCGGCCAGATGCAGATGCTCGACAAGACCGCGGCCATCACCCACTGGAAGGCCAAGGGGCTCGATTTCTCCAAGCTGTTCTGGAAGCCGGTCGCTGGTGAGGGCGTGGGCATCACCCACACCGAGAGCCAGAACCATCCGATCGACAAGGTTCTCGACCGTACGCTGATCGCCAAGGCCATGCCGGCCCTGGAGAACGGCACGCCGGTCAGGATCGAGGAAAAGATCACCAGCGTCGATCGCTCGGTCGGTGCCATGCTGGGCGGCGAAGTCGCCAAGCGCTATGGCCATGCCGGCCTGCCCGACGACACCATCGCCATCTCGCTGACCGGCACCGCCGGCCAGGCGTTTGGCGCCTGGGCCGCGCACGGCATTTCCTTCGATCTGGTGGGCGAAGCCAACGACTATGTCGGCAAGGGCCTGTCGGGTGCGCGCCTCGTGGTGCGTCCGCCCGAAGCCCGCGGCTATGTCGCCGAGGACTCGATCATCATCGGCAATACCGCGCTCTACGGCGCCATCACCGGTGAGTGCTACTTCCGTGGCGTCGCCGGCGAGCGCTTCGCGGTCCGCAACTCCGGCGCCATCGCCGTGGTCGAGGGCACCGGCGATCACGGCTGCGAGTACATGACTGGCGGCGTGGTGGTGGTGCTGGGCAAGACCGGCCGCAACTTCGCGGCAGGCATGTCCGGCGGCGTTGCCTATGTCCTCGACGAGGACGAGACCTTCGAGAGCCGTTGCAACATGTCGATGGTCGAACTCGAACCGGTGGAGGAAGAGGAGCGCATCAGCTCGCGCGACTTCCACCAGTCGGGCGACCTGCAGACCATGGGCGTCGTCGAGATCGTGCAGGATCTCGGCCGCGGCGATGCCGACCGTCTCTATCAGCTGATTGCACGCCACAAGAGTTTCACCGACTCCTCGCGCGCCAATCACATCCTGACGAACTGGGACACCTACCTGCCCAAGTTCCGCAAGGTCATGCCGGTCGAGTACCGCAAGGCCCTGGCGGCAATGGACAAGGAACGGGCTGCGGCCCAGGTTGCGGCCGAATAAGGCGCGGGGGAACAAGAACAATGGGCAAGATCACAGGCTTTCTCGAAATCGACCGCCGCGACCGCAAGTACAAGCCGGTTCCCGAGCGTCTGAAGTCGTACCAGGAATTCGTCATTCCGCTGGGCGACGAAGGCACGCGCGAACAGGCGGCGCGCTGCATGGATTGCGGCATTCCGTATTGTCACACCGGCTGTCCCGTGAACAACCAGATCCCCGACTGGAACGATCTGGTCTATCGCGGCGACTGGCTCAAGGCGCTCAAGAACCTGCACTCGACCAACAACTTCCCCGAGTTCACCGGCCGCATCTGCCCCGCGCCCTGCGAGGCCAGCTGCACCCTGAACCTGCCGGACACCCCGGTCACCATCAAGACCATCGAATGCGCCATTGTCGACAAGGGCTGGGCCGAGGGCTGGATCACGCCGCTGGTCAACCCGAACCGCACCGGCAAGTCCGTCGCCGTCGTCGGCTCGGGCCCGGCCGGCATGGCCTGCGCCCAGCAGCTGGCACGCGCCGGCCACGATGTGCATCTCTATGAGAAGGCCAACCAGATCGGCGGCCTGATGCGCTACGGCATTCCCAACTTCAAGCTCGACAAGACCGTCATCGACCGCCGCGTCGAGCAGATGGAGGCCGAAGGCGTTGTGCTGCATACCGGCGTGCATGTCGGCCACGACATCACCCTCGACGAACTGACCACCAAGTATGACGCGGTGGCACTCGCGGGCGGCGCCGAAAAGCCGCGCGACCTGCCGATCCCCGGTCGCGAACTGCAGGGCATCCATTTTGCCATGGATTTCCTCAGCCAGCAGAACAAGCGCGTCACCGACGAGCCGCTCGACAACGTCACCCCCATCCTTGCCGGCGGCAAGCACGTGGTGGTGATCGGCGGCGGCGACACCGGTTCGGACTGCATCGGCACCTCGAACCGCCAGGGCGCGCTTTCGGTCACCCAGATCGAAATCATGCCCGCCCCGCCCGAGAAGGAAAACAAGCTCCTCACCTGGCCGAACTGGCCGATGAAGATGCGCACCTCCTCCAGCCAGGAAGAAGGCGTCACCCGCGACTTCGCCGTTGCCACGGTGCGCTTCGAGGGTGAAGGCGGCCAGGTCAAGGAATTGCACTGCGCCCGCGCCGACGAGAAGTTTCAGCCGATCCCCGGCACCGAGTTCGTCCTCAAGGCGGACCTCGTGCTGCTCGCCATGGGCTTCCTCGGCCCGGTCCAGGACGGCATGATCAAGGAGGCCGGCCTCGATCTCGACAAGCGCGGCAACGTGCTGGCCGATACCATCCAGTACAAGTCGTCGAAGGAAAAGATCTTCTCGTGCGGCGACATGCGTCGCGGCCAGTCGCTGGTGGTCTGGGCCATCCGCGAAGGCCGCCAGTGCGCCCGCTCCATCGACCAGCACCTGATGGGCACCACCGACCTGCCGCGCTGAGCCACGGCACTCTGATTTACGCAAGGGGCGCCACGGCGCCCCTTTTTTGTTTGTACGCCGGGATGCCGCAGTCAGGTCCCATGCCCCTTGAGGGGAGGGGATAGCGGTGGGGGGCCATCGGCAGCTAACTGAACCACCCCCCCACCCTCGATCCCTCCCCTCAAGGGGGAGGGAAGACTGACCTAGAATCCGTGAAGCGCGTCGGCGAGCGGCCGGAGTCCCAGTAGACCTCATCCTGAGCCTGTCGAAGGACGAGGTCGTGGCACCGATGGTTGTTCCCGACCTCGTGGTTCGACAGGCTCACCATGAGGTCTCATAGGTACTGCGTCGGCAGGGCCTGAGAGGCGCCCCCTACGGCACCAGCACGATCTTTCCGGCACGTCCCGGCACGCCCGACGCCGCCGCTGCCTGGGCTGCGTCGGCCAGCCGGAACCGGTCACCGATATCGAGCTTGAGTGCGCCGGACGCGGCCTTGGCGACGATCTCGCCGACCATCCTGCCAACCAGTTCGGGCGGCGTGGTCTGCAGCAGCTTGCCCAGCCAGAACCCCTCGACCCGGGCCTGCTTGAACAAGAGGTTGGCGGCCGAAATCTGCAGCGGCTGGCCGGTCAGCGCACCGAACGAATAGAGCGTCGAGCCCTCGCCCATCAGGGTAAAAATGTCGTCCGAGGCCGATCCGCCGATCGAGTCGATGCCAAAGCCGATGGACGCTCCCTTGCTGAGGTCGCGCACCGCCTGCTGCCAGTCCGGCGCATCGGTGGCCACCACATTGGCAATGCCGAGGCGCGCCAGTTCCTCGACGCCGGCGGCACGGCGCACCAGACTGACGACATTGATCCCCTGTTCGGCGGCGAACGCCGACACCATCTTGCCGACCGCGCCGTTGGCCGCGTTCTGGATCACCCAGTCGCCGGCCTTGGCCCCCATGACGTGCAGCACCATCTTGGCGCTCAGCGGCATGGACACCATCTGGCAGGCGGTCTCGTCGCCGATACTGTCCGGCACCGGCACGGCGCGGGCCGCATCGACCAGATAGGTCTCGGCCCAGGCCGACGAGGCGCCGCCCGCCACCCGATGTCCGACCTTGAGGTTGGTCACCCCCTCGCCCAGCGCTTCGACCACGCCGAGCGCCTCGGTGCCCGGCACATAGGGCATGGCCGGCTTGTAGCCGTAGCGGCCGGCAATGGTCATCAGGTCGTGGTTGTGGATCGGCGACATCACCAGCCGCACGCGCGCCTGCCCGGCGCCCGGCTGCGGCTCGGGACGATTACCCGTCTTCAGCACCTCGGAGGGAGAACCGAACGACTCTTGGTAGACACTTTGCATAGGGAAGACCTTCGTTTGCGATGGTCCTCTCATATGGGCTGCACGCCCTTGCTCTGAAAGGGCGACGCGCTATTGCGCCGCGGCAGTCTCCTCGACAGCGGCATCGGGCAGCTTGCCGACCCCGAAGGCATCGGCGCGCCCCACGGGCGCCTCCAGCATCATCTGCCGGTCAAAGCTTGCCGGTTCCACCACCGCCGGATCGGCAACGATCAGGTCGAGCGCCCGCCGCTGCGAGTGGGTGAGCGAGATCACCGCCCCGGCCACTTCCAGCAATTGCATCTGCCCCAGCCCCTGGAATGGCGGCCGCAGCATCATCTGCGCCTCGGTGCCGAGCAACGGATCGGCCACCTCGAGCCCGACCGAACCGGCGCCGCGATAATAGAGCCTCAGAGACTGCGCCAGATAGAAGGCCAGCTTGTCCGCGCCGGCCGAGGAGAAGTGGATACCGTCATCCTTGCGCATGCGGACATTCTTGCCGTTGAGATCGGGACCGTAAGATGTGTACTGCCCATCCTCGTCGGCGAACCGCTCATAGATGTCGAGGAACTCGGCCCCGCCCGAAAACGCCGCCAGCCGCTGGATCTCGCTGATGCCGGCCATCGTCTTGGCATAGGCGCCGCCCGACATCGGCGGCAGCCCGACCCAGATCGTCGGCTTGTTGGCGGCCCGCAGCTTGCCCACCACATCGGAGACGCGCTGCTGGTACTCGACGGTCCATTCCGGCGACAGCGAGCCATAGCTGACATCGTTGAGCCGCATCTTCTGGCGATCGTTGATGCCGATGATGAACACCGCAATGTCGAAGCTGTTGGCCTCGATCTGCTCGGCCACCTTCACATTCCAGTCGAGCACATCCTTGCGCACGAACCCGGTATCCCCCACCGCCTGCGATATGATCGCGATATTGGGGTCTTCCTCGTAGTAGCGATCCAGCGCCCGGGCCAGGTCCACGCCCAGCGAGTCGCCGAATACCGCGAGCCGCACCGCCGTATCGTTCTTGGGGATCTTCGGCTTGGCCGGCGGCAGTTCCGCTTTCGGCCGCACCACGACGGGCTTTTCGACCACCGGCGGCACTTCCGGCTGCTGATCGTCATTGCCACCGAACAGCAGGTCCATCAGTGTCTTGCGCTTGCGCGGTGCCTGTTCCTGCGCCACGCGGACCCGGTCGGGCGCCGCCGGCGCGTTCAGCACCGGCACGGACGTAATGGCCGCTTCCTGCGCCGATACCATGATCGGCAGCATGTCGGTGAGAACCAGTGCCGCGACCACCAGGCCAATGATCCAGATGAGGAACGGATTGCGCTTCTTCATATGCGACACTTAACCCAACACGCGGCCGAAAATAAGGTGCCTCACGGGTTCTCTACCGCGTTGCTGCAGCCAGTTCCTCGTAGCTGGCCAGCGTGATGAAGCCGTCGGCAATCTCGCCGCGACTGGCCTGGAACTGCGCATAGGCCGCCTGGCTGATCGGCCCGATGCGACCATCCACGGCGCCCTTGTAGAGCCCCAGATCGATCAGCGCCTGCTGGATCGCCTTGCGCTGCTGCAGATTGGGGAATTTCGTCCTGGTCGGCCACGACTGCTCGAACCCGCCCGAACCCTTCAGCCGGTCCGTCATATGGGCCACCGACAGCGCATAGCTGTCGGAGAAATTATAGCCCTTGAGCACCAGATAATTGCGGGTCATCAGGAACTTCGGACCATTGTGCCCGGCAGGTACATAGAGAAACACCGGCTCGTCGAGGCTGGCAAAATTGCGGCCCCTGACCCGCGTCACGCCACGCTCGGCAAAAAACCGCACCGGCCGCAACTCCTCGCGCGTCGCCAGCAGGTAGTCGAACCCCTTGGGCAGCTCGACTTCAAACCCCCAGTCGATCCCCGGCTGATAGCCGAGGTCGCGCAGGAACGTGGCGCTGGTTGCCAGCGCATCGGGCAGCGAATTGTGCAGATCGACGCGGCCGTCGCTGTCACCATCGCGCCCATGCGCAATGACGTTGGAGGGGTTGACCTGCAGGTGCCCGATCGCCCCGGCCCATGACCCGACCAGCGTGTCGCGATCGAGCGGTCCGCGCTGCACCAGCAGCAGCGCCGCGATGAAATCGGCTTCGTCTTCCTTGAGCCGCCCGCGCCGCTGGTGCACCAGCGTGGCCAGCGAGCGGATGATCGGCCGGATCAGCTTCCTGTTGCCCAACACCGCGCCATAGTCGGTTTCCATGCCCCAGATGGCGCCAAGGATATAGGGATCGACGCCATAGGTCGTGCCGGTCGCATCGAACAGCGCCTGCTGCTTGCCCATCGCCGCCTGGCCGCGACTGACCCGGCCCGAATTCACCCGGCCGTTGATATAGTCCCAGATCGGCGTGGTGAACTCGGGCTGCGTGGTCACCAGATTGGGGACGTTCGGATCGGGCGTCAGCCCCGCCGTCGCGCGGCGGTAGACATCGGCATCGACCCCGGCGGCCACGGCCTTGCTCTCGAAATGCGTGAGAAAGGCCGCAAACGACTCCACCGGCTGCGCCATCGTCGGCGATGCCAAAGCCAGCAGCAAACCCAGAACCACAAGCCGGATCATCGAAACCTCCCTCTTCACGTCGGGAAGCGCCTAGCGGTTCCGTGTGGCCAAATAGCGTTCCCACTCATAGGCATGGGTGACGATTTCGGTGAGATCGTCATGTTGGGGCACCCAGCCGAGCGTTGCCCGCACCTTCTCGCCAGTCGCCGTGATCGAGGCCGGATCGCCCGCCCGCCGCGGCGCCTCGTCGACGCGGAAGTCGACGCCCGACACCGTCTTGACGGTATTGATCACCTCGCGCACCGAATAGCCCTGGCCATAGGCGCAGTTCAGCGTCGTGCTGGCGCCGCCCTGCCGCAGATAGCCCAGCAGCAGCCAGTGCGCCTCGATCAGGTCGGTGACGTGGATATAGTCGCGCACGCCGGTGCCGTCGGGCGTGTCGAAGTCGGTGCCGAAAATGTCCATCTTCGGCCGTTGTCCCAGCGCTGTCTGTGCCGCCACCTTGATCAGGTGCGTGGCCAGCGGCGTCGACTGCCCCGACCGCTTCTGCGGATCGCCGCCGGCGACGTTGAAATAGCGCAGCACCCCGTAGGTCAGCGGGTGCGCCGCCGCGACGTCCTGCAGCATCCACTCGGTCATCAGCTTGGACCGCCCGTAGGGCGACATCGGCTGCAGCGGCGTCTCCTCGACCACCGGCGCCAGTCCGGTCATGCCGTAGACGGCGGCCGTTGACGAAAAGATGAAGTGCTTGACCCCCTCGGCCACCGCGGCCTCGATGAGGCTGCGCGAGGTGGCGGTGTTGTTGCCGTAATACTTCAGCGGGTCCGTCACCAATTCCGGCACCACGATCGATCCGGCAAAATGGATGATCTCAGAAATATCGTGATCCCGCAGGACCTTGCGGACAAACTCGAGATCCCCGGCATGCCCCTGGACCAGCGTCGCGCGATGGTCGATCGCCCAGTCGAAGCCGGTCGTCAGGTTGTCGAGAACGACCACTGTTTCGCCCGCATCGGCGAGCCGCAGCACCATATGGCTGCCGATATAACCTGCGCCACCTGTCACCATGACGGCCATGCGGTAACCTCGTCTGGAGTTGAGTATTGCGCGAATGCTAAAGTTGAGGTGTTTAGATAGCCTTAGCGTCAAAATTGACCCCTACGGAGACAACTTTGCCCAAGCGCGTCAGAACTGCTGTATTCCCCGTCGCCGGACTCGGTACACGTTTCCTGCCCGCTACCAAGGCAATGCCCAAGGAGATGCTGACGGTCGTCGACCGGCCGCTCATCCAGTATGCCGTCGATGAGGCCCGCGAGGCCGGCATCGAGCACCTTGTCTTCGTCACCGGCCGCAACAAGGGTGTCATCGAGGATCACTTTGACCGCCAGTATGAACTCGAGCAGACGCTGGAGTCGCGCGGCAAGGTCGATGCGCTCAGGGAACTGCAGAAGGATCTGCCCTCCGCCGGCCAGACCAGCTTCACCCGCCAGCAGGAGCCGCTCGGCCTCGGCCACGCCGTCTGGTGTGCCCGCGAACTGGTCGGCGACCAGCCGTTCGCCCTGCTGCTTCCCGATATGGTGTTCCGCGCCAAGCCGGGCGTCATGAAGCAGATGATCGACGCCTACGAGGAAACCGGCGGCAATATCATCGGCGTCGAGGAGGTCGATCCGGCCGAAACCGCCAGCTACGGCATCGTCGCCCGCGGCGAAGGCCCCGATTCCGGCTTCAAGATCACCGGTATGGTGGAAAAGCCCAAGCCGGCCGATGCGCCGTCCAACCTCTTCATCTCCGGTCGCTACATCCTGCAGCCCGAGATTTTCTCGATCCTCTCCGAGCAGACGCGCGGCGCCGGCAACGAGATCCAGCTCACCGATGCCATGCAGGTGCTGATCCGCCAGCAGACGTTTACCGGCGTCAAGTACAATGGCCGCGTCTTCGACTGCGGCTCAAAGATCGGCTTCCTGACCGCCAATGTCGTGTTCGCGCTCGACCGGCCCGATCTCGCCGATGACTTCCGCAAGGAAGTCGAAGCCGCGATGGCGAGCAGCTAGCGCTTGAGTGTCACGCCCATCGTCACCCGGTGCTCTTCGGCCGCCGTGCCTGATGCACCGGTCGTCGAGCTGAAATCATAGTCGCCGCTGACCGACATGTTCTCGTTCAGCAGATAGTCGGCACCGACGCCTGCGCCATAGCCGGTTTCGACCGTCGCGCTGTCCGAGAAGATGGCGTAGCTGTAGCTCGCCCCGGCCCGCAGCTTGAGCCAGGGATTGACCATGTAGTCCACGTCGCCGGTCGCCACGTAGGCGATGCGCGCTGCGCCGCTGGCATTGGGGCCAGGAGCCCCGACCGAGGTCGACAGCCCGCCCCGCACCGTGACCGTCTCGTCCGGCCTGAATGTCAGTGAGGCATCATAGAGCTGACTGACGAAGTCGGGCGCCGCGCCATAGGTGAACGTCCGCAGACCGAGGCCCGCAGAAGCCTCCGCCTCCAGTACGTCGCTCCATTTGGCGGAAATACCGCCCCGCAGTGCGTAGTCGGTCGCGTCGAGTTTGACGCCATAGCTGGGCGCCACCACGTCGTAGAACTGGTAGCCAACGCTGCCATCGACAAAGGCCGTCAGGATCGGCGTCACCTTGTAGCCGATGCGCAGCCCGCCCCCGGCCTGCCAGTTGTTGTTGGCGCTGTTGTCGACCTCCGCTCCGCCCGACAGCGTCGTCGGCCCGTAGACCGAACGCGATGCAGTGCCGCTCAGCGTCGTCGTCACCAGACCGAAATCGTAGGTCACGGCGCCCTCGGCGTCGCCACTGATCTGCTGCGAGGCCGAAACCGTCGTCGCCGGATAGCCCGTGGTCGTCGCGCTCGGCGTCACCAGCGCGAGATTGACCGCGCCGCTGAGCCCTAGGGCGTCGTTGACCTGATAGTTTCCGGCAGCCCCTAGCCGCAGCGCATTGATCCGCGTTTCCTCGACGGTCGAGCGGGACAGTTCGGCCGCGCCGTTGAACGTGAAGGATCCGCGCAGGAAGTCGTGCTGCAGGCTGACCGACGGCACTGCCAGCGCTTCAAAACTCTCGCCGGTGCTGTTGCGCACATAGGCGCCGCGCAGCGACAGGCTCCAGTCGAGCTTGAAGGGCGGCACATCCCACTCATGCGGGGCAAAGGTCTGGCAGTTCTCGCAGCCCGTCGACGGGTCGCGCAGCAGGTCGGCATTGTTGGTGGACGAGCCATCGCCCAGCGGGTTGAACTCGCCGCCCAGCGCCGCACCGCTCGCCAGCACCACGGCGAGCGCTGCAGCAACGGCAAGCATCTGGCGGGGTTGGCAATCGGTCACGGCAAGAACTCCAGCGCCACGACGGCGCTAATGAATCCTTGCAGTTTATGGTTAAGGAACAATTGCCCAGGGGCAGGAAGGCAGCATTGCCGCCTTCCTCGTCGCGCCTCTCAGGCGGCTTCGACCTTCAGCACGGCGCCCTCGGCATCGATAATCCGCACTCTTTGCCCGGCAGCCAGGTCCGGCCCCTGCACCCGCCAGATGGTATCACCCAGCGACACCCGGCCGAAGCCGTCACGGATCGGTTCGTTGAGCACCACTTCCTGCCCCACGAAGCGCTCAGCCCGGCGGTTGAGGAACGGTCGGTCCGTGACCTCGCCATGCGGCTTGATCCGCAGCCAGACGAAGATCGAGACCACTGCCAAGACGCCGAAGATGACGAACTGCACCGGCCAGCCGATCGCCGGCACCAGGAGCGCCAGGATGCCGGTGACAACGGCCGCGCCACCCATCCACACGAGGATGCCGCCCGGCACCACCAGTTCGAGCGCCAGCAGCACGAAGCCTGCCACCAGCCACGACCAGCCGCCATACTGGCCGATAAGGTTGATGAGATCCATCGATCACCTCCCTCGGTTACTGGTTGTTGGTCGAGGGCGGGCGCGACGAACTGCGCTGCTGCGCCGGAGTGCCGCCGCCAAACGTCTCTTTTGCGATTTCGGCAATGCCGCCAATGGCGCCGATAACACTCGATGCTTCGACCGGCAGCATGAGGATCTTCTGGTTGGGCGACTTGGCGAGGCTTTCCAGCGCCTTGATGTAGTTGTTGGCGACGAAGTAGTTGATCGCCTGCACGCTGCCCGTGGCAATCGCGTTGCTCACCACTTCGGTTGCCTTGGCTTCGGCATCGGCGGCGCGCTCGCGCGCTTCGGCATCGCGGAATGCCGCTTCGCGCCGGCCCTCGGCCTCCAGCACCTGGCTCTGCTTGGCGCCTTCCGCCTGCAGGATGGCGGCCTGCCGCTTGCCCTCGGCCTCGAGGATCAGCGCGCGCTTTTCGCGCTCGGCCTTCATCTGCCGGCCCATCGATTCCACCAGGTCCTTGGGCGGATCGATGTCCTTGATTTCGATGCGGGTGATCTTGAGACCCCATGGCGACACGGCGGCATCCACCACCTTGAGCACCCGTGTATTGATCTCGTCGCGATTGCTCAGCAGCTCGTCGAGGTCCATCGAACCCATCACCGAACGGATGTTGGTCATCGTCAGGTTGAGGATGGCGTTCTCGAGATGAGTCACCTCGTAGGCCGCCGCGGCCGCATCGAGGATCTGGTAGAAGGTCACGCCATTGGCGGTCACCGAGGCGTTGTCGCGGGTGATGACCTCCTGGTGCGGGACGTCGAGCACCTGCTCCATCATGTTGATGCGCTTGCCGACGCCGTCAATGAACGGCACGATCAGATTGAGCCCCGGCTTCAGTGTCCGCGTGTAGCGGCCGAAGCGCTCGATTGTGAAATTATACCCCTGCGGCACCGTCTTGGCGCCGGCGAAAAGCACCAGCAGAGCCAGTACGCCAAGTGCGACGAGAGTAATGCTGCCACCGTCGAGCCCGAAATCCATGATCTTCTCCCCTGTGATGCCGTGGACCATGCGGCCGGCACCTGCCCGCTAGATGTATGCGCGGGTCTCCCCCCGCGCAACATGGGACGCCGCCCGGCGGGAAAAGCTTGGGGGAGAGCCCGGATTTTTTCGCTACAGCCAGCCCGCGAGCTCGTTCCGCACCACCGCCTCGACCATATCCATGCCACCCGGCGAATCGTTGAGGCACGGGATATAGGCGTAGTCCTTGCCCCCCGCGTGCTCGAACTGCTCGCGCCCGGTGATGGCGATCTCCTCGAGCGTCTCGATGCAATCCACCGAGAAGGCCGGGGCCAGGATGGCGACCTTCTTGCCCTGCTTGCCCAACTCCATCAGCGTCGCATCGGTATAGGGCTGCAGCCACTTGGTCGGCCCGAACCGGCTCTGGAACGTCACCATCAGCCGGTCCTTCGGCCAGCCCAGATGCTCGCGCACCAGCCGCGTCGTCTTCAGGCACTGGCAGTGATAGGGGTCGCCGCGCTCCAGGTAGAGCTGCGGCATGCCGTGGTAGGAGGTGATCACCACGTCGGGCTCGAACGGCAGGGCCTTGACGCCCTCGTCGATGCTGCGCGCCAGCGCCGCGATATAGGCCGGGGTTTCGAAATAGGCCGGCAGGGTCCGCACCGCCGGCTGCCAGCGCAGCTTCTTCAGCGCGTCGAACGCCTTGTCGTTGGCCGTCGCCGTCGTCGTTGCAGAATATTGCGGATAAAGCGGCGCCAGCAGGATTTTCTGGCAGCCGGCTTTCTGCAGGGCCTCCAGCCGCGACCTGGTCGACGGATTGCCGTAGCGCATGGCGTAATCGACGATCACCCCCGACCCCAGTCGGCTCTGCAGGTCCGCGGTCTGCTGCTTGGTAATGACCCGCAGCGGGCTGTCGCCGGCCTGCTTGTCCCAGATGCGCTCGTAGTTCTCGCCGCTCTTTTGCGGCCGCACCGACAGGATGATGCCCTGCAGGATCGGCTGCCAGATGGCCGGATTGGTCTCGATGACCCGCCGGTCGGACAGGAACTCCGACAGGTAGCGCCGCACCGACCAGTAATCGGTGGCATCGGGCGTGCCCAGGTTGAGCAGCAGCACGCCGATCTTCGGCGGCAGGACGGGCGGGTGATCGGGCGGCAGCTGTGCGGTCATGAAAGCCTGCAATTCGGTCGCGTTTCGGCAGCGTGGCGCACCATACCCGCGCCGCCCGGCAGTGCAAGTGCAGCCATGTCGCGGCTAGAGGCTGGCCAGCAGCAGGATCGCCCCGAACGAAAACACCAGCATGGCGCCCAGCAGTTCGGCCCACCAGACCAGACCTCTGGCAAAGCTGCCCTCGGTGCCGAGCAGGCGGCGTGCCAGACCCTTGGCCCCCACCGCCAGGCTCGCCAGCACCGCCACGGTGATGAACGTCCCCAGCCCCATCAGCAGCACGGCCACGATCCCGGCAGCGAGCAGCCCCTGGCTCAGCGCAAACACCAGCACCACCAGCGCGCCCGAACACGGCCGCAGGCCGACGCCGAGCACCACGCCCAGTTGTTCGCGCCAGTCGCCCCGCACCTGGTCGGCAGTAACCACATGGTGATGGCCGTGATCGTGCCCCTCGTCATCGCCGTGGCTGTGCCCGTAATGCGCGTCTCCCGGCATCCGTCCGAACGCATCCGGCCCCTTCTGGAACTTGTCGGCGACGCTGAACTGGCCGCGGTTGAGCGCATGGCCGGCCGCGCCGGTATGCGCGACGGTGTGCGCCTTGCCTGCCGGCACCGGCTCATGATGGTGATGATGCCCCCAGCCGAAAAGCTTGCGTGCGATCAGCCACAGCCCCAGCAGCGCCACGAGACCATAGGACACGATGCCGATCCAGGTGGCGGCATTGTCCATCGCCATCGACGTCATGTTGAGCAGCATCGCGGCCACCACCACGAAGCTGATGGCCACCAGTGACTGCAGCATCGCTGCCGCTAAGCTGAGCACAATGCCGCGCTTCACCTGCCGCTCGTTGGCCAGCACATAGGACGAGATCACCACCTTGCCGTGGCCGGGCCCTGCGGCGTGGAACACGCCATAAAGAAAGCTCAGTCCGCCGAGCACCCAGAACGCCGTCCAGTCGCTGCGCAGCGCCCCGAGTGCCGCGTTCATCGCCTCGTAGAAGTCACGCTGCTGCTGGTTCACCCAGCCCAGAATGCCGTCGCGCGGCATCATCAGGCCCGGCTCCGGCGGCGGCCCGCCGAACGGCTTGGCCGGTCGCAACTCTGCAACCTGCGTGGCCGCATCGAGCGCTGTTGCTGCCTCCGGAGCGGCGGGCTGCGGAGCGACAGCGTCGTTGCCGGTTTGCGGACAGGTGATCAGAATGGCGCCCTGCACGCCACGCATCGCCACCGCCAGCTCCGGCGGCAGTTCAGTGACGTCTGCCGGCAAGGCGCCGATCATCTCCTGCAATTCGGGCGACAGTTCCTTGCCCGCTTGCATCGTCACGACGCAATCGGCCGGCGCGTTTTCAAGCGTCACCGCGTCGGCGTCGGCAAAGGTGATGGCAACGTAATATTCGGGATCGTTGATCGCCAGTTCGAGACCCTGGCCCATCTGGTAGGGCTGCGCGAGTTTCACCCCGAAGCGCAGGATCGTGTGGCCGTCGACATAGTCGCGTGTCGGATCGACGCCACGCTCGAGCGCGACATTGGTCTCGTCGCCCGGCGCACCGGCATAGGTATAGAACTGGTACTCGGCTAGTCCGTCCATGTCCTGATTGGCAAGCTCCTGCTGCTCCTCGCGGCTCACCACCCCGTCATTGTTGACGTCCAGCCCCTCGATCGACCACGCCGAGAATGCCTCGTCGAAGCTCCATTCGTTGCGCACCTCGGTGACGGCGCCGCTATCGTCGAACACCACCGTCGCCCTGGCATCGATGAAGATGTGCGGATGCGCCAGTGCCGGCGTTGCCAGCAGGCCGCCGACAAGGGCGATAGGGAGGAGAAAACGCAAAGCCGACATATGCCCCGAGTTACCGGACCGGGTTCTGCGCGAACCAGTCCACCAGATGATCGATCAGCGCCCGCACCTTGCCGGCGAGATGCCGGCGGTGCGGATAGACGGCCGTCAGGCTGGGTCCTTCGGGCATGTGCTCGCCCAGGACCGTGACCAGCCGGCCAGCGCCGATCAATGGATCGGCGAGGTAGGTAGGCAATACGGCAAAGCCAAGGCCGGCCGCCGCCGCCTGCATCGCGGCCACCGGCGAATTGACCCGCACCGGCCCGGCCACATGCACCGACACCATCTTGCCGCCCTCGGCAAAGCGCCAGTTGGCCTGCCCGGCCATGTTGGAATCGATGACGCAGGGCAGGCCGCGCAGCCCCTCCGGTGTTTTGGGCAGCCCATGTTCCTTGATCAGCGACGGGGCCGCGCAGATGATGTGCCGGATGTCCGCGATCTTGCGGGCAATCAGCGAGGAATCCATCATCGTCGAGATCCGCAGCGCCACGTCGATGCCCTCGTCGACGAGATCGACATAGCGGTCCTCGAGCCGCAGATCGATGCTGATCATCGGGTTGCGGGCCATGAACTGGAAAATCGCCGGCGCCAGCGTCGTTTCGCCGAGATTGCGCGGCGCCGAAATGCGCACCAGGCCGCGCGGCTCGGCAGTCTGGTCGGAAATCGTGGCATCGAGCTCGTCGAGCTGCTGCAGCAACTGGCTGGCCTCGCGATAATAGGCCTCGCCCGCTTCGGTCAGCGACAGCTTGCGCGTCGTCCGGTTCATCAGCCGCACGCCCAGATAGTCCTCGAGATCGGTGACGTTCTTGGAGAGCAGCGCCTTGGATCGCCCGTGCTGCCGCGCCGCGGCCGAAAAGCCCCCCGCATCGAAGACCTGCACAAACGCACGGATACGGGCGAGATCCTGACTCAAGCGTCTCTCCTCTATCGGTCCGGTGCGAGGTGTCGCGGACATCCGCACCATTGCCAGACGCATAACTCATCTGCAAAAGACGAACAATGTCGCCCCTTGGTCTCGCCCGGATTAACGATAGGATATTTGCTCTATCGCAAAGCACCGGAGACAAGGCTATTTTCGACTACATGTCCAAGACCAAGTCCCGTTCCACGCTCTATCGCCTGATCGAAGCTGGCCAGCTGATCCACAAGGCCCTGCTGGTGCCGCTGAAAGAGCGCGGGCTGGAACCGGGCGACGATGCCGTGCTGTTCATGCTGCACGACAAGCTGGGCGCCTCCGAAGAGGAACTGGCCAACGAGATCGGCATCCCGTTCGAGGCGCTGTCGCCGCGGCTGGAGCGACTGATCGAGCGCGACCTGATCACCCGCCAGGCTACCGGGCCTGCCCTGGTCCCGGGCCTCGCCCTGACCGAACGCGGCGAACGCATCCGCGAAATCCTCGCCCACACCTGGACCGAGCTGGAAGAAGCCCTCGTCGGCGAACTGCCGCACAAGCAGGCCAAGAAACTGCGCAAGCAGCTGGGCCGCTTCGTCGAACTGCTGCGTCTCTAGCCCGCCACCCGTCCGATCCGCCTGTCGATCAGCATCGTCGCGGTGATGGTGACGAAGGCGAAGACAACCATGCCCAGCGCCAGGACATGGGCGCTGCCCCATTCGAGCCGTTCGACATAATCGTAGATGGCGATAGAGAGCACCTTGGTCTTGCCGGGGATATTGCCGCCGATCATCAGCACCACACCGAACTCCCCCACCGTATGGGCAAAAGTCAGCACGGCGCCGGTGAGATAGCCGGCCCGGGCCAGCGGCGCCTCCAGCGCCATAAAGGTCTGCCATCGCCCCGCCCCGAGCGTCGCGGCAGCGTCCAGCGGTTCGGCCGGGATAGCTTCGAAGGCATTGCGCAGCGGCTGCACCATGAAGGGCAGCGAGTAGATCACCGAGCCGATGACCAGCCCCTCGAATGAAAAGGCCAGCGTCCGTGCGCCCCAGAGCCCTGCCAGCGCCCCGCCCGGCCCGCTGGGTCCGAGCACAATCAGCAGATAGAAGCCGAGAACGGTAGGCGGCAGCACCAGCGGCAACGCCACCACGGCCGCTACCGCCTCTTTCCACTTTGCCGGCGACCGCGCCAGCCACCAGGCGATCGGCGTCCCGATGCCGATCAGCAGCAGCGTGACGATGCCTGCCAGAAACAGCGTCAGGCTCACCGATTGCCAGATCTCGCCCATGTTCAGCATCAGCCGCTACTCCGCGCCGTAGCCGTGGCGCGCCATGATCTGCCGCGCCGCATCGCTCTTGAGGAACATGACGAAGGCCTCCGCCGCCGGCTTACCCGCTCCCTCGGCGAGCAGCACCGCATCCTGCCGGATCGGCGCATGGAGCGCGGGCGGCACAAGCCAGACACGCCCGGGCGGCTCGCCGATCACCTGACTCAAGGCCACAAACCCCAGCTCGGCATTGCCGCTCTGCACAAACTGCAGCGTCTGGCTGATGCTGTTGCCGGTCACCAGCCGGTCCGCCAGCGCGTCGCGCAGGCCGAGCCGCTCAAGCACTTGCTGCGCTGCGGCGCCATAGGGTGCCGTCTGCGCGTCAGCGACGGCAAGATGGGCGAACGCCCCGCCCGCCAGCACACCCGCGCCGTCGCTGACGTCGATCCCGGGGCCGTAGAGCACCAGTTGGCCGATGGCGTAGGTGAACGTTGTGCCCTCGATGGCCAGTCCCTCGGCCACTGCACGCGCCGGACGACTGTCATCGGCTGCGAGAAACACCGCAAACGGCGCGCCCTGCGAAATCTGCGTGTAAAGCGCGCCCGTGGCCCCGAAGCTGAAATCCACGCTGTAGGATGTCTGCGCCCTGAACGCGGCGCCCAGATCCTCTGCTGCCTTGGTGAAATTGGCAGCGACGGCGACGGTCACATCGGCCGCCAGTGCCGGGCTGGCGGCCATCACCGTCAGCAGCAAGACCATCAATCGATATGTATGCCTGAACATATCCAGACCGTGCCAGACCGCCCTGGCTGCGGCAAGCGCTATTTCCGGACGACCATATCGCTGCGGATCGCCTCGAAATCGTCGGCAATCGCGGCGCGGGTCTTCTGCTGCATCTGACGGTAGTGCTGCAGCACCCGCAGGCCCGCGTCGGTCAGTGTGGCGCCCTGGGCGGCGCCACCGCGCGCCGTCTCCACCAGCGGCGCGCCGAAGCCGTCATTGAGCGCCTGCACCAGGCTCCAGGCCCGCTTGTAGCTCATGCCCATGGCCTTGCCGGCGGCCGAGATCGACCCGGTCTTGCCGATCTGCTCAAGCAGGTCGGCGCGCCCGGGCCCGATGTAGAAATCCCTGGAAAAGGTGATGCGGAGATGCGTCAGGCCGGTCGGGCCTGTCTCCGACATCAATCAGGCAGCCGACTTGAGGGCCGCTGCCTCGCGCGCCAGGCCTTCGATGCGCTTCCAGTCCCTGGCGTCGATCGCGTCCTGCGGCATCACCCAGGAGCCGCCGACACAGATGACATTGGGCAGCGCCAGATAGTCGCGCGCCTTGTTCATGTCGATGCCGCCGGTGGGGCAGAAGGTGATGTCGGGGAGCGGGCTGGCATAGGCCTTCAGCACCTTGACCCCGCCCAGCGCTTCGGCCGGGAAGAACTTGAGGAACGTATAACCGTGCTCGCTGGCCGTCATCGCCTCGGTCGGCGTGCCGATGCCCGGCAGCAGCGGAATGTCGTGCTCTTCGGCCGCTTCGAGCAGGCGCGGCGATGCCCCCGGCGACACCATGAACTGGCATCCCGAATCCACCGAATGGCCCATCTGCAGCGGCGACCGCACCGTGCCCGAGCCGACGACGGCGCCCGGCACCTTGGCCATCTCCTCGATGACCTGCAGCGCATGCGGCGTCCGCAAGGTCACTTCCAGCACCGACAGCCCGCCGGCAACCAGCGCCTCGGCCAACGGCCGGGCCGCCGAGACATCATCGAGGACGATCACCGGGATCACCGGGGCCAGCGAAAGCGTCGTACGGAGTGCGGCGGCGTCTTGGGGCATGGCGGACCTCGAAATTGGCGATGCGGCAGAGTTAGGATTTTGCCCCCCGCCGATCAAGCACAAAGCACTGTTTCATTGAAATCCCGCGCCAGCGCACCTAAATGTGCGCACGCTTGGAGGGCTTTCGATGGCGCAGTTGATCAATGCAATTACTCCCCTTGAGGAGGCCCGTGCCATCCTCTCGGAGCACTATGATCTCAAGTTCACCAAGGCGGTGCAGAAGGTCACACAGCGCATCTTCGAGCGCGTCAAGGACAAGATCCCCGAGATCGAATGGCCCTTCTATGCGCCGCTGATCGTCCAGATCAACCGGCTCAAGAAGGAGAAGGATGCCGTCATCCTCGCCCACAATTACCAGACGCCGCAGATCTACCACGGCGTCGCCGACATCGTCGGCGACAGCCTGCAACTGGCGGTCGAGGCCACCAAGGTCCGGCAGCAGGTCATCGTCCAGTGCGGCGTGCACTTCATGGCCGAGACCAGCAAGATCCTCAATCCGCAAAAGACCGTGCTGATCCCCGACAGCCGCGCCGGCTGCTCGCTGTCATCCTCGATCACGGCTGCCGATGTGATGGCCATGCGGGCCCAGTATCCCGGCGTGCCGGTGGTCACCTATGTGAACACCTCCGCCGACGTGAAGGCGCTGACCGACGTCTGCTGTACCTCCTCGAACGCCGTCGACATCGTCAACGCCGTCGAGGGCGATACGGTCATCATGATCCCCGACCAGTTCCTGGCGCAGAACACCGCGAAAAAGACCAGCAAGAAGATCATCACCTGGGCCGGCTCCTGCGAAGTGCACGAGACCTTCACCGCTGGCGACATCGCCGAACTGCGCGCCGCCTATCCGACGGCCAAGATCATCGCCCATCCCGAATGTCCGCCCGAAGTCATCGACGTCGTCGACTTCTCCGGCTCGACCGCCGCCATGATCAACTACGTCAAGACCGAGAAACCACCCCGCGTCGTCATGGTCACCGAATGCTCGATGTCGGACAATGTCGCCTCGGAAACCACGGGCGTCGACTTCCTGCGCGGCTGCAACATCTGCCCACACATGAAGCGCATCAACCTCGAGAACATTCTTTGGTCGCTGCACGCCATGAGCGAAGAAGTCATCGTCGACCCGGCAATCATCGAGCCGGCACGGATGGCCGTTCAGCGCATGATCGACTACTCGAAGAAGGGCGACTGACAGCAGAGATCTGGGTGCTCTGAACACTTTTTCTGCCATCAAGGCTATGAACTTGCGGATGCTGCGCTAAGCTTGCTCGATCCGGTCGAATCCGTCGGCCTCGAGAGGAGAAAGAGCGTCCATGCACAAGTTCCAGGTCACCACCGGCAAGTCCGGCCAGTTCACCGCCAAGTTCGTCTACAACTCGGAAACGCTCGTCTGGTCGGAGACCTACAAGAGCCGGGCCAGCGCCAACAACTGCATCGCCTCGACCAAGAAGAACGCGCCCGGCGCTGCCACGGTCGATCTGGAAAAAGGCGAAAAGGGCAAGGGCTATCGCTTCGAACTCGTGAAGTCCAAGGACGGCCAGACCTTCGTGCGTTTCGTGGCCGCCAATGGCCAGACCATGCTGCGCTCCGAGACGTACACCTCCAAGGCCAGCGCCATCAATTGCGTCGAGTCGGTCAAAAAGAACGGCCCGGGAGCACCGGTCGAAACCAACGCCTGACCTCTACCGCCCGAATATCTGCGTCCGGTGAAAAGCCAGGTGCGCCGGATCGGGTCCGTAGCGCGCGTCTTCAGGCAAATGGAGGCGCGCCACCCGCTCGATCTGGTCGAAAAGCACCAGCCCGATATCGGGAATGACCCCGATGATCCGGTGGTCGGCCGTGGCCGAGATCGTGCCGGCGGCCCATGCCGCCTCGGCCGCCTCGATCATCGGCATCAGGTTACGCACATGCAGCGGCCCGCCATGCGCCCTCGGACGGAGATAGGCGAGCCGCAGGTCGGGATGCGGCATCTTTCCGGCAAAGAACTGCCGTCCGGTAATGGCGCAGCGATAGCCCCAGCCTTCCAGAACCTGGCGATAGACGAGCAGTGGCGTGGTCGAGCGCAGAGGCTGGAACTCGGACGCCAGCGCTTCGTCCATCGCCTCGCCGGGATCGGGTGACGCCTGCCCCTCGGCAATGATGTTGTCAAAAACCTCCGGCGACAGGCTCAGCATCCGCTGCGCCCCCGGCACGATCGCCTCTTCCTTGCGCACCGGCGGCGCGCCCAGGCGTTGCAGGTCTCGCAGCCGGCAGAACAGCGAGCTGTCATCCGAACCGATTTCCACCCCGCCAACCTTGCCGATGGCGTAAAACATGACAAAGCTGCCACGGAAGAAACGGTAAAGCAGCACCGTCTCGCCGAGCGCCCCGATAACCGCCCGCATGGTGCGGCGATCGATGGGAATGCTGCGTTCGGTATCGGCGGCATCGCTATCAAGGGCCAGCGCCAGCTTGGCCATGTTCTTGTCCACCTGCGGATGTCCGGGAACATCCTATACGTAATCACCCCATCGGTAGAATAGTAACTAGTAGCAAGCGAAGGCCGCGAATGCCCACTTACGACAACACTCTGAACGCCGATGGCGCACTGATCGTCGGCGCCGGTCTTGCCGGCCTGTTCTGCGCCCTCAAGATGGCGCCGCGGCCAGTGACGGTGATTTCGCCCAAGCCGCTGGGATTCGGTGCCTCCTCGGCCTGGGCGCAGGGTGGTGTCGCAGCTGCCATCGGTGCGGGCGACACCTCGCATGCCCATGCCATCGACACCGAAGTCGCCGGCGCCGGCATTGTCGACGAGGACGTCGCCGAGTCGGTAACCGCAGAAGCCCGGGCCCGCATCGAGGACCTGGCCCGCTGGGGCACGCCCTTCGACCGCGATGCCGACGGACACTTTCAGCTTGGACGGGAAGCCGCGCATTCGATGAACCGCATCGTGCGCGTCGAAGGCGACCGCGCCGGCTATGCCATCATGCAGGCCATGATCGCGCGCGTCCGCGACACACCTTCCATCCGGGTCGTCGAGGGCCTGACGGTGGTCGACCTTGCCCGCGCCGACGGTCGCATCATTGGCGTCTTCGCCCGCAAGCTCGGCGATCGCTATGGCGAGCCGGTCTTCATCCGCGCGCGCGCCACGGTCCTCGCTGCTGGCGGACTGGGCGGCCTTTACGCCGTCACCACCAATCCGCCAGGCGTGCGCGGTCACGCCATGGGCATGGCCGCCCGCGCCGGTGCCGTCATCGCCGACCCCGAATTCGTGCAGTTCCATCCCACCGCCATCGCCACCGGTGCCGATCCCGCGCCGCTGGCGACCGAGGCGTTGCGGGGCGAAGGCGCGATCCTCCTCAATGATCTGGGCGAGCGCTTCATGCCGGCCATCCACGAGGATGCCGAACTGGCACCCCGCGATATCGTTGCCCGCGCCAATTTTCGCCAGATCCAGGCCGGCCGAAAAGTCTTTCTCGACACCCGCCAGGCACTTGGCGCACGCATCCTGACGGCCTTCCCCACCGTCTCCAAATACTGCGCCGACGCCGGCATCGACCCGGTGCAGGACCCGATCCCGGTCACCCCGGCCGCCCACTACCACATGGGCGGCGTCAAGGTGGACGAGAGCGGCCGCACGTCACTGCCCGGCCTCTGGGTCTGCGGCGAGGCGTCCTGCACCGGGCTGCACGGTGCCAACCGCCTGGCCTCGAACTCGCTGCTCGAGGCCGTCGTCTATGGCGCCCGCATCGCTGCCGACATTTCCGGGCTGGAACCGGTGAGAACCAACATGGCGCCCTTTCCGGGCATTGAGTGGAACGAAGCCCAGGGCGATGCGGCCGAGGAGCAGCTACGCAACCTCAAGGCCGTGCAGGACCTGCGCAAGGTGATGACCGATCTCGTCGGGGTCGAGCGCAACGCCGCCGATCTCCGGACCGCCTTGCGGCGCATTGCCGAACTCGAGACCACCGGCCAGGGCGTCACCCGCGCCTTCCTCAACATGACCAGTTCGGCGACGCTGGTGGCGGCAGGTGCGCTGCAGCGTGAGGAAAGCCGAGGCGGCCATTTCCGCACCGACTTCCCCGAAGCTTCCCCCGATTGGGTCCATCACACCGAGATGACGCTGGAGCAGGCTCACATCTTGCGAGCCAATGCCTGACCCATTATCATAAAGTGATAATTGCGCGGAGAACGCTCATGCCGTCGAGCTACAGCATCGGCGAACATTTCGAGAAGATGGCCAAGGACCTCGTCGCCTCCGGCCGCTACGCCAGCGTCAGCGAGGTGCTGCGCGAAGGGCTGCGGCTGATCGAGGTGCAGGAGCAGCAGCGGCAGGCCAAACTGGCGTGGCTGCGAAGCGAGGTCGCTGAGGGATACGTGGGTGAGGCCGAAGAATTCGACCTCCAGGCAATCAAGCGTGACGGCCGGCGCAACCTGCAGAACAAGCGCGAAAGCGATGCCGCGTAGTTTGCGCCTCTGGCCCGCGGCCAGGCGCGACCTTGATGCAATCTGGCTGTCGATTGCCGAGGACAGTCTCAAATCTGCCGACGCCGTCCTCGATCGGATCGCAGCACGGCTGGACATGCTCGGACGTCTGCCCGAAGCGGGCCGCCGGCGGGACGATCTACATCAGGGTCTGCGCTACTGCCCGCTCGAAAGCTATCTGATCTTCTATTCAGTCTCTGAGGCGGCAATCGAGGTCCGTCGCGTGCTGCATGGGGCGCGCAACATCCTGCCCGAGTTCTTCGAAGACTAGCGTCCTACTCCACCCCCAGCAGATACGCCGCCACCGCCTCGCGGTCGGCTTGCGTCCATTGCGACGTCCCTTCGCTGATCACCTCGCCCATGGCGCCACCCAGCACATCAAAGCCCGGCGTGAAACCGTCGCTGAGCGTCTGCGCCAGCGTTTCCAGGTCATAACCCTCGGCGACGAGATCGGCCGCCAGCAGCGAAGGTGCCCTGCCGCCGGTACCGCCAGCCGGATTGCCGGCCAGTTCTTTTCCGCCCTCGATGGCACCCAGCACATTGCGCGGGCTGTGACAGGCCACGCAATGGCCCGGCCCATAGGCCAGATAGCGCCCGCGGTTCCATTGCTCGGAATGCGACGCGTCGGCCTCATAGCGGCCCGGCTTGAAGAAGAGGTTCTTCCAGGCCGCCAATGCCAGCCGCACATTGAACGGGAACGCCAGCTCATGCGGGCGGGATGGTGTCGCATCGGCCGGCACCTGCTTCAGCGCCGCGTAGAGATCGGCGATCTCCTGGTCGCTCATCAGCGTATAGTTTTCGTACGGAAATGCGGGATAGAGGTGGCCCTGCGGCCCCTCGCCGTCACTCATCGCCTTTGAAAACTGCGCCAGCGTCCAGTTGCCGATACCGGCGGTCGGGTCGGGGGTGATATTGGGCGCATGGAACGTTCCGAAGGGCGTCGCCAGCGCCGGCCCGCCCGCCAGCATCGCCACGCCATTGGCGCTGTCGGTATGGCAGGCAACGCAGCCTCCCAGCCGCATCAGGTAGGCGCCCCGCGTCGCATCCCCGACGAGCGTCAGGTCGCGAGCCAGCCCCTCGACCGGTCGCAGCAGGTAGATCGCCACGCCGAGCCCCACCACTGCCAGCACGGCAAGTCCCCAGATCCAGCGCCGCATTAAGAATCCCCCGTTCCAGACGCGCACAGTCAGCCAGAGCACCGCCAGCCATGCAACTGACGACGCCGTGACCGGGAGAATCGGCTAGACTTGTTTTCCACAGTTGGCGAATTGCAAATGACAGTATTGATTGCAGCGCGGACCGTTTCCAAGCGGTACCGGCAACACAAGCGCTTTCCCGGCATCATCGGCGCACTGAAAACGCTGGTGACATCCGAATATACTGAGGTTGAAGCGGTCGCCGATGTCAGTTTCGACATCGGTGCCGGCGAGGCGGTCGGTTACCTCGGTCCGAACGGTGCCGGCAAGTCGACCATGATCAAGATGATGGCCGGCATCCTCGTGCCCAGCGCCGGCGAGCTCAGCGTCCTTGGCCGCATCCCGCACCTGCGGCGCATGGACAATGCCCGCGATATCGGCGTCGTCTTCGGGCAACGCAGCCAGCTCTGGTGGGATCTGCCGGTACGCGACAGCTTCGAGCTGCATCGCCGCATCTACGACATTGCTGCGGCCCGCTATGCCGACAACCTCGCCCGCTTTTCCGAACTGCTCGAGCTCACGCCGTTCCTCGACCGCGCCGTGCGCCAGCTCTCGCTTGGCCAGCGCATGCGCTGCGAGATCGTCATGGCGCTGCTGCACGATCCAAAGATCCTTTTCCTCGACGAACCCACCATCGGCCTCGACGTGGTGGCCAAGGATGCGGTGCGGCGTTTCCTTGCCGAGATCAATCGCGAGCGCGGCGTCACCATTATTCTCACCACCCACGACCTGCAGGACATCCAGACCATCTGCCCGCGTCTGATCATGGTCGATCAGGCGCGTCTGATCTTTGATGGAGAACTGCGCAAGCTGCGCGCCGCGCTCGGCTCCGGCCGTCGCCTCACTCTCGAGTTTGCTACCGATCCCGGCCCGCTCGAGCTGACATCGGCGCGCCTGTCCGCCGATGAAGGGCCGCGCAAGCACTACCGGATCGAGCGCGACGAGATTTCGCTCGTCGACGTGCTGGCCGAGATCGGCCGCGACCGCGACCTCAAGGATATCCAGCTCGAGGAACCCAATATCGAAGAGGTGATCCGCACCTTCTATCAGCGCCGCAACGCCGCCGTGCTCGCCTGATGGACAAATACGCGGCCTTTGCCCGCAGTGGCTTTCTGACCAGCTTCGCCTACCGTAACGAGGTCTGGGCCAACATCTTTGGCAAGCTCGTCCAGGTCTTTGCCCGCGTCTCGATCTGGTTCGCCGTCTATGCCGGCCTCACCTCCGTCGATGGCGTCACCATCGCCGACATGATCACCTATGCGCTGCTCGGTGGCGTCGTCCTCGGCTGCACCCGCTACGACCGCCTGATCCGCGCCATCGGCACCGCATTGCGCACCGGCGACGTCTCCGTCTGGCTGCTCAAGCCCGTTCACTACCCGCTTTATCTTCTGGCGGTGGAAGCCGGCCAGACGCTCTACACATTCCTCGTCGCGGTGGTGCCGACCATCGTCATCGTCGCCCTGATCTATGGCATGCAGCCACCGGCCAGCCTGCTGCACGGCACCATGTTCGTTGCCTATGTGCTCCTGGGTTTCGTGATCCACTTTCTCTTTGCCGCCCTCTTCGGGCTGCTCACCTTCTGGCTGATGACCGCCTTCTCGCTCGAATGGCTGCTGCAAAGCCTCATCACTCTGCTCTCGGGCCTCCTGGTGCCGTTCTGGTTCTTTCCCGAGCCCTTCGGCGACATCGCCCGCCTGCAACCGCTGGCCTGGATGGTCTACTATCCTTCGGCGGTCTGGCTCGGTCGCCTCGATGCAGCCGATACCCTGCTCCATTTCGGCATAGGCCTTGGCTGGGCCGCCATTCTCGCCATTGCCCTCGCCGCGCTCTGGCATCGGGCCTCCAGCCGCATCACCGTGCAGGGGGGCTGAGCATGCGCCACCAGCTCTCCATCCTGCCGCTGCTGGTCAGGATGTACGTCAAATCGCAGATGGAATATCGCGGCGCCTTCTGGCTTGATCGGCTGGCGCAGATCCTCTCCTACGGCGCCGTGCTCACCTCCATCTGGATCCTGCTCGACAAGTTCCAGCTGCTCGGCGGCTGGAACTGGCCCGAACTTGCCTTGCTGTTCTCATTCCAGCTGCTGGCCTACGCAATTGGCGCTTCGGCCAGCTTCACGCAGTTGCGCGAGCTTGAGGATCTGGTGCGCCTCGGCACCCTCGATGCCCTCCTGACCAAGCCGGTCAACACCTGGGCCTACCTCGTCTTTTCAGGGCTCAACATCGGCTATGCCGGTCATATCCTGCTGGCCATCCCGGTGCTCGTCTGGGCGTTGTTGTCCGCCGGCCTCGACTGGTCGCCCGGCCTGGTGCTCTACGTGCTGGGGACACTGCTCAGCGCCGCCCTGGCGACCGGCGCCATCATCACCATGATCGGCGCCACGGCATTGATCTGGGTGCGATCGAACCACCTCTTCGCCATCTTCTTCGGCTTCTGGGAACTGACCCGCTATCCGCTCAACATCTTCCCCGGCGGCCTGCAGGTGGTGATGCTCACCATCGTGCCGCTGGCCTATATGAGCGCCGTGCCGGTTGCGGTGATCCTGGGCAAGCCCGTGCCCCTGCTCGGCGACTTCGCCGGCCCCATGGCGCTGCTCGCCGGCCCGCTGTTGGTGCTGATCGCCATCGTCTACTGGCGCTATGCCATGCGCCGCTACCAGGGCGCCGGGGGCTAGCCGGCCAGCGCCGCATCCACTTCGGCCCGCACTGGCGGATGGCAACCCACCTGCCCGCAATTGAGCCCCGCTGCCACGGCCCCGAAGCTGAGCATCTTGCCCAGCGCCGCATCGTCGAGCGCCGCCAGCTTGCCCGGCTTCAGATTCCCCTCTTCGGCCAGCAGTGTCAGCACCGCTGCCATCAGCGTATCGCCCGCCCCCACCGTGTCGCCGAACACCGGCGGCGTGAAAATCGGCGCCCTGGCCGAGCCCGTTTTCGTGAAGGCGCGACTGCCCTCCTCACCAAAGGTCACGATCACCAGCTCGCAGTTTTCCCGGCCGAGGAAATCGGCCACATAGGTCTCGACCAGCGTCTCGACCTTTGCCGCATCAAGTTCGGAGGCGCGCACGGCGCGGTTCTGCTCAAGCGTAGCGATGTCCTCGATGGACATCTTCACAACATTGGCGATGTCGATACAGCGATCGAGCCGCTGCTTGTAGCCGGCAAAGTCCGACACCAGCGACGGCCGGACATTGAGATCCATCGTCACCGTCGCGCCGCGTGCAACGGCTTCCGCTGCGACCGCCAGCCATGCCTCCGCATCCACCGGCTCGATGGGACAGAAGGCACCAAACTGGAATACCTCGGGCTGCTGCGGCAGCGCCGCGATCAGCCCCTCTTTCGTGAACGCCCGGTCGGCATCGCGATAGAACCCGTATTGCGCGCTCTTTTTGGCGTCGAAGGTGACCACAGCCAGCGTCGTATAGGCCGCGACCCGCTCGGCGAGCAACGGCGTCACGCCGGCATCGGTCAGCGGCCCCAGCAGATAAGTGCCCAGCCCGTCAGTACTGATCGGGCAGAGAAAGCCGGTGTCGTTGCCCAGCCTGGAGAGGGCGATGGCACAATTATAGGGCGAACCGCCCTGATGCGCGACGAGACGGATCTTGCCATCTGGGCCAGTCGGCTCGGAAATCAGGTCGATCAGGCTCTCGCCACCCACCACGAACATGCATCGGTCCCCGTTGCGCTTGCGCCGCATCGTTACAATGGCGCGATCTTACAATTCAAGCAGGTTGGCTTCCCAATCCGAATGGAATGCCCGGTCGCGACACGATAGAAGTCGCCCAGCAAGCAGGGCCGGATCGGCCGCGCGATGGAGGGGTATTCGATGAGTTCAGTTGTACGCTGGGGTATTATCGGGCCAGGCAGTATTGCCAAGGCCTTCTGGGGCGGTGTTGCCGGTGGCAAGCACGGCAAGGTTGTGGCGCTCGGCACCCGCAATGCCAGCAAGCCTGGCCTGGCCGAGACCTTCCCCGGCGCCCGCATCGTCGAGGGCTACGAAAACCTGCTGCGCGATTCCGAGGTCGACGCGGTCTATATCGCCACCCCGCACCCCAGCCATGCCGAATGGGCGATCAAGGCTGCCGAGTACGGCAAGCACGTGCTGGTCGAAAAGCCCATGGCGCTCTCGGCCTTCGAGATCGACGCCATCTTCCACGCCCACAGGAAGTCCGGCACCTTCGCCGGCGAAGCCTTCATGTATCGCCTGCACCCGCAGGCCAAGAAACTGGCCGAACTGATCCAGTCCGGCGTCATCGGCGATGTCCGCATGATCCAGTCGAGCTTCGGCTTCCAGATGCCGAAATTCATGCCCGAGCATCGGCTGTTTGCCGATGAGCTGGCCGGTGGCGGCATCCTCGACGTCGGCGGCTACCCCGTCTCCATGGCCCGCTTCATTGCCGGCGCCGCGGCAGGCAAGCCCTTCCTCGATCCCGTCAAGGTCGCCGGCGCCGCCCATCTCGGCCAGGGCGGCACCGACGAATGGTCGGCCGCCGTGCTCACCTTCGAGAACGGCATCGTCGCGCAGGTCGCGTGTGCGATCTATGTCGCGCTCGACAATGTGCTGCGCATCCATGGCCACAAGGGCCGCATCGAAGTGCCGGACTTCTGGTTCGCCAATGGCAATCGCGACCAGGGCCTCGGCAAGATCGACATCATCCTGCATGACGGCACCCGCGAGACCGTGTCGGTCAATGAGACGGCGCATCTCTATTCCTTCGAGGCCGACGCCGCCGCCATTGCCATCCAGGCCGGCAAGCAGCAGTTCGACGCCCCCGGCATGACCTGGGCCGACAGCCTCGGCAATGCCCGCGTGCTCGACAAGTGGCGCGCCGACGTGGGCCTCGAGTACACCATCGAAAAGCCGGCCGGCCGCACCCGCACGCTGGACAACCGGCCGCTCTCCCCGACGGGCACCACCATTCCCAAGCGCACCATACCCGGCGTCTCCAGGCCGGCCTCAATCGTCGCACTCGGCTTTGAGGACTTCCGGACCTTCGCCTCTGGCGCCATCCTGCTGGATGCCTTCTTCGAGCGCGGCGGCAATCTCTTCGACACCGCCTTCATCTATGGCGGCGGCGCCACCGAAAAACTCTTCGGCGACTGGCACACCAGCCGCGGCGTGCGCGAGCAGACCGTGCTGATCGGCAAGGGTGCGCATTCCCCGCTCACCTATCCCGACGTCATCGCCAAGCAGCTCGACGCCTCGCTCAACCGGCTGCAGACCGACTATGTCGATATCTACTTCATGCACCGCGACAATACCGACGTCCCGGTCGGCGAGTTTGTCGATGCCATGGACGCCGAGGTCAAGAAGGGCCGCATCCGTGGCCCGTTCGGCGGTTCCAACTGGACCCGCGAGCGCATGCAGCAGGCCATCGACTATGCCAAAAAGACCGGCAAGCAAGCGCCCGGCGCGCTCTCGAACAATTTCGCCCTCGCCGAAATGATCAACCCGATCTGGGCCGGCTGCATCGCCGCGTCCGACGAGGCCTACAAGGCCTGGCTGGTCGAGCACCAGATCCCCAACTTCTCGTGGTCGAGCCAGGCCCGTGGCTTCTTCACCGACCGGGCCGGCCGCGACAAGCGCGACAATGCCGAACTGGTCAACACCTGGTACTCGGAAAAGAACTTCGAGCGCCGCGACCGCGCCCTCGAACTCGCCGCCAAACTGGGCAAGAGCCCCATTCACATCGCTCTGGCCTATGTTCTGGCCCAGCCCTTCCCCTCGGTGCCGCTGATCGGACCGCGCACGCTGCACGAGCTCGATGACTCGATCCAGGCCTTCGACATCAAGCTGACGCCCGATCAGGTCAAGTGGCTCGAAAACGGCTGATCCCGATCGCCTGAGCCGCCTGGGACGGGCTCGAACGCCCGTCCTTGCCCCTGCGCACGCCGCCATGGCATCCTGCCCACCTAAAGGGAGGACGCCATGGCAGACACGTCAGTCGAAAATCAGGGCCTCGTGGCCTATATCAATCCCAGCGATGCACCCGCCGCGCTCGCCTTCTACAAGACGGCCTTCGCCGCCACCGAGGCGATGCCCCCGATGATGGCTGATGACGGCAAGCGCTTCATGCACTGCTCGTTCATCGTCAATGGCTGCCTCGTCTACATGTCCGACAGCTTCCCCGAACTTGGCAACGCCTGGGTGCAGCCCGCCGGCTTCAATCTCCACCTTCAGGTCGACGATGCCAACGCCTGGTGGGACCGTGCCACCGGCGCCGGCTGCACCGTGCTCATGCCACTCGAAAAGCAGTTCTGGGGCGACACCTACGGTCAGCTCAAGGACCCCTACGGCATCACCTGGGCCATTGGCAGTTCCGGCTGATCCGGCAAATCCGGAGAAACACTGGACATCTGCGGGCCGCTTGACGTATTCGCCACGCCATGTTCGCTTGCGGAAAAGCCGGAAAACGGCGGTAACGGGGGGATTGCTGTGCAGGTGCTGGCCACCTTTATCCGCGCGATCAGCGCGCTCAATCGCTTTATCGGGCTGACGCTCTCCTGGCTGGCGCTCGCCGTCGTGCTGGTCTGCTTCACCGTCGTGGTGCAGCGCTACCTGTTCCACACCACTCAGCTCTGGATGCAGGACCTCTATGTCTGGCTTTCCGGCGCCATGTTCACCGGCGTCGCCGGCTTTGCCCTGCTGCGCGATGATCACGTGCGGGTCGATATCCTCTACCGGCCCTGGCCGGTGCGGAAAAAGGCTATTGCCGACCTTTTCGGCGTCATCGTCTTCCTGCTGCCCTTCGTGATTGTGGTGGGCACCTACGGCTACACCTTCATCGCCCGCTCCTGGCGGCTCTACGAAGGCTCCGCCAATGTCGGCGGCATGCCGGGCCTCTATATCCTGAAGTCCTTCATCCTGGTCTTCTGCGTGCTGGTCGGCCTGCAGGGCCTGGCCATGGCCGCCCGCGCCATTCTCGTCCTCGCCGACCGGCAGGACCTGCTGCCCGAGAAGCTGCGCTATCCACCCGAGCATGAGGCCGAAGGCATGGAGTTGACCCGGTGACCAGCGTGCTCCTCGGCGAAATCCTCGCCGGCTCCATGTTCTTTGTCGTCATCGGCGTCCTGCTGATCGGCTTCCCCGTCGCCTTCTCGCTGCCCGGCACGGCCCTGATCTTCGGTCTGGTCGGCTGGTGGCTCGGCGTCTTCGACCCCTCCAATTTCGGCTCGCTGGTCAACCGCTATGTCGGCACCATGACCAACGAGGTGCTCGTCGCCGTACCGCTCTTCATCTTCATGGGGGTGATGCTCGAACGATCCGGCATTGCCGAGCAACTGCTGCTGACCATGGGCAAGCTGTTCGGCAACCTGCGCGGCGGCCTCGGCATCTCGGTGATCATTGTCGGCGCCCTGCTGGCCGCCTCCACCGGCGTCGTCGGCGCCACCGTCGTTACCATGGGCCTGATCTCGCTGCCCGCCATGCTGCGCGCCGGCTACGATCCCAAGCTCGCCGCCGGCGTCATCTGCGCCTCCGGCACGCTCGGCCAGATCATCCCGCCCTCCACCGTGCTGATCTTCATGGGCGACATGCTCTCGGGCATCAACGCCCAGGTCCAGATGGAAGCCGGTAACTTCGCGCCCGAGCCCGTTTCGGTCGGCGCCCTGTTTGCCGGTGCCTTCCTGCCCGGCCTGCTGCTGGTCGGACTGTATCTCTGCTGGGTGATCTTCAAGGCCGTGACCGATCCGAAATCGGCCCCCGCCACGCCGGTGCCCGAAGATGAAAAGCAGCATCTGCTGCGCGAAGTCATGGTCGCCCTGCTGCCGGCGCTGGGGCTGATCATCGCCGTGCTCGGCTCCATTCTCGGCGGCATCGCCACCCCCACCGAGGCCGCTTCGGTGGGCGCCGTGGGCGCCATGGTGCTCGCCGCTGCCCGCCGTCGCCTGAGCCTCAGGATCGTCCGCGAGGCCGCCATCGGCACCGCCACCATGACCTCGATGATCTTCATCATCCTCTTCGGTGCGGCCGTGTTCTCGATCGTCTTCCGCATCATGGGCGGCGACAATCTGGTGCATGAATTCCTCAAGAACATGCCGGGCGGCGCCATGGGCGCGGTCATCACCGTCATGCTCATCATGTTCCTGCTGGGTTTTATCCTCGACACCTTCGAGATCATCTTCATCGTGATCCCGATCACCGCGCCCATCCTGCTCAAGCTCGGCGTCGACCCGATCTGGCTGGGCGTCATTGTTGGCGTCAATCTGCAGACCAGCTTCCTGACGCCGCCCTTCGGCTTCTCGCTGTTCTACCTGCGCGGGGTGGCGCCACGCAGCGTCAGCACCGGCCAGATCTACAACGGCGTCATACCGTTCGTGGCCCTGCAGATCGTCGCCATCGCGCTGATGTTTGCCTTCCCCGCCATCGCCACCTGGCTGCCCCGCCTGCTCTACTAGGCTGAATGGCCAGAGCCGCCAAAAGCAAAGGCCCGGATCGCTCCGGGCCTTCTTCGTCACTTGATGGAGTGCGTCTCAGAACTTGATGTACTTCTCGCGGGCCACGAGGAACGGCATGTCCGTACCTTCGGTGCGCTCGCGCAGCAGGTTGAAGCTCGAGATGAAGCTCTCGGCCACCTTCTTGGTCAGTTCGTCGCCGGTATCGCGGATCTCGGCAATGATCTCCATCGACGCCTTGGCGCCGGCCTCGAGGATTTCGTCCGGGAAGCGGCGAACCGTCACGCCATGCTCGTCGACCAGCGCGCGCAGGGCGCGGGGGTCATTGGCGTACATGTCCGATGCGACGTCGTCATAGGAGGCCTGGGCGCAGACGCGCACCAGTTCCTGCAGGTCTTCCGGCAGTTCCTGGAACTTGGACTTGTTGACCACCAGTTCGGTCGCCAGGCCCGGCTCCACGAAGCTGGGGAAGTAGTAGTTCTTGCAGATCTGGTAGAAGCCGAGCGCCAGGTCGTTATAGGGACCGACGAATTCGGCGGCATCCAGGGTACCCGACTGCAGCGCCGCGAAGATTTCGCCGGCTGCCATGTTGGTCACCGCAGCGCCCAGCTTGCCCCAGACCTGGCCGCCAAGGCCCGGCGTCCGGAAGCGGAGGCCCTGCACATCGGCCACGCCGGTCAGTTCGTTCTTGAACCAGCCGCCGGCCTGGGTGCCCGTGTCGCCCGACAGGAAGCCCTGCACGCCGAACTGGTCGTAGATCTCGTCCCACACTTCCTGGCCGCCGAGATAGCGCACCCAGGCGGTGAGTTCGCGGCTGGTCATGCCGAACGGCACGCCGGTAAAGAACGACAGGCCGCGGCTCTTGTTCTGCCAGTAATAGGCAGCGCCGTGGCTCATTTCGGCCGAACCGTCGATCACCGCATCGAGTGCACCCAGCGGCGGCACCATTTCACCGGCCGAAAAGACCTGCACCGTCAGCCGGCCACCCGAGGCCATGGTGATGCGGTCCGCAAGCTTCTGGGCACCCACGCCAAGTCCCGGAAAGTTCTTGGGCCAGGTCGTGACCATGCGCCAGGTGATATTGCCCTGGGCAATGGCCGGGGCGGCCAGCCCCGCAACCGCAGTACCTGCCGTCAGGGCAGTTGCGGACTTGAAAAATTCGCGTCTCTTCAATGGATCCTCCCGAGAAGCTGTCATGGTGGACCGTTGCAGCGCTCTTGAGGCGGTCGACGGTCCTGTAACCGGTGCCAGAGAACCAGTTCGGCTGCCCGCTGTAAACCCTTGCAACTCTGCGCAATTGCCGGTGCGACAATTTATTTGGGGCGACCGGGAATAAACCCTTCCGGGTGGTGTTGATCAGGATACGGGCGGCCGGAGGGGCCGTCGGTCAGACTGAACAGTCACTTTGGAGATACTGATGAAATTCACCGCAATTCTCGCCGCTGCCGCGGCATTCTCGTTCGCCGCCATGGGCGCTGCCTCGGCCGAAACCTATGCCGGCGGCGCCGTCATGACCATGGACATCGCCGGCAAGAGCGTCCTCACCGACGCCAATGGCATGACGCTCTACACCTTTGACAAGGACGCTCCGGGCGTCAGCAACTGCTATGACAGCTGCGCCCAGAACTGGCCTCCTGCCTTTGCCGATGCCGGCGCTACCGCCGATGGCGACTTCACCATCATCGATCGCACCGACGGCACCAAGATGTGGGCCTACAAGGGCATGCCGCTCTATCTCTGGGTCAAGGACACCAAGCCGGGCGATACCACCGGCGACATGGTCGGCGAAGTCTGGCACACTGCCCACGAATAACCGGCAGATCGTACTGACTTGACCAATTTCCTGGACGAGATCGAAGCCTGCATCCCGGCTCTGCGGCGCTATGCGCGCGCCCTGACCCGGGATGTCGACCGGGCCGACGATCTCGTCCAGGACTGCATTGAACGGGCCCTGCGCAAGCGTGGCCTGTTCCAGCCGACAGGGCCGCTGCAGGCCTGGCTCTACCGCATGCTGCTCAACCTCTTCCGCAACAGCCTGCGCCAAACCCGCCGCCGCGGTGATCACGTGCCGATCGATACGCTGCTCATCGAGCCCTCGATCCCGGCGCCGCAACCCGGCCGCATCGACCTGAGCGAAATGTCGCGCGCCATCGATCAATTGCCCGACGAGCAGCGCGAGGCGCTGCTGTTGATCGTTCTCGAAGGCGTGAGCTACCAGCAGGCCGCGAAAATCCTTGAAATTCCGGCCGGAACACTGATGTCTCGGCTGCACCGTGCCCGTTCCGCCCTGCGCCAGCTGACCGGCGCTGCTGAGGAACCCAGATTGAGGACCGTCAAATGAGCGAGATGGAAAGAGAGGTTACCGACACCGATCTGCTCGCCTATGTCGACGGCCAGCTGACGCCCGAGGATCGTGCCCGCATCGACGCCTACCTCGCGGTCCATCCCGACAAGGCCGCCGAAGTCGCCACCTGGCAGCGCCAGAACGAAGCGCTCGAAGCGCTGTTCGCGCCTGTTGGCAATGAACCCGTGCCGGCACGCCTGCGCCCGGACGCCATCGCGCGCGGCAGCGCCGCCAACTCCAATTTCCGCTGGTCGCAGGTGGCGGCCGCAATGGTTCTGGTCGCCCTGGGCGGCGCCATCGGCTGGGCCGGGCGCGACATCGTCACCCCCACCGAGGCAGCCAGCGACGCGCTGATCAGCAGCGCCGTCACTGCGCACAGCCTCTACGTCAAGGAAAACCGCCACGCCGTCGAGGTCGCCGCGACCGACCGCGATCACCTTGTCAGCTGGCTCTCCAACCGTGTCACCCAGCCGGTGACGCCCCCCGATCTGTCGGCCGAGGGCTTTGTCCTGGTCGGCGGCCGGCTGCTGCCGCCATCCGAAAACGCGGCGACCAGCCCGGCAGCGCAATTGATGTACGAGAATGCGGCGCTCGACCGCGTCACCGTCTATGTCACCTCGGCGCTGCCGGACCGGGCCACCGCCGCCGAGTTCACCACCCGCTCTGCGCTGGACGCCTTCTACTGGTCCAACGACAGGATCACCTGCACCGTGGTCGGCGACCTGCCGGAGGCAGAGATGCAGACGGTGGCCAAGAAGGTCTACCAGCAACTGACCCGCCGCCCGGACGGCACCCCGGACAACTATCGTCGCGGCGGGTGAGCTGGCCGCCGGCCGAAGCCGGCGACTGATGGGTCAGGCTCCGTCAGGCCGGTCCCAGAAGCGCAGCTCGGCGCAGGCGGCGAGGAAGGCTGGAACGTCCTCTGCGCTGTCGAGGGTCAGGAAGCCATCGTCGAGATCCTCCGGCAGGCCCACCTTGGCAAAGAGTTTCATCGCCGGTTGGCTGAACCCCACGAACTTGTAATGCGCATAGGCATCCGAGACGAAGTCCCGCGCCGGCGGCAGCTTGAGTAGTCCGAGGATACCCTCGTCGCCCGGCAGGACAGCCACGGCGTCGAACAGCACTGATGGACCACCATCGACCTGATGATGTGCGGCCAGCAGTGTGCCATCGCTGGCCGTCACGCCGCCGACGGTCGGTGCAATCAGTTCCATCATGGCGCCCTGCGCATCGACCTCCGCCTTGAGCGCGTCCAGCAGGTCGGCATCAACGCCATCCGTCACCAGCACCCCGAGCTTGCGCCCCTTGAAGGTAGCCGGCGGGTTCTTGAGGATGCTCAGCGCATCCGAGACGGCGAGGTCGTCGCGCGGCGTCACTGCCGCCGTCGCCGGCTTGGGCAGTTCCTTGAGCCCGATGCCGTCGGCCACCGTCTGCGCCAGATCCTCATCGATATTGAGCAGATGCGCGACGATGCGGATCCGGATGGCCGGCATTTCCACCTTGCTCAGCTCGAAGGTGATGGCCTCGCCGATATGGCGCTGCTCCACCAGCGTCTGGCTGCGATAGAACTGCCGGGCCTGGCTGTAGTGGTCGGCAAAGCTCTCCGGCCGCACCCGCTGCTTGGGTCCGTCCGCGTCTTCCAGGACCGAGGTGAAGCCCTTGGCCGTCTCTCGCGGTCCGCCGATCTCGGTTCCCCACGAGTTCGGCTCGTAATTGGCCCGCCCGACCGGATTGTGCATCGCCATGTGTCCATCCTGCTGGAAATGGTGGAACGGACATTTCGGCGCGTTGATCGGCAGATGGGTGAAGTTCGGCCCGCCCAGCCGCTTCAGCTGGGTATCGAGATAGGAGAAATTCCGTCCTTGCAGCAACGGATCGTTGGAGAAGTCGATGCCGGGCACGATGTTGTGCGTCATGAACGCCACCTGCTCGGTCTCGGCAAAGAAATTGTCCGGCATCCGATCGAGCACCATGCGCCCCACCGGCTTGGCCGGCAGGATTTCCTCCGGGATCAGCTTGGTGGGATCGAGCACGTCGAAGTCGAACTGCTCGGTGAACTTCTCGTCGAAGGTCTGCAGGCAGAGTTCCCACTCGGGAAAGTCCCCGGCCTGGATGGCCGACCACAGGTCGCGCCGGTGAAAGTCCGGATCGGCGCCATTGATCTTGACCGCCTCGTTCCACACCACCGACTGCAGTCCCAGCTTGGGCTTCCAGTGAAACTTGACGAAGGTCGACTTGCCCTTGGCATTGACCAGCCGGAACGTGTGAACCCCGAACCCTTCCATGAACCGGAAGGAGCGGGGGATGGCGCGGTCCGACATCACCCACATGATCATGTGCATGGCTTCCGGGGTCAGCGAGATGAAGTCCCAGAAATTGTCGTGCGCGCTCTGCGCCTGCGGAAAGTCGCGATCCGGCTCTGCTTTCACCGAGTGGATCACATCGGGAAACTTGATTGCATCCTGGATGAAGAACACCGGGATATTGTTGCCGACGAGGTCCCAGTTGCCTTCCTGCGTGTAGAACTTGACCGCAAAGCCGCGCACGTCGCGGGCGAGGTCGAACGATCCCTTGTTGCCGGCGACGGTCGAGAACCGGACAAACACCGGCGTCTTCTCGCCCTTGCGCTGGAACAGGTCGGCGCGGGTCAATTCCGGGATCGGCTCGTAGGTCTCGAAAAAACCGTGTGCGCCATAGCCGCGCGCATGCACCACGCGTTCCGGAATGCGTTCGTGGTCGAAATGAAAGATCTTCTCGCGAAAATGCGCGTCCTCGAGCAGGGTCGGGCCACGCGCACCCTGCTTGAGAGAATTCTGGTCGTCGGCAACCGGGATACCGTGTTGCGTGGTCAGGATATCGTAGCCGTCCTCGGCGGTCTGGTGGGTCTCCCCGCCATTGCCCTGCCGGATCTGCTGCTCACCGTACTGCGCGGTCGTCGCGCTCGTCTTGCTGGATTTGGCCATTCTTGTTCCCTGCTGCCCGCACCGTGCGGGCCTCAGGCAACAAGCCAGCTAATGGCCGATCGTTCCTTCGATCAATAACCCTGCCGCTTCAGCAGATCGTTCGAATAGATGTTCTTGAGACCGACATTGCGAATGTCGCGCTCGCCCATCAGCGACATGGTGGTATCGAGCTCCTTGCGGATGATCTCGAGCGCCCGCATCACGCCCTCTTCACCGCCCGCACCCAGCCCGTAGTTCATCGCCCGGCCCACAAACGTCCCCTTGGCGCCCAGCGCCAGCGCCTTGATCACGTCCTGGCCCGAGCGGATGCCCGAGTCCATCAGCACTTCGGTCTTGTGTCCCACGGCGTCGACTATCTCGGGCAGCACGCGGATGCTCGAGGGTGCACCGTCGAGCTGGCGCCCGCCGTGATTGGAAACGATGATGCCGTCGGCACCGTGCTCGACCGCCAGCTGCGCGTCTTCGGGGTCGAGAATGCCCTTGACCACCACCGGTCCGCCAAAGCGGTCCTTGATCCAGCCGATATCCTTCCAGTTGAGCGTCAGGTCGAACTGCGTGCCCGTCCATTTGCTCAGCGATGCCAGGTCGATCGCGTCACTCACATGCCCCTGGATATTGCCGAACGTGTAGCTCTTGGACTTCAGCATGCCGAACGCCCAGGCCGGCTTCATCGCCAGCTCGAACAGGAATTTGGGCGTGATCGGCGGCGGCGCCCGCAGCCCGTTGCGGATATCCTTGTGGCGTTGCCCGAGGATCTGCAGATCCATCGTCAGCACCAGTACCGAACACTTGGCCGCCTTGGCCCGGTCGATCAGTCGCTCGATGAACGCCCGGTCCTTCATCACGTAGAGCTGGAACCAGAACGGCTTGGTGGTGCCTTCCGCCACATGCTCGATCGAGCAGATGCTCATCGTCGACAGCGTGAACGGGATGCCGACCCGCTCGGCCGCGCGCGCCGCCTTGATCTCGCCATTGGCGCTTTGCATCCCGGTGGAGCCGACCGGCGCGATCGCTACCGGCATCGACACCTCATGGCCCAGCATGGTCGTTGCCAGGTTGCGATTTTCGAGGTTCACCGCCACGCGCTGGCGCAACTTGATCTTTTCGAAGTCCGAGGTGTTCTCGCGGTAGGTCTGCTCGGTATAGGAGCCCGAATCCGCATAGTCGAAGAACATCTTGGGGACGCGCCGGCGCGCCGCCTTCATCAGGTCATCGATGGTCAGGTACTTGTCTAGGTTAGGCATTCGGGCCCCCGGGCGTGCAATTGCGGCTGTTCTAGTCACCTGACATGTCAGTGGTCAATCCGACGTTAGGCGCCATCGCCGCTGCACCGGCAACCGAGTCCCTTTCGCCCGCGTTCAATCACCGTACGCCCGACCCAAGCGCGAGGTTTTTGACATGCCTGCCGGCACCCGCCCCATCTGGAAAGGCCAGCTCCGCCTGTCGCTGGTTTCGATCGCCGTGGAAATGTTCACCGCCACGCGGTCCGGCGCCAAACCCAGCTTCCGCCAGATCCACGAGCCCAGCGGCAAGCCGATCCACTACGAAAAGGTCGTCGATGGTATCGGCGCCATCGACAAGGACGATATCCGCAAGGGCTTCGAGTACGAAAAGGGCGACTATGTCCTGCTGACCGACGACGAGATCGATGCGGTCAAGCTCGATACCCGCAAGACGCTTGAGCTGGTGCAGTTCGTCGAGGAAGGGGAAATACCGCCGATGTATTTCGACACGCCCTATTTCCTCGCGCCCGCCGACGACCTCGCCGAGGACGCGTTCCGCGTCATCCGCGATGCCCTGCGCCAGACCAAAAAGATCGGCCTCGGCCAGCTCGCGCTGCGCGGCAAGGAAAACCTCGTTGCCATCCGCCCCTGCGGCAAGGGCATCCTGCTCGAGACGCTGCACTATGGCGAGGAGATCAAGAAGTCCGACAGCTTCTTCTCCGACATCCCGGCCAAGAGCAGCGACCCCGACCTGCTCGACGTCGCCACCGCGCTGATCGAGAAAAAGACCGCCAAGTTCGACGTCACCGCCTTCAAGGATCACTATCAGGCCGCCCTGCGCGAACTCATCGCCCGCAAGCTCAAATCCAAGGGCAAGAGCGTCGCCACCGACGTCGAGGAGCGCTCCAGCACATCGCGCGGTGACAACGTCGTGGACCTCATGGCGGCGCTGAAAAAGAGCCTCGAAACCGGCAGCTCGGGGAAGACAGCGGCCAAGGCGCCGGCCAAATCCAAACCTGCAGCGAAGAAGCCCGCGGCAAAAAAACCGGCCACGCGAAAGAAGGCGAGCTGATGCTTTCCTTCTGTTCAGCCATCCGGCCTCTCCGGCCTCCCTCCCCCTTGAGGGGAGGGATCGAGGGAGGGGGTAGCGCAGTCCTCCACAGATGGGCCCCCACCCCCAGCCCCTCCCCTCGACGGGGAGGGGAGCTCATCGCGTTCATCGCTCAGACCTGCTCGACACACCGGCAGACACCCTCCCCCTCCGTGGGGAGGGCTGGGGAGGCGGCGGCCAACGCCACGCGCCAGTCATCATGAAACCCGCTGACCTCCTCAAGGACTACAAGTCCAGGCGCGACTTCGCAAAGACCTCCGAGCCTGCCGGCGAAATCGGCACATCCGCCGCCACCGGCGGTCGCTTTGTCGTACAGAAGCATGACGCGACGCGCCTGCACTATGATTTCCGCCTTGAACTCGATGGCGTCCTCAAGAGCTGGGCCGTCACCAGGGGGCCGTCAACCAACCCGGCCGACAAGCGCCTCGCCGTGCGCGTCGAGGACCACCCGCTCGACTATGGCAGCTTCGAAGGCACCATCCCCGAGGGCGAGTATGGCGGTGGCACCGTGATGCTCTGGGACGAAGGGACGTGGGAACCAGTCGGCGACCCGCATGAGGGACTGGAGAACGGCGATCTCAAGTTCGTGCTCAAGGGCAAGCGTATGAAGGGGTCCTGGGTGCTGGTCCACATGAAGGGCCGCGACCAGAAGACCAGGCATGGACCGCGCGAGAACTGGCTGCTGATCAAGCACAAGGACCGTTACGCCACCGAAACCGACGCGCTGGTGGATAAATTCACCACCAGCATCCAGACCGGACGCGACCTCGACGGCATCGCCAAGGGCAACAAGCCGCGAAAACCTGCCGGCAAGGCAGCATCCGGACGCAGGTCGACCGCCAACGCCAACTCCAGTGTGTGGACCGGTGGCAAGGCCGTCGCTCTACCCGAGTTTCGGGAGCCCCAGCTCGCCACTCTGGTCGATGAAGTGCCGGCCGGTCGCGACTGGCTGTTCGAGATGAAATATGACGGCTACCGCTGCCTCGCCGCCATCGCTGGCAAGGAGGTGCGCCTGTACACCCGCAATGGCAACGACTGGACCACCCAGTTCGGGCGGCTGGTCGAACCGCTGTCCAAGCTCACCCCCGGCTCGGCCCTGATCGATGGCGAGATCTGCTCGTTCACCGATGGCCGCACAGATTTCTCGGCCCTCAAGGCAGCGCTCTCATCGGGCGGACCGCTGGTCTACTTTGCTTTCGACCTGCTTGAACTGGACGGCGAAAGCCTCGAACGCCTGCCGCTCACCGAGCGCAAGGAGAAGCTCAAGAAGCTTCTCGGCAAGGTGGAGGGCGACGCCGAGATGCAATACTCCGAACACGTGCGCGGCAGCGGCGAAAAAGTCTTTGCCGCCATGTGCGAAGGCGGCCACGAGGGCGTCATCGCCAAGCGCGCCGACAGCCCCTATGAGCACGATCGCAGCCGCACCTGGCTCAAGATCAAGTGCCTGCACCGCCAGGAATTCGTCATCGGCGGTTGGCGGCCCTCCAGCCGCAAGAAGACCTTCGCCTCGTTGCTGCTGGGCAGCTACGAGGGCGGCAAGCTGATCTATCGCGGCCGCGTCGGCACCGGCTTCAACCAGGAGTCCGCTGCGGCGCTGCAACAGGCGCTCGATGCGCGGGCCCGACGGACCGCCGCCTTCGACGCAGTGCCCCGCGACATCAGGCGCGATGCCAACTGGATCGAGCCCGAGCTGGTGGGCGAGATCGCCTACACCGAAATGACGCCGGACGGGATCCTCCGCCACCCTTCCTTCATCGGGCTCCGCGAAGACAAACCGTCCGGCAAGGTGCATATTGAGGCGCCCGCCAAGGCACCGGCTGCGTCGAAATCTGGACCGAGCACCATGAGCTTTTCCGACGACATGGGAATTGCTGCTGCCGAAAAGCTCGGCGTCCGGCTCACCCATCCCGAGCGCGTGGTGTTCCCCGGCCAGGGCGTCACCAAGGCCGAGATCGTCGCCTATTACGAGGCGGTTGCCGAACGCATGCTGCCGCACATCGTCAGGCGCCCCCTCAGCCTCGTGCGCTGTCCGCAGGGCCGCGCCAAGGCCTGCTTCTTTCAAAAGCACGCCTCAGGCGGTTTCCCGCCGCAGTTCAAGGACATCCCCATCACCGAAAAGGACGGTGGCACCGAGGACTACATGTATATCGACGGCCTCGATGGTCTCGTTGCCGGCGTGCAGATGAACAGCCTCGAGTTTCACATCTGGGGCAGCCATATCGACAACGTCGAAAAGCCCGACCGCATCATCTTCGACATCGATCCCGACGAAGGCCTCGCCTTCACCGATGTCCGCACCGCCGCCCGCGACATCCGTGACCGGCTGGCCGATCTCGGTCTGCAGACCTTCGCCATGGTGACCGGCGGCAAGGGCATTCATGTCATCGCGCCGATCCGCCGCACGCTCGAATGGCCCGACGTCAAGGACTTCTGCAAGAGCTTTGCCGAGCGCCTCGCCGCCGACGAGCCCGATCGCTTCACCGCCAATATCCGCAAGGCCAGCCGCAAGGGCCGCATGTTCATCGACTATCTGCGCAACGAGCGCGGCTCGACCGCCATCGCGCCCTTCTCCACCCGTAGCCGCGAGGGCGCCCCCTGTGCCGTCCCCATCGGCTGGGACGAAGTCGAGACGCTCGCGAGCGCCAACGCCTTCACGCTCGGCGCGGCGGCCGAACGGGCCCGGGACAAAGACCCCTGGCCCGACTATTTCGACCTCAGCCAGTCGATCACCAAGGCGATGATCAAGCAGCTCGCCGCCGGCTAGAGCTTCAGGCTGTTGAGCCGCAGCGCATTGCCGATGACGCTGACCGAACTCAGCGACATCGCGGCGGCGGCCAGCATCGGCGACAGCAGCCAGCCGGTCAGCGGATAGAGCACACCGGCGGCCACGGGAATGCAGAGCGCATTGTAGCCGAACGCCAGCGCCAGGTTCTGCTTGATGTTGCGCAGCGCCCCATGCGCCAGCTTGCGCGCCTTCAGCACACCGGCCAGATCACCCTTCAGCAGCGTGATGCCGGCGCTTTCGATGGCGACATCGGCGCCCGTCCCCATGGCGATGCCGACATCGGCCGCAGCCAGACCCGGCGCGTCGTTGACGCCGTCACCGGCGAACGCCACCACCTTGCCCTGCTGCTTGAGCGACATGACGAGATCGTGCTTGTCTTCGGGCGACATCGCCGCCTTGACCGTCCTGAGCCCGAGCTCGCGCCCCACGGCCTCCGCCGTCCCGGCCGCATCGCCGGTCGCCATGATGACGTCGACCCCTTCGTCCTCGAGCGCCGCAATGGCGGCTTTGGCATTCGCCTTGATCGGATCGCTGACCATCACCAGCCCGATGGCTCGCCCGTCATGCGCCACAAAGATCGCCGTGCGCCCCTTGGCAGCCTGCTGCGTGGCAAGATCGGCAAGCCCGTCGCTCAACTCGACGCCCATCGACTGCATCAGCTTGAGATTGCCCAGGCCAGCGGCCTTGTCCGCCACGTCTCCGGTAACCCCCTGCCCCGTCACCGAGTTGAAGCCGGCGACGTCGTAGCTCCGCGCGTTGCGCGCCTCGGCACCGGTCTTGATCGCATGCGCGATCGGGTGCGCCGAGCCCCTCTCCAGTGCCGCCGCGACGGCAAGCACGAAGCCCTCGTCGACACCCTTGACCGGGATCACCTCGCCCAGCACCGGCCGGCCTTCGGTCAGCGTACCGGTCTTGTCGACGACGATCACGTTGACCCGTGAAAAACCCTCCAGCGCCTTGGCATCCTTGACCAGCACGCCGTCGCGCGCGCCCCGTCCGGTCGCCACCATCACCGACATCGGCGTGGCCAGTCCCAGCGCACAGGGGCAGGCAATGATCAGCACCGAGATCGCCGCGATCAGCGCGTAAGGCAGCTGCGGCTCCGGCCCGACGATCCACCAGCCGACAAAGGCCACGGCGGCGATCGCCACCACCGCCGGCACGAACCAGGCGGCCACCTTGTCGGCAAGATCCTGGATCGGCGCGCGACTGCGCTGCGCCTTGCCGACCAGCTCGACGATCTGGCTCAGCCGCGTCTCCGACCCCACCCGCTCGGCCTTCATGATAAAGCCGCCCTCGCCATTGAGCGTGCCGCCCGTCACCGGATCATCGACGCCCTTGCGCAGCGGCACCGGCTCGCCGGTCAGCATGCTCTCGTCGACATAGCTCTCGCCCTCGACCACGATGCCGTCCACCGGCACCGCGTCGCCGGGGCGCACCCGCAGCCAGTCGCCGCGCTGGATGTCCTCGACCGGCACTTCGACATCCTTGCCCTGCCAGACCCTGAACGCCGTCTTCGGCGCCAGGTTGAGCAGCGCCTTGACCGCCTTGCCCGTCGCTTCCCGCGCCCGCAGTTCCAGCACCTGCCCCAGGAACACCAGCGTCACGATGACGGCAGCGGCCTCGAAATAGACCGGCGGCCCCTCCTCCATGCTGCTCATGTCGCCCAGCGCCATCGGGAAAATCCCCGGTACGAGCACGGCCAGCACCGAGAAGATGTAGGATGCGCCGACCCCCAGCCCGATCAGCGTCCACATGTTCGGCGAACGATTGCGCAGCGAGTTCCAGCACCGCCGGAAGAACGGGAACGCCGCCCACAGCACCACGGGTGTGGCCAGCGCCAGTTCAACCCAGCCGGCCAGCGGCTGGCCGATCCACGTCCGCACCGGCAGGCCGACCATGTCGCCCATGCCGATCACCAGCAGCGGCAGGCTCAGCGCGGCGCTGATCCAGAACCGGCGCGTGAAATCCACCAGTTCCGGGTTCGGGCCGTCGTCGAGGCTTGCCACCATCGGCTCCAGCGCCATGCCGCAGATCGGGCAGTCGCCCGGCTTGTCCGAGACGATCTCGGGATGCATCGGGCAGGTATACTTGGTGCCCTTGGGCGCTGGCGTGCTGCTGCCGTGCTGATGCGGCGCATGTGGTGCCGAGCCGGCATAGGTCTCCGGCGCCGCTTCGAACTTGTCCTTGCAGCCGGCGCTGCAGAAATAATAGCGCGTGCCCTCGTGCTTGAGCATATGCTTGGCAGTCGCCCGGTCCACCTGCATGCCGCAGACCAGATCGGTTGCCGTGACATATGTCTCCGGCGCTGCCTCGAACTTGCTCTTGCAGCCGGCGCTGCAAAAGCCGAACTCGCGCTCCCGGTGCGTCGTCCGGTGCGTGGCCGTCGCCATGTCTACATCCATCCCGCACACGGGATCCTTGGTGGCAATCGGCAGGGAGTTGGTATGATCATGCATCTGCGTTGGTCCTTCTGATGCAGGCCGAGATAGGGCTTCCCATCGTGGGAAGGTCAAGACCCTGAGGATCCAATGAACGACAATGTCGAAATCCGTGTCGATCCCCACCCCACCGAGGCGCATTTTGCAGCGCTCTGGCGAGACGCCTGGGACGCCGAGTGGACCGGCGACCTGGGCAAGATACTCAAGCGCAGTCTCGGGCACCTCGGCGCCTATGATGGCGAAAACCTCGTGGGCTACGTCAACATCGCCTGGGATGGCGGCAGTCACGCCTTCCTGCTCGACCCCATGGTCGATCCACGCCACCGCCACGGCGGCATCGGCTCAACCCTGGTGCGTCACGCCATCGACCTCGCCCGCGAACGCGGCGCGACGTGGCTCCACGTCGACTACGAGCCGCATCTCGACACGTTCTACAAGGCATGCGGCTTTCGCGCGACGGCGGCGGGGCTGCTCAGGCTCTAAATACTCAGGCAGAGATACTTGATATCGAGATAGTCCTCGATGCCGTATTTCGAGCCTTCGCGGCCGTGACCCGATTGCTTGACGCCGCCGAACGGCGCCACTTCGGTCGAGATCAGCCCGGTATTGATACCGACCATGCCATAGTCGAGCGCCTCGGCCACCTTGAACACCCGGCTGAGATCCCTGGCGTAGAAATAGCTCGCCAGACCGAACTCGGTGGCGTTGGCGAGCTCGATCACCTCTTCCACCGTCTCGAACCGGAAGAGCGGCGCCACCGGCCCGAACGTTTCCTCTCGCGCCAGCAGCATGTCGGGCGTAGCGTCTGCGATGATCGTCGGTTCGAAGAAAAGGCCCTGCATCGGCTTGCCGCCGGTCAGTACCCGCCCGCCCTTGCTGGTCGCATCGGCGAGGTGCCGCTGCACCTTGTCGACGGCCTTGCTGTCGATCAGCGGCCCGGTGGTCACGCCCGGCTCGAAGCCGTCGCCCACTTTCAGCTTGGTCACCGCAACCTGCAGCTTTTCGGCGAACGCCTCATAGACACCCGACTGCACATAGATGCGGTTGGCGCACACGCAGGTCTGGCCGTTATTGCGATACTTGCTGACCATCGCGCCGTCCACCGCCGCATCCAGATCGGCGTCGTCGAAGACGATGAACGGCGCATTGCCGCCCAGTTCGAGGCTGAGGCGCTTGACCTGGTCCGCCCCCTGCCGCATCAGGATGCGGCCGACTTCAGTCGAGCCGGTAAAGCTCAGTTTCTTGACGATGTCGTTGGCGCAGAACTCCTTGCCCAGATCGGACGAATGCGTCGACGGCAGCAGGTTGAACAGCCCTTTGGGCAGTCCTGCCCGCTCGGAGAGCCGCGCCAGCGCGATGGCCGAGAGCGGCGTTTCTGCCGCCGGCTTGCTGACCACGGCGCAGCCCGCCGCCAGCGCCGGCGCCAGCTTGCGGGCCAGCATGGCATTGGGAAAGTTCCACGGCGTGATCGTTGCGACCACCCCGACCGGCTGCTTGATGATGATGATGCGCTTGTCGGCCTGATGCCCGGGGATGGTATCGCCATAGACCCGCTTGGCCTCTTCGCCGAACCATTCGATATAGGCCGCGCCATAGAGCACCTCGCCCTTGGCCTCGGCCAGCGGCTTGCCCTGCTCGGCTGTCATGATGGCTGCCAGATCATCGGCAGCAGCTACGGTCAGCTCATGGAATTTTCTGAGGATGCCGGCACGTTCCTTGCCGGTCTTGGCGGCCCAGCTGGCCTGCGCGGCATGCGCCGCATCGATGGCGCGCCTGGCTTCTGCAGTTCCGGCATTGGGGAGCGTCGCCAGCACATCGCCGGTCGAAGGATTGGTCACGTCGAACTGCTCGCCGCTTGCGGCGGCATGAACCCACTGGCCGTCGATAAACAGACCCGCCTCAAGCAGGTCGCGGTCCTTCAGCTTGCCCAGCAGGGCGTCGGAAATGGTCATGACGGCACTCCTTCGAAACACGGCAAACTCGTTTGCGCCTGTGGCGTTCCGAAGGCAAGTCCAGTCTAGAGACGGCGCTTCCCGACATTGCCGCGCAAGCGCCGGGCATCGCGGAGCCGCGTCACCACGGCGCCGCCGATCGGCCTTTGCAGTTTGGTCACCGCGACGGCATCGCCGCTCCGGAACATCTCGGCGTGCCAGCCAGCTTCCATGAAGATCATGGTATTGGCAGTCGGGTCATAGCCAATGCTGATCCGCTGCCCCGACGTCGTTCGCAAGTCCTGCATCGTCGCCTCCTCATCGCTCGCACCCGGCGAGTGTGAACCCGGCAAGTGTTAACGCGGATGGATTCTGCTTTTGTGACGGCGCGACGACGACGGCGTGACGGATCAAGGTCTTGCGGCAACGCGGGAAAACACTGGTTTCCCGCGCCCGCTGCGATGGTTTCGCTCCGACTCAGTGCGCCGTCGGCGGCGTGACATCGAGAACGGTCAGCGTCTGTTCGCGACCGTCACGCGTATGCCAGGTGATCGACTGGCCGCCGCTCAGTCCGATCAGCGCCGCGCCGACCGGGGTCAGCACGGAGATCTTGCCCGAAGCGATATCGGCGTCGGCCGGGAACACCAGTTCGACATGCTTGTCGGCCGCCCCGTCAGCACGGAACGTCACGCCCGAACCCATCCGCACCACGTCCGGCGGCAGCTTGTCGTCCGCGATGACCTTGGCGCGCTCGAGCTCGTCGAGCAGCGCTTCGGCCGCGGGCGTGCCCTGGCTGGCCGTGGCCAGTTCGACCAGTTGGCGATAATCCGCATCCCCGAGGGTGATGGCGGGTGGAGCAGAAACGGTAGTAGCAGCGGTCATCTTGTGACTCCTTGCGCCGCGCGACACATGGCGCTGCGGCATGGTGATTGAATTCTCTGGAAATGCGCCTCGCCGGCTGCACGTGGAAAACGTGAAAAGCCGTCCCGCCCCTAAGTCAGAGCGGCGCAGAGGCTCGGACTTAGGGCTGCTGGCCCGGTGCGGACGAAATCCGCACGCAGCGATCAGAAATGGAATGTTTGCCGTAAGTCATACCCTGAAGGTAGGCCTCATGGCGGGAATGTCAACTTTGCCGTCGGGCAGCGCTCAGAACGTGGCGCCGATCTGCCACGGCACGAACTCGTTGTCGCCATAGCCGAGTTCCTCGGACTTGCTCTTCTCGCCCGATGCGACGCGCAGGATGTGCTCGAAGATTTCCTGCCCCTTCTGCTCCAGCGACTTGCCGTCCAGCACGTCGCCGCCGTCGATATCCATGTCGTCGATCATCTTGTGGTAGATGTCGGAATTGGTGGCGATCTTGATCGACGGTGTCGGCTTGCAGCCATAGGCCGAGCCGCGACCCGTGGTGAAGCAGAGAATATTGGCGCCGCCAGCCACCTGCCCGGTCGCCGACACCGGATCGTAGCCCGGTGTGTCCATGAACACGAAGCCCTTCTCGGTCACCGGATCGGCATAGTGATAGACGGCGTTCAGCGGCGTCGTGCCGCCCTTGGCCGCCGCGCCCAGCGACTTCTCCAGAATGGTCGTCAGCCCGCCCATCTTGTTGCCAGGAGAGGGATTGTTGTTCATTTCCATGTTGTTGCGGGCCGCGTAGTCTTCCCACCAGTGGACGATCTCGACCAGTTTCTCGCCCACCTGGCGGTTCTTGGCGCGCCGCGTCAGCAAATGCTCGGCGCCATAGATCTCCGGCGTCTCCGACAGGATCGCCGTGCCGCCGTGCCGGACCAGAATGTCCGCCGCCACGCCCAGCGCCGGGTTGGCCGTGATGCCCGAATAGCCGTCCGAACCGCCGCACTGCAGCGCCAGCATCAGTTCCGATGCCGGTACCGTCTCGCGCTTGGCGCGGTTGACGATCGGCAGCATGGCTTTCACCGCCTCGACGCCGGCCGCCACGGTCTTTTTCGTGCCGCCCACTTCCTGGATGGTCATGGTCCGGAAGGTCTCGTTCTCGGTGACGCCGTAGGCTTCCTTGAGCCGCGGAATCTGGAACCCCTCGCAGCCGAGGCCGACCATGATGACGCCGCCCATGTTCGGGTTCGTCGCATAGCCCCAGGTGGTCTTCTTGAGCGTGTCGAAGATCACGCCGCGGTAGTCGATGACGCAGCCATTGGCCTGCTTGAGCGCCACGATGCCGTCGATGTTCGGATAGTCGTCGAGAATGCCGGAGCGCTCCACCTCCCGGGCGATGAAGCCTGCCACCGTTGTCGAGCAGTTCACCGAGGTCAGGATGCCGATATAATTGCGTGTCCCCACCGTGCCGTTGGCGCGACGGAACCCCTGGAACGTCGCCCGCTCCGCTTCGGGCACGAAGTCCACCGGCAGCACGCCCTCGCAGAACGCATAGTCGCGCTCGAAGGCGCCGTGCTCTTCGCCGATTCCGCAATTGTGCTCATGCACCCAGTCGCCGGCCGCGATCGCCTCCTTGGCAAAGCCGATGATCTGCCCGAACTTGAGCACGGCCTCGCCGGCCGCGATCGGCCTCACCGCGAACTTGTGCCCCTTGGGCACCCGCTTGATGGTTCGCACGCCCTCGGCCGTATCGGTGCCCACGTCGAGATTGCCGAGCGCCACGGCAACATTGTCCTGGGCATTGAGCAGAAGAGTACGGGCGGCGGGGCGGGACATGACGTCGGACATTTGCGAGACTTTCAGGCAGTGGAAACTGGCGAGGCGCCGATGATCGGTTGCAGGCGAACGGGGTGCGTGCCCTTGCAGCACGATCCCATCCGGGTCACAAGGCAGAAGCGATTGAAATGCTCTGACTGTCCTACTAACATGTTAGCATGAAGATGGAAGCAAGTCCCTACCACTTTCTGACAGCGCCCACCACTCCGACGCGCGGAAATGTGACGGTCTATGTCACCGACGTGCTGCGTCAGGCCATCGTCACGCTCGACCTGCAGCCGGGCGAAGTGATCGACAAGAACGCCATCTGCGAGCGCCTCGGCGTCTCCCGATTTCCGGTTTCCGAAGCTTTGGCGCGCCTGCAGGCCGAGGGCCTCGTCGACATCCTGCCGCAGCGCGGCTCCACCGTCTCGCTGGTCCGCATCGCCGACGTCCTCGAATACATGCTCATCCGCAAGGCCCTCGAGGCCGAGGCCGTGCGCGTCGTCACCGACAATCCCAGCCCCGAACTGATCGACACCCTGCAGCGCTCCATCAGCTACCAGCGCGCCGCCGTCGACATCGATGACCAGCAGGGCTTTCACGAGCGCGACATCGAGTTCCACGACATCATCTTCGGCGACATGCGCTTTTCCAAGGTCAAGGGCGTCATCGAGAACACCCGCGCCAATCTTGATCGCGCCCGCCGCCTCATCCTCACGCCGCGCCGTCTCGAAGTGACCCTGGCCGAGCACAAGGCCGTCTACGAGGGCATCGCCGCCGGCGACGCGCCGCGCGCTGCCGCCGCCATGCGCGCCCATATCGACTCGGTCATGGCCGAACTCATCGCCTTCGCCGTCGGTCACACCGAGCTGTTTGCCGACGGCGCGTCGCTGCGCGACGACCCGACTTACACCGCGTTCCCGTTCGGCTGACATCCATTTCCTGAGGGAGGAAAACTGTGCTCAAGAACATACCCCCGATCCTGGGGCCCGAATTGCTGTTCACCTTGCGCGCCATGGGTCATGGCGACGAGATCGCCATCGTCGACGCCAACTATCCCGGCGACAGTGCCGGGCCGACGCTGATCCGCCTCGACGGCGTCAGCGCCACCGACGCGCTGCAGGCCGTGCTGACGCTGATGCCGCTCGACACCTATGTCGACGAGCAGGCCTTCGGCATGGCGGTGGTCGGCGATCCCGACAAGCGCGAAGCCACCCACCAGGAATTCGACCAGATCATCAAGCGGCACGAGCCCGGCATGAGCCTGTCACTGCTCGAGCGCTTCGCCTTCTATGATCGCGTCGAGGGCGCCTACGCCATCATCCAGACCGGCGAACGCCGGCTCTACGGCAATGTCCTGCTCAAGAAGGGCATCATCCGCCCCAGCTAGCAGCCGCCGTCCCGTGCCGAACGGATTGGACCATAGTTGGCCTCGACTCGGCCCGTGGTGCACGGCTATGCCTTCGACCAAATTCTGAGGAGATCCTGCATGAAACTTCTGCGCGTCGGCGCCAAGGGCGCCGAAAAGCCCGCCATCCTGCATACTGACGGCACCTATCGCGACCTGTCGTCGGTTGTGCCCGACATTGCCGGCGCCGCCATCACCGCCGAGGGCCTGGCCCGCATCGCCGCCGTCGACGCCTCGACCCTGCCCGAACTCGACAAGAACTCCCGCATCGGCCCCTGCGTCGGCCAGGTCGGCAAGTTCATGTGCATCGGTCTCAACTATGCCGACCACGCCGCCGAAACCGGCGCCGCCATCCCCGAAGAGCCGATCCTCTTCATGAAGGCCACCAGCGCCATCATCGGCCCCAACGACGATGTCATCCTGCCCAAGAACACCAAGAAGCCCGACTGGGAAGTCGAGCTCGGCGTCGTCATCGGCAAGGAGACCCGCTACATCGACGAGAAGGACGCCCTCGACCACGTCGCCGGCTACTGCGTCGTCAACGATCTCAGCGAGCGTCACTTCCAGACCGAGCGCGGCGGTCAGTGGACCAAGGGCAAGTCGGCCGACACCTTCGGCCCGATCGGCCCCTGGCTCGTCACCAAGGACGAAATCGCCGACCCGCAGAACCTCAAGATGTGGCTCGAAGTCGACGGTCACCGCTACCAGGACGGCTCCACCAAGACCATGATCTTCGGCGTCGCCCACGTGGTCGCCTATCTCAGCCAGTTCATGAGCCTGCAGCCCGGCGACATCATCACCACCGGCACCCCGCCGGGCGTCGGCATGGGCATCAAGCCCGAGCCCGTCTGGCTCAAGCCGAACCAGACCATGCGTCTGGGCATCGAAGGCCTCGGCGAGCAGCAGCAGCGGACCAAGGCCTACGCGGGCTGATCCACGCATTTTTTTCACATTTGAACGGCGCGTCCACACCCGGACGCGCCGTTTTCTTTGCCCGCCAACCGGCTCCGCCCCTCAGCTAACATGTTAGCATATCAGCAGAATTTCTTCCCGCCACACGTCAAGTGGTAGGACCAGTTACCGGTCGCCTTGCCCTGTTTCTGCTCATTTCGTCCACCGCAGGCAGCTTGACACGATTTTGACCAGCCAGTACCGTCCATCTGGTCCTACAAATGGTGGGGCGAGGGGTTTTCGTCAGTCCTGTCCTGCAGTTACGCCGAGGCTAATCGATGGCGCGGAACAATGTCGTTCCACTTGCCAAAGCCGAGACTTTGCACCGCCGTGATGGCGCTGTGCATCTTGCCGACTCTGCTGTCGAGAGTGTCGTCAATGCCATCAAGTCGCTGATCGATGCCGGCAATCTCGGTGTCGGCGACCCGCTGCCCTCCGAGCGCGAACTTTGCGAAATGTTTGCCTCCAGCCGCAACACCGTGCGCGAGGCCATGCGCATCCTCAAGACCTATGGCGTGGTCGACGTCCGCCCCAAGGTCGGCGCCGTGATCATCGATCGCCGCATGGATGCGATGTTCGATCTCTACTCGTTCAGCTCGCTCGAACTCAGCCGCCAGACCTTTCTCGACACCCAGGGCCTGCGCCAGCTCGTCGAGGTCGGATCGATCGATACCCTGCTGGCCAAGGTCACCCCGGAAGACCTCACCGCCCTGCGCACGCTCAATGATGCCATGTATGCGGCCGAAAGCATCGAGCGGGCCGCCCTGTGCGATCTCCGCTTTCACACGCGTCTGGTCGGCATCGTCGGCAATCGCCAGCTCGACGAGATGTACCGCATCATGCGGCCCGTCATGCTCAAGATCATGGAGAACGGCGTCACCCGCCGTGTGACCGCCGCCAATGGCGTCGACGACAAGGGCCATGGCGAGCAGAACTACAACGAACATGCCGGCATCGTTGACGCGCTCGAAGCGCGCAACCGGCTGGCCTTCAAATACCGCATGACCACCCACCTGGAGGCAGGCCTCGCCCTGATCAGGGATACGCCAGCGGGTGGTGGCGACTAGCAGTTTCGGCGTTCTCACGGACGACGGATATGGCCAGCAATGGCCAGGAGGAGGGGTGATCGTCACCGGGTCGAACCCGCGCCGAGGAGCGCGGGCCGGGACCGCGGTCACCTGAGATTGGTTCTGAAAAGATCTCTGGGAGGAGACAATGAAGACACTGCGCATCGCAACGGCCATGCTTGCCGGGCTGATGATGACCACCAGTTTTGCCACGCCATCCCTGGCTGGCCCCAAGGTGGTCGCCGGCCCGGGGGCCGACCCCGCCTGCTTTGCTCCCTGGAATGCCGATACCAAGTATTTCCAGTGGGACAAGAAGGATGGCCCCTATCGCATCGCCATCGTCAACGGCTTCGTCGGCAACACCTGGCGCATCCAGATGATCAAGACCGCCAAGGCCTTTGCCGAAGATCCCGCGATCAAGGACAAGATCAAGGAATTCAAGGTCGTCTCGACCGGCACCGACGCCCCCGCACAGCTGGGCGCCATCGAGGATTTCATCAACCAGGGCTACGACGCCATCGTCACCATCGCCGTCTCGCCCGAAGGCTTTGACCGCGTCATCCGCCTCGCCGACCGCGAGAACGTGGTGATCGTGCCCTTCGACAACGTCCTCGATACCGACGCCGTCATGCAGATCAACGAAGACCAGCTCGAAATGGGCCGCACCTACGCCCGCTTCGTGCTCAAGGAGCTCGCCGCTCAAGGCAAGACCTCGGGCAAACTGCTCGAAGTCCGCGGTCTGGCCGGCAACTCCGTGGATCGTGACCGCTCCATTGGCATCCACGAAATCCTCGACCAGTCCGGCGGCACCTGGGAAGTCGTGCAGGTCGTCGGCAACTGGGATGACGGTACCGCCCAGAAGGTCACCGCCGACGCGCTGGCCGTGCACGGTACCTTTGACGCCGTCATCGTCCAGGGCGGGTCGACCGGCACCACGCAGGCGCTCATCGACGCCAACCATCCCTTCGTGCCCATGGCCGGCGAATCCGAGAACGGCTTCCGCAAGCTCATTGCGGCCCACTCCGACGAGGGTCTGAAGGCCCTCTCGATCGGCCAGTCCCCCGGCCTCGTGGCCATCGCCATGAAAGCGGCGGTCTCGGCGCTTGAAGGCAACGTCATGCCGCAGCTCATCGCGGTACCGCTGCCCATGTCGGACTACACCGAGCTCGAGGATGGTGTGAACTTCTGGTCGGATCTGCCCGACAACTTCTTCACCACCAACGAGTTCGCGCCCTGTGGGGTGAACATCTCCGGCCCGGCCATCATGGCCCAGACCGAAGAGAACGTTCAGTAGCAGGCTCGCGGCGGCGTCGGCATCTGCCGGCGCCGCTCTTCCACCCAGAGGTTCATAGGGCCCGGGCTTCGTTGAAGCCACGCGGCGGGGGACTATCATATGGCCTTCACCCAGCCAGATCAGCCGTTCGCGCAACTGCACGGCATCTCGAAATCCTACTCCGGCGCCCGCGCCCTGGAAGACGTCGACTTTGCCTGCCGTCGCGGCTCTGTCCACGCCATCCTCGGCGAGAATGGCGCAGGCAAGTCGACCCTGATCAAGATCATGTCCGGCGTCGTGCAGCCCGATTCCGGCACCATGACCATCGAAGGCACCCGGCACAGCTTTCACCGCCCGTCCGACGCCGCCCGCGCCGGCATCGTCTGCGTGTTCCAGGAACTGTCGCTGATGCCCGACCTCACGGTCGCCGACAACATCTCGATTGCCGATCCGCCCCGCCGCTTCGGACTGATTGATCGCCGCGCCCAGAACCAGCGCGCCGAAGCCTTGCTGGCCCGTATCCACTGCGAGGATGTCGATCCGCGCGCCCTCGTCCGCGACCTGTCGCTCTCCCGTCGCCAGATGGTCGAGATCGCCAAGGCGCTGGGCAAGAACCCCAAGCTGCTGATCCTCGACGAAGCCACCTCGGCGCTCACCAGTCGCGATGTCGAGACCGTCTACAACGTGCTGGGCGAGCTCAAGGCCGACGGCGTGGGCATGCTGTTCATCTCCCACCGCATGCATGAGGTCGAGGCGCTCTGCGATACGCTCTCGGTGTTCCGCAACGGCCAGCATATCGAGACCTTTGAAAAAGGCGCACGCAGCCAGAACGACATCATCAAGCTGATGATCGGTCGCGACGTCAGCCACCATTTCCCGCCCAAGCCGGTGCGCGAGACGGCCAATGCCCCGCACCTCGTGGTCGACAACCTGCATTGGGAAAACCGTCTCAAGGGCGTGTCGCTATCGGTCGGCAAGGGCGAGATCGTCGGCCTCGGCGGTCTCGACGGCCAGGGCCAGAAGGAACTGCTGCTCGCCCTCTTTGGCGTCCTGCGCGGCGTCGAGGGCAAGGTCCGTATCGGTGACGGTGACGGGCTGACCCATTCTCCCGCCGTGGCCAAGTCGGCCAGCCATCGCATCGCCCTCGTCCCGGAGGATCGCAAGACCGAAGGTCTCATGTTGCCGATGTCGATTGCCGACAACCTGCTGGCCGCCTCCTTCGATCGCGTCTCCGCCGGGCCGTTCATCGACCCGAACAAGGAAAAGCAGGCGGTCGCCGATGCCATCAAGCAGCTCCAGATCAAGATCGGTCGTCCCGGCGACGCCGTCGCCACGCTTTCGGGCGGCAACCAGCAGAAGGTGGTCATCGCCAAATGGCTGATGACCGATCCCGAGATCATCCTGCTCAACGACCCGACCCGCGGCATCGACGTCGGCACCAAGCAGGAGCTCTACCGGTTGATGCGGGAACTGGCCGACCAGGACCGCGCCATCCTGTTCTACTCCACCGACTACGCCGAACTGATCGGCTGCTGTGACCGCGTCGCCGTCATGTATGACGGCGCCATTGTCACCGAGCTGAGCGGCGAGGCCATCACCGAGGAGGCGCTCATCGCCGCCGCCCTCAACATCACCAGCGCTGTCCAGCCCGCCAGGCCGGCGGTGCCGGCATGAGTACCGCATCCATGACCGCCCAGGCCCGTCCCTCCGGACTGCTGATGACGATCCGCCAGAACCGTGGGTTCTACGGCGCATTGCTCATGCTGGCAGTCATCTACATCGTCTACAATTTCCTCCACCCCAAGGGCTTCTCGACCAACGTCTTCGTTGCCAATGCCAATGAATCGGTGGTGTTGGTCTTTGTCGCCATGGCCCAGGCCATGACCGTCCTCGTGGGCGGCCTCGACCTGTCAGTCGGCTCGGTCATGACCCTGACCAGTTGCATTGCCAGCGAACTCGTCAACGGCGAACCCTGGCAGATCATACTTGGCTGCATCATCACCGTGTCGGCCGGCACCGCCTTTGGTCTCGTCAACGGCCTGATCATTGTCTACGGGCGGCTGCAGCCGATCATCGCTACGCTGGCGACCGGCGCCGTGGCCATCGGGCTTGCCCTCCTCATCCGCCCGAAGCCCGGCGGCAATGTCGATCTCGACCTCAACTGGACCGCTACCAATTCGCTGCGCGACCTCGCCGAGACCTACGGCCTGTTCTCGGACGGCGAGGATGCCTGGTTCCAGCCCATCGCCTGGGTGCCGGTGCCACTGCTGATCATGATCATCGTCGCCCTTGTCGTCTGGGTGCCGTTCAAGCGCACCGTCACCGGCCGCACGCTCTATGCCATCGGCTCTGCCGAAGGCGCGGCCTACATGTCCGGCCTGCCCATCAACCGCGCCAAGCTCTGGGCCTTCACATTGTCGGGGCTGTTTGCCGGCTGCGCCGGGCTCTACCTCGCCATCCAGACCGGCTCGGGCAATGCCGACATTCCGCAGGCCGGCGCCTATACCCTCAACTCAATCGCCGCCGTGGTGCTCGGCGGCGTGTCGCTGCTCGGCGGTGTCGGCACCGCGGTGGGTGCAATGATCGGCGCGCTGATCCTGCGCGTCATCTCGTTCTATTTCCGCATCCTCTCCATCGACCCGCTGATGCAGTCGCTGGTCGAGGGCATCGTCTTGCTGCTTGCCGTGAGCCTCGGCGCCGTGCGGACGCTGCGCGTCAAGAACCGTCTCGAACTCTTCAGGTAGGACCCATGGCCAATTCGCTCTCTCTCCCCCGCCTGAAGTCCGACGACCTGCCGATCGTCATTTCGGCCGGCTTCATCCTCGTGATCCTTGCGGCCGGCACCATCTATACGCTGACCACCCTCGGCACGGCGCCCCTGCTGACCCCGAACTATCTGCTCACCCAGCTGCAGACCGGCGCCTTCCTCGGCATCGTCGCCTGCGGCATGATGACGGTCATCCTGCTCGGTCACATCGATCTCTCCATCCCCTGGACCATGACCGCTGCGGCCATGATGGCCAGCACCGTCGGCGGCCCCGGCGCCATCCCGACCGGCCTTGCCATCGGTCTGATGGTCGGCCTCTTCAACGGCTTCGGCGTCGCCTATCTGCGCATCCCGTCGATGATCTTCACCCTGGGCGTGGACTCGGTCATGCGCGGCCTGATGATTGCCCATACCGGCGGCTTCGCGCCGCAGGATACCGCCACCGACCTGATGCGCTATCTGGCAGCAGACCGCATCCTCGGCATTCCTGTCGCGGTCTTTGTCTGGGCCTCGATCTCCATCGTCATCGCCTCCATCCTGTCGCGCACCGCCTTCGGCAAGGCCATCTACGCCACCGGCAACCGCGAGGCGGCGGCCTATCTGTCGGGCATTCGCACCCGCTGGATCATTGTCGGCGCCTTCGTCATTTCCGGCCTCTGCGCCGCCTCGGCCGGCATTCTGCTCGCCGGCTATTCCAACAAGGCCTATCAGGGCATGGGCAACGCCTACCTGCTGCCGGCTATCGCTGCTGTGGTCATCGGCGGCACCAACATCCTGGGCGGCCGCGGCCGCTTCATCGGCACGCTGGTCGGCGTCATCCTCATCGTGCTGCTCAACTCGGTACTCTCGATTGCCCAGATGCCCGAAGCCGGCCGGCAGATCATCTATGGTCTCGTCATCATCGTGATGCTGCTCGTCTATGGCCGCACCACCCGGGTCACCAGCTGATCGGTGCAGCATTGCGGCCGTAGGCTTGCCTCGGGGCAGGTCTACGGCCGCCGCGCCACGAGGTCGATTTCCACCAGCGCCCCGACGGCCAGCCCGCTCACCCCCACCGTGGTGCGAGCCGGCAGCTTGCCCGCCTCGAAATTGCGCACCCACACGGCGTTGAGCTGCGCATAGTCGCGCTGGAACTCGGTCAGGTAGATCCGCGCCATCGTCACATGCGTGAGGTCCAGCCCGATGCCGCCAAGTACGATCTTGAGATTGTCGATCACTCGCTGCGTCTGCGCCTCTATGCCATCCGGCAATGGTGCGTCCGGCGCCGCCGGGTCGGTCGGCATCTGGCCGGTGACAAACACCCAGCCATCTGCTTCGACGGCGTGCGAAAACGGCGCCACCGGCCGCGGCCCGGATGAAATCATGTGATGGATCGGCAGGGACATTGGCTGTTCGCTCAGGTTTCATTCACGTCACCCGATATATCCTTCAATGCGTCCAAAGGGGCAAACTTCTGACTTGCCGTCTGGTCAAATCGTCCTATGCATGTCTGGGGCTTGTCGGGAACTGAAGGGACTAGGTCGCGCCGCATGGAGTTTTTGCACGATATTTCGACCTACCTCGAGGCCGTCCTCTTGGGTATTTCGGCCAATTTCTGGCTCGCCATGCTCTTCATCTTTCTCGTCTGCATCGGCGAAGCCGTGTTCATCGCCGGCCTGCTCGTGCCCTCGCTGCCCATTCTCCTGCTCACCGGCGGCATCATCGCCCAGGGCCACCTGCCCTTCTGGCCGATCTATTTCGCCGCCACCCTCGGCGCCATCATCGGCGATGCCATCTCCTATTTCGTCGGCTGGTGGCTCAAGGACAAGATCAAGGTCGTCTGGCCCTTCAAGCACCATCTCGGCCTGATCGAGAAAGGCGAGCTGTTCTTTGCCCGTCACGGCGGCAAGGCCATCTTCATCGGCCGCTTCATCACCGGCGTGAAAGCCGTCATCCCAGGCGTCGCCGGCATGATGGGCATGTCCTACCGGCACTTCACCCTCATCAACGTCATCTCCGCCTTCGTCTGGGCCGCTGCCCACATCCTGCCCGGCATGCTGTTGACCGATTTCCTCGACTCCATCGGCCTCAGCCTCGAACTGGTGATCATCGTCGGCGCCGTCGTCCTCACTATCCTCTTCCTGCTGGTCCACTACTGGAAGCGCATCATCCTGCTCTTCTCCCCGCTGATGGGCGATGCCGGCAAGCGCTTGCAGCAGCGTTGGGCCAGGCATCCCGATCCGCACACGCCCGCCCCGCCGCCGGCGCCTCACGAAAAGCTGTCTTGAACTCCGCCACCGGCGGGGCAATGATCGGCCATCATGCAGATGGCCCAAACTTTCTTCCGCGGACTGTCCGGCGCCCTGGCCGCCCTGGCGCTCGCGTGCCTGATGCTCGTCCCGGCCGCCGCCGACGAGGCAACCGACAAGGCGACGCTCGACACCCTCTTCGGCCTCCTCCACGACGCCCCGGACGAAGCCACCGCCAATGCCATCAGCAACAAGATCTGGTCGATCTGGACCACTCCGTCCGATCCCGACCTCGATCTGCGCATGCGCGACGTGCTCGAGGCCCGTGCCATGCGCAGTGTCGAGACCACCATCGAGCTGCTCGACCAGCTGATCGTCGACTATCCCGCCTACGCCGAGGGCTGGAACCAGCGCGCCACCATGCATTTCATGGCCGGCAATCTCGAAGCGTCGATTGCCGATTGCGCCAGGGTGCTCGAACTCGAGCCGCGGCACTACGGCGCCCTCTCGGGACGCGCCATGATCTACCTGCAGCAGGGCAAGCGTTCGCTGGCGCTGCGCGACATGCGCGCCGCCCTGGCGCTGCATCCGTTTCTCGGTGAGCGCCTGCTTTTCCCTGAGTTGCAGCGGGATATGACCCGCACCTGACTGCAAATGTTGCACTTGCCGGCGCTGCGTCCTAAACAGGCACCACCGGTTTTGCATTGAGGTTTTTTGAGCATGAGCGACGAGTTTGTCGTCAAGCGCGAGGATGGCGCTGCCGCGGGGCGCTACGTGGTCTATCTACCCGATGGCTCGGAAGCCGAGATGACCTATCACAAGTCGGCCCGTGGCACGATGTCGATCGACCACACCGGTGTCCCCCCCGCCTATCGCGGCGACGGCATCGCCATGAAACTGGTGCTGGCCGGCATCGAGGATGCCCGCAAGGAAGGCTTCAGGATCGTGCCGCTCTGCTCCTACGTCGCCGCGCAGTTCCGCCGCCACCCCGACTGGGCGCCGCTGCTGGCCTAATAGGTCAGTTCCATGGCGCCCGGCGCCAGGTACTCGCTCATTGCGCCCCAGGCAATGGTGACGACCGGTGCTCCATAGGCATAGGCCGTCACTTCATAAGGCTGATACTGGATCTGCAGTCCCCTCGCGGTGAGGGTCCAGCGGCCCGGATCGGCTGCGGCCGCCTTGGCATCGGCGATAGATTCCTCCCAGATGCCGCCGTCGACGGTCCGCTGCAGTTCGGCCACCGCCAGCTCCCCCAGCACCGCCTCCCAACCGTCGGCCGCGAACACGTCGCCTGCGTTCAGGGCGCGCGCCTCGCCGCGCAGGAAATTGGCGCGGCCGATCGAGTAGTTGCCGTGCGCGGCGCCATGGCCGTACCAGTAGTCACTGATCTCCACGCCGATCAGCGCTGAACTGATGTCAGATATGGTAGCGAAGCGCTGTACGTCCGAGCTGCTGTCGATTTCGGCTTCGGGCTGCGGACCGGCTTCCGCCATGAAGCTGTTGAACGCCGCCGCCTCGGCGCTCTCGCCATCGATGCGCGGCACGCTGATCTCCTGCATCGCGACCTTGTTCCAGGCATCCGGCTCCGCCGTCGGATCGGGCACCACCTCGTAGCTGTCGACGGGATATAGGCGCAGGCCGTTCCACATCCGGCTCTGCTCGAGCCGCCGCATCCGGTTGTCGAACATGCCCCTGAGGCAACCGATCTGATCCTCGCTATAGGCAGCCTTGGGCAGTTGCGCATCGTCTGTGCAGCTCTTTTGCGCAAACTCCAGCCAGCCACGCTGCGACGCCTGCACGTCAGCCAGCGCCGCTTTACGCAGGCCACCAATCGCTGTCTGGTAGGCCACGGCCAGCACATCGTCCTTGGCCGACAGCTCCGGATCATTGCAAATCGCCAGTTCGAATGGCGTTGAGGCCTTGGTGCAGTCAAAGCTCGCAGCCTCAGCTGCCGATGCGCCCCAGGCCAGCAGAAGAACCGCACCAAGCGTTCTCAGAACCATCTCGTCCTCCCAATCTCGATCGCATCGCAGCTCTAGCACGGGCACCGAACGCTTCGCCACAACCGCCCCGTGCATTGTATTTTAGTCAAATGGTAACCGTATTCGGCCCCCAGGGCCTGCCACAGGCAACTCATCGGGGCGCCGCGGGTTGATTGTCTGAAACCCGGATAAATCAACATGCCCCTTCGACTGATCGCCGCCGTCTCTGCCTTCGCCTTCACCACACTGGCCGTCTCGGCCCAGGACGTGGGCACCGCCAGCGTGCCGCTCACCGCGGAAGCCATCAATTCGGCCAGTCTTGAGTCCGTCATCACCACCGAGCCCCTGCAAACCGTCGAGGAAGCGGCAGGCGAGACCGTCGCCACGCCGGATCCGGCCATGGTGCGCCTGCAGGTGGTGCTCGACCGGGCCGGCGCGTCACCCGGCGTCATCGATGGCTTTGATGGCGAGAACGTCCGCAAGGCGATCCGCGCCGCCGAAACCATGCTGGGTCTGCCGGTCGACGGCGCCCTCGACCCCGATCTGCTGGCCGCGCTGGAAACCGGCGATCCCATCATCGGCGCCTACACCCTCACCGACGAGGACACGTCCGTCATCGTCGCCGACATTCCTGACGACTACGCCGAAAAGGCCACCCGTGACTTTCTTGGCTATACCAGCGTCCGCGAAGAGCTTGGCGAACGGTTTCATATGGACGTCGACCTTCTCGATGCCCTCAATCCCGGCGCCAGCTACGTCGCTGGGGAGCAGGTGATGGTCGCGGCCTATGGCCCCAACCGCGAGGGCGAGGTCACCCGGATCGAAGCCGACAAGGAACTGCGACAGGTACGGGCCTACGGCGCCGACGGTGCACTGATCGCGGCCTACCCGGCCACCATCGGCAGCGAGGACAATCCGTCACCTTCCGGAGTGCACACGGTTGAAGGTGTGGCGACCAATCCGACCTATACCTACAACCCCAAGATCAACTTCCAGCAGGGCGACAACGACAGCGTGCTGACCATCCCGCCGGGTCCCAATGGGCCGGTCGGCTCGATCTGGATCGATCTCTCCGAACCGACCTTCGGCATCCACGGCACACCCGAGCCATCCCTGATCGACAAGACCGGATCGCACGGCTGCGTCCGCCTGACCAACTGGGATGCTGAAGAACTGGCCGGCATGGTCAAGCCAGGTGTCGAAGTCACCTTCCTTGGCTGACGGCCGCGGTCAGGCGCTTCTCTCGTCCACGTCATTGCGCAACGGGTCGTAGACCACGACCCGGTCCTTGCCCTTGGTCTTGGCGGCGTAGAGCGCCGCATCGGCCATATCGACCACGCTGTCGATCGACTCGCCCGGCTCTGCCAGGCAGGCCCCGACGCTCAGTGAAATGTGAATCTCGCGCCCATCGGCCAGCGTGATCGCCGGCCCCGCCACGGCACTGCGGATCACCTCCGCAATGGGATGCAATCCCCGGATGCCGAGACCATTGATCAGCACGATGAACTCGTCGCCGCCCCAGCGCGCGCAGACATCGACCGGTCGGATGATTTTCGTCAGGCGCCGGGCCGTTTCCGTCACCACTGTGTCGCCCGCCAGGTGCCCGTAGCCATCGTTGATGGCCTTGAAGCTGTCGATGTCGATGAGCAGCAGGGCCACCCGGTCGTTCGCCGCCGACGCACGCTTCTGCAGCCCGGCATAGGCGTCGATGAAGCCGCGCCGGTTGAGAATGTCGGTCATCTGGTCGTGATAGGCGAGCCGCTGCAGGTCGCTGGTGCGTTCTTCCACCATCTGCTCGAGCACCCGTGTGTGGTCGAGAATTGAGGAGGCCATGGACGCAAATGTCTGCGACAGGCGTCCGATCTCGTCGCCTTCCCGATCCGCCGGTATCGGCAGCAGACCGCTTTCCTGCACCGCTTGCATCCGGCTTTCCATGCGCGCCAGACGATCGAGCACGCTGCGCTTGAAGATCACGACGATCAGCAGCGCACAGACCAGCATCACCGCCGCCAACAGCGCCCCGATCGGCAGGAACAGGCTGCGATCGATGATCCGGTCGATATCCATGAAGGTGACGTTGTACCAGTCCAGTTCATCCAGATAGCCGACGCCGACCAGCGTCTGGCGCCCATCCACCTGCATGAACCGGCTGCGAACCTTGACCTCGCCGGTACTGACCTCGTTCATCAGCGTCCGCAGCGCTTGTCGGTCTGTCGGGTTGTCGATCAGAGAGAAGATGGTTTTCTTGTTCACCGTCTTGGTGATCGAGTGGAAGTCGATCAGCTTCTGGTCGCGATGCGCCTGCAGCGCCCCGAAGGCATCCACGAACATCGCCTGCACGCCGGGCTGCGGCACGTCGACCACTTCGCGAATGAACGCCGTCAGGTCGAGCCCGGAGCCAAGCACGCCGAGTGGCTTCTCGCCGTCCGTGACGACGCAGTTGAACCAGACCTTGGTCACGGCCAGCGCGTCATCATTGTCGACATTGAGGTGACAGCCCTCGCCCAGTCCGAGCGTGCTGTAGAACCAGCCGTCGCGAGGATTGTCGGGGCTGAGCGTGTGGCTCAGTTGCTTGCCCGAATAGGCGTCGGCAGCATCGTTGAAATAGTAGTTGCCCGACGCCGCTACGGCGAAAAAGTAGCTGTGGTCGGCGAAGGCATCCCGGTAGTGCTCGAGCTCGGCAATGCCCCGCGCCCGCAGTTCCGGATCGCTCTCGTTCCCCGCCCAGTCCACGATGGTCTCGGAGCGCGCCAGCGTCTCGGCCAGCTTGACCTCCTGCAGCAAGGCGCCCAGCCCGCGGTAGCGGTCGAACAGCACCTGCTTTTCGGCGAACAGCGTGCCCAGCGAGATGACCGTGGAATTGACGATCCAGACGAAGGAAAAGTAGGCGGGAACGGAAACGGCAGCAAAGGCAAGCAGCGTCAGCACCAGCACTCTGGTGCGCAGGCTCGAGGCCAGCTTGCGCTTGCTTGTGTATTCCATCCGCTCAAACCCGGCGGATCAGCCGGCCGTCCCTATTTCCGCGACCGACTCTAGCTTCCATTCGTCAACAGAGCGCTAATCCGGCCCGGCCGGCGCAGCCCGAGCGTTGGCCGGAAATGCTTACTTTTCCGAGAGATAGTCTCTTGTAGCCAGCAGCTCCTCCTGCCGGATCTCGTGCCCGCCCTCGTGCCAGAAGACCGTCACATCGGCGCCTTGGGCCTTGAGCCACGCGACCAGGGTTTCGGTCTGGGGCGCCGGGCACATGCCGTCACGCCGTCCTGCTGTGATCATCAACTTCTTGCCCTTGAGCCCCCGTTGAGGCGCCGGGGTGAAGGGGATCAGCGGATGCAGCAGCACGGCGCGATCGAACGTCTCCGGTGCAGCAAACAGGACCGAGGCGAGGATGTTGGCCCCGTTCGAATAGCCCATTCCGAACGTCGGCCCACCGCCCTTCTGCGCCTCGACGAAGGCCGCAGTCTTGTCGGTCGCCCGCTTCAGGTCCGCCATGTCGTAACGGCCCTCGCCGGTGCGCTTGAAATAACGCAGGGCACCGCCTTCCGACACATCGCCGCGCGGCGCCACCAACCGTGCCCCCGGCAGCAATTGGCTACCCAGGTCCAGAAACTGATGTTCATCGCCTCCGGTGCCGTGGAACAGGAAGAGAGTGGGCGCCTCGGCGCCCGCTCCCTTGTGCTCTGCAAAGATATAGCTGTCGGTCATGGCCTAGGCTCCCAATGGTTGCAGCGTGGCTTCCAGGCGCGAGCGCAAATGCTCATGCTGATGCGGAAGCTTGAGCGCCTCACCCAGATGCGCGGTGTCCTCGTCCCGGTCAAACCCCGGTTCGTTCGTGGCCACCTCGAACAGCACGCCGCCCGGCGTGCGGAAGTAGATCGCCCAGAAATAGTCCCGGTCGATCACCGGCGTCACGTTGTAGCCGGTATCCATCAGCGCTTTGCGCACCTCGAGCTGCGCCGCCCGGTTCTCCACGGCAAAGGCAACATGGTGCACCGATCCCGAGCCCAGTTGGGCATGATTGGCATCTGGCAGCGTCTCGATGTCGACGAAGTCCGCGCCGTTGCCGTCGGGCCGGATCAGCCGCTTGACGCCGCCGGCGCTGTCAAAGTCCTCGTAACCCATGAATTTGAGCAACTCTTCGGTGGCGCCCCCATCCCGCAGCCGCAGCGAAGCCGAGTGGAAGCCACGGATCGCATGGTCGGCGCCGACGCCACCCTCGGTCCACGCCAGACGCATGTCGTCATCGGTCTCGATCAGTGCCAGCGGATCGCCTTCCGGAGCCGTAAAGCGCAACCGCTTCTGCCCGAAGGTTTCCTCGTGCACGATATCGGTCGCGCCGGCAGCTGCAACCCGTGCTTCCCAGAACCCGAGCGACCCCACCGGGACGGAAAATGCCGTCACCCCCACCTCACCGGTTCCCGGACGCCCGCGTGCAATATGCGGGAACGGAAAATGCGTCATCACCGTGCCGGGCGTACCGTTCTCGTCACCGTAATAGAGGTGATAGACGCTCGGCTCGTCGAAATTGACCGTCTGCTTCACCCGGCGCAGGCCGAGCGACTTGGTCCAGAACTGGTTGTTGGCAGCGGCATCGCGCGCCATTGAGGTGACGTGGTGCAGGCCTTTGATCTGGGTGATCATCTGTTGTCTCCTGTCTCGGGAAGCTCTCCCGTGTTCGAGACAACATATGGCGCACTTGTGCGGCGCCAGAAACCGCACAACACGCCACAGATTGTTTCCAAATACCGAACGCTAGCCGCGGAACAGCAGTCCCTCGACGGTCCCGAGCTTGGGCTTGTACTCAAGCCCGACATAGCCGTCATAGCCATGCTGCTCGAGCCATTCGAGGCGGTCCGACCAGTCCATCGTGCCGCTACCCGGTTCGCCACGACCCGGCGCGTCCGCCAGGTGCACATGCACCACCCGGTCCAGCCGTCCGCCCAGCACGGTCTCGATTTCCTCGCCCATCACCGCCGAATGGTAGATGTCGTAGAGCAGCTTCACTTCCGGCCGCCCGACTTCGTCGATGATGTCGAGCCCCTCGACCGTCGAGGTCAGATAGTATCCGGGATGGTCGACGCGGTCGTTGAGCGGCTCCAGCGCCAGCACCACGCCGCTGCCTTCCATGACCTTGGCAGCCTCCTTGAGCGCCTTGACGATCGAGGCATGCTGCTCGGCTCGCGACAGTCCGGCCTCCTCGTCACCGGCCTGCGCGATGATCACCGGCGCGCCCAGCCGCCTGGCCATCGCCAGCGCGTCCGAAACCGCGTTCAGGAAGCGTTCATGATCATGGCCATTTGTGAGCGAAACTATGGGCTCGCACAAAATCGACGACAGCGGCAGGCCGGTGTCATGCAGCGCCTTTTCCACCGCCTCGACGTCCTTGTTGGAGAACCGCCAGAACTCCACGGCATCCAGTCCAGCCGCCTTTGCAGCGTGGATTCGGTCAACAAATTCAGGCGCTTCCGCCGCAAACAACCATTCGATGCAGGCCGAATACCGCACTAGACCGTCACCTTGTGCGCAACCCGGCCGGTGTCCCCGAAGATCCTCAGATACCTGTCGATTTCCATCTTGTCTCCTGTCGCCTTTTCCGGATTGTCCGACAACTTCACCGCCGGCCGCCCGTTGGCCTCACTCACCTTGCAAACCAACGAGATCGGATCCAGTTGCGCATTTGGGAATGGCGAACAACCGCTGAAATCATTGGTCAAATTCGTCCCCCAGCCAAATGCCATCCGCACCCGTCCCTGGAAGTGGTGGTACGCATCCTCGATCATGTCGACGTCCAGTCCATCGGAAAAGATCAGCAGCTTTTCCTTCGGATCGCGCCCACGCTCCTGCCACCACTTGATGATGGTCTCGCCGCCCTCGATGGCCGGCGCACTGTCGGGCCGGAACCCGGTCCAGTCCGCCACCCAGTCCGGCGCGTCGCGCAAAAACGCTGTCGTTCCAAAGGCATCGGGCAAGACAATCAGCAGGTTGCCGCCATAATAGCTCTGCCAGTCTTGCAGCACCTCATAGGGCGCCGCCCGCACCGCCTCGTCATTGGGCGCAATCGCCGCCAGCACCATCGGCAGTTCATGCGCGTTGGTCCCCAGCGCCTCGAGGTCATTATCCATGGCCAGCAGGACATTCGAGGTGCCGGTGAACTTGGTCGAGCCCAGCCCTTCCTTGAGCGCCTCCACGCACCAGCGCTGCCACAGGAAGCTATGCCGCCGGCGCGTCCCGAAATCTGAAATGCGCAGCTCCGGCAGTGCCTTGAGCCGCTCGACCTTCTCCCACATCTTGGCCTTGGCGCGCGCATAGGTGACATCGAGCGTGAACGGCCCGTAGTCCTTGAGCGCCGCGCGGCTGCGCAACTCGTTGATGATCGCCAGCGCCGGAATTTCCCACATCGTGGTCTCCATCCAGAGACCGGGAAACTCCAGTTCGAACTGTCCGTCGCGCTTTTCCAGCCGGTATTCCGGCAACCGGAAGTCCTCCAGCCAGCGCAGGAACTCAGGTGCAAAGATCTGCTTGGAGCCATAAAAGCTGTTGCCCGCTAGCCAGATCATTTCCTTCTTGGACATGCGCAGCGAGCGCGCATGGTCGAGCTGGGCCCGCAATTCCTGCTCGTCGATTTCCTCGGCGAGACGGACAACCTTCTTGCGATTGATCAGCGAAAATGTCGCTTCGACCTTGGGGTAAAGTCCCCAGATCATCTGCAGCATCAGCAGCTTGTAGAAGTCGGTGTCCAGCAGACTTCTGACGATGGGGTCGAGCTTCCACGCATGGTTGTAGACGCGTCGTGCAATATCCGTCTTTGGCATTCGGCAGCCCTTCCAACTCGCCCCTCGTGTCTAAGGGGTCACCGCTGAAAAAGCCAGCACAGGTGGGCCGCAACCTTGTCGGACCTCAGTCTTCGGCAAAGGCCTTTGCCACCGGAGCCCTGACCGCCCCCGCTCCCTCGAGCTGATGCGCGATGCGGAGCGCGATGTCCTCGCGCCAGGGCGGCGCCACGATCTGGACGCCGATCGGCATGTTCTCGCCGGGCAGCCACACAGGGACGCTGACGACCGGCAGACCGATGAACGAGAAGGGTTGCGTGAAAATACCGATATGCGGCCGCAGCGGCATTTCGATACCGCCGAACATGGCGGTCTTCTGGCCGATCAGCGGTGCCGTCATCGGCGTCGACGGCACGAGGATCGCATCGAGATTGTCGAACAGCTTGAGGACATTCTCGCGGAAATGCCGCCGGAGCTTCTGCGCCTGCTGAATCCAGGCGGCCGGCATCAGGGCGCCGGCGAGCAGCCGGTCGCGCACATCCGGATCGAAATCGTCGGGCCGGTCCCGCAGCCGTTCAAGATGCAGCGCCGAACCCTCTGCCATGGTGATCAGAAAGGCCGCCGCGCGGGCCGAATGCGCGTCGGGAATGGAGACCACGCGATTGGCATCCAGTGCCCCGGCTACATGCACCACGGCCGCTCGGGCAACCCCGTCGCCGGCAAAATAGCCATCGGCTAGACCGATCCGGACGCCTGGAATGCCGTGCTTGAGACGGGAGCTGACCGGCTCGCTGGGTCGCCGTGCCATGGCAGGATCGGCCTCGTCGAAGCCCTGCATAAGATCATAGGCCAGCCCCAGGTCGCGCGCTGACCGCCCCAGCGGCCCCACATGATCCAGGCTCGCAACGAACGGAAACGTCTGGGCCCGGCTCAGTCGGCCATATGTCGGCTTCAGCCCGAAAAGACCGCAGAACGACGCCGGCACGCGGATCGATCCATTGGTGTCGGACCCGAGCGACAGGGGCACAATGCCGGCCGCCACCGCCGCCGCGGGTCCGGCAGACGACCCACCCGTCATCCGGGTCAACTCGTGCGGATTGTGGCTCGGCCCGTCATGCGCGTTCTCACCCACAAACCCGTAGGCGTATTCGTCCATGTTGCAGGCGCCGATCAGGACCGCCCCCGCCTCTTCCAGCCGGGCGATCAGCGTCGCGTCCTGTGGTGCCGGCTGATTTGACCGGTTGATCTTGCTGCCGGCGCGGGTCACCAGGCCCCTGATATCGAACAGGTTCTTGGCAGCGAATGGCACCCCCGCCAGTGGTCCGGGGCTGCCCCCAGCCTTCACTGTCGCGTCGAGAGCATCGGCGCGGTCCAGTGCCCGCTCGTCGAGGATATCGGTGAAAGCGCCCAGTTGCGCGTTGTGCCGACGCGCGCGCTCGAGGGCCGCTTCGACGACAGAGCGCGCCGTGACCTGTCCCGCTCTGACCGCCTCTGCTGTTTCGATGGCGCCGGCTGAGGGCATCACGGCCGATACACCGGCGCAGGTTCCGCATCATCGTGCAGCTTCACCTGCTCGACCAGGGCCGCCATCTTGGCCGCCGTCTTGAGATTGATCTTCACGCCGGGGCGATGCCCCGCGGCGATATCGAGTTGCATCAGCGGTGCCATGGCATCGATCAATGCCTCGACGTCAAACGGCTTGTAGCTCATTCGGCCCCCTTTCCAAGGCCGAACATTAGGGAGAAACATCGCCGAGGTCCCGCACAGAACGGGTTTTCCGACAGATATCTCGGCACGCCGGGCAATTATGAACGGAAAGCGACGGCACACCTCAGCGTCGGTTCAGCGGCAAGTCTCCAGGGTGTTGGTCAAGGCAGAGATGCCAGCAACCCGTCCGAGGAAGACCGACATGTTCACCCGCACCCTGAAGACCGTCGCTATCGCCGCCGTGGTCCTGACTGCGACCGCGAGCGCCTCATTTGCCGCCCAGTACGCATGGGTGGACCACGACGCGAACGTCAAGCTGAAGCCCAAGAACGCCGCCATGAACGTCAATTGGGTTGAGGAAGGCCAGAAGGTCAAGATCGTCGCCCACAACGGCAACTGGGTGAAGATCCAGATTCCGGGCAAGGACGGCTGGGTCAAGTCCGGCGTGCTCGATTACGCGCCCGCTTGGGACGACGAGGACGATTATGATTACGGCTACGGTGGTAGCGCCAGTGCATCCTTCTGCATCGGCGGACCCCATGGCTCGCTCTGCGTCAGCGACTAACGCCCCCCCGCTCGACTGACGCCGGGCCTCGCTCCTCCCAGGGAGCGAGGCCCACTTGCGTTCAGACGGTCTTGGCGCCGTTGATCATCAGCCAGACTGAATAGAGGGACGTCGTCCCGCAGATATAGAGCACATTGCGCTTTGGTCCGCCGCCCCAGGCCACGTTGGCGACAACCTCCGGCACCAGAACCTTGCCGAGCAACGTGCCATCGGGATGGTAGCAGTGAACGCCATCTGCAGCGCTGGTCCAGATCCGCCCGTCGCTGTCGAGGCGGAAGCCGTCGAACAGGCCCGCCGTACAATCGGCGAACTCCCGGCTCTTGCCCACACCCTTGCCGGTGACATCGAAGACACGGATGTGCTTCGGATTTTCCTGTCCATGCGTGCGCCCGGTATCGGCGACGTAGAGCTGGCTCTCATCGAGCGAGAACGCGATGCCGTTGGGGCGCACCATGTCAGTGATGACGGCATCGACCTCGCCGGTATCCGGGTCGACGCGATAGACATTGCAGCGATCGATCTCCATCGGCGACTTGTCGCCTTCATAGTCACTCTCAATGCCATAGGCCGGATCGGTGAACCAGATCGACCCGTCGGACTTGACGACCGCGTCGTTTGGCGAATTGAACCGCTTGCCCTGCCACTTGTCCGCAATAGTGATCACGCGACCGTCGAACTCGGTGCGGCTGACGCGACGTCCGCCATGTTCGCAGGTGACGAGCCGACCCTGGCGATCGACCGTGTTGCCGTTCGAGTTACCGGCAGGCTGACGGAACACCGAGACCTGCCCGTTGGTCTCATCGTAGCGAAGCATGCGGTTATTGGGGATGTCCGACCACACGAGATAGCGACCGGCACTGAAATAGGCTGGTCCCTCTGCCCAGCGGCAGCCGGTGTAGAGCTTGTCCAGATGGGCATTGCTGTTGAACACCCGGCCGAACCGTGGATCGAGAACTTCGTAGCACGCATTGGGCATCAGGCCCCTCCCTCTTTTTGTTGGCCGGATCAAGCCAAGTGAGACGCCAAATGGCAAGCGCTTTATGCCACGACAACGCGTAGCGTCATGATTTCGAAGGGCTTCAGTTCGAGGTTCACGCCGTTGTCCTTGAGCGACACAGCCTCGTCGCCTTCCTCCATCAGGTTGACCCGCGCCACCGATTTGATCTTCGGCCCAAAGCTCACCCTTGCGGCGACCCGGCGATTGGCATGCTCGAAAACGCGAAGCACAAGTCCCTTGCCGTCTTCGGCCTGCTTGATCGTCTCGATGGTGACGCAGTCATTATCGACGCTGGCGAATGAAAACCGCTCGTCCGCTCCGACGCCCCTGCGTGCGAGGTCACCCACAACCATGAGCGGATTGTTGAACCGTTCGGCTGCCAGATGCACCTGCTCGAGATCGCTGACACCGCCGTGCACAAAGAGGGCGTATCTGAAGCGATGCTCGCCCAGGTCGGCCTCGGCGTAGGGATGGGTGGAACCGCGCACAAGCGTAAGTCGCACCATCGATTCCACCGCGTCATAGCCATACTTGCAGTCATTGATCAGCGCTGCGCCGAAGTCGAACTCGGAGAGATCGACCCAGCGATGCATACTGGCCTCAAACCGGGCTCGATCCCAACTGGTATTGCGGTGCGTTGCACGTTTGACGTGGCCGAACTGAATTTCTGACCGGATCTCTGCGACGTTGAGATCAAATGGGAACAGCGCTTTGATGACGGTCTGACGCTCGTGCCAGTCGACCCAGGTGTCGAACTCAACCTGCCGTGCCCCTTCCTCCAGCGAGATGATCTGCACGATTGTCGAGTCCCGGTAGCGCCGTTCGACGCGGATTGCCGCGCGCCAGGGCCCGGTTTCGGCCACCTCGATCTTGCTCTTGCCGTCTGCCAACGGCCAGGCCTGCTCATGGAAGTAGGCGTCGATGTCCCAGGCGTCCCAGTTGAGCGGCTTGTCCTCGTAAGCAGCGAGGCGATTGCCGACCTCTCCGGCCTTGATCAGTTCGCGCCCCGAGGCCTTGTCGATCACCGAAGTGATCTCGCCCTTGGCATCAAGACTCACCTTCACCAGGCCGTTCTCGAGCTTGCTCTTGCTGACCGACAGTGAAGTTTTCGGCGCTTTGACGGCATCGCCCAGCACCGCACTGCTCCAGCCCAGCGACGGCAGACCCGGGACAGGCGCGGCCGGCACCTTGCTGCCATCTGCCGAGACCAGTTCCTGCAGGACGACCGTCGTATCGCCAACGCTCAGCGACCCGGCCGTCGCGCCGGGCAGGTGCACCAGCGCGTCACGCCTGTGGCTCAGCGTATTGACCAGCCGCAACCCGCCACCCGCCAACTTAAGTGCCGCGTTCGCAGCTGCCTGCAACGGGCCGTTGGCCGAATCCAGGGTCGAGAACAGCGTCCCGTACTCGGCGTCGGAATCGACATACACTTCCTCGATCGAGGTCCCGGGCAGGATGTCGTGGAACTGATTGATGAGCACCGTTTCCCAGAACTCCGCCAGTTGAGCCTTGGGATAGGGGTGACCTGTCAGCGTCGCCAGCGAGGCGAGCAGCTCGAGCTCACGCAGGCGGCGCTCCGCCATGCGGTTGTTGGCCTTGTTCTTGGCCACGCTCGTCAGCGTGCCGCGATGGTACTGCAGGTAGAGTTCGCCGTTCCACACCGGGAACTTGCCGGCGTCGGCCTCCATGGCAGCGCCCAGCCGGTCAAGGAACGGAACGATGCCCTCGAGCCTGACCTTGGGCGCGCCCGGAATGCCCTTTTCGAGCCGCATGCCGCGCTCGATCATCGCCCGGGTCGGACCACCACCGCCATCGCCATAGCCGTAGCACAGCAGTACTTCGTCATGGACGGCCTTGGGCTCATAGCGCTTCCAGGCCCCCATGACCTCGGAGACTGAAAGGTCCGAATTGTAGGTTGTAAAGATCGCGTCGCTGTCGAACTCCTGCGCCGTGATCAGTTGCGCCTTGGTCGTCGTGCCGTCGATGCCCTTCCAGAAAAACGTGTCCCATGGGTGCCGGTCCGTGTCATTCCACGAGAGCTTGGACGTGACGAAATACTCGAGGCCCGACTTCTCCATCACCTGTGGCAGATTGGCGGAATACCCGAAGGTATCGGGCAGCCAGACGACCTTGGGCGTGACGCCGAATTCCTCGATATGGAAGCGGCGGCCGCGCATGATCTGCCGCACCAGTGACTCGCCCGAGACGATGTTGACATCGGGCTCCACCCACATGGCCCCCTCGATCTCGAACTGCCCGGATTTGACGCGCTTTTTCAGTCGCGCCCAGAGGTCCGGATAGTCGGTCCTGAGAAAGTTGAAGAGGACCGACTGATTGTACATGAAGACGAAGCCCGGATACTCCTCCATCAGCTTGAGAATTGTGGCAAAGCTCCGCCCGGTCTTGTCGCGCGTATGCAGGACACGCCACAGCCAGCCGACATCCAGATGCGTATGCCCGACCGCTGTGACGGTTGGCTGCTTCTCGAAATCGACAAGCTCATAAATCTGCGCCGCGAACACCTCGGCGGCGGCGATCGATTTGTCGTCGGGAATGCCGCGGCGGTCGACAGTGCGCAACCCGGCTTCGACAAGGTTCATGATCGCGTGACGGCGCTGATCGTTCTGCGGTAACCGCTCGGCCACCTCGAGCGGCGTCAGCAGATCGAAATAGAGCTTTTCGACCTTCTCGTTGCGCACCATGCATTCGGCCTTGAAGCCGACGAGCGGCCGGTCGAAAAAGGTGAAGGCATTGACCAGCAGCGTGTGGGTCTCGCCCGGTTTGGCATTCCGCGCGATGACCAACTCGTTGTGATTGCCATCAAGGGCCTGCGTGGTCTCGCCGTCGAGATAGGCGAGGCACTGCGGGTCGGTTGACCCAGGACGGTCCTGCCACTGCGAGGTCACCCGGATGACCATCGTCCTCCCCTTGGCCTCGGCGGGCACGACAATTTCGGCTGCGAACCACGTATTCCCCTGCTTCTTGCTCCACACCGTGCGAGGCGTGAACTCCGCCCACCGGCGCCAATCAGCCTGCAGTGCGTCCGCAGCGGCGAGATCGGAGTCCGTGTAGCGCCATTCCAGATCGCCGCCGAGCGGCGTGAGGATCTTGCTCTCCAGATCGGCACCGAGCCGCTGCAGCTTGGCCTCGCGCTTGACGTCCTCGTCGAGGAGCCCGAGCTTGCCTTTGAGGGGGTTCATCTTGGTTTCTTTCCCTTCATGTCAACGCTCGCAAACCCCATATCGAGGCTCCGCTGGAGCAAGAACCAGACCGCGGCAGCCGTGCCGCTCAGACGACAGAGAGTGCTGCCGGTAGACTCTGGTTCTGAGCCCCGACGCAATAATCAGCGGCACCATGAGTTCATTTCAGGTGCCGCGCAAACCCAGTCCGTGAGAGCACCCGAAAATTCCAAGCGTAGTACACAACGGGGTAGTGATCGCCGCAAAACTGTGCATTCTGTTTCTAGTGATGAAAACGGGTTCAGGTGCATGAACGAAAACTCTGAAGCGGCACTGTCGCCAACCGCCGCAGTAAGGCGCGCCTATCAGGCGATAGCCGATTACAATGATCCCGCCACATTCATCAGCATCAAGCCCGAGGCCGACGCGTTGCGTGAAGCAAGCGTTCTGGAGGCGGGGGGGCCCGCCGGCAAGGCGCTCTACGGCAAGGTCTTTGCAGTCAAGGACAACATCGATGCGGTGGGCCTCGAGACCACGGCCGCATGCCCTGCCTTCACCTATCGCCCACAGGCATCGGCTTTCGTCGCGGCGCGGCTCGAAGCGGCCGGCGCCATCGTCATCGGCAAGACCAATCTCGACCAGTTCGCCACCGGCCTCGTCGGTGTCCGCTCGCCCTATGGCGTGCCACGCAATGCCATACGTGCCGAGCTGATCCCGGGCGGCTCCAGTTCCGGCTCCGCTGTGGCGGTGGCCGCCGGCATTGTCGACTTCGCGCTGGGGACCGATACCGCCGGTTCGGGACGCATTCCCGCCGGCATGAACGGCATTGTCGGCCTGAAGCCATCCCTCGGACTGCTTAGCGCCACCGGCATGGTTCCGGCCTGCCGGACACTGGACACCATCTCGGTTTTCGCCCGTGATGTGGCGACCGCCCTGGAGGCGACCGCCGTTGCCTCAGGCTACGACGACACGGATGCCTATTCGCGCGCCCTGCCCGCGCCTACCCTCGGAGGACTTCCACCCAGCTTCAAGGTCGGGGTCCCCAGGCCAGAGCAACGCATGTTCTTCGGCGATACCAGCGCGGAGACGGCCTTCGCGGCAGATATCGAGCGGTTGAAGTCGCTGGGAGCCACGCTCGTCGAGATCGACTTCGAGCCGCTCCATGCCGTCGCCCGATTGCTCTATGAGGGGCCGTGGGTTGCCGAGCGCTATGCGGCAACCAAGCAGATCATCGACACCAACCCGGATGCGGTCCACCCGGTGACGCTCAAGATTATCTGCGGCGCCAAGGACCTCACCGCCGTCAGTGCTTTCGAGGCGACCTACAGGCTCGCCGACCTGAAGCGCCAGGCGGCACCAATCTTCGACCAGGTGGATATCCTCGCCGTGCCGACAGTGCCGCGTGCCTATACCGTGGCCGAGCTCGAAGCCGACCCGATCACCCTTAATTCCAATCTGGGCAGCTACACCAACTTCGTGAACCTGCTCGACCTCGCCGCCATTGCGGTACCATCAGGCAGACGTGACGATGGCCTGCCATCGAGCCTGACGTTCATCGGCAGGGCCGGCACCGATGGCTATCTCGCCAGCATTGCTGCCGCTGTCGAGGGCAAGCCCCCTGCCACGCCGGTGCGGGCCGGGGCCGGCAAGATCGAGATCGCGGTCGTCGGTGCCCACCTCACGGGCCTTCCGCTCAACAAGGAGCTGGTGGCGCTGGGCGGCACCTACCTGCGCGACGTGACCACCACACCCGACTACGCCTTTTACGCCCTGCCCGGCACGGTCCCTCCCAAACCGGGTCTGTTGCGGGTCGCTGACGGCAGTTCGATTGCCGCTGAGGTCTGGGCTCTGGATTCGCGGGGCTTCGGCGAGTTTGTCAGCAAGATCCCGTCGCCGCTCGGCATCGGCACGTTGAGCTTCACGGACGGCACTACGGCCAAGGGATTCCTTGTCGAGGCCGAAGCCATCAAGGGCGCCGAAGACATCTCGAGCTATGGTGGCTGGCGCGCATACCTATCGCGCTAGCTGACAGCCCCGCCTAGCGACGTCCCAGCCGTTGCACCGCGTCGCCGACGATGGAAATGTGCCGCCGCATGGCGTGCTCGGCTTCATCTCGATTGCCCCGCAGGATCGCTTCGACAATCAGCTCATGCTCGGCATGTGACTTCAGCAAGCGCCCCAGCTCGCCAAACTGCGCTCGCCTGAACGGCTGCAGCCGCTGGCGCGTCGAACGGGTGATTTCTGCCAGGTAGCCATTGTGCGCACCATCGTAGATGCGCGTGTGAAACACATCGTTGGCCTCGGCATAGCGCGCGGCGTCGCCGTCGCGTACCAACGCCGACATCTCGACGTGCAACCGGTCGAGCCCGTCCCGCTCGGCCCGCGTCATGGCGATGGCCGACAACCCGGCGCAAAGCGCCTCAAGGTAACCCATGACCTCGAACATGCCCGCCAGTTGCTCTTCATCGGGCTTGGCCACCAGGGCCTTAGCATGCGGCTTCTGGTCCACCAGTCCGCTCGACGCCAGCAGACGCAGTGCCTCGCGTACGGGTGTTCGGCTGACCGCAAAATCGGCCGCAATCTGCGACTCGTCGAGTTGGGTGCCAGGTAGCAGGGCACCGGAGATGATGCGCTCAGCGAGACCTCGCCTGATCTCTTCGGCCGACGTACGTTTGAGCAAGTGGTCCTCCGCCGGTCTTATGCCGGCTCGTCAATCATACTGACATGGGCCGCGACCACACGCCAACCCTCCGGCATGCGCACCCAGGTCTGCATCTGCCGCCCGATCCTGGCTGGATCAGTATCACGATGGAACAGCGTCGACGCCGTGGCAAAATCTCTGCCGAACGTGGTGATCACCGTCCCGCTGAGGCTACGCTGCAGACCCGCAGAGGGGCGTGACAACCTGAACGCCCGGATCTCGTCGATGCCATAGAGATTCTCGCCAATGCCATAGCGAATGGTCGTTGGCGCTGCAGCAAAGAGCTCATCGAGTACTTCGACATCGTTGGTAGTCAGCGCCACCTCGTAGCGCGCAAATGCCGCTTCCATTTCGGCCAGCGTTTCGGGACGGTTGATCACCATCACATCATCCGCCGTGCCAGCATTTGCTCCCGCAGGCGCGTGAGGAAGGGAATCGTCTCGAACTGGTCCGGACGAACTCGATCCCAGTCGACGCCCATCGGTCGCGTCGCGGCGTTGCCGGTCCGGATGAGTTCCTTCTCCGTCGCAACGAAGTCCAGTGGTGAGTCGTGGCTTTGCATGGGGACGCGAGCATCACCGACGAGCTGGCTGGAATGTACCGTCGTTGCAATCGGCGTTTCCGCCGTGACGATGCCAAGTTCGCGGAAGATGGCCGTCTCCAGATCGGCAAAGCCCGCACCCTTGCCGGTCCGCCCTCCAGCCCGCGTCACTGCCACCGAGCCGCAAACGCAGAAGTCGAGCGGGGCCACCTCGTCGAACTCGATGCGATCGCCGTGCTCCATGAAGCCCTGCGCAGTCGCTGCCATCTCGAAGGTGATCCCTTTGGCTTTGAGCTTCTCGGGATCGAGCCGTAGGTAAGGAAACTCCCTGGTGAGATAAGGCACCGGCGCAAACACCGTCTTGCCTTCGTAGAGTGCGCGGATGCGGATCGGGATCTGCGGCGCATCGGGATTGGTCTTGACGGTTCTGGCCCGTTTCCACTCGTCAGTCTGGGCAAGGTGCCAGGCCGCGGTGTCCGCACCCACGAAGTTCGGAATCATGCTCCAGGCTGGACCGACGGCAGTCCCTGTCATTTCCAGCGTATGCCAGATTTCGTGGCGGATGATGTCCTTGTCCGGACTGCGTCCGGCCCAGCGTCCCTGCTCAGTCAATAGCAAACCCCTTGGCAATCGGCGCCCGCACGGCACCCAGATCTTCCAGCTGCTGGGCAACGCGCAAGCAGATGTCTTCCCGCCACGGCGCGGCAATGATCTGCACGCCGATGGGCAGGGACTGTCCCTCCAGCCAGACCGGCACGCTGACCACCGGCAGACCGATGAACGAAATCGGCTGCGTGAAGATGCCCATGTTGGGCCGTACCGGCAGTTGGACACCGTTGATCATGGCTGTCTTCTGGCCCAGCTCGGGCGCCACCATCGGCGTAGACGGCGCGAGGATGGCGTCGACATCGTCGAAGAGCTTCATGACCCGGTCGCGATAGACCCTGCGCAGCTTCTGTGCCCGCTGCACCCAGGCGCCGGGCAGCATGGCGCCGGCAATCAGGCGATCGCGGACATCGGGATCAAAATCCTCGGGTCGCGTTCGCAGACGATGGAGGTGAAGGCTTGCCCCTTCCACCATGGTAATGAGAAAGGCGGCAGCCCGGGCGGCCTGCGCGTCCGGGATGGTCACAGTCCGGCTGACGCCGAGCGCTGACGCGACATGCGCCACGGCATCTCTCGCCGCGCCCTCGCCCCGGAAATAGCCATCAGCAATCGCAATACGGCCGTTGGGGATCATGTGCTTGAGCCGCGACTCCGATGGCTCCAGCGGCCGCTTGCTCAGCGCCGGGTCCGCTTCGTCGAAACCCTGCATGGCATCATAGCTCAGAGCCAGATCCCGCGTCGTCCGCGCCATCGGTCCCAGGTGATCGAGGCTGGCGACGAACGGGAACGTGTGCGCGCGGCTCAGTCGTCCATAGGTTGGTTTGAGGCCGAATAGGCCGCAGAGCGACGACGGCACCCGGATCGAGCCATTGGTATCCGAGCCCAAAGCCAGCGGCACCAATCCTGCCGCTACTGCGGACCCCGATCCCCCCGATGAACCGCCCGACATGCGCCCGAGGTCATGCGGATTTCTCGAGGGACCGTCATGCGCATTTTCGCCCGTGAAGTCATAGGCATATTCGCCCATATTGAGTGCGCCGACGAGCACGGCGCCGGCCGCCTCAAGTCGTGTCACCAGCGTCGCATCATGGGCAGCCGGCGCATTGTCGCGATTGATCTTGCTGCCGGCCCGCGTCACCAGTCCCTCAACATCGAAGAGGTTCTTGACCGCAAACGGCACACCTGCCAGCGGACCCTTGCTCCCCGCATCGACCCTGTCGGCCGTCGCCAGCGCGCGTTCCGCGACAATGTCGGTGAACGCCCCGAGCCTGGGGTTGAACTGGTTGATCCGGCTCAGCGCGTTCTCGACAAGGGCACGAGCCGAACTGCGCCCGCTCTTTACGGCCTCGACAATGTCGGCGGCGGTCTGCGGCGTGCTCACGGGCGGTACACCGGTGCAGCTTCGGTTTCGTCGTCGAGTTCGAACGCCTCCACCAGAGCAGCCATTTTCAGCGCCACTTCCAGATTGGCGCGCACGCCGCTCTTGTAGTCCTGCTCCACCTTGAGCCGCAGCACTTCGGCCGCAGCGACCATCAGCTTGTCGATATTGCTCATCGCACGGCCGCCTCGAGTTTTTCAAACGGCGTCACCCAGCCCACAATACCGCCTTGCGCAGCGATCATCTCGATCGTCGCCGCCTTGAACTCGGGGAAATAGCTTTCGGTGGCGTCTTCGATCAGCAGGCATTCATAGCCACGGTCATTGCCCTCGCGCATCGACGTCTGCACGCAGACCTCTGTCGTGACACCAGCAAAGACCAGATGCGTGATACCGCGCGCCTGCAGTATTTCGTGCAGGCCCGTGGCCCAGAACATGCCCTTGCCCGGCTTGTCGACCACGATCTCGCCCTCGGCAGGCGCCAGCGCATCGACGATCTGGTTGCCCGGCTCGCCACGCACCAGCAACCGCCCCATCGCTCCACGCTCGCCGATATGCAGCGTCGGGTTGCCCCGGCGGATCTTGGACGGCGGACAGTCGGAAAGATCCGGCAGGTGTGCCTCGCGCGTATGCACGATGGTCCATCCCTTGTCGCGGAAGAGACCGATGAGACGCGCGGTCGTCGGCACGATAGCTTCAAGCCGCGCCACATCGTTGCCGAGGCTGTCGCCGAAGCCGCCCTTCTCGATGAAGTCGCGCTGCATGTCGATGACGACCAGGGCCGTATGGGCAGGGTCGAACGGGTATGGATAGGGACGCGCGGGAACCTCTGTCATCAGTGCCCCGCCATATGCTGGCCGATCGTATTGCGGTCGGTGTCCTCGATCCGCGCGACGTAGTTGATGGTGCCGCCCGACATCACGGCCACGCGGTCGGCCAGTTCAAGGATTTCGTCGAGGTCCTCGCTGACCAGCAGGACTGCCGCGCCACGGTTGCGCTGCTCCATGATCTGCGAGCGAATCTCGGCCACGGAAGCAAAATCCAGTCCAAAGCAGGGATTAGCAACGATCAGCACGTCGACATCCCCCGAGAGCTCGCGAGCGAGGATCGCGCGCTGCACATTGCCACCCGACAGCGTTTCGATCGCGGCATCCGGCCCCTGCGTCTTGACCCGATATTTCGCGATCAGCTCGTTGGCCTTGGTCCGCATCGGACCGGGCGACATCCACCAGCCGAGCGAGGCGACAGGCGGCTTGTCGAACGCACGAAACGCCAGATTTTCCGCGACGCTCATCTTGGGCACGGCCGCGTTCTTCAGCGGCTCTTCGGGCAATCCGAAGACCTTGTACTTGTCGTAGGACGCACGCTTGGGTTCGAACCGATCGCCCTTGATGAAGATGGCGCCGTCCGACAACGGCCGCTGCCCGGACAGCGTTTCCACCAGCGCCGACTGACCATTGCCCGACACCCCGGCAATGCCGACGATCTCGCCGCCCTTGACCTTGAGATTGACCGACTTGATGGCCGGTAGCCCGTCATTATCATCGGCGAAGAGGCCCGCGAGTTCGAGCACGTCGATGCCGTTGCTTGTCACCTCTCGGCTGGCCCGCTCGCGGATCGCGGTGTCGCCGATCATCATCGCGGACATATCCGACACTGATGCCGATCGTGCGTCCCCGTCGCCGGTATGCTGTCCCCGGCGCAGGACCGTGAAGTGGTCGCAGAACGACTTCACCTCGCGGAACTTGTGCGAGATCATCAGCACCGTGATTTCCTCGCGCTCGGCCATGCCGCCGAGCAGCCCCAGCATCTCGTCGGCTTCGCCTGGCGTCAGGACGGAGGTTGGCTCGTCGAGGATCATGAAGCGCTGGTCGAGATAGAGCAGCTTGAGGATTTCGAGCTTCTGCTTCTCACCGGCCGACAGCGATGAGACCTGCGCGTTGAGCGGCACGCGGAACGGCATCTCCTCCATGAACGCGTCGAGCGCCTTGCGCTCCTTGACCCAGTCGATGACGCCGGGTGCATCGGCGCGGGAAATCACGAGGTTCTCGGCCGCCGTCAGGCAGGGGACCAAGGTGAACTGCTGATACACCATGCCAATGCCGTTGGCCCGCGCATGACGCGGCGACCGGATCGAGACTTCCTTGCCGTCCAGCAGCACCTTGCCTTTGTCGGGGGAGTAGAAGCCCATGATGCACTTGACGAGGGTCGACTTGCCGGCGCCGTTCTCGCCCAGCAGAGCGTGGAAGGAACCAGCCTCGACCTTCAGGGAGACATCGTCGAGCGCCACCAGGGGTCCGAAGATCTTGGTCATGCCGATGGCCTCGAGCGACGGCGCCCGCCCCTTTACGGCTGTATCCGGAATAGGTGTCACAGCATTCATGTGCGTGCTCCCTGGGTTCGTGCCGTGCTCGCCGGAGCTGGGTGTTGCAGCGCTTTCACCTGTCGCATCACGGCAGTGCCTCGATGAACTGACTCGAGGTCGCAACTGCCCCGAACACACCGCCCTGCATCTTGATCATGTCCAGCGCCGCAAGGTGGTTCTCGACCTTGGTCGCAGCGGTGCAGTCCGACAGCACCAGACATTCGTAGCCGCGGTCGTTGGCGTCGCGCATGGTGGTGTGGACGCAGACGTCGGTGGTGACGCCCGCCAGGACGATATTGCGGATGCGCCGCGTCTGCAGGACAAGATCAAAATCGGTCGCCAGAAACGAGCCTTTGCCGGGCTTGTCGATGATGAACTCGCCGGGCTCGGGCTGCAGTTCGGGAATGATCTCCCAGCCCGGCTCGCCGCGAACGAGTATGCGGCCGCACGGTCCCTGGTCACCAATGCCGGCGCCGATGCGCTGGCTGCGCCAACGCTTGTTGGCTGGCAGGTCGGAGAGGTCCGGCTTGTGCCCCTCACGCGTATGGATGATCGTGTAACCCTTGCCGCGCATGGCCTTGAGAACATTCTGGATAGGCCCGATCGGCGCGCGGGTCAGCGAGATGTCGTAGCCCATCGAGTCGACATAGCCGCCCGGCGCGCAGAAGTCGGTCTGCATGTCGATGACGACCAGCGCCGTGTTCTGCGGCCTGAGATCGCCATCGAAAGGCCAGGGATAGGGATCAGCAGCAACGGTCGTGCCGCCGGGCACCAGGGCCGCATCAATGCGCTCGTCAGCAAGGCTCATTCGGCCGCCTCCTTGAAGCTGCCGCGATAGCGCCGCGTCGGCTTGTCGAAGCCCGAGGACGTACCGTCGGTGACCTTGACGCTGTCCTCCCACGGCAACCTGTAGCGGCCCGCGACCATGTCCTGCATGAAGGTGTACGGGCAGTCCTGCGCGCCGCCATCGACGGCAGTGAAGCCGCGGTGACCGAGCTGGTAGATATTGTTCTCGACGCCCCAGTTGGCGCGGGCCTCGCGCACGAGGTCGGGGCGAACCTCGGCGGTGATGATCTCGTCGGGCCGGCCGGTCGTGCCTTCGGCGATGATCGAGCCGTCGAAATTGACGATCATGCCTTCGCCCATGGAGTCGAACGTGCCGTCCGAGCCGCACATGCAGACGTTGGCCGTCACCATCAGGTTGTGGAAGGAATTGGCCTGGTTGGTAAAGCGCCAGGATTGCCGGATCGGGGCGGTGTAGCCGGCCGTGCGCAGCATGATCTCGGCGCCCTTGTAGGCGGCCTCGCGGGCCATCTCGGGGAACATGCCATCGTGGCAGATGATGAGGCCGAGCTTGCAGCCTTTCGGGCCGGTGATGACGGGAATGCCGAGATCGCCAGGCTCCCACGGTTCGACCGGCACCCAGGGGTGCAGCTTGCGGTAGTAGAGCTGCAGTTCGCCCTGCTCGTCGATGATGAGGCCGACATTGTAGGGATTGCCGTCCGGATTGTACTCCATGATCGAGAAGCAGCCCCAGATGGCGTTGTCCTTGCAGGCCTTCTTGAACGCCGCGACTTCCGGTCCATCCATCGAGCACATGATGGCAGGATTGGTGTCCATCGAGAGGCCGTGGAGGGCGTATTCGGGGAACACGACGAGATCCATCGTGCCCAGATTGCGCCGCGCCTTGCCGACCATTTCGACGATCCGCCGCGTTTGTGCCACCAAATCGTCACCATCCTGAACGACTGGAAGCTGAAGCTGAACGAGCCCGATGACGACCCCGTTCTCGCTCTTGTTCAATCCGCCCAGTCCGCTCATTGGAACGCTCCTATTTGGTAATCGAAAGTTCGCCCGGCACTTCCCGCGCCGCACCCTTCGACCGCGCCGAGGCGATCATGATGAACAGCGTCAGGATGTAGGGGGCGGCGTTGAAGAAGTAGTAGCCCTGCGAGATGCCGACCGACTGCAGTGCCGGCCCGATGGCGCCGGCAGCGCCGAAGAGCAGCGCAGCAAAGATGCACTTGATCGGATCCCAGCGCGCAAAGATCACCAGCGCCACTGCCATCAGGCCCTGGCCGGACGAGAGCCCCTGGTTCCAGCTGCCAGGATAGTAGAGCGAGAGGAATGCCCCGCCGATTCCGGCCAGAAAGCCGCCCGCCGCTGTGGCGAGGAAGCGCACCAGATCGACAGAGACTCCCATTGCCTTGGCCGACGCGGCGCTGTCGCCGGTCATGCGGACGATGAGGCCCCATTTGGTGTTGCGGAAAGCCCACCACATGGCGACCGACAGCGCGATGCCGACAAAGAACAGCGGGTTGACCTGCAGCGCCTGCGCCAGCGCCGGGTTGCCCGTCCACTCGCCCAGCGAAATGGCGTCGAGCCGCGGCGCCGTCGGCTGGATGAACGGCTTGCCGAAAAAGAAGGCGAGGCCCGTGCCAAAGCTCATCATGGCGATACCGACGGCGATGTCGTTCACCTTGGGCAGCTTGCAGATATAGCCATGCAACGCACCGAGGAAGAGCCCGGCCCCGCCGGCTGCCAGTACGCCGAGCCATGGACTGCCGGTCAGGAAGGAGACGGCGTAGGCCACCATGGCGCCAAGCACCAGGTTGCCCTCGAGCCCGAGATTGATGCGGCCCGACTTCTCGGTGAGGCACTCGCCCAGCGCGACGAACATGAAGGGGGTGGAGACGCGGATGGCGCCGCCCAGCATGGCGATCAGAACGGTGACGACGGCGTTGTCCATCAGGTGCGGTCCCCCGTGTTGCCGGGCTGGAAGAATTTGATCCGGCCGTAGAAGGTCTCGCTGATCAGCAGCACGACAAAGAGGATGCCCTGCAGCACCAGCACCGTGGCATCGGGCATGCCCATGCGGCGCTGGATGACGCCACCAGCCGCCGCAATGGCGCCGAAGAGGATGGCGACCGGCACCACTGCCAGCGGATTATGCCGGGCGAGGAAGGAGACGAGAATGCCGGTAAAGCCGTAGCCGGCGACCAGCGAGGCATTGGCCTGGCCGTGAATGGCGCCGACCTCGAAGAAGCCGGCAAGCCCGGCGCAGGCGCCGGCGATCATGCAACTGACCACCATGAGCCAGCCGACCGGCAGACCCTGTGCCAGCGCCGCGCGGGCATTGCCGCCGGTCATCCGTGCCGCGAACCCGAAAGTCGTGCGGCTCATCAGCACCCAGAGCGCGATGGCGAGGACGATCCCGGCGGCAAGGCCCCAGTGAACATCCGTGCCCGGGATATTGCCGATGCGGTAGGCGTCGCCGATCGGCATGGTCGACGGCTTGTTGGCCGAAGCCGGATCGCGCAGCGCGCCCTCGACGAAGAAGTTCATGATGGCGATGGCGATGTAGCTCAGCAGCAGCGAGGCGATGGTCTCGTTGACGCCGCGATAGTGTTTGAGCCAGCCGGTCAGGCCGACCCAGAGACCACCCGTGATCATGCCGGCAACGGCCATGATGGGCAGCGTGATCAGCGGCGGCACGCCCGTGCTCACCAGCGGTATGGCAATGGCAGCCGCGGCAAAGCCGCCCAGCACCAGCGCGCCCTCGCCACCGATCATGGTGAGGCCGATCCGCGCCGGCACCGCAAAGGCAAGACCGGTGAGGATCAGCGGCGCGGCGCGCTGCAGCGAATTCTGGAAGGAGAAGGACGATCCGAACCCGCCGGTCCAGATCAAGGCGAAGAAGGTCACCGGATCCTTGCCGATGACGAGGAGGAAGATCGAAAAGATCAGGGCCGATACGACCAGCGCCGCCAGCGGGATGGAGAGGGCCTCGGCAAACTTGAGCAGGCGCAGGCGCGAGCCGGAGTCGGTCTTGAGGGGAAGAGTGTCGGCGGTCTCTGCGGTCATTCTGGCCTCATCGTGATCATGCTTCACGACCCCCACCCCCGGCCCCTCCCCTCAGGGGGGAGGGGCGCGAGACATCCGGGCTTTCAGTCGGGTCCTCCCTCCCCCTTGAGGGGAGGGATCGAGGGTGGGGGTCCATCGGCGACCTCCACACCCCGCAAGTGGGTTGCGGTCCGAGGCAGCGTGCACCCGCCGCCCCGGATCGCAAGCTCTGCATCAGGTGATCGAGCCCTGCACGCCTTCGAGCAGCCAGTTCATGCCGTCGAGGTAGGGGTCGTAATTGTCGTATTGCTTGTCGACGACGACGTTGCCCGCGTTGTCGTTGAGCGTGCCCTTGTAGATGGGCATGCCGTCCTTGAGCGCCGCAATGGCGGCATCGGCGGCCGCGATGGCTTCCGGCGTCGCACCGGCGCCGTATGGCGTATTGCGCAGCATGTCATTGTTGTAGCCGCCGACGAGGAAGTTCGGCGGGGCCTCGCCGGCAGCAATCGCGTCGGCATAGGACTTGTAGATGGTTTCCCACTTGTACTCGGCACCGGTGATGAAGCCGTTCGGTGCCAGCGGCGCCTGCGAGGCATTGTGACCGCAGGTCTTGACGCCACGCCCTTCGGCCGTCTCGATCACCACCTTGGGGCTGTCGACGTGGCAGGTGATGACCTCGGCGCCGGCATCGACCAGAGCGTTGGTGGCTTCGGCCTCGCGCACCGGGAGGCTCCACTCGCCAGTAAAGATCACCTGCACGGTGGCATTGGGATTGACCGAACGCGCGCCGAGCAGCACCGAGTTGATGTTGGAGAGCACCGACGGGATCGGCTTGGCGGCGACGAAGCCGATCTTGCCCGACGGCGACGACAGGCCGGCAGCGACGCCGTCCACATAATGCGCCTGATTGAGGTAGGGGAAATACGAGCCGGCATTGGCCGGGTCGGTATCCTTGTTCCAGAGCGGCGCCGCATGGCGGAACTGCACGTCCGGGTATTTCTTGGCGAGGTTGACGACGAAGGGATTGTAGTAGCCGAACGATGTCGCGAGAATGAGATTGGCGCCGTCGAGGTTGATCATCGACTCCATGGACTTGGAGACGGCATCGGTTTCGGGCACATTCTCTTCTTCGACGACGGTGATGCCCGGCAGAGACTTGAGCGCTTCGACAGAAACGGCATGCGCCTGGTTCCAGCCGAAATCATCCTTGGGGCCGACATAGACGATGCCCAGAATGACATTGGTTTGCGCCTGCGCGAGGCCATACGGCAGAGCCGAAGCAGCGAGTTCCGGCAGCACCGGCCCTCAACAGCGAACGGCGAGAAATCGAAAAGGTCATGACGTTCTTCCCTGAATTGCACCCTTCAGAGCCTGCCCACCTGACGCGACAGCACCCTTGAGACAGACAATGCAAACCATGTGCCAAGCCGAAATCGCTCAAGGCGTCCGAAATACAGACGTTGTTGCAATGACTTATCGGTCGATGTCGAAAATCGTACTTGCCAGCCGCAAAGTGCAGGTGCTTAAAGAATCCACGAAGCGGCGCAAGTTGCATAAATTTTATGCATTTTGCGTCTCGTTGCATACAATGAATGGATAGCCGTTAATGATTGCTGGCTGGACCCCGATCGCCCTTTGCCGTGACGTCCCGACAGGCACGACGCGGGCCGTCCGGCTTGACGGCCGCGAACTGGTGATCTGGCGCGGCGATGAGGCCGCGCATGTCTGGGAAGATCGCTGTCCGCATCGTGGCATGCGGTTGAGCCTTGGCTTCGTGCGCGGCAACGCGCTCAACTGCCTCTACCATGGCTGGCAATATGGCACGTCCGCCAGTTGCGTCCGCATTCCGGCACATCCCGATCTGGCGGTGCCGCCCAGCATCAAGGCCAATGCCTATGCGTCGGCGGAAGCCGGCGGCAAGGTGTGGGTCCGGCTCGCGGGCGACGCCGATCTGCCGGAGATGGCCGAGGACGTCACCCCGGTCGTCAGCCTCGCCGTTGCTGTGGACGGCCTCGATGCACCTGCCCTGCAGCTCGGTTTCGAGGACGCAACCCTGCATCTGCACTGGCATCGCGTCGCGCCGGGCCGGATCATGATCCATGCGGTGATGGAGGGGAGCGCCGACCTCGGCCGGGCCGCAGCCTTCGTGCGCCGCCGGCGCGACGACCTCGAACAGGGATTGGCAGCATGACTCTGACCACCGACAAGGCAGCACTGGACCAGTGGTATGTGCTGGGCGCGCTGGCGGACTTCCCGCCCGGCAGGCAGATCACCACCGGCCTGCTGGGCGCAACGCTCGCCGTGACCCGTCGCGACGATGGCATCGAGGTTCGGAGCGAGGGCCGCGCACTGCCGGTGCGCACCGACCACAATCACCTCTGGACCAGCCTGGGCACGCCGCAGCGCGAAGTCTTTGCCCTGCCCGAGGCGGCAGAGCCGGACCGCCGCTGGCTCTATTGCGGCGGCGTGCGCGTCAAGGCCTCGGGCCTGCGGCTGATCGAGAACTTTCTCGACCTTGCGCATTTCCCCTATGTGCACACCGATGTTCTGGGCAGCGAGGAAAAGCCGGAGGTCGCCAAGTACGATGTCGAGCAGCGGCGCGATGTCGACGAGATATGGGCCACCAAATGCGAGTTCTTCCAGCCCAAGGCAGCCGCAGCGTCCGATGAGGGCCAGATCAGCCAGTACATGTACCGGGTCGTCTCGCCCTTCAACGTCATGCTCTACAAGACGCCGCCGACCGCCCCCAACCGCTGGGATGTCATCGCCCTGTTCGTGCAGCCGGTGAGCGAAACCGAAAGCATCGCCCATCCGTTCATGCTGGTCATCGACCCCACCAGTTCGGACGCCGAAATCATTGCATTCCAGCAGATGATCTTCCTGCAGGACAAGATTGTTCTCGAGAACCAGCGGCCGCTGCTGCTGCCGCTGCAACCGGGCAAGGAGACGCCGACCCGCGCCGACCTGTCGTCGGTGATGTACCGACGCTGGCTCAAGGAAAAAGCCCTGACCTTCGGCACCGAACCCAGGACCGACCTTGCCTAAGCTCTACGACTATGTGCTTTCGGGCAGTTGCTACAAGGTGCGGCTGCTCCTCGCGCTGCTGGGCGTTTCCTATGAGTCCCGCGCCGTCGATTTCTATCCCGGACGCGAGCACAAGGGTCCGGACCTGCTGGCGCTCAACCCGCTGGGGCAGATCCCGATCCTCGAGGACGACGGGTTGGTGCTGCGCGACGCGCAGGCCATCCTCGCCCACCTTGCCAACAAGCATGACCGCGACGGCACCTGGCTGCCGCGCGACGACCGCTTTGGCCCGGTGATGATGTGGCTGAGCTTTGCCGGCGGCGAACTGATGGCGGTTTCCGCGGCGCGCATGATCGGCATGCTGGGCTATCCCGGCGATCTCGAGGCGCTGCAGAAGAAGGGCCGCGCGGCCATGCGCGTGCTCGATGACCATCTGGCCGACCGCGCCATTGCCGGCGGCGCATGGGTCGTCGGCGACACGCCGACCATCGCCGATATCGCGCTCTTTCCCTACGTCGCCCTCAGCCACGATGCCGGGATCGGCCATGAGGATTATCCGGCCATCAATCTCTGGCAGCGCTGCGTGCGCAAACTGCCCAATTTCATCAGCATGCCCGGCATCCCGGACTACTTCTAGACCGACCGGCCGACCGGTTCAGCGGATGGAAAAGCCCGCCGGCACGGCGTCGGGCTGCCCCATGTCGCGCACGTCATCGATCAGCGCGTCAAGCGGCCCCAGCGTGCAGGCCATCTCCAGCGCCCCGACCAAGGCCTCCGGGCCGGCGGCGATCAACGTCACGTTATTGTCGCCGGTAGCGGCAACCCAGCCCGACAGGCCGAGCCAGTTGGCGCGATCAGCGACAAAATCGAGATAGGTCGCGACATCCATACGCCCCGAGATGGCATAGCGCACGCGCACCGGCGCACCGCCTTCGACATCGCTGGAATATTCTAGTCGCTGCGCCATTGCGTCCCCTCTGCCCGAGACACTAGGCGCAATGAAATGTGTTCGCCAGTGCGGCTCGAAACGCTCGGTTCGCTGGACAATGCAATAGAATAGGCGTTCTATCAGACAGAATTTTGGAACATATGATTTGACCCCTTATCTGCTTCTTCTGCAACTGGCCGGCGCCATAGCCCTGCTGCTCTGGGCTGTGCGCATGGTGCGCACCGGCGTCGAGCGCAGCCAGGAGCCAGCACTCCGCCGCGTGCTGCGCCAGTCGGGCGGCGGCCGCGTGCGCGCCGCGGCAATCGGCGCGGTGGTGGCCGTGGTGCTGCAGAGTTCGACGGCGGTCGCCATCCTCGCTGCCGGCTTTGCCGCGTCGGGTACGCTGACGCTGGCCACCGGGCTGGCGCTGATGCTGGGCGCGGATCTGGGCTCGGCGCTGGTGGTGCAGATTCTCTCGATCGACCTGCACTGGTTGACCCCCGTACTGCTGCTGACGGGCGCCGCGCTGTTCTTCAAGGGCAAGACGCGCGAATTCCGCCAGGCCGGTCGCATTGTCATCGGCATAGCCCTGATCCTCGTCTCGCTGCGCATGATCGGCGATGCCACCGAACCGCTGCGCGAGGCCGAGTTCCTGCCCGATGTCGTCGGCTACCTGCGCGGTGACATCCTGACGGCGTTTCTGCTTGGCGCCGCCTTCACCTGGCTGGTGCATTCCTCGGTGGCCTCGGTGCTGCTGATCGCCACGTTTGCCGCGCAGAGCCTGGTACCGCTGGAACTGGGCGTGTCGCTGCTCTGCGGCGCCAATCTGGGTGGCGGCCTCATTGCCGTGGGGCTGACGCGCACCGGCGCCGTCGAGGCTCGCCGCATTGCCTGGGGCAATCTGACGTTCCGCGGACTGGGGGCCGTCGCCGCCCTGCTGGTGTTCCACCTGTTGCAGCCGCCTGCCACCCTCCTCGGCGACAGCGCCGCACGCCAGGTGGTCAATTTCCACCTCGTCTTCAACGTCGCCCTGCTGCTGCTCTGCCTGCCGCTGACCGGCCTTGTGGCCAAACTGATCGAGCGCGTCGTCCGGCCGCGGCCGACCGCGGAGGAGCTGTTCAACCCGCTGGCCGAAGCCACCACCTGCCTCGACCAGGCGGTGATCGGCATGCCCGCGCTTGCCCTCGCCAGCGCCACCCGCGAATTGCTGCGCATGGCCGAGATCATCGAGCGCATGCTGCAGCCGCTGATGGAGCTCTACGAGACCGGCGATCCGGAAAAGATCAAGCAGGCCCGGCGGCTGGAGCAGGCGGTGGACCAGGCGCAGTCCGAGATCAAGCTCTACCTCGCCAAGATCGACTATACCGGCGAGGCCGAGGCACAGCGCGGCCACGAACTCTCCAGCTTCGCCATCAATCTCGAATATGTCGGCGATGCCATCGCCAAGACGCTGCTCAAGCTGGCCGAGACGCGGCGCGACGAGAAGCTCTCCTTCTCGCCCGAGGGCTGGCGCGAACTCAACGAACTCCACCACCGCGTCATGGCCAACATGCAGCTGGCGCTCAACGTGCTGGTCTCCAAGGACCGCGAGTCCGCCCGTCAGTTGCTGATGGAAAAATCCGCCGTGTCGCAGGCCGAGCGCGCCAGCTACGGCCAGCACCTGACGCGCCTCCGCTCGGGCACCGCCCAGAGCGTGGCGACCAGCAATATCCACCTCGAGACGGTGCGGGCGCTGAAAACCATCAACTCGCTGTTCGCCAGCGTCGCCTACCCGATCCTGCAGCAGAGTGGCGACCTGCTCGACAGCCGCCTTGCCAAGGACGGTCACTGAGCGCCGCGCTCGCTAAAGTTCGGGTCGCGGCGTTTACCCAATCTCATCACTTGCCTGCAAGAGTCCGGACAAAGGGGTGACCATGTCTCTGTCCGCCATCTCGTCTGCCACGTCTGGTATGCGCGTCGCCAGCGCCCGGCTCGAAACCAGTGCCGCCAATGTCGCCATGGCCTCGCCGACCGCCGGCATCGACCTGGCGTCCGAGATCGTCGACTCGATCGACGCCCGCACCCAGTTCCAGGCCTCGACCGCGATCGCGCGCATCGCCGGGCAAATGCAAAAATCCGCTATCGATATCCTCGCCTAGACCCCGGACATTTCATGACCTTTCGCAGACCGGCCCTTGGCCTTGTCGTCGCCCTCGCCTGCGGGCTGAACCTGCCCCTGACGCAACCCGTCCTTGCCGCCGGCCAGGCGGCGGCACATGCGCCAGCCGACGATCACGCACCCGCGGCAGACCACGCATCTCAAACCCATGCCGCCGGCAGCGGCTGCGATCTCGACGCCTATGCGCGGGACGAGCTGCGCCGCGCCGCCAACCCCATCGTCGCCAGCGCCATGCTGCCCCCACCCGGCTGCCCCGCCTTCGCCGTAGCAAGCGAAGTGGCAACGACCGACCACACCGCCGCCGCGCCCGCAGCCCCCGCCAAGTCCGGCCACTGACCCGGGAAACACCAGAGGCGCCCCGGAAGGCGCCTTTGGTGCAGATGCGATCGGCAGCGGAAGGCTTTAGGCGGCCAAACCGCGCCAATCGGAACGGGCGTTGCTACTGCCGCCTGGCCGGCCGTACGCGAAGGGCGAGATAGGGCTTACCGGGTAGTTCGACGCCAAAGGCCGCATTGGCTTTGCCGCCCTGGGTGACCGCTCCGTGACGGGTGATCACGGGCACCGGCGCCGGGACGCGCTTGGCCGGGGTGATGGTCATGTTCCAAGTATCGATCACGTCGACCTCATAGTCACCAGCAACCTTGGGCAACCCGAGCGACCAGATGACCGGCCGATGCTCGCCGAAATAGACATAGGTCACGTCGGCCTCGATATCGCGCGCGCCGCCAACGCCGCGCGAGGGCCGCAGACCTTCGATTTCTTCGAAGGGGGTCAAGCCGGTCGTGACATCGTCTTCGATGAGCTGGCGCAGGAAGGCGATACGTGCCGGGCTGGTGCCGTGCAACTTGCCGCCCTTGGCCCACCACAGCAGATCGTCGGGATCTGAATAGGTCTCGCCATGGCCAGCATAGCCGCCCTTCATGACGGTCAACCAGAAGCGGTGGGTCAACTGTTCGCCGGTGATGCTCCCCCAGGTCTGGATGATATCGCCCTCGTAGTGCATCTCGTCATTGACCACCGGCTTGCCGTAGTCGGCCCGCCAGGTAGGGGTCAGATAGGTCTCCGAATGCTGGATGCTGACATGGTCCACCCACGGTCGGCGATGGTTGTACATCAGCTCGGGATTGCCCTGGTGGATCGACTTCGGATGGCATTGCGGATCGTTCTCCTCGATGATCGAGAAGAAGCGGTCCCAGCGTTCCATCGGCTTGACGTCGAGCATGAAGTCATACTCGTTGGCCAGTGACCACCAGACATTGCGATAGGCCGCGATGCGGGCGACCAGGTACTTGAGGTAGCGGTTGTCCTGCGCCTCGGTCCACATGCAGTGGTCCCAGCGATCATAGGGATGGAAAATGATGACATCGGCCTCGATGCCCATCTCTGCCAGCCGCGCGATCTGCGTCTCAAAGTGCCGGAAAGCCTCGAAATTCGGCTTGTCGGGATCATACTTGCCATCGGCCCTGACCTCGAACACATCGTGCAGCGGCTGGTTCTCGTTATAGGGATAGTGCTTGGGCAGCACGCACATGCGCAGTTTGTTGAAAGCCGGTGGCTCGGCCAGCGACTTGAACGTCTGCTCCTGCATCTCGATGGGCTGGTGCGTCCACACGTAGCAGGTGGTGGTGAACGGAAAGAACGGCGTTCCGTCGGCATGACCGAAGTGGAAGGTGTTGCGGACATGGACCGGGCCATGCACACCCGGACGCGCCTCGGTTGCCGTGAAACTCGCGGTCTGGCCGTTGAGCGCGGCCGTTTCGGACTCGGTGGTCACAGTCCAGTCGCCAGGCTGGTCCGGGCTGAAGCGAACCTTGAAGATGCCGTCGCCGTCGTAGAAACCGGGAACGCGGATCTTTCGGTTGTTCAGGGCGAACACGCCCCAGAACTCGGTGTCGAGATAGGGGGTGCCGGGGACTTTGGCCTCGATCGTGTGCTCGAAGACGTCCCATTTGGCGACGGTAGACTGCGATGACATGTGGTGTGCTCCGTTACTGGTCCGCGCAGCGTGCTATGCGATGCGACGCAAGGGTCAAAAGGTTCTAGACGCGATAGTCGCGCGACCCGCGACGATGGAACTGGGCGAGCTTGGCCCAGAGGTCCTCGTGGATAAAACGGGTGTTGACGTTGTCGTAGACGCGGATGGGGCGGTATTGGCCCGAATGGATGTAGTGCATCTGGTCGTCGAAGGTCGGCGCCGGCCGCCAGGTCCAGGCACCCACCTCGGGGTCCATGATGATGCCGATGCACGGCGAGTCGCCGAGCGAACGGTATTCCATGTGCGGGTCAGTCCGCATGTTGTACTCGATCACCTGCTCCACCAGGTATTTGCCCAGTTCGCCGTGCGGATAGACCTTCTCGATCATCTCGGCATAGGTGACGCCCATGGTGCGGTAGGTATGCCGCGGCACCTGCCAGACGGTCAGCTTCGATTTCATCACCACATTGGCAGAGGGGATGTCGTTGGACAGGTTGTACTCACGGCCACCATTCGGCCAGGCCCCGCCGCCGATCCAGACGACGACGATATTCCTGTTCTCGATGGCCGGCTCGAGCAGCAGCGCCGAGGCCATATCCGTCAGCGGTCCGTAGAAAGCGATAAAGAGCGGCCGGTCATCGTCCTTCATCGCCTCTTCGATGATCAGCCGGGCGCCGGGCGAGTCGACGGGCGTTGTCTCGTTCGGCATGGCATGCGCCGCACCGTCCTCGACCCGCACCTGCCCCTCAAGGTTCATAAGCTTGAGCAGCAGCACGGTTTCGTCATGGCTGTCCTTCAGGCTGGTCCGCGATTTCTTCTCGCCGAAATGCGCCGGGATCACTCCATGCAACTCGAAGGAGGGCGTGAGAATCGCCTGAACGATCGCGAACTGATCGTCGCACTCGTTCTTGGCGTCCGTATTGACGATCACCCGTTGCCGCTTTTCGGGTGCGTACTTGACGTCAAAGACGGTGAAATCGGTCATCTGAAAATCCTGTCTAGTCGATACGGCGCAACAGCAGCGCCTGATATGGTTTGGGGGTAATGCGCAGTATCTCTCCGCGCTGGACGCGGTCGGCGATGGGGGTCCGGGTCATCTCCCATGTGTCGAGCAGCACAGCGCTGTAGCCCTGTCCGGGCGGCACCGTGACTTGCACCTCGCGCGGCTGGCTGACCCCGAAATAGCTAAGGTAATAGGCGCCATCCTGCCCCGCGGTGGGGAAATGGATCCCCGCGCGCGGCCAGGCTTCCTGGCCCGGCTCCGGGCCGATCAGTTCAGGCAGCGTCACGTGGTCGAGACTTTTCTTCTGTACCTTGTAAAAGCCCGTGAACGTCATCGGATCGAGACCGTCCGGTCCTTCTTCGAGGATGGACTTGAGGAAGGCGATACGCGAAACGCTCTCGCCGACCAGCTTGCCGCCCTTGGCCCACCAGAGCGTCTCGCTGTCGTTATAGTAGGTCTCCCCGTGCGTGACGTAGCCACCGTTGACCGTGCCCATCCAGAACCGGTGCACAAGTTCCTGGCCAGTGATATTGCCCCACGCCTCGGCTATGTCGCCCTCGTAGCAGACCTCGTCGACCGACACGGGTTTGTTGAATGCCTCGCGCCACACCGCCGAGCGCTCCGGATGGGGGCGCTGGATGCTGACATGGGTAATGCGCGGGTCGCTGTAGTCGTAGGTGGCAAAGCCGTTGTGGACCGAGAGCAGGTGGCCATGCGGATCGGCTTCGGCCACCACACCGATCATCCGGTCCCAGTCGGCGAGCGACTTGCTGGACATGAAGTCGTATTCGTTGGCCATCGACCACCACACATTGGGAAAGGCGGAAAGCCGCGCCACGAGGTAGCGGAGATAGCGGTCGTCCTGCTCCGGCGTCATGCGCGAGAAGCCCCAGCGGTCGTACGGATGGAGGACGATCAGGTCAGCCTCGACGCCGATGTCGGCGAGTTGGCCGATACGTTTTTCAAGATGCTGAAAGTAGCCCGGATCGGGCTGATCGTAGTCGAACACCCAGCCCGCTTCCTCGATGCGGGCGGGCCACTTGCTCTGCCCACGCTGGACGAGTGCGAACGGATAGCGCTCCGGCTCGTTCTGATTATAGCGGTAGTGCTTGGGAAAGACGCACATGCGAACCTTGGTGAACGGCGACGCCGCCAGGCTCGCGAGCGTCTGCTCCTCAAGCGCATCACCCTGCAGGTTCCATACATAGGCAGTGGTGCCGATGTTGATGTAGCGCGTGCCGTCGGCGTAACGGAAGTGATAGGTGTCGGCGACCTTCACCGGGCCATGCCGACCCTCACGCGCCGGACCGACGCTGAGCGACCCGCTCACCTGATCCAGAGCGGCGACGTTGCTGGTCGTCCGATAGGACCACTCCCCTTGAGCATCCGGCATGAAGCGAATGCGGAAGGTGCCGTCTCCGTCGTAAAAGCCGGTCACCTCGATCTGCCGATCGCCCAGTGAAAACCGTGCGCGCAGCTCAACGTCACGATAAGGATTGCCCGCACTCGGCCCCGACAAAGCGAGGTCGAACGTATCCCAAAGGGAGGTACGTGCGGGGGCGCGTGCAGTCTCCGTCACATTCAGGCTCCTCGTTCATATGCGTTGAGTGCACCGCCGGAACGGGGCGCACCGATCTAGGAAACCGGGGCACCGACCTGAGCAGGTGCCGCGATTGTTGCAATCCTGTTGGGGCGCGCCCACTTTTCCCGCGTCGTGGGAATCGAGCTCAACAGCAACTTGGTGTAGTCGTGCTTGGGGTTACCCATGACCTCGCTGGCGGTGCCAAACTCGACAATGACGCCCTTGTTCATCACCGCAACGAAATCGCTGATGTAGTACGCAGTCGCCAGATCATGGGTGATGTAGAGGAAGCTGCGCTTTGCCTCGAGCTTGAGCTTGAGGAACAGGTTGATGATGATCATCCGGCGCGACGCATCGATCATGCTGACCGGCTCATCGGCAATGATCAGGCTGGGGTTCGGAATCAGCGCCCGCGCGATCGACACGCGTTGCAGCTCGCCGCCGGAAAACTGGTTTGAATACTTGCCGCGCACGTCCGCATATTCCAGTCCCACCGATGCCAGAGCCTGCTCGACCGCCTCGATAGCGGCGTTGCCCTGCAATCTCGCAACGCGCGTTGCGGTTTCGTAGAGATAGCTATCGACCGGCCGGTAGCGGCTGAAGGCCTCGAACGGGTTCTGGAAGATCGGCTGGATGGAAGCGAGGAACTGCTGCTTGGGCAGCTTGCTGCCCTTGCCGGCCACAACCTCGTCGTAGACGATGGCCCTCCCCGTTGTGGGCTCCACGAGACGCAACAGTGTCTTGGCAAGCGTCGTCTTGCCGCTGCCTGACTCGCCTACCACGCTGATGATTGCCGGCTCGTCACTCTCGATGTTGAGATTGACGTCCTTGAGCGCCTGAATCTTGCGATTGCGGGTGAAGCTGCCAAGGCGATATTCCTTGTTCAGGCCTTCTGTCCGGAGGATTACTGCCACTGTCCGTTCCCCGTCTGCACGATCTCGGTGCCGGCATAGTGGCAAGCAGCAAACTGGCCAGGCCGGTGTTCAACAAAGGGCGGCTCTTCTGCGCGGCACTTGTCGGTCGCCAGCGGGCATCGTGCCGCAAAGCGGCAGCCGTGCAGGTCTCCCCAGAGACTGGGCGGTGTGCCCGGGATGCCCTGACGCGCGCGGTCATCACCGATGGTCGGCAGGGAACTGATCAGCATCCGCGTATAGGGATGCAGGGGGTCGCGGAAGATCTTCTCCGAGTCCCCGTACTCAGCCGCCTTGGCGGCGTACATGATGAGCATCCGGTGCGTCGTCTGGTAGTGGACGCCCATGTCGTGAGAGACGATCAGAATGGTGTTCCGCATCTGCTCCTGAAGGTCCATCAGCAGGAGCAGGATTTCCTTTTGCACCACCACGTCGAGCGCGGTTGTCGGCTCATCGGCCAGAATGAGTTCGGGCTGGAAGAACGTGGCGAGCGCGATCATCACGCGCTGCCGCATGCCGCCCGACAGCTGGTGCGGGTAGGAGTCGAGGGTTTCGACCGGCAGGCCAAGCTTTCCGATATAGTCGCGCACCAGTTCCAGGACGCGCTTCTTGTCGGGATCCGAACCGGGGAAGTCGACAAACTGCGCCCCGACGCGAACCACCGGATTGAGAGAGTTCATCGAGCTCTGCGGAACATAGGAAATCCGCTTGAACCACTGCTCCCGGACGTTGTCGCTGGTGATCCGCTCGCCCTTTTCGTTCTCGAAGCCGTAATCGATTGAGCCGGCCGACAGCGACATCGGCGATGTCACGTCGCCATAGATCAGCTTCATCAGGGTAGATTTCCCGCACCCAGACTCGCCGGCAATGCCGACGATGCAGCCATCGGGGATTTCCAGAGACACACCGTCGACTGCGTTGATGGAGCCCCGGCCCGTGCGGTAGGTGACGACGACATTGTTGAGACGGATCATGCGACACCGCGCTTGGTAGCAAAGGCGGCGTTAAAGCCGGTGGAAGTGAGGAAGAGGCCGAGAAAGAGCACCACGGTGGTCACGATCGGCGCCACGATCCACACGTAGTTGCCAGCGAACATGGCGTTGTAGCTGAGCGCCCAGAAGATGATCGAGCCCAGCGTCGGGACCTCCACCTTGGAGAGGCCGATGACCGCCAGGGTCGCCTCGGTGTTGATGGCGAACAGCACCGTGTTGATGAACCCGACCAGGAGATATGCCGAGACATAAGGGAAGATCTCGCTGACCAGGATCTGGAGCGTATTGGCGCCCGAGAAGCGCGCCATGTTGATGAACTCGCGCTCGCGGAGGGTCAGCGCCATCGACCTGACAGTGCGGGCACCCCAGGCCCAGCCGAAGATGATGATGACGACCCCCACCGTGAGGAAGGTCGAGCTGCCCCGGATGACAGCGCCCAGAATGATCAGGATCGGCAGGAGCGGGATGGTGATGAACGTATCCACCACCAGCATCACGACGCGTTCGAAGCTGCCGCCGATATAGCCGGCGCTCAGCCCCACGATGGCCGAGATGATGGTGACGCCGATGGCGACCACGAACCCCAGGATCAGCGAGTTGCGAACCGAGTAGACAAGATACCAGAAGATGTCCTGGCCGAGCGAGTTGGTGCCCAGCAGGTGCTCGCCCGACATGGGCAGGTTCTTCCAGTATGTTGCCTGTTCGGATGGATCGACAGAGTTGAAGAACGGCAGGATGAAGCTGCCGATCGCGAGCACGAACACGATGGTCAGCCCGATCATCAGCCGGACGTTGAGCAACCAGTAGAGTTCCCGCCAGGCCGGCTTCCGGGATGGTTCGCCCACCCCTGACTGTGGGGTGGTAATCGCCTGTGCATCCTGGGTCATTTGTGCCGAATCCGCGGGTCGAGGAGGGGGTATACGAGGTCGATCACAAGGCCCGCGGTCGCCACGGCGATGATCGAGATGGTGATGACGCCGTAGAGGACGTTGTAGTCACCCCCGCTGGCGGCCGTGCGCATGATCAGCCCGACGCCCGGATAGGAGAAGATGATCTCCGTCAGCAGCGCGCCGTTAAAGACCGTGCCGATCGACAGGGCCAGCGCGGTGACCTGCGGCAGCATGGCGTTGCGGAACACATACCTCGTCATCCGCGTCCAGTTCGACGCCCCCTTGAGACGGGCGTAGGTCACGTAGGACTCTTCGGTTGTCGCAACCGCCAGAGCCTTCATGCTCAGGATGTTCCAGCCAAAACCGGCGAGGACGAGCGCCAGCGCCGGGAGGAAGGCGTTGTAGATGATCAGCCCGATCTTGTTCAGCGACATCTCGCCCACCGGGAAGGTCGCAGAGAGGGGAAAGATCGGAAACACGTAGGCGAACAGCAGGATCACCGTGACGGCGAGAATGTAGTAGGGGATCGGATAGATCATGATCCCGACAATCTCGAGCAGCGTGGCCAGCTTGCGCGTGTGGAAGTAGCCGGCCACCAACCCGACCATGTTGCCGAGCACCCAGCCGATTACCGTCGTGGTCAGCAGGAGGGTCAGCGTCCAGGGCAGCGCATTGAAAATGATGGTGCTGACCGAGGCAGGATAGTAGGCGAACGAGGGTCCGAAATCGAAGCGCAGCACGACGCGCTCGAGATAGGAAAAATACTGCGACAGCAGGTCGCCCTTGAGGCCATAGAGCTCTTCAAGATTGCTCCGGAGCTCGGCCACCGCCTCTGATGTCAGGCTGCCTGACGAGACTGACTGTAGCTGGCTGATATAGCCGTCAATCGGGTTCACCGGCATGACGCGCGGCAGGAAGAAAGTGATCGTCAGCCCGACAAAAAGGACGGCAAAATACAGCCCCAGTCGTTTGGCAACATACTGCAGGACGCCCATCGATGTATCCTTGGAGGAAACCGGGGTGGCGAGGCCGCCAGGAGAACGCGGCCTCACCGGTTTGCTGACAGAGGGCTTATTTGCCCGTCGGCTCGATGTTGACCAGCGTCTTCTTGAACGAGGACCACCACGTGTACGGAGCAGCGTAGAAGTTGTCCTGCTTGGTGTAGTTCGTCCAATAGGTGCTGTTGGTCGGCACCGTCGTCGGGATGCCCATCAGGTTGATCGCCTGCATGGTTGAGGTGAGCTTCTGGGCGATCTCGATACCGTTGGCGATGTATTCCGGCGAGTTCGTTTCGAGCGACGCGCTCTTCGCCACGATGTCGAAGATCTCCGGATCTGTGACACGCATCCAGTTGCCGTTCAGCGGTTCGTCGGAGTTCGCGTCCTTGACGTTGTCCGCCTTGAACACGCCCCAGCTGTTGCGCCAGTTGGAGTTGTAGACGCAGGTGTTGGCCCAGTTCAGCTGCACTTCGTTCTTGGCGTTGGTCGTCTGCACTGCACCAAACTCGCCATTGTCGACCTGCTGGACGGAAACGTTGATCCCCGACTTCTTCCAGCTGTCGGCGATCGAGAAGCCGAGGCGCTGCATGTTCTTGTTCCAGTCACCCGGGGTGGTCAGGTTGATCACCCAAGGCGAGCCATCCGGCATCGCATAGAAGCCGTCGGCTCCCTTTTTCATGCCGACCGAAGCGAGCAGCTTTTCGACCTGCGCCGGATCGTGCTTCCACCAGCCGCCGCCAAAGCTCGCTGCGATGTTATCGGCCGAGGGAAGTTCGGATTCCGGGAAGCCCTGCGCCTTGAGGGCCGCTACAAGATCGGCACCGAAATTCGGGTCGAAGGGCTTGTACCCGTCGGCCAGGGTGAGATCGTTCAGGAAGGACTGCGACGGCGCATAGAACAGCGGGTTGGTGACCGGCGTGTCTGCAATCGGCAGGGCCGCAACCTTGAACTGGCCGCTCAATGCAGTGATGCCGACCTGCTTGAGGTCGAGAGCCAGGGCCATGGCCCAGCGTACGGCTTCCTGATCGTAGGGGGCCTTCAGCTGGTTCATGTACAGCGCCCACGAACAGGCATCGTTCATGTCGTGGTACGGCATGGACTTCGAGAAGGTCTCGATGGCCGGGTTGCGGCCCTTGGCAGCCTGAATGCTGTCCGGGCTCATGAAGGTGTCGATGTCGTACTGGTTCTGTACGAAGGCGAGAGTACGTGTCTCTTCAGCACCGAAATCCTTGTACAGCACGTACTTGGCCTTCGGTTCGCCCAGGTTCCCCCAGCCGGAGCGCTCCCAGTCGTCGCGGCGCTCCCACAACTGCCAGAAGCCGTTCGGGTCGTAGGCCTTGATCTTGTATGGCCCGAGGGTAACGGCGGGCGCATTGTTGAACGAGACGACATTGTCGCCCTGGGGCTCGAAGATGTGCTTGGGAACCGGAACGAACCGGGCGCCCCACGAATAGACACCCATGGAGGTCTGGAAGTCGTAGGACGGTTCGTTGGTCTCGAATTCGATTGTGTACTTGTCGACGACGTTCCAGCTCTTGATCAGGCTGGCCACCTGGGAGACACGGGTGAACTTGTCGCGGTACTTGAAGGTCGCCGACAGGGTGTAGTCGAGGTCATCGGTCGTGAACTCGACGCCGTCGCTCCAGAACACGCCGGGACGGATCGTGACGCGAAACTTGGTATGCTCGTCGTTGAGGACTTCCGGCATCGCCGATGCCAGCTCGGGATAGGACTCACCGGTTGCGGTGTCCATTTCCCACAGTGAGCTCCAACCCAGCTCGCGGAATCCGCGCCAGATTGCATAGGAGATGAAGGGGTTCTGCGCGTCGGGATTTGCGACCTTGCCGTCAAAGGTCTGCACGATAAGGGTCTCGCTTCGCGGCGTCCCTACATCGGTCATCTCCTGCGCAAAGCTCGTTGTCCCCATCATCACGCCCAAGAGCGGGACCATGAGGTAGCGGCTCAGCTTGATCATTGTTTTCCTCCTGTCGCGACACGCCTTGAGCGAACAGTCGCGATATCTTTCCTCTGGGCAGAGCGCTCAGCGCTCGCCCTCCCAATCTTTCAGCAATGCCGTTCATCGGGTGATCGGCCTTGCCGTCCGCAGCGCTTTTCGAGTTTTTTTGTTTGCTTGCGAATTATAGGATTAATCGAGGATCACCAGACGCGTCAATGCCTCTGCGATAACTTTCGCCATCAACCTTCAGGAATCGCGGAAAATGCAGGCAGAATCGCCAAGGATCGCTGTCAGGCGGTCAGGACTTCGATGCCCTCGGCCTCAAAGCGCTTGCGATCTTCATCGCGAATGCCGTCATCGGTGATCAGCGTCCCCACCAGGTCGACGGGCCCCAGAGAGGAGAACGACATCCGCCCGATCTTGGTCGAATCGGCCAGCAGGTAGATCTTGCTGGCAGCCTTGATCATCGCCCGCTTGACGTAGATGTCGCCGATGGCCGGGTAGGTCAGCCCGGCTTCGAAGGAAATGCCGGCAGTGGCGAGGAACAGCTTCTCAGCGAAGATGCCGACAAAGAAATCGCCGGACTTCTCGCCGCTCAGCGACAGGGTCGGCGCCTTGAACTGGCCAGCCGGCATATGCACGGCGTTCGTGGGATTGGCCCCCAGCATCAAGGCGATGTTGAGCGCATTGGTAATGACGTTCAACCCTTGCCTGTCCGTGAGATTCTGGGCAAATTCAGTGGTCGTCGTGCCGGAATCGATAATGATCGTGTCGTGGTTCTCCACCAGCCCCGCAGCGAGACGACCGATACGGATCTTGCGATCCATGTTCTCGACGTGATGCAGGGACATCGACTGAACCTGCTGCGACACCGATTTCAGAAACGCCCCGCCGTGCTCGCGCACGATCTGGCCTTCGGCCTCGAGACGCTCGAGATCCTGGCGCACCGTCGCCTCGGAAACGCCGAACGCCTTGGACAGGTCGCGGACGCGTGCGCTGCCCTCTTCCTGCAACCATTCCAGGATCTTCCGACGCCGCGGTTCGGCAAGCAGCGCCTGTTTGGAGGAGCCAGGTCGCCGCGCCCTGTCTGCTACTGCCATCGGAATTGTCCCTGTTCGCGCGCGGCGGGCATCGCCACTCCGCCCGCACCTTGGCATCAACTGGAAAAGGATCGCAAGGCCAACCTATAGCGGAGAATTCGACATAAACCGCGAAAAATCGAAACCTAACGCTATTGTATATAGCTCGGTCTGCGGCTAGCTTGCGCTCAAAGCAGCCGTCCATACGGCACACCCTGGGAGGGGACAAACCTTGAAGCCGTTCAACAGAAAAGTCACGCTTGGGCTCATCGTATCGAGTCGTGCGTTCTTCAACTCAGCCTACGCCCCCACTGCCCGCGCCCAGTTGACCGCGGCCTGCGACAAGCTGGGGGTTTCCTACCGTATCCTGCCCATGGATGCGACGCCGAACGGCGCCGTCGAAACGCGCGAAGACGCACACAAGTACTCCAGATTCTTCCGCGAACACCGCGACGAGATCGACGGCATCGTCGTGTCGCTTCCCAATTTCGGCGACGAGATCGCCGTGGTCGAGACAATCGCCATGTCCGACCTCAGGGTTCCGGTCTTGCTGCAGGCCTGCAACGACACGCTCGACAAGACCGACCTGATGGGCCGCCGCGACGCGTTCTGCGGCAAGATCTCGGTCACCTCGAACCTCTACCAGTACGGCATCCCGTTCACCGACACGACGTCGCACACCTCTGACCTCGATGGCGAGGAGTTTGCCGGCGACCTCGATCGGTTCATTCGCACCTGCCGCACGGTACGCGGCCTGCGTCGCGCCCGCATCGGCGCAATCGGCGCGCGCACCGGCGCCTTCCAGACCATGCGCTTTTCCGAGAAGTTACTGCAGCAGAGCGGCATCTCGGTGGTGACGGTCGACCTCTCCGAGATCATTGGCGAGGCGGAAAAGCTCTCCGGCGACGACCCGGACGTGAAAGTCCGGCTGGAGGAAATCTTCGGCTACGGCACGATTCCGGCCCATATCGCGCGCGACAACATCGTCAAGCAGGCCCGGCTCGGCATCGTCGTCGATCGGTGGATGGAGCGCAACGAATGCGACGCGTCCTCGATCCAGTGCTGGACGTCGATGCAGGAGAATTTTGGCTGCGCCACCTGCCTGGCCATGTCGATGATGGGCGAGAAGCTGCAGCCATCGGCATGCGAGGTCGACGTCGCCGGCGCCATTTCCATGTACGCACTGGCACTGGCGGCCGAGGCGCCTCCCGCCCTGCTCGACTGGAACAACAATTACGGCGACGCAGTCGACAAGTGTGTCTGCACGCACTGCGGCAACTTCCCCAAGAGCTTCATCGGCGAGACGCCGGAAATCTCGAACCTGGGCGTAATCGGCACGGTCGTTGGACCAGAAAAGTGCTTCGGCGCGGTCAAGGGCAAGGTGCAGCCCGGGCCACTCACCTATTTCCGGCTCTCCACCGACGATCGGCAGGGCATGATCAAGACCTATGTCGGCGAGGGAGAATTCACCGCCGACACATTCCCTATGGATGGCGGAATTGCCGTCACGGCGGTTCCCCGCCTGCGCGAGCTGCTGACCTTCATTGCCCGCAACGGCTTCGAGCATCACGTGGCAATGGTGCGCGGTCACCACGCCAAGGTCGTCGACGAGGCAGTCACCCGTTATCTCGGCTGGCAGAACTACCATCATGAGACGGTCCCCGGTTTCGCCCCTCCAGTTCCCTTCCTGCGCTGAGGTCAGTCCATGTCTGCTCCCGCACTTGATCGTCGCAACGATCCTGTCGCTCTGATCCGGGAAAAGGCCCTCTGGATTCGGCGACGAAGTTTCCAGATGGTCTATGAGGCGCAGCTCGGGCATCCGGGTGGCGACTTCAGCTCTGCCGATCTGCTCGCAGCGCTCTATTTCGGGGTTCTCCGCTTCGATCCGAAGAACCCAAACGATCCGGCACGAGACCGCTTCGTCATGAGCAAGGGCCATTGCACCGGGGCCTTCTACTCGGTGCTGGCGGCGGCGGGCTACTTCTCCGAAGACCTGCTCGATACCTACATGCAGCCAATGAGCCGCCTCAACGGCCACCCCAACAGGAACTACCTGCCGGGCGTCGAGACCAACACCGGTCCACTCGGTCATGGCTTGCCGGTGGCGGTGGGAATAGCGATTGCCGGACAGATTGATGCGGCAGGCTTCCGCACGTTCGTACTCACCGGCGACGGCGAGCAGCAGGAAGGCAGCAACTGGGAGGCAGCGCTCACCGCCGGTCACCGCAAGCTTGAGAACCTGACGCTGATCATCGACCGCAATCGCCTGCAGCAGGGCGCCCGCACCGAGGATACAGCGAGCCTCGACCCACTGGACGACAAGTGGCGCGCGTTCGGCTGGCATGTCGAGGTTATCGACGGTCATGACCACCAGCATATCCACAGCGTGCTGTCCGCATCGCCCAAGGGGCGCGGCAAGCCGCTCTGCGTGATTGCCAACACGTTCAAGGGCAAGGGCGTGAGCTTCATGCACGACAATGTCGCCTGGCATCACGGTGTCCCCAACAAGGAGCAGTTCGAGCAGGCCATGAGGGAGCTCGTGTAATGGCTGCCGGAGCAGTTCAAAGCGGCTTCTTCGATTGCCGCGACAGTTTTTCCAGGACGCTCGAGGCGCTGGCAGAGGCGGACGAGCGCATCGTCACCGTTGTCAGCGACAGCATCGGATCTTCAAAGCTGGTCAATTTCGGCAAGCGATTCCCGCGGCGGCAGATCAACGTCGGCATCGCCGAACAGACAGTGGTCGCTGTGGGCGCCGGACTGGCCAATGGTGGCAAGGTCCCCTTCGTCTCCGCGGCGTCCTGCTTCCTCACAGGCCGTGCGCTTGAGCAGATCAAGGCCGACATTGCCTATTCCAATGTCAACGTGAAGCTGATCGGCCAGTCGAGCGGCATCGCCTATGGCGAGCTCGGACCGACCCACCATTCCATCGAGGACATGGCCTGGTTGCGACTGCTGACCAACCTGACCATCATCGTGCCAGCCGACCCCTGGCAGACCGAGGCAGCGATCCGCGCCGCAGCGGCGCACGATGGTCCCGTGTTCGTCCGCGTCAGCCGCATGCCGGTGCCGGCGCTGGAACGCGAGGTCGTCAGTTTCGAGATCGGCAGGTCCGAGACACTGGTCGACGGCGACGACCTCGCCATCATCGCCAATGGCACCATGGTTCACCGCGCTGTTGCGGCGGCCGGCACGCTGGCGCGCGAGGGCATTTCCGCCCGCGTTGTCAACATGGCGACCATTGCGCCGCTCGACGAAGCCGCAATTCTGGCGGCGGCCGAGACCGGGGCCATCGTCACGGTCGAAGAGCACAATGTGCGTGGTGGCCTCGGCGGGGCGGTTGCCGAGCTGGTTTCGACCCACACGCCGGTCCCGATGCGTATCCTGGGCTTTGACGGCTTTCAGCCCACCGGGACCGTCGAGTCGCTGATGCAACGTTCCGGCCTGACTGCAGACGGCATTGCGACGGCCGCGCGTCAGGTTCTGGTCAAGAAACGCAGATGAGCGGCCAGCTGATCCTGGCCATCGACCAGGGGACAACCAATACCAAGGCGGTCGCGCTTGATGCGACCGGGCGTATCGTGGCGCAGGCGTCCGTCCCGATGGACGTCAGCTACCCCAGGCCGGGCTGGGCCGAACAATCGGCGACCGCAATCTGGAACAGCGTCCAGCAGGTCATCGCCGCAACCGTGGCCAAGCTGTCCGGGCCGGTTGCGGCACTCGCCATCTCCAACCAGCGTGAGACCATCGTTGCGTGGGACGCGCACACGGGCGAGCCCATCGGGCCCGCCGTCATCTGGCAGTGCCGCCGATCGGCGGATCGCTGCGCTGCGCTCCGGAAAGCCGGACACACCGATCTGGTCGTTGAACGGACGGGACTAACCCTCGATCCGCTGTTTCCGGCGGCCAAGCTGGCATGGCTGCTCGACGAAATTCCCGGCGCGCGCGCCAGGGCCGAGCGCGGCGAGATCCGCGCCGGAACAGTGGACAGCTGGCTGCTCTGGAAGCTGACCGGCGGCAAGGTGCATGCCACCGACCACTCCAACGCATCTCGCACGCAGCTTTTTGACACGCAGGCGCTGGCATGGAGCGAGGAGCTTGGCCGGTTGTTCAACGTGCCACTGAACGTCTTGCCGACCGTGCTGCCTTCGGACAGCCGCTTTGGCACCGTTGCCAGCGGTGCCACAGCCCTGCCTGGAGGCACGCCGATCGGCGCCATGCTGGGCGACTCCCATGCCGCACTTTATGGGCACGGCGTGCGCGAGTCGGGCATGGCAAAGGCCACCTACGGCACAGGTTCGTCGCTCATGACACTCACCGGCAAACGGGTGAGTTCGCAACATGGCCTCTCGGGCACGATCGCCTGGAGCACGACGGATGGCGGCGTCGCCTATGCGCTCGAAGGCAACATCTCGGTGTCGGGCCAGGCCGCTGCTTTCATGGCAGACATGCTTGGCCTTGAAGGTGCCCAGCAACTCTCCGACCTGGCCCTGACCGTCGAGGACACCAATGGCTGCGTCTTTGTTCCGGCTCTGGTGGGACTGGGTGCCCCGTACTGGCGCGACGACGCCCGCGGACTGATTGCCGGCATGTCGCTCGGCACCATGAGAGCGCACCTCGCCCGCGCTGCTTTGGAGGCCATCGCGTTTCAGGTCTCCGATGTGCTCAGCGCCATGGCTGCTGATCTCGGCAGTCCGGTCAGCGCCCTCTCGGTCGATGGCGGTGCATCGCGCAATGACTTCCTGATGCAGTTTCAGGCGGACATCTCCAACTGCACCCTGGCCCGCGGCGAAGCGGCCGAAGTCAGTGCGATCGGCGCCGCATCGCTGGCAGCATCCGGTCTTGGCTGGGGCGGCATTCCGCAGCGAGGGGACATCAAGTCTTTCCGCCCGCAGTTTTCCGAACGCGACCGCAAGCTGGCGGTGGAGCGCTGGCGGCATGGCGTCGCACAGGCATTGGCGGGCTCGAACCACAACGAGGAGTCGGTTGCATGAAACGCCGTCAGGTGCTGGCTGCATTGGGCATTGCCGTCGCCGCGCTGTCGTTGGGCGGCTGCAAGATCGTGTCCATCGAACAGGATGCCAGTGACGCCGCGGCCAACGCCTTCAGCGCACCCGCATATGCCCAGGATCTCTGGGCTTCCCGGGCCATGCCCTACTTCACCGAGAACGCCCACCCGGTGAACGAGGTGCTTGATGCAATAGCTGCCGACCTCGACGCGGCCGGCACCGGGTATGGCTATCGCCCCGCCGACGAGGGATCGCCCTGGTCCTTCGTCGTGAGGGGCACGGGAACAGTCGTGACCAAGAACACGAAGTCGCGGGCAGGCAGTCTGGTCGTGGCTACCGATGCCGCACCGGGGCATCAGGTGACTATCCAGATCGGGCCAGTCGTTCGCGGCAACACCCTCCGGGATGCGTTGCCCTTTGTCTCGTTCAAGGACTTCACCAACCAGCTTGAGTTCGCCGATGTGGGCACTGCCATCACTGCACTCGCGATGTCTGGCGTTGCTCCAAATGTCGATGCAATGGCCGAGGGTACACCAGTCAGCTTCCTCGGGACGATGAGCCTGAACTCGAAGTCCGACAAGATTGTCATCACCCCGGTCTCGCTTGAGAGCCAATGATGAGCTCGGAACCCATTCTGACGGCGCGCGGTATCACCAAGGCCTTCCCGGGCACTCTCGCGCTGCAGAACGTTGACTTCGACGTCATGCCCGGTGCGGTGAACGTCCTGATCGGCGAGAATGGTGCCGGCAAGTCGACGCTCATGAAGATCCTCGCCGGTGTCGAGCGGCCAACGCTGGGCACACTTGAGCTCAACGGCGAGACGGTCACGTTCAGCTCCGTACGCGATGCGGCTGCCAAGGGCATTGGCATCGTCTTCCAGGAACTCAACCTCTGCGCCAACATGAGCGTCACCGAGAACATCTTTCTGGGCCGCGACATCACCCGCGCCGGCATCCACATCGACCGAAAGGCGCAGCGCGACCGGGCAGCGGAACTGCTGGCCCGGCTCGAGCACGACATTGATCCCGATTCACTGGTCGGCGAGCTGATGATCGGCGAGCAGCAGATCGTCGAGATCGCCAAGGCCCTTTGCGAAGATGCCCAGGTTCTCATCATGGACGAGCCGACCTCGGCGCTGTCGGCGTCTGAAGTCGAGGTGCTGTTCAAGGTGATCGGTGAACTCAAGCGCTCCGGCGTGGCCATCATCTACATTTCGCATCGCCTCGAAGAGCTCATGCGCATCGGCGACTATTATACCGTGCTGCGCGACGGCCATCTCGAGGTCAGCGCTCCGCGCGCCGAAGCATCGATCCCCTGGATCATTCGCAATATGCTGGGCGCGGACGAAGTCGTCGCCCGACGCCCGCCGGCCCGCGCTGCCGGCGAGGTCGTACTAACGGCGGAGCACCTCAAGCTGCCACGTCGCGGCGCCGGCTATGCCGTTGATGATGTCTCGGTCAGCTTCCGCGCCGGCGAGATCACCGCGATCTACGGTCTGCTCGGCGCCGGACGGACAGAACTGTTCGAGAGCCTCTACGGGCTGCGCTCCAATGCTGAGGGAACGGTCCGGATCGGCGACCGGAACCTGGTCGGTCACTCCGTTGCCGACCGCATGGCCGCAGGCCTGCTGCTGGTACCGGAGGATCGTCAGCGCGACGGGCTGATACAGAACCTGTCGGTGGGCGGCAACCTGGGTTTGGCGAGCCTCAGGCGCTTCACGCGCTTCTTCTCGCTCTCCAGGTCCGCCGAAGCGCCCCTGCTGCAGGAAGCGATTGATCGCCTCCACATCAAGACCGCCAGCGCCGACGCGCCGATCACCTCGCTGTCGGGCGGCAACCAGCAGAAGGTGGTCATCGGCAAAGCCTTGCTGACGGAGCCGCGCGTGCTGCTGCTCGACGAGCCAAGTCGCGGCATCGACATCGGCGCCAAGGCAGAGGTGTTCAACACCATGCGTGAACTGGCCGACCGCGGTTTGGCGATCGTCTACACGACGTCGGACCTCAAGGAGACCCATGCGGTCGCCGACCGCATCCTGGTCATGGCCTACGGCAAAGTAACAGCCGATCTGGTGGCCGCAGAGGCAACGGACGAAGCCCTGGTACGGGCCTCGACGCTCAAGATCGAGCACAGCAATCAGGGAGAGGCCCGTTGACCAAAGCAATCGCCATACCAGCGTCCAAGGGCGCTGCTGACAACTCGGCCCTGCTCGTGCTGCTCAAGCTGAGAACCTTCATCGCCCTGATCGTGGTCGTGGTTTTTTTTGCCGTCATGGCACCGAATTTCGTCTCGGTCGGAAACGCCGTCATCATTTCCAAGCATGTGGCGATCAATGCCATCCTGGCCATCGGCATGACCTATGTCATTCTCACCGGGGGTATCGACCTCTCCGTCGGGTCGATCGTCGGTCTGACGGGCATGGTTGCAGGCGGGTTGATCGCCCGCGGCCTGGAACTGCCGATGCTGGGCATCGTCATCTATCCCAATATTTTCGAGGTGGTACTGATATCGCTCGGGGTGGGAGTGCTCATCGGCGCCATCAACGGGCTGCTGATAACCCGGCTATCGGTTGCGCCATTTATCGCCACCCTCGGCACTCTCTATGTCGCGCGCGGCGCCGCTCTGCTGCTGTCGGGCGGCGCCACTTTCCCCAACCTGGTCGGCAAGCCGGAACTCGAGAACCAGGGATTCCCGATCATCGGCTCAGGCAATCTCCTCGGCATCCCCTACCCGATCATCATCCTCATCGTGATGGCGCTCGTCGCCGCCTATGTCGCTCAGCGCACGCCGTTCGGTCGGCGGGTCTACGCAGTGGGTGGCAATGAACGGGCGGCGTCGCTGTCCGGGGTGCGTGTCGATCGCATCAAGCTGGCCGTCTACATGATCTCCGGCCTTTGCGCCGCAGTCGCCGGACTGATCGTTTCATCGCAACTTGTTGCCTCCCACCCGGCCAGCGGCGAGACATTCGAGCTCAACGCCATTGCCGCCGCGGTTCTGGGCGGCACCTCGCTTTCCGGCGGTCGCGGCATGATCGGCGGCACGATCATCGGGGCATTCGTGATCGGTGTCCTCAGTGACGGCCTGGTGATGATGGGGGTGAGCGAGTTCTGGCAAATGGTGATCAAGGGATTGGTGATCATTGCTGCGGTAGTGCTGGATCAGTTGCAGCGAAAGCTCGCCGCAAACTCCCGACAGGGCTGACCTGTCACGACGAAATCACGAAAGCCGACGATTCACTTACGACTAACGTCGTATATGCTTGACTTGCGCCAAATTCACACTTTATCGTCAACAAACGAAAAAAATACCAACCATACAAAAGATATGCGTTGGAATGGCGGTCCCGATCGGGACGAATGGAGGACGTTATGAAGTTTTCGAAACTTGCTGCCGGGCTTGCGCTCGGCATGATGACGGGTGTGGCGCTGATCTCGCCTGCAATGGCGCAGGAGCAACTGGTCGTGATCATAACACCAAGCCACGACAATCCGTTCTTTGCTGCAGAAGCACAGGGTGCCGAGGCGCGCGCCAAGGAACTTGGCTACGCCACGCAGGTCTATTCGCACGATGACGACGCCAACAAGCAGGATCAACTGTTTGACACGGCGATCGCGTCCAAGGCCGTCGCAATCATCCTCGACAATGCTGGCGCAGACGCCTCCGTAGCGGCCGTCCAGAAAGCCAAGGATGCCGGCATCCCGACCTTCCTGATCGACCGCGAAATCAACGCAACGGGCGTCGCTGCGGCGCAGATCGTATCCAACAACTATCAGGGTGCCACGCTGGGGGCAGAATCCTTCGTTGAGGCGATGGGCGAGAAGGGCAACTACGTCGAGCTGGTGGGCAAGGAATCCGACACCAATGCGGGCATCCGCTCGAAGGGTTATCACGACGTCATCGACCAGTATCCGGACCTGAAGATGGTCGCTCAGCAGAGCGCCAACTGGAGCCAGACCGAAGCCTTCACCAAGATGGAAGCCATTCTGCAGGCCAACCCTGACATCCAGGGCGTGATTGCCGGCAATGACACCATGGCCATGGGTGCCCAGGCCGCGCTCGAGGCTGCAGGCCGGACCGATGTGATCATCGCCGGCTTCGATGGCTCGAACGACGTCCGCGACAAAATTCTCGAAGGCAAGATCCACGCCACGGTGCTGCAGCCGGCCTACCGCCAGGCCCAGTACGCGGTCGAACTGGCCGACAAGCTCCTCAAGGAAGGCTCGACCGGCATCGACGAGAAGATCTCCATGGATTGCGTCCTGATCGACGCCAGCAACGCTGCCCAGCTGGAGACCTTCCAGCTGAAGTCCTAATCTACCTCCCGACGACGACTGAACCGCCCGGCATGCCGGGCGGTTTTTTTATGCGCGGTCAGACCGCCGCACGCGCTCCACGGTTTGTTTGCGTGGCCAATACCGGCGCTACTTGTTTCGTGGAGAGGAACTGCCACGAACCACGAGCCGGGGCGTCACCATGAAATGCTCCCCGGTCTTTCGGCCCTCAATGCGCTCGACCAGCAGACGCGCCGCCTGCAGCCCCAGCACCTGGCCCGATTGATCGACGCTGGTCAGGTCGTTCTGTGCCAGATCGCAGTAGCTCGTGTTGTCATAGCCGACGACAGCCAGGTCACCGGGGACGGCGAGGCCCAGTTCCTTGGCCACGCTGAGCACTTCGAGCGCGATGAAGTCGGTCCAGCAGAAGATGGCATCAGGGCGGCCGCGACTGCGCAATAGTTGGCGGGCTGCAGCTTGCACCTCGCGCGGGGTTTGCTCGGCCATGACGACTTTTGTGAAGCGTCGCAACCCCGCCTTGTCCATGGCTTTCCGATATCCGGTTTCGCGCCGCTGGGTAACGTGCGAGTCGAGATTTGACGGGACCGGAAGACTGATCATGGCAATGTTGTTGTAGCCGGACTGGGCCAGATGCTGGACCACCAGTGCCGCGCCTAGTTCGTCGTCGTTGTTGACGGTGTCGTAGTGATCAACCGCATCGTAGTAGGCGATCAGCGACATCGGAATGCGATGGGCCAGATCGCGCACCGCGTCCGGAGAAATGCGCGGGCCGATAAAGATGATGCCATCCATTTGGCGGTCGACCATGGCGTCGACCACGGCCTGCTCGGTTGTCGGGTTGGAATAGCCAATACCGAACAGTGTCTGGTACTGCGTGCGCTCAAGCGCGCTGTTCACCCCTGACATGATGTCGGTGAAGAACGGATTATGGATATCTGGCAGGACGATGCCGAGCGTATAGGTCTGCCCCCGCATTCCCCGTGCGGCGGTATGCGGACGGTAGCCGAGCTTTTCCATTGAAGCCTGGACCCGGCCCCGCAGCGAATCGCTGACGCCGTAGGCATTCCGCAGGACTTTCGACACCGCAGAGACCGAAACCCCGGAGTCTTCCGCGACGGTTCGGATCGTCACCCGGTTGTGCTTGTCACGCGGCGCCATTTCTCTACTCCCTGATCAGGCTTTAGCAGGCCTTTGCAACGCAGTCGACGCCGTGCCCAGCCATGCTCTTGACGGCTTTCCGAGAATGTATAACGATACACATAGAACGATCTACAAAGAGAGACCGGCAAGGTCTCCTTGGAGGAACTGATGAACCAGCCAACCTTGGCGCACACCCTGTCGCAGGGGGTGCAGTCGCTTCCGTTCGTCGCCGATATGGTGGCGCCGACAACCGATGGTGGCGTCGGCACCCAGACCTCATATCTGCGCAAGACATTCAGCGTGCCCGCGGGACGCGGGGCGGTCACGCTGCGCATCAGCGCCCTCGGCCTCTACCGCGCCTTCCTCAATGGCAGGCGTATCGGCGACGACCTGCTGACCCCTGGCTGGACCAGCTACTGGGACCGCCTCAGCTACCAGACCTATGATGTCACCGACCTGCTGGCTGATGGCGAAAACACCATCGACATCTGGCTGGGAGACGGCTGGTATCGTTCACGCATGATGTGGCCGCGCAACGAGGTGATCAACACCTGGGGCGACAGGATCGCGGCCATTGCCGAGATGCGGACGGAGGCCGGTGATATTCTGCTGGCCACAGACGCAACCTGGCAGAGCGGCCTGACGCCGGTACTGAAATCCGGCATCTATTTTGGCGAAATCTACGACGCGCGCAGCGAGAGCTTGCCAGTCACCGGCAGCGCCACGGTGCTCGGCCGCTTCGACAAATCGACCTTGATAGACCACGAGGTCAATGGCGTCCGCGAACTGGACCCGATCGCCGTCGTCTCGTCCTTTGTCGATGCAGAGGGGCGCACAGTCTACGATTTCGGCCAGAATGCCGGCGGCTATGTCGCGTTCACCGTATCGGGCGAGCCGGGCGCCAGGGTGGTTGTGGAACATGCCGAGGTGCTCGATCACCTGGGCCAGTTCGACCGCGCCAGCATGCGCTCGGCAGAGGCGCGTGCGGAATACGTTCTCAAGGGCGGCGGGGACGAAGCCTATCGGCCGATTTTCAGTTTTTTCGGCTTCCGCTACGCGCGAGTCGAAATCACCGGGACGGCCAAACTGACACGTATCGAACTGATCCCGATCAGTTCGGCCATCCAGCCGACCGGCACGTTCAGTTCGTCGAACCCGCTGGTGGATCGCCTGGTGCAGAACACCATCTGGAGCCAGCGCTCGAACTTCATTGAAGTGCCCACCGACTGTCCGCAGCGTGACGAGCGCCTCGGCTGGACCGGCGACGCCCAGGTGTTTGCCTCAACCGCGTGCTATCTGCACGAGAGCCAGGGCATCCTGCGCAAATATGTACGCGACATGATCGCCGACCAGCGCCCCGATGGGGCCATTCCGCACGTCGTGCCTGATCCAACGCGCAACCACGAAGATATTATTCCGGGCTTTTATGGGTCCACCGGTTGGGGCGACGCGATCTGCGTCATCCCCATGGCGCTCTACGCCCACTATGGCGACACCGGCATCGTCGCCGAGGCACTGCCGGCGATGGAGAAGTGGAACGACTTCGTCTGGTCGATCAGCAATGGCCCGATCGTGCATCCGGCAAAGCCTTGGGGTGGTCGCGGCTTCACCTTTGGCGACTGGCTGCAGCCTGTGGATGGCAAATGGCCGATGCAAAAACCGGCCCGCACCATCGGTGACGATGCTTCGGCAACGATTTACCTCTACATCAGCTCTGAGCTCACGGCGCAGTCGGCGCGGCTGTGCGGCAACACAGCGCTCGCCGAGCGGATGGAAGACCGCGCCGCGACCGTCAAGGCAGCGTTCGGCCGCGAGTTCGTCACGCCGTCCGGGCGTCTGGTCTATGACGACCAGACATCCTATGCGCTGGCAATCCTGCACGATCTGATCCCGGCCGACCTGGTGCCGGCAGCGGCAGAGTATTTCAAGTCGCGGATTGAATGGTCCGACTACAAGATCGGCACCGGCTTCATCGGCACACCCGCCCTGCTGCCAGCGCTGATCAAGATTGGCGCAGCCGACATGGCAGCCAAGGTCTTCCTGCAGGAAAACATTCCGGGCTGGCTCTATCAGGTCAAGACTGGCGCCACCACGATCTGGGAGCGCTGGGATGCCATCGGCGAGGACGGCAAGGCCTTCGACCCGCAGATGAACTCGTACAATCACTATGCCTATGGCGCCGTATGCCAGTGGCTGTTCGAGAGCGTTGCCGGCTTTCGTCCCGACCTCGAACGGCCCGCCTTCGAGCACATCATCTTCGAACCCACCGTGCTGCCGGCCCTGTCGCCGGTGAGCGCCGCGCACGACTCGCGCGCCGGCCGCATTGAGGCGGGCTGGAGCGTGCAGAGGGACCTTGTAACTTACCAGCTCACGGTTCCGCACGGCGCCACCGGCACCCTGGTGATGGCACCCAACTACATCGACATCCTGATCGACGGATCGCCTCTGGTATCCGCCGGCAGCGGCAAAGCGCGCAGCCCGCTCGCGCCCGGCAGTCACACCGTGACATTCCGGATCAGCAGGCCCTGAGCCGAGGATCTACCGCGGCCACCGACGTATAAAGCCTGCCGGATTGTCCGGCACAAAGGGAGGATAGTTATGACTTTCAAGACCATGAGGCGCGCGCTGATCGCAACCGCTGCAGGGCTTGCGCTGACGACTGCGCTCGCTGCACCGGCTTTCGCCCAGGATGTGACCCTGACCTATCTCGTCGACGACGGCTCTGTTGGCGTCGCCACGGCCGAGCAACTCAAGGCCGCATTCGAGGCCGAAAACCCCGGGATCAAGATCTCGATCGAGATCCGTCCAGGCGGCGGCGAGGGCGACAACATCGTCAAGACGCGGCTGGCGACCGGCGAGATGACGGACGTCTTCCGCTACAATGCGGGCTCTCTCTTCCAGGCGCTGAACGCACCGCAGACAATGCTCGACCTGACCGACGAGGCATTCCAGGACAATGTCATAGACTCGTTCAAGCCCACCGTGACGGCCACCGACGGCCGTATCTACGGCGTGCCGGAAGAGGCCGCCATGGGCGGCGGCATCCTCTACAGCAAGAAGATCTATGCCGATCTCGGGCTGTCCGTTCCCAAGAGCTGGGCCGAGTTCATGGCCAATAACGAAAAGATCAAGGCTGCCGGCAAGGTACCCGTGATCCAGACCTTTGGCGACACCTGGACCAGCCAGCTCTTCATTCTCGGCGATTTCTTCAACGTCCAGGCGGCCGTGCCGACATTTGCGGCAGACTACACGGCGAACAAGGCCAAATATGCCACCACGCCCGCAGCAATGAAGGGGTTCGAGCGCGGTGAGGAGGTCTACAAGGCCGGCTACCTCAATGAAGACTTCGCCTCTGCCAAGCTTGAAGACGGCATCCGCATGCTCGCCACTGCGGAGGGCGCCCACTACCCGATGCTGACCTTTGCCATTGGCACCATTGCTCAGGACTATCCCGAGAGCCTGCCGGACGTCGGCTTCTTTGCCATCCCCGGGGACGATGCGTCCAAGAACGGCCTGACGGTCTGGATGCCTGCAGCGGTCTATATCTCCAAGACGACCGCACATCCGGAAGAAGCCAAGAAGTTCGTTGCCTTCATTGCCAGCACCAAGGGGTGTGACGCCCGCAGCGCCGCCAATGGCGCGACCGGCCCTTATCTGATCAAGGGCTGCGAGTTGCCGGCGTCTGTGCCGGCCGCAGTGTCCGACCTACTGCCCTACTTCCAGACGGACGGCGCCACGGCTCCGGCTCTCGAGTATCTGTCGCCGGTGAAAGGCCCTGCACTCGAGCAGATCACCGTCGAAGTTGGTTCAGGTATCCGCTCTGCAGCCGACGGCGCCGCCCTCTATGACGAGGATGTCAAGAAGCAGGCGCAGCAGCTTGGTCTTGCCGGCTGGTAAGCGTCACATCTAGCCTAGCGCCCGGCCGTCTCAACCGGCCGGGCCACTTGATTGCGGGGAGGCATCAATGGCGGCAGACGCAACGACGGCGGAGGTGGGAGTTTCGGTCCGCGCCCGGGCCCGTCGGCGCAGCGGCAGTTCCTATCCAAGCTGGTTCTTTCTGCCGGCCGCCATCATCTATGGCGCGCTGTTCATGTACCCCACTTTCGCGTCGCTGTTCTTCTCGCTGACGCGCTGGACGCTGTTCGAGGCGCAGTTCATCGGCCTCGAGAACTTCGCGCAGTTCTTCCGTGAGCCGTTTCTCATCAAGGGTCTGATCAACACGCTGATCTACGCGTTCGTCACGTCCGGCCTGAAGGTCGTGCTTGGCATGCTGCTTGGCGTCCTTCTGACCAGCCAGATCATCGGACGTGGCTACCTGCGTTCGGTTGTATTCTTTCCGGTGCTGGTGTCGACGATCGGCATAGGCATCACCTTTACAGTGATGATGCACCCCACCCAGGGCCTCATCAACGAAACGCTTGCCCTGTTCGGCATCAAGGGACCGGGCTGGCTCACCGATCCCAACCTGGCATTGCTCTCGGTTGCCTTTGTCGACGTCTGGAAAGGCGTCGGACTGGCGACCGTCATCTACATGGCCGGCATCGTTTCGATCCCGCAGGAATATTTCGAGGCCAGCAAGATCGATGGCGCGACACCCTGGCAGAATTTCTGGGGCATCACGCTGCCTCTGGCGCGGCCGGCAACAGTGACCGTCGTCATCCTGTCGCTGATCGGCGGACTGCGGTCGTTTGACCTGATCTGGGCCATGACCCGCGGCGGACCAGGCTTCACCTCCGACGTCATCGCGTCCGTGATCTACAAGCAATACCAGGCCGGCTTTTATGGCCTCTCGACCGCCGGTAACGTGGTGCTCTTTGTCATGGTGGCAATCATCGTCGTGCCCCTCTCCGTCTGGCTCAACCGCCGCGAGGTCGAACAATGAAAGCTGCGTACCGTCATTGGCTTGGATGGTTGTCGATCGTGGTATCGGTCTTCGTCTTCCTTGTGCCCTTTGCCTTCATCTTCCTCACCGCTGCCAAGGACCGCAAGGAATTGTCGCTGCGTGAGTTCACCCTGCCGAGTTCGTGGCACCTGTGGGACAATCTGGTGCAAGTCATCCAGACTCGCGATTTCATGATCATCACCGCCTTCGTCAACTCAACCATTCTGACCGTGGCCAGCGTTGCCATGCTGGTCGTGTTTGGAGCGATGTGCGGTTTCATCATGCAGCGTCGTCCGTCCATATGGACATCCATCGCCGGATTCCTGGTGCTGGCCGGCCTGATCATCCCGCCTGCCGTGGTGCCGACGATCTGGGTGATGCAGAGCATGGGTCTGTTCAAGACCCTGCACGGCCTGATCCTGATCGAGGTGGCCTATGGCCTGTCCTTCACCATCCTGCTGTTTCGCGCTTTTGTCGCCACGATTCCGCGCGAATTGGACGAGGCCGCCATCATTGATGGCGCGGGACCGATCCGGCTCTTCTTCCAGGTCATCCTGCCGCTGCTCAAGCCTGTGGCGGTGACCGTGATCGTCGTCCAGTCCGTCGCAATCTTCAACGACTTCACCAATCCGCTCTACTACCTGCCGGGCAGCCAGAACGTGACGCTGCAACTGACGCTCTATAATTTCCAGAGCCAGTTCAGCACGTCCTACAATCTGCTGTTCATGAACATCCTGCTGATCACCATACCGCCGCTGATCGTCTTCCTGTTCTTCAACCGCCAGATCGTGGCGGGGATGACGGCCGGCGCCGTGAAAGGGTGAAGCGGGACCGCGGGAACTGCGACGCAATGATCCCCCATTGAGTGCGGGTGCCGGAATCCCGCCAAGAGCGGAGCTCGCGAGACCAGGTGCGCCGCTGTGCTCGCGCCGTCATCCGCCCTCGATGCACTGCAGCAACCAGACCCTTGGCGTGACGGCCGATGCGCTCAGCGCCGCACTGCCTGCGCCGCAGTAGCAAGAGGCTAGAACCATTGGACGATGCGGACAAAATTAAGCCCCGGATCTTGAACTGCCGCGTTGGGGCACTAACTCTTCAATCGTGATCCGGGCCCCTCTGGTGCGGTAAGGTTTCAGCTTACCCACGATGTCGGTTCACCTCAGGGGCCAGTATTCAGCGCATGGTGTGGTGAAATCCGGTCCCTTGTTCGCCAACGGCAATGAGGAGTTCCGCCATGACCAAACCCCGAAATAACAACTCTGACATTTTCACGCGCCGACCTGTCGTCGACCTGCGCGCCAGGCTCAACCGGCTTGACGTTCTGGCAGAGGCCGACATTGCCGGTCACGAGACATTCATGGAGGCAACGATCGCCGCCGCCATGATCATCGCTCACGCGGATGGTGAGGCGGATCTGACCGAGCGTCGTCGTGTCATCTCATTGTTCCGAACCAACCCGATGCTGCAGGGATTTTCGGCCGACGATATCGCTCGAGAGGTTGTGGCGCATACGCAGGCATTTCAACTGGACCACGCTTCCGCCGATCGTCGTGCACGCTCCCAGATCCTCACGGCGGACCTGAGCGACGATCAGTTCCGGGCGCTGCTCGGCGTGTGCGTCTCGGTGCTTGAAGCGGACGGCGTACGGCATCCTGCAGAAGAGGATGCGCTGGCGAACATCTCGACCATGCGGCCATGGGGATATCGCTAGCAGTGTTGAGTGCGATGAGACAACGCACCCACTAGACTGAGGTGCCCCGAGCCACTGCGCCCGGGGCGCCACACTCAACCTACCAGGGGACGGTCTCCCCCCTCCAGTCGAAGAAGCCGCCATTTCCCTCTGGCCCCAGCGCATCGATCACCGAGAGCAGGTGGCCGGCCGCCACCGCAGGGCTATGGACCTCAAGTCCGGCCGACGAGAATGGCGCTGACAGCCCCGTCGCCACCGTACCCGGGTGCAGGGCCACGCAGATTGCCTCGGGGCATCGCCGCCTCAGTTCGATCGAGGCCGTTCGTACCAGTTGATTGAGCGCGGCCTTGGATGACCTGTAAGCGTACCAGCCCCCCAGCCGATTATCCTCGATACTGCCAACCCGCGCCGAAAGCGTTGCGAACACGGCCTTGCCCGACCGTGGGATGAGAGGCAGCATGTGTTTCATCATCAGGGCGGGCGCTATCGCATTGAGAGCAAAACTTCTTGCGAGGTTTTTCGCTTCCAGCTGTCGCCAGCTCTTTTCAGGCTCCTGCTGATCGTCGTGAAGAAAACCGGTCGCATCGATTACCAGCCTGATCTCGCCCGCACGCGCTGCCTCCTGCGCAGCGCGCTGCAGACTGCTGTCCTCCAGAATGTCCACCGGCGGCGACGATGTCCGTCCGAAGGTTATGACGTCGTCAAAACCACCGTCATTGCGCAACGCACCCAGGAGTGCGGCGCCAATTCCGCCGCCCCCGCCGAAAACGACGGCAACGCCCCCCGCGGGAAATGATTGAAGTCGTGCCATTGCGCGCATCCTCGAGAAAATCGTCAGTCCGGGCAGTCCGCAGGTGGTGTGAACAGCTGCCCGCCCGGTGGGTTACGCCGGACCTAGTCCAGTTAGTCACTCTCCGGTCGCACGTCGATAGATCATCTCTGCGCCGTCCTTGAGCTGAATAGTTTCTATATCGGAACCTTATCAGGCGGACGGCGTTGTGGACGACTGGCGCAAACGGAGGAGCTCGTCGGACCGCTCCAGATTGGAGCGGCCAGGCCGTCCTCGACGGTTCGCCTTCAGCGAGGGTGAGCGGGTAAATGGGTGAGCAACAGGCCGTAGGTTTTCTCGTCGAGCCGGATCATTTGCAGGAAGGGTTGCACCTTGGCGGCGTCGGCGTGTGGCGCTGGAAAATCGACAGCGACCAACTCAGCTGGACCCGCAATCTCGAGGCAATTCACCGACTGGCCCCAGGTTCCTTTGACGGAACCCTGGGGAGCTTTCAACGCGATCTGCATCCTGAAGACGCAGACGGCGTGCTGGAGGCAATCTCGGCCAGCGTCAGAACGAGAGCGGCTTACCGGGCGATTTATCGAACGGCTCCGCGCCACGGCGAAGCCGACTTGTGGATCGAGACACGCGGCGGCGTTGCAGTAACCTCGGACGGAGAGCGATATCTTACAGGCACGTGTGTCGACGTCACCGAGCGAGTACGGGGCGACCAGGAACTGCGGCGCCGTCTTGCACAACAAAGCGCCATCGCAGCGTTCGGTTCCTTCGCGCTCGGCGAGACCAACTTCTCAAAAGTCCTGAATGGCGCCGTACAGCTTGCCGCAGACATCCTGCAGGCGCCCCTCACCAAGATATTGCAGTTCTCGGAAACTGCCGATCATCTCGTCCTTCGGGCGGGAATCGGGTGGGCCGATGGCCTCGTGGGCAAGGCGCAGGTCGGCACTGAGCGCGCCTCTCAGGCAGGCTTTACCCTGTCGACTGGCGATCCGGTCATCGTCAGAGACCTGCACACCGAGACGCGGTTCGACGGGCCCCAGCTGTTGAGAGAGCATCAGGTTCGGAGCGGCATTTCGGTTGTCATTCCTGGCTCGGACGCGCGGCCGTTTGGCGTGTTCGGCATCCACACGCGCGACCTCAGGGAGTTCGACCAGACCGACGCGCAGTTCCTGCAGTCGCTCGCCAACATCGTGGCAGGCGCGGCGCGACAGAAATCAGCCTCCGATCACCAGGCGTTGCTGGTGCGCGAAATGGCGCATCGCGCAGGCAACATGCTGCAACTGGTCGATAGCATCGCCAGTCAGACGTTTCGCGCCGACGCCGACGTTCGGCAGGCCAGAAAGTCCTTCAGCGAGCGACTGAGTGCCCTCGGCCGATCCAACTACGTCGTCGCCCGCGCCGGCTGGAGCTCGACCCGCTTTGCAGAGATGGTCGAGGAGACACTCAAGCCGTTCAGGGAAAAGATTGTTGCGCAGGGTCGTGACATCCTGCTCGCCCCGGAGCTGTGCTTTGACCTCGGCCTGGTGCTCCACGAACTGACGACCAATTCAGCAAAGTACGGGACGCTGGGGAGCGATCTTGGACAGGTCTCCATCAGCTGGGAAATTCTCCACCGAACCGACGGATCTCTGGCGTTCCGCATCAACTGGACCGATCCTCAACGCGCGGAGACCTCGAAGGGAGCGGGCAGCGGATTTGGCTCAAAGCTCATTCGGGCCCTCGTCGAGACGAAGTGGAGTGGCACCGTCTCCACCGCTGATGGGCCGCAGTTCAGCATCCGGCTCGATGTGCCATTGCCGAACAAATCAGCGGCACCAGGTGCCACTGCGGGGATGACCAAGCCAACGCGCTGACCGGCCGGTTCTTGGTCATCGGCTCTCCTGCCCGAATAGCGCGGAGGTCTGCCGTTGTTCGGCAGCGACGTGGCAATGCTGAACTGAGGGACCCCGGAAACACCAAAGGCGCCCCGGAGGGCGCCTTTGAGGCAATGCGATTGGTTGCGGGAGCAGGATTTGAACCTGCGACCTTCAGGTTATGAGCCTGACGAGCTACCGGGCTGCTCCATCCCGCGATATGACCGGGATCGCATTTCAGGGACACCCAAGGGCGTCTCCGGTGAGCGGTATATAGGGGGTCGCACCCGATAGCTCAACCCCCAATCCGGCCCGCGTGACAGTTTTTTGAACGGAACGCTTTTGCCTCCATCGGCTCTTGCCGATGCATGGTCTGCCCCCTAGGGTGCCGCCGCTTTTTACGGGTATGGGGGACCACCAGATGAAGATGAACAAGCTCGGCCGCACCGGTATCGACGTATCGGAGATTTGCCTGGGCACCATGACCTGGGGTCTGCAGAATACCGAGGCCGACGGCCATGCGCAGATGGACTACGCGCTGACCCAGGGTATCAATTTCTTCGACACGGCGGAAATGTACGCCGTGCCGCCCTCGGCCGACACCTATGGCAAGACCGAGGAGATCATCGGCACCTGGTTCAAGAAGACCGGCAAGCGCAGCGACATCATCCTGGCCAGCAAGGTTGCCGGCGGCGGCCGGCCCTGGGTGCGTGGCGGCCGGGGCGTCGACGGGCCGGGCGTGCGCGAAGCGGTCGAGAACAGCCTGCGGCGGCTGCAGACCGACTATATCGACCTCTACCAGATCCACTGGCCGCGCCGCGGCCACTATCACTTCGAGGGCAGCTGGACCTATGATCCCTCGACCCAGGACCGCGACGCCGTGCTGCCCAACATGCGCGAAGTGCTCGAGGAAATGGGCAAGCTGGTCACCGAGGGCAAGATCCGCCATTTCGGTCTCTCCAACGAGACTGCCTGGGGTACCATGCAGTATCTGCGTCTCTCGGACGAACTCGGCCTGCCGCGCGTCCAGTCGATCCAGAACGAGTACAACTTCCTCCGCCGCTACTACGACCTCGACCTCGCCGAACTGGCGCATCACGAGGATATCGGCCTGCTGGCCTACTCGCCGCTGGCCGGCGGCGCCATCAGCGGCAAGTATCTGGGCGGCGTGCTGCCCAAGGGCACGCGCGGCGACATTGCCGGTGGCAACTATCGCAACAATGAACTCACCGAGCCGGCGATCCGGGCCTATATGGCGCTGGCGGAACAGCACGGCCTCGACGTCTGCCAGATGGCGCTCGCCTTCTGCCTGACCAAGCCGTTCATGACCTCGGTCATCATCGGCGCCACGACCATGGAACAGCTCAAGACCGACATCGCCGCTGCCGATGTGACGCTGTCGGCCGAGGTGCTCGAAGGCATCCATCAGATCTTCATGCGCTACGCCCGCACGCTCTAGGGCAAAGGGATAGCGACTTGACCGGTCGCCGCGCGCGACCGGTAGCCGTCACCGATTTCTGTTCGCAGCGATTGGCAGGCTATAACAGCAGCAGATTCGACGCTTCGGGGGCCGATCATGACGCTGTTCGCTACGCTGTTTCCGCTCCTTGCCTGGCTCGCCTATAATTACGGCGTGCCGCTGATCGAACGAAAGCGTCCCTCGCTCTCTGTGATCATGAGCATGCAGCGCCGCCGCTGGGTCAAGAACATCACCCTGCGGGAGTCGCCGCTCGACGCGATCCTTGCCGCCAACCTGATGGGCTCGGTGAGCTTTCTCGCCTCGACCTCGGTGCTGCTGGTGCTGGCGACCTTCGCGGCCTTCGGACAGGTCGAGGCCGTGATGAAGGCGCTCAACAGCGTCGGCATGACCACCGCCTACACGCCCGCCGACCTACAGGTCCATTTCGTGGTGATGCTGGCGATCTTCGTGCTGTCGTTTTTCGCCTTCACCCTGGCACTGCGGCAGTTCAACCACTTCTGCATCCTGATCGGCGCCATGGATCACGGCGGCAAGGTCAGCGACCCCGAGATCGACGCCATCGCCCAGCTCAACACACTGGCGGCCAAGAACTTCAACAACGGCATCCGCGCCTACTATTTTTCGGTGGCAACCGTTGCCTGGTTTGCCTCGCCCTGGCTCGCCATCATCGCCAGCCTCGTGACAGTGGCGTTCCTGATCCACCGCGAGTTCTTCTCGTCGGCGCATCGTATTGCGGCATCGGCCGCAGTCATGGCATCGCGGCGCGAGGTCGGCAGCTAGCTGTCGAGCTTGCTGGCCGGATAGCCCTTGGTCAGGGGAGCGAACGTGCCGCTCTCGGGCGGCGTCTCGGGTGCATCCTGCTGCGGCTCGGCCAGCAGCGCTTCGAGGCGCATGAGATTGTCGGTTCCGAGTTCATAGCCGAGGGCAGCAGACTGCTCGTAGTAGATCCGTGCCCGCGCCAGATCCTTCTCGACCCCGAGCCCGTTCTCATAAAAATGGCCAAGATTGTTGAGGGCCACCGGATGGCCTCTGTCGGCAGCCTGCTGCGTCCAGAACAGCGCCTGCGTGGCATCCCTGGCTGTGCCTTTGCCCTCGAGATGGAGCAGCGCCAGGTTGACGGGTGCATCGACATCGCCCGCATTGGCGGCCTGGGTGTAAAGGTCGACCGCTTGCGCATAATCCTGCGCCACGCCCTGCCCCGTTTCGTAAAGCAAAGCCAGATTGTACTGCGCCACGGCGAGACCCTGATCGGCCGAGAGCTGATAGTAGGTGGCGGCAGCGGCGCTGTCGGCCGTCACGCCGAGGCCCTTCTCGGTCAGGTAGCCGAGGCTGTTCTGGGCGAACATGTCACCGGCGTCCGCAGCCCGGCGATAGTAGCTGGCGGCCTTGGCGTAATCGACATCGACCATCTGGCCGGTCTCGTAGATGCGGCCCAGATTGTATTGCGCCCTGGCTTCGCCGTGGTCGGACGCCCGCGCCAGCCAGGCGGCAGCGGCGACAGTGTCCTGATCGACCCCCAGCCCTTCGAGATACATCAGTCCCAGATTGGTCTCGGCCCGCGGCAGCCCCTGCACCGCAGCCGCCCGGTACCAGCGCACCGCCTGCGCGTCATCCTCGTCGACGCCTTCGCCGATATCGTAGGAGAGCCCGAGGCTGTTCTGCGCCGGCGCGAAGCCGGCGGCCGCGCCGCGCTGCAGCATGTCGGTGCCACGGGCAATGTCCTGTTCGACGCCGTCACCGACGATCAGCATATCGCCATAGAGCGCCAGCGTCACCGGATTGTCGCCCGCGGCCGCAGCCTCGAACAATGGCAGGGCCTTGTCGGGTTGACCCGCCCAGGTATAGGCCCGCGCCAGCCAGCCCTTGACCTGAACGTTGTCGGGGGCAGCCTGGAGCGCCGCCTCGCAGGCGGCGACTGCCACCGTCGCGTCCATCGCCGTCAGGTTGCGGCCGATGGATTCATAGCCGGTCTCATACTGGCTGGCGGCCTGCGCGGCGCAATCGTCGACGGCACTCTGCGCCAGTGCCGGCGAACCGAGGAGCGACAGAGCAACCAGCAACAAGAGCCTGCGGCCTGCGATCATTGCCATTCCCGTCCTCCCTGACGCCCTGGAGACGAAGCATAGGGGATCGGGCAGCAGGCGCAAACTCACTTTGCGGCGCTGAAGCCTTTGCCCAGATAGAGCTGGTGGCGATCGATCTCGACCCCGCCACGGATCACCGGCAGTTCGGTCAACGGCACCACCTCGACAAAATGCGCCGTGACGTCTGCCGTCAGCGGCCGCCAGGTGTCGCCGAAGAGTATGGCATCCTGCCCTTCATGCGCGGCCGGATCGAACCAGTAGTCGAACTGGTCGCGGCGGCTGTTGAGGCTGGTGACGTCGGGGTCGCCGAGGGCGTAACCGAGCAGGGCCGCAGTGGTGTAGTCGGCAGTGGCAATAAAGCTCGTCCGATGCGTGTCACGTGCTGCACGCACGGCGTCGGCCGTCTCATCCCAGCCATAGGCCCAGCCGGTCGCTTCGTCGCGCAAGGCCTGCACGTCGGTAAGCGGCGTGAAGGAATAGTTCACCAGCATGAAGCTGAGGAAGGCGGCGCCATAGGCGATATGCAGCCAGCTCAGCCAGCGCCAGCGCATGTGGAAGGCAAGGAAGGGCAGGGCCGCCAGATAAGCGACCAGATTCCAGTGAAACAGCGTGGTGGTGAAACAGGCGACCCAGATGATGGCGACCGTGGACACCCAGAACGCAACACGGGACAGACCTTCGCCGCGCTGCCGTCGCCGGAAGGCAAAGTCGAGCAGAGGCACCACGAGAAATGGTCCGACCAGCAGCACGAAACCGACCACCCAGCTACCAAGACCCTCGAAAGTGGGGAGCCCGGCATGACGGCTGCCGAGGATGAAGCCGTAGGACGCCATCCCCTGCTGCAGGTTCCAGGCCAGCACCGGCGCCTGCAGCGCCAGCGCGATGGCCGCGGCCAGGTAGAGCTGCGGTTTGCGCAGCAGCGGCCAGTTGCGCGGCACCGCGAGGATGTAGAGCGCCAGCCCGAAGCCGAGAAAGGCAGCATTGTACTTCGACAGCGCCGCCAGCCCGATGCAGGCGGCACCCAGATAGAGATCGCGCCAGCGCGGCAGTTCCGGCCAGCGCTGGAAGAATGACAGCAGGAAGTAAAGCGCCGCCAGGCCGAAGGTGACGAGCAGGTGGTCGGGTAGCGCCACGGCGGTGACGGCGAAAAAGATCGGCGTCGCGAGGAACAGCAGCAATGTGCGCCAGAAATGCTCCGGCCAGTCCCAGGCGATGCGCCTCGAGATCAGCCAGAGCAGCACGATATCGGCGACAAGCGCCAGCGCCACGCCGATCCGCAGCGCCAGCTTGTTCCATCCCAGCAGTGCACCGGCCAACCCCTGCAGCCAGGCATTGAGCGGCGGATGATCGAAATAGGAGAGCGCAAGGTGCTGCCCCCAGAGCCAGTAATAGGCTTCGTCCTGGAACACGCCGGCCGAAAACAGCAGCACCAGCTTGTAAAGCGCAAACACGACGGCCAGTGCCTGCAGCACGACCAGCGGCGCCAGCGGCCGGGGCCGTGTCGATGCCGTCTCGTCCATTACGCGCCCTGCCCGATCATGGGCGGCCTTATGCCATGGCGGGCGCGCCTGACAAACTGCTCGTTGACGATATCCAGCGACAGTGCTGTCCAGGCCACGCCGGAGGGATTATCTGACATTGACAATCAGGTTTGCGGCGGTTTGTATGGCCGCCGTCCCCGCCAGACCGCGCACCCACACCACCGCCGACGCTCATGCTCGTTTGCCAATGCAACGCCATCACCGACCGGGAAATCAAGCGGGTCATCCTTGATCTGCTCAACGAGGACCCCTGGGCGATCATCGTGCCGGCCAAAGTGTACCGGGAGCTGGAAAAGCGCTGCAAGTGCAGCGGCTGCGTCCCGAATGTGGTGGACATTATCACCGCTGTGACCGATGAGTACCACCACCAGCTGGCGGCCGACGCCGGGCCGGATGCCGTGCTTCCGCCCCGACCGCCCGCCCCGCGACGCAAACGCACAGGAGGTCACCATGAAAGGCGAAGCACAGGTCATCGAGCGGCTTAACGAGGCCCTCTTTCTCGAACTGGGCGCTGTGAACCAGTACTGGGTGCACTTCCGACTGCTCAACGACTGGGGCTACGGCCGCCTTGCCGCCAAGGAGCGCGCCGAGTCGATCGAGGAGATGCACCACGCCGACAAGCTGATCGAGCGCATCATCTTCCTCGAAGGCCATCCCAACCTGCAGCGCGTCGCGCCGCTGCGCATCGGACAGACCATCAAGGAAGTGCTTGAGGCCGATCTCGCCGGTGAATACGACGCCCGCAAGGCCTATAAATCCAGCCGCGAGCTCTGCGAGTCGCTGGGCGACTACGTCAGCAAGAACCTGTTCGAGGAACTGCTGGCCGACGAGGAAGGCCATATCGACTTCCTTGAGACCCAGCTGCAGCTGCTCAACACTATCGGCGTTGAAAAATACGGCCAGCTCAACTCGGATTCTGCCGACAAGGCCGAGTAGGTTTGGCATTCAGAGTTGACGGCCGGTTGTGAAAAGCAGCCGGCCTTTTCTTTGTCCGGTTGACAGAGTGTTCCTGCTTTGTTCATATCGCGACTGGTTGTAGAGGAGATTTCAGCATGACGTTTCATCGCGGCCGACTGATTGACCACGTCCACCTGCGCGCCAGGGATTTCGGCAAGACCCGGGCCTTCTATGAGGCCATAAGTGCCGTGCTCGGCATTGCCATCGAGCATGCGGGCGAGACCTGGATGGCCCTCGACGAGCTCTATATCGACGGCGCCGACGCCACCACGGTGCCCACCCATGTCCATCTCGCTTTCCAGGCGGAAGACCAGGAGATGGTGCAGGCTTTCCATAAGGCCGCCCTTGCCGCCGGCGGTACCGACAACGGCGCACCAGGCGAGCGGCTCTATCATCCGGGCTATTACGGCGCCTTCGTGCTCGATCCGGACGGCAACAATATCGAAGCGGTATTTCACGGACCGAACCGGCGCTCGGCCGCATCGGTCGAGATCGAGGCGGCTTGACCAGGCGCGCCCTGCACCTGCGGATCACCGGCCGGGTACAGGGCGTCGGCTTCCGCGACTGGACCATCGGCATGGCCCGTCAATGCCAGGTGGACGGCTGGGTCCGCAATCGCCGCGACCGCAGCGTCGAGGCGATCATCGCCGGCAGCGATGCGGCGATCGAGGCCATGCTCGCCGCCTGCCACCAGGGCCCGCCGGCAGCGCGCGTCGACGCGGTTGAGGTGACCGACTGGACAGACCCCGTTGCTGCTGGCTTCAGGTTTCGGGAGACGGACTAGAACTGGTAGCGCTGCGCGAGATCACCGGCTCCCCGGTAGCCGGTCGCCAGATAGATCCTGTAGGTGTTGATCACGACGCCCTGCCGAACGATCTGGACGCGGCGGATTTCTTCGACGGCATCAAATCCAGTGATGACAGCGGCTTCGAGCGGACTGTGCCCATCGTCGAGGATCAGGGCCGTCTGCCCCAGATGGGCAGCATCGTCGAACCAGTAATCGTACTGGTCCAGCCGTTGCGACAGCGCCGTGGCCTGCGTGGTGCGGAGCGCGAAATTGAGCTGGCTGGCGAGCTGGTAGTGACTGGCGGCCAGAAAGTCTGGTTGCAGGCGCCCGGTTTCTTCTTGATAGGCCGCAGCAATCTCGCTCCAGCCATAGCCACGGTAGGATTCGAGCGTGTCGACGCCGAGCACTGGATAGGCCGTGTAGTTGATCAGCAAGAGCGTGCCCATGGCCGCGCCATAGATGGAGTGGGCGACCAGTTGCCAGCCGCGACCGACCTGACGGACCAGTGCCGGCAGCAGCGTCGCCTGCCCCACGATGTTCCAGTGACCGGAAACGAAGTTGCCGAGCGCCACCAGGGAAAAGCCAAGCGTCGACGCCCCGAACGTCGTCTTGCCCAGCTCCGCGCTGCGCCCCTCAAAGCCCCCCTGACGGCCAAGGAACACGCGGATCGTCGGCCAGATGAGGAATGGCCCCACCAGCACGAGCAGTTGCAGCGCAAACGACAGCAGATGCGTCCAGGTAAGCCCGAAGCCCAGTTGCTGCCGATCGACCAGATGCAGCCGAAAGGAGGCGAAGTCCGTCTCGATATTCCAGATCAGAACCGGCGCCTGCATGGCGACCACAATTGCCAGTCCCGCATAGCTGCGCCAGTCGAGCAGCAGCCGCCGGTATCGAGGAGCAAGCAGCACGGTCAGACCAAAGCCGACGAGCAGCAGCGCGCCGATATATTTGGTCAGGCAGGCCAAACCGACCGCCACCGCGGCACCAAGAAAGTACCGCCAGCGCGCTGTGCCGCCGTCCACGGTTTCGAGAAAACGCGCCATCAAGTAGAGCGCCACAAGGCTGAGAAAGACCAGCAGATAGTCCGGCGTGACGACGGTGGTGTAGATCAGGAACAGCGGCGTACCGAGGAGGAGGACTATGGTCGCCAGAAACCAGGACTGCCACCCTGCCCCGAACACGCGGCGGGCGAACAGGTAGAGGACATACAGCGTCCCGCCCAAGGCCAGCAGCGAAGGAAGACGCAGGGCGAACAGGCTTTGACCCAACAGCGCCGTGGCTCCGCCCTGGACCCACGCCTGCAGCGGCGGATGATCATAGTAGGACCATCCGGGATGCTGTCCCCACACCCAGTAATAGGCCTCGTCGCCCATTGGCTCGGCAAAAAGGCCAACCGCCAGACGCAACGCCAGAAGCACAGAGGCCATCGCAATGAGAGCTGCGAGCGGCAGCCCGCGCTCACCCACGCTTGCCACTGGGGACTAGAATCCCATGAAGCCGGTGGCCTTGTAGGGAGCTTCGAGCGATTTGATCTCGTCGGGGGTCAGTTCGATGTCGAGGGCGCTGACCGCGTCGGAAATGTGAGAGAGCTTGGTGGCGCCGACGATCGGCGCGGCGACCGGCTGCTTCTGCAGCACCCAGGCCAGCGCCACCTGCACCATCTTGACACCGCGCGCCCTGGCGATGGTCTCGACCGCGGCATTGATTGCCGCGTTGGCATCGCCGCCGGCGTCGTAGAGATTGCGGCCGAACTCGTCGGTCTCGGTGCGGTTGGTGACCTCGCCCCATGGCCGCGCCAGACGGCCTCGCGCCAGCGGCGACCACGGGATCAGCCCGATGCCCTGATCGATGCAGAGCGGCAGCATTTCGCGTTCTTCCTCGCGATGCATCAGGTTGAGGTGGTTCTGCATCGAGACGAACCGCGTCCAGCCATGCAGCTCCGAAGTGAGGAGCATCTTGGCGAACTGCCACGCATACATCGACGAGGCGCCGATATAGCGCGCCTTGCCTGCCTTCACCACGTCATGCAAGGCTTCGAGCGTCTCCTCGATCGGCACTTTCGGATCGAAGCGGTGGATCTGGTAGAGGTCGACATAATCGGTGCCAAGGCGCTTCAGCGACGCATCGATCTCCTGCATGATCGCCTTGCGCGACTGGCCGGCGCCGTTCGGTCCGGGCCGCATGGCGCCGTTGACCTTGGTGGCGATGACCATCTCGTCGCGCGGCGCGAACTCCTTGAGGATCTTGCCGACGATCTCCTCGCTCGAACCGAGTGAATAGACATTTGCGGTATCGAAGAAATTGATCCCTGCGTCCCAGGCGGCGCGCAGGATCGGGCGGCTCTCGGCCTCCGGCATCGACCACGAATGCGACCCACGGTTCGGATCGCCAAAGCTCATGCAGCCGAGGCAGATACATGACACTTCGAGGCCTGTTTGACCCAGCCGGACATACTTCATTTTGCTCTCCCCAGATTTGCCGCTCACATTAGCAGCCGGACGGAACACGCGTCGACCGGCGAAACCGGAATATGCGCCCGATCCCTGATTGGCGATCGCCGCCCGGGTTGCTAGCCTGACGCGAAGGAGGACCGCTCATGCTGATCCGCGCCCTTGTTGCCGCCGCCCTGCTATGGGGCTCAGCCACACCATTGCTTCCAGTGCGGCCGGCCATTGCCGCCAGCCAGAACCCTGCCGCTTTCACCAATGCAGACCTGATGCGCGCGACGGCGCTCGACCAGATCTTTGCGGCCTTCGGGGAGACAATTGCCGGGTCTGCAGATGCGCAGGGCCTGCCCGCCAGTGCCAAGTTCCAGGGAATATGGAGGGAAACGGCCGGCGAGGTGTTCGAAGCCGCTGCCATGCAGCGGGAACTCGCCCGGTCGATCGACGGCAAGTTCTCGTCAGCCGAACTCGAGGCGCTCGGTCGTTTCTTTCAGTCCGATTTCGGTCAGCGGATCACCGGCATCGAAAACGCGGTGCAGCAATTGCCGGCGGCAGACCAGATGGCCGCACGCGATCACGGCCTGGCGCTGCTTCAGGACTCGCCCGCCGGATCGACCCGCGACGAACAGTTCGACGAAATCATGCACCTCGTTAGCGCCGATATCGGCCGCGCCATGCTGGGCGAGGCAATGCGTGCCATGATGGTGAGCATGGTGGTGTCTCGCGCCCAGGGCGACATCGAGGTACCATGGGACGAGATCGATGCGCAGCTTGCCGACATCCTGCCCAATCTCGAGCTGGAAGTGCTGACCACGCAGCGCGCCATCATGGCCTATGCCTACGAGCCGCTCAGTGACAAGGAGCTGGAAGCCTACCTGGTGTTCCTGCGGACCGATCCGGCGCGCAAGTTCTATGCCGTGGTCAGCATCTCGGTGGGGCTGGTGCTCAAGAACACCATGAGCCGGTTCGGCGAACAGCTCGCCCACCGGCTCAACCAGGTCAACGTCTAGTCCTCACTCCCCGCTACTCGCTGCGCCGGTCGCTGGCGATCGGATCGAGCGTCGCATCGAGGTCGGCGATCAGGGCCTGCATCGGATCCTCGGTCCCCTGCGGCGCCTCCGGAGTGAACACCGGCCGCGGCGTGCCACTGGGGAAGGCCCCGAAGGTCTGGAAGAAGTCGACCATGTCCTTGAGGACCGGCATGCGCCAGCGCCACATCATGCCCATGGCGATCACCGGTTCGAGGTGGCCAAAGCCCTCGTAGTATTTCTCGGTCACCCAGATGCCGCCGGCCCGCAGACGCGCCGCCAGGGCTTCCGTATTTTGCCGGCGCACGATCGGGTCGTTGCTGCCTGAGGCGAGGAACATTGGCGGCGTCTCGCTGGTCACCAGGTTGACCGGCTGCGTGCCCTCTGGATTGGGCGCGCTGCCAAAGGTCTCGCGCACTTCGCCATATTCGAACGGATAAAAGTTGTAGGGCCCCGACAATCCGGCCACGGCACGGATCGGCATGGTGACGCCGTACTCCGCACGGAATGAATGATCCAGCGACAGCATGACAGCGTTGTAGGCGCCGGCCGAGTGCCCGGCGAGGAAGAAGCGGTTCTTGTCACCACCGTAGCCGGCAATGTTGTCCTCGATCCACTTCATCGCCTGGGCATTGTCTTCAAGGAAATCGGGGTACTTTGCCTCGGGCCAGAGCCGATAGTCGGGGACCACCGCAACAAACCCGTTGGCCGCCAGCGCCCGGCCGGCGAACTCGTATTCGAACTTGTCGCCGGCTCGCCACGCACCGCCATAGATGAACATCACCACTGGTGCGGCGCCGCCGCTGGTGTCCTCCGGGCGGTAGATGTCGAGCTTTTTCCGGTCGCCGTCGGCATAGGCGATATTGCCGTGCTTGCGCACATCGGCATCCATCGCCTCCTTGATGTTGAAGGGCGAGAAGATGGTCACCTGGGCAGCCGCCGGCACGGTGACTGCAACGAGCAGGACCAGCGCGAGAACGAACCGCGGCAAAGCGGAGAAGCCGTCGAATTTCATTGAGATAAGCCGTTCCGGAGTTCGAGTCAGGGCGCTGTCACTGGAGCACGAACCTGAAGATATTGTGTCCAATGGTCGCCATGCCTGGATGATGGGCGGTGGAACACGAGGAATTGTCTTCCGCCCCCACCACCGCTTGGCGTGCTGACCATCCAATGCCGCAACCTAGCTGCTGGTTCCGTCAGGCGCCTCGCACCAGTGCGCCCACATGCGCTGCATCGCAGCCTCGAAATTGCGGGCAAAGCGCGTCGCGTCGCCGAGCGGCGAAACGGCGAAGCGCGGACGAAGCCCGGCGCGGATTTCAGCGAGTCGCGAGGTGTCGGAGGCAAGCCGCACGGCCCGGGCCACGTAGTCACCGGCATCATCAGCGATCCAGTCCGGCAGACCCACGGACTGCATCAGGCTCTCGCCGACACGCGATACGAAACTGTTGCCGCGTCTGGTCAGCACCGGAACGCCCATCCAGAGCGCTTCACAGGTGGTGGTGGTGCCGTTGTAGGGAAACGGATCGAGGCCGATATCGATCTCGTCGTAAAGCGCCAAATGGGCCGGGTGGTCGGGTAAACGATCGATCAGGCGCAGCCGTTCCGGGGCAATGCCGGCAGCAGCGAAATCGGCGCTCAATTCATCGAGCCGTTGCTGTACTCCACCGCGCGAGGACTTCAGCACAAGGCGGCTCTCCGGAATGGCCTTGAGGATTTCCACCCAGCTGTGCAGCGTCGCCTCGCTGACCTTGCCGATATTGTTGAAGCTGCCGAACGTGACATAGCCATTGCGCTGCGCCGGCAGATCTCCCGGGATCGGCCAGTCGGGCTGCCCGAAGCAGAGATAGCTGTCCGGCAGCCGGCAGATGGTCTCCGAGAACTCCGCTTCGCTCCCGGGCGGCGCGACGAATGGATCGGCAAGGATATAGTCCATCTCGGCAATGCCGGTGGTTCCGGAATAGCCAAGCCAGCCGGCCTGCACGGGAGCCGCGCGGTGCGCGAAAAGATCGAGGCGCGCGCCGGTGGTATAACCGGAGAGATCGATCAGAATGTCGATCTGCGCCGACCGGACAACCGATGCCGCCGCTTCCGCCGCAAGCCCGTTGATCGGGTGCCATCCCGCGAAACGCTCGCGCAACTGCACTGTGACCTCGTCCTCGTGCCGGCCGGCGGCAATGGCCACGAACTCGATCGCCGAGCGATCATGCGCCGTGACCAGGGGCAGCAGAAACCGGGTCACCGAATGGGTGTGCAGGTCGGCCGAGACAAGCCCGACGCGCAATGGGCGAGCCGTTGTCCGCTCGTTGGCGAACGGCTCCACTGTAGCGGGCCGCGACAGGGTGCGGTCAAAGCGTGACGCCAGGGCCAGTGTCCGTTCCGGCGTCGCGTCCTCGAGGTAGTTCTGCAGCGTCACCATGTTGAAGTGAAACTGCGGAACATCGTCCCGGAGCGCGACAGCGCCGGCATAGGCCTGCATTGCCTCCTGCCAGCGACCGGTGACCAGCAGCGCCCCGCCAATATTGGCAAGTGCGCCGAGATGGCCGGGGTCAATGGCGAGCGCCGCGCGGTAGGCGGCAATGGCGTCCTCGAAACGTTCACGGGCGACCAGCGCCACCCCCATGTTGCTGAAGGCCTCGACATAGCGTGGGTCGAGCCTGAGCGCGGCCTCGAAACTGTCGATGGCGGCATCAATCTCGCCGAGTTCCCGCAGCACATTGCCCAGGTTGTTGCGGACGCCGGGGGTGTCGGGCGCCACGGCCAGGGCGCGCCGATAGGCGGCCGCGGCCTCGGCAAACCGTTTCGCCTGCGCCAGCGCGTTGCCGAGATTGGCGAGCGCCTGCGCATGCCGCGGCTGCAGCACCAGAGCAGCCTTGAAGCTCTCGATGGCAGCATCAATGTTGCCAGCCGCGCGCTCGATGGCGCCCTTGGTGTTGCGATACTCGGCCTGCCGGGCATTGGCCCGGATGGCGGACCGGACATGCGCTGCAGCTTCAGCCAGTTGCCCGGCGCGAAAGGCGATGATGCCCAGCAGATGATGGGCGTCGCCGCTCTTGGGATCGCGGGAGAGGATGGACCGGCAGAGGACGGCCGCTTCGTTCGTGCGGCCGGCCTGGTAGAGCGAAAACGCCTGCTGCAGCTGCTGCACGCTCATGCGGCCGTTGCGCACCAGCGCCGCCACATCTCCCGCAGCCCCGCCTCGAAATGCCGGGTGAACTGCTCGACATCGCCCAGCGGCGAGGCCATCAGGTCGTCGCGAAGCCCGGCCCGAATGCGCCGCAGGCGCGGCAGGTCGCCAGCAAGGTCACGCGCAATCTGCACGTACTGGTCGACGTCCCCGGCCACCAGATCGCCCAGGCCGACGCTGCGCAGCAGGCTGACGCCGACGCGCGAGATGAACCGGTCGCCGGCCAGTGCGACAAACGGCACCCCCATCCACAGCGAGTCGCAGCTGGTGGTGGTGCCGTTATAGGGAAAGGGATCGAGCCCGATATCGATCTCCGAATAGCTGCGGAAATGCACCAGATGGCTGCCGACCGGCGCCTTGAGCAGCAACCGGTCAGGCGCGATTCCATGCTCCGAGAAGCGGCGTTCGACGGCACTGCGGCCGTCCTCGCTGGCGAGCGCTGCGCCCTTGAGCAGCAATCGGCTGTCCGGCACGGCGGCGAGCACCTTCGCCCAGCAGGCCACGGACGCGTCGCTGACCTTGAACAGGTTGTTATAGGTGCCAAAGGTCACAAAGCCATTGGCATCGGCGGGCGTGGGCGCCACCTCGGGCACAACGCCATGGAACTTCGGCGGCGAGTAGCAAAGGTAGCTGGCGGGCAGCCGCACGGGCGTTTCGGAATAGTGCGCCTCATCCTCGACCGGAATGATGTCGTCATCGGCAATGATGTGGTCGATGGTGGAGAGCCCGGTCGTACCGGAATAGCCGAGCCATGCCGCCTGCACCGGCGCAGGACGAAGGGCAAACATCTGCAGCCGGTTGCCGCCGGTGTGCCCGGAGAGATCGATCAGGATGTCGGTCCCGTCGGCGCGGATCTGCTCGGCTGCCGCCTCGTCGGACAGGCGCGCGATGGGCCGCCAGTGGTCAGTGGTCTCCCGCATTTCGAGGGTGGTGCCGTCGCTCTTGGTCTGGTTGGCGTAGAGCGTCACCTCCACCTGCTGCCGGTCAAAATGCGGCAGCATATGGCCGAAGAACTGGCCGACCGGATGCCGGCGGAAGTCCCCGGAGACGAAGCCGATCTTGAGCCGGCGCTCCGGAGCGCGGCTGTTGGGGAAAGGCGCCGGCGCCGGCCTGGACACGATCTCGTCGAAGTGGCGGGCAGCATCGAGAGCCTCGGCGGGGGTGCCGGCACTGATGTAGTTCTCGCCAAAGATCAGGCCCTGATAGCCAAGCACATTGCTCGGATCGATCTCGACACCACGACGGAAGAGCTCGATTGCCTCGGCCATCCGCCCCTGATCGCGGACGACTTCACCCAGCACCCGCAGGGCTTCGGCAAAACGCGGATTGATCTCGATCGCGGCGCGCAGCTCCGTCTCGGCTGCCTCCAGCTTGCCCGCCCTGAACAGGACAAGCCCCAGATTGCTCATCGCCACCACATGTCGAGGACTGAGCGCTATGGCAGCGCGGAAACTTGCGGCGGCCTCGTCGTACATCTCGAGCTTGAGGTAGGTGGTGCCCACGTTGACATGCGGTCCGGCGAGATCGGGCCGCAGCTTGATGGCCTCTTCGAAACTGGCAATGGCGGCTTCGAACTGCCCCAGCTGGTGCTGGACGAGTCCAAGATTGCTGTAGGTTTCGGCTGCCGGTCTGAGCGCGAGGGCGTGCCTGAGCGCGGTTTCCGCCTCGTCGTAGCGCTCGAGATTGCGCAGCACCAGGCCAAGGTTCGCATGCCAACCGGGCTGATCGTCCTGCAGGGCAATGGCCTGCCCGAGCAGGTCCGCCGCTTCCTCGTTGCGCTTGGTCTGGAGATAAAGCGTTCCCAGCAACGACAGCGTTCCGGCATTGCGGCCATCGGCCTCGAGCGCCCGGAGGTAGAGGGGCTCGGCTTCGGCAAATTGCCCTTGCTGGTGCAGCCCGAGAGCCTGCGCCGCCAGATCGTCTGCGTTATCGGTCATCATCGCCGGTTATTGGCACCACATGGAAAAAAGCACAACCCGATCAGGGCGCAGATAGGCGTAGCCTTGCATCTGCAACTCGGCAAGGCGCCGCTACGCGGTGCCGGCACTCCGACGAAGCAATCGAACGCCTCTTGACGACACACCGCTTCGGGCGTACTTGCCCGTCCCGGTCGCAAGGGACCCGCTGCTCGCTGGCGAAAGCCACGGTGAAATCCTTGTACAAGAGCCGATCGCGTCACCCTTTGGGGCATACGGAGCGATGGCAACGCGAGCACCCGTCACACATCTCCGCTATGCCGACCAAGGAGACCGAGATGAGCTCGTCGCCGACTTCGGCTGCGCCAGTGGCAGCCAATTCGTTTCTGGTGAGGTCGATCCCCGCCATGTTTTTCAAGACCACCCTGCCCATCGTTCTGGTGACCAGCGTCAACGGTCTGCTGACGGTCATTGATGCCATCCTGCTTGGCAGCTTTGTCGGGCCGGAAGCCCTGAGCGCCGTTACCCTGATGTTCCCGCTGTCGATGTTGCTGGTGGCGGCATCGACCACGGTGGGCATCGGCATGGCCAGTGTGCTGGGTCGCCAGCTCGGCGCCGACAGAC